>NZ_CP048796.1:0-60000 GCF_010748935.1 Providencia vermicola
GTGTCACTTTCGCTTTGGCAGCAATGTCTTGCCCGATTGCAGGATGAACTACCTGCCACAGAATTCAGTATGTGGATACGCCCTCTTCAAGCTGAATTAAACGATAATACACTGGCACTTTATGCCCCGAATCGTTTTGTCCTTGATTGGGTAAGAGATAAGTACATCAATAATATCAATGAATTATTGAATGACTTTTGTGGTACTGATGCACCAGTACTACGTTTTGAAGTGGGGAGCAAACCAATAACGACTCCTCCAGCGAGTACGCAATCTCGCCATGCTCATGAAGTGCCTGCGATTGCCATTCCATCGGCACCTGTGAAACCAAGTTGGGACAACTCAACCAAAGCACAGCCTGATGTCGCCTATCGCTCAAATGTGAATCCAAAACACACATTTGATAACTTTGTTGAGGGTAAATCAAACCAACTCGCTCGCGCTGCTGCGAGGCAAGTAGCTGAAAATCCCGGCGGAGCCTATAACCCTTTATTTCTTTATGGGGGAACGGGTTTAGGTAAAACGCACTTATTACACGCCGTTGGTAATAGCATCATGCAACACAAAGCAAATGCGCGCGTGGTGTATATGCATTCTGAACGTTTTGTTCAAGATATGGTCAAAGCTTTACAAAACAATGCGATTGAAGAGTTCAAACGCTATTACCGTTCTGTCGATGCATTGCTTATCGATGACATCCAATTTTTTGCGAACAAAGAGCGTTCTCAGGAAGAATTTTTCCATACCTTCAACGCATTACTAGAAGGTAATCAACAAATTATTTTAACTTCCGATCGCTACCCTAAAGAAATCAACGGGGTCGAAGATCGTTTAAAATCGCGTTTTGGCTGGGGGCTAACTGTCGCCATTGAGCCACCAGAGCTAGAAACTCGAGTCGCGATTTTGATGAAAAAAGCCGATGAGAATGAGATCCAACTTCCAGGAGAAGTGGCCTTTTTTATCGCAAAACGCTTACGTTCCAACGTTCGTGAGTTGGAAGGGGCGCTAAACCGTGTTATTGCAAATGCAAACTTTACAGGCCGCGCCATCACCATCGATTTTGTACGTGAAGCGCTGCGAGATTTACTAGCACTACAAGAAAAACTGGTAACTATTGATAACATTCAGAAAACTGTCGCTGAATATTACAAAATAAAGGTTGCAGATTTACTTTCTAAACGCCGTTCCCGTTCTGTCGCTCGCCCGCGTCAGATGGCAATGGCACTGGCGAAAGAACTGACGAATCATAGTTTGCCTGAAATCGGGGATGCCTTTGGTGGCCGTGATCATACAACGGTATTGCATGCTTGCCGTAAAATTGAACAATTACGGGAAGAAAGCCATGACATCAAAGAGGATTTTTCTAATTTAATCAGAACTTTATCATCTTAATTGCTATGAAATTTACTATTGAACGCGAGCAGTTATTAAAACCGTTACAACAGGTTAGTGGTCCATTAGGCGGGCGTCCAACGCTACCTATTTTGGGCAACCTTCTCTTACAAGTTAAAGAAGGTGCTTTGCTATTGACGGGAACCGACTTAGAAATGGAGATGATGGCCAATGTTCCTTTAACACAGGAACATGACGTTGGAGCAACAACCGTTCCAGCACGCAAGTTTTTTGATATCTGGCGTGGGCTACCTGAAGGTTCTGAAATTCGAGTCGAACTTGATGACGACAGATTGCTCGTTCGCTCTGGACGTAGCCGTTTTTCACTGTCAACCTTACCGGCGACCGATTTCCCAAATTTAGATGATTGGCAAAGTGAAGTTGAGTTTTCACTTCCACAGTCAATCCTTAAGCGCTTAATTGAAGCAACCCAGTTTTCAATGGCACACCAAGATGTTCGTTATTACCTCAACGGCATGCTATTTGAAACAGAAGGTCAACTTTTAAGAACCGTTTCTACCGACGGTCACCGCCTTGCCGTCTGTGCCATGGATATCGGACAAGACTTACCTTCTCATTCAGTCATTGTGCCGCGTAAAGGGGTGATTGAATTAATGCGCCTGTTAGATGGCGGCGATTCTCCGGTACAATTACAGATTGGTAGCAATAATATTCGCGCGCATGTCGGTGACTTTATTTTCACGTCAAAACTCGTTGATGGCCGGTTCCCTGATTATCGCCGTGTACTGCCGAAAAACCCAGACAAAACATTAGAAGCTCGCTGTGATTTACTCAAACAAGCGTTCTCACGTGCAGCGATTCTATCCAATGAAAAGTTCCGTGGTGTTCGTTTGTATTTCAGTGAAAATCAACTTCGCATTACCGCGAACAACCCTGAGCAGGAAGAAGCGGAAGAGATTGTTGATGTGAGCTATCAAGGCACAGAAATGGAAATCGGTTTTAACGTGAGCTACATCTTAGATGTCCTCAATGCGCTGAAAAGTGAAAATGTCACTCTGTTTTTAACCGATGCCGTGTCGAGTGTTCAAATTGAAGACTCCGCCAGCAACGCAGCGGTTTATGTCGTCATGCCAATGCGCTTGTAATTATTTTTATGATACTTTCGCGTTTATTGATCCGCGATTTTCGTAATATTGAAGATGCCGATCTCACTTTAGCTAATGGATTCAATTTTTTAATCGGTCCTAATGGCAGCGGTAAAACCAGTGTACTGGAAGCGATATACACGTTAGGCCATGGTCGTGCATTTCGCAGTATTCAAGCGAACCGCGTCATTCGTCATGAACAAGCGCAATTTATCCTACATGGGAAATTAGGCCATCTTGATGAATCACGCAAAGAACTGTCACTCGGTTTAAGTAAAAATCGTGAAGGTGACAGCAAAGTCAGAATTGACGGGACAGATGGTCATAAAATTGCAGAGCTAGCAAAACTGCTGCCAATGCAATTAATTACCCCTGAAGGGTTTACGTTGCTAAATGGTGGACCTAAGTATCGGCGAGCCTTTATCGATTGGGGGTGTTTTCATAATGAACCCTTGTTTTTTTCCGTTTGGTCAGACTTAAAACGGTTATTAAAACAACGTAATGCCGCTTTACGGCAAGTTAGCCATTATGAACAAATACGCCATTGGGATAAGCAGTTAGCTCCCCTTGCAGAGCAAATTAGCCGATGGCGGGATGAATATATTGCAGGTATTGCGGAGAATATTGAGCAAACTTGCCAACAGTTTTTGCCTGAATTTGTTTTATCGGTCTCTTTTCAACGCGGTTGGGATAAAGAAACCGATTATTCAGAGCTATTAGAGCGCCAATTTGAGCGCGATAAAGCGTTAACCTATACCGCGTCAGGGCCACATAAAGCAGATTTACGGATCAGGGCAAATGGAACCCCTGTGGAAGATATGCTTTCACGCGGTCAGTTAAAACTTTTAATGTGCGCATTAAGGTTAGCGCAGGGTGAGTTTTTCACCCGACAGAACGGGCAAAGATGCCTGTATCTACTGGATGATTTTGCCTCGGAACTTGATTCGGGCCGTCGTCAATTATTAGCGGCTCGACTCAAGGCTACGCAAGCTCAGGTATTTGTTAGCGCAATAACACCTGAGCAAGTTAAAGACATGATTGATGTAAATAGCAAGATGTTTAGCGTAGAACGTGGCAAAATAGAAGTTAAACCACAGGAATAAATATAGCGGGAAACGTTGATGTCGAATACATATGACTCCTCAAGTATCAAGGTATTAAAAGGGCTGGATGCCGTGCGTAAGCGCCCAGGCATGTATATCGGTGATACCGACGATGGTACAGGTCTTCATCACATGGTCTTCGAGGTTGTCGACAACGCTATCGACGAAGCCCTCGCCGGCTTTTGTGACGACATCGTGATCACAATCCATGCTGATAACTCTGTCTCTGTTCAAGATGATGGTCGTGGTATTCCAACAGGTATCCATGAGGAAGAGGGAGTATCAGCAGCAGAAGTTATCATGACAGTTCTGCATGCAGGCGGGAAATTTGACGATAACTCCTATAAAGTCTCCGGCGGTCTGCACGGGGTTGGGGTTTCTGTTGTTAACGCCTTATCCGAAAAATTAGAGCTGACTATCCGCCGTGATGGTAAAGTTCACGAACAAACCTATAGCCATGGTGAGCCACAAGGCCCATTAACCGTGGTTGGTGAAACGGAGCAAACCGGAACACGTGTCCGTTTCTGGCCAAGTATGGATACCTTTAAAGGTGTCACTGAATTTGAATACGATGTTTTAGCGAAACGTCTGCGTGAGCTATCATTCTTAAACTCAGGTGTATCAATCAAACTCATTGATAAACGTGATGGCAAAGAAGATCATTTCCACTATGAAGGCGGTATCAAAGCTTTTGTTGAATATTTAAGCCGCAACAAAACCCCTATTCACCCATCCGTATTTTATTTCTCGACTGAAAAAGACGGCATTGGTGTTGAAATTGCTATGCAGTGGAATGATGGTTTCCAAGAGAATGTTTATTGCTACACCAACAACATTCCTCAGCGTGATGGTGGTACTCACCTTGCAGGCTTCCGTGCTTCAATGACACGTACGCTGAACAACTATATGGATAAAGAAGGCTATCAGAAAAAAGCCAAAGTCAGTGCAACGGGTGATGATGCTCGTGAAGGTTTGATCGCGGTTATCTCTGTAAAAGTGCCTGATCCTAAGTTCTCATCACAAACAAAAGAAAAACTCGTCTCTTCAGAAGTTAAAACCGCTGTTGAAACGATGATGAACGAACGTTTTGTCGAATATCTTTTGGAAAATCCAAATGATGCCAAAATCGTTGTGGGTAAAATCATTGATGCGGCCCGTGCTCGCGAAGCTGCTCGTAAAGCACGTGAAATGACTCGCCGTAAAGGCGCATTAGATTTAGCGGGTTTACCGGGTAAATTGGCAGACTGCCAAGAACGTGACCCTGCACTTTCTGAACTTTACCTTGTGGAAGGGGACTCAGCGGGCGGCTCTGCAAAACAAGGCCGTAACCGTAAGAACCAAGCGATTTTACCTCTGAAAGGTAAAATTCTGAACGTCGAAAAAGCGCGTTTTGATAAGATGTTGTCTTCACAAGAAGTGGCTACGCTAATCACTGCATTAGGTTGTGGTATTGGTCGTGACGAATACAACCCAGATAAACTACGCTATCACAGCATCATCATTATGACGGATGCTGACGTTGATGGTTCACACATACGTACCCTGTTATTAACCTTCTTCTATCGTCAAATGCCTGAGATTGTTGAACGCGGTCATGTTTATATCGCTCAGCCACCACTGTATAAAGTGAAGAAAGGCAAACAAGAGCAGTATATCAAAGACGATGAAGCGATGGATGAGTACCTGATTTCGATCGCGCTTGATGGTGCTGCTCTACATTTAAGTGCTGATGCACCGGCAATGAAGGGTGAAGAGCTAGAAAAACTGGTGGTTGAATACAATGCCGCGCATAAAATTATCCGCCGCCTTGAACGCCTCTATCCACAAGCTCTGCTGAATAGTTTGGTATATCACTCAACATTGACAGAAGATGCGCTGAAAAACAAAGAACAAGTTGAAGAGTGGGCGAAAACATTAGTTCAACGTTTAGAAGAAAATGAACAGCTTGGTAGTACTTATAGCTATTTCATTAAAGAAAACCGTGAACGCCAGTTGTTTGAACCGACTATTCGTATTCGCACCCACGGTGTCGATACCGACTATAATCTGGACTTTGACTTTGTTCATGGCAGTGAGTACCGTCGTATCACGCATTTAGGTGATATGATCGCCGATTTAGTAGAAGAAGGCGCTTACATCGAGCGTGGCGAACGTCGTCAGAATATCAACAACTTTGAAGAAGCATTAGCATGGTTGAGTCGTGAATCACGCCGTGGACTTTCTGTACAGCGCTATAAAGGTCTTGGTGAGATGAACCCAGAGCAACTGTGGGAAACAACCATGGATCCAAATACACGCCGTATGATGCGTGTGACCGTAAAAGATGCGATTGCCACTGACTTGCTGTTTACCACATTAATGGGCGATGCTGTTGAGCCACGCCGTGCCTTTATCGAAGAGAATGCTCTGAAAGCGGCGAATATTGATATTTAATTACCGCCGATAAAAAATGTTATAAAACAGAAAACCTCGTGTAAAAACATGGGGTTTTCTTTTTTTATGACTTAACATAACGCTAGTTTACAGTTTTTTACCCCCTCAATATTAATTACACACGCATTTTTTATGTTATAAACGCTTAACACATACCTAATTAACTAAAAGTAATACCTATTGGAATTTTTATTAAGCAAGGTATCTAGAACACTATTATTATTATGCGTTTATTTATCATTTTAGTTTATTTTTTACTGATCTCCGCTATCCCTGCATTATTGAGTGGTGATATTAGTTTACTTTCCAAGCTAGCTATTACGGTAACTGGCACCCTAATTATGTTACTGTGCGCAGGGAGCTATAAAACGCTAGTGGGTAAAATTGCCACCGTGTTTGTTGCCTTTTTATGGGCGCTCAATCTCTCGGTTTCTTTTTTCTTTTACCAAAAACATGACATCCGCTTTTCCTCATCAATAGCCGAAACCTTTATCAATACAAATAGCAGTGAAACAGTCGGTATGCTTTCCTACAATAAATACTACGTACTGTTTTATCTTGTTGTGTTTACTGTTTATTTTCTCAGTATTCATAAGTGTGCTAAATACCTTAATCGTAAGGTCACTTTAGCTAGTTTTGGCCTATTCTGCGTCTATCTTGCGGCAGTTCCCGCCTATTATTCTGCATTATTCGCAAAACAAGATAGCTACCTACTGTTAGGGGAGCAATACCTCTCCCATACGCCTTTTTATAACGCCTCGGCACTGATTAGGAATCTCTATGAAAATCGAGGTATTAGAAAAATATCTAGCCATGTCGTTAAATATCAATATGATAAAAAACAACCTGATGCCGATATTTATGTGCTCATCATTGGTGAATCAGTACGTCGTGACCACCTTAGCCTTTATGGTTATGAATACGACACCACGCCGAACCTCAATCGACGTAAACAACAAATGTTAGTGTTTCAACAAGCCTACTCCCCTGCACCAGTCACCATCTTATCGGTTCCTGTATCGCTTTCTAATATCAGTTTTTCGCAAATGCAGGATAAGCAACATTATGCAGATAACATTATTGCCTTAGCTAACCATGCTGGTTTTGAAACCTATTGGATTAGTAATCAAGGTAAGACAAATAAAAAAACCAGTGTCATTTCTTCCATTGCCAGTATGGCAAAATACAAAAAATGGAATGAATTCGTCGGTTACGATGAAGAAATTTTGGATTATGTTGAGCACGCGATAAACACTGAGCTGGATGATTCTAAAAAGAAAAAACTGATAGTACTACACACCTATGGTAGCCATGAGCCATCCTGTAACCGCTTCCCTGAAGAAGAATATCAGGCATTCAGTGAGCAAGAGGATGATAATTGTTATGACAGCTCTATCGCCTATACCGATAAATTTATCGATAAAATTCTACAGCAGCTGGAAGGAAAATCGGCTTCGGTGATGTATTTTTCTGACCACGCTTTACAACGGTTAGATAGCGATAATCAAATACACTATCACCATGGCGTCAATAGCCCGCGTAGAGAAGCTTATGAAATTCCGCTATTTATATGGTACAGCCCCAATGCCACTAGGCCTGAATTAAATGAGCAGGTTCTACATCAACCATACTCAACAGCGAATAATTATTGGCTAATGAGTGATTGGTTAGGCATACAACAAAAAGCGGCGAAAGCCTGTTTATCTCCCTTACGCCATTGCTACCAACCACAAAAAGAGATCAATATGATCGATGGAAATCGTAATCTATTGAATTTGAAAACATTACCATCTGAGTTATCCTCTCCACAATAAGCATAAATCACTCCCTGTGATGCCATGGGGGAGTGATTGTGCTTAATCTTCACCGAATCGTTCGGGAAAATCTTTAACTGTCATTTCTACGGCATTCTTCGCTAGGCTGTCTAAAAAACCAAATAACTGTTGTGCATTTTGCTCGGTTAAATCAGCCGCCAAGTAATCATTCCATTTGTTTAATTTGTGATTTAACTCATCGACCACTTTGTTTCCCAAAAGGGTCAACGAAATATGATACGCACGTTTATCAACATCACTATTTTTCTTTTCCACCCACTTTTGTTCGAGAAACTTGCTGATCCCTCGCGTGGTGACTGACTTATCAATCACCATCGCTCGCGATATTTGCTCAAGCGTAGATTCATCATATTGTTGAATATGAAGTAACATCAAACACTCGATGGCATTAAGCCCATAAGGCTCCCCCATCCATTTCATATAACGGTGAGCCGCACGACTGATGATCCCAAAAACACGAGCTTGGTCTGTACGCATAAACACCTCATTAGTTGATTTTGTCAACTATTTAGTCGATAATTCGCTATCCATTTAGTTGATATTATCAACTAATCTTATTATTCACACGCAGATATTACTCATATTCAATACTTTATGTCACATAATAATGCCTTATTGCAGCGTTTAGGGTTTAGCCCAGATCGTTTACGTTTTGCCACAATTACGGCTTGTGCCTCCATTATTGCGCTATTTATCGCACAATATTTTCAGCTCGTTCATCCGCAGTGGGCGGCAATGACAGTATGGGCATCGGCGCAACCTTGGCGTGAAAACCTACTCGAAAAGAGTTGGTGGCGTTTTGCTGGCACCGTCAGTGGTGTACTCGCGGGCGTATTGCTTATTTATCTGCATATGCTTCATCCCCTCTTGTTTATCCTTGGGCTTGCCGTCTGGTTAGGCGCATGTAGTGGCATTGGCCAATTACAAAAAGGATTCGTTGCCTATGGTACGCTACTTGCAGGCTATTCAGCCGTCATGGTGAGTATGCTTAGCGTACATGATACCAATAATATTTTTATGGTCGCATGGGATAGATTTTGGACAATCCTGGTCGGTGTGCTATCTGCCGTTATTTTTAATTACCTGTTTACCCCTAAGCGAGATCAAGCACCAGCAACCGTGCTAAAAAATCAAATTGACCAACGATTTTATGCCGTTTTGCATCATGCATTAAATAAAAAAGAGTCGGTTAAACAAGAGGATATTGACACGTTATGGCAACAAATTGCCAGTTATGATGAGTTGCTTGAAGCAAATCGTATTGGTTGGCGTTACCATCGAAAACAGGTGGTTCAGGCTCGACAACGATTAATAGCACAAAGCCAAATATTACTTCATCTCGCCCAATTTAGATCCATTGCAGCATTCCCTTTTCCTGAACATGAGCCTTCAGAAAAAGAATGGAAACATTTACTGTTCCTTTGCCCTAACGGTCCATTAAAAAGTCTTTTAATCACGCTTTATTACGCCATTAAAGGCACATCCATCAAAAGAGTTAGCCGCATCGATAAGTTAAAACTACATCAAGACAAAATATCGGCATGGCATGCCTTCACGCGTTCATTTATCACCATTGGAGTGGTCGGGGTACTTTGGTCACTCACGCAATGGCAAACACTCGCTTATCTCACTCTAGGGCTCTCCGTGATGTTAACCATATTTGCCTCATTCGATTACCCTGATAGGTTTATGAAAAATGTCTTTATGGGGCAATTTTTAGGTGCTGTTGCGGCATTACTCTGTACTTGGTTCCTATGGCCCTTTGCAAATTCATCGTGGCAGATGGCCTTATTCATTATCCCTGTTATCGTTAGCGGTATTTTAGTTTTTGCTCACAGTCGACTGATTTTTATCGCTTTTGACTACATCATGGTGTCATTGATTTTACTGCAACCAAGCTACCCATTTTCCCTCTCGTTACCAACAAGTATCGGGAATGCAATAGCCATTGTTTGCGGCCCTCTGGTTGCTATGGCGGCGTTTATGTGGATCTACCCTACTAATCCGCAAAAACGATACCAGCACCTACTCAGGCTCGCACATCGGCAATTTAAGCAGGGTATTTTACATCTTGCTCAGGGTAATAAGCCGTCAACGACTCGAATAATGCACCGTTTATTAAATGGATTAGCACTCGCCAAAAAAAGTGAGTTTCCCTTTAAGTCGACCCTTGAGTTTTTCGAAATAAGACATGGCATTTGGTTAGTTTTATTAATGCTATATAAGCAGTTTTCACATAATCCATCGAAAAAACGCGCATTAAATGTATTAGTATTTCGTCTACAACACGACAAAATGACCCCATACAATATCGAACGCATTATGCAGCGATTACAACGCAACGAAAATTCAAATAGAGTGGTGTTGTTACACCGCTATTTAAATAAATTATCTGCGGAAAAGATAAGCTAGCTGCACCTCAACGCTGAGGTTTCAGGTGCAGCGATAATTGAATGCATTTACAGCAAAATATTTAACATACGACGCAGTGGCTCTGCTGCTCCCCACAATAGTTGGTCACCAACTGTGAAGGCTGACAGGTATTCAGGCCCCATATTCAATTTACGAAGACGACCAACAGGTGTACTTAATGTACCTGTTACCGCCGCTGGGGTAAGTTCACGCATAGTGATTTCACGATCATTAGGGACGACTTTGACCCACTCATTATGCGATGCCAGTAGCTGCTCAATCTCATTAAGTGCAATATCTTTTTTGAGTTTTAGTGTGAATGCTTGGCTATGGCAACGCAGTGCACCAACACGAACACAAAGCCCATCAACAGGAATAATATTGTTACCTGTCGCCAAAATTTTATTGGTTTCTGCTTGGCCTTTCCATTCTTCGCGGCTTTGGCCATTTTCGAGTGCTTTATCAATCCATGGGATCAAACTACCGGCTAAAGGTACCCCAAACGCATCGGCTGGCATCGCGCCGCTGCGTGTAAAGTCTGTCACTTTTTTCTCGATATCTAAGATAGCGGATGCTGGGTCTTGTAGCTCTTTAGCAACTTGAGTATGCAAAGCGCCCATTTGTATCAATAATTCGCGCATGTTACGTGCACCAGCACCTGACGCGGCTTGATAAGTTGCTACAGAAGCCCATTCAACTAAATTATGAGTAAATAAGCCGCCTAATGACATGAGCATTAGACTGACGGTACAGTTACCGCCAACAAAGGTTTTGATCCCTTTATTCAAACCGTCTTGGATATGTTGTTGGTTGACCGGATCAAGAATGATGATCGCATCATCTTTCATACGTAATGCTGAAGCAGCATCAATCCAATAGCCATCCCAACCTGCCGCGCGCAATTTAGGATAGATATCATTGGTATAATCACCGCCTTGACAACTAATAATGATATCTAACGCTTTTAATGCATCAATATCATTGGCATCTTGTAGTGTACCGCGATGACCGCCATACGCTGGAGCTTCTGCACCATGCTGAGAAGTGGTAAAAAATACAGGATGAATTGCGTTAAAATCACCTTCTTCTACCATTCTTTGCATTAAAACTGAACCGACCATGCCCCGCCAGCCGACAAATCCTACATTTTTCATTGTGTTCACCCTGTCCATTTAAACATTTTTACCCAAATAAATTTCGAGATCCCCTGTATCCCTTCTTTCTTTATTCACAGAAATTAGAAATTCACTAGGTACATTAAAGCTGACAAAATATGAACCAGTGTGCAAGTGAAATTATTCACTAATAATAAGAAGATTAGTAATATCGCTAATATACTTGCCATACGGCCAGGCTTAGAACGACTCACTAAACTCAATATTTGACTTACCTTCTACTTTACTGGCTCTAAATCGTTATCCATATGCCCGCCTGCTACCGAAAAAACCGGCTATTGAGTCGCCTTTTCTTTCCAAAACAACAATAAAAAATGCTTTTTTGTTATTAATTAATATCATGAATGATCACTTTTGATTAAAATCCCCACCTGCTTTTCTCAGGATACTCTTTGCCCTATGATCAAATATGTTCTTTTTAGTTTCTGGATAGTGTTAATTTATCCTTTAGGTGTCGACCTGCATCTAACAGGTATTCCGCTCATCGCCGCAGACCTACAAGCAACTGAAAGCCAGTTGCATATGGCCTTCTCTATTTATCTCGCGGGAATGGCATCAACAATGTTAATTGCTGGCTGGTGCGCCGATCATATTGGGCGTAAACCTGTTGTTCTGGTGGGTGCCATGATATTTGCGGCCTCATCCATCATGGCTGGCACATCCACTACCGCTAATTTCTTTTTGATTGCTCGTTTTTTACAGGGAATTGGGGCGGGATTCTGCTATGTAGTCACCTTCGCCATATTACGTGATGTATTATCGGCAAGAGTACGTACTAAGGTACTCGCGATGATGAATGGGATTACTTGCATTGCGCCAGTACTTGCCCCTGTTATCGGTTTTGCCATTTTACTCTTTTACCACTGGTCAGTGATGTTTTACTTTATGGCTGCCTACGCGGTCGTCAGTATTTTGTTTTGCCTTATCGGTATCAAAGAAACCAAACCGGTCATCAATAAAAATCAGCACAATGACACGCTAGCAACCTCCGCCGCAGAGGAACGTTTTCTTAATAGCTTCTTTTTGACTCGCTTGATCATTTCCTGTTTCGGTATTGCGGTGATTTTAACCTATGTTAATGTCTCCCCAATCATTTTGATGGGTAACTTAGGCTTTACAACGGGGCAATTTTCTACGGCAATGACACTACTGGCGATGCTGAGCATGGCAACATCATTTTCCATGCCAAAGCTGATTTCTTTATTTAAGAGCCAATCTCTTATTTATACTGCCCTCAGTTTATTTTTAGTCAATGCGCTGATTTTGCTGTCCTACTTATCAGGCATTGAACATATTGCGCTGCTATTTGTTGTGTTTGGTTTTTGCGGTGTAGGCTTTTCAATGTTATTTGGCATTATTATGAGCCAAGCGCTCTCACCCTATTCAAGAAAAGCGGGTATCGCCAGTTCTATTCTCGGTATTTCACAACTGAGCTTTGCTTCTCTTTATATCTGGATTATGGGTTGGATTGGCGTACAGTCCATGCATATGCTGTTGATCATTTTATTAGCGGCGGGTCTTATCAGTATGATATTACTAAGAATATCAGCCCAATCAAGTTTGAAAACTGCAACGATAGAGTCAATATAGCCCCTTTAATCGATAAAAAATAACCATCGCGGCACAGGACTGCGCGATGGTTCAGGAAAACGGAAGCAAGTTCAATAGCCACTCACTGTTCTTCCATAAACACATTATTCAAATTTCCCATCGACTTTTACGCCAATTTATTAACGTATTGATGATTTATTCCGTTGTGAACATCCCTGGCATTTAAGGCAAATCAGCGTTTTTTCTTACAACCTTGGACAGCTTTAAAACGTGGGTTGGTTTTACAAATAACATAGACACGGCCACGTCGACGTACGATTTGACAATCAGGATGGCGCTGTTTCGCCGTTTTTAATGAACTCAACACCTTCATGATTATTTTTCCTCTTTTGACAAGAAGCGAGCAAAACGTTTTTGGAACTGTGCCGTTTTCCCTTCTTGTGAAATCATTTTTTGTTTACCTGTATAAAACGGATGTGATTGTGAAGAGACATCCAGCGTGACATAAGGATAGGTTTCCCCTTCAAATTCAATGATTTTTTCCGTTTTAATCGTCGAACCTACTTTAAAATAGGCATCAGCACTTGTGTCGTGAAATACAACAGTTCGATATTGTGGATGGATACCGTCTTTCATCTTAATACACCATTTGTTATGTTATAATATAACAATATTAAATTTAAAATGATGATGCAACCTTTTTGTGAAAAAGAAAACGCATCAACGAATCAACTACTTGTTTTAATTAGAAAATAGTCACAGATAAACCGTCTTCTTTATTTTGCATATTGAGTATTTATCCTGTTAATGCAGCGGTGAGTTGCTTAATAGGGTTACCGACGGAGAATATGAAGTTATTCAGCTAACAACAAATAAAGTTCAATCGAGAGAAATCGTTCTTTTTGGCTTATTGGTGATGACGTATGTCCATACAAGAAGAACATCATTGATAGGTAAGCGAGAAAACGGTGGATTCGAACATGCCTCTTCCACATTCACCGTAGAGAAATGAGCATATCCATCGCACCTAGCATTTCAATCCCCGTAAAAAATAAAGATCAAAACGCTAATTCCCCCTATCAAGAACTTTTGTATAATTAGGCAAACACACACTATTCATTTATTATTTATCAAATAGATACAGTAGTATTAATGATGAATTAACCACAAAGGGATAACAAAATGTATTACGGCTTTGATATGGGCGGTACTAAAATTGAACTTGCTGTGTTTGATGAGTCACTCAACCCTATTTGGCAAAAACGTGTGCCGACACCTAAAGAAGATTATCAAGCTCTTTTACATGTCTTCCAAAGTCTTACTGAAGAGGCCGATGCAAAATTTGCTTGTCATGGAAAAATAGGCGTCGGCGTGCCAGGTATTGTGAATCATGCCAAAGGAACGGTGTTTACCACTAACGTTCCCGCAGCGCAGTACCAACCTTTGATACAGGACTTAGCGAATACCTTACAGCGCCCAGTCAAAGTCGAAAATGATGCTAACTGCTTTGCACTTTCAGAAGCTTGGGCCCCCGATTTCACTCGTTATCCTACCGTACTCGGCCTAATATTAGGCACCGGTGTTGGTGGTGGTTTCGTTACGCAAGGTAAAGTACTTTCAGGAAAAAATGGTATTGCAGGTGAAATTGGTCATATGAATATTTCACTGCAAGGCGCTCGACGCCTCGGTGATAGTGTTCCTGAAATAACTTGTGGTTGTGGAAAGAAGGCTTGCTTTGAAACCTATTTGTCCGGCCCAGGTTTTGAGCGAATTTATGCTTCTTTTACTGGTGAAAAAAAATCAGCCATCGAAATCATTCAGCTTTATCAGCAAGGTGATGTTGCCGCTAAACAGCATGTTGAACGTTATATTGATCTATTAGGTATGTTTTTAGGCCAAGTATTAACGGTTCTTGATCCTGATTTAGTCGTGATTGGTGGTGGCTTATCTCAATTTGATGGTATTTATCAGTTATTACCCGATGTACTTCCACAATACTTATATGGCATCGCTAATCTGCCTGCGATTGAAAAGGCGCGATATGGCGATTCAGGGGGAGCAAGAGGCGCTGCTTGTTTAAACTTACGCGATTAATGACATTCAAAAATAGCCTATTTTTCTTATACTAAAAAAACTGAAGCAGCGCTAAATACATCGTGTCTCTTTTCGTTGTTTCAGTTTTTTAAATAGCGAGATCGGGAACCAAAATACCGTAAAACACCCCATTTTAATGATCAAAAAGAGATTCACTCATTCACATTTGGCCTTGTTATTTTTAACAGCGCCTAAACAAATATTCCAAATCTATCAATAGATAGATTGATTAAATATTCATTAATGGCAATCTCATCTTCTTTATCAATTGATTATTGTCACCGTTAAAAATGATGTATTGGTTTTTAATTAAACCTCAAACATTAATGTTACATACTGTTTTTATTGATTTTTTTTCGTGTTAATCCCAATAAATAAATTTAAATTAATGATTGAGTTCGTTGACGTTAATCCCTATGAATAACTTAAACATACAGTTAATTATAATATCGCCTCATTTTTAATCAGGCGAAATTTAGCTTAAATAATCAAATAACGCCATAAGTCATCGCCATTTAATAAATTGATAATAGTCCGTTATATTAATAAAAAAGAGGCGTTATCATCCACATATGAGGGAACAACCATTTAAAATGCCCTAACGATTAAACAATAAAACATGACTAACTACATCACTATTTTATTAATTGTTTGATTAGAACACACGACCGTCTCTTACTCATTTTGAATTATAAATAAAGCAAAATAACCATGAATAAATGATTGTTAAGTTTTTTGCCAACTTCATCACAAAAAAATAATTATAATTCATGATTAAATTAAATATGAACTATATGTTTATTATTGCTAGGGCTCATTAAAATTATTAGTGGCCTTAGCAGAACTTATCGGTTATCAGATAAACCAGTCCTTTTAATCTTTAAATACAGAACATCACTTATCAGATATTTTCAAAATATCAATTGATTAGTGACTGTGATTATAATGGTAAAAGATAACTCCGATATTATTTAAATAAGCTTTCTGTTTCATCTGATTAATTAAATCATATGAAATAAAGCATCACATTTAATCAATGAGGTATATCATGAACTTTAGTCAATCACCTTTAGTCATCAATAATGCAAATAAAAAACAATCCAGCTCTGACTTGATTGTACAAAGTAGTTGCCGATCCGTTCTGCAACAGCCATTTGTTAATTTCACTAATAATCCATCATTAATTAACTTACAGCAAGATGTCAATTCTGCATTAGGCATAGCAAAAGAAAATTCAAATTATTATCTTGATACTATACAACCAATGATAATTAGTAATATTTCTAGCATTAGTGCTTACTATACCATGCATAATTCAATAGCAACCCAAGTTCCAGCGGGAACAAGTATTTCTGATTGGCTAAATATTTTAAGTGCGATTAGAGATCAATCAAAAACATATGCAAGTGAGGCGCATATCACTAGCACGCTTTTGTCACAATTTAGTCATAAGTTAGATAATAGTGTATCGAGCTTCTATAGTGTTGTTGATAAATTAAACGCCGCTATACTGGGTGATAACGGTGCGCTAGCTCAAAATAGAAATAAATTAATCGATATACAAACACAAATAGCTGTTGATGAGGTAGGTATAACACTTGGTGCGATAAGTATTGTGGGAGGGCTTATATCGATTGTTGTCGGGATTGCAAGTTCCTTTTTTACCGGAGGCGCAACAATTACCATGGTGATAGGTGGGGGAGTGGCAATAGCAACGGGTGTTGCTGGTATTACAGGTGCCACATTAAAACTTAAGGGTGACCTTAAATTAAAAGAGATCTTATTAGTTGAGGATGCTAATTTGAAAAATGAGGTTAGAGTCGCTCAAGCATGTTCAGCTGGAAATGCACAACTGGCAGTGTGTATATCACAAGCAGCTCAATCTTCACTTGATATGTCAAATGCATGGGGTTTTCTCTCTAATGATATAGAGAGCCTTATTAATGATCTAAATATGGGGATTATCAGTGGTGATAAGGTTAGAGAGTTATTCTTATCAAGTGCGAATAACCAAGTTAAGATCGTCTTAAAAGATACTGATATAATTAAATCACAAATGAGTGGTATTGAATATGTCATTAACCCTACAAAGTATACTTATGATTTAATTAATGTTAATTAAAAGTAAGTACTAAAAATAGCAGTGGAAGTTAATAACATGAAGTAAAATTAACTCAATCATATGGTGAAAAATATGAACATTTTAAGTTATAAAAGCCTAATGTTTAATTATCTAGGTATAATAGGCAAGTACAATAATGCACAATGGAACTTGCCCTTCTATGCCCAAAAAATAATTGTCTCAATTAATAACTCAATGCTTATATGTGAAAAAATTATTGAGCTTTCATCAGCTCAAATCCAAAATTGGATTAACGAACTTAAATCAATATCCAATTTTATAAATATGAATGACATATCGAGTTCTCGTGAATCATTATCTAAAATGCAACTTGATTCATCTAATGTCATTAATGGTCTATTGTTACAAATAAGTGTCCTGAAAGACTGTGTTCATACTATAGAAGACATCATGTCAACACCTGAAGTTTTCTTTGGAGATCCTAAAATTAGCGAACTAAATGAATTTAAAAATGATGTGATTGGTTTTTTTAATATTGAAGTCAACTTTCAAGTCTATCTATTTGGATTATTGTCGGATTATAAAACGCTAAATAATATATTTAGCATAAGTATACAACCATACAACTATGAACAATATAATTCGATGTCAGTTGTTAAAGTGCAAACCGAAGCATCATTTGTAAAAGTGAAGGAATTAAGATTGTCACTTTAAGATTTAGGGATCAACGGAGTTTATTGCAAAAGTGCATTAATGTGACGTTATTGCTCATTACTGAGGAGAATAACCATGTCACTGAATGATTTCAAATGGAAGTATTTTGCGCCCTCTATCACCTTTTGGTGTATACGTAACGATGATTCAATATCTCAGAGCTATACCGATGTTAGTGATATTTTGGCTGAACGAGGCGTTTTTTCATCGTTCAGCCATTTATCGCTATTTTATCAACGATACTCCGATAGAAGATGTCAGAGATATCAAGTAAATCTGACCCAGTGATGACCTACTGATAGCGGCGTATAGGTGAACTATTTTCATAATACGAATTAAGTGAAAGATCACCATCGGTCTATTGGCAAATTGTAGGTAAAAATAGCAATGCTTGATGTGAATTGGCGAATGTCTAGTTAACCATGAAAATGGATCGGTTTACTGGTTTTTTGAGTCCATAGCACACCGCTAATCTCACTTTTTTCCTTTTAATAATCATTTCATTGTTTATCGCTAGAAAAAATATAATCAAAAAAATAACATTATTGTATTAATTAATTTTTCAGACTCTTTTAATCTTACCGCTTCAATAAATTATAATATAATCTTACACATTGCTGTTATGATTCATTATCTTTTATTAACAATTAATGGCAAAATAACCTTTATCTAGCCTGTTTTTATCAGTCATTAATGAAATTGAAAATACTTCATGAATAACTCATAAAAATCAGCCAGATAATAAAGACTAGTCCTATATTGATAATCATTAAATCTAATATGATCAAATTAAAGGTTATAGTCATCACCAAGTTACAACTCTAAATATTATAGCGAGAACAACTATGAGTTTGTTTCTACAAAACTGTCTGGCCTTCCCCGCTGTTCTTTTTAGCGGGTTACTGATTATTGTCATGTTTTATTGGGTTTGTGCTGCTTTTGGGTTGTTAGATATTGATTTATTTAATGTCGATACATCGGTAGATAGCGGAGGTTTTGATGCCACAGGCTTTGCAGGATGGCTGACAAAATTAGGGCTAGCAGGCATTCCAGTCACCATTATTCTCACTCTATTTACACTATTTGGTTGGCTACTGAGCTATTTTAGTGTTCATTGGTTTATCCGATTTATTGATATTACCCTGCTACGCTACCTCGTGGGTTTCGTCGTGTTATTGGTCACGGCCTTTATTTCAATTCATCTTACTGCCTTATGTCTAAAACCATTACGTGAAAAATTAGCTAAATCCTCTTCCCCAAAAAGCGTAAGCCAATTGATAGGCAAACTTGCAACAGTACGTTCCGGTGATGTAACTGAGCATCGAGGAGAGGCTATTTTAGAAGATGGTGGTGCCGGTTTGATCTTACAAATTCGCGCCGCTTCAACTGAAAACATAAAGCGCGGTGACCGCGTTGTCATTATTCGCTATGACGCTGAGTCACACACTTATGATGTGGTGACTGAAGAAGAATTCCGCCGCTAATAATCAACAATACTGTAATTAGTTAACGACGACATTATCGAAACCCATGGAGAGAAAATATGGAATTGGCTGAACTAATGCCCTTTTTGACCATTGTCGGGGGCATCATCGTAGTCATACTTGGATTTTTTGGGCTATTTAAAGCCTTCTATATCAAAGTTCCACAAGGAACAGCGCTGATTGTTAACGACATGTCGTCACAGCCAAAAGTTCACTTTACTGGTGCTTTAGTTTACCCCGTTATCTACAAAAAAGAGTTTATGAGAATATCTCTCTTAACTTTAGAAGTGGATCGCCGTGGGAAAGATGGCTTGATTTGCCAAGATAATTTACGTGCTGATATTACCGTTGCCTTTTATTTACGCGTAAATGAAACAACGGAAGATGTACTTAAAGTCGCTAAGGCGATTGGTGTTGACCGTGCTTCTGACCATCAAGCCGTAAGCACCTTATTTAGTGCTAAATTCTCAGAAGCACTCAAAACGGTTGGTAAGCAGTTTGAGTTGTCTAAACTTTTTGAAGATAGACAAAACTTCCGTGATCGTATTGTTGATGTTATCGGTAAAGATCTCAATGGCTATGCGCTTGAAGACGTTGCCATCGACTATTTAGAGCAAACACCAAAAGCAGCGCTCGATCCAAATAATATTTTCGACTCCGAAGGTATTCGCAAAATCACTGAAATTACCGCAATCCATAATATTGAAACGAACCAGAAAGAACGTGACCAAGAACTGGCAATTCAAAAGAAAAATGTGGAAACCCGCGAAGCTAGCTTAGCACTTGAGCGTCAACAAGCCGATGCAGAAGCCCGTCAAAAACGTGAAATTGAAAATATTCGAGCGCGTGAACAAGCTGAAACATTACGTGTACAAGAAGAAGAACGCTTAAAAGCAGAACAAGCACGGATTCAAACTCAACAAGAAATTGAAATCCGTGAAGAAAACCGTATGCGTGAAGTTGAAGTTGCTCAACAAAACCGTACCCGTGCTGTCACTATCGAAGAAGAGCGAGTCAAACGCGCTCGTGACCTTGAAATTGTTGCTCGCGAACGTGAAGTTGAACTACAACGCATTGAAAAAGAAAAAGCATTAGAAGAAGAACGCAAAAATATTTCTAATGTCATTCGCGAACGTGTGGTGGTAGAAAAAAGTGTTGCTCAAGAAGAAGAGCGTATTAAAGAAGTTCGTGAAATTTCAGAAGCCGATCGTTTAAGACAAGTCACTGTCATTAACGCTCAAGCAGAAGCGGAAGAATCCTTAGTACGTCAAGTGAAGAAAGCGGAAGCCGACGAGGCAAGTGCTAAACACAAAGCTGAAGAGATCAGTACCATGGCTCAAGCCGAGCTTGAAGCCTCAGCAAAACAAGCAGAAGCCAAAAAACGCTTAGCAGAAGGGATTGAAGCAGAACATGCAGCATTAGGCTTAGCCGAAGCACGAGTACGTCAAGCGGCGGCAGAAGCGGAAGAAAAAGAAGGGTTAGTACAAGCTAACATCACAGCAGAAAAACTCCTTGCCGAAGCGAGAGGCTTAAAAGAAAAAGGCTTAACAGAAGCGCAAGTGAGGGAGGCGATGGCGCTAGCAGAGCAACAACAGGGCTTTGCTGAAGCGAAAATCCTTGAAGAGAAATTAACAGCGCAAGCGCGTGGTGAAGAGCAACAAGCGAATGCGAAAGAGAAATTAGGTCTGGCGGATGCAAAAGTACTTGAAGAAAAACTGGCCGCACAAGCTCGCGGTGAAGGCCAATTAGGTGCTGCACAAGCCGAAGTCATTCGTCAGCGTCTAAAAGCAGAAGCTGATGGCTTGACGGATAAGTTCCAATCTATGGATCACCTCAGTGATACAGCTCGCGCCCACGAAGAATTCCGTATGCGTCTTGAGAAAGAGTTTGAACAATCTATGGCTTCAATTGCCGCAAATAAAGAAATTGCTCGCGAACAAGCCGATGTACTGGCAGCAGCCTTAACCAAGACAAATATCGAAATTGTTGGCGGAGATGGTAGCTTCTTTAATACCTTCTCTAAAGCACTTAGCTTAGGCAAAGCCGTTGATGGCTTTATGGATAAAAGCAGTTTTGCGAAGGAGAGTGTCGAAAAGCTGATCAACCGTAAAGACGATAAAAAAATCGACATCGCCGCTTTGCTAAAAAACCCAGAGGTTCAAGATCTAATTAATGGGTTTATGGCTGTAAAAGGTGCAGGTCAACAGGTAAAAACTGTCACAGCAAAACCTGAAAACCAAAGCGATAATCAACTCTAATTAAGATGATAATTCAAAGGCATATACTATATCCTTTAGGTAACAAGTCATGTTGTTGATGTCGATGTAAAAGGTAGCCCAAGAACTTAGACATTTAAGTGACTTGGGCCACTAAATACAAATACATCAACCTTATATTGGCTTGAAGTATCACCTGTATATGTCTTGTGTTTTTGTTATAGCCAAGGAAATCAGCGATACATGTCAATTCAGGAAACAGATCACGAGCAGGAAATACTGGATAGCGCGGTTGCACAAGGTGGCGCATATGAAATATTACGCAAACGCCTCACCGAGCAAGGGCAACAGCTTCATCAAAAAGCAGTGCAGCTCAATGACAGTCGTTTGCAAGAGTTCGGCCAAAGCCAAATGGATATTATTGGTCGTATCCGTATTCGCACAGAAAACAATTGCCAAGCAAGGGATATTGTTCGTGTCGGTGAATGGCTTCTGTTTGGTTATAACGTCTTCTTAGGTCTCAAAAAAGAAACCCACATTGAAGATGTGTTTTCACTGTATCGGCTAATCGATAACCACGGTGAATTTGATGTTGAAGAAGCCCCTTATGAAGGGACATTCCTGAGTGATCCTCGCTTTACCCAAGACTTTACTGAATTATATACCTACTACAAAAATACCCAACTGCTACAGCTCGTCGAGCGTGATGGAAAACTGTTAGCTAGTTTCCAAATTGGCGATCGTATCACCGATGTCAGGGTCTTCCGCTGGTCTATCTCCAGTGATAAAAGCAAAATCGACTATATCGATAACCGGGGTGAACGTGATATCGCACTACCTCCAGCCTATGATTTCGAATGGGTTAAAACCACGCGTGAAAATACGGTAAATGGCCGATTTCCACATATTAATATTTTAGATACCGTCTTCGTCGAAACTATCGGGGGTGATCTCACGATTAAGTGTGAAAATAACACGGAAGATGGTCTCGGAATTTATCGAGAAGCGGTTTTAGATAAAAACCAATCCCTCGATGATGCGCAGATTGAATATGCTCAAACTGGCAGCCTTATCTTATTAAAGATATTACCTTATCGGGAAGAAAGTTGGCGCTATCTCGTTTACAACACGCTCACTCAAACCGTTCAACGGATTGATGCTATTGGCCAAGCATGTGTGCAGTTACCTGAAGATCACGGCATTATTTTCCCTGGTGGCTATTATCTACAAAATGGTGAATACAAAACCTTTGACCAACCCATGGATGGCATGCGCTTTCGCCGTTTACGTCGCTCCCCCAATGGTGAAGATGTTCTCTATGTGTTTTATTCACCAAATCAAGGCCGCATTGCCTTATTTAACTACAACTTGATTGAGCGAAAACTGGCTATTCCGCTGATCGGGCATGGTTATGCCATGCTTGAAGATGGAAAAATGGTGTTATTTGAAGGTGAAGGAGATGAAGCCACTCGTGTTCATCCTATGCAAGTCTGGCAAACACCGTTTTATTCCGAAGAATTTGCAGATCAACAACCTCCACGTAGTGGCTTTTTTGGCCGCATTGGTAATGCTGACCTTGTGCGCGGTATTTCAGAAATCTTACATATCGCCAAAGAAATTGAAGGTAATCAAGTTTCCGTTACCCGTTACGAACAACTGAGCCAGCAGCCCAAAAACTTGCTGGATATCTATTATTGGTTCAATGACGAACCGTGTTTAGGTATTGGTAAATTACTCAAAGAGATCACGCAAACTAGCGAATTGGTTTTAGATGAGTATGAGAAAGTCGAGAGTATCCGCCAGCAATCAGCAAAATCGATGAGCGAAGCGGTTAGTCGACAAAAATCGTTGATTTCTTTAACCCTTCCTGAAAGCTGGGATGATATTCAACAGTTTGTTGATGGGTTAAATGCACTGAGTGCACAGCGTGGTCATCTGATTTCTCTACGCGAATTCCGTTATATGGATTTAGCAAAGCTCGCACAAATGGAAGAGGAAATCACCGAAGCGCAGCAATATGTTTCCCAATCGACAGCGACGTTCCTAGCCAGTGACAAAGCGCTACAACCGTTTAAAACGCAACTCGCTACGTTTGAAGAACAGGTGGAGAACGCCCAAAATAGCGCTCAGTTAGATATCCCAATGAATGGCATGGAAAAAATGTCTGCCGACTTGGATATGCTATCGAACTTAATGGCCTCTCTAAAATTTGACGATGTGACCCAGCAAACCCATATTATTGATGCTATTTCACAAATTTATGCTCAATTAAATCAGTCTCGCGCTCGCTTACAACAAAAACGTAAATCCCAAAGCAGTGTTGAAACGGTCGCCCAATTCGGCGCACAATTCCGCTTATTCAGCCAAGGTATTACCAACGCGCTCTCTCTTTCTACAGATCCTGAACGTTGTGATGACCAATTGTCACGATTATTAGTGCAGTTAGAGGAATTAGAAAGCCAATTCAGTCATCATGATCAATTTCTCGATGATATTCTCTCTAAGCGCGAAGAGTTGTTAGAAACCTTTGAATCACACAAGCAAACGCTACTGGATGAACGCCAGCGCCGTTCACAAAATTTACAAACCGCAGCAGAGCGTTTATTAGAAAGTCTACAGCGTCGTACTTCACGCTTGCAGTCACAAGATGAACTCAATGCCTTTTTTGCTTCTGATCCATTAGCAGCAAAAACCCGCGAAATCATTGAAAAGCTGAGGGAAATCAACGATAACGTCAAGGCTGACGATATTGATGCTAAATTGAAGGCCGCACGTGACCAAGCAATTCGTACACTGAGAGATAAAACAGATATATTTGAAGATGGCGGTAATGTCATTAAATTAGGGCCTCGCCATCGCTTTAGCGTTAATACCCAAGAGCTTGATTTAACCATTTTACCTAAAGATAACCAGCTTTGGTTGTATCTCACAGGAACAGATTTCCAAGAACCGATAGATAATCCACAGTTATCCAAATTGCAGCCTTATTGGACTGCAATGCTTGAATCTGAATCGGATAATGTGTACAGAGCTGAATATCTTGCCTATTCAATTATCTATGCAGCAAGCAAACGCCAAGATGGACTCGACTATAATAGTCTCAAGTCAGCGTTATCTGTACCAGAGAAACTAGAAAAAATTGTCCGTGACTTCGCAGCTCCCCGCTATAAAGAAGGTTACGAAAAGGGAATTCATGATCATGACGCTATAGCGATTTTGAAAAAGTTAATTCCGGTTGGTGAAAGTGCCGATTTACTGCGTTATAACCCAACATCGCGAGCAATTGCGGCGATTTTCTGGGAAAAAATGCAATCTCATGATTACCCAGCACTGTGGCCAGAACGTGCCAGAACAGCGATGAATATTCAGCAATTATTTCACAATGATGATGCGTTACTGGATTTACAAGCTGAAATTGAGGCTGATATTAGCCTCTTTCTACAAGAACACCCTATCGCATGTGAAAGCTATCAACAAACTCAGGCAGCAGAGTATCTCAGTTTTGCTTTAGCGCGCACCCCTATCGAGTTAGTTTACAGTAAATATGCACGTGACTTAGTCGTCGCCTTACAGAGTCGATTAGAAGAAGCACATATGTGGATCGATTTTAATCGTTCACAACAGAACCTTTCAGATCGCTATGCTCAGCGCTGGGCCTTGATTCAAAATTGGTTAAAAGGGTTATGCTCAAATTCAGAATTTGCCCATCTCACGCCTTATATTCCTGGCGCAATCGCCATTATTATCTTAGATAAGGTCGCTTCTGCACGTTATAGTGAGGCGGATCTCTATTTCAAAGTGAGTGGTTTGCTTGGCGAGCATCCAATGATTGAGAACCAAACGCTGTCATTGAGCTTAGATAACTATTTCAGTCGCATGCGTCAGCAGAGAAAGCAATTTATACCGGCATTCCGTGAGTACCAAGCCCTACGCCAACGCATTGTTATTGATGAACGTCGTCGTTTGAAGTTGCATGAATTCAAAGCACGCCCGTTAAGCTCTTTTGTACGCAATAAGCTCATTAATGATGTCTATTTACCCATTATCGGCGACAATATGGCAAAACAAATCGGTGCTCTCGGTGAGGGCAAACGTACCGACTTGATGGGCCTACTTTTAATGATCTCCCCGCCGGGCTACGGAAAAACGACGCTCATGGAGTATGTTGCTGACCGTCTAGGCCTAATTTTCATGAAAATTAACGGCCCTGCATTAGGTCATGAAGTGTTATCGCTCGACCCTGAACAAGCTCCCAATGCAACCGCAAGACAAGAGCTAGAAAAACTCAATTTAGCCTTAGAAATGGGCAATAATGTCATGCTGTATGTTGATGATATTCAGCATACCCATCCAGAGTTCTTACAGAAATTTATTTCTTTGTGTGATGGCACAAGACGCATTGAAGGGGTTTGGAAAGGAAAAACCAAAACATATGATATGCGCGGGAAAAAATTCTGTGTTGTTATGGCGGGTAACCCCTATACAGAATCCGGTGAAGTGTTCCGCATACCTGACATGCTTGCAAACCGAGCTGATATCTATAATTTAGGGGAAGTCCTTGGTGGCATGGATGATGCCTTTGCATTAAGCTACATTGAAAACAGTTTAACTTCAAATTCAGTATTGGCTCCACTTGCCTTACGTGACCTGAATGACCTCTACCTGCTCGTAGATAAGGCTATGGGGAAATCAATCTCCACCAATGCGTTAAACTACCCTTATTCAGATGCAGAAATCAGTGAGATCGTTGCAGTGATTAAGCATCTAATCACCTTGCGGGATATCGTGCTTAAAGTAAATCAGCAATATATCGCGAGTGCTGCGCAATCCGATAAATATCGAACTGAACCCGCCTTCCGCCTACAAGGTAGCTATCGCAACATGAATAAATTAGCTGAAAAAGTTTCATCCGTTATGAATGAGGAAGAACTTGAGCGTTTATTAGATGATCACTACCTAGGTGAAGCGCAATTACTCACGACAGGGGCTGAAGAGAATTTACTCAAACTAGCCGAGATCAGAGGTAGGCTTACTGAACAAGAAGCTGCGCGTTGGCAACAAATCAAGAAAGACTTCATGCGCAATAAAGCACTTGGTGGAGATAATGCCGATATTGGTGATCGAGTTGTTGCCCAACTCGCCGATCTGGTTGAAAGCGTACAAGCACTAGGCCAGCACTGATGATGAAGCAATGGCTAAGTCAGCGTTTAAAATTACTCGCTATTTTAGCTGGGCTATTGGTTATCATCCAAGTAATCAATAGCCTAACCGATTATGCTCTCACGCGCTTCGGTATTATCCCGCGAGAGGTAAATAGTTTAATCCGTATTCCACTTGCCCCCTTTATTCATGGTAGTTGGGGGCATTTACTGAGTAACCTACCACCTTTACTGATCCTCAGTGCAATCCTTATGCATAGAACTATTCGTGAATATGTATATGCCTCATCATTTATTATTATTACCAGCGGATTAGCGGTTTGGCTGGTTGGTCGCTATGCCATCCATGTGGGTGCAAGTGGTTGGATTTTTGGGCTTTGGGGACTACTGATTGCTCAAGGCTTCTTTAGACGCCAACTTGTCGATATCCTCATTGCATTATTGGTACTCTTTTATTTTGGTGCCATGGCAGCAGGCTTACTCCCTATTCATCAATATATTTCGACTGAGTCACATATAGCTGGTGCAATATCCGGCATTTTCTATGCTTGGTGGATTAATCGCCGTAAAAAAAAGCCCCTTTCATCTACAGAACGCTAATTTACAGCTAATGTGATTAGATTCACTTTTAATATTTTTTTATTTTTTATGTATCCTTTTTTATCTACTTAGTTCACATATTAATAATTTAACCATTATTTAACCCTTTATTTACAAATTAGTGATTGTTAGTCTCGTAATACAATAAAAAATGGAGGCTCATCTGATGAAGAAAAATAATATATTATCTGCAATGGTTATTTTTGGATTCGCAACACTTGCATCCACCAGCTACGCTGAACCGAATAAAATAAAGATAGATCGTGATAGCTACGGTGTTCCACATATCTATGCAGATGATGTTTATAGTCTTTTTTATGGTTATGGCTATGCCGTCGCCCAAGATAGACTTTTCCAAATGGAAATGGCCAAACGCAGTACACAAGGCACGGTTTCGGAAGTACTAGGTAAAGATTTCATTGCTTTTGACAAAGATATCCGCAGTAATTACTGGCCAGATTCTATCCATCAACAGATCGACAATCTTCCCAAAAAAGAACAAGATATTCTACGAGGCTACGCCGATGGCATGAACGCGTGGATAAAACAAGTCAATACCACACCTGATAAACTCATGCCTAAACAGTTCATGGATTATGGTTTTACCCCCTCTCAATGGAACAGTTTTGATGTTGCTATGATTATGGTCGGTACCATGGCTAACCGTTTCTCTGATATGAATAGTGAAATCGATAATTTAGCCTTATTAACCGCCTTAAAAGATAAATATGGTGAACAAAAAGGGTTAGCGGTATTCAACCAAATAAATTGGCTGAATAATCCTAATGCCCCCACCACTATTGACGCTCAAGAATTCACTTATCTAGATACAAAAAATAAAAACAATCAATCACAGGTGAATCAAATAGGTGATTATCGCCTAATGCCGCCGATGTTTGAACGTCCTGCTAAAGACGCCTCTGGCAAATTAATCGCATTAACAACACAGCAAAATAGTCAATTGATAGCCAAACAATATGCGCAAAGTGGTGCAAATGGCTTAGCGGGTTATCCAACAACAAGTAATATCTGGGTTGTCGGGAAAGCAAAAGCTGATGGCGCCAATGCAATTTTGCTAAACGGCCCACAATTTGGTTGGTTTAATCCTGCTTATACCTACGGGATTGGTTTACATGGCGCTGGTTTCGACTTAGTGGGTAACACCCCCTTCGCCTATCCCGCCATATTATTTGGTCATAATGGCAATATCGCGTGGGGATCAACGGCTGGCTTTGGGGATGGCGTTGATATATTTGCAGAAAAATTGGACCCACAACGCCCTGATTATTATCAACACCAAGGCCAATGGAAAAAAATGCTCAGCCGCCAAGAGATAATTAATGTGAAAGATGCCCCGTCCGTTACATTAGATATTTATCGAACGGTGCACGGTAATGTCATGAAAACAGATGATAATGCCAATATCGCGTACAGCAAGGCACGTGCATGGGATGGAAAAGAGGTCTCCTCTTTAATGGCATGGGTAAAACAAGCACAAGCCAAAAATTGGCAACAATGGCAAAATCAGGCACAGAACCAAGCCTTAACCATTAATTGGTATTATGCAGATAAAGACGGCAATATTGGTTATATCCATACTGGGCATTATCCTGAACGCCAAGAAAATCATGACCCTCGACTCCCCGTTCCCGGCACTGGTGAATGGGACTGGAAAGGCATGCAGCCCTTTGCTAATAACCCGAAAGTGTACAACCCTAAATCGGGTTATATTGCTAACTGGAATAATTCCCCAGCAAAAAATTACCCCGCGAGTGACTTGTTTGCGTTTTTATGGGGATCTGCTGATCGCGTCACAGAAATCAATAAGCTAATAGAATCAAAGCATCTGTTAAATCAAGAGGACATGTGGGATATTCTAAAACAGACGAGTCGTGTTGACCTGAATCATCGCCTATTTACCCCTTATATTCTGCGTGCGACACGCGATTTACCTGCCGATGACGATGCCGTAAAACTTGCATCTATTCTTAACCAATGGAATGGAATTAATTATCTTTCAAAAGAGGGCAAACATTATATTCAACCAGGCTCAGCAATATTGGATATTTGGCTAAAAGAGATGCTAAAAGCCACGCTGGGCCAAACAGTCCCCGCTCCTTTTGATAAATGGTATTTAGCCAGTGGCTATGAAACAACACAAGAAGGTCCTACAGGCTCGTTAAATATTAGTACAGGCGCAAAAATCTTATATGAATCATTATTAGGGCAACAATCTGCTATTCCACAAGCTATTGACCTATTTTCAGGGAAATCACAAGATGATGTTATTCGCCAAGCATTACGTACAACTTATCAGCAAATGACCCAGCAATATGGTCATCATCCTGCGAGTTGGCAAACTCCAGCGACAGCACTAACTTTTAGAGCCAATAATTTCTTCGGTGTTCCTCAAGCTAGTAGCGCAGAAAGTCTACACCAAAATGAATATCATAATCGAGGAACCGAAAATGACTTGATTGTGTTTACCGACGATAAGGTGAAAGCTTGGGATGTTGTTGCTCCAGGACAAAGCGGTTTTATTTCACCGCAAGGAAAACCATCTCCTCATTATCAAGACCAATTATCCCTTTATGAACAGTTTGAAAAAAAACCATTGTGGCTCACTGCTGAAGAATTAGCTCCCCATATCGAAACCAGTGAATTGATTGAAGTTACAAAATAGTCTCTCAACATGGCCGAGAGCAAACTCTCGGCCTTTATTTTATTTTCTGAATACGGTAAACACAGCGCCCACCACCATTGAGTAAATACTGCTCTCGCTCAATCGTAACTTCATCGCCCATAATTTCACGAAATAATTGTAATTCGGAGCGACAAAAATTTTGGCAAACAGTCGCCGCAGCACAGATTGGGCAATGGTTTTCAATTAATAACCAACTGTCCCCCTCTTGTTCAATACGTGCCATATAACCCTCTTCACTACGAATATCGGCTAATGCCTGTAGTCGTTCAATAAAAGGTCGCTGTGCACAACGAGATAGATATTTGGTTTTAATTGCACTTTCTCTTTGGCTAATCAGTTTTTCTAGCCCTTCATTCCCAAAAATACTTTTTACTGAATCAATGAGCTGCAACGTAAGCTGTGCATGCGTATCTGGAAAACGCTGATGTCCTAATTCAGTCAGCACCCAATTCTGCCTCGGTCGACCAGCACCTGTTTGAGAAGTGCACTGCACCCCCTCAACTAAACCTAGTGATAGCAATTTTTGAAGATGTTGGCGGACAGCTTCCCCCGTCATGGCTAAGTCTTTTGCAATCACAGCGGTTGAGATAGGCGCTTTAGTTTTGATACAAAACAACACTTTATCAACCGCTTGGCTGAGATTTAAATTATCAAAGTAATTACTTGCATTAATCATGATGCCACTCTAATATCCAAGCTAATACTTGGATATTAACTTTTTTTTAACTCTCTCGTCTAGCAGGTCTCGCTATGAGCAATGATCCATCAACGACAAATCAAGCCAAATGGGCTGATTTACTCAGTGGCACTAATGCATTACTGACTATCGCCCTTACTGGTGGTGTCGCACTCCATGCGATCAACATTTATATCGTTACAACGATTCTTCCGAGCATTGTCAATGATATCGGTGGCCTAGAATATTATGCATGGAATACCACCATATTTGTTGCCACCTCTATTGTCGGCTCAACATTATCAAGCAAAATCCTCAACCAATTAGGACCTAAATTTGCTTATTTAACCGCCTTATTTTTATTTTCATTAGGGTCGATTTGGTGTGCCGCTTCCCCTTCAATGCTAACGTTACTTGTCGGACGTGCGCTTCAAGGGCTAGGGGGCGGTATTTTATTTGCCTTAAGCTATGCATTAATTCGCATTGTTTTTACCGAAAATCTCTGGTCACGTGCTATGGGGGTCGTTTCCGGTATGTGGGGAATTGCCACGCTCTGTGGGCCTGCAATTGGTGGGATATTTGCCCAAGGTGGACATTGGCGCTGGGCTTTTTGGTCATTATTGCCAGTTGCTGTTTTTCTTACTTTAATTGTTATTAATCAATTACCTAAAAAAACAAACCAACAACCACAAACCAGTAAATTGCCTTTTCTTGCTATTACATTATTAGTTGCTTCTGTGTTAGCGATTTCGATCGGAAGTTTATCTCAAGAACTCATATTTAATGTCGTGGGTCTGCTAGTTGGCATCACCATGCTAATTACCATTGCTCTCATTGATGGTAAGCAAGGTAAACGCTTACTCCCTACAGGCACTTATTCATTCAAAAATCCGCTTGCTATCATTTACTTAACGATGAGTTTACTGGTTGGTGGTATGACAACGGAAATTTATGTCCCTTATTTCTTACAAACTATCCATCAATTTTCTCCATTATCAGCAGGTTATCTCACCGCAATTATGGCCGCAGGTTGGACAATTGGCGCATTACTCAGTGCGAATAAAACGGGGCCACTCGTATTAAAAATACTTCGTTTAGGCCCAATTATTATATTTATCTCATTAATCTTACTGGCTATTTTAACGCCTAATACAAAATTAGTGGATTCAATACTTCTGTTTGCCATCTATTTAATTGCCATGATGGGAGTTGGTCTAGGAATTGGTATTTGCTGGCCACATCTTGTTTTAAAGGTTTTTAACGTCGCCCCTAACGGCGAAGAGAATCTTGCATCCTCATCAATTATTACCGTTCAACTGTACGCAACAGCACTATCAGCAGCATTAGTTGGTGTAGTCGTCAATAATAGTGGACTTATTAGCCCTGGAGGGTTAGCTGGAGCCCAACAAGCTTCAATCTGGTTATTTGCGCTATTTGCTATTTGCCCCTTCTTTGGTGCATTACTCATCAGAAAGATTCAATAACCCTGTAGGCCAAGAAGCAAATATGCATTCATTGCAGAGATAAATAAGAGATTATTATCACAATAGGGAAGTGTTTTTGATGGCACTTCCCTTTAATTATTAGCCTTTATGTTTTGCGAAAAAAATGAGGAATAACTAATGAGCAAAGAATCAAAATAATAATTGTTGATATCATTACGCCACCAAATGCTTGATCGAAAGCAGTATGCGCTTGGTTAATCAAGATATTTGCACTCTCTTGTGGCAAATGCTCCGCGATAATAAAAGCTTCATCAATGCTATCATAAGCTTTCTCATCCACCGCTAAGTTGTCTGGTAACGATAGCTTCATTGTATAAATGGCGCTCATCAATCCCCCCATAAAAGTCACCCCCAACACACTACCGATTTCATAAGCGACTTCTTCAATTGACGCTGCCATACCCGCTTTTTGATCAGGTGCATTCAACATCACTGTGGTTGAGGCGGTAGTAAAAATCACACCAAGACCAAAGCCAATCAAAAATAAGTATGCCAATAATATGAAACCGGTAGCAGTTTGGTAAACATAATTAAGGCCGATGACACCGATCAAGGTACAGACGAAACCAAATATTGTTAACCGTCTCTCGCCAATTTTATGTAATAACATTCCAGCTAATGGGCCAGCCAATACCGAGGCGATAGGGATAGGAATAATATACAGAGCCGCTTGAAACGGTGTATATCCCATCACAAGCTGTAATCTTTGGCTTAACAGAAGCTCGACGCCAACAATGATGACCATCGATAATATTGCCATTAAGATACCCGCACTAAAGCGTGGGTTAGCAAATAGCTTAAAATCAATCATTGGCGAATCAGATGACATTTGTCTACGGCTAAAGATACACAAGAACCAAACACCTATGATGCCTGCAACAATAAACGCCCACCAATTCGTATAAGGCTTACCAAACTCTTTTAGGGCATAAATAGTACCAACTAACCCAATAAGCACTAACACAGAGCCGATATAATCGATTTTTTGTGAACCTTCTCCGCCACATTTAGGAATTAAAAAGTAAGCGAAAGGCAATACGAATAATACTACCGGTACATTGATTAAAAATACTGAGCCCCACCAAAAATGGTTAAGCAATATACCGCCAACGAGTGGACCGATAGCGGCGCCACCTGACGCAACAGCCGACCAAATCCCTATCGCAAGAGCACGCTCTTTTGGATCTAAAAAAACATGCCTAACAATTGATAACGTTGCGGGCATGCTCATTGCAGCCCCTACGGCCAAAAAGCCTCTTGATAAAATCAAGCTCAATGCAGTTGGGGAAAATGCAGCGCACAAAGAGGCGATGGCAAATAAAGGTAACCCTAAAAGAAACATCACCTTATGACCTATACGGTCACTAAGCATCCCCGCTGCCGGTAATAATCCCGCGACAATTAACGGATATGCATTCATAATCCATAATTTTTCGGAGGATGTGGCGCCTAAATCATGTGTTAATCGAGGTAGAGCCGTGTATAACACCGTTACATCGATCACAATGAGAAACAGTACACTTGATACTAAAAGTAAAATAATCCAGCGTTTATAATCAGCTAGCATAAAATCATCTCAACAAGTTTATTTAATCATCATTTATTAATGATTGTGCTACAATATAAATCCATACGTATGTATTGAAAAGAGGTTTTTGTTAAATGGGACGTCAACGAACAATCGATCGAGATAAAGTGCTCGATGCTGCTGAAGAGATTGTGCTCACACAAGGAGCCGCCGCTCTAACCATTGATGCCGTGGCCAAATCCATGGGAATTTCTAAAGGTGGTGTGCAATATTGCTTTGGTAACAAAGATGCTCTCATCGATGCGATGTTTGAACGTTGGGGATATACCTATGAACAAATATTCAATCGTGAAATAGAAAAAGATAATTCACCTGAGAATCGAATTAATGCCCATCGGCTCGCGACGTATGAACACGATAAAGTCGCTATGGCGAAAGGGGCAGCATTGATGGCAGCTTTATTACAAACGCCAGAATACCTAGAAAGTACACGTCATTGGTATCGCGACAGATTGCGTCATTTAGACACCTCGACCGAACAAGGAAAACGCGCTCGATTGATGTTTCTTGCCACTGAAGGTGCTTTTATGTTGCGCTATTTTGGATTGATGGAAATTGATGAAGATGAGTGGCAATCCATGTTTAACGATATGTCACGATTATTAAGCTAATCATCTTACAACTCAATGACAGGCTGCTAACCGCTGAATTATCGTCATCAATAATATCATCCTCTCTGACTACCCCAGAAAACCCTCGGTTTGATAACATTAAATAATAAAAAACCCGACTATATAATTAACGATATAATCGGGTTTAAGCTATTCACGTCTTTATTTCACAGTATTATTCAACTGTCACTGATTTAGCTAAGTTACGAGGCTGATCAACATCGGTTCCTTTGATCAACGCCACATGATAAGACAATAGCTGTAGTGGCACAGTATAGAAAATCGGTGCGATAAGCTCTTCAACATGTGGCAGAGAAATAATTTTCATATTTTCACTCGCCTCAAAGCCCGCATCTTGATCAGCAAATACATATAACAAGCCACCACGTGCACGAACTTCTTCAATGTTAGATTTTAATTTTTCTAACAGTTCATTGTTCGGTGCAATGATAATCACTGGCATATCTGCATCAATCAGTGCCAATGGGCCATGTTTTAACTCACCAGCTGCATAGGCTTCAGCATGAATATAAGAGATTTCTTTGAGCTTCAACGCCCCTTCAACGGCTATTGGGAACTGCTCGCCACGGCCAAGGAATAAGGCATGGTTTTTATCCGAGAAATCTTCCGCCAGCGCCTCAATCACTTTATCGTGAGATAACATACTTTCAATGCGTGCTGGTAACGCGTGTAACGCATTCGCGATGTTCTCTTCTAACTCTGGATTCGCGCCTTTAATGCGCCCCATATACGCAACCAACATCAACAGTACCGTTAATTGAGTGGTAAACGCTTTCGTTGAAGCAACCCCAATTTCAGCACCAGCCTTAGTCATTAAAGCAAAATCAGATTCACGCACTAGCGACGAACCCGCTACGTTACAAACTGCTAAAGATGTTAAGTAACCTAATTCTTTCGATAAACGTAACGCTGCTAATGTATCCGCGGTTTCACCTGACTGAGAAAGCGTAATCATTAAGCTGCCTTTACGGTGAGCAGGCTTACGATAGCGGTATTCAGAGGCAATCTCTACATCACAAGGAATTCCTGCTAAAGATTCAAACCAGTAACGAGCCACCATTCCCGCATTATAAGAGGTTCCACAAGCAACAATTTGAATATGCTCAACTTGCGATAAAATCTCTTCTGCTTTAGGGCCTAATTCACTAAGGTCGATACCATTGTCTTTACTAAAACGCCCTTCAAGGGTGTTTTTGATCGCCATTGGCTGCTCATAGATTTCTTTTTGCATATAGTGGCGATAAATACCTTTATCACCTGCATCGTATTGAACATTTGACTCTATTTGTTCACGTTCAACTGGTTCACCTTGATGATTAAAGACACGTACTGTACGGCGAGTCACTTCCGCAATATCCCCTTCTTCGAGATAAATAAAACGACGTGTCACAGGTAATAATGCCAATTGATCCGATGCTAAGAAGTTTTCGCCAACACCGAGCCCAATAACTAATGGGCTTCCCGAGCGAGCAGCGACTAATAATTCAGGAGTACGGCTATCCATGATCACGGTACCATAGGCACCACGTAACTGAGGGATAACACGTTGAACAACTTCAACTAAAGAACCGCCTTTTTGTTGCTCATGATGAACAAGGTGAGCAATCACTTCAGTATCAGTTTCAGAACTAAAGACATAACCGAGCTGTTTCAGCTCTTCTTTTAATTCCAGATAATTTTCAATAATGCCATTATGTACAACAGCAATGAAACCAGAAGTATGCGGATGAGCATTACGTTCGCTTGGAACACCATGAGTAGCCCAACGCGTATGCGCTATACCTGTACCGCCAGATACTGGGTTTTTCTCTGCTTCTTCCGCCAGCATTTGAACTTTACCGACTTCACGTAAACGCTGAAGATGACCTTCATGATCAACAACAGCCATACCTGCCGAGTCATAACCACGGTATTCAAGACGACGAAGACCTTCAATGAGAATTTCTGCGATATCACGTTGTGCGACAGCACCTACAATTCCACACATATTTAATTTATTCCTAAACAAAGAGCCGTAGCCCTTACGATGTCGCTACCTGATTGTTATTACAGCTTTTGCTGTTTCCCCGAGCCTTGTAGAGAATGGGGTTATTATATTTTTATCTATTTAATACTAATAAATGGAGGAGAAACTTCGTCTCCTCCTTTAAAATTTATCTTATTTTTTCTTGACTGGACGTTGCCAGTTTTTAATGTGCACTTGTTTAACACGGCTAACCACTAACTCACCTTCATTAATATCACGAGTGACTGTCGTGCCTGCACCAATGGTTGCGCCATTTGCAACAGAAACTGGCGCGATTAGCTGGGTATCCGATCCAACAAACACATCATCGCCGATGACCGTTTTATATTTATTCGCGCCATCGTAGTTACACGTAATCGTTCCTGCGCCAATATTTACATTATCACCCACTTCTGCATCACCTAAATAGGTCAAGTGGCCAGCCTTGGAGCCGAGGCCTAATGATGCATTTTTCATTTCAACAAAGTTGCCAACATGGGCTTTAGATGCCAATTTAGCACCAGGACGCAAACGAGCAAAAGGACCTACCGTACATTCGGTAGATAATTCAGAGTTTTCTATCACTGAATAAGGGCTGATCACTGAGTTATCACCAATAACACAGTTTTTCAAAATACAGCCAGATTGAATATGTACGTTATGACCTAAAGTGACATTTCCTTCAATGATCACGTTAGTATCAATGATCACATCTCGACCATGGGTTAAGGTTCCGCGAATATCGAAACGTTCAGGATCAATTAGCATCACGCCGGCTAGGAGTAATTTCTCTGCCTGCTCTTTTTGATAAACACGCTCAAGAGCCGCTAATTGTAAACGGTTATTGACCCCTTCCATTTCGCTCAAACGGCTAGGATGAACAGTTTCTATCTTATTACCTTCTTTATGTGCCAATGCAATAACATCAGTAATATAGTATTCACCTTGGGCATTATTGTTATTCAGTTGAGCTAACCAACGTTTGAAGTCTTTACCACTCGCAACCATGATCCCAGTATTGATTTCTTGAACCTTAAGTTGTTCTTCTGTAGCATCTTTTTGCTCAACAATACCAACAACTTCACCCTGTTCACGAATAATACGGCCATAACCCGTTGGGTTATCTAAAATCACCGTTAATAAACCAATCCCCCCTTTAGGCTTAGCATCAACCAAGCGCTGTAGGGTATCTTGAGCGATCAATGGCACATCGCCATAAAGCATAATGATGTCTTCATCGTCTTGAAAATGAGGCGCTGCTTGTTGCATGGCATGCCCTGTTCCCAATTGCTCTGCCTGCAAGACCCAATTAAGGTTTTGTTCACCCAATTTCTTTTTCAGTAAATCGCCACCATGCCCATAAACGAGATGGATGTCTGATGCCCCAATTGATTTTGCAGTATCAATAACATGCTGAACCATTGGTTTGCCTGCCAATAAATGCAAGACTTTAGGCAATTCTGAATACATTCGAGTGCCCTTACCAGCAGCAAGAATGACGACACTTTTTCTTTGCACAGTCATAATTTCCTGAAACTCCAACTTTAGGGTGAAAGTAAACCTATTTCCTACGTAAAATACTACATATTTCGCACAAATAAAAAAGCCAGTCAGGGATTAACCGACTGGCTTTTCTTTATACTGCCTTCATTACATCAGCTTTTTAGTTAACTCGATAACTCGAAGTTTCGCTATTGCTTTCGCAAGTTCTGCCGATGCCTGAGCATAATCAACATCACCGTGAGCTTTACGGACATGTTCTTCCGCTCTGCGTTTAGATTCCAGCGCACGCGCCTCATCTAAATCTTTACCACGGATAGCTGTATCAGCCAGCACGATAACGCCATTTGGTTGAACTTCTAAAATACCTCCGGAGAGGTAAATTAACTCTTCTTCACCAAACTGCTTAGTAATACGTACCATGCCCGGTTTTATGGCAGTCAGCAGTGGGGTGTGCTGTGGGTAAATACCCAGTTCACCTTCACTACCTGTCACCTGAATTTTTTGTACCAGTCCGTCAAACATCTGTTTTTCAGCACTGACAACTGTCAGGTGGTATGTCATTGCAGCTACCATATCAACCTCCCGTCAGCCAGATTAAAGCTTTTTAGCTTTTTCCACAGCTTCTTCAATGGTACCAACCATGTAGAACGCTTGTTCTGGCAGGTGGTCGTAATCGCCGTTCAGAATGCCTTTGAAGCCACGGATAGTGTCTTTCAGGGATACGAACTTACCTGGTGAACCAGTAAAGACTTCCGCAACGAAGAATGGTTGAGACAGGAAGCGCTGGATCTTACGAGCACGAGCAACAACCAGTTTGTCTTCTTCAGACAACTCATCCATACCTAGAATTGCAATGATATCTTTCAGTTCTTGGTAGCGCTGAAGGATAGACTGAACGCCACGTGCAACATCATAGTGCTCTTGACCAACAATGAGTGGATCAAGCTGACGGCTGGTGGAATCCAGAGGGTCAACCGCAGGGTAAATACCCAGAGAAGCGATTTGACGGCTCAGAACCACGGTTGCGTCCAAGTGAGCAAAGGTTGTTGCTGGTGATGGGTCAGTCAAGTCATCCGCAGGTACGTAAACAGCCTGTACTGAGGTGATAGAGCCCGTCTTAGTAGAAGTGATACGTTCTTGAAGAACACCCATCTCTTCTGCCAGTGTTGGCTGATAACCTACAGCTGAAGGCATACGACCTAACAGAGCGGATACTTCAGTACCTGCCAGTGTATAACGGTAGATGTTATCCACGAACAACAGAACATCACGGCCTTCGTCACGGAATTTTTCAGCCATAGTCAAACCGGTCAGTGCAACACGCAGACGGTTTCCTGGTGGCTCATTCATCTGACCATAAACCAGTGATACTTTGTCAAGAACGTTAGAATCCGTCATTTCATGATAGAAGTCGTTACCTTCACGGGTACGCTCACCAACACCAGCGAATACTGAGTAACCTGAGTGCTCAATCGCGATGTTACGGATAAGTTCCATCATGTTTACTGTTTTACCAACACCCGCACCACCGAACAGACCTACTTTACCACCTTTAGCGAATGGACAAATCAAGTCCATGACTTTAATACCGGTTTCTAGCAGTTCTGTTGAACTTGATAGTTCTTCGTAGCTTGGCGCTGCACGGTGGATAGACCAACGCTCTTCTTCGCCGATGTCACCTTTCATATCAATAGGGTCACCTAGAACGTTCATGATACGTCCTAAAGTTGCTTTACCTACTGGTACTTCAATTGGGTGCTCTAAGTTTTTAACTTCTAAACCACGGCTTAGGCCATCTGATGTCCCCATTGCGATACAACGGACAACACCACCGCCTAACTGTTGCTGAACTTCCAGCACCAGTTTTTCTTTACCGTTAATAACCTCAAGAGCATCGTACACTTTTGGTACTTCATCTTGAGGGAACTCGACGTCCACAACGGCGCCGATTACCTGGATAATCTTTCCAGTAGCCATCTTGAATCCTCTACGTAATTCGTAAACCTAGCTGTTAAACCGCGGCAGCACCCGAAACAATTTCGGTAAGCTCCTGAGTAATGCTGGCCTGACGAGCTTTGTTGTAAACCAACTGCAACTCTTTGATCAGGTTTCCACCATTATCGGTAGCTGCTTTCATTGCTACCATTCGTGCGGCCTGCTCACTAGCCAGGTTTTCAACGACGCCCTGATAAACCTGCGACTCGATATAACGACGCAGCAGGGTATCCAGCAACGCCTTAGGATCGGGTTCATATAAATAATCCCAAGATTTTTTCTTCAAGGTTTCATCATTACTTTCAGGTAATGGAAGAAGTTGAAGAATAGTTGGCTCCTGAGACATTGTATTGATGAACTTATTGGTCACCACATACAGTTTATCCAAACGCCCTTCATCATAGGCTTGTAGCATAGAGTTAACTGGACCGATCAAATCAGAAAGCGTTGGGTTATCCCCCATTCCTGTAACCTGAGTGACGACATTGCCGCCGACAGATCCAAAGAATGAAACTGCTTTAGAACCGATCAAAGCCAAATCAACTTGAACGCCTTTTTCAGACCATGTTTTCATGTCTGATAGTAGTTTTTTGAACAGGTTAATGTTCAAACCACCACACAAACCACGGTCTGTAGAAACAACCAAATACCCAACACGCTTAACTTCACGCTCTTCAAGGTATGGGTGTTTATATTCCAGATTACCTAACGCAAGGTGACCAATCACACTGCGCATAGTTTCTGCATAAGGACGGCTGGCCGCCATGCGTTCCTGCGTTTTACGCATTTTGGACGCCGCGACCATTTCCATCGCTTTAGTGATCTTCTGCGTGTTTTGCACGCTGGCGATCTTGGAACGTATCTCTTTTGCGCCGGCCATTTCTGCTTCTCCTTATTAACCAGACGGCCCATTAAAATTCACGGGCCGAATAGTATTACCAGGACTGAGTTGCTTTAAATGATTCGAGCAGTTGTTTCAACTTACTTTCGATATCATCGTTATAGTTACCCGCCGGGCCGATTTGATTCATAAGGTCAGCATGCTCGCGCAATGCATAAGAAACTAATGCAGCTTCAAATGCACCAATTTTCGCTAACTCAACATCTTCCAAATATCCACGTTCTGCCGCAAACAGAGACAGTGCCTGCTCTGCAACTGACATTGGTGCATATTGTTTCTGTTTCAGCAATTCAGTTACTTTCTGACCATGGCTCAACTGCTTACGCGTAGCGTCATCAAGGTCTGAAGCAAACTGGGAGAATGCTGCCAGTTCACGATACTGAGCGAGTGCTGTACGGATACCACCAGACAGTTTCTTGATAATTTTTGTCTGAGCAGCACCACCAACACGCGAGACTGAAATACCTGGGTTAACCGCTGGACGAATACCAGAGTTAAACAGGTTAGATTCCAGGAAGATCTGACCATCTGTAATTGAAATTACGTTAGTCGGAACGAATGCAGAAACGTCACCAGCCTGAGTTTCAATGATAGGCAACGCTGTCAATGAACCCGTTTTACCTTTAACTTCGCCTTTTGTGAAGTTTTCAACATACTCAGCGTTAACACGAGCAGCACGCTCCAGCAAACGTGAATGCAGATAGAAAACATCACCAGGGTAAGCTTCACGTCCAGGTGGACGACGTAGCAACAGAGAAATCTGACGATACGCAACGGCTTGTTTAGACAGGTCATCATAAACAATCAGTGCATCTTCACCACGGTCACGGAAGTATTCACCCATCGCACAACCAGAGTATGGTGCTAAATATTGCAGAGCAGCTGATTCAGATGCCGTTGCAACAACAACGATGGTATTTGCCAGTGCGCCATGTTCTTCTAGTTTACGAACAACGTTAGAAATCGTTGACGCTTTCTGACCGATAGCGACGTAAACACATTTGATGCCTGAGTCGCGTTGGTTGATGATTGCATCGATTGCCAAAGCAGTTTTACCTGTTTGACGGTCACCGATAACAAGCTCACGCTGACCACGACCGATAGGAATCATCGCATCGACTGATTTATAACCAGTTTGTACAGGCTGATCAACCGATTGACGGTCGATAACACCTGGAGCAATGACTTCTACAGGAGAGAAACCATCGTGCTCAACAGGGCCTTTACCATCAATAGGCTCACCCAGTGTATTCACTACACGTCCTAGCAGGCCACGGCCAACTGGAACTTCAAGAATACGACCAGTACATTTTACTTTCATGCCTTCTGCTAAATCAGCATAAGGACCCATTACAACAGCACCAACGGAGTCGCGCTCCAAGTTCAATGCAATTGCATAACGGTTGCCAGGCAGTGCGATCATTTCACCCTGCATGACTTCGGCTAAACCGTGAATACGAATGATACCGTCACTAACGGATACAATCGTACCTTCGTTGTGAGCTTCACTCACAACATCGAACTGAGCAATACGCTGTTTGATCAGTTCGCTGATTTCGGTGGAATTCAGTTGCATATGCTCCAGTCCCCTTAAGACTGCAAGACGTCAGTTAAACGCTCTAAGCGACCGCGGACACTCCCGTCAATAACGAGGTCTCCAGCACGAATAATCACTCCAGCAATAACAGACTTATCAATTTTGCAATTCAGCTTAACTTTGCGTGACAGACGTTTTTCCATCGCTGCAGAAATTTTGGCTAACTGCTGTTCATTCAGTTCGTTGGCAGAAATTACATCAACTTCAATCGTTGATTCCATGGTATCACGCAATTGGATAAATTGAGTTAATACTTCTGGTAGCGTACTTAGACGCCCGTTTTCAGCCATAATACGAATCAGATTTTGAACATGCTCGTCAATTTCATCTCCACAAACAGAGATAAACGTTTTTGCTAATCTTTCTGGCGCAATAGAACCAGAAAGTAGCTCACCAACCTGTTCATTGCGCGTCACCTCAGAGGTGAAGGCCAGCATATTTTGCCATTTTTCAACAGACTGGTTTTCCACAGCAAAGTCAAAAGCTGCTTTGGCGTAGGGGCGAGCTACAGTAGCGATTTCAGACATGCCCCTCCCTCCTTACAGTTCAGCGACTAGTTTATCAACGATGTCGCTGTTAGCAGCTTCATCCACGGAACGTTCAATGATCTTCTCGGCACCTGCGACAGCAAGCATCGCAACCTGTTTACGTAGCTCTTCACGTGCACGTTTGCGCTCAGCATCAATTTCTGCTTGAGCTTGTGCGACGATTTTTGCACGTTCTGTTTCAGCTTCTGCTTTGGCTTCTTCAATCATCTGGCTGCGTTGTTTATTCGCTTGTTCGATGATGACCTGAGCTTCTGCTTTTGCTTTTTTCAGTCGGTCGGTTGCGTCGGTTTGCGCCAGTTCCAGGTTCTTTTTAGCACGTTCTGCGGAAGATAAACCGTCAGCAATTTCTTTTTGACGTTTTTCTATGGCCGCCATAATCGGTGGCCATACATACTTCATACAGAACCAAACAAACAGGACAAACGCGATAGCCTGGCCGAGGATTGTTGCATTTAGATTCACAGACAATACCTCTTGTTAATTAATAAGTTAACGTTCTAAGTGTTCTGTAACTAAAGTTAGGCAACAGCGAACATTACATACAGGCCCAGACCAACAGCAATCATCGGAATAGCATCGACAAGACCCATTACGATAAAGAACTGAGTACGCAGCAGAGGGATTAAATCTGGCTGACGAGCAGCACCTTCTAAAAATTTACCACCTAGGATGCCGATACCGATCGCAGCACCGATCGCCGCTAAACCCATCATAATAGCAGCAGCCATGTACAGCAGATCCATATTCAGGTTTTCCATGACAGTCTCCAGTTTGTTTCAGTTAAGACAATATTGATAGTTAAATTAATGCTCTTCAGATGCCATCGACAGATAGACAACAGTCAGAACCATAAAAATAAAGGCTTGTAGCGTAATAATCAGTATGTGGAAGATAGCCCAAGGCAGGCTTAGCAACCACTGTGACCACCACGGAAGCAGAGCCGCGATAAGAATAAAGATCAATTCACCTGCATACATGTTACCAAACAGTCGCAGACCGAGTGATACAGGTTTTGACAGCAGGCTTACCCCTTCAAGAATTAAGTTAATAGGAATAAAGACTGGATGATTGAAAGGTTGAAGAGTCAACTCTTTCGTAAATCCACCGATTCCTTTCATCTTAATGCTGTAGAAGAGGATCAGGATAAACACGCCAATCGCCATAGATAGAGTGACACTAACATCTGCGGTTGGTACTGCACGTAATGCAGGTAACCCGAGATAATGCTCAGCAATATACGGTAGGAAATCGATTGGGAGTAAATCCATCAGGTTCATTAAAAATACCCAGACGAACACAGTTAATGCCAAAGGAGCAATAACCTTGCTCTTACCGTGATACATATCACGGACTGAGTTATCAACGAAACCAATGATCAGTTCTATTGCAGTCTGTAACTTACCGGGTACGCCACTAGTCGCATTAACTGCAACTCTTCTAAATAGCCACAGGAACAAAGCCCCGAGAACTACTGAGAAAAAAAGCGAGTCAATGTTCAACGTCCAAAATGTTGGACTAGCGTGGGGATCGACCAACTTAAAGGTACTCAGGTCCAACTGAAGGTTTTTCAGGTGGTGGCCTATGTAATCCTCTGTAGTCATCACTTCTCCTGATGCAGACATGATGCCTCTTACCCTTTTGTAGTTTAAAAATACTTACCGCCTTAAAACGGCTGGTGCAACAATCTGAACAATTAGCACCGCTAAATAGGTCAAACCCAGTGGTGTCAATGACGCTTTAAACACACCGAAAGCAATGACTAACACAGTAATGGTTGTTACAACCTTTAGCCCTGCTCCTAATGCAAAGAACCAGGCAATGCGGACAGGTTCATCCTCTTCTTTTGCTTTCTGAAAATGGGCTAGCAGCATAAATACGATATTAGGTAACCAGCATGCTAAACCACCCGCAAGAGCAGAGGCCCCCCATTCTATACTATTTGCACAGAAAGCCCCACTGAGGATCACAAAAGTTATTAGCTGAAATGACAACTGCTTTACTGCATGCTTGTTGTCGTAAAGGGATACAGACATAACTTTTTGTACTCCCAGCTGTTCTCAGCCTCAGAAACGCTAAGTGTTGTATAAAACTGTCTTTGCTTAAATGTGTCAAGAGACAAAAACGAGCAAATTATACGGGCAGGCGAAATGAATTCAATCAGTAAGTAGCGAAAAGGTGAATAAATATTTAATTTTTTCGAGATAGCGCAGAAATGTGGCAATAATAATTAATAAATAGTTAATGACTCGACAATCAAAAACATTTTTCTGTGATACAAATCACATTTCATGTTAGTTACATTATTAACGAGGTCAAGGTTTCTAATTAAGAAAAAAAAGATTTAAGCTTTAAATCAAATAATTAAAAACGTTATTTTTCAATCGAAAAAAAGATGTAATAAATCAAATATTTCATTATTAATGATCTTAAACATCCAAGTGATTTATCTAAAATCTCTGTTTAGCGATATTTTTTAATGTCTAATGTGTATTTTTGATAGTTATTCGTTATTACCGTGTAAAAGTAACGTAAAATCCGAATTGGTAAAATCCCCCTAAAAATAAAAATAGCAGTAACATTGTAAATGTGACTGCTAAAGCTCTAAAAGATAAAATTTAATTGATAAAAAGCAACTTTATTTTAAAGATAAAATCACTAAATGACGTTGCTCATCAAGATCAGGGACTTTCAACTCAGTGATAGAGTCAATGGAAAATGGGTTAGGTAGGTCAGAAAGTTCATCCTCACGCACGACACCTTTCAATGCATAAAACTTCCCAGACGACTTAGGAAGATGGTGACACCAGTTCAACATATCGCTTAAAGAAGCAAATGCGCGGCTAATCACACCATCAAAACCGATTTCGGGTTGATACTCTTCGACACGAAATTGCACTGGCTCAATATTACTTAGCCCTAACTCATGTTGAACCTGTTTCAGGAAGCGAACTCGCTTCCCTAGGCTGTCAAGTAACACAAAATGTGAGTCAGGACGAACAATCGCAAGAGGAACTCCCGGTAAACCGGGTCCAGTTCCAACATCAATAAATGATGTCCCCTTTAGCTGACCGTTCACCACTATGCTATCCATAATGTGGCGAATAAGCATTTGTTGAGGATCACGAACAGAAGTCAGGTTATATGCCTTATTCCATTTATTAAGTAATTCCACATACCCAACTAACTGTTGTTTTTGTTTCTCCGTTAATTCGATATTCGCAAGTGTCGATAAACGCGTTAGGTGCGCTAATAAACTCATTTTTAAGCACTCCTACGTAGCATGCCTTGCTTTTTCAACCAAACAAGCAAAATGGAAATAGCCGCTGGGGTAATTCCTGAGATACGTGAAGCTTGGCCAATTGAAGTTGGTTTATGATCATTCAATTTTGCCATCACTTCATTTGACAGCCCTTTCACTTGCTTATAATCAAGGTCGACAGGGAGTAATGTATTTTCATTACGTAATTGTCGTTCTATCTCTTCTTGCTGACGAGCGATATAACCTTCATATTTAACTTGTATTTCAACTTGATCAGCAGCTTGAGGATCTGTGATCCCCGGCGCAAAACGGCTCAGTGACGTCAATAATTGGTAATCCATTTCTGGACGACGCAGTAAATCTTCACCATTGGCTTCTTTAGAAAGTGGTACTGACAATATTTGGTCTATTTCATCATGGCCTTCTGCTTTAGGATGAACCCAAATGTCTCTCAAGCGCTGACGCTCTTTTTCAATCAATTCCACTTTGTTATTAAAGTGAGCCCAACGTACATCATCAACGAGGCCTAATTCACGACCTTTTTCGGTTAAGCGAAGATCCGCGTTATCTTCACGTAGCATTAATCGATATTCTGCACGGGAAGTAAACATACGGTATGGTTCTTTGGTACCTAACGTACAAAGATCATCAACCAACACGCCCATATAAGCCTGATCGCGACGAGGGAACCAGCCTTCTCGATCAAAGGCATATTGAGCAGCATTCAGTCCAGCGAGTAAGCCTTGTGCTCCCGCTTCTTCATACCCAGTTGTACCATTGATCTGGCCAGCGAAAAATAAGCCATTAATAAACTTGCTTTCAAGGGTTTGTTTGAGATCTCGAGGGTCAAAGAAATCATATTCGATAGCATAACCTGGACGTATGATCCTCGCGTTTTCCATTCCTTTCATTGAGTGAACTATTTGCATTTGCACATCAAATGGAAGGCTGGTGGAGATACCATTTGGGTATATCTCATTACTTGTTAATCCTTCAGGCTCTAAAAAGATTTGGTGTGCATTGCGATCAGCAAAGCGCATCACTTTATCTTCGATAGAAGGACAATAACGAGGACCGATCCCTTCAATGATCCCTGCATACATAGGACTACGATCAAGGTTATTTCTGATCACATTATGCGTTTTTTCATTGGTATGAGTGATATAACAGGGTACCTGCTGTGGATGTTGATCTTGTGATCCTAAAAAGGAGAAAACAGGCATGGGATCATCACCAAGTTGCTGAGCTAATTGGCTAAAGTCAATTGTTCTAGCATCTATTCTCGGTGGGGTACCTGTTTTTAAGCGATTGACCCGTAAAGGCAGTTCTCTTAAACGCTGTGAAAGAGAAATAGAAGGTGGATCACCTGCTCGGCCACCGCTGTAGTTTTCTAAACCAATATGGATTTTTCCATCAAGGAAAGTTCCAACGGTTAGTACAACGGCTTTAGCTTTAAATTTTAGCCCCATACGGGTAATAGCACCCGTTACCGTATTGTTTTCAACAATTAAATCTTCAACAGGTTGTTGGAAGATCATTAAGTTAGGCTGGTTTTCTAAAGCGGTTCTGACGGCTTGACGATAAAGTACTCGGTCTGCTTGTGCACGTGTTGCACGAACAGCAGGTCCTTTACTGGCATTCAACGTTCTAAATTGAATACCCGCTTTGTCAGTTGCAGTGGCCATTAAGCCACCAAGGGCATCGATCTCTTTAACCAGATGTCCCTTACCGATCCCACCGATGGCTGGGTTGCAGGACATCTGGCCCAAAGTATCAATATTGTGAGTCAGTAATAGGGTTTGACGCCCCATACGTGCAGCTGCCATTGCTGCTTCAGTACCGGCATGACCACCACCAATTACGATGACGTCAAATTGCTCTGGATAAAACATGTGTGAACCTTAACGTTAGAAAAATGCTGACTGTTGCATTCGAGGAGAGAATTCTACTCAAGTTTTAAGGATAGACCAAGCTATGTTGATCCGAGCCTTATAATATAAAGATCTTTTTATTTAAAGATCTCTTTATTAGATCTTTTATTAGGATCATCAGTATCTGTGGATAACTGAATATTCACTATAAAGATCATAAAACTGTAAAGGATCATATACTGTGAATGATCCGTGATCCTTTTGCGTATAAGCTGGGATCTAAAAGGGTAGTTATACACAGCTCATGGCGACATTAAAACTTATACTCTGGATAACTACCGGTTAATACCGAGATCTTACCAGAGTTATCCACATCTGATCGTTGTTATTTTGAACAAATCAGAGTTCGATCGCCCAAGTTTTAACCCATTCACCTGCTGGATCTTCAGGAATTTCATGTTGCTGAACATCAATTTCGAGTGGTTCGCCGATCCTTTTAGCACCATGATCGATTAATAAGGTGTTTAATTTATGAATTGCGCCACAAAAAGTGTCATATTCAGAACTGCCAATTCCTACACTGCCAAATTGAACCTGACTGAGATCAGGCGATTGACTTTCTATTTGTTCAGCGAGAGGTTGAATATTTTCAGGAAGATCACCCGCACCGTGCGTTGAACTCACCACCAGCCATAAACCTTCACGTGGTAGTGAATCTAGGTCTGGTCCATGTTGCACTTCGGTTTCATGGCCAAGTTCTTCTAAGATCTCTGCCATATGTTCTGCAACATACTCAGCACTCCCCATTGTGCTGCCGCTTATTAGGGTTACTTTTGTCATGGTGATTCCCGATCGCTACATTAGGGCGCTATTGTACGCTGTGAATGAGCTGGGATCTACCTGTGGATAATGTGGTTATAGAAATTTTTTTTTATGGGCTAATTGTTCTCATGATCGGGTTCTGTAGCGAGATCAGTGTTTCTGTGGACTGAATTTCATCTATCGTTTGAATTTTGTTGATAAGTACGTCTTGGAGGGCATCAATCGATCGGCACATCACTTTAATAAAAATGCTGTACTGCCCAGTCGTATAGTAGACCTCAACCACTTCTTCTAGGGCGTCTAATTTTTTGAGGGCGGTGTGATAATCTTTAGCACTTTTCAAAATAATGCCAATAAAGCAGCACACATCAAAACCGAGTTGTTTCGGGCTGATATCAATACGTGTTCCTGTAATGATTCCTGCCTGTTTCATTTTTTCTACACGCACATGAATTGTGCCTGGGCTGACAGAGAACTTTTTAGCCAGTTCTGCGTAAGCGGTACGTGCATTTCTCATTAATTCGTGAAGTATGTCACGGTCGAGATTATCGATATGATAATTTTCAGGCATTATTACCTCCTTAATTTAATGAATTCTTATTTTTATACCCATTTTTTTAGATAAAATAAATGTGAAAGTGTTTTTTTAATGAAGTATATTGAATTCCACCCCTGTTTTGTTGCTTAATCTACACATCGGCTAACGCAGCTAACAAATTATGGGTGAATACAATGGACAAATCATTTATCGAACAACAGCAACAAATCAGCTTTGTAAAATCTTATTTTTCACGTTTACTTGAAAAAGAACTTGGCTTGATTGAAGTTCAAGGTCCTATCTTAAGTCGTTTAGGTGATGGTACTCAGGACAACTTGTCTGGCCATGAAAAAGCGGTTCAAGTAAAGGTAAAATCAATTCCGGATGCAACCTTTGAAGTGGTTCACTCCTTGGCAAAATGGAAGCGTAAGACATTAGGTCGATTCGATTTTAAGCCAGGCCAAGGTCTCTACACTCATATGAAAGCGTTACGTCCAGATGAAGATCGCTTAACCCCAATTCACTCAGTCTATGTTGATCAGTGGGATTGGGAAAAAGTGATGGGTGATGAGGAACGTACTCTTCCTTATCTGAAGCAGACAGTGGGTAAAATCTATCAGGCAATAAAACAAACAGAAGCCGCCATTAGTAGCGAATTTGGACTGGCACCGTTCCTGCCAGAACAAATTCACTTTATCCACAGTGAAGAACTGCTACAACGTTATCCTGATTTAGATGCAAAAGGCCGTGAACGTGCAATTGCAAAAGAATTAGGTGCCGTTTTCCTTATCGGTATCGGTGGCAAACTTTCTAACGGTGAAGCGCATGATGTTCGTGCACCAGACTATGATGATTGGACAACCGAAAACGAAGAGGGTTATAAAGGCTTAAACGGTGACATCATTGTGTGGAACCCAGTGTTGCAAGACGCATTTGAAATCTCGTCAATGGGGATCCGTGTTAGCCCTGAGTGCCTGACTCGTCAGCTAAGCTTAACAGGCGATGAAAAGCGCATGGAGCTAGAATGGCACCAAGCATTAGTCGAAGGCAAAATGCCACAGACTATCGGCGGCGGTATTGGTCAGTCACGTTTAGTGATGTTACTGCTCCAACGTCAGCACATTGGCCAAGTTCAATGTGGTGTTTGGTCTCCAGAAACTCGTGAATCTGTTGCGGGTATGCTGTAGTTAGCGACTAAAGCGGCGCAATAACCTGCTTTTTAATCCGGTATCAAAGCGCCAGATATGATCAAATATCTTCATGATGCCGGGTTTCCCATAATTTGAAACAGATACCGCATGGAAGCGGTATTTCCCTGCCTTTTGTAGTGTTCTTATTTTTTGTATTAATTCGTCAGGTAAACGTTGCGCGACAAAGTCTGAAATAATCACAGTGTCAGCATCCATCCACGATGGTGATTCAAGTTGTTTGACGGTTTCTTGTAAGCAACTAGCCAAATCAGTTCCGCCACGAAATGTCTGATGCAAAAAGCGCATACATTGTTCTAACCCGTCTGCGGAGACTAAGTCATAGTGAACGATTTCAGTAGAAAATAACATGATATGACATGAACGGTTATCCGCCAGCGCAATTTTTAATAATGCGAGGCAAAAGGCTTTGGCACAACGTTCATTGATTCCCCCCATCGAACCTGACGTATCAATACAGACAATGAAAGGCCCTCTAGGCTGTTCTTCATGATGATGATGAGTGATAGGGCGAAGTACTCGCCTTTCTTGCCAACTTTCCCCCTGTAATCGATAGGTCATTAACTGTTTTTCAAGCAACTTACGATAGAATTCAAACTCAACGTCTTCTAACCCCAACATAGCTAATTCTGTGGGGAGTAAGCGTAAAATATCATCACTTTGATTAAGTCCGTTGACTTGCTCAGGTACCGTTTCTGGTACTTTTTCTAAGAGGGTCATCGGTTCGAGAAGTACGCTATTTTCAGGTAATGAACGCGCAGATTGGCTACGACCTAATAGTTGAGCTATTTTTTCCAATTCAGGCTGTTGGCGTAAAAAATCACTGTAGTGGTTCAATAACTTATCATTATAGACTGATGCGGTATTGAGCCCTTTGCTTAAATCCCATAGCCGGCCTGCTGCTCGTTCATTCTCACCGAGAATTTCTTCTAGATTACCACTTAGTGCAAGTCGCCTTTGTAATTCAGCTAATAATTGTTCTTTTTCTTGTTCTAACAACTCTTTATGTAATGTTGTGACTTGTAAGATTAAATTAATACGCCAACGCTGAATGAATAGGCTTTGTCTCGCACTATAATTATCAATTTTACCCGTCGCTAGTTTGCGGGCTTCTGGATAAAAAGGTGAATCTAACTGCTCTAGTTTTGTGATTAAATCCGGTAATTGGTTAAAAAACAGCTCAGTTGCCTGACCTAGAGCGCGTTGATACAGTTGAAACTCCTCAGCGAGTTGAGCTGGCACTAAGGCATCTTGCAGCTTTTGTTTAAGATCTTTTTTCCATTCCGATAAATCTTTTAATAGTGCTTTCTTGAGCCGAGGATGTTTTTCAAAGAAAACGGCTAATTGCGGTGTGGCGAGAAGCGATATAATGATCTCTTCGATTAATTGGCTTTCATTAACTGAAAGCAATAGGTCTAGCGTGGCTAAACTCAGCATGGTTAATCCACCACTTTACCTATGATTTGGTTACGCAAATGAGTTAATTTCTCCGTTAACTTAATAAAGCTCTCTTCTATGCCAGCCAGCCACTTTGATTCAATAAATAAATTGGGTTGTTGTTTTTCAAATTGGTAACGTGCCGATTGAATATCTTGTTGGATTTTATCTAGTTTTTCTAGCCATACTTGATTATCTGTTTTATCACTGCGGGTTGTTAACGCCTGTAGATAGAGGGTTGAAGCTTGATGGCTAACATCTAATAACTGAATTTGATTCATATTGTTTATTTCAGCTGCAATTTCTTGTGCGAACCCAATACCATTAAGATGAGCTGATAGGGTTGTGCCTTTAGTGAGAAAATGAGTGAGCGATTTTTTATCTGTAGTAATAAATGTCACTTTTATATCATGCAATTGCAGGGGCTTATGCAGAAACAGTGTTAAACGACCCTCTTTGATCTCTTCAGGCAACGTATAGGTAGGGCGGCGAGCAAACATCGCCGTGCTTTTAGTGACTTTAAAGGCATTTTGGTTATTTTGTTCTTGTGTTGATGATGTCCATTCTTGATAGAGCATTTCCATTTCACGAGTGTATTTTCTTTGCTGCCAACCATCTTCCTCTAATATTGATTTGATTAGCTGAGGCAATGTATTCATTGATTGCATGTCATGCCATAAACAATCTTTCAGTAGCACAATATCAAGAGGCGAAACTTCACTTCTACCATTAAAAAATGCGCTTGCTTGTAATAAATAAACGGCTTTTTTCCAACGCCTATCAGATACATAAAGCTGTTTATCCGTGACATCTAATTGTTGGCGAAGCTGATAAATGAGTTCAAAACAATGATCGGGCAGCGTTATTTTTGGTATGTGTTGCTGCCACTCAGCATATTCATCATCACTGATTTTTAAATGATCAGGTACGAGTGATTCCTCTTTTGGCGGTTTACCGGTTAATAGCGCTCTAAAATTTTGTTTTTCTTGTACTTTATCGAGCCAGATACGAATAAGCATTCTATCAAATAAGGCTTCTAAGCTATTATCTGCATCGGGAAGTTCGTTAGATGCGGTCACTAATAAACGCATTGGAATAGCGCTTTCATCATCACCATTTCGAAATTTTCGCTCGTTGATTGCCGTTAAGAGCGTATTCAAAATAGCGGGGCCGGCTTTCCAAATCTCATCAAGAAAAACAACTTCAGAATCGGGTAAATAGCCTTTTGTCAGTCGTTGATAGCGCCCTTCATCCTTAAGAGCTTGTATGGATAATGGACCAAAAATTTCTTCAGGAGTCGAAAAACGCGTCATCAAATATTCGAATGTATTAGCATGACGAAAAGCATACTTCATACGGCGAGCTATCAAGCTTTTAGCGATACCTGGAGGACCTAAAAGAAAAACGCTCTCGCCACTTAATGTGGCCAATAAGCATAAACGTATCGTTTGCTGGCGTTCATACAGTCCACTTTCAAGATAGTTACTCAGTTGGGCAATTCGTTCCGCTAGCTGCATATTGGTTCCTTTATGATTACTTAGGCAACATCTCGTCATACTTCAAGTTATCGCTTTGTTAGCTGTTCGTATTATGCATAGAGAGTGAGCCACTCATTGACGAATTAACTGCTTCTCGAATTATTGAGAGTATATATTGTTAGGTTATCTATCCTGAGATAATTTGTGCAATGTCTTTTGTTATTTTTTCTTTGATTCCTAATAGTGAATCACAAAAACGATTCAGCTTTAACTAATTCAATAAGTTCACCTTTCTATCTTTTTCCCTGTTAACGAAACGTTTCGATAGCGATCACAAATCTTAGTCAATAACGTTGAGTTGTTGACTTTCTTATCTATATTAGATTGAGCGAAACGTTTCGCTCAGACAGGAACAGTGGAAACAATGAAAAAAGGTATTTTGCTTAATTCCAATATTACGTCAGTCATCGCCAAGTTGGGCCATACTGATCATATTGCCATCGCTGATGCAGGGTTACCTATACCACAACAAGTTGAGCGTATTGATTTAGCCATCACACAAGGATTACCCGATTTTATGTCTGTACTGAGTGTTGTTACTCAGGAAATGCAGGTTGAAAAAGTGATTCTGGCTGAAGAAATTATGACGGTAAATCAAAAAATGGAGCAAGCCATATTAGCACACCTGAAAGCATTAGAGCTTACGCAAGGAAAGCCAATCGAAGTGGAATATTGTCGTCATGAACACTTTAAAAAAATGACGCACGATAGCAAAGCGGTGATTAGAACAGGAGAGTGTTCACCTTTTGCGAATGTGATCCTCTGTTCCGGTGTGACCTTCTGAGGTGTGTATGCAACCTTTATTAGAACTTATCGGTATTGAAAAATCTTTTCCGGGTGTAAAAGCGCTAAATGGTGCTTCACTTAATGTCTACCCAGGAAAAGTCATGGCGCTGGTTGGGGAAAATGGTGCCGGCAAATCAACCATGATGAAAGTACTCACAGGAATTTATAGTAAAGACGCAGGTGCTATTCGTTATTTAGGGAAAGAGGTTACATTTCATGGCCCTAAAAACTCTCAAGAAGCAGGGATTGGTATCATTCACCAAGAACTTAATCTGATACCTGAACTTTCTATTGCCGAAAATATTTTTCTTGGCCGCGAGTTTGTGAGTCGATTCGGTAAAATTGACTGGAAAACCCTATTTAGTGAGTCTGATAAGTTACTAAAACGTCTTAACCTTGATTATGACAGCCATCAATTGATTGCTGAACTATCAATTGGCGAACAACAAATGGTTGAGATAGCAAAAGTCTTAAGCTTTGAATCTAAAGTCATCATCATGGATGAACCGACCGATGCGCTTACTGATACAGAAACGGCATCACTCTTTCGCGTTATTGAAGAATTAAAAGCACAAGGGTGCGGGATTGTTTATATCTCTCACCGCTTAAAAGAAATTTTTGAAATTTGCGATGATGTAACTGTGTTTCGCGATGGGCAATTTATCGGCGAAAAAAGTGTAGAAACGTTAAAAGAAGAAACGCTCATAGAGATGATGGTGGGGCGTAAATTAGAAGATCAATACCCGCGTATTAGTGTGCCCGTTGGGGATGTACGTTTACAAGTTGAAAATCTATCAGGCCCAGGGGTCGATAATGCCAGTTTCTCATTAAGAAGTGGTGAAATTTTAGGCGTGTCGGGACTGATGGGGGCTGGTCGTACAGAACTAATGAAAATCATCTATGGTGCCGTAAAGAAAAAATCCGGTGAAGTACGCCTTGATGGCAAAAGTATCACATTAAAAACCCCACAAGACGGCTTAAATAACGGCATTGTCTATATTTCAGAAGATCGTAAGCGTGATGGTTTAGTACTAGGCATGTCCGTCAAAGAGAACATGTCGTTGACAGCACTTCGTTACTTTAGCCGTGCTGGCGGCAATCTTAAACATAAAGAAGAACAACAGACGGTCGGTGACTTTATTCGCTTATTTAATATCAAAACCCCTTCCATGGAGCAGATTATTGGCAACCTATCAGGAGGAAACCAGCAAAAAGTCGCGATTGCGCGTGGCTTGATGACAAGGCCTAAAGTCCTGATTTTAGATGAACCAACTCGAGGTGTGGATGTAGGGGCTAAAAAAGAGATCTATCAATTAATTAATCAATTCAAAAAAGAAGGGCTGAGTATCATTTTGGTCTCTTCTGAAATGCCAGAAGTGATTGGAATGAGTGACCGCATTCTGGTTATGCATGAAGGGCGTATTAGTGGTGAGTTTTCAGCTCAACAAGCCACCCAAGAAGTGTTAATGGCTGCCGCTGTTGGCAAAAATTACGGCTCAGTTCAGGAGTTATCCGTATGACATCGAATACCACAACCTCAAAACGTTGGTTCAGCAAAGCATGGCTAATGGAACAAAAGTCATTAATTGCGTTATTAGTATTAATAGCTATCGTTTCATCGCTTAGCCCGAATTTTTTCACCCTTAATAACCTGTTTAATATCCTGCAACAGACATCGGTTAACGCCATCATGGCGGTGGGGATGACGTTGGTGATCTTAACGTCCGGTATTGACCTATCTGTTGGTTCATTACTGGCCTTAACTGGGGCTGTTGCGGCATCGATGGTGGGGGCTGATGTGAATGCCTTCGTCGCCGTTGCGGGAGCATTAGCCCTTGGTGCTGCTATCGGTGCATGTACAGGTGTGATTGTGGCTAAAGGCAAAGTGCAAGCCTTCATTGCGACCTTGGTTATGATGCTATTACTGCGTGGAGTAACCCGTGTTTATACCGATGGCAGCCCAATCAATACTGGTTTTAGTGATAATGCGGATCTGTTCGGTTGGTTTGGTATCGGTCGACCATTTGGGGTTCCAACACCAATTTGGCTGATGATCATTGTCTTTGCTGCGGCATGGTATTTATTACATCACACACGTTTAGGCCGTTATATCTATGCACTAGGTGGGAATGAAGCGGCAACTCGACTATCGGGTATTAATGTTGACCGAATAAAAATTATTGTTTACGCCTTATGCGGGTTACTTGCTGCATTAGCAAGTGTGATTGAGGTTGCCCGCCTATCTTCCGCACAGCCGATGGCGGGTAATGGCTATGAACTTGATGCGATTGCTGCCGTTGTTCTCGGAGGAACAAGCCTTGCTGGTGGTAAAGGGCGTATTGTTGGCACGTTGATTGGTGCGCTGATCTTAGGTTTTCTTAACAATGGATTAAACTTATTAGGTATCTCGTCAAACTATCAAATGATTGTGAAAGCAGTCGTTATCTTATTAGCAGTGCTGGTTGATAATAAAAAGTAACCTATACCCTACAGGAATACGATGATGAAAATGAAAAAACTCGCAACTTTACTTTCAGCGGTCGCTTTGAGTGCCACCGTTAGTGTGAATGCAATGGCTAAAGAGAGTATTGCTCTGGTGATCTCTACCCTCAACAATCCATTCTTTGTGACGATGAAGGATAGCGCCCAAAAAGAAGCTGATAAATTAGGTTATGAACTCATTGTTCTGGACTCTCAAGATAATCCAGCTAAAGAGTTAGCCAATGTTCAGGACCTAACCGTTCGCGGTACTAAGCTAATGTTAATTAACCCAACAGATTCAGATGCTGTTGGTAATGCTATCGTTATGGCAAATAAAGCGAATATTCCAGTTATTACTCTTGACCGTGCGGCAAATAAAGGCGAGGTGGTCAGCCACGTTGCTTCAGATAACCGTATGGGAGGAAAAATGGCGGCCGACTTTATTGCTCAAAAAACAGGTAATGATGCCAAAGTTATCCAATTAGAAGGGATCACCGGAACTTCAGCGGCACGTGAGCGCGGTGAAGGTTTCAATACGGGAGCTAAAGAGCATAAATTTAATGTATTAGCGAGCCAACCTGCTGATTTTGATAGAACTAAAGGTTTAAACGTTATGCAAAACTTGCTAACAGCGCACCCTAGCGTACAAGCGGTTTTTGCACAAAACGATGAAATGGCTCTAGGGGCATTAAGAGCGTTACAAACCGCGGGACGTGATGATGTGTTGGTTGTTGGCTTTGATGGTACTAATGATGGTATTAAAGCCGTTGAAGGTGGAAAATTAGGCGCAACAATCGCACAGCGTCCAGATCAAATTGGGATCGTTGGTGTACAAATCGCCGATAAAGTATTAAAAGGTGAAAAAGTTGAACCAACCGTACCTGTAGAGTTAGAACTGGTTGTTAAAAAATAATCGAAACTAAACCGCCGTTATGATTAACGGCGGTTTGCTTTATTTGCGAATATAAAGAAAAAAATGCAAAAGGAAATACATGTTATGGGCACAGCTAAACTGGTCGTTTTAGGTAGCATCAATGCTGATCATATTTTAAATATTGAGCAATTTCCGCAGCCTGGAGAAACAGTGAGAGGGAGTCACTATCAAGTTGCATTTGGTGGAAAAGGTGCAAACCAAGCGGTTGCTGCCGGACGAAGTGGTGCTGATATAACATTTATTGCTTGTGTAGGTAACGATAGCATTGGGCAAAACATTAAGACACAACTAAAAAATGATAATATTAATGTTGAATGCATTGATGCGATTGATAACGAAACAACGGGTGTTGCGTTGATTTTTGTTAATCAACAAGGTGAAAATGTGATTGGCATCCATGCTGGAGCAAACGCACATTTAACAGAAGAAAGAGTTACACATTACCAACAAAAAATCATCGATGCTGACGCAGTATTGATGCAATTAGAATCCCCAATCGAAGCAGTCCAACTCGCGGCTGAAATTGCGCAAAAAAATAATACCAAAGTGATTTTAAACCCAGCCCCTGCTCAAGCACTTCCTGATTCATTACTTGCTTTGATTGATGTGATTACGCCAAATGAAACTGAGGCAGAACATTTAACTGGCATTGCAGTGAAAGATGAGCAAGGTGCTCAAGCGGCAGCTCAAATTTTACATGATAAAGGTATCAGTAAAGTGATGATTACCTTAGGTGCTAGAGGTGTCTGGTATAGTGAAAAAGGTTCAACAGGGACAATTATTGCTGGATTTAAAGTTAAAGCCGTCGATACAATTGCTGCCGGAGATACTTTTAATGGTGCCTATGTTACGGCTTTGCTCGAAGGTAAAAGTGATGCAGAAGCGATCATTTTTGCGCATGCCGCAGCAGCGATTGCTGTGACTAGACCGGGTGCTCAGCCCTCTGTACCGTGGCGAAATGAAATTGATGCATTTTTAACTCAACAGGAATAACTTGTGGCAACTATGAAAGATGTTGCGCGCCTAGCCGGTGTTTCAACATCCACCGTTTCTCATGTCATCAATCAAAATCGCTATGTCAGCGAAAGTGTGACATTACGAGTCAAAAATGCGATTGAACAACTCAACTATGCTCCATCAGCATTAGCACGTAGTTTGAAAATGAATCGCACCAATACAATTGGTATGTTATTGACGACCAGTAATAACCCTTTTTATGCGGAAGTCGTTCGTGGTGTTGAACGAAGCTGCTATGAACGTGGTTTTAGTTTAATCCTTTGTAATACAGAGGGTGATCTTCAGCGAATGAACCACAGTTTAGAAACGTTATTACAAAAGCGTGTTGATGGTTTATTAATCATGTGTACGGAAGTGCAAGGGCCATCAAAAGAGGTACTTTCTCGTTATCCAGCCGTTCCAACTGTGATGATGGATTGGTCTCCATTCGAATCAGGAGGCGACATTATTCAAGATAACTCTTTCCTTGGCGGTGAAATTGCCACACGTTATTTAATTGATGCTGGATTCACACAAATAGCCTGTATTGCTGGCCCTCAGGATAAATCTCCAGCTCGAGCGCGTTTCCAAGGGTTCATGCAAGCAATGAAACAAGCATCATTAAAGATTCCGGATGAATATATTATTTTCAGTGATTTTGAATTTGCTGGTGGTTTTAATTCAATGAATAAACTGTTGGCACTTGATAATCCCCCGAAAGCTATTTTTGCAGGGAATGACGCGATGGCCGTTGGGGCTTATCAAGCCATTTTTAGCAAAGGTCTTAAAGTCCCTGACGATATTTCAATTATTGGTTACGATGATATCGATCTATCACCTTATATGATCCCGCCATTGACGACGATTCACCAACCAAAGGATGAGTTAGGTAAATTAGCAGTCGATCAGCTTATTTTTCGGATGGATAACCCTGAAGCGGACGCTAATGTTTTAGTATTGACGCCCAAACTTGTTGAGCGCCAATCAGTGAGAAGTAACTAGTTCTTATCGGATGGTTGTGACTTATTCTTTATTAAGTTTTGACCATCGCTTTTTTTCAATAATAAGAACACAAATGCGGAAACCAAGGTAATGACACCAATAGTGATAAAGGTGTAA
>NZ_CP048796.1:65000-4280811 GCF_010748935.1 Providencia vermicola
CTAGTAGCGGCGAGCGAACGGGGAGCAGCCCAGAGTCTTAATCAGCATCAGCATCAGGAGAACGGTCTGGAAAGTCCGGCAGTAAAGGGTGATAGCCCCGTATCCGAAGGTGTTGGTGTTGTGAACTCGACGAGTAGGGCGGGACACGTGTTATCCTGTCTGAATATGGGGGGACCATCCTCCAAGGCTAAATACTCCTGATTGACCGATAGTGAACCAGTACCGTGAGGGAAAGGCGAAAAGAACCCCGGCGAGGGGAGTGAAATAGAACCTGAAACCGTGTACGTACAAGCAGTGGGAGCCCCATCACTCAAGTGCCTCGGCAATTGAGTGAGGGTTTAAACAACCACCACAAGAACAGCGCAGGATTTGCAAACAAGATTGGCTGATTTTTTCAAGCCGCAGCGCAGTGTACATAGAAGTACACGAGCAGCGGAAGTTAAAAAATCGGGCAAGATTGGCCGCAAAGACAAGCGGGACATTTGAGGATGGGGTGACTGCGTACCTTTTGTATAATGGGTCAGCGACTTATATTCTGTAGCAAGGTTAACCGTATAGGGGAGCCGTAGGGAAACCGAGTCTTAACTGGGCGATTAAGTTGCAGGGTATAGACCCGAAACCCGGTGATCTAGCCATGGGCAGGTTGAAGGTTGGGTAACACTAACTGGAGGACCGAACCGACTAATGTTGAAAAATTAGCGGATGACTTGTGGCTGGGGGTGAAAGGCCAATCAAACCGGGAGATAGCTGGTTCTCCCCGAAAGCTATTTAGGTAGCGCCTCGTGAACTCATCTTCGGGGGTAGAGCACTGTTTCGGCTAGGGGGTCATCCCGACTTACCAACCCGATGCAAACTACGAATACCGAAGAATGTTATCACGGGAGACACACGGCGGGTGCTAACGTTCGTCGTGAAGAGGGAAACAACCCAGACCGCCAGCTAAGGTCCCAAAGTCATGGTTAAGTGGGAAACGAAGTGGGAAGGCTCAGACAGCCAGGATGTTGGCTTAGAAGCAGCCATCATTTAAAGAAAGCGTAATAGCTCACTGGTCGAGTCGGCCTGCGCGGAAGATGTAACGGGGCTAAACCATGCACCGAAGCTGCGGCAGCGACATGTAAATGTTGTTGGGTAGGGGAGCGTTCTGTAAGCCTGTGAAGGTGTGCTGCGAGGCATGCTGGAGGTATCAGAAGTGCGAATGCTGACATAAGTAACGATAATGCGGGTGAAAAACCCGCACGCCGGAAGACCAAGGGTTCCTGTCCAACGTTAATCGGGGCAGGGTGAGTCGACCCCTAAGGCGAGGCAGAAATGCGTAGTCGATGGGAAACAGGTTAATATTCCTGTACTGGTGATAATTGCGATGGGGGGACGGAGAAGGCTAGGCTGGCCGGGCGACGGTTGTCCCGGTTTAAGGATGTAGGCAGGTGAATTAGGCAAATCCGGTTCACTACATGCTGAGGTCTGATGACGAGTCACTACGGTGGCGAAGTAGCTCATGCCCCGCTTCCAGGAAAAGCCTCTAAGCTCTAGATTATCATTAATCGTACCCCAAACCGACACAGGTGGTCAGGTAGAGAATACTCAGGCGCTTGAGAGAACTCGGGTGAAGGAACTAGGCAAAATGGTGCCGTAACTTCGGGAGAAGGCACGCTGGCGCTAGGTGAAGTCCCTCGCGGATGGAGCTGAAGCCAGTCGCAGATACCAGCTGGCTGCAACTGTTTATTAAAAACACAGCACTGTGCAAACACGAAAGTGGACGTATACGGTGTGACGCCTGCCCGGTGCTGGAAGGTTAATTGATGGGGTTATCCGTAAGGAGAAGCTCTTGATCGAAGCCCCAGTAAACGGCGGCCGTAACTATAACGGTCCTAAGGTAGCGAAATTCCTTGTCGGGTAAGTTCCGACCTGCACGAATGGCGTAATGATGGCCAGGCTGTCTCCACCCGAGACTCAGTGAAATTGAACTCGCTGTGAAGATGCAGTGTACCCGCGGCAAGACGGAAAGACCCCGTGAACCTTTACTATAGCTTGACACTGAACATTGAGCCTTGATGTGTAGGATAGGTGGGAGGCTTTGAAGTGTGGACGCCAGTCTGCATGGAGCCAACCTTGAAATACCACCCTTTAATGTTTGATGTTCTAACGTGGCCCCATCATCTGGGGTGCGGACAGTGTCTGGTGGGTAGTTTGACTGGGGCGGTCTCCTCCCAAAGAGTAACGGAGGAGCACGAAGGTTGGCTAAGCATGGTCGGACATCATGCGGTTAGTGCAAAGGCATAAGCCAGCTTGACTGCGAGAGTGACGGCTCGAGCAGGTACGAAAGTAGGTCTTAGTGATCCGGTGGTTCTGAATGGAAGGGCCATCGCTCAACGGATAAAAGGTACTCCGGGGATAACAGGCTGATACCGCCCAAGAGTTCATATCGACGGCGGTGTTTGGCACCTCGATGTCGGCTCATCACATCCTGGGGCTGAAGTAGGTCCCAAGGGTATGGCTGTTCGCCATTTAAAGTGGTACGCGAGCTGGGTTTAGAACGTCGTGAGACAGTTCGGTCCCTATCTGCCGTGGGCGTTGGAAGATTGAAAGGGGCTGCTCCTAGTACGAGAGGACCGGAGTGGACGCACCACTGGTGTTCGGGTTGTCATGCCAATGGCACTGCCCGGTAGCTAAGTGCGGAAGAGATAACCGCTGAAAGCATCTAAGCGGGAAACTTGCCTTGAGATGAGTCTTCCCTGACTCTTTAAGGGTCCTAAAGGAACGTTTAAGACTAAGACGTTGATAGGCTGGGTGTGTAAGCGTAGCGATACGTTGAGCTAACCAGTACTAATGAACCGTGAGGCTTAACCTGACAACACCGAAGGTGTTTTAGAGAGAACGTTGTGAAGCGCACGCAGAGTGCGAGAAATTAGCTTGTTCAAGATTGCTGTTCTGGTTGGTGTAAGCCGACGGGAACGAAAACCGAATTTGTCTGGCGGCAATAGCGCGGTGGTCCCACCTGACCCCATGCCGAACTCAGCAGTGAAACGCCGTAGCGCCGATGGTAGTGTGGGGTCTCCCCATGTGAGAGTAGGGAACTGCCAGACATTAAATTAGTGAGAAAGCCACCCGATGGGTGGCTTTTTTGCGTTTGGGGGATGTGATACCGTTTTATCATCCTTCTGCCTTACTGTCACCACCAAACACCAACCCCATCCCCGGTACTTCCTCACCAATCCTGCACCAGCGAACCGCATATTGATAGCCAATACATTGAGTAGAGATAAAGGAATGGCTCACTATTCGACTTATTTTCATGGTTGAGACCATTTTATAGGATGACTGGTGTTTATTTTTATGAATCGCAATCGGTATCGAAATAACATCATGGTTTAGATCGCTTTATCATACTGAGTACTCGATATCCATCTCATCAACTTATAGGTAAATAACTCGCTAGCTTATAAGCTCTGGCCTCAGAGGCTGTTAGGGGAGAGTCAAATAGCGGTAGAGGTCATTGACGACCTTTAGCTCATTCTTGTTAAGGATGGTTTTTTATTATTCTGACCATAATAGAAGGAGACGAATATTTATTGAGTAAAGCATGAATCAGTCGTTTAAATCGTTTTTTCTTCATCTTTTATTAAAATAAGACAACTAATAATATCAATAAAATCAACTCATAAAGTAAAAGTCATTCAGTTTATTGATCTTATGCCATTTCTGCTTACTGCTCTTATTCTTTCTTTAATTTAAAGATAATACCCTATAAAAATAGATAACTAATGTTAAATTGATGTTGCAAAAAGTTAAATATATACTACTAATAAGTAACTTAACTCGGTGTTACGAAAGATTTTTACTACGCACAATATGTTCTCATTTATTAAGGTGGGAAAAATGAAAAATATAAGATCAGCCAATAGCCAGATATTCAGCCATATTGTGGCTGTTAGTAAGCAAAAAGAGCATGAGTTTAATAATGGGCAGGATGGTGCAGTTATTCTATCTTTACTTGTTATGTTTTTTACGCCCTTTTTGTTGCTCAATGAACTACGTAAATTGCTACACATTGATTATAGTTTAGTCTCTATAGTTGGAATTTTGGCTATCAGCGCTGCTTTGGCAGCTATGTTGTATAAGACATTTAAGATTGGCCGTAAATTTGCTAATAAAAAAACCGTATTAGGTAATCTATTATCAATGTATATTCCGAATAATAAAAATGAGTTTGAAAATTTAAAAATAGAATCAAAAAATAATCCTGCTAATTTTCTTGAACAAGTGAGTGAATGGGTTCAAATAGAAAAAGCCACTTATTCTAAGTAACTAATTATTTTTAACGACAATACGCCACGTTATAAAATTTAGCTAGCTGATAAAAAAGCGGCTCATTATGAGCCGCTTTGCTTATTGTCTATCTTTCTAGGGTATTGGGTTTCTATATCGTTAGTGTGATTTACCTTGTTCGATACCTAAACCAATTTGTGAACGAACAAATTGCTCTCTGAAACGTTCTTTTTCCATTTTTCCTTGTTCTGAGTTATCAGTTACAGAGAATAGCCATGAAGCGACAAATGCAACGATCATAGAGAAAAATGCAGGGTATTCATAAGGATAAACTGGTTTTTCATGATGTAGGATGCTGACCCAAATTGTCGGCCCTAAAATCATCAATATAACCGCTGTCAGTAAGCCAAGCCATCCACCCGCTAAGGCTCCGCGTGTCGTTAAGTTTTTCCAATACATGGAGAGTAGAATAATCGGGAAATTACAGCTTGCCGCGATAGAGAATGCGAGTCCTACCATGAAGGCGATATTTTGATTTTCGAATAAAATACCTAAGCCGATAGCGACAAACCCTAAAATGACGACAGTAATTTTAGAGACACGTAGCTCATCTTTTTCATTCGCTTTACCATTTTTTATTGCCATTGCGTAAAGGTCATGTGAAACGGCAGAGGCGCCAGCAAGAGTTAATCCTGCTACAACGGCTAATATGGTGGCAAATGCGACGGCGGAAATAAAGCCGAGAAAGAAGTTTCCTCCAACAGCGTTTGCAAGGTGTACTGCCGCCATATTGGTGCCGCCGATCAGTTTACCTGCTGCATCTTTAAATTCAGGGTTTGCACTGACAAGTACAATCGCACCGAAGCCGATAATAAAGGTTAAAATATAGAAGTAACCAATAAAACCAGTAGCATAGAAAACACTCTTACGTGCTTCTTTTGCATCGCTGACCGTAAAGAAACGCATGATGATATGAGGAAGGCCCGCTGTACCGAACATCAATGCTAAGCCAAGTGATAACGCAGATATAGGATCAGAGACTAATCCCCCTGGGCTCATAATAGAAAGGCCATTGCCATGTATTTCTACCGCTTCTTTAAATAGCGTGTTGAAATTAAAGCCAACATGTTTCATAACCATGATAGCCATGAATGTTGCGCCTGATAATAATAGGATTGCCTTGATAATTTGCACCCATGTTGTGGCGAGCATCCCGCCAAACAGAACGTATAGCACCATCAAGATCCCGACAATAACGACGGCAATGTGGTAATTCAAACCAAACAATAGTTCAATCAGTTTTCCTGCACCAACCATCTGAGCAATAAGGTAAAGTGCAACAACGACCAGTGAACCGACAGCAGATAAAATCCGTATTGGTCTTTGTTTTAGTCGATATGAGGCTACGTCAGCAAAAGTATAACGACCGAGGTTACGTAAGCGCTCAGCAATGAGAAACAGAATAATTGGCCAACCGATTAAGAAACCGATGGAATAGATTAATCCATCATAGCCTGAGGTATACACAAGCGCAGAAATGCCTAAGAAGGATGCGGCGGACATAAAGTCACCCGCGATAGCCATACCATTTTGGAAACCGGTAATTTTACCGCCAGCAGTATAGTAATCCGAACGAGAGCGAGTTCTTTTTGATGCCCAATAAGTGATATAGAGGGTGAATCCAACGAATAACAAGAACATGATAATGGCTTGGATATTCACAGGCTGTCGCTCAACATCGCCTGTCAGCGCATCTGAGAATGCGGCTGAAGAGGCAAAAAGTAGGATAAGGGGAATAATTTTTATCATTTTTGCACCTCTTTTAGGATTTCAGCCGTTAAGCGGTCATATTCACCATTTGCCCGAATAACATATAGGCCAGTTAACAGGAAAGAGATGACGATGAGCCCTACACCAACAGGTATACCTCGCGTGATATAAGAGCCTTCAGTGATAGGTGTTCCAAGCCAACTTGGGTTAAAAGCAATAAGAAAGATAAAACCGACATACAATATTAGTGTGATAGCTGACAACAACCATGAAAATCGACCACGTTTCCTTACCAATTCTTTAAAACGAGGGTTATTCTCTACCTCTTGATAAGCAGTAGCATTCATCAGAGTTCTCCTCTGTTATCGTCTTATTGGAATGTATGTAAGGTCGCCATAAAGGCGACCCTCAGGCTTATGACATACTCATTGATTGTTTTTCTTCGAGTAGTTTTTCGACAACACCTGGATCTGCCAGTGTGGAGGTATCACCTAAGTTACTGGTATCACCGGATGCGATTTTACGTAGGATACGGCGCATGATCTTACCGGAGCGGGTTTTCGGAAGCGAATCCGTCCAGTGTAGAACATCTGGCGTCGCGATTGGGCCGATTTCTTTACGTACCCAGTTACGGACTTCGGTATACAGCTCTGGTGAAGGTTCTTCCCCTGAAATTAAGGTGACATAAGCGTAGATCGCTTGCCCCTTAATGTTATGTGGGATGCCGACAACGGCAGCTTCTGCAATTTTCGGGTGTGCGACTAATGCCGATTCAATTTCAGCGGTACCTAAGCGGTGACCAGAAATATTCAATACATCATCTACACGACCGGTGATCCAGAAATAGCCGTCTTCATCTCGACGAGCCCCATCACCACTAAAATACATACCTTTAAACGTTGAAAAATAGGTTTGTTCAAAGCGCTCATGGTCACCATATAAGGTACGAGCTTGGCCAGGCCATGAGTCAACAATAACTAGGTTACCTTCTGTCGCACCTTCTAGCGGTTCTCCTAGGTTATCGACAAGAGCAGGACGAACACCAAAGAATGGTAATGTTGCTGAGCCAGGTTTTAGCATTGTTGCACCCGGAAGCGGAGTGATCATAAAGCCACCCGTTTCGGTCTGCCACCATGTATCAACGATTGGACAGCGGCTATCACCAATTTTCTTATAGAACCATTCCCAAGCTTCTGGGTTGATAGGTTCGCCTACAGACCCAAGGATACGCAATGAACGACGATGAGTGCCTTCAATAGCTTTATCGCCTTCAGCCATGAGAGCACGGATAGCGGTTGGAGCAGTATAAAGAATATTAACGCTGTGTTTATCAACTACTTGGCTCATACGGTTTACAGCAGGGTAGTTAGGTACACCTTCAAACATCAAGGTTTTTGCACCATTAGATAATGGACCATATAGCAGGTAGCTATGGCCTGTTACCCAACCTACATCGGCAGTACACCAATAAACCTCACCAGGGTGATAGTCGAAAGTATATTTAAACGTCAGTGTTGCATAGACTAAATAGCCGCCTGTTGTATGCAGAACCCCTTTAGGTTTACCTGTTGAACCCGAGGTATACAGAATAAATAGCGGGTCTTCGGCATTCATTTCTTCAGGTGGACAGTCTGCACTGACACCTTTCGTTACGTCATGCCACCATAGATCACGCCCTTCTACCCAACTCGGTACATTTCCGGTACGACGGTAGACAATCACGTTTTCAACGGTTGTGACGTTTGGATTGGTTAATGCATCGTCAACATTTTTCTTCAGCGGTATAGCGCGACCAGCACGTAAGCCTTCATCCGCTGTAATGATGAGTTTTGCCTTACAGTCGATAACACGGCCTGATACCGCTTCTGGGGAGAAGCCTGCAAAAATAACCGTATGAATTGCACCAATGCGAGCACAAGCGAGCATGGCAACTGCGGCTTCAACGACCATCGGCATGTAAATCGCGACCACATCGCCTTTACGAATACCTTGCTGTTTCAACACATTAGCGAACTGACTTACATCATGATGCAGTTCTCGATAAGTGATATTTTTTGATTGGGAGGGGTCATCACCCTCCCAAATGATGGCGGTCTGATCGCCTTTATCTGCCAGATGGCGATCTAAACAGTTAGCGCTTAAGTTAAGGGTGCCATCTTCAAACCAGCGAATGCTGATATGGCCAGGATCGAAGGAGGTGTTTTTTACTCGGGTATACGGCTTAATCCAATCAACAACCTTCCCTTTCTCTCCCCAAAACTTTTCTGGGTCTTGAATAGAGAGTTGATACTCATTGTTGTACTGTTGCTCGTTTATCAGGGCATTTTCTGCAATTTCAGCAGGAACGGGATGCTTAGTTATTTGAGTCATATTTTTATCTCCTTGCAGATGTTAATACTATGTCAAAAAATGGTTAACTAAAGCAGGAAATATAAATTTGTTTTTCTTTTGAGTGGGAGATCACGTATTAATTGTAATGAATTTAACAGGATTATCATTTGATGCGAAATCGCCAATTGGATTAATCATCTAATTATATGTGAAAAGGTAAAATTAAAGAAAAACAAAGTAGGGTGATATTGGTATTAGTTGCTAAATAAATCACCAATGATAGTTGATGAGAAAGACCATATAAATATCATGGGTTTGATAATGATTTTCATTAACAGTAAAATAACTATAATTAAGATTGATTCACAAGGTGTGAAGTTTATGAAGTGTATACCCTATGTGTCTTGGTACTGAGTGAGAGATATAGAGGTATATGTCAACAAGTCACTGGAGACAAATACAATGAGCTATACATTACCTGCTTTACCTTATGCTTATGATGCGTTGGAACCACATTTTGATAAGCAAACCATGGAAATCCATCATACTAAGCATCATCAAACGTATGTGAACAACACTAATGCTGCGTTAGAAAAATTACCGGAACTCGCTAACTTAGACATCGACGATCTGATCCAACAATTGGATAAAGTTCCTGCTGATCAACGTACTTTTGTTCGCAACAATGCTGGTGGGCACTCAAACCATACTTTGTTCTGGAAAGGCCTGAAATTAGGTACTGAGCTTGGTGGCGAGCTGAAAGCGGCTATTGAGCGTGATTTTGGTAGTGTTGATGCATTCAAAGAGCAGTTTGAAAAAGCAGCTGCTTCTCGTTTCGGTTCCGGTTGGGCATGGCTAGTACTGAAAGATGACGGCAAACTGGCTATCGTTTCTACCGCTAACCAAGATAGCCCTCTGATGGGTGAAGCCATTTCTGGTACTTCAGGCTACCCAATCATTGGTCTGGATGTATGGGAACACGCTTATTACCTGAAATTCCAAAACCGTCGCCCTGACTACATCAAAGCATTTTGGTCTGTAGTGAACTGGGATGAAGCGGCTAAACGCTTCGCTGAGAAAACCAAATAATTTACTTATTTGATTCACGACTTATCTGGCGTAGCTCTTTATTTTAAGGGCTGCGCCTTTTTGTTTTTTAGCCTCTTCTTTTCCCTACCAATCTCAGTATTGTCTCGTTTTAATTTTTTTTGTTTTATTCATAATCAGTCTCATCAATACGGCTAATATATTGATATTCTATTTCATCTGGTGTCTATAAAGTGAATGGCGGATAATGATAAATAAAGAACATAAAGGAAATGAAATGGCGAATGATATGGTAATGGGAATAGACCTCGGTACGAGTAATAGTGCTGTCAGTTTGTGGATTGAGGGAAGAGCCGTTTTAATACCGAATAAGCAAGGCGATGTTTTGACTCCGTCAGTTATCGGCCTTGATGATAATGAACAGATATTGGTCGGTAAATCAGCTCAGAAACGTTTGCAAAGCCATCCCCATCTCACTCAAGCCAGTTTTAAACGCTTTATGGGCACTAACGCGGAATTATCACTAGGCACTCAAACTTTTCGAGCCGAAGAGCTCTCTGCATTATTGCTACGTCAATTAAAAGAAGATGTTGAAGCTTGGCTTGGCTATGCCGTTAAGGATGCGGTGATTACGGTTCCTGCCTATTTTAATGATGTGCAACGACGTGCAGTGAAAACAGCAGGACAATTGGCTGGGCTCAATGTTTTAAGGTTATTGAATGAGCCTACTGCGGCATCCCTTGCTTTTGGTCTTCTTGAAAATAAAGAACATAAATATCTCACATTTGACCTCGGTGGTGGCACGTTTGATGTTTCAATCATTGATATGTTTGAAGGTGTGATTGAAGTCTGTGCGAGTAGTGGTGATGTTCGACTAGGCGGAGATGATTTCAGTGAAGAAATTTATCAATGGATGTTAAAACAGCATCCCGCCCTTAAAGAAGTCCAAGCTGAGATACGCGCTCCCTTACTTGAACAAGCCGAAGCATTAAAAATAGCGCTGAGCAAAGGCGGAGAAGCCTCCGTCTCTTTACGTTGGAATGAACAAGATTGGCATTGGACGATGACGGAGCAAATGCTAACGACATGTTGTCAGTCATTATTAACTCGTTTACAGCAACCTATCTTACAAGCCTTGCATGATTCACGTTTCACCCTTAATGACCTCGATGATATTTTGCTCGTGGGAGGTGCAACCCGCATGCCTCTGATCCGACAAACTGTCGCTCGTCTATTTGGTCGTTTTCCTCGTCATGACCTCAATCCTGATGAAGCAGTTGCGTTGGGGGCGGGAGTTCAAGCAGGTATGGTGATGGCTGATACCGCTCTTGATGATGTTATTTTAACCGATGTGATGCCATTTTCTTTGGGTATTGAAACGTCAAAAAGAAATGGAGCCTATTATGAGTCAGGTTATTTTTTACCTTTAATTGAGCGAAATACCTTCTTACCTGTGAGCAAGATGCAAACCGTTAGCACGGTTGAAGATAACCAAAAAATTATTCTATTAAAGATTTATCAAGGGGAAGCGCGTCGTGTCCAAGATAACGTCTTTTTGGGTGAAATGACGATTGATATCCCTCAGAAGCCTGCCGGAGAAGTGGATATTGATGTCCGATTTACCTATACCGTTGATGGATTACTCGAAGTTGAGTGTCGTTATCAAGGTAACCCCGAGGTATTTCGGTTATTGATAGAGAAAGTGCCGGGGCAAATGAGTGAACAACAAATCGAACAAAGCTTATTAAAAATCGCAGATTTAAAACAGCACCCACGAGATAGAAAAGAGAATCGCATACTATTGTCACGCTGTGCTCGGTTGTATGAATTTTTGCTGGGTGAAGATCGTTATTGGATGGATCAAGTAACGACGGAGTTTGAAAGGGCTCTTGATAGCCAAGATTTACGCCGTATCGCCGCTATTCGTCAGCAAGTGGAACAATTTTTGAGTCGTTATGAGGGAGACTCGCATTAATGAGTATTTGGCAAACATTGGGGATTGAGCAAACAAACGATGAAAAGGAAATTCGTCGTGCTTATGCACGGCAGGTAAAGAAATATCGACCCGATAGCCACCCTGAAGAGTATCAACAATTACGTGAAGCTTTTGAGGAGGCAAAAAGATATGCCGCTTACGCTATTGATGATGAATCTATCGATGATGAATATGCGGAAGAGCAGGCGAATATAGACATTGATGTGCCTCATTTAGAAAGCCTCTTATATCAAGAATCTGTTAATGAAGACGCCGTTAATGATGATGAACAACAACTGCTAGAACAGCCTGAAATTCGGATGACTTATCCATTTTCAGATAGATTGTTAGATGACGATCAACCATCGGTTAATGAATTACCTGTTGTTGAAATACCTTATACCCAAGAGTTAATTGATTGGCTTGCGAAGCTGTTTATTATTGATGAAAAAGCCGCAAAACGTGAATTAGTCGAATTGTGGGAAAATGTCTCTCAAAAAGGCAGTTTGCAAACACAGCAGCGATTTCATCAAGATTTTGCATGGGCATTATCAGCGCAAGAAGGTTTAACCGAAGCCATTGTGGAACATGTTTCGTCTCTATTAGGCTGGCGGCTGGATGAATATAACTCAGAGCAAATTATTCCGTTTTATATTCAAAACGCATTAACTGAACAGCTACGCCAAACCGAGGTGGCTCGGGCATGGAAACAGTGTCAGGTTGATGCTGTTCATGGCGATTATGTGGTTGCCGAATCCATGCGTATACTGACGAGTCAAAGTGAGAAAGTCTCTTTTAAAGTCCGTTTGATACCCGAGCTCATTCCGCAGATAGAGCAGCAGGTGTCTCAGCTGACGAATGAGTATCCTGAGTTAAAAGAAAAGTTTAATCCCGCGGTATTATCATTTATTAAACAACGGCGAATAGCGCTCAATTGGCGTGGTATCTTTTTATGTGTATTTTGGGGGCTACTATTAAATGTGATAGGCGCTAAACCCGACGTGAGTGTAGGCATCACGCTCGCAGTCACTGTGGTCATGATATATTACTTATTTTTTAGTGATTATATTATGTTTTGGTTTCATGCGAGATCAAAAAAGGGATTTACTCTCTTCCTCATGAGTGACTTTTTGATTAGCTTGGGGGTGCTAGCCATCTTTGTTATCACCTTCTTTGGCATTGCTCGCGAATTGATAGTCGGTTTAAATATAGGGCCTGCACAAGGTGCGCAAGCTATGGTCATTTTTATCCTTATGGGGCTTTTATGGTATGCATGGCCGAGAGATCAGCCCGCTTTACGCAGACCAAGTATGATGATGTATCGTCTATTGGTTAGCCCATGGTCACTGCTACAGTGGTTTAAGTTTTCATGGTTTTCATTGGTTTGGTTAGTGGTTCTCTATATTATTTGTTATAAAACAATGTTTGAGATATTGGCGTTCTATACTGAGTTTTTCAAGGTAGGGTAACAGCCTATATCTCGCCTAATAATTGTTGTTCTACTGAATTTAAAGCCATTATTAAGGTGTGATATCGATGCAAATTCATCCTCAAGTCTATATTGGCGAAGTCAAAGCGACACGAGAGTGTGGTCAGAGTGCTATCCATAAGCGTCAAGTGGATGGTTTGTTATCCTTGGGGCAATTAGGGCTTGAGGGGGATGAGCAAGCTGAAAAACGCTTTCATGGAGGCCCTGATCGCGCACTATGTCATTATCCGGCAGAGCACTACCCATTTTGGACTAATGCTTACCCTGAGCTAGAGTCTCTTTTCACTCCGCCAGCGTTTGGTGAAAATATTTCAACCCAAGGAATGACGGAAGAGAATGTCTTTATTGGCGATATTTATGCTTGGGGTGATGCTCGTATTCAAGTGACGCAACCTCGATCGCCATGTTACAAGCTTAACGGTCTTACCGGCGTTGAAAATTTTGCTCAAAGAATGCAAGAAAATGGTCGTTGTGGTTGGTTGTACCGAGTGATAAAAACGGGATCAATCAGTACCGCAACACCAATAACGCTCTTAAGTCGTAACAGCGATGTTTCTGTTCAAGAAGCGATTATGATCGCTTTTCATGCTCCCTTTGATGAAGAGCTATATCAGCGTTTGCTTGGCGCCGCAGGGTTGTCTGCAAGTTGGAGTCTGACGATGCAAAATAGGCTTGAGCATCGTCGAATTGAGGCATTTAGCCATCGCTTATTTGGCAAGCGTGGCTAATATGCTTAGAGGTGGCCGCCGATAAATTGTTGATACCAAGGCTCACGGGCGAATAATTCCGCGTGTGTTCCTTGGTCAATGATTTCACCAGAAGCCATCACAACAATATGATCCGCTTGGCTGGCTAGCATCGGTTGGTGAGTGACCACAATACGTGTCTGTTGTTTGGCTCTGAGTAGCTGCTCAATCACAGAAGCCGTATTGATGTAATCAAGGCTGGCGGTTGGCTCATCCATCAAAATAATATCAGGACGACTTAATAGTAGCCTCGCAATGCATAAACGCTGTCGTTGCCCACCAGAGAATCGTTGTCCTCCTGCACCGACATCCGCATCGAGTAAAGCGTGGTCTGCATCGATATTGAGTTGTTGAAGCATCGCAATCATTGATGTGTCATCAATCTCGTCTGAATGAACCGCTAAATTTTGTCGTAAGCTGCCTTTAAATAATCGGTTATCTTGAAATAATATTCCTCGCTTACGACAAAGTGCTTCTTGTGATAGTAGCGCTATATTTTGATTACCATACCGGACTTCGCCTTGTGAAGGGTCTTGCAAGCGCGCCAAAAGATGCAACAAAGTACTTTTTCCTGCACCAGATGCCCCTACAATAGCCGTAAATGTATTGGCTTTTAACGTTAAATCTAGCGGCTTTAATTGCGTTTTACCCTCCGCTGTGCGCTGAGACAAGGCATGACAACTCACGCTATTGTCAGTTGGTATTGGTGATGAACGCACAAAATGAAGCTCAGGTGTTTCCAATGCTTGAGCAATCTGATTGAGGGATTTTTTAGCTTGGCGTAAGGCTTGGTCTAAATGGGAAAGCAACCAGAGTGGCTCAATAAAACGCGCTAATAACAACATGGCAGCTAACCACATAGAGAGTGTGAGTGTTCCATGATTGACAGCCAATAAGCCTAATGCGAATAAACCGATAAAGGATACTTGAATAGCGAATGAAAACAGTAAATGAAAAGGCAAGCTACGACGCTGAAGTTCTTTTTGTGTCTGATATTGCTGAGCCAAACTCAGTTCTAGACTTTGTTGTTGCTGTTGGCTGATACCTGCTCTACGAAACAACGGTTGGTGTGTGGCAAAGTGATCTAATTTATCAATGACATTCTGCTGTGAGACAGATACTTGCTTTTCAGAGAATGACACCTGTTTGGCAGAAAAACGTAAAACAATGAATAGCATAAAGCCGATCATTAACAGGATGCCCCCTAGCCAAAAATTCAGAATCCATGCCCCCAAGATCACGGTCAAAGGGGTAACAATTCCGCTAATGATAGGATGTAATAAGTGGGCTGGGATGGACATTGCATGGGAGACTGGCCCTGAAACTAAACTTGTTGCACTCGGAATTGGTTTTAATGAGACAGGTAGATGGCGTATTAAAGCAGAGGTAAGCGAGCGCATAACGATGCCACCCGCAAGGTAGCCTTTCTGAGTGGCGATAAAAACAACGGTTAATGAAGCTAAGCTACTGACCAAAAGCCAAACCAGCGCACGGATATCACCGGCTCCCCAATTGATGATCACAGGAACGAGTAGCAGTCCGCTAATACCGTCTAAGATAGCAGCGAATACCATCCATAATAGCGCACTGCGGACGGTATTTAAGAACATACGGATCATGCTGTTTCCTCCAATGCATGTAGTAGCTGTTGATATTGGGGAGTATGTTCAGAGAGTTGTTGATGTGTGCCTTGAGCAATAATTTGCCCTTCTTCCAATAAGATCACCGTATCTGCATGACATAAGGAGGCCAGATCATGAGTGATCAAGATGCGAGTACGCGGGTCTTGGCTTAATAGCTGGAAAAAGAGTTCGGCATTTTGCGGATCTAATGCCGATGTTGGCTCATCAAACAACAGAATAGGGGCTTTAGAGAGCAGCACACGAGCAATGGCTAAACGTTGAGCTTCACCGCCTGATAAGGTGATATCATGACCAACTAAACTGTCTAGCCCCTTTGGTAATTGCTGAAACCGCGTTAGCAGATTTAATTTTTCAAGGTAGTCAGTGATTTCTACGTCTGTTGCATCGGGCGCAAATAACTGTAGATTTTCTTTGAGCGAATACGGCATCGGTTGAGTATTTTGCATCACGATAGATACTTGCTGGTTTAACCCCGCTAATGAGAATTGAGGGAGAGGCGTTGTATCAAAGTATAATTCGCCACGAGTTGGGTCGAGGAATCGCGCCATCAATTGTAAAAGTGTACTTTTCCCTGCTCCCGATGCACCTACAATAGCGATAAGCTGACCCGGCTGAATGGTCAAGTTAAGGTTAGAGAGTAACGTTTTATTCTGTACACAATAATCAACATCGTGAATATAGATGGAACAAGGCACTCCTTGCAGTGATTTATCACCATACTGCATGTCTGGTTGCTCAAGAAAATGGCGAATACGCTCTGAAGCTGCGACCGCATGGTTGAGGGCATCGGCACCATGACCCATGGCTGCAATTGGCGCAGTAATACTATGCATCAAAAGAATAAATAACACCATTTGCGGCAGTGATACCGATGTCGGCACGACAAACGCGCCAATAATCACCCATAACGTCAGTAATGTGGTGCTCATGCCTATTTGGGTTAGCGAACTGAATGCACCGATTTTGTTGACCCAGTGGTTAAAAGCCATTAGAAAGGCGGAAAGCGTTTGTGTCATAACCCGTTGAATGGCGCGGTTTGGATACTGCCTGGCAAGTAATGGGTTGTCGGCAAACTCCGCATATTGAGCATATAAATCCCCCATCGTTTGGTTACGAGCTGTGAATAGCGATTGATAACGTGGTGAGCGTAGCTGGCGGAACAGGTAAATGGTGATGATTAAAGGAAGTAGGCAAAAAATCATTAATGCCCAATTGGTCCATAATAAGACCAGTGTTGCTGTTATTGGAACCACCAACAATTGAGCCGAATCGGCCGGCGCGTGGGCGGTGAGTTGATGAAGCAAGCGCACATCGCGATCCACCATTTTTTGGATCCCTTCTTTGCCTGAATACACGAATTCACTTAAAGGAAGTCGATGAAGTTTATCCAGTATTTTTAGCCTCAATTGATAGCATAATTGGTTATCCGTTTGATGGGTTAGGTATAAGGCAACTGTTTGACAAACGAGCCATAAAATCCCACTAATCAATGCGATAATGACCCAAGTATTTCTTTGTTCAACAGGGGATAAGGCAACTTGGCTAATTGCAAGCCAAGGGATCAGGGAGCTAATACCTGCGATGGCCTGTAAAATGAGAGCAAATGTTAGAGTGAAACGATAAGGGCGTAGCAATGCCCAAAGTGCGCGGTACATAGAAACCTCCATTGCTAATTCGCTACTTTAATGGATTTCTTTGTTTAACAGGTGATGAGTTGTTTCGATGCCGAGACTATTTGTTTGGATAACGGGCTTTATCGAGAAGAAAACGTGATTAAATTCAGCAGACTTATTTGCGTTTTTCAGTAAGATAAATAGGACTGGAATAAAAAGGGAATGGCAATGCGGTATGATTTAAATGACCTCTATTATTATGTCAAAGTGATAGAACACGGTGGATTCTCTCAAGCAGGCCTCGCATTGGGTATCCCAAAATCCAAGCTTAGCCGCCGTATTGCTGAGCTTGAGAAAAAACTCAATGTTTCCTTAATTTACCGTTCCACTCGTCAGTTCCATGTGACTGAAATCGGCCAAACCTTTTATCAGCAATGTAAAAATGTGGTCGATGAAGCGAAAATCGCTGAGGAGCTGATTTGCTCTGTCCAAATCGACCCAAAAGGGATCATTAAGTTGTCTTGTCCTGTTGCCTTACTACAAGTGTATCTGCAAGATCTATTAGTTGATTTTATGGTGAAGTATCCGGATATCGATGTACAGATCTTAGCGGTTAATCGACCTGTTGATGTGATCAGTGAAGGACTAGATGTCGCGCTGCGTGTGCGTTCGTTGCCATTAGATGATTCAGGTTTAATGATGAAAGTACTCGGTTATTCACGACGTATTTTGGTTGCTAGCCCGTTGTTATTTAAGGGAGAAGAGCCTCTGCAACAACCCGAAGAGTTAGTGAATTATCCAATATTGGCAAATTCCGAGCATTCGCAAAATTATACGATGACTCTGAAAAACAGTGATGATTTAAGCTTCACGCAGCATTTTATCCCCAAATTAGCGACAACAGATATTTTGACCTTGTATAAAGCTGCATTAAAGGGAATTGGTATTGCTCGATTGCCTTATGGCGTGGTGGAAAAAGACCTAAGTTCAGGAGCATTGATTGAGATCTTACCTGAATGGCGTTTTCCTGAAGATATTATTCATGCAGTTTATCCATCAAGAAAAGGTTTATTGCCATCTGTTCAACTGTTATTAAATTATTTGGCTGAGAATATTTCACCAACGGTGAAATCGTCATAATTCATTATGGTAAAAAAGAACTCCCCAATGGTGATGCCATTGGGGAGTGATAAACGTTATTGATGTATACGCCCAAATTTACCATTATTAAAGTCATTAACTGCTTCAATGATCTCTTTATCGCTATTCATCACAAATGGACCATAGCCAACAACCGGCTCATCAATAGGTTCACCGCTTAAGAAGAGCACCACCGCTTCTTCAGTGGCTTCCATGATAATATTGCTATCACTATCATCGAGGATAATTAGCTCCCCTTCGTTTAAACTTGTGTGGCCATCAATAATGAGTGAACCATGCAACATGACTAGGCCAACATGACGGCCTGTTTTGGTTTGTAGTCCGAAGGTTTTGCCTTTTTTCAGCGTCAAATTCCAAACATCCAGAGGAGTAAACGTGCGAGCAGAACCTTGATTCCCTAAATAATCACCGGCAATAACACGTAAGATACCGGCATCATTAGGTAAAACAACATTGGGAATATGGCTACTTTTTAACAGCTGGTATCCTGGGGTCGCCAATTTATCTTTAGCCGGTAAATTGACCCACAGCTGCACCATATCTAGGGTGCCCCCGTTTTTCATAAAGTCATCGGATTGGTACTCTTGGTGCAAAATACCAGATGCCGCTGTCATCCACTGTACGTCTCCAGGACCAATCACTCCCCCTTCACCTGTCGAGTCATGATGTGCAACCTCACCATCATAGACGATAGTCACCGTTTCGAAACCCTTGTGTGGATGTTCTCCAACACCACGGTTTTCAGCATCTGAACTTGGAAATGTAAAAGGTCCTGCTCTATCAAGTAAAAGAAATGGGTTGAGATATTTCCCGTGATTGTTATAGCTAAACAATGAACGAACGGGGAAGCCATCTCCAACCCAATGGCTGCGCGGTGCGTTATAAATACCAATGATCTTTTTCATGGTCATACTCCTAAAATAGATTCTGATGTATTTATCATAGGGGCACGATTTCGTGATCAGTAGTGGTAAAAATAGGTTTCATTGTTTCATTATTAGAACAATAAATCAGACTTTTATTATCCTATTTTTAGAACAGTGTTTACTAAAAACCGGACTACTCAACAAAAAACCGATGAATTAATGTAAATAACAAGAGAGCGGGGCAGCGATTGTTCTATTTCTCGTTTAAAAGCATTTCATTATTTTATTGATTAAGAGGTTTCATTATGAGTAATCCAGCAAACTTCAATGGGCAGCGTCCTGTTATTAATCCAGATGATGCAGTAATGTTATTGATAGATCACCAAAGCGGTTTATTCCAAACCGTTGGTGATATGCCAATGACAGAGCTGCGTGCACGCGCTGCTGTTCTTGCAAAAATAGCCTCATTAGCAAAAATGCCTGTCATCACAACAGCTTCTGTCCCACAAGGTCCTAATGGCCCTCTGATCCCTGAAATTCACCAAAATGCGCCGCACGCACAATATATTGCTCGTCGCGGTGAAATTAACGCATGGGATAACCCTGAATTTGTTGAAGCAGTGAAAGCAACGGGTAAAAAACAGCTGATTATCGCGGGCACGATAACCAGTGTTTGCATGGCTTTCCCAGCGATTAGTGCAGTGGCAGATGGTTACCAAGTGTTTGTCGTCATTGATGCATCTGGTACTTATAGCAAAATGGCACAAGAAATTACTTTAGCACGCATGGTTCAAGCTGGTGTTGTCCCTATGGATACAGCCGCAGTTGCATCTGAAATTCAGAAAACGTGGAATCGCGAAGATGCGGCAGAATGGGCACAAGCTTACACGCAAATTTTTCCTGCATATCAATTGCTCATTGAAAGCTATATGAAAGCTCAAGACGTTTTGAAAAACAATGAACAATTAGATTCAGAACGCTAAGCCGAGTTTCTCACTCGAATGCTCAGTAGCCTTTACGAAAGTAGAGGCTACCTATCTTTATTAATTCAAATAAAACGAATAATTAGGATGTACTCAATGAAAAAATGTATATTGCCATTACTGGCTTCACTATTTGTCGTTGGCACTGCTCAGGCAGCAAATTATCAGTTAGATCCAACCCATACTAAAGCCGTTTTTTATATTGATCACTTTAATACATCCACGAATAGCGGTGGTTTCTACAACATTAGTGGTGATATGAGCTATTCCCCAGAAAAAAACATGGGAAGCATTAATGTCAAAATTCCAACGGAGACATTAAATACCGGTCTAACAGCGTTTGATAACCATATTAAGAGCGCTGATATGTTAGAAGTAGAGAAATACCCAACCATCGAGTTTAAATCAACTAGATGGAACTTTGCGGATAATAAACCGGTTTCGATTGATGGCATTTTAACCATGAAAGGACAGTCTCATCCCGTTCAATTGAAAACCACCAAATTCGGTTGTTATTTCAGTCCTATTTTTAAAGCAGATGTTTGTGGTGGTGACTTTGAAACGACCATTGACCGTACAAAATGGGGAGTCGATTTCCTTGCAAAAGAGGGAATGGCAAAAGAGGTGGTGATAAAAATACAAGCGGAAGCCATCAAACAATAAATTGGAAGGTGGAGTATGTTACAGAGAGTAAAAAAACACCCCATCGCGATGATGTCATCGGCGATAGTGGCTTTGGCTTTATCCGTTGGCGCTGCACAAGCTGTGGATTATCAAGCGAGTATTAAAGAAGGCCCGATTAAAATTATCAACTTAGATGAGCTAGAAGACCAAGTTGCAAAAAACATGGAAAAAGGGGCTTTTGGCTATATTCGAGGTGGTGCGGAAGATGAGCTGAATCTGGATAAAAATACCCGTAGCTTTGATAGAAAGTATATCATGCCAAGAGTAATGCAAGGTATTGAAATCAAAGATATTGACTTATCAACCCAATTTTTAGGAATTGATTTAAAAACGCCGATTATCCAAGCCCCGATGGCCGCTCAAGGTTTAGCTCATCAAGATGGTGAAATTGCGACTGCCAGAGGGATGGCGCAAGCAGGATCAATTTTTTCACTAAGTACTTATGGTAATAAAACTATTGAAGAAGTTGCCGAAGTTTCAGGAGAAAGCCCCTTTTTCTTCCAACTTTATATGAGCAAGAATAATGCGTTTAATGAATTTACCTTGAAACGTGCGAAAGAGAGTGGTGCCAAAGCGATTATTTTAACGGTGGATTCGCCTGTTGGTGGGTATCGCGAAGATGATATTCGCAATAACTTCCAATTTCCACTTGGCTTTGCCAACTTAGAGCTGTTTGCTAAACAAAATGATGATGGTTCGAAAACAGGTAAAGGGGCAGGGATCAGTGAAATTTATGCTCAAGCGAAACAAGCCTTTACGCCAGCAGATATTGCTTATGTGAAAAAACTATCTGGCTTACCTGTTATAGTGAAAGGGATCCAGTCACCTGAAGATGCAGATAGAGTGATTAAGGCGGGGGCAGATGCGATTTGGGTATCCAATCATGGTGGACGACAACTAGATAGTGGCCCTGCTTCTTTTGATGTTCTACCTTCCATTGCAAAAGTGGTAAACAAACGTGTTCCTATCGTTTTTGATAGTGGTGTTCGCCGTGGTTCCCATGTGTTTAAAGCGTTAGCAAGTGGTGCTGATGTTGTCGCGATTGGTCGCCCAATTTTATATGGGTTAAATTTAGGCGGTGCAGAAGGGGTGAATTCCGTTATTCAGCAACTGAATAAAGAGTTATCCATTAATATGATGTTGGGTGGTACGAAAAATATTGAAAGTGTAAAAGCAACGACGCTTTATACCGATAAAGATTTTCAATAAAATTCATTAAGTAAAAAGACGGGAGATAACCCCCGTCTTTTTATACAGTGAAGACCATTAGATGCTAAATCCACCATCAATATTTAAGTTTGCCCCCGTGATATAAGCCGCAGCTGGGCTGGCTAAATAGGTGACAAAACTTGCTATTTCGTCGGCGCTGGCATAACGTTTTAACGCCATGATCTGTTTTAGACTCTCTGCAAACTCCCCTTGTTCGGGATTCATGTCTGTGTTGACAGGACCTGGCTGGATATTATTCACAGTAATACCTCGACTAGCGACATCACGCGCCATCCCTTTAGTCAGTCCTACGATAGCCGCTTTACTCATTGCATAAGCACTACCGCCTTCAAAGGGCATCCTTTGTGCGTTAATGCTACCAATATGAATGATACGCCCATTATTATTCATCACTTCTAATGCTGCTTGGCTAGCAATAAACAGGCTACGAACATTGAGATAATAGGAACGATCGAACGCTTCTAATGACAAACTATCCAACGTGCCGAGTTCTAAAATACCAACGTTGTTAACTAAGATATCAAGGCTACCAAAAGTGCTGGCAGCTTGTGTGATGGCGGCTTTTATTTCTTTTTCATGAGCACTATTTGCTTTGATTGCCAACACATTACCTGAAAAGTGTTCAATCTCGGCCACTAAAGCTTCAGCTTTATCAGCAGAAGAGGCGTAGGTAAAAGCGACACTGGCACCCGCTTGAGCAAATTGTTTGACGATAGCAGCACCGATACCTCTCGACCCACCTTGAACAAAAGCAGATTTATTTTTGAATAACATAGACTCACCTTAACGTAATCACATATTCATGAATGAGGTATTTGACTGAGAAAAGCAGCAAGACACCAGAGTGATAAATCGATGAAGTTATTGAAAATAATTGAAGGTGAAGGTGAAGGGGAGAATGAATGCTTAAATGAAAAGCCCTTACCTTAGAAAAGGCAAGGGCATATTTTTATTACAGTTGAGGGCGTTTTACAAAACCAATCGCTTGATACACTTTATCCAATGTTTCTTGGGCACGTGCTGCTGCTTTGGTTGCACCTTCATCCATAATTTTGTTGAGCAAAGCTTCATCATTACGGAAGTGGTGGTAACGCTCTTGCAGGGTTGTCAACATACCTGCTACCGCTTCAGCAACCGCACCTTTTAGATGACCGTACATCTGGCCTGCAAATTCAGCTTCAAGTTCAGGAATACTTTTACCTGTAATGCCTGACAGAATATCTAGCAGGTTTGAGACCCCAGGTTTATTTTCGATATCATAAATAACACGAGGTGGCTCTTCTGAATCGGTCATTGCGCGCTTAATTTTCTTCGCAGCACCTTTTGGATCTTCGAGTAGAGCGATCAGGTTATTGCGGTTTTCATCCGACTTAGACATTTTCTTCGTTGGATCTTGCAATGCCATTACTCGAGCGCCGCCACCTGTTGGAATAAACGGATCTGGAACAGTGAAGATATCACCATAAATCGCGTTAAAACGCTGAGCGACATCGCGGCTCAATTCAAGATGCTGTTTTTGGTCAATCCCAACAGGAACCTTGTTGGTTTGATATAGCAGGATATCGGCCACCATTAATACTGGGTAATCAAACAGACCCGCGTTGATGTTCTCTGAATGGCGCGCTGATTTGTCTTTAAACTGAGTCATACGGCTTAATTCGCCGAAATAGGTGTAGCAGTTCAGTGCCCAGCTGAGTTGTGCATGTTGTGGAACATGAGATTGGACAAAAATAGTGCTTTTTTGATGGTCGATGCCGCAAGCAAGATAGAGTGCTAATGTATCGAGTGTTCTTTTACGGAGCTCGTCTGGATCTTGGCGTACTGTAATGGCATGTTGGTCAACGATACAATAGATGCAGTCGTAATCATCTTGCATTTGTACCCACTGACGTAGCGCACCCATGTAGTTACCGATGGTCAATTCACCGGAAGGCTGCGCGCCGCTGAATACGATAGGTTTTTGGGTTTGCTTTTGTTTTTCAGTGGGTTCACTCATTGCTTGTTATATCCTTTAATTATTTTGTGTCAGATAAACCGATAGTAGGCAGGATATCTGAAAAGTGTGTTAATACACAGTCAGGTTCGCTCAGTGCGATGGATTCACCGTAGTTATAACCATAAGTTAAGCCAACGCTAGGGCATTGTGCGCTTTTTGCGGCAATAATATCATTACGGGAATCACCGACAAAAAGCAATTCCTCTTTACGTAAACCCAGCTTGCCCATGGTCAGGTACAGTGGAGCTGGGTGTGGTTTTTTTTCTTTCACATCATCACCGCCAAGAACCAGAGAAAAATAGCTATCAATGGCTAATTTCTTCAGTAAAGGGGCGATAAATGGGGTTGGTTTATTGGTCACAATAGCCATCGGTAAGCCGTGCTGAGCGAGTTTTTCCAGTGTTGCTTTGACTTCAGGAAATAACTCGCTGCCTGTTGTGACAGAAGTTGCATAGAATTTATCGAAGCTTTCGCGAGTGGCGCTGTGGAGCTTGGGAGTTATCGTTGCTCCCGCCCAGGTTAAGGCGCGGTCAATCATGATGTCAGCGCCGTTACCTACCCAAATTGAAACACGCTCTTTTCCAGCGGGTGGAAAGCCTTGTTCTTCTAGGGCGCGGTCTAACGCTTCTGACAGCCCAGCAGCGCTGTCAACGAGAGTACCATCTAAATCAAACGCGATGGCTTTGATATTTTCTAAACGCGGTTGTGTCATTGAGATACCTTTTGTAATTCCTTACGCATTTGATCAATGACGGCTTTGTAATCGGGTTGACCAAAAATTGCAGAGCCTGCAACAAAGGTGTCGGCACCCGCAGCAGCAATTTCGGCAATATTATCAATTTTCACGCCACCATCGATTTCCAAGCGAATATCATAACCGCTTTCATCAATCATTTTACGGACTTGGCGCAATTTAGTTAGTGTATGAGGGATAAAAGATTGGCCACCAAATCCTGGGTTTACCGACATGAGTAGGATCATGTCTACTTTATCCATCACATACTCTAGGTGGCTCAATGGTGTTGCTGGGTTGAAAACCAAACCCGCGGTACAACCGTGCTCTTTAATCAGTTGCAGTGTTCTATCGACGTGCTCACTGGCTTCCACATGAAAACTGATGTGGTTTGCGCCAGCTTTGGCAAAATCAGGAATAATTCTGTCGACAGGTTTAACCATCAAGTGAACATCAATCGGAGCGGTGATACCGTAATCACGCAGAGCTTTACAAATCGGTGCGCCGAAAGTGAGGTTAGGAACATAGTGGTTATCCATAACATCAAAGTGCACAATATCTGCACCAGCTGCCAGTACTTTTGCGGTATCTTCGCCTAAACGGGCAAAATCTGCAGATAAAATAGATGGGGCAATGAGAAAATCTTTCATTATTGTCTCCGATTATTTAAATGTTACCCGAGAGTCATTCCACGCCGGACGAAAGGCGTTTGGTGCTTGTCTTATCCGTTTTTTTTGGCAATTTTAGTGCGGGTTCTTCATTATATAATGCCAATAGTTCATTGACTTTATTACGATTAAGTATGTTTCGACTGATTGTTCGACGCACTTTGACTATATGTAATTTAGCCTGATGATACCACTCTCTGGTTGCTGGCGTGTCATGATTTGAAATCAGAACCGGAATTTTGCGATCTGAAGACAAATAATGCGCTAGGCGAGCAAGATTTTGTTGTTCTTGCGCACTGAATGCATTGGTGTGGTATGCCGTAAAGTTTGCTGTTTCAGACAATGGGGCATACGGTGGGTCACAGTAAACCACGGAACCTGATGGTGCCGACAAGAGTGTACTTTCGTAGTGTTGAGTGACAAAGGTGGCTTTTTGAGCCTTTTCGGCAAACCATAGTAGCTCTTCTTCTGGAAAGTAAGGCTTTTTATAACGGCCAAATGGAACGTTAAATTCACCACGTGAATTGTAACGGCATAGACCATTGTAGCAATGACGATTCAGATATAAAAATAATACACTACGTTTGATAGGGTCTGTAGATTGGTTAAATTCTTCACGCTTCAGATAGTACTGCTCAGCAGTATTAAATTCAGGCGTAAAGATCTGACGAACTTCCCCGATAAAAGAGTCAGTCCGGTATTTTACCGTATTGTAGAGATTAATTAGGTCACTGTTGATATCCGCTAGGACATAAGCGTCATAGCTGGTGTTTAGAAAAACAGAGCCTGCCCCTACAAAGGGCTCGATCAAGCAATCACCCTGTGGAAGATGTTTTTTAATATCTTCCACTAGAGGGTATTTACCGCCAGCCCATTTCAAAAAAGCGCGTGTTTTTTTCATGCCGTCTTATTATTACAAACGTTTAGAGTCGTATTAGGTACTCTGTCAGGACAGCATAATGCGCCCGCGATAAAACGTTGTTATTTTTGATCCTGTTGAACTTGCTTCATATTTCTAACCCATGGTTTTTTCGCTTGAATTTCTGCTGGTAAAGTCGCAATAGCGCTTTTAGCTTCATTAACAGAACGATAGTTTCCGTGGATCAGAACATACCAAGTTTGCCCATTACGGATTGTTTTATAAACTTTATAGTTATTGAGTTTATGTTGTTTAGCGAAAGCTTCTAATGTATCTGAGCGGCTTGCACTGCTTAACTGTAATGTATAGTTACCTGCTGGAGCAGACATTAAATTACCACTTTGAGCGTTATTTGCCGTTGTGGTTTTTGCTGGCTGCTTAGTCTGAACAGGTTGTTTGGTTTCTACAGGCTTTGTCTGTGGTTTCTCAGGTTTCACCGGCGTAGTTTGTGGTTTTGATGCAGGTGGCGTCTGAACCACTGGTGGTGGTGCGATATTCTGTGCAGGTGTATTTTGGGCGCCTTGATTAAGTGTTTGTCCTTGATTCAAAGCATCGGCAACATCACCTGGGATCTCAATTCGTTCACCATAACCATTTTGTGGTTGCTGCTGAGTACCCTGTGTTGGGGTTGGGTTCACAGAGGGGACATTAATTTCTTGTGTTTGTCCTTGTTGACCCTGATTAGCACTGAGCGACGAGGAACCTGATAAATCGATGTTACGCTCATTCGATGAGGACGTCGTCGCTTGCTGTCTTTCATGCTCCGTTGGCGCCTTTAAGGCTGAGCTAATGGCGATAATCAGTAATAACAAAACTAAAACACCAACACCGATCATGATATGCTGACGTGATAGTGTTAATTTGGGTTTTGCTGCTGGTGATGGGCGGCTACGACCAGTTGGACGGTCGGATGCATCAGGCCGCAGATCATTCTGTGCTTGAGGCTGATTATCTGGTTTAAATTCGTCCATTTTGCCCTCCCGAATAAAAATTGCCTTGTGATCGAGATAAAATTTCTCTTTTCATTACGGCCTCTTAACGAGTAAATAGTGTATACCCGCAATGTTGCAAAGGATAGTTTTATACTTGCCATATCGTTTGCATACGATAAATACGACATGGACATGACATGTCTAAAAGTCTAAGTGTTTAAGTGAATGTTGTAACCTGAAACTTTAGACATAGCGTATAATTTAACGACTTTAAGACATATCTGCCAGAAACATTTTAAAACCTCAGGTTATCTGGCTGGTTTTAAAATGCTTCTGGTTGATAATTGCTCAAAGGCGATTCAGGTTTTAGGGTAAACAGGAAGATATTGCATCTTGAACGACTTGTGTTTCAACATCTGAACGCATTTCTGCATGTCCGATGGTGGTTGGTAAGATCAAATGCAATTTTCCGCCCATGACTTTTTTATCTCTTAGCATGTGAGGTAAATAGTCATCGGGTTGCATTTGCTCTGGGCCGGTAACGGGTAATTGTGCACGTTCTAACAGCGTAATGATGCGCTGTGTTTGTTGCGCTGTGAATGTTCCTATGCGTTCTGCTGTTTTCGCTGCCATGACCATACCCGCAGCAACGGCTTCACCATGCAGCCAGACACCATAGCCCATATGTGCTTCAATGGCGTGGCCAAAAGTATGACCGAGGTTAAGTAATGCTCTTAACCCGCTGGTTTCTTTTTCATCAGCAGCGACCACTTGCGCTTTTAATTCACAACAACGACGAATGCAGTAAGCCATTGTTTGGTTATCTAATGCCATCAAGGCATCGATATTTTCTTCTAACCAGCTAAAAAACTCACCATCAAGAATGATGCCATATTTGATGACCTCGGCGAGACCAGAGGCAAACTCTCTCTTTGGTAGCGTTTTTAAACAATCAAGGTCAATGATGACAGAGGCGGGTTGATAAAATGCCCCGATCATATTTTTACCTAATGGATGGTTAACCGCAGTCTTACCACCAACGGAAGAGTCAACTTGTGACAGTAACGTCGTGGGGACTTGAATAAAGCGTACACCACGCTGATAGCTTGCCGCAGCGAAACCTGTTAGGTCACCGATAACTCCCCCACCAAGAGCAATGAGGGTGGTATCGCGATTATGGTGTTTTTCAAGTAATGCAGTGAATACATCGTTCATAATGAACAACGATTTGTATTGTTCACCATCAGGTAGAACGATGGAATCGACTGTTACTCCTATTGCTTTAAGGGCTTGCGTGACTTTATCGAGATAGATGGGCGCAAGTGTTTCGTTGGTCACGACCATGGCTCGTTGACCTGCTTTAAGAGGCCAAAAAGCATCTGGTTGGTTGTAAAGACCAGGGGCAATAGTGATTGGATAACTACGTTCATCCAACGTAACAGTGATTTTTTCCATCTTGCTTTACCTTGTAGCCATTACGGGTGTTAAGTTAGTTTTTTTCTAACAGCTCGATGATTTGGCTCGCCACAACTTTGGCACTTTGCTCATCAGTATGAATAGTGATATCAGCGATCTCTTCATACATTGGGTTGCGTTCAGATGCCAGTTTTTCGAGAACCTCACGTGCAGGTTCGTCTACCTGTAATAGTGGACGTTTTTTATCACGTTGAGTTCGAGACAACTGCTTCTCGATAGTGGTTTCGAGATACACAACAACACCACGAGCGGATAGGCGATTGCGAGTTTCTTTCGATTTTACTGAACCGCCACCTGTTGCGAGCACGATGCCTTGTTTTTCGGTAAGCTCATTGATGATTTTTTCTTCGCGATCGCGGAAGCCTTCCTCGCCTTCTAGGTCAAAGACCCAGCTTACATCTGCGCCTGTACGTTTTTCAATCTCGTGATCAGAGTCAAAAAACTCCATATTAAGCTGTTGAGCCAATTGACGACCAATAGTACTTTTGCCGGCACCCATCGGTCCAACCAGAAAGATATTGCGTTTCTCTGCCATGTTTTTTGGTATTACTACGATTATTCGTTAATGATAACCCGCCCCGCCAATCGAATTAGCGACGGGACCTAAACTGAAACCTCATGAATGATAAGTGAGATCAGATAAGAAAATTATCTCAATACATCAACCTGAATTGCAACTATATAAATGTGGCACTGAGCGAACAAAGTGCCACACTTGTGTTACTGGTTTCTTTTGCTACGCCGTTTATTTTGCCTAACGTATTGTTCAAAATGAGTTTTAACAGCATTACCGCCGCATAAAAGAAACAGCGGACCTGTTAATTTATAGAGCAAATTGATTGCGGCTATTTTATCAGCGGCTGATAGCTTGTTCTTTAATCTACGGATAGTTAGAACACTCAATGGATAACCTTGTATGCTAAAACGGCGTCAGCGTCAAATTTATCCGGCAGGTTTATGGCATAAAAAATAATTTTCTCGACTGACATTTCCTTTATATTTGTTCAACTACTTGAAGTATCAATGTTATTTTTTTATCTAGATACTGATAAGCTTTGGCGTGATAAAAACCACAAGAATTCTACGGTCAATATGTTTACCCGTACTAGTAAATAATTTTCCTAGAAGAGGGATGTCTGATAAAAAAGGGAAACCTGTTTCTGTTTTCTCTTGCTTCTGTTGGAAAATCCCACCAAGTATGAGTGTTTCATTATTGCGGATCGTGACGGATGTAGCGATTTCTTGTTTGTTGATCGCTAAATAGTTGCTTTCACTTGTTGTAAGGGCGGTATCTGGCGAGTTATGACTAATTTTCAGTAATAATTCAACCTGATCACCGCGTGAAAGGGTGGGGGTGACCTCCATTCCCAAAACGGCATCTTTGAATTGTACGTTAGTTGTCTTTTCAGTACTGGTCACATAGGGGATCTCTGTGCCTTGCTGAATACTCGCTGGATGCTTATGTGATGCCATCAAACGAGGACTCGCAATAATAGAAAGTAAATTTTCTTTTTCCAATGCGTTCAGCTTTAGCTCTAACAAACCTTCACCCAGTCGCAGTAGGTTAAAGTTGAATTGTCCCTGAGTTGAATCATATCGGTTATAACGTTGATAGCGTTTATTATTAGGGCTTCCTGACAGCATTCCCCACTCTAAACCGAGTTCTTGCAGAGCTGTTCGACTACTGCTGATGATATGTGCCGTGATTTGAACTTGTTGCTTAGGGACATCTAATTGCTTTAGCCAGTCTTCAATCAATTTTAGGCGTATTGCCGTGTCTTTGATCACTAAGCTATTGGTAATAGAATGGCTGGTTGCGAAGCCTTCATTTGATAATAAAGCGGTGTGCGTCTGCTGTAACTGTTGCAGGGCTGTATCTGCACTGACCGAGGTTAACGTAAAAATTTTTTCGACAAGTGGTGCCACAATTTTTTGCGGTGTACTTTTTGCTGAGATTAATACCGTTTCATTGCCATTCGCTTCTTTTAAGAGAGGGATAAAGGGGTCGCGCATCTCTTGTGCTGTAACCTTCAATGAAATCAAAAGAATGGTGACCACAAAAAGCAATTTATTATTCATTAATAATATCATCCTTGATAAATGTAATAGTTAATATTGCGGTTAATTGCCCGTTTTTAGACTGAAAGTTTACCTCAGAAACTCCCCCTGTTTGGTGGGATAACGTTGATATAAGATTATCAATAAAATGATAGATTTCAGGGTAATTACCTTGAACTTCAATGAAATAGCGTTGTTCATTATTCTCCCTATTTGTTGATGGGTGTAAGCGTTTAAGTGCGACATTGGTGTGAGTGACAATTTGCTGCAAATAGGTGATAAATTGTGCTGAATCTTGCTTCGCTAATGCAAATTTCTGTTCTAGTTCGATAAGTTGTTGGTCAAGTTGTTGTAGCGATGGAAGCTGTCGCCGTATTTTTTCCTTTTGTTGTGACTGAACGGCAAGGTGCTGAGTTTCATTTTTCAGTTCGGTCAGTTGATATTCGATTTCTTGCCAATAAAACTGAAAATAGGCCAGCAAGATTAGGCTCATTACCGCCCAAAAAGGGATGGATTGTTGCCAAAACGGGCGATACCAAAATGCTGAAGTGCTCTCATTCATCTGTACCTTCCAAATAGTTCGCGCTCAAATGTAGGTAATTAATTTTTTCTGACCTCTCCATTTTTATGAGCTGTATTTTTTGTAGTAATGGGCTGTTTTCTAATCGCGTGATTAACTGGTGAATATCATGAGGATCATAACTCCTTGCCGCTATCTCGAAATGTTTGTCTGTGAGTGAAAAATACGCTAACCAGCTTTTGGGTGGCGTAAGTTCTGGCAGTTTATGCAAGATACTTAGCCTTAATGAGTTACGTTGTGCTTGTCGAGCTAAGCTCTCTTGATAGCGTTGCCACTTGGTGAGCTGTATGTGTTTTTCTGTAACCAGTTGAATATGGTGCTGATTGTGTGTGACCTGCTGGGTAAGTTGTGTCTTAGTGATTTGTCGTTGTCGCAGTTCCAACTGCTGTTGCGCTGAAAAATAAATCATGCACACGATGACGAAAAAACTTTGAAAGAGGCATAACACTACACAATAGCGTTTTTTAGCTGCCATTTTTTGTTGTCGCCAAGGTAAAAAATTAACTTGATACATGTTCATTATCCTTATGGCGTAGTGCTAACCCTGCTGCGATAACAAACTCCCCCAGCTGGTGAGGGATTTTAGCGGTATGATGATGGAAAGCCTGTAATAAGTTCCATGATTGTATTGTCTGAGCTTGGTGGTGATCACCGATATAATAGAAAGGAAGCTTCAGCGCGGTATTTTCTTCTTGGAGTTGAGAAATCATTTGTGAGAGCGTTGAACGCTCATTCTCTTGAATTTGGTTATAACTCGCGGGTTGACTGACAGGGCCTGACCATAGCCACTCCCCTTGCCGATAATGTAATAGCCAGCTTTCATCCGGTATCCCAGCATGTCGCGCAATATAACGTAAAACACAAGGCGCAACATCGATAGCGGCCAGTAAGAAACCACTTTCATGCAACAAGTTTTGCCAAAAAATGATTTCAGACTTACGAACACCATTTAAATAAGCACAGTTGTTAATCACTCGATAGTCGATAACTAACTCTTCTGAATTAAGCGGAAAAAGTTTTTCAGCACGGGTTTGTAGATACCAACCTAACTCAGGTTGCTTTAATGTGACTTGCGCAGGTAGGGGAACTTGCTGTTTGAGTGTCCGTAAGGAGGAAAAAGCGATTGAGACATGACAATTTTTAGGTAATTTCCGACGCCATTGTATTAAAATTTCTTGTAGGATATCACGTTTGTCATTTTCAGATTGGCCGCTGATTTCGTTCGGGATATTTTGTTGCCAACATTCACATAAGTACCAGCGTTTGCGGGTTTGCTTTGCGGCAACAAGCCGGATCGTTGTTTGAAAAAGGTCGATGCCGATGTTCCATTTTTGTGAATACATAGATAATTTCCTTATCATCAACAAATAAATTACGATTTCTATTGAGCTGTATAAGCTTTATACTACGCGCCAGCTATATCTAAACCCTCCTGTCTGTTGAGTATGGGAATTATCCGGTGAAGTTCGTAAAATATTTTTTTATTATTGTTATTTGTTGCATTTTTTTGGGAACCGCTTCGATTTTTGGCATGTACAAATATGTCGAAGATGAGTTACCTGACGTCGCAACAATGAAAGACATCCGCTTACAAACGCCGATGCAAGTCTTCAGTGCTGATGGTGAATTAATTGCACAATATGGTGAGAAGCGCCGTATTCCGTTGCCATTAGCTGATATTCCTCCCCTCATGGTCAATGCCTTTATTGCAACGGAAGATAGCCGTTTTTATGAACACCATGGTATCGACCCTGTCGGTATTTTCCGAGCGGTTACGGTGATGGCATCATCGGGTCATGCTTCTCAAGGGGCGAGTACCATCACTCAGCAATTAGCTAGAAATTTTTACTTAAGCCCAGAAAAAACGTTGATGCGTAAGGTAAAAGAAGCGTTTCTGGCCGTAAGAATCGAGCAGTTATTTACCAAGGATGAGATCATGGAGCTGTATCTCAATAAAATTTACCTTGGTAACCGTGCTTATGGCGTGGGCGCAGCAGCCTATGTGTATTTTGGTAAAACAGTCAATGAGTTGACGTTGAGTGAAATCGCGATGATTGCGGGTTTACCAAAGGCGCCTTCAACTTCAAATCCTTTATTCTCTTATGAAAAAGCGATCAGCCGTCGTAACGTCGTTCTGGGGCGTATGTTAGAAGAGAAATACATCACCCAAGCAGAATATGAACAGGCAAAAAGTGAGCCAATTGAGGCATCTTATCACGCACCCAAAATCGATTTCTCAGCGCCTTACCTCGCTGAAATGGCGCGTCAGACATTGTATGAGCAACATGGTGAAGATGCGTATACTGACGGTTACAAGGTCTACACAACGGTTATACGTAAAGACCAACTCGCAGCCACTGATGCGGTACGAAATAATTTAATTGATTATGATGTTCGTCATGGTTATCGCGGGCCCGCTGAAGTGTTGTGGACAGCAGGAGAGCCAGCTTGGTCGACAGAACAAATCATCGAAAAACTTAAAAAATCCCCTGTTTATGGCCCACTATTACCGGCTGTTGTGCTTTCCTCTACGGCCAGTGAAGCCACGGTACAATTGGCGGACGGGTCAACAGAAACCATCACGCTGGCAGGAGTGCGTTGGGCTCGTAAGTTTATTTCAGATACTCAGCAAGGCGGAACACCCAGCAAAGTTAACTCTGTGATCAACGCGGGTGAGCAAATTTGGATCCGTAAGGTGAAGGATATTTGGTGGTTGGGGCAAGTTCCTGAGGTAAATGGGGCTTTTGTTGCGCTAAATCCAAATAACGGTGCCATCATTGCATTGGTGGGAGGCTTTGACTTTAACATGAGTGAATTTAACCGTGTTACTCAGTCATTGCGCCAAGTTGGTTCAAATATAAAGCCTTTCTTATATACAGCTGCAATGGATAAAGGTTTAACGCTGGCCTCACTGTTAAATGATGTGCCTATCAGCCGTTGGGATGCAGGGGCAGGGTCAGACTGGCGACCTAAAAATTCACCGCCGCGTTATGCAGGCCCTATTCGCTTAAGACAAGGGTTAGGTGAGTCGAAGAACGTAGTGATGGTGCGCGCCATGAGAGCTATGGGCGTTGACTATGCGGCCGATTATCTGACACGCTTTGGCTTCCCTGCCGAGAATATCAATCGAACTGAAGCCTTAGCGCTAGGTGCACCTTCATTTACGCCAATGCAGATGGTGCGAGGCTATGCGGTGATGGTGAATGGTGGCTATCTGATTGATCCTTACTATATTCAAAAAATTGAGAATGCAGAGGGTGAGGTACTTTTTGAAGCGAAACCAAGAATAGCCTGCCCTGATTGTACGGATATTCCAGTTGTGTATGGCAATACTGAGCGGACGATAGCACTTAAAGGTATTGATGATGAGTCTACTGAAGAAGTCACTCAATCGGATGATAAACTTGCTGCACAAGAGCCAACAATGGATGTACCAGCAGCGAGCCCTGAAGAGGCCACGACTGAAAATCAGTATGCACCTCATGTGATTAGTACGCCGTTAGCTTTCTTAATTAGGGATGCGATGATGACCAACATTTACGGGGAACCCGGTTGGTTAGGTACGGGTTGGCGCGCAGCAAGAGATTTAGGTGGGCGTCGTGATATTGGTGGCAAAACAGGAACGACAAACAGCTCGAAAGATGCGTGGTTCTCTGGTTATGGCCCCGATGTTGTTGCGTCAGCTTGGATTGGTTTTGACGATAACAAACGTACTTTAGGCCGTACAGCTATCAGTGGCGGTGAGGCTGGTGCGAAGAGCGCTCAGCCAATATGGGATGATTTCATGAAATCTATCTTAGAAGGCGTTCCTGTTACGATGATGAAACCACCGAAAGGGATTATTGCGGTGTCTATCGATAGCCGCACAGGTAAGCTAGGTAGTTCACGTAAAGAGTACTTTATTGAGGGAACTGAGCCGAAAGAGCATGCCATTCAGGAAGTCGGTACCACCATTATTGAAGAGAGTGGTGAAAGCCAAGAGTTGTTCTAATGTGCTGCTTCACCTTGTAATCGGTGAAGAGGTGGTTATAAAATGATCGTTAAATAGGAAAATCGTTATATTGATTTTCCTATTTATTTTTAAGCGATTATTTAAAGTTCGATGTGACGCTAGCTACGATTTTTTAAGAAGCGTTCAAGGTAAAATAGTGCGCTGATATTACGGGCTTCATTGAAGTCCGGATGCTCAAGCAACTCCATCATGCGGGCAATTGGCCATCTAACTTGTTGTAAAGGTTCTGGTTCATCACCTTCCAGCTTTTCGTTATACAGGTCACTCGCGATAAGTATATTCATCTTACTCGAAAAGTAAGATGGTGACATGGTGAGCTTGGCAACTTGTGTGATCTGGTTTGCACCGAAACCAATTTCTTCTTTTAGCTCGCGTTGTGCAGCTTCAATTGGTGTTTCGCCCGGATCGATAGCGCCTTTAGGGAACCCTAGCTCGTAATCTTCAATACCGACGGCATACTCTCGGATTAAGATTAAGCTGTCATTTATGAGAGGAACGATGAGAACAGCTTCACGTTTTCCAGGGCGCATTCTTTCATAGATACGTTTTTCACCGTTGCTAAACTCGAGGTCAACAGATTGGATGCTGAATAATTTGGAATGAGCAACATCCTGAATATTCAAAATTTTTGGCTTTTTAAGCTCTGTCATAATGGTTCTCGAATAGGGTGAATGAATAAAAAAATAGGCGATTGATGAAACATCGCTTTTACACGGTTATTAACTATGGCTTATATCAAAAAAAATTAATAGAGATTATCGGGTTGATAAAATGCTGTTAGTATAGCCAACACGCTTCAAGTTATAGGACTGGTGTGGTAAATAGAGTACAGTGCTCAAAGGTTCAAGTCACCTAAGTTCCTATATCAAATAGTGTGAGTTGGGCGTGTGCCAACATACAGATTGAATTATTTTATGTATATATCAGCGTATAAAAATAGCACAGATTAATAAATAAAAATTTTTAATTACAACATATTGTAAATTAACATAAAAATTAAAAAGAGAATAGGAATTGGCTTATATAGCGGCAGCGTAGTGATTGCTATGCTTTTCTTGATATTATTTCATTGGGGAAAAAATGCTTAATTACGTCATTATAACGGCTATTGTAATAATTAGCCTAACTATAATGGCTTCCTTTCTGTATTTCAGGCGGGGGCGGAATTCTGGCGTCTATCAGATCCCTTCTCAGGCTGAACCCTCTTTTCGCAAGATGATCGACTCTGATTATCAGATTATCTCACAGTACTTACGCACCAATCTTTTTTCTCCCCAAGGCTCTGAGCAAAATCCGTGGCAATTGAAGAAAAATGCCGTGATTGCCACCGTCTGTAATTCGGTGACTCGCTTTAATTTACGGCAAGAACAGACGAATGGCTGGCGTTATTTTATTGATACCATTGAGGTTAAACTTCCCGAGCAGCTTGAGCCTTATTTACAGCAAAAAAATGTCATGGAGTTAGTGGAAACTAACCATTTGCCATTAATTATTTCGCTAAATGGCTTTTCGCTAAAAGATTTTAATTATGAATGGTCTTCAGAAGAAGCGACTGAAGTCACGACGCCAGAGGCGGCTATTCATGAAAGAGGGGAGCCTAATGTCCAGCTATTGCGTGTACGCAAGGAGACACTAGAAGAACATCAGCTAAATCATTCTTCAGGTTGGTTTGGCGCTATTTTGATCTGCCTCAGTTTCTTACTTGGGTATTTAGCGTTAGTGGCAATTCCTGTTGTGCAGTCGTGGGGATTTGTAGGCGCTTTTCTCTGCTTTGTTATTGGGTTGCTGGCGCTATTTCGGTTTCGTGTTTTTCCTAAAAAATTTCAAGATGTTCAATGTGTTTTTGGGCAACCGAAGCGATGGGAACTGTATGGTGAATTAGATAAAAGACAATCATCAACGGTATCTATTGGTGGTACAGATCTTTATTATCCACCCCATTGGGAGCCGTATATCCATCATGAATTGGATAAAGCGACAAATATCGATATGTATGCCTCAGGGCAAGTTCTACGGCATGGACAATACCTGTCATTGCATGAAGAGGAACGCTATTACCCCTATCGTCGATATAAAAAAAATCTACTGGTACTCGCAACGGGGCTATTGGTTCTAATTTTGATGTTTTCCTATCAATCCATGTGCTTACCCGTAAAACTTGGCGTTGCATGGCTTGAAGGCTCGGAGAAAGTGAAAGTCACCAGTGTGGCTGAATTGGAAACCCGCAAGTTGAAGATTGGTGATAGTCTTGTCGCGAAAGGGGTTGGAATGTGCTATCGCCCCCCCAATTTATCTGACTCGAATCATGCCCAGTTTGCGCCTTTTGATTGTTCAGGTGTTTATTGGAACAATATGAATTTAGCGCCGGATCCAGAATCAGAAATTGTAGAGCGGGCCATTCGATTGTTAAATACGGTGCAAAGCCAATTGCATCCTGATAAAAACAGTGTTGGCGTTAACCCCCGATTACAACGTGACATTATGAAATCAGGGATGAATATTATTTTTGATTTTTCTGAAATAATATTGAGAACGAATGAATTATGTTACGAAGAGAATGCGTGCTCCAAACTGAAAAACGCCCTCATAAACCTAGGCAGCACAGATGATTGGGGAACGTTAGTGGTCAAAGCGTCCACCGGTAAATTAAGCGGTGCGCATGTTTTATTACGCGCAGGAAGCGCCGAGGCCTTGGAAAACCTTGTTGAAGTCACCACATATGAGTTTATCAAAGGCGAAGTGGAAAAAGAGGCCGCAAAACTTAATAGCCCCCCACCTGGTGGTGTGCTGTTAATTAGCGATGAAAATAAGGCATTAGTCGATTTTATCGTGGGAAGCACGTTTAATGATATGACTCCTCTGCAACGTTGGATGGAACTGAAACGAATAGCAGGCTTGCTTATTAATACGCCATTCGATATTGAAGGTATCATCACCAATTTATCGACCGATGCGAATGGGACATTGCATATCACGCTTCATAGTAAACCTGATGAACAAGTATTGTCTCGGTATGTCAGTAGCTCCTTATTTGCGCTTTTTCTCGCTGCTTGTGTGATACTAAACGGCACTTTAGTGATAATCCGTATCATGAATAACAAAAAGCGCTTACGTAATATTCAACAGTATTATGATAAGTGCTTTGAGGCAGACAATCTCTCCCATCAAAGATAACGTCTAAATGATGGAGGCCTCATTTTAAAGATTGGCATTGAGGATAACATCATGAAACAACCACCAACAGAACAGGTTCGCCTTGATAAATGGTTATGGGCAGCGCGTTTTTATAAAACACGTTCTATCGCTCGCGATATGATTGATGGTGGAAAAGTTCACTATAATGGGCAAAGAACGAAGCCGGGCAAAATAGTCGAACTAAACGCCTTGATCAGGCTAAGGCAAGGGAATGATGAACGAACGATTGAGGTTTTAGAGATAAGTAGCCAGCGCCGAGGAGCACCGGAGGCGCAATTGCTTTATCGTGAAACGCAAGAAAGTCTCGAACAGCGCGAAAAAGTCCAGCAAGCACGAAAGATGAATGCGTTAACGATGCCTCATCCTGAACGACGCCCAGATAAAAAAGAACGTCGTACCTTACTAAAATTTAAACAATCGAACTCCCACGGTTCATCCTAAGGGCGGTTGACGCGGAAGGGTCAATTTTATTCGATTTAAACGTGTTTTAATCAAGAGAGGTTGTCGCTTAGTCCTCTAGGCAAAAACCCCTTATCAGTAATAGAGAGAAATTATGGCTAAACAAGACCTACTCCACCGTTTCCTGTTTGAACAACATGCTGTACGTGGGGAAATGATCAATGTTGACGAGACATTTCAGCAAATCCTGAATAATCATGATTACCCTGATGCCGTTAAAGGATTATTAGGTGAATTGCTTGTTGCAACGAGTCTGCTGACTGCAACCTTAAAGTTTGATGGTGATATTACTGTTCAAATTCAAGGCGATGGCCCTGTGAACTTGGCGGTGATTAATGGCAATAACTTACAACAAATGCGTGGCGTTGCTCGTATCAATGGTCCTGTTGTGGCAGGAAGCACCTTAAAGCAGATGATTGGTAATGGTTATATGGTCATTACGATCACGCCAAATCAAGGTGAACGTTATCAGGGGATTGTTGCGATTGAAGGTGAAACGCTGGAAGAGTGTATTGATGCTTATTTCATGCAGTCAGAGCAGTTACCTACTCGTTTATTTATCCGCGTAGGTGAGTCAGAGGGTAAGGCCATTGCTGGTGGTATGTTACTGCAAGTTTTACCGGCTGCCGATGAAGATAGCCATGATATTTTCGATCACTTAGTGCAACTCACGGCAACGATTAAAGGTGAAGAGCTGAGCGCACTGGATGTCAAAGAAGTGCTACACCGCCTTTATCATGAAGAAGATGTGACTTTGTATGACCCGCAATCGGTCGAGTTTCGCTGTACTTGCTCACGCGAGCGTTGTGAAAGTACCTTAATGACGTTACCTGAAGAAGATGTTATCGATATATTGCAAAAAGATGGAAAAATTGATATGGAGTGTGAATATTGTGGCTCACACTACGTATTTATTGAATCCGATATTCAAGGGTTAAAAAATGTGCAAAATCAGCAACTTCACTGATACGATTTAGCAACCTAATTATGTGACGAGGGTGCAATTTTGCACCCTTTTTTTATAATTTTAAAGGCTTATTACGTGCTCTAAGTCTCATAATGAATTAAAAAAAATTATACATTTTCAATTCTTTGATAGCTATCGCTGTTAATTAGTCGTAAAGAATTATGATCATCTGTAGATTAGTTATGATTACCAGGAGCAATAATAATGAGCGCTAAAAGTATTACCCCTAAGGAACTCGAACAGTACGGCATTCACGATGTAGCTGACGTTGTTTACAACCCGAGTTATGAGCTGTTGTTCAAGGAAGAAACTAAACCTGGATTAGAAGGCTATGAGCGTGGAACGGTGACCACACTAGGTGCTGTCGCTGTTGATACCGGTATTTTTACAGGTCGTTCTCCAAAGGATAAGTATATTGTACGTGATGATGTGACCCGTGATACCGTTTGGTGGGCAGACCAAGGTAAAGGTAAAAACGATAACAAACCAATGACCCAAGAAGTTTGGAGTCATTTAAAGCATTTGGTCACTGAACAACTGTCAGGTAAGCGCCTGTTTGTTGTTGATGCATTCTGTGGTGCGAACGCAGACACTCGCTTAAAAGTACGTTTTATCACGGAAGTGGCTTGGCAAGCGCATTTCGTAAAAAATATGTTCATTCGTCCAACTGACGCTGAACTGGTTGGTTTTGAACCAGACTTTATTGTGATGAATGGTGCAAAATGCACTAACCCAAATTGGAAAGAACAAGGTCTGAATTCAGAAAACTTTGTTGCTTTCAACTTAACTGAACGTATGCAGCTAATTGGTGGCTCTTGGTACGGCGGTGAAATGAAGAAAGGTATGTTCTCAATGATGAACTACCTGCTTCCACTGAAAGGCATTGCGTCCATGCACTGCTCTGCTAACGTTGGTGAAGAGGGCGATGTGGCGATCTTCTTCGGTCTGTCTGGTACAGGTAAAACGACGCTGTCTACAGATCCAAAACGTAAGTTGATTGGTGATGATGAGCATGGTTGGGATGATGATGGCGTGTTCAACTTTGAAGGGGGTTGCTATGCGAAAACTATCCACCTATCTAAAGAAGCTGAGCCGGACATCTACGGTGCTATCAAGCGTGATGCATTATTAGAAAACGTCACAGTGCTGGCCGATGGCAGTGTTGACTTTGATGATGGTTCAAAAACAGAAAACACCCGTGTTTCTTACCCTATTTACCACATCGAAAATATTGTTAAACCTATCTCTAAAGCGGGTCACGCCACTAAAGTTATCTTCTTAACGGCGGATGCATTTGGGGTATTACCTCCTGTTTCACGTTTGACGCCAGAACAAACTCAGTACCACTTCCTATCTGGCTTCACTGCGAAATTAGCCGGTACTGAACGTGGCGTAACAGAGCCTACACCAACGTTCTCTGCCTGTTTTGGTGCAGCATTCCTGTCCTTGCACCCAACACAATATGCAGAAGTATTAGTTAAACGTATGGAAGCTGCGGGTGCGAAAGCCTACTTAGTGAATACAGGCTGGAATGGTACGGGCAAGCGTATCTCTATTAAAGATACTCGTGCCATCATTGACGCTATCTTAAGCGGTGATATCGAGAAAGCAGATACCATTAAACTGCCTATCTTTGATCTGGAAGTGCCAACAGCATTACCGGGCGTAGATACCAACATTCTTGACCCACGTAATACTTACGCTGACAAAGCACAATGGGATGAGAAAGCGAAAGATTTAGCTGACCGTTTCGTGAAAAACTTCGATAAGTATACAGATACCCCAGCGGGTGAGGCTCTGGTTAAAGCAGGTCCTAAACTGTAATAACGTGTTGAGTTTTAAAAGATAAGGCCCTCAATTGAGGGCCTTTTTGACATTGAAACATTATTCAGCGGCAGGTAAATCGAACAGTAAGATTTCGCTATCTTCACTTGCCTTAATCGTCAGTTGGTTTTCTTGCCAAATGGCTAAACCATCGCTGGTTGTTGCGGTTTGGCCATTCACCTCAACAGTGCCTTTGACCACTTGGATCCAAACAACTCGCTTATCTGCAAGCGTATAGGTGTGTGTCTCGTCTTGGGGTAATGCCCAACGCCATAATGTCATGTCTTGATAGACTTTTAACGAACCTTCTCTTGCATCTGGCGAGAGGACTAATTGCTTGCCATCCGCAGAATCAAAGCGTTTTTGCTCATAACGAGGCTCGATACCCGCCTTTTCAGGTAAAATCCAAATTTGGTACAAGTGAAGACGATTTTTATCATCTGGATTGTACTCTGAATGACGTATGCCTGTACCGGCGCTCATGATTTGAAATTCACCCGCTGGGATCTGCTCCATGTTACCCATGCTGTCTTTATGTTCCACCGTACCTTCAAGAACATAAGTTAAGATCTCCATGTCTTTATGGGGATGAGTGCCAAAACCTTGACCAGCATCGATAAAATCTTCGTTGATGACACGGAGCGCGGAGAAACCCATAAACTGTTCATCATAATAGTTAGCAAACGAAAAGGTATGCCAGCTGTCTAGCCAACCATGATTAGCATGGCCGCGTTCATTCGCTTTACGTACATAGATCATTGTGTCATCTCCTTAAAAGCGCCCCTATTTGTGCTGAGGTGCGCTAAATGTATTGCTGACAGTTTAGCTAACTTGGCAAAAGAGAGAAGTAGACAGGTTTGACCTTAGGATCCAAAAAATTTGAATGAGATGAATAGATAAAAAAATAGCCAGCACTAAGCTGGCTAAACTAAACACTGGAAGCAATGTGAGCAATGTCGTACTGCCAAGACAGTTGCTGTATAAGCTATGTCGAGGAAGTGATTTGATGATAATAGTTATCACTATCGTTTGTAAAGCGTTTTTTTTAATCAAAATCAGATAAATTATAATAAAATCTGCAATTATATGATTTCTATAAAAATTAAAAATATCCATTATTTTTCAATGGATTAAATTTTTTTTGTTAAAACGAGATTTTTGAACGAGACACACTAAGAGTAAGGGTATTATGCGTCTGCAAAGCGTAAATCGCCTTTGTCGAATTATGGGGAAACGCCCTACAATTTATCGTAGGGCGTCTACTATTTCGTTTATTTTGCGTTAAAGGGGAGGCTTTCAGCGCAAGCAGACGCGGAGCTCCATGCCCATTGGAAATTGTAGCCACCGAGCCAACCTGTAACATCGACCACTTCGCCAATAAAATACAACCCTTTTATTTTGAGGGATTCCATGGTTTTCGATGAGAGTTCCCGTGTATCCACCCCACCTAAAGTCACCTCTGCGGTTCGATAACCTTCGGTACCATTGGGTTGGACTTGCCATTGATGCAAATTATGATGCAATGCTTCGATTTGTGGATGATTAAGTTGTTTCAGTGCGCAATCAGGGATTTGCCCCTGAGCCTGTAAGACTTCAATTAATCGCTTAGGTAATAGCTTACTGAGCGTTGTTTTGAGTGATTGGTTTGGGTGATTCTGTTTCTCTTCACTCAAATAGTCGATGAGATCGTGCTCAGGAAGTAAGTTAATACTTACATATTCACCTGGGTTCCAATAGCTTGAAATCTGTAAAATAGCAGGACCAGATAGTCCACGATGGGTGAATAGAATATTTTCTTTAAACAGAGTACCGTTAGCGGCGGTCACGGTGGCGGCGACTGACACCCCAGAGAGAACTTGTAAGGCTTCTAATAGCGGCTTATGTAGCGTAAAAGGAACGAGGGCAGCACGAGTCGGTAAAATAGGGTGACCGAATTGCTCTGCGAGTCGATAGCCAAATGGTGTTGCTCCAAGGCCTGGCATCGACAGCCCCCCTGTAGCCACAACAAGTGAGTGTGTACTTACTTCATTTCCGTTTGCAGTAACAATAAAACCATCATCGGTTTTCTCAACATGGGTTACTTCGCTGCGTAATTTTACGGTGATATTGGGTGAACGGCACTCAGCTTCTAACATGTCGACAATATCTTGTGCGCTATTGTCACAAAATAACTGACCGAGTGTTTTTTCGTGATAGGGAATATTGTATTTATTAACTAACGCAATAAAATCCCACTGTGTATAGCGAGCAAGTGCTGACTTACAAAAGTGAGGATTTGCGGATAGGTAATTGCTGTGATCGGCATAAATATTGGTAAAGTTACAACGCCCGCCACCTGACATGAGAATTTTTCTACCGAGTTTCTTTCCGTTATCCAATACAAGTGTATTTAGCCCTCGTTTTCCTGCTAATGATGCACAAAACAGTCCCGCAGCACCTGCACCAAGGATAATGACGTCATAATTTTTCACAATACAAAATTCTCTATCTAGTTGATGTTAAACACGTTTATTCAGTAAGTGATTGTATCAAATTATATTTCAATGGTTATCATGTGGCTCGTTATACAACAACTAATGAAAAGTCTTGAATACATATTATAATTAGGTTCTGCTGAACTTTTGGGCTTACTTTGTTGCTTATGATTAAGCCTTTAGCTTGCGCTAAAAATCGATTTATGGCGCATCTAAAAAATCAGTAGGTTGTTAGATATTCGCTAAAAAAGATGAATTCACTCTAATTTGGGTGAAATTCTAACGAAAAAGTTTAAAAAAATCAGAATAAAAACAAATTGTGTAATATACTGATAAATATAGGGTAATGACCATGTTGTACTTTTTTTCACAGTAGCGAAATCAAAAAAAGGTTAGATTTTGCTTCCACCGCTAGCGTTTGTCACTGATAATGCGCCGCGTTCATGACCAACATAAAATGGCTTAACGTCTATGCTACATCTTTTTACAGGTTTGGAATTTTACACAGGCCTATTGTTAGTACTGGCACTGTTATTTGTGCTGTTCTATGAGGCAATAAATGGCTTCCATGATACCGCGAATGCGGTAGCAACGGTTATCTATACCCGTGCAATGCGAGCGCAATTTGCGGTTGTTATGGCGGGTGTGTTTAACTTTTTTGGTGTTCTGCTCGGAGGTTTGAGCGTTGCGTATGCGATTGTTCACTTGCTGCCGACAGACCTTTTGCTTAATGTGAGCTCAGCTCACGGCCTCGCAATGGTCTTTTCATTGCTACTGGCTGCAATTATCTGGAACCTTGGAACCTGGTATTTTGGTATCCCCGCATCAAGTTCTCATACATTGATTGGGGCGATCATTGGTGTTGGTTTAACCAACGCAATCGTGACTGATTCATCCATCGTAGATGCGTTGAATATACCTAAAATGATCAGTATTTTCATGTCCCTTATCCTTTCTCCTGCTATTGGTTTTGTGATCGCTGGATTGATGATTTTTGTTTTGCGCCGTTATTGGAGTGGAACCAAAAAGCGTCGCCGTATTCACTTAACACCAGCAGAACGTGAGAAAAAAGATGGTAAGCGCAAGCCACCATTTTGGACGCGTACTGCATTGATCCTATCAGCAGTTGGCGTGAGTTTCTCTCATGGTGCAAACGATGGGCAAAAAGGCATCGGTCTTATCATGCTGGTATTGATTGGTGTTGCACCCGCGGGCTTTGTCGTCAATATGAACTCAAGTGGTTATGAGATCGCAAGAACTCATGATGCCGTTGTACATTTACAACAATACTATGAGACACATAAACCAGCCTTAAACCATGCGATTGAAAATACGCCGACGGTTACGGGTACTGATGAGATTGGTGAAGAGTTCCATTGCGATAGCTCACGTACACCTATCGTTCTAAATCAAGCACAACAATTGCTGAATGGTATTCAAAGCTACGATGAGTTAACACCAGAGCAGCGCAACCATATGCGCCGTTTACTCATGTGTATCTCAGATACAGCGAATGCCGTTGCTAAGCTGCCAGAAACCAGCTCACAAGATGCTAGTTTACTGAAAAAGCTAAGCAATGACCTATTGTATACCGTTGAATATGCACCATTGTGGATCATCATTTCCGTTGCGTTAGCGCTGTCTATCGGAACAATGTTTGGCTGGAAACGTGTTGCTGTGACGATTGGTGAAAAAATCGGTAAGAAAGGCATGACCTATGCACAAGGTGTGTCCGCACAGGTTACCGCCGCGGTTTCAATCGGTGTTGCAAGTTATACGGGAATGCCTGTTTCTACCACCCAAGTTCTATCTTCGGCAGTGGCTGGAACCATGGTCGTTGATGGCGGTGGTGTACAGAGCAAAACAATTAAGAGCATTGCTTTGGCATGGTTATTGACACTACCTGTTTCTATCGGCTTGTCCGGTGGATTATACTGGATTGCATTGATGATCATTTAGTACAGAGTAAGCGTTTTCTACTGTATAGCTGACAAAATGAATAACGATAATAGTGATGAGCTAATAAGTTCATCACTATTTTTTTGCTTTAAAAAATGTTGGGTAACTAGTGAGTTTTGCTTGGCTGTTAAGCGGCAAAGAAAAGCAGATAAATTAAACTGACAGCGACTAAGATGCTAAGTTGACTGATCTGTAAAAATTGCTTACGAATCCTATCGCATCGCAATATAACTTCAGGGTCAAAATGGTCGAGATAGTGTTTATTGTTGATATAACGAACGAGCTTTAATTGCTTGTTTAATTGACCATGAGTGGTGAAAAACCCATTACCATCAACGGACTGATAAAGTAAGGGATCAGTATCGCGTAGGATATAAAGCAAAACGCGAATAGAAGAAAAATAGCGTATCATATTGATGATACATAAGATGCATAAGGCCCAAAACAAGGCAACCATACTGAACATACTCACCTCCTTAGGTATATCAGCTTGCGCTGTTGTTACAAAGGAAATAAAGCAAACACAGTGTAAACCAATTTATTATCCATTGTAGGATAATGCGCGGCCTAAAAAAAGTACAAATAGAAGTATTTTTGAGCGATCTTTATTGCTATTTGAGTGAAAAAGAAAGTGAAATTGGGTGGAAAAGCGTAATGTTAGGATGAATGGCTAAGAATTTAGTTATTACTTGTTTATATTGAAAAATATCACACATCATTCTTGTTTATATATTAATATTGGATAGATGATGTTATTGTTTTCTAAAATATTATGTGATGAAAGATTAACGCGTCTAATCTGCACAGATGTGATCAAAACGACACTCATGTGCCATAGTATGCGGGTATAGTATTTATAAGCGATTGGTGAGTTAAGAGGCTAAACTCGCATAGGCTCTTAACTTATCACAAAATCAGCATTCGGAAGGAGTTGACTTTATGGCGTACAAACATATTCTCGTAGCGGTAGATTTATCACCTGAAAGTAAAGTATTACTGGATAAAGCCGTATCAATGGCAAAACCTTACGGGGCTAAAGTATCCATGATCCATGTTGATGTGAATTACTCAGATCTTTACACCGGTTTAATCGATGTGAATTTGGGCGACATGCAGCAACGTATTACGGACGAGACTCGTAACGCTTTAAAAGATCTTTCTGCTGGTGCAGGTTATGAGATCCAAGAAACATTGAGCGGTAGCGGTGATTTAGGCCAAGTTTTGGTTGATGCAATCAAAAAATACGATATGGACTTAGTCGTGTGTGGTCATCACCAAGATTTCTGGAGTAAGTTGATGTCTTCGGCTCGCCAGTTGATCAATACAGTTCATGTTGATATGTTGATTGTGCCACTGAATGACGATGAAGAATAATCGATTCAGTTAAAAATGAAAAATTATTCGCTAAAAACGCTTGCTTATGCAGGCGTTTTTTTTGCTAAAAAAAATTTAAATTAAGTTAACTATTGTAGGGTCAAGAAATTTTTTTGCGTTAGAGTAAAAAAAAAGCTTGAAACTTGAATACAAACTAATGATATATTCAATAGGCAAATGCACATCAACCTCACATTTCCTAAAAAATTATCACAAGAAAGAGTGAGGAATATCACAACAAAAAATTTAAAAAGGAAGGCGCCGATGAGTTCATTATCATCATTTCTGGAGTCTGTACAAAAAAGAGATCCTCAGCAACCTGAATTCCTACAAGCTGTCCGTGAAGTGTTTACCTCGCTTTGGCCATTCTTAGAAAATAACCCTAAATATCGTGAGCAAGCACTACTTGAACGTTTCGTAGAACCGGAAAGAGTGATCCAATTCCGTGTCTGTTGGGTGGATGATCAAGGCAAAGTACAGGTAAATAGAGCTTGGCGTGTGCAATATAGCTCTGCAATCGGCCCATTCAAAGGCGGTATGCGTTTTCACCCTTCAGTTAACCTCTCCATTCTAAAATTTCTTGGCTTTGAACAAACATTGAAAAATGCATTGACGACATTGCCAATGGGGGGAGGTAAGGGAGGTTCTGACTTTGATCCAAAAGGAAAAAGTTATGGTGAAGTCATGCGTTTCTGCCAATCATTAATGACCGAATTATATCGCCATTTAGGGGCGGATACTGACGTACCTGCTGGTGATATCGGTGTTGGTGGCCGTGAAGTTGGCTTTATGGCAGGCATGATGAAAAAGCTTTCTAATGACACCTCATGTGTCTTTACTGGCAAGGGACTTTCTTTCGGTGGAAGCTTAATTCGCCCAGAAGCAACCGGTTACGGCCTTGTCTATTTCACAAATGCGATGCTAAAACGTCATGGGTTAGGTTTTGAAGGAATGCGTGTTGCGGTATCGGGTTCTGGTAACGTCGCTCAATATACCATTGAAAAGTGCATGGAACTGGGAGCAAAAGTTGTTACTGCTTCTGACTCAAACGGTACGGTGGTCGATGAAGCTGGCTTTACACCAGAAAAGCTTGCTCGTTTAGAAGAAATCAAAAATAGCTATGGTCGTGTTGAGGCCTATGCAAAAGAGTTTGGTTTAACTTATTTGGCTGGTAAGCAACCATGGTGTGTACCTGTTGATATTGCTCTACCGTGTGCGACTCAAAATGAGTTAGATCTTGAAGCGGCGGAGCTACTAATCAAAAATGGTGTTAAAGCCGTTGCTGAAGGGGCAAATATGCCAACAACCATCCCAGCTACAGAGCTTTTCCTTGAAGCGGGTGTATTGTTTGCGCCAGGTAAAGCGGCGAATGCCGGTGGTGTTGCAACGTCAGGTTTAGAAATGGCGCAAAATGCGGCTCGTATGGGTTGGAAAGCCGAAAAAGTGGACGCGCGTTTACACCATATTATGCTGGATATCCACAATCACTGTGTCGAGTTTGGTGGTGAGGCAAAACAAACTAACTATGTACAAGGTGCAAACATTGCGGGCTTTGTTAAAGTCGCAGATGCAATGCTCGCACAGGGTATTTTGTAATTATTTAGTTTAAACATACGCGAAAGGGCGGAGATAACAGTAATATACGCCCTTCGTCGTTATGTTTTAATACAGGGATAAATATCGAATCGATGATTTTTGGTTATGACCGCGGAAGGGGCTTTTTGACCAGCAAGGGGCTCAGCATAATCAGGTCGCTTCACCACGACACGACGTTTAGCTAAGGCTAAAGCGGGAGCAATTTTTGTTGACCACTGCACTCATTATTAATCATGGTCGTCATGGAATTCCGTAGATTGAGTCAAAATGATATCGGTAATCTCATAAGCCATCTTTTGCGTGTCGAAATCTTCAATATTTGCCAAAACAGCGACCGTTAAGCCTAAATCAGGTAAACGTAAAAAATAGGTAGCCCAGCCTCCTGAATGCTCGAAATGTGTGATGCCGAAGTGTTGTGAAATAATAATGCCATAAGCATATTTCTGATGGTGTTCAATGGCTTTACCTATCCTATTTCTAGCCGGTAATGCCTGAAGCATTTTCTCGACTAGTGCTTTGCCTCTGGCTTTACCACTGGTGTCATTTTCACCCCATTTCATTAAATCTAAAACATTTGAATGAACAGCACCATCACCGGTTTGAGTCCAAAGACTTTCACTTAATTGATAGCCACATGCATTGTTTTCACGGTACCCACGAGCAATTGTGGTGTGGACGGGGTACGATCCCACTATAAAGTTATTATCCATTTGTAATGGTTTGAAAATAGCCCGTATTACAATAATCAAATTGTGTTCCAACAGGGAAAAGAGGGTTGGGATAAGCAATGAAGTCCGCTAAGCTTTCCGCTGGTAGAGATCGACTTGCTGCTTGAATTGGAATCGGTGTTTATTGTTCAAGCATGGCACCCACGGTTAGACAGGGATCTAGCACATCAATGGCTGCGGCATACTATTAAACAGTACTTTTTAAATCGAGAGTGATTTTCTGTAGTGTTAGCTAATTAAGCATATCAATGAGTATTACTTTATATTTGATTTAGCCGTTTAACGTGATGACTTGGTTAGAAGCTCACCATAATACGATCAGCTTCTAGAGCCTATTTAATGAGTTATTCCAAAGTGCCTATTTCTTTTGGCAATGTATTGGCGACATCTGAAAAGCTTGGTAGATGGCCCATACATCAGGATCACCAATTACAAAAATATATTTCTTGGCGCGTGTTAGAGCGACATTAACTAGGTTGGGCTTACTCGCTGCCCATTGTGCGCCACCCTATTCACCGATACTGCAACCGAGTACAAAAATAACGGTATCATTTTCTTTACCTTGGAAGGTATGCACGGCGCCAATCTTATGTTTGACCCAATGGTTGACCTCTTCTGGTGTGATTTTAACCACTGGCTGTTGTATAGCTGGTAGATCTGTTTCCTTGAGTAATTCGATTAATGCAGTTTTAACCGCATTAAAAGGTGTGATCACATAAATAGATTGTAGCGTAATATTTTCCTGCATTAGGCGAGATAATAACATGAATAGGTCTTTGCCGTGGCTATCTCGGTATTGTTTATTACCCGTATTCCCCTTTGATACAACTTCATGGTTTTTGAGCTTGTCATTGATGGAGAGGCTGAGAATGTCGTCCTTTGGATCCGCATGGGTCATACGGTCATTGTCAGTCCTATTATTGGCAAGGCTGAACATAGGTTCAATACAATGGCGGTGTACCCATAAAAGAATACCAATCCAAATCGGGTTATTCATGACTTCTAACTGACAGCCCCATGAATTGATGTGATCCGCAATTTGTTGGATTGAGAAAGTTTGTGGGTTCCAATGGCAAAGATGGTTACTGAAACGTTGTTCGCACTCTTCTTTAGCTTGCCCTGTTTCTGAACCGACAATATCTTGAATGAGCGAATTACTTAGATTTTTATCAAACTCACCAAGGTAAAGAATAAATGCGGTTGTTTTAGGCATTTTATATTGCACTCGGTATTTATCACAAAGCCAAGGTAATTGGTTGTTCTTGTTTTCTGTAAGCGCTTTTCGGGATATAGATAATTTTTTCTTGTGATTAATATCGGACGAGTAAGGGTGAAAAAATGCCATACGTTGCCAACTACTTAAAATATCTATTGGTAGAGGTTTCGAATGCCTATTTTTCCACCTGTCATTATTTAAAATATTTTAATAGTTATTAAGATTAACTTAAATTAAATGAATTTTATAGACTTCACGTTATGAATGCTCTCGGCCTAAAACTGTAGTGAGTGAGGGTATTTATAAAGAAGAGAGAAGGGAAATTGGTTACCCGTAGCGCTGGTGAGTATTTGAAATAAAACAGCTAACTAAGAGAAGTTATAGTTAGCTGTTAATTGAGGATTACTTAGCGATTAATTCGCCAATTTTTACTGCTGCCCAGCCCGCAGGTGTGGTTGCTCCACCCACGATATTGGTCATTTCTGAAATCCCTTCTGGTACTGGGATATTCGAATTCACCGCAGCTTGCGTATATTCCGTGGAAATATCGGTTCCCACATAGTAAATGGATGTTAGGACTAATGTGCCACAGATAAACATTCTAAACATATTACGCTTACAGAATGGTGTCACCATAGCTAATAAAAACATCAATGAAGCAAGGTCAACGAAAGGTAATACTTTGTTGCCCGGTAGTACGAAAGCTAACACAATCGCCATTGGGATCAGTAATAGCCCAGTTGCCAACACGGAAGGCTCACCAATTAACAGCGCAGTATCCATGCCAATATAGAAATCACGGTTAGGGAATTTCTTTTTCAATTTTGCTTCAACGGCATCGCGAACAATTAACAGACCTTGGACTAAAATTTCGATCATTTTAGGCAGGAGTAACATTGCCGCAGACACGGTCACGGCGAGTGCAACAGATTCACTGATAGGATAGCCTGCCATCAATGCTAATACCAAACCTAAAATAAAGCCTAATGTTAATGGTTCACCGAATACACCGAATTTTTTATTAATCGTTTCGGGTTCGAGGTTAATTTTATTTAACCCTGGAATTTTCTCGATAATATAGTTTGTCACGATGCCAAACGGTACATACATAATACAAGTCAGATGAGGGAAGGAAATACCTTGTAAATTATAATTACGTTGTAGATAAGGTGCAGTAATATCTGCCGCAACCAAAGTGGCAATAAAGATCACATAAGTGATACCAATTGATAGCCAGTAGCTTTCAGTACCCGCATACACTACAGAACCGACTAATAAAAATATCCAATAGTTAAAGATATCAATATTAATGGTTTTTGTGAGCTTAAATAAAACCATCACTAAGTTGATCGCAATAAAGCCTAGTACAACTGGCACCATAATCGGTGAGCCCCAGCCAATGGTGGAGGCAGTAGGCCAACCCGTATCAACCACGGTTAGGTTTAAACCCATCTTTTCAACCATCGATTGCGAGGCGGGTCCTAAATTCGATAGTAATAAGTTGATGACTAAGCCAACACCAACAAAACCGATGCCGACTAACATACCCGCTTTAAAAGCGGTGCCTACGCGAACGCCAAAACATAATGCAATAATGAAAAATATTATTGGCATCATAACCGATGCGCCCAGCCCGATGATATTGTTGATTATATCCATGTCTTTCTCCCAATACTCGTCATATTTCGCGCTGTGGCGTTGTTGGCTTCATTCACGAACCCTAGTCACATACTTTTGTATGCCCTAGCGACTCGTTTGCTTGTCGCCTAGCCACAACGCGAACTATTTAGAGTATTTATATGCTCGTCATATTTCGCGCGGTGGCGTTACTATCTTCATTTACGAACCCTAGTTACATACTTATGTATGCCCTAGCGACTCGTTTGCTTGTCGCCTAGCCACAACGCGAACTATTTAGAGTATTTACCTACTGCGTATTGAATAAAAAAATAAACCTGATAGTGAAATAAGTTGTGGTTTATAATTACTCAAAATACATAAGGTTGTTTTTGTAGGGTATAGGGTGCCCCTGACAGGTTTCACCCTATCGTTTATTTTTTATATTTTTTGCCGATGTTCTTTTCGTTAAATTAATTATTTTTGTTGTTTTAAAAATATCTCAGCAAATAGTTTTGGCGTATTGCTGAATGCATCTAAAGTACTACCTGCCATATGCGGTGTGATGGTCACATTGTCTAATAAATAAAATTCGCTCTCCTCTTTTAATGGCTCATCATCAAAGGTATCGATAGCGGCACCCATAATGCGTTTTTCTTTGAGTGCTTGCAGCAAATCACGCTCATTAATTAAACCTGAACGCGCGGTATTCACTATTACGGCGGTGGGTTTCATTAATTTAAAGTGTTTTTCGTTGATCAAGTTTTGTGTTTCTGGGGATAAACGTGCGTGTAGCGAAATAATGTCGGCAACTTTAACCAAATCTTCAAGTGAATCAACTTTGGTGTAACCGTCAACAGCGTCAACGTATTTATCGTAAAATATGACGTTGGTATCAAAGCCTTTAAGGAATTTAGCCACCAGTTGAGCAATATGGCCAAAGCCAACTAACCCAATGGTTTTTCCACCAATTTCTGGGATCACATCCGCGTTGACGAAATCTTTACGCCAATATTTATCCTTCAATGCATCATGTGCACGTGCAATATTACGTGTTTCAGCCAACATCATGCCAACCGTAAATTCAGCCACACTGCGTGCATTACGCCCTGGTGTATTCATTACCTTAATGCCTTTGTTCTCGGCATATTCTTTATTGATATTTTCAATGCCACCACGCAATACACCGATATATTTCAGTTTTGGTAGTTTATCGATTACTGCTTTATTCACAGGGGCGAACTGGGTGATCACTAACTCAACATCTTGTAAATCCGCATATAAATCCGCTGGTAAAATCACCGCTTCCGCACCGTGTTGCTCAACTTGCAAGTTATCTTCTTGCAGTTTTTCAATAGAAGGGTGTGCCCACTGACGAACGATAACCTCATAACCTTGTTGGCGTAGCTTTTCTAGCCCAGCCTCCATGGTTGGTTTATCAATAAATAGATCCGCAATTGCCAGACATTTCATGTTGCTCTCCAAAATTTTTTGTTGTCCTATGGGCTTAGCGCATTAACATCCCACCAGTCACATCAATGGTTGCTCCCGTCATATAACTGGCTTTTTCTGAAACCAAGAACACCCCAATATCCGCGATTTCAGCAGGGGAGGCGACACGCCCAACAGGAATTCGATTCAGATAATATTGTGGGTCTTTCTCTAGGTTGCCGCGGATCATTTCAGTATCCATAATGCCAACTGCAATGTTGTTAACATTAATGCCTTGTTTGGCAACCTCACGCGCCAGTGATATTGAAAAGGCGACTAAGCCCGCTTTACTGGCGGCGTAGTGTGAGTGACCAGTCGTTGAACCATGAAACGCTGCTTGCGAGGTAATGTTGAGCACTGAGCCAGTGATTTGCTTATTTGAACATTGATTGATAAATAATTGGCTTAAATGGAAAACGGATTTTAGGTTGATGTTCATCACGTTATCCCACTCTTCCAGTGTAATATCTGCGACCATCCCTGTCGGCCAAATACCTGCATTATTAATCAGGATATCGAATTGTTTGAAATGGGTGAGCCCCTGCTCAAATAATGCATCAATCTCTTGGCTGTCGCCTAAGTTGGTTCGGATAGCAACTACCTCAGTCCCATCTAAACCATTTAGCGCCTCAACTAGCGCTAATGCGGCTTCTGGATGGCTACGATAAGTAAAGCAGACGTTAACGCCTTCTTTTACCAGCGATTGCACCAGCTCACGTCCTAGTCCAGTCGCCCCACCAGTGACCAGCGCATTTTTACCGTGTAAATTGAGTTCCATGAACAACTAACTCCTTATTTAAGCATCAATGGTTTGCTGGGGGTTATGTGATTTCCATGTCGGTTGCATATCATCTAACATGCGTTTGTACATGGCGTATTTTTTGGCATAAACCGCTTGTTTATCCGTTTGTGGATGGATCACTTCAGACACTTTTACCATCGCATCACAAGCCGCAAAAACATCGGGAAAATAGCCTTCCATCACCGCTGCGGTCATGGCGGCACCAAGGGTACCGTGCTCTTTCACATCGACGATTTCTAATTGGCTCTGGAAGATATCGGCAAAAATTTGTAGCCAAACGGGTGAGTGGGTAATACCGCCCGCGATGCGGATCACATTGCTCAACTGTGGATTAATACGGCGCAGGCGCTCGACATGATAAAGGTGACTGAATGCAACTCCTTCATAGATAGCACGGAGGAAGTGAGCGCGTTGATGGAAACTGGTGACACCAACAAAACCGGCAGTGGCATCTGGAATGGTGTTGGAACCAAAAACAAACGGGAAGAACATCAATTGGCTTTCATCTGGCGTGGTGGAAGCCACTAATTGGTTACACAGTTCATATACTGAACTGCCTTTGGCTTCTTCAAGCTGCTTATCTGCCGCCATAAATTGGGTGATAAACCATTCTAAATTACTGGCAGATGTCGGGCTGGCTTCAGTAATTTGCCAACGATTTTCCATCGGGTAAATCGACGTCATAAACAAATCTTTATCAACCACCGGTTTGTCGGTGACGTATTCGTTGATGCTCCAGGTTCCTGCAACAATCGCCAATTTGTTGATTTGGTTGATACCTGAAGCCAATGACGAAGCGGAAATATCAAAGATGCCACCTGAAACTGGCGTGCCTGCTTTAAGGCCAGTCAGTGCAGCGATTTCTTCTGTGATACGGCCACAACAATCAGTTGATAGCTTGATTGGCGGTAGTTTATCTTTCCACGATAGCCCACCCCAGAAAGCGAGTAGTTCATTGTCGTAGCAACGATCGCGTACGTTAATCAAGTTAGTACCTGAGATGTCGGTCAGCTCTTGTGTGGCTTCACCCGTCAAATAAAAGCGGATCAGATCTTTCACCATAAAGATGTAACGCGCCTTTTCCAGTGTTTCAGGTTCATTATCTTGCAGCCAAGCGAGTAGGGCGACAGGTTGGCCTGCCCAAATCGATTGCATGGTTTTAGGTAGAATTTCACTTTCGAATTTAGGTGATTGATACCATTGTTCAACATATTTTTTGGCACGATTATCTGTTGAAATAATGCCATTACGAGTGGGTTTTCCCTGCTCATCAACTAAATAGAGACCATTGCCATGACCGGTTACTGAGATGCCAATAATATCGGCAGCATCAATAACTGATTTTTTAAGTACCTCTTTGATAACGAGTAAATTAGATTGCCATAACTCCTCAATATCCCTTTCAGTAAAAAAGGGTTTTGGGGTGATCATCCGAGTGGTATTGGACGCAATAGCCAGTACTTGGCCTTCGAGGTTATAGATAGCAGCCTTGGTCACAGTGCCGCCATTATCAATTCCTAAGATATATTTTTTCATGGAACTCCTCTAACCCTTCATATTTCGCACCACAGCGTCGTTGGCTGTATTTGGCTACCCGAGTCACATACTTATGTATGCTCCCTGGGATATCCTCATTTACCGCCTAGCTGTAGCACGAACTATTTTGGGTGGCTGTTACACCACAGATATTTCATACAACAGCTCTATTGTTTTATGTTGAATCGCTGTAGAGCGTATATTTTGGGTTTATCATTATTTTAATTATTTGAGTTGTAATGGTGTTGGCGTAGGGTTTACAACTCAAACTTTAATTACCACAATGTATGTTCACTGGTGGTAATGCCGTTAAAACCGGTATAAAAAATCTTTTCAACTAAGTATTTTCGTTTAACAAAGCCACCTGCAATAAATTGCGTATTGGCTTGGTTAAAACTGCGTTTTAATAAATCAAAACAGGTACAAGCATATTCAGCAGGTAATAACTCGATCGCATCGACATCCACGGAATAGTTTTTGACCATATTACTGGCCTGTTCTAGTGAGCGTGAATCAACGAGTAATACGCGAAAGATGGTGTCTAACCCTTCTTTTTTTGCGTAACGTAGGGCGGTAAAATTTGATGAAATAACACCATCCACCTTATAAAAATTCTTTAATACGGTGACGCCAGCTTGGTCAGGTTTAAATCCACCTAATAACTCCAAATGGACTAACACCTTTTTTCCCGCTTTATGGCATTTCCCAATCATCGACTGTAAATTGCCGATATCGGCGTCCGGCAATAAGATATATTCAGAGTGGCTAGCAAGTGCGCGCTCGAAATATTTATAGTTGCGAACCGATGGGATGATGGTGTTATTTAAATTCATGCTAATAATTCCTAATTTTTATTTTGATAGAGCGCAAATGCCTCTTCAGGTGATGCACCGAGATGGATGATAGCGTTAAGGCCAGCCACCATCGCGACAGGGTTAGGGTCTTGAGTGATGTTACGGCCGACAGCAACGCCTTTGGCTCCCATCTTCATACAGTGTTCAACAAATTTGAAATAACTCAGTGTATCGGTTTTTGGTCCACCGAGTGCTAAAACCGGTACCATTGATGCTTCGACAATCAAATAGTCGTCTGGTGTGCCAGAAAAACGTGTTTTGATGATATCTGCCCCTAACTCAACCGCAATACGCGCAGAGTCAGCAATCACTTTGGCTTCATTGGATTCAGGGCTCGTGACTGCATAGCCGTATGGCAGTGATTCAACGATAAATGGCATATTCCATTGCTCAGCTTGTTTGACCAATCTTGCCGTCATAGCGTGAGTTTTCTCTTCATTAAATGCGCCCGGGAAGGTCATGCATACCATGCCATCAGCACCTATTTTCAGTGCTTCTTCGGCACCAAAAACTTGTTGGGTATCAGGCACGCTGTTGTCATACACATTTACCGTAGAATCAACACGTAGCACGATTGAAACATCATTAAAGGCATCTGCATAGTTTCTTGCCATACCATAAGTGATTAAGGCGCAATCTAAACCGTTAGCAGCCAGTTCAGGCATTTTCTTGATGGTGTTATCGATGCCAGCAGTTTTGGTGGAGAAAAAATAACCGTCGAGTGCCAGTGTGACGGACTTACCATCTTTTGCAAAAATTTTGGATAAACGGCGTTGTTTAGACATAATATTTCCTTTATAAAAAATAAAAAAAGCCCTCAGAGACCGTTTTGATCTCTGAGGGCTTTCAGTTCACTGACCCTGTGGTTTTCTGTTTTTCTTTTCGGCTTAGAAAAATAGAAAACCTAATCGGTATTTGATGACTTCTTTTTCATACTGATAGGTAATTTTCTTATTAGATGATTTTAATCGGAAAATTAATCTGTCAGTCAGTTTATTAAAGTTAGCTGGGTGTAAATTAACTAAGTTTAATAAACTGGGTATGGTTATTATCTCTACCATACCCAAGTTTGCGTTGTCTAATGGATGTTGCAAAATTGTGATAAGTGTCGCGTTAAACTTTTTGACATATCATCAAAAATGGTGTGAAAGCCGTTGCTAAAGGGGCAAATATGCCAACAACCATCCCAGCTACAGAGCTTTTCCTTGAAGCTGGCGTATTGTTTGCGCCAGGTAAAGCGGCGAACACCGGTGGTGTTGCAACGTCAGGTTTAGAAATGGCGCAAAATGCGGCTCGTATGGGATGGAAAGCCGAAAAAGTGGACGCGCGTTTACACCATATTATGCTGGATATCCACAATCACTGTGTCGAGTTTGGTGGTGAGGCAAAACAAACTAACTATGTACAAGGTGCAAACATTGCGGGCTTTGTTAAAGTCGCAGATGCAATGCTCGCACAGGGTATTTTGTAATTATTTAGTTTAAACATACGCGAAAGGGCGGAGATAACAGTAATATACGCCCTTCGTCGTTATGTTTTAATACAGGGATAAATATCGAATCGATGATTTTTGGTTATGACCGCGGAAGGGGCTTTTTGACCAGCAAGGGGCTCAGCATAATCAGGTCGCTTCACCACGACACGACGTTTAGCTAAGACTAAAGCAGGAGCAAGTAAAGCGTCAGCATCCTCATCAGCACCGACTAATGATTGAAAAACCCGCATTTCCTTTTTGACTAATGCACTCTTTTGCCGATGAGGGTACATCGGATCGAGATAAACCACATCGGGGGATGTTGTGATATCTGCTAATGCAGTAATACTCGAGGCATGGATCAGTGACATGCGTTGTTGTAGCCATTCTCCAATCTCACTGTCTTGGTAGCCACGTTGCAGTCCATCGTCCAAAAGTGCAGCAACCACAGGATGGCGCTCAAACATTTTTACATGGCAGCCTAGTGCAGCGAGCACAAAAGCATCTCGGCCAAGCCCAGCCGTTGCATCAATGACATTGGGCAAATAGTCTTTTTTGATGCCAACCGCTTTTGCTACCGCTTCACCACGCCCTCCACCAAACTTACGTCGATGGGCCATGGCACCAGAAACAAAATCGACAAAAATTCCACCCAGTTTGGGTTCATCTAATTTGCGTAGTTGCAAATTTTCAGGCGTGAGAACGAGCGCCATAACGGCATCAGCGCAATGAGCAAGTTGCCATTTATCCGCAAGTTGAGAAAGGGTGCCTTGGTCGGCACCCTCTTCACAGATCAACTGGATCTTGATGTGATCAGCCATCGATACCATAGCTCTTCAACATCGCATCTAATTCAGGTTTACGACCGCGGAAACGCTCAAACAGTACCATTGGCTCCTCTGAGCCACCACGGCTCAGAATATTATCGAGGAATGATTGCCCTGTTTCTCGATTAAAAATACCTTCTTCTGCGAAGCGTGAATAAGCATCGGCTGCTAATACATCGGCCCATAGGTAGCTGTAATAACCCGCCGCATAACCTCCAGCAAAAATATGGCTAAAGGCATGTGGGAAACGGCTCCACTCAGGTGATGGTACAACCGCAACTTTTTCTTTGACCGCGTAAAGGGTTGGCATGACTTGCGCGCCTTTCGCAGGGTCATATTCAGCGTGTAAACGGAAATCAAACAAGCCAAATTCTAACTGGCGTAGTACAAACATTGCCGATTGATAGTTTTTGGCAGCTAACATGCTGTCGAGCATTTCACGTGGTAATGGTTCACCTGTTTCATAATGCCCAGAAATAAACTCTAGCGCTTCAGGTTCCCAGCACCAGTTTTCCATAAACTGACTAGGCAGTTCCACTGCATCCCATGGCACACCGTTAATACCCGCAACGTCAGCCACATCGATTTTTGTCATCATATGATGCAAACCATGACCAAATTCATGGAATAGGGTGATCACTTCATCATGGGTAAACAGAGCAGGTTTATCGCCAAGTGGTTTATTAAAGTTACAAGTTAAATAAGCAACAGGATTTTGCAATGAGCCATCTTTGTGAACCATTCTTCCTGCACAATCATCCATCCATGCCCCGCCACGTTTGTGTTCACGTGCATAGAGGTCTAGGTAGAAGCTACCGCGCAGGGTATGGGTATCATCATACAGTTCGAAGAAACGCACATCGGGATGCCATGTTTCAACGTCTTTGCGCTCTTTGGCGGTTAACCCATAAATACGATGAACGACTTCAAATAAGCCTTCAATCACACGTTGTTCAGGGAAATAGGGGCGCAGTTGCTCATCACTGAGAGAGAATTTGTATTGTTTCTGTTTTTCACTGTAATAAGCGAGATCCCAAGATTCCAGCTTCTCAACACCATAATGTTCTTTAGCGAATGCCGTTAATTCTGCTAATTCATTTTTACCTTGTTGATGTGCTCGATCAGCCAAATTCGTTAAGAAATCCAATACTTGTTCTGGCGATTCAGCCATTTTCGTTGCGAGTGATTTTTCAGCAAAGTTTTTAAAACCAAGTAATTGCGCAAGTTCATGACGTAGTGCCATCAACTCATCGATAAGTTCACTGTTATCCCATTTTCCCGCATTTGGGCCTTGATCTGATGCGCGAGTGCTGTAGGCATAACTCATTTCACGGCGTAATTCCGCGTTATCAGCATAAGTCATCACTGGCAAATAACTTGGCATATCTAGGGTGAGTAAATAGCCTTCTTCGCCCTTGGACTCCGCCATCGCTTTTGCTGCGGCAATAGCGCTTTCCGGCATACCAGCCAGTTCGTTTTGATCTTTAATTAACTTTGTCCAACCCATTGTCGCATCAAGGACATTGTTGCTGAATTTAGAGGCAATTTCTGACAAACGTGCCACGATTTCGCCATAGCGTTGTTGTTTCTCAGGCGGCAGACCAATACCCGATAACTCAAAATCGCGTAGGGTATTTTCAATTGATTTTTTCTGGGGTTGGCTGAGTGAAGCGAAATGAGCACTGTCTTTCAGTGATTTATATGCCTGATATAGCGGCTCATGTTGGCCCATCCAAGTACTAAACTCAGAGAGCAGCGGTAGACATTTTTCATAAGCTTCACGTAGCTCTGGGCTATTTTTAACAGAATGAAGGTGCCCAACGGGTGACCACACACGGGAAAGTTTATCGCTTGCTTCTTCAAGAGGCTGACATAGGTTATCCCAAGTGTATTGATTGTTAGCTGACAGGATATTTTCGACAGTTTGACGATATTCAGTCAGAACTTGTTGAACCGCAGGAAACACATGCTCAGGTTCAATTTTAGCAAAATGAGGTAGTACAGAATCGGTTAATAATGGGTTTGTCATATAAACATCCTGTGATAGCAGGCTTGCGCTCGTAGGCCAAGGCTTACTGTAGTGACAATAAGTTAAACGGCTGACCCTCAGCTTAACGAAAGCAGCACGCCACTGTGAATATGTAAAATTATATGGGGGCGGAAATGAAAACCTCAATACACGATAGCGTTTTTTGTGCTTAATATTTATCAATAAATGTGACTATTTTATTCACTAAGCTTTGGAAAACAGACTATTCGGGCTATAATCGAGCTTCTACAGAAAGGAAGATCGTCGTCTCCGGTGAGGCGGCTGGATTTCAAATCCAGTTGGGGCTGCCAGCAGTCCCGGGCAGGTTCGACTCCTGTGATCTTCCGCCACACAAGTTCAATGCACCTCCACTAAAATCAATTAACCCCATTAAATTCAACAGATAAAGTCTATTATCATCAACTCGGTTCTACTCATATCACCCAATTAAGGCTGTTTGTTAGGGAGGCATTTAGATATAGTCTATTTTGCACCCCGAAATTCTTATTTCGCGTTCTTAATAGCTCAAGAGTTGCCATATTTTCTAAAAAATTTAGCAGGTTACACAGATAATATGATCACCAAAACTGCGACTAAAATTATTTTGCTAACGGCTGTTCGACCGCAAGAACTCCGCTTTGCCCATTGGCAGGATATTGATTTAGAAAAAGGAATTTGGGAGATACCTGCTGAAGTCATGAAAATGAAGCGAGCGCATGTTGTACCGTTATCAAAACAGCCGAACGAGCTATGTAATTCACTTAAACCGCTGTTTGGGCATTATGAATTTGTGTTGATCGATTGTAACGACCATAGAAAGCCGATCAGCAAAGAAAGCGTGAATCAGGTTATTGAGTTGCTGGGATATAAAGAAAGGCTAACAGGGTACGGCTTCCCGACACAATGAGTACGATTCTGCATGAAAAGGGATTTCATTCAGCATGGATTGAAACCTAGCTTGCACATATCGATAAGAATGCGATCCGTGGTACGTATAATCACGCTTAGTATATGAAAAGGTGCAGGGAAATGATGTAGTGGTATGCCGACTACATGGGGGGAGTTGGAGGGGAGTTTGATAATGTGGCCAGTGTGAGTTTTAAGTCATGATTGGTCGTCTTTACTTATGGATATAAAGACGACCATATTAATTAGAGATTGCAAATAATATTTAATATATTATTTATTCTTAACATTATGGTTTATTTATAATGTTGTTGAATCTTTTGCACAGTCGCAAACCCACGTTTTGCTTCTTTCTCGGCAATTTCAACAGACAAACCAATGTAAGCTCGAGGGTCTAACATTTCTTTGATTTCATCATTGCTAAATGTGGCTGAAATGATCTCATTCTTAGTTAAGTTCGTATAAAAATCCTCACCATCAGCAGCGGTTTTAATCGCTTCGTCATAGAGTAGTGAGTGAGCTTTATCTTTACCCAATTTTTCAGCCATTTTCATCATAACGTATTCAGTATTATCTAATCCTTTATTTCTGAGGGCGTTATGTAGCATTCTTTCTTCATGAGGCACAATAGTTCTAGACAGCTCTTCGGTTCTCAACAAGATCTCCGTAGTGAGCTCTAATGCTTCTTCAATCAGGCCATCAAACAGCATGTATGAACTGCTATCCCCTTCATATGGTCTTACCGCAGAGTACATACCCACACTTGGCAAGGAATACAATTTCTGTGAGTTAGCAATGATCCCTTTGGCTAATTTAGGGTTAATTTTATGTGGCATAGTACTGCTACCCACGGTGCCTTTAGTAAACCCTTCAGAAACCTCAGCGATTTCTTCCAATGTTGTGCTATAAACTTCTTCACCAATCTTATGACAGATGTTAGCCATCAACGCTAAGTTAGCCATATATTCTAACTTATGGGTACTAAGGTTTCTTGATGGTACTTCCATCGCTTCCATGCCCACTAACTCGGCAACCCTTTTTTGTACCTTTAAGCCGACACCCGGCATTGAGTTAAATGCCCCAACAGCACCACCCATCATGATAGTAAATACACGCTTTTCACATTCTTGCATGCGTTGATAACAATCAATGAAATCACTGATCCAGACAGAAACCTTATATCCATAGGTAATCGGGATCGCATGGCGGCCATGGGTTCTTCCTGGCATTACCATCGATTTGGTTTTCAATGCTAAATTAGATAAGTTTTCAATGATCTCGCCTAACAGCAACATAAACTTATGATGTACCGTCTTCATCATATACAGCTGTGAACTCTGCTGTATATTCTGCGTGGTAATTCCATAATGGATATATTTACCGCTCTCTTCGGAACAAGCATTTACCAGTACTTTTAAAAAAGGTACAAAGCCATGACCGATTTTTTGATAAATACGGTTCATTTCTTCGAAATCAATATTTTCGATGACGGCTTTTTCTTTAATTTCATCCGCTGCTGATTGAGGAATAAAACCAAGTTCGGCCTGAGCCTGAGCTAGCATTGATTCAAACATTAACCAAGTTGAATATTTGGCTTCATTCGATAACAGGTCTTTTATTCCACGGTCATCAATCGTTTTACTTTTAGAATCGTATAACGCTCTCATTTTGTATCCCTTCTTTATTTCTTCATTGCTTCATCAACAGCATTACGAACAAACTCAACTTTTGGACCATAGACAACATGGACATGGTTTGCCGATGGGAAGAAGAATGCAGTGCAACCAGATTCCAGCATTAACTCTTTATCAATTTGATTCACTTCTGCGACGTCAATACGCATACGGGTAATACAGTTATCAACATTACGAATATTTTGTTTACCGCCTAAAGCGTTAATCAGTTTTTCTGCAATCTCGCCATAGCGTTTTTCTTTAATTAAGGTATTTTTCAAATTACTTGATTCTTCTCTGCCTGGTGTTTTGATATCAAATTTGATGATCGCCCAGTAGAAGATAAAGTAAGTTACAACAGCTAAACAGCTTCCAATAATAACTAAGAAGATCCAGTTCGTGTGTTCATACAGCAAGCCAAAGATAGTAAAGTCAAACACCGTTCCTCGGATATAGCCGATTGCAACACCTGCTAAAGAGAGTAAAACTGCACCAATACCAACAATGATTGCATAAACTAAATATAAAAGAGGTGCGATAAAGACGAAGGTAAATTCTAATGGTTCGGTCACGTTACCTAACATGGCTGTTAAGACCATGGTCACCAGCATTGATTTAACTTCAGCACGGTTCTCTTTTTTGGATGTCTTATAGATGGCTAAGGCAATAGCAGGGAATAAGAACAAGGTCACTAACATCTGCTGTTGAGCCATAAAACGAGTCAGGCTTGGCATCATCGCCCAGTATTCACTGTTTGGTCCTTGTTTGAATAACACTTCCGTCATGGCAGGAACAACACCGACAAACGTCTGTCCATCAATAACGTAAGAGCCACCTGCTTCTGTAAATCTAAATAAAACGTTCCAAACATGGTGTAAGCCAAATGGAATAAAGAGTCGTTCACCACCCGCAGTAAAGAATGGTCCGACAGGGCTGAGGATCACGGCGGATAATTTCATCAAGCCAAGAACCAAAATTTCCCAAATAAAAGGTAAGACAGCACCCACTGCGATCATTAAACCAATCATAATAATCGAGACAGATTTTTTACCTGAGAAGAAGGCAAATGCAGTCGGTAACTCAAGGTTATAGAATTTATCGGTCGCCCAAGCAGCAATTAATCCAGTGATTATCCCGCCTGCGGCGCTAATATTCATGGTTTGTATGCCTAACACCTTAATTTGTCCAACCTGAGTCATAATGGCAGGGTCAGCAAGCTTACCTGTCAGTACTAGCCAGACATTAATGGTTATGATTAATGTTAGGTAGCCAACGACAGAGGCAAAAACAGCAATGCCTTTATCTTTTAAGCTCATGCCATAAGCCACCCCCATTGCGAAAAGGAGCGGGATGTTGTCAAAAATAACACCTGCAATTGAACGAATACTGACTAATAACGCATTAACGGTCTCATTCCCCAGAAAAGGAAACCGAGCTATCATGTAGGTCTGAACTAAAGCACCGCTGATACCCAAAATCATACCAATGGGCGCCAAAACACCGATTGGAAGAAGTAAGGTTCTCCCAAAACGTTGAATTGATTCACCAAACTTTCTTTTGGCCATATTTTTTTCCTTATGACTTCGAATATGAAATATATTCTAAATAATTCGAGATGCAGTTAAGCGACAAGCAAAAAAATCGCTATGTGCTTAGAAAACGCTGCAACTAGAAGTATGACGAGTATAAAAGGGATACTAGCATCGGAGATCGAGTAAAATAAATGATGTTGCGGTTTTAAATATTATCTTAGGTCATTAATTATGACCTGGGTCATTTTATTTTTTACAATATGAAAAAAATTTACTTTAAATAGTCTAGGGATAATATTGTTGCTCAGATTAAATAATGGTTAAAATTATTTAAGTTAAGTGGATATAATAAAAAGTACATAGGCAACTTCTGTAGATGAAAAAATTTTCGTTTAACTTTATTGATACTTTAGCAATTCGAGATGTCGATAAGTAACAAATCAACGTAGTCACCATATTTTAACGAAAAGCAGGATATTTTGAAATATGACAAGTGCAGCTTATTTTAAAGCAAATACTCTAATTCATTGATCAATAAGTCAACTAAAATAAAAAAGCCAGTTCTGGATTTAGTATCATCGATCTTCGTGTCATAACTATCTGAAAAACAAAATAGAGTATTATCTGCATAGCTAGTAAGCTCATTGGTATGAAATGCAGTCATACTAATGATATTTGCCTCTTTTAACTGCACAATCTTCGCGGTTTCAATGATTTTTTTTGTTCCCCCAGACAGAGAGATAAAAATCACTGTATCGTCCTTGGTCACTAAGCGTGTGAATGAATCAGAGAGGTTGTAATCATTAATAAAAAAGCAATGAAGTCCCAGTGCAAACAACATATGTTCAAGATAAAAACCTACCGCTTTACTTGTTCCCCTAGCAACAATAAAAATGTTCCTAGAATGACGCAACGTTTTGGCACAATTAGCAATTTGCTCCTCATTGATCAATGTAAAACTTTTATTAATGTTTCTTTCTAGTTGTTTTTTATAAGATGACGGGGTTATTTTTTCTGTTTTATTCTTACTGAGAATATAATTATTAATTTGAAATTTAAGCTCTTTAAAACCACTAAACCCTAATTTTTGCGATAAGTTAATGATCACCGTTTTTGAGACAAAGGTTTTAGCCACTAATTCATTAATATTTAAATAAGGGATATCAGTAATATTATCGGTAAGATATTTTAAGACTTTTTTTTCGCTAATTGTTAAGTTATCGTAATTTTTTAAAAATTCCAACATACCTTACCGCCCTATTCAGTATAAAAACAGCATCAAAAACCGGTTACTTAATCAATTTTACCGTTTCATCAATATCTATTTCATCTTCTGAGAAGATCAGCGTTGTGCCATGTAACGTGGTGATCGCCAATTTTTTTAATGAGCGCATATCACCCGCTTTAATCTCTGATTTTGGCCTAATACTATTCATTAAAGCACCTACAGATAATACGGTATTTTCTTTATTAATTCCTGTGTCAGCAGGGACTTCTTCACTGTAAACCTTATAAGACTTAATAGATGTCAGCTTAATACGTTCACCAGCAATATAAATATACTTGCTTTCAGGTATCACTTTAACAGCGTAAGCCGATAACCCTTTATTATTTGTTGTTGGCTCAAAGGTGACCGCTGCATTTTTCTTAATCAAATCAGGATTGGCGACCTTAATCACATGAAAATAGCGGTTATCGCCGTTTTCATCTTTGATAAACCCAAAACCTTTATCTTCAAACCACGTTGTGATTTTTCCATTCATCGCCATTACCGCCTATTTAATGATGTCATTACAGCTTGCAGTATAAAGCACAATGAGAGTGCAAACTATGCCTTTAATTTAGCTTGTTACCTAAAAATTAGTTATTTTAAGCTAAATAATTCGAGGTGCAGCTGAGTCACAAATCAATGTATTACCATCGCTTAACAAAACACAGCAACGTGAAGTAAGACGAGCATATCCATCCTCATACTTCGATTAGGCCGTGAAATCTTCACAATTATCGATACCCTTATTGCCCTACAATACCATACTGAAATAGAGCCTCTCTACCAAGACGATCAACAAATTCGGTGTTACTCAGAACCTTGGCTGACGTTAGTTAGAAGAAGCGAAAGGGGCAGGGTGAATATTACGGCACTGCAAGATTGACTGAAAAGAGGCTAATGAAAAAGTAGCTGTTTTGTTATTTGATTTAATATCAGCTTAATCATGAAAGTCCACGTTGTGCCAAATGTGGAGATTGTCTCTCTATATGGTTCTATTCAATGTTATTGTGCTTTATATAACTCACCTGAGTGTGATGAAAAATCACCCATGTTATTATTGCTGAATTAACTCCAGCGCTATGTGACACGTTGCCCCTGATTTTATACTACCGCTGACCTGCAACAGAGGATCCCGACAGAAGAGAGTGACACCATGAAAGCTACCGATGAAATCCGCTTCGCTGAGTGGCAAATTTGGCCTCAATTGAGGATCCTACTGCATCGCGGTAAACCGGTTAAAATTTCTGCTAGAGCCTTTGATGTGCTGGTTGTTCTGGTCAGTGCAGAAGGTGAAGTCGTCAGTAAAGACAGGTTGCTTACTCAGGTATGGGGTAATGAAATTGTTGAGGAAAATAATCTTCAGGCGCAAATTTCCGCAATTCGCCGCGTGCTTGGCCGTGATCGTCATCTTCTAACGACCGAATTTGGTTCCGGATACCGCTTTAATCTTTCATCCAGACCTCCAGTAATATTGCCAGAGCCAGCCAGAAAATCTCCCGTTGTTTTCCCCTTCCTGACATCAATTTTAGGGCGTGACCAAGCTGTACAGGCGGTCAGCGCCTTAATACGTCAGCATCCTCTGGTCACCATCACGGGTCTAGGCGGCGTGGGTAAGACACGTCTTGCATGGGAAGTCGTTAATCGGGTCCGCACAGAGTATCCCGATGGTGTGTGTGTGGCTGAACTGGCACACATCACCGACGCCTCCGGTCTTCTCTCTGTTTTCTCGCAGGCCTTGCATCTACCATTGGCTGCTATTCATAACGACCATGATTTATCTCACCAGCTTGCTCGACGCGAATGCTTACTGATGATTGATAATGGCGAACATGTGATTAAAGAATTAAAACCGGTGATTGCCCTGCTACTGAATGCGGCACCGAATATTACTATGTTGCTTACCAGTCAGGTGGCAACAGAGATGGCAGGTGAGCAACAGTACCTCTTACCGCCACTTCAGGTTCCGGAAAAAGAAGAGACCGATTTTCAACGTTTGTTGCTGTTTCCCAGCGTCCGCCTGTTTATTGAACGGGCTCAGGCCCAGCGATTTGATTTCCATCCGTCAAATGCGGAACTCTCTGTGATAGGTGAATTATGCCGTCATCTTGACGGGCTCCCCCTAGCAATTGAACTTGCTGCCTCTCGGTTGCCCATAATGAGCGTCAGTGAGATTTATCATTGTTTGGAGGATCGCTTTCAGCTTCTGAGTAACAGGCAAAGCGTTCGGGTATCCCGACATCAAAAAATCAAGACTACGCTGGAGTGGACTTATCAATTACTCAATCCACGTGAACAGAAATTATTCTGCTCTTTGGGGATTTTTACCGATATGTTCACGGTAAATGCGGTTATCGACTTCTTGCAGTCCCCTGAAGAAAATGGTTGGCAGATTGTCGACGATCTCCAACGATTACTCTCCTTGTCACTGATTCAGGTCAGTACTCAGGTACCCGTTACCCGTTTTCGTTTACTGGAAACACTCCGCCAGTTCGCTTGCGATAAACTCAGGCAGCAAGGCGAATACCCAAGGTTTGCCGCCCAACTTGCTGATTATTGCCATCGCCAAGCGGAGCAAGCTCAGCTTGATTGGTATAAGCTGCCAACGAAACAGTGGCGAGCACGTTATGACTCTGTCCTTAATGATTTACGCAGTGTTTTGCAGCACACCTTAACTGAAGGGGCTGATCAAGCAAAAGGGCTTGAGATATTACAGGCCATGACGCCGTTCTGGATTGAATATTCACTTTATAATGAATGCCAGCGTTATATTTATCCGTTGCTCGGTGAAGCGCCTTTAACATTACAGCAGAGAATGAATCTCAACGCAGCAGCGGGCAAAGCGTCTACTTGGGCAAAAGGGCCTACTCCTGAAACTTGCCTCACTTGGCAAACGGCGCTGACACTTGCAGAACAACTCGACGATAACGAGATCCGCTTACAGGCTTACTACGGACTATGGTTGTATAACTTGCGAACCGGAAAACTGGATCAATCGCTTCACCATGCGCAGTCAATGTGCATGCTTGCGCGAACGATTAATGATACTAACGCGCTGGCTACAGGGTTGCGAATCTTGGGGGTATCTTGGCATTTTTTGGGTCAGCATGCTCTCGGTCGCGATTATCTGCAACAATCTCTGGACAGGTTTGCCATTGACGGTTCCGGTCACACTTTCCGTTTTGGACTCGATCAGGAAACCGCCGGTGAGGCATTTTTATCCCGTGTACTCTGGGTACAGGGGGAGTATAGAGCCGCTAAGCAGGTGGCATGGCGAGCAGTGAAAAAAGCGGCACGTTTGCAACATATTTGTTCGCTGTGCTGCGCACTGGCTGAAGGTGCCTGCATGACAGCCGCGCTGGATCGTAATCCACGTTGGGTAAGAAAGGCCGCTATCTGGCTTATTGAACTGGCAGAAAAGCACGATCTCTATTTTTGGAAAACCTACGGTGAGTTGTTTCTCCATTGGGCTGAGCAGTTCAGCCATCCCGCTGTCAAGCAAACGACATTGTTTAACTCGCTGCGTGCTATGGGATTAGACTGGCAGTACTCCCCTTTATTATCAGAAATGGACACCAGACTGTTACAGCAAACCCCGCATGAAAATTGGTGTACGCCCGAACTGATACGTCTTGCCGCCACACACTTACCTATCTACGCCCAGCGCCAGCAATTGGAACTGGCGCTGAATAAAGCACACCAGCAACAGGCATATGGGTGGGCTTTGCGCATCGTTTGTTCGCTGGCGACGCTACAGGCTGAAACGGGTGACAACGTGGGGGCAAAACAGTTAATCATGGAGGTGCTAAGCCATATTGATGATTCTCAACACTCGACAGATATCAGAAATGCGGTCGCGCTATGTACTCGTCTGGGGGGATGAAGTGTTGCGTCTGATGGCGATTAACATACCCAATATCACCAGCCCCGCCCCAGCAGCAACGATCAACGTCCAGTTATGCGTGCTCTCCCATAGCCAGGTGGCTGTCAGTGAGCCGCATGCACCACCTATAAACATGACGCACATAAAGAGTGTATTAAGACGGTTTCGGGCATCGGGGGACAAAGAATAAATGGTGTGTTGATTGGCGATCAGGACACATTGTTCTCCCGCATCCAGTAACAGAATCCCCACCACCATACCGGCTATACTGTTCCAGCCCCAGAAAACAGCCCAAGCCAGCAGCATGAGTACCACGCCTAAGATAACCATTCGGAAAGGGCCTTGACGATCGCTGACACCTCCTGCCAGAGGCGCGCACAGAATTCCGATTAACCCCAGTGCTGCCAGCGATCCCGTTATACCCGCACCGTAATGGTAGCGATGAGCTAGCCAGAAAGGCAGTGCCGTCCATAGCACACTGAAGGAAGCAAATAATAGGGCCTGTGTCAGTGTGGCATTCCGCAGCAGTGGCTCGCTTTTCCACAGCAGCCTTAAGGAACGCAGTACCGCGAGGTAGTTAAATTTCGGGGTGGGCAACGACTGAGAAGGCAAAATACGGGCGATGAAAAATATCGCCAGCAGTGTCATGATCGCGCCCGATAAAAAGACCCCCCGCCAGTCGAAATACTGACCGATAAAACCGCCAATAGCCCGTCCCGCGAGAATTCCAGCCAGAACACCGCTCATTACCGTGCCCACCGTTTTACCGCGTGATGAACTTTTCGATAGCGAAGCCGCAAGCGGTACGATTTGTTGGGCGACGGTTGCTGCAACGCCCGTCAGGAAGGAAAAAAACACCAGTACTGATGCTGTTGGAGACAGTATCATGCCGATCAGTGCCAGAAACAGAACTTGTGCCTGACGCAGGATAAGTCGTTGACGTTCTATATAATCGCCCAGAGGGATCAGTAAGAACAAGCCAGCTGCATAACCTAACTGGGTGGCCATGGGGATCAACGAAACCGCTTTCCATTCATTAGGAAAAGAGCCGGCAATCAGATTCAAAACGGATTGATTAAAATAAATATTAGCGACAACAATACAGCAGATAATTGCCAGCATTAGGATCCTGACTGAAGAAAGCTCGTGGCTATCACGACACATGTTCACACCTCGTTCTAAACTCAATGTTGTCCACTCTATGCAATGCCAATCTTCGATTCTTTGATCACTTTTTTCAGACGTCTGAATTTTGCTCCCCAAGCGTCTGAAACAGAAATTTGCGACTAATGTTGTTCACATTAATCATGGGTCATCATGTAAGGAGCAGAAAATGGATTTAAAACTGGCAGGAAAAGTGGCTCTAGTAACCGGGGCCCGAACCGGTATTGGTTTCAGTATTTGCGTAGAGCTGGCGGCGAATGGCGTGCATCTGGTCATGGTTGCTAGACAAAAAGCGGAATTGATATTAGCAGCACAAAAAATTGCAGATAAATACGGTGTAACGGTTCTGCCTATTGCTGGGGACGTCACGGATCCTGAACTGCCTGAGCTGGTGGTCAAACAGGCCGAAAGTGTTTTTCAGCACATTGATTTGCTCGTAAATAATGCAGGAAGAGCCCATGCGGGCACGCTGCTGACCACATCAGAAGAAGAGTGGCAGTCGATGACAGAAACTAAATTTTCTGCAATGCGACGTTTTTGTAAGGCCGTGATCCCCAGAATGCAGGCCCGAAACTGGGGACGGATTGTGAATATTTCCTCTATTGGCGGGATCTATCCAAACCCGCAACTGACGGTTTCGCATGCTCTGAGCGCGGCAATCAATAACCTGACCCGTAGTCTGGCACTGAGTGTTGCACCTAATGGAATTTTGGTCAATGCAGTGGGGGTGGGCGCTGTCACAACCGATAATTGGGCCCAGAATATGCTGCCGAATGTCCGCAATCGTCGTCCTGAGCTGGCTGACAAAACGGATAAGGAGGTCATGGCATTACTGGGTAAAGAAAAAACACCTGTAGGCCGTTTTGGATTGCCGGAAGATATTGCGGCAATAACCGCATTCTTACTGTCTGATCGGAATCAGTTTGTTACCGGTCAGACCATTGAGGCTTCAGGCGGGGCTGACCGATTTATGTAATATGCAGGATGCCTCTTATACAGACGCTGGTGGATTCATGAGTATTTTCGGATTCGCCAGCGTGGTAGATTTTTCAAACAAAGTGCATAGGAAGCTAAGCTTGCCAGTCAAAGAGCAGTAAGCACAGACGGATAGCGGTGAAAGTGTACAAACTAAAAAGCCTTAATTGTGAACCTTCCACTAATGGCCGGAAAGGGGGTTCAAGCCATCTACATCATATGGCTGCAATATAAGAGGATGAAATATCGTTTTGTCGGTAAAGGAAAAAATACTTTCGATAGGGGAAAAACCCTCCGTGTCTGCTCTGCTTAAACTGCATGAGTTATACGAATAAAGCGGACCCAAAGCGTTTTTTTATCTCTTCTTCACCTATTTAATAAGCCTTTTTAAATACCCAGTCATGGTTCAATCTACCGAAAATGTTCAATGGTTAGATTATTCAAACATGTTTTTGAATAGGGCAGCACGATAACATTGACTCATAAATCAGCTTACCTCTGGAAGCCAAATCAAAAGATATATTTTATCTTTCAATTACGTCATTCTTTTGGCTTTTTTTCGCTTTTTAATCCGATTTAAGAGTATAAAAAGTCGCCATGCTCAAATACGTGTATTCAGGTATCATCACGTATTTTTCTGGCATATTATATCTAATTTTCTGAAAATTAATTATTTTTAGTTAATTTATTGTTGGTATATAGCGAAATGTAACGAGGTATAAATGAGATCATAATGACTAAACGTAAATTTATTACACGAACAGAAGTGAATTCCCTATTAAAAGCAACACAGCAAGGTCGCTATCCCAACCGCGACTATTGCTTGTTATTAATGAGTTTCCTACATGGTCTAAGGGTTAGCGAGCTTACTCATATCACTATGTCGGATATTGATTTTATACAGAAAGTTATCTATATCAGGCGATTAAAAGGGGGGCTATCCACTGTTCAACCGATAATCCCAGAAGAATTTACCGCGATAGAAAGATGGTTAATTGAGAGAGACTCTTGGAAAACTTCTGGCTCAGATTGCTTATTTATCTCTCAGAAAGGGAGCCAAATCTCTCGCTATCAAATCTATCGTCTATTTGAGCAATACGGCAAAATCGCCGGACTTCCTGTCAAGCTCCACCCGCATATGCTAAGACATGCATGTGGATATGCATTAGCTGATCTCGGTAGGGATACTCGATTAATTCAAGACTATTTAGGCCACCGAAATATAGCCCATACTGTCATTTATACCGCAAGTAATGAAAAACGCTTTAGTGGTATTTGGTCTAATCAAGAGACGGCTTAATGAGCGATGTCAGCATGAAACCAAAGCTCAATATTATAAAATGAATTAAATATCAGGAACACCACAGTTATTCAGCTGATTGGCTTTATGGCTGAGGTGTTTTTATAAAGAAGTTGAGATCACTATTCCTCAAATAGAGCGGTAGATACATTATATTAAAATATGGTTAGTTAATTATTTTACTTATTTTTCTTTAACCAATTATCATCATTTAAATACTCTAAATATGAGTATTTATACTTACGTGTAAAATTAACAATATATTATCAATAAAAATACATAAGAATTACACAGATGATCTTATTGAGATTGTCATATAAAGATAATTTATAGACATAAAAAACTGATTTAATATTTTCCGGTGTTTAATGCTAAAGTGGTTATTTTACGCAATTTAAATAACTGAAAAATAAAATTATAAAGCAAAAAATAAGATGAAAATATAAACAAAATAAAACAATGCATATAAATCAATGGTGTATATCAAATGCCGTTTAAAATCAAATGGTAACGCAACATAATAAATCAAAATGTTTAAAATGCTTAATAAGTATAATTCTGAGACTAACCAAAATCAAACAGCATAAAGTTCTGTTTGCATAATACTTTTTAGCTATTATCAGCAATTAATGTATAAATTTGTTATCTACAACAAAAAGTTACCGACTGCGGTGTGTTTATCAAAAAAAAATAACTAGTCAAATGATCTATCCTTACTATACATATACGCAAATTAAAGATTTTAATTCTAAAAAATACAATATATAAAACAAATTTGCTAAAACCTATTTTACGCAACATTTTGATTTATTTTGTTGCGTTTATTGATTGCAAGATAATCGAATTATTTGCTTTTTAGGCGGGATTGATTATGTAGCCATATTACATAAAGCTTTATTGGTGAGATATGAAAAATAATAAGTTAAAAACCAGTATAGATAATTTTCAGAAAATAATAACTGAACAAATTGGTTTGGAATTATCCCATCTTAGAAAAGAAAAAGGACTAAGTGGTAAAGATCTAGCTAAAAAATTAAAGATATCACAACAGCAAATTTCTAGATATGAAAGAGGAGTCTGTAGCATTAATTGTGGAATGCTATTTTCAATCTTATTTTATCTAGATACTCATCCTAGTAAGTTTTTCGAAAATATAATATCTAAAATAAATGAAGAATATCCTGATGCTAATTCATTTATTCATAACAATGAACATTTTTCAGATGAGCAAGATGATTTTCATTATATTTTCAATCGACAAACAGAAATTATATTAAATTCTGTATACAGTAAGTAGTTATTAAAAAAACATACAGTTTTAACTATGCTCACTTAATTGTTGAGTAACCATCACTTTGTTATATATCAATGAGGTTCAAATGAAAAAAGTATTTGTAGCAGCACTTGTTTCTGCCGCTATCGCTTCTCCAGCACTCGCTGATCAAGGGCATGGTAAAGTGACCTTTAAAGGTGAAATTATCGATGCACCTTGCTCAATTAGCGCTGACTCTATTGACCAAACAGTATGGTTGGGCCAAATTGCTAACTCTGTTTTAGCAAATGGCGGAACTTCTAGTGCTAAACAATTCAATATTGAATTGGAAGACTGTGTATTCCCTAAAGATGCAGAAGACAAAGTCTACAATGACAAGGTCAACATCACATTCTCTGGCGCTAGTGCTGCGTTTAACCCTAAATTATTAGGTGTAACAGGCTTAGATGCAACGGACCCAACTAGCGCTGGTAACGTTGGTATTCAATTAATTGATACAAACGGTGTTGCATTAGATATGGGTGTTGCTACAGCACAAGAACATCAATTACAAGCGGGTGATAATATTCTGCGCTATAGCGCTTACGTACAAGGTGCAAACGTTGCAGTAGATAAAATCCCCCTAGGTAAATTCGAAGGTGTGACTAACTTTACCTTAACTTATAACTAATTGATTAGTTAAAGAGGAGTACTTTCGTATTCCTCTATTAATCACCAAATTAAGTCAGAGGCTAAAGTGAAAGGATTTATCTATTTCCCAAGAAAAGTATCTTCCCTATTTCTGCTAACATTATTTCTTTCGCCACAAATGGCGGCATCACCTCATGGATGGGGGAAAGTCACAATGGGCGGCGAAATAGTCGATACTGCCTGCGCAATAGATATCGGGTCAAGGGATCAGACCATTAATATGGGGGTACTTCCAACAAGCTATATTCGTGAAGTTGGGAAAGGCCCCATAAAAGAGTTCAATATTAAACTTGTTGATTGCCGTTGGGAAAAATACTCAAAAGAGAATAACGAATGGAATTCATTTGAAGTCACTTTTGATGGTCCATCAGAAGGGGGTTTTTTCACCCTTTCGGGTGAGGCAAAAGGAGTGCAATTGGCATTGCATGATCTCTCCGGATATTCCATTACACCAGGAAAGCCATTGCCTGCATTAGGAATGACTCCCGGCACAATGATACTGAAATATCAAATGCAATTAGTCACCAACTATCATCCTGTTAAAGCGGGTAATTACCAAACCTTATTAAGGTTCAAGGTCGATTATTATTAATTCTAGAAGTTATATTGGTGTTTTAGGGATGTTTTTTATGTTTTTTAAACAAGACAAAATAAATATAATAACGACAATGATAATGATTACTTTTGGGTCATTATCAACCCAGTTATATGCCGCCGATACCATACAGTTTAATACGGCATTATTTGATTTAGAAGACAAAAAAAACATCGATATTAAGCAATTCTCACGTGCTGGCTATATTATGCCTAGCACTTATCCGCTAAAAGTCCAATTAAATAAAGAAACTCTGCCTGAGCAACGATTTTCATTTTATGCACCTGAGGATGACCCTGAAGAAAGTCTTGTGTGTATTACTCAAGAACAAGTTCAACAGTTAGGGTTAACGGCGGATGCTTTGAAGAAAATAACGTGGTGGCATAATAATGAGTGCCTTGATTTAAACAGCTTACCCGGTTTCAAAGCTCATGGGGATTTATCTGACTCAACATTATATTTGAGTATTCCTCAAGCCTATCTTGAATATAGAACTACGAATTGGGATCCGCCTTCTCTTTGGGATGAAGGGATTTCAGGGGCTATTTTAGACTACAACATTAACGCAAGAGCTAATAAGCCTCATGACAACAATAGCAACTATAATATGACGGCAAATGGTGTTATTGGTGTAAACCTTGGCGCATGGCGCTTTAGGGGAGATTGGCAAGGAAATGCTCAACGAGAAACTGGCTCAAATAGTAAAAGTGAGCATAATTTCCAATGGAGCCGACTTTATATTTATAAAGCATTAACCAGTATCAAAGCAAAATTGACCTTGGGTGAAGATTATCTAAACACGGATTTATTCGATAGTTTTCGATTTACAGGTATAAGTCTACGCTCTGATATTTTAATGCTCCCACCTAATTTACGTGGATATGCACCTGAAATAACAGGGGTTGCGACAAGTAATGCGACGGTCATTGTTAGCCAACAAGGCAGAATTATTTACCAAGAACAAGTCGCTGCTGGGCCTTTTCGCATCCAAAATTTAAGTGATGCGACGACAGGTAAGCTGGATGTTCGCATCGAAGAACAAGATGGCTCGGTTCAAGAATATCAAGTTGAAACGGCTAATATTCCTTATTTAACCCGCCCAGGCAGCGTTCGGTATAAATTAGCCATGGGGCGTCCTACAGATATGGATCACCATGTCAATGGCGATACATTTGCAAGTGGTGAAATGTCTTGGGGGGTTACCAACGGCTGGTCGTTATTCGCAGGTTCATTAAATAGCCAAGACTACAATGCATTTAACGTGGGTGTAGGGCGAGATTTATTAGCATTTGGCGCCTTGTCTTTCGATGTTACGCATTCCATTGCAAATATTCCTAACCATCAAAAACTGACAGGTAATTCTTATCGAATAAACTATTCGAAACGTTTTGATGATTATGATAGCCAAGTCCAATTCGCAGGTTACCGTTTCTCAGAACGTAGTTTTATGACGGTGACTGATTTTTTAGCGGCTAAAGATTCAGGTGAGCGTCAAGGCAGTAATAAAGAAATGTATGTGATTTCCTTAAATAAAAATTTTAGGGAATCAAAAATTACAGCGTATTTAAACTATTCGCATCAAACCTATTGGGATAAGCCAGAAAGCAATCGCTACAACCTCATGGTGACAAAAACCTTAGATTGGGGAAGCTTGAAAAATATTAATATTTCGTTATCAGCTTATCGCAATAAATATAACGAAACAAATGATGATGGCCTTTATATCTCAGCATCAATGCCTTGGGGAAATGGTGCCAATATAGGTTATTCATTACAAGCAACGCGGGATGATACCGTTAATCGAGCAACCTATTATGACAAGCTGTCAGATAGAGCCAATTATCAAGTCAGTGCAGGTTCAACCAACAAAGGCGGAACCGCGAGCACCTACCTTACCTATTATGGAGATAGTGCTAAATTAACCGCGAATGCGAGCTATATTCACAACAATTACACGTCATTTGGGTTAGGGGCTCAAGGTGGAGTCACCATGACCTTAAATGGTGCTGATACTCACCGTGTATCAAATATTGGCGGCACTCGCTTACTGATCGACACCGACGGCGTAGCTAAAATTCCCGTGTCAGATCGTGGGATCCCTATTGCATCGAATGCATTCGGTAAAGTTGTTGTCCCTGACCTGAATAGCTATTACCGCAGTAAAGTTAAAGTCGATTTAAACGCATTACCCAATAATGCCGAAATTACTGACTCCATTGTTCAAGCGACATTAACAGAAGGAGCAATTGGTTACCGTAAGTTTAATGTGTTATCGGGCGAAAAAATGATGCTTTCAATGCGCATGTCTGACGGTTCTGTACCGCCATTTGGTGCTCAAGTTACCAATTTAAAAGGAAAAGAAACAGGAATCGTCACTGATAATGGATATGCCTACATCAGTGGTATCAACCCAAATGAAATGATGATTATTCATTGGGGTGGTGAAGCGCAATGTGAAATTCATTTTCCTGAGAACTTAGAAACAATTAATCAAGGCTTATTTATTCCTTGTAAACCATTATCGAATAAACGTAATGAAACAGATAATAATCTGTAGATGAGTGATTGCTATGAAGAAATTAACTAAATTATATATCAATACTATTTTATTAAGCAGTTTATTTAGCGGAAGTGCTTTATCCGCAATTGCTATAGATAGAACTCGGATTATTTTTAATGGCGATCAAAAAAGCGTTTCAATCACCATTACCAATAAAAATAACCAACTGCCTTATTTAGCACAAGGCTGGATAGAAAATATTCAAGGGGTAAAAGTGAACTCACCTTTTGCTGTATTGCCCCCAGTGCAAAGGGTTGAGCCTGAAAAATCGAGCCAAGTTCGTGTTGAGGCACTGCCGGAAATAAGCCAATTACCTCAAGATAGAGAAAGTGTTTATTACTTTAACTTAAGAGAGATCCCACCGAAAAGTGATAAACCGAATGTTTTGCAATTAGCTTTACAAAGCAAAATTAAATTATTTTATCGTCCTAAAAATATCATGCTCAGTGAGACTGAAATGTTGAATAGCCCTTGGCAGGAAAAAACACAGCTGATTAAACAAGGCGACCAATATATTATTAAAAACCCAACGCCTTTTTATATCACAATTATTGGCGCAGCTGAGCGTATGAATTCACCTGTAAATCAAAACTTTAAAGCCGTTATGGTCGCTCCGTTTAGTGAAGAAAACTTAGGTGTGTCAAGCTCTACTGTGGGGACGAGCCCTGTACTGACCTATATCAATGATTATGGTGGTCGCCCTAAATTGCAATTTAAATGCCAAGCTAATATCTGTCAGGTTGCGCCTGAAAATAAATAGAGAGGAAAAGATGATTAATCAAAAAAATCTTCCCTTACTTCTCGGGTTATTTTTTATTGTTCCTTCACCGGTGATATATGCGGTAGCTGAAAATACTTTTGATAACACCGCAGGAAATTGGGATGTCGAAGGTGCAAATGGAAAAATTTTTGTTTACGGCTCCTTAACTGAGAGTGCTTGTCACTTATCGATGGATTCTGCATTTCAATCGGTTGATTTGGGTAATATTGACACCGCGTCATTAAAAGTCATTGGTGCTCAAGGACATAAAACCCCTATTTATATTGAATTACTGGATTGTATCGAAACGCCAACCGTCCTAAGAGATGACAAATCAGGTAATGTTACTTGGAGTACTTCCCAACCGGGTATGAAAATTCGTTTTATTGCTCCCGTTGTTCCGTTTCGTCCTAGTATTGCCCGTGTTGAAGGTGTTACGGGGCTAGGGTTGCAAATCACCAATCTAAAAGGAAACGAAATCGTTTTTGGTGAATACAGCGAACCACAACTGATTTCGTCTGGACAAAATATTTTAACTTATTACGTTGCCCCCGTTAGAGTTGCTGAAAAATTACAGGCGGGTGCGTACAGAAGCGTTATTTCTTTTCAAATCACCTATGAATAAGCTTACCCAATTGGCTGATATAGCATTGAAGGTATTTATATGAATCACTTAAATTTCAAATTTTATAAATTAAAAAAGATAATACTCACAATGCTATTAAGTTTATTCTTTTTTTCGTCACCGAATTATGCAAAGAATGGTCAAATCGGTGAAATTAAGATTCGTGGATTACTTGTCGCCGAAGCTTGTACAGTGAGACCCGGTGATGAAAATATCATTGTGGACTTTGGTACTATCGTCAATAAATACCTTTATATTAACCAAAAAACACCACTGGAAAATTTTAATATTCATCTAGATGACTGTGATAACAGTATCTTTAAAACAGTCGCTGTCAAATTTACAGGAACAGAGGATCCAAATTTACCGGGGCTGCTGGCAGTGGATTCTGCCAGCATGGCTTCAGGTATAGCAATTGAAATTTTAGATTATAGCGGTAAAAAAATTCCCATTAATAGCATGACGCCCGCATACAATTTAGAAAATGGTACGAATATTTTAAGTTTTAATGCGAATGTGCAAGGAGAACCTGATGCAATAAAAAATAAAAGTATTGCATTTGGCCATTTTACTGCAACCGCTGTTTTTAGTTTAATTTATGATTAGGGTATCAGTAAAAATGAAGATATTATTATTACTCCTCGTAACCTCATTATTTTCCCCTTCCATTTTTGCATTTCAATGCAGAACAAATGGTGGTCAAGAATTTCGTGGCGGAACACAGAATATTTATGATGTACCTATTGATAATGATATTTTTGCTGTACCTAATCGAATTAATGAGTTTGCGGATGTGAGCGATTTCATGACTTGCCGTAACGAGGCACCTTCTGCATACGTTGATTACCTCAATGTTACAGGGGCGAGTTTAGGTCCTGCATTTAGAAATAACCCAGAATTAAAAGCCGGCGTTGTTATACGTGGTGCTTATTATTTAGCGCCATTTAGTGGTCGAGAAATTCCCGTTTTCCGTTTAACAACCGCCACTGAGCCTCTGCCAATAAAGTTATATTTACAGGTAAATGTGAGGCCAACGCCTTCCGTATTGGTGAGAAAAGGTGATCTGTTAATGACATTGGATCTCCATAAATATGCGACATTTATAAATAGCAACCAATATATTGACCATTTCTATTATAGATGGAATTTCTATTCTGGAAATGATGTGGTGGTAGGGACAGGAACTTGTGATATCAATAATAACCAAATCATTATTGTTGATTTTGAAATGGTCAATGCATCGGGTATTTCAACAGTTGGTAGCGCAAGCCGCTTTCAGCGCAATGTTGAGCTCACATACAGCTGTGAAGATAATAATCTCACCGCACCAATAAAAATGACCTTAAGCGGTGAAACCTCAACCTTTTCGTCTGATGCATTGCTCATTAGAACGGGTGATATCGGTAATCAAGGCCCTATCATGCGCGGATTAGGTGTAGAGGTTTATCATCAAGGACAACGAGTGTCGCCGATGAATGGCTCTTTCAATTCAAAAATAGAGAATGGGCGTGGCCGAGATACACTAATGTTTACGTTAGTTAAGAAACCTAATTTATCGCCAAATGAGCTAACAGAAGGGCAATTTAATTCTGCCGCGACAATTATCATGTCTACACCTTAATTATAAAAAAGGGGCTATTATCAAATAAAAATCTCTTTTAATAACGGCTCGTTATTCCGATGGAATAATATTTATTCAAAATTAATCTGGTGTTTTTAGTGGTGAAAATAAAGCACTCGGTATTTTGACTTAAAAAGCGTTTGGGGATTTAGTCATGATTTCAGCCTATTTATCATTTTATCGGTAAGGATAGAAAACGCTTAGGTTAATTTTTATTGGCTAACGAGCTGATTATGATTCTAATATTCAGCTCGTTAAGTCGTGATTGCGATTATTTTTCTAGGCCGCGAATAATGAGTGTGAGGCCATCTAGAAAACGTTGCTCATAGTTATTGGTAAACAATATGGTTTTAGCAGCCCATGTGTATGGGTATTGATTCTTATATATTTCATTGAATTTATTTAGTTTTTCATCTATCTCATTATCATGAGAGTAGAGTGCTGCTTGTTGTTCTATGCAGCATCCCAAAATAAAATAAAATATAGTCATGGTTGAGTTTGCTGCTTTTTCTGCTGACATGCCTGATTGCATAAAGGTTTTAATCAACGCGTTATTGATACGTAATACATTATCTGAAATAACATAGGTTCCAGCGAAAACTCGCGCGCCATCTCGATGCTGTAACAAAGCGTCTCGCAATTGATGGGTAATGTTTAATAAATTAGTCTTCCAATCCTCTTCATTTAGATCACCCACCGCGACATTAGCCACAATATGGTCTGCCATGCCTTCGACTAAGGACTGTTTGTTATTGAAATGCCAATACAGTGAAGCGGCTTTGATATGCAGAGCATCGGCAAGCTTACGCATCGTCAATCCATCAATACCGTCGGTCTCTAGCAGTTGCAGTGCTGTTTCAAGTACTTGTAATCGTGTGATTTTTTGATTTTTCATAAATAATTCTCAATTATATCTTTATTCCCTAACATTGTTAGTCTAACATATTTATCTAACCTAACGTTGTTAGGTTGTCAGTATAGTTTATTTTGCCACTTGTAGGTATGCATATTGAGGTTGATGACATGGCGACTGAGGAAACTAAAAAATTTTCCAAAAAAATCTTTGGATTAACACCGTGGATAAGCGTGTTATGTATAGGCATATTAGTTGCAATTACCACGTTCAATTGGAATAGGTGGCAAAGTAATCAGCGCTATCAAGAGTCAAATAATGCGTATATTAAATCAGATTCAGCAATCTTAAAGTCAAGAATGACAGGCTATATTTCACGAATCTTAGTCGATGATTATCAATATGTTCATCAAGGGGAAGTTATTGCTGAAATTAATAACCAAGAAGAGCTGTTGAATCAGAAAATTGCTAAAGCAAAGTATATAAAAGCGGAGCAACAATTTGCGAATCTTGCTGATGAAATTAAAGAGCATGACCTGACAATTGAAAAGCTATTAAACCGCTATAAGGCTGCGGGGATTGAAGTGGCACAAATGCAGCGTAGTCCTTTGTTGCGTAAGGAATTAATTAAAAGTGGAGCAATAACCTCTCAAAATCATCTTGATGCTCAATCAGATTTACAGCGATTAATAAAATTAGAGCAAGCAGCTAAAGCCGAATGGGAGCAAGCAAAACAATCTAAATTAGTATTAATGCAACAAGAAAAGATCCGTCTGGCAGAACGAGATATTGCATTAGCAAATTATCAACAAGCAGAGACGCAAATTTCGTATTCCACGATAGTGGCACCATTCGATGGCCAGTTGAATAAAATTAAGCTTAATGTAGGCAGTTTAGTCACACCGGGTACGGAAATTGTTACTGTGACACCTCGTTCTAAGCCTTATATCATTGCGCAGTTAAAAGAAACCCAACTTAAAAACGTTCAGTCAGGACAATCCGTTTCTATTGCGATTGATGCTTTTCCCGGTATGGAGTTTCGTGGTGTTGTTCGTGATATTGGTGCGCAAAGTAGTGGTGAGGCCGCATTAATTCCCGCAGATAATAGTAGCGGGAATTTTACAAAGGTGGTTCAACGGATCCCTGTTTATATTAGTTTTCTCTCAACGCAATCAAATGACATAGATAAGCTCCGGCCTGGAATGTCAGTTGTTGTGAATATTGATACGCAGAGTATGCATTCGCAAGGAAAGTAATATGTCACTAAGAATATTGCAAAATGCTAAAGAAACGAAGCCTCTTTTTGTTGTTATTTCGGTATTTCTCGGGGCTGTCTTGTCGACATTATTTGTGAGAATGTTTTCTTTGTCACTGGCCGATATTCGTGGTGTTTTTGGTTTAAGTGCGCAAGAAGGATCGTGGATTAATGTTTCATTAAATGCGGCACAGCTAATCAGCATGACGTTAACACCTTGGTTTATGGTCGTCTTGGGTGCTGAAAAAATATTAATGAGTACCAGTATTGTTTTATTAGTGAGTTTTTTGTCATTTCCATTATTAGGTGTAGATGGTCGCTTACTTATTGAATTAGTATCAATTCATTTTGTCATTGGTTTCTGTTTAGGCGTGTATTTGCCGATGACAATTTCATTAGCTTTACGAAATTTACAGCCAAATGTCTGGTTGATTGTCATGGCCGCTTACAGTTTACGGGTCTCTTTAGGCATGGATGCTGGCGTCGGAATTTCAGGATCATTTATTGAAATCTTTGGCTGGCAATGGATGTATTGGATTTGTACTTTTTTTACGTGTTTTATCTTTATATTTACATGGAAAGGTATGCCAGTAGCTGAAATTAACCGTGATATTTTAGCTAAAACGGATTGGGGAGGCATGGCGCTGAAAAGCGTCAGTTTGGTTTTACTTTATATTGGTATTGTGCAAGGTGAAATGTTTGGTTGGTATGACTCTGGATTGATTGTTTCTTGTCTATTAGGAAGTGTGATTCTTTTTACTATTTTTATCGTTCGTTCATTCCTTTTTAATCAAACATTTGCTCATCCTGGTTGGCTAGCAAATCGAAACTTGTTGTTGTGCTTTATTGTTTCCTGCCTATACGGTTTTTTAATGCTAGCGAACTCTCTATTTATTCCTTCATTTTTAACGACAATCAGTGGGTTAAAACCCTATCAAATAGGAGAAGTGACTAACATTGCTTTTATCGCTTATCTCTTATTTAGCCCAATAGCAATTTGGTTGGCGCGTAGAGTTGATTCACGATTACTAATGGTGATTGGTGTAACGATTATTGGCGGTGCTAGCGTATTAGGAATGCAGGTGGATTATCAATGGCGGGTTGATGAATTCGTACCACTCATGATTATGCAGTCATTTGGTGAATGTTTAGTATTGATAGGTTTAATTGCTTCATTTGTTGTTAATATTAAGCCTCAGGATGCATTAAATTTAGGCGCATACATCTCTATTGCTAGGGTATTAATGCCGGCTATATCGGGTGCATTAATGAATACTTATTTACGGGTAGCTTTTGATGGGCATTTCGAAACTAAAAGAGCTTTTATCCAAACAGGAGAACAGAAGCTATCTTCGGCAGACACGTTCAGTGTCGTTTTATCGTTAATCAGTCGGGAGTCAAGTGTAGGTTCTTTTATCGATGGTTTTGCCATGACATTACTCATTGCAATTATGGTATTGTTTTTACTTATATTCTTAAAACCAGCACCTGAAAATAGTATTGTACCTGGAAAAGAATGACTCACAGGCTCGTTGTGAGAATATTATCGTAATATCGATATTGCCTCCTTATTAGGAGGCAATACTGAAATAGAGGCTTTAATTTTTACCCATCGTTAATTTAGTGATGTAATGTAAATTATCCTCATTGTTCAATTGAGCCTCGAATTTTAAATTATAAATGTTATTGTTATCATAATAATTCATCATATAGGTGAAGAACACATCCATAACGGATGGGTTATCCATTGATAGGATCAATGACTCATCATTAAAAAAAATAAAATAGTCATCACGCCCCAGATTTTTAGCAATATAATCTACCTCGGTAATATAGCCTTGAGTGGGTTGTTCGATCTTTTTTGTTACCTCTAATTTACTCGCCGAATAACCTGTAGGACTAATATAAAAATCATTTACTTTTCGACTATTTTGAGGCCTTGTAGCCTGTTCATCTGCATCAATGATCGTTAGCATCATATCAGAACCGCTTTTATGCTCGGTCGCGATAAAAAGCGATACGGCATAGGCATCAACACCTTCAAAAAGAAAAGTCAATATCTCAGGGTTTCTTGGCCCCGTCACGGTTCAGGTTAGCAAGACGGAACGGTTATCTGTCTGATTACTTGTATATCCAATAATATTTGTTACATATCCATAAAACATAGTGACCTCAACTTAAATTTAAAAAATTAGGATGTTAATATTTAATTAATAGCTATCAAATAAAAATAGCCGAATATTGAAACGAACTATCATAAAGAATAAAAGATTTTTCATTTCAATTGGCCAGTTAATGAATGAGCATAATTAACTGGCCAATTGAACCTTATAAAAATAACAGTTGGATTATCGTTTTAATCTAATATATAGCGGTAAGATTACTTTTTAAATATAACATAAGATTTGAAATGTTCTATTTATTCCCACAAAAACAATAAAATGCTTTTTAAATCTAGAGATAGATAATATAAAAGCTATAATAGTGACTTATTTAGGCGTGATTAGTTATTTTCATATGGTCGACCTCTCATAAAGAGTAAGGGCGAGTTTAACTCGTCTATTATTAATTGATTATGTTTATTGGATGTTGGTAGGAATAAAATATTTTATAATGATAGAATGGAAGGGGCATCACTATAATGTTTAGATTTTGTTAATCTAAACATGTATGTTGAATAAATACAGTTGTTTAATATAGCAACATTACAGATTATCTATCATAGATAATTCTATTATTTATTTATGATAAATAAAAGTTAGCACTGTTATTTATTTGGTGTTAATAAAGTCAAGTAATGTTAAATAACGATTAAAAAGCTATAATGAATTCGATTTACGTCAAGTATCAATGTGAATATTATATCAACGATTAATAGATACGGTCATTTTATGCTTATTAAATCAATTATCTTGCATGTTTCCATCGGTTATTGCATTTTATTGTGGAAGAAATTCGCTATTATCTCTTCTGTAAAAAACAGGTATGGTATCTCCATTCAAATATTTATATGGGCAGTTATGTTCACTTTATTGTTTGATTTTAAACGGTTGGAATTAAGTCAGCTGCTGATTTTTCATGAAATGCTCATGACACAAGGTCGTTAATCTATCTAACCTTAGACAAGATTGTTTTTTATACAGAGATTTATTTCTTCAGTTCTTGTGATGAATTTTAACTTAACTGTAGGAGGGGAGTATATGGAAGAATAACGTTATAGAATATCGCTATAAATAGCCTCATTATAATCACCATAGACTATAGATAACACTGAATCTTCTCGTTTTTCTTGTAATGCAATTCTTCCATATGAATTTTAATGAGCGATTGATCGTTTTATTCAATGACTCTTACTGACTTGTTATAACCGTAAGAGAAACATGACCAGAAGCGCTTTTAGGTATAGGATTGATAGTATCGCTCATCATTATTAGCTGATTATCTTTTTCTATTCTTGCACTGATTCCTAACTGACTTCTTAATTTATTCATTTCAGATGATAGTCTGATTTTAAATGTTAAAAAACGCCCTGATTTTTTAGTTTTAAATTGAAAATTATCGCTTGTAATACTCTCATTTTCGTTTTTACCGATTGGTGAAAGAGAAAGGGTAACCAATGAATCATTAGGGATATCAATAGATTTGGAATGAATCGTTCCCTCAATGATAGATAACTTATTATTTTTATTTTCAGTTAAGTTTTTTGTACAGCCAGACAAAAAAAAGACCAATAGCAATAAATATATTGATGATGTGAATTTGTTATTGCGGTTAATTAGTTTCATTTCTATTCTCTTGATTATAAAATAGTGCGGTTAAATACCTTATTGAAAAAACATTGAACATAAGAATATATCCCTTTCTTTTGAGGGTTGAACATTGAGCGATTAGCTTCTGATTTTGTGCCTGTATATAGGATACCAACCCTAGGTAGGGTCATGATTAAATTTTCATCAAGCTCTATTTTTTTAAATGATAAGCGAAGCTGTCTGACTAACTTATAATAGCTGCTTTCAGTCACAATCGTTCCGCGTTTTTCCCAAATCTCATACATAATTTCGCGCTTACTACTGGTTTTATTCAGTAATAGTTTCAATAAGCATGACTCATTCTCTGAAAGATTAATCGTTTTCTTACCGCGAGAGAGCGTTCGCTTGAGAGGGTTGTAAACAACATATTCCGATAAAATAATAAGGGGTTCTTGCTCAATTTGATCTGTCTTATTCATATTATTTTTCCATATATATAATTTCATCGACAAGTTATTTGCCATATCCTAACGTTCAAGATAGTGTGCCACAATATAAAAAAACGACACACAATAAGATTTTTATAAAAAAAAGACGATTTTTAATAAATCCAGATGATTTTTTAGGATGGCTTAATTTATCGCTATGCGCTCAGTTATATATATCAATTTAGTATATTTATTTTTTATATTTTATTGAGCGGGGTGTTTGACTAAGACTTAGCATGATAAGAAATATGCTAAGTCTATAAATTTCGAATAGGATTCTTATCAAATCTTTGTGAAGAAAGGAAAAAACGATAATATATTAAAAATACGATAGATTAGACGAATGAAAGCTCATCATCACCATCATCTTCTAGTTTGTTATGGCCTATCTGATTATTCATTTGTTCTGTCAGTGGTTGGAGCATAAATTTTACCGCATTAACACGATAAAATGCGTGATTGAACGTTTTCTTGAGTAATTCTTGATTATCAAAGGTATCGGGCTTTCCGAGTAATTGTATGGCGCCAGCAATAAACCTTTTTTTTTCTTCAGAAGAGAGTCTATTGAGTTTTTTACAAAGCGCTAAGAAGTTTGTTTTATGATCTTCCGAGTTTTTAATATCTTTTGGATCACTGACTCTCAATGTTGTAAAAAATGTTTTAATATTTTCAATCTCTTGAGTCGTTAGCTTAAGCTGCTTGGTATTTTCGATTGTTTTAGCTTGCCATGTATTTTTGACTTTATTGACTAACGTTGAGCTGTCGTGATTTGTGGGTAGTGTATGCTCTGATGGTGTTTTTAAATGATTATTTTTTAGCGGCGTAATCATTGGTTTCTCCTTGATTAAGGTTATTCCTCATCGTTTGGTAGGCTATTTTTCGTTCTGCTAATACTTGACAGCGGCTTGGAATCGATAATAGTTGTGGTAATAGATGTTTTACGGCGATAGAAGGCGAAAAATGAATAATTTCATTGCCTATTTCTAAGGCGATATCCTCATTTTGACTTGGTATAAATTTAATATGAGCGTTTTTTTGAGGGGAGTTCTCTTGTAATGAACTCGGTAAATACAAAATAGCGGGTTCCATATTCGATTGTTGAATGAAATGTTCAGCAATGATTGTTTGTAATAGTTTATCGTGGAAAAATTCAGAGAGTTGATGTAAAAGTTGTTCTTTACTTTGACTTAATTGTTGCTGAAAGCGTTTCTCGCTCATCTCAATACTTTCAATCATATTCGAGAGTAACTGTTTTAATCCATCTTGATAACCTTGTTGATAAGCAACATGACGGATATGCTCTATTTCTTGCTGAGCTTTCTGATAGTTTTCGGTTACTTGCTTGTGAGCTTGTTTTGTTATGTGTTTTGCATAGCGAAAGGCACTAATTGTATTATGTTTTATGAGTACTTTTTCTCTTGCGGTTTGTTGAATATCAGGCTGCATTTTTTCGGACATAGTGACAAGTCTCTTCAATAATATTCCAAGGTAATATTGCTTTTACGGCGGAAGGGATGAGTTGGCGCGTTTTATAGCTAAACATATGTTTTAACCTGTCGGTATATACTGCACCGAATGGAATTAATTGAGCAAAAAGTTGTTCTGCTCCGAGAGCCAGTAGTCTCTGTGGTGAGGGAATATTTACTCCACTCACTTGCCAAAGCGGGTTAGCAAACTGTTGGCGTAAATCTGAGTAAACGGTGAGTTTTCCCCACCAAGGAAGCTCTTCCTTATAGAGAATTGTGCCTAATCCAAGCGCAACCTTCGGGAGGTTCGCCCATTCTTGTAAGAGAATATTTGGCAATATCATCGTGGTACGATCCGGCCAAGGCATCGGGTATTGTCGAATTAATCGATGGTTATGTATTTTCTTTAATATTGGAGGCAATTTATGGTAATGAATATTACTATATTCAGGATGAAAATAGCTTCCTGGCGCTAAGAAAATATCCGTTTTTAAAAGCAATGATATATTACTCTCCGACGCCATGGGTTTTTACCTCAGTCATATTATTTGTATCTGCCTTAGTCTTGAAAAATGGCTGCCGACGCCAAACAAATATTAATAAACCAATCACCATGATGACTGACAAGGAAATGACCGTAACCCAAACTGGATTCAACAGAGTTTTAGGTTGATGGCGTGTTTGATGTTGCAGTGGTGGTCGTTTAACGACGACAACAGACACATTGTCATAGCTGGTTTCTGCGAAACTATTGGTTAGGAATAATTTGATTTTATTCATCATGAGTTTGGGGTCTTCATTACCTGAATAGGTCACCAGACTGGATACTTTTTGTATTTGTTTTGTGGCGCTATTGCTGCTTAGAGGATAGCTAACATGTACTCTTGCATTGACAATATCAGGGATGGTTAATAATGATTGCTCTAAACGTTGTTCTATTAATGATAATAGTCGGGTTCTCTCTGCTTGTGGTGACGCCACTAAAGAATCTCCAGGAAAAGCTTGGATAATCTCAATGGGATCTTTGGATGGCAAATGATATTGTCGTAACAAATCAACGGCGATAACAAAGTCATTAGGCGCGATTCTAATTGAGTCTCCTTGCTTATTATCTTGTTTACGTGAAGCATCAACGCCGTGTTCTTGTAACACAGCGAGGACTTCGTTACTTTGTCGCTGGCTAAGGTGGCTGAGTAATAATTGATCATCACAACCGACCAAGAATCCAATCATGCCAACCAAGAGCAGTTTTTTGACTATATTCATGGCTTATTGGGCTTTTAATAATGTATCAATGGCATTGGTTGCTTTGTGGGTGAGTGTGGAGACAAAATTGAGCTCTAATGCATATTGTCCAATGGCATCCTGCATTTTCAACATCTCCACGGGATTGCTGACATCTAGACTATTTCCCTGAATAATCAGTTGCTGCTTTTTATTTTTTACCTCAACAGAATATTGTGCATATAACTCTTTCACTTTATCTTCAAGTGATTGGCTTGAAGTATTGTCTGAAATGTTATCTGGTGTTGGTGGTAACATAGTATGGTTGGTGATTTGCATGATATTAGTTCCTAAAAAGTAGAGCATCACTTAACTGATGCTCTTCGATATAAATTAAATATTACGAATAATCGCTGAGGCTGTATCTTTAATAGATTTCATTAAGCTACTTTGTAATTGACGTGCCATATTATAGTTACCGCTTAAAGCCGTAATTTTTCCGAGTACTAATGGGTTATCGACTTCTAATTTTTCACTTTTACCATCAAGCATATTTTTTAATTCGTCAGCTAATTCCTTAGCGCGAATACTGACATTCGCACTACTGCGATACATCATCCCCCAGTTATGATCACCTTTAACTGGTGTTTCAAACGCGGATGAATCCCAATTACCGGTGGCACTATTAATACCTAAAATATCTGATGTAGATCCATCTGACATATATCACCTCATTAGTTAAGAGTATTTGAATTAAACGACCAATGGTTATGACCTAAAATAATGAAGCCTTGATCGTTACGGATAAATGATTTTCCTGCTAACTGATTAGTCGCCAAAGATACTGAAAACTGAATATACTTATTTCCCCATTTATGAGAAAAACGTTCAGCTAGCTGAACAATTGAAGACGTTTGCTTATCATTAAGATTTCCCTGAATAATAAAAATAACGTGATTATCTTTATTTATTTTTTTCCATGGAACGTTACTTTCAGTCAAACCAAGTTCAGCTATCTGGATTAATGCTTTTGACTCTATTTCTATCACCTTACTATCGGTATAACAGGCAAGATGGCTTTTTATTATATTATCAATAATTTTCCTATCTTTAGATAAGGCTTGTTCTTTGATTATACGTATAACGGGTTGGCAAGGATTGGATAAATCTACTTTTAAAAGGTTAGGTATATAATCATAAATGTGGTTTTCAATCTCACTTTCAAGATCATTGATTTTTTTTATGTGATATTTATCAGCATAATTTTCTTTATTTAAACGCTGTACACTCCAATCGGCATCACGCTGTGTTTGTACGAGAATTAATGCATCCCCTTGTCCATCTCGAGTGGCGATGATGGGGTAATGGCTATCTTGTAGTATGTTTTCTAGCATATTTATTTTTTTTTCTGAATTATTTGTAGGGTATAGATAAATACCCACAAAAGAAATAAACAATAGAAAAGTACAGATAAAAATGGTTTTGCGTTTTTCAGTCAGAGACGTTAAGTTATTTTTTTTATCATCACAAAACGCGCTATGCGGTATACTTTCTTCTATATCGGTTAATTTCCATGGCATATCAAGTGCTTTAAAAGCAATCGGGAATATATCAGCAAGCATTAATTCTTGATAAACAATGGGAATAGTAAATGATTTAATCCCATCATTAATATTCAGGCTAAATATTTTTTCTTGTATGTTATCACTGCTGTTTGTTGGGTCTTGTTCTGTCACGACAGCGAGTTCATAATGCTCGGCAGCACTAGGAATATAATAGGTGGTAAAGCCATTATCATCGACTTCTGCTCTGTATTGAATATTGGGGTCGATAACAATAAGATGAGCATCTGCTGTTAATACCAACTCATGCCCACTCATAGGGCCGCTAGCAATTTTCATTATACAAGCGCGGCTATTTGTATCTGTCATAAAATGAATTCCACGGATAAGAAATTAGTATCAGTAAAAAGTATTACTTCATTTTTGTCAGTAGAATTTATCTTAATCATTCTGACTGATTGATTTGTTTATTAGGTATGAGTTATTCCGGAATATTCCCTTGTATAAAAAGTGCATTTTCTTCAATTTAGCTATATCGAATCTTTTTAAATAAAAGTATAAGCATCATGATTGATACGAACATTGCTGCACTACTCGAAAATAAAGAGTGTTGTTTTTCTTTGCAGGATAAGTTGGTTTTGGCTGTTCCTCATTCAGCTGAAATGGGGATAAGTTTCAATTCATCGTATTCAGGGAAGAGAATTAATATTGAAGAGCAGTCTTTATTTGTTTGTTCGCAATTAGAGTTCGATTCTATTATTAGCAGAAAAGATTGGTTAATTTATTCATTAGAGCTTTCAGAGGTAGTGGAGATCCTTGCTGTTATTGATTCTGCTATGAAGCAATCATTTCTCTTAGAAAAGGAAATGATGGAACCGGGGAGCAAAAATAGTGATGTTATCTATATTTCTAATGATTATATTTATGATCTTACAATCAAAGATATTGTTATTGGCTTAATTATTCAGCAACAGCCTGAATTCAATTTATGGTGCAACATATTAAGGCGTTATGAAGCATACGGCATTATGCGATTTTTACTTTCCGCCGCCGAAAAAGATAAAAATGCCAATATTAATCAATTGTGTAAACAGTATGGCATATCGGCCTCTTATTTTAGGCAACTGTATCGAGAAAACTTTAATAAAACAGCAAAAAGAAAAATTATGAGTGTTCGTATGGCCTCAGCCATCTTAAAGCTTATTGAAAGTGATAATTCTATATTAGATATCGGCCTTGAAGCAGGTTATTGCTCAGCCTCTCATTTTACGAATGATATAAAAAAAGAATTAGGGTTAACCCCTTCAGATATTAGGCATCTTGGAGTGAAACTATATGAAAAGTAAAAGAAGTGGGATGATATTAGTATCGCTACTTTTACTCAGTGTAAATGTTTTTTCAGCGCAAACTGAAATTATCATGGCTGAACCTGTTCAGCAGGAGATGAATCAAGAAACGTTTGTTGCAAATAATATTATGGTCGGCAAAGTTTTTGATGCTATAGCTGAGCGACTTAATAAACCGATTATTCTTAGCAAACTCGCGGCACAAAAGCGGATAACGGGTAATTTTAATTTGGCACATGCTGATGAGATGTTTAAGGCGTTAACGCGCCGTATCGCATTGGTTTGGTATGATGATGGTGCCGCTATTTATGTTTACGATAATAGCGAGATGCGTAGTGCTATTATTCCTATGAATAATGCCAGTAGTCATCAAGTTCTCAATTATATTAAAAAAAATGGTATCTATGACCAGCGCTTTCCTGTTCGTACTCAAGGAGGAAACAGCTTATTGTTTGTTTCTGGCCCTCCTTTATATGTTGAATTGATACAAGCCGCGACAGCCTATCTTGATGAGCAAGTAAAACAAGAAGCTCTTTCGGGTGGGGAGCTTGCCGTTATTGCGGTCAAATATGCTTCGGTGACAGATAGAACTTATTCATTACGCGGTAATAATATTACTGTTCCAGGTATGTTATCAGTCATCAGTGAATTATTTAAAAATACCCCTGTAGGGACTGTACCAACGCAAAAAATTGCATCGGCACCAAAAGATAACATAGGAGATGACATTGATGCCTTGATGGATGCGCCGATTGGTGAGGCTGTAGAGCCCATGCCTGCATTCAATGGTACTCGTAATCCATCTAATGTTCCTTTTTCATTAGTGGCACATCCAGATAGTAACAGTTTAATTGTTAAAGGTTCCCCTGAACAAATTCGTTATGTTCGCCAATTAGTCAGGACATTAGATACTCGGCGCCGACAAGTTGAATTGTCGTTGTGGATCATTGATATCACACGTAGTGAATTAGATAACTTAGGTGTTAATTGGGAAGTTGGCACCATTAATACCGGTAACAGTTCGTTTTCTTTTAACCGCAGTACACTGTCTGATAGTACAGATTTCTTATTGCGTATTGATGCGCTAAGTAAAAGTGGCAATGGGCATATTGTGTCTCGCCCCGTGTTATTAACTCAAGAAAATATTCCTGCTTTATTTGATAACAACACCAGTTTCTACGCTAAGTTACAGGGTGAACGTATCGCCACTTTAGAGCAAGTCACCTACGGCACGATGGTCAGTGTGATGCCACGCATTTCAGCGGGTAACCATGTAGAAATGGAAGTGAATATTGAGGATGGTGCTGAAAAACAATCAAAAAATGGTGAAACGTCTAATGTTGAAGGGCTCCCTTCGGTCAATCGAACAACGATTAATACCGTTGCTCGTATCGCTCAAAACAGTAGTTTATTGATAGGCGGATATACTCGAGAACAGATTGTAGAAAATGAAAGTCATATTCCTTTATTAGGCGATATCCCATTGGTTGGTCGTCTATTTAGCCATTCATCAATGAATAAACAAAAAATGGTACGGCTATTCTTAATCCAACCTCGTTTGTTGGATGAAAATGAAGTATGGGATGGCCGACAATTTTCTGAAAACCTTCGCATCAAACAACATGACAAACAGTTACATAGCACCATCCAATTTTTAAAAACCTATATGGGGGAATCATGGCAATAGCGCCTTTGGGTGGTGGTGCCCGCATGTTAGGAGGGGCACAAGAAAAGAGTCGTTCATCCAAAACGGGTGATGATTCGGATGAGGTATTACGTGGGCAAGGGGTGATTGATAGCTCCGGAGAATATGCGTCGATGTCGATGTTAGCAGCGAGCCATGTAAAAAGAAGTAGTGGTAAGCAAGATGACACGGAAGATTGGATGCAGTTTGCTGAACGTATCCTTGATGAGAATGCGGATGAAACTATTTTAAATGTTGAGGGCATACTCAATCGTCAATTTATGACACCTAAAGAGTTAAAAGCATTTTTATTGCGTTTTTTCTCCGACCCCAGCGATTTATTAATGGCGTTGGCAGCATTAATTAATCGTGGAAAACTTAAGCAAGAGCAGCTTGAACAACTCAAAAAACTGGAAGAGCAACTTCACCAAGAAGATATCGATAGAAGTACGCAAGCTGGCGTGAATATCGCCCTTATTGCAAAGGCTTTTGCGCAAAAAATAAAACAGTCGGCGGGAAACTTGCGTATGTTATACCGTGAGTTTTTGGCTTATGAAGGTCCTGTTGTTTATTTATATGAACAATGGGTGGAAGAGATGGAAAGCCAAGAACGTGAAAATATTATGCGTTATTTAAGTCGTGCATTGGCTTGTGATCTGCAAGCGCTTCCCTTAGGTGACATTAATATGGGTGAGTTCGGTAACTATTTTATTCGTGTAGGACGATTAAGAGAGTTACAGTCATTAGACCATGTATTTATCCAACAATTTTTTCAATCAAATCTATTTAAGCACCATCGGCAATTTATTAACGAAAAATTTGAAAAAGAGCTTAGTAAATTATTTACGGCAGGTATTCGAAATCACACTAATTTCAATGAAGGTTTATTATTATTTATTTCTTCCCAGTTAAGCATGATGAGTACTGATTTGCGTGCTCGATTTTTGCAATTATTAATTTTGGCATTTGCAACAATACCCGTTAGCGTCTTTCAATCATTGGAAGCGCGCGATGAATTAATAAATCAATTGAAAGATTGTATGCATTATGTGATGGCACAAGAAGAATTAATGATGCGTAACTATTTTCAAAGGGAGGATTTTTAATCAAATGAATAAGTTTACTGGATTTCTTTTAGCGATCCGTAATCGGCCAGAATTGATGGTATTAGTGATTATGGTGATGGTCATCGCGATGCTCATTATTCCGTTACCGACGATATTGGTCGATTTACTGATTGGCTTGAATATTATGATCTCAGTACTTATTTTTATGAGTTCTTTTTATATTACTCGGATCCTCAATTTTCAATCCTTTCCCTCAATTTTATTAATCAGCACATTATTTCGCCTTGCTTTATCGATTAGTACTAGTCGACTGATCCTATTAGAAGCTGACGCTGGGGAAATTATTGCCACCTTTGGTGAGTTTGTTATTCAAGATAACTTGGTTGTTGGGATGGTCGTATTTGCGATTGTAACCATCGTACAATTTATTGTTATTACTAAAGGTTCTGAACGTATCGCGGAAGTGGCTGCCCGTTTTTCGCTTGATGCGATGCCCGGAAAGCAAATGAGCATTGATGCTGACTTACGGGCAGGAGTTATTGATGAAGCAACGGTCAAAGAGCGCCGAGGTGATTTAGAAAAAGAGAGTCAGCTATTTGGTTCTTTTGATGGTGCGATGAAGTTTATTAAAGGAGACGCAATAGCTGGGATTGTCATTATTTTTGTTAACTTAATCGGTGGGGTTTCCGTTGGTATGGCACAACAGGGAATGGATATCTCTTCTGCGCTGAACACGTTCTCATTATTAACCATCGGTGATGGACTTGTTGCGCAAATCCCTGCGTTACTTATCTCTATCAGTGCTGGTTTTATTGTCACCCGAGTGGGTGGCAACGATAAAAACTTGGGACAGAATATTGTTTCTGAGTTATTTGCCAATGATTTTACGATCCTCATTACCGCACTCATTGTTTTATTTATGGGGTTCTTACCTGGGTTTCCGACAGCGATATTTATTTTCTTATCAGCGCTCTTATCGATAATATTTTTTGTCCGTTTTTGGAAAAAACGTAAAGATAAAACTTATCAGCAGACACAAGCTGAGCGCGTTAATGTGGGTACAGAGATAACTGAAGGAGAAACACAAAGGGAAAACAGTGCTATTGAGGAAGAGTATATTCCTGAAACGCTACCCATTATTATTTCTGTCAACCAACAATATAAAAAATCACTTGAAGAGAAAAATTTCTTAGCGCGTTTTAAAAAGGATGTGTTTATTCGCTATGGCTATCGAATACCCGATATTGCCATTAATTACTCACCGATTGTACCTAATAATAAAATTATCATTTTAATAAATGAAGTCAAAGCAGGTGAGTATGATATCTGTTTTGGCGGTCATCGTTTATTAACAGTGAGTGATGAGCTGGAATATTTAGGGATCGAGCTAATACATTTTACGGATGAGTATGGTGCAGTGAGTTCTTGGATTATTAATCAAGATATCGAGCAAGTTGAACAATTAGGATTGATGATACGCGATGATGTAACAGAAATGATTGATTGTGTTAGCACGCTTTTATTGCGTCATATTAATGAGTTTTTCGGTATTCAAGAAACTAAAAATCTACTTGATGATCTAGAAAACAAATATCCGGAGTTATTAAAGGAGTGCTATCGGCATTCAACAGTGCAAAAAGTCACGGAAGTTTTTCAACGTTTATTAATGGAAAAAATTTCAGTTCGTAATATGAAATTAATCGTTGAAACCCTTGTCCAGTGGGCGCCAAAAGAAAAAGACAGTTTGATGTTAGTCGAGCATGTTCGAACGTCGATGTCGCGTTATATCTCTTCCCGTTTCGCTGTTGAAGGCCGCTTAAATGTATTAATGGTGAATTCTGTATTTGAAGACACCATTCGCCAAGGTATTCGGCAATCGGCAGGCGGGGTTTACTTGCATCTCGAACCCGAAACAACCAATGAATTAATTCAATCTGCGGAATTAGCCCTTGAAAACAGCTATCTCTCAGCTCGGGATATTACGGTATTGGTTCCTGTTGATATCCGCCGTTTTGTGAAAAAAATCCTTGAAGGACGCTTTCCTGAGTTAGAAGTTCTCTCATTTAATGAGGTTTCTGACATGGTGAAAGTGAATATTATTAAGACAATATAAGGAAATTTCTTATGAAGTATCGTTTTGTTGAAGCATTAAATTCATTTTTAAATGACATGGGGCGTAGTGATTTAATTAATCCTCAATTAGATTGTCATTCAAATATTCAATTAGAAATGAATGATGCACCAGCGATTAATATTGACCTTTCTAGTGATGACGTAATTATTTGGTGTCATTTAGCGGAGTATAGTGCAGCAAGGTTTGATTCTGTCAGTCAGAATTTGCTAAATATGATAATTCAATATCCACCACGTAATTTTCAACCAGGTCAACCGGCATTAAATCTTGTCGATGATGTTTTCGTTCTGTCCGCGGTCATGAAAGAAACGGCATTAAGTCATGCACAGCAGTTTGCTGATAGTTTCGAGGAATTTTTTGAACGTAGCAATTTGTTCAGAACAGCATTAGTTGGCTAACCATGAAACTATTTGATTACTGCGCGCACCCAGCGCGCATTCATGGCTGTTTGATGGAGGCACCGTTACACGGTGTTTTTATTGGCGAAATTTGTATTGTTGAACGTTCTTTAGCCTCAAGTGAATGTCTCGCAAAAGCACAAGTTGTCGGCTTTAAAGAAGGGCTGACAGTGCTGAGCTTAATTGGTCGAATCCAAGGATTAACTCGCGAGGTTGTTATCCGCCCAACAGGACAATCTTTTGTGTTTGCAATGAATGAGCAACTGTCTGGCAAAATCTTTGATGCTGCCGGTGAGCAGGTTGGCACACTCGGTGAACCAGCAAAGGAAAGTGTGTTAAATGAATCCAAGTTAATGCGTATTGATAGCCCACCTGTCAGTGTTACCTCAAGGCGCGCTATTGATGAACCTCTCATTACTGGAATTCGAGCTGTCGATGGTTTATTAACTTGTGGGTTAGGGCAACGCATTGGTATTTTTGCGGCCGCAGGCAGCGGCAAAACATCGTTAATGAATATGATCATTAACCACGCTGAAGCGGATATTCATGTGATGGCTTTAATTGGGGAGCGTGGTAGAGAGGTTATTGAATTTATTGATGAACTGCAAAACTCACCTCATGCAGGTCAGACTATTTTAATATACGCGACCTCAGATAGTCCTCCAATTGAACGCTGTAATGCCGCTTTACTGGCGACAACAATTGCGGAATATTTTCGTGACCTTGGACGCAATGTATTGCTTTTTGTGGACTCCATGACTCGTTATGCAAGAGCCTTACGGGATGTTGCATTAGCTGCGGGTGAATTACCTGCTAGACGAGGTTACCCCGCATCTGTTTTTGAACAACTTCCCATGTTGCTTGAGCGACCCGGACGTCTCCAAAAAGGGTCGATAACCGCGTTTTACACGGTGTTACTCGAAAGTGAAGATGAAGCAGACCCTATTGGTGATGAGATCCGTTCGATTTTAGATGGGCATATTTATTTAAGTCATAAGCTAGCCGGAAAAGGGCATTATCCCGCTATTGATATTCTGCATAGTATTAGCCGCGTCTCCTCGAAAGTAACAACAGAAAAACATCAACAATTCGCGATTAAAGTCCGTGAGCGGTTATCGCGATTAGAACAAATCCAATTGTATTTAGAGCTTGGAGAATATCAGCGTGGTGAAAGTATCGATAATGATAATGCGTTAGATAAAAAAGAGGAAATAGAGCAATTTTTAAAACAAAAAATCAATGAAGCAGAACATTTTGATGCAATGTTAAATCAACTCAGTCATTTGGCATCCTAATGATTAAAGACCTCCTTGCACTCAATGAAAAACGGTTTGAAAGCGTTTTGCAGGAGCAATTGAAATTGCAATCATTCATGAATGCATTGCAACAACAACGTACAGACATTCAATCACGAATTAATGTGTTGAATACACAAACGGGTTTATATGAATTATCGGCGGAATTAAACAAAGTTGCTTTTTGGGAGCGTCAGCGACTAAAAGCCGCCTTGTTAGCTGAAATTGCCCACCTTGAATATCAAATTGAATCGATGAGTGCCGAGTTAACCAAATATGAACAATCACGAAAACATCTTGTTCAGCGTATGTTCACTTTACGTAACAAGTGCGAAAAATTCCGAAATTATCTCAAGCAGCAACGAATTGCTCGGTGTTTAAAATTAGAACGTCAGCAACAAAATGAAATTGAGGAGTTGTCCGTTTATGACAACAATAAAATTGGAACTGAATGAATCTAATGTGGTACCGATAGATAAGCAAACGATGCCAGCCGGCAATGGAAAGCCGCTCGATAATCTATCCGTACTCAAAAAACAGATGAAAGCATTGGCAGCGAAGCACGCTCACCGTTCGACACCGAAAAAACACCGTAAAAAGCAGGCTGAAGAGTGTATCGTGCCATTATTGATGCAGTTGCCTATTCACTTACGCCATACGGAAACAGCCGAAAAGCTTATGGCGTTTTGCCAATTAGGATTAAATGTCGAGAAGGGGGCTGACGAAACCTTTCAGGGAGAACACTTAGCGGCAGAGATATTACCGGTAGCAACGGTCAGCATGTTGCAGAAGGACGGCGGTGGAATATTCGGGAATTTCAATAACACTCAACAGCATCATTTCCCCAAAAGCCAGTTAAAAGCCACCCCAGAGAAACAGGCGCTATTCGGTGAAACCATCAATAAAAATATTGCCGACAGTTTGCAGCCTTCTTTAGCGACACAACAAGCCAAGCCACAACGTAGTGTTCAGCAATTGGCCTCGTCAAACTTGCTATCGCCGATAAAATCCCGAGATATACCACAGTCTAATATTGATTTGACCCATGTTGAGACGTCACAAGTGCCTGTTCAACCTTCGGTCATCACGCCTAAAATACACCATGGTATTCAATCTTCCTCCCTGTTATCTGAAATACAGGATGGCGTTCAGTGGCCTGTCACCTTATCTGAAACTGCTCCCACGACTCAGTCATCGACAACACTGCCTGACACTCAGCATGCCTCTTCATTGGCTTTCGCAGAGGCTCATCCAACAGAAAATGTCACGTTAAATACGTTCACTGTGCCTTCTCTGTCGCTTGAAAAACAACGAACAGCGGTAACTGAACAGCCGATTAATGTGCCAATGGATACCGAGAGTACTCAGTCTACGCCAGTGTCTCAGGTTCAGTCGCTGGCAGAGCGCCTTGATGTACTTGAACAACAAAATGGGACTTTGCCTGCACCGATGAATGCAAACATACAGGTTCATACAACAGCTCAAGCGCGGCAATCCACAACAGTGGCGATGAATACGGCACAAGTTAGGGCTGAGATGACTGAGCAAATGACGGAAAAAGTCGCAAAAATTGAAGGACGCAGCCTCACTTATACCTTTAGTCGATGGCAAAGTAGTCCCGCGGTGACGTTTGAATTGAATCCGCATGGTGGAGAGTTACTCGCCAGTACAACTAGTCAGGAAGTTCATCAAGTATTACGTGAAAACCAACACCTTTTTCGTGGTGAGCAGCCTTTATCGATTCGTTATGAAGGTCAGCAGCATGAAAAGCAACGCCAACAGCAGCAAGAACACACTGAGCCAGAAGATAACTAATTATGTTGAATATTCGTCGTATTAGCCCACGAGAAGTGCAAATGCGCGCTTGGCAGCAGCGTTATCAACCTGATGCCGATGTCGTTGTACCTAAATCAGGGGAGCGTTATTTTCGTCTGACGTTAGGGGGCGAGAAGGAAACCGTACAGGTGCTCGTGCATGTCGGTGAATGGTGTGATTATCGTTGGCCAACATTGATACATTATGCATGGGATGCCCTTAATGAGGCCGATTTGGTTAGCTTGTTTCATTCTGAATACCCTAGGACTCTTTTTTTCTCCGAACGTTTCCGTTGCCGAAATATTGAAATTATTGATGATGAGAGTGTCACTCAGCATTGGTTATGTGTGCATGAGTCTCACCTAGGAAAAGTGTTGCTGTCCTCTCCAATTAATGGGGTAGCACGGCAACCAGTCGAAAATCGTTTTATAGAATGTTTGCGATTACAAGCAGATTGGATATTAGGCCATAGCGATATCAGCGTGAAGCTGTTGCAATCCATCGAATTACACGATGTGTTGTATATCCAAAAATTACAACTGCATATGTCAATTGCAGGGCGTCTGTTTGCCCGTTTTCAAAAACAACAAGAAGGCCAATTTATGATTGAGGAAATGATTGATTCGGAGACTGAAAATAACACTGAGGCGTCAACGGAAGCACTGATTGATGAAGTCGTGCAACCATTTGATGTAAATACGTTATCGGTCAAACTGACATTTGTATTAGGTCACAGTGAAATCACGATTAATGAGTTAGCGAATATGCAGCTTGGCTCAATATATTCCATTGGTGAGAATAAAGAGCGCGAAGTTAAAGTTTATGCAAATAAACAGTTTATTGCGGAAGGGGAGCTAATCTATATTGGCGATAGTGATGAGTTAGGTTTAGAAATCACTCGTCTTGGCAATTTAGGCGATAGAAGGCTTTAATATGTCTATCGTATCTAATGAAATTCCGCTATTAGCTGTTATTTCTCTTGCTACATTACTGCCGTTTCTTATTGCGGCAGGTACCTGCTATCTCAAAATATCTATTGTATTAATTATGGTACGTAATGCGATGGGGGTACAGCAGGTACCGTCAACGATGGCATTAAACGGTATTGCAATGCTGTTATCTTTATTTGTCATGATGCCGGTTGTTCAAGATATTAATCATTATATGCGTGAAGAAAAGGTGGATTTTACGCGTGTGGAATCGGTCGATAATTTTGTTGAAGGTGGATTAGGCCGTTATAAAGCATATTTACTAAAATATTCCGATCCTGAACTCATCAATTTTTTTGAGTCCGTACAAAAAGGCACGAATGAAGAAATTAATTATATAGAAGAGGGTCAGACAACACTTTTTTCATTATTACCTGCTTATGCATTAAGTGAAATTAAATCTGCATTTGAAATTGGTTTTTATATCTATTTGCCTTTTGTGGTCATTGATCTGGTGATCTCTAGCATTCTTTTAGCACTCGGTATGATGATGATGAGCCCTGTCACTATATCAGTGCCGGTAAAATTGATTTTATTTGTAGCTATTGACGGGTGGTCACTCATTTCCAAAGGACTAGTGATGCAATACTTTGAATTAGCACAACAATAATGAGGAAATGCCATGGATGCAATTATTTATAGTAGCAATAAGGCGATGTTACTGATTGTTATATTATCGGCACTTCCTATTATTGTTGCGACGGTTGTCGGCTTATTTGTTGGCCTGATTCAAACGGTGACGCAACTTCAAGAGCAAACATTACCTTTTGGTATTAAGTTACTGGCAGTGTTTGGCTCTTTATTTATGATTTCAGGTTGGTTGGCTGATAAAGTCATGAGCTATGCGCTAGAAGTATTCACAATGGCAATTCCTGCCATAGGATCGTTAGGATGAATCAAGATATATTGTCTTTTTATTCATCGCTCTATTTTACGTTTCAACAGCAATTAACCATCGTCGCGATTGCTTGGATACGAATTGCGCCTACCCTTTTTTTTCTGCCATTTCTCAGTAATAAGTTACTGAATAGCAGCGTGATTAAAAGCTGTGTCACGATTTATATTGCATTAGGATTATGGCCTTTTTTATCTGCCCATGAATTTCAATGGGAGAATGTCAGTGTTGTTGAGGTGGTTGTTTATGAATTGACGATAGGGGTCGTGATCGCGTTTATGTTAGCGTTGCCGTTTATGATTGCGAGTGTTATCGGTGAGCTAATTGATACGCAACGCGGTGAAACAATCAGTAGTATTGTTGACCCTGCAAGCGGTAGTGAATCATCTGAGCTGGCTGTCTTCATCAGTTATATCATCTGTATGATCTTTCTATCGCAGGGGGGAATGGTATTATTAGTCAAAACGTTTGCTCAAAGTTATCAAACCCTTCCTTTCGCGGCTGGATTCGCTCAATTTAATAGTTTACCTATAGGGGAATGGATTAATCAGATGGTGGTGAAAGGGGTTACATTAGCATCCCCTATTTTAGTCACCCTATTTATTAGTGAAGTTGCGCTGGGGTTATATTCCCGATTCTGCCCTCAACTTAATGCCTTTTCTTTATCATTAGCAATCAAATCAATTATCGCATTTATTGTCTTTTTACTCTATTTTCAAAATGAAATACCAGAAATTTTAGTCAATTTAATTTCACTTTCGACACTGAATGAAATTTTCAATTCTTCGATGCCATAATCGAGAGAGTATAAGATGGCAGAAAAAACCGAACAGCCTACTGAGAAAAAAATTAAAGACTCTGCCAAAAAAGGGCAAAGTTTTAAAAGTAAAGATAGTGTTGCCGCATTAGTTTTAGTTGTGAGTGCCTATGTGATTTCAGGCGCCACCAGTTTATTTGAAATTGGGGGCTTGATGAGGCGTCTTTTATTATCACCTAATGACATTAATATTGATAAGCTATTTTCAGAATTTATTGGTATTTTTTTTGTGATTGTTTCTCCGGTGCTATTAGCGAGTTTTCTTTCAGGTTCAATAATCTCCTTATTACAGAGCCGCTTTCGTTTAGCAACAGAGGCAATAAAAATTGATTTTTCTAAATTAAACCCTATTTCTGGGATAAAAAAGATATTTTCGCTCAATTCACTTAAGGAGTTGGTTAAAGCCTTTCTATATCTCATTGTTTTTTCAATTTCTGCGAGTGTCTTTTTTTTCTTATGGCGACACGATATTTTTTTACTTTATCGGACCACAATAAATGGCATGATTTATCAGTGGGTTGATCTCTGTATGAGTTTTGTTGTGGTTTTTTTAGCCGTAGCGTTACTGATCATTATTATTGATGTCATTACCGAGTTTTTCCTATTTATTAAAGGCTTAAAGATGGAAAAACAGGAGGTAAAAAAAGAGTATAAAGATAATGAAGGTGACCCTCATTTAAAAAGCGCGCGTAAAGGTTTGCATCATGAAATACTGTCTGAAGAAGTAAAAGCAAATGTCCGTAATTCAACCTTTGTTATGGCAAATCCAACCCATATCGCGATGTTAATTTATTATGATGATAATATAGCGCCATTACCTTTTTTATTATTTAAAAGTCGTGGTCTACAGGCCAAAATGATTATTAAATATGCAGAGCAACAAGGAATACCGGTTGTCAGAGATATTCCATTAGCACGAAAAATATGGCGTTATTATCGAAAAGACAGTTTTATTGATGAACATTGCTTACAAGATGTTATGCAAATCATTAATTGGTTATTACGTATTGAATTAGAAAAAATGGGAATATTTGTTGATGACGAATTGATGAGATTAATTAATGAAGAGGAAGTGACTCAAGAAAATAACCAAAATTAATTGTTTGCTAATAATATCGTTTTTTATAAGAGAATTAAACATTGATTAATTAAGATGCAACTATCACTGTGGAGCATCTTATATCTTCAATAACTTATGGGGTTAATATATGAAGAGTGAAAAAGAGCAACAACCCGTTGATATGGATGAGTTACTTGAAAGTATTACGTCTGCTTTAATGAATGGCTCAACATATAAAGATATTCATGGTATTTCACAAGATATGATGGATGGAATTTATGCCTATGCATATGAATTTTATCAGCAAGGTAAATTAAAAGAAGCGGAGACTTTTTTTCGTTTTCTCAGTATTTATGACTTCTATAATACCGATTATGTCATGGGATTAGCGGCTGTTTATCAATTAACTAAACGTTATGAAAAAGCCTCTGAATTATATGCGTTAGCATTTGTTTTAGCGAAACATGACTATCGACCATTATTTCATGCAGGCCAATGTAATTTAATGTTGAAAAAGAGTAGTGCTGCTTTGCATTGTTTTGAGAGTGTTTGTGACAGTAGTACCGATAGTGAGTTAAAAGCCAAATCGCAGGCTTACCTTAATGCATTGAAAAAGAATCTTGAAAAGACTGATTCAGCGCAGGAAGACTCTTCAATAAAGTAGAGGAAATAATATGGCATCAATGACAAATATAACATCTGACAGAATAGGTTTAGTTAAAGCCTTTCAACAAGGTGTTAATCCATTAGAAATGGGGGAAAACATCGCTAAAGCGGTGTTAAGTATGGAGGTTGCATGCGAAGAATTAACATCCAATGAACAAATGAAACGCAGTAAGCTAGAAAGCCAGCCACAACTGCAAGAACCGAAAAAAGGGGTGAATGCCAGAGTCTCCATGTTGGAGGCCTTCTCGTCGATACGTAAGATATTAGGTGAAAATAATATCAATGAATTACGTAATCAACTGCACCAATTAAATATTGAATCGGAAGCACTAAAACAACAAGGGGAATCCTTATTTAATTCGTTTTCAGAGAGTACCAAAAAACTGGAAACAAAAAAACAAGAAGTCGCGTCGATTAAACAAGCAGTAGAAAAAGTTGAAACTCGGTTAAATAAGCTGACAGTAACCCAAAATCAGCTACAGACCGATATTGATGATAATACTCAGCAACAAAACGCAGTGAATAAGGAATTGGTCACGGCACAATCAAACCTATCCTCATTAGCAAAAGAACCTAGAACAGCAGAGACATTGTCAAAGTTTCATCAATTAACGCAGTTAGTTAACACGCTAACATCCGAACTGGCTCATTTACAGGAAAAAGGGCAACAGCTTATTTTGCAGCGGAATGATGTGACCGCGCAAATGAGTCAGGTAGAAGCTGAACTCGCGGTACTTAGTCCACAACTTGAAGATGCGTATAAGGTTCTCACTGGGCTTGCTCAGAGTGCCGATAGTGATCGAAGTGTATTAAATAATTTTATTGATACCGCCCCTCGCCCTGTTGAAGTGGATGGTGAGAAGTGGGAAAACACCCTTGCGTTATTAACGATGTTGACCGCATCGCTGAAAAAAGCGATGAATGAAGACTCTATTCGTAGTATGAAAGAGCAGGAAGAGGTGATGGCTAAGATCAGCGAAGCCTCTCGTAAAGATTCAGAAAAAAAAGCCAAAGAAGCTGAAGAGGCTCAACATAAAGCTGACGCTGCGAATAAAGCGGCATCATGTGCCAGTAAGATTTTTAGCTACGTCATGTTAGCAGTATCGGTTATTGCGACAGTTGCAACATTCGGCGCGGCTGCCCCATTAACACTCGCTGTTGCTGCCATCGGTATCGCAATTTCGGTCACTGATATCGTGTTGGAAGAGACGGGTAATGCCAGTTTAATGCAGATGCTAGCAACGGAAATTTCAAATGTTGTCACGGATATGCTGGTGTCGTTTGGAATGTCTGTGGAAGAGGCGAAAAAGATTGGTAGCATTGTTGGCATGGTAGTTGCCGCTGTCGCTTTTCTGGCTCTCTCTTTGGTTTCTATGTCCTCTTTTGTGAAAAACATCGCCAATACCGTAAAAACAGTCGCCAAAGTGGCGGCAAATTCACTTAAAACGGTCGTAAAAAGCACAGTGAAGGCGATAACGAATACGATCATCAACCTCGTTAAAAAGCTACTCAGCAAAATAAAAACGTTAGGTAAAGCCGCGGATGACATGGTGGTATTAACGAAATTGACTAAATTGACGGATGCGGCGGAGGAGTTGCAAAGTACAGTCAAAACCGCCAATCAGGTCGCGAAGAAAGCTCGTGATATCAAAAATATTGCGAAAGCAGCCGATAGAACGCATGAACAGGCTGACAGTGCAAAAAGTGCAGCGAAAAACGTAAATAAGATCAATGAACAGACTGACGGCATCAAAGATACGGTGAAAACGGTTGATAAGATGCATCAGCAAGCAGATAGCGTCAAAGATACGGTGAAGGTGGTCGATAATGCCGCTGATCGAATTGATGATGTTGCTGATATCGTTGATACAGGGAAAAAACTTGGAAAACAGAGTCTATTAGCGTCACGCGTAGAGGTCGGTGCGAAAGGGGCTGGCGTTGCTACGTCAGTAACAAGCACGGTCACTGTTGGTGCATTACGTTTAGAAGGGGCGGCACAATTACGAGAGCTTAAGAAGTTATTCGCCAAAATGATGATGAATGATGAAATTATTAAAGTTCTCGATGAGTTGCTGGAGTCCCTGATTAAGATGCTGTCAAAGCAATACGAAGTGTTTAATCACCTATTCACTGACACGCTGACATCACTGAAACAATCCAACGACCGTAAAGCCAGTGCAATCAGTCTCTCTAATTATGCCTAATTCTCATCAAGGAGCCCTATTATGACGACAATTTCATCACCAACGCAGTTTTCTATGCCAACTCAAAAGTTAGACAATCTTGAGGGGGGAGCTGTTTTGACGGGTCGTGATACTCAAACGCTGTCAACACCAGCCGCTGCACCGCAAGTCTCTATCAGAGATGCCGTTGAGATTACGGTACCAAGATCACAAGATAAGCCGTTATTAAAGCGCCCTGAGCAAGCGACTGTTAACCCATCGTTTCTGTTTGATGCGAAAAACATGAATAAGGCGGAGCTTGAAGAAACATCGAAAGTGATCAGTGGTTTTTCATCGGCTTACGCCAACCTTCAAGCGCATATTGCGGTAACGGCAACCAAAGTTGAAAACGCCGTAAGAGAAGTGATCGCGGAAGAAAATAGCAAGTTGGAAAACATGTTTCCAACGATAGCGAATTTGGACGAAAGTGAGATCAAGCAATTATCTCAAGGGGTTAACTTAATGCTGGCGGCATCTGCAATTAAAGATGTGCAAGTGGCTCAAGCAAATAGTGAAGATGTAAAACCTGGAATTCAGTCTTTTGATGCAATAAAAGATAGCCAATTTATCGGCATTATGAGTAGCGATATTTTAATGGAGCTACGTAATCTATTGAGTCAGATTAAGTCGATCATTAATACGACAGACCGCCAACTGCAAGCCGATTTTTTAAAGTTAAAAGCACAAATGGTGCAGAGCGCGGCAGATACGACGATCAAAGAAGGTGAGAAAGCGTTTCTTGGCGCGGTATTAGGTTTTGCGGTATCGATGGGGGTCACGCTGGCGGGAGCGGCATTACAAACTAAGCAGTTAGTGAAGCAAACGAAAGCGATCAATATGCATGGTGTGGCAAGAAATCAGCATACTTCGAGCGCGCAGGATTCGATTGAATTGAGTCGTGCATCAACCATCAAAACGACGAATAAGGCCCTGAATCAGCAAAATGATTTGGCAAGTTTACGTCACCAAGATGCCGGAAGACGTAGTCAACTAAAAGCAGATGAGCATCAAACAAAACTGGATAAAATCACCAATCAAACACAAAAGAAATCCAGCATTATTGAGAGTGTGACTCGTCTATCTGATAACGCGGGGCAGCTAGTGACATCTGCTGTACAAATGGATGTGAAGGCATTGGAAGCACAAAAAATGGTCTTGCAAGATATTGGTGATACTGCACGGTCTATCGCCAATGATAAAGAGAAGCAGATCGATACGGTTTTGGATCTGATGAAAAAAGTATTCGATATCCTTAAAGACGTTATTGAAGGGCAGATCAGAACTTTCCAAGCTGTTGCAACGAGGGGTTAAATCGATGAGTATGAGTGAAATTAATCCAATGCTCCCACAGTGTAATCCCATAACCACTTCCGCTAACAGACTCACGGCGCAGAGCAATTTACAGCTCAGCCCAGTAGGGGGGAATTTTGTGGTCGATAGGGCAACGAACCCAGAAGAGCAAGCAGAAGCAGTCTTAAAACATCATGATGTGCATGTACCCGAAAAAATTTACCAATACACAGATAGGCAAGAAACGGAGGAAGACATTAAGGTAAAATCCCGCTTAGTTGAGCGCGAATTAAAAAATACCACAGATTTCTATAATAGTGCTTCCACTAAAATTGCAGCAGAGGTTATTCAAGACGGTCGATCTCATATAACCAGTATTTTTAATGTCATTAACGATGTGAATTTAGATTATCAGAAAAGTTTTGGTGAAATTACTAAAGCGGCAACCCAGTTTATGGAAAAAGTTAATAAGGGGTTGGGCGCGATTAGCCAATGTTTAGATAGTGGTAGTAATGGTTATATTAAGTTTAATAAGCAAAAGTTTTTTAATTTACTAAAGGATAGTTTGCAAGATTATACTTATGCGCACACTAAAAATTTTTGGGATCACAATTTAAGCATAGATAACATTGATAATGTGATTAAGCCAATGGCTCGCTTTGATAGCAAACCGGGTATGTTAGCTTTTTGGCAAAAAAAATTGAATGGGCAAGGCTTTTTAGTTAAAGAAATAGACCATGTTATCTATATTTATCCTGATATGCAGCCGATAAAAGATATTTATGAAACCGTTAATCCAATCATGGGGGCGAGTACGCCAGAAGGGGAGATGATGGTGCAGACTTTCCAAAGTATGCAAACGGCGATAGATAGTAAAAAGAATGCGGTTAATAATAGCGTATCGCGTTTATTAGAAACCTTTCGACAAGATAATAGCCATTTTGAGACACTGACTCAGTTGTTAATTCAATTATTAAAAGACCTATTTCAATATAATGTTGCTTTTGCCAATACCTAATTAGTTTTAATTTTCCCATTATTTAAATGAGATATAATCATATTATATCTCATTACCTTCAGATATTAATGATAGAAATATAATGAAGAGTAATATTCTATGCGACCAAATTCATTAGCGCCTTTCAATAGCTATATAGATACACATTCGACTAAAAGAGTGGGTGTCACTAGCCAAAATATGTTCATGGCAAATCATATTGGGAATGTTTCTAGTGTAGCAGAAACCTCGCCTCTAGAAGCTAAACAAACTATGGCTATTCAAGCGGATAGTATCGCGTTACATCGACAACTGAATGATGTTAAAGCGAATAAAATAGCAGAGATGTTAGGCAGTGAAGCCTTAAAGTATCATATGACTCCTGAGAGTATTCATCATATCTTACAGGAAGATAGAAATCATATTAATGCCGTATTAACCTCCTTTTCATTATTAAATAGAGAGGAAATAACCCCCGCCTTAATCAAGCATACGGCAAAAGTGGTTTCAGCTGCATCGGAGAAGTCAAAAGCAGTAGCAAGTCAATCTCTCAGTAAAGAGTTACAAAATATCTTAGCTAAGTTGCCCAATCAGGCCAATACCCTTAAACAGCGCTTTTTAGCTGAGTATGTTACACCTGCTATCAAGGCAAAGCTGAATGAAAATTACACGGATAGCCAACTAAAATCGATGGCGGGGCTGTCGCCTGAACAGTCTGTTGATGATGCAACATTGGTCACTCATTTTTTAACGGGCTCACTGCTGCAAGGCAAAACGGCGCGCTTTGATAACGCGATGCAAGCTTATCAAAAACATAATCTCTGGGCAGATAAAAATGCCTGCTTGGAACAAGGATTTCGTGCCTTAGAGGAGCATATTGAGACAATCGGTTTGAATGTGTCAACGACCCCAGCCGCATTGTCGTCACCTGAATCAAAAATGACCGAAAAGCCTCCGGTCACTCAGCGAAATGTCCCGCTATCTTCTGCTGCCTCACCGCAGCCAGATGATGTGGATGGTATGCCGTATCGTACCAGCGATCAAGCATCAGCACCGGTCATCAATAATTATTATATAACCAATAACTATGCATGCCCTCATTGCATTAATAAGGTCTCTGATACGCCGAGTCATTATGCTAATGCGACAGCAACGGTAACCATTGACGGTGTCACCACGTTACCGACAGCCCAGAGTCAAACCGTTACGTCCAAAAGTGCAGCATCGGCGGCAGATGCGCCGACAAGCTACCGAACTGAATTGCATGTTCAGCTCAACGATGAAGGAAAAACGGTTAAAGGAAGTGGCTCGTTACCACAGAATAATGTGGTTCAGACTGACTATAACGCGCCTTCTCAGCAGCCGTTAAAAGATAAACCGAGTGATGAACTATCAGAGACGACACGGCAGCCAGTAGAGGGTAAGGCAGCGCCTTTGCTGCAATCCAACCAAGAAAAACAAGCACCGGTGTCCTCTTCTCGACAGCAACAAGTGGGGGGATATACACGTACAGCGGAGGGAAAATGGCTATCAAACACCCAAAAAATCAACCCGTTTGTGCTCACCAGTCGGGGATTTAACCAAAGTACAAATCCTTTGGAAAGGCAGCGGTATCGGGCGGGTGACTCGAATACTGAGAGTACAAAACTGTTTGCTCAAAACCCGAAGGAGCCACCGCAGAAAGCCGTGGATGGCATTGACGACCAGCTGTTGGAAGAACATGTGACACAACTTACCGATCACCTCTTTGATGCTCATATACAAACGGTGAGCAATTCACGCTTGGTGGATACGGCCAAACAAGTGGTCGTTGAATTAAGCAATATGCTTGATGTCGCGAAGGGTTCTGCCATGGAGCTGAAAAACAACGCATTAGATCCTGAATTAGACACACAAAAATCGTTAGGCAATAAACAGCCGTTGGACGAGCAATCGACAGCAAGTACGCCATTAAAGGGGCATATCAGTGGAGTCTATCACGCGAAGGTGGCACAGGTTGTAGAGGAGCAGCCAATGACAGCTTCTGAGATTGAAAAGGCGCCTGCCGAACCTATTCGAGAGATAGCGCCCTCGAAGGAAAAATTAGATGGTGATACGACGGAGAAGAAATATCGTTGGCAGGTTAATACGGATAATAGGGTATATACGACGTCAGGTGGTCAGGCGAGAGATTTGTCACGGAAAAAACACTATATCGGCAATGACCAGCGGTTTAAATTAGGAAGTGGGTCATGAGTACCCGTCATTTAATTCATCAAACATGGCTTACCGAGCAAATAAAAGCGATCCGCACCTATTCGGGTATCGATAAACCCATTGAGATGGATTCAGCATTAATTTTAGACTTGCATATCGATTCGTTGGAAATGCTCGAGTTAATTACGGCTATTGAAAATTATACTGGCCAACCATTAAACGATAGTATCTGGGTAAAATGGTATCGATTACAGGATATTGTCGACTACCTTTCTCAAGGGAATACCTTGAAATAGCGTGTATATAATGGCCTGAATGACAAGGATGTCCGGGTCATATTAGCGATGAACCACGCGCGCTATCAATAATGAATATCAAGTTTTTTCTAATTAATATTAAATTTTAACCACATTAAACTGCTTATTTATTCTATTAAAAAATATTTTTAGTATTGATAGTAAAAAATAGCTCCCTACTCGCATTTTCACAACATTAGCAGTCACAAAATAAATCCTATTTAGCCGGTTAAAGATCATTTAATCAAAACTCAAAAGACAGTCATGCTATTGGTGAATCGTTATCAAAGGGCGAGTTAATTTTACGAATGGAAGTGGGTGTCAGGTCATCATAAAACGATGTGTTTTTCAGGATTTAAATGAAAAATTTATTTTAAAATAATAAAAAATAGAAAATGAAAAATAACGACCTCAATTGAGTAATTTTATTTATGTTCTTTATATAACAATAAGTTGATAACAATAAAATATATTTTATAAAATAAAAATTACATTAATTTATCATCTCATGAAATCGATCGCGGAATATACGATTCGTTAAATATATATTTCGAAATATTAATTTCATTATCTGGAGATGGGAATGAATGCGATTTCAGCGAGATATACTTTTATTCGCCAAGTTGCTCTTGAAGCCGGCAAATTAGCGGTATCCTACTATTATGACCGAAACCAACTCAACATTGAAAAGAAAAAAGAGGATGGGCAGGACTTAGTCACTATTGCGGATAAAAATACTGAACAATTTATTCGTGAGAAAATTCACCAACAATATCCCCTCGATACTTTATTTGGTGAAGAAGGGGGTTATACACAAGGTGCATCAGAATATACTTGGGTCGTTGACCCTATTGATGGTACTAGTGCATTTATTTTTGGGTTGCCTTCTTGGTGTATTTCGATAGCCCTCTTGGATGAACAACAAAATACACAAATCGCGGTTGTTTATGACCCCGTACAGGATGAATTATTTCATGCAATGGCGGGTCATGGGGCTTATTTAAATCAATCACCTATCAAAGTTAATGCGGTTCAATCCTTGAATGAAGGTTTGCTTGGTGTCGGGATTTCAACTCGCATATCACCTAAATACATTATTCCTTTTTTAGATAAATTACTTCATGAAAAAGGGATGTTTGTCCGCAATGGTTCTGCTGCATTAATGTTGGCTTATGTAGCCGCAGGCAAGCTAATTGGTTACTACGAACCTCATCTAAATTCATGGGACTGTCTTGCAGGCTTATTGTTAATTCAAGAAGCCGGAGGGGTTATGAATAATTATAGAGCGAAAGATAATTTTCTCCTTAAAGGAAATTATGTATTGGCATCGAGTCCAAAGATATATCAGCAACTCGAATCATTTAGAGAATAAAATAATAAAACCACGAAAAGGCTAATAACATGAGTTCTAAATTTTCTTTTTTTGATATAAAAAGGCTACCGACAGGAAAAATCCCCCTCTCTGTACAACGCGATTTATGGTTAAGAAAGTTTATGGAGCCATTCTTTGTGATGTGTTTGGCTTATACAGGGATCTATTTTCTTCGCTATAATTTTAAAGCCGCTACCCCGTTTATTATTGAACAAACAGATTTCACTTTGAGTGATTTGGGCACGGTGGGTTTTGGTTTCTCTATTACTTATAGTCTAGGCCGTGTGCTCCTTTCCTATTATATTGATGGCAAAAATACGAAGAAAATACTCAGCTTCTTACTTATGCTGTCTTGTGCATCTTCATTTGCGATCGGCATGTTTTTACTGTCATCAGGGCATTCTCTTGGTATTTTTATTTTCTTATGGGCACTCACGGGGTTATTTCAGGCTCCTGGAGGTCCTTGCTCTAACTCAACCATTAACCGTTGGACACCCAGAAAAAATCGGGGTCGGTTTATCTCTTGGTGGAACGCATCACACAATATAGGTGCTATTTTGGCTGGGCCAATCGCCTTATTCGGGATGGAGTATGCTTTTAACGGTAATGTGGCAGGGATGTTTATTTTCCCGATTTTATTTGCGGGTGTCATTGCTACATTTGGGATGTTTTTTGGTAAAGATGACCCATCAGAATTAGGTTGGAACACACCAGAAGAAATTTTTGACGAGCCAGTTTCTAAAGATGATACCGCCGCAGAAAGTATGTCAAAGTCAGAAATTTTCATCAAATATGTTCTGAAAAATCCGGCAGTTTGGTTTCTATGCTTAGCTAACCTCTGTGTGTATACCATTCGTATTGGTGTCGATAACTGGAGTGTCGCCTACGTTAAAATGGCACTTGATTGGGATGATATCTCTGCTATTGGTACGATTACAGCGCTCGAATTAGGGGGATTTTTAGGCTCACTCACTTGGGGGTATGTCTCCGATAAAATGGGGGGACGCCGTGCATTACTCGGTATGTTATGTATGATCTCCGTCATCTTCCCATTAATTGCTTACCAAAATATGTCCAGTGTCTGGGGCATTTATATTGCACTCTTTTTTGAAGGCTTCTTTATTTTCGGACCTGTGATTTTGATTGGTATTTCAATCATTGGCTTTGCACCTAAGTGTGCAACGGCGGTGGTTAACTCAATTCCGGGCTTTTTTGGTTACTTATTCGGTGATGGGATGGCTAAAGTCCTAGTTTCTCGTATCGCAGACCCAACTGGCAACGGTATCTCGGTTGGTGGATTTACACTTCATGGCTGGTCGGATACTTTCTATCTGTTATTTGCTGCAACCGCAGTAGGGATAGTGATGCTGGGTGTCGTGGCTATCTATGAAGAACGCAAGATCCGTCGCGATAATCGACTCATTCAGTAAAAGTGTGGTGACTCCCCCATCGATAAGATGGGGGCGTTTTTTGATCAATGTTATTCGATGTTGAAGAAACATTCATAGACATGCTGTAAGTGGTCATGCATGCATCTTGCTGCTTCTTTTGGATTTCTATCTAGAATCGCATTGACGATTAATTGGTGATCTTCGTTCATCGTTTTGGGTAAATCAATATCGGCATAGTGAGATTCCATGCGGATAAAACGTGTTGATTGGCGCATATCCCACAGATGTTCCATCATACTATGCAACACTTCATTTCCTGTCATTTCACTGATCAGCAAATGAAAACGTTTATCTTCGCGCAAAAAGTTTTCGTCATTGTCTTTCTGCTTGATGAGATCTTTCATTATTTCTTGTAATTCAGCGCATTGCTCATCTGTTGCATTACGAGCTGCGAGTTCTGCAATCATAGTTTCGAAAGATTGCCTCGCTTTCAACAAATCACGTAAGCTGAATTCGGTTTCATCTTTTTCTGGTGTTGCACTGACGGTTTCTTTTTTAGATTCAACCTGTGGTAATGGATTGGCGACATAAACACCATTTCCAACTCGAATTTCAATCCAACCTGTCATTTCTAATGCAATAAAGGCTTCACGGATGGATGATCGGCTGACTTCCATCTGTTTTGCAAGTTCTCGCTCAGAAGGCAACGGCTCTCCTGCGTTGAAATCGCCACGTTTTATACACTCAATAATAAGGTTTGAGATCTGGCGGTACAATCGTTCAACTTTCAGTGGGGCTAATGCCATGTTAATTCCTCGGTATTCTCATCCTATCGCCACATATCATACGCTCTAATCGCTGTTAGCTACTAATCTGAATGATAAAAAAACAGATTTGTGAGCCATATCAAGTTAATTTTTTTCAAATTCAATAACTATAATACCGGCCTGACCACCTGACAATCGAGCCACCAGTCATTCAGGTATCATACAATTATAATTACTTTTTTGAGGATGTAACTATGCAGAGTTCAGCATCTGACATAACACCCGATAATATTGCAAAAACCGCCAGGATTAAGAAAATTCAACGTATCTCGTTACTGCTGCTGTTTTTGGCAGGGATCATTAATTTCCTTGACCGAGGTTCGCTTTCGGTTGCTAACGAAGCGATTCGTGCTGATTTAGGGCTTTCAGCAACTCAATTCGGTGTCTTATTATCTGCTTTTTCATTGTCTTACGGTATTTCACAGCTACCATCAGGTTTATTACTCGATAAATTTGGACCTCGTATTGTTTTAGGCGCAGGGTTGATTTTTTGGTCAACAATGCAAGGCATGGCGGGTTTGATCCAAAACTTTTGGCAATTTATTGCATTACGAATTGGCCTCGGAGTGGGTGAAGCGCCCTTTATGCCGAGTGGTGTAAAGGTCGTTAATGATTGGTTTAGTGCGAAAGAGCGAGGTATTCCGATGGGAATATTTAACTCCTCTACGACGATTGGCCAAGCTTTTGCTCCACCAATCTTAGTTGCGCTCATGTTGGCTTTTGGCTGGCGAATGATGTTTATCATCATCGGGGTTGCAGGCATTCTGATTGGTATTTGTTGGTATGCGTATTATCGCAACCGTGAGTCATTAAAGCTGTCAGAAGACGATTTGAAATATCTCAATTCCGGCCGTGATGAAACCCCAAAACAGAAAGTGACGCTTAAAGAGTGGGGCGCCTTGTTCAAAAAGCGTACTGTTTGGGGAATGATTTTAGGTTTCAGTGGTGTGAACTATACGGGATGGCTATATCTTGCTTGGTTGCCGGGGTATTTACAGGCAGAACGGGGATTAAGTCTCGCGAATACGGGATGGGTTGCCGCAATTCCATTCTTATTCGGTTCGCTCGGTATGTTAGTCAATGGCATGGTGGCAGACCGCTTAGCAAAAAAAGGTTATTCATTAATGAATAGCCGCAAAATTTTAATCTGTTTAGGACTGATTTGTTCCGCGGCTTGCACGCTCTTAGTTGTGCAATCGACTTCCACCACTATGGCGGTCGCATTTATCAGTTTAGCGCTGTTCTTTGTGCATTTTGCTGGCACTTCTTGCTGGGGATTAGTGCAAGTGGTGACGCCTAGCAAAATGGTCGCTTCCGTCAGTAGTATTCAAAACTTTGGTAGCTTCATTTTTGCGTCATTCGCACCGATTGTTACTGGTTGGGTATTAGACACCACGGGTTCATTTAATTGGGCGCTAATCGTTTGCTCTATGGTGACATTCGCGGGCGCATTAGCTTACTTCTTCATCGTTAAAGCACCGATCGAAGAAACTGTTACACAATAAATTTAAGGGCACGATACGGTGCCCACATTTTTGAGGTGAGTGATATGGAACAAACATGGCGTTGGTATGGCCCTAATGACCCGGTTTCTTTGAGTGATATACGTCAAGCAGGGGCTACAGGCATCGTGACAGCACTGCATCATATTCCGAATGGTCAGGTGTGGAGTATTGAAGAAATTCAAAAGCGTAAAGCAGAAATTGAAGCGGCGGGCCTTGTTTGGTCTGTCGTGGAAAGTATTCCTGTTCATGAAGAAATCAAAACACACAGTGGCGATTATGAGCAGCATATTGCGAACTACCAACAATCGATTCGTCATTTGGCCGCCTGTGGCATTGATACCGTGTGTTATAACTTTATGCCCGTGCTTGATTGGACTCGCACAGATTTAGAATATGAATTACCAGACGGTTCAAAAGCATTACGTTTTGACCAAATTGCATTTGCCGCATTTGAGCTGTATTTGCTACAGCGCGAGGGGGCAGAACAAGATTACAGTCAAGAGGAAATCGCTCAAGCGAAAGCCTATTATGAAGCGATGAGCCAAGCCGATATTAATAAACTGGTTGGAAATATTATTGCGGGCTTACCTGGGGCGGAAGAAGGCTATACTCTTGAACAATTTAAAGCCCATTTGAAAACATATGCGGGTATTGACAAGGCGAAGCTACGTGAAAATATGGCGTACTTCTTAAAGGCGATTATCCCCGTCGCTGAAGAAGTGGGTGTGAAAATGGCTATTCATCCGGATGATCCACCACGTCCAATTTTAGGGTTACCGCGGATTGTTTCTACCATTGAAGATATGCAATGGCTGAAAGATACAGTGGATAGTATTCACAATGGTTTTACCATGTGTACCGGTTCTTACGGTGTAAGAAGTGATAACGATTTAGTTAAAATGATTGAGCAATTTGGTGATCGTATTCATTTCACTCATTTGCGTTCAACCTGTCGGGAAGATAATCCGAAAACCTTCCATGAGGCCGCTCACCTAGGGGGGGATGTGGATATGTTTGCCGTCGTGAAAGCGATTTTAACAGAAGAAAATCGTCGCCAAAAAGCAGGTAACATGCGTCGTATTCCAATGCGTCCTGACCACGGTCATCAAATGTTGGATGATCTGAAAAAGAAAACCAATCCAGGTTATTCTGCGATTGGACGTTTGAAGGGATTGGCAGAGGTACGTGGTGTTGAATTAGCGATTAAACGCGTGTTTTTCCCCGATTTAAAATAATTGCATTTGCTAGGAAGGTTGGGCAGGCTAGCCCAACCTCTTTAGTAACAATTAAATTATCCCTTCTTCCTGCAACACATTATGAAAATGCTGCACTTCTTCAGGGGTTGCTTGAATACGCTGCATCGGGAAATCAAGTACATAAGGAATATTCTGCTGGGCACTGGCCACCGCGAGCACATAAGTTTTACCATTTGATTCTAAAACGATAGGTGCACTTGTTTTCTTGCCTGAATAACCTGTCGATATTTGTTTCCCATTCAATTCACGCTGATAAGTGGCAATGATTTGTCGATTGGCATTAATGACCTTGGCAGGGATAGCCATCAGTTGCAAAGGCTGGCTCCCGACAGATAATAACTCTTTTCTTATTTTGCTGATGCGTATTTGGGCACGAATAAAAAAGAAGATACAAAAAATAAATAAGCCAATTAATGCAATAGTGGTAACAAAGCGAAGCATGACATTATCGACAGCAACATCTACGGTTAGCTTTGACGGATCTGTCGCATCCATGAGTGGCATGACTGCAATGTCTCCACCGTTCAATCCTACGAAAGTGAAGTCATGGGAGACGACATTGTGTTTATAACGCAACTCAACTTTACAGTTGGTGATCACCAATAAGTTCGTTTTGCAGGAGCCATCAATATCCGCATCAACGGGAACGGCATTCTGGCCAATTTTATAGTCATAAGCGATGTTAGGTAGCTGATACGCACTGAATGCGGTTAATACGACTAGGAACACAATCAAAAATAGCGAACGAATCATGCCGCCATCGCCTGATAGTGGTGTTAATTTTAGTGATCGTTGTGGGAAGGCGTTTAAAACTTTATCTGAAAGTTGAAGATTATTTTGCACAGGTAAAATATCCATTTATGTTAATTTTTAGAGAATTATAAAGATTTGCTGAATAATAATAATGAGATAATTACCAAAAAACACATCAGGTTTACCTGAAAACGTTTTAGTATAGATGGTCTTTATTTGACGCTATCTTAATGTACAGCCTACTCAGTACTGATAAAAGGAACCGAATGATGAGTGGTGAAAATCTTCAGCATGAAAATTTAAACAATAAAAAAGTCATTATTGTGCATGGTTATACGGCATCGCCTGAGAAAAATTGGTTTCCTTGGTTAAAAGCACAGCTTGAGCAGTGTGGGGCTAGCGTATTCGTTCCTGCTATGCCTGATCCACAAGCGCCTGATCCCCAACGATGGTTGCAGTTTTTACTGGATGCAAATATTAAATTGGACACAAATACGGTGTTGATCGGTCATAGTCTTGGTTGTGTTAGCGTATTACGTTTCCTCGCGGAGCAGCGACAGCGGGTAGGTGGTTATATCTTCGTTTCTGGTTTTACTGATGAGCAAAAAACATTGCCTGAATTGAAACCTCATACTGAGTTTATATTCGATTACCCTTATTTGAAATCATTAGCTGACTATCGCGTTTCTGTGATCTCAAATAATGATCAGATTGTTTCCCCGCAGTCATCGAGAACATTAGCGGATAATTTAGAAACAGAGGTTATTACGGTGGAAAATGCAGGACACTTTCTCGATAGGGAAGGGTTTTGTGAGTTTCCACTGATATTGGCACTGTTAAAAAATTGGCGTTGCTAGCGATGCCCAACCAGTAAGACGGCGGGAGTTGAACCCCCGTCTTTTTGGACAAACAGTTAGCCTACTCTCTTCTCAATTGAGCCGGAAGCTAAGTTCCCTTTGTGGAAGCTGGCTTGCCTTGGTGAAATGCGTGCAACCGCTTCAGCAGAACAAGAAGCATCCACGAGGACAAAGCTGGCATCGTCGCCTGCAACTGGCCACACTTGCTTGCCTTTGTTATCCAATGGCAATGTATTCCCCGTCGCGATTGCGAGTGAACGTGATAGAGCATGTTCATCTGGGCGCGTGTAAAGTTGAGCGTATAAATTGGCTTTTTCTAACATGTCGCCTAGGCCAAAAGGAGACCAATGGTCAATAACGCTATCGGTTCCAGACATCACAAATACACCGTGTTCATTCAGTATTTTCAATGGCATATGTAATGTACCGATAGGAACCGTAGTGGCGATGCTAATCTGTTGCTCAGCAAGGCGCTGCGCTGTGGTGTTGGCTTGCTCTGGTGTCAGCGTTGCGAGAGCAAAGGCATGGCTGATAGTGACTTTACCGCGTAAACTGCGGTTTTTATCCACAGTATCAATCATATAATTAATGGCGGCTAGGCCCGCAGGGCTGGTTTCATGAAGATGAATATCAACGCCTTTATTGTAATCCAATGCAATTTGGAACAGGGTATCGAGTGATTTTTCCATCGCACCATCGACGTGAGTTGGATCGAGTCCACCAACATAATGTGCCCCCGCTTGCATTGCTTCACGCATTAAAGGTTCTGATTTGGATAATAGCAAGCCATGTTGTGGGAAAGCGACGATTTCACAGGTTAGGTCCTGCTGATGTTTATCAAGAACCTGTATGAGAGCCTCAAGATTTTTAAGCCCTGAAACGGGTTCGATATTACAATGGCTACGCGCGATAGTTGATCCCTTAGATTGGATCAAGCTGATCAGCGCGTGAGCACGCTCTTGTGTGTAAGGTTGTAACTCAGGGAGTAATTTTTGCTCCAGTGCAATCATATCCAGTATGGTTTTGCCTTCACGTGATTCAGGAGCCTGCCAAGGACCACCATAAAAAGTTTTATCAAGGTGAATATGCATATCGCGAAAAGCGGGGAGCATAAGCTTATTATTCGCACTGTATGCGGCTAATTGGCTATTCTGATGTTGTGTATTTGGCAGGATAGCCACGATTTTACCTTGCTTGATCTCGAGCGTGTGTAACGCTGTTTTCGTGCCGACGACAGTATTATCACGATAGTTAAACCCTGTCTCAAGTAACACATTATCAAGATAATAGTGGCTATCTGTAATCTTTGACGTCGTGCTTGATGGGACTGAATCGGTTTCAGCGATAGCAATACCTGACATCGCACCAAATAGCGTGCAAGTCGCAGCCAGTTTTGCACTCGTAGAAAGGAACTCTCTTCTGTTGGATTGCATAGAAACTCCTTAATTAGGCAGTTTTCAGGTTGCTGAACGTCGCAACCTGAAATGGTGTGAAGTTAGCCTTGAATAATATGAGTACCTGTTTCGCCGCGTAAGGCTTGTGGCAATTTTTCAGGTGAGGTAATAATCACTCGCTTGCCACCGTTGGCGAGAAACGACAGGCTAGCTTCTATTTTCGGTAGCATACTTCCAGCGGGGAAATGCCCTTCACGCATATAGCGTTGCATCGCGGTTGTCGTGGTTTCTCCAAGTTCCTTTTGTTCTGGTGTTCCAAAGTAAATACAGACTTTTTCAACCCCTGTTGTGATGATCAAAATATCGGCTTGTAACTCTTTTGCGAGTAGCGTTGTGGATAAATCTTTATCGATAACGGCATCGACACTTTGAAAGCCTCCATGGCCATTTTTGACCACAGGGATCCCACCACCACCAGCGGCAATAACAACATAGTCATTTTCAGTTAATGTACGGATAGCCGCGGATTCGACGACACTTTTGGGCTCGGGTGATGCGACTACACGGCGGTATCCACGTCCTGAGTCTTCAACAAAATGCCAATCAGGGTTTGCTTGTTGCAATTTCTCGGCCTGTTCAGCGCTGAAAAATGCCCCTATAGGCTTGGTTGGCGATTGAAAATTGGGATCATTTTTGTCGACTTCAACTTGAGTGACTACAGTGACCGCTTGACGATTATGGCGCGTCACCAATGCGTTAGTCAGTGCTTGTTGGATTAAATAACCAATTCCCCCTTGGGTATCGGCGACACAATTGGCTAATGGTGTCAAAGGTAGCCCTTCAACGGTATGTGCGATTTCGGCGCGGCGTAAATCCAATCCGACTTGTGGCCCATTTCCATGAGTTAAAACGATATTATAGTTTCCTTCAAGCATGTCACAGATATGGGTAGCCACTTCTTGTACGGCTTTTTCTTGAGAATCAATCGACTGGCTGTTGTTATCTTTGATAATACTGTTGCCCCCGATGGCAACAACCACGAGTTCTTTCATTGTTATTGTATCCTGATACAGAGTGTTAGAGTCGGTGTGCTAGGCACACCGACAATCGGAGGTTAGTGGCATCACACTGATTTACTGATTTTTTCAGCTTTTTCAGGTTGTTGCTCTTCTGTTGTTTTGCCTTTATCCAAAAAGTATTTCATGACAAATAAGCCCGCCATCATGAGGTAAGCGTATACAAACATCAAGGCTGAGCCTTGTGCTATTCCTACCATTGGCGAATGAATGATTCCGAAGAATACGAGTAGTGCGCCGACGGCAGCAGCAATTGCACCACGTAGTGGTTGATTAAGAATGGCGAAGATAGCAATACAGCCCCACAGCATACTGGCTAGCGGTGCACCATTGCCGAGGTGTACGAGACCTTGGTAATACACCCCTTTGCTCAACAATACATCGGTTCCGATCTGCGCCGCTGAAGTCCCTGCTGCTCCCATCATGCTATTCATCATGGTCAGTGCCCAGTTGGCAATCCAAGGGAATAAACAAATAAAGATAACGGGGACTTCAATCTTGGGTGTTTCTCGCACCACTTGGTTCGCCGTAACAACCCCGATAAATACCAGAATAGGTACGATCGCTGTCATTGGAATAATGGCTAACATGAAAGCCCCCAAACCAAATAACGGAACGATGAACATAGTGATCCCAGAAGCTAACGTATAGCCAATACTGGCTCCCATGGCTTTCCAACCCGCATGACCTACGTACACCGTCACGGGGAATGGGTTCCCCATAAAGCAACCTACAGTTGATGATAAACCATTGGCTAGCATGACCTTACGTGTATTGTATTCATCACCAGCAGCGTGGGCACTTTCAATATTTTCGAGGTCAAAGATATAGTTTGCTAAGCCTAATGGAACCGCGGAAGCTAAGTAAGGCAGCGCGTGCGGTAGACCTTGTAAAAAGCTATCAATATGGATGCCTGGTGGGTTAAATCCAAATGACTCGACGGAGGATTTAATCGCAGCAGGGCTTTGTAATCCTGAAATCCATGCCAATACGGTACCTGCGATCAGAAGCAATAAGCCTGTTGGTATACGGGCAAAGATCGGTTTTTTACCAAACCAGTTGATAAAGATGAGCAGTAAAACGATAAATGAGACAGTCGGGGCTTCAAATGCTTGTAGCATTGGGTTCATGGCCAGTAACAGCAAACCTAGCCCAGATAAACAGGAAAGCAAGACAGTGCGAGGGATCATTTTACGGATCGTTTCACCGAGGAATGAGCCACCAACAAGGATCATTGATTCCACAAAACACCAAACCAGCGCAATCTGAATGGCAAACTCCGCATTTTGCGTAGTTTGATAGACTGGCATGATGACTAAAAAGGTGACGGTAAAAATAGAGGGTGCACTTGGGCCAGACGGTAGTGCGGTAACATCGTCGCGCCCAGTTTGTTTGGCAAGTTGCTGCCCAAAATAAGCATAGCTGACACTCGCAAGTAAGACGGCAAAACCAAAAGCGGGTGCAATACGTCCATAAACAATATCTTTTGGGATACCGACGACAAAGATCAGTAGCCCCATCATTGTGAGCAGATTAGTTAAGTTATTGGTCATTAGCCCGAAGTAGGCCGCCCAGTCACCACGTTTCCACTTTAGTTTCGTTACACTCATGGAATGTATCCTTCAAAGAAGAGACTGCGGGGGCAGTCATAATTAAAAACCCTATTTGCTCTGGTGAATCACAACTCATTAGTCTGGATTGCCCAACCGAAGTTGGGCTTATTATCTGTGTGACTAGGCGTATTTTTCGGCGTAAGACAACATCGCTTTTTCAAAGCAATCAAACGGAGGGTGAACAATACCCGCCCCAATCATACCGATACCTGCATCTTTATGGGCAATTGCGGTATTGATGACCGGAAGGATACCGCTGGCGGCAACCTTAGTGATATCAATGGCAGTAGGAATACCCATAAAGCCAAGCAGAGGAATCGTCACATTTGGGTTTTCACCTAAAGTGATTTCACGCATCTGCCTTGAAAAATCAATAGCTTCTTCAACGGTACCTCCGACGAGAGCAACAATGGCAGGCGCTGTTGCCATGGCGAAGCCACCAATACCATAAGTCTCAGTAATTGCGGAGTCTCCAATATCGAGGCCAGAGTCTTCAGGTTTATAACCTGCAAACATAGGACCAATCACTTGTTGCGATGGACCCGTAAACCATTGGCCCGGTAGCCCACTGATACGTAAACCGAACTCATAACCGTTACGTGCCATGGTCGTGACGACGGTGCTGTATTCGATACCATGTGCCGCATCCATTGCTGCTTTACACATCGCCATCCAAGTTGGGCCTGAGAAATAATCACTACTTGCCACAAAATCAAATACTTCTTTTTGTTGAGCAACAGAAAAATCAGTTTGGATGATATACGGTGTTAATGCTTGGATGAGCAGTGTGGTGCCTGCATTATTACGGTTATGACATTCATCCCCCATATGCAGGGCTTGCGCTAACATTAAGCGCAGGTCTATTTCACCAGCGAGCTTCATCGCGTCACGTAGCATTGGACCTAAAACATCACGCATCCAGTTCAAGCGGTCGATAACACTTTGGTCATTGGCCCCCATCCGCAAAATTTTTGCCATTTGCTCACTAAGGTTAGTGAAAGCGCGATTACCATACGTTTTGTTTTCAACAATGTGCATAAACATGGAGGCAGAGGTCACTCCCGCCATGGAGCCTACACAGTCGTGTTCGTGACAAGGGGAGAAAATGATCTCACCAGAAGCGGCAACACGTTCAGCATCCGCTAAATCTTTCGCTAGACCTTCAAATACTAATGCGCCTGTCACCGCGCCTTTCATCGCACCGCACATGTCTTTCCACTCAACAGGAGGACCTGCGTGTAAAATAGTATTCTTGGTCATTCCTGGTACAACATTAATGGCTTGATCATAGCCGACCAACATCGGTTGTGATTGAATGATACGTTCCAAGGCTTGCGCGTTAGCCGCTGCAATCTTTTCTTGTAATGCGGCGTTACTTTCAATTTTGTCTAGTGCACGGATGACGGCAACGTTACCTTGCCCAGGCGGTGTCCAATTCAAATGTGTTACGGGAACATGTTGTTTTTTCAGGTCATCGCTAAACATTTCAATGCCCACATTAATCACATTTAATGGTTGTTTAAATAATGAAGTCATTATGCTTTCTCCCCTTTCCAGACAAATTCACGCGCTAACAAACCGGTGTTGGTGCTACTACTCGCCCAAATGACACCTGCATCAGTGAGCATTTTCACCTGTGCATCCATTGATGGTGTATCTTGATCAGTGCCTAAAACATACCCGAGGATCACCAGTTCACGGTTATCTTGTTTCGCAATCTCTTTTGCTGCTTTGATAGCATCAATCATCACCCCAACAGGGTCTGCATGAGAGCCGTAACCCAGAACAAAGTCCATGACGATAACACCGACTTCAGGGTCGCGCGCTTCTTGCAGTAAACGCTCTATGCGGTTGGTTGGGTCGATCATTGGGTGAGGTTTGCCATTGGTAAAATCATCATCACCAAAGTCAAGGAAAGTATGGGCAACACTTTTGTTGAGATCTTTTAAGCGGTAATCAGGGTTCGGTTGAATATTACTGTAGACATCATCATATTTTTCGAGTGCAGCAAACATGGCTTCATCACATAACGTGCCGCCACAAAAAAGGCCGCGAATATATTTTTGTGTGGGTGATAGTTTTGCTCTCACTTCTTCAATTAGAGGCCAATTCAACGAATGCAAATCCAACTCTTCTTCTTTGACGCCAGTGAGAAGCACCGCTTTTAGTGCCGCCTCTTTAGTTCCTTTTGCGAAGCTTAAACCGGGTTTATCTTCTGGCGTGGGTTGATTACCGAGAAAACAAACGACAACCGGTTTGTGGCATTTTTCTGCTTGAGTTAAGACTTTTTTGGCAACGGCCGCCGCTGGTGGTTTAGAAACTAAGACGATTACTTGAGTTTCATCATCCTCATCCAGCATTTTCAGCGCATCAATCATCATGATCCCGCCGATCTTTTCACTGAGATCACGACCACCCGTTCCGATCAGTTGTGAAATCCCAGCGCCAAATTCATGAATACGGACACTGAGCTCTTGGCTGCCTGTTCCGGATGCACCGATAATACCGATACTACCGCGACGAACGCTATTGCCAAAGCATAGTGCTGCACCATTGATGATTGCAGTACCGCAATCCGGACCCATCATCAATAGGCCTTTACTGCTAGCGAGTTGTTTTAACGCGAATTCATCATCGATTGAGACATTATCAGAGAACAGCATGACGTTAAGATCATTTTCAAGTGCGATGCGTGCTTCACGAGCAGCAAATTGACCATTAACAGAAATGACCGCTAGGTTGCTGTCTGGGATGTGGCTATGTGCGGAATGAATCGTGGCATATTTAGCTTCATGTTGTGAGCCACCTTGGTTTTTCTTATTGAACAGCTCTTCAATCGCGATGAGTGTTGCTTCATTTGCTTCATCACTTGTGCCTTTAATGACAATCATCAAGTCGCCGTTTTTGGCTGCTTCCAATTCAGCGGATAATAACCCTAGGTTTTTCAGTACACCTTTATTCATTTCTGTTGCCATGGCCACAAATGCCTGCTCAACGTTGTCGAGTTGGTTAGCTTTTGTGGAAATAGACATCAATGATACAGAATCAAAATAGGTATTCTTTTTGATGACAACTTTAGTCGACATACTTTTCTCCAAAATAATGGGTAAGGTACAAAGCATCACGAATGCCAAATAACATGTCGCTACCCGAACTAGACCCGATATCTAAAATCTTTTGATACTGCGGATAAATATTTCTCTCATCTGCTGTTACTAACATCTGAATAAGTTGCAGCAAGTTTTCTCTATATTCGCGATTGAGCGCCTTTTCTAAGGTGATAGCACTAATTTTAGTGGTGGCATCTTTGGCACGGCGGATACCTTGTTCAAAAAAAGGGTGTAGATGCTGTGCTGGGTGATGCTTGAGTAATAAAAACGCCATTAATCCAACTAAATAGTCATCCCCTGAAGGAGTAAGACCAATCCCGAGCCCAACAAATTGTTGGATAATAACAGGCAAGTTTTGATGCTCTGCTTTCTTTAATGAATCGATTAATTCGTTACGTAATAAATTTAATTTGTTAGCGAGACTAGAATAAAATAAATTACACCCATGATAACTCAATAAAGCGTGACCACTTTTATTCAATAGTTTATCTATTTCATTAATATTAAAATTTAAAAATGTAAAATAGTCGTCGCTATTTATTTTCTCTGGAATAAAACTAATATTATTAGGCTGCCATTGATGACATAAAGAGAATGACAGAAAGTAATGGTCGCCAAAATAAATTTTTTTATCCGATAAATAAACGTTTTCTCCTTCTTTGATATTTAATTGAGAAAGATCACTATTCAATAATCGACAACTGTTAGGGGCATTATCTAATTCGGAGCTCAGTAAGGTAAAAAGTGAATGATTAATCGAAATATTGATCGCCTTACGGAAAACCTGTTCTATGTGGCCTGATAATGAAGGCTGATTTAACAGATTGAAAAATGTTATATCAGCCGAGAGTCCATGCAGTTGTTGTCGTTGAGTCTTGATGTTATTCACAAGCCTCCTTGTAATGCACTATGCACCGGCTGCTATCAATAATTCAGCAATTTCGTGATAGCCTTTTTCGCGCGCTAACTCTAATGGTTTTTTACCGTATTTGTCGGTCATATGCGGGTTGGCACCGTGCTCTAGCAACATTTTGACAATCTGCTGCTGTTTTTCACCGCCATCATTCAGCACGATCGCTTCCAGTAGTGGTGTCCAACCGACAAAGTTTGTGTGGTTAACATTAATATCTGTTTTTTCGAGCAATTCTTGCACAATGTCGACATGGCCTTTTTCGCTTGCAGGCGTGATGCCCACACCACCAAAGCGAGTCAATAAATCAAGGTTTGGCTTAGCGGGGAGTACGATGCGTAGTAATGTTAAATCATTATTTAAGCAACTTAATAAAAAAGGATTAAAACATGTTTGGTCTTGTTTATTAATATCTGCACCTGCATTAATCAGGAAAGTCACACACTCATAATGTTTATTGAGACTTGCATTCACAATAGCAGTACGGCCTTGGCGGTTGGTTGTATTGATATCAACGCCCTTTTTCAGGCAGTTTTTTAATAAATCTAGGTTGCCTTGTTCTGCTGCGGATAAAAACTCTTGCTCTAATGTCATGTTTTTCCCCTTATTAAATTATTTGATTTCAGCATCAAATAACGAAATAGATAAAGACAATATTTAAATGTGACCCAAGTAAATGAAGCGTTATGGGCATATTTATGATGAATTAAGCATAGCAAGCAGGTGAGATAAATAGAATCCATTTAAAATTAATTCATCAATAGCTACTTTTATTGTTGATTTTAAATCAACAATAACGATTTTTTGTGCGTGATAGCATGATTTTTTGTCGCTTTTGCCGTGTTTTTGGATAAAAAATAAGCAATATAATGAAATTTTGTTTGCTAATGAGAAGGGGAAAAAAGGATTTAATCAATTTTGTGATATAACTCAAATTAAAAGTTTTTAAACTGTTAACAATGTAAAAGAGTTGATCGAGATCAGCGAGATTGTTAATAGAATTTTTTATTATTCATTTCAATAAGATTAGCTATTTTGGTTATAAATAGTTGGTTTCGTATTACATCGGTTTTTGCCAAAAAAGCAAAAATTTTTTATCGCTCGGTATGTATGCCGATTTCTGTTAACCTTGAAAAAATGCTTGATAAATAACCTAAAATTACGGGTTATTAAATATAATTCACATATATTCGTCATACTTCAAGTTACGTTATTGTTGCGGATGCTCACACACACCAGTTATCAACCGTAAGCTATCCATCTTTTGTTGCTTAACTGTAATGCGAAGTATTTTGATTATAACTTTTTATTTTGATTGATTTTAAGCCTATTTTGGACACCAGTATGAACTCTATATTTACCGAAGAAAACTTACTGACTTACACGACAGCAGCTAAATATGCGAGCTTTAGTAAAGCAGCAGAAGAGTTAGGAATAACCACCTCCGCCGTCAGTTATACGATAAAACGTATCGAAACCTATTTAGATGTTGTGTTGTTTATCCGGGATACGCGTAATATTGAGTTAACCGAAGCAGGCTATTATTTTTACCGTAAAGCAACTGATTTATTGAATAACTTTCATCTTATTAAGAAGAGTATTTATTCCATTGAACAGGGGATTGAAGCCCGTGTACGGATCTGTATTAATCAGCTGCTGTATACGCCTTATCATACGGCGAAGCTGCTGCAAATCCTTAAAAAACAGTTTCCAACTTGCCAAATTACAGTCACGACTGAGGTGTATAACGGCGTATGGGATGCCATTATTAACAATTTGTCGGATATTGCGATTGGCGCACCAGGCACACTAATGGATGGTGGGGGAATTGATTACACTGAAATTGGGGCTATCCACTGGCAATTTGCGATCTCTGCGACTCATCCATTAGCATTGATGCCTGAACCTATCGCAGAAAGTCAGCTACGTTTATATCCAAATATTATGGTTGAAGATACCGCACTCACTATCAATAAACGGGTTGGTTGGCTGTTGCATGGTCAAGAGGCTATTCAGGTACCCGATTTTAATACGAAATGCCAGTGTCAGATATTAGGGGAAGGGATTGGTTTTTTACCTGATTATATGGTTAAAGAACACGTTAAAAATGGCCTATTGGTTATCAAACAGATTCAAAATCCAAGACAAGATTCGCATATGTTACTCGCGACCCAACACTCTGCAACAGGATTAGTGACACAATGGATCCGTAAAGAATTCACTGCCAATGGTATCTTGGCCAAGCTATACAGTGATCTGCTTAAACCCATTAGCCACTAAGTCCGTTATGCGGTACTAGAATTTATTCCGTCGCAACGAGTAGCGCTTTATAAATCGCATCAGGGATCACGCTACCATGCGTTTTGTCTGGGTAGAGAGAAAACTGACAATGGCGCCCGTGGTTTGCAATTTCAGTGCACAATTGGCGTGCAGTAATCCAACTAGAACGGGATTGATAATGTTTAATCTGCTCTTCACTAAGGCGTGATAAATCAGGCTTCTCCTCTAAACCCCCCAAGGTAATAAATAAAGGCGCTGCATTGTGTTCTTGGGTCAGTTTATCCCTATTTATCATTTCACCTTTTCCCCACCATAATGAGGGGCTGGCTGACACAAAGGATTGAAACGCTGTCGGGTGATTTTGATAAGCCATCAAAGTAAATAGTCCACCGAAGGAGTGACCAAATAGCGTTTGTCTTTGTTTATCAAAAGTGAAGTTTTGCTCAGCCCAAGGACGAATTTGTTGATCGAGGAACTGATACAGTTCATCGGCGCCTCCGCCGTGTGTAAACGCATCACCGGAAACGCGGGGAGTATAATCGTAGTCGCGTAATTTCTTGGGAAAAGCCTCATCGGTTGGGTAACCGATACCAATAATAATAGGCAATTTATCCGCTGGGAGTGTTTGGATTGCGCGATTCACAGCTAACGGAAATAATCCATTACCATCAAGCATATACAAAATAGGCCTTGTTGTTCCAGCAGAATGAGGAACTGCGCTAAAAATTCGATAGCGACGCTTTTCGTTAGCCGAATTTTCGTTGGTCATGTCATGATGCTGAACAGCATAAAACTGACTCACTTGCTCATCTAACTCGGGGATCTTTTGCGATGGACGAGCAGCGGCGGGTGTTATTAAGCTGATTGAGAGTAATAAACTCGAAATAATTAATTGATTTAGCATAGTTTGTGAAAACAACATCGATGAAAGCGGATACCGAGCAAGGATATTCTTTAATTGATTGTCTTTTTGGCTCTTCGCCAACTCGCACTCAAATGACGGAGAAAACTTGCTTGATATCCACCTAAAATAGTTAAAATAAATTAAAAGCTCACATTGACGTTGGCCCAGTAACGGCGTCCATCTTCAACATCCCAGTTGCCACCATTTGTGTCAATCTTAGGACCTTTTTCATTAGCGATATTCAATACGGCTAAATTGAGCTTGGTATTTTTAAGTAACTGATAAGTCATGCCTACATCCATTGTAGTGTAGCCGCTACGGTAGCGCGGTGCCGTATAGCCATTACGCTGTGCCGCCCAGATTTGCTTACCTTCATAATGTGCACGAGTGTATAGATTCAAGTCTTCACTATATTGCCAATCGAGTTTGGCATTAGCGGTGTGTTTTGGTGTCTTATCCAATGGATAGCCTTTCAAAGATATGCCATTGCTTAGCTTTTCATCATCACTTTTACGCTCTGAATCAACATAAGTGTAGTTTAAGCTAAGTTTCCAATCTTCTGCTAGAGGAATACCTGTCGCGACTTCGACACCTTTGATATTGGCTTTACCTACGTTGTCATAAGTGTAGAGTTTTAGACCTGTAATTGGATCCGGTTCACCTGTGTAGTAACTGGTGAGTTTATTTTTAAAATCAGTATTAAAGAGCGTAAGGCTCGCATTGAAACCTGACTCGTGGTCATAGGCAATGCTGATCTCTTCACTCAGGCTTTTTTCTGGTTTCAGGTCTTTATTACCATAAATAATTCCTTCCCCTTTTTCGGTTGATGTTCCATAGTTTGGGCTCACTTCACGTAGTGTTGGGGCACGGAAGGCTTGTGATACGCCACCTTTAATGGTGATTTCGTCAGTGAGATAATAGATAGCATAACCACGAGGATTCCAGTGGTTACCATAAAATTCATGATGGTCTAATCGTAACCCGCCAGTCAGGATAAGGTTTTCTGTTGCCGTAAACTCATCTTCAATAAAGAAGGCATATTGGTCAGCACTGAGCGTCGTATCTTCCGTTGTTTTTTTTCCTGTTGCTGAAGTGTCTTTTAATTTAGCATGTTGGAATTGTCCACCGACAGTCATGATATTATCAGGAAGGAAAGCGACCACTTTTCCATCGACAACAGTATTGGTGATTTCAGGCACACGAGCTTCATAGACAAAATGGTAATCACCCGCGCTATCTTTGACTTCTGACTTGGTATGGCGTTTAGTTTGTTCTTGGTAAACACTTAATTCGGTGTTAACGAGATCCCAATCCCCTTTATAGGTTAAAGCAAAGTGATTTCGGTTATTGTGGAGCTCTGTTTTAGTATTTTTCTGTTTTGACTCACCACGCATTGTATATTCGGCAAGTGATTTACCCGGTGTCGAGTCACGTTCTTGGGTGGTTCTACCCGCCTCAAGCAAAAAGGTTTGGTTATCCAGAGGAGTAAACGTTAGCTTGGCGGTGAGACTACGATTATCACGTTTGTTATGGCCGTCGGTAATTTTGTCTTCTTGACGATAGTCACCACCTCCGTACAGCTGTAAGCCTAATTTATCGTTGACCAGCGGCCCTGATAGGTAAAAATTGCCATCAGTCGAATCGCCGCTTTCGCTGTTTTCTTGCAAAATACCACCAATGGCGACATTACCATGCCACTCATTAGTGACTTTTTTGGTAATGATATTGATAACGCCACCCATTGCATCTGAGCCATATAGAGAGGACATCGGACCTCGAATCACTTCAATACGTTCAATCGCTTCCACTGGTGGCATAAAACCGGCTTCAAAACCACCACTACCATTTGGGCGTGATTCACGGCTATTTTGGCGGCGTCCATCTACCAGTATTAAAGTATATTCGCCGGGTAAACCACGAATATTGATATCTTGCTTATTGGCACTACCGACAATACTGACACCTTCTACATCTTTAACTGCATCAGCTAAGTCGCGTACCGGTTTGTTCTGGAGTTGTTCTTTTGAGATAACCGTAATACTTGCAGGGGCATCGCGTAACTGTTGTGAGTAACCAGATGCAGAAACAATCATTTTATCTGAGTCTTCTTGAGCGAGCGCATTAAAAGATGAGATGGCGGCAATAACCGCGGCTGCTAGACGTGTGTAGTGGCAGTGAATAGACATAAAATCCCCTAGTAAAACACAAATGCAAATGAGAGTAATAATCATAAACTATACAGATGTTACCACTGAAATAGACAAGAAATAAATATGAGATTGGCGGATTCTATAAAATTAAAAGTTTATTAACAGGTATGAAGTAAAATGATAAATAAAGAGTAACCTCAGTGTTATTGAGTATTTACACAATGGTGAATAGGTTAATGATAATAGAATTAAAAGAGTGATTTTATTTATAAATAAAAATAATAAATTTCAACTAGTTATTTATAAGGATCTCAAATTAACGCTAACGTAAAATACCAAAATAAACTCAATTGACATTATTAATTTGCTCACTTAATGTCAGAGATAAACATTATGTTGTGAATATGGATAACCTTTAATGATGTCGACGTCCGCGCCAAATTCGCCAATACCACTGCTTCGAATTTCTATCTCCATGTTTTTTTCTTATATGACCATCGGTTTGCCTTTAACGGTTATTCCGCTTTTCGTTCATCAAGAACTCGGATTTAACGATGTCTGGGTAGGGGTTGTGGTCGGTGTGCAGTTTTTAGCAACGGTGTTGACAAGAGGCTATGCAGGGCGCCTAGCCGATCAAAAAGGTGCGAAAAGAACGACTCTCCAAGGTATGAGTGCCTGTGGCATATCGGGGGTATTTTGCCTGCTAGCCATATTGTTGCCAGTTTCGTCAATCTACCAACTACTCTTACTCATTATTGGACGTTTGGTGCTAGGTCTAGGTGAAAGTCAGCTTTTAACAGGTAACTTAACTTGGGGAATGAGGCTTGCAGGTGCAGAAAATGCTGGAAAAGTCATGTCTTGGAACGGAATGGCTATTTATGGTTCATTAGCGGTTGGCGCGCCATTAGGGCTTATCATTTATCAGCAATATGGATTCATGGCAGTGGGGGTGATAGTCATGCTGTTACCTTGTATCTCTTGGCTAATTAATGGGTCTGTTCGTTCTGTTACGCCTTTACAGGGGAACTTACTTCCTTTCTGGTCTGTCATTCGTAAGATCTGGAAAATGGGAATGATATTAGCGCTAAAAGGCATTGGTTTTGCGGCGATTGGTACATTTATTTCGCTTTATTTTGTGTCAGAGCAGTGGGGCAACGCCGGCCTTGCGATGAGTACATTTGGCTGTGCTTTTGTGTTGGTGCGCGTATTTTGGGGAGGATTACCGGATAGAGTCAATGGTTATCGCATTGCGCTAATTTCGTTATTAATTGAGTTTATTGGTCTGATAACATTGTGGTTAGCTCCCGTATACGGCATCGCGTTATTCGGTGCGGCATTAACAGGTGCTGGCTGCTCCTTGATTTATCCCGCGGTGGGCACGGAAGTGGTTAAAGCTGTTGCACCACAAATGCGAGGTACCGCATTAGGGGGGTATTCTGCATTCCAAGATATTGCTTACGGTGTGACTGGACCACTTGCAGGAATGGTAGTCGCTACGTTGGGTTATAGAGGTATCTATTTAATTGCGGCAATGGGCGTTTTGATTGCCTTAATGATGACGTTATCAGCGTTACGCCATATTCATCGGATAAGAGAGTGAATTTTGGCTGATGAGGAAACATGATGAAATAGGAAAAACCAAATCACATCCATCATAAAAGGGTGTGATATGGTGAATGTATTGCGTAGCCAAAAGGCTACGCAACCAACAAGGAAGACTTATTTTTTAGCGTTTTTAACTTGCTCAACAAAATTAGCCTTAGTCTCTTTTTTACAAGCCTCAATCACGAGAGGTGTTAGGGTTTGAATACCATCAACATCTAGCACGGCATCTTCGACTTTATCTTTTTTCGTTAATAACTCACCAAAGCCGACAGCGGTTGGATAAAAGTTATCATCGATCGCTAAAAACTCTTCACATGTCCATTCGTTTAGGGGCTTAGTATCGTTTTTCTTCTCTTCAGCCATGGCGGAAAGGCTCGTTAATGAAGCAGCAATAATACCGACAATAAAATATTTTTTCATAATTTCACCTTAATAATTAACGATCATTGAATGAGTTTTTCATAAAAGGTTCTAATCTGGATATAAATGCTTATCTCCATTTCCTAATCATCATAGATGATGAAAAATAAAAAACAAAGAGCGCAAAATGACGGTATTTATATGATTATTTAAATTCTATCAATAGTGATTTATTATTTGAAAATAAGACTAAAAGTAGTCATTTAATGATAATTAAATAAAAAGATAATTAAGTTTTATTTAATTAAAAGCGTTTTTACTTTTATTAAAACTATTTATAGGTATACTTTTTTTTATCGACAAAAAATAAAATGTAATCTTGTTATCGATTATTGACGGGGACGTATTTCGGCACCGTCATTTCAACACCAGAAGGAAGACAGTTGTTCGCCTAGATCGGCTTGCGGTTATCGATTTAGGTTCGGGAGTTTCCTGTAATACAACATCCATTGCCTATGTTGGCAAAGCGGAGAAACCTTTCTATGTCTTTAACGAGTAAAACATCTTGTGTCATTACAATTTCGGATGTTCCCACAACCAAACGAATTTTAGTTATTGATGTTGGTGGTACACATGTCAAACTGTATACCGCCCCTAACACCCCTGCTATCGAATTTGTTTCTGGTCACACTATGACGCCAGAGCAATTTATTCATGATGTCAACCAATGCATTGATACGCGTTTATTTGATGGCGTCAGCATTGGCTTTCCATCCCCTATCTCTGGTAATCGTATTCTCAAAGAACCCGTTAATTTAGGACGTGGTTGGGTTGATTTTAATTTAGTGAATGCATTCCCGTGCCCTATTCGTCTGATTAACGATGCTGCAATGCAAGCTGTTGGTAGCTATGAAGGTGGCAGCATGTTGTTTTTAGGATTAGGTACTGGGTTAGGCAGTGCATTAGTGGCTAATCAGCAGCTACAGCCAATGGAAATTGCCCATTTACCCTATCGAGAACATGACTACGAATATTATGTGAGCGAACACTATCGTGAATCGGTTGGGGATGAGACATGGCGGCAGAGTGTGCTAACGATAGTGGATTTATTTTATCAAGCCTTTATGCCGGATTACATTGTGATCGGTGGGGGTAATGTGCATCAGTTTGCTGAACTACCTGAGCATGTACGGCGTGGCGATAACGACAAAGCTTTTCTTGGTGGAATCAGAATTTGGGGGAATAACCTATGAGTCAATCATCTGTAAATCAACTGCAATTAGGTTTTATTGGGCTTGGCAGAATGGGGGCCGCGATGGTGCGTCGCATCCAACAAGCCGGTATTTCGTGTGTTGTTTATGATCAAAATGCAGCGATTCGTCAGCAATTACCCGACAGCGTTGTTTTTAACCACTCACTTGAGGAATTGGTGAAAAACATGCAGGCACCCCGACATATTTGGCTTATGTTGCCCGCAGCGGTTGTCGACACGGTCATTGCTCAGTTAAAACCGTTACTCGAAAAAGGTGACACACTGATTGACGGTGGAAACTCCCATTTTACTGAAGATATTCGTCGTGCTAATGCATTGAAAGCCGACGGCATTCACTATATGGATGTTGGTGTCAGTGGCGGTGTATGGGGAGAAGAACGTGGTTATTGCCAGATGATTGGTGGGCCGAAAGCGCATTATGAATATTTAGAACCGGTTTTTCGTGCATTAGCGCCTGGCGTCGATGCCGCACCACGTACTGAAGGTCACCAAGGCGAACCGTCACCAGCAGAACAAGGCTACCTACATTGTGGCCCGAGTGGTGCCGGTCACTTTGTTAAGATGGTGCACAATGGTATTGAATATGGTTTGATGGCGGCTTATGCGGAAGGACTGAATATCCTTAAGCATGCAGATCAAGGGCTTAATCCTGTTGCTGCGGATGCGGAAACTGCGCCACTGGAACACCCTGAATATTATCAATATCAATTACCTGTTGGCGAGATCAGTGAATTATGGCGCCGCGGTAGTGTGGTTGGATCTTGGCTACTTGATCTGATCGCGCAAGAGATGCACCAATCCCCTGACTTGGAGAATTATGCAGGACGAGTTTCTGATTCGGGAGAAGGCCGTTGGACATCAACCGCAGCTATCGATTTAGGGGTTCCTGCTCCAGTCCTGACAAGCGCTCTGTATTCACGTTTTGCTTCTCGTGATAATGATTTATTTGCAGATCGCGTTCAGTCGGCAATGCGTCATGCTTTTGGAGGACATAAAGAAAAAGCAGCAGAGCAGGGGGGAGATCAATGAGTCGTCTTTCATTGGTAATATTGGGAGCAAGTGGTGATCTGACCAAACGTTTATTAATGCCGTCATTATTTCGCTTGCATAGATTAGGCCTGATCCCTGAACTCAATATTATTGGTTACTCAATTGATAAATGGGATCGCGAAGCTTTTTTACAGCATATTCATAACGCTCTGGCTGAATTTATTGCCGATTTTAATGAAGCAGAATGGACATCATTCAGTGAGCACTTAGATTTTGTCAGTGGTTCACTTGAAGCATCGGCTTTGCAAGCGCTAGAAAGCAAATTGACACCATCGGCGCTGTTTTATCTTGCATTGCCTCCTACCTTATTTGGGCAAGCAGCACAGGCGATAGGTGAGGCAGGATTGTCCAAAGAGAGTCCCGATAACTGGCGTCGTATCTTAATTGAAAAACCCTTTGGCACAGATCTCGAATCAGCAAAAGCATTGCGTGAACAAGTTCATGCTTATTGGGATGAATCACAGGTCTATCGCATAGACCATTTCTTGGGAAAAGAAGCGACACAAAACTTAATGATCTTCCGCTTTGCAAATCGTGTCCTTGCCCCTGTTTGGAATGCAGAACATATTGAGCAGGTACAAATTACCTATGCCGAAACCCTTGGTGTAGAGAACCGTGCGGTTTATTACGATCATTCAGGGGCAATGCGTGACATGCTGCAAAACCATCTTATGCAGCTACTGACCCTGACTGCAATCGAACCGTTAGGCCGCTGGGATGGTGAAATTCTACGTGACCATAAGGTTGAAGTACTCAAGTCCGTTAGGCCTACGGATGATATGGAGGCGAACGATTGGGCGGTTCGAGGACAATATTGTGCTGGGCAAGTGAACGGTGAAACGGCAACAGACTACTGCAATGAACCGGGTATACCTGTCGACACTAATACTGAAACTTTTGCCGCATTACGAATTGAAATTGATAACTGGCGCTGGAAAGGGGTGCCTTTTTATTTGCGTAGCGGTAAACGCCTTGCGAATAATTACGCTGAAATTGCGGTGCAATTTAAAGCGCCAGCAGGCGCATTACCGGAAAATGTTCAGGTTGATAATAATTGGCTGGTGTTCAGATTAGCTCCGACGATGGGGATGGATATGCATATGACGGCGAAATTACCGGGTATGCATCTAAATACACATGGCATTACCCTCAGTGCACCCTATACACAGCCTGGACAATATGAGGTGTCCGCCTATGAGCAGCTTTTAATTGATGCGCTCCATGGTGAACGCGCGCATTTCTTGCGTTTTGATGAGGTTGAGTGGGCGTGGCGGATTATCGATCCTGCATTAAAAGCATGGCAGAAAGGTATGCCTGATTTGTATAAAGCGGGAACTCAAGGGCCGGATACGCAATCACGAATTATGCGTACAGGGCATCAATGGCGTTCACTCTTTGAACAGGAGAGTCGCGAATGATAGCACAGCAAGCACCGGGGGCACCCGGTAGCACCGCAACTTGGACGAGTAGTGCAAAAGATATGGTAGGCACTGCGATAGGACAAGGGCGTGTGTGGTTTACTGTCGGGTATGGGATTTTAAATGAAGTCTACTGGCCTTCTTGTAGTACTCCGCAAATTCGAGATTTAGGGTTTATTATTGCTGGGGATGATTTTTGGTCAGAAGTTAAGCGAGTTCATCAATATAGCTTAACCACGCCATCATCTGCTTTACCTATTCCGAAAATCGTACATCAACATGAACGTTATCGTCTTGAGCTGGAAATTATCACTGACCCAGCCCGAGATGTATTGCTGATTCATTATCACCTTGAAGGTGAGGGACTGCGGCTATACCCACTCTTAGCACCACATCTTGGAGGGGATGGCGACAATAATTATGCGTCAGTGACTCCTGCGGGTTTGGCGGCTCAGAAGAATGGACAATACCTTATTTTGTCTGCTGAAAGTGGTTTTGCTCGTGGCAGTGTGGGTTATGTGGGAAGTTCTGACGGCTGGCAAGATTTTAGCCAAAACGGTGGAATGCATTGGGAATATCAACAGGCAGGTCCTGGTAATGTCGCAATGTTGGGAGAGTTGAATCGTAATTCAGGAGTACTCGCATTAGCTTTTTCAGATAGTGCACAAGGAGCTATAACTCTGGCAAATAGCTCTCTTGCCGCAGGTTATCAGGAAGCAAAGCGCCAGTACGCTTATTTATGGGCTGAATGGAATGAAACGGTCAATTTTCCTGAACTCGATAAATTACCGAAAAAGTTATCCGATGCTGTGCGCACCTCAGTTGTAGTATTAAAGACGCACGAAGGTAGAACCTTTCCCGGCTCACTGGTGGCGAGTTTAAGTACACCATGGGGGGATACCCATAAAGACCCTGGGGGTTATCACCTTGTTTGGCCAAGAGATTCGGTTGAAGTCGGCTTTGCGATGCTAGCTTGTGGGTTGATTACGGAAGTGCGAGCTTTACTGGCTTATTTGATAGCCATTCAGCAGCCTGATGGGCATTGGATGCAGAACAATTTTACTGATGGTCGCCCTTATTGGCAGGGGATTCAACTGGATGAAGTCGCACTACCGGTACTATTTGCCGCAAAATTACATGAGCAAGGCTTACTTGGCGAAATGCGTGGGGCAGCGGTGCATATGGCACGTAAGGCACTCGCTTTTATCGCACAATATGGACCTGCTAGCCCACAAGATCGTTGGGAAGAGAACTCAGGAATTAACCCTTTCACATTATCAGTCTCGATTGCTGCATTGGTGGCTGGAGCGAAAGCGGGTTTCCTTGAGGAAGGTGATAAGCAATACGCTATTGATTTGGCTGATGATTGGAATGAGCGATTAGAATCTTGGGTCTATGTCTCTAATACGGAACTTGACCATGAATTGGGTATTTCAGGACACTATATCCGTTTAAATCCGAATTGCCATTCAGCCCGCTTTGGCGATGTGATGCTACGTAACCGTAATAATGAAACAATTAACACGCGTGCGTTATTGGGGATGGAATATCTCTATTTAGTGCGCTTAGGGCTACGTAAAGCGTCAGATAAACGTATTCAAGATACCACCAAACTGGTGGATAAACAGTTATGCGTGAACTTGCCGGCAGGTCCATATTATTATCGTTATAACGAAGATGGTTATGGTGAACATGAGGATGGACGCGCATTTGATGGAAGTGGTGTAGGTCGCCTATGGCCATTACTCAGTGGTGAACGAGGCCATTATGCCGCGGCCTGTAAACAAGATATTCAACCTTATTTAAATGCGATCTTAGCCTCGGCCAGTACTGGCGGTATGTTGCCCGAACAAATCTGGGATAAAGAAAGTATTCCAGAAAGAGGGTTATTAACGGGCAGGCCGAGTGGTAGTGCGATGCCACTGATTTGGGCACATGCGGAATTAATCAAACTAATTTACGTGCAAAAAACGGGTGTGCCTATTGAACAGTTGCACTCGGTGAGTGAGCATTATGGTCAAAAATCGCTAGCGCCACGGGCACGTCATTGGCGTGATAATTTGTCTTGCGGGGCCGTGCCCGCAGATCGTGAGCTATGGATTGAAGCGCAAGAGCCATTTGTTCTGCATTATGGTTATGATCATTGGCAAAATATTAAAGAGCAAAGCAGCCAGCCACTTGGTTTAGGCCTATATGGTGTTGCATTAGATATCAGCGCATTAGCAGGAAAAACGATCCAGTTTACACGTAGATTTGATGCTAAGGGCTGGGAAGGCCGTGACTGGAGTATTGATATCGAAGCATAAATAATCGTTTATGCATTCAATCTTTCAAGCGGGCATTTAATCATGCCCGCTTTCTTTAATATAAATTAAATCAGCAAATTGATTGTAAACAGCAACGCATGATTGAATGGCGAGATGCAGGGGAATGACAGGGTAGTGAGAATTTAAAGCCGCATCGCGGCTTTAAACCTCATTGAACACTCATTGGGTTAGCAGTCTGCGATACACTTCTAAATATGTTTCAGCCGACTTTTGCCAACTCACATCCCGAGCCATTGCGTTTCGTTGTACTTGCTGCCATTGTGCTGGGGAATCCCATAAAGCAAGTGCACGATCAACGGCGGCCTTGAGGTCAGAGGCATGGCTTTCATTAAACACAAAACCAGTTGCTTCTCCGCGCTTGATAGCTTCTAAGGAACAATCTGTCACGGTATCAGCAAGGCCTCCGGTATTACGTACTAGGGGGAGAGTGCCATAACGTAATGCATAGAGCTGAGTCAGGCCACAAGGTTCAAAACGACTTGGCACCATTAATACATCTGTACCTGCAATGATTTGGTGGGATAGCGGCTCATCATAGCCAATGATGGTGCGGATCTGATCAGGATATTGCGATTGTGCATGACGATAGGCATTCTCAAGATCATGATCGCCGTTACCCAGTAAAATAAACTGACTCCCTGAATTCAGTAGATCCGGTAAAATATCAAGGATCAGATCTAACCCTTTTTGGCGAGTCATACGGCTGACAACAGCAAAAAGAGGCTTGTCAGTCTGTTGCGCAAGACCGAGAGACTTCTGTAAAGCAAGCTTATTTTTCACCTTATTTTTTAAATTGTGTGCACTGTATTTTTGCGCAATGAATGTATCACTTGAAGGTGACCATACTTCCGTATCGATGCCATTGAGAATGCCGCTGAGACGTTGTTCATGACTGAGTCGATTTAGCAATCCATCTAGGCCATAAGCATAATGTGGATTTAAAATTTCTTTGGCGTAGGTTGGGCTAACGGCATTGGTATGGTTGGCATAAAATAGACCTGCTTTCATAAAGGAGAGCTGACCAAAAAACTCCATTCCTTCAACATTATAAAACTCAGGGGGTAACCAAAGCTCATGGATATGATGAGGGGAAAATAGCCCTTGGTAAGCAATATTATGTATTGTAAACATACAACGAGCAGGGTATCCGTATGCGGCGAGATAGGCACAAGCAAGGGCGGCATGCCAATCATGTGCATGGACAATTTCTGCTTGCCATAGGGGATCACAGCCTCTCGCAAGTTCTGCTGCAACAAAGCCTAATAGACCAAATCGACGGTAATTATCTTGATATGCATTATTATAACCATCGTGATAAGGGCTGCCTTCGCGCTGATAAAGATGCGGCGATTCAATAATATACAGTGGCGTGCCTTGGTATTGACTATAAAATAAGGTGATTTCACCAGCAAATGTATTGAGTGTGGTGACTTTCTGTTTGTCGGATACTTGATTGATGATGGCAGGAAAGCCCGGAACTAACACCCTTGCATCTGCACCATACTGTCGCTGAGCTGGCGGAAGTGCGGCCACAACATCAGCCAACCCACCTGTTTTTAATAAAGGGAAAAACTCGGCACAAACATGTAATACTTTCATTTTTACTCCTTATTGATTTGTGGTTGGCCGTAGGCTCAGGTATAGCGTTGATAGAGGGGGGAGTGTTAATTCAATAGAATGATCATAACCATGAGCCTTAATGGGTTGGGTCATAATGTGGGAGGTCGATTGGGTTTCTTTCCCCCCATAGAGTTGCTCGCTTGTGTTTAATAAAATTTGGTATCGACCCGCTTGTTTGACGCCGATACGATAATGAGGGCGAGTTACAGGTGTAAAATGACTGATCACGAGCAGTGGATCTCCATTTTCTGCATAGCGAATAAATGCAAAAACGGCGTTGTCATCGTCATCGACGATCACCCATTCAAAGCTTTTTTCATGGTGATCATTATCGTAAAGTGCCGGCGTATTACGGTAAATTAAATTGAGAACTTTCACCAAGCGTTGCACACCAGAGTGTGGGCTAGTTGGAATATCAATCAGGTGCCAATCAAGTTCACTATCATGATCCCATTCGCGCCATTGGGCTATCTCCCCACCCATAAAAAGTAATTTTTTGCCAGGATGCGCCCACATAAATCCATAATAGGCTCGTAGGGTGGCAAATTTCTGTTCGGGCGTACCTGACATTTTGCGTAATAGCGACCCTTTGCCATGCACCACTTCATCATGGGATAAAGGGAGTATGTAGTTTTCAGCCCATGCGTACATGACACTAAATGTCATTTTGTTGTGATGATATTTTCGGGCGAGTGGATCGAGTTGTAGATAACTTAAGGTGTCATGCATCCACCCCATATTCCATTTGTAGTTAAAACCGAGTCCACCAAGGGATGGCGGCAAGGTAACGCCCGAAAAGTCTGTCGACTCTTCAGCTGCCATGAGGCTATTAGGCTGGATTTTATGCAACCGCTCGTTGGTCTCTTGTAAGAAGCTAACGGCTTCGAGATTAATATTGCCTCCGTATTCATTGGCAATCCATTCGCCGTCAGGACGGCTATAATCACGATAAATCATGGAAGCAACAGCATCGACGCGTAAGCCATCAAAACCAAAGCGATCAATCCAATATATCGCGTTATCAGATAAAAACTGACGCACTTCACGGCTACGGTAGTCGTAGATCAGAGTATTCCAGTCACGGTGTTTGCCTTCTTTTGGGTCAGCGTATTCATAAAGTGGCGTCCCATCAAAATTGGCGAGTCCACTGCTATCAGAAGGAAAATGGCCAGGTACCCAATCAAGAATAACATTGATACCGAGCTTGTGTGCTTTATCAATAAAATCAATTAAATCTTGAGGAGAACCAAAGCGGCTGGTAGGGGAATAAATCCCCAATGGCTGATAGCCCCAAGAGCCATCAAAAGGGTGTTCACTAATGGGCAATATCTCTAGGTGGGTGAACCCCATTTCTTTGACATAAGGCAGTAATGTGTCTGCTAACTCACTGTAACTTAACCATGTTGTGCCATTATGTGAGCGACGCCAAGAGCCAAGGTGAACTTCATAGATTGAAATAGGGGCATTACGTTGGTTCGCCTGAATTTGTTGCGGTGTAGGTATAGATTTTTTGGGCAGTGGAGAAATGATGGATGTGGTATCTGGCCGTAATTGGCTACGAAAAGCATAAGGGTCAGATTTTAATTGGAGTTGCCCCTTTGCATCTAATATTTCATATTGATAGTGAGTACCAGCATGGATAGCAGGAAGAAATATTTCCCAGATACCGCTTTCTGGATGGTAGCGCATTGGATAGCGACGACCATCCCAAAAATTAAACTCACCCACCACTGAAACCCGTTGCGCATTTGGTGCCCACACACAAAAATGGGTACCTAAGATATCATCCAACTGCTTGATATGTGCACCTAATATCTCAAATGAGCACGTTTGAGGAGAACCTTGAGTATTCGAGTCATGGAGTAATGTGCCGAAACGATAAGGGTCTTCAATGATTTGTTGCGAGTCACCCCAGTCAACCTGCAAGATATAGGTAAAGTTAGTATCTAAGTCTGCTGCGTCACCAACAAAAAAACCACGTGGGTCAACGCGTGATAATTGAATGACAGGGGCTGCGGTTAGCCTGTCAAGGACGGTGACTTGCTGAGCATTGGGTAGTAATACTCGAAAATATGTTTTTCTCCCTTGCTGATGCATACCTAAGAAGGAGAAAGGGTCACGATAATTTCCGGCAAAGAGTTGATCAACGATCAGAGCTTGAGTTGAGGATACCTTCGTTTCTTTCATTACCTCTCCTGAATCAAAGCAGTCGGGGCTAACAGTCTTCTATTATAGTTCTCATTATGAACGATAGAATGATATTTATTGTTTCATGCTCATCATTTTCTAGTGATACTGAAAATTATTTTGATCATATAAGGATGATCTAGGGTATTCAGATACTTTTTATTTATTATTATTCTGCACATGTATTATTCAAATGTAACAGCAACTAATTCTGATATATCAAAACATTGAGTTGGATCAATATCAAGTAAATTAGCGATACTTTATATGCGAAATATGCGAATAAAGCCAACGCGCAATAAAGCTGACGAGTGCTGATGGAAATCATCAAAAATCGATGTGTTAAAAATAATCTTTTTTATTATCATAATAATTAGGGGTAAGAAAAGTCAAATATAATAATCTTTAAAATTCATTAAGTTAAGTTGATTCTATTTAAGATGCTCACCATTGAACATTCTCATCATTTAATGATGATAATGTTAATATCTAATTAAGAATAAATTTTGAAATTAATAATGCTAAATGGAATTCTCTATTGCTTTATTAGCATTAGTTCGTAAATATAAGGGCAGTGATTAATAAAGCGTGAGACCCTGAGAGTTATTATGGATCAACCTACAAATTCAGCAGAAACCAATCAAAAAACGAAGAAAGAAACACGTCGAAAAGTGTGGATGGTTATCGCTTCAATTATTATTGTTCTTCTATTTGTTGCCTATGGTGCTTATTGGTTTCTTGTATTACGTTTTCAAGAATATACCGATGATGCCTATGTCTCTGGTGTGCAGGTGCCGATTATTGCGCAAACAACAGGCAACGTGACTCAGGTTAACTTTGAAAATACAGATTTAGTGAAAGCCGGTGATGTGCTGGTGGTTCTTGATAAAACCAATGCACAGTTAGCCTATGAGCAAGCAAAACACGATTTAGCGACCACTGTGCGGAAAACGAAAGAGTTGTATATCAATGGTGATGAGTATTTGGCGCAGATTCAAAAAAATCGTATCTCACTTGCGCAAGCACAAAAAGATTATCAACGAAGAGTTGCTTTGGGTCGCAGTGGCACAATTTCGAAAGAAGATTTACAGCATTCTCAAGAAGCCGTGCAGTTGGCGCAAGCCGCACTGGATATATCCATTCAACAATATAATGCCAACCGTGCCCTGTTGCGTAATACCGAGCTGAAAAAACAACCCGCTATTCAACAGGCGGCTGACAATGTGCGTAATGCATGGATTACCTTGCAACGCACTGAAGTAAAAAGCCCTATTACTGGTTATGTTTCACGCCGTAATGTACAAGTCGGTTCTCAAGTTAGCCCACAAGGTTCTTTGATGGCTGTTGTTCCAGTGCAACCTGTGTGGGTTGATGCCAATTTTAAAGAGACCCAACTTGAGAAGGTGCGTATTGGACAGCCTGTCACTCTAACCAGCGACTTTTATGGTGATGATATTGTGTATACCGGCAAGGTTGTTGGCTTAGATATGGGAACAGGAAGTGCCTTCTCTTTGTTACCCGCACAGAATGCAACGGGCAACTGGATCAAAGTGGTACAGCGTTTACCTGTTCGTGTCGAATTAGAGCCGGAGCAGGTCGCAAAATATCCATTACGTATCGGGCTATCAATGAATGCAACGATTGATATTAAAGACCAAAATGGCCCTGTATTAGCTGAGATTCAGCGTGAAACACCGGCTTTTGAAAGTGACGTATTGGTGTTAAAACTGGCTGATGTCGATGCAGTGATCGACACCATTATTAACGAAAACGCGGATTAGCCCGAAAGGAGTGGCTGTGGCAGATATTCAACCACTAAAGGGCGCAAAGCTGGTATGGGCAACGATTGCATTGTCGTTAGCAACTTTTATGCAGGTGCTAGATTCGACCATTGCTAACGTTGCTATACCAACAATTGCAGGTGATCTCGGTGTTTCTATGTCTCAAGGAACATGGGTTATCACCTCATTTGGGGTTTCTAATGCTATTTCTATCGCGATTTCTGGATTCCTTGCCAAACGGTTTGGAGAAGTCCGCGTTTTCCTATGGGCAACAGCGTTATTCACCGTATTTTCATTACTCTGTGGCTTCTCCGACAGCCTTGGCATGTTAATTTTATTTCGTGTTTTACAAGGTGCTGTCGCAGGGCCTGTGATCCCCCTTTCACAAAGTCTGATCATGCGTTGTTATCCACCCAAAATGCAAAATATGGCGCTGGCATTTTGGTCAATGACAATCATTTTAGCCCCCGTATTTGGCCCTATTTTTGGTGGTTATATCAGTGATAACTTCCATTGGGGCTGGATCTTCTTTATGAACGTACCGTTAGGTATTTTCGTGGTTATCGTCGGTTCTATTATTCTTAAAGGAATGGAATCGAAAGTCGTGAATGTACCGTTTAACGTGATTGGTCTGGCATTACTATCCGTAGGGGTGGGTTGTCTTCAGGTACTACTGGATAAAGGGAAAGAGCTTGGTTGGTTGGCATCGAATGAAATTGTGATTTTAGCGGTTATTTCAGCGATTGCTTTAGTCTTCTTGGTGATTTGGGAACTGACCGACAAAAACCCAGTGGTTGAATTATCCCTTTTTAAATCACGTAACTTCACCATTGGGACGATTTCTGTCAGTTTGGCCTATATGGCTTACTTTGGTGCCATTGTTCTCTTGCCTCAATTATTGCAAGAGGTCTATGGTTATACCGCAACATGGGCTGGATTAGCGCTCGCACCAATTGGTTTATTACCCGTCTTATTTTCTGCGCCCGTTGCTAAGCTATCAGATTTCTTAGATATCCGCTGGATAGTGACGTTTAGCTTTGTGTTTTATGCGATTTGTTTCTTCTGGCGAGCGTATACTTTTGAGCCTAGTATGGGCTTCTCAGCTGTTGTTTGGCCACAATTGGTACAAGGAATGGCGGTTGCCTGTTTCTTTATGCCATTAACCACGTTGACCCTGTCTGGTTTGCCGCCAGAGAAACTGGCTTCGGCATCAAGTCTGGCAAACTTTTTCCGTACACTCGCGGGTTCGATAGGCACTTCAATCACAACAACGATGTGGAGTGATAGGGAATCAGTTCACCATAGTCAGTTAACGGAATACATTACAGACTATAATCCAGAATCTTTGCAGATGTATAAAGAGATGGGAGCACATGGTTTAAGCCATGAGCAAACATCGGGTTTCATTGCGCAAGAGATTACTAGCCAAGGGTTAATCATTGCTGCAAATGAAATCTTTTGGTTATGTGGATGGGTATTTATCGGGCTGATTATTACCGTGTGGTTTGCTAAGCCACCATTTGGTAATAAGGCTTAAGTGCATAAAATAAGGGCGTGAATGTATCACGCCCTTATTGTTTTGAATATTAGGGATAAACAATATTCAGGGTGGCTGTTGTTTTTAGGGTGCCTTGGCTGGCTTTATGCGGATCCCAAGCGTAATAGTAAACGGCCATAGGGATACTAAAGTTCGGTTCTAACTGACCCCCCGCATTCACATAGAATAATGATGTTGCATGACCACGAGCGTTTGGGTTTTGTGAAATCACGATAGGGTTATTTGGATTACTGGTTTTAACTAAGCGTAGACCGATACCTTGGGCCGCATTGGCTGTTTTATCAATCAACACGGTATTATCTGAGCTGAGCAGATTATTGCTAGATAAAAAGATATCAATTGCTCGTTCCGCTGTATTATTCGCCCCCCCTAGGTTTTCACAACGCATATTTAATGCAAATGGGGTATAGCCTGCCTGTGACTCATTAATGACTTGATGACGGCTGAGTGTTGGTAATGTCACAACAAGGCCTGCATTTTGAAAAGCGCAAGTGGTAAGTTTAGGCGCATATTTCAATATTAGCGGCTGGCCGTACATATCTTGGTCATCGTAAGGCCAATTAAACCCATTAAACAACCATTGCAGGATCTTAATAATTTGCTTAACAGGCCATAGTACAATGTCAAAAAATGACATGCCACTTAAGTCTGTAACAAATAAAATATCATGCAGATGAGCAGTATGACCGGCAATCAGGGTGCCTTGTTTGGGTTCAAGGGTAAATTTAATCGTTACTGGAGTATTAAGTTCAGAGGCATTGTGGCGACCTGAGTTCTTCAGTTTTCTATTTGGGATATCATTAATGATTTGTGCTCTGACATGATATTTCCCATTCATGAAACTCAAAATCGTCGCATATTGGTTATCGGTATTGAGAATTTTGGTATAACCGAACTCGCTGTTACGAGTGGAACAATTGAAGCTACCCACATACTGGGTTGATATTGTGGTGGTCCATTCTGGCGTAGCGGGGGTTAGTTTATCGGACAAATCAATACTGATCGGCGAGGCATAGCGAATACCTCCACCTCCCTCATGACAAATTGCTTGGCTATAACCACTAAATGCAATCAAGACTAAAAAAAGAAAATGTTTCATCATGACATTCATCTCGTTATTGGCAAACGCCAGTTATGCCATCAAGGTTGTCAGGCAGATTGTGAATGGTGCAAGTACCATTATTCAGCCGGATAATGACCGACTTAGGAAAGGTTTCTGCTTTTAAATACAGCATGCTGGCTTGCCCTACATAACCCAAGGCTTCGCCTTGAAGGTCAGTAACCTCCGCGCCAAAAGGAAGCGCACTGCCATTTTTTTGTACTGCACGACTGATCCAAGAAGAACGGGTATCTGTTTTAAATTTAATTAAATTCACCGAGCCTTCTATCGGGGCACTATTCGCAATATTACCAATAACTTCAGCACCTTGAGTATTTTCTGTATTTGACAGAGTGATGGTGTTTTTACGATAAGGGGTTGCATAAGGCACCAATGCCAACCCTTCTTTATTGGTAATAATACTTTGGTCACCATTGACCATGAGTCCTTGCGCTTTTGGGGCTTTCACAATGGTCATTGTGTTACCAATCTCATTGGAGGCAAGAAGTTCCCAAGGTATGGCAACTAGGCTACCACGAGCGTTTAGACCGGTTTGGCGATAGTCATTAGATTCACTTATAGAGCTACCAATAGTGGAGATATTTGAACGATAAGCAACGTTGGCGCTTGCCATATTTTGGCCGCCTTGTTGATTACTTCCAGATAAGGAGTAGCTCAAACGATTTGATTCCAGAGCAGTGCCACTTAGAGACACCGTACTTTGCTGATAACGAGAGTCAGTCGCCGTGAATCCCGTACTCACCCACATATCATTATCAAACAAAGAGAGCGGGAAGCTAATTGAAACATAATAGCGATTTTCTTCTTTGCCTTTGCCATCGCGTACTCGGCTTGCTGAAAGAGAGTAACTCATATTTGCATAGGCGTTTGAATAACCTAATTGATATTCACGCGTGGTTGGGGTGGTTGACCAATAGTCTCGTTGAGAACCCGAAATATATAAGGTTCCCCAATTTTCTGGTAAACGTTGGTTAAGGTTAATGGTGAAAGTATTCTTAGGGCGTACGCCACGCATAGAATCCCATGTATTCATATCAAAAACAGGTGCTTCACGATTAGGTTGCGTTTCTGACTGCTGTTTTTCTATGGTTTCTTGATAAAGGCGATACCCTTCATGAGCATGGATAGCATCACTGAAACTATAGTAACCTTTCGTGGAATAACGATAGGCTGCTAAGGTAAAGTTTGTGGCGGTTGTATTTAAAAATTTACTGTATGACACCCTCATACTTTGACCTGTTTGAGTATCACTAGGTAGCTTCGTTTTGGCATGGGTGATATCAACGGCGACCGCACCAATAGGAAAATTCCAGCCAGAACCCAGCAAATAAGCTTGATAATCTTCACTGGCGATAACGCCGGTATAACCTGTGATTAAGTTATTAAAGCCATATTCGAAAGTGCCTTGGAAGAACTTCGGCTGATAGCTACCATTTTCTTGATTAACTTTACCTGCGAGTAGTGCGTAGTTACTGACGCCTTCTTTTAGCATGCCAGGTACAGCGGAGAAAGGGACAGTGAAGGACTGTTCTTGGCCGTCAGCTTCTTTCACAATGACTAATAAGTCACCCGCAGACCCTGTTGGCTGAATATTATCAATGGTAAATTGCCCTGGTGGAACGTTTTCTTGATAAATCACACTGCCGTTTTGCATCACCTTGACGAGGGCGTTAGTTTGCGCAACACCTCTGACAATCGGGGCGAATCCCTGTTGTGAGGTTGGGCGCATATTAATATCTGACGCGAATGAAGCCCCTCGGACACGCACTGAGTCAAATAATGTGCCTTGAGAGTAGAAATCTCCAGCAATAAAATTTGATTTATAGGATGGTAAAGCTTTACGTAGGTAGCGGGTGTTATTCTGCCATTTTAGATCATTGCCTGCATGTTTACGGACTGAGCTGCTATCACGAAATTGCCAAGAACTGAAGTTGATCCCGGATTCAAGGCCAGCATAAAAGTCATCACTGGATGATGTGTCGCCACGTTTATTATGCGTTTTATAGTATGTTGTATTATATGAAAGCATCGCAGCGGGTATGCCATTCTCCCAAAATTCAGGGGGAACGTAGCCCGCTTCCGTGCGTAATAGGAAGCTTTGTGGAATAGACATTTTGATGCTTAATGTACTGACATCAACATCAAAGCTACCCCCTTGAACTAATTGTTCTAATGAATAATTTTGTTGCTCACTCGTGCTTTCAGGTAACTTGATACCTAACAACGACGCTTCATGTTTGCTAAGCAACACTTGATTGTTATCGTTGGTAAACACAAAGGAATAGCGCCCTTTCCAGTCACCATTAATAAAAACGTCCATTTCTTGGGTGCCTGCTGGCATGCTTTGTTCTTCATAAAAGCGAGACAGGTCTGATTTCGCAGAATCACCAGCGAGTAAAGAGGTATCAAAGCTGACCCCCCAACTTTTTGATGTTCCAAGAACGAGAAAAGCGAAAAATAGGCTTTTATGGCAGCCAAACAACGTCATTATTACGGATTCTCTTATTTTTATTTTGCAATCACAGCTTTATGTTTATAGGCACCTAAGTCATCGACGTACAGCAAACGATAATTTTGGCCTGCAATGACATTCGTTTTAGCGGGCGCTAAAACCTGATCAAAAGGATTAATCATGAGGGAATCCGATAACATTTTCTGACCTTTTCGATCATCAATATTCGCGATGGTGACATAATAAGGGCTATTATTCGTGATAAGGAAACCCCGATTTTCGGCCTTAACAGAAATACTCTCAAGAGCTTCATCCACTCCCGCTTGTAAATGTGTTGGGCGATAGAAAAGCTTAATACGCGTTTTGATCGCAAGCTGCATGGTATTTTTACCTTGCAGATGCTCTGGGGTCGGTGGAATATCTAATATATTTAAATAAAAAACCGATTCGCGATCAGTTGGTAAAGAGGCTGGCAATTTTTTTATACGTAATTGTTGCCCTGCATTACCAGACACTTTCACAACTGGTGGTGAAAGTAAGAAAGGCACATTTGCGGTTTCAGGGGTTGAATCGATATCACCATCATCAATCCATGACTGAACTAAGGCTGGGTCATTCCCATTATTAATTAATTGCACGACTGTTTCGTTATTTTTTTCAGGATAAATAACGCGGGTGCCATTCACAACGATATTAGCAAATGCAGTATGACTACTAATAAGTAAGGATAGAAAGATAAATAATCGCATAATAATCAACTCAGAAATAGCCAAGTTAAAAAGATAACTTGGCTATTTGGGGAAATAATTACAGATATGAAATGGTGTAAGTCACGTTAGAGCTTAAGCTACCGACTCTTGCTGGTAGAGCATTAGTTTTATAGTAATAGATATCTAATGCTAAAGTATCAGTTTTAGAATCATTGCCTTTGATATCAGTCACTAATGGTTGGTTTAATAACAGAGGGATTTGGTCTGTTGTTTTAGTAATAGCGAAACCAACGTTACGAGAAACACTGGTGTCATTTTCATTAACAGTGGTGTTTTGTAGATATTTACCATCAGTAGAAATATTATTTGCAGAAGAGAAATAAATTTTCAATGGAGTATCTGCTACACCGCTAGCAGAAGTACAGTTAGAGAAAGTAAGTGCGACTGTTTTTTTGTTTTTAGTAATAATACCTTGCTCAGTGCCAGCATCTTCAACAGTGATTGGGTTTAATGCAACAGTGAAATCTGCACTTTTACCACCGTTGATAGTACAAGTTGTATCTGTGATCGCGCCACTAAAGTTAATTACACCACCAGCTGCGCTATCAGCAGCCAGTGCTGGTGTAGCAGACAGAATTAATGCTGTAGCAGCCGATAATGCAAATTTGTTATTCATTTTCTTCTCCGAGAAAAGCTGTATATAGGTTAATAACGGTACATAGCGAAGTTTTTAAATTCTATTTAAATAAAAATAGAACGCTAAACTGGCCAGTTAAAAAATATTTATTACCTAAATTCCACGTGTGTTTTTTATTAGCTTCAAAAATCACTATTTCACGAAGAATTTAGACTGCTTCTCACACATTGTAACATTATTTACAACCACCTTTCAATCATTTTTGATAAATCATTGATTTCATCTTTGCTGCAATGATACTTAATAAACTCTGCAAGTTATCCACAGAGCAACACTCAATTTTATTGATGATATTCTTATTATACCAGACATTTTTCATACACTCCCTTGTACGGATAGTTTTCCGACAACTTCATGATTACATATCTTGCGGTTTTGATTATTTTTGCTGCAAGAAATACATACTTCAAACGAAAGGTCTTTATTTGCTGTCTGTATTCTGAAGAGTCCAAGGAATCAAACTTGAACAACAAAAATAGGTTATATGAAAGCATCATCATTTGAAACACGGCTTCATTCGCCCAAAATGACTTTAGCAAGAGATGACCCACCGCCATGTCGTATTTGGCTTCTTTGATATAGTTTTCAGCATTACCACGCTTTTCATAGTATATAACTACTTTTTCAGAAAGCAAGGTAGTATTTGTTACAAAGAAAAAGTAGTCGTATTCGGAACCTTCTAAAAGTGATAATTGTGCTCTTTCTTTTTCTGGTTTCAGTACGCGAGATACGACAAATCTTCTGTCTTTTTCCCATTTAACTAATTTTGTATACAGTTCTGTAGTTTCTCTACCTTCTTCTCCTTTAACGAATACAATTGATGAATTCGTTGCTTGTGAGGTGAGTGTAGAATAACTTTTGGCTTTAATTAAATATTTGCATCCAAGAGATTCTATCGTTTCGATAATTTTTTCATCAAAGTAGCCACTATCCATTCGAAATAAAATTTCTAAATCGTCTGATTTGATGTTAGCAACAATTTCTTTGATCATTTCCGCAGCACCGTTTGCAGTGTAAGTATTGCCACTTCTTACAAATCCGGTAACATATGCTTTTAATTCGTCGCAAAATGCAAATTGGATATTGTAGCATCGGTTTCCCAGTTTCTTAGGATTATATCCTTTTGACGCACCTTCTTGATGACCTTCTACGTTAATTACACTACTATCAATATCAATCGTAATGGATGTCAATTTACTTTTAGTGAGCAGTTTTTTAAAGACTTTAAAATTAATGTCTCTAAACATTTGGGTTGTCTTGAAGTTGAAGTTTCCTAGAAACCGTGACACTGTTTCAGGTTCTTTTACGGAAATATCAAACTCGTTGACGAGGGGATCATTTTGAAGTAGCTTTAGACGTTCTAACTTATCAATGCCAATGAAGTGACCGCAGAGCATGGTCTTTATATGATTCATCTTGATTTTATTTGTTGAGTCATTATCAAATACGAGGTCATTTTCAATAAAATCAAAAATCCCATTGCTTTTTGCATTCTCAAGGAGCAGAAAAAGACCTGCATTTGATGTTAGATTCTTAGCTTTGAAATCAATTTTATTAATCATAATTAGAACCCCTTTTTACTACTTTTCTTACTATTATTTTACCATATATCGAGTCATAAAAGCTGATAATTTAACATATTTTTGAGCACTTTTCTTTCACCCAATGGGTGAAAGCTGAATTTCGAAGGAATGCATATTTATCAAGGCTTTGATTATGCTTTTTGAAGTACTGACGTAGAATCTAGGTATTAATTATGTGAAGTTTAAATAAAAGAAATACAAAACTATGCCTTTTAGTAAAGGAGTTTTTATATTTAGGCTGTATTTAAACTTCAGGGTAATTTGATTTATATCAAATTTGGCTGGACGCTATTATACGTGTAATCATTTGTTTAAAAAGAGGGTAAATATTACTCACATTAGATTTAAAAATTAAATATCGAGATAAGCTCAGAAAAGGTTGCAGATTACGTGTAAAAAGGCGAATTTAGAAATGAGACTGGAGTTTTATTTTGTAAATTTATATATTTCGGCATTATATATATTTTTTATCTATAAAGGTAGGGTTAAAAACTTGTTACCAAGTGTTTCATTCTGTCATTTTATGTTTTTTTATTGATTTTAAATCAAAGTGTTATGTCAAATACTACTTTAGTAGTATTACGTTAATTATATAACTGCATGAAATTTTTCGAAAATTAATATATCAATAATTTTATTTATAACATCTTTTTTATCTTTATAAATGAATTTCTTGGAATAAATTTTTATTCTATTTGATAACAATTCACATTAAGAATAATTGTTAATAAATATATTCACCAGTGAAAATATTTTTTTAACGTAAACAACCGGCTATGAATGAGCAATAATTAAGCAAGCTAAGTTTTTACCTATTAATGTAATAGGCAAAAACGTATTATAACCTTAAGAATAATAAGGTTATATGCGTATGAAGTTGTCGAAATAGCATGACTAACTTCAAATTTATTTTTCAAAAAGCGATGACTAAACTTTTACTTAATTAACTATCGGCAAAAAATCAATTAACTTTATTATTTATTTACTTTTTTCTCTCAATAGTCAGTGAATGAGTCGGGCGCTTTGCACGGTACATTCACTGAAACGTGATGACTTATCATGTATGGCGATAATATAGCCGATAAGTTGAGAGACTTATTTTGAGCAGATCTTATTAAAAATGCTTATATAAGATAATCGGAATAGTATCAATCTCATAATGATTCGTTTGACAATTAATCATTATTGCTTGTTGATGGTCAGAAAAAGCACTCTATTTTGAGTGCTTATGGATGGCGATAAAACTCATAGCGCTGATTTTGGAATAATGCCTTCAAATTCAAGTTTTGGCCGGTTTGGCTCTTCTTCTTTTAAGGGGGATACTTCTTTAAGCGTTTGTTGGCAACGAGCCACTAAGTTTTGATAATCCACAGTACCGCTGCTTTTCCATGCGATTTCTTTTTCCGAGAGGGTGCGTTGCGCTTTGGCTGGCGTGCCCATGATTAAGGTATTATCGGGAAATATCGCCTCTGCTTTTACAAAGGAACAGGCACCCACAATCGAGTTTTCTCCAATGATGGCACCGTCCATGACAACACTATTCATTCCTACTAACGCATTACGTTTGATATGGCAGCCATGCAAAATTGCGCCATGACCAATATGACCATCCTCTTCAATGATCGTATCGTATTGGGGAAAACCATGCATGACACAGTTATCTTGAACGTTGGCACCATCTTTAATAATTAGGCGACCGAAATCCCCCCGTAAACTTGCATTAGGACCAATATAAACATTTTTGCCAATGATGACGTCACCAATGACAACGGCAGTTGGATGAACAAAACTTTCAGGACTGACAACTGGCGTGATGCCGTCTATTTGATAAAAAGGCATATTGAGTTCACTCCTATTTGTTTTTAGCATGACTATGCTGCGATTTCTTTTAAAATACCGCCAAAACGTCGGAAGTAGAGTGTCGTTGGTTGCGGTAATTCTCCTACGGTTGTTTCACATATTTCGCTAACGTATCGTGTTGCGGCCAGCTCAATGCGCTGATAAATATTGATACACAGATTACGTGCTATTTGCCCTTCCCACTGTGCTGGAAGCAGCTCATCAGGTAATAGTGGGTCTTTTAAAATGACTCGGCGGTAAAAGTGGATCAGTAATAAGCGTAGCTGAAAACATTGCTCGGGTGATATTTGCTCATCAGATAATTCTTTCAGCAATAAGGCGAGTGGCCGAAATAGCACAATGAATTGATGGTAGTGTTCAGCAACTTCCTGTAATGACCAGCTATCAGAAACGAGGTTTTTCAGATTTTTTTCTGAACGAGTATAGGGATAATCCGCTCGAAAATAGATCACCTCTTCACTGGCATTGAGCTCACTGAGTAGAGAAGGGATATCACTTTGAGCACTGCTGGGAGCCGCCATTAATGAGGTGCTAAATTGGCCAAACCCTAACCAACTTAACTCTTTTTTTAACCGAGCTTTTTCGTCTTTATCTGCGGCTTCAAGCAGTAATAAATCCCATTTTCCATCCCAATTTGGCTGCTCACTTTGATAGATTTTACTCTCAGCGTGGCGAAATTGGTTTTGCCCACGTTCAGATATTCGATAATAGCTACGGCGACCGATTTTCTCTGCGTCAAGCCAACCTTCTTTTTGTAGACGGAATACAGACGTACGGACAAAGCGATCTGTGAAGCCCATCGGCTCTAGTAATTGGGTTAAGCTACCCAACCATATTTCCCCGCCACGATGGTGCAAGGCATCGCCATACAGCGAGATAATCAGGGATGTTCCACTAATGGGTTGGCTCGTTAGCGCATGCTGTATAAATTGATCAAGTTTAGTTTCCATTTTTTTATTATCCATTGAATATCTGTATCAAAAGCATGAGTGAATAGTAGACAAAAACAGCTGATTTGTCTTCTATTTGCTATACAGAGGCTGACTGTGATAGGAAACTGAGATTGAGGCACTTTTAGGTATTATCCGCAATAAAGTGCCTCAATAAGATGAATTATATGGCAATCCTTGTATCAATGACTCGAGTTGCTTTACCTTGAGAGCGCGGAATATCGCCACAATTAACAATACTAATCTGGGTACTAACACCTACCATTGATTTAATGCGATGCTTAAGATTATGGCAAATATTACAGCGTTCATCATAGTTGAGTATGTCAGGTTGTTTTAATTCAACGCGAATAGCCAAGCTATCCATATTACCTTTACGACTGATTTCGAGTTGATAATGTGGAGATAGCTCTTTGAATTGCATAATTTGCTCTTCGATTTGTGAAGGGAACACATTGACCCCACGAATAATCATCATATCGTCAGAACGACCGGTAATTTTTCCAATACGGCGCATATTGCGATTGATGCCAGGCATTAAATGCGTCAGATCTCGAGTTCGGTAGCGAATAACAGGCATTGCTTCCTTTGTTAAGGTAGTAAATACTAACTCACCTTGATCACCCGGCGAGAGGGCTTGCAGTGTTTCTGGCGAAATAATTTCAGGATAAAAATGATCTTCCCAAATGGTTGGCCCACTTTCTCCCGCATCGGCGCATTCCATGGCAACGCCCGGCCCCATCACTTCGGATAATCCATAGATATCTAAGGCTTTAATTCCTAAACGCGTTTCGATTTCTGTTCTTAATGCTTCTGTCCATGGTTCAGCACCAAATACGCCCAACCTTAGTGAGCACTTACTTGCATCACCGCCCATGATTTTCTCTAGTTCATCAATAATACTTAAGCAGTAAGATGGGGTCACCATGATCACATCAGGTTTGAAATCTGCGATCAACTGAGCTTGTTTCTCTGTTTGTCCTCCCGACATGGGAATCACAGCCGCACCAAGACGTTCAGCGCCATAATGGGCACCAAGACCGCCCGTAAATAAGCCATAACCATAGGCGACGTGGATTTTATCCCCTTTCGTGGCCCCAGCAGAACGGAGACTGCGCGCAATGAGGTCCGCCCAGTTATCAATATCTTGTTGTGTGTAACCGACAACAGTTGGGCGTCCTGTCGTACCTGACGATGCATGGATACGGATGATTTGATCCATTGGTACAGCAAAGGTATCAAATGGATAATTTTCACGTAAATCTTGTTTTGTCGTATAAGGGAATTTTTCGATATCACTGAGTTGCTTGAAATCATCAGGATGAACGCCCGCAGCATCAAATTTTTTGCGATACATTGGCACATTCTCGTAAGCGTGAGTGAGTGTCCACTTCAGTCTAGAGAGTTGCAATGCCTCGATTTCATCTCTTGAAGCAAACTCAATTGGATTAATCATGTGTTGCTGAGTATGGGGTAGTGTGCTCATATTTGCTAGTCCTTATAATTATTGATATCTGCAGGCTTTAAGTCCTTAATGGCGTATTACCGAGTCAGGACGATATATACTTAAAAACTTAAAGTGAGCGCAGTATTAGCCTGAGCAGGTGTAGGGTTTCAGGCTGTTTTTTATGTTTCTACCTATCATCTATCTGATTGAATTTGTATGACTTTAGGTAAACTAGTTACTTAAACTCGTTCAATAATCATGGCGATCCCTTGACCGACACCAATACACATGGTGCATAGGGCAAAACGTCCTTGTCGGCGATGTAACTCATTGGTGGCGGTGATCGCGAGTCTTGCGCCACTCATACCAAGAGGGTGCCCTAATGAAATAGCGCCACCATTTGGGTTAACCTGTGGTGCATCATCCGGTAGGCCTAATCCTCTGAGTACGGCAAGCGCTTGTGCCGCAAAAGCTTCATTAAGTTCAATGACATCCATTTGTTCGATAGTCAGTCCTGCCATTTTGAGAACTTTTTGGGTGGCAGGTAATGGTCCGATCCCCATAAATCTAGGTTCAACACCACAGGTTGCAGTCGCAATAATGCGCGCTCTAGGTGTTAAGCCCTGGGCTTTAGCGACCTCTTGTGAGGCAATTATTAGTGCGGCTGCACCGTCATTAACGCCAGAGGCATTACCCGCGGTCACGGAACCATTTTCACGAAAAGGTGTTTTAAGTTTTTGTAATTGCTCAATTGTCGTTTCTGGGCGAGGGTGTTCATCGGTGGTGATGGTAATATCGCCTTTGCGGTGCTTAATCGTGACCGGTACGATTTCTTGCGCAAACACACCTTTTTGACGTGCTTGTTCAGTACGTTGCTGGCTACGTAAGGCAAACACATCTTGATCTGTTCGGCTAATTTGGTATTTCTCAGCAACGTTTTCTGCTGTTTCGGGCATCGAATGTGTTGAAAACTGTTGGTCCATGAGAGGGTTGATAAAGCGCCAGCCGATAGTAGTATCGAATATTTGAGCCTGTCTCGAAAAGGCAGACTCTGATTTTCCCATGACAAAAGGGGCGCGACTCATTGACTCTACGCCACCAGCAATCATCAGACCCGCTTCGCCAGCTTTGATACTTCTTGCCGCAAACGCAATTGCATCAAGCCCTGAACCACAGAGACGATTGATTGTTGTTCCAGAAATCGATAACGGTAGACCTGCCAATAAGCCCGCCATTCTCGCGACATTGCGATTATCTTCTCCCGCCTGATTGGCACAGCCTAAGATAATGTCATCGGTGATAGACCAATCTAATTGTGGATGCCTTTCCATTAGGGCCTTTAAGGGGAAGACCGCAAGGTCATCAGGGCGCACAGAGGACAGAGCACCACCATAACGGCCAATTGGGGTTCTGATACCATCACAAATAAAGGCATCTTTCATCATGCTTCTCCTGTTAAACGATGACCTAGGCGATGTGCTCGCCCATAAAACCACGCTAAGGTTTTTCCTTGTTGGTTGATAATTTCGACTTCATAGAAGCCTGTCCGTTTGCCTTGATGCTTTACGTGAGCAATGGCAGTTAGCTTGTCGCCTTCAAAGGCCGGTCGGATAAAATCAATAGAGCAACTTGAGGCTACCGCAGCAAGACCATGGCTGTTGCAGGCATAAGCAAAGGCGGTATCAGCGAGACTAAATAGCTGCCCACCATGGCAAGTTTTATGCCCATTTAACATGTGTGATGAAACAGTCATAGAGAGCTGAGCTTCTCCTTCAGAAACGTGTTCTATCGTCATGCCCATTGCTTTTGCGCATGCATCATCACGGTACATAATCTCTGCTGATTGCTGGGCTAATGTCATGGTGATTTGAGAATTCATTGAATCTCCTTAGCGTCTAACCTGCGCGTTCCAGCAACGAGTTGTCGTAGTAAGGGATTGGCTCGATAACGGCCATCGGCATAAAACTGTGAGAGTTGCTCAAGAGTATGAAGAATATGCTGCCAGCCCAATTCAGTCCCCCAAGCGAGAGGGCCTTTAGGATAATTAACCCCATAGCGCATGGCATTATCGGTATCTTCAGGGGTTGCGATCCCTTTGTTAACAACGTCTAAAGCCTCATTGCATAGCATGGCAACGGTTCGCATGGTCAGTAGACCGGGGTAATCAGGTAACACAATGACGTCCTTGTTTAGCGATTGAAAAAAGGCAATGACATTTTGGTTGTCTTGGACGCTGTTTTGCACTGCACAACTTATCGCGATAGTGGTTGCTTTGGCATAGTCAGCCGATAAATCAAATTGCACCATGCTTTGGTTCATTTTTTGCGCGCGCACAGAAGTTAATTCACCATTTGTTAACATGACAATAACATTGTTAACGAAAAGAGTGGGCGGATTAGGGTTATCTATTTTAGATTCTTCGAGAGGGATCCCGTTTTGCTTTAATAATTGCGCAAATTCAGGGAAACTTTGCCAATTGCCGTGTGCTGTCACTGCCGGTGCATGCGGTAAAATGACTTTCTCGGCGATTGTCGCTTGAGTTAAAGGTTTGTTTTCATCGTAATGATAGAAGCCACGACCGGTTTTTCGACCTAAATGGCCCGCTTGTACCAACTCTAATTGTTCAAAGGAGGTTTGAAAGCGAGGATCATAGCCGAATGCTTGGAAAATAGAGTCTGTCACTGCATAGTTGACATCATGACCGATGAGGTCGGTCAATTGTAATGGCCCCATTGAAAATCCACCGGCATCGCGTACAACACTATCGAGTGTTGGCGGATCACCGACTTGCTCTTCAAGTGCACGCATTGTTTCCGCATAGAAAGGACGAGCAACGCGATTAACGATAAAACCCGGTGTTGAACGGCATATAACCGGTGTTTTTCCCCATGATAACGCTAAACTTTTGAGCTGTTCAATGACCGTGTTGGATGTTTCTCGTCCTCGTATCACTTCAACCAGTTTCATGATAGGCGCAGGATTAAAAAAATGCAGTCCAGCAAAGCGCTCTGGGGATTTGAGTTGGCTGGCGATGGCAGTAATGGAGAGTGATGATGTATTACTGGCAAATAGGGTGTTTTTCTGACAAATCGCTTCTAATTCGCTAAAAATCGACTGTTTTATCGCTAATTTTTCGGCGACAGCTTCAATGACTAATTGAGCTGGCGCTAATTCGGCCATAGTATTAACGAGCGTGATACGCGCAAGCAATTGTTTGGTGGCTTGTGCATCAGCTTTGCCTTGTTGAACGCGTTTATTTAGGCGTTCAGTCAACGAGTGCTTTGCTTGCTCCAGCGCTTGCGGGTTGATGTCAAATAACAGTACGGTATGTCCACAGCTCGCAGCGACCTGTGCGATGCCGATACCCATAGTACCAGCACCAATGACAGCCACGGTGTTGAGTATAAGTGTCATATCAGCGTCCTTTAAATTTAGGTTCGCGTTTATTCAAAAAGGCATCGACTCCTTCACGATAGTCTTCACTACGACCACCTAAACGTTGCAAGTCGCGTTCAAGGTCTAGCTGTTGATCTAAGGTGTTGGTTGCCGCGCTGTAGATCGCTTTTTTAATTAGCCCTAAGCCGTAAGTAGGCTGTGTTGCGAGGTGCTGAGCTAATTTATTGACGGTGGCGGACAGGTCTTCATTTTCTGTCACTTGCCAGATCATGCCCCACTGTAGCGCTTGCTCCGCACTGATTTTGTCGCCTAATAATGCCATTCCCATCGCTCTCGCATGTCCAGCTAGGTGCGGTAAAAACCAGCTACCACCTGAATCAGGAACGAGCCCTAAACGACAGAATGATTGAATAAAACTGGCATTCTTGGCGGCAATAACGATATCTCCTGCTAAAGCAATAGCAGCACCGGCTCCAGCTGCAACACCATTAACTGCACAGATAATCGGTTTGGGTAAGCGGGTTAGCCGACGGATCAGTGGGTTATAAAAAGTCTCAACGGAATAACCTAAATCAGGAGCTTCGGCACCTACGGAGACATTACGATCGTTTAGATCTTGTCCAGCACAGAAACCCCGGCCTGCGCCTGTAATCACTAAACAGCGTACGGTGTCATCACGTTCAGCAATTTTTATGGCATCACTTAGCTGGTGGTGCATTTCATCATTAAAGCTATTAAGCCTATCAGGACGGTTCAATGTGATGGTGAACACGCCATTTTCCAATGTGGTCAGTATGCTTGGGCTGTTTGGCATTTTATTGTCCTGTAAATTTCGGCTGTCGTTTTTCAAAGAAGGCTGCAATACCTTCTCGTCGGTCATCAGTACCTGCTAAGCCGACAAAATATTGGCGCTCAAGCTGTAAACCATCAGTCAGTGATATTTCTTGAGCGGAATTAATGGCTGCTTTAGCGGCTTTCATCGCGAGTGGTGCATGGTTTGCAATGCGTTGCGCAAGCTTTTGTGCATATTCAAGGGTCAGCCCATCTACACAGATTTGGCTAATTAACCCAGCTTGTAAGGCGCGATGCGCGTTGATCGCCTCTCCGGTGAGGACCATTTGCATTGCTAGGGATTTACCAACACTCTTAATTAAGCGCTGCGTTCCCCCTGCACCAGGTATTAACCCGAGAGTGATTTCTGGCAGGCCAAAGCGGGCCGTTTCACCGGCAATTACGACATCACTGGCTAGCACTAACTCGAAACCTGCCCCGAGGGCATAACCGTTTACAGCGGTCACTATCGGTTTGGATATCTGAGAAAACCGACGCCAAACTAAAGGTCGTTTATCGGTAATGGCGGTTGCAACAGTTTGTTGTTGAAGCTCTTTAAGGTCGGCACCCGCGGCAAAAAAACGTGGGTTGCCCGTAATAACGATCGCCCCTATTTGCGGGTCTCTATCGGCATGTTCTAAATGTTCGACCAGTAGCTCAAGGCAATCGGTGCTCAGGGCATTACGAACTTCAGGTCGATTTAGCGTCAACGTTAAAACGCGGTGTGCTGTATGGCTTAGGATCCAATCAGTTTGCATATGGCCCCCTACACATCAAAGTCGAGAACGACGCCATCGCCTTTCGGCCACGCTTGGCAGCTAAGAATGTAGCCGTCCGCGATTTGATCGGGTTCAAGGCTATAATTGACACCCATTTCAACGTCGCCAGATTTAAGCTTGCATTTGCACGTTGCGCAAACCCCACCTTTACAGGCGTAAGGTAAGTCTGCGCCTTGGCGTAGCGCGGCGTCGAGAATACTATCGTCTTGACTGTCCATATTGATTGTCATGGTGCGACCATCAAGGTGAATGCTGACTTGGCGGCTGTCTGTCGATAAAGCGGCAGATGGGCGAAACTTCATATTAGAGGTATTGAAACGTTCGCTATGGATATGCTCTGGTTTCATGCCACATTCTGATAATGCCGATTGAACATCATCCATCATAGCCTCTGGACCACAGACAAAAGCGCGATCAAATTGTTGAAAGTTAAGTAATGTTTTACCTAATGCAACTAATTGGGGTTTATTGATTCGGCCACTGAGCAGCTGGCTATCTTGTTGCTCTTGGCTGAACAAGTAGAGCACTTGGAATCGTTCGGCATATTGGTTTTTAAGATCAGCAATGCTTTCTTTAAACATCACGGAACGGCTATTTTTATTACCATAAATTAAGGTGAAACGGCTGTTTGGTTCGGTTTGTAATGTTGATTTAATGATCGATAAAAGGGGGGTAATCCCTGAACCCGCTGCAACGGCAAGGTAACGAGCTTGGGTGGTCACTTTAGGTAAATAACCAAATTTTCCTTGTGGAATCATCACATCAAGGCAGTCACCAACATGAAGTTGCTGATTAATGAAATTGGAAAAACGCCCTTCATGAATCGCTTTCACCCCAATTTTTAAAACGCCCTCATCGGGGGAACTGCAAATGGAGTAGCAGCGGCGTAAATCCTCGCCATTGACTAACGCTTTGAGGGTTAAGTGCTGGCCTGGGTGGTAACGGTACTGTTCGCGTAATTCGTCAGGGACACTAAAGGTCACAGCAACCGCATCTGCGGTGTCACGTTCAATAGCGGCAATACTTAAACGATGAAATACAGTCATGAGTGTGCCCTTAAATACATTTAAAATAATCAAAAGGTTCAAAGCATTCGAGACAGCGATATAACGCTTTACAGGCTGTAGAACCGAATTCGCTAATTTTTTCTGTCTGTTGGCTGTTACAGCGTGGGCAGCAGATTGGCCCCGATTTTTCAGGATGTTCACAGGATTTTCCTGCGGGGGGCGCGATACCAAATTCACGTAAACGTTGTTTGGCATCTTGGTTCATCCAATCTGTTGTCCAAGCGGGTGTTAGCACTACATCGATTTCTACATTGGCAAATCCTGCATGCGCTAAAACGGTTTTAATTTCGTTGATTAAAAATTCTGTTGCTGGGCAACCTGAATAGGTCGGTGTAAACATGACTTTCCATCCGTAGGAAGTCGCAACAACATTGCGGATCATGCCGAGATCAGTAATGGAGAGTGCAGGTAACTCAGGATCGGGTATTTGCTGCAATTGCTGCCAGATCTGATGAATTTGTGGAGGTTGTAGTCCTCCAATTTGCATACTCTGTTCCATTACATCACCACTCACAATTTGGGTAAGCACGCTGGACAAACTGTAGTTCGGTGAGAAGGATGCCCAAATGCTCGGTGTGAAGACCTTGTTTGCCACCTAAACGGTAGGCATTTTGATCTGGAATGCTCAGGGTTGCCTGATCGAAAATGTCAGTGACTGTCGCGAGCCATTGTTCATGTAATGTGCGAGGATCGACCGCTATTCCCGTTTTGGCTAACGCAATTTCAATGTCATCTGCATGAAATAATTCACCTGTAAATCGCCATAATTGGTTGACGGATTGTTGAATTTTTTGGTGACTCACTTCGCTACCGTCGCCTAAACGGATCATCCAGTTACTGCTGAATCGCAAGTGATAAAGCACTTCTTTTAACGATTTTTCAGCAATCGCGGATAGCTGCTCGTCCCTACTGTGAATTAAGGCTTGGTACAGAGGAACATGATAGGCATCCATAAAAAATTGGCGCACTAACGTGTCGTTGAAGCCTCCATTAGGCTGTTCAACCAACAGTAGGTTGCAGAACTCACGTTCATCTCGGTGGAAGGCAATTTTGTCTTCATCATCGAATTTATCGTCTGATAGGGTGGCGGCGTATGCTAAAAAGTTTCTCGCTTGGCCCAATAAATCGAGCCCAATGTTAGATAATGCGAGGTCGATTTCCAGTTCTGGGGCATGACCACACCATTCACATAAACGTTGCGCAAGAATCAATGATGTATCGCCTTGTCTTAAAACATATTGTTTGAGTACTTCATGTTGGTTCATATCCGTCACCTCACATATTCTTGATACCATCAGGGATGGTGTAAAAAGTCGGGTGGCGATAAATTTTGCTATCAGCGGGATCAAAGAAGGCGCTCTTATCTTCAGGTTGTGAGGCGATAAGGTGTGTGGCTTTTACGACCCAGACGGAGCATCCTTCACTACGGCGAGTGTAAGCATCCCGTGCATTTTCGAGAGCCATTTGGTCATCTGCGGCATGTAGGCTTCCGACATGACGATGTGCAAGCCCTTGTTTGCTACGAACAAAAACTTCATATAATGGCCAATCTTGATTGCTCATGATCTTTTCCTTTTTTATTTTGTACTAAGCAGCAGACTTAACAGCTTTGCGTTTTTGGCTGTGTGCCATGGCACCTTCACGCACCCATGCGCCATCTTCCCAAGCCTTACGCTTGGCATTAACACGTTCGTAATTACAGATCCCTTCGCCTTTGATCACTTGATAGAACTCTTCCCAATTGATTTCACCGAAACGATAATGCCCAAGCGCCTCATCCCATTGCAGATCAGGGTCAGGAATGGTCATACCGAGGGCTTCGACTTGTGGCACCGTGTTATCAACAAATTTCTGGCGTAGCTCATCGTTACTAAATCTTTTGATTTTCCACGCCATACTCTGTGCACTGTGTGGGGAGTCGCTGTCATTAGGGCCGAACATCATGAGAACTGGCCACCAAAAGCGATTAATTGCATCTTGCAGCATGGCTTTTTGTTCGGCAGTTCCGTTGGCCAGTACGGTGACGGCTTCATAACCTTGGCGTTGATGGAAACTTTCTTCTTTACAAATTTTCACCATGGCGCGTGCGTAAGGGCCGTATGATGCTCGACATAGCGCAACTTGGTTAACAATGGCCGCACCATCAACCAGCCAGCCAATGACGCCGACATCTGCCCAGTTCAGGGTGGGATAATTGAAGATTGATGAGTATTTCATTTTGCCGTCGAGCATCTTTTGATAGATATCTTGGCGTGAACATCCCAAGGTTTCCGCGGCGCTATATAGGTAAAGGCCGTGTCCCGCTTCGTCTTGAATTTTTGCTAATAAAATGGCCTTACGCCGCAATGTGGGGGCGCGAGTTAACCAATTCGCTTCAGGCAACATACCAATCACTTCTGAGTGTGCATGCTGTCCCACTTGGCGGATCAGATTTTGCCTGTAAGCATCGGGCATCCAATCTTTTGGCTCAATGTTAATGTCGGCTTCGATTTTGGCCTCGAAGTTTGCCTGATTTTGCTCATTCATTGTTTTCTTCATCCAAGTGATTCGAATTAAATAATTTAAAAATAAAAAATGAATCATAAATATTTAACATTAATGCTAGGAATCGTTAACAATAAAATCAATGCTGTTTATTCTTCTTTTGCGATGGGCTTCACAGTTGATTTTATTTTATTGTTGATAAACATATAGTTAAATTTATTGTCTTTTGTGTGGTTTTTGTTTTTTCATGGATTTTTGATCTGATTTGTTTTTGATTTGTTAAATTTCAAGTGGCGTCTATCATTGATGTTGTGATACATATTTATAATATGTCTATTTTTGTTTGTTTTTATTTGGAGAGATGTCATGCAGCAATTAACGAGTTATATAACGGGGAAATGGTTATATGGTGAAGGTGAAGGCCGCAAAATTTACCATGCGTTGACTGGGCAGGCGTTATATGAGGTCACAACAGAGGGTTTGCCTTTAGTTGATTGCCTTGATTATGGGCGCAAAAAAGGGGGTGATGCCTTATCTGCTATGACATTCCAGCAGCGTGGGCAGATGTTAAAGGCAGTAGCAAAACATTTGTTAGCGCATAAAGCATCTCTTTATGAAATTTCAGCGCAAACAGGAGCGACTAAGGCGGATAGTTGGGTCGATATCGAAGGGGGAATTGCGACGTTGTTTTCCTTTGCTGGATTGGCAAATCGAGAATTACCGGATGATACCCTTTGGCCTGAAGATGACATGATCCCATTATCGAAACAAGGGCAGTTTATTGCGCGGCATATTTTAACGTCTCGCCATGGTGTCGCACTGCATATCAATGCCTTTAACTTCCCATGTTGGGGGATGCTAGAAAAATTAGCGCCAACATGGTTAGCAGGTATGCCAGCGATTATTAAACCTGCGACTGCTTCAGCACAAGTGACACATGCAATGGTTCGTTTAATTGTTGAGAGTGGCTTAGTGCCTGAAGGGGCGATTCAGCTAATTTGTGGCGGTGTTGGTGATATGTTTGAACATTTAGATTTTGAAGATGTGGTGACATTCACAGGCTCGGCAGCAACAGGACAAAAATTAAAATCACATCCTCGACTACGTGAAAAATCAATACCTTTTACTATGGAGGCGGATTCGCTGAACTGCGCCATTCTTGGTGTTGATGTGACCGCACAGCAACCTGAATTTCCACTATTTATTAAAGAAGTGGCGCGAGAAATGACGGTAAAGGCGGGCCAAAAATGTACGGCAATTCGTCGTATCCTTGTGCCAAAAACACAATTAGAAGCGGTTAAACAGGCCTTATTACAGCGTTTATCAGGGGTAACGATGGGGGATCCGGCTGTTGAGGGCGTCCGCATGGGGGCGTTAATCAATCTGGAACAGCGTGAAGATGTTCACCAAAAAGTCATGTACTTGCAGCAAAATGGTTGTGAGTTGCTGTGTGGTGGGAGTATGGAAAACCTAGATGTTATAGGGGCTGATAGCCAAAAAGGCGCGTTTTACCCACCGACATTACTGTATTGTGCGGATCCCTACACTCATCAAGCGGTACATGAAACAGAAGCGTTTGGGCCGGTAGCAACACTGATTGGTTATGAAACCAGTGAACAGGCGGTTGAGTTAGCCATTATGGGAGGCGGAAGCCTTGCGGGAACCTTAGTGACGGCAGATTCATCGGTAGCTCAAGATGTTATTCGCAAGAGTGCGAGAGCGCATGGCCGAATGTTGGTGTTAAATGAAGCGGCGGCAGCTGAATCGACCGGACATGGCTCCCCATTACCTCTATTAGTTCATGGTGGCCCAGGGCGTGCGGGGGGTGGAGAAGAACTCGGAGGACTAAGAGCAGTAAAACATTATATGCAGCGAACAGCGATTCAAGGCAGCCCGTCCATGCTGACCTCAATCACGAAGCAGTGGGTCCGTGGCTCGGATGTTATTACCGACCCTGTACACCCCTTTAGGAAGTATTTTGAGGATTTAGTGATTGGCGATACTTTACTGACAGCGAGACGTACGGTATCAGAAGCCGACCTAGTCAACTTTGCGTGTTTAAGTGGCGACCATTTTTATGCGCATATGGATAAAATTGGTGCGGCACAGTCATTGTTTGGTGAACGTGTCGCTCATGGTTATTTTGTCGTATCGGCGGCGGCAGGTTTATTTGTCGATGCTGCTGTTGGCCCAGTGATTGCCAACTATGGGATGGAAAACCTACGCTTTATTGAGCCAGTCAAAATCGGAGATACAATTCAAGTACGTTTAACCTGTAAGAAGAAAATTAAAAAGGCACAAAAAACGGCGGAGGATAAGCCAAATGGTGTGGTTGAATGGGATGTTCAAGTGTTTAATCAAAATAACGCCGCGGTTGCCTTGTATAGCATTCTAACATTGGTTGAACGTCGAGAAGGGGATTTCGCACAGTAGATTTGGCATGAAGGATGAAATGCGTGTCTTTTTATTGATTTTCTGTTTTGATGGAAAAAACCGCCATAAAAATAATAGGGGATCATATGAAGACACATCATCAATCGGTATACCAACAATTTGACGAGCAAGCGGCTGCTTATTTAACGAGCCAAGTGCATGCACAAGGCGAAGATTTACACGCCTTACAGCAGTTGCTTCAGGAAAACGCTGAGGCAACTGTTCTCGATCTTGGCTGTGGTGCTGGGCATGCCAGTTTTTCGGTTGCGCCTTTTGTGGACTCTGTCACCGCCTATGATTTGTCGGATTCTATGCTTTCTGTTGTCGCGGCGACAGCCCAAGAACGGGCACTGCATAATATTAAAACATGTCAGGGAACGGTAGAATCATTGCCTTTCGAGGATAATCGTTTTGATATTGTTATTAGTCGTTATTCCGCGCACCATTGGCATGATGTTGGTCGAGCTTTGCGTGAAGTGCATCGTGTCTTAAAGCAAGGTGGCCGAGCGGTGTTTATTGATGTTGTTTCACCGGGGCATCCACTATTAGATATTTACTTACAAACCGTTGAAGTATTACGTGATACCTCACATATTCGTGATTACTCTGTTGGTGAATGGACTGCGATGTTTAATCATGCACAGTTGTTTGTACGTACGGTGAAAAGTTTTCGTCTTGAATTGGAGTTTACCAGTTGGGTGGAACGGATGAGGACACCGCCGCCGTTAGTTGACGCAATCCGTCAATACCAAATGACACTCAGTGATGAGGCAAAGAACTATTTTATGGTACAAGAAAATGGTTCTTTCACCTCCGATGTTATGCTGTTTGAATGTTTACGTCCATGAATGACTTGGTAATAAATTGCGCTTGGTTGAGTTGGCTAAGCGCATGATTGACAGCAAAAATCTCACCTCTTACTTCAGGCACGCCAAATGATTTTAATCGTGCGCTGTGTTTTTCTAAGTAGGCTTGCGCCTGTTCTTGTGAGTTAAACAAGTAAATACCGCCAGCTTGCTGTGTTGCGGGGTTTTCTGTCCATATTTTCCAAATGAATCCTGGCTCCTCATTGATCGATTTGGCTAACGTTTCCATCGCATTGGCCATGTCCTGTCCCCAAGGGCCTTGGTAAGGAAAGTCCACTTGTAAAATCACCGGCATAACGACTCCTATTTGAATTTTTTATTTTATTAATTATTGGACAGTATAATCCTTAACTTAAATTATTACTTTGATCATTAATGGTTTTTATACTGTCATTTTTTCCTGCCTCGAAAGCCGCTAGAGTGGCTAAACGAGCCTGTTTGTGATCAACAATGGGGGCAGGATAGTCTAAGGTTAGGTTATTCGCCTCAGCCCACTCATGAGGAGTATGAATATATTTGTCCGGTACTGAACTTAATTCGGGTAACCACTGGCGAATAAATTCACCCTGAGGGTCAAATTTCTTTCCTTGTGTTGTCGGATTAAAGATACGGAACCATGGTTGCGCATCTGTCCCCGTGGACGCTGACCATTGCCAACCACCATTATTGGCGGCAAGCGTGCCATCAATCAGTTGTTGCATAAAGTATCGCTCACCAAGGCGCCAGTCTATGAGCAAATCTTTCACTAAAAAGCTAGCAGTGATCATTCTTAGGCGATTATGCATCCAACCGGTGGCGTTAAGCTGACGCATTGCGGCATCGACGATAGGATAGCCTGTTTGTCCATTTTGCCATGCATTTAGGTCCGTATTGTTCGTGTTCCACTGAATATATGTTGTCCACTCAATAAAAGGCTGGTGGCGGCACAAGCGGGGGAATGCGACCAATAAATGATGATAAAATTCACGCCATATCAGTTCATTGAGCCATGTAAATGCACCACTATCAGGTGAATCGAAAACATGCGGGTTTTCAGCAAGCAATCGATTTAAACATTGTCGTGGTGAGAGAACACCTATCGCTAAGTAAGGCGATAATTGGCTGGTTCCATCAATAGCAGGAATATCACGCTGTTGCTGATAGTGTTGGACCTTAGTACGGCAAAATTGCCGTAGTTGCTGCAATGCAGCAGCTTCTCCAGCCGGAAAAGGGGGCGCAATATCCACCGCGTGATGCTCAAACAGGGGTTGTGATAGCGTCTGGATCTTCAGTGCGTTATCTCTTGGCTTAGGGGCTGCCAAAGAGCGAAAATCCGCCGTTATCAACTGACTAATAAAGGCTCGGCGAAAAGGTGTGTATACCTGATACATTTCACCTTTTTGATTGGTGACTGATTGAGGCGCTAATAAGAGTGCGTCATCGAACGTGTGGACATGAAAAGGTAATGTTTGTTTTAACAACCATTCATCGCGCTTACGTTCGTTCAATTCATATTGACGGTTGAAATAGAGGTGATCGGCCTGTTGCTGTTGTGCAAACTCGACGACCCAGTGTGCTGCACTTGAAAAATCAGCGACTGTCTGACAAATCAAGGGGATGCCTAGCTTCGCCAGTGAGTCGCGTAGCGCAAGCAGATTTTGGTGTAAGAACGTGATTTGTCGGGAAGAAAGGTCATGTGCCCGCCATTGTTCCGGTGTTGCAGTAAACAAGGCGAGCACTTTAGCCTCGGGATCAGCACAAGCAGAAGACAGGGCTTTATTATCGGTGACTCTCAGATCATGACGAAACCAGACCAAATGACAAGCCTGTTTCTTGACCATCTTCTGCTCCTTTGCCTTACATAGACTTAGTCTAATTTAGGGTGCTGATTAATTAACGATTGGCGTTTTTTCTCAAGTTCTGCAATCTGTTGTTCAATATCTTCAACCTTCTGTTCAATATTGTCATAGTGCTCACTTAAGATTTCTTTTGCTTCAGCCTTATCTGATGCAGCCGGTGTCGCGCCTCTCAGTGGTTTATTTGCTGTTTCTGGCATTTTAATCCCAGTGTACAAGCCTATCAGCGCGATAACCATCAAATAAAAGGCTGGCATATACAGGTTGTTGGTGGATTCAACTAACCAAGCCGCGACGGTTGGTGTCGCACCGGCAATCAATACCGAGATATTAAATGCGATCGCGAGAGCACTGTAACGAATATGAGTTGGGAAAATGGCGGGTAAAATAGATGCCATCACGCCAGTAAAACAATTAAGTAAAACGGCTAAAATCAGTAAACCAACGAAGATCAAACCCACAGAACCGCTGTCAATCAGCATAAAGGCAGGATAGGCTAAAATAATCAGGCCTAAGCTTCCCGCTATCACAAATGGGCGACGACCTATTTTATCGCTGGTTAAGCCAATAATAGGCTGAACAAATAACATACCAATCATAATTGCAATAATGATAAGCACACCATGGTCAGCTGAATAATTCATGTTATGCGATAAGTAACTTGGCATATAGGTCAGCAACATATAGTAAGTCACGTTAGTTGCGATAACCAGCCCCACACAGATCATTAAGCTCTTCCAGTACTTTGTTACCACTTCACGGAAAGACACTTTTGGTGGGTTTTGAATATTGGCTTTATCTTGTTTTTCCAGTGTTTCAACATGTTGTTGGAATGCTGGCGTCTCTTCAAGCGCATGACGCAAATATAACCCAATGATACCCAGTGGCAATGCTAAGAAGAATGGAATTCTCCAACCCCAATCATGAAAATTTTCTTCTCCGACAATGCTCGAAATCAGGACGACGACACCAGCCCCTAATACGAAGCCAGCAATAGAACCAAAGTCTAACCAACTTCCCATAAAGCCGCGTTTTCGGTCGGGTGAATATTCGGCAACAAAGATGGCTGCACCTGAATATTCTCCACCAACGGAGAAGCCTTGAGCGAGTTTCGCTAACAGCAGCAGAATGGGAGCCCAAATACCAATACTTTCATAGGATGGGATCAAACCAATCGCGAACGTACTGATCGACATAATAATAATGGTGATCGCCAAGACTTTTTGTCGGCCGTATTTATCACCTAAGATCCCGAAAACAACACCGCCTAAAGGCCTAACGAGAAAAGGCACGGAAAACGTTGCCAATGCGGCAATCATCTGAACGCTCGGTGATGCGCCAGGGAAGAAAACTTGACCAAGTACATAAGCTAAGAAGCCATATACACCAAAATCAAACCACTCCATCGCATTACCCAGCGAAGCCGCTGTAATGGCTTTTTTCAATTTCCCATCATCAATGATAGTAATATCATTAATATTTAATGGTTTTTCTTTTTTCTTTCTGAATTTCATGGAACCATCCTCTTATCTGAATCTCGGAACATAAGGAACTGCATTCATGATGTGTGTGGCGTCCATATCTCTACAGCTAACCTGGGTAAGATAAACAGAGAGACTGTTATATTAGAATAGTCGTTATCTATAGAATGCATAAATATTTTATTAATCACCTGTAGAAATCATCAATATGAATAGCGTGTTATATCCGATTACTAAGACAATTAGGGGAAAATCACCGCTAATAATTGTGAAGAGACGAACGAAGAAGCGGAAAGAATAGCGAGTTATTTTGTTGTTGTGTATTTTTTAAATAAAGCAAAACATGTACCTTTAGGTAACCTTACATAGCGACTAATAATACAATAATATCGAATAAATGTAAAACGTTAGTCTTTTATGCTACTTTTTGTGGTGTTATTAACTTTTTAATCTCGCAATGAGTGCTTAATTAGGGGTGGTATTTATGCTGTTGTTTTATAAAGAAAAAATAAGTGTGAATTCGACTTTGTTATATACGGTTTTTCGCCTTCCATTTGCAGATAATAAAATCCTGAGATAAGCCGACATCAATCATTCTGTGTTGAAAACAAAAGCCCGTTAAAATACCTTCAGGGTTATCTGATTATTTGGCAGGTTATTGCGTTGAATAATGAGCTGATAGGAAAATGGTATAAAGATAAAAAGCGTGACTAGCTGTTCTTTCTATTTGTGTCACAGTGAGTGGTCCTTTTGACCACCCTGAATGATTCAGCTTATATATTATCAGTCTGCTTATTCTACATTAGGTTGAATGAATATTGCTGGAATATTGCAGTATCATGACCATTGTGGCAATCGTCGATAATATTCATGTTTCAATAATTCCCAGCAAAATGAAAAGTGAAGGGGCATTTTATTTTTAGGATGACTAAGGGGCTGTTTTCAATTCGTGATGATAGCCAATAGGAACCTTATATAATCTTATTTCGATTTGTTGTTAAGTTATTGTTAATGCGGTTTATTTTTGTTATTTCATCTTTTCGCTATATTTAATTTATTCTGTATCCAGACTCTTCTTTTGATATTAGTGGATGATTATCCTGTTCTTACTAGCGATGGGTTTTCGCTGGTATGAACAGCAGATTTAATTAGTTACACTAAGTTAAGTAAATATACATTGGTTTAATAATGATGAAGTGTCACAGCGAGCATGATTTTGACTTGTTGTGAGTGATTTTAACTTAATCTGACTTAAAAGAGTGCCATTATGAAAAAACAGACTGTTGCATCCTATGTCGCGAAGGTCCTAGAAAATGCAGGTGTTAAGCGTATTTGGGGCGTTACTGGTGATTCACTGAATGGTTTAAGTGATAGCTTACGCCGTCTTGGCACAATTGAATGGTTAGGCACTCGTCACGAAGAGGTTGCGGCATTTGCAGCGGGTGCTGAAGCACAAATGACTGGTAACCTTACAGTTTGTGCAGGTTCATGTGGACCCGGTAATATGCACCTGATTAATGGTTTGTATGATTGCCATCGTAACCGTGTACCTGTATTGGCAATTGCGGCACATATCCCATCAAGCGAAATTGGTAGCAACTATTTTCAGGAAACACACCCAACAGAGTTATTCCGTGAATGTAGCCACTACTGTGAGATGATCTCTAACCCTGAGCAGCTTCCCCAAGTGCTTGGCATTGCTATGCGTAAAGCAATTCTGGAAAAAGGTGTGTCTGTGATTGTATTGCCTGGTGATATCGCGTTACGTGACGCACCAGAAACCGCTAATGATACATGGTATCAGCCGCAAGCTCCGTTGATCATGCCACAAACGTCTGAAATAGCTAAATTAGCGGATGCACTGAATCAATCAGAAAATATTACACTATTCTGTGGTGCGGGATGTGCAGGGGCACACGATGAAGTGGTTAAACTCGCAGAAACATTAAAGGCACCTGTCGTACATGCCTTGCGAGGTAAAGAGCATATTGAATGGGATAACCCATATAGCGTTGGGATGACAGGACTCATTGGCTTCTCATCGGGTTACCATGCGATGATGAATGCGGATACCGTTGTCTTACTCGGCACTCAATTTCCATACCGCGCATTCTACCCACAAGGGGCTAAAATTATTCAGATCGATATCAATGCGGGCAGCTTAGGCTCTCATTGCCATATTGATATGGGATTGATCGGTGATATTAAAGCGACTTTGACAGCCTTACAGCCGCATTTAACAGTGAAACAAGATCGCCACCATTTAGATAGCGCATTAAAACATTATCAAGAAGCTCGTAAAGGCCTTGATGACCTAGCGAAACCGGGGCATGAAGATGTGATTCATCCACAGTATTTGGCTAGTCGAATCAGTGCACTTGCAAATGATGATGCTGTATTCACGTGTGACGTCGGTACACCAACGGTTTGGGCTGCACGTTATTTAAAAATGAACGGTAAGCGCCGTTTAATTGGTTCGTTCAACCATGGCTCAATGGCGAATGCAATGCCACAGGCAATGGGGATCCAATCCGTCGATAAAACTCGTCAGGTCATTACAATGAGTGGTGACGGTGGCTTTAGTATGTTGATGGGGGATTTGTTATCGCTAGCGCAAATGAATTTACCGGTAAAAGTGATCGTTCTGAATAATAGTGTTTTGGGCTTTGTTGCGATGGAGATGAAGGTCGGTGGCTTCTTAACTGAAGGTACAGACCTCCATAATCCTAACTTTGCTGCTGTGGCTAACGCCGCCGGTATCAAAGGAATTCGTGTTGAGAAAAGCGAAGACGTGGATGCGGCATTGAAAGAAGCATTTGCACATGATGGCCCTGTTGTGGTCGATGTGGTGACTGCAAAACAAGAGCTCTCTATGCCACCAACCATTAATCTGCAAGAAGCTAAAGGCTTTAGTTTGTATATGCTGAAGGCGATTTTAAGCGGTCGTGGTGATGAAGTTGTTGAACTCGCGAAGACAAACTGGATACGTTAATGCATCTATCGCTTTGCTGTTAGATTGACCATTTAAGCCAACCAACCTTAGCCGGTTGGTTGGTATTTATAGGCCATTAATATCCTGCCGCAGATTGGCTACGCCATAAGTGTGCTGCCACTAAAGCACGCCATGGAGTGAACTCCTCAAGCCATTTTTCAGTTTCTTTCGCTGTAGGTTGCGTTTCCATACCAAGTAGTGATTGCAAGTTGCGCCTAACAGCAACATCGCCATGCAATGAGCCATCAAGATAATTAAAACCACGTAACAAGGCATAACTTACCGTCCATGGGCCAATACCTTTTAGGCTAACCAGTTGGCTGGATAATTTTTGTACCTCTTCAGCGTTGATTGGTGATGTGAGGTCGATGTGATGATTTAAGAGCGCTGCACATAGGGCTCTGAGCGCCGTCAATTTACTGGCCGAAAGCCCTGTCTGCCGTAGTGTCAGATCATCGACCGCAGTCACTTGTTGTGCATCTGGAAAACACCAAATTCCAGATGAATGCCTAGACCCTGTGGCTTGAATAAAACGCCGGCGTATTGCGATTGCCGCGGTAACACTAATTTGCTGACCGATAATAGCCCAAATTAAAGCTTCAAATGGGCTAGTCGATTGATAGATGCGCAGGCCTTGTTGTTGTTGAATTAATTTACCAAGAATGGGATGAGATAAATATTGTGCTTCAAATTGTTCGACCGCTTGTTGTAATCCAAGCATGTGCTTGCCTACCTCAACCAATTTTTGTTCGCAAGGTTGCGTTTCCCCCTTATCTATTTCAAGACTCATCGTGGCTTGATTGCCATCAATAGCAATGAGCAGCTGAGCAGGGGAGCGATCCCACAGTATGCCTTTACGTAATAAGTTTCCCTCAACAATTTCTGCAATATTGTGTTGGTCCCGTAAATGGAAGGCAAAAAAATCATCTGCCCGAAAATGGGAAGGCAAACGTAGTTGGGTGGTTATTTTTTGCATCACATAGGCCTTATCGGTGTCATTTTTGTCATATGTAGGGAGGCAAGCTGCATTTATTATTCAAAACCATTTTGGCATTTTAAATTTGAATTTCAAAGGTGATCTCTTAGCAAAAAAGAGTTAGATTTAAATCAAATATGAGTTACGCTTCAGCTGCTTTTGTTGTCTATAAATGAAAAGCAAGGATGTGATGATGAATGAATTAGAAGAACGCTCTACACAACGCGATGATCATAAGGTATTGAGTCAAAATACGCCTAATTCGCCTTTAAACGATAACAGGGAACTTAAACCCGCGGGCTTTGGTGGGTGGTTGATATTACCAATGTTGGGGATCATTATTTCTCTTTTTTATCTCCCTTATACATTTTGGCGTTCATATGCGGCAACATTTGAATATTGGGGACTTTTAACGGATCCTCTTTCTCCTTCTTTTATGCCAATGTTCAAAGAGCTTATCTATTTTGAAGTACTGGGTAACATAATTGTTTATGGAACATTGTTATTTTTATGTTATCTCTTTTTTACTAAAAAGAAATTAACGATAAAAGTCATTATTTTCTTTTATGTCTTTTCTTTAGTCTTAGTCATTGCCGATGTTATTCTTGTGAAAGAGCTTCTTTCCGTTCCTGTCGATGACGATGACACCAGAAATATTATTCGTGCGATGAGTGCCTGCGCTATTTGGATCCCTTATTTTTTGAAATCTGTTAGGGTAAAAAATACCTTTGTGAATTAAATCATCAGTCAATATTAAAGTGACTAACGAGAGGGTGCATGATTGACTGTAAAAGAGTTTATGATGCTGTCTCACCAAGCGATGGTTATCGTGTGCTGATTGACCGATTATGGCCAAGAGGAATTAAAAAGACAGATTTGCAATATGATGAATGGAAAAAAGAAGTGGCTCCGTCTAATGAGCTGCGAAAGTGGTTTCATCAAAACACCGATCAGTTTGATAAATTCGTTGAAAGATATCAGCAGGAACTGAATGATAATCCATCGGCATGGATACCACTGGTCGAAAAAGCTCAGCAAGGTAATCTAACATTACTGTATAGTGCTAAAGATAAGCAGCATAATCAGGCACTGGTCTTAAAATCATATCTAGAAACAGCGCTAAGTCATAAAAAGAAATAAGGTTATTAATAAGATGGATGTAAATCAGCCGGCGACTTCAACGGCTCCTCAGAAAGCACCACTTCAGGGAATTGGTGGATGGCTTATTTTTCCTACGATAGGTTTGTTTTATATGCTGTATCAAACCATCATGATGATGCTGTTCGATATTAATCAAGTCAAATTAGCTTGGCATCTTGCGACTAATGTCAATTCTGATTTTTATGTCAGCGGATTTTCAACGGCCTTTTATTTGCTACAAATGAGTCATGGCATATTGATTGTCTTGTTGTTGTGGACTTTTATTGCCGCGTTAAAATGGCGGAAAAGTGCAAAGCTGCTTTTCATTATTTCTATGCTATTTTATATCGTAATGATTATTGCCTCGCGTTTTATCTTTCCTAGCGTTTTTGGTTTGGAAATTAAATATAGCTATATTATGAATGTGGCAAATAGCAGTTTTTATTGTTTGATTTGGATACCTTATTTTTTAGTGTCTGAAAGAGTTAAACAAACATTCATTAAGTAACCACAAGCTTATAGGCTGCCCGTTGGCAGCCTTACACGCTTATTAATCTGAGAGCACGAATTCATTTGTGATCCCACAGTTCTCGACAAAGGTGTCATCATGGGACACCAAAAATAAGGTTCCCTTGTAATCACTGAGCAATCCCTCTAATAAGTTCTTTGAATCTAAATCGAGATGGTTATCCGGTTCATCGAGTAGTAATACGGCTGGTGGAGTAGGGCTATGTGTTAGAGCCAATAGTGTTGTTTTTAGCTGTTCACCACCACTGAGATGCTTTATAGGTTGCAGTGATTTATCACCTCTGATCCTTAACATACCCAATTGCGTTCGCCATTGTTCAATGGTAAATGCAGGTTGATAATTATGCAGCGCTTCGGCGGCGGGTAAATCTTTATTCAATAAATTAAGATGTTGATCAAGATAGCAAAATGCAGGATTGATTCGATATTCACCTGATATGGCTCGTATTTCTCCTGATAATATTTTTAATAAGGTCGATTTCCCACTGCCGTTGCGTCCTTTAATGTGCCAATGTTCTCCCGTATAGGCCGTGAAGGAAAGTGGCGTGGTATGCCCATAAGGTAATTGCAATTGGGAAGCAAAAAGGGTGACTTTGCTGCCATCAGGTTGGTAATTTAGGGTCATCTTTTGTTGTTTGCTATGAATTTGTTTATCTTGGGTTTCCTGTAATTGCCCTTGCAAATAACTCATGACACGTTGGTGCCGTTCAGCGACATTGGATTGCCTTTTCTGTGCACGATTGGTTTTCATATCCAATAACAGCAGAGATTGGGAACCGCTATAACGAATCTTCTCACCTTGTTTACGACGCTGTTCCGCTTTTTGTATCGTGAGGTGCTGTTGACGTTTTTCTTGGCGGATTTGGTGATCGAGTCGCTCTGTTTTGGCTTCAATCGCGGCCATGGCAAACTGTTTTTGCTGCTCATAAAGCGCAAAATCCCCCCCGTACTCATGTAGGCCTTTATCCGTTAATTCAAAGATGGTTTGCATCTGCCCCAGTAACGAGCGGCTATGGGTGATCACTAAAGACCCAGCCTTATGTTCAGCTAGCTTGTTGCTTAACCATTGACGCCCTTCATGATCAAGATGGTTATCGGGTTCATCTAAGAGTAAGAAATGATTTTTATGGAGGAAGGCACGACATAGCGCTAGGCGTGTGCGTTCACCACCACTAAGATGATTAATAGGCTCATCTACCATAATGGGTAATTTGGCCGAGTCTAACAAGCTTTGCCACTCAGCGGGTAGGTGCCATTTATCGTCTAATAGCTCAAAATCTTCCATCGTCGCATTCCCTGTATCGACGCGTGTGAATGCATCGACTAATGCACTAACGCCTAAAGCATCCGCAATAGAATTCCCTTCAAGGCGAGTCAACTGTTCTACATGAATAAAAGGCATCATCCAATTGATATGACCTGTTGTGGGTATCATTTGTTGGGCAAGCAAGCGCATTAATACGGATTTTCCTTTGCCATTATTCCCAATGAGTGCATTTTGTTGGCACTGCAAGGTTCCGCTCAGAGGAGAAAACAGCGCATTTTGGTTAAATTCGATATTGAGTTGTGAGAAATGACAAGCAACCGTCATGTGTACCTCCTGAGTACAGGGGGCAGACAATACAACATAGTGCGTTCATTTCACGAAATGAGGGGCTGAGCGATTATTGTCTGCCAAAATCAGAAAAAGTTATACCGTTAAGGTATCTGTAAGCATTTTCTGGCAGATCTCAAATCATCGTCGGGGAATACCTTTAGTGAGGTTGAAGGAAAGTAACGTCATTATTTAATCAGACTAAATAGCTTTAAGCAACTGATAAAATACAATGATATTCACGACATAAAAAAGAAAAAGCCGGTCAGCGATAAACTGACCGGCTTTGACTGCATTGCCAACGAGATTTTTACAATTGTTTCTTATGACGCAATTGTGACCGGTTGAGCCGCTTTCATTTGCTCTGCCAGCCATTGTGCGATGCGCTGTTTTTCACTTTCATTCAGCCACATGCCCAATTTGGTACGACGCCAGATGGCATCATCTAATTCAGTTACCCACTCATGCTCGACTAAGTAACGTAGTTCTGCTTCATACAGGTTATGGCCAAAGGCTTCACCTAGGTCAGTGAGTGAGTTTGCACCCTCTAAGATGAGTTTGCTTTGGCTGCCGTAAGTTCTCGCAAAACGTAGTGCAAGGCCTTCAGGTAACCAATCATAACGTTGACGGAGTAAGCGTGCGTAACCATCACGATCACAACCTTCAATGTCGCCACCAGGCAAGACACCATTTTTAGTCCATGCAGCACCTGCATTTGGATAATAAGGCGTCAGTTTCCCAACCGCTGCTTCTGCTAACTTACGGTAAGTTGTTAATTTACCACCAAAGACAGAGAGCAATGGCGCTTGACCATTTTCATCGTGAATATCTAATGTGTAATCACGAGTAATGGCTTGTGGAGAGTCAGACTCATCGTCACATAATGGGCGAACGCCTGAGTAATCCCATACGATGTCATCTTTGCTTAACTGTTTTTTGAAGTGGTCATTATAGACTTTCAGTAGATAAGCGACTTCATTGTCATCAATGCGCACATCTTTTGGATCCCCTTTATATTCGACATCGGTCGTACCGATAATGGAGAATTCATCCATCCAAGGGATCACGAAAACAATACGATTGTCTTCGTTTTGTAAAATATAGGCTTGAGGCTCGTCATGCGCACGTGGTACGACAATATGGCTACCTTTAATAAGGCGAATGCCATAAGGTGATTTCAGTTTCAAACCATCGTCAAAAAATTCTTTCACCCATGGGCCTGTCGCGTTAACTAAGCCTTTAGCTCGCCATGTTTCTTTTGTGCCAGTCAGAAGGTCTTCTGCCTCAACAACCCATAGGCCGTTTTCACGGTAGGCTTTAGTTACTTTTGTCCGCGTACGAACTTCACCTTTTTTACGTACCACTTCTTGAGCGTTTAGTACAACTAAACGCGCATCATCGACCCAGCAGTCAGAATATTCGAAACCTTTATTGAGTTCAGGTTTGAGCACTGAATTTTGACCAAACTTCAATCCTTTACTACCCGGTAAACTGGTACGTTTGCCTAAATAGTCATACAAGAACAAACCGATACGGATCATCCAAGCTGGACGTAGATGAGGTTGGTGCGGCAGACGGAAGCGCATTGGAAATGCGATATGTGGCGCAAGTTTTAATAATACTTCACGCTCAGCTAATGCTTCGCTGACGAGGCGGAATTCGTAATGCTCAAGATAACGTAAACCACCGTGGATCAGTTTTGAACTCGCAGATGATGTCGCACTGGCTAAGTCTTGAGCCTCAAGCAGCAATACAGATAGTCCACGGCCAGCGGCATCTGCCGCGATACCAGCGCCGTTGATACCGCCGCCGATTACAATCAAGTCTTTAGTTTCCATGCATCCCCCTGAGATGTTCGAAACAAGTTCTATAATGTTCGTTTTCGCTCATTTGATTGTAATCAAAATTGGCTAATATGCCAACTACTAACCAATAAAAAACAACAACTGCGTGATAAAGATAACAAAACAGTCTCATTAACCATAATAATAGTGTGTTTATTTTTACAAAATGAACATGTTCGAGCATTAACGAAAGATCGTCATTGGGTGAGTAATCGTATGAGAGGCAAAGAATAAGTCGCTTGAAAGGCGACAGAGATTCCAAAAAGGTTCAGAGAGATGCAGACTGCTGACAAACCTATTATGTTTGGCGGCAAGTCGAATAGGTTTTGAAAATAAACGAGAAAATCAATTTATTGATTTTCGGCTGATAACACAAAGCGGGAAAAACTACGCTTTTATCCCACTTTGTCAACAACCTCAGATGGTCGCTTAAGCCACCATCTGGAGGCGTGATTTAGCACAGTTCTAGTTGTACATTGTGTTGCTCAATGACTTTTTGAATACTGTCGGGGGGGAGTTTATCGGTAAATAAGTAGTCGATAAGGTTCATGTTACCAAGGTTGACCATCGCATTACGGCCAAATTTTGAATGGTCTGTCACTAACATGACACAGCGTGAATTTTCAATAATGGCACGTTTAGTGCGCACCTCATGATAGTCAAACTCAAGTAATGAGCCATCCATATCAATTCCACTGATACCTAAGATGCCGTAATCCAGCCTAAATTGGGAAATAAAGTCTAGAGTCGCTTCACCTACAATACCACCATCTCGTGAACGCACCTCGCCGCCTGCTAAAATCAAACGAAAATCTTCTTTTGGCATGAGGAGTGTTGCGACATTCAAATTATTCGTCACGACTCGGAGGTTTTTATGATTCACTAACGCATGCGCAACCGCTTCTGGGGTTGTACCGATATCGATAAATAAGGTCGCACCGTCAGGTATCTGGCTCGCGACGCGTTGTGCAATCCGCGCTTTTTCATTTGACCACATAATCTTACGGTCATGGTAGGCCGTATTGACAGAGCTAGAAGGCAACGCGGCACCACCATGGTGGCGCTGGATTTTGTTTTGTTCAGCAAGGTCATTGAGGTCACGACGGATCGTCTGAGGGCTAACCTCGAAATGTTCGACAAGCTCCTCAGTGCTCACATAGCCCTGAAGGCGAACGAGTTCAATGATTGCATCATGTCTCTGGGTCTGTTTCACGGTGTTAGCCTCTAATTATATATGTTCTATCTGGAGCTCTGGTGTTTAAAAGTATGCCTATTATCCCATATTCCCATCAATAATCCGATAATTAACCCTGAGATATGTGAGGCATTGGCGATATCGTTACCTAGAACACCTAAGTTACCTAAAAAGAGCCAGACGATGACAAAAATCATTAATCCCCGAGGGGCACTTACTTCTTTTTCCGGTTGACGCTCACCCGTTAACCAAGCATAACTGATAAGAGCATAGACCACACCGGATAACCCACCAAAATTAGACTCACTGTACAGAGATTGAGCCCAATTACAGAATAGGGCAGAAACGAGAAAAATGGTGAGCAGTTTTCCAAAGCCTAATCGACGTTCAACCTGACTGGCTAAATACCACCATAAAACCAGATTAAAAACGAGTTGGGAAAGTGAAAACTGAACGAATACAGGGCTAAACCAGCGCCACAACTCAAATTGTTGATCTTCTCTTGGCCATGCAAAATAACGCAATACATCAAGGTGTTGAGTCATATCTAGCCAAAAATAGACCCCGATGCAGATGAGTATTACAGCGATGGTTAAAGGGCCTGATTGCGCTTTTAAGTTCGCGAGTGTCAGGGTATTGCGATATTTAAACCCTGCTTCTGTAGTGCCTGTTTCCCAACTTGCTGCGATATAACGTGGATTTGTCGGGTCTTGCAAAAAACGCTCGAGTTCATGTTGTACTTTCGCTAGGTGCTCTTCGTCATTGAGCCAAAGTTCAACTTGTTGCTGTTCTGGGACTGTGTGTATTTTTAATGGAATATGTTGGCTTGCCATATAATCGACAAAAGCCTGAGCCATTCTGGGATTTTCGAATGAAACAACGTGGATCATGAATGGATGTTCTCGCTTAGAGAGCCGTGACGGCTTGTGGATATTCCCTTAACCAAGCTTCGAAACCACCGTTTATGCTATAAACGGATTCGAAACCAATATTAATCAGATACTGTGCAGCGCCTTGGCTACTATGACCGTGATAGCACATCACCATGATAGTTTGTTCATAATCAGTTTGTTCTAGGAAGGTGCTCAGTGTTTCATTGGTCAAATGATAGGCGCCACTCGCGTGACCCGCACGAAAACTTTGTGGATCACGAACGTCCACTAATATTGCGGAGCCATCAACCCAATGTTGGTATGCCTGTGCAGGCGTTAGCGTCTCAAATTGTTCCATAACATACCGGATAGTAAAGGTGGTTTAATAATAAGAGACACCCGCAGTACAATACGGGTGTCGTAAAAACAGGTTAAATCGCGTGAACATTTAGTAGAATGAGTGTTCACCACGTTGGTGTTCAGTCAAGTCTTTCACACCTTTCAACTCACCTTCAAACATTTTCAGAAGTTCTTTTTCAATCCCTTCTTTTAAGGTGACATCAACCATAGAACAACCGTTGCAACCCCCACCAAACTGTAAAATAGCAAAGCCATCATCGGTAATTTCCATCAGTGATACGCGACCACCATGGCTAGCCAGTTGTGGGTTAATTTGTGATTGTAAAACGTACTCAACACGTTCGATAAGTGGTGCATCATCAGCCACTTTACGCATTTTTGCATTAGGTGCTTTAAGTGTGAGTTGTGAACCTAATTGGTCAGTCACGAAATCAATTTCAGCGTCTTCTAAGAATGGCGCACTGATTTCATCAACATAAGCCGATAAAAGCTCGAATTTCAGCTCTTGGTCTGTTGCTTCAACAGCGTCTGGTGGACAGTAGGAGACACCGCACTCAGCAGAAGGTGTACCCGGGTTAATGACAAATACGCGAATTTGGGTTCCAGGCTCTTGATTTTCCAGTAATTTGGCAAAATGAGCTTGTGCTGCTTCAGTAATATTAATCATAATCATTTGCTCAATAATAGTTGACCGCTTTAGTTGGTTATAATACGCCCATTTGCCCCCTTTCTACAAGGTGCGACACAGGGACCAAGCCTGTACTGTCTGTACACCCGCACAAATCAGCAATTGTGCAGCGGCTTGCATGGTGGCTCCTGTCGTTAATACATCATCTAAAATCGCGACTCGCTGACCTGTTATAGGCCTCGTCAGGGTAAATGCACCATTAAGATTACTGTAGCGGTATTTACGTTTTAATGTTATCTGAGTCAGTGTATCACGAGTGCGTAATAATGAATTTCTTGAATAGGTGATATTTAACCATTTGGATAAATATTCGCCAATAAAGGCAACATGGTCAAACCCACGAGACCACAGGCGTTTAGAGTGTGGTGGGATTGTCAGCAGTAAATCAGGTTTAGGCCAAAGTGATTGACGATAGCCATTTAGCCAATGTAAGGCATAGATCTTTGCAAGGGTAAAAGCCAGCTGAGGTTGTGGATGAAATTTATAACGATGGATTAACTTTCTCAACGGGGCTTGATATGGGCTTACCGTAATCAATGTATGCCAAGCGGGGGGATGCTTCAAACAGCGGCCACACATGATGCTGCCTTGTTCGGTAGGGAGTGCGCAACGATGGCAGCAATTAGGCATTGACGGCAAGTGCCTTATGCAAAATGAACAGATTCCTTGGTCAGCTAATTTTAATGGCTGTTGGCATAGCCAACAGGCACCTTGCATTGCTAGCATAGACATATTCCTGTGAAAAAAGAGAGTGTAACCATGACACAACTGTATTGGGAGACAATTGGGGAAGGTTCTCAAGATCTTGTGCTGCTGCACGGATGGGGGTTGAATGCTGAGGTATGGCGTTCAATTATTCCGCGAATCGCCCCGCATTTTCGTTTACATCTGGTTGATATGCCGGGTTATGGCCGTAGCCAAGGTTTTGAGGCGATGGATCTACAAACAATGGCCAATACGCTGTGGCAAAATGCCCCCGAAGGTGCTATTTGGCTGGGCTGGTCTCTCGGCGGGCTAGTTGCTAGTCGTATCGCACTTGACCATCCATTCCAGATAAAAGGGTTAATCACTGTCGCTTCATCTCCCTGCTTTCAAGCTCATGCGAGTGATTGGCCGGGAATAAGATCCGAAGTATTAGTTGGGTTTGAACATCAATTAGCAACAGATTTTCAGCGCACAGTCGAACGTTTTCTGGCATTACAAACATTAGGAACAGAGAGTGCTCGTAATGATGCTAGGTTACTTAAAGCCATTGTTACCGATCAGCCTGTGCCTAAAGTAGAGACCCTCAATGCCGGATTGGAGATGTTGCGCGTTGTCGATTTACGCGATGAGTTAAAACAGCTCACAGTTCCGTTTTTACGCCTTTATGGTTATCTCGATGGACTCGTGCCACGCAAGGTAGCTGCCTTATTGGATGATAGGTATCCCAACTCTCCTTCCGTAGTGATGCGTCACAGTGCGCATGCGCCATTTATCTCCCATCCAGATGAGTTTTGTGAATACTTACTCGATTTTTTGGCGCGTTTAGAAGGATAAAGCCGTAGGAGCAGTGGTCAAAAGACCACTGACTAGCGATAACAAACAGGTTATGAACTAAAAAGACTGTCATAAGAGGGCAGTGGTGCAGGCGTATGGGAGGCGTTTGACTCCCTCATCACTAACTCGCTTGGGGGAGCCGATGGTTCAAAGGGGAATGGAGGAGCAGAAGGTTCAAAAGCGGTTGCATGCCGATTGAACGATTGCGGTTGGTTGACCGATGGACGAATGTGATAAAACTTTTTGTATTTCAATGTGTCAATTGAAAGGCCATGTTGATGGCTATAGGTTTTGGCTTTCGTGATTAGGCTATTCAAAAAGGTATCTAAGTTATTGAAGGTCTTGATGCCCACATTAGGGTCAAAGAGTGTAAAAAGGGGGGTATCCTTTTTAGGATCCTTACGAATATAACCCGCTAAGGTATCTTCACCGATAAAAATTTGTATCCCCGTTTCTTTACGGCTGGTTTCGGCAAGCTGGGCGTCTTCACGTAGCATATTCTCAATGTCTACGGGAGCGCTGATTTGAAATAAATAGGTTAACGTTGTCTTGCTTTCTGCGTTTAAACCATTTTCTTTCATCGATTGATCATACTGTTTTAATTTAGGGCAGCGCATTTGCTCTGCGGCGATATTAAGACAGGCTTGTATTAACGCATCATTAGGCTTTCGAACCAATTCTGCAAGATTACCAACAACACTATTTTCCAGTTTTTCAAAGAATATGTGGCTTAAAGAGGGGGGTAATTTATTAACGTTGTGCAGTACTTTAAATTTTAGTGCTACGAAATATTGATATGCTAATTGATGAACTCTGTCATTATACTTTTCAAAATGTTGGTGTTGCACGAATGGATTATGCGGGTTACTCGCATCCGCTCTTTTATGTTTTATGAGTGACTGTTCGGGGGTTAACGCTTTACCCTCAATCTTAGCGGAACAGGAATAGTACTCTTGATAGCGTTTTATTTTATCTAATGGTTTCTGAGTTTCGAGTATTTTTTGGATACTTGCGGTCATTAACTCATGAGAAATAGCCGTTTTACTTTGTGACCTGCCATCAGATTTAAGATAATTTTGAGCATGAGATAATAAGTTAATATAACTATTCCCTTTATTTTTGACTGAGGTGATCAGGAAGTAAGCGGTAAGTCCTTTACTTAAGTTATATTGTGCTTCTGGTGGGATCGTTTGGTTCTGTTGGCGAAAGTAGTTTTCGGTGTGATTTACAAATAATTGTTTATCAAAGTGTGGCATAAATACATCCTCTTTTTCATTGAATGAGTTGATGTATTTTAGTGATCAGCTTGATGAAAACTTTAAAAAAGAGACAATGCTAAAATATTATTGCTCTCTCAATAATCTGTTATTTGATTTTATAGATAGGGTGTGAACAGCCGGTACTTTCGGGGCAACCTTTACAACTTGTGCTGGTTAAACAAGCACTAACATCCACTTTTTCTAATTTTCCCATCGCGACTAACTTTTCCAACATGGCTTGCACCATAGGTTGAGGCGCATGGGAGTGTTTACAGAGTAAGTCAATGTCAGCTTGCCCATACAGTGCAATTAAGTCTCTGATTTGTAACAAGCTGACCATGATTAACCCCTTAGTGACACGTTTTGCCTGAGCAATCGGAACATGATTTAGCGGTAGCACTGGCTAAATTCAGAGTGACTCGACTGCGCGCTCGGCGTAATAAGGCAAAGAGCACCATATTAAATATAATGACTGTAACAATGGTTATTAAGCTACTTTGTGGATGCAGGCTGAATGTCGCGGTTTGGTAAAACAGAGCCGCTAAACTGTAAGCGACATTGAGTCCCCATAAAATCGAGAAGCTCATCCAGCTTTTATTGGTTTCTCGCGCAATGGCTCCCATAACCGAAACACACGGGACATACAGCAACACAAAGATGAGGTAGCTGTATGCCGCGATGTCAGAACCAAATTTAGCCGCCATGGTTCCCATCGAACCGGATTCCATTTCGCCATCACCTTTACTGGCTTCGATAGGATTTGAAAGGGCACTTAGGGTAAAGGTCTCTTTCAAGCTATCCCATGTTTCGACTACTGCATCTTCAAGTTCTGCTAGCAAATCAAATGACTCAGCATCGAAAGGTTCTGCCGTAATACTTTCCGCGGTATACAGGGTGTTTAAGGTCCCCACAACGACCTCTTTTGCCATTGCCCCCGTAATTAAGCCCACTGTGGCTTGCCAGTTATCTGTGTGCACCCCAATCGGTTGTAAAACAGGCGTGATCACTTTACTGACGGAAGCTAAAGCAGAGTCATTAATATTATCAACGGGTTTGCCGGATAAAGAGAAACTATTCAAGGCACCAATAAACATACTGGCGATAACGATCACTTTACCTGCACGAACCACAAATCCTTTTAAGCGCTGCCATGTTTGGATCAATAAGGTTTTAAGGTGTGGAACATGATAAACCGGTAGTTCCATGACAAAGGGGGAAGCTTCACCACGCATGAGTGTATGTTTGAGCAGGAGGCCCGTTAAGATAGCCACCACGATCCCCAAAATGTAGAGTGAAAAAACAATACTCGCCCCATTTTTACCAAAGAATGCCGCCGCAAATACGGCAAAAATTGCCAAACGTGCACCACAGGACATAAACGGTGCCATGAGTACGGTAATTAAACGTTCACGTGGTGCATCCAGTGTACGCGCCCCCATAATAGAAGGAACGTTACAACCAAAGCCAACAATCAGTGGTACGAAGGATTTACCGGGTAGGCCTAACGCTTGCATTAACCTGTCCATCACAAATGCGGCGCGAGCCATATAGCCTGAATCTTCTAAGACTGATAAAAATAGGTACATCATACCGATTTGCGGTACGAGTGGGAGAACGGTATTAATACCTCCACCAATCCCTTGGGCGAGGAATACTGTTAGCCAATCAGGGAAACTAAAATAATCACCAATCCATTGTATGCCATGAATAAAAATTGCTTCTGAAGCCCCTTCAAAGAACGGTTGTAGTGCACCGCCAATATTAATGGCCAGAACAAACATCAGATACATGACAAATAGGAAAATCGGCACCCCAAGCCAACGATTTAAAATAATTTTATCCAGTGACTGAGTTAATTGATTAGGTTCAGCAGCACTATTGTTTATCGCTTTTTCACAGATAGCGGCGATGGATTGATAACGCGCATCCGCTATGAGCAGTTCAGGTTCTTCATTTAAGCTATTTTTTAAGTTTTGCTGAGTAGCATGTAGTTGTGCTTCTGTAATATTTGCACGTTGGCGACTATAAATATCACCTTCAAGAATTTGCAACGCCAGCCAACGACGCTGCTGTTGACTGAATTGTTGTGCTGAAATTTGTTCTGATAATGTATCGACCGCTTGTAATAGCGCCGCGGGATACTCAACCAAGGCTGTCATGTTATTTTGCGGGTGATTATCAATAGCTTGTTTGAGCTTATCAATACCCGTTGCTCGAGTTGAAACTAAAGGAATAACAGGGCAGCCTAATTGTTGCTGTAATTTTTCCACATCGATTTCAATATGTTGGCTTTGTGCGATGTCCAGCATATTCAGCGCCACAATACAGGGCACGCCTAATTCAACTAATTGTAATGTCAGATAGAGATTACGCTCTAAATTAGAGGCATCTACGACGTTGATGAGCATATCGGCTTCACCGCTGAGGATAAAATAGCACGCGATTTGCTCATCCAGCGATGTTTGCTCAGAAATCGTTGTTAAAGAGTAAGTCCCCGGTAGGTCGACTAACTCAATATGATGTTGCGTTGTATTAAAGCGCCCAACCTTTCTTTCGACAGTCACCCCTGCCCAGTTACCAACACGTTGGCGAGACCCTGTTAATTGGTTAAACAGTGTGGTCTTACCTGCGTTTGGATTGCCAATTAGACCGATAGTTAATGGTTTCATAGTGTTTACCAGTAATAAAAATTTAAGATAACGACCTGGTGCAGTAATCCGTGATGTTAGGTGGCTGTGGTTTCGTCAAGGTTAAGTAACGCTAAATCTTTTTTGCGTAATACAAGACTCACTCGATGTGTTTCGATTTGAATCGGATCACCGAAAGGAGCACAACGCACCACCTTAAAGATAGAGCCGGGTAATAGACCAAGTGAAAGCAATTTTTGTCGGTAAGCGGGGCTTATCTGTGGTGAGAAACCGAGTATTTTGTAGCTATGTTGAGGAAGTAATGACATAACGCCTTCCGTTTATCATGAGTAGTAATGATAATTATTAAAAATATAATTTTTTATGGATCAAAAAAGACAGTAAGTAGTAATAAATCTAATTAATAATGAGAATTATAATCATCAACTATTCACTATATTTAGCCTCTTTTTTCGTCAAGCTGAATTGATATGGATCAACTAAGCATTGAGTATACGGGCACTTCGGATTGATGAACCTAAGTTGTGCAGGTAAATAAAAACAGTTTAATGTATTCGTTTTGTTAAATATTAACGTAATGAAATTGTCGGGGTGGGATTAAAAACCTCTACAATCAAAGAGAAAGTCGATTGTAGAGGTGTTTTTATTGCGGAGTCTGACTTAGCGTTTTTTGCCAAATGCGGCGGCGAGGGCATCGCTCATCGCACTGTTTCCCGCGGAACTATTATTTTTTCGTGAAGTATCGCAAGGTGTCGACGGTGTTTTCCGTGAGTTTCTATCTTGCGAATGGTTCGTTCTACGCGATGAACTATGGCTATCACCCGGTTGCTCATCTAAGCGCATAGTGAGCGCGATGCGTTTACGCGGAATATCAACGTCGATCACTTTGACTTTTACAATATCGCCAGCTTTGACCACTTTATGCGGGTCATCGACATAACTGTTAGACAGCGATGAAATATGGACTAAACCATCTTGGTGAACACCGATATCGACGAACGCACCGAAGTTAGTGACATTAGTGACTGAGCCTTCAAGGATCATGCCCAATGTCAAATCATTCATGGTTTCGACACCTTCAGCAAAGGTTGCCGTTTTAAACTCAGGCCGAGGGTCTCGACCCGGTTTATCTAGCTCTTTGATAATATCCGTGACGGTAGGAACACCAAACTGCTCTGTTGTAAAATCATGGGGGCTTAAACTATTCAAGGCTTGTGAGTTGCCCATGATCTCTTTGAGAGGTTGACGAACGGCATCGAGAATTTTTTCAACGACAGGATAAGCCTCTGGGTGGACTCCAGACGCATCAAGTGGGTTGTCACCGTTAGTGATACGTAAGAAACCGGCACATTGTTCAAAGGCTTTTGGCCCTAAACGAGTCACTTTCAAGAGCTGTTTTCGGTCGTTAAAACGGCCATTCTCATCTCGCCAATTCACGACATTCTGAGCGATCATTTTGCTCAAACCAGCAACACGCGTAAGCAAAGCGACAGATGCCGTGTTTAAGTCAACCCCGACTGAGTTTACACAATCCTCGACTACCGCATCGAGTTTACGGGCTAATTGCGTTTGGCTGACGTCGTGCTGATACTGACCAACGCCAATCGATTTCGGATCGATTTTTACTAATTCAGCGAGGGGGTCTTGCAGACGACGCGCGATAGAAACGGCCCCACGTAGTGATACATCAAGGTCTGGGAACTCTTGTGCTGCCAGCTCTGAAGCGGAATAGACGGATGCGCCCGCTTCACTCACAATGACTTTTTGTGCCGTCACTTCAGGATACTGTTTTTGCACTTCGGCAAAGAAACGCTCTGTCTCTCTAGAAGCGGTACCATTACCAATGGCCACCAATTCCACTTGGTGCTTTTGGCATAAGGCAGCAACCACGGCGGCGGCTTTCGCTGCTTGCCCCGTATGTGGATAGATAGTCTCTGTTGCGATGAGTTTACCTGTTGCATCGACGACCGCGACTTTAACGCCGGTACGTAAGCCGGGATCGAGGCCCATCGTTGCGCGCATCCCAGCAGGTGCGGCCATTAATAGGTCATGGAGGTTACGCGCAAATACATTGATTGCTTCATCTTCTGCTTTTTCTCGCAAGGAACTCATGATTTCCGTTTCAAGATGAAGCAGCACTTTGACACGCCATGTCCAACTGATGACGGCTTTACGCCATTGGTCGGCTGGTGCATTGTTTAACCTAACATCAAGGTGACGTGTAATGATTTCTTCACAGTAACTCTCTTTAGGCGGCTCTTCAAATTGTGGGTCACAATTCAGTGACAGTTGTAAGATCCCTTCATTACGACCGCGGAACATGGCTAATGCGCGGTGAGAGGGAACGGAAGAAACAGGCTCTTGATGATCAAAATAGTCGCTAAATTTTGCTCCCTCTGTTTGTTTTCCGTCAGCAACTTTGGAAACAATGTGGGCATTTTTTAGCAAGTAGTCACGCACTTTGGCTAATAATGTCGCATCTTCAGCGAAACGTTCCATTAAAATATAACGGGCGCCATCAAGTGCCGCTTTGACGTCAGCAACCCCTTTTTCTTCATTGATATAGGCTTGTGCTAAATCATCCGGTGATTGGCTAGGGTCATGCCATAAGGCTTCCGCTAATGGCTCTAAACCTGCTTCAATCGCGATTTGTCCACGAGTACGGCGTTTAGGTTTAAAGGGCAAGTAAAGGTCTTCTAGTTCGGTTTTATTGAGGGTATTGTTGATGGCAGCGGCGAGTTCAGGGGTGAGTTTCTCTTGTTCTTCTATTGACTTAAGGATAGTTTGCTTACGCTCATTCAACTCTCGTAGATACCCTAAACGGCTCTCCAGTTGACGAAGTTGGGTATCATCTAGCCCACCGGTCACTTCTTTACGATAACGGGCAATAAAAGGAACAGTGTTTCCTTCATCCAGCAGTGTGATAGCAGAAAATACCTGTTTCGTCTGAACTTGTAGCTCTGCTGCAATTATTTGGCTTAGAGTTTCATTCATGTCGCTTTTAATACCTAATCAATGAATAATAAAAAAATTTATGGCACTGTTATACTTGCACAGAGGCAGAATTTCTAGGGCGAACTTTATTAAAGTCAAAGAATAATTCTGTATATAATTTATAATTATCTAACTTGCTTACTAATTTATAAAGGTTATGAATAAGAGTCTGTTAATCACACGCGAAGGCTGGGATGCTCTGGACAAAGAACTTAAGTACCTTTGGAAAGAAGAGCGTCCAAGAGTGACCCAATCCGTTTCTGAAGCCGCAGCACAAGGCGACCGCTCAGAGAATGCGGAATATATTTATGGCAAAAAACGCTTGCGAGAAATTGATCGTCGAGTTCGTTTTTTATCTAAAAGATTGGATCAACTCAGGATTGTCGAACCTGACCCACGGCAAGAAGGGCGTGTTTTTTTTGGGGCATGGGTTAAACTAGAAGATGATGATGAAAATATCAGAATATTCCGGTTAGTGGGTGCTGACGAATTTAATCCCTCTAAAAATTGGATTTCGATTGACTCTCCAGTAGCTCGAGCACTAGTTGGTAAGCAGGTTGACGATGAAATTACTGTCAACACGCCGGGGGGGATTGTGACCTATTCGATATTAGAAATTAGTTATAAACCTCTAGCCCTATAACGCGTAAAATTATTCATTAAATTTCAAGTTGATGGTAAATTAGAGCATTAACTATTTTATATTTAACTTATACGCAAAATAATTAAGTTATATACCACTATCACAGGCTAGCGAAAAAACGCATTAATATGATGAGGCGATCATTTAGATAACTGTGAATTTGGTGACACCCATAATTTTTGGGAATGGTGGGTATGCTCTTATTTTTAAAGATAATTTCAATAGATTGCACATCTTGAGGGCTACAAAATGCAAGAAAGTTATAAAGTTCTTGTTGTCGATGATGATATGCGTTTACGTGCCTTACTAGAACGCTATCTCACGGAACAAGGGTTTCAGGTACGTAGTGCCGCCAATGCAGAACAAATGGATAGGATCCTCACGCGAGAATCTATTCATCTTATTGTTTTAGATTTAATGTTGCCGGGTGAAGATGGCCTGTCAATTTGTCGCCGTTTGCGTAGTCAAAATAATCCGATTCCGATTATTATGGTGACGGCAAAAGGTGAAGAAGTTGATCGTATTGTCGGTTTAGAAATTGGTGCCGATGACTACATCCCGAAACCATTTAACCCGCGTGAATTATTGGCGCGTATCCGTGCGGTATTACGTCGTCAAGCAAATGAACTACCTGGTGCACCATCTCAGGATGATGCCATTATCACATTCGGCAAATTTAAACTTAACCTTGGTACTCGTGAAATGTTCCAAGGCGAAGAAAATATGCCTTTAACCAGTGGTGAGTTTGCCGTACTAAAAGTGCTGGTTTCGCATCCAAGGGAACCATTATCTCGTGATAAGCTGATGAGCTTGGCGAGAGGCCGTGAATACAGTGCGATGGAACGTTCAATTGACGTGCAAATCTCACGTTTACGCCGTATGGTTGAAGAAGATCCTGCTCATCCCCGCTATATCCAAACAGTTTGGGGACTGGGTTACGTGTTTGTACCGGACGGTAGTAAAGCATGAAGCGGTTGAGGTTCTCTCGCCGTAGTACATTTTCTCGTTCGTTATTTTTGTTCGTTGCCTTATTGTTTGCCAGCCTTGTCACCAGCTATATGGTGGTATTGAACTTTGTTGTGATGCCAAGTTTGCAACAGTTTAATAAAGTACTGGCTTATGAAGTACGAACTTTAATGACGGAAAAGATGGTGCTGCAAGATGGAACCACTGTGCGGGTTTCTCCTGCATTGCGTAAAAAGATTTATAATGAGTTAGGGATCACATTTTATGCCCAATCAGCTGCCATGGAAGAAGGCTTAAATTGGGCTAAAGAATATGATTTCCTCAGTGAAAACATGTCTGAATATATTGGCGGTGAAGCTAAAGTCCGTTTAGAACTTGGCCGCGAATATCCTATTCTTTGGCTAACGTCTTATCTTGCCCCCGATATCTGGGTACGGGTACCTTTGACCGAAATAGGGCAAAACCAATTCTCGCTAGTATTCCGTTATACATTAGCAATCTTTCTGTTTATTTTTGCCGGTGTTTGGCTCTATATCCGTTATCAAAATAAACCCTTACTGGAGCTTGAATACCATGCTGGTCAAGTAGGTAAAGGGGTTATTCTGCCTGCTATGCAGGAAAAAGGCGCCGCAGAGGTAAGAGCCGCAATTCGCTCCTTTAACCATATGGCAGCCGGCATCAAAACACTTGAAAATGACCGTACTATATTAATGGCAGGGGTCAGCCACGACCTCCGTACACCATTAACACGCATACGTTTAGCGACGGAAATGATGAGTCCAGAAGATGGTTATCTTGCTGAATCCATCAATAAAGATATTGAAGAGTGCGATGCGATCATTGGTCAATTCATGGACTACCTGAAGACCGGTCAAGAAATGAATATGGAGTTCTGTGACCTGAATGCAATCTTAAATGAAGCCGTCACCGCGGAAAGCAGTGTTACCGGTGAAATTGAAACGGCATTTGAGCCAGGTAATCTGATTGTGAATGCCAATCCATTGGCGATTAAGCGGGCAATTACGAATATGATCGTGAATGCCTATCGTTATGGTAATGGTTGGATTAAAGTCAGCAGTGGTAAAAACGAAGATTCAGTCTGGTTCCAAGTGGAAGATGATGGTGCAGGAATTAAGGAAGAGGATATCCAACGTCTCTTTCAACCGTTTGTGCAAGGGGAAAAAGCGCGTAGCAATAAAGGAACAGGCCTTGGCTTAGCGATTATCCGCCGTATTGTCGACGCCCATGAGGGCAGCATCGAAATTCATAAAAGCGAACGGGGGGGTTTTGCCATTCGCGCGCTGTTACCATTGAAAGAAAAAGAAGAATAACAGGCTGTTAGTGAAATGAGCTGTCAGCCTATCTCATCTCTTTAACTAAAATATTCTTAAATTGTATTCATTCCTAATTATTTACCTCATAAAACATGCCGTTTATAAATAAAATAATCGTTATATAAAAGACTCAGCAATTGTTTCGTTTGGATAATAGATCCAAATAAAATAATTGGGTGAATCTATGCAGATTAATTTTTTTAAAACGATCCGTTCTTCTCAAAGTCAAAATGCATGCGCGAGGATAGAAGGAAAGGGAGACCAATCTGCCCTATTTCAAAAAATAAAGCGTACACGATGTACCATAATAGGGTTCTTTCAAGAACCTAAAAAGGTGGCTACACCGGTGACGTGGGGTCGACAACTGACCGCGGTTATCCAATCACCGGAACATCAATTGGCAACATCAAAATCACCGCTATCTATTCCAGTACCGCCGCCAATGCCTGAGTTTGGTACTCCGTTTGCTCAACCAACAAAAGCAGGGAAAATAGGAATGGAGCAAGTGTTTGCGGAGCTAAAAAGTTGTCAGGCTTTTATCAATCATGCCAAAAAGCGTGAGGGGTTTGAAAAAAACGCAGTGGCTTCAACCGATACGCCACCGCCCCCTCCGCCGATGGCAAAGTTTCTGGGCATTGGCAAAATGACTGTTGCTCCGCAAACTCAGGGGGAGAAAACCGGTATGGCACAAGTGCTGGCGGAGCTGAAAAACCATCAGGTTTTTATCAATAATGCCAAAAAGTGTGAGGGAGTTGAAGAGACCTCAGTGGCTCCAACCGATACGCCACCGCCCCCTCCGCCGATGGCAAAGTTTCTGGGCATTGGCAAAATGGCTGTTGCTCCGCAAACTCAGGGGGAGAAAACCGGTATGACGCAAGTGCTGGCAGAGCTGAAAAATCATCAAGTTTTTATCAATAATGCCAAAAAGTATGAGGGGCTTGAAGAAACCTCAGTGACTTCAATCGATACGCCACCGCCCCCTCCGCCACTGAAAGGCATCCACAAAATGACGACGCCCTCTCAAACTCAGGGAAAGAAAGTCGGTATGGAGCAAGTGCTGGCTGAGCTTAAGGAGTATATGCTGCACAAAGCAAATAAAGAATAATGTCGGTCTATGTGTATTTTGAAATTGGATATAAGATCGATTATTGTCGCTAACGTGCTCATTTTACGCGTCAATGGGCACGTCATGGCGGTTTGCTTGTTAGGTGTTTAACCATCGTTATTTGCTGTAGCGCTCAGAAAATCATAAGGCGCGTATCTTGTAATGAACTGTTATCTATCCCCTCATGACAAGTGTATGCGCTTTTTGCTATGGTGAGCAGAGCAGTATTGATCGATCCTGAGAGGCGGCAAAAAAGAATTGTGCGACTTTTTTATGACAGAGTGTCATTTTTGCCTCATGACAGATTGGCCGAGTATTATATTTCTTACCATCTGATTTTATTGTTAATTTTTTTTATTGGCCTTCCGCTTTGCTTCAATAAATACGCTAAAATAATCAATTGTCATAAAACTGTCATAAATCAGACATGTTGTTGTCATCAAATTGTCCTATTTTTCCTACCGTGACATTTCACCAACAATTTACACTTAATTGTTTCTATACATCCCCGGAGGGATTATGAAAATGATGCGTACAACCTTAGCTAGCGTAATGGCAGCAACTCTTTCAATGACTGCGATGTCTTCTTTTGCTGCCACAAGCTTAACTGGCGCGGGTGCAACATTCCCTGCCCCTGTTTACGCTAAGTGGGCGGACTCTTATCAGAAAGAAACAGGTAATAAAGTGAACTACCAGGGAATCGGTTCTTCTGGTGGCGTTAAACAAATTAATGCGAAAACAGTTGATTTCGGTGCATCTGATGCGCCATTGACTGATGAAAAATTGAAGCAAGATGGCCTGTTCCAGTTCCCAACAGTTATCGGCGGCGTTGTCTTGGCCGTTAATGTGAAAGGTATCCAGTCTGGTCAATTGACATTAGACGGAACGACGTTGGGTGACATCTATCTTGGCAAAATCACCAAATGGAATGACCCCGCAATTGCTAAGCTGAACCCTGATGTTAACTTACCAGACCAAAATATTGCGGTAGTAAGACGTTCTGATGGTTCCGGTACCACTTTTGTCTTCACTAGCTATTTATCGAAAGTGAGTTCAAATTGGAAAAATGACATCGGTGCGGGTTCAACGGTTAATTGGCCGAAAAACAGCGTAGGTGGTAAAGGTAATGATGGCGTTGCAGCCTTCGTTCAACGTCTACCAGGCTCTATCGGTTATGTTGAATATGCTTATGCAAAACAGAATAATCTTGCTTATACTAAACTCGTTTCAGCGGATGGTAAGGTGGTTTCACCAACAGGTGAAAGCTTCAGTGCGGCAGCGAAAAAAGTGGACTGGTCTAAGTCATTCGCTCAAGACCTGACTAACCGTGATGGTGAAAATGCATGGCCAATCACATCCACCACATTTATCTTAGTTCATAAAGATCAAGCGAATGCAGAAAAAGGAAAAGCGGTGCTCGACTTCTTTAACTGGGCTTACGAAAAAGGTGGTCAACAAGCTGAAGCATTAGATTACGCTGTACTACCCGCAGAAGTTGTGACAGCAATACGTGCAGCATGGAAAACAGAAGTTAAAGATAGCCAAGGTAAACCACTGTTTTAATCAGTGAACCTCGGGTTGGCAATGGATGGCGGATGCTTAGGATTAACATCCGCCTTCTGACGTAGTAACTAAATCCTACTAATAAAGTAGGTGTAGGATGAGACAAAGCGCATGGCCGAGAAAACAACGGCATTTAAAGCACCGAGCAAGTCAGGCGATGTGATATTTAGCGCATTGGTAAAAATTGCCGCACTAATCACTTTGTTAATGCTTGGTGGCATCATTATTTCCCTTATTTTTGCCTCGTGGCCGAGTATGCAAAAATTTGGGTTTTCGTTTTTATGGACTAAGGAATGGGATGCACCCGCGGAGGAGTTTGGGGCATTAGTGCCAATTTATGGCACCATTGTGACGTCATTGATTGCCCTGATTATTGCTGTACCCGTCAGTTTTGGTATTGCACTTTTCTTAACGGAACTGGCTCCTAACTGGTTAAAACGCCCTTTAGGTATTGCGATTGAATTGCTCGCAGCAATTCCAAGTATTGTTTACGGTATGTGGGGGCTATTTGTTTTTGCGCCTCTGTTTGCTGAATATTTCCAAGAGCCTGTCGGCAATGTGATGTCAAGTATCCCGATTGTCGGTGAGCTTTTCTCGGGTCCTGCATTCGGGATTGGTATTTTGGCGGCAGGGATTATCCTCGCCATTATGATCATTCCTTACATTGCCTCCGTTATGCGTGACGTATTTGAACAAACACCCGTCATGATGAAAGAGTCGGCATATGGTATTGGTTGTACCACATGGGAAGTGATCTGGAATATTGTTTTACCTTATACCCGTAATGGTGTGATTGGTGGCGTCATGTTAGGCCTTGGCCGTGCTCTTGGCGAAACCATGGCGGTGACCTTTGTCATCGGAAATACTTATCAACTGGATAGCTTCTCGTTATTTATGCCAGGAAACAGTATTACGTCAGCACTAGCGAATGAGTTTGCCGAAGCAGAAAGTGGATTACACACTGCTGCACTGATGGAACTTGGGTTAATTCTCTTTGTTATCACCTTCATTGTTCTGGCGATATCAAAACTCATGGTTATGCGCTTAGCGAAGAACGAGGGCCGTTAATATGTCGACATCTCAACATTTTGTTATTAACGAAAAAGAACGTGCCCGTCGTCAAGCATGGCGTCGTCAGATTAACCGAATGGCCTTATTTGTTTCAATGTTAACCATGGCCTTTGGTCTGTTCTGGCTGGTTTGGATTTTATTTTCAACGGTGACCAAAGGGATTGATGGGATGTCCCTTAACTTGTTCACAGAGATGACTCCGCCACCGAATACAGAAGGTGGTGGCCTCGCTAACGCCATCGTCGGAAGTGGCTTGTTGATTCTGTGGGCAACGGTGATAGGCACCCCTTTAGGTATCTTAGCAGGGATCTATTTGGCAGAGTATGGCCGTAAATCATGGCTCGCTTCTGTAACGCGTTTCATTAATGATATTTTGTTATCTGCACCATCAATTGTTGTAGGTCTGTTTGTCTATACCATTGTGGTTGCACAAATGCAGCACTTCTCTGGCTGGGCAGGCGTTATCGCTTTAGCACTGTTGCAGATTCCGATTGTTATCCGCACAACGGAAAATATGTTGAAACTGGTGCCGGATAGCTTGCGTGAAGCCGCATATGCGTTAGGTACGCCAAAATGGAAAATGATTTTATCTATTACGCTTAAAGCATCTGTATCCGGGATTATTACAGGGATCTTGCTAGCGATTGCTCGTATTGCGGGTGAAACCGCACCATTACTGTTCACTTCTTTGTCGAATCAGTTCTGGAGCACAGATATGAGTGAGCCAATTGCTAACTTGCCTGTGACTATCTTTAAATTTGCGATGAGTCCGTTCTCGGAATGGCAACAACTGGCATGGGCAGGGGTTCTATTAATCACCCTATGTGTCCTGTTAATTAACATTATCGCACGCGTTGTGTTTGCTAAGAAAAAACACTAACACCCGGATTGAATAGAGATTTATAGAGAGAAGTTGCCATGATTAATGCAAATCAGATCGCAAACAGTAAAATTCAAGTACGTGACCTTAACTTTTATTACGGTAAATTCCACGCACTAAAAAATATCTCGTTAGATATTGAAAAAAACAAAGTCACCGCATTTATCGGCCCATCCGGTTGCGGTAAATCAACGCTGCTGCGTACCTTTAATAAAATGTATGAGCTGTACGGTGAGCAGCGAGCAGAAGGTGAGATTCTGCTAGACGGTCAAAATATTTTGACTGATAAACAAGATATCGCGTTATTACGTGCCAAAGTCGGTATGGTATTCCAAAAACCAACACCCTTCCCGATGTCTATTTATGACAACATTGCCTTTGGTGTCCGTTTATTTGAAAAGTTATCGCGTGTTGAGATGGACGAACGTGTTCAGTGGGCGTTAACCAAAGCTGCGCTGTGGAATGAAACCAAAGATAAACTGCATCAAAGTGGTTATAGTCTTTCTGGTGGTCAGCAACAGCGCTTGTGTATCGCTCGTGGTATCGCTATTCGCCCTGAAGTTTTATTATTAGATGAGCCATGTTCAGCCCTTGACCCCATTTCAACTGGGCGTATTGAAGAGTTGATCAGCGAACTCAAATCTGAATATACCGTGGTCATTGTCACTCACAATATGCAACAGGCTGCACGTTGTTCGGATTATACGGCCTTTATGTATTTAGGTGAGTTGATTGAGTTTAATGACACAGACAAGATGTTTACCACACCTGAAAAGAAACAAACCGAAGACTATATTACAGGTCGTTACGGTTGATAGGGAGCCGATTATGGATACGCTGAATCACAACAAACATATTTCTGGGCAGTTCAATGCTGAATTGGAACATATCCATACAGAATTGATGACAATGGGAGGGCTGGTTGAAGAACAGCTCACCAAAGCGATCACTGCCATGCATAATCAGGATGAGGCTCTTGCGCGCGAAGTTATCGAAAATGACCATAAAGTGAATATGATGGAAGTGGCTATTGACGAAGAGTGCGTGAAAATCATTGCTAAGCGTCAGCCAACAGCCAGTGACTTACGCCTCATTATGGCTATTTCAAAAACCATCGCTGAACTCGAACGAATTGGGGATGTTGCCGATAAGATCTGCCAAACAGCATTAGAAAAATTCTCTCATCAACATCAACCTTTGCTGGTTAGCCTTGAGTCATTAGGGCGTCATACGGTACAAATGTTGCATGATGTGCTTGATGCTTTTGCGCGAATGGATTTGGAAGAAGCGATTCGGATTTATCGAGAAGATGAAAAAGTTGACCAAGAATACGAAGGAATAGTACGTCAACTGATGACGTACATGATGGAAGATCCAAGGACGATCCCAAGTGTATTAACGGCATTGTTCTGTGCCCGTTCGATTGAACGTATCGGAGATCGATGCCAAAACATTTGCGAATTCATTTTTTACTATGTGAAAGGGCAAGATTTCCGTCATGTAGGTGGCGATCAATTGGAAAAAATGATCACCAAAAAATAACGGTCAAACTTTGCGTTGTCGCATTGTTGGTTGTCATTACCAACCCTAGTCACAGACTTATGTGTGTGACTGGGGTTTTGTTTTTTATCGCCAGCGTCAACACGTGTGAGTGAGGTTATTGAGCGTTGTTTTCGTTCATTTCGATATGCTTAGAGTGTTTTTATTTGATGCAGATTTTAGGTTTTTGGTGATCTTTTAAAAGACTCCCGTTATCACGCTATTTTCATATGATATTAAACACGGACGAGTTAGTTAGAAAAAACCGTTTATTCATCCTCATTAAAGGTCCTCATAACGATTGTACGCATCAAACAACCCTTAAAGGTAACGTGAATCATTTTACAGACTCTCTTCATTGCTTGGTGACCTATTTTTCCTCGTATATTCTTTTTTGATATAAATATATCATTTAATAGTATTTCAAGAGATAAGCCTTCCTTGATAATTTGTGGTAGTCGATTTACATAAATTTACCGTCAGAGGTGTTCAATGAAAGCTCGCGTTTTAACTACCGCACTACTTGCAGGCCTTGCGCTGGTGGCCAATGTCGCCAATGCAGATAAATTGGATGATATTAAGCAAGCTGGTGTTATTCGTATCTCTGTGTTTGACAGTAATCCACCATTTGGCTTTATTGACCCACAAACAAAAAAACTCGCGGGCTATGATGTTGATATCGCGCAAGCGATAGCCGATGACCTCGGCGTGAAATTGGAATTGCGTCCAACTAACCCAGCTAACCGTATTCCTCTACTGACATCAGGTAAGGTTGATCTCATTGGGGCAAATTTCACAATTACCGACGAACGCGCTAAGCAGGTTGATTTCTCGATTCCGGATTTTGCGACAGGGCAGAAGTTTATTGCTCGCAAAGGGGTCTTGAAAACGCCTGACGATATTGCCCCATTACGTATTGGTGCGGATAAAGGCACGGTACAGGAAGTGACCTTACGTGAGCGTTATCCAAATACGAAAGTGATCTCTTATGATGACACGCCACAAGCATTTGCTGCTTTGCGCAATGGTAATGTCCAAGCGATAACGCAAGATGACGCGAAGTTAGTCGGTCTGCTGGGTAACTTGCCAGAAAAAGTGAAGGCTGATTTTGAAATATCTCCGTTTAGTATCACTCGTGAATATCAAGCGGTTGCAGCAGTAAAAGGTGAAACGCGTTTAATCGAAAATGTGAATAACACCTTGTTGAAATTAGAAAAAGAAGGCAAAGCAGAACAGATTTATAACCGTTGGTTTGGCCCTGATACTAAGGCAGCGCAACCTCGCGGTGAATTCAAATTCGCTCCTCTTGAACAACAAAAATAATGATAACCATCTGATATATCGATTCAATATATTGAATCAGCACTTCAGAATAAATAACCCCGCTCATTATTGCGGGGTTCTTAGTTATACAAGGCAGCAGTTATGTTTGAAAAATTTATTAGCGGTGAATTTTTTTCTCAGCATTTTTTGGCTCCTGAGTATTTGGAATGGTTTGGCTATGGCTTTTTGCTGACGATTTGGATCTCGGTTTGTACCATCATTGCTGCAACGCTATTAGGTTTTGTCGTTGCCGCGGCAAAGGATAGCCAAATTGCCCCGCTACGTTGGGGGGTCAGTGTGTATATTTCCATTTTCCGTAATACACCTTTACTGGTTCAACTGTTTTTTTGGTATTTTGCGTCAGGGGAGATTTTATCATCGGAGATGATGGCATGGCTCAATACACCGCATGAAATCCACGTGGTAGGTATCACGCTGAGTTGGCCTTCATTTGAATTCTTAGCGGGTTTTGTTGGGTTAACATTATATACGGTACCATTTATTGCTGAAGAAATACGCTCAGGGATCCGTGGTGTACGCCAAGGCCAAAAATATGCAGCCTTTGCACTTGGTTTAACGGGATGGCAAGCCATGAAACATGTTGTGTTGCCACAGGCGGTGAAAATCGCCATGCCTCCTTTACTGGGGCAATACATGAATGTTGTTAAGAACTCGTCGTTAACCATGGCAATTGGTGTTGCTGAGCTCTCTTACGTCTCACGCCAAGTGGAAAGCCAAACATTACAAACATTCACTGCATTTGGCCTCGCAACAGTGCTGTATATCGCCATTATTGCGGTTATGGAAGGCTGGGGACAATGGCGAGCGCAACGAAATTTAGTGGAAGGGGTATAAGATGGATTTTTCAGTGATTGAACAAAATTGGCAATATTTGTTATTTGGCGCTTTTCCTGATGGTCCTATAGAAGGTGCAGCCCTTACACTGATTATCAGCTTAATTGCGGGTGCCGCATCGATTGTGCTGGGAACACTTAGCGGTGTTGCATTAGCCATGTTACGAGGGTTTTGGATGAACCTATTCGCGGCTATTTTAGGCTTTTTCCGTGCTATTCCAGTCATTATGCTAATTTTTTGGACCTATTTCTTCTTACCTGTGGTACTAGGAACAGAAATACCGGGCATCGCTTCGGTCGTTTGTGCGCTCGCATTAATCACCTCTGCCTATTTAGCTCATGCTGTAAAAGCAGGTATTCTTGCTATCGGGAAAGGGCAATGGCAGGCCGGATTATCATTAGGCTTTAGCCGTTGGCAAGTTTTATGGCAAATTGTCTTACCGCAAGCATTACGTATGATGGTTCCTTCATTTATTAATCAATGGGTGGCTTTGATTAAAGACACTTCCCTTGCTTACATTGTTGGTGTCGCGGAATTGTCATTTTTGGCGACACAAGTGAATAACCGTGAAATGGTGTATCCACTCGAAATTTTCTTATTTGTTGCCTTTATTTATTTTGTTATGTGCTTAACGTTAGAGATGATCGCGAACTTCGTGGCAAAACGTTTAAATAGTCATCAAGGGGCTAAACCATTTGCGCCAAAGCGTGCCTTGCTATTTTGGCGTAGACAAAAACTACTCGCGTTATCTTAATCAATTCAAGGTGGCGATTGCTGATGGGGTCGCCACTGCTTATGCAAATTTTATTTTTCTACTGTCTATTTCAATTCATCTTGTTGTATCAGTAAGTTAACTCATTTATGGATCTTTGATTTACGCAAACGTTTTCTTTTTTTCATTTTAACGGTAACACTCTCGATTTGTTTGTTGTAGGATAGGGCGAAAAAAACTTTTTTTGGGCGCTATATCTAATGAGTAATCAATCTTCTAGCTCTGGACAACAACAGGGTCTGTTTCAACGCGTGTTTAAATTACAAGAACACGGGACAACGGCGAAAACAGAAGTCGTTGCGGGCTTCACCACCTTTCTCACAATGGTCTACATTGTCTTTGTTAACCCTCAAATCTTATCTGTCGCTGGGATGGATATTAAAGCTGTTTTCGTCACCACCTGCTTAATCGCGGCGATAGGCAGTATTCTTATGGGTCTGTTGGCAAATCTGCCAATCGCAGTAGCTCCAGCGATGGGGCTAAATGCTTTTTTTGCGTTTGTCGTCGTCAGTGCGATGGGATATTCATGGCAAGTGGCGATGGGGGCTGTATTTTGGGGAGCCGTTGGCTTATTCATTTTGACCCTATTCCGTATTCGTTATTGGATCATCGCGAATATTCCATTAAGTTTACGCGTTGGTATTACCAGTGGTATCGGACTGTTCATTGCGATGATGGGGCTGAAGAACTCGGGTATTATTGTGGCGAACCCAGATACACTCGTCTCTATCGGTAATTTCACCCAACATAACGTGTGGTTAGGGGCTTTGGGCTTTTTCATTATTGCGATCCTAGCGGCACGTAATATCCATGCGGCAGTGCTGGTCTCCATTGTGATCACAACCTTAATTGGCCTTGCATTAGGGGATGTGCAGTTCAATGGTATCTTCTCTATGCCGCCGAGCGTGATGACCGTTGTTGGCCAAGTTGATATTATGGGATCCTTGGATTTAGCGCTATCAGGCGTTATTTTTGCTTTTATGTTAGTTAACTTATTTGACTCTTCGGGCACCATGATTGGTGTGACAGATAAAGCTGGGATCACGGATGCGCGTGGAACTTTCCCTCGCATGAAGCAGGCGCTCTATGTCGACAGCCTCAGTTCTGTCGCGGGTTCGGCGATGGGAACCTCCTCCGTTACTGCTTATATTGAAAGCTCTTCTGGCGTGTCGGTTGGCGGACGTACAGGGTTAACTGCCATTGTGGTTGGTGTGTTATTCCTATTGACCATGTTTATCTCACCACTAGCGGGTATGGTTCCTGCTTATGCGACAGCTGGCGCGCTGATCTACGTTGGGGTGTTGATGACATCAAGTTTAACGCGTGTGAAATGGGATGACTTAACGGAATCAGTTCCTGCATTTATTACTGCGGTGATGATGCCCTTTAGTTTTTCGATCACGGAAGGGATCGCGTTAGGCTTTATCGCTTATTGCGCAATGAAAGTGGGTACCGGCCGCTGGCGCGAGTTGGGGCCATGCGTCATTTTAGTTTCCGTTTTATTTATTTTAAAAATGGTTTTAGTTGACGCTTAATCTTCTTTCCTATCAAACGGCTCCAATCGTCGGAGCCGTTTTGTTTATCAACTCCTCTCTATGACAGCCAATTCGAGCTATAATCAACAAAGCTGCCATGCAAAATACAAAAAAACCGTTTTAATTGCTGCGCAAATGCTTTCACAGCTTGAGGGATTCTGCTAGATTCCGCAGCAGAAACTGACTTATCAAGGTATCAGACCATGAATTCACCAAAAAAACTGGCAAGTAAAACTGCTAGCAAAACGAAGAAAAAGTATCGCAAAACAAAAGAAGAGCTCAATGCAGAAGGGCGTGAGCGTAAGCGCCAGAAAAAGCATCGTGGCAATAAATCGGGGGCTCGCTATCAAGAAAAATCGTCTAATAGTCAGTCTGGCAAGCAAAACGACAGCCTTGACCCACGCCTTGGTAGCAAAAAACCAGTCCCATTGGTGGTTGATGCAAATGCCGTTTCCACACGTACGACGCCAGTAAAAGAGCCTGTCGCAAAAGTGAAATTATCACCCGAGCAAGAGCTAGAAATGCTGGAGCAGGACGATCGTTTAGATAGCTTATTAGCGCGTTTAGAAGAGGGTGAAACGGTCACCACGGAAGAGCAAAAATACATTGATACTTGTTTAGACCGTATTGATGAGTTGATGTCTATTCTGGGTATCGAACTCACTGATGAAGAAGAAGAGGAAGATGAAGAAAAACTGGATGACATTATGCGCATCTTGAAAAGTAAATAAGCGTCTTTTTCACTCCCCCTGCTTGCTGGGGGGAGTATTGAACAAATTTCATTCAAACTGTATCACTTTTGGTGTTGCATCAACTCTCACCGCCCAATCACAAGTTATAATTTCTTTTATGTTATTATGTCGTGTATATAAGTTAGCCAATAAAAAAACATAAGATGTGGCCTGTAAACCGGCATTCGGCCAATTAAGGAATGTTAATGTCAGAGCAAAATATCGTTTGGGATCTTTCTCTTATCCAAAAATATAATTATTCAGGACCCCGCTATACGTCATACCCGACGGCCTTAGAGTTTAATCAGTCGTATGATGAACGTGCATTCGTGGCGGCAACGCAACGCTATCCTGAAAATCCATTATCGCTCTATGTTCACATCCCATTCTGCCATAAGCTCTGTTATTTTTGTGGCTGTAATAAGCTAGTGACACGGCAAAAGCATAAAGCAGATGAATATTTACAAGTTATTGAAAAAGAAATTATTCAGCGTGCCGCACTATTAAAAAATCGCACTGTGACGCAAATGCATTGGGGGGGAGGAACTCCAACTTATCTCGATAAAGCTCAAGTGAGCCATCTTGTCGCACTATTAAAAAAACATTTTCATTTCTCAAACGATGTTGAAATGTCGATTGAAGTTGATCCGCGTGAAATTGAACTCGACATGATCGATCACTTGCGGAGTGAAGGATTTAATCGCCTAAGTATGGGCGTGCAAGATTTTAATAAAGAAGTTCAGGTCTTGGTGAACCGCGAGCAGGATGAGGATTTCATTTTTGCGTTGATTAATCGAGCAAAAGAAACGGGGTTTACATCAACGAGTATTGACCTTATTTATGGGTTACCCAAACAGACACCAGAAAGCTTTGCTTTCACTCTGCAAAAAGTGATTGAGTTGTCGCCTGACCGCCTGAGCGTATTCAATTATGCGCATCTACCAAACCTCTTTGCTGCACAGCGTAAAATTAAAGATGACGATTTACCGAGCGCAGAGCAAAAACTCGATATCTTGCAAGAAACGATCGCGACATTAACGTCACAAGGCTATCAGTTTATTGGTATGGACCACTTTGCGAAACCACAAGATGAGTTAGCGATAGCACAGCGCGAAGGCGTTTTACACCGTAATTTCCAAGGTTACACCACGCAAGGGGACTGTGATTTATTAGGTTTAGGCGTGTCTGCTATCAGCATGCTTGGGGATAGCTACGCTCAGAACCAAAAAGATTTAAAAACTTATTATGCGCAGGTTGAAGAGCAAGGTCATGCGTTGTGGCGTGGTTTAGTATTAACCGATGACGATTGTTTGCGTCGAGATGTGATTAAGACGCTAATTTGTAATTTTCAGCTTCAATATGCACAAATTGAATCTCTTTATCCCATTAACTTTAAAGAATATTTCTCGGAAGACTTAGCCTTGTTAAAACCGATGGCGGAAGATGGGTTAGTTGAAATAACAAATACAGCAATTAAGGTATCCCCTCAAGGCCGTTTGTTGATTCGAAATATTTGTATGTGTTTCGATGTTTATTTACGCAATCAAATGCGTCAACGTCAATTTTCTCGAGTGATATAACCGATTGTGGCTCCGTGTTATGACGGAGCCATTGTCTTTTAACGAGCGATCTTTTCTAATAGTTGATAAGTCGCTGTAATGCGCTGAGGGATAGGTATCCATTTATTGGATAACATCACAATGGCAATTTTTTCTTCTGGAATAAATACAGCGTATGTGGCGAAGCCATTCGTTGAACCCGTTTTGTTATAATAAGCACGTATTTCTGGCGCCATAGCGGGTTTGATCAACTCAACTTTTTGCGGCTTTAGTGCCATATCATCACGATTACCCTGAAGCAATTGCGCCAAAGAAACTGGCCATGGATAGCTTTCCCACATCATATCTTGTACAAAAGAATCTGTGAGATAAACGCCTGTATGCGTATTTTCAACCGCCTCTTGCCAAGGTTTAGCCACTTTAATGGTCTGCATATTGATCTCTAAATAACGGATCAAATCTTTAGCATTTGATTTTAAGCCATAGGCTTCAGCATCAAGGATTTCAGGGGTAACTCGAACGGGTTGATCTTGCTTGTTATACCCTTGTGCATAATATTTTTCTTGGTTTTTAGGAACATGAATATAAGTATGTTTTAATCCAAGTGAAGGAAGCATCAATTTTTCCATCGCTTGAGAAAATGGCATATCAAGTTGTTTGGCTGTTACGATGCCGAGCAACCCAACGCCAAGGTTTGAATAAGCACGATATTGCCCAACGTTGTGCTCAGGAAGCCACTTTTGATAGTACTCGATCAGTTGCTTGTCAGTAGTGACACCATTTGGCACAAATAACGATAGACCTGACGTATGGGTCGCTAAATTCATCACGCTAACATTATCAAAAGCACTGCCTGTTAGCTCAGGTAAGTAATGGCTGACAGGTTGGCTGAAATCTAACTTACCTTGTGTTTGCGCATAAGCGGCAAGCGTTGCTGTGAAAGTTTTTGATAATGACCCGATTTCATACAATGTTCTATCCGAAACAGGTCGTTGGGTCTGCTTTGACTGTACACCATAGTGGTAAATTCTTTGCTGTCCATCCACAGAAATAGCAATAGACATCCCCGGAATATTTTCTTGCTTCATCAGCGGTTTGATAATGTCATCAACCGCTTGTTGTGTCATCGCTGACGCTGAAAGTGAAGTAAAGGCTAAACTCAAAGCGACAAAAAGCCGTCCCTGACGAAAAATATTTTTCATAGAGTTATCCGTTAAAGTAAAAGTTTTCGTTGTTACTGACAAAATTCAGGTATGCTAATCCTTCAACATCAAATTTGTTGTAGAGTCGATGAATTCTGCATGTACTGGTGATTGGTAGAAAGTATGCCTATTTCCAACTCTGATTTAAAACGATATAAAATTCGATGAGGCAAAAGAAAAACTTATGTCAGGAAATTATCGTCATCGCCTTCCTCTAAATGCGTTGAGGGCATTCGAAGCTTCTGCCAGACATTTAAGCTTTACGCGAGCAGGTTTGGAACTGAATGTCACGCAAGCGGCGGTAAGCCAGCAGGTTCGCCTACTGGAAGAGCAACTTGGATTAGAGTTATTTGTTCGTTTACCTAGAGGGCTGGCATTAACCGATGAGGGGCTTGCTTTACTTCCTGTTTTGAGTCGCTCTTTTGACCAAATAGAGTCATTATTGCAACAGTTTGAGGATGGTCATTATCACGAAGTACTGAGTGTATCAGTCGTAGGAACTTTTGCTGTAGGCTGGTTGTTACCCCGTTTACCTGCTTTTACTGAGTTATACCCTTATATTGATTTGCGTATTATGACCCATAATAACGTGGTCAATTTAGCCGCAGAAGGTGTTGATTTCGCTATTCGTTTCGGTGAGGGGCTATGGCCATTAGCTGAAAATACGCCGTTATTTCCGGCCGCCCATACTGTGCTTTGTTCTGAAAAAATAGCCCATAAATTGACCCATCCTTTGGACCTAAAAGAGCACCGTTTAATGCGTTCTTATCGTAAAGATGAATGGGAAAAATGGCAGATTGTAGCGGGACTTGAGCCGTGGCGTGTCAAAGGACCCATATTTGATTCCTCGCGCTTAATGGTTGAAGCAGCATTGCTGACCGACAGCGTAGCCCTTGCACCAAGTTGCATGTTTGAGCATGAATTAAGCGCGGGAACCTTAGTTCAACCATTTGATCTCAGTGTAACACTCGGGGGATATTGGCTGAGCCGTTTAAAATCTCGCCCAATAACCCCAGCAATGGTGATTTTTCAAAATTGGTTACTGACTGAAGTTAAATCGTGATAAAGGGTTACTCGATGCCTAGCTCTTTTAATTTTCGAGTTAATGTATTGCGACCCCATCCAAGTAAACGAGCAGCCTCTTGTTTATGTCCATGAGTATGCTTAAGTGCACAGCTCAGCATGGTGTATTCCATTAACGGTACTGTTTGTGCAAGCAAGTTTTCTTTCCCTTCCGCGAGAGCGTCTTGAGTCCATTGCTCAAGTAATTCAAACCATGCTGTATTATTGCTTGCGACATAATGGCGTGTCGTGGATTCAGTGGATGCATCATTTTGCTGCTGGTGACCGAGTAAATCTTCAGGTAAGTCTTGTGGCAAAATTTCTTGGCTTGCCGCCATCACGGTGAGCCAGCGACACACGTTTTCCAATTGCCTGACATTACCGGGCCAATGATAGTGTTGTAAAAGACGTTCACTCTCTGGATGCAGCAATTTGCTATCAACCCCAAGCTCTTTGGCGGTATTTTGCAAGAAATAGTATGCAAGGCGGGGAATGTCCTCGATTCTTTCTCGTAATGGTGGGAGTTGCACACGAATGACATTTAAGCGATGGAATAAATCATCACGGAACAACCCTTCTTTAACCCTTTTCTCAAGATCTTGGTGAGTCGCAGCAATAATACGGACATCCACTTTTACAGGAGTATAGCCACCTATACGATAAAATTGCCCCTCCGCAAGTACCCTCAGTAGCCGCGTTTGGATATCGAGTGGCATATCACCAATCTCATCCAAGAATAGAGAACCGCCATTTGCTTGTTCGAAACGACCTTGCCTAACTTGTGTGGCACCGGTGAATGCCCCCTTTTCGTGACCAAAAAGTTCAGATTCAATCAGGTCTTTAGGGATGGCCGCCATATTTAGTGCAATAAAAGGCCCGTTGGCTCTAGGGCTATGTTGGTGTAGCGCATGAGCCACTAATTCTTTACCTGTTCCTGATTCACCATTAATTAGCACACTAATTGATGAGCGAGAGAGACGACCGATAATACGGTAGACCTCTTGCATAGCAGGAGCCTCACCTATCATGGTTGAAGAGACGCTTTCCATTTTTTGTTTGGGGTCACGTTCGACATGATTTTGTTCACGACTATGATTTAAGGCGCGTTCAACCAACGCAACGGTTTCATCAATGTCAAAAGGCTTAGGTAGATAATCAAAAGCGCCCGATTGGTATGCATTCACCGCGGCATCAAGGTCAGAGTGCGCTGTCATAATAATAATGGGTAATAATGGGTGTGACTGTTTTAGCTGAGTGAGAAGGGCTAAGCCATCCACACCAGGCATACGAATATCCGATAACAAAACATCAGGTTGGTCATGTGTTAGCGCCGCGAGGACGCTATCTGCGCTATCAAAACAGGTGCAATGAAAAGAGGCACTATTTAATGCACGCTCAAGTACCCAACGAATAGAACTGTCATCATCAACAACCCAGATTTTTCCCTGTTGCATTGTTATCTCCTATTTTTTAATTGGTAGATAAATAGAAAACTCGGTATGACCGGGCCAACTGGTAAATTCAATTTTTCCTGCATGTTGGTCAACTAAACTATGAACGATGGATAGACCTAATCCCGTGCCACCTAAGCGACCACTTACCATGGGGTAAAATAAGGTGTCTTGTATAGCTAATGGAATGCCTGGGCCATTATCTTCGATATCGATACGTGCCGCTAAGCGATAACGTTCACCTTGCAACATCACTTGAAATGCGGTGCGAGTTCGTAATGTAATCGTACCACCTGTCTCAGAAAGCGCTTGTAACGCATTACGAATAATATTTAGCAGAACCTGCTCAATTTGGTCAGGATAGTATTCAAGGTCAGGCAAGCTTGGATCATAATCGCGGACTAATGTGATGTTGTCTGGTTTTTCTAACGACACCAATCGGACGATATTTTCAGCGCTATGATGAATGCTTTGTTGTGTTTTAGGACCGGGGTATTGTGGGCCTAGTAACCGGTCAACCAAGGCTCTTAGCCGATCTGCTTGCTCAATAATGACTTGTGTATATTCGTTTAATTGTGGATCCGGCAAGGCTTTAGAGAGCAACTGAGCCGCTCCTCTTAGGCCGCCTAAGGGGTTTTTGATCTCGTGAGCAAGCCCTCTGATGAGCTCTCTTGCTGCTAATTGTTGGGCATTTTGTACTTGTTCTTGGCTTAGCCGACGTTGACTGTCTAATTGATAAAGCTCTAATAAAATAAATTGGCTAGAAAAAGGCTGTGCGCTTAACGCCATCACATGGGAGTGATTATTAAACACCAGCGTGACCTCGTTATCGGTAAAACTGTGGCCTTCTTTTAAGCTGTTTAACATTAACTCGTCATTTAAAGAGCAATAACTACAAAGAACAGGTAATGGTGTGCCATATATCTTGCGTTGACTTTGCGCAAGTATTTGCAAAGCCGCGTGATTAGCATAATGAATCACAAGGTCATAATCGACAATTAAGACGCTGTTTAACAGTGAGTTGAGGATGTGTTCTGGTGCTGGCAAATGTTCGGCTTTCATGTAATTCTGCTCCTGCACTATTTTGGTGCATTATACTTGATTTACCCAACAAAGCTGCAACTTGAATAACAATGCCGTCAATTTATCTATTACTAAAAAGTCAGAGAAAAGGCCCCATCAAAGATGGGGCAAATGTTTCACGGCAACAAAGACTAGCAGTGGAACGGCGTGTTACACACTGTAGTACATTTCAAATTCTAGTGGATGCGGCGTCATGCGGACACGTTGAATATCGTTACGCAGTAATTCAATGTAGGCGTCGATAGCGTCATTAGTGAAGACACCACCACGCGTTAAGAATTCGCGATTTTTATCTAATTCATTCAGCGCTTCTTCTAATGAACCCGCAACCGTTGGGATCTCTTTCGCTTCTTCTGGTGGCAAGTCATACAAGTTTTTATCCATAGCATCACCTGGGTGGATCTTGTTGATGATGCCATCAAGACCCGCCATTAGCTGGGCAGCAAACGCCAAATAAGGGTTAGCAGCAGGGTCTGGGAAACGAACTTCAATACGGCGCGCTTTGGTGCTAGCAACAACAGGAATACGGATAGATGCTGAGCGGTTACGTGCTGAGTAAGCCAACATAACGGGTGCTTCAAACCCTGGAACCAAACGTTTATAGGAGTTGGTTGTTGGGTTAGTGAAGGCATTCAACGCACGAGCGTGTTTGATAATACCGCCAATGTAGTAAAGCGCCATTTCAGATAACCCGCCGTACTTATCGCCTGCAAATAGGTTGATACCATCTTTTGACAGTGACATATGACAGTGCATACCTGAACCGTTATCGCCAACTAAAGGTTTTGGCATAAAGGTCGCTGTTTTACCATAAGCATGTGCGACGTTATGCACGACATATTTATAAATCTGAGTTTCATCCGCTTTTTTCGTCATTGTATTAAAGCGACATGCCACTTCGTTTTGTCCAGCAGTAGCGACTTCATGGTGATGCGCTTCAACCACTAAGCCCATTTCTTCCATTGTGGTGCACATTGCAGAACGCAAGTCCTGTGAAGAATCGACAGGCGGAACAGGGAAATAGCCGCCTTTTACGCCTGGACGATGACCTTTGTTACCACCTTCATATTTAGTGCCGGTATTCCATGCCGCTTCAATATCATCGATATGATAGTAGCTGCTGTGCATGCTATTACCAAAACGGATGTCATCAAAGATGAAGAATTCAGGTTCTGGCCCAAATAATACGGTATCCGCGATCCCACTAGAACGTAAAAAATCTTCCGCGCGTTGAGAGATAGAACGAGGGTCACGGTCGTAACCTTGCATGGTACCTGGCTCAAGGATATCGCAACGAATGATCAATGTTGGATCCGCAAAAAATGGGTCAAGCATTGCAGTTGATGGATCTGGCATGAGCACCATGTCAGATTCGTTAATGCCTTTCCAGCCACCAATCGATGAACCGTCAAACATTTTGCCTTCTTCAAAGAAGTCTTCGTTGACTTGATGAGCAGGGATGGTGATGTGCTGCTCTTTACCTTTGGTATCAGTAAAACGCAAATCGATAAATTTTATTTTGTGCTCTTCTATCAGCGATAAAACGTGTTCTGAGGACATCGTCGGCTCTCCTGGTCAGGTCGGTTTTGCAAAATAATCACAGGCAGTTGGATTATTTTTTGCCATTATTTCTGGCTTTTCAGCGTCAGTTAATCAAGGTGTCACTTCTTACATAAAAATATAAGCGAAAAACGTGCCAACTTTTAAAATAGCCTAAATACGGCATATTACAACGTTATGACAAACGGATAAGGAAATAAACAGCAGTAATTGCACTGATATGGTGCAATTTACTTTTTGATTGCACAGATGTAGTGCAATTTGACTAGGATGGGATTTAAATTGACGTAATAAAGTCGATTGATTGGCTATTTAGCCTTGTGCTTGACGTCTAAGCCCAAGGCTGTTCATTTTATAAAAATGGCTAAATAACAACATTATTCATCGATATTGTCAGTCAGTAATGTGTTTACTTGCTCAATTTGCTGTACTGCATCATTAATGATCTGTGCGATTTGGCGTGTTTGGGTTTCATTCAGTTGCTTTAGCACCATTTTATGGCGCAATAATGCTTTGAAACGGTGAACCGCCATTTCGATTTCTTCGGATAAATTACCGCCGTGCTGCATGTCGCGAGCTTTGGTTAATTTACGGAAAATAGTGGCCTCAATCTCTTGATTCGCTTTTAAATGTTCGGCACCTTCCGCGGTAATTTTGAAGCTTTTACGATTACGTTCAATTATTTCTGATTCAAGAAAACCTTGCTCTTCAAGTAACGTTAGCGTTGGGTAAACGACCCCAGGGCTTGGTACATATAAACCACTGGACGCTTCTTGAATATCTTTAATAATTTCATAGCCATAGCTTGGTTTTTTGGCAACTAATGACAGCACCATAATGTGCAAATCACCATGGTCGAATAAACGACGTAATCCACGTCCACGACCTTTATGACGACCTTCGCCATGTCTACGGCCCTTACCATGACAATGACGACCTTCACCATGACCATGATCTTCGCCGTGGCAACATTGATGTCCATGGCCGTCTTCATGGCGTGAATGATAAACATGACGGCAGGTATGAATTCGCATATAATCCTCCTTAATTAGATATATCGAATTAGCTTGAGTTAAATATAAATAGATATATCTAATTAGTCAATTTAGATATATCTAAATCACATTAAAAGGGTCGAAAACTAGATATTGTGCAAAAAAATCTATTTTTTATTCTTTTTTTAGGCGGATAATTAATGGTACAAAGTGTATTACTCTGCTACTTTGTGGTTTTTCAGTACTGATACGGGTTATTTTCTGATATATTCCGCGATTGTTACGCAACTGAATGTTTTTTAGTTAAAAACTTTTTATACAGTGATGGGTTTCACATTTATTCCACTTGTGCGGAAAAACGTGTAAAATAACAGCAAATTAACGTAGAAAGTATGCTTCCTATATCGATTTAGGCGCAATAAAGCATATTCCTTTCCTGTCAATTAAACGGTAAAAATCCTTGTCAATTCAAAACTTAAGAAATATCGCCATCATCGCTCACGTTGACCATGGCAAGACAACACTGGTTGGTAAATTACTACAGCAATCAGGCACGTTCGGTGAACGTGAAACTGTAGATGAGCGTGTTATGGACTCCAATGACTTGGAGAAAGAGCGCGGTATCACCATCCTTGCTAAAAACACCGCGATCAAATGGAATGACTATCGCATTAACATCGTAGATACCCCAGGCCACGCCGACTTCGGTGGTGAAGTTGAACGTGTTATGTCAATGGTTGACAGCGTTCTGCTGGTGGTTGATGCGACTGATGGTCCTATGCCTCAAACGCGTTTCGTTACCCAAAAAGCGTTTGATAATGGCTTAAAACCCATTGTTGTTATCAATAAAGTTGACCGCCCAGGCTCACGTCCTGATTGGGTAGTTGACCAAGTATTTGATTTATTCGTTAACTTAGGTGCAACGGATGAACAGCTTGATTTCCCTATTGTTTATGCATCTGCAATAAACGGTATTGCGGGTCTTGACCATACTGATATGGCTGAAGACATGACCCCACTTTACGAAGCTATCGTAAAATACGTTGAGCCACCAAAAGTTGATCTGGAAGGCCCTTTCCAGATGCAAGTATCACAGCTAGATTACAACAGCTACTTAGGTGTTATCGGTATTGGTCGTATCAAGCGTGGTACAGTGAAACCAAACCAGCAAGTGACGGTGATCGACAGCGAAGGTAACACTCGCAATGGTAAAATTGGTAAGGTACTGACTCACTTAGGTTTAGAGCGTATTGACTCTCAACAAGCTGAAGCCGGTGACATCGTTGCGCTGACGGGGTTAGGTGAACTTAATATCTCCGACACGATTTGTAACGTGGGGAATGTGGAAGCGCTGCCTGCATTAGCGGTAGATGAGCCAACAGTTAGCATGTTCTATTGTGTTAACACCTCACCATTCTGTGGTCGTGAAGGTAAGTTTGTGACATCTCGTCAGATTCTTGACCGCTTGAATAAAGAACTCGTTCATAACGTGGCGTTGCGTGTTGAAGAAACCCAAGATCCAGACGCATTCCGTGTTTCTGGTCGTGGTGAGTTGCACTTATCTGTTCTGATCGAAAATATGCGTCGTGAAGGTTTCGAATTGGCGGTTTCTCGTCCAAAAGTTATCTTCCGTGAAGTTGATGGTCGTAAACAAGAGCCATTTGAACAAGTGACCTTAGATGTTGAAGAACAACACCAAGGTGATGTCATGAAGGCGTTGGGTGAACGTAAAGGTGACCTACGCGATATGATGCCAGATGGTAAAGGTCGTGTACGTCTTGACTACATCATTCCTAGCCGTGGCCTGATTGGCTTCCGTACTGAGTTCATGACGATGACATCGGGTACTGGCTTACTGTATTCAACATTCAGCCACTATGATGATGTTCGTCCGGGTGAAATCGGCGGCCGCCAAAATGGCGTATTGATTTCAAACGGTCAAGGTAAAGCGGTTGCTTATGCACTGTACAGCCTGCAAGACCGCGGTAAGCTGTTCTTAGGTCACGGTGCAGAAGTGTATGAAGGCCAAATCATTGGTATTCACTCACGTTCAAATGACCTGACTGTTAACTGCTTAACAGGTAAGAAATTGACTAACATGCGTGCATCGGGTACTGACGAAGCCACAACGCTGTCGCCACCAATCAAAATGACTCTGGAACAAGCGCTTGAGTTTATTGATGATGACGAGTTAGTTGAGGTCACTCCACAGTCTATTCGCCTACGTAAGCGTCACTTGACTGAAAACGATCGCCGCCGTGCAAATCGTTCAAAAGATGACTAATTATCGTTAGCGAGATAGCTATCATGAAGAAGGCGCCCAAAAGGCGCCTTTTTTATCCGTATAGGCAGATGCGTTAAGGATGGAGTAGAGGATAAACCCCTGGGCCTATTGGTAAGCCGGCATAGTACCAACCTACGAGTAGTAATATCCAAACGCCAAAGAAGACTAATGGGTAAGGCAAAATTAAGGTGTAATAGGTGCCGAGTTGGGCATTTTTGTAATATCGCTGCAAGAACCCTAAAAATAGTGGCAAGAAAGGGGACATAGGCGCTAGCGGTAATACGGCAGAATCTGCAATGCGGAAAACTATTTGGGCAAAAGCTGGGTGGAAGCCTAATAAAACAAACATGGGCACAAAGATAGGCGCTAGGATAGACCAAATCGCCGAGCCACTCGCAATAAACATACATAAAAATGCGGATAAAAACATCAAGCCAATAAACGCAGGAACACCTGTCATCCCTAAATTTTCAAGTAAGTCAGTTAAACCTATTGCCATAAATTTCCCCATATTGCTCCAATTGAAAAAAGCAACAAACTGGGAAAGTGGGAAAACCATAACAATAAAGCCTGCCATGCTTTTCATTGGATCAACTAATAAATCAGGGATATCGTTTGGTTTTTTAATCTGCTTTGTCGAAATACCATAAGTAATAGATACCACAAAGAAGAAAATAATAATGACAGGAACAATGCCTTTAATGAAAGGAGATGGAATAACCGAGCCAGTTTGAGGGTCACGAAGCGGGGCGCCTTCCGGCACAACCATTAACGCAACAATAGCGATAAAGATGAGTGCTGAAAGTCCGCTCATTAATAACCCACGATTTTGTAATGGTGTCAGTTTTTCTAAGCGGTCATTAGAGGTTCCTTCCCATTTTGGTAGCCTAGGCTCAATAAATTTGTCCGTGAGTAATGCGCCAGCAATCGTTAAGACAATCACGGAAGTCGCCATAAAATACCAGTTATCAATCACACTAACATGTAAGTTAGGGTCAATGATCATTGCCGCCTCAGTACTAATGCCTGAAAGTAAAACGTCGGTGGTGACAATGAGTAAGTTAGCGGTGAATCCCGAGCCTACGCCGGCAATAGCGGCGAGTAAGCCTGCAACTGGGTGACGCCCTACCGCAATAAAAATTAATGCGCCTAATGGGGGCATGACGACAAGAGCCGCATCTGATGAAATATGGCTAAAAAACGCGATAAAGAGCACCATGTAACTGGCATAGCGTTTATTAATTCCTGACGCCATTTTGTACATTAAGGCTTGCAATAAACCTACTTTCTCAGCGAGACCCGCCCCGATAACTAATGCGAGAATTGCCCCAAGAGGCGCGAAGCTACTAAAGTTTTTGACGATATTAGGCAATATCCATTGAATGCCTTCAACGCTCAATAAATTCTTAACCGAAACCAGTTCACCGTTAGCGGGATTTTTGACTGATAAATCGAACCAAGACAGTATTGCAGTAGCAACCATTAGGATCGCGAGAAGATAGACGAAGAGAATAAAAGGATTAGGTATTTTATTCCCGACACGCTCTATCCAACGAAAAATAGCACCTGGACTTTTATTCATTGAAGTTGCAGTTTGATTCATGATGTTTTCCTATGTATTTGCAATTATTGTTATTTTTATAATTGTGATGGCGGGCGTTATGATTGTTATTTGCCCGCCAATGTCACGTTACTGCAATTTTGACGGCTTCACGTCAGATGGAATTGGACAGTGATAAGGTTGTTCATCACGCTGACGTTGGAATTCATTTTTTGCTTGAGCAAGTAAGCTGGGTGTCGTTAATAGTTCGACGGCAGTAGCGGCCATAATTTTTCCTGCTAATAACATGCCCTTATGCGCAATGGATGTTCTGCCTTGTGCAACTAATTGCCATGTATGTAGAGGCGTACCGAATGCAAAGCAGGGACTAAAACACTGTGCGGTCGGGGTCACCCAACTGACATCGCCCACATCGGTGGAGCCGTACATCAGTTCTTTTGATTCAACATAAGGTAAAACCTCATCTGTTAGCGCTTTATTGCCTTGACGTTCACCCCAATGAACCGCTTCTTCACCACCACTACGCGCTGCATTTAATTTGGCATTGCGTAAATCATCTTTAGTGAGTGTGGCATGGATCTCCTCGGCAAATTGGCGTTCTTGCGAGTCATATTCAGGAATGCCGTAAGTGGTAATATGTTGGTACATCGCTTTTTCAATCGTACGATTTGGTACATAATTTGAACATGCTTTATCAAAACGAATATCGAGTTCTGTACCTGTCATCAAGGCGGCACCTTTAGCGATATCAATAACGCGTTGATATATATCTTGAGCTTGGTCTAGTTGAGGAGCGCGTACAAGGTACAAGACTTCAGCATCGGCCTGAACGACATTTGGGGAGGCGCCCCCTGTATTCGTCACTGCATAGTGAATACGTGCTTCTTGGATAACATGCTCACGTAAGAATTGAACACCCACATTCATTAAACTGACGGCATCCAGCGCACTACGTCCTAAATGAGGTGAGTTTGCCGCATGTGCTGCAATACCTTTGAAACGGAACGCTGTCTGGATATTGGCAAGTGATTGCACATTAAAAACGCCACTGAAAGATTCAGGATGCCAGGTGACAGCAGCATCTACATCATCAAAGAGGCCTTCTCTTACCATGAAAGTTTTACCAGAACCGCCTTCTTCTCCAGGGCAGCCATAGAAACGTACGGTGCCTGACAACTGGTTTTCTTCGAGCCACGCTTTTACAGCAAAGGCTGAGGATAAGGCGGCAGTGCCAAGTAAATTATGCCCACAACCGTGGCCGTTACCATTTTCAATAACAGGATTAGGTTGACTACAAGCCGAATGCTGACTTAAACCTGCAAGTGCATCGTATTCACCGAGTAAAGCAATAACAGGGGTACCTGAGCCAAAACTGGCGATGAACGCGGTTTCTATATCACCAACCCCTCTTTCAACCTGAAAGCCCTCTTGCTCCAGCGCATCGGCAAGAAGATTAGCAGAAAAGGTCTCTTCAAACCGCGTTTCAGGGTGGTCCCAAATCGCATCGCTTAACTGGGTAAAACGAGTACGATTTTGCTCAATATAATTATTAATAAAGGATGTGAATGTCTTACTCATGAGTTTTGCCTCCAAATTCAGGTAGCGAAAGCGCGATGGTCGCTAAGGTTTTGACGGCAACAGGCATGACATCTTCATCAAAATCAAAGCGCTCGTTGTGGTGACCCGCGCTTAATTCAGTACCGAAAATCATATAGGTTGCTTGTCCACCTTGCGCTTTTGTACGCTCCATAAAATAGGTCGCATCTTCTGAACCCGCAGCTTGAGGTTTATCTTTGATGACGGAGGTCAGCTCAGGGATTTTGTTCTGTGCAAGACCCATAATAAAATCGACCCATTCAGGGCTAGGGTGACTACTTTGTGCCGCTCCCATTAAGTTGATTTTGAAATCAACATCTTGCATTTTTGCTGCACCTTCGATGACATTAAGTGCTTTTTGATACATAAATTCGTTGATTTCATTCGTTTCGCCGCGTGTCTCGACTTTCATTAAGGCGTGATCGGCAATCACATTACGTCCGATACCTGCATTCAGTACGCCAACATTAATACGAGAGCTACCTTCACTGTGACGAGGGATAGCGTATAGGCCAAGTGTCGCTTGAGCCGCAGCCACTAATGCGTTTTTACCTTCTTCGGGCCTTGCTCCCGAATGGGCTGCTTTACCATGAAATGTGACATCAAATTTAGTCGTAGCGAGAAAACTTTTGCTACCGCACACGAGTTCCCCTTTCGGAACACCTGTACCGATATGTATTGCGACAAAAAAATCCACATCATCGACCACACCCGCGGTTGCCATTGATTTTGCTCCGCGAGTTCCTTCCTCAGCCGGTTGGAAAATCAGTTTAATTCGACCTGTTAGCTGTGATTGAAACTGCTTCAATATATGAGCTAAACCAAGGCCAATAGCGGTATGTCCATCATGACCACAGGCGTGCATCATGTGTGAATTACAAGAAGCAAAGCCTTCTGCATGAGGGCGGTGTTGTGCGGTGAGATCCTCATTAAGGTCTAATGCATCCATGTCGACACGAAAGGCGAGTGTCGGTCCTGGTTTACCGGTATCTAATGTGGCAACGATACCGGTAAATCCGCCAGAAAAATGGGGAAGCCATTCTGTTAACGCACCTTGCTCAATAGCGCGTTTTTCTTGTTCGGCAAACTGTTCTGGTGTCGGCAACCCCATACGATCTTCCGCTTTGATAACGTCTTTTCCGAGTTGTAGCTGATAGCCAAGGCGAGCGAGTTCATCTGCGACTCGTGTTGCGGTCCGAAATTCAAACCAACCTGATTCTGCATATTGATGGAAGTCACGGCGCCAAAGTTGTAGTTGATGTGTGATGGACTCAATGGCGTTATTTAAAGAAATCTCCATAATTGTTATCTCTTTTAGTTATCACGATAAAATAGAATGGCTCGGTATAAATACCCAGTACGATTTGATTTTAGTGAAATTAAATTTTATTTAATAATTTCAAAATAATTTAATATGTTGTGTTTCTTTATTTTAATAAATAAAAATAGTTAATAAGTATTGATGTTAATTATTTGTTATCGTCATGCATTGACTGTACACAATCAAAATAGGGTAAAAAAGATACAATTATCTTTGCCTATATAACTAATGGTTATCAGGGAATTCATATGGCTTTGCCAATAAAACTGAATCAGTTGAGAGCGTTTGTCGAGGTAAGTCGCCATGGCAGTATTAGAGCGGCTAGTCGCTTTTTACAGCTTTCTCAGCCCGCATTAACGAAGTCTATTCGTGAATTAGAGGCTTCTTTAGGCGCAAAATTGTTTATTCGCAGTAATCAAGGGATCTATCTGACGGAAAGTGGAGAAAGTTTTTTGCGTCGTGCCAGTATCATTCTTGAAGAGTTACGTGTCGGGCAAGAAGAGATACAGCAGCGTATAGGCTTATCCAGCGGCACGATTAATATTGGGGTTGCAGGCAGTATTGCGCGTTCAGTGATGCCAAAAGTGATTATTCAATTCCATCGTGACTTTCCAAATATCAAAATTCGGATTATGGAAGGACAACTCTTGACGATGTTACCTCAGTTACGCCAAGGTGAGCTCGATTTCACTGTAAATACGTATTATCCCGGTAGCCTAGATGCGGAATTCAATTTTGAACGTTTAATGAGCAAGGAATACAAGGTGATCATGCGTAAAGATCACCCAATGAAGCATGCTACCTCATTAGAACAGCTCACCCACTGTGATTGGACGATGCCAACACCGAAAGGCACTTACTATAAGCAACTGTCTGAGGTGTTCTCTAGGATGGATAAACCGATGAGCTTTAGTGTGACGTGTGAAACCTTGATCGGTTGTATGAGTTTAGTGGCGCAGAGTGATTTCTTGACGATAGTGTCTATCGATACTATTGATGACCCTCTATTTGAACAACAATTCATTGCGCTCGATCTCGCTGAAAAGCTTCCTTATGCGACTTTTGCTCTTGTACGACGTCGGGATCATACGTTATCGCCAGCAGGTGAACATTTGGCGAGATTATTCCGTATCTACTGTCACGATAGAGATGATGGTCACGTGTATTCATAAAAAACAAAAAATAATCTGTAATTAGGGCTGTTCAGTTGTATGAATAATGATTAAAGTGAATTTAGTTAATAACAACGAGGAAACGGTATGCTGTATATCTTCGATATGGGTAATGTGATTATTGATATCGACTTTAATCGTGTATTTGATAAATGGTCAGAACTCAGTGGAATACCGTCTGAGCAAATCAAGTCGCGGTTTACTTTTGGGAATATCTTCCAACAACATGAATGTGGCAAAATCTCAGATATCGAATTTGCAGAAATGTTATGTGAAGAACTTGGCATTACACTCAGTTTTGAAGAATTCGCGGAAGGCTGGCATGCGATATTTATGTCAGTAAGACCAGAAGTGATTGATATCATGGAACGCCTTCGTGAACAGGGGCATCGTGTGGTTGTTTTATCTAACACTAACCGCCTACACCTTGATTACTGGCCTGAACATTATCCTGAAATTGCAGCTTCCTCAGACTTTTTATACTTATCTCAAGACCTGGGGATGCGCAAACCTGATCCAGCTATTTACCAATATGTTCTTGAATCTGAAGGGTTTGATGCAGCTGATGCTATCTTCTTTGATGATGTCGAGGACAATATTAAGGCTGCCGAAGCATTAGGTATTAAAGGTGTCCATGTCGTGAATAAAGACACGGTACCTGAATATTTCCGCACTTATGACTTCAGTGCTGAAGTCGAATAATTGATGAATTATCACCATGGAGTAACCTAAACTGTTACTCCATATTTTTGTCGAGTTATCATGATTGCATTAATACAGAGAGTCGCTCATGCAGCAGTGGTTGTTGATGAGCAGGTGGTTGGTCAAATTGATTCTGGGTTACTTGTTTTGCTCGGTGTTGAAAAAGATGATGATGAACAAAAAGCAAAACGGTTGTGTGAAAAAGTACTTGGCTATCGGATTTTTAGTGATGAACAGGGAAAAATGAACCTGAATGTTCAACAAGCGGGTGGGAGCTTATTAGTTGTCTCTCAATTTACATTGGCAGCTGATACTAAAAAAGGAATGAGACCTAGTTTTTCTGGGGGAGCTGAACCTACGCGGGCTGAACAATTATATGAATATTTTGTTGAGCAAAGTCGCCAACAAGGTGTGATCACTGAAACAGGGCAATTTGCCGCGGATATGCAAGTCAGCCTGACCAATGACGGTCCTGTGACTTTCTGGTTGCAAGTCTAATTCTACTATTAAGGGGGAGACTATGTACCATCTGCGTGCACCGAAAGATGAAGCGGAATTTGATGCTTATTACCAGTTCCGCTGGGAGATGTTACGTAAACCCTTTAATCAACCATTTGGTTCTGAAAAAGATGGTTATGATCTTACCGCTTACCATCAAATGGTTGTTGATGATAAAAATCGTATCTTAGCCATTGGTCGGCTTTATATTAATGCCGATAACGAAGGCGCGATTCGTTTTTTAGCGGTGAATCCAGCAATGCAAGGAAAAGGGCTGGGTAAACTCATTTTGATGGCGTTAGAATCAATTGCGCGGCAAGAAAGTGTCAAACGTATTGTGTCGAGCGTCCGAGAAGAAGCGGTTCCCTTTTTTCGTAAGATAGGCTTTGAAAGCCGAGGTCTGATTGCCGGTGAGCTCAAAACACCTGTTCGTCACTATTTAATGATCAAACCGATCGAGACACTTGACCAGATCCTTCATCGCCCTGATTGGTGTGGAGAGTTACAACAAGCTTGGTATAAATATATCCCATTAAGTGAAAAAATGGGGGTTCGAATTGAACAATATACAGGGCAAAAGTTTATTACCACTATGCCAGAAGCTGGCAACCAAAACCCTCACGAAACGATTTTTGCAGGAAGCCAATTTTCGTTAGCCACCCTGACAGGTTGGGGATTGATTTGGTTATTAATGCAAGAGCATCAACTCGGTGGTGATATTGTATTAGTGGATGCCAATATTCGTTATAGCAAGCCAGTGAGTGGTAGACCCACCGCTATTGCGGATATGTCGCAAATGAGTGGTGACCTTGACCGTCTTGCGAGAGGGAGTAAAGCAAGGGTAAAACTTGAAGTGACAGTGAGTGGAACTAACGGCGAGGCGGGGGCCGTTTTTAGCGGTGTGTATATGGTATTACCCGTTGAGAAAACAGTAAAGTCACTGTAATGCCTTTCGTATATACTGATTTTAAAGGCAGGCCAAGCGTGATCGCTGGCCTGCCTTGTTATTTATTGAGTTATCAGCGCGGGAATTTGCTCATTTGTTGGCAAAATATTTGTGGGAATAGCGTCGGGAGCCGCAGCAGGAGCGGGCTGAGGCTCCATCGGTGAGGCCTCATTTTCAACTGATGAGGTGACGACGCCTTTCACAACGGTTCGATACATCTGTTTCCCTTGTAATGGTATTGCCACTAATTCACCATTTAAGCTGCTAGCTAATGATGGTGCTAACAAGTCACCTTGCAATGAGGCATCAAAATCACCCACGATTTGAGATGGGAAGCCTTGCCAACCCCATTGATTTAAAGCGGAAAGCTCAATATTAGTCCCTGAGGCTCGGAGTAAAAAGGGGATTTTTTTAGGGGATTGCTTGACTAATAACCCTAACTTCACCAGCCCTTTGTCTGTGCTTGTAGTGAATGAAGCCGCAGCAGAACTTTGACCACTTTGGCGTAAGTCCATATAAGGCCGACGTATCATGACTTGATTGATGGTTCCACTATCGGCATTAAAGGTGGCCTTGCCACTCCAAATCCCCCATTGTTTTTGTTTAATAAGGCTGACGTCTTCTATTTTGCCGCTCAGTGCCGTGAATTCGAATGGGAAACTAGGGGCAATATTCATCAATAAAGACTGCGATAAGGTAAATTGTTTGATCGTTAAGCCGGATAACCAATCAGGTGAGGGTTGGCTGAAGAAGTGTAGCCAATTTTCAGGCAAGGTATATAAAATACCGGCTAATTTGCCGTCATTGAGTGTCAGCGTTTTATTATTACGTTGCCATACACCATTAAGGCTAAATACCCCTTTGTAATAATAACCTGAAAGTTTCTCGATATTGAGGTTATCGCCTTGAAGGTTGAGATTGCCAATCAGCGTATCAAGTTGTTGATCATTAATAACGAGTTGATTAATGCTGAAATTGATATGACTTTCAGGGCTACTCCAACTACTTCTGACCCAGTCAAGGTGGTCGATTTCAGTATTGAGCCCTGAAATTGCCCAATCTTTTCCTTGGATATCCACATTAGTGAGAGCGACATTTTTCAAGGACACTGTACGGTGACTATTGAGAGCCTGATTTAATGAAGCAAAGGGAATATTATTTTGCCAACCAACTTTGTCCATGACTAAAGAATCAACTGTGATGGTGCTGTCCGTTAACACCTTTCCTGAGCCTTTAATATAACCATTATTGAGGTAGCCACTGGCTTGAGTAAATTCAGTAAGATTTTTTTCGAGCTTACCGGTGACTGCAACCGTTTTTAATGGTAACTCATTAATATTCAATTCTTTTGTGGTAAATCGAAAGTCTCCGTAGCCGAAAGGATGGTTAGTCGTGGGGTGCCATGGTGTAATGCCACCCGTAAAGCCAAATACGTTGAACTTATTATTTGCTTGATTTAGTTGAATACGGCTATTTTCAAATTGCAGGATATTGGCATTTAAAGGTATTGGCGTGGCAGTCTCTACAGAGGAGATATCTAAATTCCCTTCGGTGATGACTAATCGACGAATGGCGGTGCCACTCAATAAATTACGCCAGTTTATATCAACAATCATTTGCTTAGCATCCAAAGTCATATCTTTATGACGTGACACAATGTTGACGTCTTGAAAGATAAATTCTCCAGCATTGGCAAACTCATGCCCCATGATACCCACTTTAATATCATAATCAGTGAATTTACTTAACAACTGACTGGCATAGGATGCACCCCAGCGTGTTTGCAGCCCAGCGTAAGTAAATATAACCACTAATAACAACAGTAGTAAAAGGGTCGTGATGAGCTTAGTTAACCACCTCATGGTTTATCTGCCTCTCCATATATTGGATTGTTTGGATGAAAGCGCTGCCGGGTAAATGACTAAGATAGAATACAGAATAACCGCCAGTGTATTCAACTCTGGCGGTAAATGATAGGTTACTTTTCGTGAGGGAAAATTAAATTCAGAATAATTGCAGTTAAACCGCCTGCCGCGATACCGGATGAAAATAAAGTTTTCAGCCAGTCCGGCGCAAACTGTAAAATCAACGGCTGCTGCGAAACCCCCATTCCGACGGCAAGGGATAATGCAATAATCATGATCGCTCGACGATTAAGTGGTTCACGGGAGACAATACGTACGCCAGATGCCGCGATGGTTCCGAACATCACAATTGTTGCTCCGCCAAGTACAGGCTCAGGGATCTGTTGTACAAAACCGGCAACAGCTGGGAATAAACCTAATAAAACAAGCATTAACGCTACGATATAGCCGACATAACGGCTGGCGACGCCAGTAAGCTGTATCACCCCATTATTTTGACCAAAACAGGAGTTAGGGAAAGTATTGAAGACGGCAGATACCATCGAGTTCAAACCATTCGCTAAGACGCCACCCTTAATTCGCTTCATATAGATTGGACCACGTACCGGCTGTTCTGAAACATCGGATGTTGCCGTAATATCACCAATCGTCTCTAAAGAGGTCACCATAAATATTAGCATCAGCGGAATTAACAGATTCCAATCAAACGACAACCCATAATAAAACGGCTCAGGTATCGTTATCATGGATTGTTCCGCGTTTGTCTCTTGAGCTGTGGGTAACATATCTAACCACCAAGCAGCAATATAACCAATTGCCATGGCGATAACTAAAGAGGCAACACGCAAGTAAGGATTTTTTTGGCGGTTAAGTAAAATGATAACAGCCAACACAATACCCGCTAGCAATAAATAATCAGGGGAACCGAAAGTATTATCAGAAATTGCGGTATGACCACCACCAATAGACGTTAATCCGACTTGAATGAGTGATAAACCAATTATCATGACAACAACACCCGAAACGAGAGGAGTAATTACCCGTCGTGCTAAATGTAGGAAGCGAGAGAGTACCACCTCAGTGAGCGCTGCAACCAGTAGTGTGCCAAAAAGTGCTGCCATCATCGAAGGAATATCAGCACCACCTTGTTTAAGTGCAACCCCTCCCATAATCAAAGGTGCAACAAAGTTAAAGCTTGTACCTTGTATTGAGAGTAACCCCGACCCCACAGGACCCCATGCTCGGATCTGTATTAAAGAGGCAATACCAGAAGCAAATAGAGACATGCTAATAATACGCTGAGTGTCATGCGCTGGAAGCCCCAATGATTGGCAAATGAGCATTGCCGGGGTGATCACTGCAACAAACATCGCTAAAAGATGCTGTCCAGCTGCAAATAATGCTTGGGGGAGAGGAGGTCGGTCTTCTAATCGGTAAATGAGTTCACTTTTAGGTGCGACGTCAACAGCCTGTTTTTGAGATACTTCGGTGGTCATTTTGGTCTTTCTCTGCCAACAAAAAAAGCATTGTAAAGCGACTAATTTAAAAAGCAATCGTTTGCGTGAAAAATATTTCTTCATTGTTAGATAAGGAATGTCACATTTTTATATGTTTTAACTTGTGTTTATCGCCAATTTTTTTTCTAATTCAGTTACCTGCTTTTGGCGTTTTAAGGAAGAAATTAACGTCTTACTAGTTTTAAATAATATTAACAACAGACGAGGTACATAAATGTATCATCTCGATGTCTACGGTACGCTTGTGGCAGCTACCCTTGTGCTATTGCTCGGACGTAAACTTGTAAAAACAGTTCCTTTCCTAGAGAAATATACTATCCCTGAGCCTGTTGCAGGCGGGTTGCTGGTCGCTTTTAGCTTATTAGTGATCAAGCAAGTATTCGATTGGAGCTTATCTTTCGATTTATCATTACAAGAACCGATGATGTTAGCCTTCTTCGCGACAATCGGTTTAAACGCAAACTTAGCCAGCTTGAAGGCTGGTGGTAAGGCACTCTTTATTTTCATCTTTGTGGTTGTAGGCTTACTGCTAGTACAAAATACGGTTGGTATTGCCTTAGCGGAATTACTTGGTCTTGATCCTCTTATGGGGCTGCTTGCTGGTTCGATTACCTTATCAGGTGGTCACGGTACCGGAGCTGCATGGGGTAAGATCTTCACTGAAAATTACGGTTTCCAAAGTGCAACTGAAGTTGCGATGGCATGTGCAACATTTGGTTTGGTACTCGGTGGATTAATCGGCGGTCCAGTTGCACGTTTCCTGATCCGCAATATTCCTACGCCAGGTACTGGGGATGATGATAAAGATGTCCCTACTGCTTTTGAAAAACCACAATCAGGCCGTATGATTACTTCGATGGTACTGATCGAAACGATTGCTATGATCGCGATCTGTTTAATGGCAGGTAGCTATATTGCAGAGTTATTAGCGGGCACAGCGTTTGCTCTACCTAAATTCGTTTGTGTGCTATTTGTGGGCGTTATTTTAAGCAACAGCTTATCTATTGCGGGTTTTTATCGTGTATTCGACCGTGCGGTTTCTGTTGTCGGTAACGTGAGCCTTTCCTTATTCCTTGCGATGGCACTGATGAGCCTGAAACTTTGGGAACTGGCATCTCTAGCAATCCCAATGTTAGTGATCTTGGCTGTTCAAGCTTGTGTGATGGCAGGCTATGCCATTTTCGTGACCTTCCGTGTGATGGGTAAGAACTATGACGCAGCGATATTGGCGGCAGGTCACTGTGGTTTTGGTCTAGGTGCAACACCGACAGCAATCGCTAACATGCAGGCAGTAACGGATAGATTTGGTCCATCTCATCTTGCATTCTTAGTTGTTCCAATGGTTGGTGCATTCTTTATTGATATCGTCAATGCGATTGTGATCAAACTGTATTTAATGTTACCGGTATTTCCTTCAATAACGGGATAACAGATAAAAATAGATAAAGGTAAATAGCAGGTATTGCCGTGAATTTATTCACGGCAATTTTCGTTTATAGGGCACATAATAAATAATGAAATTAGCGCGATGTGTGTAACAGGCTCATCTGATGTAGCGCTGAAACAAGCTCATTTTCATAATGGTCAAGTGTTTCAGGGTAAGAGGTATCACTGTTGGAAGGTGAGAAATTAACCTCAGATAGCTTAATTTCTAAATGAGATTCTGTGGTACGCATATGAATACCTTGCAAAACTTGTTGCAACTGCTCCGCAGCTCTTCCACCACCTCGATTGGCATAACTGACCATTAAGGCAGGTTTGTTGTTCCACTCTTTATACAAATGGTCTATCGCATTTTTTAGTGCGGCTGGATAGCCCCAGTTATATTGTGGAAAAACGAAAATATAAGCATCGGCTTCAGCGATTTTTTTGCTCCAAGCAATGGTATGTGCTTGGGTATATATTCCTTCGGCGGGGAGATAGGGCTCATCATCCATTGGTAAATGCCAATCTCTGAGATCAAGGATTTCAGTTGGATAATTTTTCGCAGCGACATCCTTAACCCAGTGTGCTATCTGAGGTCCTATTCGTGCTTGTCGAACACTACCAATTAAGATTTGTATCTTCATGTTCCACTATCCCTTGTTGTTATGGCTTTTAATTTTTACAAAACGTATTAAGGTCTTTATAGTGCTACGATTGCATTAAGCTTGGCTGTATTGCTCACGTTCAGGTAGCCACCTTTCAATAATCAATTTGGCATTTTCAGGATAGTTCTGCTGAATATGGCGCGCGATACGTTGTACTTCAGGCAACATATGCTGATCTCGCAGTAAATCAGCGACTTTAAATTCAGCATTGCCGGTTTGGCGTGTTCCTAATAATTCCCCCGGCCCCCTGATTTCCAGATCTTTTTGAGCAATGACGAAACCATCGTTACTGTCACGTAATACTTGTAAACGTTGTTTGGCGACATGGGTTAACGGTGTTTTATAAAGCAGTACACAGTGAGAGGCGATAGCACCTCGACCTACTCGGCCTCGTAATTGGTGCAATTGAGCTAGCCCTAGTCGTTCTGGATTATCAATAATCATTAAACTTGCATTAGGAACATCAACACCCACTTCGATAACGGTAGTTGCAACTAGTAGCTGAATCTCATTATTTTTAAATGCCGTCATCACACTCTGTTTTTCGGCGGGTTTCATTCTTCCATGCACGAGACCTACTTTTAATTCGGGCAATGCTAATGATAACTCTTCGCTCGTCGCTTGTGCTGCTTGCGCTTCTAAAACATCAGAATCATCAATTAAAGTGCAGACCCAATAGGCTTGGCGGCCCTCATCAATACAGGCTTGCCTGACACGTTCAATAATATCTTTACGCCGAGTATCGGGAATGGCCACTGTCGTAACAGGTGTTCGCCCAGGAGGCAGCTCATCAATGATAGAGGTATCCATATCAGCATAAGCGGTCATTGCCAAAGTTCTGGGGATCGGTGTGGCGGTCATAATTAATTGGTGGGGGTGAAACCCTTGTTGTTCACCTTTTTCACGTAAAGCGAGGCGTTGATGCACACCAAACCGATGTTGCTCATCAATGATAACCAAACCAAGAGTTTTAAAGGAGACATGCTCTTGAAACAGGGCGTGAGTCCCAATGACCATGCTCACCTCACCATTTGCAATGGCATCTTGCTGCTGCTGGCGCGCTTTACCTTTTTGCTTGCCAGCAAGCCAACCCACATTGATCCCGAGAGGTTCAAACCATAATTTAAAATTATTAGCATGTTGCTCAGCCAAAATCTCGGTTGGTGCCATCAAAGCCACTTGTTGACCATTTTCAATCGCAGATAAAGCCGCTAATGCGGCAACGAGTGTTTTTCCTGAGCCAACATCCCCTTGAATTAAACGCATCATCGGTGCATCTTTGACAAGGTCTTGTTCTATTTCGGTAACCACGCGATTTTGAGCGTTGGTTGGGGAAAAAGGTAACTGGGCTAAAAATTGTTTTTTGAGTTTGCCGTCCAGTGTCATAGGCTGAGCATAAAGGCGTTGATTGCCTGCACGGATCGCCAACATACTTAAATGATGTGCTAAAAGCTCTTCGAGTATTAAACGTTTTTGAGCGGGATGCTGACCTTTTTCTAGCTCACTTAAGGCAACGTTAGGTGGTGGAGTATGTAATAAGCGAATTGCCTCAGGAAGGCTGATTAAACCACGGCTAAGTTCTTCAGGTAATAGTTCTTTGATCTGCCCGTTATCTAATAGCGCTAACGCTTGCTCAATTAATTTCCTCAGTGTTGCCTGCCTTACCCCTTCTGTTGTGGGATAAACGGGGGTGAGGTTCTCTTGGAGAGAAATATTGGTCGTATCTTGAGAGACTTTATATTCAGGGTGAATGATTTCTGGACCAGTATTGCCACGACGCACCTCGCCATAAGCAATAACATGGCGACCTTCTGCAAGGCTATTTTTCATTGCTGCCGAAAAATTGAAAAATCGTAGAGTTAAGTTGCCTGTTCCGTCGGTGATAAGACTAGTCATCATGCGCTTACGGCCAAAGACGACCTTAGTTTGTAATACTTCCCCTAAAATAGTTGCGGTTGTACCTGGCAATAGGTCACGAATTTGGTAAAGACGAGTGTGATCTTCATAACGAAGAGGGAGGTGTAATAATAAATCTTGAACAGTATTTAGCCCTATCTTACTTAGTTTTTCAGATTGGCTAGCCCCAACGCCATGTAGCGTGGTCAATGAAATCGTATCAAGTAGGCCACTGTTCATTGTTTCTCCCTTAACCTAGCTGCTGTTTTTTCATTTTTTCACTTAGCTGCATTTGTGCCCACCAAGACGCATCGGCTTCTATCTCTCCTCGTTCATTGATATAAGGCCGTGGTAAGCCTTTACGCTTGGCAACCTCTGCAAGAACGGGATAGCCGCCATCAAATAGCCACTCTTGCTGCTCTTGCTCTGAAAGTTGGCTTATTTCGCGGGAATACATACCAGCAAGTTGCCTTTGGCGCTGTGCTTCATAGAGAATCAGTGCCGAGGCGACAGAGACATTCAGGGATTGAACCATACCAACCATTGGAATAATAATGTGTTGATCGGCTAATTTCAGTGCTGTTGAAGAGATCCCTTTTTTTTCTTGCCCCATCATAATACAGGTCGGGCGAGTATAATCAATTTCACGGAAATCGACGGCTTGTTCAGATAAGTTCGTTACAAGAACTTGCATGTTCTGTGATTTTATCTGTGAAATAGCCTCTTCAGTGGATTGATGTGAAATGACTTTGACCCAGCTATTGCTTCCTGCGGCAGAAGAAACGGAAAGTTTAACTTTTTGGTCTGGCCAAATAGCATGAATTTGATGGATGCCAACGGCATCTGCGCTGCGTACGATGGCAGATACGTTATGGGGTTTATGAATTTCTTCGAGGCAAATGGTGAGGTCTGGCTGCCGCATCGCCATCATTTGGCAAATGCGGCGATAGCGGCGTTCATTCATAGTTAATTACGGTTCCGGCTAACTCGTAATACATCAGGCATGATCCGAATTTTGCGCATAACATTTGCTAACTGAACCCGGTTTTTGGTTGTTAGGCGGATAAAGGCACAATAAACACGGCCATCTTTTTCTTCAGTATTCATACTCTGAATGCTTGAGTTAGCATCATTGATAGCAGCTGTTAAATTAGCAAGCGCCCCTTGATGGTTAATCATATCGACTTTGATTTCGGCGATGAAATCAGTATCGGTATCATTATCCCATTCTACAGCCATAAATTTATCGGGCTCTTTCTGGTAGCCACGAATGTTTCGACAAGATTCGTGGTGTATCACGAGTCCTTTACCTGGGCTGATATGAGCGATAATAGGGTCGCCAGGGATAGGGCGACAGCATTTCGCAAAGGTGATGAGAACACCATCTGCCCCTTTTATGGACAGCTTGTTGCGTGTTGTGATGACGGGCTCATCCTCTTCCTCTGGGGAAACTTGTGGATTGCTTTGTAAATTACGCGCAACCACAACACTCATTGCATTTCCTAAACCTATTTCAGCCAGTAAGTCGTCGATAGAGTTGAGCTTCATGCGGGCTAATTCAAGATCAATATTTGCTTGGGGGACATCCGTTAATTTATGACCTGCGCCAAGAGCGTGGTTTAATAAGCGGCGACCTAAGTTGATTGAATCTTCACGCTTGAGGTTTTTCAGTAACTGACGGATTTTAGCGCGTGCTTTTGAACTGACGACAAAATTGAGCCAAGCGGCATTTGGTCTAGCGCCCGGCGCGGTAATAATTTCGACAGTTTGCCCACTGGTGAGGGCTTGAGATAATGGATAAGGCTGACGATCAACCCTAGCTCCAACGCAAGCATGGCCAATATCCGTATGCACGGCATAGGCGAAATCGACAGGTGTCGCGCCCGTTGGCAGTTCAACAATGCGTCCTTCTGGTGTAAAGACATAAATCTCATCGGGGAATAGATCAGATTTAACGCTCTCGATGAATTCAAAAGAGCTACCTGCACTTTGCTGTAGCTCAAGTAAACTTTGCATCCAACGTTGAGCACGTACTTGAGCGGTTGTGCCTTGCTCGCCTTGTTCTTTATAAGCCCAATGTGCAGCAACCCCCATTTCAGCCATTTGATCCATATCTTCTGTACGGATTTGTACTTCGACAGGAACACCGTGTGGGCCAATTAATGAGGTGTGTAGCGATTGATAGCCGTTAGCTTTTGGGATAGCGATATAATCTTTGATACGGCCTGGGCGCGGCTTGTACAAATTATGCATTTGTCCCAATACGCGATAGCAGGTATCGACATCTTTGACTATCACCCTAAAAGCATAAATATCCATAATTGAATGGAAGCGCTGCTCTTTAAGGTGCATTTTGCGATAGATAGAATAAAGATGTTTTTCGCGGCCACTGACTCGGCAAGGTATATCCGCTTCGGTTAGGCGACCATCGATTTCAGAGAGGATTTTTTGGATCATCTCTTTACGGTTGCCGCGAGCTGCTTTAACGACTTCTTTGATAACGCGATAACGGTTTGGATATAAGGCTTCAAACCCAAGCTCTTCTAGCTCAGTTTTGATGTGATGAATACCTAATCTATGAGCAAGAGGGCTATAGATTTCCAATGTTTCTCTTGCAATACGTCGACGCTTATCAGGCCTTAATGAGCCTAGCGTGCGCATATTATGAGTGCGGTCTGCCAGTTTTATCAAAATGACGCGAATGTCTTTGACCATCGCCATGATCATTTTGCGAAAGTTTTCTGCTTGAGCTTCTTTTTTGTCTCGAAAGTTTAGTTTATCGAGTTTAGATACACCTTCAACGAGACCCGCAACAGTTGTGCCAAATAGCTCTTCTATATCCTGAAATGTCGCTGGAGTATCTTCAATAACATCATGAAGTAGCGCTGCCATCAATGTTTCATGATCCAAGCGCATTTGAGCCAGAATACAGGCCACAGCAACTGGGTGAGTTATATATGGCTCACCACTTGAGCGGGTTTGTCCTTCGTGGGCATCCCGGGCGACAACATAGGCTTTTTTCAGTAATTCAACCTGTTCCGGAGGAAGGTACTTCTGAATTACTTGATTTAGGCTCTCAAACAGATACAAGGCAGACCCACCTTAGTGATTAGCGACGACCTTCAGCTATAGCAGAAACTGCTTGCATTTCAGCCGCTTCTTGTTCCTGCTGCTCTTGACGCTCACGTACATCCAGTATGTGACCGTTGATTAAACCTTCTTCTACTTCACGGAGTGCGATAACAGTATATTTATCGTTTTCTTCAGGAACTAGAGGGTCTTTACCGCCAGTTTGTAACTGACGCGCTCTGCGAGCCGCGACCAGTACGAGGTCAAAGCGGTTACCAATTTTTTCTACTGCGTCTTGAACAGTTACGCGTGCCATAAATGTGCTACTCCAAAAGAAATAAAAAAATGACCTGATATGATACTGAAACTATTCTCAGTCTGCCAGTAATTTGCTGATTAAAGCACCATGTCGTTGAATTTGACGCTCTAATCTTAGACGTTCGCTACGAATAATAGATTGCAAATCACTTAATGCAGTATTGAAATCATCATTTACAATGAGATAGTCATACTCATTGTAATGTTCAATCTCACCAACCGCTTGTGACATACGTTTTTCAATGACCTCATCGCTATCTTGGCCTCGGCCACGTAAGCGGCGATAAAGTTCATCTTTTGATGGTGGTAGTATAAAAATACTACGGGCTTCAGGCATTGTAGCGCGAATTTGTTGAGCACCTTGCCAGTCAATATCGAGAAAAACGTCTACACCACTTTTGAGCACTTCTTCAATAACAGGTCGAGAAGTCCCATAGTAATTGCCAAATACACAAGCATGTTCTAAGAATTCATTATTTTCGACCATCGTCAAAAATTCAGTTTCAGAGACAAAGAAATAGTGCTCACCATGAACTTCACCAGGTCGTGCAGCTCGTGTTGTATGAGAGACAGAAACTTGCGTGTCATACAACGGTTGTGTTTTCAACAACGCCTGGATCAGGCTAGATTTACCCGCACCGCTTGGGGCAGAAACAATATATAACGTGCCTTGTATCATGATGGTTTCTTGAATAGTCGAGGATTAAACATAAATGATGATAATAAACCCCACATAGTATACACGGACTTAAGCGAACATGCAGCGTTATCAATAAAGCATAAATTATCTCTTCATTTATCGCTGCGACATGGCTGTAGTGATTCATTATATCGATAGCCAACGAGCTATCCCTTTAGCGACGTCTTCCTTTATTACCTTTCATATCATCTAGAGTATACAGCGCAATTTATTTAATAAATAGATGAATTGCGAAGCGATGCGATAAAATATTTCTCTATTTATACAAAGTACATACTTTTTGCGAAATGTTTCGCAAAGCCAATGAAAATGTACGGTAAATTAAAGAATATCGCTTCAAGATTATAGCGTTCTGAGATAACTAAATAAGATGATAAGAATGGTTTATGTCATTTAGGCAAAAGGCGAATGGGCTTAGACTGACGCTGAAGTTAACGCTTTTTATATCATTAATGGTGCTTTCAGTTGCCGCTATTTATTGTCTCAGCAAGAAAGCCATTCTGAATGATTTCAATGTGCAACACTCAGCAAACGCGCAAGGTAAAATGAAATCAATGGCTATTGATACCTGAAATACGGAATGTACTTAATATCGTTAGCGATATAAAAAACATGCCACCCTTTTAATTATGTGATGGCATGAATCATTAATCTTGGCTTTCATAGTTAAAGATCGGTAAGCCTAAACGATAACGGATGGCGATAAGTCGGGCGCTTAGGCCTGCAATTAAGGTAATAATCACAACAATATCTTGTGGGAGCGGGGTGTATAAAAGCCCGATATACAACCATGCGGCAGCAAATGAGACGCCCGCATAGACTTCTTTTTGGAATACGAGAGGAATGGTATTACATAACATGTCGCGAAGAACGCCACCAAATACCCCTGTAATCACAGCCGCAATTGCAGCTATGACTGGGCTATAATTCATATCAAGAGCAATTTGGGCGCCAAGAATTGAAAAGACAATTAAGCCGATTGCATCTAGGATAAGGAACAAACGTCGTAAATGCTTCATCATTGGCGCTATCCAAATGGTGACAACAGCAGCGCCAGCAACAGTAAGAATATACTCGGGGTTTTGTACCCAGCCTAATGGGTAGTGGCCAAGTAGGACGTCACGAACCGAGCCCCCGCCAATCGCAGTTGCTGATGCAATAATAATGACGCCGAAGACGTCCATTTTACGCCGTCCCGCTGCAAGAGCGCCAGTCATGGCTTCCGCGGTGATACCAATAATATAAAGAACACTTAATAACATGATGATTCTATTCGACACTAAAGTTATTGCTAAAGGGTAATATTACTTGTAGAAATTCTCGACTGAGTTTTTCTAGTGCCTTACAAAATAGATTAGTTAAAGTAATCCGATAGCCCATATTAAAAGATGTCACAGGATAACAGATTGAACAGTAAATTGCCTTATAAAGAAACTCAAATAACAGATGATAAACGAAGTCATCAACTTACAAATATTAATGTTTGGACAGCGGATAGCCAATGGCTAGTTTATGATGTTCGGCCGAGTGCGAGTTCGTTTACTGGATTAACGATAGAAAAAATTCATGTTAATACGCAAAAACAAATAGAAATTTATCGTGCTCATCATGGTGCTCACGTTGGAGTGGTGACCGTCAGTGCTGAAAATCCACCTCGTTATGCCTTTATACATGGGCCGGAATTCCCTAATGAGCAGTGGAAATATGATTTTCACCATCGCAGAGGCGTATATGTTAGGGATGATCATTTAGGAACGGCATATTCTATCGATGCGATGTGTATCACTCCGCCATACATCGCTGGGGCATTAAGAGGAGGGACACACGTTCATGTCTTTAGCCCTGACAGTAAATGGTTAAGTTTTACATACAATGATCATGTGATGCATGAAGTTGATGTTCGATTAGACCAACGAAATGTAGCTATAGCTGTGCCGATAAAAAAAGTACTCGTTGAACCTAAAGGCCATGAGCGTGAGTATAATGGCGAATACTTTTGTTGTGTTATCTCCCAGACGGTACCTACGCCTCGCCTTGGAAGTGACGATATTAGTCGAGCTTATGAAGAGGGGTGGGTAGGGCAGAAAGGCTACTTAATGGAAAACGGACAATGGCAAAATAAGGCGATTACCTTTATTGGTGATACTCATGCTGCTAATGGCGAGATTATCCCAGAAATTTTCCTCGTTAATTTGCCTGACGACGAAAATGCGTTCACTCAACAAGGTGAATTTCCATTACAAGGTACTGAGTCACGAATGCCCTTCCCACCGAAAAACATTCAGCAAAAAAGGCTGACATATACTCATGAGCGCCGATATCCTGGGTTAGCTAAACACCCTAGACACTGGTTACGCTCATCACCCGACGGCCGCTCAATTGCTTGCCTGATGAAAGATGATGATGGCATTGTTCAGCTGTGGTTAGTGAATACCTGTACAGGGGCGCTAACACAAATTACGCATAGTAGAATGCCAATTCAATCCGCCTTTAGCTGGGATAGCCAAGGGCAGCATATTGCTTTTATTTGTGATAACAGCGTGATGCGTTGCAATATGACTTCAGGGGAATTACACAGATTAACGGTTCGTAGTGACGTTTCCCCCGTTGCTGATGCGGTTGTATTCTCACCGGATGATCGTCTGATTGCTTTTATGCGTGATGAAGCCGATGGTTTTAGACAGATTTATACGGTAGAAACGGGCTTGGGTGGTTGATATTGGCAAAAAGATGACGGCAATCTGTTTTTGAGATGAAGAGGTGATTTTGCCTCTTCATCATGTATTCATCTTTAATAAAGCTATTTTTGTTATTCGATATATCGACAATCGGTGTCAATAAGAATGGCCGATTTATTAAATCATTATTAAATAGTATTAATTAGATGATTTATTTAACTAATTATATAAATAAAGAGGTCATCACCAAAACAATAATACTCGTTATTTGAATACATTATTCTAGATTATTCTCTGAATGAATTTGATTATGGTTCAATGTCGTATTAGTTTGTTTGTCTAATGCTTCAATACGCTTTTTAGGTGAACTCTCTTCAGGGTTACTGTCTGATTTTACGTAATCAAGAGGGATTAATAGGGTGTCCATAATGGCGGTAAAAGGTAGGTCAATCGCCAGTAATGGGCGCATTACCCAGCCCGTATTTTCATCTTTAAGCATTTCTAAACTGTTTTTAGAACCGGGGTAATAACCATCCGAAGGACCAGCATGAGTCATAATACTGGAACAACCAGTTAAGAAAAGAAGAGGAGTACAGATCAATATTCTCGTTAGTAATAACCCAGCCATATAATTTATTTAACCTACCCTTTAAATTTATTATTGTTTCCTGAGTCAATAATAGCTAAAAATGCAAAATTAACAATCAGAGCATAATACAAATCGTTATTTTTGTATTATAAGTGTAGATAAAGATTTAAACCAATATCCTCATTTGTAAGAAAAGTTAACAAATATAAGTCACTATTTCCTAACTAAGTGAATTGCTGATCAAAGGTGTCCTGAACAAAATGTAATTCCTTTTGAACTGTGGGCTAATGCACATATTACTTTGTTTTTATTTGACATAATCGATTCAGTTGTATGTTTTACCACCTTTCAAGTTACGTTTTGTAAGTGACGGTTCGTCAAAAGGATAGCGGTCTATGAGTGAATTAGCTCTTACTGTGAGTTTGTTGGCGTTAGCGGCTGCATTAGGTTTATGGATAGGTAATTGGAAAATCCGTAATGTTGGGCTTGGTATAGGAGGGGTATTATTTGGCGGTATTATTGTGGGTCATTTTGCGCAAAGCTATGATTTACAACTAAATGCTCACATGCTGCATTTCATCCAAGAATTTGGATTGATTCTATTCGTTTACACAATTGGGATTCAGGTTGGGCCTGGATTCTTCTCATCGCTACGCGTATCGGGATTAAAACTGAATGGTTTTGCCTTATTAATCGTTGTTCTGGGTGCTGTGGTGACGGCGATTATTTACCAATTAGCCGATATCCCTTTACCGATTATTTTAGGTATTTTTTCAGGTGCGGTAACGAACACGCCTTCATTAGGTGCGGGTCAGCAAATATTGACTGACTTAGGTTCAGATCCTGCTTTAGTCGGCCAAATGGGAATGGGATATGCGATGGCATACCCTATGGGGATCTGCGGTATTTTACTTGTGATGTGGTTGATACGTATCATTTTTAGGATTGCTGTTGATAAAGAAGCGTCTGCGTTTAGCAATCAAAATATGCATCAACGAGAAACGTTACAAACAATGAATATCGCTGTTCGCAACACCAACCTTGATGGTCTCATGATGCAAGATATCCCGCTATTGGGAAGTGAAGAGATTGTTTGTTCAAGGCTGAAAAGAGGTGAAATGCTGATGGTGCCTCAACCCACAACAGAAATTCAGTTAGGCGATTTACTGCATGTTGTTGGGCAGAAAGAAGATCTGAATAAAGTACGTTTAATCTTAGGGGAAGAAGTTGATGCTTCCTTATCGACATCAAGTTCCGTCTTGCACTCAGTACGGGTGGTTGTGACAAATGATGCAGTACTCAGCAAACGCCTACGCGACCTTAATTTAAAACAGAAATATGATGTCGTGGTAACACGATTGAACCGCGCTGGTGTTGAGCTTGTGGCTAATAACAATACGATTCTCCAGTTTGGTGACATCCTCAATATAGTCGGGCGTCCTGAGTCTATCGAGGCGGTTAGTGCTCTACTCGGTAATGCAAAACATAAATTACAGCAAGTACAAATGCTGCCTGTATTCATCGGGATCGGCCTTGGTGTGGTCTTGGGGTCAATACCGCTCTTTATACCGGGGTTTCCCGCGGCATTAAAACTTGGTTTAGCAGGAGGCCCATTAGTTATCGCACTGATTTTAGGGCGTATTGGGACAATAGGGCGTTTATATTGGTTTATGCCTCCAAGTGCGAACCTTGCATTGCGTGAGCTTGGTATCGTGATGTTCCTTGCCGTTGTGGGGCTGAATTCCGGTGGTGGCTTTATTGACACTTTAGTTAAAGGTGACGGATTGACATGGATTGGCTATGGCTTGTTGATTACTTTTGTACCTTTATTTATTACCGGTCTTGTGGCTCGAATTTTTGGCAAAATGAACTATCTCAGTCTGTGTGGTGTGCTAGCGGGTTCAATGACGGATCCACCAGCGCTAGCATTTGCGAATAATATTCATCCAACAAGTGGAGCGCCCGCACTTTCTTATGCGACAGTTTATCCCTTAGCGATGTTTTTACGTATCATTTCCCCGCAATTACTGGCGATTTTATTTTGGGCGATGTGACATAACGAACTATTTAAAATCTTAAGTCTGATTGTGAAGAAATAGGGTATGAGAGTATATAGAGGTAAAAATGGTGCTTATTCAAGCAATGAACTTATTCAAAAGGTGCTTTAATATCGTTGAATGATATTCGTAATGTAATACTTGATTACGGAGTTCTCGCTAATTTTTTCAGCCCTTTTATCTTCAATAAAAGGGCTATTTTTTTATTTAACTTTTGCGTATTAGCACTCAACTGTTTGATAAGCTAGTTCTAATTCTTCAGCCAAAATAGCGATACCCTTCTCAATTTTCTCCGGCTCAGGTACATAGTTCATACGCATACATTGGTGAGCATGAGGCCAGTTTTCCTCAAGCCCAGGGAAGAAGTAATGGCCTGGAACCATCAAAACACCGCGTTTTTTCAGTCGCTGATAGAGCTCTAAACTTGTAATCGGTAGGTCTTTAAACCAAAGCCACAAGAAAATAGCGCCTTCAGGTTTATGAATCAAACACCTATCTTCAGGTATGTAACGACGAATGATTTGAATCACGTCTTTGACACGTTGTTGGTAAAAAGGACCGATAACATTTTTAGATAGAGAAATCAGCTCATCACGTTGCAGCATTTCTAACGCTAGCGCTGGTCCAACACCACCTGGTGCTAAACTAATAATGCCATTCATATTACTGACAGCGTTGATGATTTCTTCATTAGCGATAATGATCCCACAACGTGTTCCCGGTAAGCCAAGTTTTGATAGGCTCATACAGAGAATGACATTGTCATTCCAAAAAGGGGTTGCTTCACTGAAGATAATGCCAGGGAAAGGTACGCCGTATGCATTATCAATCAATAAGGGGATATTGTGTTGTTTGGCTAATTGATCAAGATGTTCAACTTCTTCGTCGGTGATCACGTTACCCGTTGGGTTTGTTGGACGAGAGACGCAAATGACACCAATATCATCCGTGATTTCCAATGTATTGAAATCAACGCGATACTTAAATTGACCATTGGGTAAATATTCAATCTGAGGCTTATTTGCGACAAACAAATCATCATCTAAACCAGAGTCAGCATAACCCACATACTCTGGTGCTAGCGGAAATAGGACCTTACGCGTGATACCATCTTCAAAACGACCAGCAAGCAAGTTAAATAGATAGAAAAACGCACTTTGGCTACCATTGGATAGCGCGATATTTTTTGCACTAATATTCCAGCCGAGTTTCGCTTTTAGAGTTGCTGCTAGCGCTTTCAACATGGCATCTTTACCTTGTGGACCATCATAATTGCACAAAGTCTCAGTTAATTTGCCGTTAGCACACATTTCTGACAATAAAGTTTGGAAATACTCATCCATTTCTGGAATATGCGCAGGATTACCGCCACCGAGCATAATTGCACCTGGGGTTCTCAAACCGTCGTTCAAGTCTTTCATTAAGGTTGAAATCCCTGAATTCTGAGCGAACTTATTACCGAATTTAGAAAATATCATCTCATTTATTCACATATGTTAAGTAGTTTGTTAATGGAATTTAAAACATACTCCGCTCGACAAGAGAGTTCAACAGCTGAAAGTGACCCCTCTTCCAGATAAAAAACCAAGTATTTATTATTTATAAGTTTAATATATGTTAAAATTAGTTAAAGTATAGTGAATGTTGCTTTTGATGAAGAAGCTAGCGCCGCTTAGTTCTAATTTATTTATATTGATGGCATCCCACTAAATGGTCATTAATCATGCCAGTCGCTTGCATAAAGGCATAGCAAGTAATCGCGCCAACAAACTTAAAGCCTCGTTTTTTAAGCGCCTTCGAGAGTGTTTTTGAAAGTTCTGTTTCGGCGGGAACTTGAGAATGGCACTGCCACTGGTTGACAATGGGGGTATTGTTGACGAATTGCCAGAGGAAAGTGGAAAAGTCTTCTCCATTTTCCATCATTTGTAAGTAGGCTTTAGCATTAGCAATGATCGCATTAATTTTGGCGCGGTTACGAATAATGCGAGTATCTTGCATTAAACGCTCAACATCTTCTTCATTCATGATGGCAATTCGGCTGGGATCAAATTGATAAAATAATTCTCGGTAACCTTGGCGTTTTTTTAATATAGTGTACCAAGACAGCCCTGCTTGCTGGCCTTCTAAGCAGATCATTTCAAATAACTGTAGATTATCTTTCGTTGGCTTTCCCCATTCATTATCGTGGTATGCAATATATTCAGGGTCTTGATTGACCCATCGGCAGCGAGTTAGTGATGAATCCATACGATCTCCTTTTGGGGATTGGCTAGCGGTTTAGGGCAGAATGTTGCTCATTTATACTGGATAAATATCCAGTTTTAAAGAGAGAAAGTAAAGTTTTTTTATTTATAGGCTAAATAGACGTAGATTCAGTGCTGTATATCTGGCGGTCAAAGGGTATACTGACATACTTTCATTTAAATCATATGTATCGCGTGCGGATCTAACATGCAAAAGTTTGATACCAAAACCTTCCAAGGTCTTATCCTGACACTACAGGATTACTGGGCGCGTCAAGGCTGTACCATTGTTCAACCATTGGACATGGAAGTCGGCGCCGGAACATCTCATCCAATGACGTGCTTACGCGCGTTAGGGCCTGAGCCAATTGCAGCGGCTTATGTTCAGCCTTCCCGTCGTCCAACCGATGGCCGTTATGGCGAAAACCCAAACCGTCTTCAGCATTACTATCAATTTCAAGTGATCATCAAACCGTCGCCTGACAATATTCAAGAGCTTTATCTCGGCTCTTTGAAAGAGTTGGGAATTGACCCAACAGTTCATGATATTCGGTTTGTTGAAGATAACTGGGAAAACCCAACATTAGGTGCATGGGGCCTTGGTTGGGAAGTGTGGCTAAACGGGATGGAAGTCACGCAATTTACTTACTTCCAACAAGTTGGCGGTCTCGAGTGTAAGCCTGTTACGGGCGAAATTACTTATGGTCTTGAACGCCTTGCCATGTACATTCAAGGGGTTGATAGTGTTTATGATCTCGTTTGGTGTGATGGCCCGCTAGGCAAAACAACCTATGGTGATATCTATCACCAGAATGAAGTTGAACAGTCAACTTATAACTTTGAATATGCCAACGTGGACTTTCTTTTCAAATGCTTTGAAGAGTATGAAAAAGAAGCTCAGCACCTTCTGTCATTGGAAACGCCACTACCGCTTCCTGCTTATGAGCGCATTCTAAAAGCGGCTCATACGTTCAACTTACTGGATGCACGTAAAGCAATCTCAGTGACAGAGCGTCAACGTTATATTTTACGTATCCGTACCCTGACAAAAGGGGTCGCCGAAGCTTATTATGCTTCTCGCGAGGCGCTCGGATTCCCTATGTGTCACAAGAATTAAGAGGCTGTCATGACTCAACAGACTTTCCTAGTGGAAATCGGCACAGAAGAGTTACCGCCGAAGGCTCTTCGTTCATTAGCTGAATCATTTGCGGCAAACTTTACGACAGAATTGGATAGTGCAGATATTGCACACGGTGAGATTAGCTGGTTTGCAGCTCCTCGCCGTTTAGCGTTAAAGGTTGCAGATCTGGCCAATGCTTCACCTGACCGTGAAGTTGAAAAGCGTGGTCCAGCGATTTCTGCGGCTTTCGATGCAGCAGGTCAGCCAACTAAAGCCGCTGAAGGTTGGGCGCGTGGTTGTGGTATTACCGTTGACCAAGCTGAGCGTTTAAAAACAGATAAAGGCGAGTGGCTCCTTTATCGTGCTCAAGTCAAAGGCGTTGCCGTGAGCGAATTATTAGTGGATATGGTGGCTCGCTCTTTGGCTAAATTACCTATTCCTAAACTGATGCGTTGGGGGGATAAAGAAACCCATTTTGTTCGCCCTGTTCATACCGTCACATTATTGCTAGGTAGCGATGTTGTTGAAGGGGAAGTGCTGGGGATCAAAAGTGGTCGTACAATCCGTGGTCACCGTTTTATGGGTGAAGCGGAGTTTACCATTGACAGTGCTGACCAATATCCTGAGATCTTGCGTGAGCGCGGTAAGGTTATTGCGGACTACGCGGAGCGTAAATCGGTTATTAAAGCGGATGCTGAAAAAGCGGCACTTGCTTTAGGGGGTAAAGCGGATTTAACAGACAGTTTATTAGAAGAAGTTGCTTCATTGGTTGAATGGCCAGTTGTACTGACCGCAAAATTTGAAGAAAAATTCTTAGAAGTACCTGCTGAAGCATTGGTGTATACCATGAAAGGGGACCAAAAATATTTCCCTGTTTATGATAATGAAGGCAAATTAATGCCGAACTTCATTTTCGTGGCAAATATCGAGTCTTCAGACCCACAACAAATTATTTCAGGTAATGAGAAAGTTGTGCGTCCTCGTTTGGCAGATGCTGAGTTCTTCTTTAAAACCGACCGTAAACAACGTCTTGAAGATAACTTACCGCGTTTAGAGACCGTGCTGTTCCAACAACAGTTAGGGACATTACGTGATAAAACCGAGCGCTTAGAAGCATTATCCGGTTGGATTGCTGCTAAGATTGGCGCTGATGTCAATCATGCAACACGTGCTGGTTTATTGGCGAAATGTGACCTTATGACTAACATGGTGTTTGAGTTTACAGATACTCAAGGCGTAATGGGTATGCATTATGCACGTCACGATGGTGAGTCAGAAGATGTCGCATTAGCGCTGAAAGAACAATATCAACCACGCTTTGCCGGTGATGAACTCCCTTCTACCGATGTTTCTGCGGCACTCGCCTTAGCAGAGAAAATGGATACCTTAGCGGGTATTTTCGGCATTGGGCAGCATCCGAAAGGTGATAAAGATCCATTCGCATTACGTCGTGCCGCACTCGGTGTTTTGCGTATTATCGTAGAAAAAGGCTATCAGCTTGATCTGGTTGAAATGACAGAAGAAGCAGTACGTCTTTACGGTGATAAGCTCACGAACAAGAATGTGGTTAATGACGTTGTTGAATTTATGCTTGGTCGCTTCCGTTCTTGGTATCAAGAGCTTGGCTACAGCATTGACACTATTCAAGCTGTGTTGGCACGTCGCCCAACCTCACCCGCAGATTTTGATGCGCGCGTGAAAGCGGTAACTCACTTCCGTACATTAGAAGATGCGGAAGCATTGGCCGCAGCGAATAAACGTGTGTCTAACATTTTGAGCAAGTCGAATGAAAAACTGGCTGATAAAGTGTTGGCATCTGTGCTCAAAGCACCACAGGAAGTGAAGTTGGCTACTCATCTTGTTGTATTACAAGAAAAACTAGAGCCAATGTTCGCTGAGCGTAACTATCAAGATGCATTGGTTGAGTTAGCATCACTACGTGAAGTTGTTGATGCATTCTTTGTCGATGTCATGGTGATGGACGAAGATGAGGCTGTACGTATTAACCGTCTGACTCTACTGAGCCAATTGCGTGAGCTGTTCCTGAAAGTAGCCGATATTTCTTTACTGCAATAAGTGGTTACGAGTTGGTGGTAGGCATGGTTTATATCACCACATCAATGCGGATAAGCGCTCATTAAGTTAGACTTGTGAGCGCTTATGACTCTCTAAATTGGTGGATTGATTAAAAAACCACATCAAGTTGATGGTTTTATCATCATGCAAACAAATTTAGTGAAAAATGGGTTGACGGCGAGAGCTCGCAACAGTATGATTCACACCGTTTTCGGCGAGTAGCGCAGCTTGGTAGCGCAACTGGTTTGGGACCAGTGGGTCGGAGGTTCGAATCCTCTCTCGCCGACCAGATTCCAAAACCCCACCTCAAATGAGGTGGGGTTTTTTGCTTTATAGACGCATATGCGTTTTTCGAACTGTCCTCTCGTGATAATACAAATTATCGCAATAACCTTACTATTTTACACCGACGGGTTCACCGCAATCTTTCGGAGTAACTTTGTTGTCTTTCTTGTTCATAATCTGTTCTTATAGTGATGTACTCTGTCTGCTTAACCATTAGTTGGCGCAATCGTCATGCGCTATGCAGTAGCTAGTCGTAGATGACCTCTATACGGAATTTTTATGACAAGGATACTGTCAATGAAAGAGATACCTATACTGCTTATTGGGCTGTTTGTGTTGTTGAGGTGCACATCTTGTTATGCTGATAAGTATTCTATGTCAGCACAGCATTTGCTTAAACAGACTCCAACCGTTCGATCTGTTATGCAGCAACCTGTAATGGCCTGTGTGGCAATCCACCAAGTTCATTTCTCGACATTATCGCCATTTCCATTAATTACACAGAAACGCTTGAGCCAATGGAAAAGAAGGGTAGAAGGGCAATGTGTGAATGATGAAGCGTTACTGTTATATGCCGATTTTTTGAATGCACAATTAACGGAACTGGGTTATATCACATCCTATATTCATTACCCAAAACAAGCGTTGTTATTGGGGGTATTACGCGTTGAATTGGTGCCGGGAAAACTCGGCAGTATCGTGCATCAAGAAACGGGTCATGAGAGCCATTCGTTATTTTCTGCATTCCCTTTGCAAAAAGGGGAAGTGATTCATCTTCACCCCATCAACCAAGGGCTTGCTAATCTTCATAATACCCAATTGATTCGACATCAAATTCATATTATTTCAGATAACCAAAACAATAATTTGAATCAATTAGTTATTCAACGTCAGGCGATAAGGGCTTTTAAAGGGAGATTATTATTAGAGTCGAAAGCATCGCAGCAGTTGCCAAAACATAGAATTAGCAACGTCGTTATGCTTGCCAATCCACTGTTACTCAATGATTTCTTTTTTGGCCGCGTAGACAGCGATATAGGAAGTCGCGCAGAGAAGACATTAAAGTCAGCGTCTATCTTATATTCTGTGCCCTACCACTATTGGTTATGGACCTTATATGCGGGGTATCAAGAAAACAGCATGAACCAATATCTACAATCTAACGAAGCAATGGAAATCCGTTATGATTCGAGAAGTCGTTTGCTGTCATTACAAGCAGAGTACCTTCTTCATCGAACACGGACGGGTTCCACCTCCGCGAGTATAGGCACTCAAATTCAAACACTTGATATTTTCTTAGAACAGTATCGTTTAGAAACTCAGCGACGTTTTAGCAGTTATCTCTTACTGGGTCTCAGCCATAAACGCGATTTTGTACAAGGTAATGCGGTATTTTCATTTAGCGTTAAACAAGATGTTGATTGGTTTGGTTCCACACGAGCACAAGTCACTGGTCTAGAACAGGCCCGAATCTACTTATTATCAATAGACTATCAGCGCATATTCAATTTAATGGGGCAATCCATGTATCACCGGCATGAACTTGAAGTTCAACTCAGCCATTCAAAACTTGATCCGTTACTTGAACTGAATAGCCTTTCAGGAAATTTGGGTATTCGAGGGTTTACAAATAGCTTAGGCATTGAAAATGGAGGGGATAATACATTCAAATTCAAAAATGAATGGGGGTGGTTTTCACCATGGTTTGGCGTTGAGTTGTATGGCGCGCTAGATTATGCAACGGGGTCAACAGATCGAGCCAATTTGTGGCAAGAAAACCATTTAATCGGTACAGAGATAGGGCTAAAAGGGCGGTTTGCAAGGATGGATTATAAGCTCTTTATTGAGGCTCCACTTTGGTATCCCGATGCGCTAAAGGTTAATGACGTGAACTTTGGGGTTAAAGTCAGTTTTGATTATTAGCTCATGACTTAAATAGATGAAAATAGGTAGGAAGAATAGAATCAAGAGGGTTATTCATTTTTTGAAGTTATTAACTAATGAACAAATTGTTAAATTATCATGGCGCGCTCATTTTTATGTGAATAAAAAACAAGCAAAACAATAATAAGCTAAGCAGATTATTAGCCGATAATGCTTCAGAACTTTATGCCGCACTCTCTAAGAAGTTACACTATTTTCGTTCAGTAATTCAGCACTTAATCACAAATATAAAAATAAATCACCCCGTGATAAAAAGCTATTCTATACTGTTTTTGTGGTTATTACTTCTGCGTTATTGGTTGAGTATCTATACAATAGACTAATAACACGCCATATATGTTTCTAAAATGTTATAAGTTAGTAGAGAAGGGAGTGAGACATACTATTGACGAAGTGGGTGACAGTTGATTAATTGCACTATGAATAACTAAAAAATACAGATTCCTTATCTGTCATTCCTATGATGGATAGGGCATTAAGCAAATAACACATGAACACCACAGGAGCATACAGATGGCGCTCTCAATCAAAAAGACAGGTTTATTGGCAGTAGGGCTTACACTTTCAGCACTTGCAGTTTCTGCCTCTGTGCAAGCAAAAACATTGGTCTATTGTTCAGAAGGATCCCCTGAAGGTTTTAATCCACAGCTATTCACTTCAGGTACAACATACGATGCTAGCTCAATTCCATTATATAATCGGCTTGTTGAGTTTAAACTGGGCACGACAGAGATTGAGCCTGGATTAGCAGAGAGCTGGGAAGTCAGTGAAGATGGTAAAGTTTATACTTTCCACTTACGTAAAGGCGTTAAATGGCATTCCAGTAAGGACTTTAAACCGAGTCGTGATTTCAATGCGGATGATGTGATTTATTCCTTTATGCGCCAAAAAGATCCAAATCATCCATACCATAAAATTTCTGGCGGTAGCTATGAATACTTTATGGGAATGGATATGGATAAGATCATCGATAAAGTTGAGAAAGTCGACGACAATACCGTTCGTATTACATTGACTCGTCCTGAATCGCCATTCCTTGCCGATATGGCAATGGATTTCGCATCGATTCTTTCTGCTGAATATGCAGATCAAATGCTGGCAGCAGGTACACCACAAAAAGTTGACTTGAACCCGATCGGTACAGGTCCATTCCAGTTACAACAGTATCAGAAAGACTCTCGTATCCTTTACAAAGCGAACAAAGAGTATTGGGGCAATAAACCGAAAATTGATCGTTTAGTCTTCTCCATTACACCTGACGCTTCTGTCCGTTACGCGAAGTTACAAAAAAATGAATGCCAAGTGATGCCGTATCCAAATCCGGCTGACCTAGAGCGCATGAAGCAAGACAAAAATATCACGCTAATGGAACAGCCAGGTTTGAACGTGGGTTATCTCTCTTTCAACGTTGAGAAGAAACCATTAGATAACCAAAAAGTTCGCCAAGCTTTGTCAATGGCGGTTAATAAAGATGCCATCATTGATGCGGTTTACCAAGGCGCTGGCCAAAAAGCGAAAAACTTAATTCCACCAACGATGTGGAGTTACAACGATGATGTGAAGGATTATGAATATAATCCTGAAAAAGCGAAAGCACTGTTAGCTGAAGCAGGTTTCCCTAATGGATTTGAGATTGATCTGTGGGCAATGCCTGTACAACGTCCATACAACCCAAATGCGCGCCGTATGGCTGAAATGATCCAAGCAGACTGGGCAAAAATTGGTGTTAAATCGAAAGTTGTGAGCTATGAGTGGGGCGAATACCTCAAACGCGCCAAAGATGGTGAGCCACAAACGGTAATGATGGGATGGACCGGTGATAATGGTGACCCAGATAACTTCTTTGCAACGCTGTTTAGCTGCGCGGCAAAAGAACAAGGTTCTAACTATTCGAAATGGTGTTATCAAGGTTTTGAAGACCTGATCCAACCTGCTCGTATGACTGCGGATCATAACAAACGTGTTGACCTCTACAAACAAGCACAGGTTGTTATGAATGAACAAGCTCCTGCCTTAATCATTGCGCATTCAACAGTATTTGAACCAGTACGTAAAGAAGTGAAGGGCTATGTTGTCGATCCACTCGGCAAACACCACTTTGAAAACGTCGATATTGAAAAATAATCGTTGTTAATTTGTCACAGCCCTTCGTCATCCTCTGATAACGAAGGGCGTTTTCGCCTCTGAATTTCAGGGAAACAGAAAACTTAGTTCTTTGTGAGCAGGCAGAAGAAATAGCACCCTTCTGATTAGCCAAACGGACTTAGAGCCGTCAAAGGCATTATTAAAGAGATTCGGGATATGTTGCAATTTATCCTCCGACGCTTGGGATTAGTTATCCCAACGTTTATCGGTATTACATTACTCACTTTCGCTTTTGTGCATATGATTCCAGGTGATCCTGTGATGATTATGGCAGGAGAAAGGGGCTTATCGCCTGAACGGCATGCTTACCTAATGGCTGAATTGGGCTTAGATCAGCCTCTTTGGAAACAGTATCTTCATTATATTAACGGCATATTTCATGGCGACTTGGGAATTTCATTGAAGAGCCGTATCGAGGTGTGGGATGAGTTCTTCCCTCGCTTTAAAGCCACAATGGAACTGGCTATTTGTGCGATGATTTTTGCTGTTTCTGTCGGGATCCCTGTTGGTGTATTAGCTGCGGTTAAACGTGGTTCTATTTTTGATCACACAGCGATTGGTCTATCACTGACGGGTTATTCCATGCCAATCTTTTGGTGGGGCATCATGCTAATCATGCTCGTGTCTGTGCACTGGGATTTGACCCCAGTATCTGGACGTGTGAGTGATAGTGTTTTCCTTGATGATTCATATCCACTTACTGGCTTTATGTTAATTGATACGTTTATTTGGGGAGAAGAAGGCAACTTTATTGATGCTGTTGAGCATTTAATACTGCCATCGATTGTCTTGGGGACGATACCGTTAGCGGTCATTGTACGTATGACTCGTTCCTCAATGTTAGAAGTACTTGGTGAAGACTATATTCGTACAGCTAGGGCAAAAGGCGTTAGCCGCGCACGCGTTATTCTGATCCATGCATTGCGTAATGCATTATTGCCTGTTGTGACTGTTATTGGCCTCCAAGTTGGCGTAATGCTAGCAGGAGCAATCCTCACCGAGACGATTTTCTCATGGCCCGGCCTAGGTCGATGGTTGATTGAAGGGTTGCAACGCCGCGATTACCCCGTTGTGCAAGGTGGTGTTCTGTTAGTCGCGACACTGATTATTTTTGTTAACCTAGTGGTTGATGTGCTGTATGGCATTGTTAACCCACGTATTCGCCATAAAAAATAAGGAGCGCTAAAATGTCTCAATCTACTGAGCCAACGGTTGTCAGCGCCCCTAAGCCGATGACACCATTTCAAGAGTTTTGGCATTATTTCAAACGCAATAAAGGCGCTGTTATTGGGATGATATATATCATCTTAATGATCTTAATTGCTATTTTTGCTGGGGTGCTGGCACCTCATGCACCCGATGAACAATTCCGTGACTTCTTATTGGTTCCACCTGTTTGGGAACATGGAGGAAGTTGGCAATTTATTTTAGGTACGGATGATGTCGGGCGTGACCTGTTATCACGTTTGATGTATGGCGCCCGTTTATCTCTGCTGGTCGGCTGCTTAGTCGTCGTCCTGTCGTTAATTTCTGGGGTGGCGCTTGGAGTGATTGCGGGTTACTTCGGTGGTGTGGTCGATGCCATTATTATGCGTGTCGTTGATATCATGTTAGCACTACCAAGCTTACTGCTGGCACTTGTGTTGGTCGCTATTTTTGGCCCGTCTATTGTGAATGCGTCGATTGCTTTAACCTTCGTAGCACTGCCACACTATATTCGATTGACCCGTGCTGCTGTATTAGTTGAAGTTAATCGCGATTATGTGACGGCTTCTCGTGTTGCGGGGGCAGGTGCTGTCCGCCAGATGTTTGTCAATATTTTACCTAACTGTTTGGCACCGTTAATTGTTCAAGCGTCGCTTGGTTTTTCTAATGCTATTTTAGATATGGCTGCTTTAGGGTTCCTTGGTATGGGGGCGCAACCACCAACACCAGAGTGGGGCACAATGTTATCGGATGTGCTGCAATTCGCTCAAAGTGCATGGTGGGTGGTCACCTTTCCAGGTTTAGCAATTTTGTTGACTGTATTAGCGTTTAACCTGATGGGTGATGGTTTACGTGATGCATTTGATCCAAAACTCAAGCAGTAATGAGGTAATCTAATGGCATTGTTAAATGTAGAACAACTTTCGGTACACTTCGGTGATGAAGCTACTCCGTTCCGCGCCGTTGACCGCATTAGCTATCGCGTTGAGAAAGGTCAGGTTGTCGGTATCGTTGGTGAATCCGGTTCAGGGAAATCGGTGAGTTCCTTGGCAATTATGGGGTTGATTGACTACCCCGGCAAAGTGATGGCAAATGCATTGCAATTTGATGGACGGGATTTACTGTCGATTCCAGAAAAAGAGCGTAGACAGATTGTTGGTGCAGATGTCGCAATGATATTTCAGGATCCTATGACGAGTCTTAACCCTTGCTTTACTGTGGGTTATCAGATTATGGAAGCCCTGAAAGTGCACCAAGGTGGTAGCAAGAGTACACGCAAGCAACGTGCGATTGACTTGCTGACGATGGTGGGGATCCCTGATCCGCAATCACGGCTTGACGTTTATCCTCACCAACTGTCCGGAGGGATGAGTCAGCGTGTGATGATCGCAATGGCTATTGCATGTCGACCAAAACTCTTGATCGCAGATGAACCCACGACTGCTCTTGACGTAACCATTCAAGCTCAAATTATTGAATTGTTGCTTGAATTACAGCAGCAAGAAAATATGGCATTGGTCTTGATTACACATGACCTTGCCTTAGTCGCGGAAGCGGCACACCACATTATTGTGATGTATGCAGGTCAAGTTGTTGAATCTGCAAAAGCTTCCGATATCTTTAAATCTCCACGACATCCTTATACTCAAGCGTTATTACGTGCATTACCCGAGTTTTCAACGAATAAATCTCGGCTCGCTTCTTTACCTGGCGTTGTTCCTGGCAAATATGATCGGCCACAAGGTTGCTTGTTGAATCCTCGCTGTCCATATGCGACAGAACGCTGCCGTATAGAGGAGCCTGAGCTGCGCTCTATTGGGGATAGGCAGGTGAAATGTCACATGCCTTTGGATGATATGGGGAGGCCGACATTATGAGCGAAAAGCAAAATAAACCATTACTACAGGCCGTCAATTTAAAAAAATATTACTCAGCAAAAAGCGGTCTATTTTCGGCTGAAAAGCTAGTAAAAGCATTAGATGGCGTTTCATTTGAACTTGAAAAAGGTAAAACGCTTGCGGTGGTTGGGGAGTCTGGTTGTGGTAAATCGACACTAGGTCGTTTATTAACCATGATTGAGCAACCGACGGAAGGTGAGCTGTATTATCAAGATCAAAATTTATTGGTAAAAGATAAAACAGCAGAAAAATTACGCCGTCAAAAAATTCAAATTGTGTTCCAAAATCCTTATGGCTCGTTGAATCCACGTAAAAAAGTTGGGCAAATACTGGAAGAGCCGTTATTGATTAATACGCCATTGTCTAAAGAGCAACGTAGAGAAAAAGTCTTATCAATGATGGCAAAAGTCGGTTTAAAAACAGAGCATTATGAGCGTTACCCGCATATGTTTTCGGGCGGGCAGCGTCAGCGTATTGCGATTGCAAGAGGGTTAATGCTTGATCCTGATGTCGTTGTTGCAGATGAACCTGTTTCTGCGCTGGATGTCTCTGTCCGTGCTCAGGTACTTAACTTAATGATGGATTTACAGCAGGAGCTTGGGCTTTCTTATGTGTTTATTTCACATGATCTTTCAGTCGTTGAGCATATTGCTGATGAAGTCATGGTGATGTACTTAGGGCGCTGTGTAGAAAAGGGAACCAAAGAGCAAATTTTTAATAATCCTTTGCACCCTTATACGCAAGCCTTGCTATCCGCAACGCCACGCTTGAATCCAAGTTCACGCCGTGAGCGTATAAAGCTGACTGGAGAATTACCAAGTCCATTGAATCCACCGCCAGGATGTGCTTTTGCTGCTCGTTGCCGCAGAGCGTTTGGGCAATGCACGCAATTCCAGCCTTCACTTAAAGAGTATGATGGTCAGTTAGTGGCGTGTTTTGCAGTAGAAGAAGATGAAAAAAATACGTTAGTAGTGAGTTAAGGGGTTAAGACGGCAAAAAGTGTGCTCTTTTTGCCGTTATCCAGCGTTATGCCTTTATAGATACCGATGCCAACTGCCCCTTTGTCCTAATTACATAAACTTTCATTTTTAACTGCTCTTTTCCCGATAAAATCAAGTATACTGGGTTTTGGCTAACGATATCCTATACCCCGTAAACTTATCTTCTGGTAACGGTACCTAAACTTTCATTATTTAGCTTAAATAACTATCTGTATTCAGTTGCTATAAGATAATATGGGTGAAGCGTGCCTGTATATAGGTTGCTATATACTGGGTCAAAAGGATAACGGTCAGAAGCCATTTGTCCTTGTTGAAAACATAGCCATTTAAGCAGCAAGAATATTAAATTGAAAAGAAGCTTGATAAATAAGGTTTCGGAAAAATGAAGGCCCGAGTTCAGCGTTCACTAACGTTAAAAAGCATGATCGTATTTTTTGTGATCACGTTAAGTTCACTCGCCCTTTTTTTGGGAATTCAATTTAGTTACTTACTTGATCAAAGAAAAAATGACTATCTTGACCAATTGAGCAATGCTGTAGTGCAGATCCAAAAACCATTAACGGATTCGTTGCTCAGTTCAGATTTGAACGAGGTTAAAAGGTTACTCGTAAGCCTGAAAACATCGGGTATTATGGGGAAAGCCATTGTGACGGTAGATGGTGCAACCGTTATGAATTTAGATTTTGCAACCGCTAGGCCAATTCCTGATTGGGCAATAAAATTTGCAGGTATTCCAGTAGAAATGACAGTACCTTTGTACGCATATGGGAATACCATTCTGACAGCAAAACCACAGGGGTATTTAACACTCCAAGTTGATTCTAATCGGGTCTATCGTTTCGCGGTTAATACATTAGCGCTGATGATTACAACCTATTTGCTATTGGTCTTAATTATCGCGATAGCAATGACATGGTGTGTCAGTAGAATGATCGTCAGGCCATTACGCAAAATTGCGCTAGAATTACAGGATGATGATAATCACGATATCGCAGTGCCAAATTATCATGAGGATGACGAGATTGGTCTTTTGGCGAAGAATTATAACCGCCAAAGAAAAAAGCAAAATTCAGACTAAGTCATGAACATGTGATGAGCTTTGTGGTCTAATATCGTAAATAGTTGGTGTCATTAATATTGTATGCGACCCAACCATATCATTTAACCCTATAATTAACGCTTTTCGTTAATTTGTCAGTCATTTTTTGCGGTTAAATACAAGGATAGAAAATACATAGGGGTCTACATGCAGGGTTCGAAAATTCGGTATATCTTCAGTGTGGTGCTATTGTCAGTCGCTGGCTTTGCGAGTGCTGAACCATTACAGCCTGATCCAGCATGGCAACAAGGAAAGCTTGAGAATGGCTTCAGTTGGCAACTGCTACAAACACCACAACGTCCAAATGACCGAATTCAGCTTAGGTTAGCCATCAAGGCTGGCTCACTATCAGAAAAAGCGAGTGAAAAGGGGTATAGCTATTTAATCCCGAAAATGGCATTACTACACCAAACTGAAGCATTTCCAGCGGCGACATTACAAAATTTTTGGCGTCAGGCGACTGATCCTGATGTACCCATTCCCCCAGCGGTTGTTTCGTATGACTACACAATTTACAGTTTAAGTTTACCGCATAATAAGCCTGAACTTCTTAAACAAGCGCTAAACTGGTTGGCAACTTCTGCTGCGGGCGCAACCTATACAGAAACATCATTGCATAATGGGTTAACAGTGACAAATGCACCTGTTGCCACATTACCTCTTGATGCTACAGACCCAGTCTGGCGTGCTCGTTTAAAAGGTTCTGCGATGATGGGGTATGATCCCGGCCAAAAGATTAGTGATAATGTGAATTTAGAAAGTGTGAATGCTTTTTATCAAAAATGGTACACACCGGATGTGATGACACTCTATGTTGCAGGCCATGTAGATGCTCGCATGCTGTCTGACTATATCACACAAACGTTTTCATCTTTAGAAGGCAAGCGCTCAGAGCCTGTCTCAGTAGCGGTTTTATCACAGGTTAAGCCTCAATCCATTGATATTTTGCAAGATAAACAATCGAAGGATAGTTTGTCATTGATTTGGGATATCGACTGGCAACCGATTAATGATTCTGCGGTGCTATTGCGTTACTGGGGTAGTGATTTGGCGCGTGAAGCACTGTATCGTTCCTTGCAAAAAACCTTTAATCAAAAGTTTAGTCAAGATGAGGTCTCCTCTAATTTAGATTGCCGAGTACAGTATCAAAAGGCAAGCTGTACACTTACCGTTAACGCGCCACCTGAAAAAATGATGGCAGTTGCTGATGTCGTGCTGAATGAGCTTTCAACGGTTGACCAAAATGGCATTTCACCTGAATTATTTAATGAAATGATCAATGAGAAGCAAGTTCAGTTATCACAACTCTTTGCCGCATATGCGCGTACCAGTACGGATGTATTAGCCGGCCAGCGTCTGATTTCTCAGCAAAATGGAGTGGTTGATATTGCACCTGAGCAGTATCAACGTTTACGCCAATCTTTCCTTGCTGGTCAAACGCTTGAGCAAGTAAATATGGAAGTGCGTCGTTTATTGTCTCAAGAAGCGGCGTTTGTTTTGACTCAACCAAAAGATAAACAGCTGATGGATGCAGAACAAATTCGTCAGAAATTTACCAAAGTGTTGTGGCCACAAGCAGAGCCGGCTTCGGCTGTTGAAACTGAGCCTACGGTAGCCACTGAACCCGCTAAAGCGACACAATAGTGAGTTTCCGGATAGCCCCTAATAAGGGGCTATTGACTTATCACATGGTATGTTTGTTAGCGTTGTGTCAGTAATGTTTCAATAACCTGAATTAACGTTTCACGAGACTCTCTGTCATCGACAAAACCTGCTGCACTTATTTTGCTTTCAGGGGCGTAATAGGCGGCAGACCCCCAAAAGCCAAGATGCGAATAAAGCGTTACGCCATTGACGACACTTGCCATTAGACCTAAACGATACGCTTGTGCACCTTCATGGGTCCCCACGCTCAGCATCGTATTGAGTGTCTCTGGGTTATCAAATATCTCACCATTAAATAGCGCTTCGAGAAAGCGAGCCATTTGTCGAGAAGAGGTAATGAGACCGCCACCGCCGTAGAGGTCCATAGACGCATGAATATGTGTTCCTTCAAAATCTTTCAAATATTGGCGAGCACGGGGCGCTTGCGTTGTCGGTTGCTCAAGGCATTCCCAATAAGCGCTATCTAGTCCGATTTTATGGAACTTTAATAGTGTTCTCACGGCATGACCGAGTGATTGACCCGTTATGCGTTCGATAATATCACCTAATAAAATATAACCGGTATCTGAATAGATGAATGTTTCTGAAGGAGCGACAAATGGAAACGATTTACGGGCGTATATTTGCATTTGCTCCAGTCGAGTCCATTGATAGTCAGGTCTTGCGAGTACTCGTTTGAGATAATGTTCATCGGCATGATCACAAAGTCCACTACTATGATTGAGTAAGTGGCGAATGCTAATGTGGTCTGTCGCATAACGATGACAAAGTAATTGATTAAATTCGGTGGCGATATGTTGTGATATCGCATCATCTAGCGACAATTTTCCCATTTCGGCTAATCGAAGCACCGCAGCTGCTGTAAATGTTTTTGTATTACTGGCAATACGTAACGGTGTGTCAACGGTTAGGGGATTGCCTGCCAAATCACTACCTCTCGCACAAAAAGTGCCGGTAGTGGCTTTTGCTTGATTGTGATAGTACAGCACAACGCCGCAGGATAAATTTTCTAATTGCTGAATAGAGTCTGTTGTTATCATTTTTATGCCAATGCCTCTGATATTCCGAGATGACCTGAGTGTATTCGTCTAGTTATAACATACTGGAATAATCAGCTTAGCATGTGTTCAGAAAGGCTCTATTGTGTTTTATTCAGCTAACATTAAAGCTTTAAAGGCAGCGAATGCAGGCACATGGTAATCTGAGCGATAAATCAAATAAGTATGGCATAAGGCAACATCAAGCGTTGCAAGCGCGAGTTTCTCATGGGACATGGATTCGAGTAATTGTTTAGGTAGCAGGGCAACACTACTTCCTGCACTGACACAAGCGACCATGGCATGGTAGGAATTGAGTTGCTGAATATGCCAATTTAGTTGGTTTGGAATGTTTAACCATTGCTCAGCAAGATAGCGGTAGCTACAGCCATGAGCAAAAGTAGCCAGTGAGCGAGTTTGGATATCTTCAGCAGCCTTAGCGGCTTTATCTTGTTCAGGAAGTAAGAGAACAAGTCGTTCTTGCCATAATTTTTCTGTTTGTATCCCTATTTCATTGAATTGGGAGAGGTCATACAAATCAGGTGGTAAAGCGACAAAAGCACAATCCAATTTTTCAGTGCGTATTTGATCTATTAACGCTTGGGTAGTGCCTGTGGTTAAGCAAAGCTGTGTTTCAGGATATTGTTTATGGTAGGTCGCTAAAGGTTGTGGCAAACGACATGCCGCTGTACTTTCCATACTGCCTATTCTGAGTTGACCGCCTTCCTTACCTAAACTGGTGACATGACGTGCTTCTTGTTCTAAGGCAAGTAATCGGTATGCATATTGCAAAAAGCGTAAGCCTGCCTGCGACAATTGCATCTGTTTGCCTTGGCGAATAAACAGCTGTTCCCCCAAATCCGTTTCAAGCTGCTGGATTCGAGTGGTAATGTTCGATGGCACTCTGCCTAAGCGAGTCGCTGCCCGTGTAATGCTGAGTTCCTCAGCAACCATACAAAATATTTTTAGCGATTCAGAGTTCATTTTCTTTTTTTGTGAATATGGTGCTATATTTATTCTTAATAAAAGAATAATAAGTGTAACCCTACTTTGTGATAAAGGAAAGACAATGGTTCATTCAACATTATTTCTACAGCGTTTAGGCTTGCGATATCCGATAATTCAAGCACCTATGGCGGGTGTTTCAACACCAGCATTAGCAGCGGCAGTCTCTGAGGCAGGAGGTTTAGGGTCATTGGGACTTGGTGCAAGCTCGCTATCTCAAGCCCGTCAGCTAATTGCTCAAACTCAAGCCTTAACAACCAAGCCTTTCAATGTAAATGTATTTTGCCATGCAACGCCGGTACGCAACACTGAAATAGAGCAAGCATGGATCCACTATTTTGCTGATCAATTCAGCAAATTCAATGCACTCCCCCCCAAGCAATTAAACCAAGTGTATACCTCATTCTTGGATGATCCTGATATGTTGGCTTTGCTACTCGAAATGAAGCCCGCGGTGGTCAGTTTTCATTTCAACATTCCGGATAAACAGGCTATTAGTCAGCTCAAGTCTCAAGGGATTTACACGTTAGCGACAGCAACTAATTTAAGAGAAGCACAGTTGATTGAACAAGCCGGTATTGATGCAATTGTAGCACAAGGTATTGAAGCGGGTGGGCACCGAGGTATGTTTGATGTTCAGGCTCAGGATGAAGGCATTACCACATTAGCTTTGGTTGAATTGTTGGCTCAACACACTCGGCTTCCTCTTATTGCGGCGGGGGGATTAATGAGTGGACAAGATATTATCGCAGTTTTGGAACGTGGAGCCGCAGCCGCTCAATTGGGAACTGCGTTTATATTATGTCCTGAATCAGCCGCGAATGAAGGTTATCGGCGGAATTTAAACAGTAAAAACGCGGAGAATACGGCCTTAACCGCGGCAATTTCAGGCCGACCAGCCAGAGGTATTGTTAATCAGTTCATACAAATGACACAGGTTGATGAGTGCCCACTCATACCTGATTATCCCATCGCCTATGATATCGGAAAACAGTTGCATGCAGCAGCCAGCAAAATAGGTAATGAGGGTTTTGCCGCACATTGGGCAGGGAAAAATGCAATGAAAGCACGAGAGATGCCCGCAAAAAGGTTGATAGAAACACTGGTGTCAGAGATGGAAAATTGAACGATATTTAAGGCAGCAGCGGGATGGCAATAATGGCTATTTTCGCCATCCCGCATGGTGTTAAGGGGTTACTGCTTCTTTATCTGTCGTGTCTTTTGGCTCATCTGTGGCTATCCATGCAGCACAGAATAGTGTGAGTCTGGCAAAGAAATAGAAAAATGCCATTAGGCCTAAAACAGAACCAAAAGCTGCTCCGGACGGTGATGAAGCCAAATTTGGTAAAATCCATGTCATCACTGATTTAATCACTTCAAAACCAATTGCCGCCAGTAAAGTGCCTTTCAATAATGATGAACGGCGATGCTGCATGCGTGGTAAAATCCAGAAGATCCATAAAAAGAGCAAGAAGTTAGCTGTAATTGAAATAGTAAGGCCGATCAATGTCCAAACAGGTCTTAACCATTCGATGCTGTCTAAACCTAGTGTTCTTACTATGGTGGCTTGCGCTGAACCCGCGACAGAGGTTAGTGTAATTGTCACGATTAAGGCGATCAGTAAACCAATTAAAGCGAGAAAATCACGTAAGTAGCGGAAATAAATTTTTTCGTGTTCATCTTCATTACGCTCCCAGACTGGGCGGGATTGCGCTAAAATTGCCAAGCGTAAATTATTCACCCAATTGACTCCAGAATAGACGGCTAACGCTAAACCGGTTAAACCCACGGTGGTACGTTGGCGAATTGCGGTATCTATTGTTCTTTCTAAAGTATTTGCCAAGGTTGGGTCGCTGATATTGGCTGAGATACCACGCACTAAACGTTCAAGTAATTCAGGGTTACTGGCTAACACAAAACCGGCAGCGGCAAAGGTGAACATTAATACAGGAATTAAAGAGAGGAACGAAAAATAGGTAATAGCAGCACCGAACTGATTCCCCATGCGGTCAGTAAACCGTTGGGCGGTGCGAATAAGGTGTGCAATAAAAGGTATCGCACAAATAAAATTCACGACCTTCATCGAAAAGGTAAGCGCTTTTTTACTATTATCGATACTTTTATTTAGTGAAGATTTTAATTTACCAGCGTCTTTTTGCTCTTTATCCTGCATATTCGACATTCGTTCCTCTTTCTACATCTTGTCTAATTTCGCTTAATTTTCACCATACTATAGCTCAAACTGGTAAAATTTTTCACCTTAATGCCTATTTTTATCGATTAAGTAGGCATTAAGGGGAGTCATATTGTTGTAAAATAAGGCGCAATTAGACAAAGAATATGGGAGGATTACACAGTATTATAAACCTGTTTTATAGGTTTCTAATTCCGCTTGTACTTCTTTCAGCTCTTCTTGAGCTTCTTTTAATTTACGCTCGCGTTTGGCAATTTTACCGCTATCACCTTTTTGTTTTTCTTCGAGTAATTCAGCTTCCCTTTCTTGCACTTTTTCTTGTTTTTCCGCGACATTTTTTTGGCTATCACGGTAAAGTGATTCAGGAGTACAGTAGGTATTAACATTATCAAGCGCTCTTTGTAGCCCAGCTATACGATGTGTGTTACCGTGCTTTTTAGCATATTCGATTTGCGTTTCAATCTTCTGCTTTTTAATTTGGCAGCCATTATTTGGACTCGCGGCCATTGCGGATGTCCCTGCTAAAATTAATACCGTAGTCATTGTGGTCATGAGTGTTTTACGCATTTTCTGTCCTTAATTATATTGAAATTTTAGTTAGGATAGCTTTTTATTGTATTGACGTCATCACTATTTTGTCAAAATAGGAATGGTGCTAATTTGATAAAAAGTTGGCTATAATGGTGCAGAATCAGAACAAATCATTCGGTCTATTTTTATTCAACAGGCTGTCTTTAAAGAATCTATTTGATAGTAGCCATACGTGGCTAGTGTTGAATGTCCTCAGGAAATAAGAGTGTCATGCTAAGTTACCGCCATAGTTTTCACGCAGGCAATCATGCGGATGTGTTAAAGCACACTGTTCAAAGCCTCATTATTGAATCTCTTAAAGAGAAAGAAAAACCTTTCCTGTATGTGGATACTCATTCAGGGGCTGGCCGTTATCAATTGACGGGAGAACATGCAGAGAAAACAGGTGAGTATCTGCAAGGGATCGCACGTATTTGGGAACAACCAGACCTACCAGAGGAATTACTCCCTTATATGAATATCGTGCGTCGCATGAATGACAATGGGCGACTACGTTATTATCCCGGCTCACCGCTATTAGCGAAATACTTATTACGTGAGCAAGACAAACTCGTACTGACTGAATTACACCCTACAGATTATCCCTTATTGCGTGCAGAGTTTTCTCGTGACAATCGTGCCCAAGTCTCGAAAGAAGATGGTTATCAGCAATTAAAAGCAAAATTGCCACCTCCGAGCCGCCGTGGATTTATGTTGATGGATCCACCCTATGAGTTGAAATCAGATTATGAAGCGGTAGTGAAGGGCATTGTTGAGGGCTATAAACGTTTTGCGACGGGGACTTATGCGATATGGTATCCCGTTGTATTGCGTCAACAGATCAAAAGAATGATCAGCCAATTAGAGGCGACTGGGATCCGTAAAATTCTACAAATTGAATTAGCGGTGCGTCCTGATAGCGATCAACGAGGCATGACCGCGTCAGGTATGATTGTGATCAATCCCCCTTGGAAGCTAGAACAGCAGATGAAAAAAGTGCTGCCTTGGTTGCATCAAACTCTTGTTCCAGAGGGAACTGGGCATACATTGGTCGAATGGATCGTACCAGAATAGGTAAAAGCTATTACATTGAGAGGTAATACCTACCTATTGAAACTATTGTGCTTAGAGGGATAATTAGCATAATCGGACATGTTTTACGCTAAATAATTCGACGTGTAGCTAGGTGATCAGTGAACAAGTGGCTAAGCATAGGGTCAGTTGTGTGATGAGTGCCATTAGGCGTCAATAGCCGATCTTAGCGTGTAGCGCTGCTACTTGAAGAAGTCAACGAGTATAGCTTTTTAATTAATCAAAATGGGATAACCAAGTTATGAGTAAACATTACGACTATATTGCAATTGGTGGTGGTAGTGGCGGCATTGCTTCTATGAACCGTGCAGCGATGTATGGACAAAAGTGTGCCCTGATCGAAGCGAAAGAATTAGGTGGAACCTGTGTAAACGTAGGATGTGTTCCAAAAAAAGTGATGTGGCATGCCGCACAAATTTCTGAAGCTATCCGTGCTTACGGCCCTGACTATGGTTTTGACACCACAATTAATCGGTTTGATTGGAAAACATTAATTGCAAGTCGTACTGCTTATATTGATCGTATCCACCAGTCTTATGATCGTGTGTTAGGCAATAATAAGGTTGATGTGATCAAGGGATTTGCTCGTTTTGTTGACGCACATACCGTTGAAGTCGATGGTGAAATTTATACAGCAGACCATATTTTGATTGCAACAGGTGGTCGTCCAGTGATCCCTGCCATCCCTGGTGCTGAATATGGCATGACTTCAGATGGCTTCTTTGAGTTAGAAGCGTTGCCAAAACGTGTTGCTGTTGTTGGTGCGGGCTATATCGCGGTTGAGTTAGCTGGGGTATTAAATGGTCTTGGTAGCGAAGCACACTTGTTTGTGCGTAAACACGCTCCATTACGCTCATTCGACCCGCTGATCGTTGAAACTTTAGTTGAAGTCATGAATACCGAAGGCCCCACTTTGCATACAGAGTCAGTGCCAAAAGAAGTTGTGAAAAATGCAGATGGCTCACTGACGTTGAAACTCGAAAATGGCAAACAACACACTGTTGATGCCTTGATCTGGGCTATTGGGCGTGAACCAATGACAGATAACTTGAATATTGAAGCGACAGGTGTTGAGCTGAATGAAAAAGGCTACATCAAAGTCGATAAATATCAAAATACCAATGTTGCTGGCGTGTATGCCGTAGGTGATAACACGGGCGCGGTTGAATTAACGCCAGTCGCGGTTGCCGCGGGTCGTCGCCTTTCAGAACGTTTGTTTAATAACAAACCTGATGAGCATTTAGACTATAGTAATATTCCAACCGTTGTATTTAGCCATCCACCTATTGGAACCGTTGGTTTAACGGAGCCTGAAGCTATTGAGAAATACGGTGCTGATCAGGTTAAATGTTATAAGTCGTCCTTTACCGCTATGTATACAGCAGTGACTTCCCATCGTCAGCCATGCCGCATGAAATTAGTTTGTGCAGGGGCGGATGAAAAAATTGTTGGTATTCATGGTATTGGATTTGGTATGGATGAAATCTTGCAAGGATTCGCTGTTGCGCTGAAGATGGGGGCAACCAAGAAAGATTTCGATAATACTGTGGCTATCCACCCAACAGCGGCGGAAGAGTTCGTGACAATGCGTTAAAACACCCGTTTTAGGTCATTCAACGAGATAAGGCTGAACGTGTAGGTTCAGCCTTTGTTATTTAATGGCTCATGCTGATAAGACATTAAGCATATTATTTTAATAATACGCTTAAATTTATTGGCTTTTTTGCCACCAAGAAACAATGTAGTCAGCGATCTGTTCAGGATTGTTAATATCCAGTTGCGGTAAGACAGTATCAATAATTTGATTACTTGCTACAGCAATCACATGTTGATCAATTAAGCCATCGAGGGGTTTACCCACCTCAGCTCTAAACAGAGCGATCTTATTGATCGCCTCATGCTTAAAACCTTCCACTAAAATGAGATCCAGTGAGTGTGGATCAAAACGGCTCGCGAGGTAATGTAGGTCTAATTCTTCTTCATTATCTGGCGTTTCCGTCATGAGCGCCCAACGTTTTTGGCTGGCGACGAGTGTTTGGTCGGCACCTGCTTTACGCAATTCATAACTGTCTTTACCCGGTTTATCAACATCCATATCGTGATGCGTGTGCTTGACTAAGCCGACACGGAGGTGACGTTGCCGTAGTAATGGGATCACTTTTTTTAATAGCGTTGTTTTGCCAGTACCACTGTAGGCCGTGATACCCAGTAGAGGTAGAGATTTTTGGTTCATGATTCTTTTTGTTGCTGTTCCCAGTTGCGGCTATCTTCTGGTGTGTTTAAATTAGCAAAAGAGCCCGATTGTGGAGGGAAAATTACACATTTTGCTGCAACTTCCCGCATAAATAACATTAATTTTCGTTCCCCTTTTGCGAGATATTCATCCAACGAAGGTGCTAAAGAACGATGGAGTAAGGCAAAAGTCGGATGATCACGTACTGTATCATTAGCATAACAAGCGAGGCTATCGCCTTTTGATTGAAACAGGGTTGAAGCTAGTGTGAGCGGAAAATCAGGAACATCACAAGGAACAAATAATAACCATTCTGTTGTCGCATGATGTAATCCAGCCTGCATGCCAGCTAATGGTCCGGCGAAATCCGCATTGAGATCAGAAATAACAGGAAAACCACTTTGTTGGTAGCATTCTTGGTTACGATTCGCATTGATCGCCAGTTTTCCGACCTGAGGCTGAAGGCGTTCAAGAATATGTTGATAAAGCGGTTTACCGCGAAGTGATATTAAACCTTTATCGACCCCCCCCATACGGCGGCCTAGCCCACCAGCGAGTATCACACCGGTTATTGATTGCTTATCTAACATATTCAATTTTCCTGACTATCTTCAATAAAAGGTTTCAACACAGATGAAAGTAAATTTCGTTATAGTATTCGCTAAAATTTATTCCATTTTCCTATAAAATCAACGAATGTACATGCGAATTAAAGTTAAACTTTACTTAGATTGACATCCATTCGCTTTTTCTCTTGTATGATAGCAAGTAATTTGGCCCCAATATTCGTGATGAAGGAATAAACATGAAATGCCATCGTTTAAATGAAGTTATTGAGCTTCTACATCCTGTATGGAAGGACAATTCAGATCTGAACTTAGTGGAATTACTGCAAAAACTTGCAGATGAGGCGGGTTTTAAAGGCCCTTTATCTGACCTCACGGATGATGTGCTGATATATCATCTGAAAATGCGTGATAAAAGCAGTGATGAAGCTATACCTGGTTTGAAAAAAGATTATGAAGAAGACTTCAAAACCGCGTTACTGCGGGCTCGTGGTATCATAAAAGATTAATTCGTCATGAATAATATTGAACATTCTCATTTTCATTTTAGTGGCATCTCTCCTGACCTGATCCTTGATGCACTCATGGAAGCGGGTATCTACCCTGAATCAGGCCTGACTGAGCTTAATAGCTATGAAAATCGGGTTTACCAGTTTCAGGACGAAAACCGTAAACGGTTTGTGGTGAAGTTTTATCGACCCGAACGTTGGAATCGCTCACAAATTCAAGAAGAGCATGATTTTACGCTTGAATTACAAGAGGCTGAATTAGCTGTTGCTGCTCCCATCGAATTTTCAGGGCAAACCGTATTGGAATTCGGTGGCTTCATGTTTGCTGTTTTTCCAAGTATTGGTGGGCGTCAATATGAAACTGATAACTTATTTCAGCTTGAAGATGTTGGACGCTTATTAGGCCGGATCCACCAAGTGGGCAAGAAAAACAACTTCACGTTTCGTCCTAAATTAGGCATTACCGAGTATCTCGAGCAACCTAGGCACATCATGGCTCAGAGTGAATTGATTTCACCAAGATGGAAACCGGCATTCATTGAATCACTCGACAGATTGATAGAGCAGACGAAACGGCTTTGGCCAACGGAATTGGCTGCAATACGCTTACAGGGGGATTGCCACCCCGGCAATATTTTGTGGCGTGATGAGGCTTGGCTGGTGGATTTTGATGATGCGCGTAATGGCCCTGCGGTGCAAGACTTATGGATGCTGTTAAATGGCTCTCGTCAGGAACAGTTAATTCAGTTGGACACGCTACTGGAAGCCTATAATGAATTTTGTGATTTTGATGTCAAAGAACTGAAATTGATCGAGCCACTCAGAGCGATGCGAATGGTGCATTATTTGGGATGGATCATTCGTCGCTGGCAAGATCCTGCTTTTCCAAAGGCGTTTTCATGGTTACAAGATGATGATTTCTGGCAAAAACAATCAATCGAATTTGCTTTGCAAGTTGAACGATTGCAGGAAGCCCCTTTGCAGTTGAACTCTCAATTTTAATTAAATAAATACTATTTTTGGAGAACGTAGTATATGAAAAGAATCATGTTGGCTTTAATTGGTATTGCCATGTCATTTGGGGCTGCTGCCGCAAATTACTCTGAAGGTAAAGAATATACGGAGATCAAACAACCCGTACAAAACCTGCCACAGGTATTAGAGTTTTTCTCTTTTTATTGCCCACATTGCTATCAGTTTGAAAATGTCTATAAAGTACCGCAGACAGTAGAAAAAAATCTGCCTGAAGGCGTGAAAATGGAACGCTATCATGTTGATTTCTTAGGCCCGTTAGGTCCAAATCTGACCCAAGCTTGGGCTGTGGCGATGGTATTAAAAGTTGAAGACAAAGTGACACCTATTCTGTTCGAAGGTATCCAAAAAACGCAATCTATTCATACACCAGAAGATATTCGTAACGCCTTCATTAAGGCTGGTGTGAGTGGTGAAGAATATGATGCTGCGTTGAACAGCTTTGTCGTCAAATCACTGGTGTCTAAACAGCAGAATGCTGCGCAAGATCTGAAGCTACGTGGAGTTCCAGCGATGTTTGTTGATGGCAAATATCAAATCCGTAATAACGGGATTGCGGTAGAGAATGCGGCTGATTATGGAAAAGAGTTCTCCAATGTTGTGAACTATTTGATCAACAAAAAATAGCCTATCCTTGTGGCGGCGGGACTTGCCGCCACATTTCACGATTCTTTACGCACCGTTATCAATATCCACAATGTCTCGCATACACTATTTTTGCGCTAGATCAATGGACTTTGCTCTAACTTATTGATTTCATTTTCTTGTTTAACTACTTGATCTTTTCTTAGTTATTGAATCTAAGGCATAACATTATTTTGCCCACAGAGTTATCCACAGGTTATTTTGTTAGGTTTCATCGTCGATAAAGGGAAAATAATCACTCAATTCCTGTCATCGTAATGGCAACATTGTCGCAAGGATCGTCGGTGAAATTGAAACTCAACGTGTATCTAAGCCCACATTGTGGCATCCTATTCATTATTCATTCCTGACAAAAAGATGATGACAGATTATGGCTCAGATAGCAGAAAATCCTCTTATATTGGTAGATGGCTCATCTTACCTATACCGCGCTTATCATGCATTTCCACCTCTGACTAACAGTGCAGGCGAACCGACAGGTGCCATGTATGGTGTGCTCAATATGTTGCGTAGCTTGATTATGCAATATCAGCCAAGCCATGTGGCTGTCGTCTTTGATGCCAAGGGAAAAACATTTCGTGATGAACTGTTTGAAAGTTATAAATCACACCGTCCTCCCATGCCGGATGATTTGCGTGAGCAAATAGCACCACTGCACGAAATGGTAGAAGCAATGGGTTTACCATTATTGGTGGTTTCTGGGGTAGAAGCTGATGACGTGATTGGTACTCTTGCAAGACAAGCGAGTCAAAAAGGGATCCCTGTCTTGATCAGTACTGGTGATAAAGATATGGCGCAGTTGGTTGAACCCAATATTACGCTGATCAATACCATGACCAATACGATATTAGGGCCACAGGAAGTGGTTGATAAATATGGTGTACCACCTGAATTGATTATCGACTTTTTGGCTTTAATGGGGGATTCCTCTGATAACATTCCGGGGGTTCCGGGGGTTGGCGAAAAAACAGCGCTTGCCTTATTACAGGGGATCGGCAGTTTAGAGAAGATTTATGATTCTTTAGATGAGATTGCGGCGCTTGGATTTAGAGGCTCAAAAACACTTGCCCCTAAAATGGAAGAAAATCGAGAAGTTGCATTCCTCTCTTATCAACTTGCAACCATTAAAACGGATGTTGAGTTAGACAAAAGCTGTGAAGAGCTTGCCATTACCAAACCAAATGCAGAAAAACTTCATCAATTGTTTAGCCGCTATGAATTTAAACGTTGGTTAGCCGATGTCGAAAATGGCACTTGGATGGAGGGGAAAAGCGCGAAGAGTAGTGCAGCAGCAAGTAAAACAGAAAAGAAAATTGAAGCTGTCATGTCTGCTCCGACACTGAGTGCGGAAAATTACCAAACGATCTTAGAAAAAGCAGATTTAGATCGTTGGGTAGAAAAATTAGCGTCAGCATCTCTATTTGCTTTTGATACTGAAACCGACAGTTTAGATACTCAAGAAGCTCACTTAGTCGGCATGTCCTTTGCGATTGAACCTGGTTATGCGGCTTATCTACCCTTAGGTCATGATTATCTCGATGCACCAGCTCAACTGCCATTAAATGATGTTTTGGCTGTATTAAAGCCGATACTGGAAAGTGAAAAAATCTTGAAAGTAGGGCAAAACTTAAAATATGACGCTGAGGTGTTACTCAATTACGATATTGAGCTTAAAGGTATTGAATTCGACACGATGTTGGAGTCGTATGTACTCAACAGCGTTGCGGGCATGGGGCGCCATGATATGGATAGCCTCGCGGAACGCCATCTTAACCATAAAACCGTCTCTTTCGAAGAAATCGCTGGAAAGGGCAAAAAGCAACTGACATTCAATCAAATTGCGTTGGAACAAGCGGCGAATTACGCAGCAGAAGATGCCGATGTGACTTTGCTACTCCATCAAGCTCTGTATCCACAGCTAGAAGCTGAGCCTAAGTTGAATAAAGTTTTCCGTGAAATCGAAATGCCTTTAGTGCCTGTTCTTGTCAGAATGGAGCGTAAAGGGGTATTAATCGATGCGGCGGTGCTAGCGGCTCAATCGAAAGAGATCACTGCACGTTTGGCGGAATTGGAGAAAGAGGCTTTTGAGCTTGCGGGTGAAGAGTTCAATCTTGCGTCACCAAAACAACTACAAGCGATTCTCTTTGAGAAACTGCAATTGCCTGTTGTGAAGAAAACGCCAAGCGGTGCACCTTCCACCAATGAAGAAGTCCTTGAAGAGTTAGCACTGAATCACGCATTGCCTAAGTTGTTACTTGAACATCGGAGTCTTGCAAAACTGAAGTCAACCTATACAGATAAGTTGCCGTTGATGATCAGCCCGCAAACTCAACGGGTACACACCTCGTATCACCAAGCAGTGACAGCGACAGGGCGTTTATCGTCTCGTGACCCTAACTTGCAAAATATCCCTGTTAGAACGGAAGAAGGCCGTCGTATTCGACAGGCTTTCATTGCACGTCAGGGCTATAAGGTTGTGGCGGCGGACTATTCGCAAATCGAATTACGGATTATGGCTCACTTATCACAAGATAAGGGGTTGTTAACTGCATTTGCGGAAGGTAAGGATATTCACCGTGCAACGGCATCTGAAGTATTTGGTGTGCCTTTGGATGAAGTGACGAGTGATCAGCGTCGTAGCGCAAAAGCAATTAACTTTGGTTTGATTTATGGCATGAGCGCATTTGGATTAGCGCGCCAATTGGGGATCCCTCGTGGTGAAGCGCAACGCTATATGGACCTCTATTTTGAGCGTTACCCAGGCGTGTTGCGTTATATGGAAAATACACGCCATCAAGCCTCTGAACAAGGCTATGTTGAAACTCTAGAAGGACGTCGTCTGTATCTTGCGGATATTAAATCAAGCAATGGTATGCGCCGAAAAGCGGCTGAACGTGAGGCGATCAACGCACCTATGCAAGGAACGGCAGCCGATATCATCAAGAAAGCGATGATCGCGGTGGATGCTTGGTTACAGACCGAAAAACCACATGCTGACATGCTCATGCAAGTACATGATGAATTGGTTTTTGAAGTCAAAGAGTCAGAGCTTGATAGTGTGACCGCCAAAATACGTGAGTTGATGGAACAAAGTATGCAACTTGATGTACCGTTGAAGGTTGATGTCGGTATTGGCGATAACTGGGATGAAGCCCACTAGTGAGAGTCTGAACTGAGTCGAATGCTTAATTCGACTCAGTTTTATTTAGTTATATTATCTATTGTGAAATTATATATTATTCTATTAATACTAATACATAACTAAGTACAGACGAATGTTTGGATGTTTTCTCATTAGCCATGATTTGCATTTGGGTATTAGGCTCAATCATTTCAGACCAAGATGATATACTGATGACAGTAACCCCATATTGATTCTAACGAGTATCAACTTCAGCAATTGCAACTTGCTTTCCATTAATATCTAGACGGTGATGAGCTTTTGTTTTTTGCCCTCGACTCGATGCCATTAATTTTGGAATGGTTATTTTCCGTTTTTGTGGTGAAGGCGAAATGATTAACGCTTCTCCATTTTTAATGCAATACATTTCATTTACTTTCACTGTTGATTTCCTTGAGCTCATTTTGACTTTAAAAGCAATAATGGCATAGAGCGTGATGAGTGATAAAAATGAAATTTATTAAGTTTTAATTAAAATAAATTATTGCATTGTTGGTTCATCAATGGATATTTCATTGCCTAGCATTTTATTGATACGCTGAATGCTATTTTCGTTTAAGGAACCTTGTAAATATTCCATGTTTAATTGGTTGATTAAATAATCATATTGGGCATTCGATAAATTTTTTTTTGACTGATAGAGGGCGGAAGTGGCAGACAACATATCGACAATAGTGCGCGTTCCTACTTGATAACCCGCTTCTGTGGCATCTAATGAGCTTTGTGTCGAAATGATTAGTTGCTTATAGGCTCTAATACTACTTATCGACGACAATATATTATTGTATGAAGAGCTAACTTGCTGGGTGACGTTGCGATAATCACTTTCAAGTTGCTCTGTTGCTGCCTGAAAACCATACTGAGCTTGCTTAACTTGGGAATTAACCGTATTTCCTTGATAGATTGGTAAATTTAACGAGAGGGCTGCATTATTTTTCCCTGAATGGTTATGTATTCGATGTTGGTTTTCGATATTATTCTTGTCTAGCCGAGTGTTATTGATGGCTGTAGAAGCTTCTAAAGTGACTATAGGTAAATGCCCGCTTTTGGCGAGGGATATCTTATCATTTGATATTTCTTGTATCAGGCGAGATTTTAATAAGCTAAGGTTTTTCATTCGAGCATTTTCAAGTAGAAAGGTGATATTATCGGGTTTGGCGAGTTGTAACTTATTAATATTGAGTTTTGCTAATTGAGTATATCGTACGCCACTAATTTTTCTTAATATTTCAATTGAATTCTTCAATTCGTTGTAACCTATAACCTCTTGAGCAATGATGCTGTCATAATTAGCTCTCGCATTTTGCACGTCAGTGATGGTCGTTAGCCCTACATTAAAGCGTTGTGTGGTTTGATCTAACTGATGATAAACCGCGAGTTTATGGGCTTTTATGTAAGTGAGGGCATCAATAGACTTTAAAATATTAAAGTAAGAGATAGCCGTTTCTAAAAGAAGATCTTGCTGGCTTATTTGATAGTTAATATCTGAAATAGCGGCCTGTTTTTCTTGAATAGACAGTGATTTCCACTGGGAACTATCGATTATAGCTTGTGTCATTTGTAGGGATAATGCGGAGTTTTTAATATTTTTATTATTATCTGTTTCATCATTGTTTTTATAGCTTGAATTCGCGTTTAATTTTAATTGAGGTAGTAATGAGCTACGCTCTTCATCTATTTTTTTATAGGCTTGATAACGCTCACTTTCTGTTTTTTTTAATGTGGGGTTGTTATCTTTCGTTATTTTATAAATATCCAATAAATCCTCTGCGTTACAATTAAAACCTATAATTATTGAGCTTATTAAAATAAATAATTTAATTATTTTATTCATTGGTATTAATTCCTAATACGTTTTTTACAGTTTCGTCTAAATGAGATGTCAGAAAGAAATTTTAATTAAATTATAGATCAGCCATTAAAATGTAAATATAAAAAATCACATTTAAAAATTTAATTTAATGTATCTGTTTTACTATGTGAGCCAACTTAATTAAGTTAGTGTACAAAATGAGATTATTTTACTATCAAATATAATGTGCATTTACTACCTAAGAACGATTGTCACAGTCCATTTTTTTCCCTCAATATAGCGTTTATGTAATCTAATATCTTTTATGGCGTCAGGCTTATTTCAGAGCTAAAGGATGAATCATGGAACGCTTATTTTCTTCAACTGCATTTCAAGGGCAGGTCGTGCTAGTTACTGGTGGAGCTCAAGGTATTGGTTTAGCGATTGTTGAAGCCTTTGCTCAATTAGGGGCTTGCGTGATGATGGCTGATTTGCAGTTACAAAAGGCGCAAGCAGCCGCAGCTTCATTGGTCGCAAAAGGGTTTAACGTTCAGGCGGAAGGTTGTGACTGTGCACAGCGGCAACAAATCACCGCTTTGATAGCCAAAATAGAGTGCCAATATCATCGATTAGATGTTGTGGTACACAATGCCGCCTATTTTCCGCTAACAGAATTTATGCAAATAGATGAGGCGTTATTACAACAGACACTCAGTGTTAATTTAATGGCGCCTTTTTATTTGGCTCAAGCGGCTCAACCGATTATGCAAAGGCAGGGCGGTGGGCGTATTTTAATCACCTCATCTGTCACTGGCCCTAGAGTTGCTTACCCAGGACTTACGCATTATGCGGCCTCTAAAGCGGGAGTTAATGGTTTTATTAAGTCAGCTGCATTGGAGTTAGCGCCTTTTGGGATCACGGTAAATGGCGTTGAACCGGGAATGATCCGTACACCTGCCATGGCCAATTTAGGGGATGACCAACTTAATCAAAATATAGCTAGGGCAGTGCCTCTCGGCCGTTTAGGTGAACCAGAGGATATTGCTGCCGCGATGGTATTTTTAGCCTCGCAAGCCGCAGGCTATATTACGGGACAGACGATTGTCGTTGATGGTGGGGCATTACTGCCTGAAACTGTTTTGTAGGTGAACCTGATCTCGCTCGATGCTCGACACCGATGATGTTTGCTCTGTTTTCTTTTGCGCAATTTGAAAGTGTCATGCCATAAAACATCCTTTATCTTTTTGGGTTTTTCCTGCTGTTTTTATTTGGCGGAGAACCCCCTTTTTTGTGTGTTATTTGTGCAAAACTACGTGTTTTAGCTGAGTGGAATAAAAATTTACATTACATATTAATGCGACCTATCTCTCATAAATATGTAATAAAAATACGTTTTTTAACGCATATTGCGGTTTTATATTCGCTGAATCGTAGTAAGCATTGAAAAAAAATTACATAAAAGCTTTTTTTTGCGCAAAAAATCAAGTAGAGTATACGGCGTAGGGTACAGAGGTAAGATGTTCTATCTTTCAGACCTTTTACTTCACGTAATCGGATTTAGCTGAATATTAGCTGCTCCAGTCAATATTTTGACTGGAGCATTTTTTTATTCAAAATTTGAGCTAATTGATGATATTTGCCGTTGTGCGCCGATTGACGCACAAGGATGGAAATGGATTAAACGGGCGTGCTGTACCAGCTATCGAGTTTGATACGTAATTTATCAATACCAATCTTTTTCAGTGCGGAAAAATATTCGACTTCCACATCACCCCCTAATGGTTGTAATGTTTGACGAACTTCCATTAATTGTTTTTTCCGTGCACCAGACGCGAGTTTATCAGCTTTCGTGAGGAGCACTAAAACAGGAATTTCCATCGCGATAGACCACTCAATCATTTGCATATCTAGGTCTTTCAGGGGGTGGCGAATGTCCATCAATACCACCAAGCCTTTAATACATTCTCTTTTTTGCAGATATTCGCCGAGTGCTTTTTGCCACTTGCGTTTCATCTCTTCAGGCACTTCGGCATAACCGTAGCCCGGTAAGTCAACAAGACGAATGCCTTCTTCGACTTCAAATAGATTGATTAATTGAGTGCGTCCCGGTGTTTTACTGGTACGGGCTAAGCTTTTTTGCTGTGTCAGCGCGTTCAATGCGCTAGATTTTCCTGCATTGGAACGGCCAGCAAAGGCAACTTCGATACCGGTATCTTTTGGTAGATGACGGATATCGGGCGCACTGATGACAAATTTTGTCATGTGATAGTTATGGTTTTTGATTGTCATAGGTGGTTCTCCCTGAGTTGACCTTTGAGGCTGAGGGATTATAGCTATTGAAGGCTGACAAACAAAGCCAAAATTAATCTATACAATTGATGATATGCGTTTAAATTTGCTATTTTTATCTCATATTTGTAGTAATTTAACCATTGTCGAGAGTTTGTAGATTATCTGACGTAAATAAAGGTAAATCTTTAGCAATATATTTAGCTTCGCTCTAGAATTGGTGAATTACACTCATCATAGTCCAAGTTTACAGCATTGCTGATGATGCTTTCAGGCTCACACTTATACGTCTAGCCATCAATTTTTTGGTGTATTAGCTGTACCTTGAATTATTTAGAGTATAATTAAGTCATTAAGCTATAGCGAAAGGGATCTTGAATGTTAAAACGAATTTTTGTGCCTTTACTCGCGGTCTGTGCTATCAGCGCGTCTTCTCTGGCATTAGCTGCGGGTGAAACCTATGTCAAATTAGTGACTTCCGCGGGAAACATTGAATTAGAACTAAATGATAAAAAAGCACCCGTAACCACTGAAAACTTCCTTCAATATGTGAATGAAGGTTATTACAACGGGACCACGTTCCACCGTGTTATTCCTGGTTTTATGATTCAAGGCGGCGGTTTTAACAAAGATCTTCAGCAAAAGCAGACTCGTGGCCCCATTAAAAATGAAGCAGACAACGGTCTACGTAATTTGCGTGGAACGATTTCGATGGCTCGTACAGCGAATAAAGACAGTGCGACCAGCCAGTTTTTTATCAACGTTGCTGATAATGCCTTCTTAGACCATGGCCAGCGTGACTTTGGTTATGCCGTTTTTGGTAAGGTTGTCAAAGGAATGGATGTGGTTGATAAAATTTCTAAAGTAAAAACCGAAAACGTTGGCCCATACCAAAATGTGCCCGTTGAGCCAATCTCTATCATTTCTGCTGAAGTGATCAAAAAGCCATAATGGATAGGGTGGGTAGGTCGTGAGTATTTACCCACTTATATTCTTTCCAATATATCAAATGAGATTACGATGCGTGACATTGATTGAGTGATGTATTCACAGAGACATTGCCAATCCATGAGGATTGATTGTTTTTCTCCCTTTCCCTTCGCCATGTTTTTCTGCTTATCAGCCCGCCAGCTATTGCAACTAAATTCAATTTTGTGACCTTAATCACTGCGTGATTTGAAAACGGTTTGTTTGACGTTCTTTCGGGGCGTTTCGTTGTTAATACATTCACTAACCTAAATATTGGCCTCTATTAGGCATTTTCGTTGAAAAGTAAATTAATCAATTGAAAGGTCAGTCTTTCGATTTGAATGGAAACGAAAGGTTTTTAGTGGTTTTTTGTTCTAAAAATGAACTTTAACAAGGATCACATTTTCGATTAGCTCACTCTGCTGTAATTCATCTATGTTGTTAGCATGGTCAATCGTGATAACAAGGTACTGTTTTTTAGGAGTGATATGCATGAGTACAGATACCGTAAAAAGGCGTGAATGCATCATGGATATGTTGTGCCAAGAAGGGAGTGTACGTGTCGATGCGTTAAGCAAACAATTTAATGTTTCTAGCGTCACTATTCGTAATGATTTACGTTATCTGGAAAAAAAAGGGTGTGCCTTGCGCTCTTATGGTGGAGCAATGGTCAATCATAAATTTGCTTTCGATAGACCGTTACAGGTCAAGGGGCGCATGGACCGTGAAATTAAAACTCGTATCGCTAAAAAAGCGGCGGAGTTTGTTCATGATGGGGATTCTCTCATCATTGATTCAGGTTCAACCACAGCCGAAATTGTTCCTTTTCTAAAACAGCACCGTGATTTAGTCGTGATGACTAATGCTCTCAATATCGCATACGAACTGGCCGGTTTCGACAGCGTAGATGTTATGGTTCTTGGCGGACACGTGCGCAAAAATTCTTATTCTCTTTATGGGCCAGCTGCTGAACAGCAGTTATCGCAATATCGTTTTGATACTTTGTTTCTTGGCGTGGATGGCTTTGATCTTGAAGCAGGGATCACAACGCCGAATAGCGGAGAAGCACATCTAAACCGTGTGATGTGTGATGTTGCTCATCAAATTATTGCCGTGGCAGATGGGACTAAATTTGGACGTAAGAGTTTTTGTTTAATACGCGAAGCTAGACTGATCCATCGTCTTATTACTGATAGCCGCATCCCACTTCATTATCGCCAAGCTTTGACGGCATTTGGTGTAGAAGTCATTGTTGTTGATGAATAAGGCATATCTATTTTAATTCTTAATTAAAAACGCAACGTTTTTAATCATATCTGAGTTATTTGGAGAAATTATGCAGCCGCTATTACAGCTGATCCATCGCCATAAATCGGGCGAGGACGTTGGGGTTTACTCTGTCTGTTCCGCACATCCATGGGTATTAGAAAGTGCGATTCGTTTTGCTCAACAGCGAAATACTTCCGTATTAATTGAAGCAACGTCTAATCAAGTTAACCAGTTTGGTGGCTATACTGGCATGTTGCCTAGCGATTTTCGTGAAATGGTTTGGCACATTGCGGATCAATTAGCGTTCCCGCGTGAGAGAGTATGGTTAGGTGGCGATCATTTAGGTCCAAATGCATGGCAAAATCGGTGTGCTGATGAGGCGATGCAACTTTCAGAAACGCTAATTTATGATTATGTTGCGGCAGGTTTTCGTAAAATTCACCTTGATTGCTCAATGTCTTGTGCGGATGATCCCATCCCTTTGAGTGATGAAGTGGTCGCTTCTCGTGCGGCAAGACTATGCCAAGTGGCGGAACGTAGCTGGCAAGATCATGGTGGTGAAGCGCCTGTTTATGTTATTGGCACAGAGGTTCCTGTACCGGGCGGTGCTAAAGAATCGATGGATGGCTTGCAGGTGACATCGCCTGAAGCGGCTAAAGCGACATTGTCTATCCATGAAAATAAGTGGCAAGAGCATGGGTTAGCTCATGTGTGGCCGCGAGTGATTGCATTGGTTGTACAACCTGGCGTCGAATTTGACCATCACAATGTTGAACATTATCACCCCGAAAAAGCGAAGGCACTTAGCCAATTTATCGAATCAGTTCCTCATATCGTTTATGAAGCCCACTCTACCGATTACCAAGCATTAAAGGCTTATCGTCAGTTAGTACGTGATCACTTTGCAATCTTAAAAGTCGGACCGGCATTAACGTTTGCTCTACGTGAAGGATTATTTGCACTCGATAAATTAGATCGTGAATGGAATGGTGAACGTGATGCCGCTCATTTACACGCCACTCTCGAACAAATTATGAATGAGCAGCCAGAGCGTTGGCGCCCTTATTACAAAGGTAGTGCTCACCAGCAGTACATCGACAGACAATATAGCCTAAGTGACCGTATTCGTTATTACTGGGCAGAACCTGAAGTGGAAACCGCGGTCGCTAAATTATTAGACAATTTAAGGCGCAATCCCGTTCCTATTTCAATGTTAAGCCAATACCTACCTGAACAGGCAGAAGCCGTTAAAGTCGGCGATTTAGAGAATGACCCAAAAGCTTGGGTTATGGATAAAGTTCGAGGGGTGCTCCTTCAATATGCACAGGCGTGTGAGTCTCAATCACAAGGAGTGATGGCATGAAAACCATATTGTCATATTCACCATCTTGGTTAGAACAGCATGGCGCTCTGTTTACCGCGCAAGAAATTACACACCAGCCTCGACTGTGGCGTGAACTGTATCGAGAGTTGACAGCAAAATCAGCACAATGGCAGCCTTTTTTGGCCAAATTATTCGCCAAGCCAGACTTACAAATTGTGTTATGCGGTGCAGGATCATCGGCTTTTGCAGGGAAAGCAATGGCACCTTGGCTACGCGAATACTGTGGGTTAGACGTACATGCATATGCCTCTACCGATATCGTCCCAACCCCTTGGCACTACCTTGATAAACATAAGCCGACATTATTAGTTTCTTATGCGCGTTCAGGTAATAGCCCTGAAAGTGTGGGGGTCATCGAACTGGCCGATGAGCTACTCGACGATGTCTATCACTTGATGTTGACCTGTAATCCCGACGGCGCGCTAGCACGTTATGCAGAAGGGAAAAAGCATGTTTGTTCTTTAATCATGCCGGATGGCTCTCATGACAGCAGTTTTGCCATGACCTCAAGCTTTAGCTGTATGACATTAGCAACCTTATTACTCTTTGGTGTTCAAGACTTCACACAATCACTTAACCATGTTGAAGAGATTGCCACATTGGCAGAAACAGGCCTTTCACAATGGTTACCGATGATTCAAAGCATAACAGAGGATAGTTTTAGTCGTCTGGTTGTGCTTGGCTCAAGTTGCTTTACGGGCATAGCCGAAGAAGGGGCGTTGAAAATGTTAGAGCTAACGTCAGGGAAAGTGGCAACACGCTTTGACTCAACATTGGGGGTACGCCATGGTCCTAAATTTATGATTGATAAAGAAACATTGGTAATAGTGATGTTATCGGCTGAAGAGTATTGCCGCCGCTATGATATAGATTTGCTAAATGAGCTGAAACATGACCAACGAGCAAAGAATATTGTGGCACTGAGCAGTCAGCCTTTAGTACAGGCCGTCGAGCTTGATAGCCAACTGAATGATATTTGGTTGATATTTCCTTACCTTGTCTTTTTGCAACTTTTGGCATTTGAAGCCTCTCTTCATCATGGTTTATCACCAGATAACCCTTGCCCGAATGGTGAAGTGAATCGTGTTGTTAAAGGTGTTCAGCTATACCCATACAAATCAACAAAATAATAATAGGAGTGAGTATGTCTACCCCAAATATATTGATGACTCGTATCGATAATCGTTTGATTCATGGCCAAGTTGGTGTGACATGGACGAATTCGCTTGGCGCCAATTTGGTGGTTGTTGCAAATGATGAAGCCGCTGTCGATCCTGTCGCCCAATCTTTAATGGACATGGTGGTTTCTGATGGTGTGCAAACCCGTTATTTTACCCTGCAAAAAACCATAGATGTGATCCATAAGGCCGCAGACCGTCAAAAGATTTTCATCGTTTGTAAAACTCCTCAAGATGTACTCACCCTAGTTCAGGGCGGTGTTCCTATCAAATTTGTCAATGTTGGCAATATGCATTTCATTGAAGGTAAAAAACAAATTCATAAAACGGTCTCTGTGGATGATAGCGATATTCATGCCTTTCGCGAATTAGAAAAATTAGGGATCACTTGTGAAATTCGTCGTGTACCGGATGAGGCGGGTGAAGCCGTCTCTAAGCTAATTAGCTAAGGAGGTCAGTATGCTGGCTGACGCACTACTTATCGCTTTAATTGCGGGGATTGCTGGGGTCGATTTATTTAATGGCTTGACGCACTTTCATCGACCCGTGGTGATTGGCCCCATTGTTGGATTGATTTTAGGAGATGTTCAAACTGGATTATTAGTCGGCGGAACATTGGAATTGGTTTGGATGGGAATGGTGCCACTTGCTGGGGCTCAACCACCTAACGTCGTTATTGGCGGCATTATTGGAACAACATTTGCCATCATGACACAGGCTGATCCTAAAGTTGCTATCGGTATTGCGGTTCCATTTTCTATCGCCGTACAAGGTTGTATCACACTGTTGTTCACACTTTATTCGCCTATGATGCATAAATGCGACGAAATGGTGAAAAAGCTCAATTGGCGCGGTATTGAGATGGTGAACTATTTTGGGATCCTTATTCTATTTTCTTTCTACTTTATTGTTGCTTTCTTACCCATTTACTTTGGTGCTGATGCCGCAAGTGCCATGGTACAAAAAGCGCCGCAATGGCTTTTGGATGGGTTAGCCGTAGCCGGTGGAATGATGCCAGCGATTGGTTTCTCATTACTGATGAAAATCATGATGAAAAAGACCTATGTTGCCTATTTTATTCTTGGTTTTATTTCAGTGACGTTCTTAAACATGCCTATTATCGCGGTCGCGCTGGGGGCATTCGCAATCGCACTGATTGATTTCTTCAACCGTACTCGCAATGACAACAATGATAACGGCAGCTCACCGAAAGTTGCTCAGGAGATGAATGATGGCATTTAATGACAATGATGAAGCTCTGGCAGCAAAAGCGGAGCAGCGAATGGCTCAAGCGATGGCAACGAGTCAGGTAGAGCGTGATGATTACCTTGATAGCGAACCTGCAACAGGGCTCACTAACCGTGATATTAACGTTATGGCGCTGCGCTCATTACTACTACAGGCTTCTTTTAACTATGAACGTATGCAAGCGGGCGGCTGGCTTTATACGCTGATCCCAGCACTACGTAAAATTCATAAAAAGCCGGAAGACTTATCGAATTCGATGAAAATGCACATGGAATTTATCAACGTGCACCCGTTTGATGTGACATTTTTATCGGGTTTAGTGCTGGCGATGGAGCGCAGTAAAGAAAAAATCTCGACGATTCGCGCTGTGAAAATAGCGTTAATGGGGCCGTTAGGTGGCATTGGGGATGCGCTGTTCTGGCTGACGTTATTGCCCATTTGTGCCGGTATTGGCGCCTCACTCGCTCTGCAAGGAAGTTTATTTGGTCCCATCATTTTCCTGCTGATGTTTAACATCGTGCATTTTGCGTTACGTTTTGGATTGGCTCATTACGGCTATCGAGCAGGAACAAAAGCGATAGCCATGCTAAAAGCACACACAAAGAATATTTCTCATGCAGCTTCCATTGTTGGGATGACGGTGATCGGTGCCCTCGTGGCTTCTTATGTGCATCTCTCTACACCGTTAGTCATGACGGCCGGCGAAGCTAAAGTGGCGCTACAAACAGACGTATTAGACAAACTGATGCCAAATTTATTGCCTCTCAGTTTTACATTGCTTGTCTACTGGCTAATGAAAAAGGGCTTTTCACCCGTGAAACTCATTGGTGTCACTGTGGTATTTGGCGTGCTTGGTAAATTAGTTGGATTCTTATAAGGGGTTGGCAAATGTTAGGTGTAGTGATTACAGGTCATGGGGGATTTGCGAGTGGCCTATTACAAGCAGTACAACAGGTGATAGGCCCGCAAGAACAATGTGTTGCTATCGATTTTCCTGAAGGTATGTGTACCGACACGCTCCAGCAGGCCTTAAAAAAGGCGAGCCAGCAATGTGACCGAGGGGAGGGGGTTGTTTTTCTCACTGACTTATTAGGGGGATCTCCATTTCGGCAGGCGTCATTGATGGCGCTAGAAAATGAAAATTATCAAGTTATCACCGGAACCAATATGCAAATGGCAGCAGAAATGATGCTAGAGCGCGACGGTATGTCAGTCGCCGAATTTCGAGATATGGCATTGGAATGTGGGCACCGCGGTTTAACCAGTTTGTGGCATGAGCAACAACGTGAAAAAGACGCTGTTGTGAATGATGATGGCATTTAAGGAGAGTATATGTATTTAATTTCTAACCGTGAAATGCTGAAAAAAGCACAATACCGTGGTTATGCGGTACCGGCTTTTAATGTCCATAACCTAGAAACGGTTCAAGTTGTTGTTGAAACGGCAGCAGCGATGTCATCCCCCGTTATTCTTGCCGGCACACCAAGCACTTTTACTTATGCGGGTTTGGAATACATGGTCTCAATTTGTCGTGAAGCGGCACGGGTGAACCGTCTACCTATTGCGTTGCATCTTGATCATCATGAAGAGTATGACGATATTTGCCATAAAGTCAGAGCAGGCATTCGTTCTGTGATGATTGATGGTTCTCACTTTGCTTTTGAGCAAAACATCGAAACGGTCAAGAAAGTGGTGAAGTATTGTCAAAACTATGATGTTAGCGTTGAAGCTGAGCTAGGACGATTAGGTGGGCAAGAAGATGATTTGGTCGTCGACAGTAAAGATAGCTTCTATACTGATCCGATGGCAGCAAAAGAGTATATCACGCGGACAGGCATTGATTCCTTAGCCGTCGCGATAGGGTCAGCGCATGGTTTGTACCATGGCGAGCCTCACCTTGATTTTGAGCGCCTAGCAGCGATTAAGCAGCAGGTTGATATTCCTCTGGTATTACATGGGGCTTCAGGGATCCCTGAAAACATGATTAAACGGGCTATTTCGCTTGGTGTGTGTAAAGTCAACGTGGCAACAGATTTAAAAATTGCTTTTGCTGATGCTGTCAAAGCGCATTTTGCCGAGCATCCAGATGCTAACGACCCTCGCAAATATATCACACCGGGTAAAGAGGCCATGCGCAAAGTTGTTGAAAGTAAAATTACGATTTGTGGGAGTGCCGGTATGATGTAAGTGGCACTCACTTATACATACAAGAGGCATTGATAGGATGTAAGATGATTAAATCAAATAAGCAGATATATGTTCGTAGGGCATTATTGCCTTCGGGGTGGGCGGATAATGTTTTAGTCATATTGGATGATCATGGGGGTATCCAGCGTGTGATCCCGAATACGCAGTCTGCGGAACAGCCGTCGCCATTCACATTATTACCTGCACTTATTGATACCCATATTCACGGAAGCGCGGGTGCTGATGTGATGGATGCGACCCATGAATCACTCAATAATATCTCTCGTTTCTTAGCATCAAAAGGTGTTGGTGCGTTTTTGGCAACAACAGTCACTGCTCATCATAACGCTATTGAACGAGCATTGGTTCAAGTTAAAAACAGCCAAAAACAAGGTGTGGATGGTGCCGAAATTTTAGGGAGCTATCTTGAAGGGCCATTTTTTACGGCACAACATAAAGGGGCTCATCCACAACATTTATTACATCAACCGGAAAAAGCGTTATTACAGCGATGGATAGCGGTTGCAGAAGGTAGTTTAAAATGTGTGGCGCTAGCCCCTGAGCATCCAACGTCACTTGAGCTAATACCTTGGTTAAAGTCACAGGGAGTGCGTGTCATGATTGGTCATTCAAGTGCAGATTATGCATTAACGCAACAAGGGTTAAATCAAGGTGCGGATGGGGTTGTCCATTGCTACAACGGAATGAATGGTCTACACCACCGTGAGCCGGGTATGGTTGGTGCTGCATTAACTCACGACCAATGTCAGGTGGAATTAATCTGTGATGGTCACCATGTGCATCCAGCTGCAATCAACGTGGTTTACCGCTGTTGTGGGGAACGTTTGTTGTTGATTACAGATGCAATGCGTGCGGCCGGCATGCCAGATGGTGAATACTCTCTCGGTGAAATGACGGTTCAGATGAAAAATGGTGTCGTTCGAACAGAAAGCGGTAGTCTCGCGGGGAGTACCTTGACCTTAGAACGGGGAGTGAGCACGCTACAGCAAGCTTGCAATATATCTTTCGCACAAGCATGGCTACATGGCAGTTTATATCCGGCAAAAGCGTTAGGGATTGCTGACCGTTTGGGTTCCATCGCGCCTGGTAAGCAAGCGAATTTAACACTCTGTGATACCGCAGGAGAAATACAGGCTACTTTTGTGCAGGGTAAGTTGGTTTTTCAGCGATAAACTGATTTAGGGTATGTGATGTCATACCCTAAAGCTGAAATCGTTTAATCGAATGAATGCTTGTAGAGTTAAGAATTATTATTTTATTAATTAAGAATAATTTGTTATCAGTATGTAAATATAATCCCATGATTTTTATATGGAAAATGGTTTAGATAAATTGGATTACTTGATTTAAATAGGCTATTTTCCTGCCTCGGCTGTGTTATGATACCCGCCCCTTATTATTTTTCACTGCTTTTTAGCTCGTATTCTGATTGCTAATGGTAGTAAACTATGCTGGGGATATAATATATAATGATAAAAATCAGTCGGATAGGCTACTATGCTTTTACTTATTGATAATTACGATTCATTTACTTATAACTTATATCAATACTTTTGCGAATTAGGCGCAGAAGTACTCGTTAAACGTAATGATGAAATTTCTATCGAAGAGATAGAATTATTAGCGCCTACACACCTAGTGATCTCACCAGGACCTTGCACGCCTGATGAGGCAGGGATCTCTCTTGAAGCCATTAAATATTTTGCAGGTAAAATTCCAATTTTAGGGATTTGCCTTGGTCATCAAGCGATCGGTCAAGCCTTTGGAGCCACGGTTGTGAAAGCAAGAGAAGTGATGCACGGCAAGACTTCTGCTATTCATCATAATCATCAAGGGGTTTTTAAAGGGTTAAATAGGCCGCTTACAGTAACTCGTTATCATTCCCTCGTCATTGCCGCGGAAACATTGCCAGCATCTTTTGATGTGTCCGCATGGTCACTGAATAACGGTGATGTGGATGAAATTATGGGAATACGTCATAAAACCCTACCAATCGAAGGTGTTCAGTTTCACCCAGAAAGTATTTTGAGTGAGCAAGGTCATGATCTACTGAATAATTTCCTAAAATACTAGATTTTGCTTATTTCAACAAAAAAATAAAATTCACTTCATCACTCGCTTAGCTATTGCTCTTTTGTGATTTTTTATTCATATTTATTGCTTATATTTTCACTTAAGCACTAAGCAAAAGCAGGTGAGGGGTATGAAAGAACAACAAGCAGTAAATCGGCAGACCTATGATGAGGTGATGTTACCTATTTATTCTCCGGCAGAATTCATTCCTGTTCGTGGGGAAGGTAGCCGAGTTTGGGACCAGCAAGGTAAAGAGTATATCGACTTTGCTGGTGGGATTGCGGTGTTAGCACTCGGTCATTGCCATCCTGCTTTAGTTGATGCAGTTCGTGAACAGAGCGAAAAGCTGTGGCATGTGAGTAATATTTTTACCAATGAGCCTGCGCTAAGATTGGCTCAAAAGCTAATTGAAGCCACTTTTGCTGAACGTGTCTTTTTTGCAAACTCTGGTGCTGAAGCCAATGAAGCCGCATTTAAATTAGCGCGTCATTACGCTATCACTAAATACAATCCATATAAAACGAAGATCATCGCTTTTAAGCAAGCCTTTCATGGTCGTACCTTTTTTACCGTATCAGTTGGAGGGCAAGCCAAATATGCGGATGGCTTTGGACCAAAACCCGCTGATATTATTCATGTGCCATTTAATGACCTTGATGCGGTCAAAGCGGTCATTGATGAAAATACATGTGCGGTCGTATTGGAACCTGTACAAGGGGAAGGGGGCGTCACTGCTGCAACGCAAGCGTTTATACAAGGCGTGCGTCAGTTATGCGATGATAATAAGGCTCTATTGGTCTTTGATGAAGTGCAAAGTGGTATGGGGCGTACTGGTAAGTTATTCTCTTATATGGATTATGGTGTGGCGCCCGATATTCTGACCACTGCGAAAGCTCTTGGTGGCGGTTTTCCTATTAGTGCGATGCTGACCACCCATGAAATAGCGCAAGAAATGGGGCTTGGTACACACGGTACGACTTATGGTGGAAATCCGTTAGCTTGTGCTGTCGGTAATGCGGCGTTTGATATTATCAATACACCAAAAGTGCTGGATGGTGTCATCAAGCGACATGAGCTATTTGTTTCCCACTTGAATAAGCTCAATGAAAAATATGATATTTTTGCTGAGATCAGAGGGAAAGGGTTATTAATTGGTGCAGAATTGAAAAACCAACTCAATCATCGTTCGAAAGAGATTTTACAGGCGTGTGCCATTGAGGGATTAATGATGCTCAATGCTGGGCCAAATGTATTACGCTTTACTCCATCATTAATTATTTCTGAGGAAGAAATTAATAGTGGTATGAAAAAATTAGAAACAGTGATTGAAAACGTATTAAAAAATAAATAAATGTCTTTTACTCAAAGAGGTATTAACCTCTTTGAGTTTTTAACCATTGATGAGTAGATTAGATCATTATCTTTTTTTGTATAACCTTTCCACTGACGCCTGCTGATCCTCTAATGTCGCAAATGTTTTTCGAATAATAACAGGAGCATTTTGAGCATTATTTGGAGTAATCGTTTTTTTTATTTTACGAGAACTTTGCGTGCTTATATTTTTTGTGTGATTAATGCGGTTTCCCTTATTTTGTATTTGTTGGGGATCTGCCTTGTTGTGAGTCTCAGAAACGCAAGGAGATAATGCTATTCCAGTCAGACCTCTTTTAACTTGCCCATTTATAATGACGCGTCCAGTGCCTTGAGAATGAGAAGAGATGACATGAGCGGTCTGATGAATTGACTGTTCCTTTTTCGGTGGATTGAGTTCCTTAGTCGTGGTGGCTATTTTGAGAGGAATGCGACTTCCTTTTTGATATGAAATTGGTTTCGGTTGAGTGAAGTGTTTAATAATGGTGTCTTTCTCGGATTGAGTTTGTTCTTTTTTATCCATATACCAAACTAAATCCAGTTCTGAATAGTTTGTACCAATAAGGCTTGCATTGAGTTCTGATTTTTTCAGGTAGAGCATTGAGCGATCTTTTAGAGATTCAGCAGAATAGCGATTAGCCTCTAATTTATCTAACACGTGATGATATTTAGATTTCAACTGCTCAAGTTTTTGTTGAAGATGACATTCAGACGTCGGTCTCTTCACATTTAATGGGGAGGTTGATTGGTTATCACAGATATGACGCTCATTTGTTTTAATCGTATTTTTTGACATGCTTGGTTTTAATGAATAGGAAAAGGGTAACGATAATGAGGGTAAAGAAGGGAGCTGGCTCTTATTGAGAATATTGGCGGTATTGATTGCCGCATCGATTTTAGTTTGCTGTACCTGACATGCATTATCATCGTATTTTACGGGTGTCGATAAGGTGATTGAGGTTGGCTTAGTGCTATGTATTTCGTTAAGAAACTTATACTTTGCTTCTAGATTATTTCTTTTTATACGACATGATTCAGCGATTGTTTCAGTTGTCAGATTGCCACGTTTGAGCATCTCTGCATGAGCCGCTACTGTTTGGTTGATATATTTTACGGATGGGTGATGTTGACTTGTTTTCATTTTAATAAAACCTTTAAATAATAGTATATTAATTATTCTAGATTTTATTTTTTAGTGGATATGAATAATATAAAATAACGATACTTATGCTATTTGCTGGTTTTGTGGTGATATCGAAGGAAAATGGCTCTATATCAAAGATATAAAGCCATTATGCAATTGAGGTCAGACGAATTATAGGTTTATCGAGTACCGTACACCACGATAGTTTTACCATGCGCGGAGATAAGGTTTTGGTCTTCTAGCATTTTTAAGATGCGACCAACCGTTTCGCGGGAACAACCGACAATTTGGCCAATCTCTTGGCGTGTGATCTTAATTTGCATTCCATCTGGATGCGTCATCGCATCGGGTTGTTTCGCTAAATTAAGTAGCGTTTGAGCAATACGGCCTGTGACATCAAGGAAAGCCAGATTACCGACTTTTTCTGATGTGGTTTGTAGGCGGCTTGCCATTTGCGCGGAAAGGCGCATAAGGATATCAGGGTTAACCTGAATAAGCTGACGAAATTTTTTATAAGAAATTTCAGCGACTTCGCAGGCACTTTTTGCTCTGACCCAAGCTGAACGTTCTTGCCCTTCTTCAAATAACCCTAGTTCACCAATGAAGTCTCCCTGATTTAAATAGGAGAGGATCATTTCTTTGCCTTCTTCATCTTTGATTAAAACAGCCACTGAGCCTTTAACGATATAGTAAAGGGTTTCTGCTTTTTCACCCTGATGGATCAGAGTGCTCTTGGATGGATATTTATGAATATGGCAGTGTGACAAAAACCATTCAAGAGTAGGGTCTGTTTGTGGCTTGCCGAGAACCATTAGCGTTATCCTCTGTATGTTAATACAGCCATTCGGTTAATCGTCACCAGAATAGCTGGTTTTTTAAAGTCACTAGCTTAGCATATTAATTCGCATTATAGAGCAAGTTAATACCAACACTATAATATAATCAATTGAAACCTTGAGTTTTGATCTTAACCCTATCAGGTGGAACTTTGTTTGTAACATATTAAACTCAGAAAGTCTTGTTTTTATCGATTCAGCATCATAAAGCGCCTATTTGATTGAAAGGGTTTATGTAACAATGTAATCTTTTAGATAAACTTTTTCCTAGGGGAATAAAATATGGAAGCAAGAGTTAAATGGGTTGAAGGGCTCTCTTTTTTAGGCGAATCGGCTTCAGGTCATCAAGTTATGATGGACGGTAATTCCGGTGATAAAGCGCCTAGCCCAATGGAAATGGTCTTGATGGCTGCGGGCGGTTGTAGTGCTGTTGATGTTGTTTCTATTTTACAAAAAGGCCGTAATGACGTGAGGGGTTGTGAAGTTAAATTAACGTCACAGCGTAGGGATGAAGCACCTCGTTATTTTACCCATATTAATTTGCACTTTATTGTAACGGGAACGGATTTAACGGAAAAAACGGTTGAACGCGCTGTTCAGCTTTCTGCTGAAAAATATTGCTCGGTCTCATTAATGTTAGAAAAAGCCGTCACTGTTACCCACAGTTTTGAAATCAAAAACCAATAATTTATTTATTAATTATATAATTTTTTTAATTTATGATGCTTATTTTAAATAATAATAAGCATCATTTATTATTAATCATGTTTTCTTTTTATGAGTTTTTCGACCAACGGTGTCATGATTAACTCCATCGCTAATCCTAATTTTCCACCTGGTACAACGATAGTGTTCATTGCGGATATAAAAGAACCATTTAACATCGACAATAAATAAGGGAAGTCGATCTGTTCTAGCCCCCTAAAACGAATGACAATGAAACTTTCATCTTGTGAAGGAATCGCTTTAGCGGAAAATGGATTGGATGTATCGACAGTCGGTACACGTTGGAAATTAATATGGGTACGTGAAAATTGAGGGGTAATATAATTAATATAGTCACCCATTGAGCGTACGACGGAATCCATGACGGCTTCTCGTGAATGCCCCCGTTCTGTTGTATCGCGGATCAATTTTTGGATCCATTCAAGGTTAACGATTGGAACCACACCCACTAATAAATCGACGTACTGTGCGACATCGTTTTCAGGCGTGACGACACCGCCATGCAAGCCTTCATAGAATAAAACATCACTATTTGCAGGTAAGGGTTCCCACGGTGTGAATGTGCCAGGCTGAAGCCCATAGGGTACAGCTTCATCATAGGTATGAAGGTATTTACGTGATTGACCTCCACCCTGTAAGCTGTAATCTAATAAGGTCTGTTCTAACAATGAAAAATCATTCGCTTCGGGACCAAAATAGCTGATATGGCGGCCTTGTTCTCTTGCTTTGCGAATCGCCATATCCATTTCTGGACGCGTATAACGGTGGAAACTATCCCCTTCTAATGTTGCCGCTTGGATATTTAACTGATGGAATATTTTACGAAATGCTAAGCTTGTGGAGGTGGTTCCGGCACCACTAGAACCAGTAATTGCAATAATTGGGTGCTTTTTTGACATCATGGACTCCCTGTGCTGCGTTTGCGTCCATGCTTATTAAAATCATGAGCGAAACGGGTTTACGGGCGAAACTGACTTTTTGGCATAAAATTAACAGATTCATGTAATTCTGACCAGACTAGCACAATTTCTCCTGAAACTAACAGCCGTTTTACGTCGTCTACCTTTTGTTGTAACGACTTTTCATGTTCACCATAATCTGTTCCTTCACGTAAGACATAAGCTTCGATCAGGTTTTCTAAAGTGTCAGGGTCTAAATCTTTCCAAGGAATAATCATGACGTTTATTTACTTAAATATGCTGTTAACCATTGAGGAATACGTTTTTCTAACCACATTTCTGGTTTCCTAAAGGAACCGCTAACAAAACCAACATGTCCACCATGTTCAGTCATTTGATATTCGATATTCGCGGGTAAATGTGCTAAATCAGGCACGACATCAGGTGCCATAAAAGGGTCATCTTTGGCATGAATGATTAATGTCGGTTTGGTAATACGGGGTAACCTTGGTAACGCACTGCATTTTTGATAATAATCTGTCGCATTTTCGAAACCATGGATCCTAGCCGTGATCACATCATCGAACTCACGAATACGTTTTAGTTGCTTCAATTGCGCTAAATTTAGGGGTAATGAACCTGGGTAACGCACCAGTTTGCGTGTGGCATTACGTTTCAATCCATTCAGTAAATAACGTTGATAGAATTGGGAAAACCCCTTTTCCATGCGAATCGAACAAGGTTCTAGCATCAAAGGAGCAGATACGACAACCCCTGCATCAAGGTCTGCCTCATCACCACTTTCCGCTAAATAGCAAGCAAGCATATTACCACCAAGAGAATAGCCAACAGCAGCGGTTGGAACATTTCCCCAAGTCTGTTTTAGCCAATGCAAAAAATACCGCGCATCACTGGTTTCACCTGAGTGATAAATCCGCTTTTGACGATTCGGTTCACCACTACAACCTCGGAAATGCATGATCACCCCTAACCAACCGTGATTCTGGGCGCTTTCTAACATGCCATGAGCATAAGGGCTTTTAAAACTACCTTCTAAGCCATGAAATATCACTAAACGCGGTTTATCGCGTGCCAGCTCAGGGGCTTCACTCCAAGCAAGGTCGATAAAGTCACCGTCAGGTAACTCAAGTCGTTGCCAAATAGGCTTAATTTTCGGTGTACGTCGAAAGATCCTTGGCAATAATGTTTGAAGGTGTGGATTCTTAGCCCAGTTGATTGGTCGAAAGTTTTCTGACATAGCCTTATTTAATTTAGTAATACCCTTGTGGGGCACATAACATACTGTTATTTTTTTGTGATGCAAGTGCACTTAATCGTTAGGATTGATTATAAATGAGTCTAGGACTAGTTTTTTCACTTTTTACGTTTCTATTTATTGCAGCAATAACACCCGGTCCTAACAACATGTTGTTAACATCAAGCACTGCCAATTATGGTTTCCGTCGCAGTGTTCCCTTATTATTGGGGATCATGTTGGGTATGCAGTCTATACTTTACCTTTCCGCGTTTGGTGTTGCAGCGCTTTTATTGCTTTATCCCGCATTACATATCGGCATGAAAATCGTTGGTAGTATATATTTATTGTGGTTGGCATGGAAAACCGCAACAGCCAGCTATTCACCATTGAAAACAGAGAGTACCGTTGCCAAAAACATCAAATGGTATCAAGGTGGGTTGTTACAATTTTTAAATCCAAAAGCTTGGATGATGGGGCTCGGTGCTGTCGGTAGTTATAGTCTCCCCGGAGAACTGTTTACTCAATCGATTATTATAATGAGTATTGCCGTGGTCATGGTTAATTTAGTGGCAGGGGTAATTTGGATGGCTGGCGGAGTCTTCATTGGCCATTTTTTAAGAAGCCGTCGTGCGTGGTTTATTTTTAATATAGTGATGGGACTATTAACGGCAGCTTGCGTCCTCTTGATTTGGCTTGAATAAAAATGTGCGGTAAACGGCAAAAAGCCCTTATGAAGGGGGGAGCCTAATCATTGTGGCCCCCCTATCATTTAATCCAAATCGATATTTTTGCTACCAAAGAAGTAAGTGAAAATAAATCCGCACACATAAGCGACGGCAATGCCACCGACATAAACCGACATACCTGCAAACACACCTTGGGCAGAGGTCATGAGCGGAATGGCAACTAAACCTGATGGGCCAAACACCGTGTTCAGTCCGACAGGTAAGCCCATCCAAGCAATTAAACCAATAAAGAAACCACCCGCAGCCCCCCCTAAACAGGCCGTCACGAAAGGCTTCACGCGTGGTAAGGTGACGCCATAGATCAGGGGTTCTCCAATACCAAGGAAGCCCGGAATGATGGCACCGCGAATTTGATTACGCAAAACCGAATCTTTTTTCGCTTTTGCATAGAGTGCGAGAGCGGCACCCACTTGCCCAGCACCGGCCATGGCCAAAATTGGGAATAATGAGTTAAAGCCTTGCGCATCCACTAAGGCAAAATAGACGGGAACAAATCCTTGGTGTACCCCAAACATCACGGCGATCAAGAATAAACCTGCTAATACGGCGGTTCCAAATGGATTACCATTGAGGTGCATAAATAGCCATGACATACCACTGAATAACCAGCTACCTAATGGCATGATGACCACATAAGCCGCCGCACCAACAATCAGTAAGGTAATGGTGGAAGTTAAAATCATATCAAGGTTAGCAGGAATAATTTTACGTACCTGTTTTTCAACCCATGCACCAAAAATACAGGCGATTAACACACCGATAATGCTGCCTCTAGGGTCTATATCCCAACCAAAAAAGTTGGTCATTCCTGAAAACACCCCAGTGGTTGCATTGGGGTCATAACCCAATACAAAGAGTGCGGCAATAATCGCGCCATTGACTCCACTACCACCGAAGGCTTTTTGGGCATTATAGCCAATTAAAATACTTAAAAAGCTAAATAACCCTTTGCTGAACACCGACATATAAAGAATTAAGTGCACGCCAAATGTCTGTTGCTCTGGGGTTTTAGGTAACCCTTCCGGATAGAAGGTTTGAGTCGCTAATGTTGCGAAACCGAGTAGTAGACCGGCAGCAATAAACCCAGGAATAAGGGGAGTAAAAATGGTGGCAAACTTAGATAAAAAACGATGCACTGCACTTGTTTGTTTCTGCTTCATCTGTTGCTTATTCGATGAGGCAAGTGCACTTAGGTTCGTTGCTAATGAAGGATCTGTTTTTTCGTCAACGACCTGCTCACCACTTTCGAGTATTTGATTCATTAGGTCAGCAGCAGTTTGTGCTTTACCTGGCCCTAGAACAATTTGTAATTGCTCATCACTTTCGATGACGCCAAGGACGCCAGCGATTTGTTTAATTGCTGTTTTATCGACAAGTTGGTCATTGTTGAGTGTTAAACGCAAGCGAGTCATACAGTTTCCCGCTTGCTTAATATTTGCACTGCCGCCGACCTTTTGCAGGATCTCCTGCATCATTTCTTTTGTGATTTTAGCCATGCCATTTACCCTATCAGTTTCCGTTTATTAAACGGACTTTGCGACGTTGAGCGCCGTACGAATAAACCCATTATTGTCTGATAGCAATTGACGTGCTTCATGTGCATTTAGCCCAGATAAGATCATCAAAATTGCTGTTTTGCAGTGTCTTTGACATTGTTGTAACGCGGATTCTGCGGTTTCCCTGTCACATTCAGTCGCTTCCATGACGATTCTGACTTGTCTCTCAACTAACTTGGCATTGGTTGCTTCAACATCGACCATTAAATTGCCGAAGACTTTACCAATACGGATCATTGCACCCGTCGTGATCATGTTGAGCACTAATTTCTGTGCTGTTCCTGCCTTCATGCGTGAAGAACCTGTCACGACTTCTGGTCCGACAATAGGTGTAATAGCGATATCGGCTGCATTGGCGACCGGACTATTTGGGTTACAGCTAATGGAAGCTGTCACAGCGCCGACTGTGCGTGCGTAGGCCAGCGCACCGAGTACATAAGGTGTACGGCCACTAGCGGCAATACCGACAAGTACATCTTTGTGATTAAATTGGATGTTAATCAGATCTTGCTCTCCCAGCTCTGGTTTATCTTCCGCATTTTCAACAGCACGGAAAATGGCTTGGTGACCGCCAGCGATTAAACCAATCACTTGTTCATGGGGAGTGCCATAGGTAGGAGGACATTCACTCGCATCCAAAATACCGAGGCGACCTGATGTGCCTGCACCTGAATAAATCAATCTACCGCCATTGAGAAATGCTTGGGCGACTTTGTCGACAAGTTGTGCTATTTGTGGCAGTACTTTTTCGACAGCAAAGGGTACTTGCTTATCTTCATTATTGATGACTTGCAACATATCAAGAGTAGACAACTGATCGATATGGGTGCTCGCTGCGTTACGACTTTCCGTTACCATTTTGCTTAAGTCAATGGTCATAATAAATTACTCCTACTTCGGTTAATGGAAGGATATTAAGGAATTATTTATTCCAGTGATGTGATGATGATCACGGTGCTCTCTATTCTGAATTGTCAATATGAAAGAATATTTCTGTATGATTTAGATAGAGATGATTAGTTACTTATTGAATTTAAGGGATTAATGCTAAGTAATGCTATTTTTCTACGAGGAATAATTTATTTTTAATCATAGGCAATGAATAAGGAATAAGGATGACTTTACTGGATACCATCACGTGTTTGCTGCCAAGGCTTGCTGAAAATCAACGTAAGATCGCTCAGTACATCCTCGAAAAACCCGAGCGCGTACTTAGCTTATCTTCTCAGCAACTGGCGGAAACGTTGAATGTGAGTCAATCTGCTATTGTTAAATTTAGCCAAAAGGTCGGCGTGAAGGGATATCCGGCACTCAAATTAGCACTCAGTGAAATTATTGGTCGTCAACAACTTGATGAAGCGAACCCCCATGTGGCGTTGCATAATCGTATCACTCAGAGCGATAACCTAATGGTTGTCGCACAAAAGTTGGCTCTGGAAAAAAACTATTCCATCACCGAAACAACGCGTCATCTCGATTTTAAAATGTTTGAAAAAATTGTGGATAGCATTGATAAATCACAACGTGTACAGATTGTGGGTATTGGGGGATCAGGCTTAACGGCCAAAGACTTAAGTTACAAATTACAAAAGATTGGTATCACCACCTTGGTAGAATCGGATCACCATGTGCAAATTGCAGCCGCACTGACCTTGACCCCGCAGGATACTCAAATCGTGATTTCGTTTACAGGTAAGCGTAAAGATATGCTGACTGCTGCCAGCATTGCCCGTAAACAAGGCGCTAATGTGGTGGCAATTACGCGTAGTAGGCTTTCTCCTTTAGCACAATTGTCAGATTATGTACTGGAAAGTATTGCGGAAGAAAACGAATGGCGTAGCTCATCAATTTCATCGAGAACGGCTCAAAATACGCTGACAGACCTACTGTTTATGGCTTTGCTCCAAAAACGTGAAGCACGAGCGAAAATGTTGGTAATGAATGCGCGAGTCATGATCAATAAATTAGACGAGTAAAGGCAAAATTGTTTTTTATCAATAAGTCACTTGCTTGTTCTTTGCAAAATGCCCTTATTTGAGTTAAGACTAATATAATGAATAAATAATATGACGCAATATAATAAGGGCATTATTAATGAGGGCATTAATTGTTTATACGGAGCTAACGGATGACGACTCCGTCATTAGCCATGCAGTAGCAAGACTTGCCAGTGAACTCAATGATGAACATGTCGAAACAGTCATCATTCGCGACTTTGAAGACGGCCTCGCTTATATCCGCTCAAATACCAGTATTGATTGCTTATTGTACGGTCGAGATATGTCTGACCGTGATGAACAGGTTCAAGCGCATCGCTTAATTACCCAATTACATCGTAGGCAAGAAGATGTTCCCGTCTTCTTGCTCAGTGATCGTGAAGAAGCGCTGGTTGCTTTTGATCGTAATATGATGGAGCAAGTTGATGAATTTGCTTGGATCTTAGAAGATTCAGCCGACTTCATTGCAGGCCGAGTACTGGCGGCTATTCAACGCTATCGCTCTCAATTGCTCCCTCCGTTAATGAAAAGCCTAATCAAGTACAGCGATGTGCATGAATACTCATGGGCAGCGCCGGGTCACCAAGGCGGTGTAGGGTTTACCAAAACGCCAGCAGGGCGTATTTATCATGATTTTTTTGGGGAAAATCTTTTCCGTACAGATATCGGAATAGAGCGCGTGGCTGTCGGATCGTTACTTGACCATACAGGGGCATTCGGCGAGTGTGAAAAGAATGCAGCTCGCGTGTTTGGTGCTGACCAGTCTTATTCTGTGGTTGTGGGCACCTCCGGCTCTAACCGAACAATTATGCAAGCCTGCATGACGGATGAAGATGTCGTGGTGATTGACCGTAATTGTCATAAATCTATTGAGCAAGGATTAATATTAACGGGGGCGAAACCCGTCTATATGATCCCGAGTCGCAATCGTTATGGCATTATTGGGCCAATTTATCCCAAAGAAATGACGCCAGATGCGATTAAATTTAAAATCGCGCATAACCCGCTTACGAAGGCGAAAGTTAAACAGAAACCGGCTTATAGTGTTGTGACCAATTGTACATATGATGGCGTTTGTTATAACGCACGTAAGGTACAAGACTTGCTGGACGGCTCTTTAGACCGTATTCATTTTGACGAAGCTTGGTATGGCTATGCGCGTTTTAACCCTATTTATCGTGACCATTTTGCAATGCGTGATGAAGAAAGAACAGAAAACCAGCCCACTATTTTTGCCACGCATTCTACGCATAAGTTACTGAATGCCTTATCACAAGCCTCTTTTATTCACGTACGTAATGGTCGTAACGCGATTGATTTTAATCGTTTCAATCAAGCCTATTTAATGCACTCAACCACCTCACCGCTATACGCGATTTGTGCATCCAATGATATCGCCGCGGATATGATGGATGGTAATAGCGGGCGGTCACTGACCGATGAGGTGATCCGTGAATCTATCGATTTTAGGCAGTCTTTGGCTTATTTGTATAAAGAATTTATCAATGATGGGGAATGGTTCTTTAAGCCTTGGAATCAGGAAATGGTGAAAGACCCTGCCACGGGTAAACGATATGCCTTTGAAGATGCCCCTGTTGAACTACTCATGAAAGAGCAAAGCTGTTGGGTCATGCATCCAGAGGATAAATGGCACGGCTTTAATGATATTCCTGATAATTGGGCCATGTTAGACCCTATTAAAGTGAGTATTCTCTCTCCTGGGATGGGGGATGATGGTAACTTATTGGATACAGGGGTGCCTGCTGCACTGGTGACCGCGTGGCTCAATCATTATGGCATTGTGCCGACACGCACTACTGACTTTCAAATCATGTTTCTCTTTTCGATGGGGATCACCAAAGGGAAGTGGGGAACATTAGTGAATACCCTGCTTTCCTTTAAGCGTCACTATGATAGTAATACCGCGTTGAAAAAGGTGCTCCCTGAGGTTGTGCAGTCTGCCCCTGAAATTTATGGTGAAATGGGGTTACGTGACCTAGGGGATAATATGTTTGCTTATTTACAGAAAAATAACCCAGGCGGATTACTCAATCAGGCGTATTCGCATTTACCTCAGGTGATGATGAGCCCGCGAGATGCTTATCAAGAAATTGTGGCGAATCGTGTTGAAGCGGTTCCGGTTGATCAATTAGTCGGTAGAGTGGCCGCTAACTCGATTATTCCTTATCCACCCGGTATCCCAATGCTTTTATCGGGGGAAAACTTTGGTGATGAAAATAGCCCCCATATTCGTTATTTACAAGGTTTACAGGCATGGGATAGTGCGTTCCCAGGTTTTGAGCATGAAACTGAAGGCACGGAAGTGATTGATGGCCGATATCATGTGATGTGTGTGACAGCACGAGAGCAATAAGTGAAATAGGGGAGCGCGAATATTAACGCGCTATCTTTAGAGAACCGAGGGAACAACGAGGTGAATGTCTGTTTATTCAACACCTATTTGTTCCCACTACGGTTCTTTGGAAGCGATAAATCAATCGGCTACGCGTTGGATTCGAATTCAGTGGTCATGGCTTCGAGCTGCTCTTGCAGTTCCATCCATGCCATTTCCACCTCTTCTAACGCATTTTTTTGCTCGGTTTGGCTTTTCAAACATTCTGATAGCTCATTCTTGCGAGCCTGCTCATAGATGGAGGCATCAGAAAGCATCGCTTCCAGTTCGGCTAAGGCGCTAGCGTGCTTCTCCATTTTCTTTTCCAACTCCACCAACTTTTTACGAATAGGTTGAGTCTGCTGGCGAAACTCGGCTTCGCGGCGTTTTTGATCTTTTCTATCTTGCGCAGTGACTGTCGTTGTGTTCGCTGGGCGTTCTTTTTCTTGTTGATCGCGAGCCTGCTGTAACTCCATTTTATTTTGTTCGGCTAGCCATTGTTGGTAATCCTCTAAATCACCATCAAAAGGTTCAACCAAACCATCATGCACTAAATATAAGTCATCGGTTGTGGAACGTAATAAGTGCCTATCATGAGATACCACAACCAAGGCCCCTTCGAAATCAATCAATGCTTCTGTCAGCGCTTGACGCATATCTAAATCTAGGTGGTTCGTGGGCTCATCAAGCAGTAACAAATTAGGTCGTTGCCAAACAATTAAGGCGAGTACCAAACGGGCTTTTTCGCCGCCAGAAAAACGGCCACTTGGGTCAGTCACTTGATCCCCTTTAAAACCAAACCCACCTAAATAATCACGTAATTGCTGCTCGGTTTCTTGTGGTGCCAGTCTTGCGAGATGTTGCAAAGGGGATTCGTCAGCATGCAAATACTCTAACTGATGCTGCGCGAAATAACCTAATTTAATACCTTTAGCTAACGAAACAGTGCCTTGTAATGGCTGTAAGTCTCCAGCAAGTAGTTTAATCAGTGTCGATTTACCCGCACCGTTGCGGCCTAACAAACCAATACGCGAACCGGGAACCAGATTCAATTTAATCGATTTTAAGATGATGGTATCACCATAACCGGCACTGACTTTTTCCATTTTCAGTAATGGATTTGGCAAGCTTTCAGGCTTACGGAAGGAAAAATGAAAGGGATTGTCGACATGGGCCGGTGCCACCATTTCCATCCGCTCTAACATTTTAATACGGCTTTGAGCTTGTTTCGCTTTGGTTGCCTGTGCCCTAAAGCGATCGATATAGCTTTGTAGGTGGGCGGCTTTAGCTTGCTGACTTTCATATAAAGATTGTTGCTGAGCCAGTTTGGTGGCGCGTTGCCGTTCAAAGGAAGAATAGTTGCCGGTATATTCGAACATACTTTCTTGCTCAATATGCAATACTTTATCAATGATCGGATCGAGGAAATCTCGGTCATGAGAAATTAATATTAATGTGCCAGGATAGCTTTTCAGCCATTTCTCTAACCAGATGACGGCATCTAAATCAAGGTGGTTCGTTGGTTCATCCAGTAATAATAAATCAGAACGGCATAGCAATGCTTGCGCAAGGTTAAGGCGCATGCGCCAACCACCTGAAAATGATTTTACCGGTTCTTGTAATTGGTGTTGATTGAAACCAAGGCCATGTAACAGACTTGCAGCGCGTGAACGGATACTCCATGCATTAATCGCATCAAGTTGACCATGTAAGGCGGCTATTTTATGGCCATCATTCTTTTCATTGGCCAATTGCAGTTGTTGTTCGAGAGTACGAAATTCGCGATCACCATCTATCACATACTCAAGTGCAGGCTGATCGAGGGCGGGGGTTTCTTGGTTAACCCAAGCGAGCGCCCATGTATTTGGGAAGGTAGCCGAACCTGCTTCTGCTTGTAATTCGCCTTTTAGCAATGCAAGCAGGGTTGATTTTCCACAGCCGTTTTTACCCACTAACCCAACTTTTTGACCTGGGTTGATTGTCGCGGTGGCATTGTCCAGCAAAACGCGAACGCCACGGCGAATTTGTAATGAAGAGAAAACAATCATAGATGCCGTCAGTTGAAAATATGTTAAATTATACGCGTCATACTTCAAGTTGCAGCGCGTGTTGTCAAGGCATGCTAGCTAGTTTATCCACACTAGTTACCTAGCTCTCTAGGTGCCTAGCGATTCATTCACTTGCTGCCTCACTGCAATTCGAATTATTAAGAGTATATACAGTGAATACCCTAGAATTTTCAGCTGGTATACGACCATACGAAAATGTGTAGGTGTAAAATAAAAGCGATATCCAAGCTGCATGGTAACGGAAAATTATCCGTCTGACACGCCTTTGAGGAGGGAAAGATGTCAAATAAGCTGAAAGTATTAGTGCTCTACGCACATCCTGACCCTGAAGAATCCGTCGCCAATAAAGCTTTGCTCGAAGCCGTCAAAGATTTAGACCATGTGACTGTACATGATCTGTATGCGACTTATCCTGACTATTTTATTGATGTGACCGCAGAGCAAAAACTGCTATGCCAATATGACGTCATTGTCTTTCAGCATCCCCTCTATACCTATAGTTGCCCAGCGTTATTAAAAGAGTGGTTTGATAGAGTATTAACGCGACGTTTTGCGACAGATATGGGGTATCAAAAATTAAAAGGGAAATATTGGCGCTCAGTCATTACTACGGGAGAGCCTCAGGAAGCCTATCAATATGGAGGCTATAATCGTTATCCCTTAAACGACATTTTACGTCCTTTCGAACTGACAGCGGCAATGTGTGACATGCAATGGTTAGAACCCAACATTATTTATGCTGCGCGTAGGCAAGATAAACACCATTTACAGCAGATCATCTCAGGGTACCGTGAGTGGTTACAACAACCATTACAAACAGGGGGCCTCTCCTAATGGGACAACTCGATATCTTTGAAGCTGTCATCGTGTTCCTGTGTGCTGGGGTCGTCATGGTGCCCATCGCCCAAAAAATTCGTTTAGGTGCGGTGCTGGGGTATCTATTAGCGGGTATTATGATTGGACCGTTTGTCTTTGGTTTCATTCATAACGTTGACGATATTCTCCATTTTTCGGAAATGGGCGTTGTATTTTTGATGTTTTTAATTGGCTTAGAACTGAAGCCATCGAAACTCTGGGAGTTACGTCGTTCCATTTTTGGCGTTGGGACAGCACAAGTTGTCGTCACGGCCGCAATCATGGCGGGATTACTTTTTTTAGCAAAATTCTCTTGGCAAGCTGCGGTTGTTGGCGGGCTAGGTATGGCAATGTCATCAACCGCAATGGCTTTGCAGCTCATGAATGAAAAGGGCATGTCCAATAAAGAGAGCGGGCAGTTAGGGTTCTCGGTATTGTTATTCCAAGATATGGCCGTGATCCCAATAATGGCATTAATCCCATTATTGGCTGGTGATACCGCGAGCAGTGATTGGTATCGTATTGGCTTGAAGGTTGCTGCATTTGCAGGCCTTTGGGTGGTGGGACGTTACTTATTACGCCCGATGTTCCGTCTGGCGGCAAAATCAGGTGTCCATGAGATTTTTACCGCGGCAGCACTGTTGGTTGTGCTTGGTTCTGCGCTTATTATGGAAAGCCTCGGCTTCTCCATGGCACTCGGAACTTTTATGGCGGGAGTGATGCTCGCTGAAACAGAATTTCGCCATGAGTTAGAAATTAATATTGAGCCATTTAAAGGTTTATTGCTGGGACTCTTTTTTATTTCAGTGGGCATGTCGCTAAATTTACAAATACTCTGGTCATATCTTCCACAAGTTTTATTCGGTGTTCTGGTCTTAGTCTCGGTGAAGGCTCTAGTGCTGTATACCCTCAGTTGGATAGCGCGATTACGCAATGGCGCTAGAGCGCAATTTTCTGGCGTATTAAGCCAAGGTGGTGAGTTTGCGTTTGTTATTTTTGCGACGGCATCGGGTGCCAGTGTGATTGATGAAAGGCAGATGGATTTACTGCTAGTGGTCGTCACGTTATCGATGATGACGACACCACTTGTGATGCAATTGATCGATGCCTATTTGAATTATCGTTATAATCGCCAGCCTGTTTCCCATGAAAAACCATTCGTTGAAGACAATGATCCCCATGTGATTTTAGTTGGCTTTGGGCGCATGGGCCAAGTTGTTGGTCGCTTACTAATGGCTAATAAAGTGAAAATTACGGTTCTTGAGCAGGATGTCACGGCAATTAGCACCATGCGTCGTTATGGTTATACCGTTTATTATGGTGATGCGCGTGAGCTACAACTATTGCGTTCAGCGGGAGCCGAGAAAGCGAAAGCGATTGTCATTACGAGTGACGTTCCTGAAGAGGTGATGGAAATCGTGCAATTATGTCAAGAAAACTTTCCAAACCTACATATTATTGCTCGAGCAAAAGGGCGCGTTGAGGCGCATGAATTATTGCAGCGTGGCGTCACCGATTTTAGTCGTGAAACCTTTTCCAGCGCATTAGAGTTGGGGAGTAAAGCACTCATTAGTACAGGCATGCACCCGCATAAAGCCTATCGCGCCAAACAGCATTTTCGACGATTGGATATGCGAGTATTACGGGAGATAATCCCAGAAAATGAAGGTGATAGCGGCCAAATTTCCCGTGTTAAAGAAGCGCGCCGAGAGTTAAATGAGTTGTTCGAAAAAGAGATGCTAAGAGAACATCGCCAGCCACATAGCTGGAATCATGATAAATAAAGGATAGATTAATGTCGTCAACACGTAAGCGGTTTATTGCAGGGGCAATCTGCCCTAAATGTCAATCACAAGACACCCTCATGATGTGGTGTGAAGATCAAATTGATGTTGTTGAGTGCGTTAATTGTGGGGATCAGCAGCGCCAAGTTGATGATAGTGCGACTCCTCATGTGAGAAAACAAGAGCAAGTGATCGGAATTTTTACGCCTGAATAAGAGAATTTTGTCAATTCTCAATACAGCTGTTTTGTTTTCCGGTACAATTAGCAAAATTTTTCCCCTCTATGGGTTGTAGGAGATGTCATGAAAGTAGCAAACGATTTGGTAGTCAGCTTGGCTTATCAAGTAAGAACAGAAGACGGTGTTTTAGTTGATGAGTCCCCGGCAAATGCGCCACTCGACTATCTACATGGCCGTGGTTCTTTAATTTCTGGTCTGGAAAAAGCGTTGGAAGGTCGTGCTGTAGGTGATCACTTTGATGTTGAAGTCGCCTCTGATGACGCATACGGTCAATACGACGAAAACTTAGTTCAACGTGTTCCAAAAGATGTGTTCATGGGCGTTGAAGAACTGCAAGTTGGTATGCGCTTCTTGGCAGATACAGATATGGGACCGGTGCCAGTTGAAATTACCGGTATTGAAGGTGATGAAGTCATCGTCGATGGTAACCACATGTTAGCGGGTCAAAACTTGAAATTTAATGTTGAGATCATCGCGATTCGTGAAGCCACCGAAGAAGAATTGGCTCATGGTCATGTTCACGGTGCAAATGGCCACGATCACGACCATGAAGGTGGTTGCTGTGGCGGCGGTCATGGTCACGACCATAGCCATGGTGATGCTGGCGGTTGTTGTGGTGGCGGTGAAGGTCACGGCCATGGCCACAAACACGGCGGTTGTGGTTGCCACTAAGTGGTTAAATAACAAAAAAAGGAAAGCGCTGGCTTTCCTTTTTTGCGTCTGAAGTTGATAACGAATTAGTAATGTGGAGGAGGTGTCTCTTCTTCTGGCCTTGCGAGGTGAGAGGATTGAGATGATTTTAATCGCTCTGCCACAATACGTATGTGCTCTTGTAACTTGGACAACTGCATTTGTTGGTCGGTAATCACTTGGTTAAGTTGTTCTATCGTAATTTCTTGAAAAGCCACTTTGCTTTCTAAAAGCTCAAGGCGTTGTTCAAAAGCGTCAAATGAATCCATTTTGGAGCCCCTTATGGCTTTTTATCATAAAAAAGCCATCATAATAACTGAACATTACAAATCAATAGATAAGTTTTAGTTAAAGAGATAGGCGATGAAACCTCTTTTTGTTAATGTTGTCTAAGTAGTCATTCTGTTGCTTACTATTCTACACTGAATTTTAATAAGTGAGTAACAACGCATACTTATAATAGATATCGGAGATTAGGATGAAATCACTGTTTAAGGCAAGTCTTCTGGCAACGACATTAGCATTGGCTTTTGGAGCCCCTCAAGTTATGGCGGCTGAGACCACTGCTAAAGCGCCAACAAGTAGCGCATTTAAATCAGCCGAAGAGCGTAATGCCTATGCATTAGGCGCGTCTTTGGGCCGCTATATGCAAAACTCATTGGAAGAGCAAAAAGCGATTGGTATCAATCTAGACAAAGCTCAGTTGCTTGCTGGTGTTCAAGATGCCTTCAACAACAAAAGTAAAATGACGGATGCAGAAGTTGAAGAGACGCTACGCCAGTTTGAAGGCCAAGTTAAACAAGCGGCTGAGAAAAAAATGAAAGATGAGTCAGCTGCGAATGAAAAAGCAGGTGCTGAGTATCGTGAAAAATACGCGAAAGAAAAAGGCGTAGTGAAAACTAAGTCAGGCCTACTGTACAAAATTGAAAAAGAAGGTACAGGTGCTAAACCTAAAGCAGATGATACCGTTGTCGTTCACTATAAAGGTATGCTGACGGATGGTACTGAATTTGATAGCTCATATTCACGTAATGAGCCTCTGACCATCCCACTGAATTCAGTGATTAAAGGTTGGACAGAAGGTCTGGTTAATGTGAAGAAAGGCGGCAAAATCCAGCTCGTAATCCCAGCGGAACTGGCATACGGTGAAAATGGTGTTCCAGGAATTCCTGCTAACTCCACACTGGTATTTGATGTTGAACTATTAGACATCAAGCCAGAAGCAAAATAATAACTGTTAAGTTGTCATAAAAAACCCAGCGATGTCTGGGTTTTTTACGTTAAGGCGTGATCAACTTATTTTCTTCAAAAAAAGAGTTAAGCAAAATATAATAATTAATTTATTGATAACTCTTATATATTTAAGAAAAGGGACCCATAAGCTTATTTGGCATTAGTTGATGGATTATGTGTTAAAAATAATGCTTATTTTGCTGAAAACTTGTGATAAGACAAACTCTCTTGCATGCAATTGCTTGACGGCGGCGCCTCGTAGTTTTAACTTCACTGTATTCGACCTAATTATTTATCGCCACATTTGCTGACCAAACATATGCAATGAAGCTATACACTAAATAATTTGAGGTGCAGCAGGGCGGCAAGTGAATGACTCGCTAGGCATATAGGAAACTATACAACTAGTGCGATTGAACGTCGCCAGCAATGTCGCAACTTGAAATATGACGAGTATAAAAGCCTCCAACAATTAACGCTTCATGAGTCAGTAAGGCGATTTTTCGTACACTTGAAGGATGGTGTTTAAAAATGTCTAACTCAGTACTTTCAAATGATCATAATGATATTAATTTATTAAATAATGAGCCTTTTACTCAGACTGATCATGAAATTCTAAAATCGTACGAAGCTGCCGTAGATGGCTTAGCTATGTTGATAGGTGCACATTGTGAAATCGTTCTTCACTCTCTGGAAGATTTAAAATGTTCAGCCGTCAGAATAGCCAACGGGCAACATACTGGACGTCAAATTGGTTCACCCATTACGGATCTTGCATTGCGTATGCTTCACGATATGGCGGATGAAGAATCAAATGTTTCAAAAGCCTATTTTACGAAAGCGAAAAGTGGCGACCTGATGAAATCGGTTACGATTGCCATTCGTAACCGCAATCAACGCGTGATAGGCCTTTTGTGCATTAATATGAATTTAGATGTGCCATTTTCAGAGATTATTAAAAGCTTTGTGCCTGAAGAAAAACAAGATGTGACTTCAGATGTTAACTTTGCCTCTTCCGTTGATGATCTGGTGGCTCAGACATTAGAATTTACGATTGAAGAGGTGGGGGCCGATCGTAATGTGTCGAACAATGCGAAAAATAAACAAGTTGTACTTAATCTGTATGAAAAAGGTATTTTTGATATTAAAGATGCCATTAACCAGGTGGCTGACCGCTTAAATATCTCTAAACATACCGTGTATCTCTATATTCGCCAGTTTAAGAGTGGGGAATGAGTAAACAATCTCTCACATACTGCTTGCTAGTTACTGGACCCGCTTATGGTACACAGCAAGCAGCCAGTGCTTACCAATTTGCGAATGCACTTCTTGAGGAAGGGCATTGCTTAAAAACGCTCTTTTTTTACAGTGAAGGTGTGACGAATGCGAATGCGCTAACGTCACCTGCCAATGATGAATTCAATTTAGTGAAAGCATGGCAGCAATTAGCGATGAAATCGGGTTGTGAAATGCATGTTTGTGTTTCTGCCGCGTTGCGCCGCGGGGTGGTGGATAAAGAACAGGCTGAGCTTTTATCACTTGCCGTTAGCAATTTAGGAGAGGGTTTTATGATGAGTGGGCTCGGAAGTTTAGCTGAGGCGATGATAACAGCGGATAGAACCATTCGTTTTTAAAACCAATTTATTATGCGATTCACCCCCCTTCATCATGGCGACCTGAGTAAACTCAAACTCAGCCGGTTGCGGGGGGCGGTTTAGCAACGCTTTGCATCATTTAGTGGATATATGAAAAAGTTTGCCTTTGTTTTTACCTCCATGCCTCACGGAAATGCGAGTGGTCGAGAAGGGCTAGATGCGCTACTTGCCACATCGGCACTCACTGAAGATATTGATGTTTTTTTCCTTTCAGATGGTGTCTGCCAGTTACTTGCTAATCAAAATCCAAAAGAAATTTTAGCGAGAGACTATATTTCCACGTTTAAAATTTTGCCACTTTACGATATCAATAATATTTTCGTGTGTGCGGATTCACTAAAAGAAAGAGGGATTTGCGAAAATAGTGAGTGGGTCGTTGAGGTAAATGTCATCAATTCGACACAAATTCGCGATAAATTATCCGAATATGATGTTGTGCTTAAATTTTGATCTGTTGTAGGATCTTTTCTATGCTTTATACTATAGCAAAGTCACCTTTTCACTGTGATCTCACCGCGTTTCTACGACTGATCACGCCGGATGATGCGGTATTATTGTTACAAGATGGCGTTATTGCTGCCATTCATCAATCCACTCATCTTTGTGAACTGCAAAAAAAAGGTGCACAAATCTATGCGTTAGATGCAGATGTCAATGCTCGAGGTTTGCAGAATATGCTATCAGAACAGGTCTCTTTAGCTTCATATCGCGATTTTGTTCAGCTAACTGTGAGCCATAAACAACATTTTGCCCTATAAAAGCGTTAAAAGTTGTATATTTCTTGACACCTGAGCCAGTCAGCAATAAAATTTCGCGTCCTCGTGTATCGTCATGTTGGCGAACGAGGTCGAAATCCGTGTTTACGAAGCAAAAAAAACCAGGAGCTTTTTTAATAATGGCAACTATTAATCAGCTGGTACGCAAATCACGTAGCTCGAAAGTTGTTAAAAGCAACGTTCCAGCACTGGAAGCTTGCCCGCAAAAACGTGGCGTATGTACTCGTGTATATACTACCACTCCTAAAAAACCAAACTCAGCACTACGTAAAGTGTGCCGTGTTCGTTTAACTAACGGTTATGAAGTTTCTTCCTACATCGGTGGTGAAGGCCACAACTTGCAGGAACACTCCGTAATCCTGATCCGTGGCGGTCGTGTTAAAGACTTGCCAGGTGTGCGTTATCACACCGTTCGCGGTGCACTGGACTGTTCTGGTGTTAAAGACCGTAAACAAGGCCGTTCTAAATACGGTGCTAAGAAACCTAAGGCTTAATGGTTCTCCGTTAAGTAAGGCCAAACATTTTTAATCTTAATGTCAAAATACTCTAATAGAGTTTTGGGCAAACCTGAATTAACAACGGAGTAATATCCATGCCACGTCGTCGCGTAATTGGTCAACGTAAAATTCTTCCAGATCCTAAGTTCGGATCAGAATTACTGGCCAAATTTGTGAACATCCTGATGGTAGACGGGAAAAAATCTACTGCTGAAGCAATCGTATATAACGCGCTTGAGACCCTGGCTCAGCGTTCTGGTAAGACTGAACTTGATGCATTCGAACTCGCACTGGATAACGTGCGTCCGACTGTGGAAGTTAAATCCCGCCGTGTTGGTGGTTCTACTTACCAAGTTCCTGTAGAAGTTCGTCCGGTTCGTCGTAATGCTCTGGCAATGCGTTGGATCGTTGATGCTGCTCGTAAACGCGGTGATAAGTCAATGGCTCTGCGCCTGGCAAACGAATTATCGGATGCAGCTGAGAACAAAGGTTCTGCTGTTAAGAAACGTGAAGACGTTCACCGTATGGCAGAAGCTAACAAGGCGTTCGCTCACTACCGCTGGTAATTTCACCGCATTAGTGATGCTTCTTAGGGTAGCCTTCCGCTACCCTTTATATGATGAATTGAACGCCCACGAGAGAGGAAAAAATGGCCCGTCAAACGCCCATATCACGCTATCGTAACATCGGTATCAGTGCACACATCGACGCCGGTAAAACAACAACTTCTGAACGTATTCTGTTCTATACAGGTGTAAACCATAAAATTGGTGAAACCCACGAAGGTTCTGCAACAATGGACTGGATGGAACAGGAGCAAGAGCGTGGTATTACTATCACGTCTGCTGCGACTACAGCATTCTGGTCCGGTATGGCAAAACAGTTTGAGCCACACCGTATCAACATTATTGACACCCCAGGACACGTTGACTTCACTATCGAAGTAGAACGTTCTATGCGTGTTCTTGATGGTGCAGTTATGGTTTACTGTGCTGTTGGTGGTGTTCAGCCACAGTCTGAAACTGTATGGCGTCAAGCTAACAAATATAAAGTTCCACGTATCGCGTTCGTTAACAAAATGGACCGTATGGGTGCAAACTTCCTGCGTGTTGTTGAACAATTAAAAACACGTCTGGCTGCAAACCCAGTTCCACTTCAATTACCAGTTGGTGCAGAAGAAGGCTTCACTGGTGTTGTTGACTTGATCAAAATGAAAGCGATCAAGTGGAGCGATGAAGATCAAGGCGTTACCTTCGAATACGAAGATATCCCTGCGAATATGCAAGATCAAGCTGAAGAATGGCATAACTTCCTAGTTGAATCTGCTGCTGAAGCATCAGAAGAACTGATGGAAAAATATTTAGGCGGTGATGAACTGTCTGAAGAAGAAATCAAAGCTGCTCTTCGTCAACGCGTTCTTGCAAGCGAAATTATCCTGGTTACCTGTGGTTCTGCATTTAAGAACAAAGGTGTTCAGGCAATGCTGGATGCAGTTATCGAGTTCTTACCTTCACCAACAGATGTACCTGCAATCAATGGTATTCTGGACGATGGTAAAGATACGCCAGCTGAACGTCACGCAAGTGATGATGAGCCGTTCTCATCTTTAGCATTTAAAATTGCAACTGACCCGTTCGTTGGTAACCTGACGTTCTTCCGTGTTTACTCTGGTTTTGTTAACTCAGGTGACACGGTTCTGAACCCAGTTAAATCTAAGAAAGAACGTTTTGGTCGTATCGTTCAGATGCACGCTAACAAGCGTGAAGAGATTAAAGAAGTTCGCGCTGGTGACATCGCGGCAGCTATCGGTCTGAAAGACGTAACTACAGGTGATACTCTGTGTGCTGTTGAAGCGCCAATCATCCTAGAACGTATGGAATTCCCAGAGCCAGTAATCTCTGTTGCAATTGAACCAAAAACTAAAGCTGACCAAGAAAAAATGGGTATCGCATTGGGTCGTTTGGCTCAAGAAGATCCATCATTCCGCGTATCAAGTGATGAAGAAACGGGTCAAACCATCATCGCTGGTATGGGTGAATTGCACTTGGACGTTCTGGTTGACCGTATGCGTCGCGAATTTAAAGTTGAAGCGAACGTTGGTAAACCACAAGTTGCTTACCGTGAAGCTATCACTGCTAAAGTGACAGACATCGAAGGTAAACACGCGAAACAGTCTGGTGGTCGTGGTCAGTACGGTCATGTGGTTATCGATATGTACCCACTTGACAAAAATGATAAAGACGGCGTTCCTATGGACTACGAATTTGTCAACGAAATCAAAGGTGGTGTAATCCCTGGTGAATACATCCCTGCGGTTGACAAAGGTATCCAAGAGCAGTTGAAATCTGGCCCACTGGCTGGTTATCCTGTTGTTAACATGGGTATTCGTCTACATTTCGGTTCTTACCATGATGTTGACTCATCTGAACTGGCATTTAAACTGGCGGCATCAATCGCGTTTAAAGATGGCTTCAAAAAAGCTAAACCTGTTCTGCTTGAGCCAATCATGAAAGTTGAGGTGGAAACACCAGAAGACTACATGGGTGACGTTATTGGTGACTTGAACCGTCGCCGTGGTCTGATTGAAGGTATGGATGACATGGCAACTGGTAAAGTTGTTCGTGCACAAGTACCATTGTCAGAAATGTTCGGTTACGCTACAGACCTGCGTTCACAAACTCAAGGTCGTGCTTCATACTCAATGGAGTTCTTGAAGTACAATGAAGCACCTAACAACGTTGCACAAGCTGTTATCGAAGCTCGTAACGCTAAGTAATCGGTTTTAATCGATTTAACTACTTTAATTAAGTTCCCTCTTTATAGTGAAGAGGGAACTCCATAAGGAATAGAGTCGTGTCTAAAGAAAAATTTGAACGTTCCAAACCGCACGTTAACGTTGGTACAATCGGCCACGTTGACCACGGTAAAACTACCCTGACAGCAGCAATCACTACTGTTCTGGCAAAAACTTACGGCGGTAGCGCTCGTGCATTCGATCAAATCGATAACGCACCAGAAGAAAAAGCGCGTGGTATCACCATCTCTACTTCTCACGTAGAGTACGATACACCAACTCGCCACTACGCACACGTAGACTGCCCAGGACACGCCGACTATGTTAAAAACATGATCACCGGTGCTGCGCAGATGGATGGTGCAATCCTGGTTGTTGCTGCAACTGATGGCCCAATGCCACAAACTCGTGAGCACATCCTGTTAGGTCGTCAGGTTGGTGTTCCTTACATCATCGTTTTCCTGAACAAATGTGACATGGTAGACGATGAAGAGCTGTTAGAGCTGGTTGAAATGGAAGTTCGTGAGCTTCTGTCTCAGTACGATTTCCCAGGCGATGACACACCAGTTATCCGTGGTTCAGCTCTGAAAGCGCTGGAAGGCAACCCAGAGTGGGAAGCGAAAATTGTTGAATTAGCAGAAGCACTGGACAGCTACATTCCAGAGCCAGAGCGTGCAATTGACAAGCCATTCCTGCTGCCAATCGAAGACGTATTCTCAATCTCTGGTCGTGGTACTGTAGTAACAGGCCGTGTTGAGCGTGGTATCATCAAAGTGGGTGAAGAAGTTGAAATCGTTGGTATCAAAGAGACCGCGAAAACCACTTGTACTGGTGTTGAAATGTTCCGTAAGCTTCTAGACGAAGGTCGTGCAGGTGAGAACGTTGGTGTTCTTCTGCGTGGTACTAAGCGTGAAGAAATCGAACGTGGTCAAGTTCTGGCGAAACCAGGTTCAATCAAGCCACACACTACTTTCGAATCAGAAGTTTATATCCTGAGCAAAGATGAAGGTGGTCGTCACACTCCATTCTTCAAAGGCTACCGTCCACAGTTCTACTTCCGTACAACTGACGTAACCGGTACTATCGAACTGCCAGAAGGCGTAGAGATGGTAATGCCAGGTGACAACATCAACATGAAAGTTACCCTGATCCACCCAATCGCGATGGATGATGGTTTGCGTTTCGCAATCCGTGAAGGTGGCCGTACTGTAGGTGCGGGTGTTGTTGCAAAAATCATTGCATAATAACAACCCACTTTAGTAAAAAGGGCATCTTTAAGATGCCCTTTTTATACTTAAAATAATTCAAGTAATATATTATTAATCAATTGGTTATCTTGAGTTATCTCAATGCCTCAATAGTGTAAAATGTCGCGACGCGATAGCGATTTGAGCCATCACCATGCAATATTTTAAACTATGAAGGGTATAACGTTGTAAAATTAAGAACCTATCTCATCAATGGTTGTGGAAATTATTGGTGAGATAGGCTCTGATGCAACGAATATAGCAACTGCATCATTAGCTTTATGCAGTTATATGAGATTTATTAAGGTTTTGCTCAGAAGATATGGTATATTTTACTGCTGCCGCATTTAGAAATTAATTTTCATAATAATCGCGGCAAAAAATTTGTTGAGCATGCCTTAAATTTACCTACGGAATAGCGAGTGAGCACATCATCGCCTTTTGCTAGTCGATTGCTCTTTGAGTTTCGTAGGCGTTGTCAACAATTCTCCTTGTTTGACTTAGCAAGCTCGGCTCGTAGTACATAAGGGATATGTTGACATATTCTATTGGTTCGGTCTGTTTGCCTTCATTGGTAGGGCACAGGCTTTATACATACTTCATGGTAACAGGTTGAATTATGAGTGCGAATAGCGAAGCTCAAGGAAGTGGACGCAGTGTAGACATCTTTAAGTGGATCGTTGTTGCTGTCCTGCTACTGATTGCTATAGTTGGCAACTATTACTTCCGTCAATATAATCTCGCGCTGCGTGCTTTTGCTGTTGTGGCTGTTGTCGCCATTGCAGGTGCTGTCGCTTTGTGGACTACAAAGGGCAAACAAACATTAGCGTTTGCGCGTGAAGCTCGCATTGAAATGCGAAAAGTGATTTGGCCAACTCGCCAAGAAGCATTACAAACGACTTTGATTGTTGCCGCAGTAACGGCTGTTATGTCATTAATACTGTGGGGATTAGATGGTATCCTAGTGCGTTTAGTTTCATTTATTACAAGCCTGAGGTTATTCTAAATGTCAGATTCACCTAAAAAGCGCTGGTATGTCATTCAGGCTTTCTCTGGTTTTGAAGGTCGCGTAGCGCAGTCTTTGCGTGAACATATCAAATTACACGGTATGGAAGACTCTTTCGGCGAAGTCATGGTACCAACAGAAGAAGTTGTTGAGATCCGTAGTGGTCAGCGCCGTAAAAGTGAACGTAAGTTTTTTCCAGGCTATGTATTAGTTCAAATGGTAATGAATGATGACTCATGGCACTTAGTACGTAGCGTACCACGTGTTATGGGGTTCATCGGCGGAACGTCGGATCGCCCAGCACCAATTAGTGATAAAGAAGTCGACGCGATTATGAATCGTCTGCAACAAGTTGGCGATAAACCACGTCCGAAAACATTGTTTGAGCCAGGTGAAATGGTTCGCGTTAGCGATGGTCCATTTGCTGACTTTAATGGTGTTGTCGAAGAAGTGGATTATGAAAAGAGCCGCTTGAAAGTCTCGGTTTCAATCTTTGGCCGTGCGACACCAGTCGAATTGGATTTCAGTCAGGTCGAAAAAGTATAACTTTAACGACAAAAACTGGCTTGCAAAAGGTGTGAAATTTGACTACAATTTCGCGCCTTTTGTTTTTTGCGCCTCGCACACGTGTTTAGTCAGTTGCGAGGGGCGTTAATTAACGGGGAGCCTAATCGCTAGGCGCTATCACCCATCTAGAGGAAATATTCATGGCTAAGAAAGTACAAGCCTACGTTAAGCTGCAAGTTGCAGCTGGTATGGCTAACCCAAGCCCACCGGTTGGTCCAGCACTGGGTCAACAAGGTGTGAACATCATGGAATTCTGTAAAGCGTTCAACGCAAAAACAGACAGCATGGAAAAAGGTTTACCAATTCCTGTTGTTATCACTGTTTATGCAGACCGTTCTTTCACTTTCGTTACGAAAACTCCACCTGCTGCTGTTCTGCTGAAAAAAGCAGCTGGCGTTAAGTCTGGTTCTGGTAAGCCGAACAAAGACAAAGTGGGTAAAGTGACCTCTGCTCAGATTCGCGAAATCGCTGAAACTAAAGCTGCGGACATGACTGGTGCTGACATTGACGCTATGATGCGTTCAATCGAAGGTACTGCTCGTTCCATGGGCCTGGTTGTGGAGGACTAATCAATGGCTAAACTGAATAAGCGCATGCGCAATATCCGTGAAAAAGTTGATGCAACTAAACAGTATGACATCAACGAAGCCGTTGCTCTGCTGAAAGAATTAGCGACTGCTAAATTCGTCGAAAGCGTTGACGTTGCTGTTAACCTTGGCATCGACGCTCGTAAATCTGACCAGAACGTACGTGGTGCAACTGTACTGCCACACGGTACTGGCCGTTCAGTTCGCGTTGCTGTCTTTACTCAAGGCGCAAACGCAGAAGCTGCTAAAGCAGCAGGTGCTGAGCTGGTTGGTATGGACGATCTGGCTGACAAAATCAAAGCTGGCGAAATGGATTTTGACGTTGTTATTGCTTCTCCAGATGCAATGCGCGTTGTTGGCCAATTAGGTCAAATCCTGGGTCCGCGCGGCCTGATGCCAAACCCGAAAGTAGGTACTGTAACACCTAACGTTGCTGAAGCAGTTCAAAACGCTAAAGCGGGTCAGGTTCGTTACCGTAACGACAAGAACGGTATCATCCACACCACTATCGGTAAAGTTGACTTTGATGCTGACAAACTGAAAGAAAACCTAGAAGCACTGCTGATCGCGCTGAAAAAAGCAAAACCAGCTTCTGCTAAAGGTGTGTATATCAAGAAAGTTAGCCTGTCTACTACCATGGGTGCAGGTGTTGCTATTGACCAAGCTGGTCTATCAGCAGCAGTTTAATACTAATACTTTTAGTAATTAAACTTTACCTTTGCGTCAGATTTGTATAAAATCTGACGCCTTGAGTTTATTCGTACTGTTATTAGTATCAATAAACCACAAATTTCGGTATGGAGTCTGGCCTTTCCAGACCCCGTCCAAGACCGCAGGTGTAGCGATACTTAATCTACCTGCGTAGACGGTGACAGAGATACCAAGAATTTTATTCTGGCTTCTGCTCACCGTGTTTTAGCGCTCAACACATGTCGTGTTTGAGTGATGTGAGTCCTCGGGGTTTCCCGGTTAATCCAGGAGCAAGAAGCTAATGGCACTAAATCTTCAAGACAAACAAGCGATTGTTGCTGAAGTCAGCGAAGTAGCCAAAGGCGCGCTTTCTGCAGTTGTTGCTGATTCACGCGGCGTAACTGTAGCAAAAATGACTGAACTGCGTAAAGCAGGTCGCGAAGCTGGCGTTTACATCCGTGTTGTTCGTAACACGCTGATTCGCCGTGCTGTTGAAGGAACTTCTTATGAAGTCCTGAAAGACGCGTTTGTTGGTCCAACCTTGATTGCTTTCTCTAACGAACATCCGGGCGCTGCTGCTCGTCTGTTCAAAGAGTTCGCGAAAGCGAATCCAGCATTTGAGATTAAAGCTGCGGCCTTTGAAGGTGAGTTAATCCAGGCTAAAGATATCGATCGTCTGGCAACACTCCCAACTTACGAAGAAGCAATCGCACGCCTGATGGCAACCATGAAAGAAGCCGCTGCAGGCAAACTGGTTCGCACTCTGGCTGCTCTGCGCGATCAGAAAGAAGCTGCATAAGCCCTTTCCTTCGTTGCTTTTTAACGTATAAACTATTTCTGAATTTTAGGAACACTTGTTATGTCTATCACTAAAGACCAAATCCTTGACGCAGTTGCTGAAATGTCTGTAATGGACGTTGTTGAACTGATCACTATGATGGAAGAAAAATTCGGCGTTTCTGCTGCTGCGGCTGTTGCTGTTGCTCCAGGTGCTGCTGCTGAAGCTGCTGAAGAAAAAACTGAGTTCGACGTTGTTCTGGCTTCTGTTGGCGGTAACAAAGTTGCTGTTATCAAAGCAGTTCGCGGTGCGACCGGTCTGGGTCTGAAAGAAGCTAAAGATATGGTAGAATCTGCGCCAGCAACCATCAAAGAAGGTGCTAGCAAAGACGAAGCTGAAGCTCTGAAAAAATCTCTTGAAGAAGCAGGCGCTTCTGTTGAGCTTAAATAAGTTCAGCTTTCAGTTTGCAGCCTAACTTAAAGGCTGATGGCTGGTGATTTTTTAATCACCAGCCTTTTTGCGCTGTAAAGCGTGATTGGGTGTTAACAGCTTTTTCACGCAATTTTGATGTTAACAAACCCTCCAATACTTCTTTCTATTGACGACTTAATATACTGTGTTCTCAGCTACGACCCGCTCGGGTAGCTCGGTAGTCAGAGTGGCACAATGAAATGATTTAAGAGTAATAGCAATGAGTATTACGGAAAGTGTTCATTTTCCATTTCAAAAAATAGCGTTATCGATGCTGTCCTTATGGACGGACAGAGTGGGTCACTGATCAGCGAGCTGAGGAACCCTATGGTTTACTCCTATACCGAGAAAAAACGTATTCGTAAGGATTTTGGTAAACGTCCACAAGTTTTGGATGTACCTTATCTCCTTTCTATCCAACTTGACTCGTTCCAGAAGTTTATCGAGCAAGATCCTGATGGTCAGAACGGGCTGGAAGCAGCTTTCCGTTCTGTGTTTCCTATTCAGAGCTACAGCGGTAATGCTGAACTGCAATACGTCAGCTATCGTCTGGGTGAGCCTGTATTTGATGTTAAAGAATGTCAAATTCGTGGCGTCACATACTCTGCACCACTGCGTGTTAAGCTGCGCCTCATTGTTTATGAGCGTGAAGCACCAGAAGGCACCGTAAAAGACATCAAAGAGCAAGAAGTCTACATGGGTGAAATTCCACTCATGACTGAAAACGGAACCTTTGTTATCAACGGTACTGAGCGTGTTATCGTTTCTCAGTTACACCGTAGTCCTGGTGTCTTCTTCGACAGCGATAAAGGGAAAACACACTCTTCAGGTAAAGTCCTGTATAACGCGCGTATTATCCCTTACCGTGGTTCATGGCTTGATTTCGAATTCGATCCGAAAGATAACCTGTTTGTACGTATCGACCGTCGCCGTAAATTACCTGCGACCATTATTCTACGTGCAATGGATTACAGCACTGAAGACATCTTGAATTTGTTCTTCGAGAAAACTGTTTTCCAAATCCGCGATAACAAACTGATGATGACGCTAGTTCCTGAGCGTCTGCGTGGTGAGACCGCTTCTTTTGATATTGAAGCAAACGGCAAAGTGTATGTTGAAAAAGGCCGTCGTATCACTGCTCGTCATATCCGCTTACTAGAAAAAGAAGAAGTCAACAGCATCGAAGTGCCTGTTGAGTACATCGCTGGTAAAGTGGTCGCAAGAGATTACATTGATGAAAGTACAGGTGAGCTGATTTGCGCAGCTAACATGGAACTTTCATTGGATATGTTGGCACGTCTGAGCCAAGCGGGTCATAAAACAATTGAAACATTGTTTACCAACGACTTAGACCACGGTGCTTACATTTCTGAAACGCTGCGTGTCGATCCAACGAATGACCGCCTGAGCGCGTTGGTAGAAATCTACCGTATGATGCGTCCTGGTGAGCCACCAACACGTGAAGCTGCTGAGAACTTGTTCGATAACCTGTTCTTCTCAGAAGATCGTTATGATCTATCAGCTGTTGGTCGCATGAAGTTTAACCGTTCACTGGGCCGCGATGAAATCGAAGGTTCTGGTATCCTGAGTGAAGAAGACATCATTGATGTTATGCGTAAACTCATCGATATCCGTAACGGTAAAGGCGAAGTCGATGATATTGACCACTTAGGTAACCGTCGTATTCGTTCTGTTGGTGAGATGGCAGAAAACCAATTCCGTGTTGGTCTGGTCCGTGTTGAGCGTGCAGTGAAAGAGCGTCTTTCTCTGGGTGACCTTGATGCATTAGTACCACAAGATATGATCAACGCGAAGCCAATTTCTGCGGCAGTGAAAGAGTTCTTTGGTTCCAGCCAGCTTTCTCAGTTTATGGACCAAAACAACCCACTGTCTGAAATTACGCACAAACGTCGTATCTCAGCGTTGGGCCCAGGTGGTCTGACTCGTGAGCGTGCGGGCTTTGAGGTACGTGACGTACACCCAACTCACTATGGTCGTGTTTGTCCAATTGAAACCCCTGAAGGTCCGAACATCGGTCTGATCAACTCCTTGTCTGTGTATGCTCAGACAAACGAGTACGGTTTCCTTGAAACACCTTATCGCTTAGTGCGTGATGGCCTTGTTACTGACGAAATTCATTACTTGTCTGCCATTGAAGAAGGTAACTTCATCATCGCTCAGGCAAACACCGTATTAGCGGAAGATGGTAGCTTTGTTGAAGAGCTGATCACTTGCCGTAACCATGGTGAATCAAGCTTGTTCAGCCGTGATCAAGTTGAATATATGGACGTTTCGACTCAGCAGGTCGTTTCTGTTGGTGCGTCACTGATTCCATTCCTTGAACACGATGATGCTAACCGTGCATTGATGGGTGCAAACATGCAACGTCAGGCGGTTCCAACTTTACGTGCTGATAAACCTTTAGTCGGTACAGGTATGGAACGTGCAGTAGCGGTTGACTCAGGGGTAACGGCTGTTGCGAAACGTGGCGGTACTGTTCAGTACGTTGATGCTTCTCGTATCGTTATTAAAGTTAATGAAGATGAGATGTATCCAGGTGAAGCTGGTATCGATATCTATAACCTGACTAAATATACCCGTTCTAACCAGAACACCTGTATTAGCCAGATGCCTTGTGTATCTTTAGGTGAGCCAGTTGAACGTGGTGACGTGTTAGCTGATGGTCCTTCAACTGACCTCGGTGAATTGGCTCTTGGCCAAAACATGCGCGTGGCATTTATGCCATGGAATGGTTATAACTTCGAAGACTCCATCCTTGTCTCTGAGCGTGTTGTTCAAGAAGACCGTTTCACAACAATTCATATTCAGGAACTCTCTTGTGTGTCTCGTGACACAAAACTGGGGCCTGAAGAAATTACGGCTGATATTCCTAACGTTGGTGAAGCTGCACTTTCTAAACTCGATGAGTCTGGGATTGTGTATATCGGCGCTGAAGTTAAAGGTGGCGATATCCTAGTTGGTAAAGTGACACCGAAAGGTGAAACCCAACTGACACCAGAAGAGAAACTGCTGCGCGCTATCTTTGGTGAGAAAGCATCTGACGTTAAAGACTCTTCTCTGCGTGTACCTAACGGTGTTTCCGGTACCGTCATTGACGTACAAGTCTTCACCCGTGATGGTGTAGAAAAAGACAAACGTGCGCTAGAGATTGAAGAAACTCAGTTACGTGAAGCGAAGAAAGACTTAACGGAAGAGTTACGTATTTTCGAAGCAGGTTTGTTTGCGCGTATCCGTTCTGTGCTGGTTAACGGCGGTATTGAAGCTGAGAAACTGGACAAATTGCCTCGCGATCGTTGGTTAGAGCTTTCTCTGGCTGATGAAGAGAAGCAAAATCAGTTAGAACAATTAGCTGAGCAGTACGATGAACTGAAATCTGAGTTCGAGAAGAAACTGGATGCTAAACGCCGTAAGATCACTCAAGGTGATGACTTGGCACCAGGCGTACTGAAAATTGTTAAGGTTTATCTGGCCGTTAAACGTCAGATCCAACCGGGTGATAAAATGGCGGGTCGCCATGGTAACAAAGGTGTTATCTCAAAAATCAACCCAGTTGAAGATATGCCTTACGATGAAAACGGTAACCCTGTAGACATCGTTCTGAACCCGCTGGGCGTACCATCGCGTATGAACATCGGTCAGATTCTGGAAACCCACTTGGGTATGGCTGCGAAAGGTATTGGTGATAAAATTAATGCTATGCTTAAACAGCAGCAAGATGTCGCCAAACTGCGTGAGTTCATCCAGAAAGCCTACGATCTTGGTGATGACCCTCGCCAGAAAGTAGATTTGAATACTTTCTCTGACGAAGAAGTTATGCGTCTGGCTGAAAACCTGAAAAAAGGTATGCCAATCGCAACACCAGTGTTCGATGGTGCAAAAGAGATTGAAATTAAAGAACTATTGAAATTGGGTGGTCTGCCAACTTCAGGTCAGATTACATTGTTCGACGGCCGTACAGGTGAGAAGTTTGAGCGTCAGGTAACGGTTGGTTACATGTATATGCTGAAACTGAACCACTTGGTTGACGATAAAATGCACGCCCGTTCTACTGGTTCTTACAGCTTGGTTACTCAGCAACCGTTGGGTGGTAAAGCTCAGTTCGGTGGTCAGCGTTTCGGGGAGATGGAAGTGTGGGCACTGGAAGCATATGGTGCAGCCTATACACTCCAAGAGATGCTAACGGTTAAGTCGGATGACGTTAACGGCCGTACGAAGATGTATAAAAACATCGTCGATGGCAACCATCAGATGGAACCTGGCATGCCGGAGTCCTTCAACGTATTGTTGAAAGAAATCCGTTCACTGGGTATCAACATCGAACTGGAAGACGAGTAATTCGTTTGTACCGGAAGGCTAGGTTTAGCCTTCCGGCCAGTATAAGTACTGGGATTAGGGGAGAGAGGCAGGGGCCTCTCACCTGACAGGTCTAACTCCGACAGGAGCCATTTTGTGAAAGACTTAATTAAGTTTCTGAAAGCGCAAACCAAGACCGAAGAGTTTGATGCGATCAAAATTGCTCTGGCATCGCCTGATATGATCCGTTCATGGTCATTCGGTGAAGTGAAAAAGCCAGAAACCATTAACTACCGTACGTTCAAGCCTGAGCGTGACGGCCTTTTCTGTGCGCGTATTTTCGGGCCAGTAAAAGACTACGAATGTCTGTGCGGTAAGTACAAACGTTTAAAACACCGTGGTGTGATTTGTGAGAAATGTGGCGTTGAAGTCACCCAGACTAAAGTTCGTCGTGAGCGCATGGGTCATATTGAACTTGCTTCTCCGACAGCTCATATCTGGTTCTTAAAATCATTGCCATCCCGTATCGGTTTGCTACTTGATATGCCTTTGCGTGATATCGAGCGTGTTCTGTACTTTGAATCCTACGTGGTTGTTGAAGGTGGTATGACTAGCCTTGAACGCTCACAGATTCTGACAGAAGAGCAATACTTAGATGCGCTGGAAGAGTTCGGTGACGAATTTGACGCGAAAATGGGTGCGGAAGCAATCCAAGGTCTGCTGAAAAACCTCGATCTTGAGAACGAGTGTGAAACGTTACGTGAAGAGTTGAACGAAACGAACTCTGAAACTAAACGTAAGAAGCTGACTAAGCGTATTAAACTGTTAGAAGCATTTATTCAGTCTGGTAACAAACCAGAATGGATGATCTTGAATGTTCTGCCAGTTCTACCACCTGATCTGCGTCCATTAGTTCCACTCGACGGTGGCCGTTTTGCAACATCGGATCTGAACGATCTTTACCGTCGTGTGATCAACCGTAACAACCGTCTGAAACGTCTTCTGGATCTGGCTGCGCCAGACATCATCGTACGTAACGAAAAACGTATGTTACAAGAAGCGGTCGATGCTCTGTTAGATAACGGTCGTCGCGGTCGTGCAATTACCGGTTCTAATAAACGTCCTCTGAAATCTTTGGCTGATATGATCAAAGGTAAACAAGGTCGTTTCCGTCAGAACTTGCTTGGTAAGCGTGTTGACTACTCAGGTCGTTCGGTTATCACTGTCGGTCCATACCTGCGTCTGCATCAGTGTGGTCTGCCTAAGAAAATGGCTCTTGAGTTATTCAAACCATTCATCTATGGCAAATTAGAACTCCGTGGTCTGGCAACAACCATCAAAGCTGCGAAGAAAATGGTTGAGCGTGAAGAAGCGGTAGTATGGGATATCTTGGATGAAGTTATCCGTGAACACCCAGTTATGCTGAACCGTGCGCCAACACTTCACCGTTTGGGTATCCAAGCCTTTGAACCTATTTTGATCGAAGGTAAAGCGATCCAGTTGCACCCTCTGGTGTGTGCGGCATATAACGCCGACTTCGATGGTGACCAAATGGCGGTACACGTTCCTCTAACTCTGGAAGCTCAGTTAGAAGCGCGTGCGTTGATGATGTCAACCAACAACATCCTGTCACCAGCGAGTGGTGAGCCTATCATCGTTCCTTCACAGGACGTTGTATTGGGTCTCTATTACATGACTCGTGACTGTGTAAACGCGAAAGGCGAAGGGATGGTTCTGGCAGGCCCTAAAGAAGCTGAGCGTGTTTACCGTTCTGGCCATGCTTCACTGCATGCCCGTGTTAAAGTCCGTATCACTGAAGAAGTGAAAGACGGTGAAGGTAACATTACGATTAACACCAGTATGGTTGATACTACTGTTGGTCGTGCAATTCTGTGGATGATCGTGCCGAAAGGTCTGCCTTACTCGCTGGTTAACCAAGCGTTAGGTAAAAAAGCGATCTCTAAAATGCTGAACACTTGTTACCGTGTTCTGGGTCTGAAACCTACGGTTATTTTTGCTGACCAAATCATGTATACCGGTTTTGCCTATGCGGCACGTTCTGGTGCATCGGTTGGTATCGACGATATGGTTATTCCTGAGAAAAAAGCAGGGATCATCGCCGAAGCCGAAGCAGAAGTTGCAGAAATTCAGGAACAGTTCCAGTCTGGTCTGGTGACAGCAGGCGAACGTTACAACAAAGTTATCGATATCTGGGCTGCGGCTAACGAACGTGTTGCTAAAGCGATGATGGAAAACCTGTCTACTGAAACGGTGATTAACCGCGACGGTGAAGAAGAACAGCAGGTTTCTTTCAACAGTATCTTTATGATGGCCGACTCCGGTGCTCGTGGTTCTGCTGCTCAGATTCGTCAGCTAGCCGGTATGCGTGGTCTGATGGCTAAGCCAGATGGCTCAATCATCGAAACACCAATCACGGCAAACTTCCGTGAAGGTCTGAACGTTCTCCAGTACTTTATTTCTACGCACGGTGCTCGTAAAGGTCTTGCGGATACGGCATTGAAAACAGCGAACTCCGGTTATCTGACTCGTCGTCTCGTTGACGTTGCTCAGGACTTGGTGGTGACTGAAGACGACTGTGGTACACACGAAGGTATCTTGATGACTCCGGTTATTGAGGGTGGTGATGTTAAAGAACCACTGCGTGAGCGTGTATTGGGTCGTGTGACGGCAGAAGATATTCTGATCCCAGGTACTGCGGACATTCTGGTTCCACGTAATACGTTGCTACACGAAAAATGGTGTGACCTGTTAGAAGAAAATTCTGTCGACAGCGTTAAAGTCCGTTCAGTCGTTAGCTGTGAAACTGACTTCGGTGTGTGTGCTCACTGTTATGGTCGTGACCTTGCTCGTGGTCATATCATCAACAAAGGTGAAGCTATCGGGGTTATCGCGGCACAGTCAATCGGTGAACCAGGTACACAGTTGACGATGCGTACGTTCCACATCGGTGGTGCGGCATCTCGTGCGGCAGCAGAATCTAGCATCCAAGTTCGTAACCCAGGTACACTAAAACTGGTTAACGCGAAATTTGTGACTAACTCAGAAGGCAAACTGGTTATTACTTCACGTAATACCGAATTGCGCCTGATTGATGAGTTCGGTCGTACTAAAGAGAGCTATAAAGTACCTTACGGTGCGCACCTGACTAAAGGCGATGGCGCGGCAGTTACTGGCGGTGAAACCGTTGCTAACTGGGATCCACATACCATGCCAGTTGTCAGTGAAGTATCCGGTATTATTCGCTTCTCAGACATGCTTGATGGCCAAACAATGACGCGTCAGACGGATGAATTAACCGGTCTGTCTTCAATCGTTGTTCTGGATACAGCAGAGCGTACGAGTGGTGGTAAAGATTTACGTCCAGCACTTCGTGTTGTTGATGCGAATGGTAACGATGTTCTGATCCCTAACACCGACATGCCTGCTCAGTATTTCTTACCAGGTAAGGCAATTGTTCAGTTAGATGATGGCATCGCTATCAACGTCGGTGATACCTTAGCACGTATTCCACAAGAATCTGTGGGAACTAAAGATATCACGGGTGGTCTACCTCGCGTTGCTGACCTGTTTGAAGCGCGTCGTCCGAAAGAGCCAGCTATTTTGGCTGAGATCAGCGGTATTGTTTCCTTCGGTAAAGAGACCAAAGGTAAACGTCGTCTGGTGATTACACCGATGGATGGTTCTGATCCGTATGAAGAGATGATCCCTAAATGGCGTCAGCTCAACGTATTTGAAGGTGAGATCGTTGAACGCGGTGATGTAATTTCTGATGGCCCTGAGTCGCCACATGATATCTTGCGTCTGCGTGGTGTACATGCAGTGACACGTTATATCACTAACGAAGTTCAGGAAGTTTACCGTTTACAAGGCGTTAAGATTAACGATAAACACATTGAAGTTATCGTTCGTCAGATGCTGCGTAAGGTGACTATTGCTGATGCGGGAAGCTCTGAGTTCCTTGAAGGCGAGCAGGTCGAGTACTCACGTGTTAAAGTTTCTAACCGTAAACTTGAGCTGGATGGTAAAATCCCAGCTAAGTTCGATCGCGACCTATTGGGTATCACGAAGGCATCTCTGGCAACAGAATCCTTCATCTCAGCAGCATCGTTCCAAGAAACAACACGCGTACTGACAGAAGCAGCCGTTGCAGGTAAACGCGACGAACTGCGTGGTCTGAAAGAAAACGTTATTGTGGGTCGTTTGATCCCAGCAGGTACTGGTTTTGCGTATCACCAAGACCGTATCCGTCGTCGTCATCTGAACGATGTTGTGGAAGCTCCACAAGTTAGTGCGGATGAAGCAACGGCTAACTTGGCTGAACTGTTAAATGCAGGATTCAGCAGCGATAACAATTAAGACGTATTCGTCAGATTGGAACACAATGATAAAACCGGCGCTGTAATAGCGCCGGTTTTTTTTTATTTAAACGTGTGTTCAAGCAAAAGCCATTCAGCCTGAACTTTGCTTTACAGTGATAACAAATGGTATGTGAGTATGCGTGACTTCACACAGGTATTCAGTGGATCATGAAATTAGCCTGTTGCTTTTATTATTTTAAAAAGTCGCTGATTTCAGTGATGAGAAAAATGGGGAATTTATTTCCCCATTTGAGTGATATCACCGCGATGTAAAAATGGGCTAATAGAATACGCCAATGATCGTGCAATGAATCACAAAACCGACCATGAGTGGGATGGCGGTACGCTTAACCACATCAAAAGGTTGTAATTTAGCGCCACTGGAAACGGCAATGATCACGCCAGCAACAGGTGACATACCACGCCCCATATGAGAAGCCTGCTGCATAGGTAAGATCATGGCGATCGGGTTAGCCCCCATACTGTGTGCGATCTGTGGGATCAATTCGACAAAAGCTAAGAATGGCGCATTACCTGAACCCATGATCACAGCAGCAGCTAGAGTGACCAATGCAAATACGAGTGCCATTGCAAAGGGGGGTAAACCAACGGATTCCGCCATTAAGATCAACTGGTCAATGGCACCGCTGACTTTAATCCCATGTGCGAAAACGCCCGCTGCAACGAGTAGCCCAACAACGTGACTAAAAGCCTGCCCCATTCCATTCAAGAAGTGCTGGAAGCCATTACATACCGTTTTGAAATTACGAATACGTAATGTTTCGATAAGCATACAGATAGCCATTGCAATCAATACGATGGTGACAACATCAAGGTGTATGCCTTCAAAAAAGAGGTTTGAAGAACCTACCGCCATGATAATGGGCAACATAGGAAGAATGGCATAGTAGCCAGGAATATTTTTGCTTGTCGGTTCTTTTTCATGAGATTGAACGGCTTTACCAATCTCAGGGATAAAGCCTGCTTTGCGATCGCAGTGACGTTGCCAGAAGATATGTGTAATACCAACCGCTAAGACGGTAACTAATGCAGCAGGTCCTTGATAATACAATACATATTCAACAACTGACATATCAACCGCTTTGGCGCCACGGATAGCATCGATAGCGGTTGGGGTATAAGCAACGCCTAATGAGGTGGCAATGACCCCCGCAGCTGATGCTGGCGATAAGCCCAATCCAATCATGATAGGAAACATGGTTCCCATCAATAACACGGCTAAACCTGTTGCTGACGGGATCGCGAGTTGCAAAATACTGGCCAGTAAAAATGAAAAAAACAGCAGAACATAGGGAGAACGCATATTTTTTAATGGCTTAGTTGCAACACGCACGACGGCTTCGTTAGCACCAATATGATCCATGTAATGAGCGAAACCCATTAGTGCCATGATCATTAAACCGAGATCGGCAGCACGACTACTGAAGAGATCACGCATAACCTCAAAGGGATCGAGCCATGTTAAACCAGTAGACGCGACATTTTTGGGCAAGATAGGACCCCAACCTAAGGCGAGGGTCATAATCATTAACGCTAAACCGGCAATAAATAATACAGGTTCAGCCTTATAACCCTTCAGAATGAAACGTGCTACCAAAATAACGATAATAAGAACCGTTAGAATTGGGATCATGCTTTTGCTCCTGATTTGAAGCGTTCAGCAGTGATTTGAACGACTTGTTTTAGCACATCACTTGCAGCGTATAATGATTTAATTGGAAGATATTCATAAATAGAATGGAAATTATGAGCACCAGTAAAAATATTTGGGCAAGGTAAGCCATTTTGCGATAGTGCTGCACCATCGTAGCAACCACGCATTGGGATCACTTTTGGGGGAATACCACAAGCGTGATAAGCCTCTACAGCGATGTCGATAGGGTAACGATTTTCACCTTGTAAGCTGTTATAAACGTTAGAATAACGGTCTGCTAGGGTACAAGTGACGCTCTCTTTGCCCCATAAGTCTTCACAGTGTGCGGCTAATTTTTTCAAAAATGCCATGCGCGCGCGATAACCATCTTCTGTGAAATCACGTACATCCATTTTGAGTACGGTACGAGCGCTATTACCTGATAACTGTTTTACCCAATAGTAACCTTCACGATCCGCAGTGTATTCAGGAGCTTCACCGCCCGGTAGCATGGCGATAAATTTATGGGCCATTAATAATGAGTTAATGAGTTTGCCTTTGGCGGACATTGGGTGGGCGGATTTACCTGTAAAGACGATTTCAACGTCACCCGCATTCCAGTTTTCATACACTAATTCACCAATACCACAGCAATCAAGGGTATAGGCAAAGTCTGCCCCAAATTCTTGTACATCAAAGGCTTTTGCGCCACGCAAACCTTGCTCTTCATCGGGAACAAAGCCGACTTTAATGGTGCCATGTTTAATTTGAGGGTTCTGTTTGAAGTATTGCAGCATATCCATAATAGAGGCTATGGCTGCTTTGTCATCGGCACCCAATAGACTCGTGCCGTCCGTGACAATAATATCATCACCTAGATAGTTAGCGAGTTCAGGGAACTCACTTTGACGAAGATAGATATTTAGCTGTTTATTTAAGCACAGGTCTTCACCGTTATAGTGCAGGATTTGTGCTTTAGTATCATTAGTTTGTTCAGCACTCGTATCAAGATGACCAAAGAAAGCAACGGTAGGGACGTCATAATCTAAATTTGAGGGCAAGGTTGCAGTGACAATGGCGGTATCACGTAGTTTAATCTCTTCAAGACCTAATGCTTCCAGCTCTTGAACGAGTTTTTTGGCTAAAACGCGCTGACCTTCAGAAGAGGGCATAATACCCGCAGCGCCATTTTCCCTATTGGTGGTGGTATTAATTTGGGTATAAGAAATAAACCGATCAACAATATTCATTATATTCATTCTCCAACATCACTATGATGAATGTTTTCTTTTATGATTGTGGTTATAAATGTCGTTTCCATATTTATCACAATCTTTTTTATCATGAATAATGAAAGAACCAATATCTGACCAGTGAATTTTTTTTCAAAATGCCAACGAGTGTAGAAAAATGATAATTAGTAGAGGACATTATTCGATTAATAGATTAAGATGCTAGGCTTTAAGTTTATTAGTGATTTTAATCTAATATTTTTGTTGAGAAATAGATAGCCTTTCATTTGTATTGCCTTTTTGTCTATTGGTAGTTAATGATATCAAAATAAACTCATAATTTAGTTTAAATTTTTAAATAAATTTAATGGGTTAATTTTATTTAATTCTAAAACAGAGAGTTAACTTGATGCAGTGCTAGTTTTAACTAAAACTCAGGTGTTTAATTTCTATTAACATATTGATTTGAAATGTCTTTTGTTTTTGCCGAGGCGTGTTTTATTCAATTATTTTTGATTGTTTTTGCTTTTGTTAAATTAATTGAGAGGGACGTCTATAGACAATGTTATTATTTAAATAGCCAAGGCTAATCGAAATAGAATAAAGTTTTAGTAAAATAGGATTAGGTGTGGTTATTTTCTATTTATAACCGAAATCTAAGTATGATTAAAATTTAAAATATACTTATAGTCTTATATGGCGTTATATACGCTATAAAAACCAAAACGATAAGTTAAAAATAATCATTAGAAATTTGATTTAAATGCTACTAGACTGTTAACAAGCAATGATAATAAGTCATGAGGTTTTCAGTGCAAAAAAGTATAATAACAAAGAGTAGTTTTATTTCAGGCTTCCAGTGGTTCTTCTTTATTTTTTGTAACACAGTCGTGATTCCACCTACCTTACAATCGGCTTTTCATTTAACAGCTGAAACCACATTTGTTATCACACAATACGCTTTCTTACTGATCGCTGTGGCTTGTTTAATTCAAGCTTTTTTAGGTCATAAGCGCTCATTGATGGAGGGATCGACAGGGCTATGGTGGGCCACAATATTGACCGTCACCCTCTCGGAATCAATGCAAGGAACCGCTTTAGCAACCATTGGGTGGAGTCTAACCGTCGGTATTTTTTTGTCGGGGATTGTTACCCTCTTAATCGGTATCACAGGTATTGGCAATGGGTTATCCAGTTTGTTCAAACCCGGTGTTTTAGTGGTATTTATGTTTCTCCTTGGAGCCCAATTAGTTTCGATTTTTCTAAAAGGTATGCTCGGGCTTCCATTTGGCGTCATAGATACCAATGTCGAGGTTAATTATCCGGTATTCTTTTTAGCATTCGCGGTGCTAATTTTGGTGATTGCGATGATTGTGTTTTTACCCGCAAGCGTGAGTCAATACGCCTTATTATGTGGAACCATTATTGGATGGATTGCGTATAGTCTGTTATTTGATGGCAAAATTTCAGCCATTTCGGAAGTTAAGTGGGAGTTGTTTCCCTTTGGACGTGCAGATGAAGTCCAACCCAGCATCGTGATCACGGCGATATTGGCCGGTATTTTGAACACGTCAAATACTTTTGGGGCAATACGTGGAAGTGATGTTTTTTATCAGCAAAAGGGATTAACAAAGTCTATTTACCGTCGGAGTTTTGTGGCGTCGGGTGTTTTGACTTTATTTTCGGCTCCGTTAGGTGTGGTGCCATTTTCGCCTTTTGTATCATCTATTGGCTTGATTACACAAACGAAAGACACTTCACGAGTCTCTTTTACTATCGGTAGCGTGTTGTTGTTATTGGTTGGGGCTATCGCCGCATTAACCCAATTTTTTCGCTCATTGCCTCTCGCGATTGGCAGTGCTGTCATGTTAGCAACCTATTTACCCCTGTTATTCTCTTCTTTTTCATTTTTAGCCGAAATTAAACTGAACGCGCGTAATATTTATCGTTTGGCACTTCCCCTGTTTATTGGGATTTTTTTGATGTCAGCACCTGATGCGGTAATGAATTCGCTACCGATGATGTTCAGTTCACTGCTAGGAAATGGTTTGTTAATGGGGATTATTCTGTCATTGATCCTCGAAAACAGCATTAAGTGGGATCATATTCATTAGAAGTGGTAAAAACCTCATTATGTTATTTTTATAATGAGGCTAAAGCCTATTCGCTACAGGGGAGCATAGAGCTCATAACGACCGGTTTGGTAATGAGTAGGAATATAAAAGCGGCCATCAAAGCTATTTTTGTAAGATTTATAACGACCAAACATGCCGGCGGATACTGATGTTGAACGGTACTTAAATGGGTATTGAGTACCATCTAAATAGACGACGGTGATGTGATAATCAGTGATTGGTTGGGTCTGGAGAACTAAGCTATCTTTACTGTTTGCATCCCTTACCATATGAGGAAGGCTATAGTTTACGGCGACCATTTGCCCACGGTAGGAATAGTAGTACCCTTGGATGTTGTGCTTATTCGGAATAGAAAAACGTGCAAAATCCGCATCGGTTATCAAGCCAATAGAATCGAAATACTCACTATAACCTTCGATGGTTATTTCATGATTTTGACTGATAGTAATGACCTGAAAAGGGCGAGTTCCCTTAATCTCTTTTTGTGCCTGTAAGCGAGAGAAGGTCTCTTCTACGGTATATTCCTCGCCATCTATATTTCTGGCCCCTTGAATTTCCGCCATCATTAATTGGACGATTTCTGTTGAAGGTGTTGGATGCTGCCAACGCACATTCGCACAGGCACTCAATAAGCATACTGATAATGCGGCAAAGAGCCACAGAGGCCATTTTTTAGCAGTCATAGTGGATTTGATAATAGTGGAAAGAGAATGCAGTATAGACTGACAAGCCTAGTTAAAAAGTAGCTAAAAAAGGGATAAACCTCATCCATGAAGTTTATCTCTGATAATTTAACGGCCTAGGTAGCCATCCCAATCTTTCCAAACAGGTTGTAATCCTGAACGGATCAGTGATTCGGCAACTTGGGCAGCGCTACGATTATCGTGTGGGGAAAATTGTTCTAATTCCGCATGGTCATCGGCATAGCCGCCCGGTTGTGTTTTGGAGCCCGCACTCACATTATTAATGGCTAGAGGGACAACATGATCGCGGAAATAAGGGGATTCACGAGTGGAAAGTGATAACTCAATATCTGGGGCTAATAAACGAAAGGCACAAATTAGTTGCACGAGTTCAGCTTCATTCATTAAAGAAGCCGGCTCGATGCCACCAGCACAAGGACGTAATCGCGGAAATGAGATTGAATAGCGGCTTTGCCAATAGTGTTTTTGGAGGTAAATCAGATGTTCTGCCACCATATAGCAGTCAGTTCGCCAGCTATTAGACAAACCAATTAATGCTCCGAGTCCTATCTTATCGATTCCGGCCCGTCCTAAACGGTCTGGAGTTTCTAATCGCCAGTGAAAATCCTGCTTTTTACCTTTTAGGTGGTGCAACTGGTAAGCCGGTTCATGGTAGGTTTCTTGATATACCATGACGCCATCTAGCCCTAAAGCTTTAAGTTCGGCATACTCTTCAGTTGCGAGTGGCTGAACTTCCATCATCAAGGAGCTAAAGTAGCTGCGTATAGTAGGCAAGTGTTCACGAAAATAATCCATCCCAACTTTAGATTGATGTTCACCCGTCACCAGTAACAGGCTATCAAAACCGATTTGACGGATCGTTTCGCATTCATTAATGATTTCATGTTTATCTAAGGTTTTTCGTTTAATACGATTACTCATCGAAAAACCACAATAAGTGCAATCATTCGCGCATAAATTTGATAGATATAGCGGGACATAAAATCCGACCGTGTTTCCAAAACGTTGTCGTGTCAACTTTTGAGCTTTCTGTGCCAGCTGTTCAAGAAAAGGACGAGCGGCAGGCGAAAGTAACGCCATAAAATCATTGAGTGTTAGGGTGTCGTTAGCAAGTGCCTGTTGTACATCTTGAGCTGTTTTGGCATAGATTTGTAATGTAAGGTCATCCCAATTGAGCTGTTGCCAGCGTTGACGAAAGCTTGTACTCATTGCAGTGCTCCCAAAAATTCGGTTAAGGGGCTGGATGCTTCAGCATGTTGTTTAGGTCTAGCAAGACCGGCTTGCCGAGCGAGTTCTGCTGCTTCTAGGGAAACTCTAAATGCGTTTGCCATCAGTACCGGATCATTAGCAACGGCAATGGCCGTGTTGACTAATACCGCATCGGCGCCCATTTCAATGGCTTCAAGGGCATGGCTAGGCGCACCAATCCCCGCATCAATGACGACAGGAACGGCGGCTTGCTCGATAATGATCCGTAGCATCTCCTTGGTTACTAACCCTTTATTGGTTCCAATCGGCGCACCTAAAGGCATTACGGCCGCACAACCCACCTCTTCGAGCCGTCGACAGAGAACCGGATCTGCACTGCAATAGGGAAGTACCACAAAGCCTTCTTTGACCAACTGCTCTGCTGCAAGAAGGGTTTCAACGGGATCGGGCAGTAGGTATTTGACATCTGGGTGGATTTCTAACTTTACCCAATTCGTACCTAAAGCTTCCCGAGCAAGCCGTGCCGCGAAAATGGCTTCTTGAGCATTTTTGGCCCCCGACGTGTTGGGGAGTAGTTTTACGCCAAGTTCTTGTAAAGGTTTTAAAATTCCATCGTCATTGCCACGTAAGTCAACACGTTTCATCGCCATAGTAACGAGCTGGCTACCTGATGCCGTTATTGCCGCTTGCATTAAGGTTGGGTTGGCAAATTTCCCTGTTCCGGTAAATAGACGTGATTGAAAAGTGACATCGGCAATTTTTAACATGATTAGCCTCCAGCGATAGCTTGAAACAATAAAATATTGTCTTGATCATTTAGATGGTGTGAATCCCACTGATGACGAGGAATGATAATTTGGTTAATGGCCAAAGCCGTACCAACGGTACTACGTTCTATCGCGGTAAGTAATTGAGACACCGTTAATGGCGCCTCGAACTCCATTGGTTGGTCGTTAATTATAAGGCGCATGTTTCTTCTCGACAGATAGGACATTGAATAGAAGGGGTTAGCTGCAATGTATTCCATTGTTGCTGTTTGCCATCAAATAAACGCAATTTTCCACTTAAAGAGGAAGGTAACCCAACTAATAGCTTAATCGCCTCTAAGGCTTGTAAGGTGCCAATGACACCAACGACAGGCCCAAGAACACCAGCGGTACGACAGTTACGTTGAGGCTCCGTTTGGTCGGGATATAAACAGGCATAACAACCATGATTAAAAGGAGGCTCGAGCACCATTAACTGTCCACCAAACCCAACAGCACTCCCGCTAACGAGTGTTTTATTGGCTATCACACAGGCTTCATTCACAGCATGACGCGTCGCCATGTTATCGCAACAATCGAGGACTAGATCGACTTGCTCGACAAGTGGCAATAAGCTTTGACTATCTAATTTCTTTTGTAAAACATGGGTTGTCACTAATGGATTAAGGTGTTGCAGTCGTTCTGAGGCCAGCTTAGCTTTTGATTGTGGGATGTCTTCGGTACCGTATAAAACTTGCCTTTGTAAATTAGAGAGATGCAATTCATCGTGGTCAGCAAGCCACAATTCACCCACACCAGCAGCTGTCAAATAAAGGGATGCTGGGGCACCTAAACCACCGAGACCAACAATGAGCACTTTACTGTTTTTCAGCTTGGTTTGACCTTCTGGCCCAATATCTTCAAGCAATAGCTGGCGGCTGTAACGCATAAATTCGTGATCATTTAACATGATAAACTCCTCGAATTCACCTACAGCTACAAGAAAGTATGCTGTAGGTTTGATTCAGGTAATCAATGATTTTCTACGAGGCGCAAAAGTGTTTTTGTTGCCTCTAGCCAATCGTCCGCTTTGGTAATTGCACTTACTAAGGCAACACTACCCACCCCAGTTGCGAGTACGGCGGGCACTTTATCGATAGAAATGCCACCGATAGCAACGGTTGGATAGTCTGGAGTCGCCTCCACCATGGCTTTTAGCGTGTTTAATCCTTGAGGAGATGACGGCATTTCTTTAGTTTGTGTCGGGAAAATATGCCCCATCGCAATATAAGAAGGACGCACTGATTTTGCGATGGCGAGTTCATGCTCATCATGGGTTGAGATACCTAAACGTAGCCCTGCTTGATGAATAGCAAGTAGATCGGCGGTTTCTAGGTCTTCTTGACCGAGGTGCACACCATAGGCAGCAAACTCAATGGCTAAACGCCAATAGTCATTGATAAATAACCGTGCATGATGTTTTTTGCCTAAAGCTATCGCTTGTTGGATATCATCACGAACTTCATCTTCACGCTTATCTTTTATACGGAGCTGTATGGTTGTGACGCCTGCATTGAGTAGACGATCAATCCATTCGACAGAGTCGACCACGGGATACAGGCCGAGTCGATGTTCTGTAGGGGCAAAAGGTGTATTAGGCAATTTTGTCATCGGATACGACCTCAGCGCTATGATATAACTCACTACCATGGGCTCGGAAAGCTTCGGACATTTGTTCCATTCCCGCTTCTTTTTGTGCCGCATAGTCACGTACTTCCTGCGAAATTTTCATTGAGCAGAATTTAGGGCCGCACATAGAGCAGAAATGAGCAACTTTCCCAGAAGCTTGCGGTAAGGTTTCGTCGTGATAAGCACGGGCAGTATCAGGATCGAGTGCGAGGTTGAATTGGTCTTCCCAGCGGAACTCAAAACGTGCTTTGGACATGGCATTATCACGAATTTGTGCACCGGGATGGCCTTTGGCAAGATCAGCGGCATGCGCTGCGATTTTATAGGTAATCAACCCTTGCTTAACGTCTTCTTTATTGGGTAAACCCAGATGCTCTTTAGGCGTGACATAACACAGCATTGCGCAACCAAACCAACCAATCATGGCGGCTCCAATGCCTGATGTGAAATGGTCATAGCCCGGTGCAATATCGGTAGTCAAAGGGCCTAATGTATAAAATGGTGCTTCATGGCAGTGCTCAAGCTCTTCAGTCATGTTACGACGGATCATCTGCATTGGCACATGCCCCGGCCCTTCAATCATCACCTGTACATCATATTCCCATGCAATTTTTGTCAATTCACCAAGCGTGTGTAACTCGGCAAATTGTGCAGCATCGTTTGCATCTTGAATGGAGCCAGGGCGTAAACCATCCCCTAATGATAAAGAAACGTCATAAGCCGCACAGATTTCGCAAATTTCACGGAAATTTTCATACAAGAAATTTTCTTGATGATGAGAGAGGCACCATTTCGCCATAATCGAGCCACCGCGAGAGACAATGCCTGTCAAACGCTTCGCGGTCATTGGAACATAACGCAATAATACGCCTGCATGGATGGTGAAGTAATCGACGCCTTGTTCTGCCTGTTCAAGTAACGTATCACGGAACATTTCCCATGTTAGGTTTTCGGCGACACCATTGACTTTCTCTAATGCTTGATAAATAGGAACAGTACCGATAGGCACAGGGCTATTGCGTAGAATCCATTCGCGAGTTTCATGAATATAGCGTCCAGTAGACAGATCCATCACGGTATCTGCCCCCCAGCGAGTAGACCAAATCAGTTTCTCGACTTCTTCTTCAATGGATGAAGTGACCGATGAGTTACCGATATTGGCATTCACCTTCACTAAGAAGTTACGGCCGATAATCATGGGCTCTGATTCAGGGTGATTGATATTGGCGGGTATGATGGCACGACCCGCTGCGACTTCTTGACGAACGAATTCAGGCGTGATGTTTTCCGGTAGATTCGCCCCAAAACTTTGTCCTGGATGCTGCTGCCTTAATACCTCACCACGAATACGTTCACGGCCCATATTTTCACGAATGGCGATAAATTCCATTTCCGGGGTAATAATACCTTGGCGAGCATAGTGTAACTGAGTGACACGCTTGCCAGAGATCGCTTTTAATGGGCGAGGGCGATGATTAAACCTTAAATGGTCTAGCCCCGCATCAGCGAGTCGCTGTTGTGTAAAATCAGAGCTGAGATTATCAACCTGAACAGTATCATTACGTTCGCGGATCCAACCTTCACGGATCTTTTTTAATCCTTTATGGACATTCAGTTCCGAGTCTGGGTCACCATAAGGACCCGACGTATCATAAACGGGCACCGCTTCATTATCTTCAAATTGTGGATTATCTTTATCACCACCAATCAGTGTTGGCGAGAGTTGAATTTCTCGCATAGGTACCTGAATATCCTCTCTCGATCCCGTTAAATAGATACGTTTGGAATTAGGGAATGAGACGCCAGAAACCGTGTTAATGAAGTTCTCAGCAGCATCACGTTGCGCTTTTCGCGTTCGTGCAGGTGCAGCTTTAGGTGAAAGGTCAGTTGTAGGGATAATATTATTTTGGGACATAGCAATTTCCTGACATTGTCACGAACGATTATGCGGTATGCATAGCGTTCTGGTTTATCGTAAGAAAGTTGCTTGTCTGGAGTTCGGATGGAGTAATAGTAAGATGTTGCGCTTTCATTTTGCTGTGCTGTTAGTTTCGCCATATTGTGAGTTTTTTCATCAATATCAATATGAGCTGCGAAATAAACAAAATTGGGCGCTAAATGATTACTCTTGTTCCCTTCGCGGGTATTAACCCGATCAGGTTCCGCGGATCCCGAATTAACGGTCTCAGCTCGTGGTATACACCACTGAGCACTCCGACAAGAGACTCCAGTATAGTGTTCTCTGGGTTATTCTCAAGCATTTTCCTTGTCATCCTTCACACGATCAGTGTGTTGGCTACGCTCAGCGACCCAAGTCACATACGTGTGTATGCTCCTTGGGATATCTTTGCTTTCCTATATGCGCTTTAGAGGAAGTGACATATGCGTGGTTTCGAGGAATGGCATATACATGGCTTAAAGGAAAAGAATATTTTAATAATGGCGTATTCAAACTAAAAATAAGGTTAAAGTTGCCACGTATATTGTCGCCAGTTATTTTCTTCCGCTGCCCGTTGTAGTTTTTGATCGCCATTAACAATAAACACTTCATCCGCAAATTGACACATAGGAAGGTCGTTAGCGGAATCAGTATAAAAATAGATATAGGCATCGGTAATTGGCTGGTGGCGGATCCACTGGAGGAGCCGTTTGACTTTACCTTCTTTAAATGTCGCAATACCTTCGACTTCATCGGTATAGCAGCCATTTTGCTGCTTTATATCGATCCCCATTACAACGTCAGCGCCTAAACGTTCGGCGATTTTTTTCACAATAAATGAGACTGTTGCGGAGATCACTATGATCGGAATGCCGTGTTGTCGATAATTTTCGATAGTACGGATCCCTTCAGGGTAGATGCGTGGTACCACCATAGTGTCAACAAAATCGGCTAACCAGAGATCAATTTGTGAGGTACTGATCCCAGCTAAAGCCTGTAGGCTAAAACGCAGGTAAGTTGCCATATCCAGCGTACCCGCATTGTATTGTGCCATCATCTGTTTATCCGCTTCGACAAAGCGAGGATCTGTGATAATTTGCTGATCCCACAGGTATTGTGTCCACAACACGCTACTATCACCTTGAATTAAGGTCTCATCTAAATCAAAAACGGCTAATTTATTTTGCATTATGCCTCTTTTTACGATTCGCTAACTAAATGCACGAATTTCATTCTTGTTAAACATTAACTCTAGGCGAGTACCGGGTTCAAAGAGTCGTTCAGACGAACGATTAAGCAAATCAACCGTCATGTTACCCGCTGCCGTATTGACTGAGTAACGAATAATGTTTCCTAGTAGTTGATGATCAAGAATGATTGCATCAACAGGGTGTGAAATATGATCGCCGTAGTGGCGTCCTGTCTCCTTAACATAGATGGATTCAGGGCGAATAGCGAGTGTGCCTTGTAAATTTAGCCCCAATAAGGCATTCGCTTTATCTGCATCAACAAGGTTATAGTGACCCATAAAACGTGCCACAAACTCATTCGCTGGCTGGGTATAAATATTTTCAGCGGTATCACTCTGGATAATAGCGCCTTTATTCATTAAAAAGATGCGATCAGACATGATCATCGCTTCGTCTTGATCATGAGTCACAAAAATCGTCGTGAGTTTTAATTCACGTTGAATATGGCGAATCTGTTGTCGCAGATGTTTACGAATACGTGCATCAAGTGCTGATAATGGCTCATCTAAGAGTAAAATCTGTGGTTTCATCACCAGTGCTCGTGCAAGGGCTACCCGCTGACGTTGTCCCCCTGAAAGCTGATGAGGAAACTGATGTTCTTTACCTTGTAATTCAACCATTTCAATAACTTCTGCTACTGCTTTTCTTCGTTCCTGACACTCTACTTTGCGCATTTTTAAGCCGAAAGCGATGTTATCTTCAATAGTCATATTCGGAAATAAGGCATAGCTTTGAAAAACCATACCGATCCCACGTTGCTGAGCAGCTTGGTGGGTTATATTTTGACGATTAATATACAGCTCACCATGATCCGGTTGTTCGAGTCCTGCAATACAGCGTAATAATGTCGATTTTCCGCAGCCACTGGGCCCGAGTAAGGTGATGAATTCACCTTTTTCAATTGTGAATTGGATATTTGAGAAGACGTGATTTTGGCCGAATGATTTACTCAAATTTTCAGCAATGACATAACTCATTATTTATCTCCAGAGCGACTCATTCGAGTTGCTAACCATGTGAGAAGCAATGTAAATAGGAAATAAGACATCACTAACGCAGAGGTAAAATGCCCACTGGTTTGACGCATATTAAATAGATAGATTTGCAGGGTTTCATAACGTGTACCGACCAAAATGTTGGCAAAGACGAATTCACCCATTAAAAATGAAAATGAAATTAATAGAGATACCAATAGGCCTTTACGAATATTCGGTAACACAATCAATAAAAAAGCCTTGAAAGTACTTGCACCTAACAAATGTGCCGCATCCATCAAATCATGCAGGTTGATCCCTTGAAAACTGTTTGCTAACGCACGGTACATAAAAGGTAGGGTGATAGTGAAATAAGTACCGATGAGTATCCACGGAGTGCCGACCAACATAAAAGGTTCATCGGCAAAAATTTGTAATAATCCGACGGATGAAACCACCGGTGGAATTGCAAAAGGAAGAATAATCAGGAGATCCATCAATCCTTTTAGTTTCGGGAAACGATAAAACACGGCAAATGTCATCGGTAAAATAACTAGCGTACTCACCAACAGCGTGCCGAAACAGATAATCAGAGAGCGTCCGAAGGCCAACAAAAATCGAGGGTCTTGCCAGAGTTGTAAATACCATTTTAGCGAGAGGGCATCGGGTAACACCGTTGCTCCCCATTGTGTCGCGATAGAATAAATAAATGTCGCCACGATAGGCAGGGCAAGCAGGCTCGCGACGCTAATCAGGATTAATTTATGTAACCAAAGGCCAGACGTTTGGTGTGATTTGGTCGTAAGGCTATAACTTGGCATGATAGCTCCGTTTTAACAGCCAATGATGGATGGCGGTGATAAAACCAAGGATCGCAATCAGCAATACCGATAATGCAGCCGCCATATTAGGCTCTAAGTAGAGGTCACCTGATACAAGGCTAGCGATACGAATCGTAATTAGGTTGTAGTTTCCACTCGTCAGTGCGTAAGTACTGGCATAGGCTCCAACCGCATTAGCGACTAAAATAATAAATGTACCGAGTAATGCAGGCGCGAGGACAGGGATTGCGACTTTGCACCAGTAGGCCAATTTACTGGCTCCCATTGTTTTGGCGGCATCTTCCCATTCCGGTTTTAGCGCATCAAAAGCAGGGTAGAGTAATAGGATCCCAAGTGGAATTTGAAAATAAATATACAGTACCATTAACCCACTAGCGCTATAGATATTGAACTCTTCAATGATCCCCCACGCCTTGAGTTGTAAAGTAATCGCACCGTTAAAACCGAGAATAATGATAAAGGCAAACGCGAGGGGGACACCGCTGAAATTACTGGCCATGGTAGTAAAAGAGATCATCATGCTGCGAATTCGCCCCTGCATTTTATAAATAGAAAAGGCAGTGATAGCGGAAACGAGCAACCCAACGATACTACAAATGACTGATAGCCATAATGTATTTTCAAAGGCCTGCAAATAAAAATCGTTGCTAACAATCTCAGCATAATTCGCAAAAGACCAACTTTCTTCATAGATAAAACTATTAACCAATACCCAAATCATTGGTGCGATTTGAAATAGACAAAATAAAATGAAAAAAGGCACGGTTAAAAGTGCCGCTTGCCAGCGCAAACGCGAGAAACATTTTTTGCCCATCAGTATTCTCCCCAGCGGGGAGCTGGCTTGCTCACAAGGGGGGCTAACATCCGCCATTAGTTACCTCCTACCAATAATTCGTTACAGACTTGTTTATCTGCATGATCAATATTGAGTAGAGTACAAATGGTTCCACAGAGCGCGGTTTGTTCAATATGGCATTGCGCATGATGTGAAAACTTATCCCCAATAACAAACAATGGAACATGTCGTTCTTCTGGGAGTATGCCGCCATGGCTATGATCCTTATTCATACCATGATCGCTGGTAATGATGATTTGATAGCCTTGCTCAATCCATGTTGGGAGATAATTCGCGAGGATAATATCCGCCTTCCGTGCACTATTACGATATTGTGAGGAGTCCAGTCCGAATTTATGGCCGGTATCATCAATATTCATTGGATGGATCAATAAGAAATCAGGATGATATTGGGTACGTAGATATTCAGCATCGACGAACAGATGATCATCGGGGTAATGATCCGCTTGATAAAAGCAGCCATATTGAATTGCGAGTTGTGTATCGCAAGTAAAGCGGTCTCGAGTGGCGACAAAAGGCGCTCTATTGTACAGTTCACTAACCCAATAATAGGCCGCAGCGGCAGTGGTTTTTTCTGCTTTTCGTGCAAGTGAAAAAATACTTTCAAAGTGGGATAAACGTACGATGTCATTATTGACAATGCCGCTATTTGCAGGAGAAATCCCCGTCAAAATGCATTCATATAGAGGCCGAGACATCGAGGGCAACTCACTCTCCATTTTATAAAGCGTGGCTTGGTCAGCTTCAATCAATGCATTGAGATAGCCCATGCAATCATGGGCTACTGAATAGGTTAGGCCGTCAAGGACAACAAGTATAACTTTATCAGACATAAGAAATTTTATTCCTAAAGGCACATTATTGCTGGTGAATTAAGACTTGTTGTTGCCACATTTTGGGTAATGTGCGAGAAGATTTTTCCCACCCTTCGGCATCTTTAATGGGGTGCACATTCTTATATTGTTCATCCGGTAACAATTTAGCTTTAATATCATCGGGTAATGTTAGATATTCGGCACGAATAGGACGCGCATAACCTTCCGCTAAATTGATTTGTCCCTTGTCACTAAAGATAAATTCACGCGCTAATTTTGCTGCATTAGGGTTTTTTGCATATTTATTAATGATGGTGGTGTAGCCAGAAATAACAGAGCCATCAGAGGGAATGACAACCGTAAAACGATCACGATTGATTTGGTCACGATAATTTAGCGCATTGAAATCCCAGAGGATACCAACTTCAACTTCGCCTTTTTCGATATTGGCGACCGTAGGATCATTAACGGATAGACGTTTTTGTTTGGCTAATTCACCAAAAAACTCGATAGCAGGCTGTAAATTGTTTTCATCACCACCACGAGCAAAAGCAGCGGCTAAGACAGCATTATTCGCTTGGGCGGCAATACCCACATCACCCACAGTCACTCTATATTTGCCTTTCAATAGATCATCCCAACTTTTTGGGGCATCTTTGACGAGATCGTTGTTAATCATAAAGGCGATCGTTCCAGTATAAGCGAGGGCCCAGTGACCCTCTTTATCTTTTGCCCAATCAGGAATTTGTGACCATGTGGTAGGTTTGTAAGGCTGAGTAACCCCTTTTAGTACGGCAACAGGGCCAAATGATGCACCCACATCACCAATATCGGCAGTGGCGTTGTTTTTCTCTGCGGCAAACTTTGCAATTTCTTGTGCAGAGCTCATGTCCGTATCTTGATGTTTCAATCCGTAGGTTTTTTCGAGATCTTGCCAAGTTCCTTTCCAGTTAGCCCAAGTGTCTGGCATACCAACACTGTAAACTTGTCCTTCTTGTTTGGCTGCATTAATTAATGGGGTTAAATCAGCATCATTCGCTAAAGCAAGGCTTGATGTTGTTAGAGAAATCAAAACAGCAGGTACGATCGCTTTCATTTTCTTCTCACTATAGTGGAGGCGTATTGGTTAATTAGCATGCTAATTTTCTAACGTGACAGTGAGTTGACGGTTTTGTGACACTTTTTCGATATTTTGTGGAAGAAATTGTCTAAAAAGTGTCAAAAATAACCACTAAAAATGACGCATTACATCGTATTAGGCCACGCGTTTTTACATCCATTCATGACGTTAACTACCGACAGCGTATAGATCATGGATTGACGGCGTGCACGCTCCCTTTTTCACTAGCAGCGATAGTGTGATGCTTCATTTACAGGTTGCCTAGTTGCTCCTCCAGATATTTAATAGAGAAAGAGTAAAAATTGTTTATATCAATAAAAGATGTGAAAAATGAAAAAAGTAACATTAGTTGGAACAGAGCAAGGCTGGTGGTTTGTTTGTTTTGCTGGGCGTTTATGGCTACCACAAGGCGATGTGCCGCATGGAACGGCAAGTGACTGGTTATTATCCGGAAAAATTGCAACGCCGATTGGTGAGTGGCAAGGTGAAACCGTTTGGCTGATTGCTGAAAAAATGCCAGCAGATATGGCATCGCCTCGTTTGGTCGCTTCACAAGATGAAGGGTTGTTTCGTTTAGCAGGAAGAGGGGTACAACTCGCGGAATTTTACCGTTCACATCGCTATTGTGGATACTGTGGAACGGCGATGCGCCATAGTACAACCGAATGGGCATGTCTTTGTGACCATTGTCATGAGCGCTACTATCCACAAATTGCTCCTTGCATTATTGTCGCTATTCGTCGTGATGACCACATATTACTGGCTCAGCATCGTCGCCATACTCAAAACCCTCTCTTTACTGTGCTTGCGGGGTTTGTTGAAGTCGGTGAAACATTAGAAGAAGCTGTTGCGCGCGAAGTCATGGAAGAAAGTGGTATCAAAGTTCGCCATATTCGCTATGTGTCTTCTCAGCCTTGGCCATTTCCACACTCTTTGATGATGGGGTTTCTTGCCGATTATGAAAGCGGTGAAATCAACGTTGATCCGAAGGAATTAGTCAGTGCTGGGTGGTATCACTACAACAATTTACCGAAAATCCCTCCGAGTGACACTATTGCGAGACGTTTAATTGAGGATACCGTGGCACTCTGTCGCCAAGAGGACTATTGAGCGCCTAAATTGCCTAGGCGCTGATATTGTTATCTTTAACATGATATACTGAGCTTGCTTCAAGTTGTCGTGTTGTTGACTATGTTCATGTGTTTGCGTTGTATAACTATCAATGATCGAGTGACTCACCCTCTTGTTGCTTAGCAGCATCTCAAATTTTTGGAGTATACGAGTGTCACCCTTAGCCATTTGCGGCGGCCACTGATTATAATGGAGTAAATAATGACTGAGTTGAAAAATGACCGCTATCTACGTGCCTTGCTACGTCAGCCTGTAGATACCACCCCTGTATGGATGATGCGTCAAGCAGGGCGTTACCTACCGGAGTACAAAGCAACTCGCGCACAGGCTGGTGATTTTATTTCTCTGTGCAAAAACACTGAACTGGCCTGTGAAGTGACACTTCAGCCATTACGCCGTTTTCCATTAGATGCTGCAATTCTCTTTTCTGATATTCTGACTATTCCCGATGCAATGGGGCTTGGTCTCTATTTTGAGACAGGGGAAGGTCCTCGTTTCAAAAAGCCCATTACGAGCCTGAGTGATATTAAAAAGATTCCTGTGCCTGACCCTGAAATGGAACTGGGTTATGTGATGGATGCGGTTAGAGCGATCCGTAAAGCGCTGAATGGCGATGTACCTCTTATTGGTTTTTCGGGAAGTCCTTGGACCCTTGCCACTTACATGATTGAAGGTGGAAGCAGTAAAGCATTCACTAAAATCAAAAAAATGATGTATGAAGAGCCAAATGCCCTTCACTTATTGCTCGATAAGCTAGCGGATAGCGTTATTTTATATTTAAATGCGCAAATTCGTGCGGGTGCTCAATCGGTGATGATCTTTGACACATGGGGTGGTGTACTGACAAAGCGTGATTACCAACAATTCTCGCTCCACTATATGCATAAGATCATTGATGGCCTACAGCGTGAAAACGAAGGTCGCCGTGTCCCTGTGACGTTATTTACAAAGGGGGGCGGGCAATGGCTAGAAGAGATGGCGGCAACGGGTTGTGATGCTTTAGGATTGGATTGGACAACGGAAATTGCCGATGCGCGCCGTCGTGTTGGTGATAAAGTTGCATTGCAGGGCAATATGGATCCATCAATGTTATATGCGCCAGTACCGCGCATCGAAGAAGAAGTTAAAAATATACTTGCGGGCTTTGGTCAAGGTAATGGGCATGTCTTTAACTTAGGCCATGGTATTCATCAAGATGTTCCGCCTGAGCATGCGGGAGCATTCGTAGAAGCCGTTCATCGTTTTTCACGTCAATACCATCAATAGTTGATCGGTTTTTAAACAGCGTACTGATATATTCTTGTAAGTACGCTGTTATCTTCTATCATTAATCGTTAATCATATTTAGTATTGAGTTCACCATGACAATAGATACCCACTTGTTGCGACAACAGCAAATAGAAAACGCACAACGGGTTGTATTACGTGATGAGGATTTACAACCGACTTTGATTGGTGGAGCCGATGTTGGTTTTGAACAACAAGGCGCTATCACACGTGCGGTGATAGCGGTTTTATCTTGGCCCGACTTACAATTGGTTGAATATCAGATTGCACGAATACCGACTCAGTTACCTTATATCCCTGGATTACTCTCTTTTCGTGAAGTGCCCGGGTTGGTAGCGGCTTGGGAACAACTCAATCATAAACCTGAATTAGTGTTAGTTGATGGGCAAGGAATCGCTCATCCTCGACGTTTTGGTGTTGCATGCCATTTTGGCTTACAGGTTGATATTCCCACAATCGGGGTTGCTAAAAGTCGATTGTATGGCGACTATACATTGGTCGATGAGGAAAAAGACAGTGTCCAACCACTGACCCATGGAGAAGAACCACTTGGATGGGTGCTGAGAAGCAAAAAGCGTTGTAACCCACTGTTTATTTCGCCAGGTCACAAAGTGAGTGTTGACTCTTCCTTAAAATGGGTCGAAGGTTGTTTGAAGGGCTACAGACTCCCAGAGCCAACACGTTTTGCGGATGGAATTGCCTCGAATCGAGCGTTTTTTGAGCGAATGAAAGGGAAATCTAGCTAATTATCAGCAAAATATGTGGCATTGTCCGATTTTCAGGTAAACTGCGAAGCATTAAGATTGATGAGTCAGAAATTATGTTAAGAAATCCCATTCATTTGAGGTTGGAAAAACTAGAAAGCTGGCAACATGTTACTTTTATGGCATGCTTGTGCGAAAGAATGTACCCCAATTTTCAAATGTTTTGCCAACAAAGTTCGTTTGCTGATGCAAAAGTTTACCGCGCCATACTTGATTTGGTTTGGGAAACACTGGTCGTAAAAGATAGCAAAATTAATTTCGACAATCAGTTAGAAAAATTAGAGGAAATCATCCCATCGGCTGATGATTTTGACATGTATGGCGTTTATCCAGCGATTGATGCTTGTATTGCCTTAGGCGAAGTCATTCACTCTAAATTAAGCGGTGAGACCCTGAGTCATGCTATTGCGGTTAGTGAAGTGTCGATTCGTACCGTTGCTATGCTCGAAATGACGCAAGCCGGAAAGGAAATGTCAGAGCAGGAACTAAAAGAATTATCCTCTGTTGAGGAAGAATGGGATATCCAGTGGGAAATTTTCCGTTTACTGGCTGCCTGTGAAGAGCGAGACTTAGAGTTAATTAATGGATTAAAAGCTGACCTCCGCGAGGCGGGAGTCAGTAATATTGGCATTGCAATCAGCTAATTTTCGCGTTTTCATTGATAAAACGTGACTTAGAGCAGTAATGCTGATGACTAAGACTTCACATTTGCCCCTAGACTGGTCTACATTTAGGGGCAAGAAGAGAAGTGGCTATCGGGGGCGTGTATCAGGGGCTGTCAATTTGGCATATCCGACGCACTCGATGCTTTGCAAACGATAAACACACTGTGTAAGGATAATTTATGAACAAGACTGAATTAGTTGATGCTATCGCAGAATCAGCAGATCTGACTAAAGTACAGGCAAAAGCAGCATTAGAATCAACACTGAATGCTATCTCAGAAACGCTGAAAAAAGGCGAGCAAGTACAACTGGTCGGTTTCGGTACTTTCAAAGTCAGCCACCGTGCAGAGCGTACCGGTCGTAACCCGCAAACTCGCGAAGAAATCACTATCCCAGCAACTAACGTTCCTGCTTTCTCTGCCGGTAAAGCACTGAAAGAAGCGGTAAAATAAGAAAGTTGCAAACAAGAATTATCAGGAGGGGGAGACTACGACCCCTTTTGTTCATTCGGAAAGGGTTGCTGGTATTGGGAGCACTCTCAATGCTCAGCGCCTGTTCTTCTCGCTCTAACTTCCCTGAATTTAGTGCAAGTGGATTTATCGCTGATAATGGCGTAATCCGTATGTGGCGTCTGAACGATGCTAAACATGATCCTCAAGTGCTAATGGTGGTTTACAGCCCCTATAAAGGCACCGATACCTCAGTTAATTTCTTTGAATACCGTTCAGGTCAGCTTTGGCAAATCCGTAGCCAGATCTTAAATGCAGGCGAACAAGAAATCATGGAACAGCTTCGCTTTGATAAAAACGATGATGTCGTTTTTATGCAACGCGTAGAAAAAGATCGCAAAACAGCCCTGTCGTCTGATGATATTATCCGCTGGCGTTTTGAAGCGAAACGTATTCTCGATATTAATACAGCCCTAGTTGTTGGTGATGTTAAGTTGTATCAAGGTCACTGGTCACAAGACAAAGTGGTTACTTGTGAAGGCGATACCAAAAAAGTCATCTTTGAGCCTTATGCTCAGAATTGGTTAGAAAATCGGGCAAAGGTGTGGCATAAACAATTAAATATTGCTTGGTTGGAATCGCCCGAAGGAAATCAGCTTTTGATGGTAGCAGATACGGATTTTTGTCGCTGGCAACCTAGTAAAGATTCATTGTAATCTCACCGCTTGTCGTCTTGCGTATTCTCACGTTGTTGGCTTCAGCAACTCACCCCCCAGTCACATACCTGTGTGTACTCCTGAAGATAAGTTACTGTGCCGCCTAGTTAGGCTACGAAATACTTAGAGCTTTTGTCTGTTAGAAACAAAAACAGAAATACAATAAAAAAGCTGATAAAGCGGTTTTGTTGAAACCTGTTTATCAGCTTAATGGACTGAGTTTTTTGTGGTCGTTACTTCAAACGTGCAATGGCACGATAGCCAATATCTTTACGGTAAAAACTGCCATCCCAATGGATATTTGCCGCGGCTTGATAGGCTTTTTGCTGGGCTTGAGCAATATCATTACCGAGGGCTGTAACACACAGTACGCGCCCGCCAGCCGTCACGACATCGCCATCTTTCAGTTTTGTTCCCGCATGGAACACTTTGCTATCTGTCGCTTCTTCGGTTGGTAAACCGAGGATCACATCACCGTTACGATAGTCGCCAGGGTAACCACCCGCAGCAATAACAATGCCTAATGCAGGGCGCTCATCCCATGATGAACCCTTACCTGCTAACTCACCTTTTGCGCCAGCAAGACATAATTCAACGAGATCGGATTGTAGACGCATCATAATTGGCTGAGTTTCAGGATCACCAAAACGGCAGTTAAACTCGATAACTTTTGGATTGCCTGCTTTGTCAATCATGAGTCCTGCATAGAGGAAACCTTGATAGCGATGACCTTCTGCATCCATCCCTTGCACTGTTGGATAGATAACTTGTTCCATAACGCGTTGGTGGATCTCATCTGTCACAACAGGAGCGGGGGAATATGCCCCCATACCGCCAGTATTCAATCCGGTATCACCATCACCAACACGTTTGTGATCTTGACTGGTTGCCATAGGAATAACATTTTCACCATCCACCATGACGATAAAACTGGCTTCTTCGCCATCAAGGAATTCCTCAATAACGATACGATGACCTGCATCACCAAATGCATTACCCGCAAGCATATCCTGTACGGCATCTTTAGCTTCTTCGAGCGTCATCGCGACGATCACACCTTTACCCGCAGCAAGTCCATCGGCTTTAATTACGATGGGGGCACCGACTCTATCTAAGTAGGCTAATGCTGGTTCTACCTCGGTAAAATTTTGATAGGCAGCGGTTGGAATATTATGGCGAGCTAAGAAGTCCTTAGTAAAAGCCTTAGAGCCTTCTAGCTGAGCCGCTCCTTGAGTCGGCCCAAAAATGGTTAGGCCTGCTTTTTGAAATGCGTCAACCACCCCAAGTACTAAAGGCGCCTCAGGCCCAACAATGGTTAAGCCAATTTGCTTTTCTTTTGCAAACGTTAATAAACCATCAATATCAGTTGCAGAAATAGCAACATTTTCCAGTGATGGTTCTAATGCAGTACCTGCATTACCTGGAGCGACATAAACTTTATCTGCAAGCGGAGATTGTGCCGCTTTCCACGCTAAAGCATGTTCGCGGCCGCCACCACCAATAATTAAAATATTCATACTGTTACCCCACGTTAAATTAATGGCGGAAATGACGCATATTCGTGAAAATCATGGCAATACCATGTTCGTTAGCGGCATCAATGACTTCGTTATCGCGAATAGAGCCTCCAGGCTGGATCACACAAGTGACACCAACTGCTGCTGCTGCATCAATACCATCTCGGAATGGGAAAAAGGCATCAGATGCCATTGCACAACCTGCGACTTCTAAGCCTTCATCGGCGGCTTTGATACCCGCTATTTTGGCTGAGTAGACTCGACTCATTTGGCCTGCACCAATTCCAATTGTCATATCGTTTTTGGCATACACAATCGCATTGGACTTCACAAATTTAGCCACCTTCCAGCAGAACATAGCATCTTTTAATTCACGTTCAGTCGGTTGACGTTTTGTGACTACACGTAGCTCATCGGCCTGAACCATGCCTAAATCACGATCTTGTACTAGCAAACCGCCATTAACACGTTTGAAATCTAGCCCCGCAATAGGTTTATTCCACTCTCCACAGGTCAGAACTCGAACATTTTGCTTTGTTGCTAATATAGAAAGCGCATCGTCTGCAACGGTTGGCGCGATAATGACTTCAACGAATTGACGTTCAATAATGGCTTCGGCGGTCGTTTTATCTAGCATACGGTTAAATGCGATAATGCCACCAAAAGCCGAAGTTGGATCGGTTTTAAATGCACGTTCATACGCCGCGTGGATGTTGTTACCGATTGCAACACCACAAGGGTTAGCGTGTTTGACTATCACACACGCAGGCTCTTCAAAAGATTTTACGCATTCCAAAGCGGCATCTGTGTCCGCTATATTATTATAAGACAATGCCTTGCCTTGGATCTGTGTCGCTGTTGCGATAGACGCTTCTTGAGGATTTTCTTCTATATAGAAAGCGGCATCTTGATGGCTGTTTTCGCCATAGCGCATATCTTGTTTTTTAATGAAGTTTAAATTCAAGGTACGAGGAAAGCGTCCGGAAGGCTGTGTTGTATCACCATAATAAGGAGCGACTAGCTCACCAAAATAGTTAGCAATCATGCTGTCATACGCAGCGGTATGTTCGAATGCTTTAATTGCAAGGTCAAAACGTGTGGACCAATTTAATGAATTATCGTGATTATCGAGTTCTTCTATGATTTTTTCGTAATCAAGGCAGTTAACAACAATCGCGACATCTTTATGGTTTTTAGCCGCAGAGCGAACCATTGTTGGCCCACCAATATCGATGTTCTCAACAGCATCTTCTAAAGTGCAATTAGGTTTGGCAACTGTTTGTGCGAATGGATATAAATTTACAACGACCATATCTATCGGCTCGATAGCATGCTGTTGCATGATTGCATCATCTATACCTCGGCGGCCTAAAATACCGCCATGCACTTTAGGGTGTAGTGTTTTTACTCGCCCATCCATCATTTCAGGGAACCCCGTATAGTCTGAAACTTCGGTAACGTTTAACCCTGACTCTGCAAGCAGTTTTGCGGTTCCACCGGTAGAGAGCAGTTCAACACCTCGCTGAGAAAGCGCCTTAGCGAATTCAACAACACCTGTTTTATCAGAAACACTGAGAAGGGCACGACGAATAGGACGAAGCTGTTGCATGAGATAGATCCCTTGGATAAGAAAGCAATAAAACCGTAAGAGTTAGTGGAAAGAGTAAAATGACTCTTCTTATATATCTATTGTGTGTTGCCATCGCTTAAATGCATCAACATCGTAATAGATAGAGATAACCTACTAACAATTTCAGAACATAAAAACAAAATCAACGATGAATTTTCAGGCTAATTGTAACGCAAACGTTTGCGTAATGCGCGTTATATTTTAATTATTTTTATGATTGTGGATAACATTGTGAATGAGACTGTATAAGGGGGTGTTTTGCTGTGGAATGCATCAATCAAACAAAAAAGTGAAAAAAAGAGTTGCCAGAATTTCCTGACTCCCTATAATGCGCATCCGTTGTCACGACAAACCGCTTCGGTGGTCAGGTTGAAAAAGAAACCCTCGTGATGACTGAGGTGAAAAAGAGAGAAAAAGTTGAAAATAATCACTTGACTTTCTGACAGAAAAACGTAGTATACGACACCTCGCGACAACAACCTAAACGGTTAATATCGAAAGATAAAGTCGCAACGCTCTTTAACAATTTATCAGACAATCTGTGTGGGCACTCACAGGACACTATCAAAAAAATATTTGATTTTAAGTCTTGAAGAGTGACTAACACGTTAATTCATATATGAACTAACAATGTGCAATTCGATTGTGGAAGGATAACGCGAAGGCGAGTGAGCATTTCCGAGACAGTACTGAGGTACGGCGAGGAAAGCGGAGCGAAGCCGACAATGTTAGCCGAACAGAAGCGAATTGATAAACAGTTTAATTCTTTGAGCATCAGACTACTTTTAATTGAAGAGTTTGATCATGGCTCAGATTGAACGCTGGCGGCAGGCCTAACACATGCAAGTCGAGCGGTAACAGGGGAAGCTTGCTTCCCGCTGACGAGCGGCGGACGGGTGAGTAATGTATGGGGATCTGCCCGATAGAGGGGGATAACTACTGGAAACGGTGGCTAATACCGCATAATCTCTAAGGAGCAAAGCAGGGGACCTTCGGGCCTTGCGCTATCGGATGAACCCATATGGGATTAGCTAGTAGGTGGGGTAATGGCTCACCTAGGCGACGATCCCTAGCTGGTCTGAGAGGATGATCAGCCACACTGGGACTGAGACACGGCCCAGACTCCTACGGGAGGCAGCAGTGGGGAATATTGCACAATGGGCGCAAGCCTGATGCAGCCATGCCGCGTGTATGAAGAAGGCCCTAGGGTTGTAAAGTACTTTCAGTCGGGAGGAAGGCGTTGATGCTAATATCATCAACGATTGACGTTACCGACAGAAGAAGCACCGGCTAACTCCGTGCCAGCAGCCGCGGTAATACGGAGGGTGCAAGCGTTAATCGGAATTACTGGGCGTAAAGCGCACGCAGGCGGTTGATTAAGTTAGATGTGAAATCCCCGGGCTTAACCTGGGAATGGCATCTAAGACTGGTCAGCTAGAGTCTTGTAGAGGGGGGTAGAATTCCATGTGTAGCGGTGAAATGCGTAGAGATGTGGAGGAATACCGGTGGCGAAGGCGGCCCCCTGGACAAAGACTGACGCTCAGGTGCGAAAGCGTGGGGAGCAAACAGGATTAGATACCCTGGTAGTCCACGCTGTAAACGATGTCGATTTGGAGGTTGTGCCCTTGAGGCGTGGCTTCCGGAGCTAACGCGTTAAATCGACCGCCTGGGGAGTACGGCCGCAAGGTTAAAACTCAAATGAATTGACGGGGGCCCGCACAAGCGGTGGAGCATGTGGTTTAATTCGATGCAACGCGAAGAACCTTACCTACTCTTGACATCCAGAGAACTTAGCAGAGATGCTTTGGTGCCTTCGGGAACTCTGAGACAGGTGCTGCATGGCTGTCGTCAGCTCGTGTTGTGAAATGTTGGGTTAAGTCCCGCAACGAGCGCAACCCTTATCCTTTGTTGCCAGCGATTCGGTCGGGAACTCAAAGGAGACTGCCGGTGATAAACCGGAGGAAGGTGGGGATGACGTCAAGTCATCATGGCCCTTACGAGTAGGGCTACACACGTGCTACAATGGCGTATACAAAGAGAAGCGACCTCGCGAGAGCAAGCGGAACTCATAAAGTACGTCGTAGTCCGGATTGGAGTCTGCAACTCGACTCCATGAAGTCGGAATCGCTAGTAATCGTAGATCAGAATGCTACGGTGAATACGTTCCCGGGCCTTGTACACACCGCCCGTCACACCATGGGAGTGGGTTGCAAAAGAAGTAGGTAGCTTAACCTTCGGGAGGGCGCTTACCACTTTGTGATCCATGACTGGGGTGAAGTCGTAACAAGGTAACCGTAGGGGAACCTGCGGTTGGATCACCTCCTTACCATTGAAGTGTTCTTGTGAAGTGTTCACACAGATTGTCTGATGAAAAGTAGAGCAATAGGCTATACGTGGGAGACTTACCACAGGGTAAGACTTGCATGAAATAGGCCACAACATGGTTGTGCAATATTTCGTGTCCCCTTCGTCTAGAGGCCTAGGACACCGCCCTTTCACGGCGGTAACAGGGGTTCGAATCCCCTAGGGGACGCCAATTGCGCCGATATCGAGTGAAAGACGATGTCCTCAATAATGATTAAACTAATTCACTGAGTTAGTTTAACAATTATGCTCTTTAACAATCTGGAACAAGCTGAAAATTGAAACAACGCACATTGTTTATCGCTTAAACAATGTGAGAGTCTCTCAAAATTTCAAACCTGAAATTTTCGGTCATTCAAACGAGTGGCATGAGCGAGCAGTGTGAAATTCACGGCGTAGGAGCGCAGTCAGCGCAGCGTACATCGGTACGTGAGCATGACGAGCACCGCGCAACAAAGAATTTCACCACGCACAGCCATGACAGTTAGGTGATCGTTGAAACAATTTCGGGTTGTGAGGTTAAGCGACTAAGCGTACACGGTGGATGCCTAGGCAATCAGAGGCGATGAAGGACGTGCTAATCTGCGAAAAGCGTCGGTAAGGTGATATGAACCGCTATAGCCGACGATGTCCGAATGGGGAAACCCAGTGCAATTCGTTGCACTATCGTTTGATGAATCCATAGTCAAACGAGGCGAACCGAGGGAACTGAAACATCTCAGTACCTCGAGGAAAAGAAATCAACCGAGATTCCCCTAGTAGCGGCGAGCGAACGGGGAGCAGCCCAGAGTCTTAATCAGCATCAGCATCAGGAGAACGGTCTGGAAAGTCCGGCAGTAAAGGGTGATAGCCCCGTATCCGAAGGTGTTGGTGTTGTGAACTCGACGAGTAGGGCGGGACACGTGTTATCCTGTCTGAATATGGGGGGACCATCCTCCAAGGCTAAATACTCCTGATTGACCGATAGTGAACCAGTACCGTGAGGGAAAGGCGAAAAGAACCCCGGCGAGGGGAGTGAAATAGAACCTGAAACCGTGTACGTACAAGCAGTGGGAGCACCTTTTAGGTGTGACTGCGTACCTTTTGTATAATGGGTCAGCGACTTATATTCTGTAGCAAGGTTAACCGTATAGGGGAGCCGTAGGGAAACCGAGTCTTAACTGGGCGATTAAGTTGCAGGGTATAGACCCGAAACCCGGTGATCTAGCCATGGGCAGGTTGAAGGTTGGGTAACACTAACTGGAGGACCGAACCGACTAATGTTGAAAAATTAGCGGATGACTTGTGGCTGGGGGTGAAAGGCCAATCAAACCGGGAGATAGCTGGTTCTCCCCGAAAGCTATTTAGGTAGCGCCTCGTGAACTCATCTTCGGGGGTAGAGCACTGTTTCGGCTAGGGGGTCATCCCGACTTACCAACCCGATGCAAACTACGAATACCGAAGAATGTTATCACGGGAGACACACGGCGGGTGCTAACGTTCGTCGTGAAGAGGGAAACAACCCAGACCGCCAGCTAAGGTCCCAAAGTCATGGTTAAGTGGGAAACGAAGTGGGAAGGCTCAGACAGCCAGGATGTTGGCTTAGAAGCAGCCATCATTTAAAGAAAGCGTAATAGCTCACTGGTCGAGTCGGCCTGCGCGGAAGATGTAACGGGGCTAAACCATGCACCGAAGCTGCGGCAGCGACATGTAAATGTTGTTGGGTAGGGGAGCGTTCTGTAAGCCTGTGAAGGTGTGCTGCGAGGCATGCTGGAGGTATCAGAAGTGCGAATGCTGACATAAGTAACGATAATGCGGGTGAAAAACCCGCACGCCGGAAGACCAAGGGTTCCTGTCCAACGTTAATCGGGGCAGGGTGAGTCGACCCCTAAGGCGAGGCAGAAATGCGTAGTCGATGGGAAACAGGTTAATATTCCTGTACTGGTGATAATTGCGATGGGGGGACGGAGAAGGCTAGGCTGGCCGGGCGACGGTTGTCCCGGTTTAAGGATGTAGGCAGGTGAATTAGGCAAATCCGGTTCACTACATGCTGAGGTCTGATGACGAGTCACTACGGTGGCGAAGTAGCTCATGCCCCGCTTCCAGGAAAAGCCTCTAAGCTCTAGATTATCATTAATCGTACCCCAAACCGACACAGGTGGTCAGGTAGAGAATACTCAGGCGCTTGAGAGAACTCGGGTGAAGGAACTAGGCAAAATGGTGCCGTAACTTCGGGAGAAGGCACGCTGGCGCTAGGTGAAGTCCCTCGCGGATGGAGCTGAAGCCAGTCGCAGATACCAGCTGGCTGCAACTGTTTATTAAAAACACAGCACTGTGCAAACACGAAAGTGGACGTATACGGTGTGACGCCTGCCCGGTGCTGGAAGGTTAATTGATGGGGTTATCCGTAAGGAGAAGCTCTTGATCGAAGCCCCAGTAAACGGCGGCCGTAACTATAACGGTCCTAAGGTAGCGAAATTCCTTGTCGGGTAAGTTCCGACCTGCACGAATGGCGTAATGATGGCCAGGCTGTCTCCACCCGAGACTCAGTGAAATTGAACTCGCTGTGAAGATGCAGTGTACCCGCGGCAAGACGGAAAGACCCCGTGAACCTTTACTATAGCTTGACACTGAACATTGAGCCTTGATGTGTAGGATAGGTGGGAGGCTTTGAAGTGTGGACGCCAGTCTGCATGGAGCCAACCTTGAAATACCACCCTTTAATGTTTGATGTTCTAACGTGGCCCCATCATCTGGGGTGCGGACAGTGTCTGGTGGGTAGTTTGACTGGGGCGGTCTCCTCCCAAAGAGTAACGGAGGAGCACGAAGGTTGGCTAAGCATGGTCGGACATCATGCGGTTAGTGCAAAGGCATAAGCCAGCTTGACTGCGAGAGTGACGGCTCGAGCAGGTACGAAAGTAGGTCTTAGTGATCCGGTGGTTCTGAATGGAAGGGCCATCGCTCAACGGATAAAAGGTACTCCGGGGATAACAGGCTGATACCGCCCAAGAGTTCATATCGACGGCGGTGTTTGGCACCTCGATGTCGGCTCATCACATCCTGGGGCTGAAGTAGGTCCCAAGGGTATGGCTGTTCGCCATTTAAAGTGGTACGCGAGCTGGGTTTAGAACGTCGTGAGACAGTTCGGTCCCTATCTGCCGTGGGCGTTGGAAGATTGAAAGGGGCTGCTCCTAGTACGAGAGGACCGGAGTGGACGCACCACTGGTGTTCGGGTTGTCATGCCAATGGCACTGCCCGGTAGCTAAGTGCGGAAGAGATAACCGCTGAAAGCATCTAAGCGGGAAACTTGCCTTGAGATGAGTCTTCCCTGACTCTTTAAGGGTCCTAAAGGAACGTTTAAGACTAAGACGTTGATAGGCTGGGTGTGTAAGCGTAGCGATACGTTGAGCTAACCAGTACTAATGAACCGTGAGGCTTAACCTGACAACACCGAAGGTGTTTTAGAGAGAACGTTGTGAAGCGCACGCAGAGTGCGAGAAATTAGCTTGTTCAAGATTGCTGTTCTGGTTGGTGTAAGCCGACGGGAACGAAAACCGAATTTGTCTGGCGGCAATAGCGCGGTGGTCCCACCTGACCCCATGCCGAACTCAGCAGTGAAACGCCGTAGCGCCGATGGTAGTGTGGGGTCTCCCCATGTGAGAGTAGGGAACTGCCAGACATTAAATTAGTGAGAAAGCCACCCGATGGGTGGCTTTTTTGCGTTTGGGGGATGTGATACCGTTTTATCATCCTTCTGCCTTACTGTCACCACCAAACACCAACCCCATCCCCGGTACTTCCTCACCAATCCTGCACCAGCGAACCGCATATTGATAGCCAATACATTGAGTAGAGATAAAGGAATGGCTCACTATTCGACTTATTTTCATGGTTGAGACCATTTTATAGGATGACTGGTGTTTATTTTTATGAATCGCAATCGGTATCGAAATAACATCATGGTTTAGATCGCTTTATCATACTGAGTACTCGATATCCATCTCATCAACTTATAGGTAAATAACTCGCTAGCTTATAAGCTCTGGCCTCAGAGGCTGTTAGGGGAGAGTCAAATAGCGGTAGAGGTCATTGACGACCTTTAGCTCATTCTTGTTAAGGATGGTTTTTTATTATTCTGACCATAATAGAAGGAGACGAATATTTATTGAGTATCGATAATAATTTAGCGATCTATAAGTAAGTTTTAACACTTTAACAATTAAATTTTTGAAAATTAATTAATTTAAAGAATGAATCAGTCGTTTAAAGCGTTTTTTTCTTCATCTTTTATTAAAATACGACAACTAATAATATCAATAAAATCAACTCATAAAGTAAAAATCATTCAGTTTATTGATCTTATGCCATTCCTACTTGCTATATCGGTTAGCGATAAACGAGTCACGCATCCTTTATGAGTGCTGGTTCGCATACGAGATATAGGTGTAGAGTTGCATGTGTGATGATTGGCCGCTTACATTTTACTGCTATTGAATTGCTATTTATCATTCGCTACAGCATCGAGTCTCACTCCTTCCTGCCATCTTTCTATCCAATCAGCTACTTCTTCCAGATTCGATAAATTACATATTATATAAATACAAATTCTAATAAATTTTGAGTTATATAACCTGATGGTTTTTATAATAATATCTTTATAATCAATTAATTATAAGTCTTATATATTTATAAGGAGAAGTGAATTTAATCTAATATCTTGAAATTATTTCAATTGGTCGTGAAAGTCTCGACATTGGGGGCAATTTTAGTTAAATTGTTTGGCATTCTAGAAGTCTAAACGTATAAATGTATAAAAGGGGATAAAGGATGCCAATTCGTTTACCAGATGAGTTGCCCGCGGTAAATTTCTTGCGAGAAGAAAATGTTTTTGTCATGACAACGACAAGAGCAAGCCTTCAGGAGATCCGTCCCTTGAAAGTATTACTGCTTAACTTAATGCCTAAAAAGATTGAAACTGAAAACCAATTTTTACGTTTACTATCGAATACTCCGCTTCAAGTCGATATTCAATTATTACGTATTGACCAGCGAGAATCTAAAAATACTCCAGCAGAACATTTGGATACGTTTTATTGTGACTTTGACGATATTAAAGACCAAAACTTTGATGGATTAATCGTCACGGGTGCACCCCTTGGCCTAGTGGAGTTTTGTGATGTGGCGTATTGGGAACAAATAGAAAAAGTTCTTCACTGGGCGAAGGATCATGTGACATCGACCCTATTTGTTTGCTGGGCTGTGCAAGCGGCGCTTAAAGTACTTTATGACCTCCCTAAATGGACTCGAGAAGAAAAGCTATCTGGTATCTATCAGCATGATACCCTTGAACCTTTCGCCTTGTTAACAAGGGGATTTGATGGCTCTTTTTATGCACCACATTCACGTTATGCTGATTTTCCTGAAAAACTTATTCGCGAGTATACCGATTTAGAAATATTGGCGAGTTCACAAGAAGCGGGCGCATATTTATTCGCATCGAAAGATAAACGACTGGTTTTTGTTACAGGTCATCCGGAATATGATGCCGAAACCCTTGCTCAGGAATATTGGCGTGATATGGATGCAGGCCTCTCACCTAAAATACCGTGTAATTATTTTAAAGAAAATGATCCGGAAAAGGATCCCATTGTTAGCTGGCGTAGTCATGGTCACCTACTTTTCTCTAATTGGTTGAATTATTATGTGTATCAGATCACACCTTTTGATCTTAGCCATATGGAACCTACTTTAGACTAAAAAACAGTCAATATTCTAGTAAAATAGCGATTTAAAAGAGTATTAAATGTGAGTTGTAAGTATTTTTAGTTAGTTAAACTAAGTTATGTGTTTTTGGAAGAATCAAAGCAGCCATTTATTGGCTGCTTTTTTGTTTTTTACGATAAATTGATAATGAGTTGTTATTTTTATAACACATTGATTTAACTTACGTTTAATATCTCATCATCTTAAAAGGGAACGTATAATCATAATTAAATTTATTTAAATTATGTTTATTATCAAGTGATTATGTTTGTTTTAAAATAAAATGGAAACCGTTTTTGATTTATTTTTATTTTAGGTTAATCTTAATTCTATCGGCGGACATGAATGAGGATTGACTAATGGACCAGCAGTTATCAGCATCAACATTAACGTTTACAAACAGTTTTAATCAGCAAGATAGCGAGGTGCTAACGGCTGATGCTATCGCTTTTCTGTCGGATCTTGCAGAAAAATTTTCAGCTAAAAGAGAATCTTTATTAAAAGAACGGCAGGTTAAACAGCAGCAAATTGACTCAGGCGTGTTACCTGATTTTATTTCAGAAAGTGATTCCATTAAAAATTCCGACTGGAAAATTCAAAATATCCCTGAGGATTTGCGTGATCGCCGAGTCGAGATCACTGGCCCTGTTGAACGCAAAATGGTGATTAATGCACTGAATGCCAATGTAAAAGTTTTTATGGCTGACTTTGAAGATTCCCTTTCTCCGTCATGGGATAAATTGATTGATGGTCAAATAAATTTAAGAGATGCAATTCGTGGGGATATCTCCTATACCAATGAAAATGGAAAGGTCTACCAATTAAAATCTAATCCAGCAGTCCTGATTGCCCGTGTGCGTGGCCTGCATTTAGATGAAAAACATGTATTGCTCGAGGGAAAACCAATTCCTGGTGGCCTGTTTGATTTCGCTCTCTACTTTTTCCATAACTATGCAGCGTTACTGGCAAAAGGAAGTGGCCCTTATTTTTACATACCGAAACTTGAGTCTTGGCAAGAGGCTAAGTGGTGGAGTGATGTGTTTAGCGCGGCTGAAGATACCGTTGGTTTACCAAGAGGAACGATTAAAGCGACCGTTCTTATTGAAACACTGCCTGCTGTTTTTCAAATGGATGAAATTTTATATCACATGCGTCATCACATTGTTGGGCTTAACTGTGGCCGTTGGGATTACATTTTTAGTTATATCAAAACATTAAAAGAGCATTCAGATAGAGTCTTGCCTGATCGTCAGGTAGTGACGATGACACAACCTTTTTTAAGTGCTTATTCGCGTTTATTAATTAAAACTTGCCATCGTAGAGGCGCTTTCGCGATGGGAGGCATGTCAGCCTTTATTCCAAGTAAAGACGCGGAAGAAAACAAGGCTATCTTAGCGAAAGTTAAAGCGGATAAAGAGCTGGAAGCACGCAATGGGCATGATGGTTCTTGGGTTGCACATCCAGGGTTGGCTGACACTGTCATGGACGTTTTTAATCACGTTTTAGGTGAACGCAAAAATCAATTAGATGTGTCTCGTGAATCCGATGAAGAGATTAGTGCTCAACAGCTATTACAACCTTGTGAAGGTGAGAGAACTGAAGCTGGTATGAGAGCCAATATCCGTGTTGCGGTGCAATATATCGAAGCTTGGATCTCTGGGAATGGGTGTGTACCTATTTATGGTTTGATGGAAGATGCCGCGACGGCTGAAATATCTCGTACCTCTATTTGGCAATGGATACGTCATGGAAAGTCACTTTCAAATGGTGAAAAAGTCACGAAAGCACTGTTTGAAGAGATGCTAGATGAAGAGTTGCAAGTCATTCAACAAGAGCTTGGCGATCAAAAATTCCAACATGGTCGTTTCCGTGAAGCAGCAGATTTAATGCGCAGGATAACAACACAGGATGAATTAATAGAATTTTTAACTGTGCCGGGCTACCAACTTATTCAGTAATCAATATAGAACAAAACATCATAGACCCTACATAAATTATAAGGAATACGAACATGACGATATCACGCGCAGAGCAGATTACCCAATTAGAGAACGAATGGAAAAAAGCACGTTGGAAAGGCATTACTCGCCCTTATAGTGCTGAAGAAGTGGTGAAGCTGCGTGGTTCAGTTAACCCAGAACATACGCTTGCGACCAAGGGAGCCCAAAGATTATGGGAGCAGCTTCACGGCCAGTCTAAAAAAGGTTATGTGAATGCGTTGGGCGCATTAACCGGCGGTCAAGCATTACAACAAGCGAAAGCAGGCATTGAAGCTATCTATCTTTCTGGTTGGCAAGTCGCTGCGGATGCCAATACGGCTTCAAGTATGTATCCTGACCAATCGTTATATCCCGTGGATTCGGTGCCTTCAGTCGTTAAAAAGATAAATAATACGTTCCGTCGAGCGGATCAAATTCAGTGGGCTAATGGTATTGGACCTGAAAATAAAGAATATATCGATTTCTTTTTACCGATTGTCGCTGATGCAGAAGCTGGTTTTGGTGGCGTTCTTAATGCCTTTGAATTAATGAAAGGCATGATTGAAGCTGGGGCTGCGGCGGTACACTTTGAAGATCAACTAGCGGCGGTTAAAAAGTGTGGCCATATGGGAGGAAAAGTATTAGTTCCAACTCAAGAGGCGGTACAAAAACTAGTTGCCGCTCGACTGGCAGCAGATGTCTCAGGGGTGGCAACTATTCTGATCGCTAGAACTGATGCGGATGCGGCTGATCTTTTAACATCGGACTGTGATCCTTATGATGCTGAATTTATTACAGGGGAAAGGACCAATGAAGGCTTTTTCCGTACGAAAGCAGGGATCGAACAAGCGATTAGCCGTGGATTAGCTTATGCACCATATGCCGATTTAGTTTGGTGTGAAACGTCAAAGCCAGATTTGGAAGCTGCTCGCCAATTTGCTGAGGCGATTCATGCAAAATACCCAGGTAAATTATTGGCTTATAACTGTTCACCTTCATTTAATTGGAAGAAGAATCTAGATGATGCAACGATTGCACGCTTCCAAGATGAACTTTCAGCGATGGGGTACCGTTTCCAATTTATCACCTTAGCGGGGATTCATAGCATGTGGTTTAACATGTTTGACTTAGCTCATGCATATGCGCAAGGAGAGGGAATGAAGCATTATGTTGAGAAGGTACAAGAACGTGAATTTGCGGCTATTAATAAAGGATATACTTTCTCTTCGCATCAACAAGAGGTGGGCACGGGTTACTTTGATAAGGTCACAACCGTCATTCAAGGTGGCACATCGTCAGTCACTGCCTTGACGGGGTCGACAGAAGAAGAACAGTTCTAAAAGGCAAATTTTTGCCTACGTGACACATCGATTCCTTTTGTTCACGTGTATCTGTTTTTTATTTTTTCGGCACTTTCGAGTGCCGTTTTTTGTCGGGAGCTACTATGACACTATCGACTGAACAGATAATTGCTCAGACAATCTTGCAGGGTTTTGATGCTCAGTATGGTCGTTTTTTAGAAATAACCTCGGGTGCACAAGAACGATTTGAGCGGGCTGATTGGCATGCAATCCAAGATGCGATGAAGCAAAGAATACAACTTTATGACCATCATGTTGGATTGGTGGTGGCTCAGTTGCAATTTATGGGATTAGTTCAGTCATTAACACCGGAAATGTTATCCAGCATCAAACGTGTTTATACCACTCTGTTACCTAATTACCCTCGTTTTGAAATAGCGGAAAGTTTTTTTAATTCAGTATATTGTCGTCTGTTTAAGCATCGCGAGCTGACACAAGAAAATTTGTTTATATTCACATCTCAACCTGCACGGCGTTTTAGTGATCTTCCCCGGCCACTCGATCGGCAATATTTGGTCAATGGCAGTTTATTTACTATGTTACAAGAGATACTCAGTGCGCTGCCATTACGATTACGGTGGCGTTCTTTAAATTGGGATGTGCAATGTATTGTTGATAGCTTAATTTCCCGCTTCCCGAATATTCAATGTGAAAGCGTTTCTTTTCATATAGTTAATGAATTATTTTATCGAAATAAAGCGGCTTGGCTAGTGGGTAAACTCGTTATTAATGATGAGGTTCATCCATTTTTATTACCTATCCACCATGACGCTGATAATAGCCTTTATGTGGACACCTGTTTAACGGGATTTGACGAAGCAAGTATTGTTTTTGGGTTTGCTCGCTCTTATTTTATGGTATATGCCCCTTTTCCTGCGGCATTAGTTTTTTGGTTAAGAGAAATTTTACCCAGTAAATCCATTGCTGAGTTGTATATGGCAATTGGCTGCCAAAAGCATGGTAAAACAGAGTATTACCGTGAATACTTGGCTTTTATTAATTTTTCTCGAGAACAATTTACAATAGCGCCGGGGGTTAAAGGAATGGTGATGTTGGTGTTCACTTCACCGTCATTTGATCGGGTATTTAAGTTGATTAAAGACGAGTTTGCCCCCCAAAAAGAGGTCACAAGAGCGCGCGTACAGGAGTGCTATCGGTTGGTGAAGGAGCATGACAGAGTTGGTCGCATGGCCGATACCCAAGAATTTGAAAATTTTATCATAGATAAACGCTATATCAGTGATGAGTTAATGGAGGAGTTGCGAAAGGAAACTCCGTCATTAATTGAAGATTTAGGAGACAAAATATTGATCCGTCATTTGTATATGGAAAGAAAGATGACGCCTCTCAATATTTATATGGATGATGCCAATGAAGCGGAATTACGCCATGTTATTGATGAATATGGTCAAGCAATCAAGCAGCTTGCCGCAGCGAATATTTTTCCTGGTGATATGTTGTTTAAAAACTTTGGCGTGACACGGCATGGGCGTGTTGTTTTTTATGACTATGATGAAATTTGTTATATGACCGAGGTGAATTTCCGACGTATCCCTGAGCCAATGTATCCAGAGCAGGAGCTGTCGGGAGAGCCTTGGTATAGCGTAGGAGAGCATGATGTTTTTCCTGAGGAATTCGCGCTGTTTTTATGCCAAGACCCCAAAATACGAGGCTATCTGCAAGAACGGCACGGAAATCTATTTACGGCAGAATATTGGCAAAGTTTACAAAATAGGATCCGTAGTGGGCATATAGAGGACGTTTATGCGTATCAAGAGGAACTGCGCTTTTGCCGATGTGTTACGCATGAAAAAGTGTGTATAAATAGTGACTGAGCTTAAGATACCGAGCCACTGTCGTCATCAACTCTGGCTCGGTATAGATTTTATGCTAGCTTAGCGCCCTTAATGGCTTCTTCCGCTAATTGAGTGATGCGCGGATAGTCACCGGCTTTCAAGGCATCCTCTGGTACTAGCCATGAGCCGCCAATACATAGTACGCTTTTTAATGCGAGGTAATCGCGATAATTGGCAGGAGATATCCCTCCCGTCGGGCAGAATTTTACTTGCGGGAACGGGCCAGCGATGGCTTGCAGGGCTTTAATTCCGCCATTAGCTTCAGCAGGAAAGAACTTAAATGCCTTCAAACCATGATTCATTCCAAGCATTAATTCAGAAACGGTGGATATACCTGGAATTAAAGGAATACAGCCCTGAGTTGCCGCACAGAGTAACTCTTCCGTTAGCCCTGGGCTAATAGCAAATTGCGCTCCAGCTTCGGTGACTGCTTCAAGTTGTTGAACGTTAATTACAGTGCCTGCACCAATAATGGCTTCCGGAACTTCTTTTGCGATAAGCCGAATCGCGTCAATGGCACATTCTGTTCGTAGCGTCACTTCGAGTACTTTAATCCCCCCTTTGACGAGTGCTTTTGCAAGAGGGATTGCGTGCTCAAGTTGATTAATGACGATAACGGGAACGACAGGACCTGTATTTAGTACATCCTCAGCCGACAATTTCCAATTTTGCATAATCTTTTCCTAATCCACTGAAACAGTTAAAAATTGAGACTACAAGCGCCTTCTTCCGCACCCGAACAATGCTGGCGCAGTGCACCAAATAGTTCTCTGCCACAACCTGAATATTGGGTACTTAAATCAGGTTGATACGCTTGACGTTTCGCAAGTTCATGTTCATCGACTAATAGCGTTAGCTCACCCGTTAGACCATTAACACGTATCATATCTCCATCTTGTACCTTGGCGAGCAAGCCACCTTTGTTGGCTTCAGGAGTGACATGAATGGCTGATGGAACTTTGCCTGATGCGCCAGATAAACGACCATCTGTAACCAAGGCGACTTGATAGCCTCGGTCCATTAAAACACCTAATGGTGGCATTAATTTGTGGAGTTCAGGCATACCATTTGCAGATGGGCCTTGGAAACGAACGATAATGACACAATCGCGATTCAATGCTCCGGATTCAAAAACGGGGAGGATAGCGTGTTGATCATTAAATACGACGGCAGGCGCTTCAATTATTTGATTTTCTTCAGGTATAGCGGATGTTTTCATTACCGCACGTCCTAAGTTACCAGAGAGTACCTTTGTGCCGCCATGCTGAGAAAAGGGGTGATGAATATCTGCGATGACTTGTAAGTCAAAAGAGGTTTTGGCACCATCACGCCACTCTAACTGCCCATTATTTAGCCATGGTTCCAAGGTGTAGTGTGAAAGGCCATAACCAGCAACGGTATTAACATCATGATGAAGTAGGCCTTTTGATAGCAGCTGATGAACAAGCAGGGCAACTCCGCCTGCCGCTTGAAATTGGTTGATATCCGCTTGCCCGTTCGGATAGATACGACAGATTAAGGGAATAATGGCGGATAATTCAGAGAAATCATCCCAATTAATCATAATACCTGCGGCCTTAGCGATAGCAATCAGGTGCATCGTTAAATTGGTTGAGCCTCCTGTTGCGAGTAAGGCTATGATGCCATTCACAATCACTTTTTCATCAACTAGCTGGCCGATAGGCAGGTAGTTGCCTGACTGTTTGGTTAGGCGAGTAATTTGGCGAGCCGCGGCATCTGTTAAAGCATGGCGTAATGGTGTGTCAGGCTGCACAAATGATGAACCGGGTAAATGAAGCCCCATCACCTCCATGACCATTTGATTAGAGTTAGCCGTGCCGTAGAAGGTACAGGTGCCTATACTGTGATAAGAGGCCGCTTCTGCTTCGAGTAAAGCACTGCGATCGACTTTCCCTTCAACATATTGCTGGCGGATCCTCACTTTTTCTTTATTTGGTAGCCCTGTGGTCATAGGCCCTGCTGGAACAAAAATGGCCGGTAGGTGCCCGAAAGATAAGGCGCCTATCATGAGGCCCGGAACAATTTTATCGCAAATACCAAGATATAAAGCGCCATCGAACATGTTGTGTGAAAGCCCTATTGCGGTGGACATTGCAATGACATCACGGCTGAGTAAAGAGAGTTCCATACCATCCTGACCTTGGGTCACACCATCACACATTGCAGGTACACCCGCAGCGACTTGGCCAATAGCACCCGATTCACGTAATGCGGCTTTCAAGCGCTCTGGATAGGTATCGTAAGGGCGATGGGCGGATAGCATGTCATTGTAGGCGTTAATAATCGCGATATCGGAGTGTGTCAGGCTCTTGAGGATGTTTTTATCTTCAGGTTGGCAGGCAGCAAAACCATGGGCGAGATTACCACAAGCGAGCTCAGCACGATGCACTGTTGTACGCTGAGCTTGTTCAATTTTGTGTAGATACTGTTCCCTTGTGTTTTTTGAACGTTCGATAATACGCTTGGTTATTCGCATTATTTCTGGATGAACGCTACTCGCTATCTTTTTGGAATTGCTCATAATTACAGACCTCACAATAGAGATTTTACTATCAGCCAACACTGTTTTTATCGACTCAGTGTGTTGATGATATTCTTTTTACATCAAATGTTACCGGTAACATTGTTTATTGAAATCGTAAGAGTTGCAATGGATGATATGCAAATTTCGAGCTATCTGTGATCTGAATCAAGATTATTAAGGTCTCAGGAAAAGGTGAAACGGTGTTGTTTTATTGCTGTGCGGCTGAATTTACGCTGATATTTGTTGTCTAGTGATAGATATCGTTCTATTCATAAAAACACCAATAATAGGAATACAATGCTTAAACGATTTATTGCGGTGGCTTTAGTGTTAATGTGCTCGGTAACGAAGGCTGAAACGGTCTTAGAATCAGGGTCGTTATCAATATTGAAGGATATCCAACATAATATCAAAGGGCTCGACTCTGAGCAGCGCGTGAAATTAATAACAGCCATGTTCCTAGGCACACCGTATAATGACCGTACGTTGAATTCGCATGATTCAGAGAAGGAAAGCTTGGTTGTCAATTTAAAATCAATGGATTGTATGACATTCATTGAGTATACCGAAGCATTAAAGCAGTCAGATAATTATGATGATTTTATTTCTAATTTAAAAAAGACTCGATACCGCGAAGAAAATATCGCCTATATCACTCGGCGACATTTTTTTACTGATTGGCTGTTGGCCGCTGATGAAGCGATGTCTGATATGACTCAGGAGATTAGCCCTCATACGATACAAGTACATAAGCATTTGAATCAAAAAGGCAATGGCCAATTGCTGATTCAAGGTCTCCCTGTTACATCACGAACGATCAGTTATATTCCAACTCAGTATATTGATGAGGCTGTTCTGAAAAAACTCCAAACAGGTGACTATATTGGTATTTACTCGAATAAACCGGAATTGGATGTGAGTCATGTCGGTATTGCGATTCGTGAAGGCAATAAAATCTATTTTAGAAATGCATCCTCGTTGAAATTAAATTTAAAAGTTGTGGATGTAGAGTTAAACCGCTACTTACAAGATAAAGTAGGGATCATCGTTATAAGGTCGAAAGGCGTCAATTTTGGTTAAGAGGGTATTTTAAAAACATAACATTGGTTTGTGTGTGATCGTTTGATTTTAAGTTAGGGGAAGTGTTTATTTCTATTGGCGTTAAGTTTTTTACTCCTGAGGCTTTTATTACTATTGAATTTAAAATCATGATCTATGTCATATTATAAATATGTTATTAGCTATTTTTTGTTTTTAGAAATATTGTTTTAAGTGTCTAACTATTTCTAGACTTATTTAAAGTGTAAACAGTTATGAATAAGTTAAGTATAAATAATTAACTATAAAAATATTTCAAAAGATTATGAAAATAAAAAATGATTAAAAAGCAATGAATTGCTTTTTAAAAAATAGAGATGAGAGTTTAAAAACGTTAAATGATAATTATCATCTATCAATTTATTAAAGTTTGATTGTTGATAACTATTTTTAATAAAAAATGGAGATCCTATAATAGAAAATATAAAAAAATAATTATTTATTTCTTTTTCTAGGAGAGGGGTATGGCTATAAGAGAAAGAGAAGATGTGTATACCTTATTAGGTCATCATTTGCGGCAAGCAAGAATGAAAAGAGGGCTATCGGGTAACGAATTAGCCGATATTATTAATTTAAGTCAGCAACAAGTTTCGCGTTATGAGCGTGGAGTGAATAAGCTAAGTTTAGATAAACTTATTGAAATTGTTGTTTTTTTAGATATCGATATAAAAGATATCATGAGTATCATCACGAACGAAATTGAGCACGAAAAACGGACGATTTATTCAACAATAAGATAGGATATTGTATTCATTATATTACTATTCCTATCTAATATTTATTAATATAATTAATTAGTGTGAAATTGAATAAGCTTCTTAAGCGTGAGGCAAGATCCCTCTTTGTACCTAAGATAGTCAATATGCTCGGTCATCGATGCTTAACAGGCGTTTGATCTTATCGATGAGTAACTGGTGTTAAATAATCAGTTACTCATGTAAATAATATCAACCCATTAATTTAATAGAGTGGTTATTATTCAATAAATATATTTTTAATCTCAGTACTACTTTAGTATGAATGATACGCTTAAATCTTACACTAACAGTGTTATTCTTAAGCGTTAAAAGGACAGATAAGTTAATTGACATTCGGTTTCTACTTAATTAATGACCCTGTATTGCTATTATATTTTAATAAATAATCATTGTTTGAAAATAGTTGTTCCACATCCTCGCGATTTATCTTGTCATTGCTTTGCCGTTTTCTGTTTGTATATTCTCGCACTTCTACTTAATGATTGACTGCTAATTCTTAATCCTTATCTCCGTATTTAGTCGATGTGACTCATTGCATAAAAGTGAAATTGAGCATCAAAATGGCAAATATTGATAGCGAGTCTATGTATTAATACTCTTCAATGGGTTCAAGAAAACATCATATTAAAATTTGGACATCAAAATTCTCAAGGCGGTGTAGCCGCATTTTGAGGCCATTTGCAGCGAACCTCGCGTTCTATTGATGCTTTGTATATTTTTTGTGATCTGATAAAAAGGTAGAATAGGCATCGGTGTGATGGCGCGCCATAAAGGGCTGAACAAATGACTCGTAATTTATTAATTTTATTTGTGTTTATTATTTCAGGCTGTTCGACACTCTCTTCACGGCAGGGGTATTATGTTGATACGAGTTATCCATCACGTAACACCAGTGAGAGAGTTCAATATGTGGTTTTGCATTACACTGTCTCTAATGATGATTATTCCATTTATTTGCTCACTAAAGGGCAAGTGAGTTCCCATTATCTGATCCCTAGTCAGCCTACACAGAAAGATAACCGGCCCGTCGTATTACAATTAGTTCCAGAAGAACTGAAAGCATGGCATGCGGGTGATAGCCACTGGCGGTATCATAGTGGCTTGAATGATATTTCCATTGGTATTGAAATTGTGAATGCGGGTTTTAGTGTTGACAAAAAAGGTAATAAGACATGGGCACCTTTTAATCAGTCTCAAATTTCAGCGTTGATCCCATTAGTTAAAGATATTATGCAGCGATACAATATTCCGGCTCAGAATATTGTTGGTCATAGTGATATTGCGCCATTGCGTAAAGAAGATCCTGGTAGAGCCTTTCCTTGGGAAACATTAGCGAAACAGGGCATTGGTGCTTGGCCTGATGCAGCAACGGTCACAAATTATTTATCGGGTCGAAGTGCCTATGAACCCGGTAATGTGTTGTTGCTACAGAAAGCATTGAGATTTTATGGTTATGCCGAGGTACCGTTATCCGGTCAGCTTGATGCGCAGACACAAAAGATTATTCGTGCTTTTCAAATGCACTTCCGTCCAGGCAATATTGAGGGGAAAGCCGATGCTGAAACTGAGGCTATTGCGTTAGCATTAATTGAAAAGTACCGTGATATGTCACGTTTTCTCTCTTCTAACCAATTTGAGCGGCCACAGGTTCAGCATGTGGGGGATTAGTTAACGGATTGCGCCATATTCACGGCTGATCTCTTTCGCAGCTTTGATCACCATCGCACCCAGCTCAGTCACGCGATCATCGGTGATACGTGACAGTGGCCCTGAGATTGAAATCGCAGCAAAGGCTTCTTTGTGCTCATCATAAATACACGCGCCGATACATCTTAACCCTAACGCATGCTCTTCATCATCGTAGGAAAACCCTTGTTTTTTCGCCTGTTGCAGGTTTTCTTTTAAGGCCGAAGGGGTGGTTAATGTATAGGGCGTATAGGCGTGGAGGCCTTTTTTACTCAGCAAAGGAATCAGCTGTTCTTCTGGAAGATTGGCAATAAACGCTTTACCCGCACCTGAGGCATGTAGCGGTAGTTTACCCCCAATCGGCGCTGACATGCGCATTAATGCATTACATTGTACTTGATCGACGATGACAGCATCGAATTCACTGTGATCTAAAATGGCAAGATTGACGGTTTCACCCGACTCTTCCATTAAACGACGCAATATAGGGTGAACTAAAGCAAGTAAATTACGGCTCTCTAGGAAGCTACTACCAATAATAAAGGCATTAGAAGCAATAACCCATAATCCAAGATCCCCTGTTTGGCGTACAAAGCCATGCTGTTCGAGCGTCATGAGCAAACGGTGCGTGGTGGAATTGGGTAAACCTGCTTGTAGGGCTAAATCCGTTAAAGCAATTCCCCCCGTTGATTCAGAAATATATTCCAAAAGTGTTAGTCCACGACTTAATGACTGGACTTGACCTGCCGCAGGTGCGCCACTTGCTGGCCCTTTTGCCTTTTTTATTTTTTTACTGATTGATGCAGTCGCCATTAAGTCTCTCCTGACTGGAATGAATTTTTGTTTCTATTATGAATGATCTCACCCCAAAATACTCATCGGATCAGTGAAAAATTAGATCTGATGCAACCTGAGAAACTCTCATCATGGCATGGGCTTCTCGACCTAAAAACTATGGTAGGATTATCATAGCGCTAATTTAACTTATGACTAAGGTTATTGTTTTTTAGGAGGCAGGGAAAGTGAGTTATAAAATCAGTAGGTTAGAACAAGAATTACAAAAGAGAATCCTAGTACTGGACGGGGCGATGGGGACAATGATCCAACGCCATAAACTCACTGAAGAACAATTTCGTGGTGAACGATTTGCGGATTGGCCTAGCGATCTAAAAGGAAACAATGATCTACTTGTTTTAACTCAGCCAGAAATCATTCGTGAGATCCACAACCAATATTTTGAAGCAGGCGCTGATATTGTTGAGACTAATACTTTCAACTCAACAACGATCGCAATGGCGGACTATAAAATGGAATCCTTGTCTGCTGAAATTAATGAAGTCGCCGCGCGTATCGCTCGTGAATGTGCTGATGAGTGGACTCGTAAAACCCCCGAACAACCGCGTTATGTTGCGGGAGTACTGGGGCCGACCAATCGAACAGCGTCTATTTCTCCGGATGTTAACGATCCCGCATTTCGAAACATTAGTTTTGATCAACTGGTTGAAGCATACCGCGAATCAACGCGATCACTGATCAAAGGGGGTGTTGATTTGATCATGATCGAAACCATTTTTGATACGTTAAATGCTAAAGCGGCTATTTTCGCGATTGAAACCGAATTTGAAGCTTTAGGGATCACGTTGCCAGTCATGATTTCAGGCACGATCACGGATGCCTCTGGACGGACGTTATCGGGACAAACGACCGAAGCTTTCTATAACTCATTACGTCATGCTAAACCTATTTCATTTGGTTTGAACTGTGCCTTGGGGCCGGATGAATTACGCCAATATGTTTCTGAATTATCACGTATTGCTGAGTGCTATGTGAGTGCACACCCTAACGCGGGGTTGCCAAATGCGTTTGGTGAATATGACCTTGATGCACAAAACATGGCGGCTCAAATTCATGAATGGGCGCAGGCGGGTTTTCTCAATATTGTTGGTGGGTGTTGTGGAACAACACCTTTACATATCAAAAAGATGGCTGAAGCAGTTAAAGGAATTCCCCCTAGAGTATTGCCAGAACTTGCTGTTGAATGTCGTTTATCAGGCTTAGAACCCCTGAATATTGGTAAAGGATCATTATTTGTTAATGTGGGTGAACGGACCAATGTGACGGGTTCAGCAAAATTTAAACGCCTCATTAAAGAGGGTCATTACCAAGAAGCTTTAGATATCGCTCGTCAGCAAGTGGAAAATGGTGCTCAAATCATTGATATCAACATGGATGAAGGTATGTTGGATTCAGAAGCGGCCATGGTCCGTTTTTTGAATCTGATTGCTGGTGAGCCAGATATTGCACGTGTGCCAATCATGATCGACTCGTCTAAGTGGGATGTGATTGAAAAGGGCCTTAAATGTATTCAAGGCAAAGGCATTGTTAACTCAATTTCGATGAAGGAAGGGGAAGCCGCCTTTATTGAACATGCCAAATTAGTGCGTAAATACGGTGCTGCCGTTATTGTGATGGCCTTTGATGAGGTGGGCCAAGCAGATACCCGCGAACGAAAAATTGAAATTTGCCGCCGTGCGTATCAAGTGTTGACCGAACAGATTGGTTTTCCGCCTGAAGATATTATTTTTGACCCCAATATTTTTGCAGTAGCAACCGGTATCGAAGAGCATAATAACTATGCGGTCGATTTTATTGAGGTTTGTCAGGATATCAAACAGCAATTACCGCATGCCATGATCTCTGGTGGAGTGTCTAACGTTTCGTTTTCCTTTAGAGGAAATGATCCTGTGCGAGAGGCTATTCATGCCGTATTCCTCTATTACGCGATCCGTAATGGTATGGATATGGGAATTGTCAATGCGGGACAATTGGCTATCTATGATGATCTTCCCGCAGAGTTAAAAGAGGCGGTGGAAGATGTCATTTTAAACCGCCGTGATGACAGTACGGAACGTCTACTCGAACTCGCTGAAAAATACCGCAAAACCAACAGTGATGAACAACAGATTCAACAGGCGGAATGGCGCTCATGGGATGTTGAAAAGCGCTTAGAATATGCCTTAGTTAAAGGCATTACTGAATTTATTACACAAGATACCGAAGAAGCACGTCAGCGTGCGGCAAGCCCGATTGAAGTGATTGAAGGGCCACTCATGAATGGCATGAATGTGGTGGGAGACTTATTTGGTGAAGGGAAAATGTTTCTTCCGCAAGTGGTAAAATCTGCTCGGGTGATGAAACAAGCCGTTGCTTATTTAGAGCCTTATATTCAAGAGCTTAAGCAAGCGGGAAGTAGCGCGGGTAAAATTTTACTCGCAACGGTAAAAGGTGATGTTCATGACATTGGAAAAAACATTGTTGGTGTCGTCTTACAGTGTAATAACTATGAAATTATAGACTTAGGCGTCATGGTGCCTTGTGAAACAATTTTAAGAACGGCTCGAGAGCAGAATGTCGATATTATCGGGCTTTCAGGATTAATCACTCCCTCATTAGATGAAATGGTGCATGTTGCTAAAGAGATGGAGCGCCAAGGCTTTACTCTACCGTTGATGATTGGTGGAGCCACGACCTCGAAAGCCCATACCGCTGTCAAAATAGAGCCAAACTACAGCCATTCCGTCACGTATGTGCAAAATGCATCACGCACTGTTGGGGTGGTTTCTGCTTTACTATCAGACACTCAAAAAGACGAATTTGTGGCACGAACCCGTCGTGAATATGAAGTGGTGCGTGAACAGCATGGCCGTAAAAAAACTAAAACACCGCCGGTTTCTCTTGATGTCGCCCGTGCTAATCCTGTGAAAATTAACTGGCAAGATTATCAACCGCCAGTACCGCGTTTTTTAGGCGTAAAAGAAGTTAAGGCATCCATTGAGACATTACGTCACTATATTGACTGGACACCTTTCTTTATGACGTGGTCTCTTGCTGGTAAGTACCCACGTATTTTAGAAGATGAGGTGGTAGGGGAAGAAGCGCGCAAACTGCTAAGTGACGCTAATAATATGTTAGATAAATTAGCTAAAGAGAAATCATTGACCCCTAGAGGCATTTTAGGGTTATTCCCTGCCAATCGTGTGGGGGATGATATTGAAATATATCACTCTACTGCCCGTGATAGTGTGCAGTCAGTTGCACTCAATTTACGTCAGCAGACAGAGAAAAAAGAGTTTCCGAACTATTGTTTATCTGATTTCGTGGCACCGAAAAGCAGTGGTAAAGCCGATTATATCGGTGCTTTTGCCGTTACTGGTGGTTTAGAAGAGGATGTGCTGGCGGAACAGTATGAGCAGCAACATGATGACTATAATAAGATCATGCTAAAAGCTTTGGCGGATAGGCTAGCCGAAGCATTTGCTGAGTATTTACATCAGCAGGTGAGAAAAGAGTATTGGGGTTATGCGCCAGAAGAAAATTTAGCGAATGAAGAGCTTATTCGTGAGAAATATCAAGGTATTCGTCCAGCGCCAGGCTATCCTGCTTGTCCTGAACACACGGAAAAAGAAAAAATTTGGCGGCTGTTAGATGTCGAAAATCAAATAGGGATGAAATTGACAAGCTCTTACGCGATGTGGCCTGGAGCCTCAGTGTCAGGTTGGTACTTTAGCCACCCAGATAGCAAGTACTTTGCAGTCGCTCAACTGCAACGTGACCAAATAGAGGATTACGCGAAACGTAAGGGGATGTCGGTGAGTGAGCTGGAACGATGGCTTGCCCCTAACTTAGGTTATGACCCAGAGGATTGATTTTTAGTGAGTTCGACACCATCTTATCAGTAAGACACTTAAAGAGGCTGAATGATGAGCTACGAATTTATGATTGAAGATAGGCTGCCGGATACGGCGGTCTATCCTTATAAAATCCAAAACAGTGCGGCACCTGAGACGTTTTTCATGAGCGAAGATTTCGTGAGCGCGATGATGAGCATTCTGCAAATCATGGATAAGCTGGATACTGACGAGATGCTCAGTGATCACTGTTTTAATCAAGTTTGGCTAAAGAGTGAATTGACACCGGCTCGAGCAGAGGAAATCTATCTTTATTTAGAAGATGCGAAAGTGGTTGAGCCTATTCCTTCACAAGAAGAAATTGAAGCATTTCATCAAGCGCAGCGCGAGGAAGATGCATTATTGTCCAAGGAAAGTCCAAAAGAAGGGATGATCCCAGTTCATAAGTTTGCGACGAATGATGGTTGGTTGGTGACGGTCAAAGAGTGTGGCTGGATTGCTGAAGTTTTCTCGGCTGAGTTAGTCGGGGAAAACCAATTTGTGGTGTCACAAATTGCCAACTTATGCAAAGTAAACCATGAAACATTGGAGTCAATGCTTGTTGAATGGGGTAAGTTTAATTTATTTGCCAGTAAACATGGCGGATATCGAGTGAATTAATGGAACAAAGGTGGTGAATGTTATCTCACCACCTTTATTCGCGAATAGACGCTATTCTTTATCGATTTTAGATTCGGCACACTTATTCTTTTCCATTAGGAGTGTTATGTTATATGCATAACGCCGGTGAATGGATAGAGCTAATGAATTTACGATCTTTAATAGTATTGCTTTGCTTGAGCAATGTGACTTTTGTGCAAGCTGAGACAACAGAACCGTTGTCAGTCAAAGAAAAACAATCATTACCAGCATCTCAAGTTTCACCTTCAAATAACCTGCCTGAAGATTTTACTCATCGATTGAAAGAAGCTGAGTCCGGCGATATTGACGCTATTTTGGATATTGGCCTCGTTTATATGGACGGTACGGACTATTTACCTGCGGACAGTCAGCAGGCGGCTATTTGGTTTAAAAAAGCCGCCAAACTGGGTAATACCGATGGCGATTATTATTTGGGGCTATTAGCACAAAATCAGGAAAAATATGCAGAGGCTGCTCGTTGGTATCGTAAAGGGGCTGAAAAAGGCGATGCCTATTGCCAGTATGGCCTAGGATTTTTATATGAGCGTGGCTATGGCGTAAAACAAGATTACCAGCAAGCGAAAGCATGGTATTCAGAAGCCGCGGAGCAGGGGCAAGCCTATGGGCAATTTGCGCTAGGCATGTTCTACCATGATGGATTAGGCGGAGATGTTGATTATCAAAAAGCCCGAGAATGGTATGAGGAGAGTGCGCAGCAAGGCGTAGCTTCCGCAGTGAATAATCTGGCTGTGTTATATGAAAACGGTGAAGGCGTTGAAAAGGATGAAGAACGGGCCATCAACTTGTATCGCCAAGCGGCAAATATGGGCTCAGCAACAGCACAAACCAATATGGGCGACTTTTACTACGAAGGTCATCGCTTAATTGAGAAAAACCATTATCAAGCTATCTATTGGTACAAACGTGCCGCATTACAGGGAAATGCTGACGCGCAATTTGCCATGGGGCGAGGTTATGAATCAGGGGATGGAATAGGTAAAGATCTGCCGAGTGCGTTCGATTGGTATCAGCAAGGTGCTGAAAATGGTTCTGTTGCGGCTGCAATGAAAGTGGCTGAATTTTATGAGCAAGGCTTAGGTGGTGTAACAGCCGATCATGGAAAGGCCATTGAATGGTATATGAGTATGGCCGATGATGATATTCCCGAGGCTCAAGTTAAATTAGCGGAATGGTATCTGGAAGGACAGTTACCTAAAGTTGACAGTCAAAAGATCGTGAGTTGGTTATTGGCCTCCGAACAGAATAATATTCAATCAAAAAACCAGTTAGCGCTTTTTTATTTGACGGGCACAGGCGTACAACAAAACGTCCAAAAGGCACGAGAGCTTTTGCAGCAATCCGCATTTAAAGATATCAGTGAGGCTCAAAATAACCTTGCAGTAATGTATGCGCGAGGGCTAGGCGGCGAGAAAAATATTTTCCGTGCGATGAGGTGGTTTGAACGCGCGGCACAATCAGGTAATGCCGTTGCGATCAAAAACTTACAGCTATTACAGGAAAATAAAGAAGCGAAAGCATCAATGCTAAAATACAGTGATAACGTTCAATTAATAATGAATAAGCGGTGATGGATATAACAAAAGGGTCATTGGGTGATGACCCTCTTGTTAAAAATAAAATAATGGCTTATTCGAACAGATTTGAGTGTAAAGTCCGCACGATTTCTTCCGCATCGTTACCCGGTACAAGTAAGCAAATATTGTGGCTGCTAGCCCCGTAGCTGATCATGCGAATATTAAATGATTCTAAAGCCCCAAAAATTTGTTTACCCAGTCCATTCACTTGAGATAACTCATTACCAATAATCGCAACTAACGCGAGATTTTCTTCCACTTCAACGCGACACAAGGTCGAAAGTTCGGTCATCAGTGCGTTCGTGAGTAAGCTCCCATTAGTGCCTGTTGAGCCTGTCGTATCGAGTGTTAACGCGACGCTCACTTCTGACGTGGTGATCAAATCAACAGAAATATTGTGACGCAATAAAATCGTGAATATCTCAGCTAAGAAGCCGCGTGCGTGGAGCATTTTCAAACTATGCAATGTCAGTAATGTTTGTTTGCGGCGTAAAGCTAATGCTCTAAATTGTGGAGCATTCGCTGTTTTATCGCAGACTAATGTCCCCCCTGCATCCGGGTCTTTGCTCGAGCCAACGAACACAGGGATGCCTGCACGTACTGCTGGCAATAAGGTCGCGGGATGTAGAATTTTTGCCCCAAAAGTGGCCATTTCAGCCGCTTCATCAAAAGCAATTTCATCAATACGTTGAGCAGCCGGTACGACACGGGGATCGGTCGTGTAGATACCCGGTACATCGGTCCAAATATCAACGCGAGATAGGTCGAGAACCTCAGCGAGTAAAGCCGCAGTATAATCACTTCCACCACGGCCAAGGGTAGTGGTACGGCCTTTGCTGTCTTGACCAATAAAACCTTGGGTGATGAATACTGTATTTTGTAAACGCGGCAGCAATTGTTGACGCGCAGCCTCTTTTAACTGCTGTAAATCAGGTTCTGCACGGCCAAAGTTTGCATTGGTTTTCATGACTTTGCGGACATCGAACCATTGTGAATCGGTACCACGCTGACGGATCACTTCAACAAACAGTAGCGTTGACATTAATTCACCATGACTGACCATTTCATCCGTTAAGGCGTCTGATGTTGCAAGTGAAGCGGAATCCGCTAAATGGGCGATATTATCCAGTAAACGATTAATTTCTTCGCGAATAACGTCAGCATGCTGTAACTTATCAATAATTGCGTATTGAATGTCTTTGACCTTTTGCAGTAGCTCATTACGTTTATCAGTGTCGCAACCTTCGGCAAGTTCAATCAATAAATTCGTGATCCCTGCTGAGGCAGAAAGAACCACAACACGGACATGATTATTTGAAAGAACAATATCAGCACTTTTGTTCATCGCTTCAAAATTGGCGACACTCGTTCCACCAAATTTAGCGATAACGAACGGGGTACTTTCTGATAAAGACGCTACTGCATTCATGGTATCAATCCCTTTTGGCAATCTATTTTTTATATAGAAATATCGGGTTAGCTCGATGGCGTCAATGAAGAATCGATACAAATCAGTAATTCTAATGATGGCTAATTGATTATCGCTTTTCTCGATGGCTGTAATAAGCTCTGGAAAAATTGTAAAAAATTGACCAATATCATTAGGATGATTAGATCACAGGAAACTGATAGGTCGAGATGTCTCGGCGAGTTACAATTGACTTTTATTTCAAATCTTTTGGAGAGTGTTATCCATGAAGAGTATTAATCCAAGCCAGACGGCAGCATGGCGGGCGCTAGAGCAACATTTTTCGCAAATGAAAGAGACTCATATGCGTGACCTGTTCAAACAAGATAATGATCGCTTTCATAAATTTTCCGCGACATTCGGCGACCAAATTTTGGTGGACTACTCCAAAAACCGAATTACTGAAGAGACCCTGGACAAATTATTAGCGCTGGCGGAAGAGACAGCGCTGAAAAGTGCGATTGAAAGTATGTTCAGCGGCGAAAAAATTAACCGTACGGAAGACCGTGCCGTTTTACATATTGCGTTACGCAACCGCGACAACACGCCTATCTATGTTGATGGCAAAGATGTGATGCCGGATGTCAATGCAGTATTAGAAAAGATGCATCAATTCAGTGAGCGTATCATTAAGGGTGACTGGAAAGGGTATACAGGGAAAGCAATTACGGATGTCGTGAATATTGGTATTGGTGGTTCTGATCTTGGCCCATTTATGGTGACAGAGGCACTACGACCTTATAAAAACCATCTCAATATGCACTTCGTTTCCAATGTTGATGGGACTCAGATAGCTGAAACGTTGAAAACATTGAATCCAGAGACAACACTCTTTCTTATCGCGTCGAAAACATTTACGACTCAAGAAACCATGACCAATGCGCATTCCGCGCGTGACTGGCTACTTGCACAAGCAAAAGATGAACAGCATGTGGCTAAGCACTTTGTTGCGCTATCAACGAATGGTGAGCAAGTTGCTAAGTTTGGTATTGATACAGCCAATATGTTTGAGTTCTGGGATTGGGTTGGTGGTCGTTATTCTCTATGGTCTGCAATTGGGTTATCCATCATTTTATCCGTAGGTTATGATAATTTTGTGCAACTCCTTGAAGGTGCGCATGCGATGGATAAACATTTCACTCAAACCGCCTTTGAAAATAACATTCCTGTGCTACTTGGGCTTATTGGCATTTGGTATAACAACTTTTTTGAGTCGGAAACTGAAGCGATTCTGCCATATGATCAATATATGCATCGTTTTGCCGCTTACTTCCAGCAAGGCAATATGGAATCGAATGGTAAGTATATTGACCGCAATGGCAATAAAGTCTCTTATCAGACTGGCCCGATTATTTGGGGTGAACCGGGGACTAATGGGCAACATGCATTTTATCAATTAATTCACCAAGGAACGAAAATGATCCCTTGTGACTTTATCGCCCCGGCGGTAACGCACAATCCATTAGGTGATCATCACGATAAACTGCTGTCTAACTTCTTCGCTCAAACCGAGGCCCTAGCATTTGGTAAGACTCGTGAAGTGGTTGATGCGGAATTCGCAGCACAAGGTAAAAACCCAGCGGATATGGAATATGTTGCGCCTTATAAAGTGTTTGAAGGCAACCGTCCAACTAACTCGATTTTACTCAAAGAGATAACGCCTTATTCATTGGGTGCATTAATTGCAATGTATGAACATAAGATCTTTACTCAAGGGGCGATCCTCAATATCTTCACGTTCGACCAATGGGGTGTCGAGCTGGGTAAACAACTGGCAAGCCGTATTTTGCCAGAGCTAGAAAGTACCGATGATGTCAGTAGCCACGATAGTTCAACAAATGGATTAATTAATCGTTATAAAGCATGGCGTTAATTAACCTATCAGTGATAGCCTGCTAAGTTAGCAGGCTATTGCGGTTTAGTCATTTCAATATTAATAATTCTTTTATTGTTGATAACTCATTAGTTATTAAAAATTATTTCAAAAAATTTTCACAATTCATGTTTAATTTGTGAGTTTTTAACTAATTTGTTAGCTAACTTTAACCTTACAGCAAAACAACGTGATATCCTTCATAGTATGAACCAATATGATGCACAACCACATATTTTAGTGGTGGAATTATGAGTAATGGATGAAACGCTTTTTACCTCTCACCCGATAACTTGGCTGTCAGAAACGGATAACCTTGTTCCTGAAAATATTTTAGACTGGTTATATGAACTCGGGTCAATGACAAAGCGCTTAGAGCAGCACTGCCAACGTGTCACCGTCGTGCCTTATACACAACGTTATGTGACCAAAGAAGCTTTAAGTGAAGAAGAAGTCCAGTGTTTGCCTCCCAGTGAATATTATTGGTTACGAGAGGTCATTATGTATGGGGATAATATCCCGTGGTTGCTTGGGCGAACCCTGATTCCTCAAGAAACATTGACCGGAGAAGATCGTCAATTGATTGACATTGGTGCCGTTCCATTAGGGCGTTATCTTTTCAGTCATGATAATCTTACTCGTGATTATATCCATATAGGGCAGCAAAATTTACGATGGATCCGGCGCTCCCTATTAAGATTATCAGAAAAACCGTTATTATTAACCGAACTATTTTTACCTGAATCACCTGCATATAAAAGATAAAAAATAAAGGAGCACGACAAATGGAGGGAAGTATGGCGCTAAGTAAATGGCATGCCTACAGCCGTTTGATGCGTATTGATAGGCCCATTGGTTCATTACTGTTGTTATGGCCAACCTATTGGGCACTATGGATTGCAGCTCAAAGTATACCTAGTTTACATATTCTGATTGTGTTCACCGCTGGCGTGTTTTTGATGCGGGCAGCAGGGTGTGTGATTAATGACTTTGCTGATCGCCATTTTGACGGACATGTTGAACGCACGAAACATCGCCCATTACCTAGTGGTGATGTGACCGAAAAAGAAGCCAAAATGTTGTTTGCTGGCCTTGTCGGGTTATCGTTCTTGCTCGTTCTGACATTGAATGCTATGACTATTTGGCTTTCTATTGCTGGATTAGCGTTGGCATGGGTTTACCCTTTTGTAAAACGTGTTAGCCATTTACCTCAAGTCGTTTTAGGGGCCGCATTTGGTTGGTCTATTCCGATGGGATTCTCTGCGGTGAGTGAATCATTACCACTGGTTTGCTGGCTGCTGTTTCTTGTCAATATTTTATGGTCGGTGATTTATGACACCCAGTATGCGATGGTGGATCGCAATGACGACTTAAAAATTGGTGTGAAATCGACGGCTATTTTATTTGGTCAGTATGACAAATTGATCATCGGTATCTTACAAGTGGTGATGATTGGCTTGCTGGTGGCGATTGGGCTACTCGCCAATTTAGGCGTCACTTATTATATTTCGTTATTACTGGCTGCGTTATTGTTTGTTTATCAGCAAAAACTGATGGTCAATAGAGAGCGCGCTCCCTGTTTTAAAGCCTTTATGAATAATAATTATGTGGGTTTTATCTTATTTGTCGGGATTTTAGTCAGTTACTGGTAAACCAGTTTTTAATTAGTCAAAGGGGTAATGCGACTTACATTACCCCTCAGATTGCTAATTAAATTAACGATGCTGCTTGGCTACTCCAGTGTTATATAACCCGAACTGCCTTGTAATCTTTTTCCATTTTGAAAATGAAGGGTGGCATAAACAGAAATTATAGCCCCTGTACTACTTCGTGCATTTTTTCCAAACTTTATAGCGCTTCCAGAATCAGTAACAAGTGAATGACTGTTAGTGAGTTCGCCAACTTTAACCTCATCTAAAGGATAATTTTTCTCTGAACCTCCTTTATGCTCTTGAAATACTATTGCCTTAAGAGCCCCATAACCAGGGTTCACATAATTTATCTCTATATTGTATCCAGGGCCGGAACGATCCCCTATCTGGTTGCCGTTAAATAGCCGAATTTCCGGTGGTGGTACTGCTTTAATCACATTGAGCGCCTTTGACTGAGCTTGCGCACCGGTATTCGGTATCCCACTGATTGAACGAGGGGTGACGTTAAAAGAAATTTCACACCCGACATCTGCATCTTGTAGGGTATAAGTCTTAGCTGTTGCTAGTGTTTTTTTACTACTGCTACGGGAACAAATCCACTCGAATTGGGTACCGCTGCTTGAGGTATCTTCAAGGTCTTTTGGGGTATCACTATCATGGTAGAGATAAGATCCAGTCAGCAATTGTCCTACTTCTGGTTTGCCATAAATTTTCACTGCGACGGCCTCAGGTGCCAGCCCTTGGGTGATGATAGGGGATGAAGTGAATGCTATGCCAGTTGCTGGTTCCGTGATTGCAGGATCGGTTTGCGGTGTGACCATGATGGTCAGTTTTTTCCCGTTGCCATCTCCGGGCACCAGTCGATAGCTATTTTCTGTGGCCTTTGGAATATCTTTACCATCCAGTTGCCACTGATAAAGTGATGTCACTGGCGTGTCATGATCCTCATCTGTTATCGTTGGAGTGGCCGTGACGGTATCATGGACGGCTGGTGTCATCTGATCAAATGTCACATCACTCACGACGGGTGCGTGCCCTATAACGGGAGCTGTTCTTGTATTAACCTCGCTCACAGAAGCGGACACACTTCCTCCGATGATCAGTCCTATTGCTAGTGTTACCAGACAAATAAGATGGTTGATTTTTGTCCTCTTAGCCATTTCATGAATATCCTCTTCTAGTGTCGTCGTTTGTGATAAAAATGACCGCAACGGGAGCAACCCGCCGCGGCTCATACTGATTATTTGTTAGAGACGATAACTTGAATTTTTCGTTTCTGGTCAGTACCCTTAACGGTGTACTCTTTCGTGGTTGCGCTCGGAATATTACTGTATAAGCCTGAACCCGCCGCATTCTCAATCTGCCACTGGTAAGTCAATTTGCTACTGTCACAAGTGCCATGACAGGTAACATCTGCTGTCAGCTTTTTACCAACCTCTGGTTTTCCTGAAGTGAGACCGGAGATGGTCACGGCTTTCACGACACTACCATTCACTGTTGTAATTCCGCTACCGTCCGGTAGCTTGGTTCCTTTAATATCTAGGTAGGTTTTCGCTCCCACGGGTTTGCTCTCTGCGGGATCGGTAGCATTTGGATCAGTGTGCGCAATTGCTTTGACTGTGATAGTTTTCCCCAGCAACTTATTTGTCAGTATTAGCTTGTCACTGGTCTCGCTTGGAATCGTTGTTCCGTCTGCAAGCCACTCATAGCTAATGGTGACTTTATCGCCATCTGCATCGTCGAACGCAAAGCCTGAAGCCTCCAAAGTGTCATTTTCTCCTAAAACATTGTCACCGTTTTTGTCATTGGCTTTGATTTGCCCATCTGTTTTCAGAACTGGCGCATGACCGATAACCGATTTTGTCGCGGGGGAGGTCACCGAGACAGGAGTAGTCGTGGAGGCTGCGAGTACAGGCGTACTGACAGCCATGCTCAGAACTGCACCCGTTATCAGGAGAGCGAGTTTGCCTTTGCCTGCTATTAGGTTTGGTTGCTGATTTTTGTTCATCTGATTGTTACCTCATATTTTTAAATGCCCGATGGGCGTATTTATTGTGCCGTTACTCGCAGTCTGCGCTTTTGCATCTCTGTCGTGACGGTATACGTAATGGCTGTCGCGCCACTTATAGGTTGATACTGTCCTGACCCTTGAGTTGTCTCTACTTCCCACTGCCACGCGGTTGGCAAAATACAGTTATCTTGGCAGTCTGGGGTGGCAGTCAGGACATCACCAACCACAGGATGCCCTGTCATGGCGGTACCGTTTCGAAATATCTGTATCCCCACGGGGGCTGCCATCACTTCTACTGTCGTCGACGCGATACTGATACCATCTACCTGTGGGGTCAGGGTAAGAGTGCCGGGAAGCTTTCCAGCTGTTATGGTGGTGGTGTAAACACCGGGAGCCGTTTCTTTCAATGCCGCCAACTTAATACCACTTTGCGAAGGCGACAGGGATGGCCCATCTTTCTTTGTTTTGAAGGTAAATGGCAACTGAATAGAAGAAGCTAGCCCCGTTACCGGTGCGTTTTGTTCATCTCGCATCGTCAGAGTCAATATTTCGGATTGAGCGATATTCAGTGAATCTGACCCCACTGTTAGACGTGAGTAGCGGTTAGAAAGCCCAGCGTCCACGATGATCGTGACATAGACCGGTTTTGACGCATTTCCCTTTCCATCCCATGCGCTGGCACTCAGGGTATAGGTATTCGTTGACCCCGCTTGCCAAGCTGGTAGGCGTATCTGCCAAGCAGTCAGACTTTTGCCAGCAGACTGCACTTTCCCGCCTTTGGATGAGAATGCGCTAAGCATTCCCCATTCCACGCGTTCAGCGCCGTATTTTGCGTTCAGAATGGCGTTGACTAACTGCTGGCTAGCGCCACGGCCACGGATGACCTGTGGCAGTATCAGACTGATAAGTTCCTGTTTACGGTATTCGAGCACGATGTTGTTATTGCGCTCTACCAGTGCCATACGGTTGCCTGAGAGCGTGCGTAGATTCGCTACTGCGGCAGATGACACTTGATCTTTCCAAGGCACGCCTAATGAATAGGTCAGTTTTGCTTGCAGCTGAAGTTCATCGCTCCCGTTTCCTTTACGCCAGTCAGCGCCGAGGGTGACCAATGGGAAAGGGGTATAGTTCACTCCCACCGTGATCGCTTTTGGAGCCTGACTACGCGTATCCTTATCTTTTAGCGCCACTTCATCCCCGAAATATTGTTCATATTTCAGTTTGCCGCCAAGCTGTGGATAAGACGGTAACCAGCCACTGGCGGTCATATCAAACCCATTGGCTGGTCGTTCATCATAGTCGTCAAAATCCCGTGACTGATGCCAGTTGCTGAGTCGTAGATAACCATTAGCAGAGAAACGTAGGTAATCGGACGACAACTCCCCCCGATACCGGCTCGACGGTTATTACCGGTAATATCGATGTCATAAAAGGTGTTTACACCATACATCCATTGGTCATTGAATCGACGAACTCCCCCCCCTAAGTTTAGCGTGGTGCGCTCATCAAGGTTTCGCCCACCGAACTGGGTGAAGACGAGCCAATCCGGGTTTTGATACAGGGGGAGCAGCATGTCAGCAGATAGGGTGCTCTGTGACAGTTTGTCTCCCGGCTGCACACCAATCTGTGCAGTGCCATACTGATTCAGCCAGTTTTCCATGGTTGATGAGGCTTTGGTAACGGCCATATTTTTGGCTTGTCTGGAAAGATACTCGTTAGGACTTTGTGTGTTCATAGACTCAAAAAAGTCGGGAGCAGTACGAGACAACCAGTTCTGTATTTCATGATCTTGTTGGTCAGCCTGCTCTTTTGTTGTCGCTTTTTTGTTAGCGGCCTTTATTGCGTGTGTGCTTGGAACATCAATTTCATCTCCTGCCGATAGCTGTTCAAAAGCGCGGGGAAACTGACGCATTTGATTCAGGGTTTTCAGTTCCTCCACGGTCAGATCATACTGATGAGCCACGCTGTAAACGGTCTCTCCTGCTCGCAAATAGTAAGGTTTCACTTCCACCTCACCCACAAAGTCCGTCGCAAATACTGTCGCTGCGGGCATGATGGAGACGGACAGTAAAACGGGAAGTAATAAGTGCCTCTGAGATGATTTGATACTGTGATGGTTAATACCAAAAATCATTGATCTATTCCTTTTATTCCTTCCTTTAGGAAGGTATTTCCATTGCTGATAGCTGGGTAATAAATGCTAATTACCTTACTTAGAGAGATCAGTTATTAGGTTATTTCAACAATAACGATAGCTGAACGCTCCAGAGTGCTAAACACCAATAATAAAGTGCGATAGGCAGATATTGAGTTGTATATCTATAATTGATTGCTATATAAGTCTGTGTTTTATTTGGTTTGTGGATATTAAAATCTGACTCAATATTGCTATCTCGTTTTGACGTGTAATGTATATATTCAGGCTAATAATGAGAACGTACTTGTTTGGATTAAATAGGAAGTCAGAAACGGTGGGATGAATTAAGGAAGGGGAATGTATTATCAATTAAGATCACTTTTTTATACTCGTCATATTCCAAGCCGCGTATTATTGGCTATGTTCATTTGCACTCATCAATTCACAACCTCTTAGCCAATGTTTCTTTAGGTGATTGACGTTTTCTTCTATTAATTCAAAATCACGTCGCGATATGTTGAATTCGTTTTCTGTCAGGAATATTGAACCTTAAAATAATAGGCACTCATTCAGAAACGGTAAGAACGCTTATCGTCAGCACCTTCAACAAGTGACATATTCCTATTTAAGTGGGTCTTGATGAAGTGGTATGTGATTTTGGGCTAAGTCGGTATAGCTGACGGGATGGATACAAATAAGGGGGAATGTTAGACACATTCCCCCTTAGTTTAGGGTTGTAGAGTAAACTAACTAATCTTCTTTTGCGGGTTCTTTCTCAGCAGAACGCTCTTCTGGCTGGCTGACGCTTTCGATAGTTAAACGTATTTCTGGCGACATTAAACGTGAAATAACAGAATACAGTTTTTTCGCGTTGGCCGTAAAAATGTCGTTTTCATCGTTATCGATATAGCCTTCTTCTCGGAGTGTTTCCACTAAAGTTGAAAAGACAGCTTTGTCAAAGAACTCCGGTGCATTAATGCCATGCAGCACAGAAAGTCGCTGAGCAAGCATGCGGCTTTCTTTCTCTAAGGTATTACGGCTAATTTCAGGGCTCGCATTGAGTAGAGAAAGCGTAATCGCATAGCGTTGTAATGTCTCGCGGACACCTGCGGCAAGTAGCTGCAACGGTCGAATACGACGAGGATTGAGTACCACGACGCCGTCTTCTTTCACGCATACCAACTGTTGATGGTTGAGTTCATCAATTAAAGTATCAACGACCTCTATCAAAGATTCGTTATCAAAGCGCATAAATAGTTCCGCTTTGAGGAACGGGTAAATTTGCCCAACCTGATAGTGGATATCTTGGCGACTGATGCGCTCATGGTGTAGCACAATACTTGATATCAGTGATGGTAAGACCAAAAGGTGATGGATATTATTGCGATAATAGGTCATTAAAACAGCATTTTCACGAGGCAGAATAATAATATCCCCCATGCTATCTTTTTCGACTTCAAATTTATCCATCTGCAAAGCATGTTCTAACAATTGCTCGGCGGTTTTATTGGGTGTCGTTGTATCCGCAGTATAAGGAACATTACGTAATAATTGCAGGTAACATTCGACTTGCTCAATCAGTTGTTCACGCGTTAGAGAGCGTTGACGTGAAGCCAGTAGTGCCGTTGAACAAAGGTTAATCGCATTGGCAGCCGCTGCGTTATTGATATTCACCATAATATTATCGGCCAAACCACTCACAACAGGGTTTAACCAACTTGGTCTTTGAGGCTCAATAGGATCGATAGAATCACGCCAATGAGGCACATGTTTCGTTAAATACTGTGTTAACGAAATCGGCTGGCCAAAATTAACGTAGCCTTGACCTAAATTACGTAATTTACGCAGGCCTCGTACCATCGAAAAGAAGCCTTCCTTCTCCTTTTCAGCACCTCGTAGCTCTTTTGCATAGGTCCCCACCTCCATAACATGTTCATAACCAATATAAATCGGTACGATAGTAATAGGGCGAGAGTCACCACGTAGCATGGCCTGTAGTGTCATCGACAGTGTGCCTGTTTTGGGTTGCAACAAGCGACCTGTGCGAGAGCGTCCACCTTCAACAAAGTATTCAATGGAATAACCCCGTGCAAACAGCTCACTGAGATATTCACGAAATACGGTCGAATAAAGTTTGTTTCCTTTAAACGTACGGCGTATAAAGAAAGCGCCTAAATGGCGGAAAATTGGACCTGCTGGCCAAAAGTTTAAGTTGATACCTGCCGCGATATGAGGGGGAACCAACCCTTGATGATACAGAACATAAGAAAGCAATAAGTAATCCATATGACTACGATGTGATGGCACATACACAATTTCATGGCCATCTTGCGCTAACTGACGAACGCGTTCCGCATGCTGAACATTGATCCCTTGATATAAACGGTTCCAAGTCCAGCCTAATACTCTATCCGTCAAGCGTATTGCTTCATAAGAGAAGTTAGCCGCAATTTCTTCCATCATATTGACGGCATTTTGCTGTGCTTTCTTCAGTGGGATTTTTTTACTACGCGCTTCATCTTCAACCGCTTTTTCAATCGCTTTTGAGGTTAATAGCTTATTGAAAAGATCTTGGCGGGCAGGCAGTTTCGGACCAACCGCCGCGAGGCGTTGACGTGAATAATGGATACGGGCAACACGTGCTAGTTTATTCGCAATAATCGTATCGGTACCATGCTCTTGCGCCATCACTCCCATGGATACGGTTGGCGAAAAACGGACAAAACTATCTCGCCCAAGCCAAATCACGGCAAAGAATTTTTGGATACCGTTGAGTAAGCGTAAGGGGGGAGCCGGTGTATGGCCTTCTCGTCCAGGTGCACGACCAAACATCACGGATGCAGGTAGCATTTGAATATCGAGATTCGGATTACTACGATGCAAGTCTAGGTATGCATGGAATATTCTTACTGACTCTTTACGTGGGTTCGGTGAGTAGTAGCGAAAGACTCTCGGACCATCATCAATGAAGACATAGGCCGGTAATTTAGTGCCATTAATGTCATTATCGACCAACGGGTCAGGTAGACCGATCGATAAGCATTGGTGACGTAATGTTAAAAGGTCAGACTTGGAATGATAAGGCAACACGTATAACGTGGGCCGGCTGGTGTCCAATTCCAGTTCTGATATCGGGTCTGTTGGAACGAGTTTACTCTTTACCAGTAATTTAAGTGGTAAATTCAACGTGTTGTAATATATTTTACGCCATAGTGACATAAATGATTATAGCCTCTTGTTAACAATGCTTCGCAAGCATACCAGAAATCAACTGGCAAATGATTAACTTTGACCGCAAAAAATGATTATTGTTTGTAATTTTGAGGAATAAATATGGCGAACCAAACTAAGGGATTGACTCGTGTAATAAAGGCTGCGGGGTATTCCCTTAAAGGATTAAAGGCGGCTTGGATTAATGAAGCGGCCTTTCGGCAGGAATCTGTTGCGGCATTGATTGCCGTCATTATCGCGCTGTGGTTGGATGTGAGTTATATCGATCGATTATTGTTGATCAGTTCCGTTGTGCTGGTGGCGATTGTTGAATTACTGAATAGTGCAATTGAAGCGGTGGTTGATCGCGTGGGCAGTGAATATCATGAATTGTCTGGTCGAGCTAAAGATATCGGTTCTGCCGCGGTGTTTGTGACCATTGGACTCGCATTGGTTATTTGGGCAACCGTTTTATGGCAACACTATTTTGCTGGCTAATGTCGAAGTTGTCGCAAATCGATAAATCCTTGATGAGCTTTCAACAAATATGGCACTTCAGTGATTTAAGTGTTTCAAAACTTCATTTACCTGTATATACTCACAGTCTGACTGTATAAACAAACAGGGGAACGAGATGAAAGCACTGACGGCTAGACAACAGCAGGTTTATGATCTGGTGCGCGATCACATTGCTCAGACGGGTATGCCACCTACACGCGCTGAAATAGCAGCAAGCCTTGGTTTTCGTTCGCCTAATGCGGCAGAAGAGCACCTTAAAGCCTTGGCACGTAAAGGGGTCATTGAGATTGTTTCAGGGGCTTCTCGTGGTATCCGTTTACTACTTGAAGAAGAAAATGATGCTGAAGTTCAGGGGCTTCCTTTGATTGGACGTGTTGCTGCTGGCGAACCTCTATTGGCTCAAGAGCACATTGAAAGTCATTATCAAGTGGATCCTGCTCTATTTAAGCCCCATGCTGATTTTTTATTACGTGTTAATGGTATGTCAATGAAGGACATTGGGATTATGGATGGCGACCTTTTAGCTGTGCATAAAACACAAGATGTCCGCAATGGGCAAGTGGTTGTCGCACGTATTGAAGATGAAGTGACTGTGAAACGCTTTAAGCAGCAAGGTAACCGTGTTGAGTTAATCGCTGAAAATGCAGAATTTGCTCCGATTATTGTTGATCTGCGTCAGCAGAATTTTACAATTGAAGGGCTAGCGGTTGGCGTGATCCGTAATGGTGACTGGTGCTAATGTTAGCGCCATAAAATACCCTCAAAAATATTGCTGGCAGATTTACTATGTATCTATTTTAGGAGTCTGCCTGCGATACCTTTCTTTTACTCATTAGTGAGTTTATCTGTGCACCCGACTTATTAAGAGACATAAAATAAAATATTACGCTCTACTATAGTGTGTTTTGTCTATTTTATTGTCTTAGTGATTACTTTTTCTTTGTCTTAATAGGTTGTTCATGGTCGTGATGACAATGCTCATGGTCTTTACAGCTAGCTAACTCACTGCATACTCGGCATAAACCATGGTTCTCAACGACGGTATGACGGAGTTGAAATTGATTTTGATTAGCTAAATCTAAAATAGCAGCTTCTATGGTTCCGCAATCACTTTCTGCTACGCCACCGCAATGATCACAAATCAACATGACTGAGATATGGCTAGGATTGTCAAAGTGATGGCAGATAACATAGCTATTTGTCGATTCGATTTTATGAATAAAGCTCTGTTCCATTAAAAATTCAAGCGCACGATAGACTGTTGGTGGCTTGGCTTGAGGCTCGACTTCACGCAGCAAATCGAGCAGGTCATAAGCACTTATTGCACCGTGTTGTTGCGCTATTAGCCGTAGAACGGTTTCCCGCTGAGGCGTTAGCCTAACACCTCTTGATTGGCAAATTCTTTCGGCCATCACTAGCAGCTTATCCTCACTCATTATTTTCATGGTCGTTGACCCCACAGCAAAAATCCCAATGATAGTGAAGACAAGTTTACCATAACTTTATGATACATAGAGACTGAAATGAGAATGAATAAAAAGTGAGGCTTAGAAAAAAGCGTATTAGGAAAAAATCACAACCATTTAATATTCAAATAAATAAATCACACCTCACAATATACGTTAATATTGTATTTTAAGCATGTTACTAAAAGTGAGTGAAATAGGGTTATAAATGGCACCATTATACTCTGGTGCAATAAGTAATTTATTATCACGATAAAAACAAAACCAATACAAAATAATAACAATTAAAATGTAACTTTAAATTTAAAAAGTAACCTTCAGTAACACATTTCAATTGGGAGTTTTCTTATCTAAATTTTTCTCTATAGATTTTTATTTTGTTTTTATTGTTTTTTTTATTTTTTAATTCTTATTTTTTGTTCTTAATCTATTGATGCCATTGTTTTTTTGCTGTTACTGCGTGTCTCCTTATAAAAAAACGACTTTCTTTTTAGAAAAAATTATTAAGTTTTTATAAATACAAACTTACATTTTTATATATATTTTTCTAATTATTACTACTTTTAGGAGTTGGCGCTGCCTTTTTTAAGGGTTGGAAACTGAAAATAAGAAAATAACAACATAATTGACTGCCTGTGTTTCGTATTCCGGTTAATTTTGACAAAAAATATCGTGTGTGTAGGATTGTCTATAGAAAATATGGGTCATCAAAGTATGGGTAATCCAGTTCTGTTTGAGTTTTGTGGAATATATATTGATTATTTACTTCAACGTTGAAAAAGGTTGGAGAAAAAAGGATTTTACCTCATTAAATATTCCATGTTTAAAGTAACAAATTGAATATTTCAATTTTTTCTTTTTATAAAAATAAATTAAATGAATTAATTTATTTATTTTAAAAAAATCTCTTCCTAAAAGGTTCTAGTGGAATAAGGAAATTTTCACTAATGCTAATTCTAATCGAAAATGCGCTTATGGGTTCATTTCTTTAGAGTTTATCGGGATAGAGAATGCTACTTCCTACATATCTAAAGGAAATCTTTATGAAATTTAATAAATTAGCGGTAAGTTTGGCATTAGGTTTAACTATGGGTGTTTCTATGACTGCGATGGCAGATGATCCTGCTCCAGTTGAAAGCTCACAAGGTAAAATTCAATTCACTGGTTTCATCAATGATGTACCTTGTTCAATTGATGATGATAACCTGAATCAAACTGTTCGTTTTGGTGAAATCGCATTGCACGAATTAACATCTGGTAAGTTCCGTTCAGATAGCCGTCCATTTGATATCGTGCTGAAAAATTGCTCAACTGAAACGTACAAAAACGCAAAAATCACCTTTACGGGTGGAACAATTTCTGGTTTCACAGGCTTTACCGGTGAATTACTTGGTTTAGGTAAAGTACAGAACGCGGGTATTGTTATCACTGATGGTGGAAGCAAAATCGTTGAGTTCGGTAAACCATTCCCAGGTACTGGTAATGGCTATGACCTAAATAACGGTGATGGTTCAGAAACAACTCTGCATTTCGAAGCTTATGTGAAAGGTAACGAAGATCCTAATAACAAAGCAACAACAGGTCGTTTCGATACTGTTGCTAACTTCAAAATCATTTATCAATAAGACTTAATGTGTCCAACATATGGCGTATTTGCGCCATATGTTGATGACCTTATTTTATCTATTCTTATTAGTGGGTTAGTTAAATGAAAAGCATGAAATTAAATGTAATAACAAAAATAATGCTTTTGATGCTAATTCCAACGATAGTTTGGTCTGAAGAGGCTATCGACTTTAATACGGATTTTCTAGATGGTGAGGGAACTGAAAATATAGATTTCAGTAAGTTTTCTCATGCCAATTATGTTCCCCCTGGTGATTATTCTTTAGATCTTGAAGTTAATAACACGAAAATAATTGCTGAACAGCCAGTCATTTTTTTTAATCCTAATTACGATAAGAAAGTCTCTTTGGCTTGTATTACGCCAGAAATATATCCACTGCTAGGATTGAAAGAGGAGTGGGAAAATAAAATTCAATGGCTGAAAGATGGGCAATGTTTAGATATTCGTAGCATCCCTGAAATGAGTTTTCAGGGGGATTTAGCTAAAAACACGTTAAAAATTAAAATACCGCAAGCATATATGGAGTACCAAGATGCAAGCTGGGATCCCCCTACACGTTGGGATGATGGTATTTTAGGCGCTTTTCTTGACTATAACGCAACAGGCCGTTTGGTCAAAGAGCAAAAAGGCAATGGGAAGGGAACGCAAACAGGTATCACTGCTACAGGGACTATGGGCGCCAATATCGGCCCATGGCGTTTCAGAGCGGATTGGCAATCACAAAACGGAGAGCTCAATAAACGTAGCCAATCATGGGCTTGGAACCAACTCTATGCTTACCGTGCAATTCGTTCACTCAGTGCTCGTTTAACTCTCGGTGAACAATATCTATCCTCAACCTTGTTTGATAGTTTTCGCTATCTCGGGGTGAGTTTAGAAACGGATGAATCAATGTTCCCGCCTCGCTTACAGGGTTATGCACCTGAAATAGCAGGGGTAGCAAAAACTAACGCCACCGTTATCGTTAAACAAGATGGCCGTATTATTTATCAAACAGAAGTGAGTCCTGGGCCATTCCGTATCCAAGACGTTAACTCGTTTGGTGGCGGTACCATGGATGTGACTATTCAAGAGCAGGATGGAAGTGTCACGAGCTATAAAGTGGAAACATCAAAACTGGGGACTTTGACTCGCCCAGGACAACTTATTTATCAATTCGTCTTGGGAAAACCGACCAAAGACGAACATAATACGCAAGGCCCTGAGTTTAGTTTAGGTTCGTTATCTTGGGGGGCGACAAATAATACAACAATTTATGGTGGCTTATTAGCTTCTTCAGAATATCAAAACGTAGCGATTGGTTTTGGTCGTGACTTTGCGCCGTTTGGTGTGTTATCGGGGAACATCAATATCTCTCGGGCGCAAATGGGCAATATTGATAATAATCGTACGTTAAGTGGTAACTCTTATAACATTACCTACTCCAAACAGTTCGATGAAATTAATAGCCAAATTACGTTTGCTGGTTACCGCTTTTCTGAAAGAAACTATATGAGCATGCCTCAGTTTATTGATCGTCGTTATAACGGCGATACGATAGATAGCGGTAAAGAGTTGTATACCATTATTTTTGGTACAGCGCTTCCTGACTATAACACGAACCTGTATTTAAACTATTCACACCAAACTTATTGGAACCGTCCTTCATCGAATCAATATAATATGACGGTATCTAATTATTTCGATATTGGTAAGATGAAAAACGTCAGTTTAAGTTTGACTGCTTATCGAACTAAAAGCCGTGAAACGACTGATGATGGTGTGTACGTTAACTTAAATATTCCATTAGAAAATAACGATTCGAGTATCAGTTATTCTGGCTCTTATTCCAGAGGTACGCACAGTAATAATGTTAACTACTTTAGTCGAATTGATAACAGGCAAAGTTATAACATTTCCGCGGGAACATGGGATAAAGATAAGCTCACCACTTCAGGTATGTATACTTACGAAGGGGATGCGACGCAATTAAATGCGAGTGGTACTTATATTCAAGATGAACAAAGTGCACTATCTATGCAAATTAAGGGAGGGATGACAATCACTCCTGAAGGTGGAGCATTGCATAGAAACAACTCAGTAAGTGGTGGTTCACGTATTTTAATTGATACCAATGGGATTGAAGGTGTTCCAATACATAATTCTGTTACGCCGGTAAGAACAAACAAATACGGTAAAGCCGTTATTACCAGTGTGATGGATTATAACCGTAACAACCTAAAAATTGATTTAGATAAATTGCCTGATAATGCAGAAGCGGTACAGTCAACTCAGTATGCAACATTAACGGAAGGCGCCATTGGTTACCGAAAATTTAATGTGATAGAAGGTCAAAAAATATTAGCGACCATTACATTAGCTGATAATAGTTACCCTCCTTTTGGGGCATCGGTCACCAACAAATCCAATAAGGAAGTTGGGATTGTATCTGATAAAGGGTTTGTATACTTAGCGGGCATTAATCCTCTTGAGTCACTTGACGTTCTTTGGGGAGACGATACTCGCTGCCATATTCAATTACCCGAAAAAATAGATGGAACCATGGCAAATGTTATGTTGTTGCCATGTAAATAATGAAAAATAGATTTTACGGTCAATGGTGAAAATATGTATTTATCAAAAATTATACCGATATTAACTGCAATAACTGCGTCATTATTTGTACAATCTGCTTATTCAGCAATTGCATTGGATAGAACTCGTGTTATCTATAATGAGGGAGAAAAGTCTGTCAGCATTGTTTTAACAAATGAAAATAAAAATAACCCTTATTTAGCACAAGCATGGATTGAGAATGAAAAAGACGAGAAGGTGAATTCTCCTTTCATTGTGACACCTCCTGTACATCGTATTGAAGCCGATGCGAAAAGTCAGATTAAAGTACAATCGGTACCCGCTATTTCACAGTTGCCCCAAGACCGTGAAAGTGTCTATTACTTGAACGTTAGAGAAATTCCTCCTCGTAGCGATAAACCTAATGTTTTGCAAATTGCCTTACAAACAAAAATTAAACTTTTTTATCGTCCGAAAGACATTGTTAAAAAAGAAAGAATGGAAATTATTCCTCAAGAGAATGAGATAAAAATTGTTAAGCAAGGCCAAAACTATGTAGTGAAAAACCCTTCTCCATTCTTTATGTCTATTACCCGATTGAAAAAAGGGAATAGCGACGTTGATAAATTTGAACCGATTATGGTTCCCCCTAAGGGAGAAATGGCATTAGGCAGTAGCGCTGGCGATATTGGGATGTCCCCGACCCTGGTTTATCTTAATGACTTTGGTGGCACCGTTGATTTGAAATTTACTTGTAATGCTAGTCAATGCTCTGTGGTACCTAGAAAATAAGGTTATAACATGATGATGTCTATTAAATATTTTACACGGTTATTACTGCTAGGGCTTATTTTCCATACGCCTTATACCTTAGGTTTTTCAGGGTATTTATTTGTGGAAGTGAGAGGTGAAGTTTTAGCAAAACCCTGTTCAATTAATAATGGACGCGCCATTGAGGTTGACTTTGGTGATGTTATGACGACACGTATCGAAGGCGACCTCTATAAACAACCTTTAGAGTATGAAGTGAGTTGTGTTGGTGGTGGAAAGCCGAATTTAACGTTGTTTGTTGATGGTACCCCTTCCACTTTTGACCAACGTTCTTTAAAGACAGATGTTGATGGTTTAGCGGTGCTGTTTAAAGCGGGTACGGAAGACTTACCTATTAAGAAAAAACGCCCTTTTAATTTAGATACTCCGCCTAAATTATTTGCTGTTTTGGTAAAACAAAGTGGTGTTAATTTGCCTGCACGTAAATTTACAGCCAATGCAACGCTTAAAGTTGAATACCAATAAGGGCGAAATATATGCAAAAGGTAAAAGAATTAGTGTATGCCGTGCTCTGCCTATTCATTGTGTCTCACCATGCGACCGCAAAAGATGGCGAAGCAGATATACGCATTAAAGGTAATTTGATCACACCTCCACCCTGCAAGATTGATAACGGTAAAGAAATCGAAGTTGATTTTGGTAATGTACCCGTTAAGTCGATTCAAGGAAAAGAGCAAAAACGACAGGTTAATTACCAAATTGAGTGTGGTGAAAACAAAAATAACTGGGCAATGTACTTAACGCTTAATGGCGTGAAAAGTAAGTTCGATATTAATGGATTAAATACTGGTATTGATAATTTAGCAGTGAAATTTCAATTAGCAGATCAAGAATTGGAACTCGGTAAAAAATATTTAATTAATCCTAGCTCACCAGGAGTATTGTGGGCGGTGTTAATTCGTAATGGAAACAATGAACTTGCTACAGGTAACTTTATTGCTAATGGTTCATTAGTTGTGGAGTATCAGTAATGTTGAAAAAATGGCTAGCTTATACCTGTATTATCTTCATGAGTAGTTGGTCCGCATTTTCTCTGGCGAATGATCTTAAAGTAAAAGGCACTTTAGTGAATGCTCCTTGTACTATCGCCCCTGAAGATAAGAATGTTGAAATTAATTTTGGTGATATCAGGCTATTAGATATCTATGAGCGTGGTTTTGAGTTCTCCAAGAAAGAGTTAATACTGGTTATTTCTGAATGTGATTTAAGTATTGCGCAAAAATTAAAAGTTAAATTTATTGGTACTCCACATCACCAGTTAGCAGGTTTTTTATCACTTGATGGTAGTGATACAAATCCTGGCTTAGGCATTGGCTTTGAGACGGTTGATGGGAAACCTGTATTACTTAATGAAAATACTGATTTAATACTAATTGAGAAAAATGGCCGCAATGAGTTGAAATTCAATACCTTTTTAAAGGCAAGCCAAGACGCCATCAACAATAAATCAATTAAACCTGGTCGTTTTTCGGCCGCTGCAACATTTTTAATACAATACGAATAGGCAGATAAACCATTTTACATCCTAAGTCATGCCTTATTTTTATCACTAACTTGTTTTATGGGAAGAGAGTTATGTTCAAGATAATTGCTAATTTTGGAGTCGGGCTATTACTAGCACTTTCTTCTTCAGCAATGGTTTATGCATCAACTTATTTTTCGTATGTAGAAGAGGTTGAAAGTCATAGTAAAACCGAAAATACCTACCATTATGTGATTGAAAATTGGAAGGTAAGTTCTCCTTATGAGCCTAATCCGTGCAAAACGATATTAGGTAGCAATGCGAGAGGGTGTTATTTCTCGATTAACCACTTACATGCAGCCCCTTCAAAAGGGGGAACGGCGAGTCGTATTGACTGGTCTTGCTCAATAAATTTTATTAACTATACCTCGATGGCCGCAATTATTAGGGATGCCCAATCTCAATGTGGTTTAGCATTTCCAAAAAGTGGTAAAACTCGCCATAGTGGGCCCATAACAACAGAAGAGTGTGTCGGTATATTTGTTGCGACAACAGACAAAAAAGGCGGAGCAACGATGCTACCTGGTGGTGTCTGTGGGATTGTACCGCCACCAGCAGGAAAATGCGCATTTAAATATATCAATAATCAACAGTTAGTCTTAGATCACGGGGCATTAAATCCGGATGAGCTGAATGGTAATCAAAAAAATAGTTGGTTTTCGGTAATGTGCAACAAAGATATGGCGATTAAAATTATGTCTAACATGGACGGCGACTACGTTAATTTACGTCCCGATGGTTCATTAAAATCGCATATTACCTTAAATGGCTCACCAGCATCAGCTGGAGTGGTTTATAACATGCAGGCCAATATGGAAACGCCTGTCTTTACTGAGTCAACATTAATCACTCATGGCGAAGTCAAACCGGGCAAATTCAGCGGGCGCATTACATTAGTTATGGTTGTACCATAATCATTTGTGGCTATTGTCTATTTCCCTATTATTGAAATGCTTCAATTCAGTGTTCTCTAAGCGTTCACGAAACATTCTCTGAGGGAAATGATTGAAATGTTAGCGTGTTTGGTTTTGGTTATCATCTTGTAGCCAAAACCAAGCTGCTTTTCTTATTTAGCTTAATGAGTTTGAACAATCGGTATTTAAAATTGACAGCGAAATATGCGATTAACTCGTTCCATAAAGTTATTTTATGGTGATGTATTGGGTTTGACATCATTCTTTGATTATTTTACAACAACCGAGTAAAGCAATAACGACCCATGCATTACCCTTACTTACATGAGTTTGTTTCAGTCATCTTTAGCTTATTTTTATGATTGCGCATACGACTTTTTCTCATCTTGCTATTTTCCTCTGAGACTCTTCTCATCTTTTACATCATTTATTTCTGTACCACCACCATACATTATTCTTCAATCCCCTCCACTGTTGTCATCCTTTTAACAATCTATATCTTCGAGTGCGTGCCTGAATCCGTTAGTTTTAAAATAGTAACGGGTATGAGCTTCCGTAAAACCACATTTTTATCACCCACTCTGTCATTTGAGAGGGTGAAAATCTCATTATCGCTGTTTCATTTTAGCTCGTGATCTAATACGAGAAAAAACACTTGTATTAGCTTAAATGCAAAGTATTCATTGGGTATTAGGCTTTATACATGGCCATTTATATCGTGATAATAAGCTAATGAAATGGAATATAATAAAATATGAATATTGGGTGATTGAGCGTTATTCCTTACCACGTGTTGTTTTTCTGACGCGTATATTGAGAATTTGAAAATCGAAAGAGTGTGAATAAAGTAAGTTTTGTGGTGTGAATGTTAATTAACCTATTGATTTATTAATGATAAAGTTAAGCCTCTATATTATATGTAATCTGATATACATCAACTTATGCTATAAAAAATAAATAAATGTTATGTTTTAGGTTAAATGTTAATTAAGAGTTTTCTGACCTAAGTTTTTTCGTATAGTTTTATATTCTAAAATTTAAGTGTTTTTATCGCCTCAAATTCTTTTTGTGGCCTACATTTTGGTTTTTTTTAATGAGAATGTCGTTGTATATAGTTTTATTTATAATGAAATAACTTTAAATAAATTGACATAGATCAAAACATTTATAAATTTTTTTATTCTATAAAGATAAATTGCTCTAATTATTTTTGCATAAAAAAAATATCTTTAGCTTTGGTTGGATGAAAATTTTGTTTGTTGTCTTGTTTTTGTTTTTAAATTCTAATTGTAATTCTTTATTTGTGTTTTTTTGACAAGGAATATTGATTGAGTAATATTGAAATCAGTCGGGGAGATATTTGAAGGTTTCCTCATATTTAAAATGGTTATTATATTACGACGCTGGGCTATAAAACTAGGAAAGAAGATTCTAGGAAGATTTAATACTTATAGATTCTAGTGCATTGACATATAAAAGGTATTCCTAACATGAGCTGTCTTTCCGTTATTGGGATTTATCTTTGCCAGAAAAGTAGTTAATGAGTTAACTAATTATGTTAGCTAGAAAGTCGATATACTATTCATAGAATAGTTATGCTATTCATGTATAGAAATAGTGAACTTAGTTATCTCATTAGATAAGTCTTATCGGTTTATTGATATATCCCTTAAAAGATAGATGCATATATAAGATGTCATGATTGCTTACAGCATACTTATCAATGCATAAAGGGAAATGTTAGTGTCTTTTTTTATAATCAGATTCTCTTAGTAATTTGATTTTCAAAAAAGGGATTAAAAGGATTTTTTACCCCAAAACGTTAGCTTTTAGGCTAACGAACGTTTATTCAAATTTATATTCAACATTATTAGGAAAGGATCTACAAGGATGTAATGAATTTAAATTTGAACATTGACAACAATGTGTCTTTCACTACTACATGATATAAATACAGAGGTATTTAAAATGTTATTCAACAAAAAATTAGCAGTTCTAGCAGTATTAGCAAGTTCAATGGTAGCTGGTTCTGCACTCGCAGATGATGGTAAAAAAGGAACTGAAGTAACGTTTAAAGCACAACTGCGTGCGGCTTCTTGTGACGTAACTTCTACAACTAAAGGCTCAGTAATTGACTGGGGTGTTTTTACAGTTGATCAAGCTGCTGGTAAAGGCGTTAAAGATACTTTAGGTGATGTTAAAGAGTTTAACTTAGTTCTGACTAACTGTTCAAAAGATGGTTCTGACACCACTATGAGCGTTTATGCTCAAGGTCAAGAAGCAACAGGTTTCCCTGAGCTATTTGCTAACAAAGATGCTAAATCTTTAGCCGTTAAATTAGAATCAGGCGCTACTCCAATTCTGCCAAATACGGATTCAGCGGTAACTTTAGCTGAAGGCGTAAAAGCTAACGACGGTGCAACTATTCCAATGAAAGCTTCTCTGCTGTTAACTAAAGCAGATGGCGTTGCTCCAGACGTTTTACAAGTTCCAGTTACTTTCACTGTATCTTATAACTAATAAATTTAGTTAATTGTTAAAGAGGCTTATTTTAAGCCTCTTATTAAGATTTTTATATATGAGATAAGATAATGCAAACAATAGAAACTAAAAAAAATAGACTAAGTAAAGTAGGTGGTTTTAAGCAAAATCTTTTAATTCTACTGTTTTCATTAACTTCTATTTCAGCTTATTCCGCAGGTGGTGGTGTTGGATTAAACTCGACACGCATTATTTATAATCAAGGTGAGAAGAGTGCTTCTATTGGTGCTAGAAATAATACTGACATTAATTACTTAGCAAAATTTATGGTGAATAAATCACCTGATGGTTTAAAGGGAGATGCACCATTTACGGTGACTCCTCCATTGGTTAAGGTTGATAGCGGTAAAACTCAAGAAGTTAAAATTTATGGGCAAACACATAATTTGCCAACGGATAGAGAATCAATTTTTTATTTTAGCGCAACGATGATCCCAGCGACTAATGGGCCAGTGAATGGTGCAGCGCTCAATATTGGCTATAACAATGTCATTAAATTGTTTTATCGTCCTGGAAAATTACCGGTTTCTCCGAAAGAAGCACATGAACAATTAAAGATAGAGTCTAGCGCTACAGGAATAACAGTAGTGAATAACTCCCCTTATTACATCTCATTGAGTAATTTAAGCGTGAACGGTGTTAAGGTTGATATGAGTATGAAAAAACGTAATACCATGATTTCACCTTATGATTCATTTAGTTATATCACTCCTGCGAATGGTCGTAAAGGCGTTGCAAAATGGACTGTTATTAATGATTTGGGAGGTGAAGATGTTTATCACGGACAAGTTCACTAAATCATTAATAAGTGTAGGGAGTACGCTGTTATTTGCCATGCTGACCTTTGGTTATACGATTCAGAGTGTTCAAGCCGTTGAAATGAAGGTTATTGGTAAGGTGATTAAAGGTACTTGCGTTGTTGACGTCGATAGTATGGAAGTTAAATTTAATCAACCTATTTTTATTCCTGAAGTAAAAGAAGATATTAACGATAAAACTTTTTTAAAGCCATTTTCGTTAAAATATAACTGTTCTGGGTTTGATTTATCAACAGGAACAGCTCCATATTTAATGAAAATTACAGCGAGTACGGGAACTTCAATAGATACAAGTAACAAAATTTACCCAACAACAAACAATACAAAAGCCGCTTTTGTATTGAAAAAATGTGATGATAGCAAGGCGAATTGTAATATTGTCGATATTAATGGTGGTGGGGTTGTTCCTTTTCAAGTTACGGAAAATGCAAGTTTAGAAAGTCATTTTGAAGTTAGTGTTGTTCAACTCGGAGCCAGTAAGCCAACGCCTGGAGAATTAGTTGCTGCGGTTGATATTACATTGCTTCAACCATAATAAAAAGGAATAAATAATGAAAGCTTTAAGTTTTTTAATCGGTGGAAGCTTATTTTTATTTAGCAGTATTCTTAATAATTCTCAGGCTAGAAATGATGGCTTACATGATTTTACCTTTAATCTTACTATTCCTAAGAATACCTGTGATATTAACATTGAAGGAACATCTGCGAATGAAGTGGATTTTGGTAATATCCCGATGAATAAATTTAAAGATGATGTTCCTAAAGGTAATTTAAAGCTGCCATTTAAAGTTACGGTTCTAAACTGTAAAACTAAAAATTATGATGGAGCTTATATTACGTTAACTGGTAATTATAAAGAGGAGCAAAATGGCTTCTTGGATGATGTAGGAAAAACATTTGCGATTAGAATATCGAGTAAAGATAATGCAACACAAGATGATCCTGATTTTATTACCGATAAAAATAACAAGTTATTCCCTAAGATAGAGAGTACAACTTTATCAAGAACTTTTTATGCCTATGTTATGTGTCAAACGGGTGCAACAGAGTGTGCGGATGATGTTAACACGGGTAATTTTAAAGCGACACTGACCTTGACCTATATTTCTGATTAAGAGAAATAATATGTTATTTCGATTTCTAATAGTAATCTTTACTTCTTTTGTAACATGTGTTGTCAATGCGGATGGCGTGTCATTAAATCAAAGTCGTATTGTCTTTTCACAGAAAGATAAAAGTCAAGTATTACAAATACATAATGGTACCTCATCGCCAGTTTTAGCGCAGCTTACTGTTTTAGAAGAGGTTGATGGTAAGGCGGTTGATAATTTTATTTTGACTCCACCTCTATTTAGAGTTGATGCAAAGAGTGAATTTGCATCAAGAGTTTTACCCAATAATATTGTATCTTTACCTGAAGATAGGGAATCCATATTTTATTTAAAAGCAAGGGTGATTCCTGCCATAAATAAAACAGAAGAAAAAGATAAACCTAGTTTGGTTTTTGTAACGGCATTTGTTATTAAATTAATTTACCGACCAGACGTAATTAGTGCTCCAGGATTGATGGATTATAAAAAAGTTAATTTAGTCAGGAAAAATGGTAAGTGGGAGTTCCAAAACGTAACACCATATTACATGACTGTGGTTGGTTTAAGTATAGATGGGAGTGTAGAGCAAAACTCATTGCTATTAAAACCATTTAGCAGCTATGAGATAAATAAGAATATTAAAGATCCATCAAGTGTCAGTTGGTATTTTTTAAATGATTTTGGTTCAACAACAGAAAAACAACTAATTAAAAAAGAAACTGAAATAGCGAAAGACTCAACAGTTAAGGATAAATAGGGTCATAGCTAATACTAGGTACATATATAACACTTTAATATCCAATTAAATGTTGATGTGAAACTAATATAAAGATGAATAAAGGCTATAGAAATGGACAACAAATTATTTAAAACAAGCTTATTATCTTCATTGATATGTCTATCTCTATATTCTTATGGTGATGACTATTTTGACCCTAGTATGTTAGAAAGCCAATTGGGGGTTGATCCTAGCCAATTAGATCTTTCTCAGTTTAGTCGTTCTAATAGCATTCCTGCCGGTGATTATCATGCCGATCTTGAAGTTAATAGAAATAGCTTGGGGGATAAACTATTAACATTTTCGCCAAATAAGCAAGGAGATGTTGTCCTTGTTGTCACCCCTGCTTTATTAGAAGAATGGGGTGTCAATGTTAAAGCTATTCCAAGTTTAAAGGCTCTTGAGCCGAATACTAAAATTTTAAATATTGGCGAATATATTAAAGACGCTTCTGTTATTACGGATATGTCTAAATTAACAGTACGTGTTGAAATTCCTCAAATTGCTATGTTGGAAAAATCACGGGGCTATATTGATCCTAAATTATTAGATGATGGTGTATCAGCACTATTCCTTAACTACTTTATTAGTGGTAATAAAAGCCGTAATGATTCTGGCTATTCTGGCGTCAATAACTCAGACAATATTTTTGCGACTATCGCTAGTGGTTTAAATATAGGTGCATGGCGGCTACGCTCAAATATGTCTTATTCCCGTAGTAGTGGTGATTATGGCTCCCAATCTTCAACGAATTTTAATAACACCTATATGATGCGAGCAATACACTCTATTCGCTCTACATTTATGGTAGGGGAGATTACTACTGGGAGTGATGTTTTTGACAGTATCCCTTTCAAAGGGATAAAGCTGACATCTAATGAAGATATGCTACCAAGTAGCCAGCGTGGTTTTGCCCCTGAAATTAATGGAATAGCGTCATCGAATGCACGCGTCACTATTCGGCAGAATGGTTATATTGTTTATCAAACCTATGTGTCCCCTGGTGCATTTAAATTAAAAGATGTGTATGCGACAGGAAATGCGGGTGACCTCGATGTTACTGTAACGGAAGAAAACGGAACTGAAAAAACATTTACCGTGGCTTACTCATCCCTACCTGTCATGTTGCGTCCAGGAAGCTATAAATATGAAACAAGTGTAGGTCGTTTTAATGGCGGTTATACAAAAACATCCAGAGAATCAGATTTTTTCTTAGGCTCTTATATTTATGGTTTACCCACCAATGCCACGCTATATGGCGGTTTATTGATGGCGAAAAACTATTTCTCTGTTGCTGGAGGGGTGGGAATATCATTAGGTTCGTTTGGTGCATTATCTGCGGATGTAACGCATGCAACGGCAAATATGGATGGTGCATTAGGTGATAAATCCGGCCAATCTTATCGTATTCGTTATTCTAAAAGTATGACGACAACAGGAACCTCAATAGATTTAACGGCGTTACGTTATTCGACGCGTTCGTATTTTAGTTTCTCTGACTTTAATACTTATGACCATCGGTTAAAAGATGATGTCGCACCATGGTTAAATCAACGTCAACGTGCGAGCTTCACTACATCTATCTCTCAATCATTAGGTAAATACGGCAGTATTTTCTTATCTGGAAGTATTTCTGATTATTGGGATATTAACCGTGAAGTACGCCAAGTTGCATTTGGTTATAATGGGAGTTTCAGAGAAATTAACTACTCGATTCGTTATAGCATTGACCGAGTGAAAGGTGAATCTGCTTGGCCGGAAAACCGTCAAATTTCCATTAATGTCAATGTCCCATTTAGTCTCTTTTCGAACCATGAAATGGCAAGAAATATGAGTAGCAGCTATATGTTTACTCAAGATAATAACCATAGAATGACGAATCAACTCGCGGTCAATGGTAGCGTTTTAGACAATAAATTGTCATATGGCATTTCCCAAGGATATGAAAATAAAGGGGGGGGTAACACAGGCTCAGTGAATGCTAGTTACTCTGGTTCTAAAGGAAGTGTTTCCGCAGGTTATAGTTACAGTAAAGATAATCGAAGCATGAATGCAAGCGTGAGTGGCGGTGCATTGATTCACTCTGGTGGGGTATTACTTGGAAGGCCAGTGAGTAGCAGTATGGCAATTATTGAAGCTGATGGAGCCGCGGGAGCTGAAGTTGGAAGTAAGGATACGGTGATTAATAGCTCTGGTTATGCGTTATATCCTTATACCTCACCATACAATGCCAATATTATTAATATGGATGTAAACACGTTGCCTAACGATGTCATGCTCAAAGAAACAAGTAAAACGATTTATCCGACCGAGGGTTCAATTGTTAAGGTGAAGTTTGATACCAAACTCGGTTTGCAAGCCATTATTAATTTAAAAACGCCATCAGGTACACCGATTCCATTTGGAGCGGTGGCGGTTTTAGAAGAGCTTAATGTAACAGATGTAAATACGGGAATTGTTGGTGATAACAATCAAGTGTTTATGAGCGGGTTGCCGGCAAATGGTAAGCTAAATGTTAGCTGGGGTAGTAATAACAGCCAACGCTGTACTGCCACTTTCTCAGGATTAGATACATTAAAAGTTAGTCAATCGCAACCCGTGCGTACAATCTCGGCCGTTTGCCAATAAACATATCATCGCAGAACTTGTATGTCATGCTGTATAAAAAATTATGGAAGGATGCAATATGGTCAGTGCTAAGTCTAAAATTTATCGAAAGCTCAGTGTGATGACGTTACTGATGGGCTTGTCCTCTGGTCAAGTGCATGCGGAGATGAATATCATTTTAGATGGATTGCTGGATTTAGATATACCGAAAGCCCCGAGTGATCCCTATCTTGTTGAAGCCCGTTTAACCGGTAGAACCTACCTAAGTACTCAAGGAACCTATGGTAATCATGGTTTCTGGGATCAGGAATGGGCTCTTGTTGGTTTAACGAGCAGTGGTACTTATTGCCAAAAAGAAAACTCAGGATTTGTTGTCTCAATACCCGGTACCAATAAAAAAGGATTTGCATTAGATTTCTACCTTCCTGATGGAACAAAACCTTCAGGCGCAGAAGCTTGGATTATTCCAACAATTAACTACAATGTGAGTATTCTCGGGAGTGATGAAGAGTTTAATAGTCAATGGCGTAATTTAGAGCGTAATTATACAGGCACCTTTTTTAGGCCCACTCCTGGATTAGTCGATACTTATACCAGAGCAAATATCTGTATGTATCCATCAAGGGCCTATCAGCAAGCTTATGATACGACGCGGAAATATATCACATTTAATATCAGTGAGAAATTTGAGTTATATACCAACTTCCCAATGCGGCCCGGACGTTTTCAATTACAAAAAGTGGTATATGTACGCACTGATGGCCCTAGACTTACTCCGCATGGAGCCAAGGATTCCGAGCGTCTTCAATTTGAGACCAACATACGTGTGGTACGTATCTGTAAAATTAAAAATGTGACACAGTCAACTTTTGATATCGTGATGGGGCGTAATAACCAAGAAACACGAGAATCACGCTTCCAATATACTTGTACGGCTGATAATAAGCCTATTTATATTACAGCAATCCCTCGTGAAGGACGTGTGGATTCGAATAACCCAAGAAAACTGTGGTTCAATAAGGTTGATGGAACGGAACTTGATAACAGTAAGTCGCCTTGGTTACTCGCTCTCCCTTACAAAGATGGCGATGATTCTACGCTTTTATGCAGCAATGAAACTAATACTAAATTAATGAAATTTAATAATAGTGACCAAGCGGTTGGTCAGAATTCGGTATCAAATAAGGATGAAAGTCTCAACATTAAATGGGCGATTTGTGCAAATGATAATGTTGATCCAGGTAAATACCGTGCTCGTGTTGAAGTCGCTGTTTATACAAAAATTTAGCTTATACTAATAATTCAATAAATTAATGAAGGTTTACTGATGAAAAACTGGGCAAGTCTTTTGATAACGGGTTTCATGCTATCATTACTCTTCGGTGTCATGCCATCGTCTGCATCTGATTTCGAAAGTGCAAGTTCAGATACCCTTGTTTTTCCTTATGAGCGAAAAACCTTTATTGAAGGGGATAAAAGTGTCTCATTCCGTTTACGGAATGCAACAACTACAACACCCTATTTGGTGCAAGCGAGTATTGAAAAGTTAGATGAAGTGACAGGGGTAAACACCTTGGGTAAAGCGGATGATTTTCCGTTTATGATTACCCCTCCTTTACATAAACTAGAACCTGGCCAGCGTTATGATTGGCGAGTTATGTTTGTTGGTGATACAGCGAAAATGCCCAGTGACCGAGAAACGGTTTATATTGCAAAATTTAGAGCGATACCGCCATCAACACCAAACACAGAAGGTAGTCAAGACACGACCGAATTTGATGCCATTCAAGCATTGCATTTTAAAGTGTATTACCGCCCTAAAAGCATAAATAATCTGACACTTGAAGATGCACAAAAAAAATTAAGCTTTAGAAAAGAGGGCAATGAATTGGTTGTTATGAATAACTCTCCAATATATCTGGCATTTGATAGCGTCAGTGTAGGGGGAAGTAATATCGATAGCAATGAGTTATTCAAACCACTTAAACCTCTGAGTGAGCAACGCTTTAAATTACCAAAAACGATGAATGGCAACCAATTAAAATGGACTGTTTTAGATGAATTAGTGTTGCCAATGAAAGAACAAACAGGCACGCTGCAATAGCTTGCGATGAAAAATAAATGAGATATTCGTTTAGGGTAATGATGACTTACCCTAAATTGATAGGAATTTATTGCATCAAATAAGGTTAATAATAAATAACCTATGAAAAAATTAAATTTATTTAAATATATTTCAGGCTCTATTTTATTATCTGCCATTCTTCTGGCATTTCCATCAAGCGCTCAAAAAAATAACTTTCGTCTAGTGATCCACGGTGGGGCTGGGGATATTACAGAGCAACATATTACTATTGAGCAGAAAAAAGCGCACGAAGAAAAACTGACAGAAGCTTTGCAAGCGGGATACGGTATCCTTGCTCAAGGCGGCGACAGTGTTGATGCCGTACAGGCAGCGGTGATCGTCATGGAAGACTCACCACTTTATAATGCAGGTAAAGGAGCCTCTTTAACGACAGATAATAAAGTGGAATTAGATGCTTCTATTATGGATGGGCGAACTCGGAAAGCAGGTGCTGTCGCGGGGATGTCGAATGTTAAAAACCCCATCATGGCAGCTTACAAGGTCATGACTAAAACGCCTTATGTGATGATGGGCGGGGTTGGCGCTGAACAATTTGCTAAGTCTGAAGGGCTTGATATTGTAGATCCCACTTATTTTATGACTGAACAACGCGTTGAACAGTTAAATAAAGTCAAAGAAATTAGCCGTAAAATCGATCATGAGAAAGGCGCGAATGCCGCTTTATTTGTTGATCCGCTGATGTACGATTACAAATATGGAACGGTAGGCGCTGTGGCTATTGATACTCGAGGGAACTTAGCTTCCGCCACATCGACTGGCGGTAGTACCAATAAACATTATGGCCGTATTGGCGATTCACCCATTATTGGTGCAGGCACGTATGCGGATAATAAGACAATAGCGATCTCTACAACGGGGCTAGGTGAAGTTTTTATGCGTTCTGTGGCTGCTTATGATGTCGCCGCACAAATTCAATACCAAGGCATCCCATTATCTGAAGCGGGTATGAATACCTTAAATACGGTGCGCAACCTAGGTGGAACGGGGGGCCTTATCGCAATAGATAAAAATGGCAACTTTATTATGCAATTTAATACCAAAGGCATGTTTAGAGGAACAATTGCAGAAGATGGAATTCCTCAAGTGGCTATTTTTAATTCTAATAGCCATTGATTAGCCACCGCACAACCAGTTTTGAATAGTTTTCCATGTTGGCGATTTGCCTACTTAAAACAGCAATGTTAGTAGGCTTTTTTTTATTTATCTGCATAACAGGTGAACGATGAATAAGCTTCATCTTTAATAATATAAATATTATCATTCATTTTTGTCACATTAATGTAATAATTTATTTTCTCTTCTTCTAATTGAATGAAGTTAGCGAAGAGGGCTTGAGGGACGTTATCTGAGCTGGTAATAGATAATGTTTTAAAACGAATAGAGTAATTGTTTTTTTTATCAATCGATTGGTAATTAAAATAGAGCGCTCTATCAAGGCGATAGAAAACATTATTCTCTTTGACATAACCATACATATTCATTCTTCCCATATTATCACTGGTAACCAGAATACTTGTTTTTGATTTTAGCATTAGCCCGTCATCAGTACCGTTATCTTTTATCCAGAGAATATCAGAGTGACAAAGATTTACGTCATCACTCTCAGTGTGCAGGGCAAATGATGTTATTAACACTAAAGTGAAAGAAAATAAAAGCAATAAAATGTATTTTTTCATTTAAATTCTCTGATCATTAATTGATACGCAGTCGTATTGAGTATTTTTTTCCTTACAGATACTAATGGATATGTTTTTATCAACAGGTTGGATGGTGTTTAGTTCTGAAAGTAAGATAACGCGTTTAGGTTCTTGGCAGTTAACATTGTATTTATCGAGTTTCTTGTTGACATAATCGATACTATCTTTTGTTGAACTTTCCACTAAATGAACAGGAACTTGTATTAAACATTTATCTCTCTCACTGACCGTAATATAGTCATTCTCTTTCATGCTCGCGTTAGAGCTTGTTATAAAATGAAAGGCAAAAGTTAATGAAACTGAGAAGAGAGCAATAAAAGCAACTACCATATAACTACTTTTTAACTTACTTTGTTTTCTTATTTTTTTTGTATCTTTTTGTTCTGTTAATGTTAATTCTAATGGTTCATGATGCTGTGTGTTCCTTGGGGGATATTCAGTCACAGGTGGCTGACTATCAATGGGATTAGTGAGCAATTCTTCGCGACTATGCTCAATATTTTGCTGAGGGGAAGGGTCTGACAATATATAATTATTTTTACTTAAAATAATGTTGTTGTCATTGTGAACCACCATTTCTTCCTGTAAAAGGTCAGAATTGTTTTCATTAGTGATTATTTCTAATGACTCACAATCAAAGCGAAAACCTTTTTTAGGAACAGTGATGATAGATTTAGGATCTAAGCCGATGAGTTCGAATTTTTTTCTTATCTCGCTAACATAAGTATTGAGATTATTGTTTGACCCTACAAGGCCATACTCCTCCCAAACATTAGTCAGTAATTCTTCTCTTGTGGCGATTTTTGCACGTTGATTAAGAGTGATGATTTCACTCAATAAGCGTGATGCAGGCTTTGATAACTCTACAAATTTATCGCTTTCATCTTTTAAGAAAACAATACTTTTGCTTGTCTCAAAGATAAATGTATCGTTAATCAGATAATCTTTGTTATTTGTCATAAACACGGTTTGCTCTCTCTAATTCTAACTCTAGAACAGAGAAATTATTATAATCAACTGAATCAGTTTATAATTTTTAGAAAAATTTAATTAATTTATATTTTTATAAATATTTTTAATGCATATAGTCTAAATACGGATTGAATTAACTTCAAGTATATAGAAGTGAGCTTTTTTGTATCTTGCTATCAAATATATTGATCTAAGTGATGTAATGGAGTTATGGTTTGTTTTTTTTATTATTTTTTAGTTTTATATTTTGTTGAGGTGCATTTTTTGTGTGTAAAAAACAATATATTTCTAAAATGTGGCTTTTGGTTAGTTAGCGGTCTTAAAAAAGGAGATTAATTGAGAGAAATCCTAAGTGATACTGCTTAATTATTAAATTGTTTTTGAAAATGTCAATTTAATAAAAATGATAAGTGCTTTTTTTTATTATTAGGCGAGAGGGAGAATATCTCGCCTAATTTAATTTTATTTAATAGTTGTATTCAATACCTAACCAGTAGTTACGCCCTTCTTCAATATACCCTTTTGTGTATTGGTATGATTTATCAAACAAATTGTTAATTGATAAATTTATAGATAAACCATGATTTAGATCATAATCCATGCGAATATCTGTTTTTGCAAAACCGTGAATTTTGTCATCTTTATCAATATAATTAAAAGCCCAGCTTCTTGCTTCTTCTGTTGCCGTGATACTGAGAGATTCATATGGGGTAAATTGCACCCAAGCAAAAGCTTTATGTGTTGGCAATTCCGCAACATGTTTCACACTTTTATGTTTGGGATCTGCATGAATATAGCTGTAATTTATGCCTACACTCATCCAATCGGTGATTTCTCCATGAGTGCCTAGATCAATACCAGCATAGTTAATTTTACCGCTATTACGATTTTGATATACGTCAGAACCTGCCACGCTATCATAATACATATGGTGTGCCATAATGGCGTCAGAGACATGATTATAATAGGCGCTAGCATTATAAAACCAAGTTGGTGTGATATGGCCTTTATAAGTGGCATCAAAGGTCAGCGCGCGTTCTGCATCAAGATGAGGGTTAATGATGAAGCTGTCATTATTTTTCATCTTGTTTTTAGTATAACGCTCTTTTTGTGTTGGGAAACGGCTCCGATCTGAAACCGAGAGCTGGACGGTGTCGCTATTTTCTAAGTGGTAACGAGCCATGAATTCCCAGTTAAAAGCCTGCTGGTGGTTATCTTCATAATTCTCAATGCCAGTCACTACATTCTTGTTATTGTATAAATAACGTTTTCCTTCATCACTGCGACGCCAGTCATAACTTATCCCACCAATAATATCGAGCTTATCCGTTGCGACCCATTGATATTCGGTGGCGATTGACCATGTTTGATCTTGATAGCGGTCATAAGGAACGACTTTATTGCTACGTGCGCGATGGGTATCTTCTTTCCAATGCGCCGCAAAAGATAACATGTCTAATTCACGTAACGTAAAGTCCACTCGCATATCAATACCATTACTGTAATCATCATAATGGCTGTAGTTGTACTTGCCGTCTTTATAGTCTTGAACGGATTTATATTGGTGCAGCGTATTTTTGAACTTATCGTGATAGAGTCGACTTTGTAAGGCAATATCACTGGTGAGTTGTGTGGTGCCATTAAAGTAAAGACTCTCTTTATTATATTCTGGCCATTGCCAAATTTGTTGTTTCTTATTATCTGCACTTGGCGCACTATTTTTATCACCATCTTGTTTTAAATAAGTCAGCACATATTCGTCAGTTTCACGTGGTGTCCAACCCATCTTTAGCGTTAGGCGTTTATCATCAGTTGCAGAGTTAGTGCGTCTCCCATGGCTCCCCGCCAACGGATTATTATCAGCGGAATGAGGTAATCCCATAAACCGTTGCTGATATTGACTACCGCTGACTTGAATAAAGCCAAGGTCGTTACGTCCACCCAAGCGGGCACTCATATTATGTGCATTATCTGCACCCCGAGCAAAACCTTGATTCAGGTTAATATTCACTTCAAGAGGTTTTTTCGGTGTTGCCGTTGTTAAGTTTATCGCGCCCCCCATCAAGTTTGGGCCTTGCAACAGAGATGTATACCCCGTGGATAACTCGACGCTTGCGAGTTCACTGGTCATAAAACGCCCGAGGTCTAATGTGCCATCATAGGGGACGTAGGTTGGGATGCCATCGAAAAAAACAGGTATTTGGCGACTGTCGAAGCCACGCACATTCACCTGAGTTTCATTACGATTACCTGATTTTTGAATCACAACGCCTGGCATGGTATTCAGGGCTTGTGCAACATTCGTTCGATTTAATTGTTGCATTTGCGATTGTGTAATGACATTCGCATCAGCAGCAAGAGGCGTACTCCAAACCGTCATGACATCACGGCTTGTTTGGTCTTCTGTGGCGGCGAAACTCGATGCTGTGAATAATGCCATCCCAATCAAATAGCTAATCTTTTTTATTTTCATAGTTAAATTCCAGTTGATTAAATGCAATGTATAACTTTTTATATAACGATATTGGTGTTTATTGATAAGCGAGATCATCCATCAAATTAGGTGGATGATGCTCTGGGTTTGTATGATTGCTAGGTTCACGCTACGGAAATTTTTACCTTAATGTCTCTCGGTGGGGCGTAGTAGGGAGCCGATGTGACAAATAAAGAAATGCCTGTTTGCGCATATTCTTCTATGGTTTGTAAATTGATGCCACCGGCCGCGGATAAACGGCACAAGCTGTTTTGTTTATAAATATCTTGCTGTAACTGGCGGATTTGTTGTGGCGTAAATTTATCTAATTGCACAATATCAGCCCCTGCTTGAATGGCTAGATTCGCTTGTTCGATATCATCCGCTTCAACAATAATCTGCTGTTCGGGCGCGGCAATTTTTAATGTATTAATATGTGCATGCCAGTCATTAGGTGCTGCGAGACAATTGCGATGATTGGTAAATAATAAAATACTTTCAGCACAGCCTGCTCGATGAATCATTGCGCCGCCTGCCAGTATTGCGGTGAGGGCAAATAATTTTGTTCCTGGTACGGTTTTTCTTGTGCAGGCTAATTGTGCATTGGGCTGGTGGTGCTTAAGTATAGAAACCATTTGGTGGGTGTAGTGGCTGACTCCGCAACACCATTCAAGTATATTTTGTACCGCTTTCCATCCTTGATGAAGGGCTTCTACAGCGCCTGTGGCCTTAATGAGGCCGCTATTCTCTGCAACGATTTCACCATCGCGAAAATAGCCTTGGCAATCAAGACCTAATTTCTTGAGCATTCGTAAGGCGATTTCAATACCACTAATACAACCACCTTGTGTAGAGGTAAACGTCATAGTACCTCGTTGGTTGTGTAGACCTAAAGAGCGTGTGGTTAAATCACCATACAGAATATCATCAAGGAGCAACTGATCGATTATGCTATCAGAGAGATATATCATAGTGTAAGACTCGCTTCATCGACCACGTCCCACGAAACCATCGCCCAATTACGTGAAGGATAAGGGATGCGTTTTCCTGAGCTGATTTGCTGTGCATAGTATTGATGTAATTTGGTTATCTCGTCAGTGGTTAAGTTTTTTAGTGACCAATTGACGCTATCGATAAAAGCATCGACACTCGCGAAGCCGCTATTATCGGAGCTATTGATAAAATCAACGCGAGCATTGATCCCCATCTGATGCAAGATATTAACCGCATAGATATAAGTTGGCAGGCGCACCACTTCACGACCAATAGAGTGAATGATATTTTCATCAATAAAGGTTGGGTTCACGGTATGGGTTGTGTAAACGCGTAAGTTGGCTTGGCGGTTAAGCTTCAGTAAAGCAGCTTTAAGGTCATCGACTAACGTTGAGCGTGATGCAATCGCGATATCGACTTTTGGTAAGTGAGTCCAATCGTCTTCCCATGCTAATTGTTCGAATTGCGCATTATTAATATTCAGCGCGCTAGCGCGTTCTCTGGCCGCGTCTAACATGCCTTGGCTGTAATCAATACCGATGACCGATGTCAATTGGTTTGCAAGGTTTAAACACACAGAACCGGGGCCACATCCAACATCGAGTAGTGTTTCTGCATCTGTAAAATCCATTAACTCACGAAAATGTATTAAATAAGGGTCGTGTGGATTTGCACAAGTTTGTGCCATTTTTGGGGCTTTTTTATCCCAATGTTCGGGTTCTTTACGTGAACGTTGTGCCTTTTGCATATGATCTTGATACATTTTGGCAAAATCTAATTGGTCAATAAGCATAACAGTGGCCTTAGCAAGTTAAATGAGTAGGAAACTGAAAATGAGTAGCAATACTCTTTTCGTCAGTAGAATAGAGTTTTGCTAAGTTAGTGAGTGTTAACATACTCTGAGCTGAACCTTGTCTTGCTCCATACGCTTTATCAAGCAAAATGACGTTATCGGCGATAGCGGCAGCATGTTGTGGATGATGAGTTGACATGAAAATGGTCATTCCATGCGCTTTTAATTGTTCAACTTGTGTTAACAAACGAATTTGGTTGCCAAAGTCTAAACTCGCGGCGGGTTCATCCATAATCAGCATAATTGGATTTTGGATTAAGGCGCGGGCTATCAATACTAACTGTTTCTCACCACCACTGAGTGTGCAGTATAAACGTGATTCAAGGTGAGCAATGCCCAACTTGTTGAGTTGCTGTAATCCCAGTGCGCGTTCTTTGGCTCTAGGCGCTGAAAATAATGAAATATGAGGGCTGAGTCCCATCATCACCATATCAATAACAGTAAAGGTAAAAGGCGTATCATGTGCTTGAGGTACGTAAGCGATCACTTTGGCGATATCGCTTGATTTATAAGTGCTGAGCGGTTTTTCGTTTAATAAAATACGCCCTTCAATAGCAGGTATAAGTCCTAACAACGTTTTCATTAAGGTTGTTTTACCACAACCATTGGCCCCGAGAAGACATGTTATTGCGCCCGTTTCTAGTGCTAAGCAAAGTTGCGTTAAAATCGCTTGACGATGATAGCCAATAGCCACGTTTTCTAAGGTTATCAGGTTCATTTGACTCTCCGAGTTTGCAACAGGATAGCCAAAAAGAAAGGCGCACCGACAGCCGAGGTTAATATACCAAGGGGCAGTTCAATGGCGGCGATGCTACGTGCTAATGTATCGGTGATAAGTAGCATAATCGCCCCTATAGCCATAGAGGCTGGTAACTGATAGCGAAAGTTAGCGCCTACTATCATTCTAGTGATATGGGGAACGATTAATCCAATCCAACCAATAATTCCCGCAATTGACACTGCACTCGCAGTAATTAAGGTGGCGGAAATAATGAAGACCGCCCTCAGCAAACTGACATTAATACCTAAGCTTTTTGCTTCTTCATCGGAGAGGCTGAGTAAATTCATTCTCCAGCGTAGCAGGAGTAGTGGGATAATGCCCAGCAGCATGATTGGGAAGGCGGAAAGCAGGTCATGTTGTGTGATCGATGAAAGTCCACCTAATAACCAAAAAGTAATCGAAGGCAGTTGTGTATAAGGGTCAGCTAAAATTTTCATAAGAGAGATGGCAGAACCACATAGCGCGCTGATCGCCACACCCACTAAGACGAGGGATAAGATAGGATCATGTTGGCGTGCCATTCGAGCGATCAAGCAGACTAAGGTCACGGCGAGTAAACCGCCGATAAAGGCAGCTAACTGGATATAGACCAATGATTGCCCTAAAAAAATAGCAATGACGGCACCCACCCCTGCGCCAGCAGATACCCCTAATATATCAGGCGAAACCAACGGGTTACGAAACATGCCTTGATAAGCAGCGCCTGCAATGGCTAGCCCGCCACCGATGATGATGGCAGCTAATGTTCGAGGAAAACGAATTTGCCAAAATACAGTAGCAGTACGTGGGTCATCAATCGTTGTGGAAGTACTCAGTTCAGCCATCAATAAATTGAGGAACTGGTTAAATGTTAGTGAATACTTACCACTGTTTAATGCTGTGACAAAACAGATAATAAAAACCACTAAGAGTAGACCCGATATCATTACGCGACTCATGACATTTCCAGCAATTTATCAATTTGGGCGTCAGTCAGAGGTGAGTGATAAAACAGATGGAAAAATTGTTTTATGTCATCACCTATGACTGATTCTACGTGTTGATCAAAATGACTTTGTAAACGGCGCATGCCTAACAAGCGGTTAATGCCAGGAGGGCCATCAATCCAACCAAATGGCAGACCACCAAAAGTCAGCAAATGCTCAGAGGAGACTGCATGCAAGCCTTTCCATAATGTTGAATGCCTAATAAACTCAGCGGCTTCCGGATATTGCGTAATGATAATGTCAGGGTTCCAATCATACAGCTGCTCCATAGAAACTTCAGTTAAACCTTTAAAGTTAGGGATGTCGACAACATTACGTAAACCCAATATTTCTATAGCTTCAGTATGAATCGAGCCTTTAGTACCTGTTTGTAGCCCTTTGGCCCCTCTGGCTAGATAGAAACTAGGCGCATTAGCATGGTGTTTTTCAGCAAAGGTTTTGGCGTCTTGGAGATAATGCTGGGCAACCTCACTTAGTTGTTTGGCAGGTTGCTGAACCTCTAATAATTCACCTAATTGGCGTAACTGCTGTGGTGAATCATGCAGCCCTCCTGCAATCAGCAAATAAGGAATTCCTGTTTGTTTCGCGATTTTTTCGGCTTGAGAACGATAGGTATCGTCAATATTACCAGTGTCTATAATCAATTCGGGGTTATAATCAATCAGCTTTTCTAACGATAATGTGCTACCACGACCCGCTAAGCGTCCGTATATAGGTAAATTTCGCCATTGCTTAGCGAATAAATGAGAATGGCCTTTTTGTAAATTAATTGAAGAAAATCCCACCATTTTTTCAGGTGCTAAAGCGAACAACAGCAGATCAGAAGGCGGACCCGCACTAATGACGCGCTGGATTTTACTTGGCTGGGGGATGACACCAAATAGTGCTTGTTCGACGTGATTATTTCTCTTCCCATAGGCAGGAAAATAATAAAGTGCCATGAACGCTGCACAGGATTTGATAAACTGTCTGCGGTTAATTCCCATAGTATTAAAAATAAGGTTCGTTATATTTATTGGTATATAGCGCGGAAAGTTAGCGAAGTCATACCTTAGAGTCAACCACAAAAGAGACATTAATAGGAAAACTCGACTATTCTGTGATGTAAATCAGTAACAAACATTGCTATCCATAAAAAGATCGCTGAACATAGTCTTAGACATTGCATGTGCTAGAAATATTGGAATATATGAAGAAAAAAAGACCCTCACTACAGGATGTTGCCGACAAAGTCGGTGTCACGAAGATGACCGTTAGCCGCTTTCTACGAAACCCTGAGCAGGTTTCTGAAGTGTTACGTGGTAAAATAGCGCAAGCGGTTGATGAATTAGGCTATATTCCAAATAAGGCACCGGACCTGCTCTCCAATGCAACGAGTCACGCTATTGGTGTGCTATTACCCTCGTTAACTAACCAAGTGTTTGCGGAAGTCATTCGTGGCATTGAAGCTGTGACAGATCGTCATGGGTACCAAACAATGCTTGCGCATTATGGCTATCTCCCCGAAAAAGAAGAAGAGCGCCTCACTTTTTTACTCTCTTATAATATCGATGGGGTCATTTTAGCGGAACGTACCCATACAGAGCGAACGCTCAGGATGTTAAAGACAGCAGGGATCCCTGTCGTTGAAATCATGGATAGCGTTTCTCCATGTCTCGATGTTGCGGTTGGTATTGATAACTTTGAAGCCTCACGACAAATGACGGCGGCAATGTTAACTCGTGGATGCCAACATGTTGTCTATCTCGGAGCCCGCCATGATGAGCGAACTGTGATTCGTTTACAAGGTTATGAGCAAGCTATGCGTGATGCTGGTCTCGAGCCGCGTAATGTGATGACACAGGTGAGCTCTTCTTATTCATTAGGCGCTAAGCTACTTCATGATTGCATACAAAAATACCCTGAAACAGATGGTTTATTTTGTACCAATGATGACTTGGCGATCGGGGCGATCTTTGAATGCCAACGCCTTGGTATTAAAGTGCCGAATGACTTAGCCATCTCAGGCTTCCATGGTCATGATGTTGGCCAAGTGATGACACCGAAATTAGCCAGTATTCTCACCCCTAGAGATAGTATTGGACGTAAAGCGGCCGAAGTCTTACTGGCGCGTATTAATGGTAAAAAGTTACCACAGACGTTATTTGATGTTGGTTTTGAGTTACTACCAGGTGAAAGTATTTAGAATTCAAAAATGATGCATCACATTAGTGAGAGAAGCATCACAGATCTCTTTATTTCCCCATAAAGATAATTGCTAAAAATAACAGCGCTGCCGATAATGTTACTGGTAACTGTTACCGGTAACAATCGAATGTCTACTATCGGTAAACAAAAAAATAAGTACCTTTTATTATTTAACACCTGAGGAGTTTCCAATGAGTGATACCCAAACACAAAATTATACATTTGTTTTCATGGGGGTATCGGGTAGCGGTAAATCGGCAGTCGCGAACGGTGTCGCTCAAAAAACCAATGCGGTTTTTTTAGATGGCGACTTTTTACATCCGAGAGCGAATATTCAGAAAATGTCTTCTGGTCATGCATTAAATGATGAAGACCGTCAGCCTTGGCTTGCCGCATTAAATGACGCTATTTTTGCTATGCAGCGGACTAACCCTATTTCTCTCGTTGTGTGTTCAGCACTGAAGAAGAGTTATCGCGATAGATTAAGAGAGGGAAATAAAAATCTCTATTTTATCTACCTGAAAGGGGATGCAGAGCTCATTGCGGAACGTCTCAAAGTACGTAAAGGTCACTTTTTTAAACCTGAAATGCTAATTTCACAATTTCAGGCATTACAAGAACCTACATTAGAAGAACAGGATGTTCATGTTATTGATATTCGCCCATCTCTCGATGAAGTAATTGAGAATACTTGTACAGCTATTCACCAAATCGTATCTGGAGGCAATCCATGAACCCCCCTGTTGAAGCATTAAGCACGCTCACTTTAGTTCTGACGGCCGTCGGCTCGGTTGTCTTATTATTGTTCCTTGTCATGTATGCACGTTTGCATGCCTTTGTTGCACTGATGATTGTGTCGATTGGTGCAGGGCTATTTTCAGGTATGCCAATTCAAGATATTACGGCAACGATGCAAAAAGGTATGGCAGGAACGTTAGGCTTCTTGGCGATTGTTGTCGCATTGGGTGCCATGTTCGGTAAAATTTTACATGAAACCGGTGCACTCGATCAGGTTGCAACGAAGCTACTGAATTTGTTCGGTGAAAAGCGAGCTCACTACGCAGTTGGTATCGCTGGGTTAATTTGTGCATTACCACTCTTTTTTGACGTTGCCATTGTTCTCTTGATTGGGGTGGTATTTGCAGTGGCAAACCGTACGGGCCATAACGTTGTTCGTATGGCAATTCCTTTATTTGCTGGGGTCGCAGCCGCCGCGGCTTTCTTGTTGCCAGGCCCAACCCCCATGTTGGTGGCTTCGCAAATGGGAGCTGACTATGGTTGGATGATCCTGATTGGCTTGTGTGCGGCAATCCCCGGAATGTTACTTGCGGGCCCTTTATTCGGTAGCTTTATCAGTAAACACGTAACCATCGATATTCCCGCTGATTATCAAGCGCCAAACATGGAACATGGCAAAATGCCTAGTTTTGGCTTTAGCTTGAGTTTAGTCCTGTTTCCGCTGGTTTTGGTGGGTTTAAAGACCATTGGTACCCATTTTGTTGAAAAGGGTTCGAATCTTGAGCATTGGCTAGAGTTTATCGGACATCCATTTACTGCTTTGTTGCTTGCGTGTTTGCTGGCTATCTATGGTTTAGGTTTCCGCTATGGCATGAATAAAGAAAAAGTGATGGAAGTGTGTTCAGCCGCGATTCAACCCGCAGGTATCATCTTATTAGTCACCGGTGCGGGTGGTGTGTTTAAGCAAATACTCGTTGATTCAGGGGTGGGTCCTGCTCTAGGGGATTCATTAATCGGTGCAGGTTTACCGATCGCAGTCGCGTGTTTTGTGCTGGCAGGTGCTGTTCGTGTCATTCAAGGTTCGGCAACCGTGGCGTGTTTAACGACCGTGGGTCTAGTCCTGCCTGTGATTGGTGAATTAGGGTATTCAGGTGCACAGTTAGCCGCGCTTGCGACCTGTATTTCTGGTGGTTCTTTAATCCTCAGCCATGTGAATGACTCTGGTTTCTGGTTATTTGGTAAATTCACCGGCGCAACTGAAGCTCAAACATTGAAGACTTGGACCGTCATGGAAACCATTCTGGGTACGACAGGTGCCATCGTGGGGATGATTTTCTTTGCCTTCTTATAATTTAGATTTCTAAGTAACAGTAACCCGTTCAATTTACTCTGATAGTCAGAGGGGATTGAGCGGGTTTTTGATCGTTAATACCGTCTAGTAAAACGGTAAGCTTGAGCCAGTGCAGTACCGAACTCTGTATTTTGCAGCTCTTCTAACTGACTTTGTAATAGTTCATCCCAATCTTCATTAGGATTGACTATGACGAATAAAGGACGTTAATTTTCTAGTATTCCTCTAATAATCCGCAATTGTTGAGGGCAGGCATCGCGACAGGATAATTATTAGTAAACCTTGATGACTCTTTGCTTAGTTTGAGAGCCTATAGCGACTCTTGAAGGGGGGAACGTGCGATATCTTAAAGGTTGCAATCAAAGATGGCGAGAAAGTTTCTCGCCATCTTTGATTTGATTAGTTTAACATTTGGCTAAGTTGACGATAGAGGCCTTGGGCGCTCTTCTTATAGCCATCGGCAGATAAATGCACGTTATCGGGTCGTGCAAGGTCTTGTGCTGCCCATGAGCGTATTGAACAAGGCCCACCCATAAAGGCTTGCCAATCCCAAAACAGAGCGTTTTCTTGGGCTGCGACAGCTTTTTGGATTTTGATCACATTGGTTAGGTGAACAGGCATTTTCGCTTCGCAGCTCGGCGCATTGCTAAATTTGATGGAATCATTAGGTCCAATCAGCAGAATTACGGCTTCAGGCATACGCTGGCGTATGAGATGAATTTTTTCACGGAGACTTTGCTGATAGGCCACTAAATCCAGATTGTCGTTAAATGCTTCATTGGTCCCATAGGCTAAGACCACCATATCCGGTGACATCTGTGCTAACGTATCCACCCATTGTGGTTGCCATTTATCGAACATATTGATGGTCGCCCCATTAATTCCTATCGCTGATAACATCACGCCAGGATGATTGGCACGTAGCAACCAACCCCCTAATTTAAGATTGTTATCCTTGCTCACCGTCACGTCAGACGGTAGCTGAGTGCTAACAGGGGAAGAAAAACGCCAAGAGTTCCCTGTTGCTGGTAATGCGATAGGAGACGATGAAGCTGGAGAGATGCTCATCTGGCTACCCGAGGTGTTTTGGTACAGAGCCTGTAACTGATACGTCCCATTAGCCACCTGTAATGGCATTAATTGTACAGAGCTCTGTGAAGCCATGGGTAGAGCGATTAAGCCTCCAAGAGGGTAGTCAAATCGTTCATCTTTACGGCTACTGAACAGTTCCCATTGATGCTTATCACTTTTACGATTGATAGTCGCGGTACGCTGTCCGGGTATTGAGATGGCAGGAACAAATCCTGGGCCAGCATCACCATAACGTTGCTGGAACATCGTTCTTAACTCACCACTAAAAAAGTCAGCGGCAGTATGAGAATCGCCAATTTGGACAATATGAACCTGCTGATTACCTTGCTTGAGCTTATTGGCAAACTGCTGGAGATTCGGCTCCCCATTATTGATAAGCTGCCCTTGAACATCCACATTGATGGATGTTCTATGGCCTGCCGAGCCGTGACGTGTCTGCTCTGTATCCTGCTGACAAGATAATAAGCTGAGTGATAACAATGCGATGGCACTAGCTGCCGCTAATTTGGACTTGGCCTGACGCAGTTTGTTTTGCTTCATGAAGAACCTTTTCTTCCTCTTCAAAATGAATTAATGAAAACACTTTTTCCGCAATCGCTTGTTGTCCTTTGGGACTGAAATGGATCCCATCACCACTTCTAAGCTTAATTTTGCTGCTTTCATCGCCGAAATAATCAGAGTAAGTCAGGTCCTTGTATTTAAAGACATCATTGACAGAAAAATAAATTTCGCCATTATTTTTGACTTCGGACTGGTAGAGATCTCTTAGGAACTGCATACCTTCTGATAGGCTCGTTTTACGCATGTTGGGAGGGCCAACCCAAATAACATCAACATGATGTTGGCGCGCTGTCATTAATATATCATTAATGCGTGAACGGTACACCTGCTCCCACATTTCACTTTTAAATTTCACATACTTATAACCCGTATCGGGTGGCATATCCCATGGGTCATTAGGACCGAGAAATACAACTAATACTTTGATTTTAGGGTTTTTATTCAATGTGTCCGCAATCGTTTGTGGCCAATTAAAAAAGCGTGGATAAGCAAGGCCAGTACTTTGCTTACTAAGATTAATGCTATCTATATTATATTTTTTCAATAGCATGTTCTTCACATGTGGTGCGACCCCTTGCATCATTGAGTCGCCCGCAAACAGAACTTGGTCACCTTTTTCTAATTTCGCGATACTTTTGGGGACAATAGGATCGTTTTGCAATACGGTTATTGGACTGACCCCTTCCGTTTGCAACGATGCTCTTTGCTGTTGGCGTTTCAATAGCTCAGGAAAGGTCACTGACAATGATTTTGCAGGATAAATATAACCATTTAGAAAATGTAATCCAACTTGATAACCTTCAGGAAAAACAGCTTTACTGCGAGCAGAAGCATTAGCAAGCGCCTCAGCTTCTTCGACGTCTTTGGCATGCTGCCCCGAAGCGTGGTAGGCAAAGGTACTTCCCGCAGCCAGCGTACCATCATACAAATAAGCACCATAATCCCAAACAGGATGACCTGACATGCCAGCCCAAGGTGGATCTCGATGATATTTTTGTTGCCAGAAGCGTTCTAATGAGGCTTGATTCAGCCAAATTAATAATATTCCTGCTACCAAAACAATAAAAAAGACTTGTCCGGTTTTTATTAGATTTTTTTTAAACTCAGAAGTTAGCATAAATAAATCCCGGCATCCCAGAAGGTGAAAGCATAAACATAATCGTTAGTACAATAGCCAGTGGTATAGGGTAATAATACCAAGCAATATTTTGGTATTTCCTTGCAACATAATGATACGACTGGACGAAATAGGGATAAAGCAACAGTAAAGCCCAAAATGCGACCAATAAACCAATACTTGCCCTAATGGAGGCAATAAGGTCAGGAGAGGCGAACTGTGACACCATCATTAATGCATCATCAAAAGTTTGGCTACGGAAAAATATCCAAGCAAAACAGACAAAATGGAATGTGATGATCCGCGATAATAGCGTTGTGACGGTTTTATTAGGAAAGCTTTTTGTCCACCCTAACTTTTCCATACATAAATTCTTAAGGTTAAGCAGTACGATCCCTAAGCCGTGTATTGCTCCCCAAATGACAAAGGTCATCGCTGCACCATGCCATAGTCCTGAAATTACCATGGCTAAAAAGACATTGGTGTTCATACGGCTGAAGCCTTTTCGATTGCCACCTAATGGAATGTAGATATAGTCGCGAATGAAGGTTGATAGGCTAATGTGCCAGCGAGCCCAAAACTCTTTTAAGTTTGCGGCCATATAAGGGGCATTAAAGTTCACAGGAACGCGGAAACCTAATAGTAAGGCGATACCTGTGACTAAGTTAGTATACCCCGAAAAATTAAAATAGATGTTCCATGCATAAGCATAGGTAGCAACTAAGATTTCGCCTGCCTTGAAACCTGCCGGGGCATCGAACACGGGGTTCACAAAGTTTTCAGATAAATAAGCACTAAAGAGAAACAATTTAACCAGCGCTAATGAAATCAGCAAAATTGCTTTTCTAGCATCGAGTATCTCACGACTCTCTGTTTGGATCTGGGGAATAAAATTTTTAGCGCGGTTGATGGGGCCTGCAACAATACTAGGAAAAAAGCTCAGGTATAGCACAACATCAAAAAAGTCCGCTTTAGGAATTTCTTTACGACATACGGAAACGGTATAGCTTACAGAATGGAATGCATAAAAAGACAGTCCAAGTGGAGCTAATAATTCGATAATAGGCAGCCCGACATTAAGGCCTAATTTATCGAAAGTTTGTTGGAGTGTTTCTTGAAAGAATGAATAGTATTTAAACGCAGTAAAACAACCGATGATGCCAAGCGCGAGGAGTGTAAATACCCATTTGTTGGAAAGCCAATTCGAAACCCAATTAGTGAGAAAATAAATAAAGAGGGTATAGCCGAATAATATATAGGCGAAATCAGGATTAAATGAATAAACAAAAAAATAACTCGCGGTAATTAATAGCCCATTTTGAAGTTTTGCACTAGGCTGGCAACTCCAATAAATGAGGAAAAACACCAAAAAAGAGCCAAGAAACTCGAATGAGAAAAAATTCATATAAGACTCAGGTTGTTAATTATTGTTGTATACTCGTTAAGGCCGAACTGTAGCGTGACTGATAGAGGAGACTCTCGAATCGTCGACATCCACATGTTTTCTCGATCCTTTACCTCGATTGTTTAGCTGCATCTCGAATCATTTGAAGTATAAATGAATATTTACATCATATTAATAATCAGCATTGTTGCAATAAGAAAAAATCCACTTTATAAAAAAGTGGATTTTTAGTAGGAACGTGTACCTGGTGATACAAATTAAATACGATTTGATGCCGTTTTTTGAGCCTGTGTAATCAGTTCTTCATTGCTCACGTACATCTCTTGTAGATAGCGGTTATAAGATGAACCTAACTGTGAATACCCTTTCATATCATTGATAAGTTTTGTTGTATCCAACTCATCTTTTGATAGACGCTGTTTCGCTCTAGACGAACGTAGCGACTCATAAGCATTGTGAGTATTCATGTTCTTCATGTAGGCTGAAACTGTTTCTTCAACAGAATCATATGCGGAATAGCCTTTAATCTTTCCTTGTTTTAGTTGGCAACCGCTGCCACATCTCATACCAAATAGGTTACCATTTTGCTGTGCTAGCTGTGATGTTCCCCAACCTGACTCCGTCGCTGCTTGAGTTGCAACCAAATGGGTAGGCATGATATCAACACGGCTCAATAGCTTATCCCAATTCATTTTATTTGGGGTGGTACAGGTCATACCGTAGCTTTTACAAATTTGAGCAAGACGGCGTAGCTCCTGAGCGCTCCATTTTTTATTCGAGCGAACAGAAAGTAACCATTTACGTTCCGCCATTATTTCTTGATTGACCTTTTCAATCACTGGGACAATCGTTTTTAAAAACGCTTTCTTACGTGGTGTACCGGACGGGTATTTTCGCAAATCAGGCAGAGAGGTTTGAGCCTGATTTGAGCTCTGCACGGCCTTGTGAGAATACTCTTTCTTGAGTGTGGTACTGGTACTTGTTGAGCCGAAACTCAAACCCGAAAATAACAATAACAGTAAGAAAGCGAAGACGGCGTTTGTCCTCATCGTTCGAGAGGGCATTTGCTTCTCCTAATTTCTCTGAACAAAAATCGAGCGAATAGTAGCAGAATAATTTTGGGGGAGCTACTTTTATCCGGCTGACTTTAGTTAAATTACTGTATTGTTTTGTCTGTAAAGTGTATCTTTTATATTTAATTGATTTAAAATCAGTTTTAATTCCTTTTTTTTGTGTTTGATTTGAAATTAATAAATAATGCTAACGTTTATGCGAGTGAAAACATGTTACTTATCCTAAATATGGTCAAAATACATGCAGTTACATGAGTTATTATGGGGTTAATTTGGTTATTTATTAAGCGGTTGATAGCCTATTTTTTAGGCAAAATAAGAAGTTTAACCGTTTGTCAGAAGATGAAGATACAAAAATGTCTCTTTGTGTTGATTCGATATTAAACGAAAAAGTGTGTCGTGTTGAGGAAAGGGTAGGCGAAAAAGTGTTCAATCGTACAATTTCTACCTACCTTTAAAAACGGTCAAAATGATAATATCTGTTGCTGCTGATCTTGTTGTTTTGCTGCTTCAGAGAGCGTTGAAAAATCAGCCACTGTCCAGTATGTCTGCGGAGTCGGTAAGTGTGCCATTTTTGATGTAGGTAATAACCTAAATTGAGCAAGCTCTTGCAAAGAATATCCTTGATATTCATTAGGTAAGCTTAAACGTAAGCTTTCTGTTGGCACCATTTGCAAAGGCATTAAAGGATAGCGGTTATCGCTAGTATCATAATCGCGAGTTAATACGAGGAATTTTTCAGGAACGCGCTGGTAGCTATTCCACCACAATCCATCGACTCTATCGAACATAGCGCGGGTCTGTAGCTTAGTATTGGCACCAAGTTGTTCCAATGCCGTAGGGAGTATATCTTCCATAGATTGGGAAAATAAAGGCAGTGACTGGGCTCTACCTTGTAAGATCAGTGTCATGGATAGGCGAGCGCCGAGTAGATTGGAATATAAATCCTCCGGAGAAAAAGCAGAAATCCCTTCTGAAAAACCGGGCACAGATTGATAGCCATACCATTGGGCTATTTCATGCCAAGCGGCAAGTTGGAATGCGAGCTTTGCAGCTAAGTAAGCACTGAGAGTATATCGCTGTTCGGTGGAAACCGGTGGTGTAAACGGCTTAAAAACAATTTGCCTGCTAGCGAGTTCGTCACTTAATTTGAGCGTCCAGCTTTCACCGAGCCTTGGATAAATTTGGCTAAACAAAAAGATGGTATAGTCAGCAGTGTCTCTAACATGGGAAATATCAATGAATCCCCCTTTATCCGTGTATAAAAGGCCCACTTTTTCATCACTGACGCCCATTAGTGCGGCGGTAGCACCTAAGAAGCTATCATTGTAATGATGTTCACCTAATTTATCGGCTTCAACAATATTATCGATAGTGTAGAAAGGAACTGGGATCCCCCAAAGTTGTGCTTGCAGGTCATAGCCAAAAGCGCAACAGGCGCGTAAACCTTGAGGTGGTTCTAAAGGCTCAAGGACAGGCCATGACTGTGACGCAAATTCATGAGTATCACTATTAAGTTCAGGTGATACAGCTGCAAGTTTAGAAGGTGCACTATTTTGACAGGCTGTGAGCAACAGAATACCAATAGTGACTATTAATGGTTTCAGCATTAAAACGCTTCCCCTACTTGGAAATAGAAACCTGTGCTATTACGGCCGACACCAAAGTCGAGGCGTACATTCATTCTAGGTTTGAATTCAAATCGATAGCCGACACCGACAGTCGGCAGCCAATGGCCTTCACCTAATTCAGATGGACTGTCACTCATCGTTCCAGTACCGAGCCAACCAACGACACCATGACGCCAATCAAGTTTATGCCGTAGTTCTAATTGGGTCGTAAAAATGTTGTTATCTCGATAGCGCCCTTCGTAATAGCCTCGCATACGATTCGTGTTACCTAATAAAGAGAGTTGATTCCACGGTACTTCACCAGTGGTAAATCGTGCGTAGTTATCAAGTGCAATGACGGTTTTTTCTGTTATCTCATGATAATAAGCATACTGTAGTTGTGTACTCTGAAAACGCGTATCGCTGCCTAGGCTAGGGGAAAAATAGGTATAGATGGCTTCAAAAGTCTGCCCGTGGTGAGCGTTAGGTAAGAAATCGCGTGTATCATAGCTAAAATAAGCACTGATACCTGAGTTGATCACTGAACGACCCCCAATAGCTTGCTGAAAATAGCGTTTAGCACCTTCATCAGGAGCACTCGCATTAATAGAGGAGAACTGCCAACCTAATCCCACATAGGTAGCATCTGCCAGACGATATAGCGCTTGGGGCGTTATTTGGAATTCTTGGGAATGATACTTTTCTTTATTATGGTCATTTTTTCCCGCGGCATACCCCTTCCCCCAATAATAAGTAGGGATGTTATTTAAAGTACCTGAAATAAATAATCGCCACTGGTCGTGGTCGATAAAATTATAATTGGTGAAATTAACGCCAAATGCGCCAGTAGAGGAAGCAAATCCACTTAAACCAACAGAGGAGGGCTGAGTCGTTTTATCGTCTTTATCGATGCGATATAAACCAACGAGTGCAGTACCAATTCCTACGCCCATTTCTGGCGTATAAAATGGACCGGGTAATATGCCCCAGTCGATGGTTTTGCTTTCATCAAAACTATTTGAGCCACCGAGTTGGTTTAACCAAACATCGATTTTTTGCCGATCAGGCAATAACTCCGCTTGAATGGGTAGGGTAATAAAAAGGCTGAGCAGTGTCAGCCTTTGCAAATATTGTTGCTGGAGCATTAAAAACGGAACTCACCTGAAATATAGAAGCTATTACGGTTATTGAAACCAATTTCAGTTAACACATTAAAGTGACGTGTTAGTTCGACACGCGCCCCTACCGTGTTATTCCATTTATGGGCAAGGTGCTGTTTGACATCGAATTTCATGTCATTAGGCGCTAATGCCATAAATTTACTTAACTCGGGAGGGAGATTAAGTTTGCTGACATCCCCTTTAAAACGTTGGGTAATATCTTGGTACATAGCACCCGTCCAAACTTGAATTTTTGTATTTCCTTGACCACTGATCAGAGGATCAAAAATAAACTCATAACCAATACGTGGGGTAATGACTAGGGCTGAAATATTACCATCTAAAATATCTAGGTTTGTTCTAGTATAGTTAGCATCTAGAGTTGTAAAGAATTGGTTATAGCCCCCAGCAAAGGTCACGCCACCACCATAGGTTTTCCCTTCATAATCTAATTCGAATGGTAAATCTTTACCAATAGGGATAATCCAATCTTTACCCCAAGGCAATTTCATGCGCGCTTCTACGTTATTTAGATTGGTTTTTGATGTTCCCTTTGTTTTTCCATAAAGACCGTATACATTCATAAAAGGGAATACCCATGCATCAAGCTTTAATACATGAGATTCATTTTTACTACGGGTATGTCCGGTTTCGATATGAAGCATTTTTTCTAAATCCATATTGGAATTAGAAATAAAACCGATTTTATCCACCACAACATCTTGGCGCAGGTTCATATAGCCGTAGCTCACACCAAAAGGCTCTGGGATATCATAACCGCGAGCGCGTGCTTCATCTCCCCAAATAGGCAATACACGAGATTCGCTAGAAGATGAGCGAGTAATACCGCCTTCGCTGTTATTTTGTGGAACGCCAGACTCACTCATGGTGACGGAAAAAAGTGGACGGTCACTATCTGCAAAGCTGACTGGAATAGAAAAGCAGCAAGAGAGTAGCAACGCTTTGCTAAGTTGAATGCGTGTCATAAATGGACTCTACATTGAAATAAACAAGAGAAAACACATCAATAAAAGATGAGTTCAAGTTTAGCATAATAAGTTAATTAATAGATGGCGTTAAATGCTGTGTTTTATGGAAATAAGGGTTTAATTCGATATTTTTTGATTAAAGTTAAGAAGTAATAAAAGAAGTATTTAAGATCACTTCTTTTATTACCCATTTTGTTGTTATTTTTGCTTACTTTGATGGAAATGGACACGTTCATGGAAATAGGCTTTTAAGTGATCTTCCATTTGATGCACTTTCTGCTCAAGCGCATTGATGAGCACGTCATCATTATTCATGTCATAAACACGTTCCATCGCCAATTGGTCAACGTATTTTTTCTGCTCTTTAGTGAGTTCTGCCATATTTAATATCCATTATTCAGCCCAATTAAAGCGGAGCTACGGTTAGAGAATTACGTTAAGGCTATTGTGCCTGAGTGATCTTTGATTGCAAAGTACAATAACACTTTGTTCGATAGTGACTATTTTAAAATGTACAGGCAAATATTTTAATATGAATTCGTTAAGATTATTCACAATATAAATGGCTAGACTAAGCTGCTATCCTTGGGCGAGTAAACAAATTATAGGCTTATATAATGAATAATAAACAACAATACCTCGATATCGCTGCCGGTAACGGTGAAAAAGAAGCTTCTTCAATGGTGGCAATTCCTGCTTCAGAATTAACACTCGCGCGTCTAGAACAACGTTTAGAAGAGCAAAACTATTTTACTGATGGAGAGATTGACTACATACCTGAAAGTGAAGGGGAATTTTTCTTTACCTGTAAGCAAGGCGAGGAAGAGCTACGTTTTTATATTTCTCTGGTGGATAGTGACCCTGAATATGTCATTAATCCTTATTTCTCTACAGATCCAATCAGCCCGGAGTTATATGCTGAGGCGAGTGCCGCGCCACAAGCCGTTATCGTTGAATGCCTATTTCAAGATCAGCCTTTAGTGAGTTACTTACAACAGCTAAGAATTATACAGATATTAGTTCCCGACTTATTGTTAGGACTTGATTTGTCCGCGGCGGGTAAGGTCTTTACCCGCGAGTGGCTGAATTTCCAATTGCTTGATGATTTGATGCCAAGCATTGATTCTTTATATGTCGTTCATGCCATCTATGATACTGATGAAATTGAAGAACAATCGGCTGAAGAACGTGGGCCAACAATGTATTGGTTCCACACTCATGGTCTTGCGCGCTGTGGGTTATCGGAAGCGGAAATTATTATCCCACATCCTATCGCGTCTTATTACGGTATTCCTGAGCTGTTCTGGAGTTTTGTTAACAATAGTATTACGCATGGCAAAATTGTGTTTAATGAGCCAATTTTTATTGGTCAAACACAAAGTGGTTACGAATATTTAGTGGCACTACCGTTTGAAGAAGGTTTACAACATGTAGGGCAATCAACGCCAATTGATAATTTGAAACCGCTTGAAGAGATGAATTATGACTTTGGTGACGCGGCGTCAAAACGGTTTATGGGCGATTGGAATGATCGCGATGAATCCCATCAACACCCATCTGTTATGTTATTTAGAGTCACACAAGAAGAGCCAGTTCTAGAAAGCTTCTTTAAAGGTTTTGAAGATCAAAATGCGATGATGTTTATGCGTACTGATGAAGAAACCGCGGATATGTCTCGTAAAGCAAAATTACGTTGGGAATATTTTACCCATATGCTCGATAATTATGGGCCAAAACCGGTTGTACAAAAGAAAGGTTTTCTATCTAAACTGCTTGGAAAATCAGAAGAGCAAGACGAGAGCGAATGGCGTTTCTTAGTGAAGTGTGGAATTGGCTATCGTGATGAAGAAGAAGACTATGAAGGTCATGAGCATATGTGGTTTGAGCCCGTGTCTTGGAATGGTGATCACTTTGAAGGTCGTTTGATCAATCATCCTTTCTATGTGCAGACGATGCAAGAAGGAGAGGTTTATCCGCTTACGCGTGATGATATCACTGATTGGACTATCTACTATCAAGATGGTAACTACACACCTGATACGATTTATAAATTACTTTCGGGTGCTCAAGTTCACTAAGACGCCACTTAACTGCATTTCGAATGCATTAGCATATAGAATGGGTACATTAGGTGCCCATTTTTTATTGTTGAGTATTATCTATGACTGAATCTGAATTATATCAATATGCACTATTTATGCTTTCTCGTCGCGATTATGGAACAGAGGAGCTAAATGCGCGTATGAAACGTCGTATGTATGAAAAGAATGAAGGGATTGTTGATGAAACGCTGATTGAACGAGTGATTGCGCGTCTGAGTGAACAACATTTTCTTGATGATACTCGAGTGCTGGAACTGCATTTTCAAAGTTATATCCGTAAAGGTTATGGACCGCTGCGTATTAAACAAGAGTTACGACAAAAAGGGTTTGCTGCTACTTTGATTGACCAACAATTTGAGAATACGGATGTTGATTGGTTTGAACTTGCGGCGACAGTACGTCGTAAAAAATTTAGTGATGATATTCCGAGTGATTTTAAAGAAAAAAGTAAACAGATTCGTTATTTACAATATCGTGGCTTTTCGGGTGACATGATTTTTGAGCAGTTTCGCTAAAAATTTTATCTGATTTATTAATCATTATTCTGCTGTAGGCATCGTTAAAATTGTGATGATACACCGTTTTTTTGGTCATTTAATATGCAGTATTCTTATAATAAAAAATAAAACTTACGGTTAATTTCAGCAATCTTGGTTGGGCGATAAAAACCCTTTCTCCAACTAAGGAATGCTATGAAGATCAACTGGTTAATTAAAATAACATGCATGTTTTGGGGAGCGTTACCTGTAACCGTTCTGGCCGATATAACGCTAGCGGATATGGCGTCGCGCATTAAAGCGCTTGAGATTTTGACAGCCGAAGCTATTCAGCGAGCGGAGAGTGCTGAAAATCGAGCCAATAAATTAGCACAGATGATGACATTACAGGCAACGACACCATCATCCCAACCTAAAGAAGCGCTAAAGACAGACACAACAAAACCCACTATTAAATTTAATCAGCAGAATGGTGAGTTAAAGATCTACGGAAATATTGAGCTGAATATCGATGGTTCCAGTCGTAAAGGGCAAATGACATCGATACGTGAAGCGGTGAGTAAAAGTGCCAATAGTGGTAAAAATGATAATTGGGATATAAATGGGCGCATTTTGCTGGGTTTCCAAGGTAAACACCAACTCGCCAATGGTAATGAAACTGGCTTTCAAGTTGAACCTCTTGCTAAGGCAGATGGGGATATCGGGTTAGATGATGCTTTCTTTTATTTTGGAAAACATCATGACTGGACAATTAAAGTCGGGCGGTATGAAGGTTATAGTATGTTCCCCCTTGACCAAGATATTTTCATTTCTCACTCAGGTAACACCTCAAATAGCTTATATACCGATGGATATGGTTATGTTTATATGATGAAAGAAGGTCGGGGTCGCTCAAATGATGGTGGAAGTATCCAGCTCTCGAAAAGGTTGGACAATTGGTATTTTGAAGTGAATACCTTAGTTGAAGATGGAACCGCATTATTTGGTGATGAGCGCTATCATGGCTACGACCTTGATAACAGAAAAAGTGCAGTTTATCTTCGGCCTGTCGCTGTTTGGAAACCAAAACCATTGAAAATTGCATTGGCGATGGAGAGCCAAGTTATGCATAACGCTTATGGTGCGACAATTGATGGCAAGTGGCAAGATTTTTCAAGACGTAATGGCTATGGTTTAAATATCACTTGGGATACCACATCAAAAGATAAAATGAGTGGCATTAAAGCCGCTTTTAATACTGCTTATATGGAGGCTAATGCGGAAACGGACTTTTCAGCTGGCGGATATGCAAAATGGCGTCGTTTCGTTTTAGGTTATATATACGCTCACAATAATATTAAAGATTTTAATCCGAATAAATATCAATATGTACTGGATGATGAGTCGGTCCTCAATGGCGTTCCAGGAAAATATGATTTACATACTCTGTATGTTTCTTACGAAATCCCCAATATCTTACACATTGAAAACTATAATATTTATTTGGGTGCTTACTACTCAACGATAGCAACAGCGAAAAGCGAACTCATTGATAAGTCCGATGATGAACGATATGGGTTTCGTATTCGTTTCAAATATCTATTTTAGCCTTTAAATTACTAGAGGGCTTTTTCTTTAAAAAATATTAAAAATATAGAGAAATCGCCCTGAGTATTTCTGCCTTCAAAAATTCTTGTCCATTCTATAAAGCAAAGCGAATAGTTATTTTTTTATGATAATTATCTGTTCATGACATGATCCGCGTCAGTAAATTTCGCTTATATATTGGGCAGAGTACAGTTAACTAAAATTAAAATTATTTCAGGCAGGAGAAATATATGGTTGAACTGTTAATTGGCGTCATCGTCGCAATCGGCGTTGGGCGCTACATTATTAAAGGCTACTCGGCAACGGGCGTGCTGATGACAGGGGGTATTTTACTACTGATCATTACCGCAATTATGGGGAAAAGTATTTTACCTGAATCCGTGAAGGCGACGGGTTGGCGTGTTACAGATATTTTAGAATATATCAAATTCTTATTGATGAGTCGCGGTGGCGACTTAGGCATGATGATCATGGTGCTGTGTGGATTTGCGTCTTATATGACCCACATTGGTGCAAATGATGTGGTGGTGAAAATTGCCTCTAAACCATTAAAAATGATCAACTCACCTTATATATTAATGGTTGCAGCCTATATTGTTGCTTGTTTGATGTCATTAGCCGTTTCTTCAGCCACGGGGCTAGGTGTATTGTTAATGGCAACCTTATTCCCCGTTATGGTGAATGTCGGTATTAGCCGTGGTGGTGCCGCAGCGATTTGTGCTTCACCCGCGGCAATCATATTGGCGCCGACATCTGGCGATGTGATTTTAGCGGCAAAAGCCGCAGAGATGCCATTGATTGATTTTGCCTTTAAAACAACGCTGCCAATCTCCATTGCGGCGATCATCGCGATGTCGGTAGCGCACTTTTTCTGGCAGCGCTTTCTTGATAGAAAAGAGCACGTTAACGTTGAAATGTTAGACGTGAATGAAATTAAAACGCATGCACCTAGTTTTTATGCCATTTTGCCATTTACGCCAATTATTGGCGTACTGATTTTTGATGGTAAATGGGCGCCTGAACTGCATATCGTAACTATCATTGTTGGCTGCATTATTTTAGCCGCAATTATTGAATTTTTACGTAGCTTTAGTGCTAAGCACGTTTATGCTGGGCTGGATACTTGTTATAAAGGCATGGCGGATGCATTTGCGAGTGTCGTTATGTTATTAGTGGCCGCCGGTATATTTGCACAAGGTTTAAGTACCATTGGCTTTATCAAGGGGTTGATCGACCTTGCACAATCTTTCGGTTCCGGCGCGATAGTGATGATGATTGCATTGGTGATTATTACTATGCTTGCTGCGATGACGACAGGTTCAGGTAATGCGCCTTTTTATGCGTTTGTCGAGTTGATCCCACATCTAGCGAAACAAATGGGCGTTAACCCTGCTTATTTAGTCATTCCTATGTTACAGGCTTCCAATTTAGGGCGTACCTTATCACCTGTTTCTGGGGTGGTGGTTGCAGTCTCCGGTATGGCGAAAATTTCACCATTTGAGGTCGTGAAAAGAACTTCAGTTCCCGTGTTAGTTGGATTGGTTGTTGTGATTATTGCAACCGAAATTTTAGTTCCGGTTTATCTCTAGTTATTCATCAATCTAGTATCAAAATGGCTAGAAATAGTCTGTTTCTAGCCAAATTTAATTTATATGTTGATAGTTAATCAGGCTATTAATCGAAAATTTGTTAATTTTACGTGTGTTTTTTTTAAATGAAATGAGGTGTTTTATTTTTCATTTCTGTCTACTTTTCCTTATAAAGACCTTTTTTTGAGATCTACACCAAAAAGCCAAACAAAAGCCAAAAAATAAGCTAGGTACTGAATGGCAATTGATGCAAAATCCGCACATCTTTTTTTGTGTTAAATAAATAATGAAAAATGCTATGAAGACGACAGACAAACCAGTTAATAAATGGACCTATAAAGATTTTACGTGGGTTTTATCCTTATTCGGTACAGCGGTTGGTGCAGGGGTGTTATTTTTACCTATTAAAGCCGGTGCTGGAGGTTTTTGGCCATTAGTGATTCTTGCATTAATTGCGACCCCAATGATTTGGTTGGCCCACAAAGGATTAGCTCGTTTTGTTTTATCGGCAAAAAATCCAGATGCTGATATTACGGATACCGTGGAAGAGCATTTCGGTAAAGTAGGGGCAAACGTCATCACATTTGCTTACTTCTTCGCTATTTATCCTATCGTATTGATTTATGGCGTTGGGATTACTAATACCGTTGATTCATTCTTAGTAAACCAAATTGGCATGGAGCCTATTCCTCGTTGGCTACTGTCTGGCGTATTGATTGGTGCAATGACTGCCGGTGTGTTATTTGGTCGTGATTTAATGCTACGCGTGACTTCCATGATGGTTTATCCGCTGGTTTTCATTCTATTAGCGCTTTCTTTGTATTTAATTCCAGAATGGAACACTTCAATGCTTGAAGTGGCACCTGATTGGAGTGCAATGCCAGCAGTGGTATGGATGGCGATTCCTCTGATTGTATTCTCGTTTAACCATAGCCCAATCATCAGCCAGTTCACCAAAGATCAACGTCAACAATTTGGTGACCAAGCCGTTATTAAAACGGATATGATTACAGGCGGCGCTGCGATGATGTTAACTGGATTCGTGATGTTCTTTGTCTTTTCGGTGGTGTTATCGTTAAATCCTGCGGAGCTAGAAATCGCGAAAAAAGAGAACATTAGCGTGTTGTCGCATATTGCTAACATTAACCCATCACCAATCCTATCTTACTTAGGCCCAATTGTTGCTTTTGCGGCTATTGTATCCAGTTATTTTGGACACTTCTTAGGGGCTCATGAAGGTTTAGTTGGATTGATTAAATCTCGTTCATCTTTCTCTGTGAGAAAAATTGAAACGGCTTCTATGTTGTTCATTGTATTAACAACATGGATCGTCACAATTAGAAACCCAAGCATTTTAGGTATGATTGAAACGATGGGTGCCCCAATGATTGCGGCTATCCTGTTTATTCTACCTGTGGTTGCGATGCGTATTGTGCCAGCGATGAAAAAATTCAGCACATCAGCTCTTGCACAAGTGTTCACTTTAATTTGTGGTTTAGCTTCAATCACATCAGTTATCTATGGTGCGTTTCAATAATTGATGCCCCAGAATAAAAAAAGCCCACAGCAAGTGATTGTTGTGGGCTTTTTTATATCTTAAATTTATAACAAATAACCTAGTAAATAACGAATTACGGTGAGTTAATACTGTAGAGTCATTAATACTTAAGATATTTGTCTGTGTGAAATAATTTCAAGTTGAGACGGGTTGTCTGCTAGAGACTGTTAGGTAATATCTATTTATATAACAGGTACGTAGTAAATACAGAAGTCATAGAACTGACGGTACCCTTTACTACGGCATAATAAGGATAACAAATGAAATTAGAAACATTGTCGATTCACGCAGGCTACTCTCCTGATCCCACCACAAAAGCGGTTGCTGTTCCGATTTATCAAACGACCTCTTACGCTTTTGATGATACTCAGCATGGTGCAGATTTATTTGACTTAAAAGTCGCTGGCAATATTTACACTCGTATTATGAACCCGACGAATGATGTACTAGAACAGCGGGTGGCGGCATTAGAAGGTGGGATTGCTGGGCTGGCTGTTGCATCAGGAATGGCGGCTATCACTTATGCAATTCAAACTATCGCACAAGCGGGAGATAATATTGTTTCTGTTGCCAAACTTTATGGTGGCACATATAACTTAATGGCGCATGCGTTGCCACGTTTCGGGATTGAAACACGTTTTGCTGAGCATGATGATTTAGCCGCATTAGAAGCGCTGATAGATGATAAAACTAAGGCGGTATTTTGTGAATCCATCACGAATCCAGCAGGATTTGTGGTCGATATTGCAGCATTAGCTGAAGTGGCTCATCGCCACGGCGTACCGTTAATCGTTGATAATACGGTGGCCACACCTTATTTATGCCGTCCCATTGAGCACGGTGCTGATATCGTCGTGCACTCATTGACCAAATATATTGGAGGGCATGGAACCTCTATCGGCGGCATGGTTGTTGATTCGGGTAAATTTCCTTGGTTAGAACATGCGCAGCGTTTCTCACTATTGGTGGAGCCTGATATTGCATACCATGGCGTCAGCTATACGGAACACTTTGGTGCAGCTGCTTTTATTGCTCGTTGTCGCGTCGCGCCTTTACGCGGAACGGGGGCGGCACTTTCTCCATTTAATGCATTTTTGATTCTACAAGGCTTGGAAACGCTGGCTTTAAGAATGGAACGCCACACAGAGAATGCACTAAAAGTGGCTCAATATTTAGAAAACCACCCTCAAGTGGCTTGGGTCAAATATGCGGGATTAGCAAGTCATCCTGAGCATGCATTAGCGAAAAAATACATGCAAGGTAAACCCGCGGGTATCATGTCATTTGGCATTAAAGGTGGGCAAGACGCTGGGGCTCGCTTTATTGATGCATTAAAATTAATTGTGAGACTCGTGAATATTGGTGATGCTAAGTCATTAGCTTGCCACCCCGCTTCAACAACCCATCGCCAGCTTAACGATGCGGAATTAGCCAAAGCAGGGGTTTCGCGCGATATGATCCGCCTCTCTATTGGTATTGAACATATTGATGATATCTTGGCAGATCTTGAGCAAGCATTGAAAGCAGCTCAATAACGTTATCTGAACAGAGGTAGCGAATATTAGCGGTTATCGATAAAGTGAGCTTTATTGATAATCGCTTTTTTAATCTCACTATATTTAACGCAATCCTTGTTACTCTTTTTGTGATTATTATTCAATGGTTCGTTGTTAATGATAAGTTTAACCAAAGAATCCCTGATTTCTTATTACGAGAAATGATAAAGATATTTTATTGTTGACGGTGAACTCTTTGATGAGGAGCGAGTCTTAGCTATCGAGTACTTATTTGATATTTAATAACTCTTTATTTTATATCCATTTATTAATTGTTTAAGGATAATAAATTAATTTTTTACTCGTTTATATCAGGTTTATTTATGTTGGTGATAATGATGGGATGAATGAGCACTAAGCTAAATAATTATAATTGCGTTATGTCGTATCCATGTAGTCAATAACACTCAGATGTATATCTAATAATTATTAAGTTTTTATTAAAAGAATGGTTGAGAAAAATGATGATGGCAAATAATAAGATTGCCTACCTTAAATGGTGCCTGCTATTTGGGTTTGTATTACTGACGTACTTTATTCCGCTTAATGGCCGGCTTCTTTGGCAACCCGATGAGTTACGTTATGCTGAAATTAGCCGTGAATTGATTCTTAGTTATAACTGGAGTGTGCCTGAGCTTCTTGATATTCGTTATTTTGAAAAGCCAATTTTTGGTTACTGGGTGAATGCATTTTTTCAAATGCTGTTTGGCGAAAATAATGTTTCCGTTCGCCTCGGTGTGGTGTTTAGCACCTTAACCAGTGCTCTGTTTGTCTACCTCAGTGCAAAGATGGCATGGAAAAAAAATGACCTTGCGTTTAATGCCACTTTGATTTATCTCTCCATGTTAATGGTGCTCGCCATTGGAACCTATAATGTCCTCGACCCTATTTTGACGGCATTTATCACGATGGCTATCTTCTTTTATCAATGGGGCCTAACAACTAAAAGCTTCTCGCATAAGTTGATCGCATTTATTTTACTCGGTGTGGCGGGTGGCCTTGGATTGATGACAAAAGGCTTTTTGGTTTTGGTTATACCGGGGTTAGTGATTGTTTTAAGTTCGCTTTACTATCAGCAATTTAAAGAGGTTTTTTGTTTTGCTTTTGTCTCTTTGTGTAGCTTGTTCCTGGTTTGTCTGCCTTGGGCGATTGTGATTGCAGGTCGTGAGCCAGATTATTGGCATTATTTCTTTTGGGTTGAGCATGTACAGCGTTTTATGTCGGAAGATGCGCAAAACCGTTCACCTTTCTGGTTCTATATACCTATCTTGATAGCAGCGGTATTGCCTTGGCTCGGTTATTTTTTAGCCGCGTTAGTGAATGGTTTTCGTCAAAAGGGCTTACACATTTATTTCCTGATGTGGTTCTTGGTACCTTTCCTATTTTTTAGTATTACTAAAGGTAAGTTATTGACCTATATACTTCCTTGTCTGGCTCCCGTTGCCGTCTTAATGGCCGCTTATATCGATAGAATTAGACAACAAAATCGCGTTGGGACGATTCGCCTTAATGCCGTGATTAATATCAGTATTGGGCTGATTCTTGCGGTTGCCTTGTTTGTATTACCTTATTTCCCACAAGTGAGTCCCTATTCACTCGATGAGGATAACAAAAGGTTACTGGCTGCTGGTGCATTCCTCTTTTGGGGGTTTGCTGGTGTTATCTCATATCATCGTCGATATTGGGCTTGGGCGGCCGCTTGTACTCTTGCGTTGAGTTTGAGTGTAGGCCATGTGATCCCTGATAAGGTTGCCAGTAACAATACCCCTCAAAAATTGATCGAAAAATACCGTCCACAGTTAGCCAATAAAACGTATTTGCTGACAAATAATGTAGGGTTAGGAACTGCATTGGCTTGGGTATTAAAGCGTAGTGATATTACGATGTTACACCAAAATGGTGAGCTGAATTATGGATTAAAATATCCGGATGCAGCGAATCGATTCTATCGCTTAGATCAACTGCCGACGTTATTAGAACAACATAATTATCAAGATATTGCTGTACTCGTCGAGGCTTCGCAAGATGATATATTAGCCGCTTTGCCGGGGAAACCAATAATTGTCTATGAAGGCAATCTCGTCTTTGTTTTTTATAATGGACGCAACGGATTGATAGAATAGTAAAAAGCCGCATATCTTAGGTATGCGGCTTACTGAATATAGAGTCTATTTTGTCATTTTATCCAGAGTGGGCTCCCCTTTTTCATTGGGGGACTTTGTAGCATGACCCGTCAGCCCGTGGTAAATCATTAGCATGGCAAAGCTATTGCTCATGGTACTAATGTCATTGTTACTCATGGCTCGACTGTTTTTTGAATGACGATTCGTGATGCTATGGTTCATTGCGCTTTCTCCTCATCTTCTTTCAGTAGGCGATTCGCTTCGGCTAGCTCGTAACGTCTTGGGGTTAATGCAGTTGAACTGTGGTTACGTGCAAGTAGCGAGTAAATGGTGGGAAGAACAAACAATGTGAATAGAGTACCGACTAACATACCCGTTACGATCACAAGGCCTAATCCAAAACGGCTGTTCGCACCGGCTCCTGTTGCAAAGAGCAAAGGAACTAAACCAATGACCATTGCCGCGGTGGTCATTAAAATAGGACGTAAACGAATTTGTGCAGCTTTTAAAATTGCTTGGCGTTTATCCAATCCTTCGTGCGCCTGCAATTCATTCGCAAACTCGACCATCAAGATCCCGTGTTTACTGATAAGCCCGATTAATGTTACCAATCCGATTTGCGTATAAATATTGAGGGTCGCGTATCCGAATGCGAGAGGAATGAGTGCCCCACAAATGGAGAGTGGTACCGTGATCAAAATAATCAATGGGTCGACTAAACTTTCGTACTGTGCCGCAAGAACAAGGTAAATGATGATGAGCGCCGCCATAAATGCAAAGGCGAGGGTGTTACCTTCTTGTTTATATTGGCGCGAATCAGATTGCCAGTCATGGCTAAAACCAGCAGGCAGCTCATTGGCAATGTTTTCTAAATAAGAAACAGCCTGTCCTAATGTGACACCAGGAGCGGGAATCGCTTGGAATATTGCCGCATTTTGCTGATTAAACTGCGTTAACTTATTTGGCTCAATTTGTGTATTGATGTCGACCACGGTTGATAGTGGGATCATGGTGCCATCTTGTGCTTTGACATAGTGACGAGCAAGCGCATCTGGTGTTAAGCGTTGGCTACGAACACTTTGTGGAATAACATCGTAAGAACGTCCATCCATACCGAAGCGGTTTATGTAGTTCTCACCGACTAAGAGTGTGAGTGATTCTCCGATATCCTGCATACTGATGCCAAGGCTATTGGCTTTTGAGCGGTTAATTTTGACTTCAACCACTGGGTTGTTGTAATCAAGGTCGCTATCTACCACCATAAATAGCCCACTTTCACGAGCCTGTTGCTTGATCTCCTCCATCGTTTTATATAAGACAGGGTAGCCTTGAGGGCTTCTGAGAACCATTTGTATTGGTAGGCCGCCAGTAGAGCCAGGGAGGGCAGGTAATTGGAATACAAAGATGCTATTACCTTCAACATCACCAACCATGCCTTGTAAATCGGCCTGAATGGCGGATGCTGGGCGCTCACGCTCTTCCCATGAACTTAGATTGGTCCCACCGAAGCTGGAAGATATACCGTCAGTACCATTAATGATCCATGTACTTTCGGTTTCAGGTAATTCCATCATCACATCATGAAGTTTGCGAGAAAAACGCTCAACATATTCTAAGTTAGCATGTTGTGGTGATTTAATTGCTGTTAACACGGCCGATTGGTCTTCAACAGGCGCTAGCTCGCGGGGTGCGGATTGGTATAACAGTGGTAAGCTAATAAATACGAACACTGCGATAATACCGGTGATCCAGCGGTGTTTTAACGAGAAGTTAAGGCCTTTCGTGTAGTAATTTGCTAAGAAGGTAAAAAACTTTTCCGCAGCATGAGCCATACGGCCTTCATTTTGTTTTGAGTTCAACATAAATGAACTCATTACAGGGGATAATGTTAATGCCACGATACCTGAAACAATGACAGAGCCTGCGAGAGTTAACGCAAATTCTTTGAATAACGCGCCAGTCAAACCTGACATTAAACCAATTGGGGCATAAACTGCTGCCAAAGTAATGGTCATCGCAATGACAGGACCTGCGACTTCACGAGCGCCAATTAATGCTGCCAGTACCGGTGATTTACCTTCCTCAATATGACGGTGAACGTTTTCGACAACAACAATGGCATCATCAACAACTAACCCGATGGCCAAGACCATTGCAAGTAGTGTTAATAAGTTGATACTAAAGCCAAACGCCATCATGAGTGCAGCCGCACCTAACATTGACAGTGGAATGGCTAATATAGGAATAATAACGCTACGGATGGAACCTAAACATAAATAAATAACAGCAATAACAATCAATAACGCTTCGACGAGTGTATTGAATACCTGATCGATTGAGGCTTTGATAAAGCGGGATGTTTCAAAGGCCATCTCCACTTTCACGTTAGGCGGCAATGTTTTTATGATATCAGGCATTAACTTGTTCATGCCATCAACAATCACCAGAGGGTTTCCGGTCGGCGTTGCAAATAAACCTAAATAAATTGCAGGCTCACCATTCATTAAACCGCTAGTTTCAGTGGCGGATGCACCCAATTCTATCGTGCCAACATCACGTAAACGTACCAGTCCATTGCCGTCATTGCGAATAACTAAGTCTTGGAACTCAGAGACATTGGTGAGATCAGTATTAACATAGACGTTTGAAATGACATATTCGCCTTTCACTTTACCGGGAGCAGCTTGATAGTTATTTTGTCTGACAGCTTGAGCGACATCTGCGGCAGACAGTCCTCGGCCAGCCAGTTTGTCGGCATCTAACCATAAGCGCATAGCTAATTGTTGCCCACCGAATACTTGAACTTTGGCAACCCCTTCAATAGAAGAGTACATAGGCTCAACAACTCGTGACAAATAATCCGTCAGAGCAGGAATGGAAAGGGTGGTACTGGAAAATCCGATATAAGCAACCGCGGTAGACTCACCGGAAGAAAGCTCAATCACTGGGTCATAAGCTTCTTTAGGCAGCTTGTAACGCACTTGATTCACCTTGGCCATCACTTGCGCGAGTGCTTGAGTTGAATCTCGATTAAGTTCCATTCTCACCGTGACTAAGCTACTCCCTTGCACAGAAGAAGAAGATAAATAATCGACACCTTCAACTGAAGAAACAGCTTGGGCAATAGGTTGAGTCACAAAGCCCTGCATCAAGTTAGCGGATGCACCTGGATATTGTGTGGTGATAGTGATAGTGGAACTTTCTAATTGAGGATATTGGCGAATAGGGAGTTTGCTTAATGCAAATAACCCTATTAAGACAATTAAAGCACTCACCACCAGCGCCAAAACAGGTCGGCGCACAAAAACATCAGTAAATTTCATAGCGCCGTCCTTATGAATCTTGAGCTGTCTTAACGGGTGATTCTGTTAGTGTGTCTTGTGCTACAGGGGTAATGGCAGAACCATTATTGAGGCGAAGTTGCCCTGAGGTGATCACCTTGTCGCCCGCTTTTAAACCTTGCTCAATTTCAATTTTGCCATCCCAACGTTGGCCTATTTTCACCGAGACTTGTTTTGCCGTCATATTTTCACCACTACCTTCAGCAATGAAAACGGTGTCACCGTACGCGGTATAAGTGACTGCGGTTTCAGGAATAGTTAGTACAGCAGACTCTGCTTGACGTATCACATTGACGTTAGCGTACATACCGGCCTTTAACTCACCAGCACTATTTTCTAGCGTGGCTTGGAGTTGGATGGTGCGTGACTTACCGACTAACGGATCAATAGCGCTGATACGAGCAGGGAAGGTTTTGCCGGGATAAGCATCAACATTGATATCGACAATTTGGCCGACATGCAATTCAGGCGCAGCTTGTTCATCAAGAGAAAAGTTGAGTTTCAATGTTTGAGTATCAACTAGGCTAGCTATCGCTTCACCCGGACTCAGGTATTGTCCTTCATGTACCTGACGAATACCGATAGTGCCATCAAATGGAGCACGAATAGCCTTTTGCGCGATTAAAGCTTGTGTTTGGCGGATTAGCCCTTGCGCTATATCGCGCTCTGCTCGTGTACTGTCCACTTGCGCTTCTGCCACTAAATGTTTGGCTGCCAGTGTACGAGTTCTATCATACAGCCTTGACGCATTACGCAACTGAGCTTGATAGCGAGCCAAGTCGGCTTGCTCGACGGCATCATTCAGTTGTACTAGGAGCTGGCCTTTTTTAACCTGCTGGCCTGATTCAAAATTAATTTTTGTGATGCGACCACTGGTTTCAGCGGCAACAAACACTTGGCTACCGGCCTCTAACTCACCAACACCATAAAAAGTACGTGGAGCATTATCTTGAGTCACTGGTGCTAAAGCGACCTTCACTGGTGGATATTGATAAGCCGCTTGTTCGTCTTTTTCATCTTGAGCATAAGACGTGTAAATCGCGGCTCCACCGCCAGCTGCAATAAGTAAAGAACACAGTGTAACAATTGTTTTTTTATTCATTATCAATACCTACTATTTCTGTGCCTTAACAGCGAAATAAAGCTCACGGAAATGACCCGCGATAGCGACTGCCATTAATCCTCCGATAACCGAAGTGTGCTCAATAGCCCAAAACATGGCGATTTTCGCTTCTTCACCGGTATAACTCCAAAAGGTATGAACAACGACAATAGTCAAGAATAAAAATACGGCTAAAGCACCGGTGCCTAGCCATAGTAGTCGGTTAAAGAGTAATAATAGTGAGCCGACTAGCATGACCGCAGCAGAGGCGATATTGAAAAACCAATCTGGATGTAACCCTGCTGCGCGCATTTCTGCTAGGCTATTTTCATAGTCAAAAACCTTTGCTAGGCCAGATGAAATGAACAGAACTGACATCAGCAAACGAGCGATAATCCATAATGTGTTGCTTTCTAAAATTTTGGCAATTACCGATGGCATAGCCTATCCCCTTTAAAAACAAGTTAACCTGCATGTCATACAATGAGTGCTGTCACCACCTCATGCAGAAAATAGAATGGAATAATCTGAATTGACAAATTCAGTGGCTGGCACTATAAAACCTTAAGTTAAGTTGAGGTCAAGAGAAGGTGGGTAAAAATGACGGAGAAAGACACGAAAACGACAAAAAGGCGTGCTAAGGGTGAACATAAGATCGATTTTACAAGGGCATTAACGGTTGGAGAGGTGGCAAAACGTTCTGGTGTACCTGTATCGACTGTCCACTTTTATGAGTCAAAAGGGTTAATTCAAAGTACGAGAACACAAGGCAATCAGCGACGCTTTCCTTCTGTGGTATTACGCTATATCGCAATTATTAAAGTGGCTCAGAGCACTGGTATTCCATTAAAAGAGATTCAAGACGCATTGGGAAAATTTCCAGCGAATAGCAAACTCACTTCAGAGCAGTGGAAGGAGATGTCAACTGAATGGAAAACGTCGTTAGATAGAAGGATCCGACAGCTCACGCGTTTACGTAATGAACTAGACCACTGCATTGGTTGCGGCTGTTTATCGCTGAGTGAATGTCCACTGCGCAACCCTGATGATGTGTTAGGGCGTAAAGGACCAGGTGCTCGAATTCTAGAACGACCGTAAACGATTGTGATTATTAACTGGTTAAGTGATGAACCTTTCACTTGGCTGGTAAATACTGGTTGGTAATAAGCTAATCTCATTTGAATACAATGAATAATCGAACATTGAACCTGCTGGAACAGAGTATGACTTGATAGCAATCTATAATATAAGGCGGTTTTACTCTGAGTTAGCCAGCAATAATTACTGTATGCGCTGTATGATTAAGCTGCTGACCATGTTTATCAAGCGGTGTTGCCAAATGCACTGTCACCTCACTGATATTCAGCGAGGTGACAGTGATTTTTTACGAAAGAGAAGTGCCTAAATCTTTAAAGATAAAGTGGTGGGTTTCTCCTATGTTAGTAGTAGAGTAGAAATATTCTTTCATTATTGAACCCCCTCTCGAGCAATAGAAAGGTCTACCTTCAATATTAAAATCATCTAATAGCACGGGATCATCGTTAAGTAAGGCACATCTATTATTCAGCCCATTAAATAAAGTTCCCTTAGGGCAGCTAGCTACCCTGATATCGGCTCTATTACTCAGATGAAAAGAGTAATAGCGACCAGGCTCAAAAACAAAATCTTCACCTAAAAGGCCAAAGTGACCGAGAAGACTTCTAGTGCCTTTAATGGTAATATCACCTTCAATCGTACTGGCAGGCACTTCTGGAATAAAGCTAATAAATTGCGGTTCTGCATAGATATTTTCTGTAACCGCATGAGCGGTAATAAACACACTTTCTGCTTTGGTATCCGTAATAGTAATGAGCAATTGTCCATAAGAATCCGTTACGCCGAAAGCAGGCGCAATGTTAGCTGAACTGGTTGCTGGTAATTTATCAAATGTAATATATTCATTTTCTTTTGGCTGACCATTAACAAGTAACTTATAGACGATATAGTTAGTATCTTTTCCGTCAGCTTGGGCATTATTTTTCAGAACGTAAGAGAACAATTCATTATCAGTATTATTATGATCAGAAAATACACTCGTTGTCGACGTTGAGTAATTTTGATTATTATAATTAACTAGGGCAAATACTAATACAGACTCTTCTGTACTCGCTAATAAAACACGACATTTTCCTTCTGAATCTGTGTGTGCCGTTATACTACGTTGGTCATTTGAAAACTTGGCATTTTGATGACTGGTATGAAAACTCACTTGAGCGCCATTAATTGGCATATCACCAAAAGAGAAGACACAGATAATCTCATTATAACTGACACCATCCGCTGATGCGGTATTAGAGCTAGTGATTAAAAATATAACGTTAGAATTTGATTTTTCATTCATAATAGGTCACCTTATCGAGGTTTTTGTTAAAATTAAAATAAACTTACGGGTAAAAAAGAACGACTTTCTTTAATCATTAAAATAAAATAATCAAAAATGCGGAAGCATCTATAAACATGAAGCAAACATATCCTTATGAAATTATTATTTGGATTATCAAATTTTAAATATGGTTTAATATAATGTATTAAAATGTCAGTTATTATTTTATTAAGAACTAATGCTTAATATTCAGTTGGTTATCCAGTCATCAAGTTAACTTTTGATAAATAATGAGTCTAAATTTAGATTATGATCCAGTATGTCTGGTGTATTCATTACTGTGCTGTTGTTATTGTAAGTATCTTTATTTCATTATGTGTTTTTTCTCATATTGATAATCATCTGACTCAGTGGAAATTTAGTGAGTGATTATAAGTATCATCTGTTTTCTTTAATTTGCAAATAAAATAGACAAATAATATATTAATTTTAATTTGGTCTTTTATTTCTTATATAAGATGATTTTTTCGATCTTAATGGGATGCGATTAAGGGAATTAATCTATTTAATAATGTTCATCACGGGAGGAATGTGCAATATATTCAGTCGACGAATTTCAGAATGAGAAGGGTTAATTGATTTCGATTTTTATTTGAATGTTGAAATAGTATTGATAATAGCGAACACGGTTATCTGTTTAGAATCATTCAATAACATTATTTATTAAAAACTATAGATTAAAGAAAATGCGACTTTAGATAATATGAATTATCTAAAACAGCTCAATAAATAAGGCATACTATATTCTGACTATTATCAAACAGCGACCTTTCAGTATAAGCTCTGTTCAAAGCACACACTCTGACGAATTCATTTCTCTCATTGGTTTTTATTCGTCGAACTTAGGTCTGTATTTTATCAGTGCTAAGCCTCAGTCAATCTCTGGTCACTCTACGTATTATTCCTTGGCTTGACAGCCGTTATGCCGAATTACGCACTATTTCCGTGGAAACTTATCAAGATCATCGAGACAAAATCCCTCAGTCTATAAATTGAAACATTATTGAAACAATAAATTCACAAAACCATCAAGTTGGTTATTGTGTCTCAAGAGTCAAATTTCGCTATGGGTAGAGTGAAAACTCAATTCATATATCAACTATTTAAATAAAAAAACAAATGGTTAAGTTTTTTAGGTCGCGAAGATGATCGTTAAAAACAGGCAAGCAGAACAAGAGAGGTCACCATGGATTATCGTATTTTTTTACAAGCAGCACATGTTGCCGCAGACAGGGCTCGTTATATTTTAACGGAACATCGTAAAAATAAACTTTATGAGCATATTTATTTTGATACTAAAGATGATGAAAGTCCTGTTACTGAAATTGACCAGTATGTAGAACGAGAAATTAGACAAATTATCCAAACATTTCATCCCGAACATAACATTTTGGGTGAAGAATATGGCTTTCAATTAGGAGAATCAGAGTTTACTTGGGTTATTGACCCTATTGACGGTACTCGGCAATTTATTGCAGGGATTCCGATTTACGGCACACTCATTTCGCTTTGTCACCACGGAGTACCTGTTTTAGGTATTATCGAACACCCTGCCGTCTCAGAACGTTGGGTTGGTGTAAAAGGCCACCCATCAACATTAAATGGCTTGCCCATTCAAACCCGTAATTGCACTCAGTTAGAGTTAGCGCTCATGTCTTCCAGTAATACCGAACCTGTTTTACCTGAACATCGCGCAGGCTACGAACACATTATACCTAAAACGAAATGGCGAGTTTATGGAGCAGCTTGTTACTCCTATGCCTGTCTTGCTACAGGGCGTATTGATTTAAGTATTGATAGTGGTGGCATGCGGGAGGTTGATTACTGTGCGTTAGTCCCCGTTATCGAGGGCGCTGGAGGAAAAATTACAGATTGGGATGGAAAACCGTTAACGATGCATTCAGGAAAAACCGTCGTTGCGGCGGGAACAGCAGAGCTCCATCGACAAGCATTGGAAATATTACAGCAGTTTTTATAAATAACGACAAAAAATAAAAATAATGGTTATTGAGGAGAATGTTATGTTCCGATGGATAAAAACGTTACCCGACCAACCCCCTATAACAGATAAAAAAGAAATAGATAAACTTTATCGTTATTGGCGAATTCATATTATGATTGCGTTATATGCTGGGTACGCAACGTATTATTTCACCCGTAAGAGCTTTAATTATGTGATGCCTGAAATGATTAAAGATCTGGGAATTAGTATTTCTGATGTTGGTATATTAACGACAGCATTTTATTTAGTATATGGCATCTCTCGTTTTGCTTCCGGTATTATGAGTGATGCCTCTAATCCCCGCTTTTTCATGGGAGTGGGATTAATCATTACTGGGTTTATCAACATTTTTTTTGGGATGAGCTCAAGTTTATGGTTATTTACTTTCTTTTGGGTGTTAAATGCTTTTTTCCAAGGCTGGGGATGGCCGCCATGCTCTAAGTCCTTAACCTCATGGTATTCTCGTAATGAGCGAGGGCTATGGTGGTCTATCTGTAATACCTCCCATAATGTTGGTGGTGCTATTATTCCTCTATTAGCTGGGGGGCTAGCAGTACATTATGGTTGGCGTTACGGTATGTATATACCCGGTATCATTGCAATTGTTGTTGGGTTATTTGTCTGTTTACGTTTGCGAGATAAACCTTCAACAATGGGGCTGCCAACCGTAGGACATTGGCGTAATGATGAACTTGAATTACAACAAGAAGCCTCTAGTCGAAAATTAAAACTTTGGCCCATTTTAGTTCAATATATATTTACCAATAAATATGTTTGGTTATTAGCCATATCCTATATTCTTGTTTATATCGTACGTATTGGATTGAATGACTGGACTAATTTATATTTAGTCGAAGAATATGGTTATGATTTAATTAAAGCTAACTCAGCCCTGTCATTCCTAGAAATTGGGGGATTTATTGGCACATTAGTCGCTGGTTGGGGATCTGACTTTTTCTTTAAAGGGAATAGAACACCGATGAATATTATCTTTATGATAGGTATTGGTGTTGTGGCTGCTTTTTTATGGCTATTCCCTGAAATGGGGTATTTATTAATCTCAGTCTGCTTCTTTTTTGTTGGTTTCTTTATTTTTGGGCCACAAATGTTGATTGGTATGGCGGCCGCAGAAGCTTCTCATAAAGATTCAGCTGGTGCTGCAACTGGGTTTGTTGGTTTATTTGGTTATTTAGGCGCGGCTTTGTCGGGATACCCACTGGCTAAGATCATTGAAACCGCAGGGTGGAATGGTTTCTTTATGACAATGATAATCGCCACACTTTTATCAGCAGTATTGTTATTACCTTTATTAATAAAAAAGAAATAACACGTTCTTAAACGTATAAAGAGCGTTAGTGGTAACGACACTAATGCTCTTTTTCTGTATCCCCTATCATCTATTTAACGCCGATATATGCACTCACCTATGCATTGTTTCAATTACATTGCTCATGCATTGAGATTCATCACCAAGAAAGCGGTCTTTGCCATAAGTTCGAATGTTAAATATTGATGCCAGTGATAGCGGGAGTGAATAGTGTCATACGTATCACTGGCATATTTAATCGTTCGTCTGAGTCTGTTAGTGACCATTGAAGATAGGCAACAGTGTTAGCGTGATAGGAAAGGAGATCAGCAGATTTAAGCAACCAACAATATACTGACTCATCTGTTTTCGAGCCTTCAGGCAAACAGAAAGGGCATGACAACAGAAACAACTGGGTGCCTAGATGTTGAAGAGAAAAAAACGCCAGAAAAGCAAAATTAAAGAGGGGAATGTAATTTATCTGTGCTAATTATAATAAATATTTAATTATCATTAAGATAGATTTTCATTCATCACTATTTGATGATAACGGTAATATTTTGTAACAGAATGATTGTGTTATAAGTTTTATGATAATTCTGTTTTTTTATTTTCTGACTAAATAGATACTTTACATCGATTCAATTTATCTATTTACTTTCCTACTGATAACGTCTATTTAGTTTAAAATTGGAGCAAATCCATGTCAGTTGTGACCCTTGTTTTGGTATTTTTACTCGCCGTGATTGTGAGTGTTTTTATCTCACGGTTACTTAAGGATATTATTCCTTTACCTATTATTCAGATAGCGCTCGGTGCTGGGCTATCCGTTTTTGGTTTTACGGTTGAATTTGAACCGCATCTATTTCTATTCCTGTTTATTCCTCCATTACTGTTTTTAGATGGATGGCGTATCCCTAAAGAAGCGTTATTCCAAGAAATAAAACCTATCATGTCGCTGGCAATTGGCCTTGTTGTGGTCACGGTGATTGGGATGGGGTTCTTTATTCACTGGTTGATTCCTGCTATCTCACTCGCCGTTGCTTTCGCGTTGGCGGCCATTTTATCCCCGACTGATCCGGTATCGGTCTCTGCAATGACAGTTAACTCACCTTTACCTTCGCGTATGGCGCATATTCTTGAAGGTGAATCACTGCTCAATGATGCAACAGGTTTGGTTTGCTTTAGTTTTGCTGTCACCGCAGCGCTAACCGGCACCTTCTCATTAGCATCGGCGGCTGGACAATTTGTACTCGTTGCTTTCGGCGGTATTTTAATTGGTTTGTTAGTGGCTTGGGTCATCGGTTGGTTAAACCAATTTTTAGTCAAGCGTACGGGGGAAGAGCCTGCTATCCAAATTATGATCAGCCTATTAATGCCATTCAGTGCATACCTATTGGCTGAACATCTGCATGTCTCTGGTATTTTAGCCGCGGTGGTTGCGGGTATCGCAATGCACTATGAAAAAATTGCAGGACGCATGCAAGCCGCAACGCGTATGCAGAGTAAGGCAGTATGGGATACCGTACAAACAGCCCTGAATGGTATGATTTTCATCCTGTTAGGTGAGCAATTACCAAGTATGTGGAATAACATGCCAGAGGTAGCCGAAGCGGCTGGTGCTAGCCATCCATGGATGCTATTTGTATACGTGATTGTTATTACAGTGGCATTGGCTATTTTACGTTTCGGTTGGGTATGGATATCCATGACATTAACGGTATTCCATAATCGCCGTCGTGGTAAAGAGGCTGATGTATTACATATACGCATGATGGCAGTCATGGCGACAGCGGGGGTACGAGGCGCCATTACTTTAGCGGGTATCTTAACTCTCCCATTATTGATGCCAGACAACTCCTTGTTTCCAAATCGTGATGTTGCAATCTTTTTAGCGATGGGGGTGATTCTCTGCTCTTTGCTGATTGCCAGTGTCGCATTACCTATTCTGACCAAAGGGTTAGTCCAAGATTTACCGTATGATAATGATGAAATTCGTGCACGTATGGCATTGAATGAAGCCGCAATGGCTCATTTACGCGAGCTAATGAATCATCCTTCAGAGGATATGGATGAAATCGCAATGCGTACAGAAGTCGGGGCCCAATTATTGGAAATCTATGGCAGACGTTTAGATAACACCGATGAAACCGAATCCGATGTTTATGATTTACATAAAATGATTGATATGGAACGTGAAATGTCTCGTTCTGCCTTACAAGCGAAGCGCGATGCGCTATATCTCATGCGTAAAGGTAAAAATATCAACGAACGTGTATACCATCGCTTACGTGATGAATTAGACCTCAAAGAAGAGACGCTAAATCATCATAAAAACAAAAAGCATTAATGAAAGCGTGGCCAGACTATATGTTCTGGCCCTTTTTTTATCTTTTAAGCATAAAGGCCACTTCCCAGCTCAATAGCTTGATATGCTATGGAAAAACCTTGTTTATCTCCAGCATCTCGTTGTCATCGCAGGAACCTTTTTAGTCATTGATTAAACTATCGTGCTAAGCAATCATGTGTAAAATAAAAAAGTGATAATAGAATAAGTAATGAGATAATAATTAACTAAACCAATTAATAGCAAAGAGATTATATGATCATATTGCTCAATGGGTTATTTTAATCACAAGGGAGATAATAATGTGAATCAGATAATAACAAGTTGGTATTATTTTAATTATTTTTTGTTCTTGGTGTTTACTTTTATATTTTTCAATTGTTTTAATGTTGCATGACTTTCCTTTTAACTCATTTTTTGGGTAATTGTGGTTTTTATGTTTGATGTAATGATTTTTATTGATATTAATGTTGTTTTTTTATTTGTTGATGGTTTTATGCTGTTTTTTTAATGTCGAGTTAAATTGTTTTGTTACAAATGGCATTAATGATTAATTTTATATTTTTTTTCATTTTGATATTGAATAATTAATTGTCTTTTATATTATTTAATTCGAATGTGTTTTGTTTATCTTGTTGGTTTTAAAGGGTTAAATCAAATTTGCAATCGTATATAACGATCGATTCAATTGCCTTTGATAGCATTTGCCTATGAATTATTAATGATTCGATCGATATAAACGTATTTACAGTCTCTAATGATAACTCTATATTTCATTAAAGTTATGTTTTTTTGTTTATTATGTTGTGAACCAATTTGTGAATTTTATTTTATTCATGATGGCGAGGTTTTTAAATTAAAGATTGGCTTGTTTTTTTAAATGTTAACTATATTTTCGTTGGTTTTTAATATGATTAAAAATAGGATTCTACTACGGCAAGATATTGGTGATTTTTTAAGATCAGCAAGAAGACGTAAATCGTTAACTGGGCTTCAAGTTGGAAAGATGCTGCACGTCAGTCAGCAACAAATATCCCGCTATGAACGAGGTGAAACGAGTATCAGTATTGAAACATTAGATGTGTTATTGAAAGCACTCGATATGGATTGGTCTGACTTTTTTTTCAACGTAATGGCTAACTACTCAGCGGAAATAGCAGAAATAAAGCTATATCGATAATATCTAATAATGAAATTATCAGTAAATAATATTATTTATACGCGACGCTCCAATATTGCGTATGAAGGAGGAGAAAGACGGTTTGATCAAGGATGATTTTTTTATTTAGCGATTGAAATTTCAATGAAATATTAAATTTACGTCATTAAAGAATTTTTAATGATGGGGTTGCTTCAATTTAAATTTTATATTGAAAGGAAAAACACATGAGATTAATTAAATTCACGCAGGTGGTTGTTATTGCTACCTCTATGGCCTCTTTCAACACCCTTGCAGATAACACAGGAACATTAGATTTTATCGGTACCGTCGTCAGTACTCCCTGTAATATTGCACAATCCTCATTAAAGCAAACTATTGATTTTGGACAACTATCTCGCCGTGCTTTAGAGAACGGTAGAGTCGCTGAGGTTGACTTTAATATTGAGTTCACGGGATGTGATTTTACTGATTTTGATAAAGATGCGGGTGGTAAACCAATAGCCGTTAAAGCGATGGAACTTGTTTTTACGGGGCAAAGTTATGCCGATGCGGCTAATACTTTACTGGCGACGTCAGCGGGGAACACAAACAATGTCGGAGTGGGGATTGATGGGTTCGAATTTGGTAAAGCTAAAGATATTTTATCGAGGATAGTGAATAAAAAAGGAAATAATACTTTAAAATTCAAAGCACTGGCTAAAGCTGTTGATACCACTAAAGAGGTTGCCGAAGGGCAATTTAGCGCAACGTCCAATTTCCGTATTACTTACCAATAAGCAGGATGGCTGCCCGCCAGTAAATTGCTGGCGGCATTATTGATATGTGGAGGGATACAGTGAGCGCATACAAACAGCTTATTCGTTTTCATTGCCAAGTAATGTGCTTAATCATGTTATTCACGCTTGAAATCGCTGTTGCATACGCGTCTGTGGATGCTGATGAACGCGCTTTTAATGGGATGACAAGAATAATTGGCAACGTGGTGGCAACTCCTTGTTCCATTGTCATGCCAAATCGCCACCAAACGATTAATTTTTCTCCTTTAACGTTGACGATGCTTTCTACGATGAGTCGTCGGGAACGTTATAACCAGCCATTTATTATTGAGTTACGTGATTGTGGCAGTGTGTATTCCTCTATTGATAGTAAAACATGGTCAATTCGCTTTGATGGTCAAAAGGCACAGCAAATTGAGGCTTTTGTATTGCGTGGCCCCTCTCAAGGCTTGGGGGTCTCAGTATTGAATGATCAATCACAGGTCCTCATTCCTGGGCAAAATTATCCCTTATCTCATCATGTGCTACGACAAAACAAATCTGGGCAAACCCTTTTTCTACGTTATTTTTTACGGCTAGAACTGACAGGGCAACCGATTCAGGCAGGTAACTATCAAGGTTTGATTCGTTTTTTCATCGATTATCAATAAGAACAAAATGAGGAGCCTCATAAGATCTACGTCGAGGGAACTCTTTTGCAGTATTTGGGATGGAACAGAGCATGATGTTCAAACATTGCAAAGTAAGGCAGGTCGTTTTATTTACGTTTGGCTTTATGGCATGGACAGCTGGCGCTTCCGAATTCAATACCGATGTACTGGATGCCCAAGATATCCAACATATTGATATAAGCCAATTTTCTGTCGCAGGGTATGTACCGCCTGGTGACTATGTATTGACAGTATTCGTTAATGGTTTGCGCTTGGGGGCACCCCGAGACATTACGGTGTATGACGAAAACACACAGGCTGAGGTACCGTCACAAAGGATTTGTATTCCTGCTGATATGTTGGAATTGATTGGTTTGAAAAGTTCGGCAGAAAAAAAGGTCACACTCTCAGATAATGGCCAGTGCCTCGATTTTTCATCTCTATCAGGGATACAAACAAAAGTTGAATTATCAACATTGTCACTGCATATCACGATCCCTCAAATGTGGATGGAATATCGGGATCCGTATTGGACACCACCGGCATTATGGGAAGAGGGCATCAATGGCGGTTTTATTGATTTCAACGCTAATATGTCAGCGACTAAGGAAAAAGGGGGAACCCGAAGAGTTTATTTATCAGCAAATGGCACGACGGGGATCAATATTGGTGCTTGGCGATTACGCGGAGACTATCATGCTAATTATCAAAACCAGCGTGGCTCACACTATCCACAGGAAACCCATCAGTTTGATTTTAGCCGCTTATATGCTTTTACCTCATTAAAAGAATCCGCCGCTATTTTGACGTTGGGGGAAAATGACTTCTATTCGGATATCTTTGACGCATGGCAATACAGTGGTATTTCGCTAGAAAGCGATGACCGAATGTTACCGCCAAAGCTTGTTGGCTATGCACCAGAAATTATTGGCGTCGCCAATACTAATGCAACGGTGATTATTCGTAGTCAAGAGCGGGTAATTGCCGAAACGGCCGTACCACCCGGTCCGTTTCGTATTCAAACATTGGATAGCGGAATACGAGGGGGATTAGATGTCACTGTACGCGAAGAAAATGGCGAGGAGAAAAAATTTAGTATCAGTACTGCCTCGTTACCTTATTTAACCCGTCCGGGCAGGTTGATTTATAAATTAGTTGGCGGAAAAACACGTTATGACGGCCGTCATCTGACTGGTCAGCCTATTATTGGCGGTGAGTTCTCTTATGGGGTGTCCAATACTTGGTCAGTGTATGGTGGAACACAGGCAAACGGTTATTATCAAACATTAGCGCTTGGTTTAGGGCGTGATCTTTTTGCTATCGGTGCGATTTCAGCTGATATTACCCAATCGTTTTCAGATCTTCCAGACGAAAGATTACAGGGGCGCTCTTATCGGTTTAACTACGCGAAATCATTTGATGATTTACGCACGGATATCACGTTTGCGGGGTATCGTTTTGCTGATAAAGAATACCGAACGTTAACACAGTTTATGGATGAAGAGCGCATTGGCGTAACGCCTCGCGCTCAAAAAGAAAATTATCAAGTTTATCTGAATAAGTATTTTGAGAACTTTAATATCTCTTTGAATTATCAATATAGTACTTATTGGCAAAATGATTCACAAACACAATATGGTTTGTATGCGAGCACGAATATGAGTCTGCCAACGCTATCTCAATATGATACGAATTTATCATTATCGGCGACTCGTACTGAACGTGATAATGGCGTCGCAGATGATGCTATCAACGTGTATTTTTCGGTGCCACTTTATACAGGCCATAGTGTAACTTTCTCTGAACTTTATTCTCGAGCATCTGGTCACCATCAATATAACCATAACATTGGTTATAGCGGTTATAACGCCACTGATAATTACAGTTTAAATATGGGATATAACCATGGTCAGAATATTGATAATCAAACCAGCCTGAGCGGTTTCTATTCACGAGACCTATCACAAGCCAATATTTCTGCAAACGCGAGCTATGTACCTCATCAATATCGCAGTATTGGTGGCTCAATAAATAGTGGCGTGACAGTAACGGCGAAAGGCGATGCATTACATCGGTCTGCTCACGGTGATACTCGATTAATGATCGACACGGCGGGAGCCAGTGGCGTGCCATTAGATAATGGCGTGATAAAAACGAATGGCTTTGGTCTGGCAGTTATCCCAAATGTGAATAGCTACCGTAAATCTACCGCATCAATTAATACCAGTAAGCTACCTGATAATTTAGAAACGATGGTATCGACGACAGATATTACGCTGACTAAAGGGGCCATTGGTTATCGTCATTTACCCGTGATGAAGGGAGAGAAATTATTTGCCATTTTATCGTTAGAAAATGGCCAAAGCCTCCCCTTTGGTGCCAGTGTGCGTAATGCGGATAACCAAGAATTAGGAATTGTTGGGGAAGACGGAGTCACTTGGCTAGTCGGTGTTTCTGCACAAGAAACACTGTTTGCTTACTGGAATAACCACAAACAGTGTGAGCTAAGGTTACCAGACAATTTCACGCAATCGTCCAACATGTTGCTGCTGCCGTGTATTCAGAGCGCCACTTCTTTACCAACCGCGTATTCAAAAGGTCATTAAATTAGGTTAATGGGGTCATTTATGTTGAATTTAAAGTTACATCATGGGCTATTATGGGGCTGTTTTTTGCTAACAATGTCAGTTGCGATGAGTGCATATAGCGCCATTACATTAGACCGAACAAGAATTATTTTTCCCGGAAGCGAACGTTCTATCAATATCCGGATCACGAATGATAATCCTGAAGAAGCTTATTTAGCACAAAGCTGGATTGAGGATTTACAGGGAAATAAATTAACCAAAGGGGCAATTTTATCAACGCCACCTTTGCAGAGAGTCGAAGCAAACAGTGATAGCTTAGTGAGATTGAGTGTAACGCCTTTGCTTGCGCAGTTACCTCAAGATAGAGAGTCGGTATTTTATTTCAATCTGCGGGAAGTTCCCCCAAAATCCACGGAAGGGAATACATTACAAATTGCGTTGCAGTCTCGTGTTAAGTTGTTTTATCGGCCTACCCGTATTTTGGCGGAATCAGAAACGCGATGGGCTCATAAGGTCACACTAACTCGAACGACAAAAGGCTATAAACTACACAATCTGACCCCTTTTCATTTAACGGTGATTGGTTTAGGCGATAGCAAAACGCAATCAGAAAAAAGCCATTTTGATGTCGTGATGGTGCCACCAAGATCTACGCACGATATGGCATCCTCCAAATTAGCAACCCCCTATCTTACCTATATCAATGATTATGGTGGCAAACCTACACTGGCTTTTCAGTGTGTTAGTGATGTTTGCACAGTGACAAAAGAGCTGTAGTCACGCTTCTCAAACAAGATAGTCGAGGGGGAAGGCAATAATGAAACATCAAAGAAGATGGTTATTGTTGGTTATTCTGAGTTGTGTCGTGAGCAATTGGACTCAAGCTGCAACGCCTGTCGCTAATACACCCGCGGAAGAAACCTATTATGAACAGCCACGACAAGGGTGGATTAAGGTTAATGCAGCATTATTTAGTGCCCCTTGTAATTTAGCCATGAATACTGACGTTATTTTAACGGAATGTGGGGCTGGCGTTATTTTTCATGAAAATGATATTCCTGATAGTTCGGTTAAAACGCCCGTTAAATTGCAATTTTATGATGTCTTGCAGGGGCAAAAATTTAAACGTTCAGCAGCGCAACTAACGCATGGAAATAATAAAATACCACTGCCTATTCTCAATGAAAATCAGCATATATTGAGATTGGAGGTTAGCTATGAATAACGTGTTTATTGTTGTCATCATGTTAGTGCTAATGCCAAAAAACGCATTTTGTTATCCACAATTAGACGTGCAATTTCGCGGTGAACTGGTGCACAGCAAATGCCAAATTGCTACTGAATCCGTTAATAAGCAAATTAAGCTAGATAATTTACGTTGGCAATATATTAATGAGCATGGCGCCAGCGAAATACAACCTTTCTTTATTGCGATTAATAAATGCAGTCAATCTGATTTGAATAAAACGATTCGATTTACCTGGCAAAGCCAGCAACTAACCAATATTGGCGGTCATCATTATTTAATGACACAAGGTCAAAGTGGTGCGTTGCTTGGAATTACTGAAGCCAATAAAAATAATCAGCTTATTGTTTGGAATCAACCTATTGATATTGGTGTTGTTTCAGTGGTGAATGACCAGCAACAATTAACGTTTGGTGTCTTTGTACGCAAGCCTGCGACTGAAAAAATAAAGGTTGGTGATTTTAAGGGGACAGCGACATTTTCGGTGGAGTATGAGTAATGAAAAGAGACAGTACCATAATCGCCGTTTGCTTTTTAATGAGCACATTAGCTCAATCTGATGTGTTAGTTGAAGTTAATGCAACTATGGTGGCGCCTAGCTGTAATATTCATAGTGAACATAATGACTCACAACTGACGATAGATTTTGGAAGTATGAAGCCTGAAGCATTAGATAACACGCATATTAATAAAGATTTTCCGATTCATCTTTCAGGTTGTGATTTTAATAAAAACCTAGCGATTATTTTAAATCCTAAAGGTACTCATACATTACAACATCATGGACAGACATTGTTAGCGACCACAACGGCAGGGTTAGGGATCCTGTTTAATGAAATAACGGAGGGAGCAGTACATGTACTGGATATTAATAAGCTGCAACGAATTCATCCTAAAAAAATCAGCGCCACCGAATATAGAGCTGATTTACAAGCACGTTTAATCAGCACTATCCCTTCGGAGCGATTAGCTGTAGGTAAGTTTACCTCTGCTATGACTATTTTGGTGACCTATGACTAATGGGAATCGCGGTTATGTTTAAGTTTAAATATTATGGCGGTATTCGTGTCAGAATTCGGCATGGTAAAGGAATAATCGCTTTATTATTCATCGCGATTAGCTTTGAGGCTATAGCTGACTATGCAGCACAAATCGTCGACCCGAATACAGGCTATGTGATCAAATTAGAACGTGATAGTGAATTAATACCGAAACCGATAGTCGGTTCTAATGGTAAAAATTATTACCGCATCGGTAATACCATGCTTATTGATAGCGCGAGTAAAGATGTCAGCGTTTCTGGGCAGGTTAGGTGCCACGGAAGGCAATGGGGGAAAAAAGAGACCAATATTCCGTCTGATAACGCATTCCACCGTTTATTTATGTATGCACCTATGGCGGGCACCCATATTGAAGGCAAACCGGCTTATCAAATCAATAGCAACTTAATTATGACCGTTGAAACAAACCTAATGAACTGGGTGAATATTGATGCGGCAGTGTGCTCCAATGGTTTTGGTGGTGATGTCTTTCCATCTGGCCAATTTTATAGCCAATTTCCTATTAAGCTAACATTCTATATTGGTGAAAGAATTATTGATGGGCAGTTAGTTATCAATGCAATGGATTTAGGGGGCTATGTGAGAGCGTTTACTGCTAATAGAACGGTACCTCCATATGATAGCTGGCCAATCAATGAAACGACGGTGCCTTTACGATTAGCAGCTTCCCAAATTCATATTGATTCTCTTTGCACGACGACGACAAGCACCGGTCAGGCAGAAACGGTGAGCCTACGTCATGGTAAATTAAATAGTTTGAATTACGATAGCACGGTGACAGAAAAAATTTTTTATAGCTGTAAGTTTAAGTCATCAACCAATATTCGCTTGCGTCTAGATTATACGAAAGACAGTGATCCGCAAAAACGCTTGCCATTGAAAAGCCATTTAAATAGCAATGATGTTATCTATAGCGAATTAACGTTAACGGATGAAGCAACAGGGCAGACAGGACAAAGTTTAACATTAGAAATTCATCAATTAGATACGATAAGAGTGACCAGCCGTATTCAAGGAAAAAATGCGGTAGCTGGCGATTATCAAGGTTCGGCATGGTTGATTGCGACCTATGATTGATGTTGGTTCAGAAATACAAGTATTTGGTTGAGCCGTAAGTATTGTGTGTCTTGAATCTAGACTGAGGTGATGTGACGGAGTCTATTCGATGATAAACAATCGTTTCGCTTATCATCCCCAAATTAGCGTTAACCTACGGCTCAACCAACCCGCGTGGATTTGCCTATATGTTGAATAAAATCTGAGGGCGTTTGCCCTAGCCATTTTTTAAACATGGCTGAAAAAGCCCCCGCACTGTTATAACCTAAGCCAAAAGCAACCTCGGTAATTGATTTACCGGCTGAAATATCAGTCATGGCTCTAAGCAAGCAAGCCTGTTGACGCCATTCAGAGAAAGAGAGACCCGTTTGAGCCACAAAAAAGCGACTAAATGAACGCTCACTTTTGTGTAATTGTTTTGCCCATTCATGAGGTAATGAGGTGATTTTCGGATCTTGTAGGAATGCTAGGCACAACTTTGCTAAATGGGGATCTTGAGGAACGGGTGCAAAAAAAGGTAAAGGCTCTGCACGTGAAATCTCATGTAAGATCAACTGGATCAAAATACCATCACGGCCATGGAGATCGTACTCAAGCGGGATGTCGACGGCTTCGAGTAATAGCTGACGTAATAAAGGAGAAACACGTAGTACTTCACATTTATGCGGTTGTCGTGGTGCCGCATGTGGTTCGATATAGAGACTGCGCGTACTCACATTTAGCATTCTCGTTTCATGTGGTGTGTTTTCAGGGATCCATACACCGCAGTCAGGAGGGATGACCCACTCACCATCACGGGTGCTAACCTCGATGAGACCTGTTGCACCGTATAAAAACTGCGCACGTCTATGAACATGTGAATTTAGCAGTACATTAGGTTGATAATCGGTACCAATAGCTAAAACATCACGCTGTATATGATCAATTCGATTAAGAAGAATATTTCGCATAATAGCTCGGGTTCGCCTGAGATTTAAATATCATTATCTATTTTTCACGCATTAGCTACTTTTGTTTGAACAGTCGTGAACGGAGAAAATAATAGCCTGTTTTAAGGTATAGAGAATAGTGATAAGAATGGGGAAATACCGACCATATAGTGATGGCCGGTATTTTAGATGAGGCAATGCGCATTTTTGAGAGAACTCGCGCGCTCAAAAGGGAGAAAAGTTAAAATGTGCGTGCTAATTAGAAAATCGTAAATGGCGCCATTACAATAAACTTAATATCCCTTTCATCTTGGAAGATGTTATTAAATCCACCTCCCCAGCTTGGAATATCACTATGATTATCAAAGCGGGTGTAATGTAATTTGAATGAGGTATCTTTCGCTTTCCCTGACTGAATGGTATAGCCTATATCAACATTCCATGCACTTTCTCTGATACGTTGGCTTTGATCATAAATTGGATTGCTACTTGGTTTTGCATCCCAAGCATGGATATAAGAGGTTCCAATTTTCCAACCTGCCAGATCCCAATTGGATAAATCATAGGTGACCCCCGCAAATAATGCTTTTTCATTATCAGCGTTAAAGTCTGAGCGGCCATCCCACCATATATCTAAACGACCATTCGATGAGCTATAGGCAGATGTCATGCGTGATAAAAAGTATCCTTGTCGGCCTGGTGAATGGACCATCGTTCCTTCTACCTTAAAGTCTAGAGAATCATAGGTATAGCCTAAGGTAAATGCCTGTAGCCATGCTAAACCGTCATAGACATCGTTAACCCCGCCACTATTATCTTTATCTTGTGCACCATAAAACTGATACGAAACTCTTAAATCACGTTCCGCAAGTGGGAATGCATAGGAGATTTTAGCGAAGTATTGATCCATATAGCCTTCTGACTGACCGAAAGCGCCCTCTAATACCAATTTATTTTTGGCATCATATTTGACGCCTAGGGAGTGTAAATAATCAATCGTCGTGGTTGCATCTGCTTCACGATAATCCGCCATCTCTCGATACCATGGCGCTTTATACTCATCTGTCCACATGTATGAAATATTAAATTTACCGCTAGCGTCAGTATCGAATTCAGCCCCAACTTCTAAGCCGCGATATGTTCCTGGTAAGAAGCTCCAGTTCGGTGTTAATAAGGTTTGTCCACTCGGTTGTATATAACCTGCTTTAGCCCAAAACGGGCCCATTTTTAATTTAGTTGCTGCGGTTGTAAACGTAAACCCACTACGATCACCGGTCCATTTTTCATCCCAAACATTTTTCGCATCACTAAAACCAATTTCGTTAGGGGCGGCAGGGCCACCATCCGATAATTCAATAGCAGTAAATCCAGCAAAATCGAAACCAATAAAGTCGTTAAGATAACCAGAGGAAAAGTCCAATGCCGCATTTAATGAGGAGTGTCTTAGGTTATCAGTATACTCACCATATTTATCACTACTTGGATTTAACTCTTTTCTTGTTCTATCCCTTTGCCAATAATAGATTCCACCTTTTAATGTTGCATCGTCAAAAAGGGGAGACGCATTGATGGTAGGAATGTAACAGCTTACAGTTAATATCGAAAATATCTCTAATGCCAACAGCTTTTTAGTATGTTTAATAATTGAATTAGCCATTCTTTATACCTCAATATTGATTGAGTAAATTAATTGATTTTTATTTTTTATAAATAATAAAAGGGCAAAAACGTAGTTCAGGACTAAGCCCATAATAGTTATATTTTGTGATAAATATTAAGCAATCTGAAAATGGTGTATTTACGTATTTAAAGTGAGGTTATTTAAAATTAAACGGTTAAATAGTTATTGAGTTTGCTTTGATATTATTAATGTGGTTTTTTATATCGTCATTTTTTTAGTGCCTAGATAATATGGTTGTGAATTGTCATTGTATTTTGTTTTTTAAGCGAAAAAATATTTTTGGTGCGTTTTTTATTTTTAGTTAAACGCAGGGGTTAATATTTATGAAGTTTAATCTTATATAATTCATGGGGATATTAAAAAAGTGGCGTAATAAAACAAAAAGTTGTCATGTTTAGCTATTAAAAAAATTATTGATTTATATTTATATGATTGAAAATGGAAAATAAGAGAGGGTGATATGAGTGAATCTGTCGGTTCTATAAAGTCTCAAAAAATGCCATTATCAACATGGAAAATCTATCTTGCACCTATTATCGGCGGAATTTTTATTCCAATGATGTTTTTATGGGCTCCGTTAATTACGTTACAAATGGATAAGGAACTTGGTTTCTCCCCAGAAAAAGTTGGTTTTATCTATATGATAGAAATTTTAACTGGGATGTTAGCCAATGTGCTAGCCTTTTTTTGGTTAAAAACAAAGATAAATTGGTACCATATCTATATCGTCATGATTTTATTAGTTTCAGTATTGAATATTGCTTCAGGTTTTTTCATTAAAGATAATTTTAATCTCTATATCGGGATCAGAATTCTAGTCGCCATCTTTGGGTCGACAATATTTATCATTACTAACTCCTGTATGGCATTGTTACCAAACGCATATCGTGCATTCAGTATCTCTTTATTCAGCCAAATCGTCTTAGGCAGTTTAGGTCTTTTTATTCTTCCCATTTTTCTTGATACTTACGGAATAATATCGGCATATATTTTTATATCAATATTACTCGTCTGTGTGTTACCCCTGACAAAGGGGATAGATTCTATTTGGCGGATGAAAGAAGAAAAGATTTTTAAAGAGAAAACACAAGGTGTTGCCAGTAAAAGTGTTTTTAAAAGTGAAATGTATTTTTGTTTGTTTGCTATCTTTTTATTCAATGTTGTGATTGCAGGTGTTTGGACATTTATTGGTGGATATCTTAAAGCAATCAATGTGGAGCTATCAACAATCTACAATATCTTAGGTTCAGCTAGCATGATAGGGATATTAGGTGCAGGAACATCGATTCTATTCAGTAAAAAAGTCAATTTAGTTTTTGTCACCAGCTTTATTTTTCTCATCGCCGCAGTACTTGCAATGTATTTAAATGTTAATACGCTATTTGTCATTGTTAGTTGCTATGTTTTTAAATATATATGGACGTTGATATTACCGTTCACGATGAGTATTGCCGCTGAATATGAAGTGGATGGTAATGTGATGAATCTTACGTCATTAACGTTAGGGTTAGGTATCGCTTTAGGCCCTATGATGAGTGGTATGCTTATTGAAAGGGTCAGCTTTTCTAGCATGTTCTTACTGAATTTAATATTACTGGTTATATCGATGGTAATTATTGTGAAGATAATTTTTAAAAATAATAAATATAAGGGATAACGATGGTAAATAGCTTAAATAATTATCATGTATATACGACATGGAGTGAAGTATTAAATGGCGTGTCACTTAAGGGTAAAAAATATTTAATTACAGGAGCAAACTCAGGTTTAGGTAAGGAGTCGGCTAAAGCAATATTAAGTCATGAAGGATATGTGGTTCTGACGGTAAGAACAGAAGAAAAAAGACAACAACTTATTGAAGAGCTTTCTTTGCAGTTTGATAAGACATTATTTGATATTAAGTTACTCGATTTATCATCTCTGAATGATGTTAGGCGTTTTACAAAAGCGTTTCTCTTAGAAGCATTAAAACTAGATGGGGTACTGGCTAATGCGGGCATAATGGCAACAGATTTTCAAACAACAGTCGATGGGTTTGAACAACAATTCGCGATTAATCATCTCGGGCATTTTTTGCTCATAAATAAACTAACACCATGTTTATTAAAGGGTGCAAGAGTTGTTGTCATGACATCGGGAGCTCACCGGTTAAGTAATGTGGATCTAAAGGATCCGAATTTTACTTATCGAGCTTATAGTCGTTGGACTGCATATGGCCAATCTAAATCAGCTAATGTGTTATTCGCACTCGAATTTGATAGGCGTTGGAAAAATTATAATGTTCGTGCTTTTGCGGTTGCTCCCGGTATTATTCTGGATACTCATCTTCATATGCATTTACAGCATGATGATTTTAATGAATTAGCCGAGAAGCAAGATACGAATAAAGTGCCTGTAAAATCACTCCAAGCGGGAGTTGCAACACAGATTATGGCGTTGTGTCATCCCGAATTTGCTAATAAAGGCGGGGTGTTTTTAGAACATTGCAACTATTCTCAAATCAATGACGATACTCGGCAGGGAACGGGTGTTATTCCATGGGTATTGGATGAGGAGTTTGCACAAAAATTATGGCAGCTTTCTGAAGAAATGGTGAATGAAACGTTCACCGAAGATGCCAAATTAAAATCAGAAGTTGTCTATAGTGAACTTGCCCATAATCGCTTGCCTCAAAGTCAAAAACTTGATTTGACTGGTATTGAATTCAAAACTGAGAATTCGATTATTGAGCTCTTTTTTGACCATAAAACATGCACTGTTGAAGGTTTTAAACATCAAGGCATTTTTATTCCTAGTGTCGCTAATTATGAAGTGGTTGAGGTTAGGAATGACCTGTACTTTATTGATTTATTATTCCCTGAAAACACTGAAATTACGTTATCTATTACGGTAGATTTTAAATCTAATAAAGCTTTATTTATTCTGACTCAGTATCAACCAACGAGTTTGCCTGATAAAAATAAGCCCATCGCCTTGAAATTAGCTTCTCACTACCATCAATATTTTACACCAGCAGTCGTGTTAACAGGAAATAATCAAATTGATCGTTGTGAGTATCCATTTGTCACTAGTGATTTGATTGGCACACGTGCGTTATATTGCTACTCGAACTCCTCACCGACGGTGTATGAGCATATTTATATTAACTCACATTGGTATTGTTATAATGTGATTAATGGAATAAGAAAGGGGGATGGTGGATGTGACCAAGCGAGCTATTATAAGTTTGATGACTCGACTTATATCGTGACTTGGCGAGAATTATTAATCGACCTATCATTTGTCTTTGTTTATGACTTGGATAATAAAACAACAACTGGGAAAGGTTGGGGAAATATATCTGATACAAATGTCATGATTAATATTCCGGCGGGAGCGAATATTATTTCCTTAAATGCATTAAATTATCCACTAAACTATATCCCTAGCTAAGGTGTTTATAATGAATCAAGAAGCAGATTTAGTCATTATTAACGCTAAAGTGGCTACGGTTGATAGCTTATTTTCATTTGCAGAAGCCATTGCTGTTTCACAAGGACGTATTATTGATGTTGGCAGCAACGATGATATTAGTCAGAAAATCGGTGTACAAACTCAGGTTATTGATGCAAACAAGAAACTTGTTTTACCTGCTGCAAATGATGCTCATATTCATGCCACACATACAGGCATGTTAATTTCAGGTGATTTTTTGGATTTATTTGAAAGCAAAGGGAAAAATGAATTTGATAGCAAACTAGATGCGCATGTGCTCATGAATAACAATAAGGAATGGATATACGGCATTGGATGCCCCTTTGAATTAATCGATGATAATCAAGACAACGTTATTGTGGATAGTCACTATCTAACAAAAAAAACGGAGGGGAAACTTGCTACTTTCAGTGACTTCAGTTTACATAACCTAATTGTCAATAAAAATGTTATCGACTTAGTGGGATTAGGGAAAGAGTTAATCGATTTACCTAAAGAGGTCGGTCGTATTGGTGTAGATAAAAAAGGGGAGCCGACAGGGATTATCTCCGAGTGGGGGGCGATGAATCTTGTTGGAAAATACTTACCTCAGCTATCGGATGAGGCTCTGAAAAACTACATTTTACTCATCCAGAGTCATTTATTAAAAAATGGAATAACCAGTTATACAGATATTCTAGGACCCGGTGGTGATAATTTATTTCATGGTGCATGGAGCTCGAGGATTATTCGGCTCTATAAAGAGCTTTATGATGAAAATAAATTATTGACACGCGTTAGTGTAAACCTATTTGCAGCTAAGGATGGGATTCACAGTTTTAAACATATTATCGCGGGTATCGAAGAGTTTGAATTACCAACGAATATTAATAAATCTTGGCTAAAAATAAATACTATAAAATTATTTGGTGATAGCTCTCCTTGTATTCGGAAAAGCCATAACCATTATCACGGTGAATTAACTTTTCAGGGTGATACCGTTGAAGAACAAATTACTGAGCTAAAAAGAACGATTGTTGAGTTACATCGTTTAGGTTGGCAGGTTGGTATTCATGCTATAGGTGGAAAAACTATTGATGCTGCAATAGAGGCCTTTGCTTATGCTGAAGAGATAATGCCGAATAGAGATTTACGGCACTTTATTATTCACGGTGATGATCTCACTATCGATAATGCGAAAACAATGGCAAAAAATAATATTTTATTATCTTGTCAACCTATTGCTGGGTATAGCATTATCGATAATATTAAGCAAATTATGCCTGATACATATAATTCTAATTTATTTAACTGGCAAGCTTACATTAATGAAGGCGTCGTCGTTGCAGCGGGTTCAGATGCATGTTGTTTTCCTTTCAATTGGTTAAAAGGTCTTGAATTTACACTTACAAGAAAAGCGAAAAATAACCAAATTTATCAGCCCGAATTAGCTTGTCATATTGAAGATGCTATTCGTATGTACACTATAAATGGTGCTAAACAGGAACACCTTGAACATGAACGAGGCTCTATAGAAATCGGAAAATGGGCAGATCTACAAATATTGAGTCACGATATATTTACTATTCCGAGTCATCAAATCGGAGAAACGAGTGTTATAGCAACTATTTGTCATGGAAAAATGGTCTATAAGCAATAAATAGGAATAAATCAGTTTGTTGCTATCACTGGCAATATCGAGTAATTAATTAAGGGGATAGTATGCATTGTAATATTAAAGACTCCACGATTAAAACAGGCTTTTTTTATCATGAATATTGTTTATGGGGGAAAAACCATAAAGCTCCCCCGTTAGCTTATAATCAGATGAATTGGATGCAACCTTTTGCGGTTAATGAATTTGGTGCCAGTTCTGCAAGTTGTATTCGTCGTTTTAAATCATTAATTGACGTTAGCGGAATAAATGAATTTTTATTTTCTTATAGCGCGCCCCCAATTACTTATCACGATGCTGCGCTTGTTCATACTAAGGAGTATTTAAATAACTTTATTGAGCTTAGTGAGAATGAAGGCGGGGAACTGGGATTACAAGCTCCATTTGGTCCCGGTAGTTACCAAATCGCACTACTGTCCGCAGGTCAAGCCAAGGCCGCTATACATCATGTTATGGAGGGGTCTTTAAATAGGGCTTATGCAGCATGTGTACCCGCAGGGCATCATGCATTAGCGGATAGCGCGATGGGGGCGACTTATCTTGCAAACAGTAGTATTGCCGCTAAGTATGCACTAGAACATTGTTCAGCTAAAAAGGTGGCGATATTAGATTGGGATGTTCATCATGGAAACGGTACGCAGGCTATTTTTTATAACGATAATAGAGTCCTTACTATATCTCTGCATCAAGATAACTGCTTTCCTATTCACTCTGGTACGATAGAGGAGCAAGGAAGCCGCGAAGGGCTTGGCTTTAATATTAATATTCCATTATTACCGGGATGTGGGCATGATGAATATTTGTATGCATTAAGAACAATTGTGATCCCATCACTATTGATGTATAAGCCCGATGTCATTATTGTTGGCAGCGGATATGACGCGAATACCTTTGATCCTCTTGGACATATGCAGCTTCATAGTCAAAGTTATCGAGAAATGATGGAGTGTGTTGTTGCTTTAGCACAAGATATTTGTCATGGCAGAGTCGTGGCTATACATGAAGGTGGATATTCGGAACATTATGTCCCTTTTTGTGCGTTAGCAGCACTTGAAGGATTAAGTGGTATCACTACACAAGTGATAGACCCTTTTATTTCATTTATTCAGCAGCAAACCATTCCTAAAGAATTAAAAGAATTGCAAGAAAATTTGATAAATCATCAAGCCATTAAACTTGGTTTATAGTGTCAGCCGTTAAATAAGCCTTTTTTAATATTTCAATGATATTTTTAGCCCTAACTTAATTTATTAATCAGGTGGTCAAGAATGAATATATTAAAAACGAATGACTGCGTTATTATTGGGTGGCACTCATCCTGTTCTCAAGGTGACTTTGATACACAATTAAAAGAAATTATCATCGATGTGAATAATCAGCTATTTAAAATGGGTATTCATTATTCTGATATGTTAAAACATACTATTGCTATAAAAAGTGGTCAAGTGGACCCTATTTATGCAATTAATCAATTTCATAAAGTCAGTAAGGAAATATCTAAAGGATATGGGGATAAAAAGCCAGTCGGGACAATTATTAAATTACCTCACTTTAATCTTGATGATGTCTTAGTTTCAATTGAATTTGTTTTTTCATGCAAAAAAACACAGGTACGGTGTTTACCATTCTATAATATGGATATGGATGTGAGTCGTTCTTTAATTCATGAAGAACTACTTTATATTACTGGTACTGAAGCATTAGTTGTTTCTGACAATACGGCAACACCTTATTATATCTGTGATACCTTAGAGGAGCAGGTTAGTGTTATTATTAATAAGATTTATAATTCGATAGTTGAACTAGATTATTCAATAGATGATATTTTTTTATTAAATGTTTATCTCCGTAGTGATATTGCTTATCAGGATGCAATATCACTCATCAAAGATGAGTTAGCGAAGTATACTAACAGCCCATCTTCTATTAATTGCAATATTAATATCACATATTGTGATGGTATGGCAGTTGATAGCTTTTTAATTGAAATCGATGGCTTTGTGAAAAACCATCAATTAAACATTGATAATCCAATTGATTATCAATGCTTTCAATTCAATTTAGATTTATATGATAGCTTTACGAGTGCTAAAAAATACATTGATACAATATTAAAAGATAACAGTTCGCCAAGGATCAGAGTCACAACAAAATATGTTAAAAGTAAGAATAGTAGTGGGGTTTATATCGATATCATACATGATGAGCTAATGATGAAATTAGCGAATGCGAATGTAAGTGATTATATTATAGAAACTTTACCGGTTAGAAAGCTGATGAATAACAAATCTTTTCTTGAAATAAACATTCATTCATTTTAATTCATACAATAGGTGATAATATGGCTGATCAGATAGTTTCAGATACATCATTTGATGCTTTCGCTAAAGAATTAAAAATAAATAGAATAAAGAGGAGTTATAAAATCATTAATGTTGAATTTAACTTGTATTTAAATAATGAAAACTTCTATTTCCGTATTGATGAGCGTGATAGGATCATGACGAATAGTGTTTTTTTGAGTGATTATATCGATAGCAAAAACCAAAAGATTAGCGATTTGACTGAAGTCGCAGAGAACGTATTTTTAATTGAACTATCAAAAGGAAATATCGATTTTGCACATTCAATTTTAGTTTTAGACCTTAATAATAGTAATGTTATTTTATTGAGTTCTCAATATCAGCCAAGTAAAAAAATAACGCCTAGGTTTGAGCAAAACTATCATCTCGGAAAGATCATTGGCGATAATTTATATACTGCTGCACCGACAGAAACTCGTGATCTACTTGGTTTGCATATTCTTAATGAGTATAGTGATAGCACGGCAGTTGAGCATATTTATATTAATAGCCAATGGTACGCTTATCATATTTATGGGGGAGTCAGGCATGGTGAGTGTGATTGTGACCAAGCAACATATCTGAAAATTAAAGATGATGTTTATTTGCTTGGATTTAGAGAATTGGCTGTCGATGTTGCGATTATTTTAGTGTTAGATTTTAAATTAATGAGAAACACAGGGTTCGCCATTGGCTATACAGATGAACAATGGTTTAGCATCCCAATTGGTGCGCATATGAAAAAGATCAATAAAAGGCTTGATGACTATAATCATCATGCTTTGTGATTGTTATTCTTCTTAATGTATTGGAGTGGCGGGTAACCTGTCCATCGCTTGAATGCTTTTGAAAATGCAGCGCTATCGGTATAGCCTAGTAATTCTGCTAGGCTATCGATTCTAATATTTTCTTCAGTAAGTTTATCAATAGAGATATCACAGCGGATTTTGTCTAGGATATCAGAGTAATTGATACTTTCTTTAGCGAGTTTACGTTGTAATGTCCTAGGGGAGATATACAATTTTGAGGCCACCCATGACAATGAAAGATCTTTCTCCACCAAAATATATTGATAAATAATATTTTGAACTTTGATACTCATTGAATCAGGCATGCAACTTGAGTGTTTAAGTTTATCTAAGTGATTTTTCATGAAAAATATGAAAGTTTCATCTGGCGTTTTTTGGTTTAAATTATCATTTAGCCAATGTTCATCAAATGATATACCATTAAACCTAGCATTATCTTCATAACGAGTTGGGATAATTTTCTTTAGATTTTCCTTGTCTTTTTTACTTAAGCTATATTGAAAGTGAAACGAATCGGGTATCCAATTTTTTCCAAGTCGTTCCCTTAATTGGCTAACTAATCTAAATAAAGTATATTCGATGTCAAACTTATAGTAATCAGGTTTAAATATACTGACTTCATAGTTAACAAATACTTTTTTATTTTCAATAACAATACTGGTATGAGTCTTCCCTTGGAACAAATCAGTGTATTTATTAAGCTCAATTAAGGCTTCATGCAAAGTTTTAGCAGACATGAAAAGTTCACTTATTGGCGAATAGCAATCATGATTTCTTGAAATACCTGCCTTTGCACACCATTGCGGATCTTTAGTTTCATGGGCAATTAAGTGTAAAAATTCATTATAAACTTGAATAGGTGCAACTTCTGTTATTTTTAATAGCTTAAATTTATTAAATATTACTTTTGACCTATATGAAAAAGGGATGTTAATGGATTGCAAGTAACTCATAATTTTAGATAATTTTAATTGGTGTATATATGAATGAGAGAAGTGAGATGCATTATTTTTCATATTTATGCCTCGTATAAATGAGATGCGACCTTGATGATGGTTAATTAACATGCATATCCCTATTTAGATAATAAAATTACATGTTAATAATCAAATAGCAATAAAATTATATCACTGTAATATCTTATTGATAAATTAAATCATTCTGCTTTATATTGATAGAAAACGTAAATATAAATATTTATTAATAATAATCAGCCATGTTTAATAAAGGCATATTTTAGTATTAATAATAAGATAAGCTATCTCTTATTTTGACAATCCAAATAGGTCGTTCAAGTTTTAAATTAATAATAACGAGTAAAAACTATCACCTTGAATTTGTTTTAGTTATATCTAAATTAGTGGGAAATCCCCTTTCTTATACCCCGAAAGTATTAGTAACAATTTTGAATAAACACGATACTAATATAACAATTAAATATACAAGTCTTTTTTAATATTCGTTTTAAGTCGGTCATAGTCAGTCGTTATGATAAATATTATTACTTGAGGACGTGCAGATGATGGGGTTTATTAATCGCTTACTGGCACATGATGATGCTGGAAAATTATTATTGCGTATGACGATTGGTGGATTAATGCTATTTCACGGCATGAGTAAATTATTAACAGGGGCCAGTGGCATTAAGGTTATGCTTGCCTCATATGGCTTACCTGAGTACATTGCCTATGGCACTATTTTAGGTGAAGTTGTCGCACCTATTTTTATTATTTTAGGGATATTAACTCGTCCGTCAGCATTACTTGTTGCCTTTACAATGTTTATTGCTTGGTTAATGGTCGGTCTAGATAAGACATTCTTGCTGGATAGAACAGGTGCATGGGCAATTGAAAGTATTGTGTATTTCTTTGTGGGTTCGATTGCGCTTGCATTGATGGGAGCAGGAAAGTTTTCTATTATGAAAAATGCGAATTGGCGTTAAGTTTAATCGCCTATAAATATATGGCCATCTGTCAGGATGGCCAATGGTAGGTCATTTTATTGTGTCATTCTTTCGGCAAATTCTTGGTGAGATTTTAGCGTTTTTAAATAGTGCTCCATACTGTCAGTTAGCTCAATAATGCTCTGTTTTTGTAAGAATAATAGGAAAGACCCCACATATACATCGATGGCAGTTAATTGTTCTCCACAAATATAAGGGGACGCATCTGCAATTCCTGTAGCTAAACAGTCCATAACGCGTTTGAGTGAACCAAAACCTGACATTTTTTGCTGTTCTTCATCGAGTACTAATCCTGTCATATGGGCTGTAAATGCAGCTTCAATTGGCCCTGCTGTAAAAAAGAACCAGCGGTAATAAATGGCACGTTGTGGGGAATTCAATGCGGGAGCTAACCCTTTTTCGATAAACTTATCTGCCAAATAAACACAAATGGCCGCGGTTTCTGTAATAACATTGTCACCATCAACCAACGTAGGTACCTTTCCCATCGGATTAAGTGCAAGATATTCAGCCGTATGCATTTGTTCGCCATAATTAAGCTCAACTCGCTTATAAGGCACTGCTAATAATTTAAATAAAAGGTCGACAGTATTTCCGCGTGACATGGAGTTTGTGTACAGAGTTAGTGAGCTCATGAATTGTTCCTTATGATTAAGTAGAGATGCCATCATAAGGTAGGTTACTGTCAGATTTTGTCAGTAGTCATGCACAGCACTTCTTTTTTCCATTGTTCAAATAAATAATGTTTCGGGTAGGGATATTTATCATCAAGTGCGGTATAGGATTGGATCCTATCTAAACGAAAATGGCGATAGCTTTGCCTTAGTTCACACCAAGCAGCAAGCACTTGGGTTTCTTTCATATAGCCAATCGCGATCGGCCAGATAACCCTGTGACTTAACTGTCCACTTCCGTCTTGATATTCAATTTGCGCTTTTATTTCTTTTCGTAAGCTACGCCTTAGATTTTTTGCCATCACATTATCAATAGCCGTCACTTGGGTTGTTGGCGCAAATAAGGTTGTTTGATTGAGAATGCTTTTTGAATTCGGTTTAACTATTGAATTGATTTTATCAAGTGTGCGTATTGCCGATAATTTCAGTTCGTCATCGGCATTATTTTGTACCCAACGTAAACCGAGTGTCAGTGCTTCGAGTTCATTTTCATCGAACATTAAAGGAGGCAGTAATAACCCTGATTTTAATTGATAACCAATCCCTGTTTCGCCTGTTATTTCTGCACCTTGGCTGCGTAATTCATCAATATCACGGTATATCGACCTAATGCTAATTTGTAATTGGCAAGCCAGAGACTCCGCCGTAATTGGGTAGCGGCTTTCTTTTAATATTTGCAATAAAGTCAATAAGCGTTGTGTGCGGGTCATCTGTTACTCGATTTACTCATTGGGTGGGGAGATTATAACATTGATGGGCAGAGTGATAGGGGAAAAATAGCGGCAAGTTGATTTTGCCGCTATTTAAAAGGTTACCGCCATTTTATATCATTTGCTAAGATGGTTTTTTGTAAAAAATCATCCAATAAATGACTATCACGGTAATAAGGCTCAGGAAGATTGAGTTTTTCTGATTTTTCAATCGTTTCAGTTATCAATCTATCGATAGCTGGTCGATGTGGACCATATCGGCTTTCATCAGCATGTTGTTTCATTACCAATAACTGCTCAATTTCAGCTAGCACCGCATGGTCTGTCACCGTCGCTTGCACTAACTGTGAAAATGCCATGGGCGGCATCATTTTTGAGTGCTCAATCCAACGTAATGCCAGCACCGCTCTTAATATATAAAAGTATTTCTTTAGTCGTATTGTTTCCTCTTTAAAGTCTTCTCGCCAGTTACGTTTTGCGATAGATAAATAGTGGTAACGCGCTTTCAATGGCGAATAGAATTTTGAGGCTAATTGTTCACATTGCTGCATAAATAGCGCGTCTTTTTGGTAAACAATAGGCGAATGTAGCCATTCAATTAACGCAGGGTTAGAATTACGCATTAGTTTTAAGGCTTTTGATAATTCCCAACCGGCCACATCCAGTTCATCATCGATAGGTCTTTCAATCACGTCACGCTTTCTATCAAGTGTTAAATACCAATCTAATTGATGAACATAGATAAATCTGACATCATAATCGCTGTCGCGTGAGGCAAAGCCCCATCCGCGACTTCCTGATTCACAAGCGTAAAGTATTTTTATTCGTTGCGTTTTTTCTATCTGTGTTAATGTTTGTCGTATTCGATCCTGCATTAATGGCGTTATGCTGTCATGTTCCATTAAGCCCTCCTATCCTTTAACACACACAACTTGGCGTAGTGTATGTACGATTTCTACTAATGAGGATTGTGCTGCCATCACAGCATCAATATCCTTGTATGCCATAGGAATTTCATCAATCACATCACTATCTTTTCGACATTCAACATGGGCAGTTGCTATTTTTTGGTCAGTCACGGAGTAACGCTTTTTGGCTTCAGTGCGACTCATCACACGGCCAGCACCGTGGCTACAAGAACAGAAACTTTCTTCATTACCTAATCCACGTACAATGAAGCTTTTCGCTCCCATTGATCCAGGAATAATCCCCATTTGCCCCTTTTGTGCGGACACTGCACCTTTACGTGTAACCAGAATTTCTTCACCAAAATGTTGTTCTTTCTGCACATAGTTATGGTGGCAGTTAACGGCTTCTTGTTGTGTCGTAAAAGGCTTCGTAATTTCTTTTGAAAGAGCTTCTAATACGCGGTGCATCATCACTTCGCGGTTATGACGAGCGAAATCTTGTGCCCAACCCACAGCGTTCATGTAATCATTAAAGTGTTGACTGCCTTCCTTAAAATAAGCCAAGTCACGATCTGGTAGATTGGCAATATGTTGCTGCATATCTTTTTGCGCTAAAGAGATAAACAGGTTACCAATCGCATTACCCACTCCACGCGATCCGCTATGTAACATCACCCACACGCGATCTTGTTCATCCAAACACAGCTCAATAAAGTGATTACCCGTTCCCAATGTTCCTAAATGCTTGTAATGGTTAGTCGCACGTAGTTTGGGGTACTTATCACATAAACGTTTAAATTCTTCATCCAGATGCGCCCAATGTTGATCAACAATCTGAGGAACTTGATGCCATGCACCTTTATCACGACCGTGCCGCTGGGTGGTTCGCCCATGTGGTACCGCAGCTTCAATGGCAAAACGAATATTCTGTAAGTTATCGGGGAGGTCAGCAGCCGTTAGTGATGTACGTACCGCTATCATTCCGCAGCCAATATCGACACCCACGGCAGCAGGGATAATGGCCCCTTTCGTTGGGATAACACTACCGATAGTTGAACCTTTTCCAACATGTACATCCGGCATTACAGCTAAATGTTTAAAGATAAATGGCATTTTCGCCGTGTTTTGTAATTGTGTGATTGCTTTTGGGTCAACGGGGACTCCGTGAGTCCACATTTTGACAGGGGCACTGTTTTCCAAAATGATGTTGTTTACATGATTACTAACCATTATTTATTCCTTAATTTTTACCAGTCCGTTTAAGACCTGATCTAATCCACCATAAACGGAAATCTGGTCGATACGGTGCGCGATGCTTTCTAATGTTTCGAGTTCTTTTAAACGCAATGCGATAGGATTATTTTCCATCACTTTTGCCGTATTAAGTAGTGAACGTGTTGCGGCCGTTTCTTCGCGGCGGCGGATCACGTTCGCTTGAGCCGCTTTTTCTGCTTCGACGACTTGCGATAAAATTGTTCGCATATCGCCCGGTAAAATGATGTCTTTTACCCCGATACTCTCGACGGTTAAGCCGAATTCCGTCACACAGTGTGTGATCTGCTGTAGCATCAATTCATCGATGAGTTGTTTGTTTTCCAGTAACTCATCTAATGAACGTGTACCAATGATTTCTCGTAGTGCAAATTGCAGTTCACGATATAAATAATCAACAGGCTGACTTAATTTTGCGTATGCGAGTAAAATATCGCTATAGCGCCAGTTGGCAGACAAATTGATACGCAACGTGACCTTATCTTTGGTCAGAATTTCTTGTCCGCTAACATCCAGTGCAAGTAAACGCGTATCAATCACTTCCACTTCTGGCGTGTGTTCAATACACCAATAGCCATATTTGCCAGGCGGTAAAAGTGTCTCCACGACACCATCAATTTTTAATACGCCTACATGCCATGCAGGAATCTGCACAAGTAAAGTAAGCTCTCTGCCTTGAATACGTTTTTTGGTATTTAAACGGTTCATTAGCATTTGTGGGATGACAATTTCTCCCGTTTGTTGAGTCTCGACACGCAAGGTGTCCGAGACTTTCCAATATAAACGGCGTGTTGCTGGCGCTAAAATTTCGCTCAGATTATTATGCAGATATAAAAAAGCGATTTCGTTGTCTAATAAATTAATATCTATGCAATATTCGGCAACCCATTCAGGGTGATACTGGCGTAAATGCTCCGCTAATTTTTCATCAATAGGCTCATGATTGAGTGTGTATAAGGTGACTGCCACTTTATTAAACCAGTCATGAATTTTATGTTCACCTGCCATCAAAATATGCTGAAAATTACCGTTTTTTTCGGTTAATGCGATTTGTCCTTGTGCCACTGTTATTTTTTTCATTATGTGTCCTTTTATGATTCAAATTAACCATCATCGGAGAGAGAGATGAAGTCACGGGGGGAAAGGTAGAGCACCACCAAAGGGTTGTCTAAATTTCTGCCCGTTACCCGATAAAACGCTCGGATGCTGGTGCTTGCTTAATTACAAAGATAACGTATGTCAGTATGTGTTCTTGGAAGGAACAGGTTTAACTATCATGAAGTTATTATCTTACTGGCGGCAGCATACAGACCATGTAGTGACATCATTGAGTCACCATGTCTGCACGGGTAGAACCGTAGTTCTGACAATTTCCGGCAGCGGATAGGGTTAATATTGCGATAAGCGTGCCAACTTTTTATTTTGATTGAAAAATATTTATATCATCATGATATATAAATGTTTTTATATTAAGTGTGAGGTTTGGATATTTTTTTAACACAAAATGACCTATGCTATTTATTATCTTTTTTTATCGTCTTTTATGAAATTATATAAATTATATGAGTGGAAAACGTAAAGTAGTTATTGGCGTGTTGGGTACCGTTCTTGACCGACGAGGCAAAAGAGCGAATCGCTGGACGAAGTGGCGACCAACGGTTGGGTTATGTCAGCAAGCGGATTTGAATATTCATCGTTTTGAGTTAATTCATCAGGTGAATGACTATACGATGGCACATCGTGTTAAAGAGGATATTGAGCAAGCATCGCCACAGACTGAAGTGATTTTGCGCGAAATTGATATTGCGGATCCGTGGGATTTCGAAGAAGTGTATACCTCACTCTTAGATTTTTCTGCAAACTACCATTTTGACACAGAGAAAGAAGAGTATTTGGTTCATATCACGACAGGTACTCACGTGGTACAGATTTGTTGGTTTCTGCTAACAGAAGCTCATTACCTACCCGCTAAATTATTACAAACCTCACCATCACAGGCGGGAGGAGAGAAAAATCCAGCGGGTATTTATACGATTATTGACCTTGACCTAAGCCGCTATACGGATATCACTAATCGATTTCAGAAAGAACAGCAAGCTCAGGTTTCTTTTTTGAAATCGGGTATCGCGACGCGTAATGCAAAATTTAATACCATGATTGCACAAATCGAACGGGTGGCATTACGCTCTAAAGCCCCCATCTTATTGAATGGTCCAACGGGAGCAGGAAAGTCTTTTTTGGCTCGGCGTATTTACCAATTACGTGAAAGCCGTCATCACGTAAAAGGGCGTTTCGTTGAGGTCAACTGTGCGACTTTGCGTGGTGATAATGCGATGTCAACGTTATTTGGACATATCAAAGGCGCATTTACCGGTGCTATCAATCCCCGTCGCGGCTTACTCAAGGAAGCGGATGGCGGTATTTTGTTTTTAGATGAAATCGCCGAATTAGGGCTTGATGAACAAGCAATGTTATTGAAAGCGATCGAAGAGAAAAGTTTTTTTCCGTACGGTTCTGATGAGGAAGTTGAGAGTGATTTTCAGCTTATTGCGGGAACCCACCGCAACCTTGCGCAATGGGTGGAAGAGGGGAAGTTTCGCGAAGATTTATTTGCACGTATTAATATGTGGACTTTCACGCTACCAGGTTTAGCGGATCGTCGTGAAGATATTGAACCAAACATAGATTATGAATTGATAAAATTCAGTCGGGAAGCACAAAGCCAAATTCGTTTTGATCGTGAAGCTCGACAGTTATATTTGAAATTTGCCAATTCCCCCTCGGCATTATGGCGAGGGAATTTCCGAGAATTGGGCGCCTCCATTAACCGTATGGCGACTTTCGCAGAGCGTGGGCGTATCACAAAAGAGGTTGTCGATGAAGAAATTATACGCTTGAAATCGCTATGGGGAACGAAAACAACGCATGCTCTCCCGCCGGAAATAGGTGAAATCGATCTGTTCGAGCAGCCGCAGTTAGCTACCGTGTTGGAGGTATGCTATCGCTCATCGAGTTTATCGGAGGCTGGCCGAATGTTGTTTTCTGTCTCGAGACTACAGAAAAAGCAACCAAATGATGCAGATAGGCTGCGTAAATATTTGGCTCGCTTCGGATTGGATTGGGATAAAGTGAAAAATCATTAAGAGAATCTGTTAACTTAATGAAATCGTTAGCGATATGTTTAGGTATCATTTTTATAAAAATAATAAAGTCATTAAGTATAAGGAATTAAATTATGGAGTTAACTTTTCTTGGCACCAGTGCTGGAGTGCCGACAAAAGAGCGTAATGTTACCAGTATGCTATTAAATTTAACGGGCATTCGTAAGACATATTGGCTGTTTGATTGTGGTGAGGGTACCCAACACCGTATTCTTAATAGCGTATTTAAGGCGCCAAGAATTGAGAAAATTTTTATTACTCATCTGCATGGGGATCATATTTTCGGTTTGCCAGGGTTGTTATGCAGTCGTTCAATGGGAGGATCGACAGACTTGTTAACCTTATACGGTCCGAAAGGGTTAAAACAGTATGTTGAAATGGCGCTCACCATAAGTGGCTCGTATTTAACTTATCCGTTAGACATTGTTGAGATAGAGGCTGGACAACTGTTTGATGATGGCGAGTTGATTGTGACTGCATACGCGTTAAATCATCGTGTTGAATGTTATGGCTATCGTATTGAAGAACATGCGAAAAAAGGCGCATTGAATACAGAAAAACTCGCTCAAGATAACATTCCCCGCGGACCATGGATGCAAGCTTTGAAAGCTGGTGAAACGGTCCAATTAGAAGATGGGCGTACAATAAAGGGGGCTGACTATTTGGGGGAACCCAAACCCGGTAAGGTGATAGCGCTTTTTGGTGATACGGCGCCAACAGAGCAGGCGGTATTACTTGCAAAAGATGCCGATGTGATGGTGCATGAAACGACGTTAGAAAATGCGTATCAAGAAAAAGCCAATGAGCGCGGCCATTGTACGACAGGGCAAGCGGCATTGGTTGCGCAAGCGGCCAACGTAAAACTTTTTATTGCAACTCACATTAGTGGACGTTATAGCGCTGAAGATGTGCCGATGTTGTTGGCAGAATGTCAGGCTATTTTCCCTAATACAGAGATGGCATCGGATTATTTAACGATTAAAATTTAATGAGTAAGTCATCTACAAAATATCGATGATGTCGACTCGCAAAAATGGCGGGTCGACGACAGTCGCTAAAAGCGACATAAGCAATAGAGAGTCGCAAAGTTAGTAAATAACCTTCACAAATCCATTGCGGCAATAGGTTTCATACTCGTCAGAGAGTGGGCGATTCGTGATAATCACATCAAATTGCGAGAGATCGCCCATATTCGCCGTCGCTACCTCATCAAACAAGTTGTATGTTGCTAGTAAGATTTTACGGATCGATTTTTCCATCGCTTTTTTCTTCATGGGCAAATCATCTAAGTTATAGCACGTGACACCATAGGTACTGTGTATACCCGCCGCTGAGATAAACGCTTTTTTGGGGTTTATGGAATCAAGGATGGATGGCTGAGTAGGATTATAAAAGGAATCACTTTTTGGACGATATTCTCCGCCACATAGCAGAGCAGTCGCATTTTTTTTCTGACTTAATGCCAGAAAAACGTTATGAGAATAACAAATGCCTGTAAAGCTGATATCTTCAGGAATTAAGGAGATTAGTGTCGCCATTTCGATACCATTATCGAAAAAGATCACATCGTCTTCTGACACCATGCTAGCCGCTAAGTTAGGAATATACAGCTCTTCAGTTTGGTCGGGGGTAAAGATATCGGCTTGTGGATCTTTTGAGGTCAGTGAGGATGGCTGAGTAACAGAGACGATATAGCCGCCAAGTAACGACATCGGGATAGGGCCTTCGGTATCGGCATTAAGGTCACGGCGAATCGTCATTTCAGAGACTTCAAGTATTCTGGCCGCTTCTTTAAGGTGAATTCTACCTGAGCGTTTGATGCATTCACTCAAACGGCGGAGGCGTTCTTTTTGTTTTGTTTCTATCACCGAGCAATCCTTTTTTAATCGGCGCGGGCCTGCCGCGCCCCATCGTTTAGTACCCACTTGAGGTTACATTATCTCCCGAAACAATCGCGACACTGGCACTTGCGCCAACACGATTGGCTCCGGCTTTGATCATTTTTTCTGCGGTTTCTCGATCACGTACACCGCCAGATGCTTTTACACCAATTTCATCACCAACGACTTTACGCATTAATGCGACATGGTGTTCTGTGGCTCCCATTGTACTGAAACCTGTTGAGGTTTTCACAAAACCAACTTTCAATGTGCGGCAAATTTCACAAACTTGGATAATTTCTTCATCGGTTAACAAGCAAGTCTCTAAAATGACTTTCAATGTCGCATCACCACAAGCGGCTAACACAGCAGCAATATCTTGACGAACGAACTCAAGATCACCACTCTTTAGCATACCAACGTTGATCACCATATCAACTTCATTTGCTCCACGACGAACGGCTTCAGCCGCTTCGAAGGCTTTCGCTTCGGTTAAGCATGCACCCAGCGGAAAGCCTACCACACAACAAACCATAACATCGCTATTTTTTAGGCATTCGCTGGCTAAAGGCACATAGCCTGTATTCACACAAACAGAAGCAAAGTGATGTTCAGCAGCTTCAGCACAGAGCTGTTTGATATCACTAACAGTAGCGTTAGCCGCTAACAGTGTATGATCGATATATTGTGCTAAGTTTTTCATTTAAATGTTTCCTATTAAGAATAAATATGGAGTCAATAACAATGAATGAAAAAATGTGGCGGATATAACACTTGGTCATTCGTTATTCGAGATCTTAATCACAAATGATATTTATGCAACATGATAATGTTATTATCATATCATTATGTGATTTATTTAACACGAGGGACATTATGGATATAGCAGTTATAGGTTCAAATATGGTCGATCTGATCACTTACACTGATCAGATGCCAAAAGAGGGCGAAACCTTGGAAGCGCCTGCATTTAAAATTGGCTGTGGTGGTAAAGGTGCCAATCAGGCGGTTGCTGCTGCGAAACTTAATTCAAAAGTCATAATGTTAACAAAAGTAGGCGATGATATTTTTGCAGATAATACCATTCGCAATCTTGAGTCTTATGGCATAAATACACGCTATGTTGAAAAAGTGCCTTGCACTTCGAGTGGTGTGGCACCTATTTTCGTGAATCCAAATTCTGCGAATAGCATTCTTATTGTAAAAGGAGCAAATAAGTTTTTATCTCCAGAGGATATTGAGCGCGCCGCAGAAGATCTGAAAAAATGTAAGTTAATCGTATTGCAGCTTGAAGTGCAATTAGAAACGGTTTATCACGCGATCGCATTCGGTAATAAACATAATATACCGGTATTGCTAAATCCTGCACCAGCACAACGCACGTTAGATCTTGATTTTGCTTGTCGTTGTGACTTCTTTGTACCTAATGAAACTGAACTGGAAATTTTGACAAATATGCCTGTTGATACGATGGAAAATATTCGTCGTGCAGCGCAGTCTTTATTAGATAAAGGATTAAAAAATCTGATTGTCACATTGGGCGATAAAGGGGCGCTATGGATGACGCGTGACAATGAGTTATTGATCCCCGCGATTAAAGTCAATGCGGTGGATACCAGCGGAGCCGGTGATGCCTTTATTGGTTGTTTCTCTCACTACTATGTGCACACAGGTAATGTCGCCGAAGCATTAAAAAAAGCGGTGATGTTTTCTGCATTTAGTGTAACAGGTAAAGGTACCCAATCTTCTTACCCTAGCATTGAGCAATTTACAGAGTTTGTTCAACTTAATAGTTAATAGAAAACAATATCCCTCGATGTTAAATGCGGCCGTAGAGCCGCAATTCAGCGGATATTAATAATAAAAATAAGGGTTACTATGAACATCAAAAATATCACTCAGTTGCCTGATGGCTACCTGAGTCGGACTCCTATATTCCAATTTATCCTACTGTCCTGCCTTTTCCCGTTATGGGGGTGTGCAGCGGCACTTAATGATATTCTGATTACACAGTTTAAAAGCGTTTTTGAATTAAGTAACTTTGCCTCTGCTTTGGTACAAAGTGCTTTCTATGGCGGTTATTTTTTAATTGCCATTCCTGCTTCATTAGTAATTAAAAAAACCAGTTATAAATATGCCATTATGGTTGGTTTGATCTTATATATTGCTGGTTGCTCGATGTTCTTTCCTGCTTCACATATGGCAACTTATACCATGTTTTTAGCTGCAATCTTTGCAATAGCAATTGGTTTGAGTTTCTTAGAAACCGCAGCGAATACTTATAGTTCAATGATTGGTCCAAAACAGTATGCAACATTACGTTTAAATATCAGCCAAACTTTCTATCCGATTGGGGCTGCTGGCGGTATTTTATTAGGTAAGTATTTGGTGTTCTCTGAAGGGGAAAGCCTACAAAGCCAAATGGCCAATATGAATCCTGAACAAGTACATCAATTCCGTTTGGAAATGCTAGAAAATACACTAGAACCTTATCGTTATATGATTATGGTGCTAGTGATTGTGATGATTTTATTCCTGCTAACGAAATTCCCAAAATGTAAAGTGGCTGAGACTAAAGATCACAAACGCCCTTCCGCATTAGAGACGTTGAAATATCTCGCTAAAAATAGCCGTTTCAGAAAAGGGATTATCGCACAGTTTTTATATGTTGGTATGCAAGTCGCTGTCTGGTCATTCACCATTCGTCTTGCGTTGGAAATGGGCGATATTAATGAACGTGATGCGTCTAACTTCATGGTTTACAGTTTTGCCTGCTTCTTTATCGGTAAATTTGTAGCAAATATCTTAATGACTCGGTTTAACGCTGAAAAAGTGTTGATTATTTATTCAGTGATTGGGGCTCTATTCCTAGCGTATGTGGCCTTTGTCCCAAGTTTCACCGCAGTGTACGCAGCGGTATTGGTGAGTATTCTCTTTGGACCTTGTTGGGCAACCATTTATGCGGGAACGTTAGATACCGTTGATAACGAGCATACTGAAATGGCGGGGGCTGTCATTGTTATGGCAATAGTCGGTGCTGCATTTGTACCTGCGGTTCAAGGCTATGTGGCGGATGTATTGCACTCATTACAACTCTCCTTCTTAGTTTCTATGTTGTGCTTTATCTATGTCGGTATCTATTTTGTGGGTGAACGCCGCTTTAAAGCAAAACAAGCTGAATAAGTTATTTTGAGGCAGGTTAAGCCTGCCTCATTCCTTTAATTTAACCGTGAGTATGAAAATGAACACAATTATTCCGCTTCACAAAAGCTTATTTACGGATAGAGCAAGCCTTATCATAAAAAATAATCAATTTACGGTCAGTGCATTTCGTTATGCATCGGGTGTTGAAGGGCTTCGAGTCGAGAATTCACAAGGATATCTAACAATTTTACCTTTCCTAGGTCAGATGATCTGGGATGCCGAATTTTGTGGACATAATCTGAAAATGGATAATATGTTTTCAGAGCCAAAACCAGTTAAAACCGTAGTCGAAACATATGGTTGCTTTGCTTTTCATTCAGGTTTAATTAGCAATGGCTGCCCATCTCCAGAAGATAATCATCCATTACATGGCGAAATGCCTTGTGCCGCAATGGATCGCGCTTGGTTATCGTTATCGCATGATAGTGTGCGGGTGTGTGGTGACTATGAATATGTTATGGGATTTGGTCATCATTATCTTGCTGAGCCTTCTGTGACTTTAAACGCAAACAGTGCATTATTTGAGATTAACATGTCGGTGACTAATTTGGCTTCAGTAGCGATGCCTCTACAATATATGTGTCATATGAACTATGCCTATGTGGATAACGCCCAACTGAGTCAAAATATTCCGGAAAGTGCGATGACGTTACGAGAATCAATTCCTGGGCATGTGAATCCAACACCGCAGTGGTTGGAATTTAATCAAGCTTTAAAATCGGGCGCGGTCACACTCAATCAGCTTGATCAACCGAATATGTGCGATCCTGAAATAGTCTTTTTTATGGATAACTTAGCGCAGTACACCTCACAACCAGAGTTCCGTATGACCTCGAAAGAGGGGGTGAGTTTTGTGACCCGCTTTCATTCTTCTGAGCTTAATTTTGCCACTCGCTGGATCCTTTACAATGGCGATCAGAAAGTTGGTGCCTTTGTGTTACCCGCGACTTGCCGGCCTGAAGGCTTTTTAGCGGCAAAGAATAATCAAACGTTGATTTGGTTAGGTGCTGGTGAAAAACGGCAATTTACGGTAACCACCGGTGTTGAGCAATAATCTTCATTACATGGCAGGCAGCTTAAAAACTGCCTGTTATTGAAGATTAAAGTGGGTGAGCTTTGATAAGGCCACTGATAATCAATCAATAAAAGTCAGATCGATAGTGGCAATAAAAGTGGCATGATCGTTATCATTCATATTGCTCACACTCTTCGATCAGATCTTGTAGCAGTGTTTTGGGTTCAGCGATGACATATGTTTTACATTGCGGATCCATCATGATCGCGACTGTCATATTCGCGCCATCCATATCCGGTAATATCTCTGTCATAAAATGTTCTAGTGATAGCCGCGTCGGGATGCAATTTGTCTTTTTGCCATCAAGATGACGCTGTGCATAAGCTTTAGCTGGCCAAACAGGGAGTAATAACCGTCCATTGTTATCGTGTATTGTCGTAATCTGATCATGCGCGAAAAGTACCCACACGGCCTCCCAATCGGCAATTTTTCCCACAAAGTAGCGATACTTTTGTTGTAAATTCAATGCAAGGACGTTATCGATCTCTTTTGAGTTTGGGCTAAACATAAGATATCTCTATATTAGAATTGGAAGCTCTAAAAAAGTAACTTGATAATTAATAGGAAAATAACGTTCAAAATTGTTATCTTAGTGAGGTTTTATTGCTGCGTTTTATCCACTCAGAGTTTATCTAAAATAGCGTAGTAGACAAACAAGGTATCATTAAAAAAGAATATAAAGCGATGCGGAGCGGTGAAATATGATTGATACATTACTCGAAAAGTATGCCATTGGCATTACCATCATTGCGGTATGTTTAGCCATCACGGTTGTTTTCGAGATAATAAGCAAAAAACGTAAGCATAAGCATAAAAATAAAAGTATTTTTATTCATGTCATCCAGACAGCAGTGCTATGCAGTATGGTCATTGTCGCTGCCCAATATGTTGATATGGCGGCTACAGATTTTCATTTAAGCTTTATTTCAACCCCTCTGATTAATTTCATTACTATTGCGATTATTGCCATTATTTTAGTGCGCAAGCTGTTTCAATTGGTCAATAGGCTAGAAAAGACGCAAATTAAAAAAGGGAGCGACCCAACCTCAGCACGTATTATTGCCCGAGTATTTAAAACCACCATTTTTGTCGTGATGATTTTGTTATTTGGCGAACATTTTGGGATGAGTTTGTCGGGGTTGATGGCTTTTGGTGGTATTGGTGGCATTGCCATTGGTATGGCGGGTAAGGATATTCTAAGTAACTTTTTCTCTGGGATTATGCTTTACTTTGATCGGCCTTTTAATATTGGTGATTGGGTCAGCTCGCCAGACCGAAATATTGAAGGTACGGTTGTGGAGATTGGCTGGCGTATCACAAAAATTGTTACTTTCGATCATAGACCGCTCTATATCCCTAACTCATTATTCTCATCAATCAGTGTTGAGAATCCAGGGCGTATGACTAACCGACGCATCAAAACCTCATTAGGTTTACGTTATGAGGATGCAGATAAAGTGAGCGTTATTGTCAGTGATATTCGTAGTATGTTGCAGCAAGATCCCAATATTGATACGGGGCAAACGTTATTGGTTTATTTTGATGAATTCGCGGATTCATCGCTCAACATTATGGTGTATTGCTTCACGAAAACGACGGTGTGGGCGGAATGGTTAGCTGCTCAGCAAGATGTGTATTTAAAGATCATTGAGATCGTTAAACGTCACGATGCAGACTTTGCTTATCCTACACAGACATTGTATATGGAAAAAAACAACTAACCTCCCAACTTGGATAAATCGGCCGACTAATATGTGGTTAAAATTAAAAATATTAGTCGGTTAGTTGATATTGTGGTTTTTTTATAGCGTTTAATGCCAGTGGCGCAAAAATAACCCTGAATAATTTTATGCTATTAACCAGTAGCTTATCAAAATTTATCTACTCCATAATATTTATGATTCTTCCCGCACGTTCTGACAATTCCAATCTGATTTTCTATCAAGTATATTGTCGGCCTCTTTTCCTCAGCTAACTAAGGGCCAGACTGTTATGAACAAAATCAATGTGGCATGTAGCCAGGGGGTCGCTATCTATTTTACTGGAGAATTCCAATGGGTAGATATTCGCGATGCACAGTTAAACAATATCGCTGCTGTTGTGCTATCTGAACAGGATGCCAATCAAGGGCTATGGAAAAGAGTTATTGATAGTAAGTTAAGTATTCCGCTGTTTATCATTAGTGATAAACAGCTTCCTGATAATATCGAGATGCCGTCATATGTAACGGCAATACTGCCTCCTGCACCTGCTGAGCGTAACGAAAATAGCCGTCAATTACTCGACGCCGCGAATCGCTATCTTGAGCAGTTATTACCGCCATTTTTTGCTCGAATGATGGATTATGCTGCGGGTCATAATGTCACCTTCGCTTGCCCTGGACATCAAGGCGGGCAATTTTTCCGTCGCCATCCGACAGGGGAACAATTTTATCAGTTCTACGGTGAAAATCTTTTTCGTACCGACTTGTGCAATGCTGATGTAGCGATGGGGGATCTGCTGATCCATGAAGGGGCTGCAAAGGAAGCGCAAAAATTTGCGGCCACGGTTTTTAATGCCGATAAAACGTATTTTGTACTCAATGGCACATCATCATCAAATAAAGTGGTATTGAACGCGTTATTAACACCTGGAGACCTCGTGTTATTTGATCGCAATAACCATAAATCTAACCATCATGGTGCGTTAATTCAGGCAGGAGCAACGCCAATTTACCTTGAAACTGCACGTAATCCGTTTGGGTTTATTGGTGGGATTGATGCACATTGCTTTGAAGAAGATTATTTGCGTGAATTGATTACTGAAGTGATGCCCGAGAAACGCACGGCAGAACGACCATTTCGTTTGGCGGTTATTCAGTTAGGCACCTATGACGGCACGGTATATAACGCAAGGCAGGTTGTCGATAAGATTGGCCATTTATGTGAGTATATTCTGTTTGACTCTGCATGGGTGGGTTATGAACAATTCATTCCAATGATGCGTCAATGTTCGCCATTATTACTGGAATTAAATGAAAATGACCCAGGTATTATGGTGACACAATCCGTGCATAAACAATTAGCAGGCTTCTCACAAGCGTCGCAGATTCATAAAAAAGATAATCATATTAAAGGGCAAAACCGTTTTGTTTCTCATAAAAAGCTCAATAATGCTTTTATGATGCATGCATCGACCAGCCCGTTCTACCCGTTATTTGCTTCCTTAGATGTGAATGCGCGTATGCATCAAGGCGATGCGGGCGAAATGATGTGGATGGAGTGCGTTAAGCTCGGTATTGAAATTAGAAAATCCATCATCAAACATTGCCAATATTTCAGGCCGTTTGTGCCTGAATGGGTCGATGGTAAACCATGGCAGGATTATCCAACAGAGCAAATAGCTTCTGAGCAGCGTTTCTTTAATTTTATTCCAAATGAACGTTGGCATGCTTTTGAGGGTTATGCAAAAAACCAATATTTTGTTGATCCTTGCAAGTTAATGTTAACGACGCCGGGGATTGATGCTCAAAGTGGCGACTATGAATCCTTTGGGGTTCCAGCGACGATTTTGGCTCATTTTTTGCGCGAACATGGTGTGATCCCTGAAAAATGTGATCTGAATTCGATTCTCTTTTTGCTTACGCCAGCGGAGAGTAAAGAGAAGCTGGATTTGTTAGTCATGCATTTGGTGCGTTTTGAGCAGTTACTGGAAGAAGATGCATTATTAGAAGATGTGCTGCCATCCGTCTATCAGCGTTATCAAGAGCATTACCAAGGCTATACTTTGCGCCGTTTATGCCAAGAGATGCATCAATTAAGTGTGCAGTACAATATTAAGCAGTTACAGAAAGAGATGTTCCGTAGACAACATTTTCCTACGGTCAAAATGAACCCACAACAGGCTCACCTTGAATTTATTCGAGGCAATGTGGAATTACTTCCACTTAGTGAATTGGAAGGCCGAATTGCCGTTGAAGGCGCATTACCTTACCCACCGGGAGTGCTGTGTGTGGTGCCGGGTGAGGTTTGGGAAGGACCTGTATTACGTTATTTTCAAGCGCTCGAAGCTGGAATTAACTTACTGCCGGGGTTTGCGCCCGAGCTACAAGGTGTCTATATTCCGAAAACGGAAGATGGACAGAAACGTGTCTATGCGCATGTTTTAAAATAAAATGACCTTTATTTTGTAGCGGCTCATAGATTTTACTTGATGAGCTGGTTAGATTGGGAGCTGTTTAGCAAACAGCTCCTTTTTCATTCAATAAGGTAAGGTGTATGGCAAAGAAAATTATCCTAGATTGCGATCCGGGACATGACGATGCGATTGCGTTGTTATTGGCTTATGGTAATCCTGAAATAGATTTATTGGCTGTCACTACTGTCGCGGGTAATCAAACTCTTGAAAAAGTCACTCATAATGCGCTTGCTGTTGCGGAAATGGCAAAAATTCGGGGAATTCCGTTTGCGGCAGGTTCACCTCGGCCATTAGTACGTGAAGTGGAAATTGCTCCTGATATTCATGGAGATTCAGGGCTTGATGGTCCTCAATTACCAGAACCATCGCTAACATTAGAAAATAGTCATGCAGTAGAATTGATCATAAAATTGATCATGTCGCATCCTCCAAAACCATCACTTTAGTGCCTACAGGGGCACTGACCAATATTGCATTAGCAGCAAGGCTTGAGCCGCGTATTGTGGAGCGGGTGAAGGAAGTTGTGTTAATGGGCGGCGGTTACCATGTTGGAAACTGGAGCCCTGTGGCTGAATTTAATATTAAGATTGATCCGGAAGCCGCACATATTGTTTTTAATGAAAAATGGCCACTCACCATGGTTGGCTTAGACCTCACTCACCAAGCACTTGCAACGCCGGATGTTATCGAAAACATCGCTAAAGTTGGCACACCTTGTTCGCAATTTGTTGTCGAATTACTCGATTTCTTTGGCAAAATGTATAAACAGGCGCAAGGTTTTGATGCCCCACCAGTGCATGACCCTTGTGCTGTTGCCTATGTTATCGACCCTTCCGTCATGACGACACAACGTGTTCCCGTGGATATTGAGCTAACAGGAACGTTAACTTTAGGGATGACCGTTGCTGATTTCCGCCATCCTGCCCCTGCTGATTGTCATACTCAAGTCGCGGTAAAATTAGATCATGCTAAATTCTGGCAACTGGTGGTGGATGCCTTAAAACATATTGGGTGATAAATAGCTATTAGGTCATGTTGAATCCCCATAGTTTAGCTGGCCTAATCTATCACTATGTAATGATTTTCTTTCTGTTATTAAGTTGTAATTTAGGAATGCTTATATGAATCAAGATGCTGAAAACTTACCTTATGACATATTGCTAGCCCGTAGCATGAACGCCTTGCAACATAAGAGTCAATTTCATTGTGATACTTGGAAACTTGATCAAGCGAGTTGGTCTGTTGATCAAGAAGAAGGCATTATCGTTTTTCAGGCGCCAGACGATATTGTGGCAGTTGCCCCCGTGCAAATTATCGGCACTTATGATCAAAACCAAGGAAATTGGCTGTGGGGATGGGCGAATAGCTCGATCGAAGAACCATTATTACAAGATGCTTTAGCCGTACAAGAATTTGCTGAACGCAAAGGCTATGATCAATTAACCGAAGCCATGTGTCAGATCGATGAAAGCGAAGCTTGGGAATTTGCCGCACTAGCTTGTGAGTTAAATGAACGCCAAGGAGTATACCGCGGTGCCGCAGGGAATACGTTAATTTTTATGTCGTTTGGTGAAGTTAAGCTCCATAAAAATAATGCATAATCATTGAGTAACAAAAAGCATGATTATCTCTCCCTAATTATTCTTGGAAGTTATAATGACGATCTGTCTTATGCTTTGGGAGGATAAACACGATGTTAGCAATAGCACTTGAAGCGGCGAAATCGGTCACAGCGATGACTGTGGAAGCATTTCAAGGCGCTGGACGATTTGATTACAAGCCGGATCGTTCAGTTGTCACCCAAACGGATTTGCGAGTTGAATCTGAATTGCGTGAATTATTCGCTCGACGCACCCCTAATATCCCCATTCTTGGCGAAGAATTTGGCCTTGAAGGCAGTAAATCATTCGATTCGGGCTGGGTTATTGACCCTATCGATGGTACTCGTGCTTTTATTTATGGTGTTCCGTTATTTAGCACCTTGATTGCTTATGTTGAGCATGGTGAGCCTATTGTCGGTGTCATTAGCTTTCCCGCTATTTCTACAATTATGTACGCTGCAAAAGGGGATGGCTGCTATTTAGACACAGGTAACAGCTCTAGACGGCTAGTCTTAGCAAAAGACGCACCAAAAGAGCTGGCGAATGCGGTGGTTTCAGCATCAGGTATTCATAGTAGCACTTACGATCCACGAGATGGAACAACGCTTTATCATCTCGATCGTATTGTCGGAGCGGCGCGTGATTTTATTTTTGCTAATGATGCTTATCAACATGCAATGGTTGCATCAGGCCGTATACATGCCGCTATTGATTCGATCATGAAACCTTGGGATAGTGCGGCGCTGATCCCCTGTATTCGCGAAGCTGGCGGAGAAGTCTGTACCTTAAGTGGTGAACGTGAAAAAGTGTTGTTTGGCGGCAGCTTACTCAGTGCTTCAACGCCGGAGCTTGCGGAGCACATTGTGAATTTGATGAATACACCGGTTTCTTAAGTGAATGCAGATGGTGATAAATGTTTATAGCCTATATTGCGGAATATCATATTGAACAATTCCCTCGTATTCGCGTATTTGGCAATTAATAAGAGAGATAAAAATTTATTTATATGAGTTTACAACATGTCACTAATAAAGTGACATGTTGTAATATGAACGTCTACTCTATTCTATTCTACACTAAATAATCGAAAATTAATTATAATGAGTTTAATCTAAATGTAATCTTCAGTTTTAATTGGCTGAAAATCAATGATAAAGGAAGTTTATTTTAAAAAACACACATCATAATCGTCTCTTTTTTGCTTTTATATGCTTAGGTTTTAATAATAACAGGTTTTTATCTTTTTTATTTTATAATCTATCCGACAAATAAATTACTACTATAATTAATTTGTGTTTTTTCATCGGTGTTATATAAATAAATGAGGCTATTATGATTAAGTCTGGGTATATTGATGAAGTTTTAAAAGTTACTGAATCCACTAATTCAAATTCAGATAACTCAAGCGTGATTGTTAAATGTACTTTGGAAGAGAGTGATGAAATTATTGACCTTGTTTTTAGTAATGATGATAAATATATAGCCGAATTGTATGTGTCATTATTAGAATATGTTTCGCCAGATAGTTTCTTTAGCCTATATGTTGAGTTTTTTAGTTCCCCAAATCGGATAGAACAAAACCATCTTGTTAAGGGGTTTAAACTAGAGCTGCCAGCCTTCCTAGAACACATGGCGTTGTCAGACAGTGAGTCTGTTTTAAATAATAATCAGGACTCAGAAGACGATAACATTATGAAAGGCGAGATATATGGAGTAAACGAAATTAGTAAAGAATTAGATTCCGTGTACTATGAAGTGATTACAAGAGTAGAACGAGGAAACTATAAAATCGTATTATACTCTGAAAATATGAAGTCATTTTTCATTAACTATGCTGGGATGATCACTCGATATAATCTCTTACCTAGAAATACGATTAAGTTAGAGTATATCATGTATGTTGAGTTTTATGTTGCGAATAACAACAGCGAACTGCATTATTCGATACCACATGTTATGGAGGTTAATAAAGTCTAAATGAAAAAATAATCGATTAATATAAAAAGGGTGTGTGAATCTAAAATCTCACTGGGTTTTTATTGGTGGGATTTTTTATATTGCATTGCGATAATTTATTTCACTCTGTCTATGGCCTATTGATGAATTAGAATATTAAAAATATGTTTTATCGGGCCTATGGCTGCCATCGATAGAAGAGTATTAAACCGGTTGAATTTAATATGCGCACAGATTTTTAATAGCAAATAGTGTGTTTATACCTCATGGCATATTGAGTATCGATGCATGTAGCAGGGCTACCTTGTGTTTAAATACTTTTGCCGTCTTCTTGATAGCAACCGAGCAGCGATATCGCACAGTACCATCTGCTCTCATTCTGAGGTCTATGTTATAATCGTCTATCTTATAGTATTTTCCATGGCAGATTTAGGTGTGGAGTTTCCCAAACAGAGGGCTTCAACGGGTGTTCTGGTAAAGCAAAAACACATTAAATAGGTCACAAAAGACATGGATACAAGACAGATACAACAATGACCGAAAATAAGGTTTTTCAAGGTATGACAGGTTACAAGAACATAAATAGATTTTCCGTTGCGCCGATGTTGGATTGGACTGACCGCCATTGCCGATACTTCCACCGTTTGTTGAGCAAAAATACGTTGCTCTATACTGAAATGGTCACCACAGGCGCTATTATTCACGGTAAAGGTGATTATTTAGCATTTAGTGAAGAAGAGCAACCTGTAGCACTACAGCTTGGCGGCAGTGACCCAGCGGCATTAGCACAATGTGCAAAGTTAGCACAAGCGCGTGGTTACGATGAAATTAATCTTAATGTCGGTTGTCCATCTGATCGTGTACAGAATGGCCGTTTTGGCGCTTGTTTAATGGCAGATGCTCAGCTTGTGGCTGATTGTGTCAAAGCGATGCAGGACGTGGTGTCGATCCCAGTGACGGTGAAAACGCGGATTGGTATCGATGAGCAGGACAGCTACCAATTTTTGTGTGACTTTATTGAGACCGTTTCAGCCAAAGGCGGCTGTGAAATGTTTATCATCCACGCTCGTAAAGCATGGTTATCTGGCCTTAGTCCAAAAGAAAATCGTGAAATCCCACCCTTGGATTATCCGCGTGTTTATCAGCTAAAACGTGATTTTCCTCAGTTAACGATAGCAATTAATGGTGGAATAAAAACCCTAGAAGAAGCGAAAGAGCATTTACGCCACCTTGATGGTGTGATGGTAGGACGTGAAGCCTATCAAAATCCCACTATTTTGACTGCGGTAGATAACCAATTATTCGATAGTCAATTGCCGGTGGTGAATGCTGTGGATGCTGTTCAGCAAATGTTTCCTTATATCGAAAAAGAGTTATCGCGAGGCACTTACTTGGGACATATTACCCGCCATATGCTAGGGATATTCCAAGGTATTCCAGGCGCTCGCCAATGGCGACGTTATTTGAGTGAGAATGCACATAAGAAAGGTGCAGATCTTGCTGTCGTCGAACAAGCCTTGGCATTAGTTACTCGAGATCAATAATTAGCGTTGGGATGGCAACCGCAGTTGGCATCCCAATCAAGCGAATTAAGGGATCAATAGGCTAGAACCTTGCGTTTTTCTCGACTCTAATGTGCGGTGTGCCGTTTGCACATCTTTTAAGGCAAAAATCTGTTGCTCTGGTACATCCACGTTCAGTTTGCCACTCAATATCATATCAAACAGCGCACGGCTGGCTTGATCTAGCTCGGCTCTATTAGTGACGTAGACCCCTAATGATGGGCGAGTGACATACAAACCGCCTTTTTGATTTAATATTCCTAGGTTGACGCCTGTCACTGGGCCAGATGCATTACCAAAACTCACCATTAAACCACGGCGTTTCAGTGAATCGAGTGAGGCAATCCAAGTTGACTGGCCGACAGAGTCATAAACGACATTCACTTTTTCACCGTTGGTGATTTCTTTAACGCGTGCAGCAATATCTTCAGTTTGGTAATTAATCACTTCCCACGCACCAGCTGCTTTGGCGCGTTCTGCTTTTTCCGCACTACCAACCGTACCAATCATTTTGGCACCCAGCGCTTTTGCCCATTGGCAAGCAATGAGTCCAACGCCGCCTGCTGCTGCATGGAATAAAAAGATTTCGTCGCGTTTGATTTGATAAGTTTGGTTCAGTAGGTAATAGACTGTCATACCTTTTAGGCCACATGCCGCGGCTTGATTAAAGGAAATATCATCGGGTAGATGGGCAACAGCCTGTTCTGGTACATTGTGAACTTCACTGTATGCGCCGAGAGGGCCTTGAGCATACATGACTCGGTCACCAGGGCGAAAACCTGTTACTTGGGAACCGGTTTTCACCACAATACCCGCAGCTTCTGTACCCAGGCCTGAGGGCAAATTGGCGACAGGGTATAAACCGCTACGTACATAGGTATCAATATAGTTGATACCTATGGCATGGTTTTCTATCTGAATTTCGTTATCGGCAGGGTCTTTTAGCTCAAAATCGGTATAATTCAGAACTTCGGGGCCACCATTTTGTACAAATTCAATGCGTTTTACCATGATCATCTCCGATAGTAACAGTATTGGACTCGTCGTCTTGCAAGTTATCTGTTGGTTGAGGTGTGTAGCGGACAAATTTTGTTCCTTAATCCCATCGTGAGCTAGTTTCACGGGAATCATTGGATTTGTTGGCTACAAATATTCGAATTATTTAGAAGCTGATTTGTCTACCATATCAATCACTCAATAATAACGCTATGGTTTCGTGGTATGAATTATAGGTTTATCACTCATCGGACAACGATAAAAATTCTGTTCAGGAAGTAAAGAAAGCGCCCTTCAATAACAAGTTTGGCGTATACTAATATGTTAGTAAATAATGGATGTGGATAAGAAAGTATGGCTAAGAAATACCCTTCAGAAAACAAAAACAGTGTGCCGCGCGACCAGCAGATGGAAGGCTTAAAACTTCCACCGCATTCTATCGAAGCGGAGCAATCTGTATTGGGAGGGTTAATGCTAGATAACGAACGTTGGGATACTGTTTCTGAGCGCGTTACCCATGCAGACTTTTATAGTCGTCCACACCGTACTATTTTTGCTCAAATGCAAACCTTGCTAGAACAAGGCAAACCGATTGATCTGATCACGCTATCAGAGTCCCTAGAGCAACAAGGTGAGCTGGATGTTGTTGGGGGATTTGCTTACCTTGCCGAATTGTCAAAAAACACACCAAGTGCGGCGAACATTAATGCTTATGCGGACATTGTTCGTGAACGTGCTGTTGTGCGAGATATGATCTCGGTAGCGAATGAAATCGCCGATGCAGGTTATGACCCACAAGGGCGTAGTAGTGAAGATTTATTGGACTTTGCAGAAACGAAAGTCTTCCAAATTGCTGAATCGCGGGCCAATAAAGATGAAGGCCCAAAGGATATTGAAGCGATTTTAGCGGAAACCATCGAAAAAATTGAAAAACTATATCAGCAGCCGCATGACGGTGTGACTGGGGTGTCAACAGGCTACCAAGATCTCGATAAAAAGACAGCCGGCCTACAGGGCTCCGATTTAATTATCGTCGCCGCCCGTCCATCAATGGGGAAAACGACCTTTGCGATGAACTTGTGTGAAAATGCGGCAATGACGGAAGAAAAACCGGTTTTGATTTTCAGCTTGGAGATGCCCGGCAACCAGATCATGATGCGTATGTTGGCCTCATTATCCCGTGTTGACCAAACGCGTATTCGTACTGGGCAGCTTGATGATGAGGATTGGGCACGAATTTCGAGCACGATGGGGATCTTGTCTGAAAAGCGTAATATGTATATCGATGACTCCTCGGGGTTAACGCCGACAGAGGTTCGCTCACGCGCTCGCCGTATTTATCGTGAACATGGCGGCTTGAGCCTAATCATGATCGACTACCTACAGTTGATGCGAGTTCCTGCGTTATCAGACAACCGAACGTTAGAGATCGCGGAGATCTCGCGTTCACTTAAAGCGTTAGCGAAAGAGCTTAATGTACCCGTTGTGGCGCTTTCACAGCTAAACCGAAGCCTTGAGCAACGTGCAGATAAACGCCCAGTCAACTCCGACTTACGTGAATCAGGCTCTATCGAGCAGGATGCTGACTTGATCATGTTTATTTATCGTGATGAAGTTTATCACGACAACAGCGACTTGAAAGGCGTTGCGGAAATTATTATAGGTAAACAGCGTAATGGGCCAATTGGTACGGTTAGATTGACGTTCAATGGCCAATGGTCTCGCTTCGATAACTATGCGGGGCCGGCTTACGATGATGAATAAACACTCACCCGATTTCGAGTTGTCATTGCGTTGACTCAGTTCACTCGTCTTAGCCGCATACTTTGGTATGCCCCTAAGGCGTTTTTTTGTGTCGTGTTATGACAACTGGAATGATTTCGTGTATTCACTAACGATAGTTTTAGTGATGAGAGCATAAAAATAAAAGAGGAAATAATGAAAGCGGCAACCGCATTAATTAACCGCCGCGCTCTGCGACACAATCTGCAACGCGTCAGAGAATTAGCACCACACAGTCGTCTCATTGCAATTGTTAAAGCAAACGCTTATGGCCATGGATTAACTGAAGTCAGTACCGGTATTGAAGACCTCGTTGATGGGTTTGGGGTTGCCCGTCTTAAGGAAGCTCTGGCATTAAGAGAAAAGGGAATAACAGCTCCCATCGTGTTACTTGAAGGTTTCTTTGAACATTCTGATCTGCCATTGTTAGTCACACACCGTATCGATACGGTTATCCATTGTATTGAACAACTTGAAATGTTGGAAAATGTTCAGTTAGCGATGCCTATCAAAGTTTGGATGAAACTTGATACGGGTATGCATCGCTTAGGTGTACTTCCTCAAGATGCGGAGGCGTTTTATCAGCGTTTACAAGCTTGTAAAAATGTCGAATTGCCTATCAATATTGTTAGCCATTTTTGTCAGGCTGATGAACATGAATTACCTACAACCGCTAAACAAATCCATTGCTTCAAACAATTTATTGAGAATAAGGTCGGGGAAAAATCGATTGCGGCATCGGCAGGCATTCTATTATGGCCAGAAGCTCACTATGATTGGGTAAGACCGGGCATTATAATGTATGGCGCGTCTCCGCAAGAAGGAGTCCCCGCTAAATCCTTTGGTTTAGAAAGTGTGATGACACTTAAATCAACATTAATTGCCGTCAGAGAGCATGCTGCTGGGCAATGTGTCGGATATGGTGCAACATGGTGTAGTGACCGTGATACTCGACTTGGCGTCGTGGCAATTGGTTATGGTGACGGCTATCCTCGAAGTGCGCCATCGGGCACACCCGTTTTGGTTAATGGGCGAAAAGTGCCAATTGTAGGGCGCGTTTCTATGGATATGATCACCGTCGATTTAGGCCCAAATGCCAATGATAAAGTAGGTGATGAGGTGGTTTTATGGGGGAAAGCTCTGCCTGTTGAGGAAATTGCCAAACAAACAGGAATTATCAACTATGAACTACTGACAAAATTAACCTCAAGAGTTGTCATGGAATATGTAGACGAATAACTGACAAAGGGTTATTTTCAAAAGACGAGACGAAAAATAGAATATTATCTGATTATGGAGATGTCCTGTGTACCAACACGTTGATTCCTATCCTGGCGATCCCATCCTTTCGTTAATGGATGAATTTAATAAAGATACTCGTGAAAACAAAATCAATTTGAGTATTGGCCTGTATTATGACGGTGAAGGCAAAACACCAGAGCTAAAAACAGTGGGCCATGCAAAAGCGGCTTTAAATAAGCTGCCACCAAGTGCATCACTGTATTTGCCGATGGAAGGTTTAAAAGATTATCGATTGGAGATCCAACACCTGCTATTTGGTGCTGATTGCCCACTGATCGCTCAAGAGCGTATTGCAACAGTACAAACGATAGGGGGGTCTGGTGCGCTAAAACTGGGGGCTGATTTCCTTCACCATTATTTCCCTCAATCTGAGGTTTGGTGTAGTGATCCAACATGGGAAAACCATGCCTCTATTTTTTCTGGTGCCGGTACCAAAGTTCACTACTACCCTTATTTTGATGAAAAAACTAAAGGGGTTAAATTTGCTGAAATGCTCGCAACATTTAAGACGTTGCCAGCAAATAGCATCATTTTAATGCATCCGTGTTGCCATAATCCAACGGGGTCTGATTTGACACCTGTGCAGTGGGATGAAGTGACTAAAGTCGCAAAAGCACAAAAACTGATCCCATTCTTAGATATTGCTTACCAAGGTTTCGCTGAAGGTATTGATGAAGATGCTTATGCTATCAGAGCGATGGTCAAAGCAGGTTTACCGGTATTCGTCAGTAATTCATTCTCCAAAATCTTTGGTATCTATGGTGAACGTGCTGGTGGCCTATCTGTTATTTGTGAAAACCAAGAAGAACGCGACCGCGTTCTTGGTCAGCTAAAAGCAGGGGTTCGTCGCCTTTATTCTAGCCCTCCATCAAACGGAGCTAAGATTGTGGCGCAAGTGCTGACTGATAGCGAACAAAAAGCACAATGGTTGAAAGAAGTTGAAGAGATGCGAGTGCGTATTGTCGAAATGCGTACAGTCCTCGTGGACGAACTGAAAAAAGCTTTACCTGAAAAGAACTTTGACCATCTGTTAAAACAACGCGGTATGTTCAGCTATACAGGATTTACAAAAGAACAGGTTGCTCGTTTGAAAGATGAGTTTGCGGTCTATTTAGTCGGAACTGGGCGAGTTTGTATGGCTGGAGTTAACCGCCATAACGTGCATCGTATCGTTGAAGCTTTTGCTGCGGTTAGTCAGTAACCGTCGAGTGATATCGTAAAAAAACGCAGGTAAATCCTGCGTTTTTTATTAAAGAGGCAGTGACACAACGCGGCGATCAAAAACCGCCATTGTTTGGGTCACCGTGATATTTAGTAGCCACGAGCCAAGATTGGTTTTAAGAAACGAGCAGTATGCGATTTTTCACATTCCGCCACCTCTTCTGGGGTACCTGAAATTAATATTTCACCACCACCGCTGCCCCCTTCAGGGCCTAAATCGACAATCCAGTCAGCCGTTTTGATAACATCTAAGTTATGCTCAATGACCACAATGGTGTTACCTTGATCGCGTAATTGATGCAATACCGTCAGCAGCTGTTGGATATCTGCAAAATGTAAGCCAGTCGTTGGTTCATCAAGGATATAAATGGTTTGCCCAGTACCACGTTTCGATAATTCACGTGCAAGTTTCACGCGTTGCGCTTCACCACCAGACAAAGTGGTGGCTGACTGGCCTAAACGAATGTAGGAAAGACCAACATCCATCAATGTTTGCAGTTTACGCGCAAGAGCAGGGACGGCATCAAAGAAATCACGAGCCTCCTCAATAGTCATATCAAGTACTTCGTGAATGCTTTTTCCTTTGTATTTAATCTCTAATGTCTCACGGTTATAACGCTTACCTTTACACTGGTCACAGGGTACATAAACATCAGGTAAGAAGTGCATCTCAACCTTGATCACACCGTCGCCTTGGCAGGCCTCGCAGCGACCACCTTTGACGTTGAAACTAAATCGACCTGGATTATAGCCACGAGTTCGTGATTCAGGTACACCTGCAAATAGTTCACGAATAGGTGTAAAGACCCCCGTATAGGTGGCTGGGTTTGAACGAGGTGTACGGCCGATAGGGCTCTGGTCGATATCAATGACTTTATCGAAATGCTCGAGACCCTCAACATCTAAATAAGGGGCAGGTGTGATGGTCGTTGCACCATTTAATTGACGCTGTGCGATAGGGAATAAAGTATCGTTGATCAGCGTGGACTTCCCTGAACCAGAAACGCCTGTAATACAAGTAAATAAGCCAACAGGGAGTCTAAGGGTGACATTTTTTAGGTTGTTCCCTTTAGCACCATGTAATTGGAGCATCTTGTCTTTATTCACGGGAACTCGTTTCTCGGGAATTTCGATTCGTCGTTCACCGCTTAAGAACTTACCCGTTAATGACTCTGGGTTGGCAATGATATCTTCTAATGTGCCTTGGGCAACAATTTGGCCGCCGTGCACACCGGCTCCAGGGCCAATATCAATAACGTGGTCTGCCGCACAGATTGCATCTTCATCGTGCTCAACCACAATCACGGTGTTACCTAAGTTACGTAGATGGATTAGCGTTTCTAACAGGCGGTCATTATCGCGTTGATGGAGTCCGATTGAAGGCTCATCAAGGACATACATAACTCCAACAAGCCCTGCACCGATTTGGCTGGCAAGACGAATACGCTGTGCCTCACCGCCGGATAAGGTATCCGCGGAGCGAGAAAGGGTTAGGTAATTAAGGCCTACGTTAACTAAGAATTTTAATCGATCACTGATTTCTTTTAGGACTTTTTCGGCAATTTTCGCCCTTTGTCCGCTGAGTTTTAGATTTTGGAAAAATGCCATAGCATGGCCAATGCTGTAATCGGCAATTTCAGGTAACGTGGTGTTTTCGACGAAAACAAAGCGTGCTTCTTTACGCAAGCGAGTTCCGTGACATGTCACACAAGGCCGGTTGCTGATATATTTCGCCAGTTCTTCACGTACCGCAGTAGATTCCGTTTCTTTATAGCGGCGCTCCATATTATTGAGCACCCCTTCGAATGGATGGCGGCGAACAGTGATATCACCTCGATCATTACGGTATTTGAACTCAATGGTCTCTTTCCCTGAGCCATATAAAATAATTTTTTGAATCGATGGGCTTAGGGATTCATAAGGAGCTTCAACATCAAATTTATAATGTTCCGCTAGGGATTGTAGCATTTGAAAATAGTAGAAGTTACGGCGATCCCAACCGCGGATAGCTCCTCCGGCTAAGGAAATCTCCGTACTTTGAATGACTCTTTCCGGATCAAAGAATTGTTGAACGCCAAGGCCATCACAACTTGGGCAAGCACCAGCCGGATTGTTAAAGGAAAAGAGACGTGGCTCTAATTCCATCATGCTGTAACCGCATACCGAGCAGGCAAAATTAGCGGAGAAAACGAGCTCTTCAGCTTGCGGGTCATCCATGTCGGCCACAATGGCTGTGCCACCCGACAATTCCAGTGCCGTTTCAAATGATTCAGCTAAACGTTGTGCAATATCATCACGGATCTTAAAACGATCAACGACCACCTCGATGGTGTGTTTCTTTTGTAATTCAAGGGGCGGTGGATCGGAGAGATCACAAACCTCACCATCAATACGCGCGCGGATGTAACCTTGAGAGGCTAAATTATCTAATAATTTGACATGCTCACCTTTACGATCTTTCACGACGGGGGCTAACAACATCATGCGGCGTTCAGAGGGCTGAGCCAAAACATTATCAACCATTTGGCTTACTGTTTGCGCTGCGAGTGGAATGTTATGGTCAGGGCAACGAGGTTCCCCAACACGAGCAAACAGCAAACGCAAGTAATCATGGATCTCAGTGATGGTACCGACTGTAGACCTCGGGTTATGAGAGGTGGATTTCTGTTCAATCGAAATAGCGGGTGATAGCCCTTCGATGTGGTCAACATCAGGTTTTTCCATCAGCGAGAGAAATTGCCTTGCATAAGCTGATAATGATTCAACATAGCGTCTTTGACCTTCCGCATAGAGCGTATCAAAGGCTAATGATGATTTCCCTGAACCGGACAACCCTGTAATAACTATCAGTTTGTCTCGGGGGATGATGAGATTGATGTTCTTAAGATTATGAGTGCGGGCACCGCGTACTTCGATATTATCCATTTACCACTTCCCGGATGATTTGATAGTGAACAATCATAAGTGGATCATTATCGCACAATTTAGACTGAATGAATATACAGTATTCTATTAAAAAAAAGATTATACATGTTATACTTCAGGCTCTCGCATTGCTGACGATACTGATTCGAACACATCATTATACCGATAATGATGCGGCTGACTGGTCGTCGGTTTGTTTATCAGTTGAATTCATTGAAGCCTATATTTTTTGTCTATCAACACTGATAATAATGATAGGGCTTAAATTTTCAAAGCGGTTCGCATTTTGATTGAACAGCGGGGATTTTCATCGGGAATGCGTATGCAATACTTGATTGGTCGTGTTAAACTTCATGACCAATACAGAGATTAAATCTAATGCATCAGGAGTGTTTAAATGGCCAGCAGAGGCGTAAATAAAGTAATTCTTATCGGTAACTTAGGGCAAGATCCTGAAATCCGTTACATGCCTAATGGCGGTGCCGTGGCAAACCTGACTCTGGCAACTTCTGAAAGCTGGCGTGATAAGCAAACCGGCGAAATGCGTGAGAAAACAGAATGGCACCGCGTGGTTATTTTCGGCAAATTAGCTGAAGTTGCGGGTGAATATCTGAAAAAAGGTTCTCAGGTATACATCGAAGGTTCTTTGCAAACGCGTAAATGGCAAGACCAAAGTGGTCAAGATCGTTATACCACAGAAGTCGTGGTTAACATTGGCGGGTCAATGCAAATGCTAGGCGGACGCGGCGGTGAATCTTCAGGCCAAAGCCAAGGTGGCCAAGGTGGTTGGGGGCAACCACAGCAACCAGCAGCGCAACAATTTAGTGGTGGTGGCGCACCAGCGCGTGCACCGTCATCGCCAGCTCCACAAAGCAGTGAGCCACCAATTGATTTTGATGACGATATTCCGTTCTAAGGCTCGCCTAAAAATAGAATGTTGAAGAATGATAAAATACCCTTATTTTAAGGGTATTTTTATTTGTTCAGGAGAGTCTTTGATACAATACTTATTATTCATATAGTTAACTAGGATGGCTAACTTTCTGTTAGCTTGATAAGCCTATTGTTTTATCGTTATGAGTATAAAAATTAATATCAAATCGTTCTTTAAAAAGAAAAACGATGATAGAAAAGAAGTGAATCACCCCCTGTTACTTATTTTATTATTTAAATTGAGTTATTGAACATTGATTTTAATGATGTGAATGAAATGGTGAGTTTGATTGAGCATCATTTTTAAACATAACAGAAAGGTATCGATAGATATTCCACGAAGGCGGCTTTTGTTTATTATTGATGTGTGTTTTGGGGATGCAATAACCTTATTATCATTCAATTATAGTTTTTTTATAAAGTTAAACCTTAAGGGTTGATTAAAATTTTATTAAGGTTTCTTTAAGTATTGTTTTAATGAGTTATTAATGACTTCATTGATAAAAAAGCCCCAGAGAGTGATTACAAGGGGCTTTTTAGATAGTGATATCAGAAAGTTTTAAATATTGATGTTTTTTCATATGAAATAATTAAGCTACCTTTGGTTCCAGTAGTAGCGGATCATTATCATAATTATTTGCAAGTCGATATAAAGAAGGTGATGTACCTAAATACGCTTTAAATCTTTTTGCGAATGATTGTTGCGAGTCAAATTGATATTTAAGCGCAATATCAATAACTTGAAGTTTTGTTGTTTGTAAGTCTTTTGCTGCTTCACTGATCCTTCTGCGGCGGATATATTCACCAAGAGGCATACCGACTATTTTACGAAATACTCGCTGTAAGTGCCATTTGGTATATCCAGAACGTTGAGCAATATCATCGAGTAATAATCTTCTGGTTAGGTTTTCTTCTATCCAAACAAGAATTTCATTGACGACAGCAGATTGGAATTCAGTATATTTTTTACTGTATGAAATAGTTAATTTATTGTACATAATACACTTCCTAGTTATTAGGTATTAAGCATAGTATTCATCTTATGAATTTAAAATAAATAAATCCTAAACAAACTAATAAGACAGAGAGTTTCATAATGATTAATAGTCATTGGGTTACTAAAGGTAAAATTAAATACTGTTGTTATGGTTTAGTTCATTGTGGAATATGTTTTTTTAATACGACATAGCTGCTCAAAATGAAAAGTGCAAAAATTATTGAGACTGTATTCATTAACTGCCAGCCTAATGAAAAGAACAGCACGCCTGCGCCAAGGCTACCTAATGCACCAAAGGAATAAATCAGGAAATCAGTCATACCTTGTACTTTCGCTCTCTCATGAGATTGATAACCGTACGGTAATAATTGGGTTGTACTGATTAAAAGTAAATTCCATGCCACTCCAACGGAAATCCCAGATAATAAGTAGTGGTAAAACTCAGTACCTAAAAGGTTAATAGTTGCAGAGAGTATGAGTAATAGAATACCGACAAAAATAATTTTTTTAGCTCCTAAGCGCTGAATCAAATGCCCAGTGAAAAATGAAGGGGCAAACATGCCAAGTACATGACATTGAAAGACGATAGCGATCAAAGGAAACGGGAAATGATTTTGTTTCATAGAGAGTGGAATAGACGCAAAAGTAAAAACAACCAATGCATAGCCAACGGCGCTCACTATCGCAATTAATTTTAATATGGGTTGTGAATATAACTGCTTGTAACTACGCTTCACCTCCATATGATTTTGTTTTTCTGGGGGAATTTTCTTTAATGGGATGTTTAATAGTAAGATAAAGGCGAGCACATAAATGCCCACTAAGGTACTAAAAGGGCCTGCAAATGGGTATTCAGTAAAAAATCGTTGTGTGACTACCGCGAGTGTAGGGCCGATTAAGGCGGCAGCGATTCCTCCACTCATGACTAATCCAATCGCTTTAGCATGCAAGAACTTAGGTGCCTCTTCTAATGCAGCGAAACGAAATTGTTGAGCCGTACCAATTGCAATGCCTGTAAAAAATAAGCCAAGCGAAAAGTAGGCTAAGTGATGATAAATAATGCCAATAATAGACAAGGTTGCGCCGATGATGCCCGCGATATTGCCCAAGATAAAACCTAATTTTCTGGAGTGTTTCTGCATTAAATATGCAATAGGAATGGTTGCGATAATCAGACCAATATATTGACTGAGTAATGGCAATGTGGAATAGGTGGGATCTTGGGAAAGACTTTCACCAATCACTACCGCGACCGACAGAACAATAGCATTACCTGTCGTAAACAATGCTAACGCAATAGTTAGCCACCAGACATTTTTTGGCATAATTCCCCCTCGATGCCGAAAGTTATAAACCTCAATAAAAATAAAGAGATATATTTAATTTTTATGGTTATTGCTATCTTGTAAGGAGGGGATTTTACGACTTAAAGTCAACTTTAAGTCAAGAGAAAATTGATAAGAAAATGAGACTTTTTTTCAATCTGTCTAGCTAGTGATAATGACTTTATTATCCTATTTTACTAGATAATTATCCTGTTGCTGTGTGTTGTGATATTGATCTCATTTTAAGTTTGCTGTGAATAAAAATCGAAAAAATGATTGTTATTATGAACAATATGTGTTTTCTTAAATGCACTTACACAAAATAATGATTAATAATCTAACCAATTAAAATCGACAGACAGGATTAACCCGTGAACATGACTCTTCATCATTCAAACCTACTACTTACCGCGCCATCAGCCGCGGTGGTCGTGCGTGTGGTGGTGGTCGTGGGCTTAGCGCCGTAACGGGTACAAATCAACGCAGATTTAGAACCCCGCCGGCGCAAACCGGACGGGGTTTTTTTATGACGCTCCGCCCGAATCCGCCGGCTAGTGTGAAGGATAAAATTATGAGCGAGTTGGGCACAACATCACCAGATAAAACCTGTTTTACAGGTGCAGAATTAATCGTCCACCTGTTAGAAAAACATGGGATTACCATTGTTGCAGGGATCCCAGGTGGCGCGGCACTCCCTTTTTATGATGCTTTAGGCAAAAGTAAGCAGATTCGCCATATTTTGGCGCGCCATGAGCAAGGCGCTGGCTTTATTGCACAAGGCATAGCACGTACCACTGGTAAAGCGGCAGTGTGTATTTCATCAAGTGGCCCAGGGGCAACGAATTTAGTGACGGCAATTGCCGATGCTAAGCTCGATTCTATTCCATTAGTTTGTATTACAGGGCAAGTTCCTTCATCAATGATTGGTACAGATGCATTCCAAGAAGTTGATACTTATGGAATTTCTATTCCTGTCACCAAACATAATTACTTGGTTCGTAATATCAATGAATTACCTCAAGTTATTTGTGATGCTTTTCGGATTGCAGAATCAGGACGTCCGGGACCTGTGTGGATTGATATCCCGAAGGATGTACAAACCGCGACTATCGAATTAGATTCATTACCTGAGATTCAGCCAAAAGATAAAGCCCCAAATTTTGATATGGAAAAGGTCATTCAGGCAGCTGAGATGATTAATCAGGCTAAGCGCCCAGTTCTTTATTTTGGTGGCGGGGTTATTAGTTCTGAATCGACGGAAACGGCGATTGCTTTTGCAGAGAAAGCAACACTGCCAACAACAATGACATTGATGGCGTTAGGCACTATTCCAATGCGTCATCCACTGTATTTAGGCATGTTGGGCATGCATGCAGCGCGTAGCACTAATATGGTTATGGAAGAAGCGGACCTGTTAATTGTTATTGGAGCACGCTTTGATGACCGTGCAATAGGTCGCGCAGAAAAATTTTGCCCGAATGCCAAAATTATTCATGTGGATATCGATAAAGCAGAGATCAGCAAAATTAAACGCCCTGATATTGCTATCAATGCTGATGCAGGGCAAATCCTAGAATTATTGCTGCCATTAGTTGAGCGAAATCAGCGTGAAGAATGGATGACAAGAGTTAATGAGTTAAAACAGAACTTTCCGCTGAATTTAAGTGAGGCTGATAATCCTTTAACACATTACGGGTTAGTGTTAGCGGCAGCAAGAGCAGCAGGAGAAGACGCGATCGTGACTACGGATGTGGGACAGCATCAAATGTGGGCGGCACAAGTTTATCCGTTATCACGTCCTCGCCAGTGGTTAACATCTGGCGGCTTGGGAACCATGGGATTTGGTTTGCCGGCCGCGATTGGTGCAGCTTTAGCGAATCCTGAGAAAACGATCGTTTGTTTTTCGGGGGATGGCAGCTTGATGATGAATATTCAAGAGTTGGCTACCGCAGTTGAACATCAACTTAATATCAAAATTGTTTTGATGAACAACCAAGCATTAGGGATGGTTTACCAGCAACAAGAACTGTTTTTTGATAATCGTATTTATGCAGCCGCTTATCCATACCAAACCGATTTTATAAAAATTGCGGCAGGATTCGGCTTGCAGACCTGTGATTTAAATACAGAAGCAGATCCTGAGATGGCATTAGAAACGATTATGAATACAAAGGGTCCCTGCTTAATTCATGCCTTGATCGATGTGAACCAAAAGGTTTATCCAATGGTTCCACCGGGTGCTGCAAATATTGATATGATCGGAGCGTAATTATGGTTTTTGAACATCATCCTATCGCGTTAGAACTTATTGTCCGTAACCACCCTGGCGTCATGTCACATATTTGTGGTTTGTTTGCGCGCCGAGCATTTAATGTGGATGGCATCCTATGTATGCCAATAAAAGATAAAGATGAAAGCCGTATTTGGCTGTTAGTCCAAAAAGACGAACGCTTATCTCAAATGGTCAATCAAGTTGAAAAATTAGAAGACGTTCGTGAAGTTCGTTTTAGCGACGATTTAAGGTTATTTGAGACCATGCAAAATTATCTGCAATAACGCTTAATAACAACGGCATGTCTATTCAACCTACATCACGGTGTAGGTTGAATTTTTTATCTGGCTTATGGATACAATTTAAGTACATTTGTTTGTTTTAGTTTTCAGGTGTTTCTTAAAGTGAACAATGATGATATAACAATTTCAACATCACATCATAAAGCTGTTATCTATAAGTGGATTATTTTTATGCAAAACAATATTTATCTTACTGATACTTATCTCTATGAAATTAAAACCACTATTCTCGAGTCGGGTCATGATGACGACGGGCAATGGGTGGCATTGACGGAGAATATCTTTCATCCTCAAGGAGGAGGGCAGCCAGCAGATATTGGTTGGATTAATGATGAGCCTGTTCGTATTAAGAAACACTCGAATGGATTAATTATTGCTTATTTAAACTCAAACCAAGATTTGCAGAGTGGTGATACCGTTATTGCCCGTGTTGATAAGGCGCAGCGTCAACACCATGCCGCTTTACATACTACAGGACACTTGCTGAGTTGGGTTATGTCACGTTTTGGTTGGCAGGGACAAAAAGGGCATCACTTTCCTAATGAGTCACGGGTTGAATTCAGCGCCATCGGAGATAACGCCACACCTATCGAGCAACTTGATGATAAGCAAATAGAAATGCTAGTGAATCAATCTATCAGTGATGATTCACCTGTATTAATCGGGCAACGCGATACGTTACGGCTTTGTGGTGTTTCTGAAGGTGATGAGGTGCCATGCGGTGGTACGCATGTCGCATCACTTGGTAAAATTGAACAGTTTTCAATTAAATCAATGAAGTATAAAAAAGGCATACTGCGGATCAGTTACGACGCGAAGCATATCGAGCATTAAATACTGTCACTGAGGTGAGAGTAGGTCATGACGACGGTTGCATTTAATTCTCCTTCCATGCAGAGGTAGGAATGGGGAAAGTCACAGCTAAAAGCATAAAAATCGCCTTCTTCTAGTAGTACTGTCTGGTCGTTTTTTAAACGTAGCATCAATGACCCTGTATGCATCATGATGTGTTCATGGGTTCCACTCATGTGAGCTGGACTATTAATGATGGCGCCACGTTTCATTTTTAGCTGCCATATCTCAGAAATATTGCCCATATTGATCCGAAATTTAAAGAGCTGTGAATAATCGCCTTGTAGGGTGGAGGATTTGACGAAATAGGGGTAAGTTTCATGCTGTAATGCAAATAAGTCGCTCAGAGGGAAACGTAATGCAATGGCAATAGCTTCTAGCGTATCAACGCGAGGGTTGGAATCACCCGATTCTAATTTAGAGAGCGCGGCTTTTGAAATGCCTGATAGGCGCGCAAGTTCATTCAGGGATAAATTTCGTGCTTGCCTCAGATGGCGTACTTTTTGACCAATTTTAATATTGATTTTTTTATCCATATGCTGTCTTCCCTGAAAATTAATTTATGCTATTAATTCTAGCATCATAGCAACATTATGTCAGAAATGTACTGACGAAGGCATAATATTTTGGCAATAATCTCGAAGTGTGAAAATTAACGTGTTTGATAAATAAATAAGGTTTCACATTCTATCAAACAGGACTTTTTTATTTTTTCAGAAGAAATTATAGTGAACAAAATACCCTTGTAGAGATTCACTATGCCGTTTGATATTTTATCTCCAGAGATGGCAATCTGCTTTTTTACTTTACTGTGCGCTTATTTGGTCTTTGGGATGGCTGGCTTTGGTTCTGCGTTAGTCGCCACTCCAGTATTAGCGATGTATCTTCCTTTAAATATGATTGTGCCGACTCTTGCCCTTATTGACTTAACCGCGGCATTAATCAACCTTGTTAAAGATGGTAAAAACGCGGACTATCATGAAATTAAATGGATTATTCCATTGATGATCGTGGGGAGTTTAATTGGGGCTGCCATTCTATTGAAAACGCGTCCTGATATCCTGATTTTACTGTTGGGTATATTTGTTATTTTTTATGTACTGAATACGTTCTTTTCAAAGAAAGCCCAGCCACATTTGTCAAAAGCATTTGTTGTGCCTTTCAGCTTAATCGGTGGGGTTTTTAGTGCCTTATTTGGTAGTGGTGGTTTTATTTATGCTATGTATTTATCAAGCCGCATCGCAGATAAACAGCGATTTCGCATCACCCAGATGACCTTAATCGGTTTTAGTACATTGACACGTGTTATTATATTTTTAGTGATGGGTGTTTATGTCAATATGGATATTATTTTGATGGCGCTAGCTTTTTCTCCCGCTATGCTAATAGGAATCTGGGTTGGGCGCCATATTACACTGAAAATATCCCGTGATACGTTCCTTAAAATTATTAATGTTATTATTTTAATTTCAGGTGTTGCTTTGTTATATCGTTATTTTTTCATTTTATAATCGGTGCCCAAAAATAAAAAACTATCAGTACAAAATATAGTTTATGATACGAGCGCCTTTTGTCATCTTTTGCTAGTTATGATGATGATGGGTTTTTATGTCAAAACTAACCCTAACTAATAGTGTTTAAAATGGATGCTTCATAACGGAAGCAATGAATATCAAAATGAGCTCTGATCATCAGCGTTTTCAATATCTTCGTCGTACCCCTTCATTTGCTATTTTTACGATCACGACCAGTATCGCAGTGATTGGTATTGTCATTGGACTCAGTATTCCAATGGTCGCACTGCGATTAAATAGCTATGGTGTTGGTGAGTTATATATCGGTATTATTTCTGCTGCACCTGCCTTAGGTATGTTTTTAATCGCACCGGTTGTTCAGCGTATTGTGCACTGGTGTGGAAAGCGGCAGGCGATGTTATTTGCCACGGTTGTTTCGGCTATGAGTTTATTGCCGTTGCTCAGCACGTTGCCATTGTGGTTACTTTTCCCATTACGCCTGATTACAGGACTTGCGAGTGGTGTACTTATCTGTTTAGGAGAAACGTGGATTAATGAGCTTTCTCCTGAAAATAAGCGGGGTCGAATATTGGCTATTTATACAACGGTATTTACTGTAAGCCAGCTACTTGGTCCTTCTTTTATTGCTTATTATGGGGTTGAAGATAAGTCACCTTTACTCATTTGTACTTTGCTCCATCTTATATCCATCGCACTATTTTTAGCGATGGAACAAAAGGTGGGAGACCATATTTCAGCCACGGCAAGTGAGTCTCGTTTTTCTATTATTCAATTTGTGAAATTTGCACCCGGTATTTGTGCGGGTATCCTGTTTTTTGCCTTTTTTGATGGCACTATTTTGTCAATATTTCCTATCTATGGGATGGGGATGGGGCATACCGAAGCGATTGCAGCAATGATGATTAGTGCAATATTGGCGGGGGATGCCATTATGCAAATGCCGTTTGGTTGGCTCGCTGATCATATGAATCGTGAAAAATTATACCGAATTTGCGGCATTGTCACGTTTGGTGCAAGTTGCTTGTTGCCATTACTGATTACTCATAACGTCTTAATTTGGTTACTGTTATTTGTCTTAGGCGCAACGGCAGGGGCGATTTACACAATTGCTCTTGTGCAAATTGGACAATATTTTCGTGGCAATGACCTCATTATCGCCAATGCGGCAGCAGCAATGCTATGGGGAATTGGTAACCTTTCTGGACCATTATTAGCTGGCGTAGCGACGTCGATTTCACCATCAGGGCTGCCCGTTCTCCTAATTCTTATTGCAGCGGCATTCCTCTGGTTTACCCGTGAGAAATATAGCGCACAGGCGACTCAGCGAGTCTAAACTGGCTTTCTGTGCCAGTTGTCTGAACTGGCACAGAAATGTGTCTTATCTATTCAACACTCTTATAAACGACTAAATTTTCGGTAAATTCATCGGGGCGATGATCTGTCCAAAATAATGTCATACCAGATGGTGCTGGTTTAACCTGTTTTGATAATACAATCAGCCAGCGGCAATGCGCTGGTTTTTCAAAGCGATCTTGTCGCTGATGCAGAATGTTGGTGTAGTAGTACAGCATAGGGGCTTCAGATTCGCCTATATTATCCGAGGCCATACAGTCATTATCATGATAATGATCATCTAGCTGTTGCGCTAAATCGACAAATACTTTTTCAAATCCTTTGGCATAGTCAATCCAACCTACAAATAAGGTGAACGTGACCCCCCAAACAATACACATGCCTAATGCCCAGTTCTGTATGGCTCTCAATGTTATTTGTTGGCTGAGGAAGGAACCACGTAAAAACCAAATAGCAGTGAGAAGCGTTGCAGCCACCAAAGTCAACGCTGAAAATGGCATGTGATAGCTCATGGGAAGCCATTGACTAAAAAACTGAAGCCAAGTTTCAGCATGGCCAGAAAGCGCGATCACGTAGCAAACCCAAAGAAAAATAATCAGTGCAGACCAGAATGTTGCCGCAAAATATGAAAAATAGCGTAATGCTCTCTCTGGAATAGAAAACAGTGTATTTGTACCTAAAATAGCCAATGGAGCGATAAAAGGTAATAAATAAAGTGCTCTACCTGTTGCTGACATCTGTAAAAATACAATTCCCAATAATGGGAATATTGTGACTAAATACTCATTGTGATTGCGTAATCGTTTTAAAGGGTTCCTTAAAAAATAAAGGGTTGCCAGTATTCCAGAAGGAAAGGCAAATAAAAGGACAGATGCTGGCACGCGTGTTAAGTTAGCCTTAGCGCCTAATTTTTCAACGGAAAAACCTAAAAATCGTCCAATGTTATTTTCCCAAAACCAAGTGATAAAAAGATCTGGGTGTTGCAAATATAATAAGATAGGCCAAGGTAAAATAAAGATCAGTGAGCAAAGGCCCGCGATGATGGCGGGTAACCAGAATGTTTTTTGCCGGCAATGCGGTAGGAAAATAGGCGTAAGTAGTAAGCTGATCCATAAGACACCAGGTACAAATACGCCTTTTGATAACAGGGTAATAGCCGTACCAGCCATAAGCCAACATGCGGATGCGACAACTTTTTCTTGGCGTATCAGCCCTAAAATGCCATATAAACCAATGGTTGCTCCTGTCACCAATGCAATATCCGTGAACATGTCATGGCTATGTCTTAAAATACCGGGAGCACAAACATAGAGTGCGAAAGCCACCCAAATACGTTTATCCCCAATGTCTGCTGCATGGAAAGCGCGACGTGCTAGCAAAATAAAAAATGAAAAATTAACCACTGAAAACAATAGAGTAGCACTACGGGCAGCATCGTGAAGCGGCATTAAGCCAGACAGCAAATGTGAAGTGAGCGTCGCGACCCAGTAGTACAGAGGGGGCTTTTCCATAAAAGGTTCGCCCGCATTGGTAGGCACTAACCAGTTATTGGTTTCGAACATGGTTTGGATGATACCAAAGCTATAGTTCTCATCTTGCTTCCATGGCGTATGCCCATAAATACCGGGCAAAAGATAAATAACCAGGAAGCCAATAAATAAAGTTAGTGATAATTGTTTAGGGGATAATTTTTTATACATTGTTTACAGTAAATATATTCCAATAATTAATAGCTCGGCGTAATGTTTAATTTTAACCTAATAAATAAAAATAAACTGTTATAAATGAATCTTGTTAACATTATGAAATAAAAGTTAATTTTTATTTACTTTTTGAAGGTGTGATTATATTTTTTGCAGCGTTACATTTTTGGTAATAAATGCGGTTAATGAAAATTAAAACCTCATTAATTGAAATTAATTTATCTTGTTATTATTAACAAAATAGAATTTAACTCTAACAAAGCATTTATTAACTACAGCTAAACGAGAGTAAAATCTATTAGTAGTTTATTGAATGGGGTCTATTTCTTAACGTTATTAAAGTCGGAAGAGGTCACGTAGCCATTGCATTTAGCTATCAATAATATCGAGGAAGAAAGAAAGACTAAAAATTTACGTTAAGTTTGCTTTGCTGCACGCTATCTGCTGCTTAAATTCGAAAACACTTGATCAGTACACCTGTTTAGATTGATAATTGCCCGCTTCAGAATCTGCCATTTCGACCATAAAGCCAAACGATTGCGTAAAATCACTCTTCATTAAGTGAATGACTTGGCTTATGAGTTTTTTTAAAAAAGTAATCGTTTTCGTGAGCGGAATTTGGCGCTTTTAGTTATGTTTAGCAGGAGTATCTCCATGTCTGGCCAACAGGCTTCAACCAATTGCAAATTGGATAAATTTTTTAAAATTTCCGCGCGTGGCTCTTCGGTTCGCCGTGAAATCATTGCTGGGTTAACGACGTTTTTAGCAATGGTTTACTCCGTTATTGTTGTGCCTGGCATGTTAGGGCAGGCAGGTTTCCCTCCTACCGCAGTGTTTATTGCGACCTGTTTAGTTGCTGGTTTTGGCTCATTATTAATGGGGCTATGGGCTAATCTCCCAATGGCAATCGGGTGTGCTATTTCACTAACCGCATTTACGGCATTTAGTTTGGTGTTGGGGCAAAATATTAGCATCCCTGTTGCGCTTGGTGCCGTATTCTTAATGGGGTGTTTATTCACCATTATTTCAGTGACAGGCATTCGCAGTTGGATCCTTCGTAATATGCCAATGGGCATTGCGCATGGGACAGGGATCGGTATCGGGCTATTTTTACTGCTGATTGCTGCCAATGGGGTAGGGCTGGTGATTAAAAATCCAAACGCAGGCCTACCTGTAGCACTGGGGGATTTCACCTCTTTTCCTGTTTTAATCTCATTAGCGGGCTTAGCCGTTATCTTTGGTCTGGAAAAGCGTCGTGTGCCCGGTGGTGTTTTACTGGTCATTATCGCTATCTCTATTATTGGGTTGATCTTTGATCCCGCCGTTAAATATCAAGGTTTCTTTAAACTGCCTTCTTTCGGGGAGGATGGTTTATCACTGATATTTAATATGGATATTATGGGCGCATTACAGCCAATTGTGTTACCGAGTTTATTAGCTTTAGTGATGACTGCCGTCTTTGATGCAACGGGAACAATTCGCGCTGTTGCAGGTCAAGCGAATTTGCTTGATAAAGAGGGGCAAATTATTAATGGTGGTAAGGCATTAACAGCCGATTCGGTGAGCAGTATCTTTGCTGGTGCAATTGGTGCTTCTCCTGCTGCCGTTTATATTGAGTCAGCGGCAGGAACGGCAGCTGGTGGACGCACAGGTTTGACCGCTGTTGTCGTTGGTGTGTTATTCCTGTTCATTCTGTTTTTATCGCCACTGTCTTATTTAGTTCCCGCTTATGCGACGGCTCCCGCTTTAATGTACGTTGGCTTACTGATGCTCAGTAATGTGTCTAAACTCGACTTTGATGACTTTGTCGATTCGATGTCAGGCCTATTGTGTGCGGTGTTTATTGTTCTGACATGTAATATTGTCACCGGTATTATGTTGGGCTTTGCAGCGCTGGTGATCGGCCGTATTTTTGCTGGCGAATGGCGTAAGCTAAATATCGGTACCGTCGTGATTGCCGTTCTTTTGGTAGCTTTTTATGCTGCTGATCTAGCTATTTAAGATTTGTTATTCTGTGGGGGAGGGCTCGTTAGCCGCCCCCTAATGTATTATCGCGATTAATCTTAAAGTTTGAATTATTTTCCCGCCGAGTAGTGAGTTAAGGATAGAATAGATAAAAGGCGGTAAATCATGTGAAACCCGCAGGTTTTCACGAGTTGCTGGCTTTACTGAAAAATTTTATGGCCTGACGAGCTACCTAATATTCTGCTACGACGGGTCATATTTGGGTCTTGGTTCGTTTAGTTAATCAGTAAGGGCAACATGGAAATTTTCTTTACTATCCTCATCTTAATTTTGGCTGTGTCTGTTTCAGGCGTGGTGACAAAAGTCATTCCTGTTCGTGTTCCATTACCCTTGATTCAAATTGCGATTGGTGCGTTATTGGCTTGGCCTCAGTTTGGCTTGCATGTCACGTTTGATCCTGAATTATTTATGGTGTTATTGATTCCACCATTGTTATTCGTTGATGGCTGGAAAACACCAACCCGTGAATTTTTCCAAAATGGACGCGAAATCTTCATTTTGGTATTAGTGCTGGTATTGGTGACCGTTGTTGGGATTGGTTATCTTATTTACTGGCTGATGCCTGGTATTCCATTAATTGCTGCATTTGCACTTGCCGCTGTTCTTTCACCAACGGATGCTGTCGCCCTCTCTTCCATTGTGGGTAAAGGCCGAATTCCAAAACGCATGATGAGTGTGTTGGAAGGTGAAGCTCTCATGAATGATGCTTCTGGCCTTGTCGCTTTAAAGTTTGCTGTGGCGATTGCCATGGGAACGATGGCATTCTCTGTTTCCGGTGTGACCATTGAGTTCTTTAAAGTTGCGATAGGTGGATTATTGTCCGGTATCGTCGTGACTTGGGTTTACAGTAAATCGCTTAGACTGATGAGCCGCTGGAGTGGGGATGATCCCGCAACGCAAATCGTGTTTATGCTCTTGCTGCCTTTTGCCTCCTACATGATTGCTGAGCATATTGGTTTTTCGGGCATTTTGGCAGCGGTTGCTGCGGGTATGACGATCACTAAATCTGGTGTGATCCGTAATGCTCCTCTGGCAATGCGACTACGTGCTGACAGCGTATGGTCGATGCTTGAGTTTGTATTTAACGGACTGGTGTTTATCATGCTCGGATTGCAATTGCCGGGAATATGGGAAACCTCTGTACTGCAAGCTGAATTAGACCCGAGTGTAGAAACTTGGATGTTATTCGCGGCTGTTGCGGTTATCTATTTTGCTTTGTTGATATTACGTTTTTGTTGGCTATGGCTAATGAAAAGATTTAGCCGACTGTTTTTGAAGAAAAGGCCATTACAGTTCGCCAACTATACAGTGCGTGAATTATGGTTAGCTTCATTTGCGGGCGTTCGTGGGGCAATTACCTTGGCGGGTGTGTTGTCAGTGCCGTTATTTTTAAGTGATGGCTCACCATTCCCTGCTCGTTATCAGCTGGTATTTATTGCTGCTGGGGTTATTTTATTCTCGATTTTTGCTGGTGTGATCGCGTTACCACTGTTATTGCGTAATTTTAAGGTGAGTGACAAGGAAGCGGATATCAACGAAATACGCATGGCAAAAGCGGCAATGGCTGAAGTGGCTATTGTCAGTTTGAACAAAATGGAAGAGCGTTTATCCGCGGATGTCGATGAAAAATTAGATCCGGAAGATATTAGTGAGGTCGCATCAAGGGTAACGGGGCATTTACGTCGCCGAACCGCGGGTCAGGATGAAATTGAGCATAATCTACAAATTGAGGATCTGGAACGCAGGTTTAGATTAACAGCACTACGTGCCGAACGAGGTGAGTTATATCACTTACGTGCAACACGTAAAATCAGTAATGAAACGTTGCAATCTTTACTGACTGACCTCGATTTATTAGAAGCCGTACTCATTGAAAAAGAGCATTAATTGAGAACAATACAATAATGTGGTTACTTGTTATAACGACGCTGCTTTGGGCAGCGTCTTTTAGTCTTATCGGTGAATATCTTGCTGGTCAAGTCGATAGCTGGTTATCTGTTTTAATTCGCGTATCTTTAGCGGCGTTGGTTTTTTTGCCTTTTTTACGTTGGCGTGGCTTAGGAAAAAAAGTGATTGCCCTCTATATGACGGTTGGCGCATGTCAGCTGGGGATCATGTACTTTTTTGTTTTCCAAGCATATCGGCACCTTACCGTCGCTGAATTTTTGCTATTTACGGTCATGACGCCACTGTATGTGACGCTAGTTTATGACCTATTGGAACGTCAAAAGTTACGCATAGGCTATCTCTTCAGTTCATTGCTGGCCGTGATCGGAGCTGCAATCATTCGTTATGATCACCTGAGTGAGTCATTTTGGGTTGGCTTGATCTATGTTCAACTTGCCAATATTTTCTTCGCGATAGGTCAGGTAGGTTATAAACGCTTGATGGAGGTCTATCCCATTCCTCAGCATCAGGCTTTTTCTTGGTTCTATCTCGGTGCAACGTTGGTGGCGCTAGTTGGTTGGCTCTTATTCGGTAATAAATCCATGGTTCCAACAACCCATGTGCAATGGGGCGTTCTGCTGTGGTTAGGTGTAGCAGCTTCTGGTATTGGCTATTTTATGTGGAACTATGGCGCGACCAAGGTAGACGCTGGAACCCTTGCTATCATGAATAACATGATGGTTCCAGCGGGGCTATTAGTGAATTTTGCTATCTGGCAACAACATCCGGATTGGCTGAGTTTTACCATTGGAGCGAGCCTAATTGTTGCTTCTCTGTGGGTACATAGGCGCTGGATACTTTCACCGGCTTAACATAAGACAAATTATCAACAGCGTGACTAGTCGCGGTTTTGGTAAAAGCTTCAATAGCAGGTTGGCGTTGCTCTCCTTCACGGCATGCAGCGTACAGCCTGCTCCATAATCCATTCCCTAGCGTTTTAATGCTAATCAAACCTTGTTTTTCAAAGGAATCGACAGCCCAATGTGGCAATGCTGCTATTCCCATTTTTGCCGCAACCATTTGAATCAATATCAGTGTGTTATCGACAGTTTTAACACTTGGTGAAACGCCCGCTGGTTGCAAGAAATGACGCCATACGTCAAAACGGTGACGTTGTACGGGGTAAATTAATAAAGTCTCATCGGCCAGATCATGCGGAGCAATTATTGGCTTTCTTGCCAGAGGATGATCATTAGCCACAATCAATTTCACTTCATAATCAAATAGTGGCGTGTAGTGAATTTCTTTATCCGCCAAGATATCAGACGTTAAGACGATATCCAGTTCCCGTGACAGTAATTCAGGTTGCGGGTCGAAAGTCACACCTGATTTAAAATCGACGGAAACTTGTGGCCATGTTTGCCTAAATTGTTGTAATGCAGGAGTGAGCCACTGAATACAACTATGGCATTCAATGGCGATACGTAGTGTTGAGACACCTGGCTCATTACAGACACGAATCGCATCCTTCACCATAGGCAATATTTGCTGGGCTAACTGTAATAGGACTTCCCCTTGTGGAGTAAAACGTAATGGTTGGCTTTTACGAACAAATAGCTTAAAGCCCAAACGGTGCTCTAAGTCACTAAACTGATGTGACAAAGCAGACTGAGTCTGATGCAAATAGGTTGCAGCTGCCGCCAATGAACCGTGCTGGCTGAGCGCATGCAATGTTTTTAGATGTTTTAGTTCAATCATGAGAAACCTTCAAGATGACAATGAATAATTTGCGCTTGTGCTTTATACAGTACCTGTTGATTATAGATGTGTAAACATCTAGACGGCTAAAAATTTTAAGGGGTCAATATGTCTGTTATAAATCATACACTTGGATTTCCTCGTGTCGGTCTGAAAAGAGAACTAAAACGTGCACAAGAAGATTATTGGGCAGGCAAGATTGATCAAGCCGCACTTTTAGAGACAGGACGTGAGTTACGGGCTCGTCACTGGCAACAACAAAAAGAGGCAGGAGTGAATTTATTACCTGTTGGTGATTTTGCTTGGTATGACCAAGTGCTGACAACCAGCCTATTGTTGGGCAACGTGCCACCACGTCATCAAAATGAAGATGGCTCAATTGATTTAGATACCCTGTTTAGAGTCGCACGAGGCCGTGCTCCAACAGGAAAACCAGCCGCAGCGGGAGAGATGACTAAGTGGTTTAATACCAACTATCACTACATTGTTCCCGAGTTCCAAAAAGGGCAAAAATTTAGCCTTTCATGGACGCAGCTATTTGATGAAGTTGATGAAGCATTGGCATTAGGTCATAACATTAAACCGGTTGTTATTGGCCCAATTACCTATCTATGGTTAGGTAAAGTGAAGGGTGAATCATTCGATCGTTTATCTTTGCTGAATGATTTATTGCCTGTCTATGAAGAAATTCTGACTCGTCTGGCGCAAAAAGGGATCGAGTGGGTTCAAATCGATGAGCCGGCCTTGGTTTTAGATTTACCGATAGAGTGGCAGCACGCGTATCAAACCGCCTATCAAGCCCTTACAGGTAAAACTAATTTACTGCTAACCACTTATTTTGATGGCATTAGTCATCATTTAGACCTGATTAAACAACTGCCGATTCAAGGTTTGCATGTTGATGTGGTGGCTGGACGTGATGATATTGAAAAACTGCATCAACAATTACCACAAAATTGGCTGCTATCTCTTGGGATTATCAATGGGCGCAACGTATGGAAGGCTGATTTAGGTGAAAAATTTGCACGGGTGAAACCGTTATTAGGTCAACGACCAATATGGATTGGTACATCCTGTTCATTGTTACATAGCCCAATCGATCTTAACGACGAGACTCGTTTGGACGATGAGGTGAAAAGCTGGTTTGCATTTGCCTTACAAAAATGCGGTGAATTAGCTTTATTAAGTAAAGCGTTAAATGAGCCAACAGAGGCCAATATTGCTGAGTTGGAGCAATACAGCGCCCCCATTCGTGCGCGTAAAACCTCAACACGCGTAAATAATGCAACGGTTGCACAGCGTTTGAAAGCGGTTAGAGAAGGGGATGTTGAGCGTAATAGCGCATATCCAATACGGGCACAGCGTCAGCGCACGCGTTTTAATCTACCATTGTGGCCAACAACAACGATTGGCTCGTTCCCACAAACCAGTGAAATTAGAACGCTACGCCTTGATTTCAAGAAAGGGAATGTTGACAAAACGCACTACCGTACCAATATCAGCGAGCACATTAAGCAAGCGATTAAAGAGCAAGAGCTGCTAGATATCGATGTGCTGGTGCACGGTGAAGCAGAACGTAATGACATGGTGGAATATTTCGGCGAGCATTTTGATGGTTATGTATTTACTCAAAATGGCTGGGTGCAAAGCTATGGTTCACGTTGCGTCAAACCACCAGTGATCATTGGTGATATTAGTCGTCCTGAAGCCATTACAGTTGAATGGGCGAAATATGCGCAATCTTTGACTGAAAAACCGGTCAAAGGGATGTTAACAGGGCCTGTCACGATACTGTGCTGGTCATTCCCACGTGAAGATGTGAGCCGTGAAACGATCGCGAAACAGATTGCGTTAGCGTTACGGGATGAAGTGGATGATTTACAAAAAGCAGGTATTGGCATTATTCAAATTGATGAACCTGCACTGCGTGAAGGATTACCACTGCGTAAGGATGAGTGGGCAGAGTACTTAAATTGGGCTGTTGATGCTTTCAAACTGAGTGCTGCAATAGCCGATGATGAGACACAGATCCACACTCATATGTGTTATTGCGAGTTCAATGACATCATGGAGTCGATAGCTGCACTGGATGCCGATGTTATTACGATAGAGACTTCACGTTCTGATATGGAGTTGTTAGACGCCTTTGAAGACTTTGACTACCCCAATGAAATTGGACCGGGTGTCTATGATATTCACTCACCCAACGTACCAAATGTCGATTGGATTGTGGCTCTGCTGAGAAAAGCAGCAAAACGTGTTCCGGTTGAACGTCTGTGGGTTAACCCTGACTGTGGCTTGAAAACAAGAGGCTGGCCAGAGACCCGTCAATCATTAGCTAACATGGTTGAAGCGGCGAAAAAACTGAGGAATGAATACCAAAGCTAAGGCTTTAACAATGACAAACGGTAGGTGAGACAGCGTATTCCCTACCGTTTTTCTATTTTTTGACAGTATTAACCAAACAGCTTTTCTTTTAGCATATTCATGCCGATTGCTGATAAATCAATATGTTCTGGTAAAACGCCTTCAGGAGTCGCTTGATTGACGAGTTTGGGGAGGTATTTTGCGATTAACTCGGTTGTTTCTTGTGAGTCGAAGCCTACTTGTTGAGCGAGCTGCTGGATATCTAAATTACCGAATACTTGGATTAACTGGTTGACACTAACAGGTAGGTTCTCACCATTACCGATCCATGATTGGACAATCTCACCTAAGCCTTGTTGGTTAAATTTATCGGCAACACCCGCTAACCCACCTTGTTTATCAATCCATTCAATAACAGATTGAAACTGGCTCATTTTATCACCGGCAACCATGGTGATCAGTTGATCGAACAAACCCATCTAATGCTCCTCATCGTTTATCAAGTTGTAGACTCCAACTGCCTATGGTTAGCTTTGGAATACCACTAAAAAATTAAGTCGTCGGCTATTTTGGTCAATTTCAGCAAAGCGTCAATCAAAAATGATGCGATATCTACTTAACTGAATGGAAAAGATGACAAATTTTCTTTTTTTATTCTTGAACTGTGTAAAACATACTCATATCACATTTTTTATCACATTATGCTGTGAATGGTTTTGTGAATTACCAAAAAATATAAAGCATTAAAAATCAATTGAATAGAATTTATTTGTTGGTTTTTTATCTTGTTCGTAATGTGATGTTCATCATGTGTTTGTGAATTTTGTTATGTGAGAATTCACATCAATAACAAAGATTAACAACATCAGGGGTTGTTATGGGAAATATCGTTAAGAATGTCGGTGTTATTGGTCTCGGTTCTATGGGTATGGGGATCGCACAATCCCTTATAAAAAATAATATTCCTACCTATGGCTTTGACCTTAGCCCAAATGCATGCCAAACCTTAAAACAGGCTGGTGCTGTTGCGGTGGGGCAAAACGCTGCTGAATATGCTCAAGACTTACAGGCTTTACTTTTAGTGGTCGTTAATGGTCGCCAAGTTGAAGCTATTCTATTTGAAGGGGATAAACCTCTCGTAGAACAGTTACATCCAGGCACAATTATTGTGTTGCATAGTACGTTAGCGGCTGAGCAAACCAAGCGCATCGCTAAGCGTTTAGAACAATATCAATTACCACTAATGGATGCCCCTATTTCTGGGGGGGCGCTGAAAGCGGCGGAAGGTAAGTTAACGGTGATGGCGTCAGGCGCACCAGCATTATTTGAGCAACTTAACGCTATTTTTGCGGCGATATCTGAGCGCTTATACCGCGTTGGTGATGAAGTCGGTCTAGGGTCAACGGTGAAAACAATCCACCAACTGCTGGCTGGCGTACACATTGCTGTTGCTGCGGAAAGTATGGCGTTAGCCGCTAAAGCAGGTATCGACTTGAATATGATGTACGACATCGTCACCCATGCTGCGGGTAATTCTTGGATGTTTGAAAACCGTATGCAGCATGTTCTTGATGGTGATTATACGCCAAAATCGTCTGTGGATATTTTTGTTAAAGACTTAGGTTTAGTCATGGAAACGGGAAAAGCACTTAATTTCCCATTGCCTATTGCCGCAACTGCTCATCAGATGTTTATTTCTGCAAGTCATGAAGGCTTTGGCCATCAAGATGACAGTGCGGTGATCAAAACTTTCAAAGGAATTGCTTTACCGGAGAAAAAAGTATGACAGTGAAATTAGGTGTGATCGCCGATGATTTTACCGGTGCAACCGACATTGCAGGATTTATGGTACAGAACGGCTGGCGTGTCGTTCAACTATTGAATGAACCGGATGAAAATACGGCTGTGCCACAAGATGTTGATGCGATTGTTATCAGCCTAAAAAGCCGTTCTTGTCCTGTCGACACCGCAATCAATGCATCCTTAAATGCCTGCCGTTGGTTAAAGCAGCAAGCTCACTGCCAACAGATTTTCTTTAAATATTGCTCCACTTTTGATTCTACAGAAAAAGGCAATATTGGACCGGTTACTGACGCATTGATGCAACAGCTTGATACGCAAGTCGCATTGATTTGTCCTGCCTTGCCAATAAACGGCAGAACCGTTGTTCATGGTCATTTATTTGTAAATGGCCAATTACTCAATGAAAGTGGCATGCAGCATCACCCAGTGACACCAATGACAGATGCTAACTTGCTCAGAGTCATGGAAAAACAGTCTGAAGGTAAAGCCGGGTTAATTCCATTGTCTGATATTCAGCAAGGTGACGCGCTGATTAAGCAACGTCTAGCGACTTTAGCAGAGCAAGGGGCAAGCTATATCGTTGTTGATTCATTAACAATGAATGATTTATTGCCTATCGCAAAAGCCGTGAAAGAGATGCCTTTGCTGACGGGGGGCTCAGGTCTTGGCGCTGCGTTAGCAAATGTGGATACGGGTTGTGAATGGGGCGCGGGTGGCAGCCGTGGTGAAATACCTGCAAGCCAAGGCCGTAAAACCATTATTTTATCCGGTAGCTGCTCAGTGATGACGAATAAACAAGTTCAAAGCTACCAGCAAATCGCGCCTGCAAAAGTTGTGGATGTGGGCGAGTGTATTGCTAACCCAGAATATGCACAGCAATTAGCGAATTGGGTTCAAGAACAAAAAATCACTGGTTTAGCCCCTTTACTCTATGCGACTCAACCACCTGAAATTCTGAAAAAAATTCAGGAAAATTATGGGGCAGAAGTGGCGAGTAGTGCAGTCGAAAACGTGTTTGGTGAAGTGGTAAAACTTCTTCAAGCGCAAGGTTATAACACTTTTATTATTGCGGGTGGCGAAACATCCGGCAAGGTCGTTCAAAGCCTAGGAACAGAGCAGCTTAGCATTGGTGCGCCAATCGCACCTGGGGTTCCATGGGTTCAGGATTTAACAAGCGGACACTGGTTGGCACTCAAATCGGGTAATTTCGGCCAAGAGAATTTCTTCCAGTACGCACAGGAGATGTTTAATGAGTGAAGAACAGGCACTACGCCAAGAACTGGCTGATTGGGCTAAATCGATGTTTAACCGCGGCTATAGCAGTGGTGGAGCCGGAAACATCAGTGCCAAACTTCCCGATGGGAACATTATTGTTACCCCAACCAATTCAAGCTTTGGTGATTTAGATCCAGAAAGATTGAGTAAGTTGGATGCAGAAGGTAACTGGATCGATGGAGATAAGCCAACGAAAGAAGTTTCTATGCACATGGCGATGTATCGACAGCGTCCAGACTGCCAAGCCGTGGTGCACTTACATTCGCCTTGGCTAACAGCGTTATCGTGTTTAGCGGGACTTGATAGCAGCAACTGCTTACCCCCGATCACGCCTTATTATGTGATGCGAGTTGGCAAACTACCCTTGATTCAATATTTACCACCGGGGGATGACCGTATTGGTGAAGAGATTGAAAAGTTAGCACCAAACCACAATGCGGTATTGCTATCGAATCATGGGCCTGTTGTTGGCGGTAAAACATTAAGACAAGCCTTCTTCAATGCGGAAGAACTGGAAGATACGGCTCGTTTGTATATCACGCTACGTCAGCAAGGCTTTACAACACTCACTGAAGAGCAGGTTAACGAGCTAGAAAGCCGTTATCCAAAGAAATGAGGCACTAAACATGGCTAAATTTGCAGCAAATCTCAGTATGATGTTTAACGAGGTTCCTTTTATCCAACGTTTTGAGCGTGCCGCACAGGCAGGTTTTACTGGCGTTGAATATCTGTTTCCTTACGAAGAGCAGCCAGAAGCTATCGCGGAAGAGCTGAAAAAACATGGATTAACACAAGCACTGTTCAATATGCCTGCGGGGGATTGGGCTGCTGGTGAGCGCGGAATGGCATCGATACCAGGTCGTGAAGATGAATTTGCAAAAGGCGTTCATACGGCATTGCACTATGCTAAGGCATTAGGATGTCAACAAGTGCATGCGATGGCCGGCAAAGTCGATGCCCGCTTTACGCCTGAGCAACAGCGAGCCTGCTTTATCAAGAATATCCAATATGCAGCGGATGTGATGGCAGAACATGGTATTCGCGTCTTAATTGAACCGATTAATACGCGTGATATGCCTGGCTACTTCTTAACGACACAGAAGCAAGCTGAAGCCTTACTCCCTGAAATTGCTCGTGAAAACGTCTTTATTCAATTGGATCTTTATCACTGCCAAATCATGGAAGGTGATTTATTGAAAACAATTGAGCGTTTATGGGGTAAATTTAGTCATATTCAGATAGCTTCAGTGCCTTATCGTCACGAACCTGATAGCGGTGAAGTCAACTACCCATGGATTTTCGAGCAACTCGACAAAATGGGTTATCAAGGTTGGCTGGGATGTGAATATCATCCTGCGGGCCGCACAGAAGACGGTTTAGGGTGGCTGAAACAAGCACAGTCATAAACAGGAGAACCTATGATCCCTTCAGAGCGTCGTGATTTTATTTACCGTTACGTTCATGAATACCAAACCGTTTCGATCAACGATTTGGTTGAACTGATGAATGTGTCACATATGACGGTAAGACGTGATATTCGCATGCTCGAAGAAGAAGGGAAGGTGGTCGCAATCAGCGGTGGTGTTCGTTTAAACGATGCGTTACGCCAAGAGTTACCTTGGAGTGAGAAAGCGCGTCTACACCATCGCAGTAAACGTGAGATAGGTAAATTTGCCTCATCGCTCGTTGAAGACGGGCAAGTGGTGTATCTCGATGCGGGAACGACCACATTTGAAATCGCTCGTGTGTTAGGTGAACGGTTTAATTTAACGATTGTGACTAACGATTTTTCGATCATGCAGTATTTGATGAATAAATCGCAACTCAATCTCTATCACACGGGAGGGCAAGTCGATAAACGCAATCATTCGTGTGTTGGTAATACCGCAGCGATGATGCTGAAAACGTTAAATGTTGATGTGGCATTTATTAGTACAAGCTCTTGGGATTTACTGCATGGTGTCTCTACGCCCCATGAAGAAAAAGTGCAGATAAAACAAACACTACTAGATGTTGCTCGGCGCTGTGTGCTGGTTTCTGACAGTAGTAAATTTGGCAAATACGGTATGTTTCGTGTTTGTCCACTCAATCAATTGCATGACATCATTTGCGACGATCAACTACCAAACGATGCTGTGCAGCGGATAACAGAACAAAATATAAAACTTCATTTAATAAAGACATAAATAAATCTTACCTAATGATAAATAGCCAGAAATAGGCTATTTCAAGGAGAATAACAATGAAAGTTATCATCACTGGCGGCGCTGGCTTTTTAGGTCAGCAGCTAGCCGCTGCTTTACTTAAAAATAGCCAGGGTTTTCAATTTGACCAACTCGTTCTAGCGGACATTCAGTGCCCTACATCCCCAATTGAAGATGCTAGAGTGAGCTGTGTGGCAACGGATTTAACTCAAGCAGGTGCTGCTGATCAACTGATTGATGCACAAACCGATGTGGTTTACCACCTAGCTGCAATTGTGAGTAGCCATGCTGAAAGTGATTTCGATTTAGGCATGAAAGTGAATTTCGAAGCAACACGTCAGTTGTTAGAAGTGGCTCGTGCTAAAAATCCGGCCATGAAGTTTATCTTTACCAGTTCTTTAGCCGTATTTGGTGGTGAGCTGCCAGATGTGATCACCGACCTATGTGTTGTGAATCCGCAATCTTCATATGGCGCTCAAAAAGCCATGTGTGAGTTGATGGTTAACGACTACTCACGTAAAGGTTATGTTGACGGACGTGTGTTACGTCTACCGACCATCAGTGTTCGCCCAGGAGTGCCTAACAAGGCTGCTTCATCATTTGCCAGTGGGATCATTCGTGAGCCATTAAATGGTATTGAAAGTGTTTGCCCAGTTTCACCTGAACTTGCTTTGTGGCTGTCTAGCCCAGAAACCGTGGTGAGCAATTTCATCCATGCTGCAACTATTTCAGCAGAGAAATTTGGCCTTTCTCGTACCGTTAACTTACCGGGAATTACCGTAACGGTTCAAGGAATGATTGATGCGCTACGCGATGTCGCTGGTCAAGACGCTGTTGACCTTATTCGTTTCGAACCTGATGAAGCTATTAACCGTATCGTCGCGAGTTGGCCGGGCAAATTTGATATTAGCCGTGCGTTAGGCCTTGGCTTTCGTGCAGATGGTTCATTTGCTGATGCGATCCGTTCGTTCATCACTCACCACGGCTCACAGCAATAGGGGATAAGCGATGTCCTATATTCCTATTATTGGCCTCGCAGTGGCCATATTTGTCCTGATCTTCTTGGTATTACGAACGCGTATTCATGCGTTACTTGCCATGTTGATTGCGGCTGCAATCGCCGGTATTTCTGGTGGATTAACAGCGGCCGAAACAGTGACTGTCATTACAAAAGGTTTTGGTAGTACACTCGGTGGCATCGGTATTGTTATCGGTCTCGGGGTAATGATGGGAAGGGTGCTAGAAGTTTCTGGTGCCGCTGAACAGATAGCTTATAGTTTTATTCGTTGGTTAGGAAAAAAGCGTGAAGAATGGGCGCTGGCTATTACAGGTTATATCGTCAGTATCCCTATTTTTGTTGATTCGGCATTCGTTATTCTTTATCCGTTGGCGAAAGCGTTAGCAAAGAACGGTAAGCGCAGTTTGTTAACCCTAGGTGTTGCATTAGCGGGTGGTCTGGTGGTCACACACCATACTGTACCGCCAACGCCAGGTCCTTTGGGGGTTGCAGGCATTTTTGGTGTTGATATTGGTGCCATGATATTAACGGGGATGACCCTTGCGGTGCCTTGCGTGATTGGTATTGTTTTTTACGCAAAATGGCTAGCGGTTAAATACCCTGAGTTCATGCCTGATGACAGCAACAATGCCGATTTAAAAGAAATCCACGATCGTTATATGGAAGAAAAGGCAAATAAACCGTTACCAAGCCTGTTCTTATCTGTATTGCCTATCGTCACGCCGATCTTGCTGATTTTTATTAACGCAGTTAATGGGTTATTGCTGAAAACTGACACTTTCCAAGGTATGGATGATAATTGGTACTTCCAAACCTTCCAATTCCTTGGGGCACCTATAATCGCTTTATCGATCAGTGTGTTAATCTCGGTTTATACATTGATGCCAAAAGCGACAAAGGAAGAAGTCATCGACCGTATGGAAGAAGGCTTACAGTCAGCGGGTATCATTTTATTGGTAACAGGTGCTGGCGGTGCATTAGGCGCAGTGCTACGTGATAGTGGGACGGGGAATATTTTAGCCGAGCATGTGGCGAGCTTACCGATCACGCCTGTGCTCATCCCATTTATTATCGCAACCTTAGTACGTTTAATTCAGGGCTCAGGCACCGTCGCGATGATCACGGCAGCTTCAATATCTGCGCCAATCATTAGCCAAATTCCGGATATTAATCTACTTGTCGCTGCTCAAGCAGCAACTATGGGGTCATTATTCTTCGGATATTTTAACGACAGCCTTTACTGGGTTGTGAATAGAATGATGGGTATTAAGGACGTTAAACAGCAGATGATGGTCTGGTCTATTCCAACAACGATAGCTTGGGCAATCGGTCTGGTGGGCGTTCTAATCCTTGATGTAGTTCTCTGATAGCCAACGCTCTTTTATTCTGCCAATAATTCAAAGCGCCATTCAAATCATGAGTGGCGCTTTTTTATTCTCGAGCGGGGGCAATGAAGATATCTTGTGCTAAGGCATGTCCACCTTCAATATCAACCAAGGCGTCACGCAAAATATGCGATGAATCAGCCTTGAATTGGCATTTATAGGTATAAATAGAGGCTTTGCTGTATATCATTAACAACAATCAATACTTCTCATCATGGCTAATCAAATTTTATAAGTGTTGTTTCAGTGCTCCTCTCGGTATCGTCTATACTGATCGGATACTTAGGTCTACACGCTTGTTTTATGTGACTTGAATCACTTTATTTTGCAACATAAACATATCGATTTTCATTAAAGGTGATTAATGTCACTAAACTGTTTGGGGTTTACCGCTATATTACTCTTAACGTATAAATTCAATGATGCCATTGTGTAAAGGAGTTTGATATGTCTGACGTATTCCACTTAGGCTTAAAAAAGAGTGACTTGCAGGGTGCTACTGTTGCTATTGTTCCCGGTGACCCGAATCGCGTTGAGAAAATCGCACGTTTGATGGATAACCCAGTACATCTCGCTTCTCTGCGTGAGTTCACCTCTTGGCGTGGTGAGCTTGATGGTAAAGCCGTGATTGTGTGTTCTACAGGTATCGGTGGTCCTTCTACCTCGATTGCTGTAGAAGAATTAGCACAGTTAGGGATCCGTACTTTCTTACGTATTGGTACAACAGGTGCTATCCAAGAAAACATCAATGTAGGTGATGTTTTGGTGACGACAGGCGCAGTAAGACTGGATGGCGCGAGCCAGCACTTTGCACCTCTTGAATACCCTGCGGTTGCTGACTTTACATGTACAAATGCTCTCTATGATGCAGCAAAAGAAGCGGGGGCGACCGTCCATGTGGGGGTGACGGCTTCCTCTGATACCTTCTATCCAGGACAAGAACGCTACGATACCTATACAGGCCGTGTGATGCGCCATTTCAGAGGTTCAATGAAAGAATGGCAAGATATGGGTGTCATGAATTATGAAATGGAATCTGCAACATTATTGACTATGTGTTCAAGCCAAGGTTTACGGGCTGGTATGGTCGCTGGTGTGATTGTTAACCGTACCCAACAAGAAATCCCTAATGAAGCCTTGCTGAAGAAAACAGAAGGTAATGTGTTGAGTATTGTGGTTGAGGCTGCTCGCCGCCTACTTTAATTGCGTCATTACTGGCTCGTTTACTTACGCTTTCACTCGGTTGTGAATAAACAGTAGACGAGCCCAGTTCACTTTCTCTCTTGGTTTATTTTCATCTTTATCGCTCATTTTATTAATGCCTGCTTAATTGCAGGTATTTTTTCTGATTTTTTTCGAGGCATAATCTGTTATGGTTTTGAGAACAATCAACATTATAGGTAAGAAGATGATGACCAAAACACCTTATTTGCACCCTTCAGTATTGCCTCTTAAAGGCGGCGTTAATTTCCGTGACCTTGGTGGGAAAAAATTAGCGAATGGTAATAAAATTAAGTCAGGTTTATTGTTTCGCTCAGGGGCTCTCAACCATTTAACTGAAGAGGATTTGATCATTTTACAAGATCAAAATCTCTATCAGATATTAGATTATCGCGATGTTGCTGAAATTAAATCAAAACCAGATATTGTTTGGGATGGCGCTCATTATGTTAATGCACCCGCAAACCCTATGGCTAAAGAGGTGAGTGCTGATCTTGATAAATTAACCCCTGAACTCCTTGAAAAATTTGATCCTAAAATTTTCATGAACCGTCTTTACGAACTGCTGCCGCTAAATAATCCAGCTTATCATCAACTGGTGAATATGCTAAAGCAGCCAGAAAAAGGCGGTATCGTTCAGCACTGTGCCGTTGGTAAAGATCGTACCGGCGTTGGTTCAGCTTTAGTACTATTTGCACTTGGCGCTGATTTAGACACCGTCATGGAAGATTACTTGCTAACAAACGAAACGTTGGCCCCATATCGCAAGCATTTACTGGAAGAACACGCCCAGAGAATGAGCGAAAGCGCAGTGAAGAAGTTTGAATATGTCTATTCAGTACGCGAAGAGTTTTTACTGACAGCGATAAATAGTATAAATAATCATTATGGCAGCATTGATAAGTGGTTAGAGACGGATTTTGGTTTGGATAAGTCTGGTCGCAGCGTGCTGCAAAGCTATTTTATCGAATAGTTAGTTTAATATTGGTTTATTACATATTCGTTAATGTACTCACCAAGTTATCATTAAGGGAGAAATGACGGTGACACTAAATGAAATAGTCCATGCGGTGACTGAGTTTACCCGTGAACATGAAATATGGGCACTACCAATCATTTTCTTTCTCGCTTTTGGTGAATCTTTAGCATTTTTATCCTTACTGTTACCTGCGACCGTCATTTTACTTGGCTTAGGGGCTTTAATCGGAGAAAGCGGTATCACATTTTGGCCTGTATGGCTTGCCGCGACATTAGGCGCGTTTTTTGGTGATTGGCTTTCTTACTGGTTTGGTTTTCACTACAAAGACAATGTTCGTAAAATGTGGCCTATTTCTCGTAAACCACAGATGATAGATCGCGGGCAGCACTTCTTTAATCGTTGGGGGATCTGGAGCGTATTTTTAGGACGTTTCTTTGGACCATTTAGAGCCGTAGTGCCTTTAGTTGCAGGCATTTGTAAAATGCCGAAACGTTACTTTCAGGTCGCGAATATTGTTTCTGCGATGATATGGGCATTCGGTATATTAGCGCCAGGCGCTTTTGGCCTACGTTGGTTGGCTCATTGGATGGGATAAGCTGCGAAGCTGTTCGCAATTTATGGCTTACTTCAAATTACTTCTGGACAGATATACAGTATCCGATTACTTTACATTGGATCACGTAATGTAAGGATTTAACAGTGGATACCTCTCTACTATATGGGGTTATTGGTGCCCTCGGTGGTATTTTAATTGGCGGTTTGGCTGTCTGGTTTTCTATTGCACAAAAATTGAGCCAAAAAGAACAAGAACTCCAACAAGTTAACCGTCAGCTTGCGGCAAGCGATGAAAAAAACATCCATCTTTCTGAATGGAAAATGGAGTATGAGCGTCTTGATCAAGAGCTGCGTACATTGCGAGATATTAACCGTGAGCAGGAAGCTGAACTACGGGAAATCACCACACGTTTTGAACAAAATCAATTAGCTAACGAAGAAAAACAAAGGCTATTGCAAAATAGTGAGCAGCGACTGACCACACAATTTGAAAATTTGGCAAACCGTATTTTCGAACAAAGTGAACGACGAGTGTCAGAGCAGCAACAGAAAAGCTTAATCGCCATGCTGTCACCATTTCGTGAGCAACTTGAAGGTTTTCGCCAGCAAGTTCAACAAAGTTTTGGGGAAGAGGCTAAAGAACGGCACACCTTGGCTTATGAAATTCGTCAATTACAACAGTTAAACAATCAAATGACGAAAGAAGCCGTTAATTTAACGCGTGCTCTCAAAGGTGATAATAAAATTCAAGGGAATTGGGGAGAAACGATTTTGACTCGTATCCTTGAAGCTTCTGGCTTACGTCAAGGTAGTGAGTTTGAGACACAGGTGAGTATAAACACAAGCTACAATAGTCGTTATCAACCCGATGTGATTATTCGCCTACCTGAAGGCAAGGACGTCATTGTTGATGCTAAAATGTCATTAGTCGCCTATGAAAACTATTTCAATAGTGAAGATCCCGAAGAACAAGCTTATGCACTCAAAAATCATGTCGCTTCAATTCGTAATCATATGCGTGGTTTAAGCCGTAAAGATTATCACCAATTACCAGGAATACGCTCCCTTGATTATGTCTTGATGTTCATTCCGATTGAACCTGCGTATTTGTTAGCTTTAAAAGAATCGCCTGAGTTACTTGATGAAGGGATAAAACAGAATATCATGTTAGTGTGTCCTTCTACCTTATTGGTTGCAGTGAGAACAATCAATAACTTATGGCGGTACGAACGACAAGGACAAAATGCGCAAGAAATTGCGACAAAAGCAGCGAAAATGTATGATAAGTTGCGCCTTTTTGTCGAGGATATGCAGCTTTTAGGCGCCAGCTTAGATAAAGCAGATCAGGCTTACCAATCAGCAATGAAAAGGCTAGCAGAAGGCCGAGGAAATTTGATTAGCCAAGCAGAAAGCTTTAAAGAAATGGGAGTAGAGGTAAAGCAGCCAATCTCCGCTCAATTAGTTGAAAAGTCAGATAAGCCATATTGTGCGGAATCTTAGACTTCTTGATAGGGTTTTACCTCAAAGGCTGTTACACTTCCTACAAAAGTTTGAATTATAAACAGGCATAATAGAAATGACAGAACCAACAAAAGAAACTATTGATTTTGGTTTCCGTACAGTAGGCAAAGAAGATAAAGTTGGCCTAGTAGCAAATGTTTTTCATTCTGTAGCATCAAAATATGATTTGATGAATGATTTAATGTCGTTTGGCATTCATCGTGTCTGGAAACGTTTTACGATAGAAGCCAGTGGTGTGCGTCGTAATCAACGCGTTCTAGATCTGGCGGGTGGAACCGGCGATTTAACCGCTAAATTTTCTCGCCTTGTCGGTGAAAAAGGCGAAGTGATTCTCGCTGATATCAATGATTCCATGTTAAAAATGGGGCGTGAAAAGTTACGTGACCTTGGTATCGTTGGTAATGTTAGCTATGTTCAAGCTAATGCTGAGGAGTTGCCGTTCCCAGATAATTATTTTGATTGTATCACTATCTCTTTTGGTCTGCGTAATGTTACAGACAAAGATAAAGCGTTGCGCTCAATGTTTCGAGTGTTAAAGCCAGGTGGACGTTTGCTTGTTCTTGAATTCTCTAAACCTGTTATTGAGCCACTGAATAAAGCTTATGATGCGTATTCATTCCATGTTTTGCCACGTATTGGGCAAGCAGTCGTTGGTGATCCTGAGAGCTACCGTTATCTCGCTGAATCTATTCGTATGCATCCTGACCAAGAAACACTGAAATCCATGATGGAAAATGCAGGTTTTGAACAGGTTACTTATACCAATATGACAGGTGGTATCGTCGCATTGCATAAAGGGTTTAAATTCTAAGATGGAAGCCACGTCAGCACAGTCAGAAAGCCAAAATACCGTATTATATTCTTTAATGACGGCATTCATGGAAACATGTATGAATCATATGTTATTTAAAGAATCGGTCTTAAAACCCGCTAGAGCACGCTTAGCGGGTAAAGTCATGTCGGTCGACTTAAAAGAGCTCAATCAAACGTTGACGCTGATTTTTACTGATAACCATGTTGATGTGTTAAGCCAATGGTGTGAACCTGCTGATTGTACAATCAAAACATCCCTGTTTACGTTGATTAAACTAAAGGATAAACAGCAATTATCACAGCTAATTAATAGTGGTGAAATTGTTATTGAAGGTGATATGCAGGTTGTTCAGCATTGGTCGTCGCTGTTAGATATGGCCATTTGGGACCCCGCCCATTATCTGTCACCTTATCTCGGCGATGTTGCCGCGCAAGGGATTAGCCAAATCGTTCAAAAGGGAAGTAAACTTGTTTCACATCTAGCATGTCGACAAAAAACGTACCTAAAAGATACATTGCTTGAAGAATGGAAAATGGCGCCAAATCCGCTAGAACTGGCTTATTTTAGTGATGAAGTTGAGCAGGTTGCTGAGTCCTTAAATCAGCTAGAAATGCGGTTACGCCAGCTGGAGGAGCATAATGACGCCCGGTGAAATAAAACGCCTTTACTTTATTATTCGGGTATTCCTCTCATATGGTTTAGATGAATTAATCCCAAAAGTTAAACTCACGTTACCCCTTCGGATCGGTCGCTTTGGTTTCTTTTGGATCAAGAATCAACATCCAGAAAAAGAAGTGGGTGAGCGATTACGTTTAGCGTTACAAGAGTTGGGGCCGGTATGGATTAAATTTGGTCAGATGTTATCGACTCGCCGAGACCTTTTCCCTCCAACAATTGCTGATCAACTCTCTTTACTACAAGATAAAGTCGCTAGCTTTGACGGTAAATTGGCGCGTCGCTACATTGAAGAATCATTAGGTGGGCCATTAGAACAATGGTTTGATGATTTTGATGAAAAAGCCCTCGCCTCAGCGTCAATCGCTCAAGTCCACACTGCCAAGCTGAAAGAAAATGGCAAAGAGGTTGTTTTAAAAGTCATTCGTCCTGATATCTTGCCAGTGATTAAAGCTGATGTGAAACTCATGTACCGCATCGCTAATTGGGTGCCTTTGTTACCAGACGGCCGTCGTTTACGCCCTAAAGAAGTCGTGCGTGAATACGAAAAAACGTTAATCGATGAGCTGAATCTTTTACGTGAATCAGCCAATGCTATCCAGCTGCGTCGTAACTTTGAAAATAGCTCTATGTTGTATGTGCCTGAAGTTTATGCGGATTATTGCCGTGAAAATGTGATGGTCATGGAGCGCATCTACGGAATCCCTGTGTCGGATATCTCGGCTTTAAAAGCTCAGGGAACAAATATGAAAATCTTGGCTGAAAGAGGCGTCAAAGTCTTCTTTACCCAAGTTTTTCGTGACAGTTTCTTCCATGCGGATATGCATCCAGGCAATATTTTTGTGAGTTATGAACACCCTGAAGATCCACTTTATATTGGCATTGATTGTGGTATTGTAGGGTCATTAAATAAAGAAGATAAGCGTTATTTAGCGGAAAACTTTATTGCGTTCTTTAACCGCGACTATCGTAAGGTGGCGGAGTTACATGTCGATTCAGGTTGGGTACCTGCTGATACCAACGTTGAGGATTTTGAGTTTGCTATCAGAACGGTGTGCGAACCAATCTTTGAAAAGCCACTGGCTGAAATTTCGTTTGGGCATGTCCTGCTGAATCTATTTAATACTGCTCGTCGCTTCAATATGGAAGTGCAACCACAGCTAGTATTGCTACAAAAAACCTTACTTTATGTTGAAGGTTTAGGTCGTCAGCTTTATCCCCAACTTGATTTGTGGAAGACGGCGAAGCCATTTTTAGAAGATTGGATACATAGCCAAGTTGGTATTCCAGCTATTACTCAAGCTTTAAAAGAAAAGGCACCTTATTGGGCAGAAAAAATGCCTGAAATTCCTGATTTAATTTATGGCGCTTTACGTCAACATAAATTCCTACAATCGAATATTGAACAACTTACTGATCAATTAAAGGAACAACGTAGCAAACAGCGTAAGTCTCAGTACCTATTAGGAATGGGGGCAACACTGATTCTTTGCGGTAGTTTATTCTTTATTTTTGAGTCAACCTCAATGGCGACAGCATTTATGACTATTGGTGCGTTGTCATGGGTTATAGGTTGGTATAAATCAGGAAAAAATTAAGTAAACCTTGTTTTGCGACAAGTTTATAAGCCTGTGAATATTTCCGTATTGAGAGCAGGTTGTATATAATGGGATAAATAACTATTGATCCCACTTTTACAGAGGTATAAACAATGGAATCAACTATTTCAATGGCCGCTTTTGGTAGCCCTTGGCAACTTATTATTATTGCTCTACTTATTATTTTAATTTTCGGAACCAAAAAGCTGCGCTCTCTGGGATCTGACTTAGGTGAATCATTGAAAGGCTTTAAAAAAGCAATGAACGATGATGAAGCTGCAAAGGCTGCAAAAGAAGAGCAAGAAAAACAAGATGCTGATTTTGCACCTAAAAATATTACAGAGCAACAGGCTGCTGAGAAGAAAGACAGCCCAGTTGAGAGCAAAAATAAAGAGCAGGGTTAAACCGTGTTTGACATAGGTTTCAGTGAACTGCTGCTTGTTGCAGTTATTGGTCTTGTCGTATTAGGCCCTGAGCGTCTACCAGTGGCAGTGAGAACTGTTGCTGGTTGGATCCGTGCTATGCGCTCTTTAGCCGCTAATGTGCAAAATGAATTGTCACAAGAACTCAAATTGCAAGAATTGCAAGAGACCTTGAAAAAAGTTGAGGAGAAAGCTGGTATGGAAACGCTTTCTCCTGAGCTAAAACAATCTATGGATGAGCTTCGCCAAGCAGCACAATCATTAAAATCAGGTTATCAAGCGACGACAGAGGGTGTTGAAAGCGAATTGCAAAAAGCGAAAGAATTAACTGACAACTATGATAGTGCAGTTAAAGATGCTCAAAACAATGCTTCAAAAACTCAAGAGTCAGACCCTGATCCTGAACATGCAGCAAAAATGGCAGAAGTGGTTGAAGAGCCAGTAACGTTATCAGCGCAAAGCGACGACGCTCAACAAACTGCATCGACAACGAAAAAAAATCCTAATCAGACTGAAAGCGAAAAATAGAACATGGCTGTAAATGATACACAACCACTTATTAGCCACCTCATTGAACTCAGGAAGCGGCTGCTAAACTGTTTGATTACGGTTTTGATTGTTTTCGCTGCTTTGGCTTACTTCTCAAATGACATTTATCGGTTAGTTGCCGCCCCTTTGATTGATAAGCTCCCTGTTGGTTCTCAAATGAGTGCAACAGATGTGGCATCTACATTCTTTACCCCAATTAAACTGACAATGATGGTATCGATATTTGTATCAATACCGGTCATTCTGTATCAAATTTGGGCGTTTATAGCACCTGCGTTATATAAGCACGAACGTAGATTAATGCTGCCTTTGTTGGTTTCGAGCAGCTTCCTTTTCTATTTAGGAATGGCATTTGCTTATTTTGTGGTTTTCCCATTAGCATTCGGCTTCTTTGTGAAAACGACACCCGATAGCGTTAATTTTATTCCGGATATTAGCAAATATCTCAGTTTTGTTATGACGCTATTTATGGCATTTGGTGCCGCATTTGAGGTGCCTATAGCCATTATTCTCTTATGCTGGACGGGAGTGACAACGCCGGAATCATTAAAACGTAAACGCCCATATATTTTAGTTGGTGCATTTATTGTTGGGATGTTCCTAACGCCACCAGACGTTCTCTCTCAGACTTTACTTGCCGTTCCGATGTACTTACTTTTTGAGTTGGGGGTACTTTTATCTAACTTTTATGTAGGTAAAGGTCGACGGAAGGCGGATGAAGAAGAAAACGAAGAAAACGAAGAAAAAGAAGATTCTTAGTTCATGACTATTGAATTAACAAAAAAGCCCACTCGATGTGGGCCTTTTTATTTCTATTGAGGTAATTTTTTAAATTGAGAGTTATCAAGCACTTTAGATACATTTTTATTTAAAATATTCAGCAATAAGATGGATCGCGACTCACCATTTGGCTCATCATAGATAGCTTGTATACCGGAAAAAATACCTTCTGTAATTAAAACATTATCACCATGCACTGGTGTTTCAGGGGCGACAAGATGAGACAGTGGAGCCTGTTGCAAGAGCTCTATAATTTCATCGGGTACAACGGCAGGTAGTTGCCCAAAACGCACAAAATGACTTACACCTCGTGTTGATTGGATTGTTGTCGTATGGATGTCATTATGATCAAATTTCACAAATAGGTAGTTAGGGAATAGAGCTTCTTGTACTGTCACCCGTTTTCCTCTAACCACTTTTTCTATCTCTGTCATCGGGGTCATGCAAATGACACTTTGCCTATTCAAGTGCTCTATGGCCCTATCAATTTGCCCTCGTTTACAATATAGCAAATACCACTTTTCCATTTTTCTAACCCACGCGACAAAATTATGCTCATCATAACAAATTAACACATAAAAATGTGACTAATCCATTAAGTAAGAATATCATTCAGAATCAGAAACATATATTAACTTAAACTTACTCAAGAGAGTTAACCATAGTATAACAACTCGTTATCTAGGAGACAGCATGGAAATATTTTTATTAAGTAATGGTAAGCTTCCTAATAATCCAGTATGGCTAAGCTACGCATTACCTCGTATTCACGAAATGATTGCCCGTAAAAATATTAAGTCAGCAGTATTAGTGCCTTATGCAATATTACGCGGTTCGCATGATGAACGTGCGGAACAGCTAAGTGAATCTTTAGGGATCAAAGTCACCTCGATAGAGCATTTCTCTAGTCCTGTAGAAGCAATTGAACAAGCTGAATGTATTCTTGTTAGCGGGGGTAATACTTGGTGGTTAAATAAATGTCTGCATGAAAATGGGCTTATTGTGGCTATTCAGCGTGCGGTGAGAGAACGTGATGTGCCATATATTGGTTGGAGTGCAGGTTGTAATGTCGCGACACCAAGTATTCGTACAACCAATGATATGCCAGTGAGTAATGCGGCAATTATGCCATCTTTGGGGCTATTTCCATTGCAAATAAATCCTCATTATATTGATGCGCATATCTCTGGTCATATGGGGGAAACTCGCGATGAAAGATTGCAAGAATTTTGTGTGATCAATCCACATGAAGTCGTTGTTGCGCTAAGGGAAGGTAGTGGGTTACAAATTAAGGGGAATACACTGGAGTATTTCAGTGGAAAAGGTGATGGTTTTAAATTATTTAAGCACAATCAGGTATTTCCTGAACAGTTTGATACTTTATCATTAAAATCACTGGTTCCATTTGTTTGTCAGTAAAGTAATCAGTTTTTAGAGATAAACATATTGATTACAAATAGTTTTTATGGGTAACTTGTAACCTTTGCCGGACGTCTTATAATGAGACTCCCTCTGTAATAGTAAAAGATGACAATGAAATACCGTGACCTAAGAGACTTCATTGCCCAGCTTGAAAAGCAAGGCGAATTAAAACGTATTACGATGGAAGTCGATCCTTACCTCGAAATGACGGAAATAGCCGATCGCACGCTTAGAGCAGGGGGCCCGGCATTATTATTTGAAAACCCCAAAGGGTATAATATGCCTGTCTTATGCAATCTGTTTGGTACGACTAAACGCGTTGCCATGGGGATGGGGCAAGAAGATATCAAAGCCTTACATGATGTGGGTAAGTTGCTTGCTTTCCTGAAAGAGCCAGATCCCCCGAAGGGATTCCGTGATTTATTCGATAAATTACCTAAATTTAAACAAGTATTGAATATGCCGGCGAAACGGCTAAGCTCAGCACCTTGCCAAGAGCAAATTTGGACTGGTGATGATGTCGATCTGACTAAAATTCCTGTGATGCATTGTTGGCCTGAGGATGCAGCGCCACTCATTACGTGGGGATTAACCGTCACGAGAGGTCCGAATAAAGAACGCCAAAACTTAGGTATCTATCGCCAGCAAGTGTTAGGTAAAAATAAAGTCATTATGCGCTGGCTTTCACACCGTGGTGGCGCTCTTGATTACCAAGAGTGGTGCCAACAGCATCCGGGGGAAAAGTTCCCCGTGGCGGTTGCACTAGGAGCAGATCCTGCAACTATCTTGGGGGCAGTGACACCCGTTCCGGATACATTATCTGAATATGCCTTTGCAGGATTATTGCGCGGTAATAAAACAGAGGTTGTTAAATGTATTTCTAATGACCTTGAGGTGCCCGCTGGGGCTGAGATTATCTTAGAAGGGTATATTGAGCCGGGAGAGCTTGCCCCCGAAGGACCTTATGGGGATCACACCGGTTATTATAATGAAATCGATAGTTTCCCTGTATTTACAGTGACTCATATTACACAGCGTCGCAATGCCATTTATCATTCCACCTATACAGGCAGACCACCTGATGAGCCAGCCGTACTTGGTGAAGCACTAAATGAAGTTTTAGTGCCTATTTTGCAAAAGCAATTCCCAGAAATTGTTGATTTTTATTTGCCTCCTGAAGGTTGCTCGTATCGCCTCGCGGTTGTCACCATGAAGAAACAATACGCAGGTCATGCAAAACGCGTCATGATGGGGGTTTGGTCTTATCTTCGCCAATTTATGTACACAAAATTTGTCATTGTTTGTGATGATGATATCAATGCGCGTGACTGGAAAGATGTGATCTGGGCGATAACCACGCGTATGGATCCTGCCCGTGATACTGTTATGATGGAAAATACACCGATTGACTATCTTGATTTTGCTTCACCAGTGTCAGGTTTGGGCTCGAAAATGGGGCTAGATGCCACCAATAAATGGCCTGGGGAAACAAACAGGGAGTGGGGCAGACCAATAGTAATGGATGAAAAAGTGAAGTCGCGTATAGATGATATTTGGGAACAATTGAATATTTTTGAAAAATAAGAGGGGATCCATGGCAACTTTGAGCTGCAAAGTCACATCTGTTGAGTCCATAACTGATACTGTATATCGGGTTATTTTGTTGCCGGATGGTCCTTTTCATTTTAAAGCGGGCCAGTATCTTATGGTGGTAATGGACGAACGTGATAAGCGCCCATTTTCCATGGCTTCTACACCCGCGAATAACGAAACAATTGAACTTCATATTGGGGCTTCGGAGATTAATCTTTATGCCATGGCGGTGATGGATAGAATTTTAGACCAACGCCGCATTGATATTGATATCCCACACGGTAAAGCTTGGTTTAGAGAAAATAGCCAAAACCCCATGATTTTAGTCGCGGGGGGAACCGGTTTCTCATACACGCATTCAATATTACTGGCTGCGTTGATGGAGAACCCTTCTCGAGACATTACTTTCTATTGGGGAGGGCGCCAATTAGAACATCTTTATGATTTAGGTGAGCTTCAGGCGCTGAGTGAACGTTACTCGAATTTAAAAATTGTGCCCATCGTAGAACAGCCTGATGAGTTATGGCGAGGACGATCAGGAACGGTATTAAGCGCGGTCTTAGAAGACTTTGGCGATTTGTCTTCTTATGACATCTATATCGCAGGGCGTTTTGAAATGGCAAAAATCGCTAGAGAACGCTTTTGTGCCGAGCGTAATGCAAAACCTGAGCAACTGTTCGGTGATGCTTACGAGTTTATTTAAAACACGCAATGGCTTCGTTTCGAATATATTGAGACTGAATGTGGCGTCTATTGAAATTTATTATGCCACTGAGGCTTTTTCATTGTGTTTATTAATGATTTTTATTCTACGATGCTCTTTTCGCAATGGTTGTAGTGACAGCGGAACAATATCATTGATTGGCTAATTGTCTTTAGCGTATTGCTTCACAAAATAAAAAGCCCGCCCCTGACTAGGCGGGAATGTTGACAACATACAACAACACGACGGCAACTAGCGGTATACCCTTGATACTTCAATTGGTATATGCCTTGGCAATGTGGCTCAGAATACGTAATAAAATAAATTTTCTGAGCGCACTTTTATTATTGGCAAACTACCATTCAAACTATTTTGGGTATAAACGTTATATACGCTCTATGATGGTTGCGATTCCCTGACCAAAGCCTATACACATTGTTGCTAGACCAAATTGTTTGTCTTTTTGCTCTAATTGATTGAGTAATGCGGTTGTTATTCTTGCTCCTGAGCATCCTAAAGGATGGCCTAGTGCAATAGCACCTCCATTAAGGTTAACTTTTTCATCAATTTGATTTTCAGGTAGTTTCAGCCCTTTTAGGCAGGCAATTGATTGAGCTGCAAACGCTTCATTTAACTCAATCACATCCATATCGGCTAGTGATAATCCAGCCCGCTTAAGCGCTAATTCTGTTGCAGGAACAGGCCCAAAGCCCATGATAGATGGATCACAGCCGACTACAGCCATGGCGCGAACTCTAGCCCTCGGCTTCAGCCCTTGTTTATGCGCATAACTTTCGCTAGTGATTAACATCGCTGATGCACCATCCGAAAGTGCCGATGAGTTACCCGCAGTTACAGTACCGCTGACAGGATCAAAGACGGGACGTAATGACGCTAAGCTTTCAAGATTGGCATCAAAACGAATGACCTCGTCGTAATTCACGGCAAAGAGATTGCCATTGCTATCATGCCCAGCAATAGGGGCTATTTCTTGCTTAAACTGCCCGTTTCTCGTTGCTTCTGTTGCCCGTTGATGTGACCTGAGCGCAAATGCATCTTGTTCTTCGCGACTAATTTTATACATTTTTGCCAGCATTTCTGCGGTTAAACCCATAGCGCCTGCTGCTTTTGCGACTCGTAGTGTTAATTTAGGGTTGAAATCAATACCATGTGTCATTGGAACATGGCCCATATGTTCAACACCGCCGATTAATACCGAGTGCGCATCACCCGTCATTATCAATCGGCTTGCATCATGCAAAGCTTGCATGGATGAACCACATAAACGGTTGACAGTGACCGCTGGAACGGTGTGTGGAATATCAGTCAGTAACGCAGCATTTTTCGCAATATTAAAACCTTGTTCAAGGGTTTGCTGTACGCATCCCCAAATAATGTCATCGAGGTCTTTCTTGCTTGCGTTAGGATTGCGTTCAAAAATTACATTCATTAAATGTGCTGAGAGGTCTTCCGCTCGGACATGGCGAAATACACCGCCTTTTGAACGCCCCATAGGTGTACGTATTCCATCGATAATAACGACATTTTCCATACTATTAGCCTCTCGCAACTTTTTTAACATCAATTGCCACTACAGGTGGCAGCGCATAATAACTGGAATTGGTCTGTGATTTTTCTTTGAGACCCTCAGGAATTTGATACAGTGGGCTTAATTGAGCATATGTTTCAGCTGTTTTAGCATAGGATTGTGTACCCACTGTATCTAAATAGCGGAATGCGCCTCCACGGAAAGGAGGGAAACCAAGACCATAAACGAGTGCAATGTCAGCATCCGCTGGGCTTTGAATAATACCTTCTTCTAGGCAACGAACGACTTCATTGATCATTGGGATCATCATACGTGCGATGATCTCTTCTTTAGTAAATGAACGTTTTCCTTTACTAATTGACGCTAATAACGCATCAGTCGCTGGGTCATCGACCTTTTTCGGTTTTCCTTTTTTATCTTTTTCGTATTGATAAAAACCTTTGCCATTTTTTTGCCCAAAGCGTTGTGCTTCAAACATCACATCGATGGCATTCTTATTGGTCTTGCTCATACGCTCAGGGAAACCTAAAGCCATTACCTGTTCTGCGTGAAAAGCGGTATCGATCCCAACAACATCAAGTAGATAAGCGGGGCCCATAGGCCAGCCAAATTCTTTTTCCATGACTTTATCGATTTCTCTGAAGTCGGCACCATCCTGTAATAGCAAGTTAAAACCTGCAAAATAAGGAAAAAGAACCCTATTGACAAAGAACCCTGGGCAATCATTAACGACGATGGGGGTTTTACCCATTTTATTTGCGTAGGCAACAACTTTAGCGATGGTCTCATCGGTCGTTTTTTCACCGCGAATAATTTCAACCAATGGCATGCGGTGCACAGGGTTAAAGAAGTGCATTCCACAGAAATTTTCAGGTTTCTTCAGTGATTTGGCTAGTTCAGTAATCGGAATAGTAGAGGTATTGGATGCTAAGATTGTTTCAGGGCTAACTAATGCCTCAACTTCAGAGAGAACAGCCGCTTTAATTTTAGGATTCTCAATAACCGCTTCGACGACCACTTGTGCATTTTCAATGCCCGAGTAGGAGAGAGAAGGGTGAATGGATGCGAGAGTTTTCGCCATTTTTGAAGCGTTGATTTTGCCTCTTTCAAACTGAGCATTTAATAATTTATGGGCTTCTTCAATGCCTAAATCTAACGATTTTTCATTAATATCTTTCATCAGCACAGATACACCTTTGCTGGCTGATTGGTAGGCGATCCCGCCACCCATAATACCCGCGCCGAGTACGGCTGCATGTTTAGGGGCTTCTACATGGCGAGAAAGTCGTTTGCTAGTAGACTTAACTTGTTGGTCATTTAAGAAAATACTGACTAATGAACGAGCGACGTCACTGTGTGCAAGGGGAACAAAAGCGGCCATTTCATGTTTTAGCGCTTCATCACGAGAACAATTAGCGGCTTTTTCAATAGTATTGACTGCTGCCATTGGGGCTGGGTAATGTTTTCCCGCAACCTTATAAACCATTCCTTTCGCAACATTAAAGCTCATTGTTTGCTCAATAGGACTAAGTTGCAATGGTTGTAATTTCGGTTGACGTCGTTGCTGCCAATTAATCGCCCCAGAAATAGCTGACTCAATCAATTCTAATGCAGCTTGAGGGAGTTTTTCTGTTTCAACAACCGCATCCACTAATCCCATTTTTAACGCTTCGGCTGCACTGACATCTTTACCTGCGGTAATAATTTCGAGAGCGCTATCTAAGCCAATGAGTCTAGGCAAACGGACTGACCCACCAAAGCCAGGCATAATACCTAACTTAGTTTCAGGTAAACCTACGCGAGCATCTGGAGAGGCAATTCGTAAGTCGGTGGAAAGAATACATTCACAGCCGCCACCTAACGCGTAGCCATTAATGGCACTCACAGTAGGAACAGGCAAATCTTCTATACGATTAAAAATGCGATTTGCGTAGCTTAGCCATTCACTTAACATTTCTGCTGGTGCTTCAAAAAGAGAAAGAAATTCTTTGATATCAGCACCAACGATAAAAGCCGGTTTGTCAGATCTTAAAATAACACCCAAGAGTTCTGTTTGCTGTTCAAGAGTAGCAACTGCTTCATCAAGTGAAGCAACGGTATGAGTATCTAACTTATTTATTGGCTCGGCTGAGTTAAAAACGAGTTCTGCAATACCTGTTTTCAACCATTGAACATAGATTGTTTCACTTTGATAAAGCATGCCGCTCTCCTTATGATGATTTTATCATCTGGTACGACCAGATAGAATTGAGTGTGACTAGAATGTTAATAAAATGCAAATAATCAATAACAAAAGTGGAATGTTGATCACAGCAAACAGTAGGAATACAAGTTGATGAAAATAGTATTTTATTTACCAATCAATTAATTAAAGGGTTTTCTGTTTAGACTGCATACCAGTAAATTAAAGAACGTGCTAAGCTTTCATTTTCTAAATAAAGCTGAAAGGTTGAATGAAATGGAAAAACTGACTGCACTCTACGCTGAACATATTAAAACTTTGCAAACAACAACTCAGCAAGTCTTACAGCGCAGCAAGCTAGACGCCATACTGATTCATTCTGGTGAACCTCTACGTATCTTCCTTGATGACAGTGATTACCCCTTTAAAGTCAATCCTCACTTTAAAGCATGGGTACCTGTAACGGATGTCCCACATTCGTGGTTATTAGTTGATGGCGTAAATAAACCTAAATTATGGTTTTATTCACCTGTTGATTATTGGCACAGTGTTGAACCGCTACCGAATAGTTTCTGGACAAAAGAAGTTGAACTTATTCATTTAAAAAATGCTGACGATATTAGCCAATTTTTAGCGAATCTTTCTAAGGATAATATGGCATATATTGGTTCTGCTAAAGAAAGAGCAGAATCATTAGGTATTCGCTTACAAAACATTAACCCAAAACCTGTTATTGATTTTTACCATTTTCACCGCTCATATAAAACGGATTATGAGATGTACTGCATGCGTGAAGCTCAGAAAATGGCGGTAAACGGTCATTTATCGGCATTTGAAGCTTTTCAAGCGGGTATGAGTGAGTTTGATATCAATATTAGCTACTTACAGGCGACAGGCCATCGTGATACCGATGTTCCTTACGGTAATATTGTTGCGCTGAATGAAAATGCGGCTGTATTGCATTACACCAAATTACAGCAACAAGCGCCGAGTGAGATTAGAAGCTTTTTGATCGACGCGGGTGCAGAATATAATGGCTATGCCGCAGATATCACACGCACTTATGCAGCAAAAGGCAAAAGTGACTTCGCTGCACTCGTTGCTGATTTAAATAAAGAGCAGTTATCACTCATCGACACGATTAAAGCGGGTGTTCGTTATACGGATTATCATGTCGATATGCATCATAGAATTGCCAAGTTATTGAAAAAACACTCAATAATTAAAGGGGTAAGTGAAGAAGTTATGGTGGAAAAAGGGCTCACTACGCCATTTTTACCTCATGGCTTAGGTCATCCTTTAGGGCTACAAGTCCATGATGCTGCTGGCTTTATGCAAGATGAAGAGGGAACATTACTTGCCGCACCGAAAATGTACCCATTCTTGCGTTGCACTCGTGTACTTGAACCGAGAATGGTCGTAACCATTGAGCCAGGCTTATATTTTATTGAATCCTTGTTATCATCTTGGCGTTCTAGCGAGTTTAATCAATATTTTAATTGGGAAAAGATTGAACAATTCAAGCCATATGGTGGTATTCGTATTGAAGACAACATTATCATTCACCATAATCGAGTTGAAAATATGACGCGAGATTTGCAATTACCGTAATGAAAGCTTATTTAATACCGGCTGAATCTATTTCTTATACAGAAGAAATTAAGAAAAGCCGTTTTATTACCTATCTTGCACATACCGATGGTATTGATGCTGCGAAAGATTATATTCAATCGATTAAAGCACAATACCCAGATGCTCGGCACCATTGCTGGGCATTTGTTGCTGGGCGTCCCGATGACTCCCAGCAGCTTGGTTTTTCTGACGATGGCGAGCCGACTGGTACGGCAGGAAAGCCAATAATGGCACAATTACTTGGAAGTCATTTAGGTGAGGTTACTTGCGTCGTTGTGCGTTATTTTGGTGGGATTAAGTTAGGCACAGGGGGGTTAGTTAAAGCTTACGGTAACGGAGCTCAACAGGCACTTAAGTTATTACCAACACAGACGAAAGTACCCCAAAAATTTTTTCATCTCGTTTGTGATTATTCATTTATTAATACGGTCGAGCAGTTGGTTGCGCAAGTGAATGGTATGATTGTGCATAGCGAATACAATGAAACAGTTTTCTTGCGAATTGCAATTCCTGCTACCTTAGAACACGAAGTCAATGATAAATTACGCGATATGAGTCGCGGAGCTTTAGAGCTTATACCGGAATCTGAATCGTTAATTGGTTAGCAAGGAACCTGCCGAATGCATTTTCGTGCAATAACCCGTATTGTCGGGCTACTCGTCATTATTTTCTCTTTTACCATGGTTGTTCCTGGTATTGTTGCGTTAATTTATCGTGATGGCGCTGGACGAGCATTTAGTCAAACTTTTGTTGCGGCTTTAGTGATCGGTCTGCTTTTGTGGATCCCTACCCGTAATAGCAAACATGAACTTAAAGCAAAAGAAGGTTTCTTAATCGTAGTATTATTTTGGACAGTTCTTGGTAGCGTAGGGGCATTACCCTTTATTTTCTCTGAGAAGCCAAATCTCTCAATAACGGATGCTTTCTTTGAGTCTTTTTCTGGATTAACGACAACGGGTGCAACAACGTTAACAGGCTTAGATACGCTGCCTAAAGCGATTTTATTTTATCGACAAATGTTACAATGGCTTGGCGGCATGGGGATCATTGTACTCGCTGTGGCTATTCTCCCATTATTGGGGGTTGGGGGAATGCAGCTTTATCGAGCTGAAATGCCGGGGCCACTGAAAGATAATAAGATGCGTCCTCGTATTGCGGAAACCGCGAAAACACTTTGGCTGATTTATGTCTTACTGACCATTATTTGTGCTATCGCACTGTGGATCGCTGGAATGGATGTTTTTGATGCGATTTCCCATAGTTTTTCAACAATAGCGATTGGCGGCTTCTCAACTCATGATGCAAGTGTCGGCTATTTTAATAGTCCTGCTATCAATACCATTATTGCAATTTTCTTGCTGATATCGGGTTGTAATTTCGGTTTACATTTTGCGGTATTAACTGGACGTAGCTTAGGGATCTATTGGCGTGATCCTGAATTTAAAACATTTATTAGCTTTCAGTTAGTGCTCGTTATTATTTGTACATTGGTTTTACTCTATCATTCAGTCTATGGTTCTTTCGGACAGACACTTGATCAAGCTTTTTTCCAAGTCGTCTCAATGGCTACAACGGCAGGCTTTACAACTGATAGCTTTGCAGGATGGCCTTTATTTTTACCCATGCTTCTATTATGTGCGGCATTTGTGGGTGGCTGTGCTGGATCGACGGGGGGGGGGTTAAAAGTTATCCGTATTTTATTACTGTTTTTGCAAGGTTCCCGAGAGTTAAAAAGGTTGGTCCATCCTAATGCGGTTTATACCATAAAATTAGGCCAAAGAGCATTACCTGAGAGGATCATTGAAGCTGTTTGGGGATTCTTTTCTGCTTATGCATTGGTATTTGTAGTGAGTCTACTTCTGTTAATCGCGACGGGTGTTGATGAGTTTTCTGCTTTTTCTGCTATAGCAACAACGTTAAATAACTTAGGGCCCGGACTTGGAACCGTTGCAGATAACTTTACCTCAATGAACCCCACTGGGAAGTGGATACTAGTTGTGACCATGTTATTTGGTCGTCTTGAAGTCTTTACATTATTAGTGTTATTCACACCAACATTTTGGCGTGATTAGCCATATTAGGATTAAGAATGAGTTATTTACTTTTGCATTCAAGTACTGATGGGCAAACGAAAAAAATTGTTTTAAAAATAGCTGAACAATTAAGAAGCTTAGGGCATCAATGTGATATTCGTGATTTAAATACTGAAAAGAATATCAATATAGCGTCCTATGAGAAGGTGTTGGTTGGGGCATCTATTCGCTATGGCCATTTTAACAAATCACTTGTACGGTTTGTTAATATGCATCAACAGCAATTGAATGTGATGAAAACGGCTTTCTTTGGTGTAAACCTCACCGCAAGAAAAGAAGGAAAAGATACCCCAGAGACAAATGCCTATACGCGTAAGTTTTTAGAGAAAAGTCTTTGGAAGCCGACATTAAAATCTGTATTTGCTGGCGCTTTGATGTATCCCAAGTATGGCTGGTTTGATAAGACAATGATTCGCTTTATTATGAAGATGACCGATGGCCCTACTGACCCCAATACAGAGATCGAATACACAGATTGGGAAAAGGTCAGTCAATTTACTCAAGAATTTGAACGCTTGTAGTACATATTTTTAGCAATAAGTGATGATTTTAAGCGATTTGTCTAATGTTTCATCGGTTGAAATAAAAAGTTTAAAAAACACTTGCTAGAATTTTCTGACTCCCTATAATGCGCATCCGTTGTCACGACAAACCGCTTCGGTGGTCAAGTTGAAAAAGAAACCCTCGTGATGACTGAGGTGAAAAAGAGAGAAAAAGTTGAAAATAATCACTTGACTTTCTGACAGAAAAACGTAGTATACGACACCTCGCGACAACAACCTAAACGGTTAATATCGAAAGATAAAGTCGCAACGCTCTTTAACAATTTATCAGACAATCTGTGTGGGCACTCACAGGACACTATCAAAAAAATATTTGATTTTAAGTCTTGAAGAGTGACTAACACGTTAATTCATATATGAACTAACAATGTGCAATTCGATTGTGGAAGGATAACGCGAAGGCGAGTGAGCATTTCCGAGACAGTACTGAGGTACGGCGAGGAAAGCGGAGCGAAGCCGACAATGTTAGCCGAACAGAAGCGAATTGATAAACAGTTTAATTCTTTGAGCATCAGACTACTTTTAATTGAAGAGTTTGATCATGGCTCAGATTGAACGCTGGCGGCAGGCCTAACACATGCAAGTCGAGCGGTAACAGGGGAAGCTTGCTTCCCGCTGACGAGCGGCGGACGGGTGAGTAATGTATGGGGATCTGCCCGATAGAGGGGGATAACTACTGGAAACGGTGGCTAATACCGCATAATCTCTAAGGAGCAAAGCAGGGGACCTTCGGGCCTTGCGCTATCGGATGAACCCATATGGGATTAGCTAGTAGGTGGGGTAATGGCTCACCTAGGCGACGATCCCTAGCTGGTCTGAGAGGATGATCAGCCACACTGGGACTGAGACACGGCCCAGACTCCTACGGGAGGCAGCAGTGGGGAATATTGCACAATGGGCGCAAGCCTGATGCAGCCATGCCGCGTGTATGAAGAAGGCCCTAGGGTTGTAAAGTACTTTCAGTCGGGAGGAAGGCGTTGATGCTAATATCATCAACGATTGACGTTACCGACAGAAGAAGCACCGGCTAACTCCGTGCCAGCAGCCGCGGTAATACGGAGGGTGCAAGCGTTAATCGGAATTACTGGGCGTAAAGCGCACGCAGGCGGTTGATTAAGTTAGATGTGAAATCCCCGGGCTTAACCTGGGAATGGCATCTAAGACTGGTCAGCTAGAGTCTTGTAGAGGGGGGTAGAATTCCATGTGTAGCGGTGAAATGCGTAGAGATGTGGAGGAATACCGGTGGCGAAGGCGGCCCCCTGGACAAAGACTGACGCTCAGGTGCGAAAGCGTGGGGAGCAAACAGGATTAGATACCCTGGTAGTCCACGCTGTAAACGATGTCGATTTGGAGGTTGTGCCCTTGAGGCGTGGCTTCCGGAGCTAACGCGTTAAATCGACCGCCTGGGGAGTACGGCCGCAAGGTTAAAACTCAAATGAATTGACGGGGGCCCGCACAAGCGGTGGAGCATGTGGTTTAATTCGATGCAACGCGAAGAACCTTACCTACTCTTGACATCCAGAGAACTTAGCAGAGATGCTTTGGTGCCTTCGGGAACTCTGAGACAGGTGCTGCATGGCTGTCGTCAGCTCGTGTTGTGAAATGTTGGGTTAAGTCCCGCAACGAGCGCAACCCTTATCCTTTGTTGCCAGCGATTCGGTCGGGAACTCAAAGGAGACTGCCGGTGATAAACCGGAGGAAGGTGGGGATGACGTCAAGTCATCATGGCCCTTACGAGTAGGGCTACACACGTGCTACAATGGCGTATACAAAGAGAAGCGACCTCGCGAGAGCAAGCGGAACTCATAAAGTACGTCGTAGTCCGGATTGGAGTCTGCAACTCGACTCCATGAAGTCGGAATCGCTAGTAATCGTAGATCAGAATGCTACGGTGAATACGTTCCCGGGCCTTGTACACACCGCCCGTCACACCATGGGAGTGGGTTGCAAAAGAAGTAGGTAGCTTAACCTTCGGGAGGGCGCTTACCACTTTGTGATCCATGACTGGGGTGAAGTCGTAACAAGGTAACCGTAGGGGAACCTGCGGTTGGATCACCTCCTTACCATTGAAGTGTTTTGTGAAGTGTTCACACAGATTGTCTGATGAAATAGAGTCAACGGTATCAATAGGCTTGTAGCTCAGGTGGTTAGAGCGCACCCCTGATAAGGGTGAGGTCGGTGGTTCAAGTCCACTCAGGCCTACCAAAATCGAATTAATACTGCGTTATAACTTAGCTCGTTTACCCGCGTAAACGTCGCCAAGTTATGCCTTGTCTAAATTCGATTTGGCTTTTAATTTCTTGATTAAAGAAAAGACGATACTGTTAAACCTGTTATGGGGCTATAGCTCAGCTGGGAGAGCGCCTGCCTTGCACGCAGGAGGTCAGCGGTTCGATCCCGCTTAGCTCCACCATAATACTTTTGAATTATTCAGAATAGATTAGTTATAGTCTATTGCGAATAATTATGCTCTTTAACAATCTGGAACAAGCTGAAAATTGAAACAACGCACATTGTTTATCGCTTAAACAATGTGAGAGTCTCTCAAAATTTCAAACCTGAAATTTTCGGTCATTCAAACGAGTGGCATGAGCGAGCAGTGTGAAATTCACGGCGTAGGAGCGCAGTCAGCGCAGCGTACATCGGTACGTGAGCATGACGAGCACCGCGCAACAAAGAATTTCACCACGCACAGCCATGACAGTTAGGTGATCGTTGAAACAATTTCGGGTTGTGAGGTTAAGCGACTAAGCGTACACGGTGGATGCCTAGGCAATCAGAGGCGATGAAGGACGTGCTAATCTGCGAAAAGCGTCGGTAAGGTGATATGAACCGCTATAGCCGACGATGTCCGAATGGGGAAACCCAGTGCAATTCGTTGCACTATCGTTTGATGAATCCATAGTCAAACGAGGCGAACCGAGGGAACTGAAACATCTCAGTACCTCGAGGAAAAGAAATCAACCGAGATTCCCCTAGTAGCGGCGAGCGAACGGGGAGCAGCCCAGAGTCTTAATCAGCATCAGCATCAGGAGAACGGTCTGGAAAGTCCGGCAGTAAAGGGTGATAGCCCCGTATCCGAAGGTGTTGGTGTTGTGAACTCGACGAGTAGGGCGGGACACGTGTTATCCTGTCTGAATATGGGGGGACCATCCTCCAAGGCTAAATACTCCTGATTGACCGATAGTGAACCAGTACCGTGAGGGAAAGGCGAAAAGAACCCCGGCGAGGGGAGTGAAATAGAACCTGAAACCGTGTACGTACAAGCAGTGGGAGCACCTTTTAGGTGTGACTGCGTACCTTTTGTATAATGGGTCAGCGACTTATATTCTGTAGCAAGGTTAACCGTATAGGGGAGCCGTAGGGAAACCGAGTCTTAACTGGGCGATTAAGTTGCAGGGTATAGACCCGAAACCCGGTGATCTAGCCATGGGCAGGTTGAAGGTTGGGTAACACTAACTGGAGGACCGAACCGACTAATGTTGAAAAATTAGCGGATGACTTGTGGCTGGGGGTGAAAGGCCAATCAAACCGGGAGATAGCTGGTTCTCCCCGAAAGCTATTTAGGTAGCGCCTCGTGAACTCATCTTCGGGGGTAGAGCACTGTTTCGGCTAGGGGGTCATCCCGACTTACCAACCCGATGCAAACTACGAATACCGAAGAATGTTATCACGGGAGACACACGGCGGGTGCTAACGTTCGTCGTGAAGAGGGAAACAACCCAGACCGCCAGCTAAGGTCCCAAAGTCATGGTTAAGTGGGAAACGAAGTGGGAAGGCTCAGACAGCCAGGATGTTGGCTTAGAAGCAGCCATCATTTAAAGAAAGCGTAATAGCTCACTGGTCGAGTCGGCCTGCGCGGAAGATGTAACGGGGCTAAACCATGCACCGAAGCTGCGGCAGCGACATGTAAATGTTGTTGGGTAGGGGAGCGTTCTGTAAGCCTGTGAAGGTGTGCTGCGAGGCATGCTGGAGGTATCAGAAGTGCGAATGCTGACATAAGTAACGATAATGCGGGTGAAAAACCCGCACGCCGGAAGACCAAGGGTTCCTGTCCAACGTTAATCGGGGCAGGGTGAGTCGACCCCTAAGGCGAGGCAGAAATGCGTAGTCGATGGGAAACAGGTTAATATTCCTGTACTGGTGATAATTGCGATGGGGGGACGGAGAAGGCTAGGCTGGCCGGGCGACGGTTGTCCCGGTTTAAGGATGTAGGCAGGTGAATTAGGCAAATCCGGTTCACTACATGCTGAGGTCTGATGACGAGTCACTACGGTGGCGAAGTAGCTCATGCCCCGCTTCCAGGAAAAGCCTCTAAGCTCTAGATTATCATTAATCGTACCCCAAACCGACACAGGTGGTCAGGTAGAGAATACTCAGGCGCTTGAGAGAACTCGGGTGAAGGAACTAGGCAAAATGGTGCCGTAACTTCGGGAGAAGGCACGCTGGCGCTAGGTGAAGTCCCTCGCGGATGGAGCTGAAGCCAGTCGCAGATACCAGCTGGCTGCAACTGTTTATTAAAAACACAGCACTGTGCAAACACGAAAGTGGACGTATACGGTGTGACGCCTGCCCGGTGCTGGAAGGTTAATTGATGGGGTTATCCGTAAGGAGAAGCTCTTGATCGAAGCCCCAGTAAACGGCGGCCGTAACTATAACGGTCCTAAGGTAGCGAAATTCCTTGTCGGGTAAGTTCCGACCTGCACGAATGGCGTAATGATGGCCAGGCTGTCTCCACCCGAGACTCAGTGAAATTGAACTCGCTGTGAAGATGCAGTGTACCCGCGGCAAGACGGAAAGACCCCGTGAACCTTTACTATAGCTTGACACTGAACATTGAGCCTTGATGTGTAGGATAGGTGGGAGGCTTTGAAGTGTGGACGCCAGTCTGCATGGAGCCAACCTTGAAATACCACCCTTTAATGTTTGATGTTCTAACGTGGCCCCATCATCTGGGGTGCGGACAGTGTCTGGTGGGTAGTTTGACTGGGGCGGTCTCCTCCCAAAGAGTAACGGAGGAGCACGAAGGTTGGCTAAGCATGGTCGGACATCATGCGGTTAGTGCAAAGGCATAAGCCAGCTTGACTGCGAGAGTGACGGCTCGAGCAGGTACGAAAGTAGGTCTTAGTGATCCGGTGGTTCTGAATGGAAGGGCCATCGCTCAACGGATAAAAGGTACTCCGGGGATAACAGGCTGATACCGCCCAAGAGTTCATATCGACGGCGGTGTTTGGCACCTCGATGTCGGCTCATCACATCCTGGGGCTGAAGTAGGTCCCAAGGGTATGGCTGTTCGCCATTTAAAGTGGTACGCGAGCTGGGTTTAGAACGTCGTGAGACAGTTCGGTCCCTATCTGCCGTGGGCGTTGGAAGATTGAAAGGGGCTGCTCCTAGTACGAGAGGACCGGAGTGGACGCACCACTGGTGTTCGGGTTGTCATGCCAATGGCACTGCCCGGTAGCTAAGTGCGGAAGAGATAACCGCTGAAAGCATCTAAGCGGGAAACTTGCCTTGAGATGAGTCTTCCCTGACTCTTTAAGGGTCCTAAAGGAACGTTTAAGACTAAGACGTTGATAGGCTGGGTGTGTAAGCGTAGCGATACGTTGAGCTAACCAGTACTAATGAACCGTGAGGCTTAACCTGACAACACCGAAGGTGTTTTAGAGAGAACGTTGTGAAGCGCACGCAGAGTGCGAGAAATTAGCTTGTTCAAGATTGCTGTTCTGGTTGGTGTAAGCCGACGGGAACGAAAACCGAATTTGTCTGGCGGCAATAGCGCGGTGGTCCCACCTGACCCCATGCCGAACTCAGCAGTGAAACGCCGTAGCGCCGATGGTAGTGTGGGGTCTCCCCATGTGAGAGTAGGGAACTGCCAGACATCAAATTAGTGAGAAAGCCACCCGATGGGTGGCTTTTTTGCGTTTGGGGGATGTGATACCGTTTTATCATCCTTCTGCCTTACTGTCACCACCAACCCCATCCACGGCACTTCCTCACCAATCCTGCACCAGCGAACCGCATATTGATGGCCAATACATTGAGTAGAGATAAAGGAATGGCTCACTATTCGACTTATTTTCATGGTTGAGACCATTTTATAGGATGACTGGTGTTTATTTTTATGAATCGCAATCGGTATCTAAATAACATAATGGAACATAATGGTTTAGATCGCTTTATCATACTGAGTACTCGATATCCATCTCATCAACTTATAGGTAAATAACTCGCTAGCTTATAAGCTCTGGCCTCAGAGGCTGTTAGGGGAGAGTCAAATAGCGGTAGAGGTCATTGACGACCTTTAGCTCATTCTTGTTAAGGATGGTTTTTTATTATTCTGACCATAATAGAAGGAGACGAATATTTATTGAGTATCGATAATAATTTAGCGATCTATAAGTAAGTTTTAACACTTTAACAATTAAATTTTTGAAAATTAATTAATTTAAAGAATGAATCAGTCGTTTAAAGCGTTTTTTTCTTCATCTTTTATTAAAATACGACAACTAATAATATCAATAAAATCAACTCATAAAGTAAAAATCATTCAGTTTATTGATCTTATGCCATTCCTACTTGCTATATCGGTTAGCGATAAACGAGTCACGCATCCTTTATGAGTGCTGGTTCGCATACGAGATATAGGTGTAGAGTTGCATGTGTGATGATTGGCCGCTTACATTTTACTGCTATTGAATTGCTATTTATCATTCGCTACAGCATCGAGTCTCACTCCTTCCTGCCATCTTTCTATCCAGTCATTCGCCCATGCTAAATATTCCTTCGTCGTTTATAGGCATTAGCTTACGAGATTGTCAGGGGAGAAGTAGAGGCTATTCAACACAACTGCTCACTAATAATGTAAAACATTCTGTATTTGAGGCGTAATGAATATTGGCTAAGCTATGGCAAAAATGGAACGGGTCAACAATGGCGTAGAACGACTTGGTATTGTGATTCGGTGGGTTGTACAAGTGAGTTGGTAAGGGCTAACGGTAATACTGATATTATGAATGAGCCGTAGTGAAAAGGCGTAAACCTCAGCTTACTCATCCTAGAATGAGATGTTAATTTCATGAGAAAGCAGAATGACTCATTATGAATTGATGACTTGTCAGTTATTATTGATTGAAATGGTATATCTGACGCTAGCGATGGATTAATTAAATTTAAGCAATGGATATTGATTGATAATCAATTTAAACCATGGAGTGAAATGCTCTGGGTTAGTTTTTATCTCTTGTTGTAAGTCAGAAGGTAAGATCCAGCGGATCGCAGAAACTTCATTTGGGTTAGGTTTAACAATGCCGTCATATTGACCAACGAATAGGTGGTCATACTCATGTTCAATTAAATCGCCAGTGACTTGGGCATGGTAAATAAAATGTCCAACCGGAGAAATATCTGTGGTAAATCCAAGTTCTTCCATTAATCGACGTTTCGCTGCTGCCAGTGTTTCTTCTTTTGGATGAGGGTGACTACAACAACTATTTGCCCACTGTCCTGCTGAATGGTATTTATGAGCGGCACGTTGCTGAATGAGTAGTTCACCTTTAGCATTGAAAATAAAAACTGAAAATGCGCGGTGTAATTTACCCAGTTGATGCGCTAATAACTTCGGCATACTGCCTATAGGGGTATCTTGCTCATCAACAAGAATGATATTTTCTTCCATTAGTTAGTCTTAGATATTGAGTAAATTGTGGGACTGATGATCATATTATAGTTTAATGCGTATGGCTTGTAGATTTGAGCCTTTTAATTGATTGATAGAATCCTAGTCGCATAGTTGTTATATGCGTCTAGGAATTCCTGTGAAATTAAATATGCAGTGTTTGGTTGTTGTGTGTTGATACTCACTATTTTTGCTGAAGTACCCATACCGCAGCCTCAACACGTGATTTGAGATTTAATTTTTTGAGTAAATGTTTTACGTGAACTTTGACAGTACTTTCAGCAATATCGAGTTTACGTGCGATCATTTTGTTTGAGAGGCCTTGTGAAATAAGGTCTAGTATATTCGTTTCTCGGGGGGTTAACGACAGTAGATTATTTTCAGTTTGTGGACGATTATCTCTGAGGGATTCCGCTAATACAGATGTTAATGCAGGGCTCACTACCATTTTACCACTCGCGGCTTCTTTAAGCGCCACGATTAACTCTTCGGGTTCCATATCTTTTAGCAGGTAGCCATCTGCACCGCGTTTTAAGGCACTTACGAGGTCTTCACCATAATTAGATACAGTAAAAAGAATAATTCTACCTGATAATTCGCGTTTTCTCAGCTCATCAAGGGTTTCAAATCCATTCATGCCTGGCATATTTAAGTCGAGAAGAATAAGGTCTGGATCTTGTTCTTCAGCGATTTTTATTCCTGTGGCTCCATCACCTGCCTCACCAACTACACATAATGAGGGTTCTAGGCTAATTAATTGTTTGACGCCATTTCTTAACATCGGGTGGTCATCAATGAGTAAAATCGTTGATTTTTCGCTTGTTGTGTTTGTATTTTCCATGAATTGCGTTACTCCAAAATAATTAAGCTACAGGTAAAGAGAATGTGACTTTAACGATTGTTCCACCTTGTGCTCTCGGAATTATGTCACATTTACCATTAAGGCTAAGTGCCCTCTCTCTCATAATAATTAAACCGTAATGGTTTTGTTTATCGGGTGTAGGGCCTATTCCTTCACCATTATCTTCGATTGAAATCGTGACAATTCCCGAATCTTGTTGAAGGGTGACTTGTGCCCAGTTTGCATGAGCGTGCTTAAGAATATTACTCAGTGCTTCTCGGATTATCTGTATAATATGAATAGATTGGTGTGGCGAAATACTCTTCGCTGGCAGGTGGTAATTTAATAAAACAGGAAAGCCCATTTTTTGACTAAATTCATTGATGGTATTTTCTAATGATGGGAGTAGCCCAGGTTCAGTGAGCTTTAATCGGAATGTCGTTAATAATTCTCTAAGCTGGCTGTATGCAGTATTAATTTCATTTCGCATTTCACTCAGCAATTGTTGATGTTTTTCAGGTAGCGACTCTGGCTGCATTTGTAGATAGCTAATTTGCATTTTTAGACAAGAAAGTGATTGCGCTATCGAATCATGTAGTTCTCTTGCAATAGCAGAGCGTTCATCCATTATTAATAGCTGCTGCTGTTGTTCAATTTGATGTTCCATCGCTAGCATGCCTGATATTTGTTTTACGAGCATGAGAACTAAATTATTCTGTTCGTCAGAAAGCGTCTCATTTGCTTCAATTTCGGCCACGATGACACCATAGCGGTGAATATTATCAGAGAGCTCCCATGATAACGTCTTAGGATGATAAAGGTTATCTTTTGGATTAGACAATGTATCTTCAGAGTGAGCGCTGTTTGATGAGCTGCAAATTTCATGAAAGTAGGTTTCATTGCTATCTTCATAGAGCCTTAAACTCAAATTTTTTAATATTGTGATATCTTTAAGTTCACTGAGTACTCTGCCTAGTCGAATGTCGAGAGGTTCTGCGGAATGAAGTATTTGGTTTGATTGGTAAAGGTAAGACAGTACTTGGTTTTTATTACGTAAGTCTGCTGTTTTTTCGGTAACTCTCTGTTCAAGTTGATGATAGCTTTGTGCTAATTCATCTGACATTTGGTTTAATGTCAGCCCTAATGCATTCAATTCATCTTGTTTATTGTTATTTGGATAGCGTTGGCTAAAATCTTTTTGTCCAATCGCATTCGCCATTGTGAGTAGCTTCATCCATGGATAATAAATTTTGCGTCTTAAGTGCCAAATAGTGGCCATTAATAATAAAAAGACTAAGCCAATAAAGATCATTTGTGTCATCGCCACATAAGCAATTTTTCTTTCTGTTTTTTCATCGATATTATGAACAAGCTCATCAAGCATATTAACAAAGGCAATGACCTCATATCGAGCATCATTGGGAGTGAGCGCTTTATTTAGGGCGGGACGCAAAGTGTGTAGCCAAAAGTCATATAATTCTGAAAACTGAGTGGTTAAATCTTCAGATTTGATGACTTGTGTTAATTCTGGGCTAGATAAATCATTTTCTAGAGCGTTAAGGTATTCTTCAGAGTGATTATTTAAGGGAATTAAAGAGAGTAAGCGGTAACTTTGCATGCGAAGCGAACCTGATTTATTAATCGCATGCGCATTACCTTGTACACTAATAATCATACGATTTGAAATCGTCATGCCAATAATACCCAGCACGGCAATAAGTAGCATCAGCCCAATAACTTGGTTGATGATCGAAAATCGACGATGAAATGCCGGCATATTCACTTCCTTCAAAATAACCTCGCAATCTACTTTTCATAATGATTATATTGTTCAGAGATTGCGTCAATTTACATATACCACTTCAGGGTTAACTCTAAATTTCCTTCCTATAGGATAGCGCAAATATCTGGATAAAAGTAATTTATATAAATCTATTTTTATCTTTAATATTGATAGAGTTAACTAAATATACCTCTAATACCTCTCTAGGGGGTTGTTTATATAGTGTGCAAAATTTAACTTGAGTGTCTCTTGATTTAGATCAGTCTGATGGATGCTAAATGGACACAAACTGACCTCAGAAATGCGATTTATTGGGGTGAGTTATGTCTCAACAAGAAAATGTTAATACACAGACAAAACAGTCAGGTGCAATTATTCAGGATTGGCATCCTGAAGATACTCAGTTTTGGCAGAAAACAGGACAGCGAATTGCCAATCGAAATTTATGGATTTCGATTCCTTGTTTATTACTCGCTTTTTGCGTATGGATGTTATTTAGTGCAGTAGCCGTTAATCTAAATAAAGTCGGTTTTAATTTCACTACAGACCAATTGTTTTTATTAACAGCGCTTCCTTCCGTTTCCGGTGCTCTTTTACGTGTGCCTTATTCATTTGTAATACCTATTTTTGGTGGTCGTCGTTGGACTGCAATCAGTACTATTTTTCTTGTTATTCCTTGTATCTGGTTAGGATTTGCGGTTCAAAATCCGGCTACACCTTATAGTGTTTTCGTCATTATTTCACTGCTATGTGGTTTTGCTGGGGCAAACTTTGCTTCTAGCATGGCAAACATTAGCTTTTTCTTTCCTAAAGCCCGCCAAGGTGGCGCTCTTGGACTTAATGGTGGCCTCGGTAATTTAGGGGTTAGTGTCATGCAGCTAGTGGCTCCTTTTATTGTCGGGATCGGCGTGTTCTCCTTTATGGGGGGAACAGGTACACCACAAGCAGATGGCTCGGTATTATGGTTAGAAAATGCAGCATGGATCTGGGTGCCTTTTCTGCTGTTTTTCACCGTCATGGCTTGGTTTGGCATGAACGACTTAGCCGCGAACCGCGCATCGTTAAAGGCTCAGCTTCCTGTATTAAAACGTTGCCATCTCTGGATACTCAGTTTTCTCTATCTCGCAACCTTTGGTTCTTTTATCGGTTTTTCAGCCGGTTTTGCGATGCTTTCTAAGACGCAATTCCCTGATGTCGTCATCTTACAATTTGCTTTCTTTGGCCCTTTACTTGGTGCGCTTGCTCGTCCAGCGGGGGGCATGTTGTCCGATCGTTTCGGTGGCGTAAAAGTCACTATTATCAACTTTATTATAATGGCGATTTTTTCGGGATTACTGTTTTTCACCTTGCCTGAACAAGGCCAAGGTGGGTCGTTTATCGCATTTTATGCTGTGTTTATGGTGCTGTTTTTGACGGCAGGGTTGGGTAGCGGTTCGACTTTCCAAATGATCGCGGTTGTATTTCGTAAATTAACCATTGACCGCGCATACGCGCTAGGAGCAACAGAAGAAGAGGCTCAAAAACAAGCCGTGACAGAAAGTGCTGCTGCATTAGGTTTTATTTCAGCCATTGGCGCGATTGGTGGCTTTTTTATTCCTAAGGCTTTTGGGACTTCTTTAACACTGACGGGTTCACCTGCCGGTGCGATGAAAGTTTTCTTCGTGTTTTATGTCTCCTGTGTGTTCATCACATGGTTAGTTTATGGACGTAAACACAAATAATAACAATCAATAAAGACGATTTTAGCAATGTACGGCGCCTGCCGGCGTCTCTTTGGAGGCAATCCGAATGAGCAAATTTTTAGACCGATTTCGTTATTTTAAGCAACTTGGCGAAACATTTTCAGGTGATCATGGACAAGAGCTGAATGTTAACCGCGATTGGGAAAATGGTTACCGTAGCCGTTGGCAGCACGATAAAGTCGTGCGTTCCACGCATGGTGTTAACTGTACAGGGTCATGCAGTTGGAAGATATATGTTAAAAATGGCTTGGTAACATGGGAAACTCAACAGACAGATTACCCGCGTACACGACCTGATTTGCCTGATCATGAGCCAAGAGGGTGCCCTCGTGGGGCAAGTTACTCATGGTATCTGTATAGTGCTAATCGTGTGAAATACCCGATGGTGCGCAAACGTCTATTAAAGTTATGGCGTGAAGCGAAAGCGGAACATCAGGATCCAGTCGCGGCTTGGTCTTCTATTATTAATGATCCGCAAAAAGCTAAAAGCTATAAGCAAGCGCGCGGACGTGGTGGTTTTGTTCGTTCAAGCTGGCAAGAGGTGAATGAACTGATTGCCGCCGCTAATGTAACCACGATTAAGGAGTTTGGCCCCGACCGTATTATTGGTTTTTCACCTATACCAGCGATGTCGATGGTTTCTTATGCATCAGGGGCGAGGTATTTATCGTTAATTGGTGGTGCTTGCCTGAGTTTTTATGACTGGTATTGTGATTTACCTCCAGCGTCTCCGATGACTTGGGGTGAACAGACCGATGTTCCAGAGTCAGCAGATTGGTATAACTCCTCTTACATCATTGCATGGGGTTCTAACGTACCTCAAACACGGACACCAGACGCCCATTTCTTTGCTGAAGTGCGCTATAAGGGCACAAAAACTGTCGCCGTTACCCCAGACTATGCTGAGATCGCTAAATTATGTGACCACTGGTTGAACCCTAAACAGGGTACTGACAGTGCAATGGCGATGGCGATGGGCCATGTCATCCTGAAAGAATTCCATGTGGACCGTCAAGCTGAATACTTCCGTGAATATGTCCGAACTTACACCGATATGCCAATGTTAGTGATGTTGGATGAGCGTGAAGATGGGAGCTATGCTGGTGGTAGAATGTTGCGTGCAGCGGATTTAGTGGGGTCTTTAGGCGAAGAAAAAAACGCTGAGTGGAAAACGATCGCGATTGATGAAGCAACAGGAAAACTGTGCGTACCACAAGGTTCGATGGGCTTTCGTTGGGATGAAAGTCGCAAATGGAATCTTGAACCTCGTAATGCGAAGGATGGGGCTGAGTTTAAAATGCAACTGAGCCTTTCTGAGACCTATGACGAGATAGTTGAGGTTGGTTTTCCGTACTTTGGTGGCTTAGAAAGCGAATATTTTCAACATGTTGAACTGAAAGACATCCTGCTGCATAAATTGCCTGCCAAACGTATTCAACTTGCGGATGGTAAAGAAGTATTGGTCACCAGCGTTTATGATTTACTGCTTGCTAACTATGGTATTGACCGTGGCTTTGGTGATGAAAATTGTGCAGTCGATTACGATGATATGAAAGCATATTCACCTGCTTGGGCGGAGAAGGTGACAGGCGTGAGTCGCCAAAATATCATCCGTATAGCGCGTGAATTTGCAGAAACAGCCGAAAAAACCCATGGCCGTTCAATGGTGATTGTTGGAGCGGGTATCAATCACTGGTATCACATGGATATGACCTATCGAGCGATTATCAACATGTTGGTATTTTGTGGTTGTATTGGGCAAAGCGGCGGTGGTTGGTCTCATTATGTCGGCCAAGAAAAATTACGCCCACAAACAGGTTGGTTACCTCTTGCCTTTGGTTTAGATTGGCAGCGCCCACCTCGCCATATGAATAGTACCTCATTTTTCTACAATCACTCTAGCCAATGGCGTTATGAAACGGTTAGTACCGAAGAGCTATTATCACCACTCGCGGAGAAAAAAGCGTTTAGTGGCAGCCTGATTGATTTGAATGTGCGTGCGGAGCGTATGGGATGGTTACCCTCTGCCCCACAATTAGGTATTAACCCGCTCACTATCGCGAAAAAAGCTGAACAAGAGGGATTGTCGGCGGTGGATTATACCGTGAAGCAGCTTAAAGCAGGGAACATTCGTTTTGCTGCCGAGCAGCCTGATAATCCACAAAACTTCCCGCGTAACTTATTTATTTGGCGCTCTAATCTTTTAGGCTCTGCCGGTAAAGGGCATGAATATTTATTGAAATATTTATTAGGTACTGAAAATGGTATTCAAGGGCTTGATTTAGGGCAGCAAGGTGGCGTGAAGCCAGAAGAAGTTGAATGGGTTGATCAAGCAGCGGAAGGGAAAGTCGACTTAGTGGTCACGCTAGATTTTAGAATGTCTAGTACCTGTTTATTCTCGGATGTCGTTTTACCAACAGCTACGTGGTATGAAAAAGATGATATGAATACCTCGGATATGCATCCTTTTATTCATCCATTATCCGCAGCAGTTGATCCCGCTTGGGAATCTAAGAGTGACTGGGAGATCTATAAAGGGATTGCTAAAGCATTCTCTGAGGTGTGTGTTGGTCATTTAGGCAAAGAAACCGATATTGTGACATTGCCTATTCAACACGATAGCGCCGCTGAAATGGGACAACCTTTTGATGTGCGTGACTGGAAAAAAGGTCAATGTGAGTTGATCCCAGGAAAAACCGCGCCGCATCTTATGATGGTCGAACGTGATTATCCATCTATTTATGCACGTTACACATCATTAGGCCCTCTAATGGATAAACTGGGTAATGGTGGTAAAGGGATCAGTTGGAATACACAAGATGAAGTCGATTTCCTGAAAAAACTGAATAAAACTCAACCAAGCGGGGCTAATCAAGGGCGGCCGAAGATCGACACGGCAATTGATGCCGCTGAAGTGATCCTAACTTTAGCACCAGAAACGAATGGTCAGGTTGCCGTTAAAGCATGGGATGCGTTAGGAAAAGTGACTGGACGTGACCATACTCACTTAGCCCGCTATAAAGAAGATGAAAAAATCCGTTTCCGCGATATTGTCGCACAGCCACGTAAGATCATTTCTAGTCCAACATGGTCTGGTTTGGAAGATGAGCATGTGTCTTACAATGCGTGTTATACCAACGTTCACGAAATGATCCCTTGGCGTACTTTAAGTGGCCGTCAGCAATTGTATCAAGACCATGAATGGATGAGAGCCTTTGGTGAAAGTCTTGTGGTCTATCGCCCACCGATTGATACGCGTGCAGCTCAACCTTTAATGGGAAAAAAACCGAATGGTTTCCCAGAAAAAGCGCTGAACTTTTTAACACCGCACCAAAAATGGGGGATCCATTCAACTTATAGCGATAATTTGTTGATGTTAACGCTGGGTCGAGGCGGACCTATTGTGTGGCTAAGTGAGGAAGATGCTCGTCAATTAGGGATTAAAGACAATGATTGGGTTGAAGCTTTCAACAGTAATGGCGCGTTAACCGCTAAAGCTGTTGTCAGTCAGCGTATTCCTGACGGCATGATCATGATGTACCACGCTCAAGAGAGACTGATCAATCTACCTGGATCAGAAATCACTGCGCAACGCGGGGGGATCCATAATTCTGTAACCCGTGTCTGCCCTAAACCGACTCATATGATTGGTGGGTATGGGCATCTGGCCTATAGCTTTAATTATTACGGTACTGTGGGTTCTAACCGTGATGAGTTCGTGATAGTGCGCAAAATGAAGCAGGTTGACTGGCTTGATGGTGAGCAAGATGGCTATCAGCAGACACTGAGCGGAAAGGAGAAAGCATAATGAAAATTCGTTCTCAAGTCGGCATGGTATTGAATCTCGACAAATGTATTGGCTGCCATACTTGTTCAGTGACCTGTAAAAATGTGTGGACTAGCCGTGAAGGTGTTGAATATGCTTGGTTTAATAACGTTGAAACTAAGCCAGGTATCGGTTACCCCCATAATTGGGAAGATCAGGATAAATGGAAAGGGGGCTGGATCCGTAATATCAAAGGCAAATTAATTCCTCGAATGGGGAATCGAGTCGGGGTGCTCTCTAAGATTTTTGCAAACCCAGATGTACCTGCTCTTGATGATTATTATGAGCCGTTCGATTATGACTATAGCCATCTAAAAAATGCCAAAGAGGGTCAACATATCCCCACGGCTCGTCCGCGCTCATTAATTACTGGGCAGCGTATGAGTAATGTGAATATGGGGCCAAACTGGGAAGATGATCTTGGTGGTGAGTTTAGTCAACGTGCGCATGACAAGAACTTCGACAATATACAAAAAGAGATGTACGGGCAATTTGAAAATACCTTCATGATGTATTTGCCTCGTTTATGTGAACACTGTTTGAATCCAGCCTGTGTTGCAACCTGTCCGAGTGGGGCTATTTATAAACGCTCAGAAGACGGCATTGTTTTGATCGACCAAGACAAATGTCGTGGCTGGCGGATGTGTTTAACGGGCTGTCCATATAAGAAAATCTATTTCAACTGGAAGAGTGGTAAGTCAGAAAAATGTATTTTCTGTTATCCACGTATCGAATCAGGTATGCCAACAGTGTGTTCTGAAACTTGCGTTGGACGTATCCGCTATTTAGGCGTGCTGCTTTATGATGCGGATAAAATTGAAGCTGCGGCAAGTACAGAAAAAGAAACGGATTTGTATCAAAGTCAACGGGATATTTTCCTTAATCCACATGATCCGATGGTGATTGAAGAAGCGCAAAAGCAAGGGATCCCTTTGAGTGTGATCGATGCCGCTCAGAAATCTCCCGTGTATAAAATGGCTATGGAATGGAAACTTGCTTTGCCATTACATCCTGAGTACCGAACTTTACCAATGGTATGGTATGTGCCGCCTTTATCACCCATTCAATCCGTTGCAGATGCCGGTATGTTAGCGAGCAATGGCGTATTGCCAGATGTTGAAAGCTTACGTATCCCAGTTCAGTACCTTGCCAATTTGTTAACGGCGGGGGATGTTGAGCCTGTTTTATTGGCGCTTAAACGTATGTTGGCGATGCGACATTACAAACGAGCCGAAACGGTCGAAAATCAGTGTGATACCAGTGCGTTAGAACAAGTTGGATTAACGGAAGCACAGGCACAAGAAATGTATCGTTATTTGGCGATAGCGAACTATGAAGATCGCTTTGTGATCCCATCGAGTCACCGTGAGTTAGCACGTGAAGCGTTCCCTGAAGCAAAAGCATGCGGCTTTAGCTTCGGTGACGGTTGTCATGGTAGTGATAATAAAGTGAATTTGTTCAACAGCCGCCGAATTGATGCGATAGATGTGACACCAAAAACACCGCAGGAGAAGACACTATGATCTCATTAAAAGTGATTTCTCGATTACTTGATTATCCAACTGAGGTGTTATGGCAACATCGTGACGAACTGATTGAAGCGTTAGAACAGGCAAATGAATTACCGTTTACGCAGGCTATACAATTGATGATGTTTGTTCGTGAATATCTCAATGAAGATCTTTTAGATATGCAAGCACAGTACTGTGAATTGTTTGATAGGGGGCGAGCCACATCCTTACTGTTGTTTGAACATGTGCATGGCGAGTCACGTGATAGAGGCCAAGCCATGGTTGACTTGATGGCGCAGTATCAGCAACAAGGTCTAGCGCTAAATAGTCGTGAGTTGCCTGACTACTTACCCATTTATTTAGAATACCTGACGATCTTAGTACCAGAGCAAACACGTGAAGGTTTGCAAGATATAGCCCCGATTCTGGCGTTATTAGGGGAAAGATTGAAACAGCGACAAAGCCGATTTGGTCTGTTGTTTGATTTATTGCTCTCCCTTTCTGATAGCACGATAGAGACGAGTCAATTACATGGTCAAGTAGCAGCGGAAGCACGTGATGATACACCTGAGGCACTCGATGCTGTTTGGGAAGAGGAGCAAGTGACATTCTTTGCTAATGAAAAAAGCTGTAATAGTGAAGTGACGGCTCATCAGCAACGTTTTGCGAATGCAGTGGTTCCTCAATATTTGAATCTTGATGCAGGCCATAATGCGGGAGTTCAAAAATGAATTTTATCAATCAATTCTTCTTCGATATTTATCCCTATATCGCCGGTACTGTGTTTATTGTTGGTAGTTGGTTACGTTATGACTATGGACAATATAGTTGGCGAGCGGGTTCTAGCCAGATGCTCGACAAGAAGAATATGCGTTTAGCATCGAATCTGTTTCATATAGGGATTATTGGTGTGTTTGTGGGGCACTTTTTCGGTATGTTAACGCCCCATTGGATGTATGAATCCTTCTTACCAATGCATGTTAAACAGTTAATGGCAATGGTGGGTGGTGGGATATGTGGCGTCATGGTACTCGTGGGCGGAGCGATGCTCTTGAAGCGTCGCTTAACTAACCCTCGTGTCAGAGCGACATCGTCTTTTGGCGACATTATGATCTTAACTTTATTGGTTGTACAAGTTTGTTTGGGTCTGTTAACCATTCCATTCTCTGCTCAACATATGGACGGGAGTGAAATGTTGAAGCTAGTTGGCTGGGCACAATCCGTGGTGACTTTCCATTGGGGCGCTTCACAATACCTTGACGGTGTTGGAATTGTCTTTAAATTACACCTTGTTTTAGGGATGACACTGTTCTTATTGTTCCCATTCTGCCGATTGGTTCATATTTGGAGCGCGCCGATAGAATATATTTCGCGTCGTTACCAAATAGTAAGAAATCGCCATTAAAAATAGGCAGATAGATAACTGAAAGCCCCCTTTCATGTTCTTGTGTAGGCAACAAATATTGCTAATATAGCGACCCTATATCAAAGATATAGGGTTTTTTTACTTTTAAGCGGTTAAACGATTTTTAGCTTGTTTAATTAACGTGATGAGTAAGACGAGAACAATACCCACGAGCAAGCCGAAAATAAGGTTTGCAACAGGCGGCGTGATGAACTGCATGATTGAACCTATAGTTGGAGTGAGTGAGGCTGCTAAGGCTAACTCTTCAATCCAATTATAGATAATGCTAATACCATGAGTCAGAATTCCACCGCCAACCATAAACATCGCTGCGGTACCTACAATGGATAAGGTCTTCATCAAATAAGGCGTCGCATAAATCAAGCCTTTACCTAGCTGACTTAATAATTTTGCCCTTTTTTTCTGCAAGTAGAATCCGAGGTCATCAAGTTTTACGATACCCGCAACTAGCCCATACACGCCTACCGTCATAACAATCGCAATGATGGATAGAACAATAACTTGATTCATAAATGTTGTGGCCGAAACAATACCCAGTGTGATGGCTATAATCTCAGCAGACAGTACGAAGTCAGTGCGTACCGCACCTTTGATTTTACTCTTTTCAAATGCGGCAAGCTCTTCGGGTGACATTGTGGCTTGTTGTTCTCTTTTTTCGCTCCTGTCTTGGTTTGAATGCAGATACTTATGCATCAGTTTCTCTGCGCCTTCAAAGCACAGATAAGCCCCACCTATCATAAGGAGTGGTGTGACTGCCCAAGGAATAAATGCACTAATCAGTAAGGCAAGCGGAACTAATATCAATTTATTGATAAATGAACCTTTAGCCACGGCCCATACAACAGGGATTTCTCGTTCGGCTCGTACCCCCGTCACTTGTTGGGCATTTAACGCGAGATCGTCACCTAACACGCCAGAGGTTTTTTTCGCGGCCATTTTTGTCATGACGGAGACATCATCTAATACAGCTGCAATGTCATCGAGTAAAGCAAGTAAGCTACTTCCTGCCACAGAGTGATCCTTAATTATCCAATTTAAGATGCATTTAATGTTAATTAGGCTGATATTGCGATAATTAGTTCATCTTTGGATAGGTAAATAAATCTGATTTGGAGAAAATTCATGAAAATGGTCAAACGGAATGTCGTGTCTTTTTAATTATGAATTTTTTATGACAATGGAACCTACTGATCAATTTTCTCTCTAATCATCTAACTTATCTGGTTTAGATTGATGTCGGATATTGTACTTTTAGTCAAATAATGACGGAAAGTGACCCATAGAGGCACTTTCGAATGGAATGGTTTAATAAGGTTATTACATGTCTTCTCAGCCGGTTTTGAGTATTGTTGTTGCCGTTTATAATGGTGAAAAATTTCTTCCTCATTTTTTTGATAGCTTGCTCGCGCAAAACTTAAGTCATTGGGAGCTGATCGTTGTTAATGATGGCTCCACAGATAACAGTGAAGAGGTGATACGCCAGTATCAAGCTAAATTCGCCTGCTTTAAATTACTCACACAAGAGAACCAAGGCGTTTCGGTGGCTCGTAATACAGGGATGGCTCAAGCCGTAGGGCAATACATCACTTTTCCTGACATTGATGATGAAATTAGCCCGAATATGTACGGGCGTCTGTTGGAAATCGCGCTCGCCGGCGATTTGGATGTAGCCACCTGTAATGGCACTTATATTTATACCAATGGAGACGCACCAAAGGCCATTTTCCCGCCTAATAAGGTTCCTTCTACTGGCATAATTAGTGGCCCAGAATGGTTAGAAATAGGCCTAAGTTCACGCAAGTTTTTGCATGTTACATGGTTAAATCTCTATCGTTTAGATTTAATCCGTCAACACAATTTCACGTTTGAACCTAAGCTACATCATCAGGATATTCCTTGGACGACGGAACTCTTGCTGGTGGCGAAGCGCGTTCAATTTATCAACGAACAGTATTATGAGTATTTAATTCATAACCAATCAGTTTCTCATTCCCTGACAGGGGATGAACGCTCTGTTCGCAAAATTAATACTTACTTGAAAATCATTGATATGTTACTCGACATATACAAGCGCTACCCAGAACAAGTCAAACAAGCCCCTTCCTGCTTGTGGCAAGTCGGTAAAGAAGGCCTCGGCATCACTCAAGCATTACTTTCCATTCAGTCACCTGAAATCCAACGTGATATGACACGAATGTTCTTTGAAAAAGGTTATTGGAACGTGATTTGGTCTCATGCAACGACGGTAAAATTAAAATGGCGGTTGATTCGTCGCTACAGCAAACTAAAAGCCATCGCTAAATAATTATTTAAAGGGGGATAGCGATATAAACTCCCCCTTGTTGATGCACTAACTTACTGATGAGACAAACGTTTTAGGGATTCAAAGAATAATTTCCATAAGCCATCATTATCTAATTGTGTCGCGACTTGTGTATGGCAATCACTGGGCAGTGGGTGTCGAAAATCAGTGACTGTCATGCCGGTGGTTAATGTGCCTTGTAGTTCAATATTCACAGGGGCTTTTTGCGTTTTAATTAATGTGGGATCAATAACATATGCAACAGCGCAGAGATCATGTACTGGCGCGTGTTGATTGGTACCACTGCGTTGACGATATCCGGCAGTGTAGAAGTTCAGTGAGTCCACGACAAACTGGCTGATTGGCGTATTGAGTGCGGCAATATCAGCCATGGTTTTATCCGTTGGTCTTGCTTGATGTGTTAAATCCAAACCAACCATAGTGAGGGGCCAGTGCTCATTAAACACAATGTGAGCAGCCTCAGGATCGATAGCGATATTAAATTCAGCAACCGCAGAACGGTTACCCGTATGATACCCACCTCCCATCAAAACAACTTCTTTGACGAGTTCAACGATTTCAGGCGCCTTTCTCACAGCAAGTGCAATGTTCGTTAGGCCACCAATAGGCACTAGAGTGATCGTTTTCGGTGGATGAGCTTTTAATGTTTCAATGATCAGATCCACGGCATGACGTTGATCAAGAGGAAGCGTCGATTCAGGAAGATGCGTGCCATCCAATCCACTTGTGCCGTGAACTTCGGGAGCATTTTGGATCTTGCGTACTAATGGGCGATGGCAGCCGGCAGCAATAGGAATGTGTTTAGCCCCCGCGAATTCTGTTATTGCTAAGGCGTTACGAGTGACTTTTTCTAACGTTTGATTACCCACGACAGTAGTGATAGCCAGTATATCGATATCAGGGTGTCCTAGGGCCAATAGGATTGCCATTGCATCATCATGGCCAGGATCACAATCTAAAATGATTTTCTTTTGTGTCATTTTCTCTCCTAAAGTCGGTAAGTCTACAGTGAATGGCGGATAAAATAATAAATCATAGTCTCAATAGCAGTAATTCAATAGGTTAGTCGTTTTAATTAAATGATTAACATAAAAAATTTAGGCGGGAAATTTTGTTGATACACCTAGAAATTATAGGGATAGAGATAAATAGTTGGTAACAAATTATTAATACTTTTGGACGATAGTGTGATTTAATTAACATATTAATAACAATAGAATTGAGTTGCTAGGGATAATATGGTTTTTATAGGCTTTGAGTTATGATTTTATCGCTTAGAGCTAATAGCTTATTAATAAGTTAATAACTTTGGAGGCAGAATGGAAAACTATCTGGATAAACTACCTGATGTGATTGATTCTGTTGCAACCAACCAGTTTTATCCCAATTTATTATCTTGGCTATCATCATTTATCGCCTTTGATAATGCGATTGTTTATTCCTTTGAAAAAAATGCCCCACCGCGTTTCCTTTCAAAAGTGGAAAAACGTAATAGTGATAGCGTAAACCGTATCTACCAGCGCGGCGCTTATCTTATGGATCCCTTCTATCAGGAGTTACAGAAAGGGGGCGGTTCACAAGTTTTAACATTACGGGAATTGGCTCCGAAAGGTTTCTATCATACAGATTATTATCTCAATTTTTACCGCAAAACGGGCTGGTGTGATGAAGCTGGGTTATTGCTAGAAATTACCCCAGATAGGCAGCTAGGTATCTTTTTTGGCAATGAAGATGAACCGTTTTTATCTGAAAAATCGACCCAAGCCCCCCTAAAAGAAGCTTTTGAAATCATTCGTAGTATGGCGAAACTGCATAAAGAAGTTTCACCGAATGATGTTTCTCATCATTATCGTTTAGCGGATATGCAGACTCATTTTGGTTTAACGCCAAGAGAGTGTGAAGTCGTTGAGTTGATCCTTGAAGGTAAAGGCTCCCCGCAAATTGCTGAATCGCTATTTATTAGCTTAGGTACGGTAAAAAACCATCGCAAAAACATTTATCAAAAGTTAGACATTCGTTCACAGGCTGAATTATTTAACTTGTTAATGAGCCATCATCATTATTCCTCTTATCGTCATCGTTTATGTTAAAAACTAGGCTCTAAATAGCACTAGATAATTTAAATTATTAATATCAAAACTAAACTTAATCAATTGATTTAAAAATATAAATATTGAATTTTTATTTTGTTGTTTATATCTAAATATTCTACCTGCGTCACAAATGTTAAATTGATGTTTCAAATGTCCCTAAAGGGCTATGTAAATGTTAATTCAAGGTTAAGATAATCAAGGTTATCGAAAGATACTAAACAGGGTATCCATTATGAATAACCAAGTAGAATCATTGACTTATTATGCTGCTACCAAAAAGTATGATCTCCGTTTTCCAACATTAAAAGAAGATCTTGATGTGGATGTCGTGATCATTGGTGGTGGGTTTTCCGGTATCCATACAGCGCTTGAGTTATGTGAAAAGGGCATTACTAATATTGCCATTTTAGAAGGGCGCTATTTGGGGTATGGCGGAACTGGGCGCAACGGCGGTCAAGTGATGGCAGGTATTGGCCATGATATTGATGCGATCAAAAAATATGTAGGGAAAGAAGGCTTAGAGACCATTTTTAAATTGAGCAATATGGGTGCAGGGATCATGCGCGACCGTATCGCTAAATATAATATTGATGCCGATTTTTGCAGTGGTTATGCCTATTTAGGTAGTAACAAACGCCAAGAGAAAACCCTACGTAGCTGGTTAAAAGATTTTAAAGCCGTTGATCCAGAGGAAGAAATTGAATTTTATGCAGGATCAGATCTGAAACAGATCATCGGTTCCGATGCCTACACTTGCGGTATAAAGCACATGGGCGGTGGTCATGTTCACTCGTTGAATCTGCTGTTAGGTGAAGCGAAGGCGGTTAGTGAAGTCTACGGTGCAAAAATTTTCGAAAACAGCCAAGTTCTTAATGTCGAATATGGGAACACCGTGACTGTGCGTACGGCAATGGGGACGGTGCGAGCTCAAAAAATGTTGTGGGCTTGTGACTCATTCCTTAACGGCCTTGAACCTACGATTTATCCAAAAACCATTAATACCTATGCTTATCAATTAATGACAGAAGAACTACCTGAAGAGTTAATTGAACGAATAAGTCCTATTCGTGGTGCTTATAGCGATATTCGTCCTGTCATTGATTACTATCGTGTGACCAAAGAAAACAGATTATTGTTTGGCAGTTCAACCCATTTCCTTGAGTACATTCCTTCTGATTTAAAAGCTTGGAATCGCAATTTGATGCTGAAAATTTTTCCATACTTGAAAGATGTCAAAATCGAATTGGCATGGGGTGGACCGATGGCATGTAGTGCTAACCTATTTCCACAAATAGGCTCATTGCCACAGCATAAAAACGTGTTTTATGCGCAAGGTTACTCAGGTTTTGGTGTAACACCGAGCCAGATCGTTTGTAAAGTGCTTGCTGAAGGCATGGTTGAAGGGTCAAGTCGTTATGACTTAATGAGTTCCATTCCTCATGCCAATATTATTGGTAAAGATAAACTTCGTAATGTCATTGTGTCATTGGCGAAAATTGCTCACCAAACTTCGGGTTACTGGCAAGGGCGCCGCTAATCTAAGTATTTCTGTATCATCTTGTTAATTTATAAAAAGGTAACGTCATGATTAGTCCATTATTACTAAATAAGCCACTACCAGAATTACTCAATATTGGCAGTGTTACGAACTTAGGCTCTGTCGTTGTTGAAGGTGACCCGCAAGCAAGCGTTGCGATGATTCATGGTGAACCAACAGATAATTTAACTTGCGGTATTTTCGCCTGTACCAAAGGTAAATTTAAAATGGTTTACCCATTTGATGAAATGGCTACCGTATACGAAGGTTCGGTTAAACTGACCGATGTAAAAACCGGAACAACTGTTGAATACCATAAAGGTGACTCTTGGTTTGCTGCTAAAGGCACTGAAGTCCTGTGGGAGATCACCGCTGAACGTTTTGTTAAGCATTACCTTGCTTGTGTAAATGCATAATTAACTTTTAAAGTGGAGTGATAACGATGAATAATTTAGCCCTATTACCGGAAGTAAGTGCGTTTTTACAACGCCAACATGGACATTTTATTAACGGCCAGCCAGTTTCCGGTGAGGGGGATGCCTTCTTTGACGTCGTTAACCCCGCCACAGAGCAAGTTATCGCTAAAGTGAAAGAAGGCACTAAGGCTGAAGTTGATAGTGCAATGGAAGCCGCTTATGCTGCTTTCCGCGGTGCTTGGGCGCAAACCACACCAATGGAAAGAGGTAATTGCCTAAATCGCTTAGCTGACTTGCTCGAAAAAAATCTTGAAGAGCTGGCTCAGCTTGAAAGTTTATGTTCAGGAAAAACCATTCAATTATCTCGTTTCCTTGAAATTGGCTCTTCTGCACAGTTTTTACGCTATTTCGCGGGTTGGGCAACCAAAATCAGCGGTGAAACGCTGAATGTTTCTTTGCCGTCATTTAAAGGTGAACAATACCGAGCTTTCACGCAACGTGAGCCTGTTGGTGTGGTTGCAGGGATTATTCCATGGAACTTCTCTATTATGATTTCCATTTGGAAGCTGGCGGCGGCGCTGACTTGTGGCTGTACTATTGTGTTAAAGCCAAGTGAATTTACGCCATTAACGATGCTGAGAGTGGCTGAATTAGCCAAAGAAGCAGGCATTCCTGACGGTGTGATTAATATTATTAACGGTGGGGGACGTGAAGTTGGCCCAGCGTTGATTAGCCATCATTTATGTTCAAAAGTGACCTTTACTGGCTCTGTACCGACAGGCCTCGCTGTTGGTCGAGCTGCAATGGAAGGGAAGCTCACCCGTGTTACCTTAGAATTGGGTGGAAAAAATGGTGCAGCATTCCTCGCGGATTTGCCAGTTAACAAAATTGTTGATGGGATTATTGAAGCGGGATATTTAAACCAAGGACAAATTTGCGCGGCAGCTGAACGTTTTTATATTCCATCATCACTGATAGAAGAAGTGCTTGCTGAGTTAAAACAGCGTTTATCAACATTCAAAATTGGCTCTCCTTTAGATGAAACAACGGAAATGGGGCCTCTAGCTAATAAAGCGCATTATGAAAAGATTTTAGGCCTATTTGAAAAAGCTCGCCAAGAAGGTAATGAAATTATTTATGGTGGTCAGCCTATTGCTGGTACTGGTTACTTTGTACCACCAACGATTATTCGTGCAAATAGCCCTAATGATGCATTAATGAAAGAGGAAACATTTGGTCCAATTGGCACTTTCTTAAGCTATGACGATGAAGAAGAGCTAATTGAACAAATGAATAGTACACCATTTGGTTTAGCGGCAAGTCTGTGGACCAATGATCTCAGTAAGGCCATGCGAATGATTTCTCGTATCGAAGCCGGGACTGTTTGGGTCAATATGCATACGTTCCTTGATCCCGCAGTGCCCTTTGGCGGAGTCAAATCATCCGGCATTGGTCGCGAGTTTGGTAGTGCATTCATTGAATACTACACTGAATTGAAGTCAGTTATGGTACGTTATTGATTGTTAATGCTTTTATACTCAACACGTTTCTAATTAGGTAGGGGCAAAGGCTACATTGGGGTCATAAGTAGCGATTAGAATCGTGATTTAGAGTATTTTTATGTCGATTTTAGAGTGGTTAACCCAGCTTAGGCTGGGTTTTTTTTATCTCCCAAAAGTCAGGCGTAGATTTTCTAACATTAGCCTTAAAGGGAAGTTGAGACTCGACTGGAGAAAACTATCAGTGGAGGTCGCTCATGAAAACCAGTGCTCCCTGAGTTTTTGTTATCTTTTCCTCTTGGTAACGTCGGTTTCACAATCTCGCCAAGAGCGCCTGAACAACGTACATAATCCAGTGTTAGGTAGGGTACAGAATGCCCTTTAGATAGGTTAGAACGTTTTCTGATATTGATTGTGGGCCGATGCAGGATACCGTTTATCCATTCATTATTTTTAGTCTAAAGATAGATATCAAATCACCGTAAACTCATTTCAGTTTAAGTGCCACGTACAAAAGCCACCTAGCAAGAGTGTGTTATCCGTGAGCAGGTAACCGATTTGAAGGTTATTTGTAACGGAATTCACTATTCACTCTCAAATGACCAACTCTCGATATGATTTTGCGTTGGTTTTTAGGGAACATTTTAAAAATTAACACGAAAAGGGAGTTTACCTTTATTTACAAAAAGCCAATATGTGAGATACAAGATGTTTTAGTAGATAATGCTTTGGTGGTAGGGGTAAATAATCAGAAAGACAATTAAAATGTTTATTTTTTAATTTTAAATATTATAAAAAACAATGGAACTCATTTTCGTTGTTTTTGCTTTTAATTATTTTATTTACGATAATGTTATTAAATTTGTTTTTATCTAAAAAATTATTTTGGCTAAAAACATGGAAAAGGAGTATGCGTATTTTTTAATGTTTTCATATGTAACAATTTATTTTAATTATGGCAGGTAAATATACGGATATTAATTTAATGGGATTATTAAAACATAAAGTAATCATTTAAAGTGTATTATCCGAAAAGTCTTTTTAATCATTTGCTTAGTTGTAAAAATCCAGTAGTTGTATTTATATTATTATTTAATTCACCGATCAAATTACGTCACTTGATAGATTTTGCCTATCGTAAGTGGTTTGTTCGATCGAAATAAACTTCTTTAATCGAATATAGATAAGAGTTAGATTACATGCAAATAAAGAGTATTTAATTATCTAATGATTTATTTCTATTTAAGTTTTCATTTTTTTATTTTGATAAATACTTTCACTAGAGAGATTGTTTTATGGTTTCACAAGAAAAAGAACATTTTGGTGTGATTAACTCTGAAATTGGTGAGTTTATAAGAATGATTAGAATAAAAAAAGGGTTAACAGGTGCAGAGCTTGGTAAATTAATAGGTGTAAGTCAACAGCAAATATCACGGTATGAAAGAGGTTATAATACACTCTCATTATCAGATTTTACATTTATACTATCAGTGATGAATGTGTCATTGCTAGACTTTATTTCATATTCGTCATTCTTTAAGTCTGATGATTGTCATATAACGCCAAAAGATTATATGCTATGAAGTCATAGCCTATTTCTGTTTAAAGAATCTTTATAGTATAGGTGAAAGTTAAATTAAATTTAGCTGTATTGTCTTTCTAATATACCAAATTAACCTTTTAGCTTTATAGCTAATGGGGATGGACTTCGCTAATTTTTATGTATTAGAAAGTGTTTTATTTAAAACGCTTTCTAATACAGATATGTTTATCTGTGTTGAGTAATTAAATAGTCTTAATTTTATTATTCAATTTATAATTAAACTTAAAACATTGATAGGAAATAGTATGAAATTAAATAAAGCTATGGCTGTATTAGCAGCGGCTATGTTAACCACATCTTTCGCTTCACTTGCAGATGTTAACTCAGGAACCGTGACTTTTAAAGGTGAAGTTCGTGATACTCCTTGTAACCTAGATGCGGGTCAAGGCGGTACAGCAACGGTTGTTGATTTTGGCCAACTATCTCTAAGCCAATTAAATGCAGGCGATTCAAAATACAAAAATTTTGAATTGAACCTGAAAAATTGTTCTTTGACTTCTATTGACGATACAGATCCACAAAACCCAATCACAGTTACTAAGACTGCAACTATCACTTTTGATGGTGTTAGCAAAATTGCAGGTCAAAATCTTTTAGCAACATCAGGTAGCGCAGCAAATGTTGCAGTTGGTATCAAAGATATTACTTTTGGAACTCCTGCGGCACTGAACCTACGTGATGGTGATAATACATTGACTTATTCTGCTTTCGTTAAGAAGGCGGGTGCTAATGCTGTAACAGCAGGTGATTTCTCAACGATCTCTACTTTCGAAATCGCATACCAGTAAGTTATACAGGCTCCTTCACTATTAGGCGAAGGAGCCTATAATTTGAAAAATTAATACTATGAAAAGCTTGCTGATTATTACCCTGTTATTCTCACCTATTTTCAGTATGCCAGTCTTAGCTGCAATGAATTGGGGACAGGCAACAGTAAAAGGAGAGATACTCGCTTCTGGTTGCTCAATTCAATTGACGAGTAAAGACCAAATTATTGATTTTGGTGCCTATGCCTTAAGCAAGTTAGAAGAAAATAAGATAAAGAAACCATTTAAAATAATTTTAAAGAATTGCCAATTATCAAACTCTTACTTTAATGATGAAAAATCACCTGTACGAATAAAGTTTACGGGTCCAGCAACAAATAATTTTAATGGCTTTAAATTTAATGATGCCGATGGTTTAGCTATTTATATATTAAGTGGAAGCGATGTTGTTAAACCTAATCAATACTACCCAATTTATAACTTAAAAAGAATATCCGGGAAAACAAAATCGATTAATGAACAGCAACTAGACTTTTTATCTGAGGTTATTGTTGTTGATAAGCTAAAGCCTCAATTAGGAGAATTCTCAAGTATCATTACATTTGATATCGATTACTATTAATCTAATGAGTATTTATGATGTTATCAACAAAAGAAAAAATAACGATATTCATGGTATCGATGCTTTGTTTGACTAAAGTATCTTACTCTGTAGAGTTTAATACCGATATACTTGATAGCGAAGATAAAGCGAACATTGACGTCTCAAGATTTAAAAATCCTAATTTTATTCTACCGGGAACTTATTTCTTTAACATCATTATAAATAGTACTCAATTGACGCAGTCTACAGTTCCTATTCAAATTATTGGTGATAGTACAGATGCCTCTGTCAGTGATGTGTGCATTGATAAGTCATACATTAATAGCTTAGGTATTAAAGAAAAGTATATTGACCAATTAACCTATTGGAATGATGGGGCGTGTATTGATTTTTCGGCATTAAAAGGGGTCAGTGTCGTCCCTAATTTATCCGAAGGCACTGTGACGCTGAATATCCCACAATTATATCTCGAATATATGGATAATAACTGGTTACCCAAATCATTGTGGGATGAGGGGATCAGCGGGTTGTTATTAGATTATAATGCAAACTATCAATATAGTGATCGGGATAGCTTAAAGAATCAGATTGCTTCCATTAGTGGATATCTTGGCGCCAATATGGGTGCATGGCGCCTACGTAGTGAATACTATGGTAATTATCAAAAACAAAATTCCAATGGTAAAACATCGACAATACGTAATTTTTTATTTAATGCCATTTATTTATATAGAAACATAAAAGCCCTAGATTCAAAACTAGTGATTGGTGAGAGTACAACCCCCTCACAAATTCTAGAGCCAATTAAATTTACAGGATTATCCTTATTCACTAATGATTCTATGTTACCACCAAGGTTACGTGGATATGCACCAGAGATAACAGGTATAGCTAAAACGAATGCGCGAGTGGTCATTACACAACTCGGACGTGTCTTGTACGATGGAAATGTACCCGCTGGGCCATTTAAGATTCAATCATTAAACAGTGGAACGCGTGGTGAGCTTAACGTAAAAATTATTGAGCAGGATGGTACTGAGCAACAATTTACAGTAAGTAGTTCGAATGTACCGTATTTAACGCGTCCGGGCACCACGCGATATAACGTATCTGCGGGGCAACCGACAAAAGTGGATCATTCGGTATATCGTGGTGTGTTCTTTTTTAGAGCAGAGGCTTCTCACGGTTTAAATAATAATTGGTCGTTAAACGGTGCAACAGATATTAGCCAAGGCTATCAACAGGTTTCATTAGGTGTTGGTCGCTTTATGAATCGGTTTGGTGCACTTTCGGTGAACATTACGCGTTCGTTCGCACAATTAGACCATGATAGTCCTTCAGGTAATTCATACAGTGTTAGTTACTCGAAAACATTCGATGACTACGATATGGACTTAACTTTTGCAGGGTATCGATTTACGGATAGAAAATACTATACATTATCCCAATATTTAGACTTAAGAGATGATAGGGTTGTTGATAGCGAAAAAGAACGTTATCAAATAACGCTCTCTAAGCGCTTAGGTGAGTTTAATATAAATTTAAATTATCAATTGCAACAATATTGGGATAGAGGTCAAACTCATCAATATGGTCTTAATATAGGTAAAAGTATCAATCTTCCTTACTTAAAACTACAGGGAGGAAGTATTACACTGTCAGCAAATAGAAGCTATTATCAAAATAAATATGATGACCAAATTAGCTTAATGCTTTCTGTACCATTTGGTAAGCAGTTTTATACTTTTGATACAATGAAATATAACGATACTTATAATTCGCGTATTTCAGTGTCTAATTTAACAGATGATAATGACTACTATAATATAAGTGCATCGACAAGTTACGGTAAAGATGCCAAAAAACAAAGTACACTTGCTGGAATGTATGATTTACCGACACGCTATGGATCTATCAATAGTAATATGTCTATCTCGGATAAAGGGGATAGTAGTTTAGGCTTAGGGCTCAATGGTGGGGTGACATTGACGCAACATGGTGTAGCTTTACACAGTTCATCATATTCTTCTGCCTCAAGGTTAATGATAGACACAAATAATATTGCGGATGTTCCTTTAAATAATGGTACAACCGTGACGAATGGATTAGGTATTGGCGTTATTCCTAACATGACTAACTATTATAAAAATAGTTACAATGTGGATATGAGTAAATTACCCGATAATATTGAATCATCAAATACAATTTATGATATCGCATTAACGGAAGGCGCTATTGGATATAGAAAAATAAGTGCAGATAAAGGGTTTAAATTATTTGCAACGATTAAAATGTCTGATAACTCAGGGTCACCACCATTTGGTTCTCAGGTATTAAATGAAAAAGGGCGAGAGGTCGGAATTGTAAGTGATAATGGATTAGTTTGGTTAACAGCTGTTCAATCAGAAGAAAAGTTAAATATCAACTGGTCTAATCAAACACAATGTAGTACGACCTTACCAACCTTAGATAATGTAAATCAAATTATTTTAATTTGTGAGAAATAGAGAATTTTTATGAAATATAAATTATTGTTAATTCCACTATTATTTATAGCACATAACAGCATGGCCGCGGTTTCTCTTGATAGAACAAGAGCGATTGTAGAAGGGAGTTCTAATCCAGTTGTTATTAATATTGAGAATCAAAGTGATACTCTACCCTATTTAGCTCAGGCTTGGATTGATGATAAAAATGGTAATAAATTAACAACAGGGCCGTTAATTGCAACACCATTGGTTCAACGTTTGGAACCAAACGTCAAAAGTATGATTCGAATCTCGACGACGGATGTATCTAAGTTACCGAAAGATAGAGAGTCTGTTTATTACTTTAATTTAAGAGAGATCCCTCCTAAAAGTGATAAACCGAATGTGATGCAGGTCGCATTACAGTCAAGAATTAAATTATTCTATCGCCCAGAGGCAATTTTAGATAAGGCAAAAACCAATTGGGCTTTAGATTTAGAGTTACAATCTGTCAGTAATGGTTATGTGGTTAAAAATACATCACCTTTTTATTTGACCGTGATAGGCTTAGCCGGTGATAAAAATAAGTCAGAAAATGGCGCCTTTGATTCGTTTATGATCGAACCTTTTGGTTCTTATCAAGTCAAGACTGCTCATTTTCAAAAGCCTTATCTTACTTATATTAACGACTATGGCGGAAGACCAACAGTTTCATTTAACTGTAATGCATCTGTCTGTAAAGCTGATAAACAATAAATTTCAGAGCTAACAAAGTGAGAGTGCAATGAAGTATTTTTATTTAGTGTTTTACACTTTATTTATTTCATTTAGTAGCATGGCCACTCAGTATGAGGAAAATAATTATTTTCCTTCGAATGATGTGACATCTGCAATGAAGATGAATGAATTAAGTGGAAAACTGAATTTTAAAATAAGTTTAATGTACTCTCCGTGTGTCATTTTAGCTAATGAATATGTTGGAAGTTTCTTTTTTATTGAGTTAGATAAATGTTTGTTTAATGATAATAATATAAAAATTCCATTACAGGCAAAAGCGAAAGTGCTTGAAGGTAATCAGCAAGTGATGGCACCTCAGACGCTATTCTCGGGGCGAAATAATGTTTATCTACAGACTAAAAACATTAAGGGTAGAGCAGTGATTATGGAGCTAGACTATGATTAAAAAAATACTGGTCATATTACTTAGCTTGATGGTATCTCCCACTTTTGCCAGTGAATTGGTTATTAATTTTAATGGTAATTTAGTTGATAAGAAATGTGAAATTAAACAATCAGAGATAATAGTTCAATTTATACCTTATTCATTAGGCTATATTGAAGTCGGTGGCAATATCTCGGATAAAAAATCATTTTCAATTGAATTTCAAAATTGTACACCGACACTGATGAATAAGATTATAAAAATTTCATTAGATTCTACTAATGTCTATAGGCGAAATGGTGTTGATTATTTGAAAACGCAAGGTGGAACTGGTCTCATTGTCGGTCTAGAAAGCATGAGTGGAGAGCCTATATCATTTAATCAACCTTTAGAAGTACAGGTGACTAATGATAGTAAAGCAGAATTAGTTTTAAATGCTTTTTTAACTAAAGGTGATTTCGCTAAACCTGGCACTATTCATGGCACAGCAAGTGTTATGGTTAATTATAATTAATAAGAGGAAATAATATGATAAAGACAAGACGGTTACTCTTATTATTATTTCTATCCAATTGGAGTCTTGCCGCTGATTTTAATAGCGGTCGTGCCGATGTCAGAATAAATATTAGTGCCACGATTGTTGCTCCGGTCTGTACCGTTTTAGGCAATAATAATCAATCACCCTTGTTTGTGAACTTTGATAACGTTGATTTTTCTGACGTAGAGAGTGGAACTGCTTATCAAGATATTCAACTTAAATATAGCTGCGCGGGTAGTTCAGTACCCGCTAATAAAGTGATGAACATATATTTATATCCGACAAAATATGGCACTTATACACAGGTAGGTAATAATGTCTTACGCACATCAAAGGAGGGATTAGGTATTTCGTTGACAAAAGAAAATACTAATCTTGATTTAAATAAATGGATCCCTTTTGGAAGTCATGAGCTAGAAGGCTCATTTATTCTTCGTGCATCGCTAATTACACCTGATAAATCACTATTAACTGAAGGTAGCTTTGACAGTACGGTGGCTATTTTGATGAGTTATTTATAAATCTGAATTAGGTCTTATGATGAAAAAAATTTTTTCTTTACTACCAGTCGTATTATTTGCTTTTTCAAATATTAGCTCCGCTGGAGACCCTGATGATTGGACTGTCATGGGATATAACGGCACTCAGTTTACCGCAAATACAACTTGGACGGGGGCTAATTTTAATGGTGTAAACTTAACGTTGAATGCCATTTTAAGTAGCTCTGGCGGAAGAATGACAGAATATGCTTGGGGGACTCGTGCCTGTGCTCCTTATGGTGGTTCTCCTAATTCAATTAACGTGCAGTATGTTATCGTACCCAATACCGTGAGGTATGTTGATCCTGTAACGCGGGAGGCATTTGATTTTAGAATTGTTTTACCTCAATCGTTGGGATCAATTTCGGGATATCCTAATACTCAATATGCCAAAATAGGTCAAAGTGCAGGTAATGTCGGGCGTGCAGTGTGCAATTCAGTACCTTATACGCCGATGGCTTTTAGTGGGCAAACGGCAGTAACGTTAATTAGTAATACAAATTTACCGATTAGAAATACACCGCATATTATTCAAGTGGATACAACTTTGTTTGGGGTAAGGAATCCGGAGGTACCTAGTAAATGGTTAAGTTCCGTTGCACTAATCCAGCCTAAAAACTCAGCAAGGTTAAACTTTTATGTCACAGTGGTGAATACTTGTCGAGTTGATAAAACGCAATTAGATTTTAATTTTGGTACATTACCTCAGTCATTAGCAGAAGGTAAAAATCTGACTAAAGCAATAACGGTGAGTTGTACTCATCCCGGTAATATTAAAGTGACTTACCGACCATCAAAACCCATTGATAGTGCTAATCCAACTCGTACTAGTTTAGATTTAGGTAATACGTCATCGGGTTGGTATGGTGAGTTATCCGTGGATAATAAAAAACAGTTGATTACCACTCTACAAGGCATTACAAATAAAACATTAGATATTGGTATGACATTAGGAAAAAATAGGGCTAATGCATCGGTAGGTAATATGAGTGGTGGTGGTGTATTAATCTTTGAGTATATTTAATTTGAATTGTGTTTGACGATGGTGAAAATCAAAGGATTGATTCTCACCATTTTTTATTGATATTAACATGTATAACGAGTCAGTATAAACGATATTTAATATATGCTTTTTTTATGATTCTCTTCATCTTTTGAGTTCACTCTCACCATTTTTAATTCTCAAAATCATAAACGCTAATAATAATGAAATTAATCGTTTGATTTCCTATATCAGCCTCGTAATTAATTAAATATTGATTGATTTTGTCTGTTCGATGAGTTCGTGAGTATGCGCCATGACTGAGTTGATAGAAAAACACAACTTATTTTATACGTATTTTGTTTGTTGAAATATTTTAGTTGTCCTCTTATGATGAACTATAATTTAAATAAAAGGATAAAGTTATTGAATATGAAACTAAAATAAATCCGTATTTTCTCACTTGAATAGTGAGTTGAGAAACCGTGTTTCACGTCATCTATAAACGTTTAATAAAATGATTAAAGGTATAAGATGACCTCTGTTTTAAATATTCGATTGTTTTATTTTTGGGGATGTCGTTACTTATGATTAATGAATGAGTGAAGCCTTATTGGCGAAATGTTAGAGAGCGAGGGTATATGGAAACAGCCTTGAGCTTTGAAATCAGTGCTATGCCTAAAATAGATAATACATTAGAACGTTTGCTAAAAAATACTGAAGCGTTAACGCCCCTATTCTATACAGTGAATACTGAGATAGGTAAAACTGAATGGCGAGATACCTATAACACGTGTTGTCAATTAAAGAACCTTACTCATGTAAATGTTGTTCCTCATGTTGCGATTAATAATAAAGATGAATGTGAGTTATGTTTTATTATTGAAGAGTATTTAAAGAATGATATAACAGAATTGTTTGTCATTCGGGGTGATAGACACCGTTTTGATGAGAAACTCCCATTTAATTATGGCATAGAGCTTATTGATTTTATTCGAGGGCGATACCCTGAAGTAATGATAAAATCCAGTGTTTATCCTGATTATCACAAAGAAAGTATCACACCTGAAAGGGAGATTGATTGGCTAAGAAAAAAATTGCAACTAGGCGTTACAGAGCTTATTAGTCAATTATGTTTGAATAAAAATGCATTTTCTTATATGAAAATGCAATTGGGGAATGATAGCCCTATTACGATATCAATGATGCCTATACTTAACTTTAGTTTTATCGAGTCGTTTTTGAAAAATAATGCGATCGATTATCCATTATGGATAAAGAAACACATAAGACCGAGTAATATTAATAACCATAGGGAATTTGGTATTCAGCTTACTCAATTTCTAATCGAAGAGTATATAAAAGAGAACAAGCGATTGCATTTTTTTACATTAAATAATGCAGAGATAGTCAAAAAGCTATTTGATAAATTGAGATGAGTTATCTGAATATCACTGACAGAGTGAACTACTTTTTCCAGCGAAATTAATATTGGTTTTATCCCGACAACAATAGGGGATGATAATCAGTTTTAATTTTATCCTTGTTAGGCTAATTCAGTATCAATGAGGGCATGATAATGTTAAAAGTCGATTACAATGCGTACCGTTCAATAAAAGGTTTTAATCGTAGAGTAAGGTTTTTAGTCATGCATTATACTGCTTTGAATTTTCAAGGTTCAGTTAATGCATTATCAGGAAATGCCGCTGTAAGTGCTCATTATTTAGTTCCCGACCCAACAGATAAAATGTATACAAATGCTGGATTTAAGGAGATGAGGGTCTTTAATTTAGTTGATGAAAATGAAAGAGCTTGGCACGCAGGCGTGAGTACATGGGCCGGTAGAACTAACTTGAACGATACTTCGATAGGTATTGAAATTGTCAATGAAGCTCAAGATAACAACGGGAATTTTCTTTTTCCGCCTTATAATGAAGTGCAGATTGAAGCAATCAAACAATTAGCATGCAATATTATCGAACGTTACCCTGATATTACTCCTACCAATATTGTCGGACATGCGGATATTGCACCTGATGGGCGTAAAAGTGATCCCGGTGCAGCGTTTCCTTGGAAACAACTTTATGATGCTGGAATTGGGGCTTGGTATGATGAGGCAACTAAATCTTGTTATATGCAGAAATATAACGGGGGATTACCAGCAAAAGCAGAAATTTTAGAGAAGCTAAAACGCTATGGGTATGACGTTTCAAAAGCGAATACAGATAATGGCTATAAAATGCTAATTCGCGCTTTTCAGCTTCACTTTAGACCAGAAAACTATGATGGTATTGCTGATGTTGAGACGGTTGCGATCCTTTATGCGCTAGTTGAAAAGTACTTCCCTTAATGTCATGGCGTTAGTTGAATAACAGGACTTTGCCTAATACTTCATTGAGTATGATAGTGAACGTATTTATTTAAGAATGAAATGCATTGGTGTTCAAGCCTATTTGGAGAGTAACGTAATAGGGGCGTTGCCAATGCATTTACTCCCATGTTGTATTATTAAATAAACAAATAATTGTGATGGTCAATGAATCAAATATATTGGTTTTTCCATGAATTCATTAAGGGCTGTGTCTAAGCACTTACAGCATCTTTTCTTGGCGAATAATAAAACCGGATGAAACGAGTTCTGTACGGTTACTAACATTGGCTTTAGTGAAAATATTGCGTAAATGCGTTTTGACAGTAGATAGCGATACGCCAAGTTGTATGGCAATGCGCTTGTTACTTGCTCCTTCTCGTACTAAGTGAATGATTTCTTGTTCTTTCGGCGTATAAGAAACTAACGAGTCAGGTAAAATATCAAATGTCATTAATTCAGCGACAGGCAGGATGGCGTTGAGTCGCATCACTTCTTGTTGTTGAAATGGCGTATCGCGTAAGACAGAAATGCCCGCAATAATTTTGTTTTTACGGCGAATAAATATTTCTGCCATGTCAGTGATGTTGTTGGGCTTCATGAAATCATTATAGAATTCTTGGCTTTGTTGTTTCATGTCCGGCGCCATTCTAACTAAACGCAGATCATCACCACGGAATTTATCAGGGTGTAACGGATCTAATTGATAAAAATGTTTCAAATAATCTTGATGCATACGAGAGCTGATCCCATAGAGCACATGGTTATCAGGTTGCCAAAGATCGTCCACCAAATAATAAACGGATGCTGAAACAGGAATAATATGAGCAATTGTGTTCAAGCAACAGTTAATCAATGTTCGCTGGTGGTAGCACAAAGAGGGTGTCTTCATCATATTCCCTTCCATAGTTGGTCCAATTATTATCATGCAATTAATTTTCGTTAACATAAAATAAACATGTTAATAACGTGAGCTTGATTACAATATTTGAACTTCATCGGTCATAAGCCAGTTCAACCAATTCGCCAATCAGTATATTTCGTTGATTGTTTATTAATATATTAATGAACGCTCAGGTTGCTATTTATTGATATTTATTGGTTTATTCATTTTTGATGTCATTTACTCGGTACTTTTCGTATGTCTCCTCGAAATTATCCCTCCCTATGGGTATCGTCCTTTAGGACGATAGCGGCATGTTTATGCTTATTTCTATAGTTGCAATACAGTCACTCTATTTTTACAAAAAATTCACAATCTTGACTGCGTACTGAGAAAGAGAGGGAAGCAAAATGAATATGTCCTCAAAATTAACGTCACACATTGAAAAGGGGAAGGTGGGATTTCCAACCACTCTCGCTAGCTCTGTGGGCGTGATTATGGCAAGCCCTGTCATCTTAACGGTGACAAGCGGTTTCGGAATTGGTGGTGATACTTTTGCGCTAGCCGTGTTGCTGAGTTTTATCATGATGCAAGCCCAGTTGACGACATTTTCTGAAGCCGCGGCTATTTTGCCAACATCAGGTTCTGTTTACGATTATATTTCATGTGGTATGGGGCGTTTCTGGGCAATCACGGGGGCGTTATCGGCCTACTTGATTGTGCATGTCTTTGCAGGAACGGCTGAAACAATCTTGTCAGGGATCATGGCATTGGTGAATTTTGAGAGTCTCAATACCGTGATGGAAAGTAGTAATACATCTTGGATGGTTGGTGTCGGTTTAGTGATTACTTTTGGTTTGTTGAATGCATTTGGCATTGAAGCCTTTAGTAAAGTAGAAGTTGTTCTGACTTTTGCGATGTGGAGTACGTTGGTCATCTTTAGTATCAGCGGATTAATGATGCCTTTCCATGCTTCTGTTGAAGGGTGGTTTGGACTCGGTTTAAATGTTGCGGACCCGACATTAGTATTGAGCTTTGTTGGTATGGCAATGTTCATGTTTGTGGGTTGTGAGTTGGTGACACCAATGGCACCTGAAATTAAGAATTCAGCCAAAGTGATCCCTCGTGCTATGGCAACTGGATTATGTGGTGTCGCTTTCTGTATGTTCTTATTTGGTGCGGCCATGACTAATCAAGTTGAAAACGTTATTGTGGACCCTGCGAATAATATTAGTTTGTTAGAAACCCCAATGGCGATCCCTGCCTTTGCTGGTCAAGTCTTTGGTGATATTGGTAAATATTGGATTGGTATTGCGTTATTGTTAGCGGGTGGAGCAACGATTAATACCCTGATGGCGGCGGTGCCTCGTATTCTTTATGGTATGGCTCTTGATGGTGCATTACCGCGTATTTTTGCTTATCTGCACCCTCGTTTTAAGACACCAGTTTTTGGGATTTTGGTTGCGGTAATGATCCCTTGTTTACATACATTCGCAATTCAAGGTGATTTAGATAGGATCATTCCGCTCGTGCTAGCAGCCGTCTGTTCATGGGGAACCGCCTATTTATTAGTTACGATTTCGGTTATTTCACTGCGCATTCGTCGCCCTGATTTGCACCGTGCTTATCGTTCGCCGTTTTTCCCAATTCCACAAATTATTTCTAGTGTCGGGATTATTTTAGCGATCGTCTATATTACGCCACCAGGTATGAACAAGTCAGATGTGTATATTCCCTTTATTATTATGTTAGGGCTAACCGCAAGCTATGCTTTAATTTGGACCGTGTTTGTACAAAAAGTGAATCCGTTTAAACCGGTTTCAGTTGAGCAGGTGTTATCCAGTACATTTACCGAAGAAGAGTTGAAGGGGGTGAAAGTTGAACCATTACGCAACCTCGCCTAAATGCTCTATTTGGCAACGTTTAAGTAAAAAACGTCTACCCGCTGGCTATCAACAAGGCTTAACACTGAATAGACTAGAGCGTGATATTTTACCGTATCAATGTGAATGGGGAGCTCCGGGGGAGCTCCTGATACATCCACACGGTGAACTGACTGTTCAAGTGACAGAACGCGTTAAAACGTTATTTATGGCTTTTATTGTATTTAGCCGCTTTTCTGTGACTGGGCATTGTGGTGAGGCTATCAATGCACAGATTTCGGTGAAAACCACGGGGAGTTTACGCCGTAAACATATTCACTTTGTCTCTAAAGATGAAGAAGGGCAAAAACTCATTAGTTTATTGCAACAGTATCCGATCATTTCGCAAACGTTAGCCGAGCTCGATTTTAATGATTGTCATTTGCATATTCGTAATGGTGTTTGGTCTTGTGAGATAGAACCTTTTACCGCTTCAGAGCTGGTGTGCCGAATTCCTGCAACACGCCGCTATTTACGTTTAACGCCGGAACAAAGACATCGTTTATTGAGTGTGTTGCAATTGTTCCACCAATTTATGGAAAAACATTATCTCAATCATTGAGTTTGAAATATTAATTTGATAGTAATGTTCGCTATTAAATTAGCTCTCAATGGAAGTTGATGTGAAATCGTTACCTTTAATTGGTTGTATTTTATTTTCGTCATCTGCGATGGCGGCGGTATCGGAGTGTATTCGTTTAGATGAATTATCGTCTTCTATTCAGGGTATTCATGATAGTGAAGGTCATAGCTGTTTATTCGTTGAAATTTCTGATAAACAGTATATCCGCCAAGAGGGGGATGGGATCTCAGATATCGTACTTACTGACAGTACTAAAACACCAATCCGTGTACTGCTGCAAAAAATGCCACACGCAGAGCCTCACTCCGTCTCTTATATTGTCCCTGCTCAGGGGCAATATTATCTCAATTTACAGGGCGCCCCTGCTCAGCCATGGAATCTTAAATTCAACTTATCGAATTACCAGCCTTTGGCGATTGAGGCAGAAAATAAAATTGATAGCCCTAAGTTACAGGCATTGATTGATAAACACCTGAAGGAGAAAACGACAGATACTTTTTGGCGAGAGGTGAAAGAGCAGGGCACCCCGCTCGTTGAGGAGTATAAGAAAGGGCAGCAGAAAGTCACTTTTTTATGGCGTGGAGCAAAAGCGAATGCTTATATTTTAGGTGCCCCTTCAGGTAACCATGAGACCATGGCTCATATACCGAATACGGATATTTGGTACCGCACTTTTATCGTGCCGAATGATACGTTATCGCAATATAAAATTGCGCCAGATGTGCCAAAAGTGACAGAAGGTGGGTTTGCGCAGCGCAAGGCAATTCTAGCAACAGCACAAGCGGATCCTTTCAACGCACAGGCGATCCCATCACTGCTAAATGATCGCTATAATCGTTTTTCATTATTGTCACTATCACCCGAAAAACGTCAATGTCACTTTGCTCAGATAGAAGGTCATCAACTTAATGGTCAATTGACATCATTTAGCTTCCACAGCAATGTGCTGAATAATGATCGACAAATTTATGTGTATCGCCCTAAGGCGGCCATGAAGCAACCTGCCGTATTCGTTTTGTTAGATGGGCAAATCTATCTACAAACATACAAAATGGCTGAATTTTTTGATAAGTGGATGTCAGAAGGAGCCATACCACCGATGTATGTGGTATTTGTCGATAGCATTAGCTCTGAGCGCAGAAATGTGGAGCTACCACCAAACGCTGAGTTCCCTGCTATGCTTGCTAAAGAGCTTATGCCTGTTTTAGCGACCAAAGGTATTCAAGCGCCTGCAAAATCCACCATTATTGCAGGGTCGAGTTATGGTGGTTTGGGGGCGACTTGGAATGCTCTGTCACATCCTGAATTATTCGGGAATGTGCTCAGTATGTCCGGTTCTTATTGGTGGGCACCTAAAGGCAAAGATCCTGAATGGCTAATCCGCGAAATCGAACAAATGTCGAAAAAACCGTTACGTTTTTATCTTGAGGCAGGGTTATTCGAACAGCGTGGTAGTTGGGGTGGGATAATCCAAAATCATTATCGATTATTGGATGTGTTAAAGCATAAAGGGTATCAAGTGGAGGCCGAAGAGCTTCCGAGTGGCCATGATTATGTTTCTTGGTGTGAAACCTTATATCAAGGGACTCGTTATTTGATGGCTGAACCACCGAAATAATAATGTCATCTATTAGTGATAGAAAATGCAAAAAGCAGTCTTTATTGGACTGCTTTTTTTGCATATTATGGCAATCGTCTTCTTTTCGACACAAAAGCGTCATTCAACTGTCATCTAGCAGGATTAGCATGCCAGTCATTATTTGAAGCAATTACATATTTAACTTCTTTTATTGGCAAGGAAATGATTATGATGAATCATTGCATGAAATCGATTCTAGCTGTAGCAGTAAGTTCAATAGTTTTTGGTAGTATTATTCCCGCCTCCGCATCCACGTCTAAAGATGATGCTGCTTTACAACACCGAGCTGCACAAGGTGATGTTACCCAATTTGGTGGTGCTCGTCGTTTAACCCAAGAACAAACAGATATTATGAAATCTGCGCTTCATAACGAGCAAGCGAAAAACGTGATTCTGTTTATTGGTGATGGTATGGGCGACTCTGAAATTACCGTCGCACGTAACTATGCAGAAGGCGCAGGTGGTTTCTTTAAAGGCATTGATGCATTGCCTATCACGGGTCAATATACTCACTATGCATTAAGTAAAAAAACACAAAAACCTGACTATGTTACCGACTCATCTGCTTCTGCAACGGCATGGTCTACTGGTGTAAAAACCTATAATGGCGCCTTAGGTGTCGATGTATTCGGTAAAGACCATGAAACCTTACTTGAGATTGCTAAACGTAATGGTAAAGCGACTGGTAATGTTACGACTTCTGAGTTGCAAGACGCGACACCTGCTGCACAATTTTCTCATGTGACAGGTCGTAAATGTTATGGACCTGAAGAAACGTCTGAAAAATGTGCAACCAATGCCTTAGAGAATGGTGGTCGTGGTTCAATCACTGAGCAACTACTGGTTACCCGCGCGGATGTCACGTTAGGGGGTGGTGCGAAGAGCTTTAAGCAAGTTGCAAAAGTGGGTGATTACCAAGGTAAAACCTTAGAAGAGCAAGCAAAGGAACGTGGCTTTAATATTGTTCGTGATGCGAAATCCTTAGATGCAGTCACTGTTGCTAACCAAGACAAACCTGTTTTAGGTCTATTCCATGACGGTAATATGGCTGTTGCTTGGGAAGGCCCTAAAGCGACATATCATGGCAATATTGATAACCCGCCGCTTGAGTGTAAACCGAATTCTAAGTTAGATCCAAATGCGCCAACGTTGGCTCAAATGACTAAAAAAGCGATCGAGTTATTAGAAGTTAACCCTAATGGTTTCTTCTTACAGGTTGAGAGTGCTTCCATCGATAAAAAGAATCATAGCGCGAATCCATGTGGTCAAATTGGTGAAACAGTGGCATTGGATGAGGCCGTACAGGTTGGTTTAGAGTTTGCGAAAAAACATGGGGACACACTAATTATTGTGACAGCTGACCATGCTCACTCTAGCCAAATTGTTCCTCAAGGCGTTAAAGCACCTGGCTTGACTCAAGCTCTGATTACAAAAGATGGTTCCGTCATGGTCGTTAACTACGGTAACTCTGAAACGGAGTCGCAGGAGCATACTGGCACTCAATTACGCGTTGCAGCATATGGCCCACATGCTGCTAACGTCATGGGATTGACTGACCAAACCGATTTGTTCTTTACCATGCGTGATGCCATGGGATTGAAACAATAAACCAACCCTGTAAGCTAAACCCTCTATGATAGGAAGTTGTAGAGGGTTTTTTATTTATTGTCTTATCTTCTTTCCCTCGATTTACGCTCTCTTACATTAACTGTTTTGCGTTAATTCATCGATTCAGGTATAAAAAATTATTAGGTGTTTGAGTTCGTTTGAGCTGATTATGAGAGATTAAACGGCTCTATCACCAATACAACGACTGAGTAATTTGTTGTTAACTTTTTGAAAAACAATAAAAACAAGGTATGATTGTACGATTTCATTTAATAAGATAATGTTTTTAGTTATCTAATTAGCTCATCCATCAAGAGTGAGGAAGGCTATTTTCTTCCGCTAAAAAACACTCATATAGTTTTTATCACCATTGTCTTAACTATAACAAATATCACGTCATAGGGTTTCAATGCTGGCACTTTTACATCTTTTATCATCTGTCGCATTGCTGGTTTGGGGGACTCATATTGTCCGTACCGGTATTATGCGGGTTTTTGGTGCTGATCTACGCCGAATTTTAGGGAAAAGCGTCAATCGAAGAACAAGCGCCTTTCTTTCTGGTGTAGGGGTCACCGCATTAGTTCAAAGCAGTAATGCAACAGCATTACTTGTGATCTCTTTTGTTTCTCAGGGGCTAATTTCATTAACGCCTGCAATGGTTATTATGCTTGGTGCCGATGTTGGGACGGCGTTAATGGCGAGGGTGTTAACTTTTGATCTCTCTTGGTTATCGCCTCTGTTAATTCTGGTCGGGGTATCAACCTTTTTGAGCCAGAAGAAAAATAGGGCGGGTCAAATTGGACGCGTTGGTATTGGGTTAGGCTTAATTTTACTTGCACTACAGTTAATTGTGGCATCGGCAGAGCCGATTACTCATGCTGACGCAGTGAAAGCTATCTTTACCTCGTTGAGTGGCGATGTGGTTTTAGCGCTGCTGGTGGGCGCGCTATTTGCTATGGTGAGCTACTCCAGTTTAGCGGCTGTACTATTAACAGCCACGTTGAGTGCGACAGGCTTAGTACCACTCTACATTAGTTTAAGTATTGTCATTGGCTCCAATATAGGTAGTGGTTTACTCGCGATGATGAGTAGCCGCGGACAAAATGAGATCTCGCGGCAAGTTGTCCTTGGGAGCTTACTATTCAAATTAATTGGTTGTGCCGTCGTGCTACCTTGGGTTAAACCCATTGCACAATGGATTAGCCACTACGGCTTTAATGAAGCCGAAATCGTGATCTATTTTCACGTCTTTTATAACTTAGCTCGCTGTTTAGTCATGCTACCCTTTGTGGGTCCAATGGCGAGGCTATGTAATAAATTAATCCCTATTGTTCCGTCAATGGAGCAAGAAATAGCACCTCGTTATTTAGATAAAAGCGCATTAGAAACCCCCTCACTTGCTATCGCCAATGCTGTACGAGAAACATTGCGTATGGGAGATGTGCTGGGCGTGATGTTACAGCGCTTTACCGATGTCTTGAATGGCAATAAGGAGCAAAAAAGGGAAATCAGCCGCTTGGAAGAAGAAGTGGATATGCTACATAGCAGCATTAAACTGTATCTCGCACAATTACAACAAAGTGAATTGAGTGAAGAAGATTCAAGGCGTTGGGCTGAAATTATTGATACCGCTTTCAATTTACAGCAATCTTCGACTATCATCCATCGCATGACATCGGAGCTAGTCAAAAAGTCCATTGATAATCGTCGCTCATTTTCTCATGAAGGCTATAAAGAATTGAATTCATTACTTGAGCGATTGCAAGCTAATTTAAATTTAGGGATGTCTGTTTTTGTTTCAGCCGATATTGATAATGCAAAACGTTTACGACGGGCAAAACATCGTTTCCGTCTTATTAACCAGCGTTTTGCTTACGCACATGTGGAAAGGTTGCATGAACAAAATATGCAAAGCTTAGATACTAGCAACTTACATGTGAGCCTACTTGGAGATATGAAACGGTTGAATTCATTATTTTGTGCTGTCGCCTACCATGCTTTAGAAGGTGTAGCAGAGAGTCGTAAAGAACAATTGAGTTTAGAAAATGAGAAAAATACGTGAGTTACAACGTGATGAAATTCCATCCGTTTGGTCAATTGATAGAACAGAATTAATCGAAAATCTCTATCTTCATCAAGATGGAAAGTTGGTGCTATCGGCACAACGTTTTGATATGAAAGGTTGGCCTGAAGGTGAGCCTGAAGCTTATACGCCACATTTACTCGAAAGTTATGATAATGGCGCGGTGTTTATTGGTGTATATGACCAAGATGAGCTAATCGCAGCGGCAAGCCTAGATAACGTCTGGCGTGGCGAAGAACATAATTTACTTCAGTTATCATTTTTGCACGTTAGCCATCGCTATCGAGGTGAAGGCTTAGGTGGAATGTTATTTAATCAATGTTGTGAGCTAGCGAAAGAGAAGGGAGCCGCTGGGTTGTATGTATCAGCAACACCTTCTGAAAATACAGTGCATTTTTACCAATATATGGGATGTAAGCTACTTGAACGGCCTGATCCTGAATTATTTGCGTTAGAGCCTGAAGATATACATTTTGTGTATCTATTTGATGAATAAGTTATTTTAAGTTTCGATTAAACGCGTGTCGTTTCCTCAACAAAACGGTTGTTTTTTGTTAAAAACAAGATATGATTGATAATCATTATCATTTGTATTGTTGAGGTAGCTATGCCAATAAATGTAACAAAAAGCGCTTATTTACGCCGCTCTGCCGCAGGGTTATGGGGTGTTTTTGCGGTTATTTTGTTGAGCGTGATTTATCTACTCAGCAATATGGGGCTAAATAGCCTGAAAATTATCACTATCGTCACCATGCTGGCGACCGCGGCAATGTTGTTTAATCGAGGCTCGCGGCACTTATTAATTGTTCCTGCTGTTATTGCATTGTTATGTAGTTTGATTGCTTTGGTATTACAACATAATACTTAGTGATGGCGGATAAAAGAGGTGATGACAAAAGCGTTTGTTATTGCACGCAGATGAGTTAGATGGGCAATTTTGAGTCTTGGTGAACGATATTAACAGTGGTGCGAAAGGGGGGACTTGAACCCCCACGCCCGAAGGGCACTAACACCTGAAGCTAGCGCGTCTACCAATTCCGCCACCCTCGCAGGTACTGTCAATTCTCAGCTATTGTTGTTAAGTCTAATGTGGACCTTAAAACAGAGAGTCTATCTGGTGCGAAAGGGGGGACTTGAACCCCCACGTCCGAAGGACACTAACACCTGAAGCTAGCGCGTCTACCAATTCCGCCACCCTCGCAATATCAGACACTATCTTGTCGCAATAGCACGCAGCGGATTTTAGGCTAATTTTGCCATTCGTCAATAATTTTTTATTGCACTTTTATTTTTTTGATGTAAAAACGGCCAACAATTATTGATTGGCCGTAATGTAAAAAAGCTTAATGTAATTAACGTTTAATCGCTTGGTAAACTTTAAATTTTCCTGTTTTTGCCAAAACCTCATGGCTACCAAAAGCCTTATCTAACATATCTGGATAAGGTAAAAAGGCATTAGCAACAATACGGAAACGCCCCCCTTTCTTTAGGTATTTTGGCGCTTGGTAAATGATATTTTCAGCCGCGCTATAGTTGGTATTTAAGCCATCATGGAATGGTGGATTGGAGATTATCCAATCAAATTTATCATGAATATCAGAGTAAGCGTCACTTGCAATCACTTTCCCCTTCAGTTGATTCGCTTGCAGTGTTGCAATAGAAGAACGAATAGCCGCGGCGCTAACATCACTTAGGGTCAGTGTAACATCTGGGTTGTGAGTACCCACTACAGCAGCTAATACGCCATTACCACAAGCGAGATCGAGAAGGTTACCGGTAATCGGTTCATTAAGTGTCGAAAGGAGTAAGTCACTACCAATATCTAATTCATTATGGCTGAATACACCAGGTAAAGCGTGAATTTGTACTTCTTCGACTTCATAGCGACGCCACCAACGTGCAATGTCAAAGTGTGTTGGGTGCTCTAATTCACCATAATAAAGTCCACAGCGTCTTGCCGAGTCAATTTTTTGTAATGTTGCAATACCTTCCATAATAGATTCGGCACTTTTTACGCCACTACGATTTTCCCCGACGATAAAAATCTGACTGCCCACTGCGAGGTGAGTACATAAATCATCGAGTTGAAAACAGGCTTCTTGTTTGTTTTTAGGCCAAAAGTAAATTAAGGTATTACAAGGTTGGATAAAATCCGCATCGGCAATAGCAGCAAATTGTGCATTTTCACCCATTAAGCGACTTAGGTTTTGCCAGTGATGATATTGGTTAGTGAGAACTCGTACACTCGCGGCTTCTAAGGTTGCAGCAAATTCATCTTGAATATCACCGGCTAAAATCACGTGTCGATCAGTAAAATGTTCAAGGTGGCGTTGGATAACTTCGCTAGCCGGTGTCAGTAGTGACATACTTTTTATCTCCTAAATACTCTTCATACGTCGAGCCGTCGCGTTGTTGACGCCTAGCTGCAATGCAAATGGTATATAAACTGAATTATTTTGCGCACACTTTATCAGAAAATGGGGAAATAGCATTGCTATGTTGGCGCTATTAATCCGCTTTGATAAGATGTGATTGTTAATATAGCGACTGGAATAAAATTAATGGCACGACGTGACAAGCTTTTAAATCAAATGGGTATCACTCAATGGGTAGTGAGAAACCCTGCTGTATTACGCGGTGAACGTGGTGTAAGAATTCCAGATTCGACTAAGCTTATTATTATTACTGATGAGAACCTCGATTTAAACAGCCTACTGTTAAAAGATATTTTTTTAGCGATGAAAGTGTATCCAACAGATGTGGTTTGTATTAATTCGGAGCAATTGGCGATGCTTCCAACACCAATAACAATAAATTGTTGGGTATTAGGCAGCCAATCTCATCCAGAAGGGTTAAAAACAACCTTTATTTCTCCTGTATTAGATGAGCTGGCAACCAGCAATAGCGCTAAACGGGCACTATGGGAGCAGATTTACCAGTATGACGAAAATTTCAGCACTAAAGCAGTCTGATCTTGCTACTGCGTTCTTAATTGAGAAGTTAAGTCATGATTTTCCTTGGACTGAACGTGTTTTTTATGGCAACCAAGGTGAAAAATATCATAACATAAAAATTTCCGTTAATAATCAGGTTGTTGGTTTTGCAATAACACAGTGTATCCTAGATGAGGCAACACTGTTTAATATTGCTATTCATCCTGATTATCAAGGGAAAGGTTATGGACGTCTTTTGATGGAACAACTGATCACCGATTTAGTTGATAAAGGTATTTTGACATTATGGCTTGAAGTTCGAGAGTCCAATGCAGCTGCATTGCGCCTATATGATAAATTAGGCTTTCATCAAGTTACGGTGCGTAAAGATTATTATCCTGCAAAACAAGGACGCGAAGACGCATTAATTTTGGCTTTAACTCTGTTTAATGACGAATAATTTAGAAGAAAGCTGACTTATTCAATAAAACCACGGCCTAATGGAGGTCGTGGTAAACAATCACTAATATTAGCTTTTCACAATCAGTGGGTCTTGGCTCACCATATTGTATTCAGTTCCTTTTCTGTAGCCAAAAATTCTTACTAATGTCCTGCGGTTATCTTTAACGATATCTCTAGAGTGTAGGCTTATTTTATTATTGATAACAATCATTCTGGATGGCTGTAGATCGACAGCATCAAACGCGAGCTTTTCGGTAATATGATTAAATTTAATGTAGGTATCTTTAATAAATGCTGAGGCGGATGGGTTAACGGAAAAACGCTCCGGATTAAAGTTCATATTCAATTTTCCATCCTTGTTGAGTTCGAGTATGGGAACCTGTTTACCACCTAAGCTCTTGCCTTCACCGGCTGTTTTTGCTGGACGGAAATCAAAGCTATTAGTCGTTAATGCGATAATTTCTTCTAATGACAGCAGGGTGAGAGCGCGCTCAATAGAGATCACTTTTGTCGTTTCATATAAAGGATTCCATCGAGCGGTGAGTACAAGAGTCGATGGGGATGGAGAGTGCCCATCAACAACTTTGATTGCAGAATAATAAGGGTCTTCTGTATGAGGTACAATGGCCTTACCAGAATGTGAACTGGTATCAGGATCTTCATTCTGTAATTTTTCGGTACCGCCACCATAAAAATTAGCGACGATTCTAATAATATTTCCGACGTTCTCTTTGTCATACGCAAAGGTTGTTTCATTAAGGAGCGCTAAAATAATCTGTTGTTGTGAGGCTAATTTTAAAATTTCGATATCGGTTTCTAATTCTTGAAGCGTTGGAAATGCCAATTTATCTGGAATAGTTATTGGGCTTCCATCCATGTTAGTATGAATTAATCCCTCGAAAACTAAGTAAGGAATTTTTTCATCAATATAATCATTAATTAATTTTTTATCTTGCCCACTGAATAATGGTAATAATTGAACCGCAATTTCTTCCGCTGCGCCTTGGCTGCCTTTTGCTTGAGGACCGCCATTTAGCGCGAGTTGGCAGGATTTATCATGTAAGAAATTGGCTATTTCTGCTTTGAGAACGATGCGATTAAGGCGATTATTTTCTGGCATGATCTTATTATTCCTATAATTAATTTTAATAAGTCAATAGAGATCTTATTGATAACGAAGACTATCCAAATCATTAATTAGGAAATAATAAAAAAATAATGATTTTTTGCGAGCGCTTAATGTATTAGTGATTAATAATAAAAAAAAACCACAACATTAACATTGTGGTTTTTTGTTCTCTGATGAGAAATATTATTCTGATAACTTTTCAGGGGTCGGTAAAATAGGTTGATTGAGTATGATTTTATTCTTTTTACGGTATTTTTTTTCTGCTTTTGCTATTTTGATTTCCTCATTAAGCCCTTTGTAAGTTGAATAGCACATGATGAGCATTAATATTGAAAGTGGAATGGCTGTAGCCACTAATGCCGATTGTAAGCCGGATAGACCACCTGTAATGATCAGCACAATCGCGATAGCTGCAATAATCACTCCCCAAATTGTTTTGGTGATATGAGTTGGGTTTGGGTTTCCATTTTCACTCACCATACCCAGAACAAAAACCGCTGAGTTTGCTGAAGTAATAAAAAACACCATGACTAAAACCATTGCCAGTATGCACAGGAAAGTACTCGCAGGAAAGTAATCTAAAAACTTGAAGAAGGCCGAAGTCACATCCGTTTTTACTGCCTCTGCTAACGCTTTTTGCCCCATATTTTGGATCAAATGGATTGCTGATCCTCCCATAACGGCAAACCAAGCAAATGAGCCAAGGACCGGAATGAATACTGCACCAATCATAAATTCTTTAATTGTGCGGCCTTTAGAAATACGCGCAACGAAGCTACCCACTAATGGTGCCCATGCAATCCACCAACCAAAGTAAAACAGAGTCCAGTTAGCGATCCACGTACCATCATTATAAGGCTCTGTGCGAAATGACATACTGACGAAATTTTGTGCGTAGTCACCAATACCTTGGAACAGTACTTTTAAGATGGTTTGTGTTGGGCCGGCAAATAAAATAAATCCCATCAATGCGAAAGCTAACAACATATTCAGGTTCGATAGGTGTTTGATGGCACCTTGTAAACCTGAAATTGTTGACGTGATATAAATAACGGTGACCACTGCAATGATCGCGATCTGTATCCAGATACTGACAGGCATTCCCCACAAGTAATTCATTCCGCTGTTAACTTGCAGTGTGCCAAAGCCTAGTGAGGTTGCAATCCCAATCACGATCGACAACACAACAATGACATCGACCCATTTACCGATAGATCCTTTGACTTTGTCGCCGATAAGCGGATAGAAAACAGAGCTAAGAGATGAAGGTAGTTTTTTCCTAAATTGAAAAAAAGCTAATGACACACCGACTAATGCATAGCACGCCCAAGCAGAAACTCCCCAGTGTAGATAGACATATTGCATGGCGGTTTTCGCCGCTTGTTCAGTATAGCCTGTTCCAATAGGTGGATTTATATAGTAGGAAACGGGTTCTGCCACTCCCCAAAATACGAGACTGATACCTATTGAAGCACTGAATAGCATGCCTATCCATGTTGCCGTACGGTATTCAGGGCGGTCATTATCATCACCGAGACGAATATGACCAAACTTTGAAAAACCAAGGTACATACAAAAGCTAAAAAAGATAAAGACGGCTCCGAGTATAAACCAACCTAAGTTGTTATAGATAAAACCCAGAGAGGAATTTGAAAATGCTTCGAGTTTGTCAGGTATAAACGCGCCTATGCTGATTAATAGCAGGCTAAAGGCGAGCGATACGTAAAATACAGATTTCTTATTATTCATCATACCTTTTCTCCAGTTGCTCACTTCTTTTTATGTCTTTTAATGAGAGTTGGTTGCAGGGAATGCTACTGTCGGTTTACAGAGAATATCCATGAAAACATTGTGAGGTCAACAATTAATTAACCTAACGTTAACAATATATTTGAGAGTGATTTTATTATCTTGTTGATTTTAAATGGTTAATAAAATTATTCGAGGAGAGATGTAATATTTTGTTTGATCATTATTGAGATCTGGATTAACATCCTCAAAAAATAATGTTAACTATAAGTTTACATAAGTGAGGTAGTTATGAGCAATGCAAAAAAAGTCATTTCGATTAATGATCACCTTGATATTGATAATGCATGGACTATCCCTGCACGTTATTACACTTCCGATGACGTATTTGAATTCGAAAAAGAAAATATCTTTGCTAACTCTTGGGTGTGTGTCGCTCATTGTAGTGAAGTCAAAGAGAAAAATGCCTACATCACTCGTCAGTTGATTGGCGAAAGTCTTGTTATTGTTCGTGGGCGTGATGATGTTTTGCGTGGCTTCTATAATGTATGCCCACACCGCGGTCACCAATTGATCAGTGGTGAAAGCGGTAAAATGAAGAATGTGATCACTTGCCCTTATCACGCTTGGGCATTCAAATTAGATGGCCAGTTGGCTCATGCAACAAACTGCGAGAATGTTAATAATTTTGATGCAGATGCAATGACATTAAGTAGCTTCCATGTTGTTGAGCATGCAGGTTTTATTTATATCAACTTGACTGAAGGTGAACCTCAACCCATCGAGGAGCAATTACTTGGGTTAGCGGAGAAAATGGAAGAAGCCTGTTCAGTGATCCGTGATCTCAAGTTAGCTGCTCGTTTTGTCAGTCATACACCTGCTAACTGGAAAACGATTGTTGATAACTATATTGAGTGTTATCACTGCCCTACGAACCATGTGAGTTTCGCCAGTTCTGTTGACGTCAATGTGTACGAACACCAATTGAATGAGAACTGGACTGTACAAATTGGTAAAGCTAAGCCTTCTGAGTCTTCTTATCAGTTCGATGAATCGGTCGTTAATCCGCGTTTCTTCGGGTTTTGGATTTGGCCAAGCACCATGTTCAATATGCCTCCAGGTGGCGATTTCATGACCGTTATTTATGAATTCCCAGCCAATGCGGGTGAAACCTTACAACATTATGATATTTATTTCTTAAATGAAGAGCTGACGGAATATCAGAAAAATTTAATTGAATGGTATCGCACCGTTTTCCGTCCGGAAGATTTGCGTTTAGTTGAAAGCGTACAAAAAGGATTACGTTCTCGTGGTTATCGCGGACAAGGCCGGATTATGGCAGATAGGCAGCGTAGTGGCATCAGTGAACACGGCGTCGCGCACTTCCATAAGTTAATTGCGACTGCGCATACTGAGTAAAGCAGGCCGATCAGGGGAATAATACATGAATAGGTTAAGTAATCCCGCTTTGTTCCGTCAGTCCTGCTATATCAATGGTCAGTGGGTAGATAGCGCTAAAACGCTAACGGTCACAAACCCTGTAGATCAGTCTGTGCTGGGAACTATTCCCAGCCTTTCGGTTGAACAGGTCAATGATGCGATCATTCAAGCCCATGAAGGGATGCTCAGTTGGAGTAAACTTACAGCAAAACAGCGTTCTATTATTCTACATCGTTGGTTTACTTTAATAGAAGCTAACGTTGATGATTTAGGTTTGCTGATGACTTTAGAGCAGGGTAAACCTTTCAATGAGGCGAAAGGTGAAATTCGCTATGCGGCTTCATTTATAGAATGGTTTGCCGAGGAGGGGAAACGAGTTTATGGCGAGACGATCCCACAAACGGTCACGAGCAATCGAATTTTAACTATCAAGCAGCCTATTGGTGTGTGTAGTGCTATCACTCCGTGGAACTTTCCTGCGGCGATGATCACGCGTAAAGCTGCGCCTGCACTGGCTGCGGGGTGTAGCATGCTTATCAAGCCTGCTAGCGAAACGCCGTTTACGGCATTAGCCCTCGCTGAATTAGCAGCACAAGCGGGGATCCCTGCTGGTGTTTTTAATGTTGTTACAGGGGAGTCTCGTGTTTTAGGCGAATTACTCACACGGCACCCGTTAATCAGTAAATTCTCTTTTACCGGTTCAACACAGGTTGGGCGCCAGCTGTATGAGCAGTGTGCATCAACCATTAAAAAGACGTCCTTAGAATTGGGTGGGAATGCGCCGTTTATTGTGTTTGATGATGCTGATATCGATAAAGCTGTCAGTAGCGCAATACAGGCTAAGTTCCGTAATGGTGGGCAAACATGTGTTTGTGTGAATCGTTTCTATATCCATGATGCGATTTACGAACAGTTTCTCACAAAGTTTGTCGCTAAAGTGAGCCAGTTACGTGTTGGTAATGGCCTAGATGAAGGCACTGATATCGGGCCTATGATTACATCTCGTGCTATTGAAGGCATGCATGCATTAGTCGACGACGCTATCGCAAAAGGCGCACGGAAACTGACATTAGGTAATGAAATTGCCGAACAAGGTCATTTTATTAACCCGAAAGTATTGGTGGATGTTGATGATTCTATGGATATTGTGCATGAGGAAATCTTTGGTCCTATTGCTGCCATGATCCGTTTTCATGATGAAGATGAAGTTATTCGTCGAGCGAATGCGACGATTTATGGCTTGGCTGCTTATTTCTTTTCAAAAGATATTGGTCGTGTCTATCGTGTCGCTGAAAAGCTACAAAGTGGCATGGTTGGGATTAACACAGGCATGATCTCGAATGAGGTTGCACCATTTGGTGGTGTTAAGCAGTCAGGTTTAGGCAAGGAGGGTTCTCGCTATGGTATTGAGGATTACCTCACCGTGAAATATTTGTGTATTGATATTGCTTAGCCAGTAATTAAGTGAAAGAGGGAATTGTGATGAGCCAGCAAAAAATTGCCGTGACGGTTAGCCGCATAGAGCAGCTCACCCCAACCATTAAGCTGTTCGAATTTGCGGCAAAAGATAGCGTGTTCGAACCTTTTAGTGCGGGAAGCCATATCACAGTACATATGAATGAAGAAAAGGGGCTAAAGCGTGCTTATTCATTAATCAGTGATCCTAATAACCCGCATCACTACTGTATCTCAGTATTGCGTGATGAGAACTCGAAAGGGGGCTCGGCGTATATGCACGAGCAACTGTTTGAGGGGGATTCACTATATTTATCGCCCGCTGAAAATTATTTCTCACTGGTCGGTGACAGTTCCTGTAAACATATCTTAATTGCTGGTGGAATTGGTATTACCCCATTTTTATCCTATTTATATGAATTAGAAAAAATGGGACTGGATTTTGAATTGCATTACTGTTTTCGCGATCAAAAGACGGCGGCGTTTGTGGAACTGCTTCAACAACGCATTGGAGAACGTCTTTATCTTTATGATAACAGTCAGGGCAAGCGTTTATCAGTAGAACAGTTGGTACAAGCACAGCCTGAGAATAGCCATATTTATGTTTGTGGGCCTGAAACCTTGATTAATGCGGTCATTGAACACGGTTATGCGCATTTAGGTGAATCTAAAGTACATTTCGAAAACTTTGGTGAAGTCGCTAGTGAAGGTGATGCATTTGAAGTTTATTTTCAACGTTCTGGTTTTAGCTTGATGATTAACGAAGGGACGTCAATCTTACAGGCAATCGAGGCAGATAAACGCATTCAGGTAGAGTGTATGTGCCGTAATGGTGTATGTGGGACTTGCGAAACGGCTATTTTAGAAGGGGAAGCGGATCATCGGGACCATTATCTTGACGATGATGAACGCGCACAGCAAAAGACCATGATGTTATGCGTTTCTCGCGCTAAAACTAAACGGCTAGTGTTAGATTTATAAGCTTTTTATCGACTAGGCAGCCCCAACATGGGGCTGTTTTCTATTATTTGAGCTGGAACATCAGAAAAGGTTGTTGTTCATTATCCAGATGATAAGCGGCGCTGATATGTTTTCCTTGAAAATGAATATGATCACTGCCTTTATGATAGATGCCTTCTAGCCATGATTTGTGATTGATGGCTAATTGATAGAGTAAGCGTTGTAGCTCTAAATAATCGATATCCGTATTCTGACTTTCAAGATTACTGGCTAATATTTCACCTGCTTTATCCGTAAAGACGACCAGATGGTCAAAGTGGGCCAATAGCACATCAAAATAGCATTTGATTTTACGTAATCTGAGTTCAGTATTTTTACGTTCGGTATTATCAAGACTAATACCAACTAATTTAGTGACTTTACCATTGGGGCCTTTCACACCCGTTGCGCGCGATGTGATCCAGCGATATTGATCATCCCATGCAATTTTAAAATCCATCTCATGAGCACCGCCCTCGCGAATAATTTTTGAGTAACCACTCACGAGTTTATCTTTTGATTCTTGGTTCATTAGTGCCCAAAAGTCATCATTGGTGGTGATTTTGATGCCATAAACATCTTCAACATTATCAGAATAATTGAGTTCGCCCGTCAGTAAGTCCCACTCCCAAGTGACAATTTCGGTGGATTCTTGAAGATGTACTTCATTGATATTGCGTGCAATTGTAGGATGGCTTGCTGCCGGTGAGTGGTTGACATAACCATACTTGAGCCATATTTTATCGACATTCAGCAACTGAGCTAATTTTTCAAGGTTGTTCTCATCAATCATACCGCCTTTTGTCCATTTATTGACGGCTGTCCGAGAAACACCTAGTGTTTCAGCGGCTTTTAACTGGCTCATTTTTTGTTGTTTCAATAAGGCCAGCAAACGTTGTCCAAATGTTTGCGTGTCTGTCATCGGCTCATGTCCACCTTTTATTGATTCATTCATCCTGAAATTGACTCGGTAAATGCTTTGATAAATATTGTTCTAAATTTTCAATAAAAACCCGTAAATTGGCGTTATTTCGCACTGTTCGTGAATAAACCGCGTACACGTCGGCAGGCTGACTCCATTGAGGCAGTACACGGATTAATTGTTCATTTTGGAGCTCTGGTAAGACACTCCATAAAGAGCGTAATAAGATGCCTTCACCACCAATACACCACTGTTTTGCAACGTCACCATTATTCACCATCAGCTTACTATTCGGTGTTACTGTCATACTTTCTGTTTGATGTTGTAGTTTCCACTGAGAAGGTGCCTGATTGCGTTCTTTAATCGTAATACAAAAATGTTGTTTTTCTAATTCTTGAGGGTGATTTGGGCAACGATATTTTTTTAAATAAGAGGGGGCAGCACAAAGAATACGTGTGTTTTTCGCAATACGTTTCGCGATGAAATGTTCAGGAATGATGCCGCCAATACAGATATCCAAGTCAATGTTTTCACTAATTATATCAATAGAACGATCGGTTAATGTCAGATCGATACCCAATAAGGGATAGTGAGCGCGTAATGACAAAATAAACGGGTTTAGGTAGGCGCTACCAAATCCAGTGCTACAACTTACTCTTAATTCACCGCGGATCTCTTCTCGACAAGCTTTTAGTTCATTGTGCATGTCATTGAGTTCTTGTAGGAGTATTTCTCCACTTTTCAGGACAATGCGTCCTTCATGAGTTAAATTGATTGAGCGAGCCGCACGGAGAAATAAAGGGTGCCCTAGATTTTCTTCGAGTAATTTGATGCGTTTAGAGACATAAGCGGGTGAAACAAGCAGTTGTTCTGCGGCCCGTGAAAAACTCATCAACCGAGCGACGGTCACAAAAACTTTAATGTCTTCCAATGCAGGTAGCTTGTTCATAGTTTGTAAACCCAAAGATTACACTTCGACGCTATACTTTATCACAGCAACTCATAAACTGGTGATCTTACTCGCTGATAAAATCACTGTTGTGGGAGATTCGTGCCATGTCACAATTTAATATTGCGGTCATTCCTGGGGATGGAATTGGAACTGAAGTTATTCCTGAAGGATTAAAAGTATTAGAAGCGGCCGCCAGTAAGCATCAAATCTCATTTAACTTTACCCATTTCGACTGGTCTTGTGAAACCTATCATCGCACAGGGCGTATGATGCCTGAAGATGGTTTAGAGCAATTAAAAAAATTTGATGCTATTTTTCTAGGGGCTGTAGGCTTTCCGGGGGTGCCTGACCATATTTCACTTTGGGGATTGTTATTGCCTATTCGCCGCGCATTTAACCAGTACGTTAATTTACGCCCCGTACGCCTATTTGAAGGAATTCAGTCGCCTTTAGCGGGTAAAAAACCGGGTGATATCGATTTTTATGTGGTACGTGAAAACGTGGAAGGCGAATACTCCGCTATTGGGGGAATTCAATATGAAGGCACGGAAGATGAAGTCGTATCCCAGCAAAGTATTTTTACCCGTAAAGGCACTGACCGGATATTAAAATATGCCTTTGAACTGGCACAATCACGGGAGAAAAAGCATTTAAGCTCAGCGACTAAGTCAAACGGTTTGTTTCACTCCATGCCGTATTGGGATAGTCGTTTCGCTGCGATGTCAAAACACTATCCTGACGTTAAAGTCGATCAGTTTCATATTGATATTTTTGCCGCGAATTTGGTGAGGATGCCTGAATTTTATGATGTGGTGGTTGGTTCCAATTTGTTTGGGGATATTTTGTCTGACTTAGGACCTGCTTGCACTGGCACAATTGCTATTGCACCTTCAGCGAATATTAACCCTGAAAAACAGTTCCCATCAATGTTTGAGCCTGTTCATGGCTCAGCGCCGGATATTGCGGGTAAAAATATTGCTAATCCTATCGGGACGATTTGGGCCGCGGCGATGATGATGCAACATTTGGACTGCCCACACATGCACGATACCATCATGCATGCAGTGGAAACAGTGATAAAAGAGCGTCGCCATTTAACTCGAGATATGGGCGGTAGCGCGAGTACGCAACAACTCGGGCAAGCCATCGCTGAAATGATTTTAGCGAATTAGCCTTATCCTTATAATGTGGCTGAGCGTTATCGCACTATCTTGTTTACACCTGTTCACGTCAGCCTAGGGATTTGCCAACCTAGGTTGATGATGTCAGGCTTTGATTGTTTATAACCCCAAGATCTGAGAAAATAGCCGCCAATTTCGATTAACAAGACGGATTTGCTGAGCTAAGAGCCACCTATTGCCTCTCCTAATGCATGTACAAATCTGTATTCAGACAAAAAAGAACGGTTAAATGGCAGATCAGAATTTTCTACATGAAGTCAACGCGCGCAGGACATTTGCAATTATTTCTCACCCTGACGCAGGTAAAACCACCATTACTGAAAAAGTATTACTGTTTGGACAAGCTATCCAGCGTGCAGGGACGGTAAAAGGTCGTGGCTCAAACCAACACGCCAAGTCAGACTGGATGGAAATGGAAAAGCAACGTGGTATTTCGATTACAACGTCGGTGATGCAATTTCCTTATCATGATTGTTTAGTTAACTTACTGGATACGCCAGGCCATGAAGACTTCTCTGAAGATACCTACCGTACATTGACGGCGGTTGACTGCTGCTTGATGGTCATTGATTCAGGTAAAGGGGTTGAGGATAGAACACGTAAATTGATGGAAGTGACGCGTCTACGTGATACGCCTATCCTGACTTTTATGAATAAACTTGACCGTGATATTCGCGATCCAATGGAATTGATGGATGAAGTTGAAAATGAACTGAATATCGCGTGTTGTCCAATCACATGGCCTATTGGTTGCGGTAAATTATTTAAAGGCGTTTATCACCTCTTACGTGATGAAACCATCTTATATCAAACAGGTCAGGGCCATACCATCCAAGAAGTCCGTATTATTAAAGGGCTAGATAATCCTGAATTAGATAAAGTGGTCGGTGATGAGCTGGCGGCTCAATTACGTGATGAGTTAGAGCTGGTAAAAGGAGCTTCTCATGAATTTGATCATGAGGCTTTCTTGGAGGGTGAGTTAACCCCAGTCTTCTTTGGTACTGCATTGGGTAACTTTGGTGTTGACCATATGCTTGATGGCTTAGTGCAATGGGCACCAGCCCCTCAGCCTCGTCAAACAGATGTGCGTAAAGTTGAAGCGACCGAAGAGAAATTTACAGGTTTCGTCTTCAAAATTCAGGCGAATATGGATCCAAAACATCGTGACCGCGTGGCTTTCATGCGTATTGTTTCAGGTACTTATGAAAAAGGCATGAAGTTGCGTCAGGTACGCATTAAAAAAGATGTCGTCATTTCGGATGCATTGACCTTTATGGCGGGTGACCGTTCACATGTTGAAAACGCTTATGCAGGTGACATTATTGGTTTGCATAATCATGGAACGATTCAAATTGGTGATACTTTTACACAAGGTGAAGATCTGAAATTTACCGGTATTCCAAACTTTGCACCTGAATTATTCCGTCGTATTCGTCTGCGTGATCCATTAAAGCAAAAACAGCTGCTAAAAGGCTTAGTCCAGCTATCTGAAGAAGGTGCTGTTCAGGTTTTCCGTCCGCTAACCAATAACGATTTAATCGTTGGGGCTGTCGGTGTGTTGCAGTTTGACGTTGTTGTTGCACGCTTAAAAAGCGAATACAACGTTGAAGCTATCTATGAGGCGGTCAACGTATCAACAGCGCGTTGGGTCGAGTGTGATGATGCGAAGAAATTTGAGGAATTTAAGCGTAAGAATGAGCAAAACCTCGCACTTGATGGCGGCGATAACCTTTCTTATATCGCACCCACAATGGTAAACCTCAATCTGACCAGCGAACGCTACCCAGATGTAAAATTCCGTAAAACTCGCGAGCATTAATTTTTCCTAATCGCTCAGCCCACTACGAAAATGCCTTTTTTTGTAGTGGGTTTTCCCAAACTAAGCATCTATTTTCGAATACTCTCCTGTTTTTTTATCTAAATATTGCAGATTGCTCTGTCTTTTACGTTTATCTACTTTATTTAAAGGTGTTTTTCCCATAGTCTATAGTTATCAATTGTAATATAAGTGTCGTTAATTGATTTAATGGCTTGTCTGCCATATTTGACGATAATGCTTTTATTTCAATATTTAAAATCGCAGTAGAGTCGATAAGGAAGGTTCCGATGAAAAATTTAGCACTGTTACGTTCTTTCATTGTCATTGGATTAAGTGGTGCTCTGTTTGCATGTAGTTCATCAGCAAACTCTCCATTAAAAGAGCAGGCCTCTGAAACGTGGGATAGCGCGGTGAAAACGGCAGATATAGCAGGAAAAGACACCAGTGAAGCGATTTCTAGTGGTGTGAATAGTGCCGATAACTACATGGATGACTCCTCTATCACTGCTCAGGTCAAAAGTAAGCTACTGACAACCAGTGGCATAGACAGTAATTCTATTTCAGTGAAAACCGTCAAAGGGGTTGTTTACCTTTCTGGTTTTGTCAAATCCGCTGACCAGATTGATAAGGTTGTACAAGTCGTATCAAGGGTTAATGGTGTAAAATCGGTACAAAACGGTTTAGTCGTAGCAAATTAATGGATATATAATTGGCGTAAATCACTCAAATAGTCGTCTATTGAGTTCATTAATCCGCTAACATTATTCGCTAATAGTCGAAAACTGGATCTCTTGGTGAGGTTCAGTTTTTGTATTATTGATAAGTATAAATTGATTTAATTAGCGATAGTGCCGAAGTGTATTGCAGTATTGGGATGCAGAGAGGATCTGTCAGGAGACATATATGGGAAAACATGTATCAGTGACACTTGGCAGCATTGAACCTTTAGCTTTTTACGATGAACTCAATAAAGGTAAGACTGCCCTTATTTGTGAGGGAGGCGGTCAACGTGGTATTTTCACCGCAGGTGTATTGGATGAGTTCTTAAAAACAGGCTTTAATCCATTTGATATCATGATTGGTACTTCGGCGGGGGCGCAAAACCTTTCTGCGTATATTTGTGGTCAATATGGCTACGCTCGGCGGGTTATTACCCGTTATACAACAAGCCCACTCTTTTTTAATCCCTTACGTTTTATTCGAGGTGGTCATCTTATTGATTTAGATTGGCTGGTTGAAAGCACCTCGAAAGAGCTTCCATTACAGATCAAATCTGGGATTGAATTGATGGAAGCGGGGCGCGAATTCTATATGGGAGCCAGCCGTAGTGATGACTTTGAAGCCGAATTTTTGAAACCTAACGCTGATACATGGTTAGATATCATTCGTGCTTCTAGTGCTATTCCGGGCTTTTATCGGATGGGCGTCGAATTTGAAGGCACTCTCTATCATGATGGAGGGATTAGTGCGGCGATCCCTGTTGAAGAAGCATACCGTCGTGGCGCTGATACGATTGTGGTGATCCGTACTGTTCCTTCTCAGATGTATTTTACCCCCGAATGGGTGAAGAGAATGACGCGTTGGCTGGAGGGTGAAAAATATGGCTTACAGCGAATGGCTGCTATGCTAAAAGTTCATCTAAAAAGCTATCGCCGGACACAGGAGTTTATTGAAAACCCACCGGGAGACTTACAGATTTTTGAAATCTATCCTTCCACGCCACTAAAAAGTAGTGCATTAGGGAGCCGGTTGTCAGCGCTTAATCAGGACTATCATTTAGGGCGTCGCTGTGGGCGTTACTTTATTGCTGCATTAGGCCATTGTTTTACAATGAATAACAATGGATTAAATCGCTTTAGCTTTGAAAGCGCCGCCCATGAAGAAATACAGATTGCAGAAGATTACGCGGAAGCGATCTTTGATGCTAAACATGATGTTGAGTTAGTTGCTCAACGTAAAGCCAAAAAGGCAACGGATACGGCACAGGCGATGATGACGGGAGCCATGATGGCTGCAAACGAGGAGTCGGAGCAACCGCTGAATAAAAAAAATGACTAACCGATTTATTGATACCCATTGCCACTTTGATTTTCCACCTTTTGTTGGTGCGATTGATGAAAGCCTCTGCTTAGCGGAAAAGGCAGGGGTTACGGATATTATTATTCCGGCGGTCAGTGTTGATAATTTTGAGCGAGTTTGGCATTTAGCTCAGCGATACTCACAGCTGCATGCGGCTATTGGCTTTCATCCTCTGTACTTGAATCTCTTTCAAGAACAACATATGGAGACAATGATAGGTTATTTACAACAGAATCACGCTAAGTGTGTTGCTGTTGGCGAGATTGGTCTTGATCTCTATATGCAAGAACCGTTGTTTGATTTACAGCAGCAAGTGTTAATCGCCCAACTAAAATTAGCTAAGCAGTTTGATCTGCCAGTCATCTTACATTCGCGTAAAAGTCATGACCCGCTGGCTGCATTGTTACGTCGCTACCCTGTACCTGCATGCGGTGTTATTCATGGTTTTGCAGGCAGCCTATCACAAGCTCAAGCATTTATTAAATTAGGCTATTTCATTGGTGTTGGCGGTACCATTACTTATGAAAGAGCAAATAAAACACGTCAAGCGATCGCCAAATTACCCCTAACCTCATTGGTATTTGAAACCGATGCCCCAGATATGCCTGTGTCTGGCTTTCAAGGTGAGCCAAATCGTCCTGAGCGTATTCAACAGATTTTTCAGTCGTTATGTGAACTACGCCACGAAAGTCCCGATGAAATTGCGCAGCAACTTTACATAAATAGCCTATCATTATTTAATCTGTTCAAATAAAAGCCAGATGCATTCACTGTTTTTATGAGAGGTGGGTTTTATCTGGCTAGCTTATTCCCTGCATTTTTTCACCTCATTATTCTCTCTTTTTGTGCTTTTCAGATTATGTCGATAACTAAATGTGATTTTAATCACAAGAATTGAATTTTTGTTACTTATTACACTATGTATTTGTGACGAAGATTGCGGGTTCTTGGAAGGGACTAGGTATAATCATCGCACAAAGAGTCAAGGGAACTTACCAGTTTCCTTTCTACATCAATCTAGCATTAAGTGAACAGGGATACTTCCATGCAACTCATTATGAGTCTGGTTGGGATGGCAGTACTGATTGGTATTGCCGTACTATTCTCCAGCAATCGTCGAGCGATTAAACTCCGTACTGTTGGCGGGGCTTTTCTTATACAGATCGCTATCGGTGCATTTGTACTTTATGTACCAGCAGGTCGTCGCGTATTACAAGGGATGTCAGATGGCGTTTCTAAAGTTATTAGTTACGGCCAAGATGGCATGAATTTTATTTTTGGCGGCCTTGTTTCCGACAAAATGTTTGAACTGTTTGGCGGTGGTGGATTTGTTTTCGCTTTACGTGTTCTGCCAATCATTGTGTTCTTCTCTTCATTGATCGCGGTTCTTTATTACCTCGGTATTATGCAACTAGTCATCAAAGTATTGGGTGGCGGCTTGCAAAAAGTGCTTGGTACCTCCAGAACGGAATCTTTATCTGCTACAGCGAATATCTTTGTTGGGCAGACAGAGGCACCATTAGTTGTACGTCCTTATATCTCGACCATGACCAATTCCGAATTATTTGCGGTTATGTGTGGTGGTTTGGCTTCTGTAGCAGGCTCTGTATTGGCCGGTTATGCGCAAATGGGTGTTCCAATGGAATACTTGATTGCTGCATCGTTTATGGCGGCTCCGGGAGGATTACTGTTCGCTAAATTGCTTGTACCCGAAACTGAGGAAGTGCGTGATAACGTTAATGCGACAGAGTTGGTTGCTGAAGATGAGCGCCCAGCAAACCTGATCGATGCAGCTGCTTCAGGTGCTGCTTCGGGGATGCAATTGGCCTTGAACGTAGGTGCAATGTTATTGGCATTTATCGCCTTGATCGCTCTAATTAACGGTATTTTAGGCGGTGTTGGTGGCTTGTTCCATTATCCACAACTTTCTTTGGAATTAATTCTGGGATGGGTATTTGCGCCGATAGCTTATTTGATTGGTGTGCCATGGAGTGAAGCAACAGTTGCCGGTTCGTTTATTGGTCAAAAAGTGGTTGTTAACGAATTTGTTGCCTTTATGAATTTCGGTGAATACATGAAACCGGATGCAGATGTTCTTGCGGCAGGCAAACAGGTACTTTCCGATCATACTAAAGCGATCATTTCATTTGCACTGTGTGGTTTTGCTAACTTATCTTCGGTGGCTATTTTACTTGGTGGTTTAGGTGGTATGGCACCAAATCGTCGTAGTGATGTCGCTCGTTTAGGAATGAAAGCTGTTCTGGCGGGTACGCTCTCTAACTTAATGAGTGCGACTATTGCGGGCTTCTTCTTAACACTTGCAATAATTTAATCTCTCGTTTTTTGAGGAAGGGCAAATGCCCTTTCTCTTTCATTATTTTCAGTTATATTCTTTCTTCTCTTTATTTCATACCGTCAATTTTGAACTACGCTTAATCAAGTGGATTGATGGCATTGGAAGGCTAAAAAAGACATAAAAAAGCCATTTGAGAGAATAAAACTGAGACTAAATAGCGTATAATTGCGATATTGTTCACATATTTGTATTTAACAATGTAACGTTCAGGCAATTAATGTGATTTGTAGCACACAAAATAGCCGAGTTCCATGGTCAAATAGCGATAAATTAGCTGCTATGGACTGCTAGTTCTCAGAGTGAATGTGCTCTAGGGTATTGTGCGGTGAGAAGGAATTCAGCTGCTACATTCGGGTTTTCGAGTAGCATCTTTAAGGAACCAAGCCCGCTCGCCAACAAAGAACGTGTTGTTCTGACAGAATTCACAACGTTGGAGAGTTTTTTATGACTGATTTAACTGCTGCTGCGCAACGCGCGCTGAATCTGATGGATTTAACCACCCTCAATGATGACGATACCGATGAAAAAGTGATCGCGTTGTGTCATCAAGCAAAAAGCCCAGCAGGCCAAACTGCGGCTATCTGTATCTACCCTCGTTTTATTCCTGTTGCACGTAAAGCACTGCGTGAGCAAGGTACGCCCGAAGTGCGTATCGCAACAGTCACTAACTTCCCGCATGGAAATGATGACATCGAGATAGCGTTGGCGGAAACACGTGCTGCTATTGCTTATGGTGCAGATGAAGTTGATGTGGTTTTCCCTTATCGAGCGTTGATGGCTGGTAATGAAAAAATTGGTTTTGATTTAGTGAAAGCGTGCAAAGATGCTTGCGCGGCAGCCAATGTCCTTCTGAAAGTGATTATTGAAACCGGCGAATTAAAAGATCCTGCACTGATTCGCAAAGCTTCTGAAATCTCAATTAAAGCGGGTGCGGACTTTATTAAAACCTCCACAGGTAAAGTACCGGTGAATGCCACTCTTGAAAGTGCTGAAATCATGATGCAAGTGATCCATGATATGGGCGTAGCGAAAACCGTTGGTTTTAAACCGGCGGGTGGCGTTCGTACTGCTGAAGAAGCTGCTCAATATTTAGCATTAGCAGATAGAATTTTAGGTAAAGACTGGGTCGATGCTCGCCATTTCCGTTTTGGCGCATCAAGTTTATTAGCTAATCTGTTGAATACACTTGGTTTTGAGACTAAAAAATCAAGCAGTAACTATTAATAATAGTGTGATTAAGCGATTACCTAGATTCTGTTTGAATTAAGGAGCATACCGTGTTTCTGGCACAAGAAATTATCCGTAAAAAACGTGATGGTAAAGTACTGAGTGAAGAAGAAATTCGTTTCTTTATCAATGGAGTACGAGATAATTCTGTTTCTGAAGGTCAGATAGCCGCATTGGCAATGACCATCTATTTTAATGATATGACAATGGCTGAACGTGTTGCATTAACATTGGCAATGCGTGATTCAGGCACTGTACTAAATTGGAAATCACTCAATTTAAATGGCCCTCTCGTTGATAAACATTCAACTGGCGGGGTTGGTGATGTGACCTCTTTGATGTTAGGCCCAATGGTTGCTGCGTGTGGTGGCTATGTGCCGATGATTTCGGGGCGTGGCTTGGGCCATACCGGAGGAACGCTGGATAAGCTTGAAGCGATTCCTAATTTTGATATTTTCCCAGATGATGAGCGTTTCCGTGACATTATCAAAAATGTTGGGGTTGCGATTATCGGGCAGACAAACTCACTGGCACCCGCTGATAAACGTTTTTATGCAACGCGTGATATCACTGCAACAGTTGATTCTATTCCACTGATTACCGCATCTATTTTAGGCAAAAAATTAGCTGAAGGTCTTGATGCCTTAGTGATGGACGTCAAAGTGGGGTCAGGTGCCTTTATGCCAACTTATGAAAAATCAGAGCAGTTGGCTGAGTCTATCGTACAGGTGGCTAATGGTGCGGGTTGTAAAACAACGGCTTTATTGACCGACATGAACGAAGTACTTGCTTCAAGTGCGGGTAATGCCGTTGAAGTCCGCGAAGCGGTGCAATTTTTAACCGGCGAATACCGGAACCCTCGTTTGTACGAAGTCACGATGGCGCTGTGTGTTGAAATGCTTGTATCCGGATCCTTGACTGCAAATAGAGAAGAAGCTCGCCAGAAATTGCAGGCGGTGTTGGATAATGGACAAGCCGCAGAGATTTTTGGTCGTATGGTGGCGGCTCAAAAAGGCCCAACTGATTTCGTTGAAAACTATAACAAGTATTTACCAACAGCCGTATTGCACAAAGCCGTGTATGCGGAGAAATCCGGTATTGTGACGGCAATGGACACCCGTGCGCTGGGTATGTCTGTGGTGACATTAGGTGGTGGTCGTCGTAAAGCAACTGACTCGATTGATTATAGTGTTGGTTTAAGCGATATCGCGGCACTGGGAACTTCCGTTGATAGCCAAACGCCATTAGCGATTATTCATGCAAATAGTGAAAAAGCATGGGAAGATGCAGCAAAAGAAGTACGTGCTGCTATGGTTATTGGTGATAAAAAACCAGAAGTTTCACCAATGGTTTACCGCCAAATCAGTGAATAATTGACAAATAAGTTTTATCAGTGGCACTTCCCTATAGGGAATGATGACGCAGGAGAGAAGTTATGAAACGTACATTTATTATGGTGTTGGATTCTTTTGGGATTGGTGCAGCAGGTGATGCGCACAAATTTAATGATGAAGGTTCAAACACATTAGGCCATATTGCAGATGCCTGTGCGCGTGGTGATGCAGATAAAGGCCGTAAGGGGCCGCTGCATTTGCCTAACTTAACCAAACTGGGTCTGGGTAAAGCAGCTGAAGAGTCTTGCGGTAAATTCCCAGCAGGCCTTGATCCTAATGCAGAGATCATCGGTGCTTACGCTTATGCGAGTGAAATTTCTTCAGGTAAAGACACACCATCCGGTCACTGGGAAATCGCGGGTGTGCCTGTGCTCTTTGACTGGGGGTATTTCGCAGATGAAGAAAACAGCTTCCCACAAGAGTTGTTAGATATCATTGTGAAGCGTGCTAACTTGCCTGGTTATTTAGGTAATTGCCACTCTTCAGGTACCGTGATCTTGGATAAATTGGGTGAAGAGCACATGAAAACGGGTAAACCGATTTTCTACACCTCAGCTGACTCCGTATTCCAAATCGCCTGTCATGAAGAGACTTATGGTCTAGACAAACTGTATGAGCTATGTGAAATCGCTCGTGAAGAGTTGACAAATGGCGGCTACAACATTGGTCGTGTTATCGCGCGTCCATTCATTGGCGACAAAGCAGGCAGTTTTGAGCGTACGGGTAACCGTCATGACTTAGCCGTTGAGCCACCATCACCAACGATATTGCAAAAATTAGTTGAAGAGAAACAAGGTGAAGTTGTTTCTATCGGTAAAATTGCGGATATCTATGCACATGTAGGTATCACTAAGAAGGTGAAAGCAACAGGTATTGATGCTCTGTTCGATGCCACCGTGAAAGAAATGCAACAGGCGGGTGATAAGACGATTGTGTTCACTAACTTTGTTGATTTCGACTCTGCTTATGGACACCGTCGTGATGTACCCGGTTATGCAGCAGCATTAGAACTCTTTGACCGTCGTCTACCAGAACTGATGGAATTGGTCAAAGAAGATGACATCTTGATCTTAACCGCAGACCATGGCTGTGACCCAACTTGGCATGGTACTGACCATACTCGTGAGCACATTCCCGTTCTCATTTATGGTCCGAAAGTCAAACCCGGCTTTTTAGGTCATCGCGAAACATTCGCGGATATCGGTCAAACCGTCGCTAAATATTTCGACCTCTCACCGATGGAATACGGCAAACCAATGCTGTAATTGGTTAACATAAATGTAAATAAGGCAGGAAACTGCCTTATTTATTGTTGATGGTATTGGGTCATTTGCCGTAGACAGCGAGTATTATCAGTCGCTACTATTATCAGGTAATGATGTTAAACTTTTCAATTTAATGATTTATAAGGAATAATAATAATGGCAACGCCTCATATTAATGCAGAAATGGGTGATTTTGCTGACGTCGTATTGATGCCAGGAGACCCGCTGCGTGCGAAATATATCGCTGAAACTTTCCTCGAAGACGTGCGTCAGGTGAATAATGTTCGCGGTATGTTAGGCTTCACGGGAACTTACAAAGGTCGTAAGATCTCCGTGATGGGTCACGGAATGGGTATTCCTTCTTGCTCTATCTATGCGAAAGAGTTAATCACTGATTTTGGTGTCAAAGTGATTATTCGTGTTGGTTCATGTGGTGCAGTAATGGATGATGTGAAACTGCGTGATGTCGTTATCGGTATGGGTGCCTGTACTGATTCAAAAGTGAACCGTCAACGTTTTAAAGATCACGATTTCGCGGCGATTGCAGACTATGAACTGGTGCATAATGCCGTTGAAGCGGCGAAGGCGAAAAATGTCAATGTTCGTGTCGGTAACTTATTCTCTGCTGATCTGTTCTACTCGCCAGATCCCGATATGTTCAAAGTCATGGAAAAATACGGCATTTTGGGTGTTGAGATGGAAGCTGCTGGTATTTATGGTGTGGCAGCGGAATTCGGCGCGCGTGCATTAACAATCTGTACCGTTTCCGATCATATCAAAACCGGTGAGCAAACCACCTCTGCGGAGCGTCAAACAACGTTCAACGAAATGATTGAAATCGCATTGGATTCCGTTCTATTAGGCGATAAATAATCATCCAGTGATTTCTTATTGGATCATGCCACGTCTATCACGTGGCATTTTTTTGGGGAAAGAGCAAGAGAAGTGTATGACATTCAAATTGGCGTGATTACTTGCGGTTTTTATTAATTCTACTCATCATAATTGCGTCGACATACTGTCCATCGCGAAAAGCGTAATCACGCATCACACCTTCTTGCTCAAAACCAAATTTTTTATAGAGCCCCAATCCATTGTCGTTAGTCGCATAGACTTCTAATTCAATGCGATGAATATTTAACCAGTTATCACAATAGTCGACCATCACTTGCATCAGCGCAGAACCAATTCCTTTTCCTTGATGCATCTCACTGACGGTAATGCCAAAACTGGCGACATGTTTACGTCGTTGCTGACTTGGTTGATGGATAGTGAGGATCCCAACGACAGTATTATCAAGAGTCGCAACAAAATGAGTGACGAGAGGATCATTTGCAGTTAGACGAGCTTCCCATGTTTTGAGCGAAGGGTAAGGGAGCTGTAATGTATTAGCGTACGCTGAATAATCAGCATGCATTTGTGTGACGGCTGGAATATCGTCTAAGGTTGCTCTACGGATCACGATGTCATTCATAATGTTATGTCTCTTTTTTATTGGAAAACAATACCATTAATCATATAAGCCGTCAGAGAGTCAAACGGTTATATGTAAAAACTTTTGTAAGACAATGTGTTGGGTAAATAAAGGGGGAACAATCCCCCTTCAATAGCTACGGTGTCATCGTAAAGACTTTCGGGTTTTTCCCCAGATATTGGTTGGCGATACGGTTAATATCGTCAACTTGTAATTGGCGAATAATCGCTTGCTGTTGATTTAAGCGCTGATATTGTCGGTCATCAGAGGCAATTTGCGCTAATGCTTCAGTCCAATAACCTGAGCTATCGGTTATTTGGGCGTGTTCTGTGAGCCAAATATTTTTTGCTTCAGTCAGCTCTTGGCCGGTGACACCTGATTGGCGTAATTGATGAATGGTTTTTTGGGCGATTTGATTCATTTCCTCAGTACGTTCTGGGGAGGTGGTAAAATTAAGCCGCGCAAAATAGTAGGGTTGCGGTTTTTTGGCAAGCAGTTGTGAGAAACCGAGAGCATAGATACCACTGGCTTTTTCGCGCAGTTCGCCGCGTAGGCGTTGACTCACAATGGTATCTAACAATTGCATGGCGAGTTGATCTTGCTGTGTCCATTGTGCAGGAGCCGCAAACTGGATGCTGACCATACTCTTATCGCTACTACTAATTGGATAGCGTTTATTAAAGCTCTCCATTTTGGGCATGATCCCTTGGTCTCGCCAAGCCAGTTTTTGATTGCTGGTGGGAATTGATGCGACCCATTGTTCCAACGATGATTTTAATTCTCGTTTATTGATGGCACCACTGATGATGAGTGTCATATCGGCAGTAGAATCCAACAGTTGGCGATTAGCCTGTTGCAGCTGGCCCGCGGTAAAATTTTTCCAGCCACCTTGTGGATCAATAACTAATAACGCGCCATTTTGATAACTTTCTTTATTAATGTTATCAAGGAAAGTACGTTCAACAGGGGTTTTAGTGAGATTCAAAGCAAAAGACTGTTTTTGTTGTTCTAATTTTTCACCGCTAAACTGTGGTGAAGTCAGTTTTAGATGTAGTAATTGCAGCGCGGTGTCTAAGTTATCAATAGGTGTTTTGCCTCGAAAACCGTGGGTCAATAATTCGCTATAAGGACGAATTGAGATTTGGTTTTGTTTGGCGAGTAAGGCTAAATCGCGCGCACTGTATTCAGCATAACCACTGCTTTCAGGGAGCTTTAACGCCCAATCAGTCAACCCTGCCGTTTGAGGCGTTTCGAGAGAACGGCCACCGGGTAGCTGTAAGTTGAACTGAATATCTTCTTTAAGGTGATTATCTGCTTTAACAATAACCTTAATGCCATTGCTCAGTTGCCAGTGCTCAGTTTTAGCGACGGGGAGGTCACTTTGCTCGATGATAGAGCCTTTGGGAATTGGCGGTAGTTGCAGTGTGATGGCTTGAGAGCGTAGGGTGAATGGCCCCGGTGAACTTAGGCGAGTATTTTGCCACTGCTCACTAAAGTCCGCATGATTGACTTTCGTTGCGTCAGTATCAGGACCAATGAGCGCTAAGCGTGGTGAGGCTTCATTTAAAAAGTTCGCCACGTGCAGCTGTAAATCTTGCGGTTTAACTTTCCCGATAAGCTGGTAGCTTTTATCCAATTGTTGGCGTTTATTCCACATTGGCATGTCATATTCAAGTGCGGTGGTTAATTGACCCGCTAAATAGTCGTTGCCATAGCGCTGTTCTGAAGCGGCCTGCTGGCTAAGTTTTTTCAAGATATTTTGTCGAGCGCTATCAAGCTCCTCTTGGGTCACAGGCTCAGTTGCTAATCGCTGTAGCTCGGTAAATAAAACCTGAGTGGCCCCCAGATAATCTTCCCCTTTAGGGTGGATAATCATTAATTGTTGTAAGCGCTGGTTATCTAGCATTGAGCCTTGTTCATTGATACTAATCGCGGGTAATACGCCATTATCCACTAAAACAGAGAAACGCTGATTTAAAATGGCGAGCCATAGGCTGTCCAGTAAATCTTCGTATTGCCCTTCTCGTGTATTGAGAGGTGCGATAATGTCTTTTTGCAAAGCAAACTGGACATAACGGGCACCTTGCTCTTTATCAAACACCGGTTGGACGAGCAGAAAATTAGCGTGAACAAATTGTTTCCACTCTGGATTATCTTGAGACAGGCTCTTTGGTTTTGGCATGGCGAAAAGCTGATTGATTTCGTCACGTACGGTGGATTGATTGAAATCGCCAATCACCAACAGGGTCATACGTTGTGGTTGATACCAAGTTGTATAATACTCTTTTGCCAGCGCGATTGGGGCTTGGCGTACGATATCCAGTGAACCGATCGGATTGCGTTCGGCGTAGCGGCTGCCGTGGTAGCGTAAATGTTCGAGACTATTATTGATGCGATAGCCCATCCCTTGACGCAAACGCCACTCTTCAATAATCACGGGGCGTTCCTTTTCAAACGCGTCTTCATCAAATGAGATATTGGAGGCCCAATCCGCCATTACCTGTAGGGCGATTGAAACTTGTGCTGGTGTGGCCTCGGGTAAAGACAACTTATACAGTGTTGAGTTGAGGCTCGTGATCGCATTGACATGACTGCCCAGTTTCAGACCCTGTTGCTCTAATTGTTTAAAACCGGTAGTGCCCGGAAAATGTTTGGTGCCTTTAAAGGCCATGTGCTCAGTAAAATGCGCAAGTCCGAGTTGTTCTTCATTCTCTTGCAAAGAACCACTTTTTACTAGCAAACGCAGTTCAACACCCGGCTGAGAGCGTTGTAATAAATAAACGTTGAGACCATTATCAAGCTGATAATGGTGTAAATCCGTTCGAACAGGTAATAAATCGTGTCCGCTGAGATTGGAAGCTGCGGGCATCCCACAACCAATGAGGCTTAGGCCAACAAACGTGATGAGTACGATGTTACGAAGCATATTCAGGGGTTCCTGTGGTTATGTTGGCGCGAGTTGGCGCTTCTTGCAGAGGAATAATCTGTTCAGCAACTTGTGACAGAAAACGTTGATGAGTGACGAGTACAATCGCGCTGTCTGGCAGCTCATGCTTAATGAGTTGAATCAGCTCAAGAGCACTGTTTTCATCAAGGGCTGAAGTTGTTTCATCCAACAGCAGTAATTTGGGGCGATTAAGTAACAAGCGTGCAAACATAAGGCGTTGCTGTTCACCACCCGATAATCGGTTGTGCCAATCGGTTTCTAAATTTAACTGATAATGCAACTTGCCTAACCCGACCTTACTGAGTACTTGCTTAAAGTCGGTTTCAGTGAATTGAGCAATATCTTGAGGGTATGCCAGTAAGCAGTCCAATCGGCTAGTAGGAAGATAAAGGCGTTGGGGGATCCACATTAGGCTGTTTGTGCGTTTAATTGTGCCAGTAAAGAAGGGCCAATGACCACTCAACGTGCGTAGCAACGTTGATTTACCAATACCGGAGCGACCTGAAATTAAGGTCAGTTCACCTTGTTTAGCGGTTAAATTAACCTGCTCAATTAAGGTGCGATTATCTGAGGTGGTCACTTTAACCGCAGCATTAAGCGCCGGTTGCTCTTCGGTAAGCTGAACATCTGCTGCTTTGTCATTTTCTAATAGGATCACAAAATTGTATAAACGTGATACCGTCGCTTGCCATGCCGCTATCTCTTTATAGGCAAAAATAAACCATCCTAATGAGGTCGCCACACTGCTGAAGGCTTGGCGTAATTGCATCAAGCCACCTAACATAATTTCGCCAGCAAGAAATTTAGGTAATGCGAGTAAGACTGGAGCCAGTGCTGTCACCTGTTGATAACCAACGGTATAAAACGAAAGATTGCGTTCACAGCGGATCAATCGGTTCCAGTTACGCATAATTTCACCAAAGCGATGCATTAACTCTTTTTTATCTTGTTGTTCACCACGTTGTCCCGCGATAGCATCGCCGTGATGGCGGCAATGAATTAACGCGCTACGGTAATCCGCTTCACGGCGTTGTTTATCCATGTTTAAACGACGCAAAGGGAAGCCAATCCATTGTGTTAAGGCGATACCAATAAGCGTGTAAATAATACAAGCCCAAAACATATAACCGGGAATAGACCAATCCGTGCCCACTAAGTTGAATGAGAGGCTGCCTGACAGTGTCCAAAGAATGGTGGCAAAGGAGACCAGTGTTAACATTGAATGCAGGAAGGTGACCAGCAAATTCAGTGTCGACTCAATCAGTAAACGAATATCTTCTGCAATACGTTGATCGGGGTTATCTGGCTCTTGTGAGGTTAACCGTAGCATATAGTGTTTGCTGTTTGGAGACAGCCAGCGATTAAGAACGACCTCTGTCATGCCTTTACGCCAACGGATAATCAGCATTTGCTTGAGATAGTTCCCCATAACGACGACGAAAATTAATCCGCTGACTAACACCACAAAATATTGCAAGAGGCCATAGAGCGCCTGGCCATCAAATTTTTGTAACGCATTATAGAAATCACCGTTCCACATGTTCATTTTGACATTGAACCAGACCGATGACAGGGTTAGCCCCAGTGAGGCGGCAAGCAGTAGCCAGCAGAAAAGGGCAGTACGCTGCCCCCAAAAAGGTTTAACTAAATAGAAAAATTGTTTCAGTGTCTTCATGACGTTCTTCGTATTGTTGTTGTAATTGGCTCACATAGCTAACAAGATTTAAAGGTCGTAATTGATTTGTAGCCAGAACTGGCGACCCGGATCGTAAGATTTCAACACCCTATCTTCGAACACAAAACGGTCCGCGATATTTTTGTTGTTCAAGATATTGTTCACTTCCACAGAGAAGCCAAATCCATAGGCAAAATCAGGTTTCCAGCCAAGACGGGTATCCCATGTATATTTGCTAGCAAAATGCTGTTTGCTGTATTTGCGAACTTGCCCATATTCAGGATCAAATGCATAGGCATTGTCATAGCGAACGGCTTGGTCGCGAGCTCCCCACCATTGCAGGCGGTTATACCAAGTGAGATCATAATCATCCCAAACACTGGTCAGTTCTAGGTTAAACTTAAATGGAGAGTTAAAGCTGGTTGACGGTAATTTTGAAGCATCGATGACTTTACCGTCATACCATACCTTGTTGAGATTAACTTTATTGGCTGGGTCAAACGAGTTATAGCCCGCATCTTTTGGCGTATTACTTTCACTTTGCTGCCATGTCAGTGAGGCGGTCATCACATGAGAAGCTTCTGCCCACTCCCAAGGTTGGCTGTTATTAACGGAAAGTGTCACGGTGTCGTGTGAACTACGACCGCCATTATCAAAGGTACGAATGCTACGTTTATCAAAGTCGCGAGTATCGTATTTGGTGCGTGTTCTGACCTCATCATAACCTTCACGGTGTACATACTGTAAACGCCATGTGGTTGATAGGATCTCCTGTTGCAGCGCAAGGGTTAGCTCATCGTTATAAGGGGTTTTAAGTGAATCCAGTCCTTCATAATCTTTTTTGTTATCCCAATCGTTTTTATTCGGATCAAGCGAGCAGGGGGCAAACTCACCATAGCTATTACATAATTGCATACCATCATTTTGTGCACCATATAAGGCATAGGTTAGCATTGAGCGGCCGTAATAACGGTTTGCACCTGCAATAATCTGTGTTTTGCCATCGCCAAAAACATCATAGTTACCGGATAAGCGGGGCGCTATATTGGTACGATTAACGAAGTCGTCGCGATCTAAACGGATCCCTGGACGAATGGTTAACTTGCCATATTGAATATTGTCATCAAGGAATAAGGCGTAATTAGTGTAGTCGGCAGCGTGGTTTCCTGCTTGGAAACGAGTAACATTGCTGAGGTAACCGTTATACATGCCATTGTTATCTATGCTACCCGTGTAGGTATAGCGGAAGTAGTCTTTATCTCGTCGATAAGTGCCTTTGGTGTAATTGAGCTCTGCGCCTAAAGTGGGTTTATGAGTGAGGCCTAACCCATCTTCCATAGCATTAAAGCGCATCACACTTTTTAAGCCATGATTTTTCTGTTTTGAGGTGAGATCGCCTAAACCACCGCTGCTACTTTCCGCGGTTTCATAGGTGGTATAATCAATAGCACGGACGGTGAGCGAATACTTCTGGTCATCTGTACGATCATCTTTGAGTGTTTGGGTGTTAGCGGTTAACTCGAATTGGCCAATATCAAATTGATGTTTAAAAACCGCAGTAAAACCAAGACCATCATGGGTTGAATCATAACCTGAATTCATCACTGAGGCTGAAAATAGGCGGCTATCGTAAGAAGCATAGTTAGCTGAGAGATCCAACGTACTTTTATCGGAGAGATCGAGTGAATATTTCAGGAAGTAGTTATCCGATGTGCGGTGCTGCTTCTTCTCACCTGAAGCGAAATCAACCATTTTCACTTGATTATTTTCATCAAAGATAACGGAATCCCCTCCCGTTACCGTCATTGGTATCGTGGAACTGCGGCGTGATGCTGAAAATACAATCCCTGAATTTTCACTGACACCTAATTCAAACCAACCCCCAAAATCATCTTTATCGTAGCGATTCTGGAAACGAGCAGGGTTAGCGGTATCATTTTTGGTCGTATCGATTCCGAGTGCGGGGTCATGGAATAAGTTGTTCCAGCCTGAACGTGTTAACCGGTAATAAGCGTGAGCGCTGTTTTCACCTTGCCAGCGGCGGCTATTCACCTCAACGGTTCCTCCCGTAAAGCCCCCAAATTCAACAGGAATGTTATTATCATACACCGCCATGCTATCGATAAGACGGCTATCGATATAGATCCCTTGATCGCTACTGCTTAAGCGAGTGGCTGTTTCACCAAGGCCACTATCTGCGGGATCAAAATCATTGTTGAAGCTCACACCATCAAGGCGATAAGCGTTTTGATAACTGCTCGAACCATGAATTGAAATACGTGAAGGCTTGATTTCCCCTTGGTTCATTGAGTTGCTGTCATTATTGGCAAATTGCACTGCTGGGTTGGTTTTCATCAGATCCGTAATATTGCCATCACCCGTGTTACGCTGGCTGATCTCTTCCGAGGTCACATATTGTGGGGCAGACATCACATCGGTTGCTGGGTGATTTTGCACGACACCAGAAACTTGTGTTTCGGGAAGCACTAAGGTGCCTTGATTCAGGTTTTGTGGGCGAATAACAAACACCCCGTTATCACTAACCAACTCTAATCCACTACCGATAAGTATTTTTTGTAATGCGGTTTGTGCGGTGTATTGGCCTGATAATGATGGAGCTCGTAGCCCATTGAGTTGGCTTTTGTCATAGAGGAGTTGAAGGTTTCCTTGCTGACTAATTTGTGCGACGGAAGTTGCGAGAGGTTGTTCCGGAAGTGAAAAAACAACTTCTTGAGCAATAGCGGAATGACAGCTTATCGCACTACTGATAGCGACAAGTAGCGCAACAGGCTGAAACCGTTTGTGGGTGAATCGAGTAGACATGCATATCCCTTATTCTTAAGCGGCACCAAAAAAGTGCTAAAAAATGGCAAATAGTACGTATTTGCTTAAGAAGAGGGTGAAATGAGAATTATCCTCACCTGTAAATCGAAATAATTTTCATTTATTTTTTTTATTCTGAATAATCAGTATGTTATTTTTATCTTGATAGATAACCTGCACGGGTAAAAGTATAGGCAGAGCTTGGAAAAACTGTTCCGGTTGACGTAGATTGATCCTTCCTGAAATTTTGCTCTGTGCGAGCGTTGAAGGCGAAAGTTCAACATTCACCGTTGAATAAGCTTTCAGCTCAGTGAGCACGTCAGCTAAGGGTTTATCGGTAAAACTCAGTTCACCGAAGCGCCATCTTGCAACGTCTAAAGGGGATATTTTCTGGACAGTGATTGTGCTGTTTATCGTTGGACTTATTGCGCTATCTCCCGCAAATAAGTAAGTGGCTTCTTGGGCTTCTCCTGTTTTCAGACTCACGATGCCTTTACTGACGCTCACGGTGACTTGTTGGTGATGCCTATCCACTTCAAATTCCGTCCCGACGACTCGAATGCGCCTTTCATCGGCTAAAATCACAAAAGGGCGATAGGGATTAGATTTAACCTTGAAGTAAGCACGCCCTTTTTCTAAATAAACTTGGCGAATTTCGGTTTCATAGGCCACACGCACCTGGGTTTGACGGTTTAAAAAGAGTGTTGAGCCGTCTGATAATGTCACTTCTTTTGGCTCATTAGTGGCTGCAAGTGTCATATTATTGAGCATCATTGAAGGTAAGTGGCTATAAGGCAAGAATAAAATAGTCACAATAAACAATGCGGCGAGTGTATTGCCCAATGGACGCCAAAGGCGAAAGAAAGGGCGTTTTTTAGGTGATACCTCCACAGATGCAGGACGAGGCATCGAATCAAACTCTCGCCAAACCTCTGCCATTGCCTCATAGGCTTTTGCATGCTCAGGGGATGCATTTAACCAAATAGTAAATTGTTTTACCTGCTCGGCACTCATTTGTTGACTATGCTGGCGAGTAAACCACAGTGCTGCTTGCTCATCAACAGAATCCAATGCATCCGGTTCGGAGGGGGATGTGTGTGTCATTAATTATTATTGCTCTGATTATCAAGGTGCTTTTTACAGTGTAGCAAAGCCGCGGCGATATGCTTTTCAACCATACTGATGGAGATCTCCATACGCTCAGCTATTTCGCTTTGCGATAAACCATCAAATCGATAAAGCAAAAAGGCTTCACGTCTTCGCGGAGGAAGCGAGTCGATTGCTTCACTAAGCCGTTGTATACGCTGTTGATGCTCCAATATTTCACTAGGATCATCTTGGGTCGCCTCAAGATTATGCTCCAGTAAGGCTTCATCGATATCAGTTTCTGATTTTGCTAGCCGTTGATGACGTCGCCAATGATCGATCAACACATGATTGGCGATTTTAAACAAGTAAGCACGGCTTTCTTTTATCGGAGATTGCTCTTTTCGATTAAGCCATAGTGTAAACACATCCTGTGATAAATCATCAGCATCATTGCTGTTACCGAGTCGATTGCGGAAAAAGCGGACAAGCTGGCTATAAGTTGACTGATATGCCCCGCTAATTTTTCGGGCAAGAGATTTATCGATAGTCATTTTTCGCTGGTGTCAAAAAGTTAACATTACGCATTTATACGTAATAAAGGGTTTGCTCAAATTACTTTATTGTATTAATTCAAATAGATATTTTAATTATGAGTTATTATTAATAATAATGAATATCATTTTTGTTTGTATTATGCCTATAATCTGCAAAAAATAAAGTCGTGAGGCAGAATATGAGCAGTATCGCGGGCAATTTAGAGCGCCCGATTTTCCGTCCACTGGGCGGTTTGTTTTTAAGTCTTTTTTTCCACGGAGCACTTGCAGTGATTTTTATAGGTTGGTTAACGACGACCCTTCCTAAAACGGGGGTGTTACCACCAGCAATATCATTGCAATTAGGGGTTTATCAGCTTGAGCAGCACTCAGAGCCTGAAGTGAACCATGCACCTAAACAGCAAATGGTGACGCGTGAGGAAGCTTTACCGGAACTTGTTGAAAAAACGGAAAAACTACCTGAAACCCCTTTAGTCGATAATGGCACCTTGACCAAGGTGAGTGAACAAAAACGCCCACCCAAAAAGCAGCAGCCACAAGTTAAAAAAGTGGTTGAAGAAGCACCGTTAAATACTCAAGAATCCGCAGTGACGTCAATGCCCACAGCCGGCAGTGCATCCAATAGCCGTGCTAATTTTTCGAGTAATGCTTCTGCCGCGGTGAGTGGACACCAAGGTTGGCACAGTGAAGTCCATCAGCGTTTAGCGAAAGCAAAACGTTATCCAAGGGCGGCCTTGCGCTTTCGCTCAATGGGGGTGTCTCAGGTTAAAGTGACGGTTGACCGTCAAGGTGAAGTGATTAGTGCCAGCTTGATTAATTCATCGGGAACCAAAATTCTCGACAAAGAAGCGTTGGCAACAATTAATCGTGCAGCGCCTTTTCCTGTACCACCAGAAACTTTACTGATTGATGGTAAAGTTGAATTCATCGCCCCTATCGTATTTGATACTAAATCCATTTAATCATTTCGCTGAGGAAAACGCCCTCAGCGATTTGTATGATCGAATTAATGTTCGGGGGGTTTAGGTTTATTGGGTTTGCTTTTAGCCCGTCGCTTCTTAGGTCGATAAGGCCTATGTTCAGGTTTCTTTTTCTCTGAGTGAGCTCTTTTCGATGCAGTTGGCTGCATGTTATCGTCCTCTTCAGTACCACTGTCTTCATCAACCACTAACTGTGGTGGGGTATTCTTTCCTTTCTTTTTCTTGGAACGGAAGAGTGTGTTGGCGAGCACAAACCCAATGCATAGCGCGAATAAAATGAAAAAACGTAACACGTTAGTGCTGTTATCTGCCTGCTGGATTTCTGTGGTTAAAAGTTCTGTATCGATAGTAAGACGTAGGTAGCCTTTCGGTTCTTCTTGACCAAGAATAGGTACCACTAATTGATATTGAAAAGGTTGAGTAGATTGAGCGCTATCGATAGCGAGGCGTTCTCGTACAGAAACGGATTCTCCTGCACTGGCGATTAATGTGCCTCCAGCCGAATAAATACTGGCATCCAAAATATATTTGTCTTTCGTCACATTCTTTAAATTGGCGATAATTCGTTCTCGATTAAAATCTTTGCTGCCGGAAACGATATAATCGGATAAGCTGAATGCCACTTGTTCAGCCAAAACACGCGTTAATTGTTTAAACTGTTCAACTCTGCTTTGATTTTGGCTAGTACCTAAATAGGATATGCCTTGCATTAATAGGGCTATTAATGCCACGCAGATAACGATGATCACTGTTTTGTGAAGCTTAAATGTTAGTTTCATAGAAATCACTAAGGGCTCTTTATCTATTCTCTGGCATCATGTTGCCAGAGCTTACACAGATAGGGTAGTTTTGGAACGTATTTTTATTATAAAAAGTTGAGTCGATTACAGGAGCTAATTTTCATGTCAACGAGTTTGACCTATTGCTATTTACCCGATGAAATTCAGAAGTGGCCTGGATTGCCACTGTCGCTGAGCGGGGAGGAAGTGATGCCTTTAGATTACCGTGCAGGCGATAGTGGTTGGTTATTGTATGGGCGTGGCTTGGATAAAGCGCGGATCAGTGATTTTCAACAGCGCTTAGGAATAGCAATTGTCATTGTTTCATCATGGCGAATTGATGACTATCAAGTCGTCAGAATTGCAGGAAGCATCACTCCTCGTATCAAAAAATTAGCCGATGAAAGCTTATTGGATGTCGTGCCTCTTGGACAAATTCCACGTTTACGTTCACCGGGGTTGTTATTGATGGATATGGATTCCACCGCAATCCAAATCGAGTGTATTGATGAAATTGCTCGTTTATATGGTGTCGGTGATCAAGTTTCTGAGGTCACTGAACGTGCAATGCAAGGCGAACTCGATTTCACTGAAAGTTTAAGGGCGCGGGTTGCGTTACTTAAAGGGGCTGACGTGATGATTTTGCAACAAGTCATGGACTCCCTGCCATTAATGCCCGGCCTAACAAGCCTTGTGCGTAAATTACAGGCAATGGATTGGCATGTTGCAATTGCATCCGGAGGGTTTACTTTCTTTGCGGATAACCTACGCCAGCAACTCAAACTGGTCGCTGCCGTGGCTAACCAACTGGAAATTAAAGATGGTAAGTTAACCGGTAAAGTGAAAGGGCCTATTGTTGATGCGAAATTTAAGGCTCAAACATTAGTTAAATTGGCTGAGCGCTTAGACATTCCGATAGAACAAACTGTGGCTATCGGTGATGGTGCGAATGACCTAAAAATGTTACGTAAAGCAGGTCTGGGGATTGCTTATCATGCAAAACCTAAAGTCTATGCGCGTGCCAAAGTGGCTATCCGTCACGCCGATTTGATGGGGGTGATGTGTGTGTTAAGTGGTGGGCTGAAGCATGAGGAACGCTAATATTCGCCCTATTTAGCGTCGTGGTACGGTTATCCACACCCGCCTAGTCGCATACTTAAATAGGTGGCTAGGGGGGAAGAACGTTTGATACCTATCCACAACATACACTATTTAGAAAAGATGAGTTGTGGGGGAACACATACTGATAACTTAAAATGCAATGTGTGATGGCGGTATAGCATCGACGATTAAGACGGTTATCTGTGAAGGTAAAAATAAGTTGATGATTTAGCGTACTATCGGCTTAAAAGGACACGTTTTTAGGTTGTTATAAGTCGTAAACAGGCTAAATATGTAGGGTACAGACTTTTGAATTAAAAGCAGTTGGTTAAAAGGGATAATAGGAGCAATATTGTGGCAAAAGGTGCAAAAAGGGCGTTTGTCTGTAATGAATGTGGTGCGGATTATCCACGCTGGCAAGGGCAATGCAGTGCTTGCCACGCATGGAATACCATCACAGAAGTGCGCCTCGCCTCAAGTCATTCATCTCCACGTAATGACCGCTTAACAGGGTACGCTGGCAATGCCGCGGGTGTCAGCCGCGTGCAAAAGCTATCCGAAATTAGCCTTGAAGAGTTACCTCGTTTTACCACGGGTTTTAAAGAGTTTGACCGTGTGCTTGGTGGTGGTGTTGTGCCTGGTAGCGCGATTTTAATTGGCGGAAACCCAGGGGCTGGTAAAAGTACCTTGTTGCTACAGACAATGTGCTTACTATCACGAGAGATGAAAACGCTTTATGTGACGGGAGAAGAGTCTCTGCAACAGGTTGCCATGCGTGCCCACCGTCTAGGGCTACCCACTGACTCCCTGAACATGCTGTCTGAAACCAGTATCGAACAAATCTGTTTAACTGCCGAACAAGAACAACCCAAATTGATGGTGATTGACTCAATTCAAGTGATGCATATGGCAGATATCCAATCTTCTCCGGGCAGTGTTGCACAGGTTCGAGAAACCGCAGCTTACCTTACCCGTTTTGCCAAAACCCGAGGTGTCGCTATTATTATGGTAGGCCATGTGACAAAAGATGGCTCTTTAGCGGGACCGAAAGTGTTAGAACACTGTATCGACTGTTCGATTATGCTGGATGGTGATGCCGATAATCGTTTCCGTACCTTACGTAGCCATAAAAACCGGTTTGGTGCGGTGAATGAACTCGGTGTGTTTGCCATGACGGAACAAGGCTTAAAAGAAGTGAATAACCCTTCTGCCATTTTCTTGAGTCGTGGTGATGAAATTACATCGGGTAGTTCAGTTATGGTTGTGTGGGAAGGCACTCGCCCATTGCTGGTGGAAATTCAGGCGTTGGTTGATCACTCTATGATGTCAAACCCTCGTCGAGTGGCGGTTGGGCTTGAACAAAATCGTTTAGCCATTTTATTAGCGGTTCTGCATCGGCATGGTGGTTTACAAATGTCCGATCAAGACGTGTTCGTTAATGTGGTTGGTGGCGTTAAGGTGACAGAAACCAGTGCAGACTTGGCATTACTCCTTTCTTTAGTCTCCAGTTTTCGTGACCGGCCTTTACCAAGAGATTTGGTGGTATTTGGTGAGGTTGGGCTTGCTGGTGAGATCCGTCCAGTACCCAGTGGGCAGGAGCGAATTTCTGAGGCGGCAAAACACGGTTTTAAACGCGCGATTGTGCCTCATGCCAATATGCCTAAAAAGCTACCTCCAGATATGAAAGTGTATGGTGTGAAAAAGTTATCCGACGCTTTAAGCGTGATGGATGAATTTGAATAAGAGATTAAGCATCATTGACATTTTTACGTTGTTAAATAGAACGTTATCTCGCAGTAATACTGTCGTAATACCTAGTTGTAGGCCGTGTTATTGAAAGCATATAAGGAAATTAAATGGCTGAATTTGACTATCTTAAGAATGCAATTAAGCAAGCGGGTTATACTCTACAGCAAGTTGCCGATGCCTCTGATATGACCAAAGGTTATCTCAGCCAGCTTATCAACAATAAAATTAAAAGCCCAAGTGCGCAAAAAATTGCGGCACTCCATCGTTTTCTGGGGTTGGAATATCCCAATAAACAAAAAATCATTGGGGTCGTCTTTGGTAAGTTTTATCCTTTGCATACAGGTCATATCTACCTGATACAACGTGCGTGCAGTCAAGTCGATGAACTGCATGTTATTCTTTGTCATGATGAACCGCGCGATAAAGATTTGTTTGTGAATAGTTCTATGTCACAACAACCTACGGTGAGCGACCGCCTACGTTGGTTATTACAAACATTCAAATACCAAAAAAATATTCATATCCATTCATTTGATGAGCAGGGGATAGAACCTTATCCACATGGTTGGGAAGTGTGGAGTGAGGGCATGCTCGGGTTTTTGAAAAAACAGAATATCCACCCAAGTTTTATCTACTCAGGTGAAAAAAATGATGCGCCAAGGTACAAAAAATATTTAGGCATAGAAACGATTTTAATCGACCCTGAGCGTACCTTTATGAATATTAGTGGTAATCAGATCCGTCAGGCACCTTTTCGCTACTGGGATTATATTCCAACAGAAGTCAAACCCTTCTTTGTGCGTAAAGTTGCCATACTCGGTGGAGAATCGAGCGGCAAGTCCACATTAGTGAATAAATTGGCTAATATTTTTAATACGACTAGCGCATGGGAATTTGGACGAGACTATGTTTTTTCCCACCTCGGTGGTGATGAGATGGCATTGCAATATTCTGACTATGACAAAATTGCGTTAGGTCATGCTCAATATATTGATTTTGCTGTTAAATATGCCAATAAGGTCGCATTTATCGATACCGATTTTATTACGACACAGGCTTTTTGTAAGCGCTACGAAGGAAAAGAACATCCTTTTGTTCAGGCTCTAATTGATGAATACCGTTTTGATTTAGTCATCTTATTGGAAAACAACACTCCATGGGTGGCCGATGGGTTACGTAGCTTAGGCAGTGAAAAAGATCGGCAAGAATTCCAAGCATTGCTGATTGAAATGCTAAAGAAAAATCATGTTGAGTTTGTTCGAGTTGAATCACCCGACTACGACAGCCGTTTTCTAACCTGTATCTCGTTAGTTCAGCAATTATTGATGTTAGATGAGTGAGCCTATTCATCGTTAAGTTAGAGTAATGACACAAATACCCCATTATTGAGGTATTTGTGTTGGTCAATCATGCGTGACTATTTGCTCATACGCTTGTATTTCATACGATGAGGCTGTAGTGCTTCTGCACCTAAGGTGCGTTTTTTGTAATCTTCATATTCAGAGAAGTTACCTTCAAAGAAGGTGATGTTGCCTTCATCTTGATAATCAATAATATGTGTTGCAATACGGTCAAGGAACCAACGGTCATGCGAGATAACCATGGCACAGCCAGGGAACTCTAACAGGGCGTTTTCTAACGCACGCAATGTTTCAACATCGAGGTCGTTGGTTGGTTCATCGAGTAACAGGACGTTACCGCCAACTTGTAGCAGTTTCGCTAAGTGTAGACGACCACGTTCCCCGCCGGATAACTCCCCAACACGTTTTCCTTGGTCAACGCCTTTAAAGTTAAAACGGCCAACATATGCACGGCTTGGGATCTCAAAGTTGCCGATACGCATAATATCTTGCCCGTTAGAGATCTCTTCCCAAACCGTTTTACTATCGTCCATTGCATCACGGAACTGATCAACGGAAGCAATCTTCACCGTATCACCAAGCGTGATAGTCCCTGAGTCAGGTTGTTCTTGGCCTGAGATCATGCGGAATAGGGTTGATTTACCCGCACCGTTCGGACCGATAATACCGACGATTGCACCTTTAGGAATAGAGAAACTCAGATTATCGATGAGAACTCGGTCACCATAGGATTTGGATAAATTCTCAACATCGATAACTTTATCCCCCAAGCGTGGACCAGGTGGAATAAAGAGTTCGCTAGTTTCATTACGTTTTTGGTATTCAACACTGTTAAGCTCTTCAAAGCGAGCCAAACGTGCTTTTCCTTTAGCCTGACGGCCTTTTGGATTCTGGCGGATCCACTCGAGTTCTTTCTCGATCGATTTACGGCGAGCAGCTTCAGTAGAGGCTTCTTGTGCTAGACGTTGATCTTTTTGTTCCAACCAAGATGAATAATTGCCTTCCCATGGAATACCTTCTCCACGGTCAAGCTCAAGGATCCAACCTGCAACGTTATCAAGGAAGTAACGGTCGTGGGTGATCGCGACGACGGTGCCTTCGTAGTCGTGCAGGAAACGTTCTAGCCAGCCGACGGATTCAGCATCCAAGTGGTTAGTTGGCTCATCAAGGAGCAACATATCGGGTTTTTCTAGCAGCAGTCGGCAGATAGCAACACGGCGACGTTCACCACCCGATAAGTTTTCAATTTTTGCATCCCAAGCTGGTAAACGTAAAGCATCGGCCGCACGTTCCAGTTGGTTATCTAAGTTATGCCCATCGTGTGCCGCGATAATGGCTTCTAATTCGCCTTGCTCTTTAGCTAATTTATCAAAATCAGCATCAGGATCCGCATAAGCGGCATACACTTCGTCTAAACGCGTCAAGGCATTTTTGACTTCTGAAACGGCTTCTTCAACCGCTTCGCGAACAGTATGCTCAGGATTGAGCTTAGGTTCCTGTGGAAGATAGCCAATTTTAATGCCTGGTTGAGGACGTGCTTCACCTTCGATATCGGTATCAATACCTGCCATGATACGCAGTAATGTAGATTTACCAGCACCATTGAGACCTAAAACACCAATCTTTGCTCCAGGAAAGAAGCTTAGAGAAATATTTTTCAAAATATGACGCTTCGGCGGAACAATTTTTCCAACCCGATGCATTGAGTAAACGTATTGAGCCAATTTATTTTACCTATTGTTTTATAAATGAAAGTTCAATATTCGATAGCGCTTTTCGCATACAAATAACGCTCTTATACCCTTATTATACCTTAGGTAGCGTTTGCTGCCGTAAGCTTTACGTCCTATCTGCAAATTTTTCTGAGTCTCACTCTAATTGTTCCTCACTTTAAGTCAATAGTTGTCTATTTCTAGGCTAAAAGAGTGCTTCAACAAGGGGGAATTTGGTGAGGCATTAGATAACGGCGCATTGTGAGTAAACAGTTTATGTCCAGAAGTGAACTGACGTGAAATTTAAGATAAGTAAAGTTAAAACAGCCATTACTTAATTCTTTTATCAATATAGAAGAGAGATCTTGAAAATATAATTTGAGTGTATCACGACTATTTATACAGAGCAGTGATAAGCGTTTGATGTATTTCAGCCAAGCGCAATAAAGCTATTTGGTAATAAGTTCTAAATATAGCTAGCCTGTATTAATTATCATTTTATAGCGGAATGATTACCGCTATAAAATAAATGTTTGATAGGTTACTTATCGAGTAGGCAGGGAAGATGAAGGCACACCTAAATTAATCACATCTGATTTTTTTTGTGTAAGTTCATTTTTAACATCATGGCTAGATATTTTTTTATCGGTTCTTTCTGAGGTACCTGTAAATACGCCACCTTTCTTGATTGTTAAGTTTTTAGTTTGGCAGATACCATCTAACTGGCCATTCTCTAAGATATCAAGATCTTCAGATACGCATAACCCTTTCATTTTGCCATTGATTGAGATCGTTTGAGCATAAATTTCGCCTTCGACAACCCCTTCTTTTTGGATGGTCACAACACCATTATTACTGCGTATACTGCCTTTTATATGACCAAATACTTGAATGTCATCATCCAAAATAAAGTCGCCAGATATTTTACAACTACTTGAAATGGAGGTGCTTTTTCTTGGTGCGGGTGTTTGAGGTAATTTTTCTTCTTTTGGCTCAATAACCTCTTTCTTGTAGGCGATTTCATCAGTTTTCACTGGTTCGACTAAATTATCTTTATTTTTTTTTGTAAACATCCGTTTATTCCTTGTAGAGAGTATATAAAAAATAATGAAGAATATGATTAAAAAAGGCAAAGATACAATAGACCAATAGACATCCATTAATGTATATATTAATAGATAGGCCCATCCGCACCCTAAAATAGAAAAAAATAAGTTTTTGAAGTCCATATCCCTATCCCATTTTAAAAGGGTAATTGATTATTCTAAATGAGCCTCGCATTGTTAAAATTGAATCATTTTCTGTCTAACGACTTAGATTATTTAACAACAAAGTCTAATGTTTGTCCATTTTTTACCAAAAGTAATACTCTTTTTTAGAGTATCGTGTATCTTGTGTTTAGCGTTAAATTTTGTGTTAGGTTAATTTTTTTATTAATTATTTGTTTGTATGCATTTTTTCAGTATTTTACAGTATTAGATGTTTATGCTAATAGAAATAATTTTTTACATAATATCTGATTGAGTGTACATGACTTTATTCTAATTAATTCAGTTGATTAGATTATTTTTTGATGGGTGTTTGGGCTTATCAAAAGATCATTTATATGGGTGATCGTGACTTCAGGAACACTCTGGTTGTTTTTAACTCTAAGATTTTGTTTGATAAGAGTAAGCTTAACAGGTTTATATCAGTTATAGTTATCATGGTCAAAAACTCAGCGTGTTGCAGGAATAGGGAAGTATTAAGCATGAAAAAATTGTTGATGGCAGCCCCGATTGCCATGATGTTGGTGTCCACAACAGTATGGGCAGACTCTCTACAAGCACAAAGAGAGCGTTACCAAGCCATCAAACAAGCTTGGGATGCTAAACAAATAGATGAGGTAGAGCGTCTATTGCCTACGCTACAAGAGTATCCATTATATCCTTATTTAGAATATCGAGAGCTGACCCAAGATCTCGATATTATTTCACCGAGCCAAGTGCAGGCTTTTATTGATTCACACCCAACGTTGCCAGTCGCAAAAACATTAAAAAATCGTTTTGTGAATGAGTTGGCTCGCCGTCAGGAGTGGAAGTCCTTGCTGGCATTTAGCCCCGAGGAACCAAAACCCGCCGAGGCAAAATGTAATTATTATTATGCGAATTGGGCTACGGGGAATAAAAGCCTAGCATGGCAAGGTGCTGAAAAAGCTTGGTTAAATGGGCGTTCGATGCCCGCCGCCTGTGATAAGTTATTTAATGAGTGGGAAAAGGCAGGCTATTTAACGCCAGAAATGATCCTTGAGCGGATCCACCTAGCGATTGATGCCGGGAACACATCAATGGCCGCTTACCTCGCTAAACGGCTTCCCCTAAACTATAAAACAATTGGTGATGCATTAGTTAAATTACAAAATGACCCTGCTTCAGTGACTCAGTTTGCGAAAACGATGACGCCAACAGATTTTTCTCGTCAGGCAACAATCGCAGGTTTTAGCCGTTATGCTCGCCAATCACCGGATGAAGCACGCGCTGCATTAAGAGGGATCAGCAGTGCGCAAAAAATGAATATGGCGGAAACACAAAAGCTGAAAGATAGTATCGCTTGGCAATATATGGGGGATGTTACGCCAGAACAAGCCAATTGGCGTGATGAAGTGATCAGTGAAACTGATTCAACGGCTTTAAAAGAGCGTCGAGTGCGTTTAGCGCTTGGTGCGGGTGATAAAGCTGGGATCGCTAAATGGCTAAAACAGCTACCTACTGATGCGAAGAATAAAGAAGAGTGGCAGTATTGGCAGGCGATCACACTCATCGATGAAGGTAAAAAAGCCGAGGGTGAAACGATACTGCGTAAGCTCATGGATGGGAGAGGTTTCTATCCGATGGTCGCTGCTCAAAAATTAAATACAGAATATCCTCTGTATATTAAAACGGCGGAAAAACCAGACAGTAATCTCGATAAGTTGGCTGAGATTCAACGGGTTAAAGAGTTAATGTATTGGGAGATGGATAATCTAGCGCGAACCGAGTGGGTTAGCTTAGTCGCTTCACGCCCCGCGAATCAGCAAGAGCAACTTGCGCGTTATGCTTTTAATCATAATTGGGCGGATTTAAGCGTACAAGCGACGATCACAGGCAAGTTATGGAATCATTTGGAAGAGCGTTTCCCATTAGCATGGGAAAAAGAGTTCGAACGCCACACCAAAGATAAAACGGTCTCTAAGAGTTATGCGATGGCCATTGCCCGTCAAGAAAGTGCTTGGAACCCACAAGCTCGCTCGCCAGTTGGCGCAACGGGCCTTATGCAGTTGATGCCCGCAACCGCTAAGCACACCGTACAAAAACAAGGTATTAGTGGCTATGTGAATACAAGCCAACTGACGAACCCAGTGAAAAATATTGAGATTGGTACGGCTTACTTAGAGGATGTTTATCAGCAGTTCTCTAACAACCGTATTTTATCGAGTGCGGCTTATAATGCTGGCCCATCAAGGGTGACTCGTTGGTTAGGTAACAGCGGTGGGCGTCTTGATGCTGTTGCCTTTGTAGAGAGTATTCCTTTCTCTGAAACACGGGGCTACGTGAAGAATGTATTGTCATACGACGTTTTCTATCGTTACTTTATGGGGCAAAGTGGTCCTGTATTGACCGATAGTGAGTGGTTAATGAAGTATTAAGAGGTTTTACAGGTGATTTGCTGAATAATGTGTTATCATTTGTACTAGTTAAATAGTATGGTTGGATAACATGACTGCAAATCACCTGAATGACCCCGCACTCACGACTGATGAGAACGATGATTGGCAACGCTTCGTTAAGTTACTTCAGCTCGCGTTTGAGCAAGACTTGCAACATCCTATTTTACAGTTGTTGCTGACCCCTGATGAACGCACAGCGCTTGCCACCCGAGTACGCATTGTTCAGGAGTTGATGCGTGGTGAAATGAGTCAAAGAGAATTAAAAAATGAACTCGGTGTTGGTATTGCAACCATAACACGAGGTTCAAATAGTTTAAAATCTGCGCCGCAATCGGTGAAAGTGTGGCTAGAGGAACAATTACTTAAATAATCAAAGAGCTAACTAATAATACCAAATTAAATAATTTGGCCTGCATGAGTTATGTATGCGTGATGAAACCCTGTGTTGCCACAATCATTTATTTAATTTGTGTTATTCATCATATCAAATAGGGGCAAAGACTGCCCCTATTGTTATTTTTTCGTTATAATTAATCTTCTATCTGGTTTAGCTCTTTATAAATTTCATGCTTAATGGGAACCAGCGCCAGTATCAGTGCTTGTTGGTAGACACTTGTGCGTGTTAGCACCCCGTTAGTAAAGAATCCGATAGCACCACCTTGCTGCTTAATGTTATCGATGCCCGTTAAATCGGCCATTTCTTCACCAAGTTCACGTCCTTCTCGAATACCCGCAAGAATTTTTTCTGGGATCATAATACTTGCTGAACGTGATTCTCCACGGATTTGTTTATGTTCAATAACAATCCACGCAAAAGTCATGTCCTCATCAATTCCCGCTTCAATGCCGACCCAAAAATCGGCTTCAGGGCGGACTTGTCTTGATGCCATTACGCGTTGCCTTGCTCCAGTACGGGTTTCATTATTACCGATAGGTTGCTGTGGAACGCTGCTATCAACGTTAATATCTTCTATCTGATAACTGCCAGGCCCAAAAACAGCATCGAAAGCAAGATGAATCGCTTTAATTTTGGCAGGATTAGTCGTTGCAGCTATAACTTGGTACATTAATTATTTTCCTTTGAACACATAATTCGCAAAGTAATAACGGAACACATCTATGTTACAGGTTTATCTTGTTCGCCATGGCGAAACTGAATGGAACGTAGCTCGCCGTATACAGGGCCAATCTGACAGCCCTCTCACGGCCACTGGACGTCTGCAAGCAAGGCAAGTTGCCGAAAGAATTAAATCAGAAGGCATTACCCATATTATCACTAGTGATATGGGACGCACACGCGAAACTGCACAAATAATTGCGGATGTTTGCGGTGGGGAAATTATCATAGAACCGCGACTTCGTGAACTCAATATGGGTGTTCTTGAACAGAGAAAAATAGATAGTCTGACGGAACAAGAAGAGCAATGGCGTAAAAGCCTGATTGATGGCACTGAAGGCGGGTGCATTCCTGAAGGTGAATCGATGGAGGAACTCTATCAGCGCATGTTTGCTGCGTTGAATAGCTGCCTTGAGCTGCCAGAGGGCAGTAAACCTTTATTAGTCAGTCATGGTATCGCATTGAGTACATTATTAAGTCGTATTTTAGGTGTACCAGCCTATTCAGAACGCCGGTTGCGTTTACGTAACTGTTCCATCTCACGGGTCGATTATCAAAACAGCCCTTGGCTCGCGAATGGATGGATTGTTGAAAGCACGGGAGAAATCACTCATCTTACTCAGCCAGCTTTAGATGAGCAGCAAGCTTAGCAAAGAGCGTCAATATTTGGAGTTTCAACAAGGAGATACTCTGAACAATTCAAATCGTAGCTAGCGTGATATCAAAAAAGCTACAGTTTGAATAATGATGATGAGTACATTGAAACTCCAAATAATTAGCGTTTTATTGGCACATAATAATCAAAAGCCGCGACATGTGATCTGGGGTCATCATGGTGATGGTTTAGATCACGGAGTTCGGCATTTTTAATTTTGTAATGTTCGATATCATAGCCAGGTCGACGTGTGATATTGAGTTTAGGCAGATAAATGCCATAAATTTGATATAAAAACTCTTGCATCGCCGAACGTGTTGCTTCGCCACTAAAGCTAAATTTGACATATTCCCCCGCGGGGATAGTCAGATGAGTATATTCTGCATTATTAAAGCTGGCATCTTCGGGTTTAACCGCGGTTGTGTAGAACACCGTTTGCTCATCTTCTTTTTCAGTATTATGGATAGCATGGTGCAAGCCAAAAACTTCTGAAGCGATAGATGTAGTATGCTCTAAATAATAATGCCAAAATGTTTGACGCATTTCTGAACAAGCCGTTGACCACTCTTCTAAAGAATAAGAACAACTCTGCTCTAGTCCAACTAAAGGTTGTTCAGGCATAACGACAAATTCATGATCTAAATGCTTATGCTCATCTAAGATAATTGGTGGGCAAATGCCTGTCGCGCACCATTCATCACTGCGGCGATAGTAGGCCGGAGTGATATTAAACTGTTTCTTAAATGCTCGCGTAAAGGTTTGTTGTGAGTCAAAACGATACTGTAAAGCAATATCAAGAATTGGACGGCTGGTGAGGCGTAACGCAACGGCAGCGCGCGAGAGTCTACGGGCACGAATGTAGGCACCAATCGCTTGGTCGGTAACGTCTTTAAACATCCGTTGTAAGTGCCATTTAGAATAACCGGCTTTTGCAGCAACATTATCGAGTGATAGAGGTTTATCTAGGTTATCATCGATCCAGCGTAGAAGGTCACGAATAATATTTGTTTGATCCATGTATATCCCTAGTCAGTAAGACTTAAAAAACAGATATAGGTTATCAAGGAACGCCTATTCTATATCAAGTTAACCCTTTCGTTTATAGTAAAAGAGTTGTATTTGCCATTTAGTTGCAAAGAAAATGATTAACTTCTTTTATAGTTGTCATATTTCATACCGCAAGTCCGTTGATAATAATCTATCTGCAATTCAAATCAGTTAGAGTATATAATAAGCGAGACTAAGCCTTCTGGTTGATAAGGAAACCTCTATGCATTTTTGCAAGCTGAAACACCTATTATTGGCATCACTGCTGTCGACATTGCCTTTCGCGTCATTCGCGGAAGAAATTGGTTCAGTCGATACCGTTTTCAAAATATTTGGCCCTGACCATAAAATTGTTGTCGAAGCTTTTGATGATCCCGATGTTGATAATGTCACCTGCTATCTCAGCCGCTCGAAAACGGGAGGCATCAAAGGTGGGCTAGGTTTAGCTGAGGATACTTCTGATGCGGCAATTTCTTGTCAGCAAGTAGGCCCGATTGAGTTGAATGAGCGTATCAAACGTTCTCCGAAAAAAGCGCATGTCGTATTTCAAAAACGAACCTCATTAGTGTTCAAAAAACTCCAAGTGGTACGTTTTTATGACCCTAAGCGTAATGCGCTAATCTATTTAACGTATTCGGATAAAATGATCGACGGATCACCTAAAAATGCACTCAGCGCAGTGCCAATTATGCCGTGGTAAATACCGGTTAAAATATTTGGGCTTAAAAAACAAAAAACCGGCGATTAAGCCGGTTTATTTTTTCTGTGCAGGGTGACTTATTCGTCTAAATCACCACAGAAGCGGTAACCTTCACCATGAATTGTTGCGATAATTTCTGGTGTATCAGGTGTTGATTCGAAATGCTTACGAATACGACGAATAGTCACGTCAACAGTTCTATCATGGGGTTTCAACTCACGGCCGGTCATTTTTTTCAATAAATCGGCACGAGTTTGAATTTTTCCTGGGTTTTCACAGAAATGCAACATCGCACGGAATTCACTACGCGGTAACTTGTAGTGCTCGCCTGCTGGGCTAATCAGTGAACGGCTATTAATGTCAAGTTCCCAGCCATTAAACTTATAGCTTTCAACTAAGCGACGCTCTTCCGTACCCCCCGCTAAATTCATAGTGCGAGAAAGTAGGTTACGCGCACGAATTGTTAATTCACGCGGGTTAAATGGTTTGGTGATGTAATCATCGGCACCAATTTCAAGGCCAAGGATCTTATCGACTTCGTTATCACGACCGGTTAGGAACATTAGCGCAATACTTTCTTGTTCACGTAATTCACGAGCAAGAAGGAGGCCATTTTTGCCAGGCAAGTTAATATCCATGATAACAAGATTGATGTCATGTTCGGACAGAACATTGTGCATCTCTTCGCCATCAGTCGCTTCATGGACAACATAGCCTTCAGCTTCAAAAATGCTTTTTAGTGTATTGCGTGTGACAATCTCATCTTCAACAATCAAAATGTGTGGGGTCTGCATATTTGCTACCTAAAGTTTTAAAATAAAATAGTGAACTCATAGAACGCTTCCAAATTAGGTGGTTTTGATTTTGTTTTTGCTGGAAAAACGCGTCTATGGGTTATAAATATGTCTTTGAGTCAACGTTATTTTGTCGCCTCTGTTGTTATCAGATTCAAAAATGAATCAAAATTTAGGCACTTTCCCAACGTTGGGCTGTTAACAGCAATATAACAGCTAATACTTCATTTACCACCTAAAAAAATAACTTTTGTTGATACATATCAAAATCAATTGTAGCACGTTAACAAAATTTGTTAGGAAGAAAATCTTACAAATTCAGTAGATGTTTAACTATCAGATAAAGAGCAAAATACGCCCCGTTTTTATTTTTACTCATTGAGTGAATTAATCCAATAATTCACCATCTGTCCTGATATTTCTTTAAAATAACGCATAAATATTTTATATCGCCAATTGTTGGTTTTTTGGATTTAAAAATTGACAAAATGTGGTATTGAGTCGTGTTGTCATTAAGTTTTGTTGAAGAGATAGCATAATTTTTGATAAGTAAAATAACCAGTAATCTGTTTTTTGGGTAAATAAATTTGACATTTCTTTATAATTGCTTTAACCGTATAGGGAGAAAGTAACGAATCAAGAGACAGACAGAAATTTATGCGTAACATCAGCCTGACTACGATTATTATTACCACCACCGTAACCACAGGAAACGGGGCGGGCTGACGCATCCAAAAAATAAAAAATGAAAAAGCCCGCGTCCAATCAGATGCGGGCTTTTTTTTGGTGTTAAATCAGGAGAGAAATACCATGCGTGTGCTTAAATTTGGCGGTACTTCGGTTGCAAATGACGAACGAGTACTTAATGTTGCTGACATCGCTGAGAGTAAATTGGCCGATGGGCCGGTGGCTTTGGTGTTATCCGCACCAGCAAAAATCACTAACCATTTGGTCGCAATGATTGATAAAACGGTTGCAGGTCAGGATGTCATCACGCATGTGAATGATGCAGAAATGATTTTTGCAAACTTACTAAAAGGATTGAAAGAAAAACAACCCGGTTTTGATTACGACAGACTGAAAAAACTCACCGAACAAGAATTTGCACAAATCAAACAAGTACTGCATGGTATTACTCTTCTAGGCCAATGCCCTGATAGCATTAATGCTTCCATCATTTGTCGTGGTGAAAAACTCTCCATTGCTATCATGGAATCTGTGTTAAAAGCACGCGGACACAAAGTGACAGTGATTAACCCTGTCGAACGTTTATTAGCAGTTGGCCATTACCTTGAATCAACAGTTGATATCAATGAATCGACTAAGCGTATTGCAGAATTAAATATCCCGAAAGACCACTTTGTATTGATGGCGGGTTTTACTGCGGGTAATGATAAAGGCGAACTGGTGGTATTAGGACGCAATGGTTCTGATTATTCTGCCGCTGTTTTAGCAGCTTGTTTACGGGCGGCCTGTTGTGAGATCTGGACCGATGTGGATGGGGTGTATACCTGTGACCCTCGTTTAGTGCCTGATGCGCGTTTATTAAAAGGGATGTCTTACCAAGAAGCAATGGAACTGTCCTACTTTGGTGCAAAAGTTCTTCACCCACGCACCATCGCGCCAATCGCACAATTCCAAATTCCTTGCCTGATTAAAAATACCACTAATCCAAGTGCTCCGGGGACTTTGATTGGCGATGGTCAAACGGATGAAAGTACACCAGTTAAAGGGATCACGAATCTTAATAACATGGCAATGATCAACGTTTCGGGTCCTGGCATGAAAGGGATGGTTGGCATGGCAGCTCGTATTTTCTCAGTCATGTCGCGTAAAGGGATCTCGGTGGTCTTGATTACTCAGTCATCATCCGAATACAGCATTAGTTTCTGTGTGCCACAAGGTGAATTAGTGCGAGCACGCGCAGCACTGGAAGAAGAGTTCTATTTAGAATTAAAAGACGGTGTCTTGGATCCTCTTGATGTCATGGAGCAGTTGGCGATTATTTCCGTAGTGGGAGATGGGATGCGTACCCTTAAAGGGATATCAGCACGTTTCTTTTCAGCTTTAACACGCGGAAATATAAATATTGTTGCGATTGCGCAAGGTTCATCTGAACGCTCCATTTCAGCGGTCATCGCGAATGAGGCGGCAACAACGGCAGTTCGTTTATGCCATCAAATGCTATTTAATGCAGAGCAGGTGATAGAAGCCTTTATCATTGGGGTAGGGGGGGTTGGAAATGCATTGATTGAACAGATCCATCGCCAACAACAATGGTTAAAGCAAAAACATATTGATTTACGTGTGTGCGGAATTGCTAACTCAAGAGCCATGCTAACCAATATGCAAGGCATCTCTCTTGATAATTGGAAAGAAGAACTTGCACAAGCGACAGAACCCTTTAGCTTAAGTCGTTTGATCAGACTTGAACGTGAATATCACTTCCTCAATCCTGTGATTATCGATTGTACCTCTAACCAAGAGATTGCCGAGCAGTATGTGAATTTCTTAAAAGATGGTTTTAACGTGGTCACGCCTAATAAAAAAGCCAACACGTTATCGATGGATTATTACCGCCAACTACGTTCAGCGTGTGAAGTATCAAAACGTAAGTTCCTTTATGACACTAACGTTGGTGCAGGTTTGCCGGTGATTGAAAACTTACAGAATCTTCTGAATGCGGGTGATGAGCTGGTGCACTTTAGTGGAATTCTCTCTGGCTCACTATCCTTTATCTTTGGTAAGTTAGATGAAGGTATGTCTCTGTCTGAGGCGACAACATTAGCGAAAGAGAAAGGATTTACTGAGCCTGACCCACGTGATGACTTATCCGGTATGGATGTTGCTCGTAAACTGTTGATCCTTGCTCGTGAAGCGGGCTATCAATTAGAGCTAGACGATATTGAAATTGATGCGGTATTACCTGCTGAGTTTGATAGCAGTGGCAGTGTTGCTGAATTTATGGCTCGTTTACCACAGCTCGACCAACAATTTGCAGAACGTATAAAAGCCGCAGAAGCGGAAGAAAAAGTGTTACGCTATGTTGGGTTGATAGAGGAAGGACGTTGCCAAGTAAAAATTGTTGCCGTTGATGGCAATGATCCACTCTTTAAAGTCAAGAATGGCGAAAACGCATTGGCTTTCTATACACGCTATTACCAACCAATACCTTTAGTTCTAAGAGGCTATGGTGCAGGTAATGATGTTACCGCTGCCGGCGTATTTGCAGATATGTTGCGTACCCTATCATGGAAATTGGGAGTCTGATAAGTGATTAAAGTTTATGCGCCCGCTTCAATTGGTAATGTTAGTGTCGGGTTTGATGTATTAGGGGCGGCAGTATCGCCAGTAGATGGAACTCTGTTAGGCGATTGTGTCACTGTTGAAGCAGCCGAAAGCTTTTCTTTGACCAATAAAGGACGCTTTGTTGCAAAATTACCCAAAAAGAGTGAGCACAATATTGTTTACCAGTGCTGGGAATTGTTTTGTGAACGTCTTGGTAAACCGCTTAATGTTGCGATGACGCTCGAAAAAAATATGCCTATTGGCTCTGGTTTAGGTTCAAGTGCATGTTCTGTTGTTGCTGCACTGATGGCATTGAATGAGTTTGCAGGGCAACCTTTTGATGAGACTACCCTATTAAGCATGATGGGCGAGTTGGAAGGACGTATTTCAGGCAGCGTGCATTACGATAACGTCGCCCCTTGCTTTCTTGGGGGACTACAGCTGATTATTGAGCAAAATGGAATAATTTCTCAGCCAGTTCCTGCATTTGATAACTGGTATTGGGTCATGGCTTACCCAGGGATTAAAGTCTCTACCGCAGAGGCTCGTGCTATTTTGCCTAATAGTTATCCACGTCATGATATTGTGAATCATGGCCGTTACCTATCTGGTTTTATTCACGCGTGTCATACTCATCAGCCACAGCTGGCTGTAACGATGATCCAAGATGTGGTTGCAGAGCCTTACCGCACTCAACTGCTTCCTGGTTTCGCTGAAGCACGCAAAAATGCGTATGAGATAGGTGCATTAGCCTGTGGTATTTCCGGATCAGGCCCCACACTATTTGCTATCTGCGATGACAAAAATATTGCCGAGAAAATGGCAGATTATCTACAACAACATTACGTTCAAAATGATGAAGGCTTTGTGCATATCTGCCGTTTGGATCTCACAGGGGCAAGGACAATAGGGTAAAGAATGAAACTGTATAACTTAAAAGATAATAGCGAACAAGTTAGCTTCGCACAGGCAGTAAAACAGGGACTTGGCAAACAACAAGGCCTATTTTTCCCGCAAGATCTACCTGAATTTAGCGCCACTGAAATTGACGAGTTACTAAAATTAGATTTTGTCACTCGTAGTAGCCGCATTTTGACGGCATTTATTGGTGATGAAATCCCAGAAGCTGAGCTCGCGTCCCGAGTGAAAGAGGCGTTTACATTCCCAGCACCTGTGACGCAAGTTGAGCAAGATGTGGCAACACTTGAGCTCTACCATGGTCCAACATTAGCATTTAAAGATTTTGGTGGGCGTTTTATGGCTCAGGCGTTAGGTCAAGTTGCGGGTGATCAACCTGTCACTATTCTAACGGCCACTTCAGGTGATACGGGGGCTGCGGTTGCACACGCTTTTTACCGTTTAAATAACGTCCAAGTCGTTATTTTATATCCTGAAGGCAAGATCAGCCCGCTGCAAGAAAAGCTATTTTGTACACTGGGTGAAAATATTCATACTGTTGCAATTAAAGATGACTTTGATGCTTGCCAAGCGTTGGTTAAACAATCTTTTGATGATGAAGAGCTAAAAAAAGCACTGCACTTAAACTCTGCTAACTCAATCAATATTAGTCGTTTGCTAGCACAGATTTGTTATTACTTTGAAGCCGTGGCTCAGATCCCTGCGGAAAAACGTGAGCAATTAGTTATCTCCGTGCCAAGCGGTAACTTTGGTGATTTAACCGCGGGGTTACTGGCGAAATCGATGGGGCTACCAGTTAAACGCTTTATTGCTGCAACGAACGTGAATGATACGGTTCCTCGCTATCTTGAAGAGGGGCAATGGAAACCACATCAAACGGTTGCAACCTTATCGAATGCGATGGATGTTAGCCAACCTAATAACTGGCCTCGTATTGAAGAGCTATTCCGTCGTAAAGGCTGGTCGCTTCAACAACTTGGCCATGGTGTCGTGACCGATGACGTGACAAAAGATACTGTCCGTGAATTAGATAGAAAAGGTTATGTATCTGAGCCTCATGCTGCTGTTGCTTATCGCGTATTGCGTGATCAGTTACAAGATGGGGAGTATGGCCTGTTTTTAGGTACTGCACATCCAGCTAAGTTTAAAGAAAGTGTAGAAGAGATTTTGAATAAACCGCTGCCTTTGCCACAAGCCTTGGCTGAGCGCGCAGAGTTACCTTTGTTATCTCATTTCTTGCCTTCAGACTTTGCTAAGCTGAGGGCCTTCTTAATGGAACGTGCACCTAAATAATCGCGTTATGATGAAGCGGAAGCTATCAGCTTCCGTTTCTATTTTTATTCGTCTCATAACGTGATAAAGATAAATTGAAATCAACATAAGTTACAAAGGTCAGGCGATTGAGTGAGCCAGCTAACTCGCCGGTTAAAGGATTTAATTGATAGAACGACGGGCGCTAGCACCATTCAAACCATCTCGACCACCGTTTGGTCCACCGAGGCCACCACGTCCGCCTTCACCACCTTCAGGGCCAGCATCACCGCCGTTACCCCCATTCCCACTCCCTGAGCCATTTCCACCGTTACCCCCATTCCCGCCATTGCCGCCATTTCCACCGTTACCATTGCTGCCTAGTTGTGCATTACCGCCATCGCCGCCATCACCATTTCCTAAACCACTGCCACCATTCCCGCCATTGGCACCGTTTCCGCCATGTCCGCCATTTCCTTGTTTACTGCTATTAAGGTAAAAAATATTGTTATCGCTTGAGATAGCATGTTGAGGGTGAAAGAGCAGCTGTGAGGACACGCGGTTAAAAGAGTGGCTTGGTATTGAGGTTGATACAACAAAAGCAGTGCAGACTATGAGAAATAATTCTTTGGGCATAATTATCCTCCAATCCCCCTTCGTTATTGAAGGGGGATGATCAAGTAAAGTTAAGTCGTCAGCAGATTAGTTGCCATTACCGCCATTACCACCGTTGCCGCCGTTGCCACCATTACCGCCATTGCCACCACTTCCGCCATTACCCCCGTTACCGCCATGACCACCATGGCCACTTTGTCCTAAATATTGACTTGATCCAGAGATTGGATCTGAAAGCATCTCAAGAGCGTTATATTGAAAAACCGAGGCCAAAGATAAAGTAGGGATAAATACAGAAGCAATAAGGATACATTTTATTTTCATATAATTTTCTCTTCGTTAAATGAATTAAATAAACTGCTAACTCAGTTTATGTGTTCAGTTATATTTATCAATTTTAACTTGCCATTATGATGGTGTGTTTTTATATTTCTTTGATTTTTATGTTTTTTAGTTTTTAATTAATAGTTTGGTTGAGTATTTTTATTTAAATGATATAAATTATATTTATGTTTTATTGGGTGATAGCATTTTGCGGAAGGGCATTTCTGTATTTGACAACGATGGTATTGTCAGGGCATTGAGTTTAATGAATGGGGGCATTTCTTGAAATAGAATCAGCTGTCTCTGGGCTGTATTTGCAACAAGAGACAGCAAGATGGAAAGCGCGATTTAAATATCGTTTTCTAAGATAAGCTCAATCGTTTTTAGCTCGTCTGCGGTGAATTGGCGGTTTCTTATTATGCCAAGAGCATCATCAATTTGGCTGATTCGGCTAGCGCCAATGAGCACTGAGGTGATGCGATCGTGACGTAAAAGCCAAGCAAGTGCCATTTGGCTCAGTTTTTGCTGACGACTCAACGCTAATTCATTGAGTTTTTTCACCTTCGTTATTACCGCGGAGGTGAGCCTTTCAGGTGGCAAAGAGGGGTTGTTCGCGGCTCGAGAATCAGCAGGGATACCGTTTAAGTAACGATCTGTCAGTATTCCACCAGCTAAAGGGGAGTAAGCTATAGAACCGACCCCTTCATCTTCCAGTACATCAAGTAGCCCTTCTTCCGGATCTCTGACGAGCATGGAGTACTTGGGTTGGTGAATAAGACAAGGGGTACCAAGCTGATTCAGAATATCAATGGCGTCTTTGGCAAGATCGGCGGGGTAGTTGGAGATCCCGACATACAATGCCTTACCTTGACGCACGATCAAATCTAATGCGCCCATGGTTTCTTCGAGTGGGGTATCTGGATCAGGGCGATGATGATAAAAGATATCAACATAATCTAAGCCCATGCGTTTTAGGCTTTGATTGAGACTGGCTATTAAATATTTTTTACTTCCCCAATCACCATAAGGGCCATCCCACATGGTAAACCCAGCTTTAGATGAAATGATCATCTCATCTCGGTAAGGTAAAAAGTCTTGTTGGAGAAGGCGGCCGAATAGGCTTTCTGCCGACCCAGGGGGAGGACCATAATTATTGGCGAGATCGAAATGAGTAATGCCATGATCAAATGCATGCCTTAGCATGGCTCTGCAATTATCTGGGGATTTATTGTCGCCAAAATTGTGCCAAAGACCTAAAGAAATAAGAGGAAGCCTTAAACCGCTGCGGCCACACAAGCGATACTCCATATCAGTATAACGATCTGTATTTGCAATATAAGGCATACATCACCTCCAAAATGGTTGGCATAGAGACCAAAGCCATATTGTCACAAAAGATATCAGCGCTCTGGTGAATCAATGCTAATTTTTGAGCAAAGTGAAAGTTTTTAGCAAATCTGTGATGGAGGATGAAAAATACACAATATTGGCGATAAGTTGCACAAGGTGATCAGGACTGGTGACCACCTTTGCTTTGAGGAATTAGTGCTGTTCAGGGCGAGTAAAGACTAGCTCATTCCCTTTAGATTGGCTTTCATCGAATTGATAGCCTTCAAGATTAAAATCAACCAATTGTTCTGTTTTGGTGAGTTTATTTTGGATAATAAAGCGGCTCATCAAGCCACGTGCTTTTTTAGCATAGAAACTAATGACTTTATATTTGCCATTTTTTTCATCGAGAAAGACGGGTTTTATCATCGTCGCGTCTAATTTTTTGACGTTGACTGATTTGAAGTACTCATCAGAAGCAAGGTTAACCAAGACCTGATCACCTTGGGCTGAAAGCGCTTTATTGAGCTGATTTGTGATGATATCACCCCAAAATTCATACAAATCCTTACCGCGAGGATTTTTCAAGCGAGTGCCCATTTCGAGTCGATAAGGTTGCATTAAATCGAGCGGACGTAGCAGTCCATACAGTCCAGATAAAATACGTAAGTGTTGTTGTGCAAAAGCGAAGTCTTGCTCAGAGAATGTTTCGGCCTGCATACCCGTATACACATCACCTTTAAATGCTAATATCGCTTGGCGTGCATTATCTGGCGTAAAATCGGCATGCCACTCACCAAAACGTGCCGCATTTAAGCCTGCAAGTTTATCACTAATTTTCATTAAACTTGAGATATCGGCAGGGGAAAGCTGACGGCAAACGTCAATCAGTTGCTGAGATTCATGCAGTAACTCAGGCTGGGTGAAAGTTTTTGTTGCTAGTGGGCTTTCATAATCTAAAGTTTTGGCGGGTGAAATCGTGATGAGCATGACAAGTTCCCTATAATAAAATGACTATTACCACTTTAGCAAAAATTGATCTTAAATGGCTAATTGATGAGATAAGTAAAAACAATTTTCCTATTTCATCGGGCTATGATTAGCTGGATAAGAAGCTAAAAGGATTCAGTTTTAATTTTTGAAGCGAAAACGATTGCATATCAGTTAGTTGCTTTATAATAGTTTTAGTCGCTTGCAGCAACTCGGATGCGTGATATTATCATTGTACGGTGCGGCGTTTGCCTCAATTCCTTTATAACAACGAGATTAAAGAAATGACCGATAAATTAACCTCCTTACGTAGTCTAACCACCGTTGTTGCTGATACTGGCGATATTGAAGCGATGAAGCTTTATAAACCACAAGATGCGACAACTAACCCTTCTTTGATTCTGAATGCAGCACAAATTCCTGAATATCGTAAGCTTATTGACGAAGCTGTCGAGTGGGCTCGTAAGCAAAGCAATCACCGCGAACAGCAGGTTATTGATGCTTGTGACAAACTAGCCGTTAATATCGGTTTGGAAATTCTAAAATTAGTTCCGGGCCGTGTTTCAACTGAAGTTGATGCACGTCTGTCTTACGATGAAGAAGCGTGTATTGCTAAAGCGCGTCGCCTGATCAAGTTGTACAACGAAGCGGGTATCAGCAATGATCGTATTCTGATTAAACTGGCTTCAACTTGGCAGGGTATCCGTGCCGCAGAGAAACTGGAAAAAGAAGGTATTAACTGTAACCTAACATTGTTATTCTCTTTTGCTCAGGCTCGTGCGTGTGCTGAAGCTGGCGTTTACCTGATCTCTCCATTTGTGGGTCGTATCCTTGATTGGTACAAAGCGAATAGCGACAAAAAAGAATTTGCGCCACATGAAGATCCAGGCGTTATTTCAGTCACTGAAATCTATAACTACTATAAAGCACATGGCTACAAAACAGTGGTTATGGGTGCTAGCTTCCGTAACGTAGGGGAAATTCTGGAATTGGCAGGTTGTGATCGCCTAACGATTTCTCCAGCATTACTGAAAGAGCTATCAGAAGCACAAGGTGAGGTGGTACGTAAACTTGTTGATTCAGGTAAAACTGCTGAGCCAGAAGCTAAACTGACCGAATCTGAGTTCTATTGGCAGCATAACCAAGATCCGATGGCGGTAGATAAACTGGCTGAAGGTATCCGTAAGTTTGCCATTGACCAAGAAAAACTGGAAAAAATGATCGCAGACTTGCTGTAATTCTGCTGTTATTTTAACGAAACCCAGCCATAGGCTGGGTTTTTTGCGTTATAGGGGAAAACGGCATTGATGCTTTGTTACTCGCAGCGGTATCCGTTCCAACATATAAGGGAGAGTGACTCGTGAACAGTTGCGTTTGAATATGGTGAGGATTTCATTTTTATCGGCATAACAAGCAGTACTACAACCTTTAAGCATTTTATTATTGCTATCAATTCCACATTTTCTTTTAACTTTACCATTATAGCGATATGTAGCACTGAAACCTGTTACCTCACGTGATATTATAGGCCCATCATGGGTATCATGATGACTATTCACGTTATGAGAATAAGCATTTTATAGGTTATTTATTGAGGTTGGTATGGATGAATTGCGCATAGGTTTGGTTTCGGTTTCTGACCGTGCTTCAAGTGGTATTTATGAAGATAAAGGTATTCCCTCTTTGGAAGCATGGCTTGCAAAAGCGTTAACAACGCCTTTTCGTATTGAAACTCGCCTGATCCCTGATGAGCAAATCATGATTGAGCAGACGTTGTGTGAGTTGGTGGATGAATTTGCTTGCCATTTAGTTTTAACGACCGGAGGAACTGGACCTGCTCGTCGCGATGTCACTCCCGATGCCACATTAGCGATTGCGGACCGTGAAATGCCCGGCTTTGGTGAGCAAATGCGTCAAATTAGCTTGAAGTTTGTACCAACAGCCATCCTTTCCCGCCAAGTTGGGGCGATACGCAATCAAGCATTAATTTTGAATTTGCCCGGTCAACCGAAAGCGATAGCAGAAACATTGGAAGGATTGAAAGATGCTGAAGGGAATGTGATGGTATCAGGGATTTTTGCTAGCGTTCCCTATTGCATTCAACTTCTTGATGGGCCATATGTGGAAACAGACCCTGCGGTTGTTAAGGCTTTTAGGCCGAAGTCAGCGATCCGTAGTGAATGATTGCTAGGTCAGGTGAGGCTAGCTCACCTGACAGCTATTCCTTTAAAATCAGTGACGTTGCCCTATAGGCAAAATAGTTTTGCCATATTGCTCATTCAATACCTCAGCCATGGCCAAGTAAAATGCACTTGCGCCACATATTATCCCTTCATAACCCGCAATGGTTAACAGCGTTGCATTATTCGTTAAATTACCGATTGTGAGTAATGCAAACAGTACGGTGAGGCTAGCAAAGATGAATTGCAGGGCGAAATTAGCTCTGAATGTTCCAAGGAACATAAAGAAGGTAAAGATACCCCAAATGAGTAAGTAAATACCTAAGAAGTCTGGAGACGTTGCTTCAGCTAAACCCATTGTTGGCAAAAATAGTAAGCCAACTAATGTTAACCAAAACATGCCATATGAACTAAATGCAGTTGCGCCAAACGTATTTCCTTTTTTATATTCAATAAGTCCGGCAATCACCTGAGCAATACCACCATAAAAAATTCCCATGCTCAAAATAACCGATGAGAGAGGGAAAAAACCTGCATTATGGAGATTAAGCAGAATTGTTGTCATACCAAAGCCCAATAAACCAAGTGGACCCGGATTAGCAATAGCGCTAGATTGCATATAACCTCTGGTTAAAAATCATTAATATTCAATAAGATATAAAGTAACTCCGCCAGCTGTTCTCAGTTGGCGGCGAATAATACGCAGTTTTTATTGTTGAAACAATGATCAAAAGACAGTTTTTTTTGCAAAAAATATGAAATTTTTTTAAGTCGTCCCCTTGATGAATGAATTTACGACCCCATCTTTACAGCATCACTCGTGATCAATCGAATTATTGCATAAAGCAAAAAAATTGAGTCTCGGAGTAAAAACTCCCTTGAAAATGAAATATTGAGCCTCATATAGATTGATATCGAAATTGAATAGAAAGAATTCCTTTGGAGGCGTTTTAGATGGGTAAAATTATTGGTATCGACTTGGGTACAACTAACTCATGCGTTGCAATTATGGATGGCACAACTGCTCGTGTTCTAGAGAACAGCGAGGGTGATCGTACTACTCCTTCCATCATTGCGTACACACAAGACGGTGAAATTTTGGTCGGTCAGCCAGCAAAACGTCAGGCAGTGACCAACCCAGAAAATACATTGTTTGCGATCAAACGTTTGATCGGTCGTCGTTTCCAAGACGAAGAAGTTCAGCGCGACGTTTCTATCATGCCATACAAAATTATTGCGGCAGATAACGGTGACGCTTGGTTAGATGTGAAAGGCCAAAAAATGGCTCCACCACAAGTTTCAGCTGAAGTTCTGAAAAAAATGAAAAAAACAGCAGAAGATTACTTGGGTGAACCAGTAACAGAAGCTGTTATTACCGTACCAGCCTACTTTAACGATGCTCAGCGTCAAGCAACTAAAGATGCGGGCCGTATCGCTGGTTTAGATGTTAAGCGTATTATCAACGAACCCACAGCAGCTGCATTGGCTTATGGTTTAGATAAAGAAATCGGTAACCGTACTATTGCTGTTTACGACTTAGGTGGTGGTACCTTTGACCTGTCAATCATTGAGATTGATGAAGTTGACGGCGAAAAAACGTATGAAGTGCTAGCGACCAATGGTGATACTCACTTAGGTGGTGAAGACTTTGATAACCGTTTGATCAACTACTTAGTTGAAGAGTTCAAGAAAGAGCAAGGTGTTGACCTACGCAATGATCCGCTGGCAATGCAACGTCTGAAAGAAGCGGCAGAGAAAGCGAAAATCGAACTTTCTTCAGCACAACAAACAGATGTGAACCTGCCGTACATTACTGCGGATGCAACGGGTCCTAAACACATGAACATTAAAGTGACTCGTGCAAAATTAGAGTCACTGGTAGAAGATTTAGTTAAACGCACCATGGAGCCGGTTAAAGTTGCTCTACAGGATGCGGGTCTGAATGTGAATGATATCAGCGATGTTATTTTAGTTGGTGGTCAGATTCGTATGCCAATGGTTCAAAAAGCTGTTGCTGATTTCTTCGGTAAAGAACCACGTAAAGATGTTAACCCAGATGAAGCAGTTGCTATTGGTGCCGCTGTTCAAGGTGGTGTATTAGCTGGTGATGTTAAAGACGTTCTGTTACTTGACGTGACTCCACTGTCTTTAGGTATCGAAACGATGGGTGGCGTGATGACGTCGTTAATTCCGAAGAACACCACTATCCCTACTAAACATAGCCAAGTGTTCTCAACAGCGGAAGATAACCAAGCAGCGGTGACTATTCATGTTCTGCAAGGTGAGCGTAAACGTGCAAGTGATAACAAATCATTAGGCCAGTTTAACTTAGATGGTATTCAGCCTGCTCCACGTGGCATGCCGCAAATTGAAGTGACATTTGATATCGATGCTGATGGTATCTTGCATGTATCAGCAAAAGATAAAAACAGTGGTCGCGAGCAAAACATTACCATTAAGGCTTCTTCTGGTCTAAATGACGAGGAAATCGAAAAAATGGTACGTGACGCGGAAGCGAACGCAGAAGCTGACCGTAAATTTGAAGAGTTAGTTCAAGTTCGTAACCAAGCTGACCAGTTGATTCATGGTACTCGTAAACAAATCGAAGAAGCTGGCGACAAGCTGCCTGCTGAAGATAAAGAAAACATTGAAAAAGCAACATCTGAGCTGGAAGCGGTAAGTAAAGGCGAAGATAAAGCAGAAATCGAAGCGAAGATTCAAGCTTTGGTCACTGCTTCTGCTAAACTTCTGGAAATTGCACAGCAACAAGCTCAGGCTGGCTCAGCGAATGCAGGCGCAGAAGCTAAGAAAGATGACGATGTCGTTGATGCGGAATTCGAAGAAGTTAACGATAAAGATAAAAAATAATGCCCTTAGCGGGCGCAGTGACCTTGCTAATGGTTATTAATGGTTACTGATACCGAACACGGGCGTCGAGGAAACTCTACGCCCGTGTCGGCATGTTAAGGGTAAAATAAATGGCAAAAAGAGATTTTTATGAGGTATTAGGCCTCGAAAAAAATGCTTCTGATAAAGATATCAAACGCGCATATAAGCGTTTAGCGATGAAGTACCATCCTGACCGTAATCAGGATAAAAAAGATGAAGCAGAAGTTAAATTTAAAGAGATAAAAGAAGCTTACGAAGTCCTTTCTGATGAGCAGAAACGCGCAGCCTATGACCAATATGGTCATGCAGCCTTTGAACAAGGTGGCTTTGGCGGCGGCGGCGGCGGTGGTTTTGGCGGCGGTGCGGACTTTAGCGATATCTTTGGTGACGTCTTCGGTGATATTTTTGGAGGCGGCCGCAGACAGCAGCGCCCAAGCCGTGGTTCTGATTTACAATACAACATGGAACTGACTCTTGAGGAGGCTGTCCGTGGAGTGACCAAAGAGATCCGTATTCCAACGTTGGAAACTTGTGATATTTGCCATGGTAGTGGTGCTAAACCCGGAACGAGTGCTGATACTTGCCCAACTTGTCATGGTATGGGACAAGTCCACATGCGTCAGGGATTCTTTTCGGTACAACAGCCTTGTCCTACGTGTCATGGCCGCGGTAAGGTCATTAAAGATCCGTGCAACAAGTGTCATGGTCATGGACGTGTTGAGCGCTATAAAACATTATCCGTTAAAATTCCAGCGGGTGTAGATACTGGCGACCGTGTTCGTTTGTCTGGTGAAGGTGAAGCAGGCGAAAATGGTGCACCAGCAGGCGATTTATTCGTTCAAGTGCATGTATTACCACACAATATTTTTGAGCGTGAAGGTAATAACCTGCATTGTGAAGTTCCGATTAACTTTGCAATTGCGGCATTGGGCGGAGAAATTGAAGTCCCAACTCTTGATGGACGTGTAAAACTCAAAATCCCTGCGGAAACGCAAACGGGCAAGATTTTCCGTATGAAAGGTAAAGGCGTGAAATCCGTTCGTGGTGGGTTACAAGGTGATTTGATGTGTCACATTGTGGTTGAAACGCCAGTTAAGTTAAATGAGAAACAAAAAGAGTTACTCAAAGAGTTTGGTGAGTCACTAGGTGGTAGCAGCGGTGAAAAAAATAGTCCGCGCACAAAAAGTTTTTTAGACGGTGTTAAAAAATTCTTTGATGACCTGACTAATAAATAATTGAAAATGCCCGCTAGCTGCGGGTATTTTTTTATCAGTGATTATAATTGCTGATTAGCTAGCCAGCTTTGCAAGTAATACACCGGATAGAATGACTAAGCATGCAATAATTCGCATCATATTAAATTTTTCTTTTAAGAAAACGATGGATAAAAACATTGCGAAAAGTACGCTGGTTTCTCTGATGGCTGCCACTAACACAATAGAGGCTTGGCTCATAGCCCAGATGGCAATGCCATAACTTATCAGCTGCATTAGCCCTCCCATTAGTCCAGAACGCCAATACTGCCTAATACCTTGAAATAATGTTGTTTTGTATTTTATTATGCCGGGAATGATGAGCACTATCCCATTGAGTAAAAATAGCCATAACGTATAAATAATCGGATCTTCACTGGCGCGAGAGCCTTGTCCATCTGATAAGGTATAACAGGCTGTGAAAAACGCGGTACATAATGCGTAAAATAGTGCTTTTCTCTTGATATTAAAGGTAAATTTTTTGCCTGCAAATGCAATAATCACCACACCACTTATAATCAATAAAATACCTAGAAAACCAGATAATGAAAGCATCTCATTAAAAATGATGAGGCTGAGTAATGCGGTAATCAGTGGGGCGGAACCACGGGAAATCGGGTAAATCTGCCCTAAATCACCATGTGTGTATGCTTGGCTCAAAAAATAGGTATAGCCAATATGAAAAATGACAGACAAAGTTAACCAAGGGAGGGCATTAACGGGAGGCAGTCCAAGTAGAAATAGGGCCGGTAGCGTTAATACTCCTGAAAAAAAGGCGATCATGACGAGGCCAAAAAAACGATCGTTACCGAATTTAACTAAAGCATTCCAACACGCGTGACAAAATGCGGCAAATAATACAGCCAGTAAGATAGTCGTCGTCATAAGAAAATAGCATTTATTTAAAATAGTTACCCAGTATTGCGTAATGGAACATTTTTGTGAAGCGCTTCGAGAAGCTTCTCTTTTTTTTGCAAACCAAAATACAGGTTTACGAGCCTATACGCACAAAAACAGTCTTGTCTAAAAATCGCCTCGTTACACAGCAAAAGTCGTTTATTTTAGCTAAAGAAACTGAATCGAGTCTGCTGCTGAAAAAAGAAAAAGATAAAATCAAAATAATTTATTTATACTTAAATTTAACGATAGTTTAGCAAAAAGAGTGAGCAATTTCGCATATTGTTCGGTAATGTCGATCTATTATTGATAAATAAACGACTTTTTACGAATTAATGATTAGCATAATATTAACACTCTATTTATTTTGGGGTTAAACATATGACAGCAATCATCCGTAAATTTTTAAGGTTAGAAGCAGCAGGAGGGCTACTCCTAATTATTGCTGCCATAGTCGCATTAATTATGGCGAATTCGCCAGCTCAGGGGCTATATCAGCAATTTTTAGATATCCCTATTTCCGTGAAAATTTCATCACTAGAACTAGATAAACCGTTAATTTTATGGGTTAACGATTTTTTGATGGCTATTTTCTTTCTCGTTGTGGGCCTTGAAGTTAAACGAGAGTTACTTGAAGGTTCATTAGCGGGGAAAGACAAAGCGATTTTTCCCGCGATTGCAGCATTAGGGGGAATGTTAGCTCCTGCGTTAATTTATTTATTATTTAACGGTGCAGATGAGGTCACTCGCCAAGGTTGGGCAATACCCGCAGCAACAGACATTGCTTTTGCATTAGGTGTAATGGCTCTATTAGGGAAGCGGGTACCAACAGAACTGAAAGTCTTTTTGTTAGCTTTGGCGATCATTGATGACCTTGGTGTCATTGTGATTATTGCTTTTTTCTACACGAGCTCATTATCGCTAGTTGCGCTTGGCCTAGCCGCTTTGTGTGTTGCCTTATTGGTCTTCATGAATTGGCGAAGAGTTGAAAACACCGCGGCATATTTAGTCATTGGACTGATTCTTTGGGTATGTATTCTCAAGTCTGGAGTTCATGCAACGCTTGCTGGTGTTATCGTTGGATTCTTGATTCCGCTGCGTGGTACTAACAATACCAAACCATCAGAAGAACTCGAACATGTGCTACATCCATGGGTCGCTTACATGATTCTACCTATCTTTGCTTTTGCAAATTCAGGAGTACAATTAAACGGCGTCACATTCGATGGATTAATAAGCACATTACCTTTGGGTATCGCTGCGGGCTTATTATTTGGTAAACCATTAGGTATTTTTCTGTTTAGCTGGATTTCGGTAAAACTTGGGTTTGCGAAGTTGCCTGAGTCTATCAATTTAAAACAGGTATTTGCCGTTTCAGTCTTATGTGGAATCGGTTTTACTATGTCTATTTTTATTACAGGACTCGCATTTGACGGGCTGGATGATAGCTATAGCACCTATTCAAGACTGGGAATTTTGATTGGATCAACACTCGCTGCATTTTTAGGTTATTTTTTATTAAGAGTAGTCTTACCGAAGATTCAACAAAAGTAACTATTGTCTGAATTCCGATAATTTCAGAAATAAATAGTAAGAATTCCCGAGTTAATGGACTATGATATACCCACAACACGCATTGTTCGTGTTGTGGGTATTTCCATAATAACTCCTGCAAAAGGGGCAGAGAAAAACAGTATGGTCAGTATTGATTATTATTGGCGGTACAGAAGGAATCGATATGCGGGTTTCACATCTTAATTTTAATCATCTTTATTATTTTTGGCATGTATGTAAAGAAGGTTCTGTCGTTGGGGCAGCCGAAGCGCTGTATTTAACGCCTCAAACGATTACCGGACAGATAAAAGCATTAGAAGAACGATTAGGTGGCAAGTTATTTAAGCGTCAAGGGCGTGGATTAGTTCCATCGGAGCTTGGGCAACTCATTTTTCGCTACGCAGATAAAATGTTTATGTTAAGCCAAGAGATGCTTGACATAGTTAACTACAGTCGAGAATCAAACCTTTTGTTTGATGTTGGCGTTGCCGATGCGTTATCAAAACAATTAGTCAGTCGCGTTTTAGAAACTGCTGTCGTTGAACATGAACAGATTCATCTACGCTGTTTTGAATCGACGCACGAAATGTTACTCGAACAACTGAGCCAACATAAATTGGATATGATTTTATCGGATTGTCCAGTGGACTCATCACAGCAGGAAGGTTTATTTTCTGTGAAGTTAGGCGAATGCAGCGTCAGTTTCTTCTGCCGTCAACCCATACCTAAGAAACCTTTTCCTGAATGTCTAGAAGAACGTCGTTTATTAATACCGGGTCGCCGTTCAATGTTGGGACGCCACTTATTGACTTGGATCCGTAATAAGAATTTGCAAGTTGAAGTACTGGGTGAATTTGATGATGCTGCGTTAATGAAAGCCTTTGGTGTGTCTCATAATGCAATCTTTGTGGCGCCATCATTATATGCCGCGGATATTTTGGAAGGTGAGGATGTTATCGAACTAGGCAGGTTAGATAGCGTTAAAGAAGAGTATTTTGTGATTTTTGCAGAACGTATGATCCAACATCCAGCCGTTCAGCGTGTCTGTAATAAAGATTTTTCCAATTTATTCTCTGCGCCATTTGATAAACTTGAGAAAAAAGTATGACAGACAAAAAAACCGGCAAGAGCCGGTTTTTTTAGCTAATCAAGAAGCAATATTACATCGCTTTGATTTGAGCTGCTAAGTTAGCTTTATGACGAGCAGCTTTATTTTTGTGGATCAGGCCTTTAGTGGCGTGACGATCAACAATAGGTTGCATGTCATTGAATGCTTTCTGAGCTGCTTCTTTATCGCCAGCTGCGATCGCAAAGTAAACTTTCTTGATAAAAGTACGCACCATAGAACGACGGCTAGCGTTATGCTGACGACGTTTCTCAGATTGTATAGCGCGTTTCTTAGCTGATTTGATATTAGCCAAGGTCCAACTCCCAAATGTATTCTATTGAGGACAATTCAAAGGTCGAGGAATATGCCCTTTCGGCCTTCATTTGTCAATGGATTTGTGCAAATAAACGTCGTGTACATCGACGCATGTGCGGTTGTGAATGGTGCAAGATTCTACCAGCAAATGCTAGAGGAATACAGATCTTCACACGAAAAAAAGCGTATTTGATGACACATAATAAAAAAAATTTTTACTGAAAAAATTTTTGAGGTGAAGATAATAGCGACGGGTATGATTATTGAACAAAAATTGGTTATTTGTTATCCATTGATAACAATAGGTTGCATAAGTCTGTACGAAAGTCAGAAAAATTTACGATTTTTCGAGACCTCAGCGCAATTTTGTTGTATTGATAATCCATTGGTTATCCCTATATTTTGATCTTTATATTCGCGATAGAGAATTTTGACCAGTTAAAAGTCATTAAGCAGTACGGTTTATCTGGGCCAAAAGCTCCCTTTAAGTGATATTTTGATCAAAAAATGGCGATTGAATGCAACCTTTTACGAACTTGGGTTAACCTTAAGCGTCGTACAAGGTATAATCCAGCAATTTCCTCGGTATTGAGCCTGTTATGGAGCTAATTCGCGGTATACAAAATATCCGGGCGCACCATCATGGTTGCGTGCTGACTATTGGTAATTTTGATGGTGTCCATCGTGGGCATCAGGCTTTACTTCAAAATTTGAAGCAAAAAGGTGAGCAGTTGGGGTTACCCACTGTTGTGATGATTTTTGAACCACAACCTCTTGAGTTTTTTATCGGTGACAAAGCACCTGCTCGTCTGACTCGTTTACGAGATAAAGTGAAATACTTGGCTGATAGTGGGATTGACTACCTACTATGTGTTGAGTTCAATCAACACTTTGCCTCTTTAACACCCGATGAGTTTGTTGCAGAGTTACTGGTAAAAAAACTGGGCGTGAAATATCTCGCTATTGGCGATGATTTTCGTTTTGGCAAGAATCGCATGGGAGATTTTGCTTTCCTACAGCAAGCAGGCAATCAGTATGGATTTGAAGTCGCGGATACTGAAAGTTTTTGTGATTCAGGGCTACGTATCAGTAGTACTGCGATTCGCAAAGCAATACAAGATAACGATCTGGCATTAGCGGAAACGTTATTAGGCCACCCATATCGTATCAGTGGACGCGTTGTTCATGGAAATCAACTTGGGCGTACTATTGGTTTCCCGACGGCTAATTTGCCGTTAAAACGATTAGTCACACCAGTGACGGGTGTGTATGCTGTAGAAGTTTATGGTTTAGGGGAGAAGCCTCTACCCGGCGTGGCAAATATTGGTACTAGACCAACAGTATCTGGTAAAGGCCAACAATTAGAAGTTCATCTAATTGATGCCAATATGGATTTATATGGACGTCATATTGATGTCGTGTTACGTAAGAAGTTACGTGACGAACAGCGGTTTGCTTCATTAGACGCGCTTAAGGAGCAAATTGCTAAAGATGTGATTGTGGCTAGAGATTACTTAGCTGCAACGAATGTCAGATAATTTAGCGGAAAAATGGAACTGAGAATCGATGAGTGACTATAAAAATACCCTGAATCTACCAGAAACAGGGTTTCCAATGCGTGGCGATCTCGCTAAACGCGAACCACAAATGTTAGAACGTTGGTACAAAGAAGGTTTGTATCAAGCTATCCGTCAGGCAAAATTAGGTAAGAAAACGTTTATTTTGCATGATGGCCCTCCGTATGCTAACGGTAGTATTCATATTGGTCACTCAGTTAACAAAATTCTCAAAGACATTATTATTAAATCCAAAGGGTTGGCGGGATATGATTCCCCATACATCCCTGGTTGGGATTGCCATGGTTTACCTATTGAACATAAAGTTGAGCAAATAGTCGGTAAGCCAGGGGAAAAAGTTTCCGCCGCTGAATTTCGCGCACAATGCCGTCAATATGCGAAAGAGCAAATTGAAGGCCAAAAAGCTGACTTTATTCGCCTTGGTGTTTTGGGTGAGTGGGATAAGCCGTATCTGACGATGGACTTCAAAACAGAAGCAAATATTATCAGAGCCTTAGGGAAAACTATCGCGAATGGTCATCTAGTGAAAGGGGCAAAACCTGTTCACTGGTGTACAGCTTGTGGTTCTTCACTCGCCGAAGCAGAAGTGGAATACTATGATAAAACGTCACCCTCTATCTTTGTGCGCTTCCCTGCGATAGATAGTCATGCGGTGTACGAAAAATTCGGTGTGGCGGGCGATAAAACGCCAGCGTTAGTTATTTGGACAACAACGCCTTGGACGTTACCCGCGAACCGCGCTATCTCACTGAACCCTGAGTTTAAATACCAGTTAGTTGAAGCCAATGGCGAAGTGGTTATCCTTGCTGCTGATCTCGTTGAAGATGTCATGAAAACAGCGGGCATTGAGTCTTGGAAGGTGCTAGGTGAATGTGAAGGTAGTGCCCTTGAATTATTGCGCTTCCAGCATCCATTTATGGGCTTTGATGTTCCTGCTATCTTAGGTGATCACGTAACCTTAGATGCAGGTACAGGGGCAGTACATACTGCACCGGGACATGGTCCTGAAGACTATGTCGTCGGTCAAAAATATGGTCTAGAAACGGCGAACCCAGTCGGTCCCGATGGTTGCTTCCTTGCGAACACATACCCAACATTAGATGGTGTGTTCATCTTCAAGGCTAACGATGTCATTGTTGAATTACTCAAAGAAAAAGGCGCATTGCTGTATAAGCAAGCAATTTCACATAGCTATCCATGCTGCTGGCGTCACAAAACGCCGGTTATTTTCCGTGCTACACCACAATGGTTTATTGGCATGGATAAAAACGGTTTACGTGAGCAATCATTAAAAGAGATTGATATCGTTCAGTGGATCCCTGGTTGGGGTCGTGCACGTATTGAAGCCATGGTTGAAAATCGCCCTGACTGGTGTATCTCTCGTCAGCGTACTTGGGGGACCCCGATGTCGCTGTTCGTGCATAAAGACACTGAAGAGTTACATCCTCGCACGTTGGAGTTGATGGAAGAAGTCGCTAAACGTGTTGAAGTGGATGGTATCCAAGCATGGTGGGATCTGGATCCAGCAGAACTATTAGGTGATGAAGCTGAAATCTACCGTAAAGTGCCAGACACATTAGACGTATGGTTTGACTCAGGGTCGACCCACTTTGCCGTTGTGGATGCGCGCCCAGAGTATCATGGTAACTCAGCCGACATGTACCTTGAAGGTTCAGACCAACATCGTGGCTGGTTTATGTCGTCATTAATGCTGTCAACAGCGATGAAAGGTAAAGCACCTTATCGTCAAGTACTGACGCATGGTTTTACTGTCGATGGTCAAGGTCGTAAGATGTCCAAATCTTTGGGCAATACGATCAGTCCACAGGATGTGATGAATAAACTGGGTGCGGATATTTTACGTTTATGGGTAGCATCAACAGATTACACTGGTGAAATTGCAGTGTCTGATGAAATCTTAAAACGTGCCGCTGATTCTTACCGCCGTATTCGTAACACCGCGCGCTTCTTACTTGCTAACTTAAATGGCTTTAATCCTGAAACGGATATGGTGAAGCCTGAAGAGATGGTGACGTTGGATAGATGGGCGGTGGGACGTGCGCTAGAAGCACAAAAAGAGATCACAAAAGCGTATGATGAATATGATTTCTTATCCGTCATTCAGCGTTTAATGCATTTCTGTTCTATCGAAATGGGCTCTTTCTATCTGGATATCATTAAAGATCGCCAATATACTGCGAAAAGTGACAGCTTAGCGCGTCGTAGCTGCCAAACTGCACTATTCCATATCGCGGAAGCGCTTGTTCGTTGGATTGCACCTGTGCTTTCTTTCACCGCGGATGAAATATGGAACGAATTGCCGGGTGAGCGTGCTAAGTTTGTATTAACTGAAGAATGGTATGATGCCTTGTTTGGCTTAGCGGCATCTGAAGAGATGAACGATAACTTCTGGGCTGAATTGCTCGCTGTTCGTGGTGAAGTGAACAAAGTTCTTGAACAAGCTCGTGCGGATAAACACATTGGTGGTTCGTTAGAAGCCTCTGTTGTCTTGTATGCAGATAAAGATCTAGCCGCTAAACTGAACAGTTTATCAGATGAATTACGCTTTGTTCTTTTGACCTCTCAAGCTTCCGTTGTTGATATTGCGTCAGCGCCAGCGGATGCACAGGCGTCTGAACTGAGTGGTTTAAAAATTGGCTTTAGCAAAGCTTCCGGTGAGAAATGTCCTCGCTGTTGGCATTATGCTAATGATGTAGGTTCCGTTGCGGATCACCCTGAACTGTGTGGTCGCTGTGTCACTAACGTAGCCGGAAACGGTGAAATACGTAAATTTGCATAATGAAGAAACCTATTTGTTCTACTGGATTGCGCTGGCTGTGGTTAACCGTTGTATTGATAGCATTGGATTTAGGCATCAAACAGTTAGTCTTGAAAGAGATGACGCTGTATGATGCGCATCCAGTCATGCCTTATCTCAATTTAATGTATGCACAGAACTTCGGTGCTGCATTTAGCTTTCTTGCTGATGAGGGCGGCTGGCAACGCTGGTTCTTTGCTGGGGTAGCCATCGCGATATCTATCATCCTAATGGTGATGATGTATCGCCAAAGTGCGCAAAAACGCTTAAGCAATATTGCGTATGCGCTAATTATCAGTGGAGCAATTGGTAATCTTAGTGACCGGTTGATGCACGGTTTCGTTGTCGATTATATTGATTTTTATATTGGTAATTGGCATTACCCAACATTCAACCTTGCAGATATTGCGATTTGTATTGGTGCTGCTTTAGTGATCTTAGAGGGTTTCTTACCGGATAAGGACAAAAAGAAAGCAAATTAACTGATATAATAACCCTCAGCCCGGTTTTGCCGGGCTGATTTTTATCATAGCAAAATAGGTTCGATTTATGTCTACTCAGGTACAACCGCACAGTGCCGTATTACTGCATTTCACCTTGAAATTAGAAGATGGTTCAACGGCGGATTCTTCACTTAGTCAGGGGAAACCTGCATTATTTAGTTTAGGTAATGGCTCGCTTTCTCCTGAGTTAGAAGCGCAGCTATTGGGGCTAAATGTCGGTGAGAAGAAAAGTTTTTCTTTGCCAGGAGATACCGTATTCGGTAAGCATAATCCTGATTTAATTCAATACTTTTCATTACGTGATTTCACTGAAACAGGGATACCTGAGATAGGGACTATTATGCTTTTTTCTGCAATGAATGGCAGTGAAATGCCAGGGGTAGTAAAATCAATAGAAGGTGAGTCAGTCACTATTGATTTTAATCACCCGTTAGCAGAGCAAGAAATCACTTTTGATATTGAAGTACTTGAAATTGACCCGCAATTGGAGAGTCAAAATGCAAATATTAATGGCTAACCCTCGTGGCTTTTGTGCAGGGGTAGACCGCGCAATCAGTATTGTAGAAAGAGCACTTGAGCTTTATGGTGCCCCTATTTATGTACGTCATGAAGTGGTTCATAACCGTTATGTGGTGGATGATCTACGTCAGCGCGGTGCTATTTTTATTGAAGAGATCTCTGAAGTACCCGATGGTTCTATCCTTATTTTTTCCGCTCACGGTGTTTCACAAGCGATCCGCCAAGAAGCACGTTCACGTGATTTAACGATGCTATTTGATGCTACCTGCCCATTGGTCACGAAAGTGCATATGGAAGTAGCGCGTGCGAGCCGAAAAGGCAAAGAAGCCATCTTGATTGGTCATGCAGGTCATCCTGAAGTTGAAGGTACCATGGGGCAGTATAACAACCCTGAAGGTGGAATGTACCTTGTTGAGTGCCCAGAAGATGTTTGGAAACTACAAGTGAAAGATGAAAACAACTTGTGTTTTATGACGCAAACAACGCTTTCTGTTGATGATACCTCAGATGTTATCGATGCTTTAACACAACGTTTTCCAAGTATTGTTGGACCACGTAAAGATGATATTTGCTATGCGACAACTAACCGACAAGAAGCCGCCCGTGAACTTGCCGAACGTGCTGACATTGTGCTGGTTGTTGGCTCGAAAAACTCATCGAACTCAAACCGCTTGGCAGAGTTAGCCTCTCGGATGAAAAAGCCGGCTTATCTAATTGATGGCGCAGAAGATATTAAAACTGAGTGGCTATCTGATAAAAATATTATCGGTTTAACAGCGGGAGCTTCGGCGCCGGATATTCTAGTTCGTCAGGTTATCGATAAGCTTCAAGAACTTGGTGCGAATGAGGTAGTGGAACTACAAGGCCGTGAAGAAAACATCGTGTTTGAAGTGCCTAAAGAGCTACGTGTTGAAGTCAAACAAATTAGCTAAGGCGAGTGACCTTAGCGACTAATAATACCTCTGATCTGCTGATTGAAAGCAGCTCAGAGGAAGGCATCGTTTTGGAGTCTTCAGTCGTGTCTAATAATACCGACCATTCAGTTAATGTACTCTCTGTTTTTGATTTCGATGGCACATTAACGTACCACGATAGTTTTATTCCATTTTTGAAGTTTGTTTTTGGCAAATACCGTTTTTCTCGCAAGATTATTAAATTAGTTTTACCGACTCTGCAATGTGCGAGAAGAAAGCTTACCCGTGATGAATTAAAAGAAGTGCTAATTAAAACCTTTCTGACTGGGGTTGATGAAAAATGGCTGAGAGAAAAAGCAGAGCAATTTTGTGAAATTTATTGGCCTAAACTAATGCGCCCTGAAGGGGTGTTAGGTGTTGCCGCTGAAGTAGAGAGCGGTGCTGAGGTGACGATTTGTTCTGCCTCCCCTTCTTTGGTGCTTAAACCTTTTGCCAGAAGACTGGGAATAAAACTGATTAGTACCGAACTTGAAATTGTCGATGGGAAATTAACCGGTAACCTTGTTGGACAAAACTGTCGTCGAGAACAAAAAGTTAAACGCTTAGAACAAGTGTATGGTGATTTAACCCAGTATCATTTACGCGCTTGGGGGGATACTCGTGGGGATTTTGAATTATTGCAAGCCGCTCAAGATGCGCATTGGCGTCATTTCCATAAAAAGCATTATCACTACAAGCACCGACAGGTAGTCGCGAAAGATTAATGGCACTACTTACCAGCCTATTGAGAAGTCATTTTCAACAGGCTGATAATTTTGCTTCAAAGTGATTACACTAGAGTTTCTTCTTCTTTGGCAATAGCACACTGGCCATCACGCCTAACGCTAACACACCAAGCACAACCCATAAACTCATGTTTGTTGAAATGCTATAGCCATGCTGCCACAAGTGATCTGTTGCATTTAAGCCCAGTTTAATTGCGATAAAAAACAGCAGTATGACAACGGCTTTTTCGAGATAGACCAAATATTGTTTTAGTGCTTCAAGCACAAAATAGAGTGTACGTAGACCGAGTATGGCAAACATCATCGCGCTGTAAACAATTAATGGCTCACGGCTGACTGCAATAATTGCAGGCACAGAATCAAAGGCAAACATGACATCCGATAATTCAATAATCGCGACACACAACAGTAGTGGAGTCGCGTAATAGGTTGCTTTACTGTTTCTCCCTATCATGATGTCTTTATTTTCAGGTTTACTGAGCTCAGTATCGACCTCTTTTTGGGTGAGTAAAAAAGCATGCCCTTGAATTTTAGGCCATAAAGGAAAAAAGCGTTTAACCAAACGATAGGCAAGATGTTGGGAGTAATCTTCGATCTTCTCTTCCACTTTTTGATTTTTTAGCATCATTACAGCTGACCATGCAACAACGAGTGCAAAAATCATTTCAACATAAGGCCCTAAGCTGAGAAGTCCTGTACCGATGGCGACAAAAATACCTCGAAAGACCATTGCCCCGATAACTCCCCAGTACAAAATGCGATGTCGATAATGATCTGGTACCGAGAACCATGAAAAGATAGCCATCATTAAAAATAAGTTATCTATAGAAAGGACTTTTTCTAGTACGTAGCCGGTAATAAATAAACTAGCGGTTTCTGAGCCATGATGAAAATATAAGAATGCTGCAAAAGCCATCGCAATCAGAATCCAAAAAAGGGACCAGAAAATGGCATTTTTGAGTGTAATGGGGCGGTCGGAACGGTGCATGAATAAATCGATCGCAATCGCTGCGATGGCTAATATCACAAAGACCGTAACGGTTTCTGTGGGAAAGCCAATATGTGTGGAAACCATAATAATCCCTAAACAATGGTAATTACCTAATAAGCTTAATCCTGTTATGACAAGATGCACAACCATTTTTCTATCTAGCTCACATTTTTAGCATGTCTTGCCGAAACAGGAGTGACAACTTTTTCTGATAATTTCTCGTTGTTATACGCTTTTGTTAATAATTCATGATTAGAACTAGCACAGTATCAAGAGGCTCGTTAAGCTATGTCACAATGATTTTTCAAATGACCATGCTGTGAGAAGATGCGATGGCTTATCGAGCCATACAATCACAGCGAAACGGCTAAAAAGGATATGAAATGACGCATTCGACGGTACGAGTTGCAATTGTTGGTGCAGGTGGGCGTATGGGACGCCAGCTGATTCAAGCTGCACAGAATCAAGAGGGGATACAGTTAGGTGCTGCAATTGAGCGAGAAGGTTCATCTTTGATTGGAACCGATGCGGGTGAACTCGCGGGAGTGGGTAAATTGGGTATCTCTGTTGTTGATAGCTTGGATAAAGTGGTCAATGATTTTGATGTTGTGATTGATTTCACTCGCCCTGAAGGAACATTGTGTTATTTGGCATTTTGTCGCACACATCAAAAAGCTATGGTAATAGGGACTACGGGGTTTGATGAACAGGGTAAACAAGCGATAGCAGATGCCGCTAAATCTATCCCTATTGTTTTTGCCGCAAACTTTAGTGTTGGGGTTAACTTAGTGCTGAAATTGCTAGAAAAAGCGGCGAAAGTGATGGGAGATTACACCGATATTGAAATTATAGAAGCGCATCATCGACACAAAGTTGATGCTCCTTCAGGGACTGCACTCGCAATGGGGGAATCGATCGCTACCGCACTGGGTAAAGACCTTAAGGATTGTGCTGTGTATACCCGAGAAGGCTATACAGGTGAACGTGAAGCAGGAACAATTGGTTTTGCGACCGTGCGTGCGGGAGATATTGTTGGAGAACATACTGCAATGTTTGCAGATATTGGCGAGCGTGTGGAGATTACTCACAAGGCATCCAGTCGAATGACTTTTGCTAATGGGGCAATTAGAGCTTCTTGGTGGGTGGTGTCTCAAAAATCAGGGTTATATAACATGAAAGATGTGCTTAACCTGGAAGATTTGTAGTTTTATAGTGTTATATATTGATTGCAAATCATGATGTTATTGTTAGATGTGTTATGATTTGCAATCTATAATTCAATTTTGTTTTATTTGTTGTGTTTATCTCTGTTTTCCTACCTTAATTTCTGTCTTTTGTTTAAAAAATAAACTTTTATTATCTTTCTTTCAGTATTACCATAACTTATTCAGTTAATTTAGTTTGCAACCGTTTACGTTGTTATTATGGCTGCTGGTTTTAATGCTCATTCCAGTAAAAATCAGGCTGATAAGCAAAAAAGTAAGAAAAAAATGAAAAAAATGTGTTTTTTTCTAGACAAGACTCCATCTCATCATTAGAATGCGCGCAATTTGCCAAAAATTTGCTTAAAAACGCATTTTGGCATTGATTTAGATCCTCAAATCTGAATTAATATGCACTAATTGTGATTTATTATTCCCTGGAGGGTGTTTTGATTAAGTCAGCTATACTGGTTCTCGAAGACGGAACCGAATTCCACGGGCGCGCCATTGGTGCTGAAGGGGCCGCTGTTGGAGAAGTCGTTTTCAATACGTCAATGACCGGATATCAAGAAATAATTACCGACCCTTCCTATTCCCGCCAAATTGTTACTCTCACCTATCCCCATATTGGTAATGTCGGCACTAATGCCGATGACGAAGAATCCCCAGAAGTTCATGCACAAGGTTTGATAATTCGTGATCTGCCATTGGTTTACAGTAACTTTCGCGGTCAGGAAGGCCTATCAGAATACCTGAAACGTCATAATGTCGTTGCGATTGCCGATATTGATACGCGTAAACTGACACGTTTACTCAGAGAGAAAGGTGCTCAAAACGGCTGTATTATCGCGGGGGATAACCCTGATGCGGCACTGGCATTAGAAAAAGCTCGCGCATTTTCGGGTTTAAACGGTTTAGATTTAGCAAAAGAAGTCTGTACCAAAGAGGCTTACAGCTGGACTCAAGGCTCTTGGACGTTAAAAGACGGGCAACTCAGTGCAAAAAGTGAAGATGAGCTGCCATTGCATGTTGTTGCCTATGATTTCGGGGCTAAGCGTAATATTTTACGTATGCTAGTTGACCGCGGTTGTCGATTGACTGTCGTGCCAGCAACAACTCCAGCGGACGTTGTATTAGCGATGGATCCAGATGGTATTTTCTTATCAAATGGACCTGGTGACCCTGCGCCTTGTGATTATGCTATCAAAGTGATTCAAGATTTCTTAAACACAGAAATACCTGTTTTCGGTATCTGCTTAGGACATCAGTTACTGGCGCTTGCGAGCGGTGCAAGCACCATGAAAATGAAGTTTGGTCATCACGGTGCTAACCATCCTGTTAAAGATTTAGATCAGAATGTCGTGATGATCACGGCGCAAAACCACGGTTTTGCCGTTGATGAGTCAACATTACCCGATACATTACGCGTGACACACAAGTCATTGTTTGATGGCACTCTGCAAGGTATTCATCGTACAGATAAGCCTGCTTTCAGCTTCCAAGGGCACCCTGAAGCAAGTTCTGGTCCTCATGATGCGGCTAAATTGTTCGATCACTTCATTGAATTGATTCATGAATATCGCCAGAACCAACCTCGTCATAACGCAAAATAATCGGGAGCAGAAAAATGCCAAAACGTACAGATATAAAAAGTATTCTGATTCTAGGGGCTGGCCCGATTGTTATCGGCCAAGCATGTGAATTTGACTATTCAGGTGCACAAGCGTGTAAAGCACTACGCGAAGAAGGCTATCGCGTGATTTTAGTCAACTCAAACCCTGCCACCATCATGACTGACCCTGAAATGGCCGATGCAACCTATATTGAGCCGATTCATTGGGAAGTTGTGCGTAAGATCATCGAAAAGGAACGCCCTGATGCTGTCTTGCCTACTATGGGCGGGCAAACGGCGCTTAACTGTGCACTTGAGCTTGAGCGCAAAGGTGTATTAGAAGAGTTCGGTGTGACAATGATTGGTGCAACCGCGGACGCGATTGATAAGGCGGAAGATCGCCAACGTTTTGATAAGGCAATGAAAAAAATTGGCTTAGAGACGGCGCGTTCAGGTATCGCACACAATATGGAAGAAGCCTATGCAGTGGCTGAAGATGTCGGATTCCCTTGTATTATTCGTCCTTCATTTACGATGGGGGGAACCGGTGGAGGGATTGCCTACAACCGTGAAGAATTCGAAGAAATCTGTACGCGTGGTCTTGATCTCTCACCAACCAATGAGCTACTCATTGATGAATCGCTGATTGGCTGGAAAGAGTACGAAATGGAAGTTGTACGTGATAAAAATGATAACTGCATTATTGTTTGTTCGATTGAAAACTTTGATGCAATGGGGATCCATACCGGTGACTCAATTACCGTTGCACCAGCACAGACGCTAACGGATAAAGAATACCAAATCATGCGTGATGCATCGATGGCAGTGTTGCGTGAAATTGGTGTTGAAACAGGGGGATCTAACGTTCAGTTCTCTGTCAATCCCAAAAATGGTCGCTTGATTGTTATTGAAATGAACCCTCGTGTGTCACGTTCTTCTGCATTGGCTTCTAAGGCGACAGGTTTTCCTATCGCGAAAATCGCAGCCAAACTTGCGGTTGGCTATACTCTCGATGAACTCATGAATGATATTACTGGTGGCCGTACACCGGCATCATTCGAACCTTCTATTGACTATGTTGTGACAAAAATACCTCGCTTTAATTTTGAAAAATTTGCGGGTACCAATGACCGTCTGACAACGCAGATGAAATCAGTCGGTGAGGTCATGGCAATTGGACGCACATTCCAAGAGTCTATGCAAAAAGCGTTGCGTGGCCTTGAAGTCGGTGCGACGGGCTTTGATCCCAAAGTCAGTCAAGATGATCCAGAAGCGTTAACACGTATTCGTCGTGAACTGAAAGACGCTGGCGCTGAGCGTATTTGGTATATTGCAGATGCCTTCCGTGCAGGTCTTTCTGTCGATGGGATCTTTAATTTAACCAATATCGACCGCTGGTTCTTAGTCCAAATCGAAGAGTTGGTTCGCTTAGAAGAACAAGTCACCGAACAAGGCGTGAATGGGCTGAATAAAGACTTTTTACGTGTGCTTAAACGTAAAGGTTTTGCGGATGCTCGACTAGCGAAACTGGTTGGTGTCTCTGAAGCGGAATTACGCAAATTACGCCAAGGTTATGGCCTACATCCTGTTTATAAGCGTGTTGATACCTGTGCGGCTGAGTTTGCGACGGACACGGCTTATATGTACTCCACGTATGAAGATGAGTGTGAATCGAACCCGAACACAGATAAGCCAAAAGTGATGGTGCTGGGGGGCGGTCCAAATAGGATTGGTCAAGGGATTGAGTTCGACTACTGCTGTGTTCATGCTTCATTAGCACTGCGTGAAGATGGTTATGAAACCATTATGGTTAACTGTAATCCGGAAACTGTTTCAACGGACTACGATACGTCAGACCGCTTGTATTTTGAGCCTGTCACATTAGAAGATGTGCTGGAAATTGTGCGTATTGAACAGCCTAAAGGGGTGATTGTTCAGTATGGTGGACAAACGCCACTCAAACTGGCTCGTGCGTTAGAAGCGGCTGGTGTCCCTGTAATTGGAACAAGTCCAGACGCGATTGACCGAGCAGAAGACCGTGAACGTTTCCAGCAAGCCGTTAACCGTTTGAATCTGAAACAGCCGCAAAATGCGACCGTTGTGACGATCGAACAAGCAATTGAAAAAGCAGCAGGTATCGGTTATCCGCTGGTGGTACGCCCATCTTATGTCCTCGGTGGTCGTGCAATGGAAATTGTTTATGATGAATCGGATTTACGTCGTTACTTCCAAACGGCGGTGAGCGTTTCTAACGATGCACCTGTGTTACTTGACCGTTTCCTTGATGATGCGGTCGAAGTCGATGTCGATGCAATTTGTGATGGCGAAACCGTTTTGATTGGCGGCATCATGGAGCATATCGAACAAGCGGGTGTTCACTCTGGTGATTCCGCATGTTCACTACCTGCTTATACGTTAAGTCAAGAAATTCAAGATGTGATGCGTGAGCAAGTACGCAGCCTAGCCTTTGAATTGCGTGTTCGTGGTTTGATGAACGTACAGTTTGCAGTCAAAAATAACGAAGTCTATCTAATAGAAGTTAACCCTCGTGCTGCTCGAACCGTACCGTTTGTATCTAAAGCGACGGGCGTTCCTTTGGCAAAAGTGGCTGCTCGTGTCATGGTTGGACAATCACTCACAGAGCAAGGTGTGACTAAAGAGATTATTCCTCCTTACTATTCAGTGAAAGAAGTGGTTTTACCTTTCAATAAATTCCAAGGCGTGGATCCTATTTTAGGGCCAGAGATGCGTTCAACGGGTGAAGTCATGGGGGTTGGTCGTACATTTGCGGAAGCCTTTGCTAAAGCGATGTTAGGCAGTAACTCAACGATGAAAAAATCAGGTCGCGCATTGTTATCCGTTCGTGAAGGTGACAAAACTCGCGTGGTGGATTTAGCCGCTAAATTGCTGAAGCATGGTTTTGAGCTCGATGCAACTCACGGTACAGCGATTGTATTAGGGGAAGCAGGCATTAATCCACGCTTGGTAAATAAAGTACATGAAGGCCGCCCACATATTCAAGACCGTATCAAAAATGGCGAATATGATTATATTGTTAACACCACGGCTGGCCGACAAGCGATTGAAGATTCTAAATTAATCCGTCGTAGCGCATTACAATATAAAGTGCATTATGACACAACGTTAAACGGTGGTTTTGCAACAACCATGTCGTTAAGTGCTGACCCTACAGAGAAAGTTATCTCAGTTCAGGAAATGCACGCGTTGATTAAATAAGACGAATCAACTTAGTTTAAAGCCCTGTACTTGAAGTGACAGGGCTTTTTTGTTGTTGGTATAACGTTATTGCGTCGCGTTTCTGTGCTTTAATATTTTGTATTCAATATCTTTTATCCATGAAAGTTTGAGATCATGGAATTGTTGGTCAGCGGCATAGAGCGCAGCGCCTCGTAGCGATAACTCTCGTAGGTCATTTTGTGGGATATTAGCGACACTCATTTCTCGGTTATATTGGCGAAATGATTCTATTTTATTATCACAATAGCCCAGTGCGGCCTCGGCGATTTGGTTGGCAGGCTGATTGTAGTGACTTGCGATCGTAAAAGCGTATTGGTCAATGCAAGCTTTCGCTTCTTCTGCTTTCTCATACCCTGGCGTGCTTGGTTCTCCCGTCTCTAGAGTATTTGCGAATACCAGCGTAGAAGGTAGTAAAAGCAATCCTATCAATATTGCTTTCAGGCTCATTAATTTCACCATTATTATTCAATGTGGGTCATTCGGCAGAAATTATAATCAGTGCGTTTGTGAAGATAAAGAGAATCCCAAATACACCAACAGATAAAATTATTTTTAAAAAAGATTGACTCTCACGTTACGTGAGGCACTAACCTGCACATCCATCACAGGAGGATTGATATGCTATTTCAAGTGGGTGAAATTGCACAAAAAACTGGGCTAACCATTCGCACGCTTCATCATTATGAAGAAATAGGATTATTAGTTCCAACTGCGAGAACCGATGCGGGTTATCGACTCTATAACGTACAGTGTCTCGAACGTTTGACGCAAATTCAAATGTTAAGACAGGTGGGCGTTAAACTTAAAGACATCGGTGAGATCTTAGATGGCCAGAGTGGGGATATGGCGCAAATGCTTCAGGAGCGTATTTGCTCTCTTTCTGAACAAATAAAACAGGCAGAGAAGTTACGCTATCGACTAGAGCAACTGCAATTACAAATGCGGACAGGTAATGTGCTCACTCAGGCTGATTGGTTTTCTATTTTGGAGATGATGTCTATGTACGACAAATATTTTACACCGAAAGAGTTAGAACAAATGCCTCTGTATACGGATCAGACGCTAAAAAATCAAGCGTGGCAGCAACGTGTAGCAACCGTTAAAAGCCTTATGCAAGAAGGTGTTGCCGTTGATTCTGAACAAGTACGCCAAATATCAGCAGAGTGGATGGTTGCCCTAGAACGTGATACTGGGGGTAACCCTGAGTTTTTTGCAAGATTGAATAAAATTCATTTATCCGATAATGAATTTGCAGCGTCATCCGGTATTACTGAAGAGATGATTGACTATGTCGCGAAAGGCTTTAGTGAGCATCAGTTGGCTATTTTTAAACCTTATCTGACAGCATCACAATTTGCTTTTGTGAAAGAACATTATTTCGAATCAGGAAAAGTATGGCCTGAGCTGATCGCTGGACTATATACTGCGAAACACGCAGGAATATCGCCAGAATCGCCAGAAGTACAGGCATTGGCACAAACATGGCTAACGATGTTTAACCAATTTACGGGAGGAGATCCTGAACTACAGGAGAAAATTCGTCAAATCTATCGAGAAAATCCGGTTATTTCACAGGGAACTTGGATGACTCCTGAAATTGGTCAGTACCTATTTGAGGCTTTAACCCGTTCTTTTACTCAAGCATAACCCTCTTATTATTTACCGCCTCATGATGAGGCGGTTTTTTTGATTATTCGGACTTATTATTCAGGGCCTTACGATGTTTCCAATACATCATAATTGACCCTATGAGCCCGCCAACCAACAAAAGCACAGGGAGGATCATGAGGGCACTGAGAACGATCTGCTCATGTTGTTTCACAAAAGGGATCTGATTCAGTACATAGCCTAATGTCACAATAATACCAACCCAGAGCAATCCACTTAGCCAATTAAAGAGTTGAAAACGTCGATGGCTTAACTCAGATAACCCTGCTAATACAGGTAATAATGTGCGCACGAAAGCTAAAAATCGGCCAATCAGCAAAGCATAAAGCCCTTGTTTATGAAACATATGGTTGGCTTTATGGTGATATTCTTGAGGGATTTGCGATAACCAACGTTTGACAACGTTTGTTTCACTCAACCATCGCCCTTGAAGAAAACCGAGCCAGCAACCGAGGCTTGCCGCTGTTGTGAGCAGTAAAACAGTTGGAATAAAGTGCAGTACACCCTTTGCGATGAGGGCGCCCGAAAGAATTAACAGGGTGTCACCGGGTAAAAAAGCGGCAGGGAGTACCCCATTTTCTAATACAATGACAACGAAGAGAACGGTATAAATAACCCAAAGTACTTCTGGATTGGAGAGTTTAAGGAAATCGTGATGCCAGAGTGCCAGTACGATTTCGCGTAGTACTTCCATAATAGTTCCTGTCTATCTGCGAAAAAGCGAATTCTTTTCTATATTACAGGAAAAAAACGTAGCCAGTTTGATTTGTTTACTAAATTAAGCAGATTAGTGGATAAATAACCGCGTTGAATATGCACACTTTCATGTAGAAATAAGCATCATGAAAGTGTGAAAAATAGTTATAGGCTACGTTCAAACGCTTTTTTTAGGTCTTCAATTAAATCTTGAGGATGCTCAAGGCCAACATGAATACGGAACAATGTTCCTTCATTGAAATTGACATCATATTGGCGCATACCGAGTAAATCTTCTTTTTGATATCCGAGAATCAGTGATTCATAGCCACCCCACGAATAACCCATCTTAAAATGGTTAAGATGATTCAAAAAGCGCTCGAACTGTTCTTGAGATAAACGTGATTTTAATTGAAAAGAGAATAAGCCATTACTGCCATTAAAATCACGTACAAAAAAGGTGTGTCCAGGACAAGAAGGCAGAGCAGGATGGAAAACACGATCAACTTCTGGCTGTTGTTCTAGCCACTGAGCGATAGCGAGACCATTTGCCTCATGTTGTTTTAGCCGAGTGGCTAATGTATGTAAGCCCCGACCCGCCATATACACCGTATCAGGGTCAGCAGTTTGCCCGAGTAAATAGGAGTTTTCACGTAAGGTATCGATACAGCGTTCATTGGCAACCGCAACACCTAACATGCCATCAGAATGGCCATTGATGTATTTAGTGGCGGATTGTATTGAGATATCGATGCCTAACAAAAGCGGTTTCAGTAATACGCCAGCAGCCCAAGTATTATCAATCATAATAATAATATCCGATGATTTCTGGCGAACTGCGTTCACGATAGCGGGAAGATCATGGATTTCCATCGTAATAGAGCTTGGCGCTTCGAGAAAAACAATGCGTGTATTAGGGCGAATGAGTTCAGCGATATTCGCCCCGATCATAGGGTCGAAATAGTCTGTATCAACATTGAATTTAGTGAGGATCTTATCACAAAAGTTTTGTGTTGGATCATAAGCAGAACCCGTCACTAGTATGTGATCGCCTGAGGAGATAAAGGATAAGATCGCATTGTTGATCGCCGCGGCACCAGAAGGATACAACACGGCACCTGCACCACATTCTAGCTCAGTCATAGCTTCTTGGAAGGCAAAGTGAGTTTGTGTGCCTCGACGACCATAGAAAAGCACCGATTTTGCCCTATTGCGCGTCGCGTGCTGCTTTTCTTCAAGTGTATTGAAGATGACGGAGGAAGTACGCTGAATAATAGGGTTAACCCCTTTTTGCGTATAAGTCGGATTTCTGCCTAGATGCACGAGTTGTGTTTCAGGTCTAATCTTTGCCATATTGAGTCCTTTAACTTGTACTGAGCGATAGGAAACTAAAAAGATTCATTGAACTTAAATGATTTTGTTGAAGATGTACAAGCGTAAAGACTGAATCGGATTTTTTTTCATGTCAGTGCGTAATAGTCTTGTTCTTATTAAGGGCTTTTTTGTGAAAGGACAAAGAATACGAAAAAAATATTGAATAGTAATGATAATTACTATCAATTCGCGCTGTGTTTGATATTATCTGCACCGTCTTTTGAAAAAAGAGAACAATTGGGCGAGTGAATTTCGCTTTTATAGGTTAGTCGGTGAGCGTGAAATCATCGGCACGAATTTATTAATAGAACACAGAAAAAGAGAGTATAAGGCCAACTGATGCGTAAACTAACAGCTTCTATTCTATTGGCGATAGGCCTGATGGGAACAGCAAGTGCTGAAACCACACCAGCAACAACCCCAACGTCTGCCCAAACGACACCAGCCGCTGCGGCGCCTGCGACAACGAATCCATCGTCTTCAACGCCAGCAAATAATGCACCGGAAACACAAAATCCAGCTACGGCAGAAAATACAACAACACCGACCGTGAGTGAAAGTGTTGAAATTACTACGGATAACCAAGGTGGTTTTGATAAAGACTTATCAGTTTGGGGAATGTACCAAAACGCCGATAATGTTGTGAAAACCGTTATGATTGGTTTGGTATTAGCGTCAGTTATCACATGGGCGTTATTCTTTTCCAAAGGAATAGAACTGCTGGCGGCACGTCGTCGTTTAAAAGCTGAAGTAAAACAGTTAAGAGAAGTGAAATCTTTAGATGAAGCAATGAGTGTTGCTAAAGACTTTAAGTCGAACAGCGTAACACTTTTCCTGCTTAAGCAAGCGGTTCTAGAAAGAACATTGTCAGCTCAAAGCACGGATCTCGCTGGAATTAAGGAGCGCACAGGGTTCCGCCTTGAGCGTTCTATTGCGGCGGTTAGCCGCCATATGGGACGCGGGAATGGTTATTTAGCAACAATAGGGGCCATCTCACCCTTTGTTGGACTGTTTGGTACTGTTTGGGGGATCATGAACAGCTTCATTGGTATCGCTCACTCACAAACCACTAACCTCGCTGTTGTTGCTCCAGGGATTGCAGAAGCACTATTAGCGACAGCAATCGGTTTGATCGCCGCAATTCCAGCGGTTGTTATTTATAACATTTTCGCCAGAATGATTAATAACTACCGTGGCCAAGTTGGTGATGTAGCTGCCCAAGCTGCTCTACTCTTAGGCCGCGATCTGGATCTGGCAAATAGCAAAGCAAGGTAACGATTATGGCAATGCGTTTAGGTGACGAACAAGACGATAGTGGTGAAATGCACGAGATTAACGTAACACCATTTATTGATGTTATGTTAGTCCTGCTGATTATCTTCATGGTTGCTGCACCACTAGCAACAGTAGATATCAAAGTTGACTTGCCTGCTTCGACAGCGAAACCGCAACCGCGCCCAGAGAAACCGGTATTCCTCACGGTAAAAGCGGATAGCCAACTATTTATTGGTGACCAAGCTGTTAGCAAAGAGCAATTAGCATCATCACTTGATATCGCAACGAATGCGAATAAAGAAACCACGATCTTCTTCCAAGCGGATAAAAGTGTTGATTATGAAACGATGATGGATGTGATGAATGCATTACGTCAGTCAGGGTATCTAAAAATTGGTTTAGTTGGGATGGAAGCCGCATCTCCTAAATAATCAATGAGTAGGCATCCTTCAAAATGCAATGAACTGAGATTGCTAACAAAGCGGGAAAACGTGATTTTCCCGCTTTGTGCTATCAAGCGAACACCATAAACTGATTTTCATTATGCGTAATGGTCATTTTTGACGTGCTGCTTGCATCTGACAGGGTTATTAACCCGTTGGCAGCGCTATCAGTATGATGTTTTTATCATATCAGCTATCACATGACGGTTAAGCTTAAAGCTCACAACGAGTCCTTATCCAACATCACGATACTCACCCACCGCTTTTTATCTTAGCAACTACCAACCCTATTTACCTACCGTATAAGAAATAAGGTGAAGGAGGAATGGTAATAAGGCTCTGTTAGAGCCTTATTTATACACTGGATAGTTAATTCGTTGCCTCATGTAAATGAGCAATAATGAGATCCGCAATTTTTGGATTGAGTAGAGGGGGCGTTTCATGACCCATACCCTCAATAATGACTAGTTTTGCATTAGCAATATTATTAGCAATATCTTGGCCAGCAGCTAACGGAAATAGCGGATCAATAGAGCCATGAATAACTAAAGTTGGTGTGTCAATGTGCTGAATATAAGGTCGCAGATCGCCAGTTACAGCAACCGCGACAATTTGGCGTTTAGTGCCTTCAGGTGAATAGTTGCGTTTCAGAGCCTGTAGCAAATAGTCACGGTAATAGTTTTCATCGAATGGGCAGATCGAAGAACTAACCCGCTGGAAAAATGCCAGTTGCCCAGATAAATAAGCGTCTAAATTTTCTTGAGGGTTGGCACTTGGGCTAATGAGCATCTGCATGACATCAGGCTCACTTTGTGGGAGCTCTGGGTTACCTGTTGATGACATAATTGCGCAGAGGGATAATGTACGTTCAGGGTATTTAGCCGCAACCAGTTGCGCGATCATTCCTCCCATTGAGCGTCCAATAATATGCGCTTTATTAATAGATAACTTATTGAGTAATTGGACAATATCCTCAGCCATATCTAGCAAAGTATAAGGAATAGCAAATTGTTCCTTATTTTGCATTTTTTCAATGAGTGCGCCGAGATTAATAGAGGGAAAGTTATCCAAATGGGGGGATAAACCGGCATCTCGATTATCAATACGCAAGATATAAAAACCCGCATCGGCAACTTGCTGGCAAAAGTCATCCGTCCAGCTAATATTATGCCCCCCTAAACCAGGAATTAGTACGACAGCAGGGTTTTTGGGAATGCCAAATGAATCATAAAAAAGTACTGTTTCAGCGTTTGTTATCATTTTATTTCCAATTTTGTGAATTTTGTACTGCTTATGCCGTAATTTCACTGAAAATACTAGCCATAATAATGAGTAAAGATTATCAAGAATTAAAGGTAAACTCTATCGTAGTCATCTTTTAAATCAGGATAATATTTTTAGTTAATGGCCTTTTTGACGATGTGAGTTAGTAATATCAAAAGGACGCTGACGAATAACAATGCAGAAACAATAAGATTTGTATCTAAGCTATTTAATAGAACAACGACACCGCCTAAAGCAGAACCTAGTGCAATACCCGCATTAAAAAATGAAATGTATAAGGAACCTGTAATTTCGATAGGGTGAAACTATGCACTATCATCCATGTCATTAAGGTGGCGGAAACACCACCATAAGCAACACCCCATATGATCACTGTTGCTCCTCCAGACTTAAAATATTATACGAAATTGCAAATATATTGGGTCAAGGGCAGCAGCGACCAAAAGGGTTACTAAGGTCGACAGTACCTGTTGCATTCGGAAAACGTTTTATGATGCCAATAGTGCGATGTTATTTAGAACGATGGGCAGAAGTGGAGGTCGATATCGATTTTAATGATGACAATCGTTTAGTTAGAAAAGTACTCGCTCCGCATCGTCTGATAACTTGTGCTAAACCTCATTACATACAAGAACATGGTATGCCAGAGGACTTACAACCACTAAATACCATAACTGACTAATTTTTCGACATAAGGGATATAACGTTCCATGGCAATTTAAAATTAATTCAAATTTACAATCATATATGCCTAAAGGTCGTTTGGTTTTAAATGATACTGAGGCCATTTTATCTGCTTTGATTGAGGGACAGGGTATTTGCCAACTAGGGGCTTTTCTTGCCAGGAGGAGATTAAAAAAGGGTGTTTGCTTCCTGCTCTAAACGAATTTTGCAAACCTGAATTTTTTATTTGTGCGTTATACCCCACAAAGCGCTATCTGCCTCCCAAAGTTAGCCAGTTCTTATCATTATTTGACGAGTATTGGCAAGGTAGAGCGATTTGGGAGTGATAGAGGAGCAAAAAACTAAGCTATTTTTTCTGTTAACACGCATAACGTATTGCGAGTAACGATTAGTTTTTTGAATTAATACTCCAGCTTTATAACAAGTTAAATATTGAGATGAGTGTCTTTTTTTGTGTATTAAATCTCATTTTTTGGTTCGATTTTTCACTAAGTGATTATTAAAAATAAACTATATCTTTATTATGAGGTTATTTAGCTTTGTTTAAATTTAAGTGATAACACTTAAGTTTTTATTATTGGCTGATTATTAGTCTTTATGGCAATATTGTAACCTTATGTTTTTTATGACTAAAAAAAATCTACTCTTATTATTTTTGATATTCACTATATTTATCCATGACAAGTGTTATCAAGTAGAATAAGTAATAAAATAAATTAGATTAATATTTGTGCACATGATGATATATGGATAAATAAATCTAACAATTAAATTTAAAACTATTATCTATATAAGAAGAGTTAATTGAATAATTAGCTTTGTAACATTTTCAAGAAATGGATAATTATGTAAATTATTTTTAAAAATATATATTTATTTTTTTATTTTGAAATTAATTTATATAACCTATTGATTTAAATATAAAAAATATGACTCCCACAAAATTTAAGTTAAATGAAAAAAACACTTGCGCAACAATTATGTTGGGTTATAATGCCTTCAATAACATTTAGAAATACTTTTAAACACTTTTCATGATTCAATTTTTTTATTTCTATTCGCCAAACTAGGGAAAAATAAAATAAGATTGATATCTTGAGTTTATAAAAATGATTTATATAGCACTATTTTTTGACTTATCAATGAATCGTTTTTTTAAGTAGATAAATGTTATTACTGAGGTCAAATGGGCTGACTTCAGACTACGCATAGCATGCAACGCCGGTAACACGGCAATTTCATATTATACTCCTCTATTATAGATAAAATAAGACTACACATTCCTGCGTTATCTCTGATAACGCTTTTTTTTTCTTAAAATATACATATAAAACAACAGGGTAGCTATTATTAATCTGTTGTCTGCTATATTGATGACTCACTGAAGGCGATGGCATCGGCGTGTCCATGAAGCGCTATGTCACTTGTTGAAAAGTGGTTTCAAGTCGCAAAAATCGAACGCGTGCAGGCCTATAAGTAGTGCAAATTATTTGTAACATATCACTTCACGAATTCAATTATCGGAGTATGATGTGATCCATATCTGCTGTGGGGACGAGGCGTTATTTTCTTACTGCTGCTGGCGTAGCTTTAAGGGATAGTGTGCATACAATACAACAGCGGAATTCTCTGCCAGGTACTGGCGCGAATGATTTGGAAGTTAAAATGACTTGGTCTGAGTTTAAATCTCACTATCTCATCCGTTTTTGGAAACCTCTACCGGCAGTTATTGCTGCGGGTATCTTATCGACATACTACTTTGGATTAACAGGAACATTTTGGGCCGTCACAGGTGAATTTACCCGTTGGGGTGGACATATTCTACAGTTATTTGGGGCCGAACCTGAAAACTGGGGATATTTTAAAGTGATCGGTTTATCGGGTAGCCCATTAGAGAGAATCGATGGCGTTATGATTATCGGGATGTTTGCTGGTTGTTTTGCAGCAGCATTATGGGCAAATAACGTTAAATTACGTATGCCACAACATCGTATTCGTATTTTTCAAGCGATTATTGGTGGCATCATTGCTGGTTTTGGGGCACGTTTAGCAATGGGATGTAATTTAGCCGCATTCTTTACAGGCATTCCCCAGTTCTCGCTGCATGCATGGTATTTTGCCATTGCAACGGCGGCAGGATCTTACTTTGGTGCGAAATTCACTTTAATGCCAATGTTTAGGATCCCAATTAATCTGAAAAAAGTATCGGCTGCTTCACCACTCACTCAGCGAGCAGATGTTGCCAAAAAACGCTTTAAGTTAGGCATGATAATCTTTTCCTTAGCGATCGCATGGGGCTTCTATACCTTATGGGATTCTCCTGTATTAGGCATTGCTATCTTATGCGGTATCGGTTTTGGTTTGCTGATTGAACGAGCTCAAATTTGTTTTACTTCCGCTTTTCGTGATTTATGGATCACTGGAAGAACCCATATGGCAAAGGCGATCATTATAGGTATGGCCGTAAGTGCAATAGGTATTTTTAGCTATGTACAATTAGGTGCAACGCCAAAAATTTTATGGGCAGGACCTAACGCCGTCATCGGTGGGTTATTATTTGGATTCGGTATCGTGCTAGCAGGAGGGTGTGAAACGGGATGGATGTATCGTGCCGTTGAAGGACAAGTTCACTATTGGTGGGTCGGTTTTGGCAACATAATCGGAGCCACGATCCTTGCCTACTATTGGGATGATTTAGGCCCTTGGTTGGCAACCGACTTTGATAAAGTGAACTTATTGGAAACCTTCGGCCCACAAGGTGGGTTAGCGGTGACTTATTTATTATTAGCAATAGCGTTTATCTTAATGCTGGTGTGGGAAAAGTACTTTTTCCGTAAGCGCGGGCAAAAACAGGTTGCAGCATCAGCGGAGGTTGTATGAGCCATAAAGAAATCATTCCAGATTATCGATTAGATATGGTGGGAGAACCTTGTCCCTACCCAGCTGTCGCGACGTTAGAAGCCATGCCATCGCTAAAAAAAGGGGAAATATTGGAAGTGGTCAGTGATTGCCCACAATCCATCAATAATATTCCTTTAGATGCGAAAAATTATGGTTATACCGTGCTGGACATACAACAGGATGGACCGACTATTCGCTATTTAATCCAAAAATAGCCATACTTCAAGTTGCAGCGTTGTAGGTTGCTTTGTGACCCTAGCCATCTATTTATAGGTGTGACTAGGGTTACCACGGGTAGGCGGCCTTGCTGCAACGCGAATTATTGAGACCTCGCACTGCTGACTTCAGTTTTTGACTCCCTCACACTGAGATTATAAGTATTCTGAGTTAGGTTATTCATCGCGCATTCGCTTATGACGACTCTTCCTGCCAGCTAGTTAAATCAAGCACTAATTCACACTCATCATCGACATAATCCCCCGTCGGGATAAAGCCAAGTTTCTTATAGAATTCAAATGGGCTTTCTTCACCTTCACCACAACTATTATAAAGTCGTGGATAGCCTTTCTTTTTTAAATAGCGGATCACTTGGATTAAGGCTTCACGACCAAATCCAAGTTTTTGATAAGGTTCAGCTATCATAAAACGCCATAGCATAATTCCATCATATTCAAGCTCATCATCGTCTAACCCTGAATGCAACATAATAAAACCCACAGGGACATCATCAGCATAAATGCCGCGATACCACGCACAGTCTGAAAACTGAGCTTCAACAATGGAGTAGGCATTATCTGCCACCATGCTGCGTTGCGCTTCACTCAGTGTATGGCTGAGCAGGCAAATTTCAGAAAAATTATCTGCCGTTATTTTTTGCAGTGTGACAAGTGAATGTTCATCCACTTCCGGTTCGATGTGCTCTTTCATAGCAATTCCTGCGATTAATGTTTAACCTTATTCAATAGCTTGCATTATTTGTTTAATTATTTTTTTTAACAAATAAAAATGTCAGCTATTTTGTTATCAAGATGTAATTCAATTCACCAGAGATTCGGTAGGCAGTCAATGACTTAATGATGGCAATGTTAGCGAGGTCTAAAAAGTGATGGCAACACAGTGTGATATGTGATGCCATCAGTTGATATGGCGTCGATTAATGCTCTGCTTCACCACCAAGAACATCAATAAGGCGTGCAATGAGCGCACTGAGTTCCCCAGTCATTAGGATATAATCGGCGTCAAAACGTTGGGCATAATCTTCTTTACCGATATCATCGTTTTGTTCTTTTAATGTATCACTGAATTTTAGCCTTTTCAGAGAGCCATCATCAGATAGCATAAACTGAATGCGCTCTTCCCAATCTAAAGCCAATTTGGTGACTAGCTTTCCGGCTTCAATATGTGTCGCAATTTCATCTGAAATGAGCTCTTGCTTTTTACAGCGAATGATACCGCCTTCTTCTAAGAGCGCTTTTAATTCAGCTTCATCCATAACAGCAAAGCCTTGAGGAAGTGAGCCTGAGCGGATCCACTCGGTTAAAGTCAACTCAATAGGATCTTTGAATGTTAATGGTACAACAGGTAATGAGCCTAAACTTTTACGGAGCAAGGCTAAATTATCTTCAGCACGTTTGGCACTAGCAGCGTCAACGATGATGAGTTGATTGACCGTATCAATCCATATATAGGTTTTATTGTATTTGCTGAATGCTCTAGGCAATAAAGAGTGGACGACTTCGTCTTTAAGCGCGTCTTTTTCCGTTTTTTTCAGTTTTCGCCCTTGGTCGGCTTCAAGCTTTTCAATTTTTTCTTGTAATTCTTGCTTGATCACAGGGGAAGGCAACATTTTTTCTTCTTTTTTAGCACAAATCAGAATTTGATTGCCAGCAGCATGGGTCAGTGAATCTGAGCCTTTCATAGGTGACACCCAGCCTGTTTTCATCATGTCTTGGCTACCACATGGATGATAGGCGAGAGGGGCAAGTTGTCTCTCTAGATCGTCAGCACTTAGCGCCAAATCACGATTCAGACGATAGACCAATATATTCTTGAACCACATGAAAAACCTACCTTTGTTGATGGATGACCTATTTTAGCCGGTGGCTATGATAACGAATTGTCGATTATTTAGCGAAAAAAAATGCTTTTATGCATCATTTGTTATGTTATTAGGCCTCAATTTTATAGCTAATCGCTTGAAATTGATAATGTATACAGGCAATGATACAGAAAACAGCTAAGCAGTGAGGGTGAAGATGAGAATTGGCATTGACCTTGGTGGCACCAAAATTGAAGTGATTGCATTGGAAGATAATGGTGACACACTTTTTAGGAAGCGAGTTGCAACGCCTAGAGGTAATTATCGTGCAACATTAGATGCGATTGCGGGATTAGTGAATGACGCAGAAATGGCAACAGGAAAGAGAGGTCGCGTAGGGGTCGGTATCCCAGGCACCTTATCCCCTGTCACTGGAAAAGTGAAAAATGCCAATTCCACTTGGCTTAATGGCCAATTTTTTGATGCCGACCTCGCGAATATCCTTGAAAGGCCAGTTAAAGTTGCCAATGACGCTAATTGCCTTGCTGTCTCAGAGGCGGTGGATGGCGCCGGAAAAGGCGCGCCTGTTGTATTTGCTGTGATTATTGGTACCGGATGTGGAGCGGGTATCGCAATTAATGGACAAGTGCATTCAGGGGGAAATGGCGTTGCAGGAGAGTGGGGGCATAACCCATTACCTTGGCAGAACAGTCAAGACTTCGCGTTTTTGCAAGACGAGCAATGTTATTGCGGATTAACAGGTTGTACTGAACAGTTTGTATCCGGTACTGGGTTTATGGCGGATTATCGCAAGCTCTCCGGCGATACGAAAACAGGCGCTGACATTATCACATTGATGAAAGCAGGTGACCCACATGCCATAACGGCAATGGATAACTACCAATCTCGTCTAGCTAGGGCATTAGCACAAGCCATTAATATGTTAGACCCTGACGTGATTGTTTTAGGTGGTGGAATGAGTAATGTTGAGGGGTTATATCACTCATTGCCTACACGAGTGAAAAATTGGGTATTTGGTCGTGAATGCGATACGCCGATTCGACAAGCGATTCATGGTGACTCAAGCGGTGTCCGAGGCGCCGCGTGGCTTTGGCCTAAGTAGTGACTATCGTCATTTATTCTGTGACTTATCTAGAATTAAACACGTCTAATTAAGATAAACGGTGACTTCAATTTATAAGAAGGGCATTGTTGATTATCACTTATCGAAATACGAACTGGTTAGCCTATCGACAAGTATGAAGATGTGCTAGCCCTATTTTGGCACACAGCACTGGCAACGATTATTTTACATCAATCAACGTAAGGGGAATTACGGTGAATAACATTTTTAAATTATCTGCTTTAGCATTGTTCGTGACATTGAATGTCAATGCCGCGACAGTCGATTTACGTGTGATGGAAACTTCCGACATACATAGTAATTTGATTGATTTTGATTACTATAAGGATAAGCCGACTGAGCAATTTGGTTTAGTACGAACAGCAAGTTTAATTAAAGCCGCAAAAGGCGAGGTGACGAATGCGGTATTAGTGGATAACGGTGACCTGATTCAAGGTAGCCCTTTAGCAGATTATATGGCGGCCAAAGGGCTTGAAAATGGAGAGTCTCACCCAGCTCATAGCCTGATGAATACGATGGGATATACCGTCGGTAACTTTGGTAATCATGAGTTTAACTTTGGCTTAGACTATCTTAAAAAGGCGATTGCAGGGGCTAAGTTCCCTTATGTTAACGCAAATATTATTGATGCTAAGACAGGCGAAAATTACTTCACACCTTATATTATTGTTGATACGCCCGTTAAGGATCGAGACGGTAAGCGTCATAATTTAAAAATCGGTTATATTGGCTTTGTTCCTCCACAAATTATGATTTGGGATAAGCCAAACCTGACAGGCAAGGTGACCGTCAATGATATCACTGAGACCGCGAAAAAATTTGTGCCTCAGATGAAAAAGGAAGGGGCGGACTTGGTTGTGGCAATTCCGCATTCAGGCTTTTCACAAGAGCCATATAAAGCGATGGCAGAGAACTCCGTTTACTATCTCAGTGAAGTGCCGGGTATCGATGCCATTATGTTTGGTCACTCTCACGGTGTATTCCCAAGTAAAGATTTTGAAAATATCAAAGGCGTTGATATTGAAAAAGGAACCGTTAATGGTATCCCTGCCGTTATGCCTGGTCAGTGGGGGGATCACCTTGGCGTCGTTGACTTGGTGTTAAGCAATGATAAAGGACGTTGGGAAGTGCTTAAAGCAAATGCTCATGCCCGCCCTGTCTACGACAAAGCCAATAAAAAACCGCTAGTCGAACGAGATGACGAGTTGGCTAAAATTATCGATAAGCCTCACAACGATACACGTCAATTTGTGGGGAAAATGATCGGTAAAGCTTCTGATAACATGTATAGCTATTTGGCATTAGTACAGAGTGATCCGACGGTACAGATTGTCAATGATGCTCAAACTGATTATACAAAGCATTATATTCAAGGTGACCCTGATTTAGCGGATCTTCCTGTACTTTCTGCCGCCGCGCCATTTAAAGTTGGTGGTCGTAAAAATGCGCCAGATGAATTTGTTGAGGTTGAAAAAGGGGACCTTACTTTCCGCAATGCGGCTGACTTGTATCTATATCCAAATACTTTAGTCGTAGTGAAGGCAACAGGCGCCGAAGTCGTTGAGTGGCTAGAATGTTCCGCTGGGATGTTTAACCGTATTGACCCTCAATCAACCTCACCTCAAAACTTGATCAATTGGGAAGGATTCAGAACTTATAACTTTGATACTATCAGCGGGATTAATTACCAAATCGATCTTACCGAACCTGCAAAATATGACGTAGATTGCCAACCAGTTAATTCACAGGCTAATAGGATCAAAAATGTTACTTATCAAGGCAAACCCATTGATCCAAAGGCCACTTTCTTAGTCGCAACCAATAACTATCGTGCATACGGCGGTAAGTTTGCAGGTACAGGTGATAACCATATCGCATTCGCTTCCCCAGATGAAAATCGTTCAGTATTGGCATCTTACATTGCTAAAATTTCCAAAGAACAAGGTGAGGTGAAAAGTAAAGCCGATAATAATTGGTCTTTCTTACCGATTAAAAGTGATAAAGCACTCGATATTCGTTTTGAAACATCTCAAAGTGATAAAGCCGCAAAATTTATTCAACAGACGGCACAGTATCCTTTAGAAAAAGTAGGAAATGATGATATTGGTTTTGCTATTTACAAAATTAATTTAAATGGTAAATAACTAAGTATCGATTTTAGTATTATTATTAAAAACTAATCATCAAAACCCCCTTTATTATTAAACTGGATTTAATAATAGGGGGTTAATATTTTTGTTTGCTCAATAAAAAGAAGAACATTCAAATAAACTAACTGAGTCATACAAACTTGGTAACTAAATATTGATATACGACAAAATGGTTAGTCTAATTATGCATTGTCATACATATTATATCCAAATAAAAATGAATAACGTAATTTTGTTCATGTTGTTTATAGATAAATAAAATTGATTTGTTATTAAAGTCTAGCTCTGACAAGATTAAATAATTAATCATGTTAGTTATTATTGATATATCTTTATGGCGATTGTTTTCTCTAAAAAATAGATCGTAAAAAGAATGTGTTTTATTGATTATCTAAAATAAAGGAATAGAAATTATCGTCTGATAAAGGTTCTATTTTTGTCAGTAGTTATATTGCCTTGCAGTATTTTCCACTTATTAAAGGCATTTTTTTGATTTTTACTGTCAATAAATGATGGTTATATTGTGATGTTGTGTTAAAGGAGGGGGGTTATTTGAAGTAAGATAGTGATGAGGATAATCTAAAAATGTAATTAAGATAATATATATTAAAGTATAAAATTGATGTTTTATGATAAAAATGTCGTTTTTTCAATTTAAATCGGAATTATAAACCTTTAGTTGGGATTTAAAACTGAGTGTTTAGATGTTAATTCTGGATTGTTTGCAAAGGTTAACATTATGTTTTTATTGTGGTTGTTTATTTTAGAGTGGGGTTAATAAAATATATTATTCGCAAAAATCCACCTACTCTTTAGTGAGTGATGTTATTTGTTTTTAAACTATGAATGCGTAATATATTAGTCAAGCACTGATCTGAATCAAAGCATGAATAATAAATTCTAAATTCAGAGGTACTCTTACATGTAAATTGAAAAATACAAATATTCATTGTCTGTTGGACAACGAATTAAATCGTTAAGATTACAAAATGGTTGGAGCGGTGAAACGCTTGGTAAAATAACTGGAATAAGCCAACAACAAATTTCACGATTTGAACGCGGAATAAATAGAATAGATGTTGAATCATTAGCAAAATTTGCTAATGCATTTAATGTGGATATCGTAGTTTTATTATCTGATTACGACAAGACAATTTACGATAAGAATATATTTATTGCGAATACTTTAATTATCTAATTTTTTGGAATGTAGTTCTAAATGGATTTAGCCCTATATGTGTAGTTAGTCATCCTTATTTTTAATAATCAAGGATTGGAATTGTTTTATCTTACAAAGGTTAAATATGAAAAAATCACTTTTAGTTTTATTCATTGCATCGTCAATTTCAGCATCAGCATTAGCTGCGGATGGTACTATTACGTTCAACGGTGAAATTACATCTACAACCTGTGATGTGACAACAGGTAATGGTGGTGACTTCACTGTAACGCTGCCAACTGTATCAACGACAGCATTGAATGCAGCAGGTGCGACAGCAGGAAACACCTCATTCACTATCGACTTAGCTAACTGTAGCGTTAGTGGTGTTGATGTTGCTGCTAACTTCGAAAGCCTAAGTTCTGGCGATGCTGTAACAGGTAATCTTATTCCTACCGTTGCACCCGCTAACGTACAGATTGGTCTAGCTGACCAAGCAGGTAACTTAGCGAAAGTAAATGGTGCGCCAGTTGGTAACCAGCCAATTGTTAATGGTGCTGCAACACTGGCATACCAAGCATTTTACTATGCGAAAGATGTTGTAACCGCGCCAGGTGCAGTAACAGCACAAGTTAACTATACATTGACTTATCCATAAGAAGTTAATTCTGTCAGAGGAAATTATTCCTCTGACAGATCAATAAAAAATTAAATTATTACAATTTTAAGTAGGATTAGGTCATTATGATAACTAGGCTGCCTATAATAAATAAATTAATTTTATTTATTTCATTATTCATTGTATCAACATCACTTTATGCCAGCGTTATTATCAATGGAACGAGGGTTATATATAATGAAAAAGCGAAAAGTAAAACAGTACAGTTGGTCAATGATAATAAATGGCCTGCTTTAGTACAAGTTTGGTTAGATACTGGAGATCCTAATGAGTTACCTGAAAATATTAAAACACCATTTTCAATTACTCCACCAATATTTAAAATGTCTCCAGGTGCAGGTCAAAATTTAAGATTAACTTATTTGGGAGGCGCATTACCTAAAGATAGAGAATCTATTTTTTACCTCAATGTGTTGGAAGTTCCTCCAGAAAATGAAGAGACAACTTCACTAAATAAAAACACAATGCAAATTGCAATTAGGTCTAGAATTAAATTATTTTATCGACCTACAGATGTTAAAGTACCAGCACAGATAAATGAAAAACTTTCTTTCTCATTAAAGAAAACATCAAAAGGTAATAAGTTATTGATAAAGAATAATTCTCCATGGTTTATTACATTCCAAACTGTCACTTTATCTGATGGGAATAGAAAGCTAAATTTAGAAGGTAATATGGTTGCGCCATTCTCTGATATTTATCTTAATCGTGGAAATGGTGTGGCAATACCCAATGAGTTTATGAATGCAAAAAAAATTAGCTACTCAGTCATTAATGATTATGGTGGCTTAGATTCCTACGAGTCTAATTTATAATAAATGGTATTGCTATGAAAATAAAATTAATTTTTATAATGGTATACTTATCCTTAGGGTATGGTAGGGTTGCATTAGCGGTAGAAGAAAACCAAAGTGAAAAGAAATATTCTTATAATGAAGGTTTCTTAATTGGTAATGCTAAAGATATATCAATAGATAAATTATCAGAAGACCAGATCACGCCTGGAGACTGGTTTGTTGATGTGTATTTAAATAACGAGTTTATTTATAATAAAGAAGTTAGATTTTATGAAAATAGCAAAGGACGAGTGGTTCCCTGTTTAACCAAAGAAGATATTGATAGCTTTAATATAAAACCTGAATATTTAGGTTTAATAACCACTGATGGTGCATGTGAAGATTTAAATGCGTTGTCAAAAGATGTCCAAGTTAATTTAAAGCAAGAAGTCCTACGCTTAGATATTTTAATTCCTCAAGTCATGGTGGAGCATTCTGCGCGCGGCTTTGTGCCTATCAGTGCTTTGAATGAAGGTATCCCTGCTTTCTTTATGAACTATAACCTGAATGGATATAGTAGTCGTAGTCATGGGGAAGATGAACATTCTGCTTATGGAAATATATCAGCAGGGCTTAATCTAGGTTTGTTTAGAATTCGCCATCAATCTAACTTGCAATACAATCAAGATGATAAATTTCAACACGAAAGCATTAGGACTTATGTTCAACGAGCAATCCCACAAATAGAAAGCGAATTAACTATTGGCCAATCATTTACAGATGGAAGCTTATTCGATAGCTTTTCATACACAGGCGCTGAATTAGCGACTGACAATCGAATGCGCCCACAGTCAATGCAAGGTTTTGCGCCAACCGTCAGAGGGGTGGCGAATAGTAACGCTAGAGTTAGAGTTATTCAAAATGGTTTTGTGATATACGAAACAAATGTTTCTCCGGGTGAATTTACGATCAATGATCTCTATGCAACGGGTTATGGCGGCGATTTAACGGTTGAAGTTACAGAGGCTAATGGCAGTGTTTCTACATTTATTGTTCCGTTCTCTACGGTACCTGGATTATTAAGACCTGGGCAAATCGACTACAGTATTGTGAGTGGTAAATTACGCGGCGATAATACTTCTTCTGATATTTTTGTTCAGTCTACCCTGAAATATGGTTTGAGTAATATTTTCACGCCATTTGCTGGAGTACAGTACAGCAATAAATACCAATCTGGATTATTGGGTTTTGCTGTTAATACTCAAATTGGTGCCTTTAGTTTTGATATGGCAAGCTCAAAAGCTGAATTAGATAATAATCATACCTATAATGGCGCACGTGCACGTATAACATGGAATAAAGACATTAATGCGACAGGCACAAATATCGCTTTAGCAGGTTATCGCTATGAGTCACAAAACTATTTAAGTTTATATGAAGCGAGTTCTTATCGTGATAGCTATTTATATAGCGGTGGCACGATTAATCCAAGGCGTTCTCAATATATATTAACGGTTAATCAGAATTTAGCTGATTATGGAACGATGTATATCAGCGGCTCTTTGCAAACTTGGCGTGATGATTTGCCTGATACTAAGCAATTGCAAGCCGGTTATATGAATAACTTTAAAGGTATTGGCTATAGCTTTACCTATATCAAAATGTACCGAAATAATGAAGAGGGTGGTGATAATAACTACATGTTTAACGTGTCAGTGCCATTCTCACTTTGGTATCCAGAACAGAATACGTTATTGAGTAGTTCAATCACTCGTTCAGACTCAGATAATCGTTGGGCAAATAACACCACGATTAGTAGTTCTTTTGGTGAAGATAATTCTATTTCGTGGAATGCTACAGCAAGCAATGTTGGTAACTCAAATAGTAGTTTTTCAGGCAATATTCAAAAGGATTTTTCTTCTGCATCGGTTAATGCCGGTTATTCTCAAGGACATGATTTTAAATCCCTCTCAATGGGCGCGAGTGGTGCACTCGTTGTATATGAGGGCGGGGTTATTCCGTCTCGTTATTTAAGTGATACTTTTGCTATTGTAGAAGCTGATGAAGCGGAAGGTGCGGCAGTATCTTCATGGAGTAATATTGTGATTAATGGTAATGGGCAAGCAGTAGTCCCTTCATTAGTCCCTTATCAATACAACACACTTTATCTTAATACTGAAAATATGAGTACGGATATTGATCTTGATAATAACTTAATCAAAGTTGCTCCTTATGCCGGATCTGCTGTTCTCGTGAAATTTGATACGAAGAAAGGTAATAACATTACTTATCGAATTACATTGCAAGATAAAAACGCAGTACCCTTTGGCGCTGATATTTATGATGAAAATAACAATAAAATTGGTTTAGTTGGACAAGGCGGTTTAGTTCATTTTAATTCTCAATCTGAACAAGGCACTGTTTTTGTTAAATGGGGTGAAGATAGTAATCAACGTTGTAAATTTGATTATCGTATCTCGGATAATAATTCTATTTCAGAATCCATTTGTTATTTCTATTGAGGTTAACATGAATATTAACCGTAAATATAAAGTTGCGTTGCTTTCAAGTTTAATGTCTACTCCTTTTGTTGCTAATGCAATTTGTACGATGGAGACTTATATTAGACCAAATCCTGCGATACATGTTGGAACATCAGATCCAGTTTCTATTTATGGTTTACAGTTTCAACCAGCAGGAACAACGTTAGCAACAAGTTATATATCAGCGGCACAAATGGCAGCAACGCATGGCTTGAGTCCTGAGCAAGTTCTATTTCGTTGTGCGGCCGCTGATGCGACTAGGATATTCGAAGGTTATTATATGTTTAGAGCATATTATTCGAATTTAACACCTGCGCAAAATATTAATGGTATTCCTTATTGGCCAATATCAGTTGTTTACGCCAATAATACTTATACTGCAACTTCAGGGGTCGATTATGAGTTTTTTTTAGGGAATGGAATTAGCGCGACGACGGCATTCCCTAACCAGCCTAATTGGTCAAAAAGAATCGGTTATGATGTTGACCCAGCAAACCCAAATTTTATTCTTGTTAAAGCAAAACATTTTTCGGGTGTGACCAACCATCAAATTCGTTCTAAAGTGCCCATCACTGCTAATGGATTTGATGCTACGATCCCAAATGAATCAAGAGCCTTTGTCTTTTTTAAAGGGCCAGGAATCAATGATACCATGGTATCGAATGGAGGGAATGGCGCTCCACATACGCCGGGATCATTTTTTAATATTGGACAAAATGCAGCCAGCACAACAGCGGTTAATTCGTGTACCGTAGAAAGAAATACGTCAAATGTGAATTTAGGGAGCCACGCTGGAAATTCGCTTCCTTCAACCCCTGTCAATTTCTCTGTTACAGTAAAATGTGATACCGGCGCTGCAAATATTCGATATGGTTTTGCTCCCGGTATGGAAAATATAAATCAAAATATTACCGATGTATTACTGCTTGATCCGAATATTGGTTCAACAGCGAAAGGTGTTGCTATTGAAATTTTAGATGCAAACACGAATAGAGTCCCTTTATTGAGTTTATCCGCAAATGGTGGGCAAATTTCAAATAATAATAATTGGAAGCCATTACCCATTCCTCCTTCGGGTACTTCAACATCGACTGTGGATGTCAATTTTTCAGCCCGTATTGTAAAACATGGTAGTGAAGAAATAACACCGGGTATTGTAAGAAGTAAAGCGACTTTTATGCTGAATCAAAATTAAAATTTTTCTTTTACTGATGAACACACTTTTATTTTGGCTTTATTTATGTATTTAAACTTATAGCATTAGGGAGGGATTGTGATGGGGCTTAAACGTATATTTTTATTAATAGGTATTACATTATTATTTTTTACGGGGCTGGCGAATGCCGCTTGTGTAAGAATGAATGGTGGTATCTCAGGTGGACCCATTATTCTTGGTTCTAAAGTGGATTTATATATTTATGGATTGGAATTTCAACCAGCAGGGACGCAACTTTATATTGAGTCATTTTCCAATGCCAATATGGCCTCTTTAATGGGAAAAACATTAGAAACCATCGTGTTTCAATGTGATATAACGGATGCAGATAATATATTTGAAATGTATTACTTGCCTAGTGGAGCTATTGATAATGGCAACTATCTGTTTATTGCTAATGGTATTAAATATTGGGCCGTAAGGGCACCTGAATTAAGCTTTCAAATGTTTTTAGGAATGAATAAATCGGTTGATAATCAGTATGATAATAGGGTGAGTAGACGAAAAATAGGTTATGAAGTCGATCCTGTCAATAGCAATAAAATAAATATCAAAATGAAACATTTTTCAGGCGTGACCTTGGAACAAGCCCGTTCGACTGCTGCTGCCAACTCGAACTCATATACATCAATTGCAGGATTTGATCGCGGCGCAATAGGCTTTTCTGGGCCGGGTATCAATGCCGCTCAAGGGAATGCTGGGTTTCCTAGCGCTGGGAGTTATTTACCTATTCGTATGAGGCCTGTTGGGGCTCGAGTCGTATCAACATGTGGCTTGAGTGCCGTACAATCGACGGTGAATTTAGGAAGGCATTCTGCTGCTGATATTCCTTCTATTCCTGTGCCATTTTCATTTACATTAAAATGCCAAAGAGGCGCAAGAATTAGCTATGGATTTGCACCTGGGGAAGAAAATAGAGTAAAGAATGAAACGAACTATTTGTTATTAGATCCTAATTTAGGTTCAACAGCAACTGGCATAGCCATTGAAATCTTAACGTCTTCAGGGGTTCGTAATAATTTACTAAATTTAGGTGTTGTAGGAGGGCAAATTCCGGCGACTAATAATTGGACTCGCGTGCCAATTCCAACGACAGGGGCTGCAACGCATGAAGTTCAACTGAATTTTTTAGCTCGCTTTGTTCCCTACGGTGGTGTTCCAATTACACCCGGTAGAGCGAATAGCAAAATGACGATAATGTTAAATACTAATTAGTTAAGATGATGAATGATAACGATAAAATAATGTCGTCAATAGAGTTGAAAGAGTTAGCCAACTATCGCTAACTCTTTCAAAAAAATACTACGTTAATCATAAGTAATATTGAGGGTCGGTTTATTGTTAAATTGGTTATATTCCACTTTGACATAATCAGAGCTAAGTTGCTTGGCGTTCTTGAGTGAGCTAGTTTTAGTTAAGTTTTTACCATTGCGATAACATTCCAGGTTAATTTGCTCACTATTTGACACGGTGACTTCACAGAGTGGTTCATAGACATAACCCACAAAGGTAATCGTGCCTCCACCTATTTTGTTTGTTGCGGCATGAGAGAAAGTGAAACTAGAAATGAGTACAGCAGTAACAGTAACAATTAAAGATAAACGTTTCATTAGCATCTACCCCCTAGTTGGAACTAGCGCTACTTTAATAACACGGATAGCGCGTTACGAATTCTCATCTCTAAGTTTAGTTCAGTTACGAGTAAAAAATATGACATGTACTAAAGAAACATCGATTTTCTTTAGCATATTTTGTTTTTGAGTGATTTCTAACCGAGATAGGCAGGCGGGAGTGATATATAAAAATTCGTAAAATGAATCTTAATTGGATTTTTAATCTGTATGTATCCCGTATTTAGTGGGTTTGACGAGGCTTGGTGGGCGGTTTTTGCTTTTATATTTGGGCGTAAATATTCAGTGATAAAAGTTATTGATGACAACATTTTGAGTATTAAATAGAAACCGCCCAAATTTTATCATTTTTGAATCCCTTGGTGTTGGTTGGCATTGCAAAGTTGTAGCGATTTAATGTAGAAGGTGATTAGCCCCTATTTATAACAAATAGGGGCATTTTTTATTATCGTTTTATAATGAATTACTTGAAGATTTTGAAGCGTTCTTCATCATCCATAAAGTCTTTATCACCTGCTGGGGCATTGATTGAACCAAATACCATTTGAGCACGTAATACCCAGCTATCCGGTGTTCCCCATTCTTTTTGAACTTGGTTATCAATTAATGGGTTATAGTGCTGTAGTGATGCACCGACATTTTCTTGTGCTAATGCCGTCCAGACCGCAAATTGCGCAATACCACTTGCTTGTTCAGACCAAATAGGGAAGTTGTCAGCGTAGAGTGGGAACTGCTCTTGCAGGCTTTTAACGACATCCATATCTTCAAAGAATAAAATAGAGCCAGCACCCGCAGCGAAACTGTCTATTTTTTGTTCTGTTGCCGCGAAAGCTTTTTCAGGAACAATTGTACGCAAGATTTCTTTGGTGAGATTCCACAATTTTTTATGCTCTGCACCAAATAAAATGACGACCCGTGATGTTTGAGAGTTAAAAGAAGAAGGTGAATGTTTCACTGCTTCTTTAATTAATTTTGTAACGTGTTCCTCAGAAACAGGTAATGCATCGCCGAGGTTGTAAATAGTACGGCGGTTTTTAATCATTTCGATAAATGCATTTGACATTTGAGTCTCCTAGCTATTTGTTAGCGCACGGCATTATATTAAACGTTTCAGAAGCCGTTATTCGTTAGTTGAGTATTACTATAGCGTTGTGGCGAAAAAATCATAGAAAAAAAAATTAACGATAAGGTTCAAATTTTTCGCTCTAGTGTGTGCTGGATTAATGATGTTTTAAATCAATATGATATGTTTTGTTGCTTTGGTTTGAAACCCTATTTTGGAGAGTGCTTTGAATGTTCGGTGAGTGAAATTGAAAGAGGTTTATGCCGTCAGGAACAGGTATAACCATATGTAATCTATCGTTATACCTGACATTTTTTATTTGAGAGTAGATAAAGGCTGAACAATTTGTATTTTTGTGCCACCAAAATTGTCCTGAATATAATTTTTAACCGCGTCGGTATGATAAAGTTCAGCTAGTTTATTAAAGGCTGGGTTATCTTTATTTTCTGTTTTAACGACGAGTACATTGATCATATTGTTAATACTACCATCATTTTGTTCTCTAAATAATGAATCTTTAAGTGCATTTAAGCCACCTTCTTGTGCTGCGGTATTTCCAATAACAGCAATATCGACATCAGGTAATGCTCGTGGACCATGAGCATACTTAATTTGTTTAAATTCGAGTTGTTTAGGATTTTCAACAATATCATTAACTGACCCTGTGGCTTGGTTAAAGTCTGGTTTTAATGTAATAAGTTGAGATTTTTGCAACAATAATAATGCTCTAGCATGATTTGCAGTATCATTGGGAATTGCAACTAATGCTTTATTAGGTATCTCTTCTAGCGTTTTATATTTCGAGGAATAAATGGCCATAGGTTCAAAGTAAGTAGTTGTAATCGCCGCGAGTTGATGGTGGTGATTTTGATTGAAATCTTTTAAAAATCCCCAAGATTGAAAGGCATTAACATCAACATCGCCATCAATAGTCGCTTGACACCATCATCTATAATCTTAACATCGATATCTAATCCCGCATCTTTAGCTGCCTGAGATTGAGCGATAAATCGCCAAATATCAGCATCGCTTCCATGGCTACCAATAATGATTTTTTGCTTCTCTTGTGAATTCGTTTTATCAGTTTCTGTCGTTTTATTTTCATCTGAACAAGCACTCATGATGGCAACAGAAAATGTTAACAACAATACAGCGAGCTTTTTCATTTTTTTACCCTATTCGTTATTTATTTCTTTATCTAATCAGAATAAATAAGTGTTTTTGAAATAACATTTTATAAAAATAAACAACTTTTAGTTATATGAAATTAATTAAGATAGGTTATATCGATATGTTTTTAAGTTATTTTTAGCCTTTTTTATATATGGTATTTATTTATATCAGTGTGGATGAAAAAACCACTATTATGATAATTAAATATTAATAGGAATTATTATGTCATCATATCAATTACCCATTATCGATCTTCGTGAGTTAGATAATCCGGAAACACAAAAACATTTTTATCAAAAGCTACGTTTTATCGCTCGTGAAATAGGCTTTTTTTATCTTGTTGGTCACGCTATTCCAGTCGAACAACGAGAGGATTTGCTTGTTAATATGAAACGGTTTTTTGCCTTACCGAAAACAGAAAAAGACAAGATAAACATGAGCCACTCAAGGCATTTTCGTGGTTATACGGCCTCAACGCAGGAGAATACCCGAAACCAGCCTGATTATCGGGAACAAATTGATATTGGGGAAGAACTGCCAGCATTAGCACTCACAGAGCAGGACCCTATTTGGTGGAATTTACAAGGCCCTAACCAATGGCCTGAAACACTACCTGAATTGAAAACAGCGGCGTTAGCGTGGCAATCAGCCATGAGAGACATTGCCGTGAAATTAATCAGAGCGTTTCTTGTGGCATTGGAATTACCTGAGAATAGTTTTGATCAGATTATTGCCGAGCCTGCTCAACATTTATTAAAGTTGATTCATTATCCGGCACGGGATGACCAAAATGAAGGTGGGCAAGGAGTTGGAGCGCATAAGGATGCGGGAATACTCACATTATTATGGCAAGATAATATTGGGGGATTACAAGTCGAAACAGATAATGGTTGGGTCGATGTTGCTCCGTTAGAAAATGCTTTCGTTGTCAACATTGGAGAAGTGTTTGAATTGGCAACCAACGGTTATTTACGCGCAAACGTGCATCAAGTTGTTAGGCAAAAGAATAGTGTTTCACGTTATTCGATTGCTTATTTCATCACGCCAAGTGTTTTTGCCGATGAAGTACCATTATTGCCATTACCCCATTATCTTGCTCAACAAGCATTGGGGCCAGAGAGTGATCCCTTGAATCCAATGTTTACCAATCTAGGAAAAAATGCAATTAAAGGGCGATTACGCTCACATTTATCGGTCACACGTCAGTTTTATCCGGAAGAATACGAGCAAATTGTTAAAAATAGCAATATCTTATGATGTACTCAGTATAAAGCTGTAGATTGATCTTATTGGAGTACAACGATGTCAAGTCGCTATTATAAAAAAGAATTAAATGGACACACACTGTCACCAGAAACATTGATGATGAGTTATGGATATGATCCTGAACTATCCGAAGGGGCCATTAAACCTCCTGTTTTTCTAACCTCAACTTTTGTATTTAAAACAGCTCAGGAAGGAAAAGACTTTTTCAATATGGTTAGTGGGCGCACACCTACACCCGATAACCAAAAACAGGGGCTAGTCTATTCACGCTTCAATCATCCTAATAGTGAGATTGTTGAAGATAGGCTTGCCTTATATGAAGGTGCTGAAAGCGCTGCGCTCTTTTCGTCAGGCATGTCTGCAATTACAACGTGTTTGCTGGCATTTCTCAAACCTGGCGATGTGTTATTACATTCTCAGCCCCTGTATGGTGGCACAGAAACCTTATTTTTGAATACGCTAGCTCGATTTGGGATAACGCCAGTGGCATTCCAAAATGGGTGCGATGCGGAGTCTATTCGAGAGGTGATTAACGGTATCGATCCTGAAAAAAGGATTGCGGCGATTTATATCGAAACGCCGTCTAATCCATTAAATACGTTAGTTGGTATTCACTTACTTAGTGAGATAGCGCAAGAAATTGCTCAAACACGACAAAGTGAAAAACCGCTACTGATCTGTGATAACACGTTATTGGGACCTATATTTCAGAAGCCTTTAGCGCTGGGTGCCGATTTAAGTGTGTATTCACTCACTAAATATGTCGGCGGGCATTCGGATTTGGTCGCGGGGGGCGTCGTTGGACGCCGTGAATTACTTGATAAAGTGCGAGCACAACGCAATGCAATTGGCACTCAACTTGACCCTCATTCAAGTTGGATGATAGGACGTTCATTAGAAACGTTGCAATTAAGAATGGAAAAAGCCAATGACAATGCTCAGCAACTTGCTACTTTTTTACACCAGCATCCAAAAGTAAAAAAGGTGCATTACCCTGCGTTTCTGTCCGAGGAAAGTGCGGAGTATCAAGTTTACTCGGCGCAATGTTCGGGAGCCGGTTCAACGTTTTCTATCAATGTTGGGGATAATGAGGAAGATGCGTTTAACTTTCTGAACCACCTTGCGTTATTTAAATTAGCGGTGAGTTTAGGTGGCACGGAGTCGTTAGCATGCCATCCTGCTTCAACGACACATTCAGGTATTGCGGAATCTGTTCGTCGCTCCATTGGTATTGAGAGTAATTTAGTACGCTTATCTGTCGGTATTGAAAATGTGAATGACTTAAAAGAAGCATTATCACAGGCATTAGAGGCGATTTAAACGTAACGGCAGCAGAGGCTATTGGCCTCTGCTGAGATAGTGATGTTGCGCACTACAGCTGTGCGATCAGTTAACTCTAAATTGACTCGGTAATTCACTAAAGCCAAACCCATTGGTTTTCTTCACGGTGATTTGAACTGGGATCCGCTCTTTCATCGCTTCGACATGGCTGATCACCCCAATCGTTTTTCCAGAGGCATTGAGACTTTCTAATGCATCTAACGCAATATCCAACGTTTCTGGATCGAGAGTACCAAAGCCTTCATCCAGAAATAGCGATTCGAGTTGTGTTTTGCTACTCACCATATCAGAGAGCGCGAGTGCGAGCGCTAGGCTAACAAGGAAGCTTTCCCCACCTGAAAGCGTTTTAATATCTCTCACAGTATCAGCTTGCCAACCATCAATGACTTGTAACTCAAGATCAGCATTATGATTGCGCTTTAGCAAATAGCGGCCATGCAGTTTATCGAGTCGTAAATTAGCCAGTGAAATGAGACAGTCGAAGGTGAGCCCTTGAGCGTAACGACGGAACTTATCACCGTCAGCGGAACCAATAAGTTCGGTTAGATAGCCCCAATCATCGTAGCGAGATTGGCTGTCTGCAATTTCTTGCAGCAAACCTCGTTGTTGATGACGTTGTTGTCTATCAGCCTCAAGCTGACTGAAAATTTGCCCTTGTTGTTTATTGAGGTTTTTGATCTCTTCATCAAGTTTGGCTATCTCTTGTTGCCATTTTTCTGGGCTGGCCTCGGTAAATGTTTCAGGTTTCTGATTTAAATGTTCTGATAACGTTAGTTCACCTTCTGTATAGCGTGTTTGCGCCTGTAGTCGTGACTGCTCTAGCTTCTGTTGTAACTGTTCAAGTTGAAGTTTTTCATCAGAAGATAATAAGGCGCCTAAGAATTCTTGTTGTGTCGCGAATGGACTCATGGAGAGCGCAGTATCGAAAGCCTGTTGAGCGTTGGCTAATAGAGGCTGATTTTTAGTGATTGCGCCTTCAATTTCAGTTTGGCTACCTTTGAGCGATGCAATCGCTTTTTCACAGTGGCTGATTTGCTCTGTGAGCTGTTGCTTATGTTGAGTCAGTTTGTCTTGCTGTGCCTGAAGTTGGGCGACAAACGCTGTAATGGGCTGCCCATCTAATAATTGTTGGCGCATAGCTTGCTTTTGTTGTAGCGTTAATTTTAATTGTTGTAGCTGCTGGCAGGTGCTCTCTAGTCGTTTATTTAAGTCAGCCTGCTGTGCCATTTGCGCTTGTAAGGTTGCTGCATTGACGGCAATTTTCTTTGCTATCTCTTGAGCTGCTTGCCTTTGTTGTTCATACCGTTGGCCTCGCTGTTCTAATACAGCAAAACGGTTATCAAAACTTTCGTTGATGGGCAGATCAAAGTCAGCCAGTGCAATGTGTAATTGCTGCTTTTGCTCATGTTGACGTTGCTGCTGTATGTTCAGCTCGGTTTGTGTTTCATCGATAAGTTGATGTAAGTGCTTAATACGTTCGATAACCAAGGCAAGTGTCGATTGCTGTTGTTTATTTAAAGACTGTTTTTCATGTAATTGATATTTTAGTTGTTGATATTTGCGTTCAAGGACAGTGAAATCCTGCAACAATTGTTGTTGTATGGCGAGTTGTTGCTGAAGCTCAGCAATGAATTGTTCAACAACAACATCTGTCATCTCTAATTGAGGCGCTAAGGCTTGTTGGCAAGCGGTTACCCATTGCTGGTGTAAGTTGCCTTCTTGGGCAATTAATTGTTGTTGTGATCTTTGGTTCTCAGCTTGACGCTGGATTTCTTGTTGTTTCAGTGAATGCTGGGCCATCTGCGTTTGCTTTAACTCTTCCAATTGCTTGGTTAGCTCAGCTAATCGCTGTTCCGTTTGCGTCGGCGCAATGGCTTGATACTGTTCAATCGAAGGATGCTCAGTCGACCCGCACAAAGGACAAGGCTCGCCCGAGAGTAATTGCTGCCGTTCCTTTTCCAAACTGACGATTTTTTGTTCTAAGCGTAACCGTGCAGTCAAGTCTGCTAAATGTGGCTGAAGATGATTAATTTGTGTTTCAGTGAGTTGAATTTGTTGTTCAGCTTGAGAGATAGACTGAGTAATTTCATCTTGTTGGCTTTGTTTTTGCTTTAATTGTTTCTGTTGTTCCTGCCATTGCGATAATAATAAAGGCAATAGTTGGGCATGTTGCAATCTTGTTCGCAGCTGTTCTATTGCGTGATTAAGCTGCTCAACATCGTGTTTGTTCTGCCACGCTAAATAGTGTGCTTCAACTGCTTGATAGGTCATCGTCTCTTGTTCGAGCTGTTGTTGAGTTTGCGTATTTTGCTCAACTTGCTGCTGTTGCTCGGCGGACAAGGTTAACTGCTCTTGCGTTAAAGCTTGATGTTTTTGTTTTAATGCCAGTACGCGTTGATTTAACTCATCAATAGAGTGGCCTTGTTGGCGCCATAATCCAATTTGTTGCAGAATGCGGGCATCTTGTGCATTTTGTTCTAGGTAATGCTGAATGTGTTGTTGTTCTGTATTTGCCAGTTTAGCCTGCTGTTGGGCATCGGAAATTAAGGCCTGTTTTGAACGATATTCAGCTTGATCTTGTGATTGTTGCTCTGAAACTTCCCTAATCTGCTGATGTAAATGAGCGATCTCATTGTCCAGAGGGCGAACTTGACTATCGATCAACAAGGTTTGTTGCTGCACGTAAGCTTGATGTTGCTTGTCTTTATCTTGTGCCTGCGTGAGCTGCATTTGCAACGGGGTGAGTTGTTGGTGTTGATGTTCGATATGCTGTAAAAGCTGGCGCTGTTTTTCAGTGAGTTCATTCAGGGATTGTTGTTGGCGCTCTAAATCTAGCCATAGCGGTCGCATACTCTCTGCTGGTAAGTTGTTTGCCAGTTTTTTTAGTTTAGGCTGTGCATCGTTGTAGGCTTGTTCTGCTTGTTGTTTTTCATATTGTAATTGGCTCAAACGCGCTGCCAATTGTTGCCGACGTTGCTGCCAATATAAGGCCTGTTGATATTGGGCGCGTGTATCATTTAGCTGGCTTTCTTGGCTAGCCAAATGCGTTTGCTGGGCGACGAATGCTTGATGTTCACTCTCGGTAAGTAAATGAATGCTTTGCGCGCGAGTTTTTAACAGCTCTAAATCATGTTTAACTTGCTTATGCTGACGGTAGATATAGCTGGATACTTGGCTATAAATCTCGGTTCCTGTGATCTCTTCTAATAAGTCAGCGCGTTCTTTTTCGCTAGCATTTAAGAAGGCGGCAAAATCACCCTGTGATAATAAGATCGATTTGGTAAAACGTTCAAAATCGAGTCCTGTCACCTGAATGATTTTTTCTCTTACCTCACTGATTTTCTCAGCAATAATTTTACCGTCATCGCTAGTTGCTAACTCCGCTTTTGGAGATTGCAGCTTACCTTCAGGTTTATTACCCGCTCGGCGTTGACTCCAAAATGCGCGATAAGCAATACCTTTTACTTCAAATTCAACCTCAGCCAAGCAGTCACCAGTATGACGTGTCATGAGTTCGTTTTGGCTGGCAGATAAAGTGCTCAAGCGAGGCGTTTGATGGTAGAGCGCCAAACAAATAGCATCCAGCAATGTTGTTTTGCCTGCCCCTGTTGGGCCAGTAATCGCAAACAGTCCCTGACTAGCAAACGGTTCTTGGGTAAAGTCTATTTTCCATTCGCCTTTAAGGGAGTTAATATTTTTTAAACGTAAGCTCAAGATTTTCATGCGTCTCCCTCTAATTCAGCGCGTAGTGCTTCGCAGGATTGCCTAAAGAGTAATAATAGGCGTTGTTCCTTCTCTTTATCGTCCAACGCTTCCTCTGCTAAACGACGTAAAAAAACCTCTTCTACAGTGAGCTCATTTAAGGTTTCATTGGCTATCGTCACAGACTGACCTTGTTGTTTACGCGCACGGCGTAATAAAACCACCTCAACAGGTAAATCCTTGACTAAGACCTCTATACGTTGTTGGATATCCGCAAGATAGTCTTGCGATGCGACTTCAATATCTAACCAAATAGGTGGGGTGTCAGGCGTATGTTTTAATGTCTTTAATTGCTTTTCAATGTCAGCAAGTGAGCCTTTTAATGTTTGTAGTGGCTGAAATAGAGGAATAGGGAGCTGACAAATTTGTGAGATTTGATGGCCGTCAAACTCCACCATACAGACACTTTTTTGTTGCTGAGCCTCATCAAAACTTAGAGCAATAGGAGAGCCAGAGTAACGGATATGTTGCTGTCCCCCAATCGTTTGTGGGCGGTGAATATGCCCTAATGCGATGTAATCAGCAGGAGGAAATGCGCCGGAAGGGAATGCATCCAAGCTACCAATATAGATATCGCGCACAGAATCGGAAACTTCGGCGCCGACAACCGTTAGGTGGCCAGTGGCAATAATAGGGATATCTAATCCGAGTGATGCCCGTTGTTGTACTGCTAGTTGATAGCTATTTTGGTAATACTCGCTAATCGCGGTCTGTAGTGATAGCTGTTTTTCTTCGCTGCTTTGTCCTGCCACGCTCAATTGAATATCTCTTGGTCGTAGAAAAGGAATGGCACAAAGTAGTGCCCCAGGTTGGCCTTGTGCATTTTTTAAGGTGATCACCTGTGGATGGCTGCCAGAGGTGACAACCTGGGTATTTAAATACGCAAGCAACGAGCTGGTTTCGTTTAAGACCGAAACGGAATCATGATTACCACTCAGTATGACTAGCTGGCAGCCAGTTTGTTGGAGTGACACAACGAATTGGTTGTAAAGTTCTCTTGCATAGCTAGGCGGGGAGCCTGTGTCAAAAATATCTCCGGCAACGATCACGGCATTCACTTGGTATTGTTTAACTTGCTCAATCAGCCAAGTTAAAAAGTGTTGATGCTCAACAGCTCGGTTTTTGGTGAAAAAATATTGGCCAAGGTGCCAGTCGGAGGTATGAATGATACGCATAAGGGCTGATTCCTGCTGCTTGATAGAGTTGCGATGATGAGTATACCTTATTAGAGGTCGTTAATGGCAATATCAGAACAAATAGCGAATTGAGTGGGAAGAGGTGTTAGGCATATTGCCCAGTAGATGATGATGCCGTATGAAGATAAATCCATTCACGGCATTATGTATGACAAGTTTATTTCACTAAAATGACAATTTACCACTAATATAGAAAAGAGTCGTGTCATTGGATGACAGGATTCATAATTCTGTCATAAAAGTGACGCATAATGGTTTCACTTTTAATAATCTCTTCTTATTTACAGGATTAATCATGGCAAGACGCATTCTAGTTGTTGAAGATGAAGCGCCCATCCGAGAAATGGTTTGTTTTGTACTGGAGCAGAATGGTTTTCAGTCTATTGAAGCTGATGATTATGATTCCGCGATTGCGCAGTTGGTTGACCCATTACCTGACCTAGTTCTATTGGATTGGATGATCCCAGGCGGATCCGGTATTCAAGTGATTAAGCACATGAAACGTGACAGTGATACTCGCGATGTTCCTGTGATGATGCTAACAGCAAGGGGAGAAGAAGAAGATCGCGTAAAGGGATTGGAAGTTGGTGCAGATGACTATCTAATCAAGCCTTTTTCGCCTAAAGAGTTAGTCGCGCGAGTAAAAGCCATTTTACGCCGTATTTCGCCAATGGCGACTGAAGATATTATTGAAATGAATGGGTTAACACTCGACCCAACGTCTCACCGCGTTAGCAGTAACGATGTGCCTATTGATATGGGGCCAACGGAATATAAATTATTGCATTTCTTTATGACTCACCCCGAACGTGTATATAGCCGTGAACAGTTACTCAATTATGTGTGGGGGGCGAATGTGTATGTTGAAGATAGAACGGTTGATGTTCATATTCGTCGTCTCAGAAAAGCATTAGAGACGGAAGGGCATGATAAAATGGTTCAAACGGTTCGTGGCACTGGCTATCGCTTTTCAGTGCGCTACTGAGAAATAACAGGAGATTCCAGTTTGCTTGAACGCTTATCATGGAAGCAGCTAGTTTGGGGGCTGTTTTTATTTATCTTACCAGCCTTAATATTGTCTATTTTTATCGGCCATCTAGCATGGCTTTTAGTGATTTCATTGGCGGCGGCCTTAATTTGGCATAGCTATAACCTGATGAAGCTTTCATATTGGTTATGGCTTGATCGCAGTATGCTTCCACCTGATGGCAAAGGGGGGTGGGAACCCATATTTTATGGCATCTACCAACTTCAACAACGAAACCGTAAACGTCGTCGTGAATTAGGCCAATTGATTAAACGCTTTCGCAGTGGGGCAGAGTCTTTACCGGATGCGGTTGTGATGATGACTCTTGAAGGTAACATTTTTTGGTGTAATCGGCATGCCCAGCACCTATTAGGTTTTCGTTGGCCGGAAGATAGCGGGCAACCTATTTTTAATTTATTGCGCTATCCTGACTTTAGTCGGTATTTCACGTTACAAAATTATGAGCAAGCGTTAACGATAGAGTTAAACAGTGGCGCTATTGTCGAATTTCGTATCTTGCCTTATAGCGAAGACCAGCTCCTAATGGTGGCTCGTGATGTCACTGAAAAGCGTCGCTTAGAAAAATCGCGTAGAGATTTCTTTGCGAACGTTAGTCATGAGCTACGGACACCGTTGACAGTCATTCAAGGTTATCTTGAAGTATTGGAAGACCAAGAAAATACTTCTCCGGCAAATAAAAAAGCCTTGATGGTGATGCAAGAGCAAGCACATCGGATGGATAATTTAGTGAAACAATTACTGCAATTATCTCGTATTGAAGTCGCGCCTCATATCAATTTAGATGAACAAGTGAATATTCCGGTCATTTTAAAAATGATAGAGCAGGAGGCGATAAGTTTAAGCCAAGGTCGGCAGCAATTGGTATTTTCAGTGGATGAAAAGTTACGTGTTTATGGTAATGAAGAGCAATTACGTAGTGCGGTAGCGAACCTTGTCTATAATGCCATTATGCACACACCGGAAGGGACGACAATTCGTGTAGGTTGGCAAAAAACACATAATGGCGCGCGCTTTAGTGTGACAGATAATGGTGCAGGGATCCCCGCAGAGCATATTCCTCGCTTAACGGAACGTTTTTATCGTGTTGATAAAGCGAGGTCTCGCCAAACTGGTGGGGGGACGGGGTTAGGTCTTGCTATCGTTAAGCATGCTTTGCAGCATCATAACAGCCAGTTAGTGATAACCAGTCAGTTAGGCAAGGGGAGTGAATTCTCATTTACCTTACCGCCGGTGTTAATTGTCGTAGATAAAAAGGCGAATAAAACAGCATAAAGAGGTCATGATTACCCGACTAAAAGCGGCATATAGCCGCTTGAGGTTGTTGACAAAGCGGGATAAAAGCGTAGTTTTTCCCGCTTTGTGTTATCAGCCGAAAATCAATAAATTGATTTCCTCGTTTATTTTTAAAACCTACTCGACTTGCCGCCAAACATCATAGGTTTGTCAGCCGTCTGAAGCGGCATACAGCCGCTTTTACTGTTCTTGTACTCTAGAAAGCCAGTCTTTATATATTAGGCGTTCTTTCGGTATATGAGGCAATGTTTCTATATTCCATTGATTTATATTAAAAACATACTCAATTACTACAGAAATGCCTATTTTTATCTAGCAATCTCGAATTAGATATCATTAAACTCGAAGGAGAGTTGAGTGTTTATTGGTTGTTTTTTATTCAAATCATATAGCGCATATTGTTACTTTACTGACAGTAATCACTAGTTATAAAAAATACTTTAGAGTTTTATTCTTGTTTTTCGCTTTGCTCTTGCCTTTTTTCCCTATAAAAGTTTTACTTGTAGCCAGTTATTGGCGATTTTTTCTGTTTTTTGATTTTTAATCTTGCCTGATGTGATAAAACATACAGATTGTATTGTTTATCATCTTGTTAATTAGAATTCTATACCGCCACTTATAATTCAAAGAGTTACTTATTAGTGACTCTATATTTATTAACATTGTTACATAGATTCAACATAAAATATGGCTCATCGTTTAACATCCAGAGATATTCTTGCTTTAGGTTTTATGACCTTTGCGCTTTTTGTGGGGGCTGGAAATATCATATTTCCGCCTATGGTTGGTTTACAAGCAGGTGAACAAGTTTGGACGGCTGCATTAGGGTTCCTTGTTACAGGTGTCGGTCTCCCCGTTTTAACGGTCGTGGCATTAGCCAAAGTTGGAGGGGGCATTGAGGCACTGAGTACTCCAGTAGGAAAAACAGCAGGCTTATTGCTAGCGGTTGTCGCTTACCTCTCTGTGGGACCTTTATTTGCCACACCACGTACTGCTACAGTGTCTTATAAAGTGGGTATTGCACCATTATTGGGTGGTGAATCTGACATCTCATTATTGATTTACAGCGCAATTTACTTTGTTTTGGTTATTGGTATTTCACTGTATCCAGGCAAGTTATTAGATAGTGTTGGGCATATATTGGCACCGGTCAAAATGCTTGCTTTGGCCATTTTAGGGGTTGCGGCAGTATTGTGGCCAGCGGGTCAACCAATACCATCAACGGATGAATATCGAGAGATGGCATTTTCGAATGGTTTCATTAACGGTTATCTAACGATGGACACATTGGGTGCAATGGTGTTCGGTATCGTTATCGTTAATGCAGCCCGTTCACGCGGCATTGAGAATTCGTCGTTGTTGACGCGCTATACCATGTGGGCAGGTTTGATTGCGGGTCTATTGTTGACACTGGTTTATCTATCCCTATTTAAATTGGGCGAAAATAGCGCTTCTATTATCCCAAACCCACAGGATGGTGCGGATATTTTGCATGCCTATGTTCAGTATACATTTGGTAATTACGGTAGCTTTTTCCTTGCGGTACTGATTTTTGTTGCCTGTATGGTGACTGCTGTTGGGCTGACTTGTGCTTGCGCAGAGTTCTTTAGTCGATATGTCCCCATTTCTTATCGCACATTAGTACTCATACTGGGGGTGTTTTCCATGGTGGTCTCTAACCTTGGTTTGAGTAAATTGATTGCCTTTTCAGTGCCTGTGCTTGTCGCGATTTATCCTCCATGTATTGTTTTGATCTTACTCAGCTTCACATTGAAATGGTGGCGTAATCCAAGTGTGGTCATTGCTCCTACGATGTTAACCAGTTTTATTGTTGGGTTAGTGGGGGCTGCCAAAGCTTCTGAGCATTTGAAAACCTATATTCCTGATTGGATGACGGCTATCCCACTATATCAGCAAGATTTAGCGTGGCTGTTGCCCTCTGTGATTGTGTTAGCTGTCGCGGCAGTGTGTGACCGAATGATTGAGCCAAGTAAGGCGCATAAACCTGTTTAATGACGAAAGGATTCACAGTAAAAAGGAGCCTAATGGCTCCTTTTTACTGTTAAATATAAGCTATCGGTAAAATTGACTTACACGTCAGTTATTTCATCATATTCCCCATGAATACCGTATGTTGAGAACTGAAGCTGTGTTGGTTGAGGAATATTCGCTGTTGATTTTGTTGAGGCGCAAGGCGCTAGATGATTGAGCTGTTCTTGGGTGACCTCTGAAGCGCACTGCTTAATTTCATGAAGATTGAATACCTTACCGTTTTCAAATTCTGTCATCACATGGTTGATAATGTTATTGCCAAGGGTTGTGATGATGGTATTGATCTCTTTTGTCATACTTTGTGCGTTTTCACGCTTTTGGCTTTCTGTGAGCCCTTGTGTATTAAAATCGATGGTTTTAATCGCCTTATTATATGAATTCATTGCGACATGATATGCGGTGTAGGGAGAACTATCTTTTAAATTAATATGTTCATCGGTTAATTCAAATTTGGTTATCACCGCATCTAACACTTTACTTTTTATTTGTTCGATTTCTACGGGTGTCAGCGTAATGGTAGTAGATTGGTGATTGGCTCTCCATTCTTCAATCGTAGCACACACTGCTGTATTGATAGTCCTAGCTATAGCGAGTGATCTTTCCAGCTGAGCATGTTGCTGACGTCCTTCTTCCATCAGGATTTGAACGATTTGGTTGTTTGATTGATATCGCGAATGAATTTTTCCTTCTTGATGACTCTTCGGTTGTTTTAAGTGTGAGAGTATATCCATCATTCTAAGGGTTCTTTGCGGGTGTTTAAGTCTATCTAATTTATTGACACTTTTAAGTTGTGCCTTAAGTTCACGTCTAACACCTTTTATTAATTCGGAATTGCTATGCTGTTGATAATCAGTCAGTAATTTTTCTTTATTAAAATGAATAAAACGGCCATTTAATGGGAATGTATAAGATTCATTTGTATTGCTGATACTGTCAACATGGTTGGGCTGTAATCTCTGAGGGGATGAGTCTGCTGAACTTTTCGTTGAGCGAGTATTATGATTAGTGAAAACAAGGGCGGAAGGAGCCTCGTTTTTTGTAAATGTGTTGATCATAATAATTCCTTTGTTAATTGTATATTATGGAATTATATGAAACGCTGAATAAGCGTCTTTCAAAAAAAGAGACACGTTCCTCTTGGAAGATGAATCAATAACCTATTCGACTTGCTGCCAAACATAATAGGTTTGGCAGCAGTCTAAAGCGGGATGGCTCCCGCTTTTTTGGAGAAGATTAATTCACGCCAACAGCACTTCCTGCTGGACGGCGAACATCGTTGGAACCGTAAATATAGCCTTGGCGAACTTTACCTGAGACGGCTGCGTCATTACCTGAGGAGTCTGTTTTAGCGCCTTTCGCATCCGGCACAGGCACCATAATTAGCTCAGCAGCCCCCCATGGCGTTTGTTCAACCATTTTATAGCCCATTTTATCGAGTAAGGCTAAGCTATCTTTAGATACTCCTCGTTCTTCATAGTAAACCTCGTCTGGTAACCATTGATGATGAATACGTGGTGCATTAACGGCTTCTTGAGGAGGCATGCCATGGTCGATAATGTTCAATGCAGTTTGTAATGTGATGGATATGATCCGTGAGCCGCCAGGAGAGCCTAGCACAAGGTATACATTGCCATCTTTTGTCACGATGGTTGGGCTCATTGATGACAATGGTCGTTTACCCGGAGCAATCGAATTTCTTTCCCCTTGGACTAATCCATACAGATTTTTTTCACCGACTTTAGTCGTGAAATCATCCATTTCATCATTTAAGAAAAAGCCCGTACCCGGTGGGATGACTACAGAACCGAAGCGACCATTAATGGTATAAGTCGTGGATACCGCATTGCCTTTATCATCGACCACAGAGTAGTGAGTGGTTTCAGGTTTTTCGTGAGGCCCGACACCCGGCTGCACTTGTGTTGATGGTGTCGCTTGACCTGGTTTGATCTCTTTGCGTAGCTCGTCAGCGTAGGCTTTACTTAACAATTTATCCGTTGGATTCTTAACGAAGGCAGGGTCGCCTAAGAAGGTATTTCTATCCATATAGGCATGGCGCATCGCTTCAGTTAGTGTATGGATATATTCTGCCGAGTTAAAACCCATTTCTTTGAGGTCATAGCCTTCTAAGATGTTGAGCGTTTGGCAGATCGTCACTCCCCCTGAGCTTGGTGGCGGTGCTGAAATGAACTTATAGCCGCGATAGGTACAGCTAACAGGGGTGGTATCGGTGATTGTATAATTAGCGAAATCTTTAGCGGTGAGTATTCCGCCGTTCTTTTTCGATGCTTCCTCAACAATTTTCGGGATCTCTCCTTCATAAAAGGCGCTAGGGCCTTCTTTAGCAATTTTTTCGAGGGTATTTGCTAGGTCAGTTTGAACGAGCAAATCACCGGGTTGGAAAGGGCTACCATCCGGTTTTAAAAAGATACGCGCGACTTCAGGGTCCTGCTTAAATCGTTCAGTGGTTGTATCGAGAACATCGGTATCCGCCCGTGTTAAAACAAAGCCCTCTCGGGCTAATTTAATGGCGGGTGCCATCACTTGCTGGCGGCTCATTGAACCGTATTTTTCGAGCGCGTAATCAAGCCCTTTTACTGTTCCGGGGACGCCAGATGCTAAGTAACCGTAAAGACTTGCGCCTTCTATTAAGTTGCCATTGTTATCTAAGTACATATTGGCGCTAGCCGCATCAGGGGCAGTTTCACGGAAATTGATAAAAATATCTTTACCATCAGCAAGGTGGAGAGTCATAAAACCGCCTCCACCAATATTACCGCAGCATGGGTTTACGACCGCTTGAGCGTAACCTACAGCCACGGCAGCATCGACAGCATTCCCACCTGAATTAAGAATATCAGCGCCAATTTGAGAGGCTAAGTGCTGGGAAGATACCACCATCCCTTTTTTGGCTTCCACTGCTGGCTCTGAGGCTGCAAACAGCTGAGGTGAGATAAGTAGCGAAAGTAATAAGGCAGAAGGGCGCCATGATGTTTTTATCATTCGTATCTCCCGATAATTAAAATAGTATAGGGTTATTATGATGTTGTGTAACACAAATGACTAAATGGGTCGATTTGTTAATCAATTGTGTATTTTATGTATAGCACAAAATAGATGAGCAGGCCGAGAGATCGGTATGAGAATATGATTAAAATGAGAGGAAATAAATTTTATTCTCGAGCCTAGAGAAGGGAAGGGTAGAGCCCTAGGCGAGAGCTCTACCGAAGTGAGTTAACTTATTTTGCATTGAATAATGCGATGTGGATCCAACCATTGTTCGTCAGCACTAGTGGTGATTGCTGCGATTTTTCAGCGCGTTCTTGGGCTGATTTGATTTGTGGGTATGCGGCGATGACTTTTTCATTTTTAGCCCATGGCGCAACATCTTCAATTTTTTGTTTGAAGTTAGCGATAGAAATTTTTTGCCCGCCACGTTCAGCTGGCTCAGTAAAGTTGGTCACTTCCGTTACAACGAGTTTACCTGTACAGAAACTCCCGCGTCCTGAAAATTCAGCCTTGGTTTCATCAAAGAATTTTTGACCTTCATTAGTCAGTGTAAATTCAACGCCCTCACCTGATTTTTCTTTGCCCCACATATCCTTGATGACAATTTCTTTTTCTGATTTATTTAATAGCCCAGCATCAACTAAACTGTTTAATTGTTCTATTTTTGTCGCATTTGATTGTGCTAAAAACCCCGCAGGAAAGGCTCCTGTATTAATACAAATAGCCGGTTTAGTATCGAGATAATCTTGAATAGACTTTTTGAAATTACTTTCAGAAGCAGTTTGGTTATTATCGCAGCCAGCGAGGAAAGTCGCTGCAATAGCAAGAGAAGCTAACATTTTAAATTTCATTGTATTCCTATCCTAATCGACTTACGTATATTTATTGCTGTTATAAAGATCATTATAACGACTATGATGACGATATTTTTGTAACTATTTGATATAAAAATAATTTACGTATCGAGATATAGATGATTAACAGACTTACCCCAAAAATATCATTAAATTCAATAAGGCTTATTCAATAGTGAATGTAACTATTTGTTGATAAATGTAACCATATTATAAATATTCACCACATGAAAGTATGAGGCGCTATATATCATTTGATATATGGTTTTTTATCTTCAATTGAGAATTTTCTGGTCTGAGATATTTAAAAAAGGAAGAAAAAACAGAAGGAAATAACAGGGAAAATGAGAACGATACCTAAAAGGCCAGCATAAAATTATGCTGGCCCATAAAAACTGAAAAGATCTAATTACAGACCAGTTGCGTTTTTAGTCAGGTAGTCTGCAACACCTTTAGGAGATGCATTCATACCTTCTTTACCTTTTTCCCACTGAGCTGGGCAAACATCACCGTGCTCTTCGTGGAATTGCAGCGCATCAACCATACGCAGCATTTCATCGATGTTACGGCCTAGTGGCAGGTCGTTAACGACTTGGTGGCGAACAACACCATTTTTATCGACTAAGAAAGAACCACGCAGAGCAACACCTGCTTCTGGGTGTTCAATGCCGTAAGCTTTCATAATTTCGCGTTTGATATCAGCAACCATTGGGTATTTAACTTCACCAATACCACCGTTATCAACCGGTGTTTTACGCCATGCGTTGTGAACGAATTCAGAGTCAAAAGAAACACCAACGATTTCAACGCCGCGTTTTTTGAATTCATCATAACGATGATCGAATGCGATCAACTCAGAAGGGCAAACGAAAGTGAAGTCCATTGGCCAGAAGAAGATCACTGCTGGGCGGCCGTTTAGGTGTTTTTTCAGGTTGAAGTTATCAACAATTTCACCGTTACCTAGAACAGCTGCTGCGGTAAAATCAGGGGCTTGACGTGTTACCAGAACCATAATTTACTCCTATGAGTGTTAATTAAAGGTTTTATACCCATAATAATGTAAACTGCTTAGGTGTGGGGTTCACTAAACTCCCTGCGCACTCAATGGTGCTGTTAGGGGGAGTGGTTATTTTCCGCCTACAAGCAGCTCAAAATATTTGGGCTATATCTCAAGAGAGAATATGAAATTCCCTACAAAGAATAAAGGTATAAATACCAATCGTTGTGATAGTTTTTACCTATTGATTGTAACAATTTATCAGATTAATAACAATAAGATAGTTTGATTGTTGTGAGGTGCAAGCTTAAATTTTGCATTGATATTAATAGGTTTTTTAATTTATTGATCTTTATAACTAAATTAATATTGATAGATGATATTTATTGATGTTGTGACTCTTTTCTACTCTTGAATTACGTCATAGCCGCGTTTTATGAAATCATTCAGTTCTTGATTGCTTCTACTATGTCTGATGCTGAATTTATTAGCAGTTTAATTTATTGATAAAAATACATTAGCGAAGCATAGAGGTATACGAATGATTGGTAAAATAGTCTCAGAGTCTGTTATGACGCCCAAAAGCGCCCACATCGCTCAGACAAAAAGCCACCGTCCAACGGCTAAACCTGTGAATCAGGTGAGTCAAAACGCGACCGTTAGGAGCCGCGGATATCACAATACTATGGTGGACAGTAATACCTTATCCGTCGCGCCGAATATCATTAAATTAAAAAATAATAATGAGACGTTTAGTTTACCCTCGAAGAATGCGGTTATTTATAGTCCATTTGGTCATCAAGATATGATTTGCCAAGCATTGAGAATCAATACACCTAGAGTTTTGAAAAATAAAGCTGCATTACCCTTATTGAGCTCGAAATTATTGCGTCCGATGCTGCAAGAATCGGTGAGGGAATTTAAAAAAAGTGAGCTACAGGGAAAGTTAAAGAATGGGGCTGTTTATGACCAAAAATTGACTCCTTTAATTGCAGAGCATGGGCTTGCAACGGTACATGATGCGATTTTACAAGGTGGTATAGCGCTCAATAAGAATGCAGTGACTGTATTGGGGGAATATAAGGCATTGAACCAATTGCAGTTAGAGTTAAAGTCATCACAAAAAATAGACACAATTTATGTTATTGGGCATGGTGAAGCAGGGCAGCCTTATCTCTATGAAACGAGCAAAATAGGTTGTCGGCAAAAACATGTTGCAGATGTGATGAAGGAAATCTATGCATCACTAGGCAATAAAATCGCCAGCAATGTAAAAATTAAATTGACTGCTTGTGAAAGCGCCGATGCTGAGAGACTTGACTCATTTAACCAATTAACACAAAAAAAGCGAATTGATAAAAATCATACTCATTCACTAGCTGCTCACGCCAAAATAGAAGCCCAAAAAGTCGTGCCAGAAGCTCGCATCTATGGCTATCACGGTATTGGGATCTCAAGAGGCAGTGATTACCTTTCTAAGGCTCAATGTTTAGATTCTGATTTTGATAGTAAAACGGGGCAGGTAACTCATTGGGTGAATGCAAAATCCGTTCGGGAAACGTTTTAATCGAACATTCATTTATGGCTATTATTTTTGCGAAATCATGTAACGGCTTGTCATGGCATGAGGGTGTCTAAGAAAAGCGTGAGTTTTTCACAAGCGCCATCATTTGTGGGTAAAACTGGAAAAAAATTTTTTCAAGTTGCGCATATTGCAATAAAAAATCGTCATATGAACCACTAAGTGCTTGTAATTTTGGTCGTCTGCGAGCCATACCATTTAATGATTTACCAATGTAGGCTTTATCTGCATAGCGCGTTAGCCAGTGCTGCGGCCAAAGAAACTCATTCAGCTCCTGAAACTTTTCAGGAGTATGGGAGAGGTTTGGCTCTATTTGATGGCGAGCATAATGAATAAAGTCAGTTAGGTTAATATGCGGTTCAACCTTAGACCAATGCAAAGACAGAAAATGATCCCATACGAGATCTAACGTGATTGGTGCGACTCGCCGGTAATCCGTTCTGAATAGCAGACGCGCCTCTTTGACCAAAGGGTGCGAATCCGTTGCCTTATCAACAGCTCGGTGCATCATGATACCCGCGACGACATCTGGCGCATACAGGCCTTCAGGGTTGCCACGTACAAAATCAGCCATGATATTGCCGAGTAATGAGGAGTTAGCGGTATAAGCCAAGTGTAAATGAGCGAGAAAGTTCATGATCCTTATCATATACCTGATGCTTAACAAATTATAGTGATGTTCGTTGTTTAAACATTGTTTGAGCTACCTACGGTTATCTGTTTTTCAGTGTCAATGAGTGGTAAGCCGCTTTGTCATTAGGTATTGACGAACAAAAGAGAACGATAATAGCCCCTTTAGAGAAACAGGGAATAGGGCTACTTTGCTAAATATTTGTTAAATGTGGGGAGTTTTTTCAGCAAAAATACGCTTATTTCTTGCGCCTTTGAGTGCTCAGCACTAGACTAGTCGCCTGTTTTTTTAGATTGAAGTTAAGACAATGCGTGTTTCTGATTTTACTTTTGAGTTACCTGAAGAATTAATTGCCCACTATCCTCAAGCGCAGCGAAGCGCATGCAGGCTGCTTAGCCTTGATGGCCCAACGGGGCAGCTCACGCATGGCATTTTTACCGATATTCTTGAGAAATTGGAGCTGGGTGACTTGCTCGTTTTTAACAATACTCGTGTTATTCCAGCAAGACTATTTGGCCGTAAGGCGAGTGGTGGTAAAATCGAAATGCTCGTTGAAAGAATGTTAGATAAGCACCGCGTGCTTGCGCATATCAGAGCTTCTAAAGCACCAAAAGAAGGTGCTGAGCTGATTTTAGGTGAAGACGAAAGCGTCAAGGCGACCATGGTCGCTCGTCATGATACCTTGTTTGAAGTGCAATTTGATGATGAGCGTGACGTGCTGAGTATCCTCAATCAAATTGGTCATATGCCGTTGCCTCCTTATATCGATCGTCCAGACGAAGAAGCCGATAAAGAATTATATCAAACTGTTTATAGTCAGCGCCCTGGTGCTGTTGCGGCACCAACAGCGGGATTACATTTTGATGAGCCTTTGCTGGAAGCATTGCGTGAAAAAGGTGTGGAAATGGCGTTTGTCACATTGCATGTAGGTGCAGGTACGTTCCAGCCCGTGCGAGTCGATACCATTGAAGACCATGTCATGCATTCAGAATATGCGGAAGTTCCCCAAGATGTTGTCGATGCGGTATTGGCTTGTAAGGCCCGAGGTAATCGCGTTATTGCGGTAGGAACGACATCCGTCCGCTCATTGGAAAGTGCGGCTCAAGCCAGTAAAGACACTTTAATCGCACCTTTTTTTGATGATACGCAAATTTTTATTTATCCAGGTTATGAATATCAAGTGATTGATGCGTTGATTACTAACTTTCATCTACCAGAATCGACATTAATTATGTTGGTTTCTGCCTTTGCAGGATACCAACATACTATGCAAGCTTACAAAGAAGCGGTAGCACAACAATACCGTTTCTTTAGTTATGGTGATGCTATGTTTATCACCCGTAATCCCGATGCTCGTTTAGAGCAGATTGGAGAGTCGTTTGATTTAGGCGATGGCAACGCCACTAGCCTGTAAAGTTAATATCAGCATCGGACTGTTTTTCTGGTGCTAGGAGAAATAAACGTGAAATATGAATTACACACCACGGATGGCAATGCACGTCGTGGTCGTTTAGTGTTTGAACGCGGAGTCGTAGAAACGCCGGCATTTATGCCTGTGGGTACCTATGGTACGGTCAAGGGAATGACGCCTGAAGAAGTACAAGAAACGGGCGCTCAAATCCTACTTGGGAATACCTTTCATCTCTGGTTACGCCCAGGGCAAGAGATTATGAAATTGCATGGGGATTTACATGATTTCATGCAGTGGCAAGGGCCGATCTTGACAGATTCAGGAGGCTTTCAAGTCTTTAGTCTCGGCGCTATGCGTAAAATTAAAGAGGAAGGTGTGCATTTCCGCAATCCAATCAATGGCGAAAAAGTCTTCTTAAGCCCAGAAAAATCGATGGAAATTCAGTACGATCTTGGCTCGGACATCGTCATGATTTTTGATGAGTGTACGCCATATCCCGCGGATTGGGATTATGCAAAAACATCCATGGAGATGTCTTTACGTTGGGCCGCGCGTAGCCGTCAACGTTTTGACGAATTAAACAACAAGAATGCGTTGTTTGGCATTATCCAAGGGAGTGTTTACGAAGATTTACGTGATATTTCGGTTAAGGGGCTGGTAGAAATTGGTTTTGATGGGTACGCTGTAGGCGGCCTCGCGGTGGGTGAGCCAAAAGAAGATATGCACCGTATTTTAGAGCATGTATGTCCACAGATTCCAGCTGATAAACCCCGTTATCTTATGGGTGTCGGTAAACCTGAAGATTTAGTCGAAGGTGTACGCCGTGGTATCGATATGTTCGATTGTGTGATGCCAACTCGAAATGCACGAAATGGACATTTATTTGTCACTAATGGCGTGGTAAAAATTCGTAATGCGAAGTATAAATCAGATACTTCAACACTCGATCCGGAATGTGATTGTTATACTTGCCGCCATTATAGCCGAGCTTATTTACATCATCTCGACCGTTGTAATGAAATTCTTGGCGCAAGACTAAATACCATTCATAATTTACGTTATTATCAGCGTTTGATGGCTGGCATTCGTCAAGCGATTGAAGAGGGTAACTTTGAACAGTTTGCCCAAGATTTTTACCAGAAGATTGGCAAAAGCCAACCTTCTTTAAATATGGAATGAATTTAAGTGCCAAATAGGCTTAATCTGTGTAGCATATTAAGCCTTGCTGTACTTATGTTTTAAATAGCGTTCAATAACAATGAGGAAAGTTGAATGAGTTTTTTTATTTCTGAAGCAGCGGCATCTGCAGGCGCTCCAGCACAGGGTAGCCCGTACACGATGGTCATTATGCTCGTCGTTTTCGCCCTGATCTTCTATTTTATGATCCTACGTCCACAGCAAAAACGTGCTAAAGAGCACCGTAAGCTGATGGAATCCATTACGAAGGGTGATGAAGTTTTGACAACGGGTGGTTTGATCGGACGTGTAACCAAAGTTTCTGAAACAGGCTATGTTGTTCTTGAACTCAGTGAGAACACTGAAGTAACTATCAAACGTGATTTCGTTGCTGCTGTTTTACCTAAAGGCACAATGAAAGCTATTTAATTTCTGATTTTCCCGAAGGGAACTGCCGTGCTAAACCGTTATCCTTTGTGGAAGTATCTGATGCTGATCGCTGCGATCCTCATCGGTCTGCTTTATGCGCTTCCAAACCTATATGGTGAGGATCCGGCTGTTCAGATCACTGGCGTGCGGGGAACCGCCGCCAATGAACAAACGCTGATCCAAGTCCAAAAAACGTTAGAAAAAGACAATATCCAAAGCAAGTCTATTGCCTTGGAAAATGGGGCTGTATTAGCCCGATTCAACAACTCAGATATTCAGTTGCGCGCTCGTGAAGCTTTAGTTAGCGCCTTGGGTGATCAATACGTTGTTGCATTAAACCTTGCACCTGCAACACCGAAATGGCTTGAAATGATCGGTGGTGAGCCGATGAAACTCGGCCTTGACTTGCGTGGTGGGGTTCACTTCCTAATGGAAGTTGATATGGACACTGCATTAGGTAAATTGCAGGAACAAAACATGGACGGTATACGTAATGACTTGCGCCAAGCAGGCATTCCGTACTCTTCTATCCGTAAAGGCGACAATTACAGCGTTGAAGTCCGTTTCCGTAACGCTGATGACCGTAGCCTAGCAGAGAAAACATTGGCTCGTAAATTCCAAGACTTAGTGTTTTCTGATGGTGGCAATAATACCATGACTGCTGTCATGACGGATGAGCGTCTACGTGAGGCTCGTAACTATGCCGTATCTCAAAACATTACTATCATTCGTAACCGTGTGAACCAATTAGGGGTTGCAGAACCTTTAGTTCAGCGTCAAGGTGCGGAGCGTATTGTTGTTGAGTTACCGGGTATTCAAGATACCGCCCGTGCTAAAGAAATTTTAGGTGCAACAGCAACCCTAGAGTTCCGTTTAGTCAACCAAAGCGTTGATCCATCGGCTGCTGAAAGTGGACGTGTGCCTGGTGATTCCGAAGTTAAGTATGATCGAAATGGCGTGCCTTACGTGTTGTATAAGCGTGTTATTTTGACCGGTGACCATATCACTGACTCAACTTCAGGCGGTGATGAAAACGGTGCACCTCAAGTTAGCATCGGTTTGGATAGTGCTGGTGGCTCTATCATGTCTGATTTTACTCGTGATAATCAGGGTAAACTCATGGCAACCCTGTTTGTTGAATATAAAGACAGTGGTAAACGAGATGCCGAAGGCCGCGCTATCTTGATGAAAGATGAGAAAGTGATTAACGCTGCGAACATTTCAGCGCGTTTCGGTAGTCAATTCCGTATCACCGGTATCAATGATCCAAATGAAGCACGCCAGTTATCATTGCTGTTACGTGCGGGTGCGTTAATTGCACCAATCCAAATCGTTGAAGAGCGTACCATTGGTCCAACGCTTGGTTTGCAGAATATTGAACAAGGTTTGAAAGCGTGTTTGGCAGGCCTGTTAGCATCAATTCTATTTATGATTATTTACTATCGTAAGTTTGGTTTGATTGCCAGTACTGCACTATTTGCAAACTTGATCATGATTGTTGGTGTGATGTCGCTGTTACCGGGTGCAACACTGACAATGCCTGGTATTGCGGGGATTGTGTTGACCCTTGCCGTTGCCGTTGATGCGAACGTTTTGATTAACGAACGTATCAAAGAAGAATTGCGTAATGGGCGTTCCGTCCAGCAATCTATTCATGAAGGTTATAAAGGCGCATTCTCAAGTATTATTGACGCAAACCTGACTACGCTTATCACTGCCATTATTCTGTATGCAGTGGGAACCGGGTCAATCAAAGGCTTTGCAATTACGACAGCTATCGGTGTCGCCACCTCTATGTTTACAGCCATTATCGGTACACGTGCTATCGTGAACCTGCTATATGGTGGTAAGCGTATCAACAAGCTGTCAATTTAAGGAGCACGTTGTGGCACAGGATTATACTGTTGAACAATTGAACTATGGCCGTAAAGTCTATGACTTTATGCGCTGGGACAACGTTGCCTTTGGGATTTCTATCGTACTGCTGATCGCATCTTTTGTGGTCATCGGGGTTAAAGGGTTCAACTGGGGACTTGATTTCACGGGGGGGACGGTAATCGAGATCAACCTGAGTCAGCCTGCTGACTTGGATAAGATTCGTGATAGTCTTTCTAATACGGACCACAAAGACCCTCTGATCCAAAACTTTGGTAGTAGCCGTGACATTATGATCCGTCTACCCCCTATCGAAGGTGTGGCGGGTCAAGAAGTTGGTAAAGAGATCATCACTATCATCAATAAAAATGTTGATGAACAGGCGACAGTTAAGCGGATTGAGTTTGTGGGGCCAAGTGTTGGCGCTGAATTGGCTCAAACAGGCGCACTGGCATTGTTAACCGCGCTTATCTGTATTCTGATTTATGTTGGTTTCCGCTTTGAATGGCGTCTTGCTGCGGGTGCGGTATTAGCACTTGCCCATGACGTTATCATTACATTAGGTATCTTATCGTTATTCCATATTGAGATCGATATGACGATTGTTGCGTCATTGATGTCTGTTATTGGTTATTCACTGAACGACAGTATCGTAGTATCTGACCGTATTCGTGAAAATTTCCGTAAGATCCGTCGCGGTACACCTTATGAAATCATGAACGTCTCTCTTACCCAAACATTAAGCCGTACCATTATGACATCTGCAACCACATTACTGGTGGTTTTGATGCTGTATATATTTGGTGGCGCAATGTTAGAAGGCTTCTCATTGGTAATGTTGATTGGTGTCACTATTGGTACTATCTCATCTATCTATGTTGCTTCTGCATTAGCATTGAAGATGGGAATGAGACGTGAGCATTTACTTCCTCCTAAAGTTGAGAAAGAAGGTGCAGACCAAGAGTCTTTACTGCCTTAATCTGATTTAGCAGAAGGCCTGTCATGCTAGTAGGCCAATTAACGCTATCTTTTGGGTTTTGAAAAGCGAGCTAAAAACGTGAAACACCCCGTTAGACTGCAAATGTACAGTCTTGCGGGGTGTTTTTTATTGAGCTCTGGGTTACACTGTTTACCCGAAATAAGAATCAGGAAACACTATGCACTGCCCATTTTGCTCAGCTGTAGATACGAAAGTAATTGACTCGCGTCTAGTTGGTGAAGGCTCTCAAGTGCGCAGGCGCCGTCAATGTCTGCTTTGCCATGAACGCTTCACCACCTTTGAAGTGGCTGAACTTGTTATGCCACGGGTAATTAAAAGTGATGAAATACGTGAACCGTTTGATGAAGAAAAACTTAGCCGAGGCATGCAAAAAGCCTTGGAAAAACGCCCTGTAAGTGCAGATGCGGTTGAACAGGCGATTATTTCTATCAAATCACAACTCCGTGCAACGGGTGAAAGAGAAATCCCTTCTAAATTGATTGGTAATTTAGTGATGGATGAGTTGAAAAAGTTGGATAAAGTCGCTTATATCCGTTTTGCCTCGGTTTACCGCAGTTTTGAAGATGTGCGGGAATTTGGCGAAGAAATCGCTAAATTACAGGATTAATAACATGATTGAACAAGACCGCATCTACATGGCGCGGGCGCTTGAGCTTGCCCAAAAAGGTCGTTTTACTACGTCACCAAACCCAAATGTTGGCTGTGTTATTGTACGTGATGGCGAAATTGTGGGTGAAGGCTACCACCAGAAGGCTGGGGAGCCTCACGCTGAAGTTCATGCTTTGCGTATGGCAGGGGAAAACGCAAAAGGTGCAACCGCCTATGTCACATTAGAGCCGTGTAGCCATCATGGTCGTACACCACCTTGTGCTGAAGCTTTAATTAAAGCCGGTGTTAGCCGTGTTGTGGCCGCTATGCAAGACCCTAACCCACAAGTTGCAGGTCGTGGCCTATATATGCTGTCTCAAGCAGGTATCGAAACGGCCAGTGGGGTTTTGATGGAGCAAGCTGAGCGATTAAATCAAGGCTTTCTCAAGCGCATGCGTACAGCATTCCCTTATGTTCAATTGAAACTGGCAGCCTCTCTTGATGGTAAGACAGCGCTTGCCTCTGGCGAAAGTAAATGGATTACCTCTGCCGCTGCTCGGCAGGATGTTCAAGTATTGCGAGCGCAGGCAAGCGCCATCTTAAGTACCAGCAGTACCGTATTAGCAGATGATCCTTCTTTGACTGTTCGATGGAATGAGTTACCAGAAAATATACAAACTATTTACCCAGAAAAGACGGTACGTCAGCCTATTCGAATTGTGTTGGATCAGCAGAACAAAGTCACGGCAGAGCATAAGGTGACTCAATTATCAGGTGAATGTTGGCTTGTACGCCCACAACCTGACGTCGATGCCGTATGGCAGGGGCAAGTTGAACAATTAGCGATACCCAGTGACGACAATGGCATTGACTTAGTGATTCTGATGATGCAGCTCGCTAAGCGTAATGTGAACAGTATATGGGTAGAAGCAGGACCAACACTGGCCGGATCGTTACTTAAGCTCGGTTTAGTGGATGAGCTTATTGTTTATATTGCACCTAAACTGCTAGGCGATACCGCGCACGGATTAGTCAATTTTCCGGCTCTTGCGCATTTGTCTGATGCGCCAAAATTTGCATTTACGGATGTGCAAAAGGTTGGTGATGATCTACGTGTTAGACTACGTCCCGTGTGGTAATAAAAGTTTTTTATCGTTTTGCTAAAATTCAACCACGCGATTAATGAAAGAATGTGATAAAATCCGCGCCCCACGGGTTGTATACTGTTCATCATTCGAGGTGCAGCTCGGTAATAAGTGAAAGCGTCGCTAGATGTATAGTTCGCTGTATGGCTAGGGCGAATGGGGTTCTTACCGTAGGTAAGGTAAAACGCTGCAACCTGAAGCATGACGAGTATAATTAATATTAAAGGAAGGCTATGAACGTAATTAAAGGTGTTGTTGCCGCGCCACAAGCGCGTGTCGCCATTGCAATCGCTCGTTTTAACAACTTTATTAATGATAGTCTGCTGGACGGTGCTGTTGATGCTTTAGAGCGTATCGGCCAAGTTTCTCAAGACAACATTACTGTTGTGTGGGTACCGGGGGCTTATGAGCTACCACTAACAGTTAAGGCGTTAGCTGAAACGAAAAAATATGATGCAGTCATTGCGTTAGGCACGGTTATCCGTGGTGGAACCGCCCATTTCGAGTTTGTTGCAGGAGAGTGTAGCTCAGGCCTATCTCATGTAGCAATGAACAGTGAAATTCCTGTCACTTTTGGTGTTCTGACCACAGAGAATATTGAGCAAGCGATTGAACGCGCTGGCACTAAAGCTGGTAACAAAGGTGCTGAAGCAGCACTGACAGCATTAGAAATGATTAATGTACTTAAAGCTGTAAAAGGCTGATTTAGTTTTTATTTAAGGGGAATCTTGTGAAACCTGCTGCTCGTCGCCGCGCTCGTGAGTGTGCTGTGCAAGCCATCTATTCATGGCAATTATCCGGTAATAACGTTTCCGATGTGGAATATGAATTTATTGCTGAACAGGACATGTCTGACGTTGACGTTATTTATTTTCGTGAACTGTTATCTGGAGTAGCGAATAACGCTGCGAAATTGGATCAACTCATGGCTCCTTTCTTATCTCGCCAACTCGAAGAGCTGGGACAGGTAGAGAAAGCGATTTTACGTGTTGCTATGTATGAACTTAGCTACCGTGAAGATGTCCCTTATAAAGTTGCTATTAATGAAGGCATTGAACTTGCTAAAGTATTCGGTGCAGAAGATAGCCATAAATTTGTTAATGGTGTACTTGATAAGGCTGCGCCAGCTGTTCGTCGTAAAAAATAAACATTGATCAGGGTTCCCTCCTGTAATACTACAGTAGTAATGAGGTAGGCTGGGTTCCAGCCTATCTTTATATTTTATGCGTATGTATCCATGATAAATATGATACTAGGCATAGCGAAAATGGAAAAGCTACCATGTCATATGGCGAATTTGACCTCATCGCACGTTTCTTTAACCGTCAAACTACCAATCGACGGGATGTGAATATCGGTATTGGTGATGACTGTGCGTTGATGACCATACCAGAAAAACAGCAGCTTGCTGTCAGTACTGATACACTGGTTTCTGGTATTCATTTCCTACCTGAAATTTCCCCTGCGGATCTAGCCTACAAATCATTAGCCTCTAATTTAAGTGATCTTGCTGCGATGGGGGCGGATCCTGCTTGGGTTTCACTGGCGATTACATTACCTCATGTTGACCTCCATTGGTTAGAGCAATTCAGTGATAGCTTGTTTGAGCAGATTAATTATTACGGTATGCAGTTAATTGGTGGAGACACCACGCGTGGCCCGATGAGTTTAACTTATACGGTACATGGCTTAGTGCCACATGGAAAAGCGTTGTCACGGTCAGGGGCTCGTAATGGAGACTGGATATATGTGACGGGGACACTGGGTGATAGCGCTGCCGGTCTAGCAATATTGCAGGGCAGGTTAGATATCCAAGATGAAAAGCAAAAAGCATGGTTACTGGGACGCCATTTGCGTCCTCAGCCACGTATTTTGCAAGGCCAAGCATTACGCAATCTGGCCTCTTCCGCCATTGATATTTCAGATGGATTAATTTCCGATCTAAACCATATCTTGAAAGCTAGCGGCTGTGGTGCACGTATTAATCTTGATGCATTACCACTTTCTGAAGCATTACAGCAAAACTGTTCCGTAGAGCAAGCGCGTATTTGGTCTCTCAGTGGCGGCGAGGATTATGAGCTTTGCTTCACAGTTCCTGAGATAAACCGTGGTGCACTCGAAATGGCACTAGCGCATACCGGTGCCAACTTTACTTGTATTGGGCAGATCAAACCGCAATCTGAGGGGATCAGTTATTATTGTGATAATCAGGTTGTAGATGTGGCATTAAAAGGATTTGATCATTTTGTATTAGAAAATATTGATAATTAATCCTAGATAATAACGCATAAAAAAATCAGCCCGTGTCAGTCATTGTCACGGGCTTTTTTATTATTATTGATCGCAACAGATCGTTATAAAGGGATCTTGAATCCATAAAATATTTTATTTTATATTTTGCTGGCAAAATAATGCTGAGATAATTTATATAAAAGAATAAACAGGCTTATTAGTATAAATACTTACATATAAAGAGGGGGATTAAGTATTCTTTAAGTGTATGAATAAAAAGTCATTTTTTATTCATAAAAGAAAGCTGCCAAAAGGCAGCTAAAACAAAAATGAGGCGTAGATCTCATATAAATATGAGATATTTATGTCAATATTGACAAAATTCTTATGAGGGTAAATAGATGTTAAATCCATACTGAACTTTATTTGAGATAAAAGCAAGATCCTTTTTAAAAGAAATTTGCTTGAAATTGATCTAACTAATGATCCCGCTAATTTTATACTGAGATATTAAAAAATATGAGTGCAATTCAACATTAAATTACAGAGGGAATAGGATGAAGTACCAAGAAAAAACAGGTATTGCTTGTTACCCTAACAATACCTGTCTATTTTAGACACTACAGTTTTTGTTGATACTGCTCGATAGCGTTCAGAATGCCTTGGCTATCTAAACCGAGATCTGCAATAAGCTCATCTTGACTACCTTGAGGAATAAAGAAGTCAGGTAATCCAAGGTTTAATACGGGGATCATCTTGCGCTCGCGCATCAGAAATTCGTTAATACCACTACCCGCACCACCCATGATGGCATTCTCTTCTAGCGTCACTAACATTTCATGACTATTTGCCATTTCCAAAATTAATTCTTCATCCAATGGTTTCACAAAACGCATATCAACCACGGTTGCATTAAGTTCTTCAGCGGCAACTAATGCATGCTTGAGCAAAGTACCAAAGCAGAGGATCGCCACCTTCTCACCTTGGCGTCGAATGACTCCTTTACCAATCGGCAGGGTTTCGAGAGGTTGAAGCTCAGCACCTGTTCCTGTTCCTCGAGGATAGCGAACAGCACTTGGGCCTTCTTTATAGTGGTAGCCTGTATGCAGCATTTGACGACATTCATTTTCATCACTTGGCGTCATGATCACCAATGTTGGGATACAACGGAGATAGGAGATATCAAAAGCACCTTGATGAGTCTGACCATCTGCACCAACAATCCCAGCACGATCAATAGCAAATAAAACAGGCACTTTTTGGATCGCGATATCGTGGATCACTTGGTCGTAGCCGCGTTGTAGGAAAGTGGAGTAAATTGCAACAATAGGATTGTAGCCTCCGATAGCTAAGCCAGCAGCAAAGGTCACCGCATGCTGTTCGGCGATAGCAACGTCAAAGTACTGGTCGGGGTACTCTTTTGAAAAACGCACCATACCGGAACCTTCACGCATTGCAGGTGTGATCGCCATGAGTTTGCTATCATTCTGTGCTTCATCACACAGCCAATCGCCAAAAATTTTAGAGAATGTAGGCCCCGTTTCTTTGCTTTTAGGTAAAGTAAAAGTGCTAGGGTCAAATTTAGGCACAGCATGCCAGCTAATTGGATCTTTTTCGGCTGGTTCATAGCCACGACCTTTTTTGGTCATGATATGTAAGAACTGAGGGCCTTTTAGATCGCGCATATTTTTCAGCGTCTGTACGAGCGCAACAACATCATGGCCATCAACTGGACCGATGTAGTTAAAACCAAGTTCTTCAAACATGGTGCCTGGAACAACCATACCTTTGATATGCTCTTCGGTTTTCTTTAAGAGCTCTTTAATCGGCGGCATGTTCGAGAACACTTTTTTTCCACCTTCACGTAAGGTGGTATAAAGCTTGCCAGAAAGTAAATGCGCAAGGTGATTATTAAGTGCTCCAACATTCTCAGAAATAGACATTTCATTGTCATTAAGAATGACTAACATATCCGGCGCGACATCACCAGCATGGTTCATCGCTTCAAAAGCCATGCCGGCAGTAATTGCGCCGTCACCAATCACACAGACGGTTTTACGATTCCTATCTTCTTTTTCAGCGGCAATAGCCATACCTAAGCCGGCACTGATTGAAGTTGATGAGTGGCCGACACTGAGTACGTCATATTCACTTTCATCACGCCAAGGAAAGGGATGTAAGCCATTTTTTTGGCGAATGGTATCGATACGATCGCGGCGTCCCGTCAAAATTTTATGTGGGTAGGCTTGATGACCGACATCCCAAACGAGGTTATCGAAAGGGGTTTTATAGACATAATGTAATGCGACGGTGAGTTCAACGGCGCCTAAACCAGAGGCAAAATGACCGCTAGATCGACCAACACTACTAAGTAAAAATTGCCTGAGTTCATCACATAGCTTAGGCAGGCTTTCTTTCGGTAGCAAACGAAGCTCTTCCGGTGTTTCTGCCAGCGCTAGTGTTGGATACTTAGCGATATCAATACTCATTAGGGGCTCACTACTATTATAATTGTTAAAAGGTAATATACTCGTCATATATCCAGTTGCCGCATTGTTGACTAGGCCCAACCCTATGGGGCATCTAGTTTGCGGTGCTGTTAGCGACTTATTGGTTGTTCGCTCAGCGGTACTACGAATTATTTAGAGTATAACGCTGGGTAATCCCAGCGTTCGAATTCAGCTATTATGCCACTTTTATCATCATACGTCTGAATGTAAAGTGGCTTTATATAAGATCAGCTTTTACGCTCGATAATGAAATTAGCTAATGCGATTAAGGTTTGCGTATTATAGCCTTGTGCTTCAATGACTTTTAAGGCTTCAAGGGCATTAAAATAAAGTTCACGCGCTTTTTCTTGAGCTGCTTCAAGCCCCAGTAATGAGGGATAAGTGCTCTTTTCATGCTCTGCATCTGCACCTTGACGCTTACCTGTGATTTCGCTGTCACCAATGACATCTAGAATGTCGTCTTGTACTTGAAATGCCAGACCGATAGCTTCAGCATAATGATCTAAAGCAGATAATATTTGATAGCCGTTATCTCCAGCGGCATAGGCGCCCATGCGAATGGCCGCTCGTATGAGTGCACCTGTTTTATGTTGATGAATTTGCTCTAGTTCCGCAAGGCCGACACGTTTACCTTCAGCTTCAAGATCAAGGGCTTGTCCACCGCACATGCCTGCTAAACCACTGGCATAAGCCAGCTCTGACAGCATGGCAATCCGATCTTTATCAGTGACATCTGGCATGGGGGCGGAGGAAAGTAATTGGAATGCTAATGTTTGTAGCGCATCGCCGGCTAAAATCGCATTTCCTTCACCAAATTTTATATGGCATGTCGGTTGCCCACGGCGTAAATCATCATCATCCATCGCTGGGAGATCATCATGAATGAGTGAATAGGCATGAATACATTCAACCGCCGCCGCTGGTGCATCAAGATTAATGGTCGCGACACCAAGCATACTTCCTACAGTATAGGTTAAAAATGGGCGTAGGCGCTTACCACCGAGCAATGCGCCATGCTTCATCGCAGCAGCAAGCGGTAAATGTGAGAAAGGAAGCGCATCCAAAGCATCTAATAGATATTGGTTAACTCGCTCATACGCTTGTTGTTGTTGTACTATGAAGCTATTAAGGTGTTGTTCAGACATAATTTATTCGGTATCTGGTGAAAAATCATCAAGTGCTTTATTTTCATCATCGCTAAGGAGAATTTGAACGCGTTGTTCAGCCTGTTGGAGGACTTTTTGCCCTTGTTTAGCGATTTGAATGCCTCGTTCAAATTCATTGAGAGCATCTTCAAGTGGTAGTGAGCCAGACTCAAGGCGAGAAACAATTTCCTCAAGTTCTTTGAGTGAGTTTTCGAAGCTAACTACTGGTACTTGTTGAGATTTTTCTTTAGCCATCTTTCTTCAACCACAAATATTCAATCATTCAATCAAGGGATTATATTCATTTAGCAGACTAGCGTAGTCTCGCTACGGATACAATTTATTCTTAGTGTTTTTAGATTCAACACACAAGATAGTGCTATAATACGCTTCTTTATTGACAATTGGTAACCTGTACGTGTGTCACTTTTAAAATACGTGCGCTGGCCCCTATAACATTAACATGCTGCTATTATGAAGTTTATCATTAAGTTATTCCCAGAAATTACGATTAAAAGCCAAACCGTTAGGCTACGTTTTATTAAGATCCTCACCAGCAATATCCGTAATGTCCTCAAACCATTAGGCGAAGAAATCGCGGTTGTCCGTCATTGGGATAACATCGAAGTGCGTGTTAAAGGGGAAACAAAGCACGACGAAATTTGTGACATGCTGACTCGAATCCCTGGTATTCACCATATTTTAGAAGTTGAAGAAAAACCGTTTACTAGCCTACATCATATTTATGAAATGGCGCATGAGGCATACGGTGCATTACTAGAAAACAAAACCTTTTGTGTTCGCGTAAAACGCAGAGGGAAGCACGAGTTTACATCGATTGAAGCGGAACGCTACATCGGTGGTGGCTTAAATCAACATATTTCATCTGCAAAAGTGAAATTAACCGATCCTGATCTCACCGTGCATTTGGAGATCGAAGACGAAAACTTGATCCTCGTGAAAGCGCGTTATGAAGGTATTGGTGGTTTCCCAATTGGTACTCAAGAAGATGTACTGTCGCTGATTTCAGGTGGTTTTGACTCAGGCGTTTCCAGTTATATGTTGATGCGCCGCGGTTGTCGAGTGCACTACTGTTTCTTTAACTTAGGCGGTGCAGCCCACGAAATTGGCGTTAAACAAATAGCCCACTATTTATGGAACCGCTTTGGCAGTTCACATAAAGTTCGCTTTATTGCGGTTAATTTTGAACCTGTTGTGGCAGAAATCCTTGAAAAAGTTGATGATGGCCAAATGGGAGTGGTACTGAAGCGCATGATGGTACGTGCAGCTTCTAAAGTCGCCGAACGTTATGGTGTACAAGCGATTGTCACTGGCGAGGCATTAGGACAAGTATCAAGCCAAACACTGACCAATTTACGTTTGATTGATAATGCTTCAGATACGTTGGTATTGCGTCCTCTGATTTCTCATGACAAAGAGCATATCATCAAACTAGCTCGCCAAATCGGTACTGAGGATTTTGCTAAAACGATGCCTGAATATTGTGGCGTGATTTCGAAAAGTCCTACCGTTAAAGCGGTTAAAGCGAGAATTGAAGCAGAAGAAGCAAATTTTGATTTCAGTATTTTAGACGATGTGGTTGAACACGCACAAAATATTGATATCCGCCAGATTGCACAAGAAAGTCGCGAACAAGTGACAGAAGTGGAAATGGTGAGTGAGCTTTCACCAGACAATGAAATCATTTTAGATATTCGCTCTGTGGATGAGCATGAAGATAATCCATTGTCGATCGAGGGAATTGAAATTAAACATATTCCATTCTATCGACTGGGAACGCAGTTTGGTGATTTACCAAAAGAAAAGACTTATTTACTGTACTGTGATCGTGGTGTGATGAGCCGCTTGCAAGCGCTGTATCTGCAAGAACAAGGCTTTAGTAATGTGAAAGTCTATCGCCCGTAACTCGCTACGTTCTATAAGATAAAAGCCGATCCCGCTACGCTGTTTCGGCTTTTTGTCATTACTGCTCTAAGTAATCATTAATCCCATTAGGTAAAATTAATTGAGATGCAACCTTGCCAGCGATATCACGGCCAACTAGCAACTCAATCAATTTTAAGGCGAAATCAAAGGTAGTTGCAGGACCTTGACTGGTTAATAGATTCACTCGCTCATCAAAATACACTCGTTTATCAACCCATTTATTGGCTGCAATCTGATCTTGTAGGGTTGGGAAACATGTCATATTCCCCATGGGAAATAATTGATGATATTCCAATACCAGCGCAGGTGCGGCGCAGATTGCGGCAACAATTTTGCCATCAAGATGCATACGTCTTACTTTTTCAATGACGAGAGGGCTATTTTGGAAGGCCTCTGCACCTTTTAATCCACCCGGAAGCACAATTGCATCGAAAGGATCATCGGCAACCCTAATTAAAGGCGTATCAGCGATGATTTTGAGTCCTCTCGACGCTGTTATATTAACAGAGCCATCATCAGTCACGCTGGCTAAAGTTACTTTAATACCTGCTCTAACTAATAGATCGGCTGTAGTGACTGTCTCTATTTCTTCACTACCATTGGCGATGCATATCAGCACGGAAACCGTCATTTTTTTCTTCTCGCTGTTTAACTAAATGGTATAAACGATCGTTCTCAGGAGTATGAAGCCCGTGAGCTCTCGCTTGTTTAATCAGGTAGCCAGTAATGTAATCAATCTCTGTACGGCGTTTATTACGGATATCTTGCAGCATTGAAGAGTAGTTATTGGCTGTATTGTGAATGATGCCATAAATATAATTAACGAGCTGAGTTTTATCGGTATGTAGCCCTTCAATTGCCATCACTTGGCAAATCTCATCGATGAGCGTATTGATTTGTTCTGGATGATTAAGTAAATCACCATTTTTACAATCATAAAGGATGGTTAATGGGTTAATAACACAATTTGCAGCCAGTTTTCGCCAACACGTATTTAAAATTTGGTTATGCCATGCAACATCCGGTAGGGCTTCATGCAAAATATCGGCAATCGGATAGTAATTTTCAGCAAGTGAATTGATGGCACCAATATGGGTTATGCCGTTCGCAACATGAAAAACCTGATTATTTTCTTGCCACGCAGCGTGGGTGGTCACGCCAGATAAAAAAGGATGCCGTAAAGGGCCTAATTCCTCAAGCGTTCCCATGCCGTTATGCAGTAATAAAATTGGACAGGATTCGGGGATATTATGAAGCAAAGGGAGTAAGGCATCGGACACTTGCCATGCTTTTAAACAGACAATAACGAGTTCACTATTATGTAAGTGATTAAGGTTGTTACAAGGGATTAATTCACGAAAAATACGCCCGTCAGGCTCATTAACATCAACAAATATATCGGATTGAGCGATACGTAACCATCCTTGAATATCATGCCCTTGTTCAGCTAATGCGGCAACCCACAGCTTGCCGATGGCACCACAACCTATAAGCGTTATTTTCATATTTCCCCTATGAACCATTTCTTCTAAGCTTGTAAGAATATAACGATATAGACATATGTAAACTCATATTTCCAGTATAGTACTTTTGCTGTCAATAGAAAGCAGCTATCATGCATCGCATTGATTATCAGGAGGTCATAACTATGCCATCATTTGATATTGTATCTGAAGTAGAAATGAATGAAGTCCGCAATGCGGTTGAAAATGCTAATCGTGAATTAACCACTCGCTGGGATTTTAAAAATGTGACGGCGAGCTTCGAACTTAATGAAAAAAGCGAATCAATTAAGGTCACTAGTGAGTCAGACTTTCAAGTTCAGCAGCTATTAGACATTTTACGTGAAAAAATGGCAAAACGTGGTATTGATGGTGCTGTATTGAATGTCCCTGATGACATTGTGCATAGTGGTAAAACATACAGTGTTGAAGTGACCCTAAAGCAGGGAATTGATACTGCCACAGCCAAAAAAATCGTGAAGCTAATTAAAGATAGTAAATTGAAAGTACAGGCACAGATCCAAGGGGAGCAAGTGAGAGTAACCGGTAAATCACGTGATGATTTGCAATCGGTAATGGCGCTCGTCCGTTCTGGTAATTTAGGCCAGCCATTCCAATTTACTAACTTCCGAGACTAACACGTAAAAAAGCCCACAGCATTTATCGTTGTGGGCTATAGCGATTATATTTGGTCTTTGATGATAGACTCGAGTTGTTCTCGGGAGGTCAATTTTCTATCCACTTTCACATAGACGCCCATTTCATCAGGGATAATCGCGGCCTCAAGTACACCGGGTTGAGATAAGAGCAGTGCTTGTAACTTAGCGGTGTTTTTAAATTGAGGTGGTAACACAAGGCGAATACTGCTGACATAAGGTGGTTGCTTCATGGTTAAGCTAACAACAAACCAAATGGCTGTTACTGCTAATCCACCGATAAATACCGCGGCTGCGCCATCTATATCATATAACCAACCGCCGAGTATCCCTCCGATAGCGACACCTAGAAATTGGCTGGTGGAGTAAACCCCCATTGCGGTACCTTTATAACCTGCGGGAGCTTCTTTACTGATTAAAGAAGGAAGGATCGCCTCCATAATATTAAAGGCAACAAAAAACAGTTGTAAGCCAACGAAAATCACCCACAAATGGCTTCCTGACAGCCATAAGGTTATTTCAGCTAAAGCCAGTATCACAATACAGAATAAAAACACTTGCTTCATTTTTCGGTGTTTTTCAGCGTAGATGATAAAGGGAAGCACTGAAACAAAAGCGACCAGCATGGTGATAAGGTAAGCTTTCCAATGGTCTTTGGCTAGGTATCCCGCATCGCTCATCATTAAAGGTAAAGCGACGAAGCTGGACATGAGCAAGGTGTGTAAGCTTAAGATGCCTAAGTTGAGTTTCAATAATTGCGGGTGAGTAATGACCGCCCGTAAATTTCCTTTAACAAAAGCGGATTCTCGGTTAGTAATATGCTGGCGGCTATTCGGTACAACAAACAGGGTAACGATGATAGCGCCTCCTGCTAATAGGGTGATTCCCCAAAATAGCCCGCTTAACCCAATCCAATGAGTGATGATCGGGCCTAATACTAAGGCAATAGCGAAAGTGATACCAAAGCTAATTCCTAAAAAAGCCATTGCTTTGGTTCGATTCTGCTCACGCGTTAAATCGGAAAGTAATGCCATAACGGCGGCAGAAATAGCGCCAGCACCTTGCAAGGCTCGGCCAATAATAATGCCCCATATGGAATCACTGAGAGCGGCAATCACACTACCAATAATAAAGATAACTAGCCCAATAATAATTAAGGGCTTACGACCAATTTTATCCGACATTAAACCAAACGGTATCTGAAAGATAGCTTGGCTTAAGCCATAAATACCAATCGCTAGGCCTACCAAAAATTCTGATGAGTCCTTAAGATGAATACCATAGCTGGTCAAAATGGGTAATACCATAAACATCCCTAACATACGTAGGGAGAAAACTGAACCTAACCCCCATGTAGCACGGAGTTCGGAGGTGGTCATTTTGTTATCTTTCATAAATACTCGTCATACTTCAAGCTGTAGCTGTGTTGGCTTCATTCACTAACCCTGGTCAGTTATGAATGTATTTATCTAGGAATTAGTCACATTTTGCCTTATTACAACAAATTAGAATATTGTTAGTTATTATTTTGAGCATAGAAAGGCATTATCTCGCTATGCTAGGCATGAATAAGCGGGTATTAAAACATAAAAGTTATTCGATAGGGTAGGTCGATTCGTCAAATAAAAACGTTCGAAAACATGGTGACTAAATGAAACGGCAGGACTAGCCTGCCGTTAGAGTAACTGCGTGTTAGAATTTATCTAACTAAAGCTATAACAGTATCGGTTGAAACTGTTGGATCAACAGACATCATGACACTCAACGATGTGATAGCCACAATGGAGAAGATAAACAGTTTGCGAGCCCAAACACGGTCATCATTTTCGGTTTTAAATCCGGAGATTGCCATGCCAAGCCACCAAAGACTAACAGCCGCACCAACAACTAAATATTTATAACCAGCGTATCCGCTGATAGCTAACATCAGTGTGGCGACCATAAATGCCAAGATATATAAGAAGATATGGGTTTTAGCCACAGAGATCCCCTTAATAACAGGCAAAACAGGAATATTGGCTGCTTTATAGTCTTTAAAACGGAAAATCGCGATAGCATACGAATGTGGCATCTGCCACAAACTGAAGATCAATAACAGAATCAATGCACCGGTATCGAACTCATTTGTGACGGCACAGTAACCAATAACAGGAGGTGCTGCACCAGATAAACTGCCAATTAGCGTGCCATAGACTGATTTACGTTTCATATATAGGCTATAGATACCTACATAAACGATGAAACCAATCACCGCAAGGAGCATTGCCAGAGCATTCGCTGCTACAAGAAGTAGCAGCATGCCAGCAATACCTAATGCAGCGGCGTAAATCAGGCTAATCTTCGGGTCAATCAGCCCTTTAACTAAAGGGCGATTCTTCGTTCTTTCCATGATACGGTCGATATCACGGTCGATATAGTTGTTAAAAACACAACCAGAAGCCACGACCAGTGATACACCCAGCAAAGTCGCAATAAACAGCGGATAATCAATCGTGCCTTTTGAGGCAAGTAGAAAACCGCCGATCACAGAAATTAGATTTCCGAAAATAATTCCTGGCTTGGTCACTTGCAGGTATTGCTTAAACATATCGGCAACTCTTTAGTCGAGCATCATATTGATGTTCAGGTTGTACATAATCCACAGAGAGCCAACAACAACGATACCGATGATTAGCATAGTGAACAGAAATGCAATCAGGTTCCAGCGCTCATCTGATGATGTATTCATGTGCAGGAAACAGACTAAGTGTACAAGGATCTGCACAACTGCCATACCGACAACAGTCCAAAGGATAGCGGCTTGTGATGCAGTACCTTCCATCACCATCCAGAATGGGATCACTGTCAGGATGACGGATAGAATAAAGCCAATCAGGTATGTTTTAACGCTACCGTGGCTTGCTCCAGTGTGAGCATCTTTTGCATGACTCATTTAAATAGCCCCCAGAAGATAAACAACGGTAAATACACAAATCCAAACAACGTCTAAGAAGTGCCAGAATAAGCTAAGGCAGTTCAAACGCGTTTTGTTCACGTCAGTTAGGCCACGACGAGTGACTTGAATCATCATAACGATAATCCAGATCAAACCTGCTGTTACGTGCAGACCATGTGTTGCAACTAAAGCAAAGAAACCTGATAGGAAACCGCTACGGTCAGGACCCAGTCCTTCAGCGATCAGTTCATGGAACTCGTACACTTCCATGATAACGAACCCAAGGCCTAGCAGGAAGGTTGCGAATAGCCATAAGTTGACTGCTGGGATTTTCCCTTTATGCATCGCAATCATTGCGAAGCCATAGGTAATACTACTGAATAAAAGTAAGAATGTTTCACCCAGAACGAATTTCAGGCTGAAAATATCTTTACCTTCAGGACCACCAGCGGTGCCATCGGCTAGAACAACATAAGTTGCAAACAAGCAAGCAAATAGAATCAGGTCGCTCATTATGTAGAGCCAGAAACCAAATACCTTTGTCCCACCTGCATCATGGTGCCCATGCTCTGCATGGGCTAAGTTTTGATTAGTCATTGTATTAGTTGACATCGTTCACACCTGCCTTACGTAAGTCTTCAAAGTGCTTATTCTCGATTTCTTCGATTTCAGCCACAGGTACGTAATAATCAACATCTTCGTCGAAGCTTTTTGCAATCCAAGTAACAATCATGCCAGCGAAACCAACGATTGCGAGCCACCAGATGTGCCAGATCATCGCGAAACCTAAAACCAAGCTAAATGCCGCGATAATCACGCCAGCGCCGGTATTTTTCGGCATATGAATTTCTTCATATGAAGCAGGTTTCTTATGAGCGATGCCTTTTTCTTTCATATCCCACCAAGCATCACGCGTTTGAACGTTAGGTTCAATAGCGAAGTTGTAGAATGGTGGTGGAGAAGAAGTTGCCCACTCCAGAGTACGTCCGCCCCATGGGTCTCCGGTTAAGTCACGGTTAGCATGACGATCACGGATACTCACGATGATTTGGATAACTTGGCATGCAATACCAATTGCGATTAGACCTGCACCGCAAGCCGCTGCAACCAGCATACCGTGGTACGTTGGGTCAATGTTTTGGCTTAAACGACGAGTCATACCCATAAAGCCAAGGATATACAACGGCATAAATGCTAAGAAGAAACCAACAATCCAGAACCAGAAGGCACGAACGCCCCATTTCTCATTCAGCGTGAAGCCGTAAGCTTTCGGGAACCAGTAAGTCATACCAGCGAAACATCCGAATACCACACCACCAATGATAACGTTATGGAAGTGAGCAATCAGGAATAAGCTGTTGTGTAGAACGAAGTTTGCACCAGGTACAGCAAGTAGAACCCCAGTCATACCACCAACAGAGAAGGTGATAATGAAGCCGACAGTCCATAGCATCGGTGATTTGAACTCAATACGACCTTGGTACATGGTAAACAGCCAGTTGAAGATCTTAACCCCAGTTGGGATTGCGATAATCATCGTAGCGATACCGAAGAAGGCGTTGACGTTTGCCCCCGAGCCCATCGTAAAGAAGTGGTGCAACCATACAATGAACGACATAACGGTAATAACGATAGTTGCCCATACCAGAGAGGTATAGCCAAACAAACGTTTTTTCGAGAAGGTTGCTGCAATTTCTGAGAATACACCAAATACAGGTAGAACAAGGATATACACCTCAGGGTGACCCCAAGCCCAAATCAGGTTGATGTACATCATCATGTTGCCGCCCATATCGTTAGTGAAGAAATGGGTACCTAGATAACGGTCTAAAGTCAGTAGTGTGATGGTGACTGTTAAGATAGGGAATGCTGCAACGATCAGTACGTTAGTACAGAGTGCTGCCCAGCTGAATACTGGCATTTTCATCATCGACATACCCGGTGCACGCATACGGATAATTGTCGCGATAAAGTTAACCCCTGTTAATAGTGTACCAATACCGGATATTTGGAGACTCCATATCCAATAATCGACCCCGACACCAGGGTTGTACTCCAAGCCAGATAAAGGCGGATAAGCTAACCAACCTGTCTGTGCGAATTCACCCACCCCTAAAGAGATGTTAATCAGCACAACACCGACAACGAAGAACCAGAAGCTCAGTGAGTTCAGGAATGGGAACGCAACATCACGTGCACCAATTTGCAGAGGAACAACAAGGTTCATCAGACCGACAACAAATGGTGTTGCCATGAAGAAAATCATGATAACGCCGTGTGCGGTAAAAATTTGGTCATAGTGATGAGGATTCAAGAACCCTTCTTGACCAGCAGAAGCAAGTACCTGCTGACCACGCATCATGATGGCATCCGCGAAACCACGGAACAACATGACCATTGCAACAATGATGTACATGACACCAATTTTTTTGTGGTCAACAGAGGTTAACCACTCTTTCCACAACCACTTCCATTTACCGAAGTAGGTGATCGCACCTAGAAGCGCAAGGCCGCCGAGAATGATACAAATCAATGTCACGACGACAATTGGCTCATGGAGCGGAATAGCATCTAGTGTTAATTTTCCGAACATGCCCTTATTCCTCAGCGCCTGTATGAGCATTATGGCTCATATGCATAGATTGACCTGCGGCTTCATCTTTCTTGTCCGCAGGAGCGTGACCTTTATGGTGCTCATGACCAAACTTGAGAATGATGTCTTCATACAGATTTGGTTTCACGCTAGAGAAGTAGGTAACAGGAACATTCATGCTAGGCTTAGCGACTTCGTCGAAAGCTTGCATTGTATCCATAGTTTTAGGTGAAGCTTTTACCTTTTGTACCCACTCATCAAAACCTTGACGATCAGGTGTTGCAATAGCATTAAACTTCATGTCAGAGAATCCATGACCACTATAGCTTGCTGAGAAGCCTTTGTAGGTACCAGGTTCGTTGGCAATTAAGTGAAGTTTAGTTTGCATACCTGCCATCGCATAGATTTGGCCACCTAAAGATGGAATGAAGAACGAGTTCATCACCGAATCAGATGTGATTTTGAAGTTGATTGGCACACCGGTAGGGAATGCTATTTCGTTAACTGTTGCAATACCTTGCTCTGGATAGATGAAAATCCATTTCCAGTCAGCGGAAATAACTTCAATTGTGACAGGTTCCTGATCACTGACTAATGGCTGATATGGATCAAGCTCATGAGTCGTTTTCCAAGTGATTGTACCTAGAATAATGATAATGATGATAGGAACAGTCCAGCAGACTAACTCAATTTTATTTGAGTGAGCCCAGTTAGGACGGTAAGTTGCTGATTTATTGGATTCACGATATTTTCTAGCAAAAATAAACGCCATGAAAATAACGGGAATGACAACAACCAGCATTAAGCCGATTGCAATAAGAATCAGCTCTTTTTGTTTAACGCCAACGGCGCCTTTAGGGTCCATCAACACCATATCGCAACCACCTAATAATAAGGTAGCGACAACAAGTGAGAGTGCCCCAATGCTTTTTTTGTAGTTCATAAGTCTCATCCACGACCCCAAATGACAAAGATTCTAATTGTCGTTTCATCAGTGGGGGCATTCTACGGTAAGGTTATGTGAGTGTAAACAATTGTAAGGTAAAGAAACGGGATTGTTAGCTCTTTATGTTAATATGATCACATGTGAAGAACTTATGATTAAATAGTTAAAAGTCATGCAGATTATAGGTATATTTTGCTAAAACAGGACTAATACTAAAATATCTTTGTCTTTTTTCAAAGAAAAATATATACAAAAATGAGCAAAAATTAAAACAACTGATCTGATTGTTAAATAAAATGGTAGGTGAAAATACGGCTTTTAACGCCGATAAGAGGCTTGAGGCCATCTTATCGGCTAAAACAACTAAGAAAAATTGTTATTTTCTTGAAAAGAAAAGAGAGTTTTTAAATTTTTCTACAGTTAAATATAAACACTTAGAATGTATATTTTAATGTATAAATGATTGCGTCTTGATAAAAATCATCGCCTAGCTTATTGTCAGCATAGCGGTATTGCACACCCGCAGCTAAGTGTGGTGTTGCATTCCACCAAAAGGCGAGAGCACCATTGACGCCGTCACGCCCACCGTTGCCGTAGCGCTTATGACGAGCAAATTCCATTTCATGCCAGTTAGTGATCATGAAATCTTCTTCAAACATCTTGAAGCCATAACCTGCAACCCAACCAACCACATAGCCGTTATTGCCTGAGTAGAAAGTTTGGTCAACATAATGTAATGCAACGAATGGTTTGAACCACAGATCACCGAATGAAGTGTTGTAGCCTAAGCCATATAATGTGTTGACTTCATGGAAATTGCCGCCATATTTAGCACCTGGCATTGACCAAGTACCGTAAACATGACCATAAACGTTAAAGCCACTATCGCCTAGATAGAAACGACCTGTCGTTTTGATGGTGTAACGTTGGTTACGGCCAGGCTCAGTACGACGTTTGTGGAATGGATTTTCGACATCAAAAAATCCATACAATTCACCCCAATTAAAGTTAGCTCCGCCTTCTAACTCAATGTAGGCAAAATCTTTTTTGCGAGTGGTGTTTTCTGATTTAGTTTCGGTGCGGTGAGACCAGTCTAAATAATTGACATTGATGTCCGCGAAACCATTCTGATAGCCAAGAAAGTCGTCAGCATTTGCCGCCCCAGCTAAAGACGCAAGTGCAGCGACGCAGAGAAGTTGTTTTTTCATGATATATTATTTTCGTTTGAGTATTAACGATATTTATTTGTTATTCAGCCATAAGGCTGATTAGCCCTTAACGTGTGAGATGTTAGGCTTTTAATTTGTAATTAAAAAATATATTTCATTAAATAGGTGATATGCATCACGCTATGAAGGTGGGGATATCAAAATTTGCTAGTCAGATCTAATTTAAAAGGTCAAGAAAAAACCCGAAATGAATTAATTTCACTTCGGGATGATTGATTGAGTTAATAATTTATTTCTTAACTATCTTGCGTACTGCAAAGAAGTCGAGACAGCCACCAATGATTAAACTGAGTGCGCCAATACTTGCGCCTGTATTGAAAATGAAATTCTTATATTCAGGTAAGGCAAGCCAAAGGGATATTTGATTGGTGAATAAGTAAATTTTGACTGTAGCAAACGAGGTAACTAATAGTGTTAATAGCCATAGCGCTAATATAGCAATTGCGGTTAAGAGGATATAAACGGCAATTTTATAAGCTTGTGGATACAGCTCCCTGCGTTGGAATAACCCAGTGGTTTGCGTATAGCTCAACGAGGTTTTACAGGCAAGCAAGAGCAGAATACTGGGCACCGAAACAATAATAGAAATCAGATAGAAGGTTGGCCAGCCGTAAGAAAGAACAACAATACTGGCAACAGGGCCTATATACACTCGAGCAATAGCCGAAAGTGCAGAGAGTAAAGCGAATTGTGTTGCAGATAATGACTTATTACATAGAGTCATGAGTAATGCCACGAACGCCGCGGTTCCCATTCCTGAAAAAATATTTTCGATAACAATGATTGAACCCATACTGATAATGTTTGGTGGTGTGACCGCAAGGAACCAATAGCCGATATTTGAGGCGCCTTGCAAAATACCAAACACCAATAAGGCGTTAAATAGGCTCATGTTCTTCATTAGGTAACCGCCAAACAATGCCCCGAAGATGGTTGCTGCCATACCGACAGTTTTATTGACCGCAGCAACTTCACTTAAGGTAAAGCCAAGGCCACTCAATAAGAAGTTAGTACTAAGCGCCATCACAAATGCATCACCCATCTTATAGAATACTAATAATAAGAGGACTAGCCAGGCATTGTTGCGGCTAAAAAACTCGGCAAGCGGTTTATAAATCGCATCTTTCAGTGAGGTTGGCGGGGTGCCACTATCTTCTGGTTCTTTGGCGAGCAGAGTCGCAAAAACACCAATGAGCATCAGCCCTGCCATCACCATATAAAGTTGTTGCCATGTGAGGAATTTATCTGCCATCCATAATGCTAGCCCACCAGACACCAGCATACTGATGCGATAACCCATCACTGAGACTGCGGCACCAAAGCCTCGTTCTTCCGCGCTGAGCAGGTCCGTCTTATAGGCATCAAAGACAATATCTTGTGAGGCAGAACAAAAAGCGACCATAACAGCCAGCGCTGCTAGCCACCATAGATGGTCTGATGGATTCATAAAACCCATTGCACCGATACTGAAAATAAGCAGGATTTGTGTGGTCAGTAACCATCCTCTACGCCGGCCAAGAAAGGGCGGGGTATACCGATCCATCATTGGAGACCAAAGAAACTTTAATACATAAGCTTGACCAACCAGTGAAAAAAAACCAATCGTTTTAATATCGATATTTTCAACCGTTAACCAAGCTTGTAGCGTGCCAGCAGTCAGTGCTAACGGAAGGCCGGATACAAAACCTAATAGGATTAAAATGACTGAATTGGGTAAAAAAGCACGGGACATAATCTTCCTATGATTGGTTATGAGCTAAATAAAAGGCTTTCCGTTATTGAATAATGGTGAAGGCGCTATTCACCGTTTCATTAAGTGCCTATTCTATAGAGATAGGCACTTAATGTATGACAAAACATCGTCTCGAATCATTATCGAGCGTTTTGTTTGATAAATTGGGTCAATTCTTGATCATTAGCCATATCGTTGATCAGATCAGTGAGTGCAAGATTGATCGCTTTTTCAATTTTATCGTTGCTAGCACCCAGTAATTCTTGGTTATTGTAATTACGTGTGAATGTCCGTGATTTGGTGGAACCATTCGGTGCTGTTGCGGTAACCGTTACGCTAGAATTCACGGTAATATTATGGCGTAAACTGCCTTCACTGACTTGGGCGTTTAATTGGTTCAGTTGAACGACCAAGTTGACATTGGCAGGAGATGACACCATGAAGCCGCGAGCAGCCATTTGTTTTTCAACCGCTTCTTGCATTAAATAGCGTGGATCACGGGAAGGGGACAGCACCACCAAACTTCCATTACGGTTGATTTCTGTCAGTGCTTTTGAAGGCCGACTATCTACGCTGCTAACACTAATTGCGGTTGCATTCAGCGTCGGATTTCGTGCTGGCAAAGTAATCTTGGGTTCGAGTGATAAAGTATTACTGCTTGTTGCACAACCAGCTAGAAGAAATAGTGCAAAAAGAGGAAAACAAAGTTTTCTTAACATAATTTTTTCCAGTTCATCTTTCCTAATTGGGGTTGTTCCGTTATGGTGCAACCTAACGAACCCTTATACATTTAACTAGGGTTATAGTTTCACCCTGACGGGTTTTCTGAAAGGTTAGACAACCATTTCGAGAAAAATTCGTCAAAGTGGTAGTTATCATATCATTGTAGCGCGATTGTCCTCTATCACTACAAAAAAAGATAACAAAACGTCAATGGTGGTTGAACAAAGGAGTGATTTTTATGGGGATTGATGCACCGCTAAATATGCAATCACATATTCAGCAAAAGCTGCATGCAGCCTTTGAACCCGCTTATCTTGAAGTGATCAATGAAAGCGATCAACATAATGTTCCTGCGGGCTCAGAAAGCCACTTTAAAGTGGTTTTGGTCAGTGAAAAATTTGAAAACAAACGTATGGTTGGCCGTCATCGTGAAATTTATGCTATTTTGGCAGATGAATTAGCGGGAAGTATCCATGCTTTAGCGCTACATACTTATACCCCTTCAGAGTGGCATAATTTAGCGGATACGGCACTGAATTCTCCCGCCTGTCGTGGTGGCGGTAAAATAAACAGCTGATTGATTCGCTGTTTGACTGTTATTATGATGAGACGATTTATGTCATTTTATGAATGTTGGCATTAATATCGATGTATGTTTTTTCCCCAATTTGCTTGGGGAGTGCTTTTTTTAGTCGGAAAAGTCACAAATAAAGAGGAATAATCGCTTCTTTTATCAGCTTTTCTCGACTCGGGGCATCTGCATCGGTATAATGTCGCGTCTAATTTTCAGTAAGGTTTCGGGACGCTTCTGATATCAGGGATGACCGTTGTGTAAGCAACGCCCCCGGTTCTGGAAGGGAGAAGGTCATTATGATTTAATGGCTTAACTCTGGAGTAGACCGATCACTAAGATTTTTTTTGAGGTAAGAAGATGCAAGTTTCTGTTGAAACGACTCAAGGCCTTGGGCGTCGTGTAACAATCACCGTTCCTGCTGCCGATATTGAAAAAGCAGTAAACAGCGAGCTGGTTAACGTCGCGAAGAAAGTACGTGTTGATGGCTTCCGTAAAGGAAAAGTGCCAATGAACATCGTTAAACAGCGTTACGGCGCGTCTGTTATGCAAGACGTTCTGGGCGATGTGATGCAACGTAACTTCATCAACGCAATCATTGAACAAAAAATCAATCCAGCCGGTGCACCTAGCTACAAGCCTGAAATGCTGGAAGATGGTAAAGATTTTGTTTACTCAGTTGAATTCGAAGTCTATCCAGAAATCGAACTAAAAGGTCTGGAAACTATCGAAGTAGAAAAACCAGTTGTTACTGTTAAAGATGAAGATCTTGAAAACATGCTGGAAACGCTACGTAAACAACAAGCTCAGTGGAAAGAAACATCTGAAGCCGCAGCGGCTGATTCGCGTATCACAATTAACTTCACGGGTTCAATCGATGGTGAAGAATTTGAAGGCGGCAAAGCAGAAGATTTCGCACTAGTTATGGGCGAAGGTCGTATGATCCCTGGTTTTGAAGATGGCATCGTTGGCCACAAAGCGGGTGAAGAATTCGATATCGAAGTTAATTTCCCAGAAGATTACCACGCTGAAAACCTGAAAGGTAAAGCAGCGAAGTTTGCTATCGTTCTGAAGAAAGTTGAACAGCGTGAACTGCCAGAATTCACTGAAGAATTCATCAAGCGTTTCGGTATTGCTGACGGCACTTTAGACGGTCTGCGCGCGGAAGTGCGTAAAAACATGGAACGCGAACTGAAAAATGCGGTACGTAACCGTATTAAAGCTCAGGTTCTGGATGGTTTGGTTAATGCGAATGACATCGAAGTTCCCACTGCGGTGGTTGATGGTGAGATCGATGTTCTGCGTCGTCAAGCTGCACAACGTTTCGGTGGTAACGAGAAACAAGCGATGGAACTGCCTCGTGAGCTGTTCGAAGAACAAGCGAAACGTCGCGTTGTTATCGGCCTACTGTTAGGTGAAGTGATCAATTCGAACGAACTGAAAGCTGATGAAGATCGCGTTAAAGTTCTGATTGAAGAAATGGCTTCAGCTTATGAAGATCCAACTGAAGTTATCGAATACTACAGCAAAAACAATGAGCTGATGAATAGCGTTCGTAACTTAGCTCTTGAAGAACAAGCGGTTGAGAAAATTCTGGAAGTGGCTAAAGTGACTGAAAAAGAAACTAACTTCAATGAACTGATGAACCAAGTTCAAGCTGGTTAATTTCGTTTTATCCGCGTTATAAATAAAAAACCCGTGGCGTATGCTGCGGGTTTTTTGTCAATGATATCGGCGTCATCTCTCAGATTAGGTTGATAGCGTGGTACGCTTATGTTCAAGGTATACCGTGATTTTTGTTCCTCGAGTGTCTGAGTATCTACCTTAATATCGAGCTAATTTTTAGAGGACAAGCGAAGATAGTCTTGAAAATAACATTTTCGCCCTAATTTTATTATAAATGTTGCTGTATATTCTAATTATATCGGCTGTTAGGCTGGGTGAATCTTACAGAACAAATCCGTGAATCCTTACAGACTTGTGTTAAACTATTTTACAGTGAGTCTTGTTTTCTACAGCATAATTCATCTCATTAATGCACACTTCTTTGAGGGTCTTTAGGCTAAACACAAAGAAATAATCAAATGAGATAGCAGTGAAAATATGTGAGATAGATAATTTTTAAAGACAAACTGTTTGTTTGCTGCTTAGAATGCGTAAAAGTCGAACAAACAGCAAATTTAGGCGCAAGCACCAGAAAGTTTTTAATAGGAGATTTCGATGTCATATTTTGGCGGTCAGGAAAATCTAGCATCCCAAATGGCACTCGTGCCAATGGTCATTGAGCAGACCTCTCGGGGTGAACGTTCATACGATATTTATTCACGTCTGTTAAAAGAACGTATTATCTTCCTGACAGGTCAGGTGGAAGATCATATGGCGAACTTAATTGTCGCACAGATGCTATTTTTGGAAGCAGAAAACCCAGAAAAAGATATCCAGCTTTACATCAACTCCCCAGGTGGCGTGATTACAGCAGGTATGTCCATCTATGACACAATGCAATTTATTAAACCTGATGTTAGTACGATCTGTATGGGACAAGCTTGTTCTATGGGATCATTCTTGCTAGCTGCGGGGACTAAAGGTAAACGCTTCTGCCTACCAAATTCTCGCGTGATGATCCACCAACCACTCGGTGGTTATCAAGGACAAGCGACCGATATCGAAATTCACGCTCAGGAAATTCTGAAAGTGAAAGCGCGCATGAATGAGTTAATGGCATTGCACACTGGTAAGCCTGTCGAAGAAATCAATCGTGACACAGAGCGCGATCGTTTCTTGTCTGCAAATGAAGCTAAAGAGTATGGTTTGGTTGACCATATTTATACTAGCCGTTAATTAACTAAGGTTTATACATACTTAATTAATATCAAAGAAATTTATTCCTCCGTTTTATCGCGCAAGATAGTGAATAAACGGGGGAAAATTGACGATAAGTGAGGTCAACTGATGACAGATAAGCGCAAAGAGGGGTCAGGTAAACTGTTGTACTGCTCTTTCTGCGGAAAAAGTCAGCATGAAGTCCGCAAGCTGATTGCCGGTCCGTCAGTCTATATTTGTGATGAATGTGTCGATTTATGCCTCGATATCATCCGTGAAGAGATCAAAGAACTGGCTCCTCATCGTGAGCGTAGTGCATTACCTACCCCACATGAGATCAGAGAGCATCTTGATGATTATGTGATAGGTCAAGAACAGGCGAAAAAAGTATTGGCTGTCGCCGTCTATAATCACTACAAGCGATTACGGAATGGTGATACAACCAGCGAAGGTGTTGAGCTTGGTAAAAGTAACATTTTGCTGATTGGCCCAACAGGCAGCGGTAAAACATTGCTGGCTGAAACCCTTGCTCGTTACTTGGATGTGCCTTTCACGATGGCAGATGCCACCACCTTAACCGAAGCGGGTTATGTTGGTGAAGATGTTGAAAACATCATCCAAAAATTACTGCAAAAATGTGACTACGATGTAGAAAAAGCGCAACGTGGTATTGTTTATATCGATGAAATTGACAAAATTTCACGTAAATCTGATAACCCTTCAATTACCCGTGATGTTTCAGGTGAAGGGGTACAACAAGCGTTGTTGAAATTGATTGAAGGGACAATTGCAGCCGTTCCACCTCAAGGTGGTCGTAAGCATCCTCAGCAAGAGTTCTTACAGGTTGATACCTCTAAGATCTTATTTATCTGTGGAGGTGCTTTTGCGGGGCTCGATAAAGTGATCGGTCAGCGTTTAAATACGCGTTCAGGTATTGGTTTTGCTGCTGAGGTTAAAGGCGAATCCGAGAAAATTACTGAAGGTGAATTGTTAGCACAAACAGAGCCTGAAGATCTGATCAAATTTGGTTTGATCCCTGAGTTTATCGGTCGTTTGCCAGTGGTGGCAACTTTAACGGAATTGAGTGAAGAGGCGCTTATTCAGATCCTTCAAGAACCCAAAAATGCGCTAACTAAACAGTACCAAGCGCTATTTAGCCTTGAAGGGACAGAATTAGAGTTCCGTGAAGAAGCGTTAAAAGCGATTGCTAAAAAAGCAATGGCTCGTAAAACGGGGGCTCGTGGTTTACGTTCTATTGTTGAAGCGGCATTGCTAAATACAATGTATGACCTGCCTTCTATGGATAATGTAGAAAAAGTCGTTGTTGATGAAAATGTCATTAATGAACAATCAGAACCATTACTGATCTACAGCAAACCTGATGCTCAAGCCTCCGGTGATAATTAACGCCTAGGATTTAGCAACGACAAGTTATGAGTGAAATGAGGGTTCCTCCCTCATTTCATTTTTATCTTCAAGTACCCATTGAATGCTAAAATCTTATCCCCATATAGTTTATATTCTGAGTGTGGTTTCTTTGCTTTTTAAATACACTTTTTTAAGCAATAGTTGGAAACCCTTAAACTAGCGCAAGCTAAACGAAGAGAGAGCTTTATGAATCCTGAGCGTTCCGAACGCATTGAAATACCTGTATTGCCTCTGCGTGATGTAGTGGTGTACCCACATATGGTGATCCCACTGTTTGTTGGACGTGAAAAATCCATTCACAGTCTGGAAGCAGCGATGGATCATGACAAGCAAGTAATGCTGGTAGCCCAAAAAGAGGCCTCAACTGATGAGCCTGGGGTTAATGATTTATTTTCTGTTGGTACCGTAGCTTCAGTTATTCAAATGCTGAAATTGCCCGATGGGACAGTTAAAGTATTAGTTGAAGGCTTAAGAAGAGCGCGTATAAGCAGCTTAACTGACAATGGCGAGTATTTCTTAGCACAAGCAGAATATTTGCAGCCTGAAGCTGTGAAACAAGCTGAAGATGCAGATGATTTTTACAATGAAGATAGCGCTCAAGCTAAAGTCGCAGAACTTCTTGATGAAAAAGAGCAAGAGGTTCTTTATCGCACTATTGTCAATCAGTTCGAAAGCTATATTAAACTGAATAAAAAAATTCCACCTGAAGTTTTGACATCGCTGCATTCGATTGAACAAGATCAACTCGATAAATTAGCGGATACCATAGCGTCTCATATGCCACTTAAATTGGCCGATAAACAACGTGTGTTAGAGATGGCGAATGTTGCTGAGCGTGTTGAATTCCTGATGGCCATGATGGAATCTGAAACTGAACTGTTGCAAGTTGAGAAACGCATCCGTAACCGTGTCAAAAAGCAGATGGAAAAAAGCCAACGCGAATATTATTTGAATGAGCAAATGAAAGCGATTCAAAAAGAGCTTGGTGAAATGGATGATGCGCCCGATGAATACGAAGCGCTGAAACGCAAAATTGAAGAAGCAAAAATGCCAAAAGAGGCTCATGAAAAAGCTGAAGCAGAATTGCAAAAGCTAAAAATGATGTCTCCAATGTCAGCAGAAGCCACAGTAGTGCGTAGCTACATTGATTGGATGGTTCAGGTACCATGGCATGCTCGTAGCAAAGTGAAAAAAGACCTTGTTAAGGCGCAAGAAGTACTAGATACAGACCATTATGGCCTAGAGCGTGTTAAGGAACGTATCCTAGAGTATCTGGCGGTACAAAGCCGTGTCAGTAAGATCAAAGGCCCAATCCTATGTTTGGTTGGACCACCAGGGGTAGGTAAAACCTCACTTGGTCAATCTATCGCAAAAGCAACAGGCCGTCAGTACACTCGCATGGCATTAGGTGGCGTACGTGATGAAGCGGAAATTCGTGGTCACCGCCGTACCTATATCGGTTCTATGCCGGGTAAACTGATCCAGAAAATGGCAAAAGTTGGAGTGAAAAACCCGCTGTTCCTGTTAGATGAGATTGATAAAATGTCTTCTGACATGCGAGGTGATCCTGCTTCTGCATTACTCGAGGTGTTAGATCCTGAGCAAAACGTCGCATTTAACGATCATTATTTGGAAGTTGATTACGATCTTTCTGATGTGATGTTTGTGGCTACGTCTAACTCGATGAATATTCCTGCGCCGTTGCTCGATCGTATGGAAGTTATTCGTCTGTCTGGCTATACAGAAGATGAGAAACTAAATATCGCTAAGCAGCATTTGCTGCCGAAGCAAATCCAACGCAACGCATTGAAAAAGAATGAGCTAACGATTGATGATAGTGCACTCATTGGCATTATCCGTTACTACACTCGTGAAGCTGGTGTCCGTGGTTTAGAGCGTGAAATTTCGAAACTGTGTCGTAAAGCGGTTAAGTCCTTATTAATGGATAAGAAGCTGAAACATATCGAAATTAATGCTGATAACCTGAAGGATTTCTTAGGTGTTCGTAAGTTTGATTATGGTCAAGCCGATACGGAAAACCGTGTAGGTCAAGTCACCGGATTGGCGTGGACCGAGGTCGGCGGTGACTTGTTAACGATTGAGACAGCTTGTGTACCTGGTAAAGGTAAGCTCACTTATACTGGTTCATTAGGTGAAGTGATGCAAGAATCTATTCAAGCTGCGTTGACTGTTGTTCGAGCTCGAGCAGAAAAACTGGGCATCAATAGCGATTTCTATGAGAAACGCGATATTCATGTTCACGTACCTGAAGGTGCGACACCGAAAGATGGCCCAAGTGCAGGTATTGCTATGTCAACGGCCTTAGTTTCCTGCTTAACAGGTAATCCTGTTAAAGCGGATGTCGCAATGACAGGTGAAATTACGCTAAGAGGTCTTGTATTACCAATTGGTGGACTGAAAGAAAAATTACTTGCAGCACATCGTGGTGGTATTAAAACGGTATTAATTCCATTTGAGAACAAACGTGATTTGGAAGAAATTCCAGAAAATGTGATTGCTGATTTGGAAATTCACCCTGTTAAAACTATTGAGGAAGTCCTCTCTTTGGCATTAGCGAACCCGCCATTTGGTGTGGAAATTGTAAAAAATAAGTCAAAAAGAGTGAGCTGAATCAAGAAGTTTGCATAAAAGTATGGCTGATAACCTATTTAGGGGTTGTCAGCCTTTTTTTTCGTCGCTAATTTAACGATGATTCTGATAATTATTTGGATGTAATCTGTTCTCTTGCCATTGGCATTCAGGATTGATATAACGGCTGCATCATTAATTAGCTTAATAGCCTAATTAAGATCATAGTCAAAACTAATATGGGGATGATAAGAGTGAATAAGTCTCAACTGATTGATCAAATCGCTTCTGAAGCGAATATTTCTAAAGCTGCAGCTGGCCGTGTTGTTGATGCGTTTGTTGCATCAGTCACTAGTTCACTGAGCAAAGGTGATGATGTTGCTTTAGTTGGCTTTGGTACATTCACCGTTCGTGAACGTGCCGCTCGCACAGGACGTAACCCACAAACAGGTAAAGAGATTAAGATCGCTGCGGCGAAAGTACCTGCTTTCCGTCCGGGTAAAGGTTTAAAAGACGCAGTTAATAGCTAATTCAGTTTTATTTTGGGATTGTTTTATTTTTTTTCAAAACACTCACTGACTGAAAATTATTAATCAGCTAATATAGAGGCGCATCATGGAAATGGTGCGCTTTTTTTTCAATCTGAGTTAAGATTAGCGTATTATTAGGAAATTGAATTTAACAAAGCGGAGTTAAGCCTTTTTATGATGGACAATCTACGCACGAAGGTGAACAGTCCTTTTATCAAACTGATACTGGCTATCATTATCCTGTCATTCGTGCTGACAGGGGTTGCTGGTTACATGATTGGCGGTACAAGTAATGATGCTGCTGAAGTAAATGGGCAGCCAATTAGCAGGGAGCAACTACAACAGGCTTTCGCACAAGAGCGTCAATCTTTACAAGAATATTTGGGAGATAAGTTTTCTGAAGTTGCGGGTAATGAAGAAAGCATGAAATTATTACGCCGACAAGCTTTGGATAACTTGATTAATAACGAATTAATCAATCAGTACGCTAATGAGTTAAATCTGTCAGCGAGTGATGCTCAGATAGAAAGAGCCATTTTTGCTATGTCGATTTTCCAAACGAATGGAAAATTTGATAGTGAAAAATACCGTAATATTTTAAGCCAGTACAATGTCAATGCGGATAATTTCGCGGCGCAAATTCGTACTGATTTAGTGCGTGCTCAATTGGCTAAGGCATTTACTGGTAGTGACTTTGCTTTACCTTCAGAAGTGAAAAATTACGCTGAATTATTTTTGCAAGAACGTGAAATTCGTACAGCGACCCTGTCATTAGCTGATATTGAAGCTAAACAGACTGCGACTGAAGATGAATTAAAAGATTACTACAATGCGAATCAGAACAGTTTTATCTCTCCTGAAAAAGTTCAGGTCAGCTATGTTGAGATTGATGCCGCTTCTCTACCTGAACTGACCGTTTCTGATGCAGAAATAAAAACTTATTATGATCAAAATCTGAAAAATTATACTCAGGCTCAGCAAAACCACTACAGTATGATTCAGGTTGCTTCAGAGAAAGAAGCGAATGAAATCCTTGATCAGCTAAAAGCGGGGGCGCAATTCGACGTGTTAGCCTCTGAGAAATCAACGGATAAGTTTAGTGCCGGCAATAAAGGTGTGATCGGGTGGATGGAAGAAGCCTCAACACCCGCTGAGATTGCGAATGCGAAATTAACTGAGAAAGGGCAACTTTCTGCGCCGATCAAGTCTGGCTCAAACTTTGTTATCTTCCGTTTAGATGATATTAAGCCTGAAAGCACGAAACCTTTCGATGAAGTCAAAGACTCGATTAAGACGACGTTAACGCAAGATAAAAATGTTAAACAGTTTTATGACTTGCAACAAAAAGTCAGTGAAGCAGCGACGAATGACAATGAGTCTTTAGCGTCAGTAGAAGAGGTATCAGGCTTAAAAGTGGTAACCACCGACTGGTTTGATAAAAATAATCCACCGGCCGCTTTAAACTTCCCTAAAGTCATTAACGAAATATTTAGTGAGCGTTTAGTGGATAAAAATGGTTCAACGGGGATTAACTCGGATGTGATTAATGTTGAAGGTGACCGTGCGTTTGTCGTCCGTGTTACCCAATATAAGCCGGAACAAACTGAATCATTCGAAACCGTTAAATCTCAAATCGAAGCATTAGTTAAACGTAAAAAAGCAGATGCTGAGCTAAAAGCAGAAGGCGATAAATTAGTCGCTGCACTGAAAGAAGGTAAAGGCGAGGCTGCATTGAGCGCTGCTAATGTTAAGTTTACTGCTCCTGAAACCGTTTCTCGTATGATGCCTCAAACACCAATTATTGGTGCAGCAATGGCGATGGCGAAACCAAGCGAAGGTAAGGTGACTTATACGACGGCTCGAGATGCACAAGATAACTTAGTCATTATTCAGCTTGATAAAGTGATCCTAGGTAAAGCGTCTGATGAAGAGCTAGCCCAACTGACCAAAGAGTACCAAGGTATGATGGGCAGTGCGGTAAATGAAGCGTTGATGCTTAACTTGCGTGAGAAAGCCAAAGTTGAAGTATTGAACCTCGAGTAATTTGAGACGCTGTTCGCAATTACAATTGTAATTGAATCTATCTTAAGGCCACCTTTGGGTGGCCTTTCTTATTTCTGTTAAGCGAAAACAGCGTTTGTCTTTTGATTTTGGCATTGTGCTATCTCAATTTAAAACAGGAGAAAGCCAATGACATGGATGAAATCTATAAAGCAGTTACTAGGGAGTATCGTCGTCATTTCCTCGATGTTGATGTGTTCACACGCCGTATTAGCTAAAAAAATCGAGCCTGATAAGACGATGACAAACAAACATTTTCAAGAAGAAAAAACATTACCAGCGGGTGTCGATAACATCGCCCAAGTTAATATTAATCAGGCTAGTGCGGAAGAATTAGCAAAAAAGCTTCATGGTATTGGTATACAAAAGGCAAAGGCAATTGTTGAGTATAGAAATACATATGGGGCATTTAATACTATTGAAAATATTTTAGAGGTGCGTGGAATAGGGCCTGCATTTTTAGAAAAAAACCGAAGTAAATTGACCTTATAACAAGTGGGGTGCTCACATTAATATGTGAGCACTTCATACCGTGAAATGGGTGATATGAATCATGTTTATGAACAGGTTCTTTTTGTATTACTCATATTTTGTTAAATAAATAATTTGATGCGTATCACATAAAATAGATTATTTCAGCAAGAGTCATAATTATTTGTTATGTTTTTGTAAACAGAGACAACTGGTCGGAGTAGTTATGGCAACGCAAATTAAAGTTAGAGGTTACCACATTGATGTTTTCCAGCATGTTAATAATGCACGCTATCTTGAGTTCTATGAGTCAGATCGTTGGGCTTGGATGGAGCAACATGATTTCATTGGATGGGCCCTGAAGAAAAAGCTGACAATGGCTGCGGTTAATATCAATGTGAACTATTTTCATGGTGCAGTCATTGGTGATGAATTAGTCGTGACTACACGTATTGAGAAAATTGGTGCTAGAAGTGCGGTATGTTATCAGCAAATAATTCGTGAACGGCAAGGAAAGAAAGAGGTTGTTTCTGATGCAATGGTGACTTTTGTATTTATTGATTTATCGTTAAATAAAGCCATTAGTATTGATGGTGAGTTACTCGAAAAACTTGAATTGTTGTCACAAGCTAACGCTGAAGCGTTTGTTGACGCTTAACGCATTCAAGGGGGCCGGAAAGAGTTCTCTTTTCTAGCCCCCTTATATTCAGGTAACTAGATGAGTTTAGTCATTTTTTTGAGTGAAGATAACACAGTTTCTTTATCGCTCAAGTAGTCGTTTAAGCCCTTACTGCGAAGATGGCATGCAGCGCACTCTCCACAGCCGTCTCCTTGTATGCCGTTATAGCAAGTCAGAGTTTCTTGTCGTATTGTGTCTAAATGACCATAAAAATCAGCTAAAGCCCAAGTTTGCGCTTTATTTAGCCACATCAACGGTGTTTCAAAACGAATGTCTTTCGCCAGTCCTAGATTGACGGCATGATTAAGTGCGGTGACAAATTCATCTCGACAGTCAGGGTAGCCCGAGAAGTCCGTTTCACAAACCCCGGTGATAACGGCTTCCGCTTGCACTTGGTAGGCATAGATGGCAGCTAGCGTTAAAAAAAGAATATTTCGCCCCGGAACAAATGTACTGGGTAATCCGCTAGACTCACTTTCTTGATAGTCAGGCACTGGAATATTATCACGAGTTAGACTGCTCACTGCGAGTTCATTGAGGAGAGTGACGTCAAGCACCTTGTGTGCAGTTGCTCCAAGTGAATGGCTGAGCTTTTGGGCCACTTCAATCTCAAAGCGATGACGTTGCCCATAATCAAAAGTGACACAATGGACTTCATCATAAGTTTTTAACGCTTGGATGAGGCAAGTCGTCGAGTCTTGACCACCACTGAAGACAACAACAGCGCGTTTCATAAATATTCCTCTTACTCCAACAAAAATGAATATACAGGTTGCTATAGCGCCATGTTAATGGTGCTAGCCTTTGATGGATAGCGGTATTTTTGTCTTTTAACACAGATTGATAAATTATTTATGCTGTTGTCAGTCTATTTAGGTAAAATAATTCTATTATATAGCCGTAACCGTGACATTTTTTTATAAATATTAAGAGAGCAAATATGTTAGATAAGATAGATAAAAAGTTACTTCGCTTGCTGCAAAATGACAGCAGTCTATCTTTGAATGCACTTGCAGAAGCGGTGAATTTAACATCAACACCTTGTTGGAAAAGGCTAAAACGCTTAGAAGATGAGGGATATATTCGGAGTAAAGTCACGTTACTCGACGGCGAAAAGTTAGGCTTGGGCCTAACCGTTATCGTGATGATTAAAACTCAGCATCACAACAGCGAGTGGTATGAGCAATTTGTTTCTTTTGTTAGTCAGCTTCCAGAGGTACTTATGTTTTATCGCATGGCTGGGGAGTATGACTATCTTATGCAAGTTGAAGTCAAAGATATGAAATCCTATGACTTATTTTATAAAAAGTTAGTTAATGGTGTTCATGGGCTTATTGATGTAACCTCTAGTTTTGCAATGGAAAAAATCAAGTATACTACGGTGTTACCTATCCCTGATTAATGGTATTACGCCTATTTTTCTTAAGCATTTGCACCATTAGGATGCCACACCATGGCAAATATTAAATCTTATTCAAGGCAGTAATTCAGTGCGATTATTTTCACAACTTGGCTGGTATTTTTTGAGTGAATGGCGACGCTATGTTGGTGCGGTTTGCTTTTTAATCATTATAGCTATCTTACAGCTTGTTCCACCGCGACTTGTGGGGATCGTTGTGGATGGGATTAGCAATCAAACCATGGCTACAACTCAGTTAGTGTCGTATGTGGCATTGATGTTATTCATTGCTGTTGTTGTATACGGTCTTCGTTATGTCTGGCGTATTTGGTTATTTGGTGCGTCTTATAAGCTAGCGGTGCAATTACGACAAAAATTTTACCGTCAATTAAGTCTACAAAATCAATCTTTCTATCAAAGATACCGAACAGGAGATTTGATTGCTCGAACCACTAATGATGTTGACCGAGTGGTATTTGCTGCGGGGGAAGGAGTGCTCACATTTGTTGACTCATTAGTTATGGGCTGTGCTGTATTGGTCATGATGAGCGTGGAAATTAGTTGGCAACTAACATTATTAGCATTGATTCCAATGCCTATTATGGCGTTAGTGATTAAACGTTATGGTGATCAATTACATCATCGATTTAAACATGCTCAAGGTGCATTCTCTTCATTAAATAATCATGCACAAGAGAGCTTAACCAGCATTCGCATGATAAAGGCTTTTGGCCTTGAGGATCATCAATCAAATCAGTTCGAACAAGTCGCGACTGAGGCGGGTCGACGCAATATGCATGTCGCTAGAGTTGATGCCCGTTTTGACCCGACGATTTTTATTGCTATCGGTATGGCAAACCTCTTGGCTATCGCTGGGGGGAGTTGGATGGTGCTGCATGACACGCTGACTCTCGGAGAACTCACTAGCTTTGTCATGTATTTGGGATTAATGATTTGGCCTATGCTAGCGTTGGCATGGATGTTTAACATCGTTGAACGTGGTAGCGCAGCCTATAGCCGTATCCGTGCTTTACTGGATGAACCTATAGACATTGAAGATGGTCAGCAATCTCTTCTAGGCGAAAGAGGAGAATTACAGGCGCATATTAAGGCGTTTTGTTATCCAGAAGCGGAACGGGTCGCGCTTCATGATATTCATTTCACACTCCCACCCGGTCAGTTTTTGGGAATTTGCGGACCAACAGGTTCAGGCAAATCAACACTACTTGCATTAATTCAGCGTCAATTCGATGTGACTGAAGGGGAAATCCACTACCAAGGTAAGCCGCTGCCTGAGATTCGCTTAAATGAATGGCGAAGTCGATTAGCTGTTGTTAATCAATCTCCTTTTTTATTTTCTGATACTGTGGCAGGGAATATCGCATTAGGTAGCCCACAAGCAACAATAGAGCAAATTGAGGAAGCGGCACGTATTGCTTGCGTGCATGATGATATCCTGAGGTTACCGGAAGGTTACCAAACACAGGTTGGTGAGCGAGGCGTTATGTTGTCTGGGGGACAAAAACAGCGGCTCTCGATTGCACGAGCTATTTTGCAAAAAGCAGAAATTTTAATTTTAGATGATGCTCTCTCGGCTGTTGATGGGCAGACGGAACATGCTATTTTACAAAACTTGAGCCGTTGGCGTGAAGGCAAGACATTGATTATTACTGCACATCGTCTATCTGCATTAGTTGAGGCTGATAATATTTTAGTCTTGTCCCAAGGAAGTATTGTGTCTGAAGGTATTCATTCAACACTCACTGTTCAACCGGGTTGGTATAAAGATATGTATCATTATCAACAAATTGAAGCGGCTTTGGATGGTGATTTATGAGTCAGAAAAAACCACTATGGCCAGCCTTAAAACGTCTACTAAGCTATGGAAAAGCGCATCGTAGTACGATGACATTGGCTATTATCATGCTATGGGTTGCTGCGGCCGCCGAAGTGAGTGGACCTTTGTTGATTAGTTATTTCATTGACAACATGGTTGCCAAGAAACAAATCATTATGCCACTCACAATATATCTAGCAGTTGGCTTTGTGCTATTGCAGGTTATTGCAGCACTTCTTCATTATTATCAAACTATCTTATTCAATAAATCAGCGGTAGGTGTTGTACAGACTTTACGTACCGATGTTATGAATTCGGCGTTAAGACAACCGTTGAGTGCTTTTGATAAACAGCCTGTAGGACAAATTATTTCTCGCGTGACTAATGACACAGAGGTCATTAAAGATCTATTTGTGACCGTCGTACCCACTGTGTTCCGTAGCTTAGCGCTAATTTGTGCCATGTTAGTTGCTATGTTTACTCTGGAATGGCGTATGGCTTTGGTCGCCATTATGATCTTTCCTGCGGTAGTGGTCGTGATGCTTATCTATCAAAAATTGAGTACACCCATTGTCCGTCGAGTGCGTTCTTATCTTGCCGATATTAATAATGGATTTAATGAAGTGATTAATGGCATGACGGTTATTCAGCAATTTCGCCAACAAGCTCGATTTGGTGAGAAAATGCTTGAAGCAAGCCAAGATCACTATCTCGCGAGAATGAAAGCATTAAAACTCGATGGGGTGTTATTGCGTCCCCTATTAAGTTTAATTTCCGCGTCAGTGCTTTGCGGATTGCTACTTTTATTCGGTTTTGATGGTACAGCGACCATTGGGGTGGGGGTGCTCTATGCCTTTATCAACTACCTTGGCCGCTTAAATGAGCCATTAATTGAGCTGACTTCCCAGCAATCGATGTTGCAGCAAGCTGTGGTCTCAGGGGAACGCGTATTTGAGTTAATGGATAGCCCGAAACAAGGTTATGGCGAGAATGTACAGCCATTACAGGGAGGGGCTATCGATATTCAAGATTTATCATTTGCTTACCGCGAAGATAAAAAAGTCTTAACAGATATTAATCTTCATGTGCCTGAGAATAGCTTTGTTGCGCTTGTTGGGCATACAGGAAGCGGTAAAAGTACCATCGCAAACCTAATTATGGGGTATTACCCTTGGCAACAAGGTGAAATCCTACTCGATGGTAGACCGTTACACTCTCTATCTCACCAAGTTTTACGTAATGGCATCGCAATGGTGCAACAAGATCCGGTCGTACTCGCGGCTTCCTTCTTTGATAATGTTGCGTTAGGGCGTGATGTAACACAAGAAAAAGTTTGGCAAGTATTAGAAACTGTGCAGCTAGCTGAGCACGTTCGTTTACTTCCTGATGGCTTGGATTCATTATTGGGTGAACAAGGAAATACACTGTCAGTTGGGCAAAGACAGCTGTTAGCCATGGCGCGAGTATTAGTGGTAACACCGAAAATACTGATCCTTGATGAGGCAACAGCGAATATTGATTCAGGAACGGAGCAGTCGATCCAAAAAGCACTGCGTATTATTCGCCAGACAACTACGCTAGTTGTTATTGCCCATCGATTATCCACGATAGTCGATGCCGATCAAATTGTTGTGCTTCATCGTGGTGCAATTGTTGAAAAAGGAAAGCACACTCAATTACTGCAACAAAAAGGGCGCTATTACCAAATGTATCAACTTCAGCAGGTTGGTGAATCGCTCAATTTACATGATGATGTTGAGCCTGAAACAATATTGAACTGATTATTTTGCACACTTTTAATGCATAAGAAAAAAGCCACTCGAGAGAGTGGCTTTTTTTTTGCCATTACTGTTTGAATTATAAGCCTAATTAATTTTGGCATGTTATTTGCCTTAAGGTTTTTGCAATCAGTGATGTTGCTATCGCGCACCTTTAGCTGAATCGGCAGGGGATCATATTATCCGGAGGGAAAATGAAATATATCATCGCAATCATTAAGCCTTTTAAGTTGGATGAAGTAAGAGAAGCGCTTTCAGATATAGGTATACAAGGTCTGACTATTACTGAAGTCCGTGGTTTTGGTCGTCAAAAGGGGCATTCTGAGCTGTATCGTGGCGCAGAATATACGGTGGATTTCTTACCTAAGGTGCGACTCGAAGTCGCTGTTTCAGATGAATTTTCAGAACAGGTCATTGAATCGATAGAAAAAGCGGCGAATACAGGCCAGGTTGGCGATGGGAAGATATTTGTATTCGACCTTGAGCAAGCCATACGTATCCGCACGAGTGAGAAACAAGACGATGCACTATAGGAGAACAGCGATGAGTAAATTGTTTCAGGTTTTATGTTGGTTATTTATAGCGAGTTTTCCTGTGAATGTGTTTGCTGCTGAGGACGGTGTAGATAAAGCCGACAATGCATTTATGATGGTTTGTACTGCATTGGTCTTATTTATGATCATTCCTGGTATCGCTTTATTTTATGGCGGATTACTGAGAAGCAAAAACGTATTGTCACTTATGGCTCAAACGATGGTTATTTTTGCTCTCGTTTCGGTCATTTGGGTGATATATGGTTATAGCTTGTCCTTTAGTGAAGGAAATGATTTTTTCGGTGGATTAAGCCAATTTATGCTTAAAGGAATTAGCGTCGAAAGCTTAGCAGCAACGATCCCACAATTTGTTCATGTGGCATTCCAAGGGGCTTTTGCCAGTTTAACGGTTGCGCTGGTGGTTGGTGCTTTAGGCGAAAGGATTAAATTTTCAGCCATACTGATATTTGCTTTTATTTGGACAACTTTTGCTTATTTACCTATGGCTCATATGGTATGGGGCGGGGGATTACTTGCCCAAGATGGCGCACTGGATTTTGCGGGGGGAACAGTTGTTCATATTAATGCAGCAGTCGCTGGGCTTGTTGGTGCTTACTTACTTGGAAAAAGAACGGGTTTCGGAAAAGAAGCCATAAAACCCCATAATTTGCCGATGGTATTTATGGGAACCGCGATCTTATTTATTGGTTGGTTCGGTTTCAATGCTGGGTCTGCTGGAAGTGCGAATTCTATTGCAGCTTTGGCCTTTATTAATACCGTTGTAGCGGCATCCGGCGCAATTTTATCTTGGGTACTTGCGGAGTGGGTGTTTAGAGATAAACCGTCATTATTGGGGGCTTGTTCTGGCTGTTTAGCTGGATTAGTCGGCATCACACCGGCAGCCGGTACGGTTGGAATTGCTGGCGCATTGGTAATAGGCCTAATATCTGGGGTTGCTGGATTATGGGGGGTGGTCGTTTTAAAACGTTGGTTAAAAGTCGACGATGTATGTGATGTTTTTGGCGTACACGGTGTTTGTGGCGTAGTTGGTTGCTTATTAACAGGCGTATTTACCTCTGCAACATTAGGAGGGTTAGGTTATGCCGAGGGAGTGACAATGCTTAAACAAGTTGGTGTTCAGGCATTTAGCATACTAATCTGTGTGATTTGGACTGCAATTGTCGCTTATTTGGCATTTTTGATAGCGGATAAACTAACAGGTTTACGTGTTGAGGTTGAACAAGAAAGAGAGGGACTCGATATTACCTATCATGGTGAGAGTGCTTATAATTAACTTGTATTTATATGATGTTAGTTAGTACTCACATTATATATACCCAATAAGAATGGCAGATCAATAGATTCTGCCATTCAAACATGGAAAATACTCTTCTCACAATAATAATGAAGGGCTGTGACGCATGAACGAATAGAGTTTTAATATAAAAGGATAAGATAAGAGGTGAGCCTTCTATCTTACCCTATTTAGTTAGTGAGTACTTGCGTTGGTTTACCTGCCAATTAACGCGGCTTTCTTTTACGGATCACCCCTTCTTGGACCGCTGTTGCTACTAGCTCCCCACTTTGGTTATAAATTTGTCCTTTAACAAACCCACGGCCTCCAGAGGCTGAAGGACTCTCTATAGCATAGAGTAGCCAGTCATCAATTTTAAAGGGGCGGTGGTACCACATAGAATGGTCAATTGTGGCAACCTGTAAGTCTCTCTCCATAAAGCCACGGCCATGTGGTTGGAGCGTTGCGGGGAGAAAATTATAGTCAGACGCATAGCCCAATAAATAATTATGTAATGATGGAATATCAGGCAATTGCCCTTTCGCTTTAAACCAAATATAGCGAAACGGTTCCTGTGGGGGAGTGTCGAAAGGACTATAAAACTCGATTGGACGAAACTCAAAAGGGTTTGGGCGCAAAGCATACTTTTTAACAGATTCGGGTAACTGAGCAGCCAAACGCTGGATGATGTCATCTTGAGAGATTAATGTTTCTGGTGATGGGACTTCAGGCATTAAATTTTGATGGTTAAATCCATCCTCTTGGGATTGGAAAGATGCCGTCATAAAAAAGATAGGCTTACCATGTTGTATTGCACTGACTCGTCGTGTGCTAAAACTGCCGCCATCTCTTAATATCTCTACATCATAAACAATTGGGCGCTGGCTATCACCTGGGCGTAAGAAGTAGCTATGGAATGAATTAATTAAGCGATCTTCAGGAATGGTTTGTTCTGCCGCATACATGGCTTGGCCAACGACTTGCCCACCGAAAACTTGAGGTAGTCCGAGATCTTCACTTTGACCACGAAAAATACCTTCTTCAATCTTTTCCAATTCTAATAGGCTGATTAAATTTTGTAATTCTGGACTCATAGCAACCTTGAATATTGATTAATAAATATCAGATGATTGTATTTTCCCATTAATACATAAAAATAGGTAGACTGTTTTTGTGTTATCGATTTTACGTCGCAAAGTGATGAGGATAGCGGCTTGCGACTTGAAACACCTTATTGCCTAGGCTGAATATGACTTTTTTATGAAATTTATATCTTGATATGCGCAGTTACATTTTGAGATAGTATTTTATTGATAGTTATTTTTGGCTATAATCTGATCTTTGGTGGTTAAAAATTACAACTAAAATGAAATAATGTAAATATCCTCTGATAACAAATTGTTTTTTAGGCAATTATTATGAAATTAAACCTATTTATCATTAGCTTTATCGCGTTGGCTTTTTTAGGGGGGTGTGAAGGTAATAATAATAAAGCGAATGAGACAAAGTTAGGTCATCACAGTCATCCAACGAAAAAAAGTGTGGATGCGAAGGTTATCAAGGGGCAAATGGTTATCCCGCAACAAACGGTATTGCCTGGAAATGCATTAATTACGGTGACCTTAGCTGATATTTCTATCGCTGAGTTACCTGATTTGATTTTGGCGCAAAAATATTATCAAGTAAAAGAGAAGCAATTTGTCTTTCCTTTTGAACTGAGCTACCAAAAGGATGAAGTACGTCAGAATGCACATCTTGCGCTAAGAGCTACGGTGTCTGTTGATGGTGATTTATGGTTTGTTTCAAAGGCTGAAAGTATAGTGATGAATGATGGCGTCACAAATAATATTCAATTAGTACTTGAGCCTACGAAATAATTGAGTCTATTTTTATCAAGCTTAATAGTGATTTGCTATTGTGTAATAAACCAGCACTTAACAGCACTTTCCTTGCTATTTTAGTCATCATCAAGCATAATGCCACCTGCTTTTTAGGAAGCAATCAATGGGGGCTCTGTTGGTTCTCCCGCAACGCTAACTTGTTAACTAGGTCAGGTCCGGAAGGAAGCAGCCATGGCAGGGGATGTGTGTGCCGGGATGTCGCTGGCAGGGCTCCCACCCAATCATAAGCCGTTCACTTATCTTTCTTCCATTTATCCCTTATTATTTTTTAGTCTTATATACAACTAAAAATGATATTCATAATACAAGTGTAAGTTATGGATTATTCATTTTGGCGACGAATGGGATAGCTCGACCATTATTTATAGGGCGCTACAAATTTTTATGAATAAACATTGCACTATTGTTTAAGCATTAAAAGCTAAATCTATCTAGTGGGCAACGATTATGTTTAGATAAGTAAAGTCTATGTAGAATGGTGATATTTTTTTGTAATAATTAATAAATTAAAGTCAATACACACATTAAGCCGATAAAATAAATTACCGGCTATAACCAGTTATTATCTGAGCATATTAATAAGTAGTTATCTAACAAATTTCCAAACAGAGGCTGGAATTTTGTCATAAAGTTTATTCATAGTGAGTTCTGCAAGACGGTGATCTGCGGCTGAGTAAAATAGTTCCAGCTCGTCTTCAGAAAGCTCATACTTATTTTTTTCAATAACACGCTCAAGTGTATCGATGGTTGTGCATTTTCTTAAACGCATCAGATAATCAGTTTTGGTCATAATACCCTTTCTTTTATTGATAATTAAAAATCTTTATAACATGCTATGTTATAGTTTATTTAGTGGTGAATAATATCTTTAGGTCTTGCTTGCAGGGCATTTTAAATCATCATCAAGTACAGCGACAAGATTTTGATTCATACTCTGCCAGTCAATAATTTCACTTAACGTTATTACCGGACTACCGAATAAATCGTAAGTCTCGTCAAGATACTCTTCTACTAATGATATAACGAGATTATCTTTTGGATGTTTGATCTTATATTGCCATACAAAGGCGGCTATATGTTCAATAAGCTCATTGAGCCGTACACTTTGTGGTGAGCTTAAATCATTTATCCAATGTGTATTTGTTTTCTGTAAGCTTGAAATTGCTTCTCTATTCAAACTGTTACACAAGTATTTTAACTCTGATATATCATAATTTTTGGGTGAATATTCATCCATAATCACCTCCGCAGGCGAGACTAACCTTTGCTATGTGTATTTCTATATCAAAATAATCGAGTACAAACTAAATAACACACCTTGATAATTAACTTAAGTATTTATTAATCAATATCTTAGGTTATATAAAATTGTAAAAAATAGGTGTAGTTTTTTAGAATTATCAATAATTATATCTGTAATATTCAAATACGGGCTAGCAGCGCTAACAGTTTTCGCTGTGCTAATAATATAGCACTTTTATTACATAAGTCACCACCTGACTGGTGTTTTTTTTCAAAAATAAAAGTATACCTAGGCCTTTTTGTGCTATTTATATCGATTAAACACAATTCTGGGGGAGTTTTATATCAGATTAGCAGTACTTTTCGTTTGTTTACAAAAAATCACGATCAATTTAACTTAAAAAGCGATCTGCAAAATAATCTTAAAATATTTTTTTAACAATATAGGTTTGGTATTAACGGCTATTGAATATGATATCAATATTGATAAGTATAATTAATTTTTGGTACTAAATAAGTAATACCTACCGATTAATCGGTAGGTACATAAAGAAAAATTATTTTATAGGTAAAGATTCAATGTAACGCCTGGCTTTAGATCTGCCATTTTGACCCCAGAATTCCAACTCATTAAATCATTGAGCTTAATTCCATGTCTTTTGGCTATACTATAATAAGAATCGCCTTTCTTTACTTTATACGTTTTGGATTTACGCTTATTTGATGCAGGTGCACTGCCTTTTATCTTAAGGGTTTGTCCTGGATAGATATTCGCCGTTTTCATCCCATTAAGTTGTTTAATACTCTTACTGGTGGTATTGAACTTTTTAGCAATACTTGCGATCGATTCTCCTTTAACAACTTTATGAGTAAAGCCATTAGTTTGTGGTGCTGATCGTTTAAGTTGGTTTTGAGCAACAGCAGTACGAATATTATTTAAAACGGCTTGGTCAGAAAGCGATAATTTAAGTTGCTCTGCTTTTGCCGTAGGCAACATAATATAATGAGGACCATTTGGTGATGTTACACCACGCTTATAACCTGAGTTATATGTTTTTAGTGATTCCTCTGAGATACCTGTTAATTCTGCTGCTTGGGTTAAGGTAATTTGTTGCCCTACATCAACCTGAGTTAATGCGCGACTTCTATTACTGCGTGGTAATTTGACTTGATATCTTTCAGGGTTTCTTAATACTTGGCTGAGCGCTAATATTTTAGGGACATACTGTTTAGTTTCTTTTGGTAAGGACAACGACCAAAAATCCGTCGGTAATCCAGCGGCTTGGTTCTTTTTGATCGCATTCAACACACATCCTTCACCACAGTTATAAGCAGCCAGTGTGAGTTCCCAATCATGGCCAAACATAATATTTAAATTTTCGAGCAAATCAAAAGCAGCCTTAGTCGATGTCACGAGATCACGACGCTCATCGACCCACTGGTCTTGTTTTAATCCGTAAGAGCGGGCAGTGATAGGAACAATTTGCCAAAGACCTGCTGCTTGTGCCGGAGAGGTTGCTTTTGGATTGAAGGAACTTTCTATAATAGGAATTAAGGCCAATTCCATTGGTAAGTTACGTGCATTGACTTCGTCTACGATCCAATACATATAAGGTTCTGCCCTTAATGTGACATCGTAGAGAAAACTTTGTTTTGTATAATAATTGCTGGCTTGTTCCCTGATGATTGAATTATCAGGTATATCCATCTTCAGCTCATCACTGATATAACCCCAAAGATCGCTATCTATTGTTGAGGTTTGTCTACTTGCTGCCTGATTATGTGGAGCAACGCTTTCTATAGTGTGGTTTGCTGAAGACTTGTTCTGCTTGGTTTTTTGTGGTGAAGCTTGGCATCCGGCCAGCAGAACAATGGCGATAATCGTCGCTATTGTCTTCATTGTGTCAATATTCTTTGTTTTATGTGTAAAAGTCGAACAATAATACTTATCCGACACAAAGAAGACAATAATTAAACGTTAATAATGATCTTTTAATTGACGTAAAACGGTAAAAACGGCCCTAAGTGGTGGGTTTGCTTGATTTATATTTAACTTGTTTTGCAGCTCGGCATTATCGCACTGTAGAAAAATATTTATTTTTCGTTCAGTTTTGAGTGTGGTTGGCACAGTAGCTTGCTGTTTACTGCGTTTAGCGGCGACTTCTTCTTGGTATTGGCTAATTTGTTGGTTTTCAGGCCAAATATGATGCGCAAACTTAAGGTTAGATAGGGTGTATTCATGTGCACAACAGATGAGTGTTTCATCGGGCAGGGCGGCTATTTTTTGGATTGATTGATACATTTGCTCTGGTGTACCTTCAAATATTCTGCCACAGCCACCTGAGAACAAGGTATCCCCACAAAAGAGATAAGGAGCGTGATAAAAAGCGATATGACCAAGTGTATGTCCCGGTAGACCGATAATTTTAAAATCAAAATTATCGATTTTGACACTATCACCATCACTGACTAATTCTGTCGCTCCTTTTACTTGCGTTTCTTGGGGACCAAAAACAGGAAGATCACGAAACACTTTCAGAATACCTTTTACACCGCCAGTATGGTCATTATGATGATGGGTGAGTAAGATAGCGATAGGAGTCAACTTTTTTGCTGACAATATTTCGAGGACGGGTTCTGACTCTGAGGGGTCAACAATGATACACTGTTGATTAGCATCCGTAAGAATCCAAATGTAGTTATCGTTTAAAGCAGGAACTCGTATTAACTCCATAATGACCTCTACTCTATATTGTGATTAAGGGGAATTTCGATGAAGCCAGCGCGTATTGAAAAAAAACGCCAGATGCCTGTAAGTTGGTCTGATATCCCATTCGGGAGGCAATACCGCCAAGCCCTACAATATCAGCTTCGTCCTTGGTGGCCAAAAATGTTTGGCTTTCATTTGCTTAAGTTAGGACATCTAAGCACTGAGATCGATACTGAAGAGTGCATGATATCGCATCAGTTTAGTGTAGGGAATGATGACCCTCGTTTCCATGTTCTTGCTGAATCCCAAGCTCTTCCTTTTATTAATAAATCTATTGATGCATGCTTAATGTCACATGTATTGGCCTATAGCCATGACCCTCACTGGATGCTACGTGAAGTGGACCGCCTATTAGTTGATGATGGCTGGTTAATTATTTCAGGCTTTAATCCATTTAGCTTATTAGGCCTTGGGAAAATGGTGCCATTTCTTCGTAAACAACAGCCTTATTGTAGTCGTCTATTTCCAACGTTAAGGGTATTCGATTGGCTTAGTCTATTAAATTATGAAGTGCTTTATCATTGTAATTGTCAGGTATTTCCGTGGCACAGCCCTAACAATTGGTTGAATCAACGTATTGGGGGGATTGGGACATTGAATGTGATTGTGGCACGAAAGCGTACTTATCCATTAACGCCAACATTACTAAAATTTAAACAGCCCAAAGTGAAAATAAGTACCGCATTAGGTGCCACAAAACGTATGTCGGATCGCTCAAAGAACTCATAGCATGCAAAAGAATATAATGTATGCGCTGAGCTGTATTTCGTCCAAATAATATAGGCGAGTTAACATTTAACTTTGAGCTGGTTGGTAACCTGTATCTTCTTGAGTTGGTGACTCTGCTGCTTGTCGAGCGAGCTCATCACATTTTTCATTTTCAGGATGGCCTGCATGGCCTTTTACCCAACGCCAGTCGATCTTATGGCGAGTGATAGCCGCATCTAGGCGTTTCCAAAGGTCTACATTGACGACAGGAGATTTATCTGCTTTACGCCATTGACGCCGTTTCCAATTATGTATCCACTGAGTAATCCCTTGGCGAACATATTGGCTATCGGTGGTTAAAATGATATCGCATGGGCGTTTTAAAGATTCGAGGGCGACAATAGCAGCCAGTAGCTCCATACGGTTATTCGTCGTTAAAAAAAAGCCTTCACTGAGCGTTTTTTCATGTTGTTGGTAACGAAGAAGAACACCATACCCCCCTGGGCCTGGATTACCCAGACAAGAACCATCCGTGAAAATTTCTACCTGCTTTGTCATTTCTGTTAAACTCTACCTTATTCATCAATCTCTAGTTTGACACAAAAACCCATTATGAGCACGGCGATAACAAGACAAATTGTCCTCGATACCGAAACCACCGGTATGAATAAGTTAGGCGTTCATTATGAAGGCCATAATATTATTGAAATTGGTGCGGTTGAGGTCATCAATCGTAGGCTGACTGGCCGTAATTTTCACGTCTACATTAAACCAAATCGGTTAGTGGATCCTGAAGCGTTTGAAGTGCATGGTATCAGTGATGAATTTTTGCAGGATAAACCGACTTTTGCTGATATTGCTGATGAATTCCTTGAGTTTATTCGCGGTGCTGAACTCATTATCCATAACGCTCCCTTTGATATTGGTTTTATGGATTATGAATTTGCTAAATTAAATAGAGGCATACCACCTACCGCTGATTTTTGCCAGATAACCGATAGTTTAGTGCTTGCTCGACAAATATTTCCAGGTAAAAGAAATAATTTGGATGCTTTGTGTGATCGTTATTTGATTGATAATACTAAGCGTACACTGCATGGCGCTTTATTGGATGCTGAGATCCTTTCCGACGTGTATTTAGCGATGACGGGGGGACAGACATCTTTAGCTTTTTCTATGGAAGCAGACACATCGAATGAAAGCTATGTTGAAGAGGTACAACGCATCGAGCGTCCAACGAGTGGTTTAAAAGTGCTTTATGCGACCGATGAAGAGCTTATTGAGCATGAAAAACGACTTGATATCGTAGATAAGAAAGGGGGAAAACCTTGTCTTTGGCGACAATCTCCAGATGAGGAAGAGACTATTCATTAGTCTTTATTCGCTTTTGAGGCTAAAAACTGTTCAACTGTACGATTTTTCAAGAAAAAGTATTGACTGGCATGGTAAGTATTCGTAATATGCATCTCGTTCCCTAGAGGGACATTCGGAGCGGTAGTTCAGTTGGTTAGAATACCTGCCTGTCACGCAGGGGGTCGCGGGTTCGAGTCCCGTCCGTTCCGCCAGATATCGAAGCCCTGACTCTTAGAGTCAGGGCTTTTTGTTTTTATGCTTTTTAACCTTTTAAAAAAACACGTCAAAGAAAAATCCGTCATAAAAGTAGTGATAGGAGTGCTCTTGATATCTCAATCTGTGTTCATGACGATTTCTCAGCTAGTCAGTAATAAAGTTTATGAAACAGAGAACGAAGCCTTGAGATAAGACTGTTATTACGCGTAAGCAATTTATAAATCTAAATAAACAGATGAAAGCTAACATGACATTAATGATAGCTGTTGAGGTATGACTATAACCAAATTGATTAGATAATTTTAATTCCCGTCCTTTTGTGTGGGTCATTTGGCTTTACAATCTATGAGTACTTCCCATCCTGAATAGCTTAAATCGATTTAATTCTCTTTTTGTTGGCGATATAAACTATCTCGTTAAATAATCTATAAATCACTTACTCATCTCCTTATGACTTTAAGATTACTTTTTTGTTATTGATAATAATAATAGTTTGCAATTTAAATTATTTTTAAAATTCAAATTTTACTTTTCGTTTAATTTTGTCTATTTTTGATACTCGCTATGAGTATGTTTAATTTTCAAATAATAAATAAACACAATCAGGTATATTCACTTTTTTTGCATATTTATATTATTTAAATTAATAGTGATTTTTCAATATTTAGAAATTAACTAAAAATTAACACGTTTATTTTTAATTATGGTGATTGTTATTTTAAAAACGACGATGAAATCGTGGTGAGTATTATTAGTATAATCAAAAGATAAAGTTAACTATTGAAGGTGACTTATCTGATATTTGAAGATTTGTTATTATTTTTAAAAACAGATCTTGTTTTGTATCTATATGAAAAATATGTTGTTTTTGCTTTCCGGTTACTTTATTAGAGATATTTAGTTAATTAATTAATTTATATTTTTACTAAAAATTATGACTATTTGTTAAATTTAAAACTTTCATCTTTATTTGCATCTTAATTGGTGTTTTTGTGGTTAAAAAAACCATTTTATATGGATGCTCATAAAAAGGAATGCGGTTAAAGCCAGCTATATAGCTAGCTTTTATGATATTTAATTTACTCTCCAGCGGTGTATCTGGTGGTTGTTTGTACTGCTAGCTGGGATGGATTAGGTTTGATTTTGCGTGAATGCTCAAGTAAATTAATGGGCATTGATTCAGTGGTAACACATAATACAATATTATTTATTCATATATCCTTAAAGTTGCATAAAATGTGTAGAGAATAGGTTTTTTATTCGATTTTTAGTCGGTTTTTAAATGAATTGGTTTTCTAAGGGTATCAGTTTTTATTAGTTATCTTCGTTCGTTATATTTATTTTAATACTGTTTGAGTAGTAAGGTTAATTAATTTAATGCATGGAGAAAAATAGTGAGAGTAGGTGCGGTGCAAATGCCGAAAAATAAACTCAATGATTCAAAAACTGTTTTTACCAAAGCGATTGGAGAAGAAATACATAAATTACGTAAAGAACGTTTGATGACCGGAAAGGAGCTAGCTAAGGTAGTTAATGTCTCCCAACAACAAATATCACGCTATGAATGTGGGGTTTGTAATATAACAATAGATACATTGATTGTTATTTTAAACGCATTAAATGTTTCATTAACTGATTTCTTTAATCAGGTCTTTTTACGGGTGTTCGAAAAGGAAAAGAAAATCAGTGTACAGTACCACAATGTATTTAGTTCTTCTGAGCAGTCTGAAGAATTAAAAAAACAGCTAGAAACTTTTTCTCGGTATGATCAAACTAACTTATGGGGTTAGTTATTTTCTATTAATTATTTATATCACCATTCTTTTTTATTTAAAGTTTTTTAAATTATTTATCTTTAAATAATTAGGAATAAACACGTCTGAAGGATTGTGAATACATTCCTATTTTTTAAGTACGATATATTTATATTGCAGAGGCAATCATGAAAAAAATTATTTTAGCAACCTTAATTTCTGGCGCAATGAGTGCATCCGCTTTTGCTGTGGATGCAGGAAAAGGGACAGTAACTTTCACGGGGTCTATCATTGAAGCACCATGCTCAATCGCTCCAGGAGATGAAAGTCAAACTATTGATTTAGGACAGGTTTCTAATGTTACCCTACAGAAAGGTGGTATGTCCGCAGCTCAGCCTTTTGAGATCCATCTCGAAGGTTGCACGTTGAACGCAGAATATAAAGATAAAGATGGCGTTACCCAAAAATATAACAATATGGTTGAAGTGAAATTTGAAGGTACAGAGTGGGTAAACAATGGTAGCAATACTGGATTAATTCAAATTACAGGTGATGCGTCTGGTGCAGGTATTGTATTGATGAATAAATCAGGTGCAAAAATCAATATCAATGATTCAACCGTTGAGCGTGCTTATACCTCAGGTAATAACATTTTGAGTTTTCAAGCTGCGCTACAAGGTATGTCAGATGCGACTGTTGTTCCGGGTAGTTTCCAAGCTGTGACCAACTTTACATTGTCCTATAACTAATCGTTATTGTCAATGAAGTATTCCCCTAAGTCACTTCGTGATTAGGGGAAATATAAAAGAGGGGGAACTCGGTTATGAAAGCTATTTTAGTCATGTTACTTGTTAGTCAATTTGCCACTTTACCGAGTGTACAAGCACAAGCTTCCACACTATGGGGAAGTGTCAACATGAATGGCAGTATTGTCGATTCTGCATGTGCTATTGATACCGGTTCTTATGAACAGGTTGTCGACATGGGAATCTTACCCGTTGGAACAATACGCCAACAAGGACAAGGTCCTGTTCACCCTTTCTCTATTACGCTAATTGGTTGCACTTTAGTGCCATATACCGGTTCTCCTTGGCAAGCTTTTACGGTGACTTTTGACGGTCCTGCTTCTGGTAATTGGTTTACGGTGTCGGGAGATGCGCGTGGCGTTGCTCTGTTATTACAAGATGCAGATGGGAAGCCTATTTATCCAGGGAAGTCCACAGAGAAACAAACTATCGCACCGGGAAATACTGTACTGAATTATGGGTTAAGGCTAGTTGCCGATAAAGAGCCTTTACGTCCGGGGCAATATCAAAGCGCACTGCGTTTTAAGCTGGATTATTACTAATAATAAAAAGTCATTTTTTCTTTTTAGCTTACGTTTTTCCTGAACCTGATTTTTAGGGATGTTATTTATGTCTTCTTCACGACCTGTATTTTTTCGCCTTAGTCGCTTAGGCCTAGCCATTGTTTTTTCATTCTATGGTCTATCAACGCCATTGTGGGCAACTGAGACAATTGAATTCAATACGGATGTGCTAGATCTAGAAGATAAAAATAACATCGATCTAGAGCAGTTCTCTCGTGTGGGTTACATCATGCCGGGGACCTATTCTTTAACATTAAAGGTAAATGGCGAGCAGTTTTCAGAAGTGTCAGTGCCTTTTTATCCCCCTGAAGATGATCCACAAGGTAGTACAGCTTGTATATCGCCAGAGGTAGCGGATCAATTTGGATTGACTTCATCGGCAAAAAAAGAGTTGGCATGGTGGCATGACGGACAGTGTCTGACAGCAAGTAGTTTACCAGGGATGCAAATCCATGGTGATTTAGCTACCTCGTCATTATACGTGAGTATCCCACAAGCTTATCTCGAATTCACTGCGCCTAACTGGGATCCACCATCGCGTTGGGATGAGGGAATTGCTGCGTTGATGCTGGACTATAACATTAATGGTAATGCCAATAATTCATATAACGGTGGTCACGATAGTTATGCGTTAAATGGAAATGGTATTGTAGGGGTGAACTTAGGGGCTTGGCGCTTTCGCGCTGATTGGCAAGGTCGTTTAAATCATGCGACTGGTTCTGGTGATTCGGTTAATAAAGACTTTGACTGGAATCGGTTTTATGCCTATCGCGCATTGCCGTCACTCGCTGCTAAATTGGTATTAGGGGAGGATTACCTCGTTTCTAATATCTTTGATTCATTTCGTTTTATTGGCGCCAGTGTGCGTTCTGAATTGAATATGCTCCCGCCAAATTTGCGTGGTTATGCACCAGAAGTGACAGGTATCGCAAAAACAAATGCGACGGTAATAGTTAGCCAGCAAGGGCGAGTGTTGTACGAAACACAAGTCGCTCCTGGGCCGTTTCGTATTCAGGATTTGAGTGATGCTGTTAGTGGCAAACTCGATATCACAGTTAAAGAACAAGATGGTACAACTCAAGACTTTCAAATAGATACAGCTAGCTTGCCTTATTTAACGCGTCCGGGGCAAATACAATACAAATTAGCATTAGGCCAGCCAACTAATTATCAGCGTCACAGTGAAGGGGATTCTTTTGTCACGGGTGAATTTTCGTGGGGAGTCAACAATGGCTGGTCACTATTTGGCGGTAGCCTGAATAGTAAAAATTACAATGCCGTATCGCTGGGTATTGGGCGTGATTTATTGGCATTTGGAGCTTTATCTTTCGATGTTACTCAATCTTTTGCTCGATTACCAAATATGGGGAATTTAAGCGGAGGTTCTTACCGTATTAATTACTCTAAACGTTTTGAGGCGATTGATAGCACTATTCAATTTGCAGGTTATCGCTTTTCCGAGCGTGACTTTATGTCGATGTCTGATTTCTTAAATGCACTGAAAACCGGTGAGCGTTATGGAGGGAGTAAAGAGTTATATACGATATCGCTGAATAAAAATTTCGGCGAGTTAGGAATGTCGTTATACCTCAACTATAACCACCAAACTTATTGGGATCAGCCGGATAATGATTATTACAGCATTATGCTGTCGAAATATATGGATATTGGTTCACTTAAAAATATCAGTGTTAACTTATCGGCAAACCGCAGTGTTTATAACGGTGTCAAGGATGACAGTATATATCTATCGACCTCATTCCCCTTAAGTAACGGGGCCAACGTAGGGTATTCGCTGAATAGTAGTCGCTACGATACGACAAATCGGGCGACCTATTACGACCGAATCAATGATCGAACGACATACCAGTTGAGTGCCGGGAGTAGCAAAAAAGGAGGAACGGGGAGTGCATTTATCACCCATCAAGCTGATATCGCACGTTTAACGGCTAATGTGAGTTATATGCATAACCAATATAGTGCATTTGGTCTATCAATGAGCGGTGGAATGACTTTTACCCCAGAGGGAAGCGGACTTCATCGTGTTAATACATTAGGAGGAACGCGAATGTTAGTCGATACCGATGGTGTTTCGGATGTACCGATCAAAGGGATAGGTGCACCGATCACCTCGAATATGTTTGGTAAAGCCATTGTTGGTGATGTGAGTAGTTACTACCGTAGTAAGGCTCAAATTGATTTAAATGCATTACCAGACAATGTAGAAGCACAGCAGTCGGTAGTACAAGCTACGCTCACAGAAGGCGCTGTAGGTTATCGTCATTTTGCTGTGGTATCAGGACAAAAAGCGATGACTGTACTGCGATTGCCTGATGGTAGCCACCCGCCATTCGGCGCTCAAATACAAAACAGTAAAGCGCAAAACACAGGAATTGTGGGTGATTCTGGAAGTGCTTATATCAGTGGTATTAACCCTCAGAGTGTGATGACTGTGACATGGGGAGAAGATAAGGCTTGCCAGATCACTTTTCCTATTCAGTTAGGTTCTTTACAGGAAGCATTACTACTGCCGTGTATTCCGACAACGTTACCAGCATCAACAGTGATAGCGAAAAGATAGTTTTATTCAGCACAAGAATAGCCTAATTCACGAAAAGCATGGCTCAAGAGAGAACACAGAAATAAAAGGTAAATAACTATGCAATTAACGATTTCTTATCGTACAACCATGGGGTTAATTGGTTTGGCATTATTTAGCAGCACAGCTTATTCCGCGGTATCGATGGATAGGACTCGGGTTATTTTTGATGGTGGACAAAAGTCAATCTCACTCAATATTTCAAATAACAACAAACAGTTACCATATTTAGCGCAAGGGTGGATTGAAAATGCGGAAGGGCAGAAGATCCAATCGCCATTAGTTGTATTACCGCCCGTACAGCGTATAGAGCCAGGTAAATCAAGCCAAGTAAAAATTGAAGCATTACCTGCTATTAATTCGTTACCTCAAGATCGTGAGTCTTTATTTTATTTTAATTTACGAGAAATACCGCCAAAAAGCGATAAACCAAACACATTACAAATTGCTCTGCAAACACGAGTGAAGCTGTTTTATCGACCTAAAGCGATAATACCTGAAAAAAACGGTGCGCCATGGCAAGACAAATTAACCTTAGATAAACAAGGTGAACGTTATATCGTGAAAAATCCCACACCGTATTACGTCACGATTATTAATGCGACAACTAATGGCAAAGCATCGGATGGTAAAGATTTTACACCAGTCATGGTGCCACCGTTTGGACAGGATGATTTAGGCATCAGCGCTAATCAATTAGGAAATAATCCCGTACTGACTTACATCAATGATTATGGTGGACGCCCTAATTTGACCTTCCGCTGTCAGGTGTCGAGCTGTCAGGTTGTTCCAAATGGTAAAAGCGAATAATTCGAGTAAGCACCCGACTGACGGTGCCCATATTGAAGGAGTGCGCATGACAGACTTACAAAGAAAAAACGTTTTCCGATACGGCTTACTTCTAGCGATGTTTAGCAGCACCGTCAGTTTATCAGGCATGGCGGCGGATAATAATGGCAATCTCTATCGGCCAGTAGATAACTGGAATGTCGATGGACAGCATGGTGTGTTGTACGTGTCTGGTTCATTAACGGAAAGCCCATGTCGGCTAGCGATGACATCTAGTTACCAATCAGTTGAGATGGGGAATTTGGATACCAGTACCTTGCAGCATAATGGTAGAGGAGCACCCGTACCGTTTCAGATTGAGTTAGAGGACTGTTTAGAAACAGAGACTCGTTTAGATAATGTACAAACGGGAATGACAGCATGGAGCTCCAGTCAACCAGCAGTCAAAATTCGTTTTTTAGCAGATAGTGTGCCATCAATGCCGGATATCGCTCGTGTCAATGGGGTAAAAGGATTGGGGCTGGCTATCACGACACCAAATGGTTCACTGCTACCTTTGGGGTTAGAAAGTGAGCCACAGTTATTGCCTTCAGGGCAAAGTCAGTTGACCTATTACGTGACGCCGGTGAGAACGGGGCAGCTTGTGCCGGGGGCGTATTCGGCGCTGATTGCATTTGAAATGTTGTACGAGTAGGAGTGGTCATCATTATGACAATGAGACGATGTCGACTGCCGAAAGTGCTGGCAACCAGTCTGTTGATGAGCAGTTTGATGCTGTGTTCAGCGGCGACCCTTGCAGAAACCTATACCTTAACCGTGAAGGTCACGGTAGTTGAGAAGACCTGTGATATCTACGGGCCTGACGGGATTGGACAGCCCATCAATGTGGCGATGGGCGACCTGATCATAAAAAACATCGATGGGGTTAGCTACGGAAAAACTGACATTCCGTATACTCTAAGTTGCGACGATGCAGCAAGTAATCCAGCCTTAAAACTGAAATTTGATGGCCCCCGCATGAGTGGCCAAGCGGCGAATGTGTTGTCCACCTCGGACCAGAACTTAGGATTACGCCTTATGGCGGGTAACAGTAATCTGAATTTAGGCGTCTGGCGTCATTTTAATTATAGCACTCAGCCAACCCTTAGTGTGATACCGATTGGCAGTGGGACTGGGGGGATTAATGACGGTCAGATGACTGCATCCGCGACGTTGAGTGTGGAGTATCAATAATGATGAACCGACAAGCTAAGATATCTGCAATGGCATTATGGCTAAGCGGCTTGATGCCGCTGACGACGTATGCGGTAGATGTGAACTTTACCGCCAACTTAATCCAAAACCCGCCGTGTGATGTGGCGGGGCCGGACGGGGTTGACCAGCCGATCCGCGTGCCGTTTGGCGAGGTGGGGATCACCAAGATTAATGGCGAAAACTATCGCCAAGACTTTACCTTGACGCTGAGTTGCGGAACAGGGCTTGGGAATGCCGTGGCGTTATATCTTGAGTATCGCGGGATGGTCGCGGAGAGTTTTGATAATAAAGCCTTGCAAGCTAGTCAGACCGGGTTGGGGGTTCGATTATACCATCAAGGGGTCGTCATACCACCTAACACAGGGACACCGATAACGATGTCGGATAATGGCGTTGCAACTTTACCCTTGTATGCGGTGCCAGTGAAGGATACTGACCCGTCTGCAATGTTATATGAAGGGAATTTTACCGCGACGGCCAGTGTGGAGATGAATTACCCATGAGGATATTCAATCACAAGAGAACTTTCTGGATGTCGATGAGTGCAATACTGTGGTGTTGCAGTTTTCTACCGTCAGTGGCTCAGGCGGCGAACAGTAATGATATTCAGTACAGTGGAACGTTGATTGCGTTGCCGTGCACGGTTGACCCGAATTATGAGAACTTCGGAGTTGACTTTGGGGGCAATATTAATTCAAAGGATTTGCTGAATGGACAACGTCGTTATAGCAAGGAAGACATCCAATTTCATTTGACGGATTGTGATACTTCTTTGGGAAATAGTATTGCAGTGAAATTTAGCGGTGTTTCGACGACCGACAATGGATTACTGAATGTGGATGCTGGAAGTCAGGCTAGTGGGATTGCGATAGGTCTTGAAACCCCGAGTGGTGTAGCGTTACCCATTAATAACACTCAGGTAGAGCCTTTAATGCCGATAAAAAAAGGGGATATGACGATACGGTTACGGTCATATATACAGGCAGTGGAAGACGCAACGGTAGAGAGCATTCAGCCGGGTTTTTTTACGGCGACGCTGACGTATATGTTGATATATCAGTGAAGCGATGCTCCATTTTACGGGGTAGAGACGGGGTGTTTTCTATCAGGCTAGTGCAAGACTATATACGTCAATGCTCGCTAAGGTTTAGTAGTGATTTATTTGCCATCTATTGCTTAGTATTTATCTCACAATAACAGTTTAAGCGGTGGCAAATTTCTTGGTATTCAATTTCAAAATAGATTTCGTTGATGAGTATTCATTATCAAGCGACACAAGGAATCCATAAATGCGCATTCAGTTAGCTCTTTTGCTATTCACTTTTCCATTAACTTCTATTGGGGCATCTTACTTCAATCAGAACAATACTCCGCAAAGAGCAATAGGATATAGTGAAGGGTCTTTTTCAATATTTGGAACAGTATATAAAATCCAAGATAATATTGATCGGCGTCCTATAACCGATTCTGTTGGGTATGATTCTGGAGTTATGTCCGCTGAAAGTTATGGCTACTCCGGTGGAGCAGTGACTATTGATGCTAAATACAATACGCTTTCTAACGTATCAGGAGGATCATCATGTTATTTGTATGGAACTCTATACTTTTCTGAGTCTGACGGCTGGTATGATTACAGTTACGGGCATATGCGTTGGGATATGTCTGGTGATGTATTTTATGATCCCAATCTGTATATAAAGGTTGATAAACCATGTAATCAAGCTATTTTATCCGATTTACCGACAGTTAATATTCCATTACCAAGCATCAACAAATTTTATATTTGGCGGGGTATATCTGGTATATGTGCCAATCGGTCTTGCACTAATGGAAGTTATAATCATACTCGGGTTTTACCTCGTAATGGGTCTATGACTGCTTTGGCAAATGTAATCGCTTGCACATCAAATACAGTCAACAGTTCTACTTGCCGGTCTTTATTTTATAATACTGTACGTGGCACTGATATTCCTTCTGGGTTAATTCCTGACATCCCAGCTGTATGTAATGTGAATTTACCTGATCTGAACTTTGGAACTGTAGGCATGAATGACTGGGCTGGAAACATGGCTCAATCTATAGGCTCAGTATCTTGTACAAAGGATGCATCTATTACCTTTACTGTGGTTGGTGGAGATTCAGTTAAACTGGGCCCTTTTAATGCTTCTATTGGTATAAATGGGAAATTAGGCGGGTCATCGATCGTTAATACGGGGATAGGGGAAGTGACATTCACAATTGATGGACAGCTAAAATCGTCTACAGGGAGTGTTACAGCAGGGGAATATCAAACAAGTGTTGTAGTAATAGGTACAATTAATTGAAATGCATCTTACAATAAATAATAAAGTGACATCAATTTCATTGCTATTTACAAATTGAGTGATGCCATTTGCTCTAATTTTGGATATGCAGGTGCTATCAACGGTATTTTTATTTAGAGAAATGAGTGCATATTAGACTAATCTTATAAGTAATAGCTACAGAAATTGAATATGTTCCCATTTCTCAGAAATTTACTGGATTTATGAAAATTTGGAGTAGTAAAGTTAATTTGGTTACCAAGTCAGAGGTGATATATTACCTCATAAAAAAACAGGTGACATTTATTGCAAAACGTATAAAACGATTTTTAAGTGCTGAACTTAAACTTGAAGCGACTCAATTTGTCATTGATTAAAATTGTTCCGCGGCCGAAGCTGCCAATACCATGGGCGTGGGTAAATCAACCATTGGATAATGGGGGCGGCAACTCAAAAACGAGCGTAAAGGTATTTCGCCAAAAGCATCGGCAATGACACCAGAACAAGTTGAAATTCGTGCACTAAAAAAGAAAATTGCTCATCTCGAAAAGCATGACGAGCTCTTAAAGAAGGCTACTTTTCTGGTGATGTCAGACTCCCTGAACAACTTGCGATAATTAAAAAACTGAGCCAAAGCTACCGTATTCAAATATTATGTAGCGTGTTTAGTATTAAACTCTTTTCATATCACAATCCAGTTAATCGGTAAAAATACCCCGGGCGTAATTATTTTTAGCTTCCATAAAAGCGACAAAATATCATCGTGTACTTTTAATTAAACTAAAGTGATGGAAATATAATTTATATATTGGAAATTAGAATGGTTATTTCACTTTGTTAATGATGTGAATTATTTAAACTTGTATATTTTATGATGCTATTTTTATCGGTAATTTAATGAGCTAATAAATTATTAATGATTAATATAATTAAATATAAGTCAATGTAACTGAAATATGCCATGGTTATTTTAAAGGAAATGATTAATTTACTTTTATCTTGTTTGATAAAAAACGTATTCTTCCCTAAAAATAAACTTGGAGGTTGATGTATGTCATTGAATATAGAATTAAAAAACCAATTGGAATCATCTATACTTGATTTAAATCTGCCTGAAAATCCCTATTTTAAATCTCTGACTTCTGGTGAAATGACCCATGAACAATTTTTAAATAGCCAATTAGAATTTGCACCGATGGTTTATTTTTTCAGTAGGCCAATGGCACAAATTATAGCCAATATATCCGACCCTATTTCACGAATTGCCTTGGTGGGGAATCTTTGGGAAGAACACGGTCAAGGTGTTAAGGAAAATGTGCATGGAAATACAATCATAACTTTAATCGAACGTTTAGGTGGTGATATATCCAGTATTGATTTACAGAACCCCCCACCTAATGCTCGGATCTTTAATGAAGCATTACGTGGAGTTTCTTCTTTTTGTGATTTTCGTTTTGCTGCTTCTATGTATGCGGGTATTGAGAGAACATTTGTTGATGTATCGTGCATGATATTTGAAGCGATAGCTAAAGAGGGTTGGCTTCCAGAAGATAAGATCACCCATTATGGCTTACATCGAGAACTGGATATTGAACACTCGGAAGATTTTTTGAAAGTTGTCAATCAATATTGGGATGAACCAAAATATCAATTTATGATTAAAGAAGGTATCAAATTTGGCTGCCAATTATTTGCTAATGCGTATGTTGGTTTTTATCGGAGCATGAGTAAGTAGCTCCAAGGATATTTATTATTCTTAGTAATATAGGTTAAATGTAGAATCTGGCTATTTATGAGCATGGATATTTATTATCATAAATAGCCGATTTTGGTTTGTATATGGCTAACCACTAATATAGTGAGGTTCTGTGCTCATGATATTTCTCAATGAGAACTATATTGGTGGTATTTTGTTTTAAACTCCCCATATAACAATCCACTGAATCGGTAAAAAGATGGAATAAACACCCCACCGCAATTGCTTTTAATTTCCATGATGGCAGTAAAAATATCATCACATACGCGATAGCTGCCCAACCAGTATGTAACGGATGGAAACCAATACCGCAGCGATTAGGATCAAAAATCGGATCGGCCAGTAAATGATCTAAATCGATCGCCATGGTTGCTATCATCAATAATGCCGCTAATTTCCAATTTTTTCGCCAAAATAGATAGCCAAATAAGATTGGCACTAAAAAATGAAAACCGTAGTGCACGATATTGCGAAAAATTTCAAATGCCACAATTAAACCTCTAATGCATTATTTTATTTATTAGCAGATATCTCTTCTTCATGCTTATCTGCCTTGGATTATTCAGTGCGTTTGAGCTAAATGTACTCATTTTCTGGTGGCTAGTGGGCTGCTATTGTATCGAGATTATAACCAAGTCGTATAACGAAAGGGGATTTTTTGTTTCGATATGTAGAGTACATGTTTATCTCCTATCTAATCAGCCAATTTTTCATAGCAAAATTTGTCAATAATCACTATTGTTATCTCTAAATGCATAAGAAGCATAAATCACCTTGATCCCTGATGGTAAACTCAGGTTTAATAAGGGTAATGAATTGCGCAAAAAACTCATCTTTAAGTGATATTTTGCGCAATGGAAAGGATTCAGCTCTGAAATGGCTTAATTTATTGACGATTCGCGGGCACAAATGTAGCGAATAATTGCTGTATGGAGCAAATTGCGTTAGTTTCATAGTTTGCCTATGAAAAAGTGCAATAATTCCGTATTGCGTTGTGAAAATTGGTTTAAGTACGTTTTTATCCGACCTGGAGTATACTAATGACGACTCGTAAAACCCTTGCTAATGCTATCCGCTTTCTAAGTATGGATGCGGTTCAAAAAGCAAAATCAGGGCACCCTGGCGCGCCTATGGGCATGGCCGATATTGCTGAAGTTCTGTGGCGTGACTATATGAATCATAACCCAGCAGATCCACACTGGGCTAACCGTGACCGTTTTGTTCTCTCTAATGGCCATGGTTCAATGCTGATCTATAGCTTGCTGCATCTGACGGGTTATGACTTATCTATCGATGAGCTAAAAAACTTCCGTCAACTCCACTCTAAGACACCAGGCCACCCTGAATATGGCTATACTCCAGGCGTTGAAACCACCACAGGTCCATTAGGGCAAGGTATTGCAAACGCAGTCGGTTTTGCTATCGCTGAACGCACTTTAGCGGCGCAATTTAACCGCCCAGGCCATGACATCGTCGACCATCACACTTATGTGTTCATGGGTGATGGTTGTATGATGGAAGGTATCTCACACGAAGTGTGCTCTCTAGCAGGGACACTGAAATTAAATAAACTGATTGCGTTTTATGATGACAACGGTATCTCTATCGACGGTCATGTACAAGGTTGGTTTACTGATGATACCGCAGCACGTTTTGAAGCTTATGGCTGGCATGTTATTCGTGATATCGATGGTCACGATGCCGATCAAATTCATGCTGCTGTCACAGAAGCACAGCGCGAAACAGATAAACCAACGCTGATTATGTGTAAAACCGTGATCGGTTTTGGTTCCCCAAATAAAGCAGGTACAGAATCTGTTCACGGTGCACCATTAGGTGATGCCGAAATTGCGGCAACACGTAAAAATCTAGACTGGCAGTATGGTCCATTCGAAATCCCACAAGATATCTATCAAGCATGGGATGCCCGTCAAGCTGGTAAAGAAAAACAAGCGGCTTGGAATGATAAGTTCGCCGCTTACGCAAAAGCCTTCCCTGAATTAGCTGAAGAATTTACTCGCCGTATGGCGGGTGAATTGCCTGCTAATTTTGATGCAGAAGCGAAGAAATTTATTGAAAATCTGCAAGCAAATCCTGCCAACATCGCTAGCCGTAAAGCGTCACAAAATGCTTTAGAAGCCTTTGGTAAAGTCTTGCCTGAGTTCTTAGGTGGTTCTGCTGACTTAGCACCAAGTAACTTGACTATGTGGTCTGGCTCTAAACCATTGAATGAAGACAAAGCGGGTAACTACATCCATTATGGTGTACGTGAATTCGGTATGTCAGCAATCATGAATGGTATTGCTTTACATGGTGGATTTGTTCCTTATGGTGCAACATTCCTCATGTTCGTTGAATATGCACGCAATGCTGTGCGTATGGCTGCATTGATGAAAGTGCGTAGTATCTTTGTTTATACTCACGACTCTATCGGTCTGGGTGAAGATGGCCCAACTCACCAACCTGTTGAGCAATTAGCTAGCTTACGTGTAACGCCTAATATGAATACATGGCGTCCATGTGACCAAGTTGAATCTGCTGTCGCATGGAAATACGCTATCGAGCGTAAAGATGGCCCAAGTGCGCTGATCTTCTCTCGCCAAAATCTGGAGCAGCAACCACGTACTGCTAAGCAATTAGCGGAGATCGAGAAAGGGGCTTATATCCTGAAAGATAGCGATGGCCAGCCGGAGCTTATCTTTATCGCGACAGGTTCAGAAGTTGAGTTAGCAGTGAAAGCCGCTGACCAACTGACTGGCGAAGGCCGTAAAGTACGTGTTGTTTCAATGCCTTCAACCGAGGTATTTGATAAACAAGACGCGGCATACCGTGAAGCCGTTCTACCATCAAGTGTGACTAAGCGTGTTGCTATTGAAGCAGGCATTGCAGATTACTGGTTCAAATATACAGGTCTCAATGGGGCTATCGTTGGTATGCATACATTTGGTGAATCAGCACCTGCTGAAGAACTATTCAAAGAGTTCGGTATCACTGTTGAAAGCGCAGTGAAAGCTGCTAAGTCATTGCTGAAGTAATTATTTTACGACCTAATTACGGGTCGTAAGAAAGAGTGAAATACGCCCTTACATCAATTTTGCTGTAGGGGCGTTGTTTTTTTGTGCATTTCATGTGTTTTGACTATTGCGTTCTGTGTCTATATCCCTTAATCTAATTCTTAAATAGCTGAACCGTTTCAGTTGCTGTGGTCAATAAGCTAAAAAATTTCAAAAGTGTCGAGTGAAGCACATTTTTGATGTTTGACCGTTAAAATCAGCAGTAGAGTTTGTGTGAGTCAGTTATCCTTATCAGCCGTGTGATTTTGTTGAAATTCAAGGTGTAGGATGCCAATAAAAGTGGCGATTAACGGCTTCGGTCGGATCGGACGGAGTGTACTAAGGGCTTTATATGAGTCTGGGCGACGTGCTGAAATTACGGTTGTCGCGGTTAATGAGCTGGCAAGCCCTGAAGGGATTGCGCATTTGCTGAAGTATGACTCAAGCCATGGTCGCTTTGCTTGGGATGTCCGCCTTAGCGGTTCGCTGTTGCAGGTCTGCGATGACAATATTCGTCTCTTTCATCAACCTGATATCAGTTCGCTACCTTGGAAAGAACTTGGAGTTGATGTTGTGCTTGACTGTAGTGGGGCATTCGGTTCTCGCGCAGATGGCTTAGCTCACCTCGATGCGGGCGCTAAAAAAGTGCTCTTCTCCCATCCTGGCTCGGATGATCTTGATGCGACAGTTGTCTATGGCGTTAATCATGATAGTCTAACAATTGACGATAAAATTATTTCAAACGCATCTTGTACCACAAACTGTATTATTCCGATCATTAAACTGTTAGATGATGCGTTCGGTATTGAGTCAGGCACGGTAACAACAATCCATGCATCAATGAATGATCAGCCTGTTATCGATGCTTATCATCATGACCTAAGAAGAACGCGAGCTGCCAGCCAATCAATTATTCCGGTTGATACTAAGCTAGCAGCGGGTATTACGCGAATTTTTCCAAAATTTCAAAATCATTTTGAGGCGATATCGGTACGTGTACCGACAACCAATGTGACAGCCATTGATTTGAGTGTTACCGTGCACAGTGATGTTAGCGTAGCAACGGTAAACCAACTCTTGCGAAGCGCCGCGCATGGACATTTTCGTGGTATAGTAGACTATACTGAATTACCGTTAGTCTCGATGGATTTTAATCATGATCCGCACAGTGCGATTGTTGATGGCACACAAACGAGAGTGAGCGGTAAGCATTTAATTAAAACCCTTGTTTGGTGTGATAACGAATGGGGGTTTGCTAACCGGATGCTAGATACAACTTTAGCGATGGCAGCAACAGGTTTCAACTAATTAACGGCTGACAGACGGTAGGGTAGACTATGACCCACACAGCCATTAATGAAAACTTTATAGAGAATCAACAAGAGGATTCACCATGTCTGTAATTAAGATGACCGATTTGGACCTAGCGGGTAAACGCGTTTTCATCCGTTCTGACCTAAACGTTCCTGTAAAAGATGGCAAAGTTACTTCTGATGCACGTATCCGTGCTTCATTACCAACAATTGAAACTGCTCTCAAGCAAGGTGCTAAAGTCATGGTCACATCTCACCTCGGTCGTCCGACTGAAGGCGAGTATAATGAAGAATTTTCACTGCAACCTGTTGTTGACTATCTGGCTGAAAAGATTGATTACCCGGTTCGTTTAGTCAAAGACTATTTAGGTGGCGTGGATATCGCGGAAGGCGAGTTAGTCGTTTTGGAAAACGTTCGCTTCAATAAAGGCGAGAAAAAAGACGATGAAACGCTGTCAAAACAGTATGCTGCACTGTGTGATGTTTATGTCATGGATGCTTTTGGTACCGCTCACCGTGCTCAAGCATCAACGCATGGCGTTGCTAAATTCTCGCCAGTTGCTTGTGCTGGTCCTCTACTCAGCGCTGAACTTGAAGCATTAGGTAAAGCACTGGATAACCCTGCTCGCCCAATGGTGGCGATTGTCGGTGGTTCAAAAGTATCGACAAAACTGACCGTTTTAGATTCACTCTCTAAAATTGCCGATCAATTAATTGTGGGTGGTGGTATTGCAAACACCTTTATTGCCGCTGAAGGTAATAATGTTGGTCGTTCTTTATATGAAGCGGATCTGATCCCAGAAGCGAAAAAATTATTGGCAAACTGCCATATTCCAGTACCGACTGATGTCCGTGTAGCAACGGAGTTCTCTGAAACTGCGGAAGCGACATTAAAATCAAGTACTAAAATTAAAGATGATGAGCAGATCCTCGACTTAGGTGACGAGTCTGCTGAGCGTCTGGCTGAAATTCTGAAAAATGCTAAAACCATTCTGTGGAATGGCCCAGTTGGTGTTTTTGAATTCCCTAACTTCCGTAAAGGAACCGAAATCGTTGCACGTGCAATCGCTGATAGTGAAGCTTTCTCTATCGCGGGTGGTGGTGACACATTAGCGGCTATCGATTTATTCGGTATTGCGGATAAGATTTCATACATTTCAACAGGCGGCGGTGCATTCCTTGAATTCGTTGAAGGTAAAAAACTGCCGGCGGTTGTGATGCTGGAAGAACGTGCTAAAGCGTAATTAATTTGTCATGAACAACAGGCTGCGTAGGCAGCCTGTTTAACACAGGACCTTTTCAAATGTCTAAAATTTTTGATTTTGTAAAACCGGGTGTTCTCACAGGTGATGATGTACAGAAAGTTTTCGCAGTTGCCAAAGAAAATAACTTCGCATTGCCAGCGGTGAACTGTGTCGGTACAGACTCAATTAATGCCGTACTTGAAGCGGCAGCGAAAGTACGTGCTCCAGTTATTGTTCAGTTTTCTAACGGCGGTGCGGCTTTTATCGCGGGTAAAGGCTTGAAAGCAGAAGGGCAACAAGCCGCTATTCTGGGTTCAATCTCTGGCGCACATCATGTTCATCAAATGGCTGAGCATTATGGTGTTCCTGTGATCCTACATACTGACCACTGCGCACGTAAATTGCTGCCATGGATTGATGGTTTGTTAGATGCAGGTGAAAAACATTACGCGAAAACCGGTAAGCCTCTGTTCTCTTCACATATGATCGACCTGTCTGAAGAAACTCTGGAAGAAAATATCGAGATCTGTGCTAAGTATCTGGCTCGCATGGCAAAAATTGACATGACGCTAGAAATCGAACTCGGTTGTACTGGCGGTGAAGAAGATGGTGTTGATAACACCGGTATGGACAGTTCAGCGCTGTACACTCAACCAGAAGACGTTGCTTACGCGTATGAGAAACTGAGCGCAATCAGCCCACGTTTCACTATCGCGGCTTCTTTCGGTAACGTTCACGGTGTTTATAAGCCAGGTAACGTCCAGTTAACGCCAAAAATTCTACGTAACTCACAGGACTATGTTTCTGAGAAATTTAATCTGCCTCACAACAGCCTAGACTTTGTTTTCCACGGTGGTTCTGGCTCAAGCGCTGCTGAAATCAAAGAAGCGGTTAGCTACGGTGTTATCAAAATGAACATCGATACAGATACTCAGTGGGCAACTTGGGAAGGTATCCTGAACTACTACAAAAAGAACGAAGGTTATCTGCAAGGTCAGTTGGGTAACCCAGAAGGTGATGACAAGCCTAACAAAAAATACTATGACCCACGTGTATGGCTGCGTAAAGGTCAAGAATCCATGGTTGTTCGTTTAGAGCAAGCATTCAAAGAACTGAACTGTGTTGACGTTCTATAATTGTGCTTAGGCTTGGTTAACCAAGCTAATCGCTAAATCAATCCCCCAGTAGGGTTATCTTACTGGGGGATTTTTGTATTTTTGAGCACTAAAACTAAATGTATAACAAGCTAATATGGAAGTTATTATTTTTTATTTGTTATAAAGGAGATATTTGAGTGAGTCGATGGATCCAGAATTTTTTAATCGCTATTGTTGGTGTCTTATCAATAGGTTGTTCAGTGACAGGTAACAACGATAGGCTCGTCTATAAATTTGAAAATGATGAGTTTATTTTAGAAAAAGAGTGCGTTTCTGTACTTCAATTGGGACATTCACAGTTAAAAAATGACTATGTTTTGAATATTGAGATCAATAGAACACCTAAATGTTCGGAAAGATTTAATTCTCTTCTGAGTAAAAATATTGGTAAAAAGGTATCTCTTTACTTCGGTGTAAATAAAATTTCTCAAACGTATATCGCAGGGGAAATACAATCTGAAAATGGATATAGACAGGCATTTTCGGATAAAAAAGTAATAAATAATATTTTAGAAAGTTATGGACGAAATGCTAAAAACTAAAAGAAATCACGTTGTACTTCTTTTAGTTTTATATAGTTAAATAATGAATTATTTAGGGAAGCTTATACTGACCGTGATAGGTACTGAATGTGATTTTATGCGTATACTTGCAGTTCCACCACCAGTAGCTTCAATAAGATAAGCTCCTGGTCCCACTGTATTAACCGTTTTCATTCCACTAGATATTTAATCCCCACATCAAATGATGACTCTAAGTTTGATGAATTATTAAAATTAACGGTATACGAATGGGGAGTATTGGTAATTTCATTTGGCATACTTGTGAGGAGATCTTTCCACGCACTCCATATCCCTGGCATTGCAATAATACCTGTTGACTGTATAGGCCCTGAATAACCACATGGACCTTGTCTTTTCCTTGCGACTCTGGCTCTATCTAAACTCGCCATAATCATGCTTTTTTTCATATTCCTGAATTGCGCAAATCTTTGACTGTAAATTCTTAAAGCACCCGTCTTATCACCACTATTGATCGCTTTCATTCATTCTTGAAAATTTTTCTCTTTAAGATACGGACAATTCTTTTCACCACAAACAAGATAAACATTGTTCTTTAATGCATCCTTGACTTCAGGCGGCAAGCTTGCTGGGATGAAGTCATGATTAACTTGTACATCATTGAACTCCCATGCTTTTGAATGTGGATCCCAGTGTGTATCAGGTATATATGAGGTATACCACTATTACAATTATAGGGGCGTAGCTAGGTCGAATAGGGGGTCTTTTCATTTGAAATTCCTTTTATTTATTCCATTAACTATTTAAATTTATTAGATATTATTTTTAATAAACAAATAAAATAGTAGCCATGAAATTGCATAGAGTAAATAAACGAAATTTGTTTATATGTCATAGGAAAGCTGCATCGTAATGATGTTTACGATGCAGCAAAAAAGCATTTATAACGAACGTGGTGTTCCTTGGTGGAAACGGAGCTGCCATTGGTTGTGCTGATTTTTGCTCCAAATCGATGAGCGTAGTGTTTGTTTAATAGGTATCCCATTATCAAGTTGAAAACTTAAATAGGTGATGAGCACTGTATTCGCATCTATCTGTGCACATTGGAAATTTTCGGAGTGAATTTCCAATAAATTATTAGCTTGAGTGAGGGCTAAAAGTGTCTCTGTTTTATCGGCGCTCACACCAGAGCGGCAAAATTCTAAAAACGCTGGGTGCAGAATATTTTCAAGAAATTCTAAATTATCTCTATTTGAATAATGGTGTAGCTTTTTTTCTAGTGTGATTAGGTGATCAAAGAGTTTTTGCATATCATGTTCTTTATCAAAGTTGTTCAAATTGTCGTGCTAGGCGTTCAGCTAGCGTTAAAACCACTTCTGAATTGCCATGGACATGCAGAGCAATTTCCATCTCCTCTGCATCAGGAAAGCCTTCTTGTGCAGTCAGTATACGATGCTGTGGTAGCTTAGCTCGCAGTGGTAATAAACTGATGCCAAGGCCATCGGTAATGGCGCTTTGAATACCAGCAAGGCTTGTGCAAGTATAGGTAATATGCCAAGGGCGCTGTTCAATATCCAGTAAGCGGAACATATCGTTACGATACAAGCCATTTTCAGGGAAAACAATCAAAGGCAAAGAATCGGCATTAACATGTTGATTATTAGCGCTTGTTAGCCAACATAAAGGTTCTGGCCAACGATAATGGCTCTTAAATTCACCTTTTCGTTGCTTCACTATAATTAAATCGAGTTCACCTTGCTGGTATCGTTGATGAAGTTGGCGGCTTAAACCACTGGTAACCTCTAAACGAATGTTCGGGTGGTCACGCATAAACGTCGCAAGGGTTGGTGTAACTTGCCCAGAAGCAAAATCTTCAGGGAAACCAAGACGTAACGTTTGGATCACCGCATTGCCCGTAATTTTCATAAAAAACATATCATTGAGTGCGATAATTTTTTTGGCATAACTGAACAGGATTTCACCAGTTTCAGTTAATGTGAGCATTCGATGGGCGCGTATCAATAAAGGCTGGCCCACTAAGGCTTCTAAGCGCTGGATCTGTTGGCTCAGAGTGGATTGAGTCGAGTTTAAATGTTGTGAAGCTACAGTGAAGCTGCCGGTCTCTGCCACCGCAATAAAAGTTTTAAGTAAGACCAAATTTAATAACGTATTCATTTTATAGATACCTAGCATTTGAATATTTAATTTTTAAATAGCATATATTTTCAGTAGATTAAATAGATTGCAGAGGAGGGGGACAATGAAAACACTATTTTTGCCAGCCAAATGGCTAGGCTATATGTTAGTTATTCTTAGTATATCATTGATATTTATTGTTAAATCATTTGCACAGGCAAATTCATCATCTCTAGTCGCTTTGGCTGAAAAAGGGGATTTGCCGGCGGTTACCCAAGCTATTCAACAAGGAGCAGATATTGAGCAACGAGACTTACGTTTGCGTACTCCCTTAATGGCGGCAACACATGCTAATCAAATCGAGGTGGCTCAATTTTTAATTGAACAAGGTGCCAATGTGAATGCACGCGATGCAATACAAGATTCCCCTTATTTATATGCAGGGGCTAGGGGATTACAGGAAATTTTAGAAATGACCCTAGCCCATGGCGCGGATTTGAAAAGCACTAACCGCTATGGTGGAACAGCATTAATTCCTGCCGCAGAGCGCGGGCATGTAAAAACGGTACAAACTTTAATTGATGCGGGAGTCGACGTTAATCATGTAAACAGATTAGGCTGGACGGCTCTGATAGAGGCAATCATACTGGGTGATGGTAGTGAAAAATATGCGGCTATTGTGACTCAATTGATCAAGGGTGGCGCCGATGTCAATTTAGCGGACGCTTCAGGAAAATCTCCGTTAGCGTTGGCCAAGCAAAAGGGTTATGACAATCTAGTTGAAATTCTTGAAAATTCAGGAGCTAAGTAATGTTAGATAAACAGTTTTTGCGACAAGCAATTTCACTGGCTAAAGAAAATGTTAAAACGGGTGGCCGTCCCTTCGGAGCCGTGATTGTTTGTGATGGTAAAGTCATTGCAACAGGGGTTAATCAGATGCTTGAATTGTGTGATCCCACAGCGCATGCAGAGCTAATGGCTTTAAGACAAGCAGGGGAGATCCTTCAGCGCACTCGATTAGAGGATTGTGTGGTCTATGCGAGCGGACAACCATGCCCAATGTGTTTAGCGGCAATGCGTATGGCAGGGATTTCACGAATTATTTACGCTTATTCAAATCAAGATGCAGAGCCATTTGGCTTATCAACAGAAGCAATTGCACAGGCACTTAGAGTGGAGCCACAACAGCAAAGCGGACTGACTTTTGTACAATTAAAGCCAGAAAATGAAACGCAATCAGCACTTTATACTTTTTGGCGGGAACAACAACATTAATGAGTGAACGTCAAACAGCATCGCTGGGTTTAGTACTGACAATCGTATTGGTCGGGATTAATTTAAGGCCGTTTATGACCGGCCCCGGCCCACTGATTGATGGCATTATGCAAACGACGGGGATGACTTATCAAGGTATTTCATTACTCACCTTATTGCCTATGCTATTAATGGGAATAGGAGCCTTAATTGTTCCTGCGCTTAACCAAAGGCTGGGAGAGCGCTTAGGTATTAGTCTGGCAATGTTATTGTTGTTCATCGGTTCCTTATGCCGCTTATTTGTTGCTGACAGTGCGCAATTGCTCATAACGGCTTTTATTTGTGGTGTCGGAGCCGCTTATATTCAAGCCGTTTTTCCTGGATTAATTAAATTACGTTTTCCACAAAAAATGGCCGCAATGACAGGGCTTTATTCGGCGATGTTGATGGCAGGGGGAGCAATAGGTGCACAATTAACTCCCCTTATTGCTAATTTCTCATGTCATGAAGCGATACCATCTTGCACTCATGAGTCTGGTCATTGGCAAGCCGCTTTAGCATGGATGGCATTACCCGCTTTATTTGCTTTATTCGCCATTATTGCCAATATACGCTCTTCAGCTTCTCATCAACATGCTGGAAAAGGGTCAGTTTTGCAGTTTTTAACAAAACCAAGAGCATGGTTGCTTATGGTTGGTTTTGGTCTTGTTAATGCGGGATATGGTTCAGTCGTAACATGGTTAGCCCCCTTTTTTATTGAACAAGGTATGAGTAGTGCAAAAAGTGGTTCACTTGTCGCTTTATTGAGTGTATTTCAAGCATTATCGGCTTTGTTAATCCCTGTTTTAGCTTCCCATAATATTGATCGTCGATTTTGGTTGGTGGTAACGCTATGTAGCCAAGCAATTGGTTTTGCTGGTTTAGTGGTATTTCCTCATTCAGTGCCTTTTTTATGGGTTTGTTTAATCGGTATAGGGCTGGGTGGGTGTTTTGCACTAAGTATTATTACGTCTCTTGATCATTTGCCTCATCCTGCAAGCGCTGGCGCGTTAACCTCTCTGATGCAAGCTGGTGGATTTATTATTGCGGCCTTTGGTCCTTTCTTTGCCGCATGGCTACATGAAATCAGCCAAAGTTTCGCTTGGGTATGGGGCGCACATATCTTAATGATATTAATAACATTATTTCTTTTTTTGCGTCTTAATCCAAAACATTACGCTAAGCTATTCAGTATCAAATAGGTTTTAATGCACAAATTGCAAATGATAATGATTGTTATTTTCTTGTTTCTTTGACAAGATAGCAGGCACATAGCCTTTGTTTCGAAAAAGATCATGCAGCAGTGTTCTGAAGACAAACTTAATCAAGCTCATTCCCATCGTGAAGATTACTCGATTGGTACTTTTATCAGGATCAGTCGTGGTGAGTTTGTGATCCCGCATGATCTTGGGATTGATGAAGAACAACAGGCAGGCCTGAAGTTAGTGGCCATACATCAAGGCGCAATGGGTTGTCGTAGCAGCTCTGGACATAATGTCGAAGTGAATTCACCCTCATTGATACTCTCTGGCAGCCAGAAAAGCTATCAGTTATGCAACCTGTTTCGCGCCTGCCAACCAATGAAATATACAATGATTGATATTTCACCTGAGTGGCTTGAACAGCATCAATTAGTTTTGCCTGATAGCTGCTATCCCTCTCATAAAGCTCAACTACGCCATTTCGCGATCCCTGCGAGTGTATTAGCGATGACGCAGCAGTTATTTACTTGTCCAACCCATCCTTCGTTACACCAACTTTATTTAGGTGCCAAGGTAACTGAAATTACTGCACTGTGTTTACATCATTTTTTACATGAACCAGTACAAACAGCCCCAAAATTACGCCAACGTGAGATTGATAATCTACACATGGCAAAAGCTATTTTGATGCAAGAGTTAGAATCCCCTCCAAGTTTGGATGTATTAGCTAAGCGTGTTGGCATGAATACGCGTAAGTTGACCCAAGGCTTCCGCCAGTTATTTGGTAATAGTATTTATGGTTGGTTACAGGAGTATCGTTTAGATACCGCGTATCAATTGTTAACGGTGCATGACGCCAACATTTCGACCATCGCCTATCAGGTTGGTTATACCCCAGCCCATTTCTCTGTTGCATTTCGTAAGCGTTTTGGTCTCTCGCCAAATCAACTCAAAAAACGTTAGTTGTTGCCGGATAGCGATAGACAAAATCCGGCATTCGAAAGTAACCAATCCCATAAATTGCTAAATTGATAACAATTATCATTTAACTTTTTTAGGGTAGAAAATGTTGTCTGTTCATCACTCTCAGCGCTTATCAGGGCTCAAATTAGCGCCCTGTGCATTGTTTTTGGCAACTGCACCGTGGGCCTTTTCAGTCGGGGCAGAAGAAAGCTCTCAATCTAAACATGATGTTATGCAAGTCACTACCCTATCGAGTGTTGATGATGACTATGTTGAGCCGGGTGTCACTACATTAGGAAAAATAGCCTTAAAGCCAAGAGAAGTGGCGCAATCGGTCAGTGTGATTGATCGTGAACAAATCGAAAAACAAAACTTACAAACGCTTGATGACGTTATGCAAAGGGCGACAGGGGTGACAAGTGCCCCTTATGTGAAGTTGACTACCGCTTATTATGTGCGCGGCTTCCAGATTGACTCTTTTGAAATTGATGGTGTTCCGGCATTGCTCGGTAATATGGCCAGCTCTCCACAGGATATGGCGGTCTATGAGCGTGTTGAGATTTTACGTGGCTCCAATGGGTTGCTTCACGGTATGGGCAACCCTGCTGCGACAGTCAATATGGTGCGTAAGCATGCGCCAAAAGAGGACATGGCAAAACTCAGCTTAACGGCCGGGAGTTGGAATCGTTATCGGGGTGAGGCCGATGTAGGTGGCTTGCTTAATGAGTCGGGGAGTGTTCGCGGACGCTTTGTTATGGCATGGGAAGATAAAGATTTCTTCTATGATGTTTCCGATCAGAAGACGCGTTTAATGTATGCCACTGTTGATGCCGACCTAACGCCGGACACGTTGCTGCGGGTAGGAGCACAATATCAAACAATCGATTCAGTAACCAATATGGCAGGTGTGCCGATGGGGAAAGATGGCAGCGATTTACATCTACCTCGTAAAACCTATCTTGATGTGGATTGGGATCGTTTTAAATGGGATACCACCCGTACTTTTGCCGCCATTGAACACCAAATCAACGATGATTGGCAGTATAAGCTCAATACCGAATATCAGCACGTTAATGCAAGGCTTATTTATGCGGGGGCATGGGGAAATATCGACCCTGAAACAGGGGATGGAGCCATGCTAATGGGAGGCGCGTATAAATTCCGCAACGAACAAATCAGCCTAGATACAAGCTTAAATGGCAAGGTTGAAGGTTGGGGGCAAAAACATGATGTGATCATGGGCGTGAATTATTCTCATGCGAGTGAAAAACAGTATAGCGCTGAGTTTGACCCTGCACTGAATGTTCCGGTGAATGTTTATCGTTGGGATCCCCATAGTGTGCCTAAGCCTAAAATAGGCCAATACAGTTCACCCGGAGCAACCAAGACGACCCAAAAAGGCGTATATGGGATGGGCAGAATTAAGGTTGTGGAGCCTGTAACGGTGATTATTGGTGCGCGTGATAGTTGGTGGGAACTGAAATCACCAAGCGCTAAATTCACGGAAAATGGCCGTATCACGCCATACGGTGGTGTGATTTGGGATTTTGCAAAAGATTGGTCTTGGTATAGCAGTTATTCAACCGTGTACCAGCCACAAACGGCGAAAACGTGGAGTGGCAAAATGCTTAAGCCTGTGGAAGGGCAAACGTTGGAAACAGGGATTAAGGCGGGGTTGCTTAATGGCAGCGTAAACTTATCTGGTGCGGTGTATCAAATAGATATTAAAAATAACCCTCAAATAGATCCGGATCATCCAACTGGTGGTTTCGATAACTACTTTATCAGCGGTGGAAAGGTTCGTAGTCAGGGTTTTGAATTGGAAGGTGTTGGCTACATTACCCCATTTTGGGATGTCTCTGTTGGTTATACTTACACCGATACCAAGTATCGTGATGATAGCCAAAATAAAGGGAATGCTTATAACACCTTAACCCCACGTCATATGCTACGGGTTTGGACAAATTATGACCTTCCTTGGGATGAGCGTAAATGGAGCGTTGGTGGTGGTATGCAAGCACAAAGTGCCTATAGCACGACCAACGGCAATGTCACCTTACGCCAAGGGGGCTATGCGCTGTTTAATGCACGTTTAGGTTATCAAATTGATGAAACGTGGACAGCAGCCGTTAACCTAAATAACATATTTGATCGTCGCTACTATTCCGGGTTGTTCTCACCGCAATGGAATAACCGTTATGGCGACCCTCGCAATGTGATGTTGACGGTAAAGGCTGATTTTTAATGAAATTAGTCAGTGTCATCGCAGTCATTGGTACTTTGATTGGGGGAGTCGTGCTCTCCCTATCATTAGCCCAGCTATACCCTTCCGTTGATCCATTAAACCGCCTTTATGGTGCTGTTTTCCTTTCGGTTTTTATCACTATAGTCATGTTTGTCTACAGTTTAACGGCCCAAGGGTGGCAGCAAATGTTGTTGCGCAGTTATGGATGGTGGCCAATTCCATTGTTAATACTGTTTTGGCAGGGGGGATTATGACGGTACCTCTTATACGCCGGATGTCTAATTTGCATCGTAGTGCGGGGGCATTTTTAGGTGTTTTTTTATTTGTGATCATGTTGAGTGGTACTTGGAGCTTAGGCAGCGACGCCTTGCGTCTTTGGTGGAATAAAGCCCCGCTTTCGGGCGAGCACTTACCATTATCGCAATTATTAGCACGACAGCCTGACTCAACATTAGTGCAGCTACCTCAACCTGCTAATCCGACGATCACGTTTTGCCTTGGAATAGGGCAATGTGATAACAGCTATAGCGCAATATCTGGCCAGCCTTTAGTGCAAAATACACCCGCAATGTGGTTGGTAACTTTGCATAAGAGCCTCTTTATGGATTTCCCCGGACGCATTTTTATCAGCCTATTTGGTTTTGCACTAGCAGTACTCTTAATCAGTGGCTTTATTATTAACCGACGTAAGCTAGCTTCCATGATGCAGATACCGCGTCGGCGAAATTTACGTTTATTGATCCATGATCTCCATAATGGGTTGGGGTTATGGTGTTACCCATGGCTAATTCTGTTTGCTGTCACGGGAGCATTATCAGGGGTAGGCGCTTTAGGTACCGTTGGGCTGGCAAGCAGTGTCAATCCTGATCATCCTCAATTAGTGATGCAACAATTGATGGGGGATTTTCGAGAGATAGCCAGCCAGCCGCCTACACAAGGCCGCTACCAACCCGAGCAAGTTCTCACATTGCTTGAACAATCCTATCCATCATTCACACCTCAAATATTAATGCGCCGCGATAACGTGTTGATTGTGGGGGGCGTGCGGGCAGGGCAACCCAGTAGTGCGAATTTTGAACAATACCGTTTCGATTTGCATAAAGGGCAGCTAACGGGCATTCGAGACTCTTCTGAGCAGGCATTTTGGACTCGTGCTTTTATCAGTATCCAGCCACTGCATTATGGTCAATATCAATGGCTACCGAAACTCGACATGGTGTTGAGCGTTTTACATTTTATTGCTGGCTTTAGCGGCTGTGTATTGGTCGCAAGTGGGTTGGCAATGTGGTGCTGGCGGCACTCAGATTCACCTATTTCAGGGGTAATAGTGGGATGTTGTGGCGGATTGTTGTTGTCAACGAGCGGATTACTTGTCGTGATGTCCTTGTCATTCTCATTGCCAATGCGTGTATTTTTTCTATTTTGGGGCGCCATTTGGGTCATGTGTATGGTGGTTAAGCATAGACGTCAGATGTTGATTCTGATTGCCTCATTATCTGCTCTGCTATTTTTCATCGCGTTAGCTTGTTCCCTATGGCAACAGCCGGCCTACTTGACTCGAATTAATTTTATCTTGCTGTTTTGTGGCGTATTTTTGTTATTAGCACTTGTATGTGTTGCGAAATTGTCCGCACCACAAAAAAGTGATCGGAGTGGATATGAAAGATCTATTACAGAATAAACAGTTAGTCGTGACCTTAGGGTTATTATATCTTGCACAAGGCATTCCAATGGGCGTTGCAATGGATGCGTTGCCGACATTTTTACGCCATGATGGCAGTGAGCTGAGTGTATTAGCTTTTTTACCCTTAGTTGGACTACCTTGGGTGATTAAATTCCTCTGGGCACCTTTTGTTGATAACCATTGGGGAAAGACATTAGGACGTCGTAAAAGTTGGATCATTCCAATGCAAGTGGTGGTCACTGTGAGCATGTTTTCACTCAGTGTGATTGGGTTTTCTGTGGAAAATGCTATCGCGTGTGTAGCATTACTTTGTCTTTCCTCTTTAGCGAGTGCAACCCAAGATATTGCCACAGATGGAATGGCGGCAGAGCAAGTCAATAGCGCAATGCTATCTAAAATTAATGCGATACAGATAGCGGGGGTGATGGCTGGCTTTTTTATTGGCGGCGCAGGCTTGATGATGATGAGCGACTCTTTAGGCCAACATATGTCATTGGCAATTTTGGCGTGCGTACCATTATTGAGCTTATTGTTTATTGTGGTATGCCCACTGAAAAAAACACAGACAAGCGTTGTCGCTGAAAAAGCAAGTCTGTTAAACACCTTTAAACGGCGTGGTGCTCCTCGATTATTATTATTAACACTGTTATCCGCTGTCACTGCTGTTTCAGGGTTTGGATTGGCTAAACTATTCCTCAATGATGCAGGCTGGTCTTTAGCGGAGATCGGCAAAATGGGGATGGCTGGTGGAATGGTAACCTTGATATTAGGATGCGGCGGTGGCGCATGGCTGATTGGTAAGATAGGTGTTTGGCGGGCCTTTTCATTCGGTTTACTGTTTGCACTGCTATCCTCTTTACTTTGGATGGTGCAATCAGTGAATGGTGTGATGATGGGGTTAGTGGCGACATGTATCGTTCTTGGTTCCTTGTCAGCAGGTATTACCTCTGTTGCTATTATGACCGCAGGCATGCAGTTTGCATCACGTTACCATCAAGCAGGCACAGATATGACCGCAGTGCAAAGCACTCGTGATATTGGTGAATTAGCGAGTTCAATGATGCTCGTGGGATTGACCGCTGCAATAGGGTATTCAGGCGGCTTTATGTTGGGGGCTGGTATCGCTTTTGTCGCATTGCTGGTTACCTTTTCACATTACCGTTATATGCAACGATTGAAAACAGAAGAAGCCGCTTAAGTCAGGCTTAAAACTCTCCTGCCTATAAAGGCAGGAGAGGGACATTAAAATCGATAAGTAAAATCTACCGTGAAGGTTCGTCCAGGAGCAGGCATTAAACTCAATGCCATTGGATCAACATAATATTCGTTGGTTAAGTTAGTTACCGTTCTGCATTTGGATTAAACTGATAGTTCGCATAGGCATCGTAGGTGACTGTCGACAAATAAATTAATTGTGTTCCTGTCATACCCACTGTATGCCAATTCTGGTTCAATTTATGCGTTGGTCCACTATTATAAATACGGCGCACGCCAATATCTAAGTTACGCTCCTCTAATAATCTTACGCCAAGTGTAGTGTTAATCGTGTATTTGGGGGGATTAGTCAAATTAACTAATGAAGTACCAAAGCCACCATTGACGCAATTAGGTGTGTTTGGGTCACCATAGGCATAACCACGAATACGACTCGCGGTTGTGGCGTCACAAGTCTTTGCTTCTAAGTAGTAGTTTCCAGAGACATCCGCATAGAAGCGACCCTGATCGTAAGAGAGGTGATATTCGATCCCTGAAGTTTTATACAGGTCGACGTTTTCAATAAGCCATGATGAATTATTTGGATGGTAACCACGCGTGATCATATTGTGCAAATCACTTTTAAACCAAGCAACTTTCGCAGCCATCTTATCATCACTTGTTAGCATTGAATGTTGGACGGTGGAAGCCCCGATCTCCAAAACTTTATTTTTTTCGGGTTTTAAATCAGCCGCAGGAACAGAAGTCCAATTGCCAAGAGTTGATTCAAAAATACTTGGATTTTTAACGGCCTCGCTATATTTCACATATAACTGGCTAGTGTCATCTAAATGAAATGCAATACCGACTTGTGGGCTAAAGTCGCGTCCATGACGTTCCATTGGTTTGGTATAAGCGTATTCGGTTGTGACTTCTTTTTTCAAGATAGCTTGCTCTGGTGGACGAGGATCGCGCTCAAAGTCATCGAAATCATATTTATCGCCTAGGGTACTATTGGCATAAGGTGTATTTTTTAATGAGTCCAAGGTGTAATGACCTTGTTCATCAGGCCACCATTCCATATACCAACTTTCGGGCCATTTTTGGAAAAATTCCCCATTCTTTTTCAGGCGGGCAAACGTATATTCTTGAGTACGTGATTTTGCCGCGTAAGCGGTACTATTTCTATCTCGCACATTATATTCGGTATAGCGACCACCAACTTGAAGTGTTAGCCAGTTTACGGGTTTATATTCCAACGAACTGGAAAGACTGTACTCTTTGCGAACGCCGCTACGTAAGAAACGGTTTTTCTGCAAATTTTCTTTTAAAATAGGGGAGTTAGGTCCTGTATCTTCATGTTGAAAAGAACCGCCAAGGGTTAAATTAAATTCACCAAAACGGCTTTCAAACGTAGAGCGATTGGTTAAGTTAACGCCATAGCGATCAGCTCGAATATCCGATAATAAGCCTTGTTTGTACTCTTCATTTTGTGGATCAGGTAGCTGTTCTGTTGATAAATCAAACACAGGAACATTACCGATGTTGGCATTGTACATACGGCTCACTGAGCGCGTATACCAAAACTCCGATGTGAGGTTGAGCCAGTCATTATCAGGGTTAAAATTGTGTTTTGCCGATAAAGCATCAATGGTTATTTTACTAGGAACAAACTGTGTTGATTCACCTTTGCTGTTCGGGGCCATAATCATTGAAGGCATAATTTCCCCCCAACTTGCGTCATAACGGCGATAAATCAGCTCCAGTTTTTGATTTTCAGTTAGCTCCCCCATCCCTTTGAGCAGCCAAGACTCACTTCGGCTATGTGTATCAAGTACCTCTTTACCAGCAGGAAACGCTTCGATCACTGCGGCTGTCGTCATTCCTGTGCCGCCAGTTGTCGAATAATGTGCTTTTTCGTAGCGATCAGCACCATGCTTACCAGCAAAGTAGTTACCCTGTTTACGATAAGCGTAAGCTGCAAGGAGTTGGTAGCGATCTTGGTCAGTTGCCATCGCTACACTGCCGAATCGACTGTTCATATTCGGCCATTGATTTGCATCGTCGCTATCTTTGATTTTTGTATAAAACCCTGAGCGTTCTGAAACGGTATTATTTGCCATCCCACCTCTTAAACGAACACCAAACGTTTCGCCTTTAGGGATCACGTCAGCGGGTTGTAATGTGGTTACACGCACTGCTCCACCAATAGCGCCAGCCCCATCAGTGGCAAGCGTAGGGCCTTTGTCGATGCTAACTTGACTAATCAAATCGGGGTCTAAATAACTCCGCTGCTGTACACCCGCATAGCCTCGATAAACATCGATTGATTGTTGTGTTCCATCAACAATAATAGGCACGCGGCTTTGACCTTGTAGACCCCGAATATTAACATCAAGGGCGCCACCGTTACGAATATCACCTAGATGCACCCCACTGACGCCACGTAAGAAATCAGCGGAGGAATTCCCTCGAAATCTTTCAACTGTTTTTCCATCGATATAAGAGGAAGAGCCGAGCTGTAAATAAGGGAACTCGGCATCCAACTCTTTTTGTGATTTTGCTGAAACTTTTAGTGGGCCTAATTGCGTTATGTCTTGAGTTGAGACTTGGGTTTCAGCGTAAGCAACCATCATTCCGCTTGCCATAAACGGACTAACACCAATAATTAATTTAAGAAGTCGAGAAACAGGCCTCATGGAATGTTTATTCATGACGATTATTATTTAAAGTTAATTGGTAATGCGATTGTAAATAATAATTATTATCATTCAATTAATTAACTAATCATTAACATTAAAAGGCGAGTTTGTACTAACATATTGATTATAAAAAATTATAAACATAGGTAATTTACATTTAGGCAGGCGATATAATTACATAATTTTTGTTGGGATATTAAAAATATAGCTAGGCACAATGAATAATGGACGAATTGATTGCGAATTAGCGTGTATCCCCGACCGATAGAGGGGTGACAGCATTAATTCAGAGGTAAGGAACTCGCATAGGCATGGTTAAATGCGTAAGGGAGAGGGAGGAGGGGGAATGTGAATCATATAAAAAAGGCACCGTGCTATACGGTGCCTCGTTGATTCATTATTGTAATAAAGGTTATGCAGTGACTGCTAGTACTTGGTGCATAACAGGGTGGAATTTACGCTTGAAGTAAATTAACCCATGACCTTCTTCTCTTACAATAATCTGCTTTATCTCAACCAAGTAAACAGAATGTGTACCAATATCTTGCACTTGGGTAATTTCGCCTTCTAGATTCGCTAGAGCATCTTTCAAGAGTGGTTGCTGCAAAATACCTCTATCCCAGACACTCCAAGCAAAACGCTCTTCCATCGTCGAGCCTTTCATTCCAGCGAAGTGGCAAGCCATTTCTTCTTGTTCATGGTTAAGCACGTTGACACACAGGCGGCCATTTTCTTGAAAGACCGCATTCATAGCACTGTTGCGGTTAACGCATACCATCAAAGTGGGTGGCGTGTCCGTGACGGAACAGACTGCTGTTGCCGTAATACCGCAACAACCGGCAGTACCATCCGTGGTGACAATGTTAACGGCTGCACCAAGACTTGCCATCGCATCTCTGAAACGTAGGCGATGTTCATTTTCTAAAGACATATTGACCTCCTGCTGCCGATTACTTCAGCAGCGAATCTAACTGATTAATATCATTGTTGTTATGTAAATGTGGGCGTTTCCAGCCATGCTGATCGTAATCAGACAGACAGCGGTCAACCATATCGGTCATTGCCTTCATGTTACCTGAACCATATGCATGTCGTAGACATTGCAGACGAATTTCGTCTTGGCTACCTGCATAGTTAATTTCGTACAGTTCATGACGTCCACCGAACTCACTACCAATCGCATCCCACATGAGTTTTAAGATCTTGATACGTTCTACATGATCCATGCCGTTAGAGCCACGCACATATTTTGCCAGATACTTATCAATTTCTGGATTGTTCATGTCTTTCACGCTAGAAGGTAGATATATCAAACCACTCGTTACGTTACTTTCGATGATATTCTTAATTTTTGTATAGGCCATTGGTGCCATTACTCGATACGTTTGAATCGCTTGAGTATCTGGTAAATATGCACCGCCTTCCCACGCTTTTGCTTCTGAAGTCATTGCATCGGTCAGTGACCAGAATAAATTACGCCATGCAACCACTTCACCTAAGTCTGCTTGTACGCCTCGGAAATCGATAACGCCTGTACATTCAAGGCTTTTTTGTAATAAGCCAGTGATAAAATCTAGTTTGACAGCTAAACGTACACAAGCTTGTAATGGGAATAAACGTGCAAAACCACCTTGTACAGCCCAATTACGTGCACGATCGAAATCACGATAAATTAAGACGTTTTCCCAAGGGATCAGAACATGATCCATCACTAATATCGCATCATTTTCATCAAAACGACTTGATAATGGGTAGTCAAAAGGTGCGCCTGTTGCACCTGCAACTAATTCATAGGATGCGCGTGAAATGAGTTTCACTCCATCGGCATCCATTGGCGCGACAAACATCAATGCAAAATCAGGGTTATCTCCCATAACTTGTGCGGAACCAAAACCGATAAAGTTATAGTGAGTCAAAGCCGAGTTGGTCGCGACCACTTTTGCGCCGCTGACGATGATACCTGCATCAGTTTCTTTTTCCAGTTTGATGTAGACATCTTTTACTTCATCGGCGGGTTTATGGCGGTCGATAGGTGGATTAACGATCGCATGGTTAAAATACAGCCCACTTTCTTGAATACGTTTGTACCAATGACGCGCATTGTCAGCAAATTGGCCGTAATACTCAGGGTTAGCGCCTAAACAACTGGCGAATGCCGCCTTATAGTCTGGAGTGCGTCCCATCCATCCATAGCTTTGGCGTGACCAATCGGCAATTGCATCGCGTTGTTGGCGTAATTCATCGGCACTTTTGGCGAAGCGGAAGAATTTGTGGGTATAGCCGCCGTTTCCGGTGTCGGTTCCCCAGCAAAGCTGGTCATGAGTTGCTTTATCATGGAGTGCATCATATAACTGTCCTATCGAAGCGGCTGAATTACGAAATGCAGGATGAGTGGTGACATCTTTTACACGCTCACCATAAATATAAATCTCGCGGCCATCTTGCAGGCTTTTTAGGTATTCTTGGCCAGTGAATGGACGTTTGGCATCTGAGCGAAAATCTTCTGGTTTCATGTCTACCTCGTTATCTCACAAAGAGCGCCGGCGTATAATTGGGTACATAGGTTCGCTGGCATCTAAGTTATGTTAATTTTATGTTTATTTTGTGTTTCTTAATTGAAGCCTGTTCTTTGAAGATAGGAAAGAGATTTTAGAAAGAATCACTGGTACTTTTCGTTGAAACTGAAGATTTATGATAATAATGTGATCATTGTAGTGTTTTTTATCTTAATGAAATAAGCTTTATTTTTATAATTATCTTTATATTCATGTAGTTAAAATTCATTAATTGTTTAATAAATTTAAAAATTACATTAGTTTTTGATAAAATTTTACACTACTTAGGTTCCCTTTTATCCCATAAAATAGATATAAAAGTACTTTTCCTATATTTCAAATAGGCTTGTTTGTTGAATAGTGGGTAAGTGAGAATAACGAAATAGGTTAACAAAAAGTTGCTAATGTGTGGTTAAAAATTATTCGAATATTTTCAGTTAAAGCGTACTTAATATCGAAATGTCATGTTCGATATTAAGTACGCTTCTTTTAAATAAAAGGGGTTAGGCGATATGATTCTTTTTCGATAAAGCGTCTATAGATTCATTGATTAAGTTGCCAATGTGTAAGTAATTATCCATATTTTTATCTCCATTTCTAAAACAAATTTTAGATTTGATTTCCGAGTATGAGCCTAGAATGCTTGTTGGCTGTTCATTATTTGCTTTAAGAATTGCCATTTGATGGCTCACGGGAAAATTAATCAATGAAGCTGAGATAAAGTTATCAGGGCATTTTGTTGATGAAACAATCAGTAAATTTAAAGACATAGATTCCAATTGTGAAAAAAGTACTTCAGATTTATCAATAGTTAAGTTTAAGTTGATGCTAGGATCACTACTTAAGACAGCTTCGGTAATATAAGAAATAAAATACTCTGGTAATGAATCAGAAATACCAACATGGAATATTTTTACATTATTGTTTGTTGATTGTTGAGCGATTTTTTTAATTTCCTCTATTTCTTTTAAAATAATTTTACTGTGCTCTAAAATTTGTAGTCCTAATGGTGTGAAATTAACTCGACGTGTTGTTCTTTCTAATAAAAAACACCCTAGATAATGTTCAAGCTTTCCGATTTGAATACTTAGTGTTGGTTGAGCAACATTGCAGTATTGTGCGGCCTTTTTAAAGTTAAGAAACTTTCCTAATGCATCTAAATATTCAAGATCTCTAATGTTCATTTTTTGCCTCTGCTGTCATTTAAAATAAAATATGATTTGTTATTTTATGAATTTTTTAAAATAGTCCATTAATAACATTAAATGAAAAGTTGTTAACTTAACGACACAATGAGATAACCACTTTTATGAATTATTGTTGACTTAACTGATAACTAAACTTATTCATTATGAAATCTCAAGCTAGTCTATTTACTTTATAATAAACAAGATTTTCACTCATTGGCGTGCTTATTTATCTAGTAACAAAACATATCTCTTATAATTAGCAATAGTTTGCACTAATAGAAAAAATAAACTCTATTATTAATAAGTTAGTTATTCTTTTATGATGAAAATCCAATCCTGATTTTATGAAAATATAGTTTTTAAATTAACTATCAAAAAAATAGAAAGTAATATCTATACTCGCACGTTAAATTGAAAATCAGACTGCTGATTGGATTTAGTTGATTCATAAAAGAGTTATCGTATGAATATATTCATATAACTAGATAACTTCCACATGATCTTTTATCCAACGATGAAACTGATAACCAAAAGTTTGATGCTGTCGACTATATTCAAAGAATGCTTTCATATACCCCATTTTGTCACCACAATCATGAGAACGTCCTTTTATATGATAACCTTCAATCGCGTGTGTTTTCAGTAACATTGAAAGCGCATCTGTTAACTGGATCTCACCACTTACCCCAATAGGTGTTTTTTCTAATAATGGCCAAATATGTTTACTTAAAATATAACGACCAACAATAGCGAGATTTGATGGAGCATTATCTTTTTTTGGTTTTTCTATAATTGCGGAGATATCATGAAAGCGGTCACTCTCGTCACCGCTTCGGTGACAATCGACAATACCATAACTTTCCACATGCTCTATATTGACTCGCTCAATTAATATCTGACTTTTGCCTGTTGAGTAAAAACGGTCAATCATTTCAGGTAAATTATCAGATTCATAATTACAGTCATATTCATTAATAATGACATCGGGCAATACAACGATAAAGTCGTTATCACCAATCAATGGCTTTGCGCATAATATTGCATGTCCTAAGCCACTTGAACAGCCTTGTCTCACATGCATTATCTTTATACTTTTGGGGCAAATGCCCTCGATTTCATTTAATAATTGCTGCTTTCCTTTTTGTTCTAACAATGATTTCAACTCAAAACAAGTATCAAAATGATTCTCAATGGAATGTTTAGATGAATGAGTAACAAAGATAATTTCATTGATACCGGCCATATAACATTCTTTTATTATGTACTGTATAATAGGTTTATCTACAAGGGGTAACATCTCTTTAGGTATTGCTTTTGTTGCAGGCAGCATGCGAGTACCTAAACCCGCAACAGGTATTACTGCTTTTAACATAAATAATCCTTAGTAAATAAAATATTTATTATAATTTGTTCTGGTTGAAATGGTTCTCAACGAGCACAGTTTTTTAGCTTTCTAATAGCAATAATTAGATAGCGGGTTTAAAGATATCTTTTTGTTTGATTGCCTCCTAGTTTTTTGGCTTGATATAAAGCAATATCAGCATTTTTCAATAATACCTTTAAATGGGATCCATGTAGTGGATATTGAGCAACACCGATACTAATACTTATATTGGATATCTTTATGGCTAAGTAACGGTATGAATAGCAATTCATACGATTAACTAGGTTTAAAAAGATGTAATCGGCATTTTGATGACTATTAATCATTAATGCAAATTCATCCCCACCAAGCCGAGCTAAAATGGCGTCGCTAGGCAAAAGTTTTTTAATATTTGTGGCCATTTTCTTTAATAAGTAATCACCGTACTGATGACCTAACGTATCATTTACACGCTTAAAGCCATCAATATCAATAATTGCTAAGTAAAAGCTTTCTATGTTATTTTTTATTGATTTTATCTTTTCATTTGCTTTTTTATAAAATCCATATCTATTGAGTACCTTTGTTAAAGAATCATGATTAACTTGGAAAAGTAATTTATTGTTGTTCGCTATTAATCTAGTCACTTCAACGAATGTTATGCAATATCTAAATTGGCTATCTCCCTTTATATTTGTTTTTATTAGTTTCGTGATAAACACTAGCTTTTTATTGTTTTTGTTTATAAAAAACAGTTCCTTTTCAAAGTCGTTATAACGGAAAATATCATGACTATTATTCTTTTCTAATATAAAATGGTCCGTTTTTATTTTTATTTTATATCCCATGATTTCATCATGGGTATAGTGGTTATGCGTTAAAAAAAGTTCACTAGCGTAAACTATTTCTCCATATTTATTAATCAGCAGCATCATGACTGCTTGATTTGTAATTGAATTTAATGGAATAGCTTTGTTTTTAACTAATAGGTTTTTTTTAATGTCAAACATAACGATGAGCGTTTTTCTTTATTTAAATAAAGCATAACGAAAAATAAATATATCCTCAGTGGCATTTTCATTCCATAAAACGGGAACTGATTTATTACCACCTTGGGTTATTAACCACTGAGTATAAAGCCCTTCTAAAATGCTAGCACTAGCTCTTCGCCATTTTTTATTTACAGATGTTGGTGCATGAGGCCATGCGCAATGCATAATTAATAACTCGCTATTTGCGGGGGCCATCTTCACAAAGCCCCAATTAAACATCTCTAAAACAGTATTAATGTTTTTCTCAAGCTGACTTAATGTATTTGAGTTTTCAATAGTATGTAACTCACCAAGTTGTTGTCCTATTTTTCTTAATGTTTTACAACCTTCATTGGTTTCGCCAGATGAAAATTCAATAAATAAAAAATTAATTAAATCATGCCAGCCTGTCTTATAACCGCGCTGTAGATAACTATCTTGGTCAAAGATCATTTTTATTTTCCTAGTATATCGTTGTCGAATAAATATTTAAAGTAAATATTTGCTTTTGTTTCGTTGTAATTACCAAAAGTATTGTAGCTTACATTAGCGCCGATAAATGACGATGGTGAAACTTTATAATTAGTGTCAAAATTAATGGAGTAACTGAACCCTTTTTCACTGGATTTTTCATATATGTAATCTATATATTCATCATTCTGAGAATAATTTTTTAACTCTGCCTGATATCGCTTATCAGTGGGATAATAATCCGCGCTATTAGAAGAATATGATTGATAGCCTAATGTAGAGTTTAATTTTAATGATAATTTATCTATCGTTTGTTCATAAGAAACGGGTAAAGAAATCGCAATATATCTTTGAGGACTAAAGTAACCTGCTTGCCCTAAGGTATAGTGATTTAGGTTTTTATCAAATCCCATATAATGAACGTTCGCGCCAAACTTTAATGATTTATCCTTTTTATTTATGCCATAAATGTAAGTGCCCGTATTTAAATCAATGGATTGGTTATTAGGCACTTGTGTACCAATATATTTATTAATGGCCACTTTTGCATATGCACCATATTGGCTGTCATCCCAAGCATATTGCGTTGAAACGGCGTTACGGGTGACTGCACCCCACTTTCTCCCTGTTGTGCTATCTATGAGTCCACTATAGGAAAGGAGACTGTCTGTAACGGCTCTTCGCTCTGCACCAAAAGTTAACCGACTGTTTGGTGACGTTTCGAGCATCCATTCTGCCCCTCCCACCAAAGAAACAATTACGCCATCGCTATTGGTATGCCCGAAATCGAATTGGAAGTTATCACCTTTGAGCATTATGCTTGATTCTAAGCCTTGTATTGCACGCTCATTAATCTCATCGGCATGTAAATCATTTCGCAAATCACTTTCTACCAAGCTACGTCTATTCGCGCGCGTCAAAGCACCACTCCCCACTAGACTGGCATTTTCTGCGGGGGTTTTACCTGAGCTCATCATCGAGGGCGAAACATTTAGGGCTAATTTCACATCATCAAATAATGGTAGTGAGAGTGTGACTGTTTCTTTGAGCTCAGTTAATTGACTTAGCCCCGACTCCCCTGAATGACGGGTAAACTGTACTTCACTATTTATCGATACAGATGTTTTTTGCCGCAAATCTGCCAACAACGTTTCGATGTGATTGAGTTGCTCTTTTTGCCGATTATTTTGATAGCGATAAGTCTGCATTTCCCCAGATAAGGGATGATTGATAGGCAAATAAGTGAGATTTTTTTGTGGTTGAACTAATCCCCATTGTGCGGTTTTTAATAATTTTATAGCTTGGTTATTATCCCCTGCAAGTTGCGCGAGACGTGCAGATAGAACGATATAATCGGTATGGTCCGTCGGCTTGATATCAGCAAAGTATTTCTTCGCTTCTGTAATGTTTTTATTGCTAATTGCTAAGTTGACTAAACCAATTAATGCTTCTTGGTTTTTGGGGGAAATGGACAAAATATAGCGATAAATATCGGTTGCTTGGTCTGATTGGCCATTGGCTTGATAAATACGCGCTGTACTTAGGAGTAACTTGCTGTTATTAGGGTCATTTTTTATTTCTGGTGCTAATATTTGCCAAGCTTCATTCAAATAGCCATTTTCACGAAATGAGTCCGCTTGTTCACTGAGATAGCTTATTCTGATATTGCTGATTTCTTTTTCACTCATCGCGCTCAGTAAAGCAGGGGTATTCATTAAGCTTTCTGCTTCAGAGTAGTAACCTAAGCGACGTAAAATAAGAATCTGCTGTGTATAATCTTTTAAGTTTCCCTGGGGGGTTGCTGATAAATTTTGACGAATAATATTAACGGCTTGTTGGTTGTCGCCGGCATCCATATATAGCTGAGCAAGACGGCCAATATCACTGGGATTATCTGGTAATGTGTTGATATTATGTCTCAATGTATTTAAAGCGGCATTATAGTTGCCATTATCAATGTAATGTTGAGCAATATCGATTTGCTTATTTAATGTAGCCCGTTTTTTGAGTGTGATGATTTCATCGCTCTGAAATTCAGTCGGAATTTTATTAATTAAAATGAGTACGTTATTCCACTGGTTCTGTTCAGATTCCCAAATGAGAGCGCTATGCCAAGTTGCTGCTGACGGATAGTTAGCAACTAGATTATTCATCATGGCATTGGCTTTTTCGAGCTCACCTTTTTTCATTAACACTCGAGCATAGTCTAAGGTTAACCAAGCATTTTGAGGCGCTTTCACAAGGGCGTTCTTAAGAATCTGTTCAGCCTCACTGATTAAACCGTTATCGAGCGCCTTTGCCGCACTTTGTCGGTGTTGTTCACTGGTATCTATTTTTTGTTGGTAAGCATGACGCTCAGCAGGCGGTAATGACTGTAGTAATTGTTCAAATTCAGCATATTTTTTTTGCTCTGCAAACACCCAAATTAACTGCTCTTTTATTAATTTGTTATTAGGGTATTTTTTATCAAGCTGCTGATACAGTGATTCTGCACTGGAATAATCTTTTTTTGCTCGATAAAGTTGTCCGCGAAATAAATCAAGGGTGATGAGTTGTTGTGTATCACTGGCATGAGTTTCATTGATTAATATCAATGCCTTATCATACTGCTTATTGCGTATTAATTGTTTCACAGTATCGATTGCTGAATAATAGCCCATATTTTGAGCATCTTTTAGCCATTGTGTTTTTTTATGTTCTTTTGTGTTATTTGCCGCTTCAGTCAGTAGTTTTTCTGCTTGTTGGTAATCTTTTTGATGTAATGCCACGTAACCAAGTCCTGCGATAGCATCAACTTTTTTAGGATCCTTCATCAAAACAGCGGTAAATTTCTGTTTAGCTTGAGCAATGTGCCCTTTATTTAGTAAGGAAAATCCTGAAAGGGTCTCGTTATTTCCAACACGACTGTGATAATACTCCATTACGCTATCATCCTTTGGCGATAAACTAATAAAATTCTGATACAGGGGTAAATCCTGTTCATTAGGTTGCAGCCAAAGTAGAGCCTGCTTAAGTGAATGAATCACAACTTCATTTTTATTTTCAATTTGAAAGAGTTTTTGTATTCCTTCGCGTCGTGTTTTTTCCTGATAGGTTAATACAGTCGCTAGAATACGTTGCGCTTTAAAATCAGAAGGGGAGTGCTGTACTCTTTCGGTTAATGCTAAAATCGCTTTATCTAAATGCGCTTTACTGCCAGCGAGTGTTTCATAGTATTCTAATGCAAGATCACCAGTAGGTGGATGATTGGCAAATAGCTTATCGTAAGCTTGTATAGCTTGCTTGATATGACCATTTTTCGCCCATTCACGAGCCTGTTGTAAGGATTCAGGCGAGATATCTTTATGGGGATCGAGGCGCATGAGCTTGACTATTCTCTGATCATTCGGAGAATATTTTTTTAATTTATTGATCCAGAGGATAGCTTCTTGTTTTTTTCCCTGTTGAATTTTGTAATGGGACATTAAATATAATGCCTCGATGTTATATTGTTCAATGGCAAAAACTTTGTATAAAGCATCGTAAGCAAGAGGATAATTCGATTTGCTATGCCAATAATTTGCTTTTTCTAAAAGCATTTTGATGGCGACTTCATTTTCTAATGAATTAGCCAATATTGATAATGAATATGTTCCACATAACAAAGTGATAAGTGTGTTTATTAATAAATTAACTTTCATATTCCCTTTTCACCTTTGTCAGACGTTTGGATTCATGTTGTTTAAATTTATTATATAAATAGAAGCTAATGAATAATAATGAACTAAACAATATAACCATTAATAAGAATAAATGTTGGCTAAAAAACCATAGAACTAATCTATGCGGAGGAAGTTCTCCAGATAAAAATGATGGATTAATGCTTAAGTTTTTAATACTGTCAGCGTCACTGAATAAGAGAATGTCACCCGCATCGAGCGGCTGTCTTTCCGATTTTTTGATATCATTATAAAGCTTATTTAACTGTTCTGTATTTGTTGCAGTCAAAATTGTCACAACTTTATTTGAAGACCATGGAGATTGAAAACTGAGTATGCCTCGCCACTGATGAGTATTTGATAGAAAATCACTCACTATTTCGAATTGATTTTTCCACTCACCTAAAAGCAGTAGTTTTACTTTTTTGAATAACGAAGGTGAAATAATATTTAGATTTCCATTGCTATAGTGATAGGAGGTTCCTTTCATGAGCGATGTTACTGCTGGAATGTCTTTTATTTTAGCAATAACAATGATATTTGAATTTTTTAATTTACTATGTGATTTTTGAGTATCACTCAGTATAGTTAAATGACTAACGGGAAAACCAGTAATACGACCTGATTTCTCCATGAGTTGTAACATTAAAACAATATCTTCTTTTTCCGGTTGTCTGTTCAATAACAGAACGGTATCTGAGAGATCTGCATATTTAGTGTATGGAAATAATCCATTTAAAAACCAATGTGTATTAGGTAACTCGCCAAAATGAGATGCATCGCTAAGATCAATAGTTGAGTTTGTGAGTATTTGATTAACAAAACTCGCATTATTGATAATGTCACAAGCGATATTTTCATCGGTCTTAATATTGAAGTAAAAGCTGAGTTTATTTTCACCAATCAAACCTGAGTTATCAAGGTAGAGCATAGTACTGTTTTTTTGATTATGACCGAAGAAATCAGTAATTGCAGTAATGACACTGTTTTTATGAGCAGAAATATTTTTTAAAAATTGATAGTTTAGGGCAATTGTTAATATCGAATTATTCATATCTACCCAATTTTTTTTATCGAAAGAATAATTGATTTGTACTGGGATTTTATTCCCCGTTAACATGAAAGTATCAGGAGGAACTTGAAAAGTAATATTCTTTTCCTCCAGTAAAAACAGTCGAGATTGCAACGCATCATTCGTTTTCATTATTTGGCTAAAAGGAATAGATTTTTTGAGTGGGAGCCAATTAGGGGCATCATAAGCTAATCGATTTTTAGAACGATAAGCGGGAACGTGTAAATGGTCGCTATCGCCATCGGGTAAATCCTCAGTGAAAAGCTGGTAAGCTGCTTGTCGTAACTCTTCTGCATTACGCCCACTTACGACTAAAATTTTATATTTTTGATTGATAGGATTATCAATAATTTTTAAATGCGGACCATCGGAATGCGCAAAGGATAAACCCGCAATCATTTCATTGGTTGTTGTAAATAAAACAGCATGCTTTTCAGGGATTTGGTCCAAATAAACATGAAAGTGATTCTCTTTTTCTTCGCTTTTGATCCCAAAAATAGAAGCAACGATTGCTGAGGCGGCTAAAATATCTGGATTAGGCGAGGCGGAATAAACAAACGCGAGTTCGTTTTTATTAATTTTTAGCGGATCTAAAAAGGGTCGAGGGAAGTCCATTAGGGATTTTCGTGTATTCATGAGTATCCCTTGCATCGCCATAATGCTTGAAGGTGATATTTTGAGAGTTACATTTTTTAGATCTGGGCGCTGACATGTCCATTCGTTGTTAATAATGTCATCATTGCTAATAATTTGAAAATTAAGGTTATTTTTTGAGGATAAAACTGTGTTTGCTATTTTAAAAGTAAAAATAGCCTCATCTTTGCCAATTTGAGATAGCGGTATTGCACCTAACGATTGATCATTTAAAGTGACCTGTAAGTTATCTTTTTCAATATTCTCAGCGCTATCGATGGAAAGGACGAGCTGCATTTCTGCATGAGTTGCAATAAAATCATAAGGGAGCGTGAAACTGATCCCTGATTGCAGAGTATCGCCATTTAAAGTGACACCATGCGTTAATCCCATTTTTTTTAATGAAATTTCTTCTGCTGTAGTCTCAATCGCCTCTGTGTTATTCGCTAAATTATCATCTAATAAAAATGCTAATTGAGAGGGCAATTTATTATTTTCATCACTAAGTTCTACAGCAAAAATAGCCGTAGTATGGGTCAGTAATGTATAGGCGATAAGCAAAAGCTTAAGATAGTTAAACATGTTGCCGCTCTTCATTATTCTGTTTTGAAAGAAGAATCGAGTTATCCAATATTTTTTTATTTCTGCGGATAATAAATAATTCAAATGCGCATTGCAGGACATCTATAAACGATCTTAATGGCTTATCAGTAGGACTAAGAGGGGAAAACCAAGCATCTGCACGAGTTAAAACAACACGTACAACATCTCGCCGGACCGTATTGGTTAAATGATCAAATTCTAGACGTAGTTTTTGCTCGTCAACCCAAGCTTTTTTAATGGGAATTAATGCACTTTCCTTACCGATTCCAATTGCAATTTGTGTGATAACCCCTCGTTTATGGTGATGCTCAAGGGGGAAATGAAGTCTTGCGCCACTCATGGATAAATCTATTGAGTGAGTTTCAATATGACTGCCATCAGCAAAGCATACAGTAACAGGAATTGATGCTGGAACCCGAGTAGCACGACGTAATTGTTTCGTTTCTTTTGCCACAGAGATTGATGCTAAAACAATCAGCAAACTATAAATAGCCCAGGTAAGATTGATAATGATGACGCCATCGTCAATGTCTTTATAGATACCTACAATCCATTTAAAGGAGGCAATACTAATTCCAGATAATAGGAGTAAAGCGACAATAATCAGTGGACGGACAGCACGATGATCAAAGTAATTTTTATCTGTCAGGTCGCCTTTATCTGTGACGTTAAATTTGCCCAGTTTAGGGGATATTAAACTCATTAAGGTTGGTGGTATTAAATGAAATGCCATGACTGTTTCATAAATTTCCCCCCAAAATGAATAACGATAGTGACCAACCAGTTTTGAATTCACGTAGTTTGATGTGATCAAATGAGGTAAGGCGTAGGAAAATATTAAAGTAGCCGATGATGAAATGATATTTAGGCTAAATAAAATGAAAACGAGTGGCGATAAGAGGAAGATAGCTCTAGGTAATCCATATTGGAAATGTAGCATTGCGTTTAAATAACAAATGCGTTGTACAAATGTTAGTCCTCTGCCAAGCAGTGGATTATCAATACGAAATATTTGTGTCATTCCTCTAGCCCAGCGGATACGTTGATTAATATGTAAAGTTAATCTTTCAGTCGCTAAGCCAGCAGAAAGTGGAATATTTAAAAATGCCGTATTCCAGCCTTTACGCTGTAATTTAAGGGCGGTATGAGCATCTTCAGTAACCGTTTCAACTGCAAATCCGTTTGTCTCTTTGAGTGCACTACGGCGAATAACTGCACATGAACCACAAAAGAACGCAGCATTCCAATTATCATTACCCTGTTGTACTGGCCCATAAAAAAGGGCTCCTTCATGTGGGACTCTTTTGGCTGCTGTTAAATTACGTTCAAAAGGATCTTTAGAATAAAAATAATGCGGGGTCTGTATTAGAGCGAGTTTTTCATCTGCTAAGAAGGCACCTACAGTTGCTTGTAAAAACACCCGAGTTGCAACATGGTCGCAGTCAAAAATACAGATCAGTTCACCGCTGGTTTTTGTTAATGCGTGGTTTAGGTTTCCTGCTTTTGCATGGCTATTATCAGGACGGATGATATAACCAACATTAATATCCTCTGCGAGTTGGCGGAATTCACTTCGTTTTCCATCATCTAATATATAAATATTTAATTTGTCTTTAGGGTATTCGATGCATTGAGCAGCAAGTGCCGTATCTTTAACAATATCAATGTGTTCATTATAGGTAGGGATAAACAAATCAACAGTTGGCCATAATGAAGTATTCTTTGGCAATGGCTCTATTTTTCTTTGTAATGGCCAATATGTTTGAATATAACCGAATAATAAAATGGTGAGTGAATAAAGCTCCGCGATAAATAGCAATGAACCTAAAAATAATTCTAGATATGAATCAAAATAGAGTGTTGTTGTCGCTCTCCACCAAACATAACGTGAAGTGCAAAGTAATGAAACTAAGATCATCATGAGTTGCATTTTTTTGTTTTTAATTCTGCCAATACAAAATATAAATGCAACCAAAATTCCACCTAATATAAATTGCTTATCACTATCTAGAGGGATAATGATTAATAGAAAAAATAAAACTATAAAGAATGCAGATATTAAGAGGTTGCGTATTTTTTGCATATAGCTAACTCATAATGAAGTTATATTATATTTAATGTCTTTTATTTCTTGCTAATGCTTGAAAAAAGGTCACTAAGAATAACTATTCGCTCAAGGTGTGGCTCTGATGCTACAGGATTATGATAATAGTTATGCTTATAATCCATAAAATGATCAAGTTCAGGTTGTGCGGACTGATTGCTATCTGTTTTTTCTTGAGTGATAGATGTGGCTTCCTCTTTTATATTCTCAGATAATACAGGTTCTTTTTTTGTTGTTATATTTGATAATGTTTTCTCATTGTTGGAATGATTTTTCTCCTCTATTTCAAGAAAGGCGAAATTATCCATTTTAAGTTGGCGGCTTAATGAATTTAGATCATCGTACATAGTTAACCTTACCCTAAAAATAACCAAAGCAATTACTCATTTAATGGATGATTTTTACCATGGTCTTTTAGGTAAATCATCTTATTTTGATATAATATTTAGTTATAATATTGGATAAATTGCTTTGATTGATAATATGTAAACAATCTATAGAGATACATTATAGAATTCGGAGACTTGATTTTTAAATATGATGTAATTGTGAAATTTGGATAAATAGTATTTATTGGTTCTTTTAAAATCAATAGCTATTTTGAATAAATAAAATAGCTGAAAATATATATTGAAAAAATCTAAATTATGATTTATATACGACAATAATTGATAATTTAATATTAGATTAATTATTAATCATCTTTGATTGTTTTTATGACGATATATATAAAATGAAAATATCAAGATTTTTTTGTTATAGACAATCTATCTTTCTCGTTTGTTAAGTCATGGATTGGCTAATGAATGTTTTTATCACGCCATTGGCTTGGTGAATCACCCACTAAGCGATTAAAGAAACGCGCAAAGTAGGCGGGATCTTTAAAGCCTAATTGGTAAGCAATTTCTGATACAGGACTGTCACAAAATAATAGCATGCGTTTCGCTTCTCGTAATATGCGGTCAAAAATTAATCGCTTAGGCGGTCGGTTAGCGAATCGCCGACACATATCTTTGAGTCGAGACTCGGTAACACCGAGTTTATTTGCGTATTCAGGAATAGAAAGATGCTCATGGTAGTGTGAGTCAATGAGTTGATTGAAACGTTGAAAGAGATGATGCTCTCCTCTCACTCCACTGATAGGGTGATCGTCAAGTGGGATCGAACGTAAGAGAAAAGTAAATAAAGCTTGTGCTAAAGAGGATAAGACTTGGTCTCGGCCTGCGTAACTATTTGCGGATTCGCGAGCCATCAATGCCCAGTAATGACGAAAAGTTTCTAGATCATCCGGTTTATCAGCAACAGATAAACAAATCGCTGGTATTGCAACGATATCTGGATTTGCGGGGTAGAGGGACTCTAATAATGGCGTTATTAGATCTTGCCTAACTGTGAGCACATGTCCGTCAGTATCTTCTTGAGTAAAAAAAGCATGGGGTACAGAAGGGGGCGTGAGAATAAATAATGGTGCTTGAACAGAATAACGTTGTTCATCAAGCTGTAATGTAATATGACCTGTTTCCAGATAATGGAGTTGGAAAAAGCCATCATGTCGGTGAGCTTGCATATCGCGGCCAAAAAACGCCGCCATATTACCGAATGTTTGGTAATGAACATCATCATTCCCTTGTGTCTCATCATAATCTTTGCTGATATCGATATTAGTTATTAATGATGACACGACCATGTTCTCCCATTGTTCTGTTCAATTAGAGCCGCACGGTATCATCGCGCGGCTCTAATCTTTTTCGTTATCTTAAATATTAAGGTGTTGCTCTAGGGCGTGAATTTTTCATTGGTATCAATACTACCAGTATAGCTCCGATTACCAGTAAACCCGCGACAAAATAGAGTCCGGAGTTGAAGCTACCTGTTTGATCCTTCAACCAACCGATTAAGAGTGGGCTAACCGCGGAACCAATATTACCTGTCGCGTTAATAACGGCAATACCAACAGCACGCGCGCGTAAACTAATAGATTGATCTGGGGTTGTCCAGAATACCGCCATAGCTGTAAATGACCCCGTCGATGCCATGATGATACCAATAAGTTGAATGACGGGATGATGTGTTAAGGCTGCCAATACCCAACCTGCTGCGGCAAATAGGTAAGGAAGTGCCGTGTGCATTTTACGCTCTTGTAACCTATCAGAGCGCCGACTCCAATAAATCATTCCCAATATGGTACAGAACTGAGGAATCGCAGTAAGTAAGCCGATCATGGCATTACTACTACCTTCGTTAAAGCTCTGCATAATTTGTGGTGTCCAGATATTAATTGCGCTGAGTGTATTCGTCAGGCAGAAATAAGCCACAGTGTACATCAGAACGACAGGCGTAAAAATCTCTCTCCATAAGCTTTTATTTTGCAATGCAGTATGGCTTTTTGAACCATGTGGTTGGATAAGCTCTAACTTATCTTGTTCCATCATCTCTTGGAGGCTTTCTTTGTCTTCTTTGGTCAACCATTTGGCTTTTTCTGGTGAATCATCCAGATAGAACCAAACAAGTACACCTAAGATGACAGATGGGAAACCTTCTAGTAGGAACAGCCACTGCCAGCCTTTGAGGTCAAAGATGCCATCCATTTCGAGAATATAGCCAGATGCAAGGGAGCCAAATGCCATTGTGACAGGCATTGCGACCATGAATAAAGCGTTCGCTCGCGCACGGAAGTAAGCAGGGAACCAGTAGGTTAGATAGACCAGAATACCCGGTAAGAAGCCTGCTTCAGCCACCCCTACTAGCATTCGTAGGATATAGAGACTTGTCGGTCCGGTTGCAAACATGGTGGCTGTTGATGCGATCCCCCACAGCACCATAATGGTTGCGATCCAACGACGTGCACCGACAATACCCAACATAATATTACTTGGGATGCCAAATATGACATAGGTTGCATAAAACAGTGTGGCTGCAAGACCAAACATGGTGGATGTTAGGCCAATATCTTTCCCCATGGTTAAGCCAGCAAAACCAATATTAATACGATCGAGGAAAGAGAAAACAAAGAGTACGAATAAAAATACAATCAATCGACGGAATAACTTTTTAATAACGCGTTGTTGTGGCTCAGTCAAATTCTTATGCTGCTCAGCAGGGTTTGGTTCAGCAACGTTGGATAATTTGCTCATTTGTAAATCCCTCATTTATATGCATTTTATGCTGTTATGGGTACAAAAGGCTCTGAGGCAGCCATTAAATATGTCTGCCCTGTCGGCACATTGGTTGTTAATGTTGTTTTTCTTATGCCATTTATTGTGTATTTGTAGGGTAATAAAAATTACATCAATAAAATGACATAAGAAGTCTTTACTACTGTATTAGCACTCATTAATACACGCTTGGTGTATTGGATGTAACCTCAGTAACGGTATTGCCAAAGCGAGCTGCGAGTGCTTCTGCACCACGAGCTAACAATGTTGTATCAACACCCACCGCAACAAATAGTGCACCTAATTTTAAATAATGTTCAGCAACATCAGGTGCTGCCATTAAAATACCGGGTGCAATGCCCGCTGCGCGAATTTGTACGATCGCTTTTTCGATCACAGCTTTAACATCAGGGTGGTTTGGATTACCTGAATAGCCCATATCAGCGCTAAGATCAGCAGGGCCGATAAAGACACCATCAATGCCTTCAACTTGCAAAATTTCTGACAGGTTATTGATCGCTTCACGAGTTTCAACCTGTACAATGACGCACATCTCATCATTGGCACGTTGCAGGTAATCAGGAATACGATTCCAGCGAGATGCCCGTGCTAAAGCACTGCCAACGCCACGGATCCCAGCAGGCGGGTAGCGTGTTGCACGCACAGCTTGCTTGGCTTGCTCCGCATTCTGTACCATTGGCAGTAATAACGTCTGTGCACCAATATCTAATAGCTGTTTAATGATCACCGGATCATTCCAAGGCGGACGAACGACCGGTTGTGATGGATAAGGGGCAATCGCTTGTAACTGAGTTAAGATGGTTTGCACATTATTAGGTGCGTGTTCACCATCAATCAGCAGCCAGTCGAAGCCAGCTCCCGCAACAAGCTCTGCACTGTATGAACTGCATAATCCCAGCCATAAGCCAATTTGTGGTCGACCTTCTTTTAGGGCATGTTTAAATGAATTTTGTAGGATATCCACGGTATCTCCTTAGACAAATCGGCAACTAACAGAACCCATCACACCATAATCCACATGAAATACATCCCCTTTACGAGCAGGCACTGGGCGAGTAAATGAACCACCTAGAATGATTTGTCCTGCTTCAAGTTGCACATTATGCGGAGCCAATTTATTCGCCAGCCAAGCCACACCATTTGCTGGATGGTTCAGTACTGCGGCAGCGACACCGGATTCTTCAATGACACCGTTACGATAGAGTAACGCGCTGATCCAACGTAAATCGAGATCACGTGGTTTGATCGGTCTGCCCCCTAAGATGACCGCGGCATTTGCTGCGTTATCTGAGATCGTATCAAACACTTTGCGTGGGCGTTTTGTTTCAGGGTCAATACCATGGCAGCGAGCATCAATCAGCTCCAGAGCCGGTATGACATAGTCTGTGGCGTTATAAACATCAAACAGCGTACAATTGGGTCCACTTAATGGTTTCGCTAAAACGAAAGCTAATTCAACCTCAATACGTGGAACAATAAAGCGATCGGTTGGAATTTCACAGCCATCGTCAAAAAACATATCATCAAGAAGTGCACCGTAGTCTGGCTCATCAATCTGAGAGCTAGCCTGCATCGCTTTAGATGTTAAGCCGATTTTATGGCCTTTTAGAGAACGTCCTTCAGCGATTTTTAAGCCAACCCACTCACGTTGAATCGCATAAGCATCTTCAATCGTTATTTGTGGGTGATCCAATGATATCTGACGGATCTGTTCACGTGTTTTCTCAGCCTGATTAAGTCGCTGTGCAACTTGCGATATGATATCTTTTTGTAACATGCGAGTATTGCTCCTGTTGAACTCTGCTTACCACGCAAGCAATGTAGGGCGCTTTCTAACCCGCACTGCCCTTATGGCAGTGCGGTAATCTGTCAAAAATTCAATTAGTTAGTCGACAGCCCACCAAAGCAGAGATATTTCACTTCCAGATAGTCTTCAATTCCGTAACGTGAACCTTCACGCCCCAGTCCTGACTGCTTAATGCCACCAAATGGGGCAACTTCATTTGAAATAATGCCTTCATTAATACCGACCATGCCGCTTTCCAGTGCTTCTGCAACACGGTAGATACGGCCGATATCTCTAGAATAGAAATAAGAGGCTAGGCCAAATTCGGTATCATTTGCTAAATCAATAGCGTCTTGCTCATCGTGGAACTTAAACAATGGTGCTAAAGGCCCAAAAGTTTCTTCTTTGGCGACGACCATGGCTTCAGTGACATCAGCTAATACAGTGGGTTCAAAGAATAAACCGCCTAGTGATGCCGGTTTTCCGCCTGTGAGTACACGAGCACCTTTCGAGACCGCATCAGCAATGTGTTCGGTCACCTTATCAACAGCCGCTTGATTAATCAGAGGGCCTTGCTGTGAATCGGCTTGAGTGGCTGGGCCTATTTTCAGCTCATTGACAGCTTTTGCGAGGCGTTTGGCAAACTCATCATAAATGCCTTCTTGGACTAAGATACGGTTAGCACAGACACAAGTTTGTCCACTATTACGGAATTTAGCGGCTAACGCGCCTTGTACAGCGGCATCTAGATCAGCGTCATCAAAGACAATGAAAGGCGCATTTCCACCGAGTTCTAATGAAAGTTTTTTGACGGTATCGGCACATTGTGCCATCAACAACTTACCTACGCGGGTTGAACCCGTGAACGTTAATTTGCGAACGATTGGACTGGATGTCAAAACCCCACCAATGGCTTTTGCATCAGTACCAGGAACAATATTAAACACCCCAGCAGGGATACCGGCTTCCTCACCGAGTGCAGCTAGCGCTAATGCAGATAACGGTGTTTCAGCGGCAGGTTTAAGTACCATAGTACAACCCGCTGCCAGTGCTGGGCCGACTTTACGAGTGATCATGGCATTTGGGAAGTTCCATGGCGTTATCGCGGCGACCACACCAACGGGTTGTTTAATCGTGACTAAACGGCGACCGGGTAGTGGTGATGGAATGGTTTCACCATAAACGCGTTTACCTTCCTCAGCGAACCATTCAATAAAGCTTGCACCATAGGCAATTTCCCCCATTGATTCAGTGAGGGATTTGCCTTGCTCCCAGCTAAGTAATTCAGCAAGTTCTTTTTGATTATCCATCATCAATTGGAACCATTTATTCAGAATTTGGCTACGTTCTTTGGCGCTTTTAGCTCGCCATGCTGGTAGGGCTTTTTCAGCGGCATCAATGGCTTGTTGGGTTTCCGCTGCGCCTACATTACTGACTTTTGCAATGATTTCACCGTTTGCTGGGTTAGTGACATCGAATTGGCTATTATCGTTGGCATTAACCCATTGACCGTTGATGTAAGCCTGCTGGCGGAATAAGGTAGAATTGACATTAATACTCATTTTTCTTTTTTCTCCGAAGGCACTGATATTAACTGTGAGCGGACATTTTTGGCCGAAAAACGTTGGCTTGTGAAACTTAATCCGGCACAGACAGCCATAACCAGCGCCATAGCAAATGGGGATTCATCCTGTAGAACAGAAACAGCAACACTCGCTAGCGCCGCCAATGCAAATTGTATTGAAATAGCAAGAGCACTGGCGCTGCCAGCAATCTTTCCTCGATGCTGCAATAACAGTGACAAACTGTTTGTACCGATAGCATTCACCATCGATAAGAACAGCACGACCAGAATAACAATAATAGGCAGGCTTTGCTGGTAGAAAATGAGTAGAAATAACCCAAACAGCAATTGAGCTCCACTTTGTAGACAGAGTATGCGAGTTAAACTGTAAACCTTGAGTAATCTTACATTCAGCAGTAATACCGCTATCATGCCGAGAATATTACAGCCAAATAATAAGCCGTAATGCTGTTCCGAGACCCCAAAATAATTAATATAGACAAAAGGGGATCCACTAATAAAAGCGAACATGCCTGCAAAAGAGAAAGCCATAGTGCCAATAATGCTTAGCGCTTCTCTGTCACTCAGCACTTGCGCATAATTATGGAATGCAACGCGGAGTAAGTTTTGAGATGCCTCTTGATGCGGCAGTGTTTCAGGGAGTAAGAAAAAAATACAACAAGTGGAACAAAGTCCTATCAGCGCAAGAAGATAGAAGATCACTTGCCATTGATAGTGAATTAATAAAAAACCACCGAGTAGCGGCGCTAGCAGCGGGGCGATCATGGTGACTAGCGTCATCAGCGACAAGACTTTAGGGAGTTCAGCCGTAGGATAAACATCTCTTGCGATCGCTCGAGCCATGACAATGGCGGCTCCACTTCCAAAGGCTTGTAATGCACGGAATGCAATTAAGGTATTAGCCGATGAAGCTTGCGCACAGAGTAAACTCGCGAGTGTAAAAATAATGAGGCCACTTAACAGCATCTTACGACGACCGAGAAGATCACTGAGTGGCCCATAAAACAGCATACCAATACAGAAGCCTGCAAAAAAAGCGCCGAGCGTATATTGCATCTGTCCTTGAGTCGCATGGAGATCATTCCCCATTTGCGGTAATGCGGGCAGATACATATCTATCGATAATGGTCCAAATGCTACTAATGAACCTAATAATGGAATTAAGTAGCGAGGAATCTGTCTATCGAACGCAGCTGGCATCATGCTTCCTTATTTAAAGAGAGCGTGAACATTGTTTTGTTTGTAATTCAAAACAGGATCAAGCTCTTCCATAGTCAATGACAAAGCAAGATATCTCTCATTCATAAGCTGAGCGAAGTGCTCTTTGATGAGTGAAAATAACATCTGGCCTGTTTTCTCTCGATCTTCAAGTGAACGTCCAGCGCCAATCTTGAGTGTCATATGGACGAAAGCGTAGTCATGCTGACCATCGGCCATCTGCCAAGTATCTAACCAAATAGCACGGCTACGGATCCCGCCTAAAGGGAAAATACCTGTTCCAGCTAATGCACTGTTTACCTTAGCAAATAGCTCAGGTAGATTGGCTTGATCACGAATATTGTCTGTACATTCAGCAATAAAATGCGGCATGATCACTCCTTACGCATTCGCTTCTTGTTTATCAGTGATATAACTTGGCAGAGGGAATATGGCATTGATTTGCCCAGTTCCTGAACTAGCAAACAAATCAGTTAACACTTCCACTTTTTCAGCGTATTTATCCCAGCCCAGCATGCCCAATAGCATTACGGTATCGTGCATATGGCCTTCGCCATAACAGTAGTCGGCATATTCAGGCAACATTTTGCAGAACTCTTCAAAACGGCCTTCACGCCATAATTTGACAACGCGCTTATCCATCTGCTCATCAAATTCACGGGTATAATTATTCATGCCTTCTTCTGCACGATGGTCATCAATAAAACGATGGGATAGTGAACCACTCGCAAATACTGCAACAGTACCATCATATTTTTCGATGGCAGTGAGTACCGCTTCACCTAACTTACGGCTGGATTCAAAACTATGGGAGGTACAAAAGGCAGAAATAGAGATCACTTTAAAATGACGATCGCTATTCATATAACGCATAGGAACTAACGTTGCATATTCCAATGTTAAGCTTGGAATTTCATGTGATTGAGCACGAACACCTAATTTACGCGCCTCTTCACCGATCATACGTCCGAGCTCTGAGTTACCATCGTACTCATATTCCATATCGCGAATGAAATGAGGGAGCTCATTACTGGTGTAAATCCCTTTAAAGTGATCAGCACAGTTAATATGGTAAGCGCTGTTTACTAACCAGTGAGTATCAAAAACAATAATAGTATCAACACCAAGTTCGCGGCAACGACGGCTGATTTCTTTGTGACCATCAATAGCGGATTGACGGCAGCCGTGGTGTTTGCCGGGTAATTCTGACAAGTACATGGATGGAACATGTGTTATTTTTGCCGCAAGTGCTAATTTACCCATAAGTTTTTACCTCCCCCGTCGTATTTCGAGCTGTAGCAAAAAAATGAATTTGCATAACTACAGCTCGAACTATTTAGGGCACAAGTTAAATTAAATATTTATTATTGAATTACCAATAATTTAATTATCTCAATGAATTAAACACCCCAACGAGGAATATTATGATCCCCGAAGGAAATACAAACGTTCTTCATTTCTGCAAAAACTTCAAAGCTATATTCACCGCCTTCACGGCCTACACCTGAGGCTTTAACGCCACCAAATGGTTGACGCAGGTCACGTACGTTTTGGGTATTAACAAACACCATACCGGCTTCAATGCTGCGAGATAAACGTAAGATCTTGCTGACATCTTGTGTCCAAATATAAGAGGCTAAGCCATACTCAACATCATTAGCCATGCGTAAACCGTCTTCTTCTGACTTGAATGGAATTAAGCAAGCGACAGGGCCAAATATTTCTTCTTGAGCAACACGCATACGGTTATCGACATCGGCCAATACAGTAGGTCGTAAGAAATTCCCATTTTTCAGATGAGCAGGTAGATCGGTTGGCTTATCAGGGCCTCCTGCTAATAAGGTTGCACCTTCTTCCACGCCAAGACGGATATAGCCAGAAACCTTGTTCCAATGCTGTTCGCTGATCAGTGCACCCACTTGAGTTTTGGGATCGGTAGGGTCACCAACGATAAGGCGGTTAGCGCGCTCTGCAAAACGTTTAACAAATTCTGGATAGATACTTTCTTGGATAAAGATACGTGAGCCAGCAGTACAGCGTTCACCATTAATTGAGAAAATGGTAAATAGGGCAGCATCGAGTGCACGTTCGATATCAGCATCTTCAAATACGAGAACAGGAGATTTACCACCCAGTTCCATGGAGTATTTTTTCAGACCCGCATTTTGCATAATTAAACGGCCTGTCGCTGTGCCACCAGTGAAGGAAACAGCACGAACATCATGGTGTTTGACCAACGCATCACCGGCAGTGCTGCCATAGCCTTGTACCACGTTAAGTACGCCAGCAGGAATACCCGCTTCTAGTGCTAATTCACCCAAACGGTTTGCAGATAAAGGTGATAGCTCCGACATTTTCAGAACGGCGGTATTCCCTAAAGCTAAGCAAGGTGCGGTTTTCCATGTGGCCGTCATAAATGGCACGTTCCATGGTGAAATTAATGCACATACACCGACAGGTTGAATCAGCGTGTAGTTCATCATTTTATCGTCAACAGGATAGGTGCGACCGTTCATCTGTTGGCAAACTTCAGCAAAAAATTCAAAGTTATGTGAAGCTCGTGGGATCAATACGTTCTTAGTCTGATGAATTGGTAGACCTGTATCCTGTGTTTCCATTTCTGCAATTTCAGGTACGTTTTGATCGATTAATTCACCTAAGCGGCGCATTAAGCGAGCGCGCTCTTTCATCGGCGTATTAGCCCATTTAGGGAATGCTTCTTTGGCGGCAGCAACGGCTTGATTGATTTCATCTTGTCCACCTGAAGCAACTTCTGCTAGTACTTCACCTGTTGCTGGGTTGGTGGTTTCGAAATAGTCTTTGCTGGCAACATTTTTGCCATTAATCCAATGATTAATCTTAGTCATTACAACGTTCCTCATATTCTTTCTCGCTGACAATATAATTAATCAGCCGGCCTACACCCTCAACTTCAACGATCACTTCATCACCAGGCACAACATCGGAAAGTCCTTTTGGCGTTCCTGTTGCTATCATGTCACCCGGTTGCAGTGTCATAAAATCACTTAGGTAGGAAATTAAAAATGGAATATTGAAAATGAGATCAGCCGTCGTCCCTTTTTGACGCAGTTCTCCATTAACATAGGTATAAAGCGCAAGATTGTGCGGATCTTTAATCTGATCTTTGTCGATAACCCATGGTCCAATTGGCGTTAAAGTGTCACGACTCTTGACGCGAAGATTTGGACGGTAGTAGTTTTCTAAATAGTCACGGATCGCATAGTCGTTACACACGGTATAGCCTGCAACATAATCCATCGCGTCTTCTTGCGATACCTTATGTGCCGCTTTGCCAATCACGACAACGAGTTCTGATTCGTAGTGCATGTATTCGACATTATCAGGGCGAACTGAGACTTGACGGTGACCTGTTAACGTATTGTCTGCTTTGATAAAAATGAGTGGTTCTTCAGGTGGCTTAAAGTCTAATTCAGTCGCATGGTCAGCATAATTCAGGCCAAGGGCGAACAGTGTTCCTCTGACCGGTGGTAGCCATTCAACATGTGCGTCATCACCTGCAATGACTTGGCCATTGGGTAATGTGATCTCTTCATTATCGCCAACAGTGACTGAATACTCAGTACCTTGATAACGGATTTTAGCATGCTTCATTATTGTCCTCCCGCCGCGACAACTTTATTGCGTAAGCTTGGAAAGCCCTCTGCTTGAACAGTAACTTCATCACCTGGTTGGATAGTGATACGTTGATGAGGGGTTCCCATCAGAATCACATCACCTTCTTTTAAAGTTGCAAATTCGCTGAGTGCGGCAACTAATTCACTGGCATCGCGAACGAGATCTTTGGTTGACCAACGATCGGCTTCTTTACCATTGATAAGCGTGATGATGTCTATTGGTGCTGCTAAAGCGGTTTGAATCATTTCCCCAATAGGGCAGAAACTATCACAGCATTTTGCTTTGATAGCTGGGCGATAAAATGACTCCTCTGGGAGACTAACTTCGTTCGCTAGCGCAAAGCCTGCAATATAATTTTTGGCTTCAGATTGACTGACTTTACGTGCATTTTTACCAATAATGAGTGCCAGTGTTGCACCACTTTGCACCACTTCACCCGCAGGATGTAAAATATTATCCCCTGAGTTAATTCGAGTATTACGCGGTTTTATAAACCACACCGGTGTTTTTGGTGGGGTTTTATAAGGGGCTTGCCCGAATGCCTCATGCCAGTGTTCCACTTGGCTTTGATGATTGAGGGCAACGGCAAAAACGGTGCCTTTCATTGACAACTCCTTATTAGAAAAACAAAGATTTTGAATGATTGTTAATATATTAATAATGTATTAATTTGGAATTGGCAATAGGTGAACTGAATTGTTAATTTTAATTGTGATCTCTTTAACATATTCGGATTTTTTTCATGTAACCCTTTAATATTCAGGGTTTTGATATTTTTTTTGATTTTTTATTGTAACTTTTTATTAACTTTTTGTGAGTAAGGTGGATTATTTACTCATTAATATTTTAGGGTTTTTCTTTGTGATTGTTATTTTACCGTGCTAACCTTGGTTCTAAGTAGATAGAATAGGCTATCACTGAAAAAATTTGCGGTGTTAAGGCGCAATATCTAGTCCAATACCAACCTATTGGTATTAAATAAACATTTTAGAGTGGTGAGTTTTAGACTTATGCATGAATCATTGACAATTGCATTATTACAGGCAAGAGAGACCGCGATGGGGTTCTTTCGACCTATTTTAAAGTCATATAATTTGACTGAACAGCAATGGCGTATTATCCGAGTACTTGCTGATAAACGCTCTATCGATTTCCATGAGTTATCAGTTAAAACCTGCATTCTGCGTCCTAGTTTGACGGGTATTTTGACTCGTATGGAGCGAGAAGGCTTAATTTTTCGCTTAAAACCACTCAATGATCAGCGCAAACTCTATGTTTCTCTGACGCCTGGTGGTCAGACGCTATATGACAAAGCACGGCAAGAAGTGGAAGAAGGTTATCAAAAAATTGAGCAGGCATTTTCTCATGAAAAAATGCAGCAATTAACGGCCCTGTTAGATGAATTAATTGCTTTAGAAAGCCCTGATTACAGTAATATGGCTGATAAAAAAGAGAGTGCCTAAAATCGTCGTGTCGCTCTACTTATGGTAGCGTGTAAAAATCACTAGCCCCTTAATCAAGTTATGCTCGATTAAGGGGCTATTTTTAGTTATCTAACGCACGTAGCGATTATTTACCTAATAAATGCAAGAAGTGAATGTGTTTTTCGTACTGGTCGAGAATATCATGAATAACCTGTTCTTTGGTCCAGCCCATCACATCATAATCCTGCCCACCTTCTTTAAGGTGAACTTCAGCGCGGTAATATTTTTGCTCTTCGCTTTTCTCATCATCACTATCTGTTCCCATGCCAGAAAGCGCAAAAGAAGGTTGGACATAGTAGCGCAAGCGAACTTCATATAGGAAATTCATGTCTTCGCCTAAATCAACTTCAAAGCCAATTCTGTCATCTTTATCATCATAGATATGACAAGTTGTATTCTGTTTCGCAAGCTCTTCAGAAACCATCTCCATTGAAGGATGAACGACCTCACCAAGGAAACGTTTAACCTGATTACGTTTTGGGAAATAAGCGATATTACGCAAACGGCGTTGCCATGGAATAGGGTTACGGCTTGCGGTTGGTGCGATTGTCGCAAGTTGCTGGCTATCACGCTTATAAGCATCAACACGTAATGCTTTGAATAGACCATAGATTGCCACTAAAAGTACCATCGCGAAAGGCAAGGCACTTGCAATGGTTAAGGTTTGTAAGGCTTGTAAACCACCTGCGAGTAATAACGTAATGGCCACGACGCCCATTAACCCAGCCCAGAAGATCCTCTGCCAAACCGGTGTATTTGAATCCCCACCTGACGCTAAAGTATCGACAACCATTGCACCTGAGTCTGCGGATGTGACGAAAAACACAATGACCATCAGCATGGCAAAAAATGATAATACGGTAGAGAATGGGAAGTAAGTTAAAAACTCAAATAGTGCGAGGGATACATCCGACTGTACGGTTTCTGCTAATTTAACCGCATCTTGGTTTTTGATTAGATTGATCGCAGAGTTACCAAAGAATGTCATCCACATCAATGTAAAACCAGCAGGAACGAATAAGACGCCGGTGACGAATTCACGGATAGTACGTCCACGTGAAATTCGAGCAATAAACATCCCAACAAATGGAGACCAAGATAACCACCATCCCCAATAAAGTAATGTCCAGCCACCAAGCCAATCGCTCGATTTAGGTTCATAGGCATATAAATTAAAGGTTTTATTTACAATTTCGGATAGATAGCCACCTGTATTTTCTACAAATGATTTAAGTAATAAAACCGTTGGTCCCAGAGAGAGTACCAGTAGCATCAATATAAAGGCTAAACCTAAGTTTAATTCAGAGAGAATACGGATCCCTTTATCAAGACCAGAGACTACTGAAAGTGTTGCAAGACCAGTAAAAAGAACAATTAAAACAACTTGTACTGTCGGATTAACAGGTAAACCAAACAAATGATTCATACCCGCATTAACCTGCAACACACCAAATCCTAGTGATGTTGCGACGCCGAAAACGGTCCCCACGACAGCAAAAATATCAACAAAATGGCCGATCGGTCCATAGATACGCTCACCGATAATTGGATATAACGCAGAGCGTAATGTTAGCGGTAGCCCATGGCGGTAACTAAAAAAGGCTAAGATCAGCGCAACAATGGCATAGATTGCCCATGCATGTAGACCCCAGTGGAAGAAGGTCAAGCGCATGGCTTCTTTTGCGGCTTCGACGGTTTGAGGGTCACCAACAGGCGGATTGAGATAGTGCATTACAGGTTCTGCAACGCCAAAGAACATCAATCCAATCCCCATCCCCGCAGAAAAAAGCATAGCAAACCATGAAACATAGCTAAAATTGGGCTGCGCATGATCAGGTCCCAGTTTTATCTGTCCATAACGAGAGAGTCCCAGATAAGTCACACTCAAAAGAACGATAGCTACGGCTAAAATATAGAACCAGCTAGCATTATTGAAGAGGTTTTGTTGAAGATGACTTAGATGAGATTCTGCTATTTCAGGCATGAGGGCAGCAAAGCCGACAATCACCAAAATAACGAAAGCAGAGGTATAAAACACGGGAGGACTAATTTTTGAGCGAAATTTTTTCGAATCAGTACTATTTTGACTCATAACGACCTTCTTTGATTTTATTTTTGGCATACCAATAAATGAGCTGAGTATGCGGTGAGCTGTCCTTCTTAATGAACCAATGAAATTACGAAAGGGTCCCAATTGGGAAACGATAGAAAGAACAATAATGAAACAGTTTATAGAGATAGCGAAATGACAGATAGTTGACTGAGTTTGCTATCGATATTTTTTGACAGTTAATACCCCATTTGCAAAAAAACAGGCAGATATACTGCCATATGCCAAGATTAATTTCAAATAAACAGAAAATAGTGCTATTTTTCATGACAAATATAGTCTTATAAATCACATTATTAACTGTAATCATTGTTATGTTTTTGACTATTTAACAAAAAGTTAGATAAAACCCTCAGAAACGTTAATTAAGTTAACGTTGTTCATCCGATAATATGCAAAAAACAGCAAGATGAGCGAATATTGCGACCCTTTATAGGGAATAGGGAGCAAACGTTTTTAACGTAGCTGGCTATCTTTACTCCCTCGACGATTATATCCGCTAAACGTTGCAGTTTTATTATCGAATATATTTTGGCAGGTTATACACAATTGAACGCCAGGAAGAGCCTGACGACGTGCAATAGGGATAGGTTCCCCGCATTCTAGGCAAAACTTAGCGCTTTCCCCTGTATGAAGTTGATTTCGTGCCTTAGTAATAGCGTCATTCAGTGTTGCGTCGATTTGTTCTTGAACCGCATTTTCATTAGCCCAACCATTAGCCATAATCGCCTCGTACAAAAAAGCATCACTTCAACTAATCATAGAGGCGAAAATAGAAAATTCAAGGGAGTAGAAGCTATGTTAATGATAAAACCATATAGATATGTGCCATTCCGTCCTCATCATAGCTATCTCCCTGAGTGTGGTAGCCTAAGGCCTCATAAAAAGCGATCGCAGTGTGCTGTGCGGATAACTCAATAGATTGGAACTGGTGCTCTTTGGCATATTGCTCAACAAACGTCATGAGCTTACGACCAAGGCCTTTACCTCTATGTTGCTTGAGAACAGCGACTCTACCTACTTTGATGACCTTATGGGGGAGTAAAATACAGCGCAGCACTGCAACGGGAGTATGGTCTATATAGAGTACGACGTGTAGCGCGTTGTCATCACATTCATCAACATCAATGTCAGCTGGGAAACCTTGTTCATGAGTAAACACCTGTTGGCGTAGCTGAAACGCATGATTGACAAGTTCGGGATAGGCATAGCCAACGCTATATTTTACTTGCATATTGTCCTCTATTGCTAAATGAGTCGTTTATATTATCGAGATTTGAAGCGTTATAGCGGTATGGAGATAGAATACATACGATTTTTGTGCTCTCTATATTACAAGACTAGAGCACATAAAAAGCAGGCCGATGGAGGCCTGCTTTGAGGAAATAGAGTCAATGAGTAGATGATTACTTATTTTCTGATTTTAACTCTTCAGTCTTACTTTTAGCATCAGTGGCTAGCTCATCGGCTTTATTAATTGCATCGGTTTTCAGTTGTTGACTTTTTTCGGTGATTTTATCATTTGTTTCTGAAATTTTGTCTTTTGTTGACTCAGTGAGTTCATCTGCTTTTTTGTCGGCAGCTTCTTTTAGCTCTTTGGTCTTATCTGACAATTCATTTGCTTTTTCTGTCGCTTGTTTTTCAAGTTCATCGGCTTTCTGTGTAGCGCTATCTTTGAGGTCAGCGGCTTTTTGTTCACCTGACTCTTTTAGTTCTTTCGCTTTGTCGGACAGCTCATTCGCTTTTTCTGACGCTTGTTTTTCAAGTTCATCGGCTTTTTCTGTTGCCTTTTCTTTGATTTCAGCGGCTTTCTGTTCACCTGACTCTTTTATCTGCTCTACTTTTTCTTCAGCTTGCTTCATCGTTTGGTCTTTTTTTGATGAATCATCACAACCCGCTGCCATAGTGATAATACCTGCTAGAATAAGAGAGCCAAGCATTTTCTTTTTCATAAACATTTCCTTTAGCATGTGTGAGTGGATACGGACTGACTATAAGTAGCATGATATAAATATAACTCATATTTTTAAAAATTAAAAATCAGTTGGTTCTGAATGTTTAAATTAAAGAATTAAAAGAAAAATTATAACGAAAAATAAAGTGAAAGCTTTAATGTCTCATATCAATATTTTTCTTAATATTAGAAATGCGATTGGTGATTTAGCTATAATTGAACTCTAGTATTAATCGGCAGTTAGAGAGTTATCTTTTTATTAAACGAAAATTAAGACAACCATAGGAATGCTAAAGGAAGTATTATATGAGTTATTACTATATGCTTGTTATTGTTAAGTTTATGATTGGTTTTGCTATTGTTCTTACTCATATGAATTTGTCGGGGAAAACCCAACTCTCTCAAATGACACCGATCGATTTTATTGGGAACTTTGTTTTAGGTGGGATCATCGGCGGTGTGATTTATAGCGATACGATCCCACTGTATCAGTATATTATTATACTGCTTATCGGCGTTTCATTTATTTCAGGGCTAAATTATTTAACCAAAAAATTTAACTTTATTCGTAATGTGACTATAGGTAATCCGATTCCCATTATTAGCAAGGGAAATTTCATCATGGAAAATATATTAGAAAAGGGAAATAAAATTGATATCTTGAATATATCATCAAAAATTCATGCACAAGGTGTGCACTCATTTCAAGAAATCTATTATGTACAGATTGAACCGGATGGGCAGTTAACCGTCATTTGTGATCCTACCAATATGCCATCTGTTATTGTTATGAAAGACGGTATTGCCAGAATCAATGAATTGAAGTCAGTAGAGAAAGATGAAGATTGGTTAGCCCAGCAAATGGCTAAGCGGGGAATTGAACATCCAGAATCGGTATTTCTTGCTGAATTTTGACAAGGGGAAGTGAAATTCATCTTACAAGATGGAAAAATAAAGTAATCAGAAGAAACGCAAACATAAACATGAAGAGCCTTATGGCTCTTCATGTTGTGTACGGCTATTTTTTCAAATCATCATACAACATTAAAGATGACTTTTGCTCTGGATCGCCAATGTAGCGTGGCTGTGGTACAAACTCATGACTAAATAGACTTCTTTGCGGTATATAACCCTGATAGTTAAAACCAGCAAGATCAGACCATGAATAAATAAAATCCATAGTACTATAAGGCCTATCGGTTTTATCGTTTAAATTAAATTGATGATTTTGTAACCATTCTGGTGATTGCCATACTAGGAAAGGTACATTATAGATAACACGAGTTGGCTTACCTTCACTGCGCCCTAAAGTTTCATGAGGCGGTGTATCAAATACATCTTCACCATGATCAGAGAAAAAGACTAAAAACCCATTTTCTTTTGATGAGTCGAAATCCTTAATTAAAGATGAAACAATGTAGTCATTATAATGCTGTGCATTATCATAAGCATTGTAATCAGCAACCTCATTCTCTTTTAGGTTACTAGGAACTAGATTATCTCTATCTTTAAATACCGCTTTATCTTCAGGGTAACGGAATTCATAACGCATATGAGTGCCGAGCAAGTGAACAACGATAAATTTCTTTTCTGCGGGATCTGCCAGCGCTTCTTTAAATGGCGCTAGCACCACTTCATCATAAATACGTGAGCTTTGAGCCATATCGTTATTCAAATAATATTGCTTATCGGTTTGGCGAGAAAAGGCGGTTAGTAACGTATTTCGCTCAGTCATCGTTTGCTGGTTAGTAATCCAGAATGTTTTAAACCCTGCTTGTTTCATCATATTTATGATTGAAGGGCGTGAATTAAACAGTTCAGGTTCAGTCTGAGAAGCAAAGGTCAAAATTTGTTGTAGAGCTTCAATAGTATAAGGGCGAGAACTCACAACATCTGTAAAGACAGATAAATTATCTGGATAATGTTGTTTTAATTGTTCTAGCTCTGGGGTTGTTTGGCGTGGGTAGCCATATAAACTCATCCTATCACGGCTTGTTGATTCGCCAATAACGAGAACAAACGTTCTTGGGGTATTTCCGTTAGCATCGATGAAGTTTTCCAATGGTGGGATTTTGCTATTATCACGAATCAGCTCTTCCATATTGGCTAATTGGTTTTTATATAGGAAATAACCACTAACAAACTGCCAAGGTGCAGCATAAGCAAGTTTGCTATTGACATAAGACATCACATTTGCGATTGGCCTATCTTGCTTAATTCCTTTGTTATAATAAGGAATTGCAAATAAGACTGTCAGCACCAATAACGAAACTAATAATCTCGCCGGTACAGGCATTGAGACTGGTTTAAGTCTCGTCCATAAGAAAATAGCCACAAGAGTGTAGAGAAGAATAGCGGCAATAACTTTAAAGCTAATGTACTGTTGTAAAAATTCACCGGCTTCGTTGGTATTTGTTTCAAACATAACGAACATCACGCTTTGCGATATTTGATGTCCATATACAACAAAATACGCCAGTGCGACGACAGATGAAAGCCAAAGAATAATACCGATAAGACCAGCAACTAATTTGATGCGTTGTGGAAAGAACAGGGCGGGCACTAACCAAAGCGTACTGTACAGTAAAGAATCTCTTAATCCGATGGTATTGCTTTGTCCGGTGATAACAACATAAATTTGCAATAAAGAGGAGAAGTACCAAAAATAAATAAGCAGCCAGAACAAGGCTGACCAACTAAATTTTTTCGTGTGCGTAGAATTAACCATATTTAATTGAACTCTTATACTCGTTATGCTGGGCGATTGAGAAGAAATGTCAAAAATCGTTTTTTAGATATTATCTTCGAATTTAAGTTCAATAAAATAATTAGCTAATAATTGATTTAGATTTGGTTGATGTTTGGTCATTAATCATCAAAAAAACATCATCAAAAAAAGAATAACTTCATCGATTACGCTTATGTTTAACGGGGTGTTGATTGATGGTTTCGTTTAAGAGGGGGATAGGTGCGGGTACAAGGAAGAATAAAAATGAATAGATTGAGCTAAAAGTTAAATGAAGCACGCCATTCAAACTAACATCATTGACCAACATGTGATATATAGGAGTTTATGTAATTCTAGGTGATCAGAGGGTGAAGGAAAAATGTCAGATAACGCATTTATTGTTTTTCTGAAATCATCCTTATTTATTCGATTAGTCATATCAATACTCATCATTGTTGATGGGTATATGATCATTAAGCCTGTGTTAGGTGCCTATACATACTATATTGATTGGCGAACCAATGGCTTCACTGAGTGGCTTAAATCTCTCGGCTTTATGAAATTGTTGGATATTCCCCGCTTTCTATTAGGAATATCTTTAGTCTTTTTATCATTTTTTATGATCAACGGCGCGCGAATAGCCTGGGTTTTCTCACTGTTGCTATTAGCCATTATTTCATTTGTTGATTTAAAAATTGCAACGGAAAATGTGCATCAAGGCTACTTCTCATTAGCGCTATTTATCGCTCTTAGTGTATTTTGGAAACGCTATCATCATCACAGCTTAACGAGTGCAGGCTTTGTCGCAATAACCTGTATTATCGCTTTGTTGCTCTATTCTATTTTTGGCACGCTTTATATTGGTGATGAATTTTTGCCTGTGGTTAAAGATGGATCGACCGCATTTTATTTTGCTTTAGTCTGTATGACGACGGTTGGTTTTGGCGATATTGTTCCTGTTTCAACAGATGCTCGGGTATTTACGGTCACTGTTATTATTCTTGGTATTACCATTTTTACAACATCAGTGGTTTATGTGGTTGGGTTACTCGCTAAGGGAACAAAGGAAATTGTTCGTAAGAGGTTTTCTTATATGAAAAATCATTATGTTGTTATCGGTAGTACACCGATGGCGGTAAGTGTTTATCAAGGACTCAAAAGCCGAGAACTGCCTGTTGCGGTTATTTGTCAAGAGAGCCATCGAACACACTATCCTGAGAAGGATAATATTGTGACGGGGGATCCGACAAGCACTGAGCTATTAGCTGAATCCAATGTTAAACAGGCTAAATACGTTTTAATCATGACGGATAGTGATGCTTTGAGTACTTTCGCTTTATTAGGTGTGAAACAGCTAGCGAAGGAAGGGGTAAAAACCATTGTATTGGTTAACCAAGAAAGCAATATGGATAAAATTCGTCTACTTAACCCCGATATGCTGTTTTCATTATCTTCACTCGGGGGAGAAGTTTTGATGAAGGTGCTTTGCGGTGAAACAATATCGAATGAAAGTATTAGTGATATTCTGTTAAATAAAGTGGTGAAAAGCCAATAGCACCGAGCAACTAACAGGAACAATATACTATGCTAACTGCCGAGAAAATCAGTTGTCAGCGGCAAGATAGAGTGCTTTTTCAGCAGCTTAATTTTACTGTGCAACCAGGGCAAATTCTCCAAGTCGAAGGACCGAATGGCGCAGGAAAAACGACGTTATTACGCATGATAGCTGGACTTTTAAAGCCCGATGAAGGTGACATCTTATGGGAAAAGCAATCTATTCATCAGTTAAAAGAAGATTTTACTCGTCAATTACTCTATTTAGGGCATAAACCCGCCGTCAAATCATTACTCACTCCTTATGAAAACCTTCAGTTTTACTATCAAATGCATCATAAACATGCAGCGGGAGAGGGGTTATGGTCTGCTTTAGAAGAAGTGTCTCTGATAGGCTATGAAGATATTCCTGTCGGTCAATTATCTGCTGGGCAACAGCGTCGAGTTAATTTAGCAAGACTATGGCTAAGTGAATCCCCTTTATGGGTATTAGATGAACCTTTTACAGCGATTGATGTGGCGGGAGTAAAACGCTTAACGGAACGCTTTCATCAACATGCAGAGCAGGGGGGAATAATTCTATTCACTTCCCATCAAGCGATGTCGGGACACTTTGGAACGTTAAAACTGACAGGCGGGTATGAATAATGTTTTGGTTAGTCTTCAGAAGAGAGCTAAAAATAGCGTTTAGAAGTTTTTCGGAATTAGTGAACCCTCTATGGTTTTTCCTTATTGTGATTACATTATTTCCTTTAAGTATTGGGCCTGAGCCTCAGTTACTTTCACGTATTGCCGTAGGGATCTTTTGGGTCGCAGCCATCCTTTCCTCATTACTTTCACTTGAGCGTCTATTTAAGGATGACTATTTGGATGGTTCATTAGAGCAACTATTGTTAGCCCCCCATCCACTTTTTATAACGGTACTCGCGAAAGTGATTGCACACTGGTGTGTAACGGGGGTTCCCTTAATTTTATTATCACCTATTGCTGCATTGATGCTCTCTTTTGATGCGAGCACGCTATTAGTACTCGCAGGAACCTTATTACTTGGTACGCCTATTTTGAGTTTTATTGGGGCGATCGGTGCCGCCTTAACGGTATCTCTGAAAAAGGGCGGGGTGCTTGTCAGTTTACTTGTGTTGCCTTTATATATTCCCGTGCTTATTTATGCAACCGGAACAATGGAAGCTTATAGTTTTAATATGCCACTAAATAGCTATTTAGCTATTTTGGCTGCTTTGTTAGCCGCGAGTGTCACCCTTTCTCCCATCGCAATTGCCGCGGCATTAAAGCTTAATGTGAGTAATAGCTAATAGCCCAGTTAATATATCAAGTCGTCAACATATGCTAGGTCATTGGAATGTTTTTATTTACCTAGCATGTGTTGTTATATCTAATTTGTAATAAGTTGTGTCTTTTATATATATTCTTAAGTTAACGTTAACATTTGCAGTGCGTTATTTTTTATCTAATTGAATATTAATATATTTTCATTGTTTTATCTCATTGTGCTCGCTTGTGAAAAAGACTTTAAATATTGCGGGTTAGATGTATAATTTAAAGTGTGTTAAAAATATAAAGGATATATCAATGGATAATAGAGAACTAAATAGTATTGTTTCGTTATATTTTAAAAATTTGAGGAAAAAAAATGGAATGACTGGCTATCAATTAGCGAAAAAGCTTGGTTTGAGCCAGCAGCAACTTTCTCGTTATGAAACGGGTAAAGTGAATTATAATATCACGTTGATTAATCAATTAATGATAGAGTTAAACGGTGATTGGGCTGATTTTATAGCTAAAACTGTTAACGTTAACAATCAGATTGTGACTGAAAAAACGATAGAAGAGAATAATATATATCTGAAGGTTCTTAATAAAACACCGAAATACTATTGGTCATAACGTTATATCATTAACTAATTTTATCTTTGCTTGTCTTCTTAAATGGGTAATACTTTGAATGCAGTTTTCAGTACCGCATTATGGCGATAATTTATCGGATTCTATCGGGCATTAATTTTAATCTAGAGTGCATAATCACATGGATTAAAATACGTTATTTACGTGAGATGTATAAATACTGTTGAATTTCACATTACCCAACAGCTCATTCATTACAACAAAGTAAGAGTGGTTTCTTATTCGTTACATAATGGATGAGCTGAAATTTTTTATAGAACAGTTAATCTAATCTCATTTCTCTTTGATGCACATCAAGCTAAACCTTTCTTATAAAAAGCAAACATAAAGTAATCTTAACTAATCAAAAGAAATGATAAACACATAGCTCAAATGTAACGGCTATAAACTAATTTTGATTTATGCCACCATTGTATTATTAAAAGGAAGCGAGTATTTCGCCATTCAAACATTTTTATCTTATCTTTCCTTTGCACATGTCACGCTTTTCAAACCTTATTTATAAAAATTAAGCCAATCAGTCTCTGTTCTTCCTGAATGCTCATCTGCTCTATTGGACTTTCCGTGCTCTATCTTTTTAGTAAGCAAGTATTAGCCATGAATTATGGCTAATATATTGTTGTAGGGGATCGCGGGAAAACTTAACGCGCTTTCCGTTGTACATAGGTTATGGTCAGAAAAATCCTAAAAAAATGTTTGAATATGAGTAATAACACCTATAAAGAGTACTTTTACTGAGCAAATAGATAATTACTAGGTTTATTTTTGAACAAATTAATCATTATCGGAGTAATTTTTCTGTTTGAATATTGTTGTTTATGTCTAAATGTAAATATAAAACCTTATTTTTAAAAAGGTTATACATATATCTTCTTGTTAATGTTGATTTTTTTGCTTTTTTGTCTTCTGTCTTTGTTAAGAATACTTATTTTAATAGCTTTCCACTTTCTATTTATGGGTTTTGATTATCGAAATCGATTATACAAATTTACATGTTAGTTTTACTATCTCCCCACAATAAATTTTGAGCGTGAATTTGATTTATCCATTAAAGTATTTCAAAAATCATATTTATTCTTATATAGGGTAAGGTTTATGGATTATCTGGCAGATGAAATAAATAAAAAAATCGGGGCGTATATAAGAAGAATAAGGAAAGAAAAAAACTATTCGGGTTACCAGCTAGCTACAATGTTAAATGTTAGTCAACAGCAAGTTTCTCGTTATGAAACCGGCCAGACAAAACTTACTTTTGAAATGGTAGATGGCATACTGCTGGCATTAAATAAAACATGGAAAGATTTGTTTAATGCAGTAATGGATGAGCATGATAACGAAAGAATTAAAGATGCGATAAAAAAAGATAGGGTTTACTATCATATCTTAAATAATGTCTCCAATAAAATTTGGAACTGATTATAACTATTAGGTTTTTCATATCATATATTTTTTAATAATGACCTTAGGGTAGATGCTTATTTTTATATCCTATGTGTTTTGATCCATTAATCGTTTAGTAAATAGAATGATTATCATGGTTTTTTATTGTATTTAATAAAGAATCCTGATGACAGTATTCTTTATGCTATGCAATTAATTTTTTTGTGTAATAGATAAAAATAGAGAGAATAATATGTTTAATAAAAAAGTGACGTCAATCGTGCTTTCATCATTAATTGCAGCTTCTTTTGCCACAGTGGCGAATGCTGAGACTCGTACTGCTCAAGCAACTGCAACTTGGCAAGCAACAGCGATTAAAGATACAACGAGCATGTTAGTTGTAACTCCATTAAAAAGCCTAACCTTTAATTATGCTGAAGGTCAAAAAAGCTTTAACCAACAAAATGGTGCATTCGACATTGCTATTCAAGGGCAAGCAGGCGCAACAGATTTTAAATTAGCATCAAAGATTGTTGCTAATACATTAGCAAGAACGACGGATGATTCTAAACTCACTGTTGGTGTTAAATGGAATGGTGAAGACCTCAGTAAAACAACAGACACAGTATTGATTGATACTTCAAAAAATCTGACATCTGGATTAGATAACTTAGCTGCTGATGGTATTTTCAATGGCTCTGAGCGTGCAACTGACCGTGGTGAATTTACATTCGTTATCGCGGGTGCTGAATCAGAAGGTGCAGCAGCTGACTTTAATTCACTCACTGATGGTACTTGGGATGGCGATGTAAAAGTTCAATTTACTGCTACGTGGGATGGTGATTTTTCTCCTGTTGAGCCGGCTCCAGAAGCATAATTGTTGATTCGCTTAGTCTATTAATTAACTGACACGATAAAGATAATATAAGGATATAGTATCTTTATCGTCTTTCTTTTTAAATTATTTATTATGATAAAGAAAACAACTGTAGCCGCAATATTATTATCATTATTACCATTGAAAAATAGTTTGGCTGTTAATGTCGGTAATATTACTGAAATTATTGACTCAAGCCAAGATACATTAGCCAAAGAAGTCGAAAATACAGTTAATACAGCAAGATTAGTGAATTTAACTATCGAAAAAATAGATTCGCCTTTAGATAATGGAAAAGTAGTATCAGTAACTGATCCTAATGAAATATTATCAACACCTGCCAATTTAATTTTGCCAGGAAATGCTAAAGATGTATTTAAAATTATTTATCAAGGGCCAAAAGACGATAAAGAACGTTATTATCGCTTAAATTGGAAAGACGATCCTATTGGAGAAAGCGCGGCAACAAAAAGCGCGAAATCTGCATCGGCGACGACTTCAGCAACAATTAGTACCATACTTGTCGTATCGCCTAGAATAGAAAAATTCAATTATAAATATGCAAACTCACAGATTTCTAATACAGGAAATAGTACGTTTCGAGTTGTTGCATCTGGTCCTTGTTTAGCATCAAAACAAAAAAGTGGTGTGGATGGGATATGTCGAGAGCGTTATTACTTGATGCCTAATTTAGCGGTGAAATTACAATTTGTCGATCTCACAAATAAGAAATCTAGTGTAGGTATTTGGCACAAAGGAGAGTTCATTGTTGTCAAATAATGAATAATAGGCTTTAATCATGCGTAAGAGTGTTCTTGCTATATCAATAATGAGTATTATTTTTTCCAATTCTATTAATGCTAATGACATAAAAAGCATTAAAATTGGCGGGTATATTATTCCTCCTGCATTTGTTATGGCCTTAGAGGAAGGCATGTCTGTGCCAGTATTCTTACGATTAAACGATGCGGCTAGTAGCAATCAAAGCGAAGATAAAATTGCCGATGCAGTTATTGTTATTGAACATGATAAAATAAAATTAGCAAGTATTCATCTTATTGATTCAACACAAGGACCACAATTAAATAGCTTACTTATCGAAACATTAGAAAAGAAGAATAATGTGTTTTTTGACGAAAACAGTGATATTTCTATTGATAGTAATGCGACTTTGAAATTGAATATATCTTCATTTAACTTATCTCTAGATGTAGATAAAGCAGCATTCTCCCCTAAAGAACGCGTTAGACGATTTTCACTTGGTGATTCGTCAGTAAATAGGTTTTCAGCTGTTGTCAATTATGATTTGGGGGTTTTCCAAAGCCATGTAAAGAACGCAAAAAACTCATCCAGTAGCTATTTCAATTTAGATACGTTATTTGCCGCTGCCGAGCATCATATAAATATTAATGCTTCAGCTTATAGTATTGGCAAGTCAAATTCTAACGTTGAGCTTTATCGGGCTATGTATGAGCGTGATTTTAATGGTCTTCGCTTTGCATTAGGTCTGATGAGTACATGGAATTTACAGTCTATTGCCAGTTTAACAACGCTAAGTAGTAGTAAAATTTATGCGGCATCAATTGGTAATCACTCATCAAGTGTTGTGGCAAATAAACAGCAATCGCTAACACCGATATATGCGTTTTTAAATAGTCCTGGTGAGGTTCGAATTTATCGGCAGGGCAAGTTATTAAATATCCAAAATTTCCCGATGGGTAACTATGAGGTTGATACGAGTGTATTACCTTATGGTATTTATGATGTCACCATTGAAACGGTTGTAGATGGCAAAGTGGTAACGACACAGAACCAAACGATTAATAAGTCATTCGGAGCGATAGGACGAAATTTCGATAAAACAAACTGGGAATTATACGGCGGCTATGTTGATTTTGATAAAAAATATTATGTCAGGAATGAAAATTCCCATAGCCAATCACCAGAAAAGAGTTATTTATTAGGTATCTCTATTGCTAGAAGTTTTCCGGTACTGTCCGGTTTAAGCTTAACGATGTCTAATTATGGTTTTGACAAATTTTTTGTTAATGAAACCAGTATCAATGTGGCTTTAAATGAATACATCTCTCTTTCATGGCAAGGCATGATGGAAAATCATGGTAGCCATAGAAATATTGGAACTGTTTCTCTGACGATACCTGAAGGATACGGTTCTCTGTGGGCATCAAGAGAAAAAACAGTTATTAAAGGCGATTTACCCCTTTATGACGCGGATAGCTATTCCTATGGTGGTACTTTCAATTTTGACAAAATTATTGATCGAGCAGGGACTTTTACTATCAGTAATACCAAAGACCGTCGTGTAGGCAGCGATTCAATTAACTATGAATATGGCAATACATTATTTTCTGGTCGTTATGGTACGGTTGGATTAAGAGCTGGCGTTCAACGTTATCATTATGATAACCAAAGCAGTACAAACGAAAAATACATTAATCTCGATTTCTCATTGCCTCTATCGACTTGGTTAAGCACGGGGGTTTCATCGACCAATGGTAATATCAAAGCTAATATTTATGCGAATAAGAACTTTGAAGATTCACCAATTACAAATGCAGGGCTTTCTGTTTCGAAGTTAGTCCGTGACAAGAATAATGGCGAGTCTGATTTTTCTACATTAGCTTATGCTTCTTACGATATGAAATATAACTCAGGAACGATCACAGTTAATCGTCCTGATGGTGATAGGCTAAATGGTAATTTAACGTCTAGAGGTTCTATTGCTTATAGTGATGGCACGATCATGCCTAGTGGTCAACAAGGTAAATCAGGGATCATTATAAATTCAGCGATCACGGGTAATGGCAGTATGGTTGCAAAAGTTAACGGTCAAAATTATCCAATTAGTGGGAAAAATACGTTTATTCCACTATCGCCATATTCAGATTATGAGATTCAATTAATGAATGATGGGAAATCTAAAGATAGTTTTGACATTATTTCAGGAAGAAATAAGTCTGTGACATTATACCCGGGTAATATCGCTTTCTATCAACCCGAAGTTAGGCAACTCGTCACCGTCTTTGGTCGACTCAAATCACCTGACGGTGAATTTATTAAATATGCTTCAATTCGTAATCATATTGGTAGAACAAGAACCGATAAGAACGGTGAATTTTCAATGGATGTCGATGTTCGTTATCCTGTCATTTCTCTCTTACAAGATGATGAAAAAACAATTTGTGAGGCAGATTTAAATTTAGAAGGTGCACGCGGTGCTTTGTGGGTTGGTGATGTCACCTGCGAACCTCAATCATCTCTTGCAAAAAGATAGTGAGAATTTTAAATGAATAAAAATATACTTTTTATATTTTTCATTTGCTCCATATTAAATGGTTTAACAAGTGTGACTGCTATTGGGGCGAATGTGTCTAATAGCTATGTTTTTATAGAAAACAACGTTGACAATGAATTTTTTATTACCCCAAGAACAACAGACCCGCGTTTCTCGGGATCGAATAAATATACTCGATATTCTGGTGATTCACAGCGAAGTTTAGGCTATATGGGATATGTGAATACTGGAATTGTCGCGAATCGTAATATTGATATTTGGTTAGAAAACTCGCAAATAGATAGACCTTTTACGGGAAACCGATGTATGCGGGGTTATTGCAATGATAATAGCGGGTATTGGCCAGCTCAGTATCTTGGTAAAGATGGCGCGTATAAAATCGTACAGAGTAATACGAATGGCCAGTCCAATTATGCTCGAGGCATATTCAGTGATTCTGCATATCAATATTTTCTCACATTACCTGTTGGTTCAGCAGAGACATACAGTTATCGAGCTTGTATGACCACGACAGATTACGATCCAAGTAAGGGGGAGTCTTGTCGAAGTGTTGGGGGGAACATTATTGCTTCTCATGAATTTAATATTACGAAATCAGGTCATATCAAATTAACGTCAACGGGGGCGTTACAAGAAATTTTTATTGATAGTAATGGTAACCCAAGCATTGGTCTTGGTTCTCAATTTTGCCGTATAGGTATTATTGGTAATCAAAATGGGATTATTTGCCAAGTTATAGATCATGAAACAAAAGGCGATATATTTAATAATATTCGTCTGAGTTTAAAAATAAATTCAACACTAATACCGTTTACACCAGCCGCAAACAGTATTCTGATAGGCCCTGATGATGGGACAAATCGGTGGTATAATTATAATACAACATATCAAGCAAACTATTATTTTCAAAATAGTAATAAGCATGTATCTATTTTTTTATCGAACACTTTTTTGAAATTACTAATATCTAGAGGTATTGATTTTACTAATAGCCAAGAGTTTTTTACCTTTTCATTTACAAATACTGCGGTACCTGAATCAGGCTATTATGAATTTACACCTTCCAATATGCTAATTATTAAACCTAGAGATTATGGAATTAGCATTATACCAACAGATTTTAACCCGAAGCAGTCTAAAACAGGAAAGGTTGGAAATGATGAACCTCCTATTGAATTTAATTACATTGTGACGACAAGTGGCCCAAGACAGGCGGATTCAATTACAGCAAAAGTCGATGGTCCAACGATAACCTTAAAAGGACGAACATATTGCCTTTTCTCTTCGGATGATGACAAATTCAAAGTGCCTTTTTCTGCTTATTTATCATTTAAAAATGAAAATGGCTCACAGTCTTCTTATCGAGCAAATTGCGATAGTAATGAAATATCACTGAAAAATGCATTTTGGGAAGAAACGCCATGGGATAAACCTAATCAAGATTTAGGCTCTTTTTATAGAACTCATTTAGATCTATCGTTTCCCATGAATGATTCCAACTCATTTTTTACATTAGATGGTATTGATTGGCTCGGAACAGTGTCTGCTAGCGGAACGGTAGTCGTGAAAGCCATTTGGACAGGTCCAGATATTCAATAGTACTGTTCGAGAATCGTGTTATCTCTTATGTTTGAATAAATACACTGACTTTAATTTAGTGTGGTCAATGATATGCTAAAAAACAATGGTCATTCTTTATTGGGCAGCCTATTTTTTATGGCGTTACTCTTATTCTATAAGCAGGCTTATGGGCTATACATTGATGCTGATATTTCCTCTATAGAATCAGGTGAGACGTTTTTGTCGAAGTCATATGTTAATGATACAAAAACAACTAACTTATATAGCTTTAGTGCATATAAGATTGATAAACCAGGGAACGATGAAGTTGGAGAAGAAATCAGTAATGGAGAGATTATTTTTACACCCTTAAAGAAAATTTTACTACCGGGAGAACGGGAGTTTTTTAAAATATTTTATCGTGGAAAAGAAGATGACCAAGAACGTTATTACAAAATTATTATCAGTGAAACGCCATTTGAAGTAAAAAATTCTGGGGCACAAAAAAAGCAGCCATTATTCTATCCAACGATAAGCTTAGAAACCTATCTAGTAGTAAGGCCTAAAAATCCTAATTTCAAATATGACTTTAGGCAAAATGAAGGTGTGTTAAAAAATACGGGTAATACCTATTTTAGAGTCATTTTACATGATAATTGTGAATCTAATGAAGATGATATTCCTTATGTACTCTACTTGTTACCCCAACAGGCGTATCGGGACGCAAGATTAAAAAAGAAAAGCCATAAATACATTGTTGCTTTTGATAAATATTATCCAATAGGCAATTGTGATTAATATTAAACTCACCCAAACATTGCAATTTATGGGAAAGTTAGTTTGGAGATCGCCATATATTAAAACAAATAATACATGGCGTTCATACTCACTCACTTTCATTTGTTCGATAACTAGGCGCCAAAATTGGGAGTAATGATATCAATCGCGTCTGTACAGATAGCATCGACACCCCATGCTAAAAGCTGAGAGGCACGAACAGGAGAGTTAACCGTATATACTAAAATATATAATCCAAAGTCTTTTAGTTGCTTAATGCGTTTTTCATCGAGTAATTCGTGATTTAAATGGATTGATAGACAATCAAGGTGTGTTATTAGCGCTTGCCAATCTTCTCGCCATTCATCTAATAACAATCCTCTTGGTAGTTCAGGTGCTGCTTGCTGAGCGGCTTCTAATGCTTCAATGGAAAAAGAGGAAAGTAAAGGCGCTGTTTGTTTTTGCCATAATTGACGTGCGGCTAGTGCAACAACTCTTCCTGTTTCTGATTCTAAATTTTCGGTTGGTTTTATTTCGATATTTGCCATCATTCCATATTGCTGGCAACGTGCTGCAACCTGAGAGAGTAATGGTAATGGCTCACCTGCAAATATTTGACCAAACCAACTTCCTGCATCAATTTTTGACAGTTGTTCCCAATCTAACTCACCCGCGATACCTTGGCCATTGCTTGTACGTTCAAGCGTATCATCATGGAGTAAAAATATTTGTTTGTCTTGAGATAGTTTTGCATCAAATTCAATCATTGTATGACCGAAACTAGCACCAACATCAATAGCTGCAAGGGTATTCTCTGGTGCTAGCATACCACCACCACGGTGAGCGACAATTTTAGGATAGGGCCAAGATTTCATATATTTTGTCCATCGGCTATTAAAGGTGAAAAAGAGAATTGCTTTTCAGGTAAGTATAATCATAACGTTTAGTTTATTAACTAACGAACAATCTTTTAGACTCGATATATGATATTCATGAAAAGCACAGATGAATAGTGCATCTTTTTGCGAGTGTATTCAAAGGCGAATGAGTATATTTTGGTTAAAAATAGCTAAAAATAAGGTCGTTGCCATCATCCGCGTGTCGCGTTATTTTAAGTGCTCATTTATATTTGTCTAAGTTGGAAAATTAGATGCATTTACTATCAAGTCACTTCAAGTATTCATTATTGCCCTCTGATTTCCTTTTGCCAAATGAGCATGTGTACTGTAGGCAGATAAGTTTCGAGATAACCGACATTGATGAAACAGATTTTACTTTTCATCAAGTCGCATTGCCATTAGCCTTCAATAATATGGTTCCTAAACGCAGGTGTGAGTATTTAGCAGGGCGGATCTGTGCAAAAATGGCATTAAAGCAGTATAAAACGGAAGAGCATTACGAAATTATTAGCAATCCTGATAGAAGTCCTTGTTGGCCAAATGGGATCATTGGTTCAATTACCCATACAGAATCGATAGCAGCTGCCTGTATAGCGAGTGAGTCTACACATACCAATATTGGTATTGATTGTGAAAAAGTTATAAGTTCTGATTTATGTAAAGAAATTGAGCATCAAGTTTTGGTCGCTCATGAATTCGATATCTATAGAAAAATAAAATTTCCAAAGGAATTATTTGTTACATTAATTTTTTCTGCAAAAGAGTCAATATTTAAATCTCTTTATAAAGACGTTAGGGAGGTTTTTGATTTTAATACAGCCATGTTGATTGAATTGACCCATGACAATTTGAAATTTGTTTTAACAAAAAAGCTTGCTAAGAGATGGAATGTGGGAGATGAAATAAATATTCAATATAGAGTTATCGATAATCATGTTTTTACATCGAATAATATCAAAATGGTAGAGTAGCTAGAGTAATAAAAAGATAAATGAAAGAGATAATTCGAGCCTATGATAACCTAATAGCTGTAATTAATAAGGTTTATTATTTTTGTTGATAAACTGTTTCTTTAACGAAAATTTTCCTGCCTAAGAATAGATAAACATTTAAAATTAACGCTTAAGAAATCCCACACAAACATAAAGTATATTTTATGTTCTTATCTACACCACTTTTATTTTATCAGATCTAGATCTGATTTTTTTCACTCTAAGATAATTCCTAAACAAATCCCCGTCAAATCCTCAATCTAAATTAAACTTATAAATCAACTAGTTGCAATGATGGTGCTTAAAGGTAATACGCACTTATTGCTAATTTGACATAAGTTTACAAGCATGCTAAAAGAAATGAATGTGATTATCATTATCATTTGCAAAAACATTAATAAAAGTGCTGATTTTAATGAGGGGACTATTGGATTATTTTGGGCGGTAGCTAGGTTTTTCGTTGTAACATTTCATTAACAATAATAATAGTTTCATCATGTTTATATGGATATGATGGAACATAAAAATAAAAAATTTAGCGCGTTATACGCAAGGATATGTCAAATCATTAATATTAATCTGTTAGATGTATTTACTTGTTCCGCTTATATATATATTTAAACTCTATTATTTAATTAAGTCTTAAAATATAAAGATAGCCTTTGCAGGTGAGTTTTTATATATAACTATAATATAGCATTTTGAATTTACTATATAATTTATCAACTACATATTAGGTGTCTATTAAAAATGAATAAAGTTAAATTTAAATTAAGCTCTCTTAGCTTACTTCTCATTTGTTGTTCTAGCTCATTGAGTGTCGCGAATGAGATAGATAAAAAAAACAATACAGAAAATACGGATAACCTAGAAAATTCTGATGAAATAGTTGTAATAGGTGAAAGGTTTAATCGTAGAGCTGTTGAGACCGGTGCTAGTATTAATATCATCACAGCTAAAGAATTAGAGAAACGTCCCGATTTATATTCGCTAACACAAATACTTAAACAGACACCAAATATAATTGATACGGGGTTAGGTAATGAATTACCAACCATTAGAGGTATCGATGGCTCAGTATCTCCTGGCGCGATGGCGTTTTTTACTGGTGCAAGACCACGTATAAATGTCCAAATTGATGGACGGACTTCAAACTACAATGAATTGGCTTTTGGTACCAAATCTTTATGGGACATGAAGCAAGTGGAAGTGTATCGCGGTCCTCAAAGTTATGCTCATGGGCGTAATGCTATTGCAGGTGCAATAGTGATGCAAAGTAAAGATCCGATAAATGAATATGAAAGTGCGGTAAAAGTAGATTATGGAAATCAGCATCGTCGACAATATGCTGCCATGGTCTCTGGGCCTGTTGTTGATGAAGAGTTATTATTCCGTCTAAGTGTTGATAGGCAAGAGAGAAAATCATATGAAAAATTGGCTGATTACTATCCTGCTGGTGATTCGAGTAAATTCGAAGCGACAACGACTCGAGCTAAATTGGTATGGTTACCTTCAGCATTACCTGATTTCTACACTTCTTACACTTTTTCCCATATTGACTCTCGGGCACCGCAAGGCGAATTTAAATCTAATACGGTAGCGGATACATACCGTGCTGTATTCCAAATTAGATCGGCTACAAACATTTGGGATATGGGATACCAAATAAACGATAACTGGAAATTTGAAAATAAAGCAATTTATACAAATTATATTCAGGACCGTTATTCACTACCCACAGGGGGACCTGCAAGGGTTGAAGGCCATGAAACACAAATTGAGCCGATATTAAAATTTGATAATGGAAGCTATAGAGGGCTGCTTGGGCTATTTTATTTTAATGCGCCTCAGGATGAGCGAGTATTACTCGTGGTTCCAAATTCATATAAAGATAAGACGACGACAAAGGCAGTTTATGGTGAGCTAACATTTGAGCCAGTACAAAATATTGAAGTAAACATATCTACACGTTATGAGCAAGAAGAACACTCACGAACTGGGGGAAGTCTTTTTGCCGTGAACTACAAAGATAAAGAAAATATCTTCTTACCAAAATTTGATGTTGCATATTTAATCAGTAATGATCAACGTGTCGGGGCTAAGGTTGCAAGGGGATATAATCCTGGGGGAGCCGGCATTTCATTTCAACCTCCATTTGCAACATATGAATATGATGCTGAATATGTATGGAACTACGAGCTCTACCATAGATGGATCTCTGACGATAAGCGCCTTAGTGTCAATACCAATATATTCTATAATGATTATAAAGACTTACAAGTGCCATACTATAATATTTCAGGCAATACGGTCGTTGATAATGCGAATAAAGCGATAACATATGGAGCAGAACTAAATATTAATTGGTTAGCTACGGATGAACTAAATTTATACGCAGGTCTTGGGTTACTCAAAACTAAGATCAAAGAATATAAAGAAAATGAAAGTTATGAAAATAATAAATTAAGTCGCTCACCAAGTTATACATTAAATTTAGGGGGGAGTTATGAACTACCAAGGGGATTTGAGGTGGGGGCTAACGTAAATTACACAGGCGATTATTATTCCTCTGTATCAAATAGTAAAGAGTCAAAAATTAATGCCTATTCACAGGCTAATGCATATTTAGCTTATAATTTTAAATATGGAAGAGTAGCACTTTACGCTGATAATACTTTTGATTCAGATAAAAAAGTGAAAGTTATTACAGGTGGATATACAACATATCAACAGCCGCGAGTCGTAGGTATTACGGCTGAATTAAAATTCTAACTCATTAAGAAAAATGGTGTGATTTAAAATCACACCATAAAATAAATTCTTATTTTCATAAATCACACATTACTGTCAACTCTATAAGGTTAATATAGATGGATTACCGTTCAGATTCTAGGGATACCTTTCCTATGTCTGATATGCAAACAGCATATTGGATGAGTATAACTGATTATACACAAAAGAATAATTCAAGAATCCAATACTATTGTGAGTATAATCTAACAGAATTGAATTTAGAAAAATTTAAGCAGTCATGGGACAAGGTGTTAGAAAGGCATGACATGCTTAGTGCTGTAGCACTAAATAATGGACAGCAAACAATAATAAAATACCCTAAAGAAATTCACTATATTGATATTAGAGATTTAAAAAAGGATGAGAAAATAAATTATTATATATCATTAAGAAATGAAGTTTCACATAAGAAATTTAATTGTTGTGAAGGCCCACAGTATAATATTTATTTAATTGAGGATGATGAGTTCACAAAATTCATACTGCATTTAAATATGTGGGCTATAGATGCTTACAGTGTGAATATTATACTTTCAGATTTGGCTAGGTTTTATTTTTCAGAAGAGAATATGGCTAATATTAGCTATAACTATAAAAGTTATCTACAAGACTTTTATTCTAAAAAAGAAGATGTTGTTGATAACGAGATTTTAGATTACTGGTATAGCCGCCTAGGTCACACAAGTTCCCCACCTAACTTACCTATCAAAACCATTCAAAATAATAAAGGTCAAATTAATAACTTTTCACAATTAGAAAAAAAACTTAGTAATAAAGATGTCGATATTCTAAAAAAAAGAGCACGCGAGCTTAATACCAATATAGACATTTTGTTACTAAGTATTTTTTGTGAAGTCATTAATTATTGGAATGACTCAAATAAATTTTGTATAAATATTCCCACATTTTCACGGCCATTTTATAATAAAGAAATAAATGATATAGCTGGAGAGTTCTCATCATATCTAATATTAAATCTAGACCTTCCTACAGGAACAGCCTTTAAAGATAGAGTTAATTATATACATAAACAGTATATTGATGACTTAAATTTTTCCCAAGTGTCGAGTAATAAAATATTAAGACATATATCACAAAGAAATAATCAGTCATCTATCAACATATATCCCGTCGTATTTACATTGAGTCATGGGCTAGATAAATTAAGAGATGATATTAAATACAAGTTATTTGGTGATTTAAAATATGATATATCACATACACCAAATGTAAAGTTAGACTGTCGGCATGAGTTTTATCAAGATGCATTGACCATTAAATGGGATTACGATAAAAATCATTATGCAGATAATTGCATAGAGAGCATATTCGAAATATTTATTAATCTAGTCACCGCTATTATTAGTGATACTTATGAAGAATATATCCATAAAGAAAATGTTGTCGGTCTCCCGATTAAACAAAAAGAAAAAAGATATGAAATAAATAATAATAGAGTAGGCTATTCAAGTAATTCTATTTTTAGACAATTTTCAGCAATGATGGAAAGCTCATCACGTCAAGATGAGGATGCACTTATTTGTGAAACAAAAAAAATCACCTACCAAGAAATGTACAAACAAGTATGTGTATTAGGTGGATATTTAAGTAAACTGATTAATCAGAACAAAAATAGTAAAAAGATAATTGCAATATTATTACCAAAAAGTTGCGAGCAGATAATTTGTGTTTGGGGAATATTAGCTTCAGGGTGTACATATCTACCATTAGATCTTGAGCAGCCTAAAAGTCGAGTTTTTGATATCTTAGAAGATGCAAAACCAGACCTCATTATTATAAATAATGAAACAGAAAACTTAATAAGTCAGAGTATAAATATAAAAACTTTCAATATCGAAAAAAATAAAATGGTTATTGAAAGTGAGTATATACCATTGGCAGAAACACTACCGGGCTATTCTGTATCAGAAGAAGATCTTATTTATATCATGTATACATCTGGTACTACAGGTGTGCCCAAAGGGGTAATGGTAAATAATAAAGGCGTTAATAATGCTATTGATTACTCTATAAAAAAACTAATAAATTTTTCTGAAAGGCCGATCGTATTAGGGGTATCAGCATTACATCACGATATGTCAGTATTTGATACATTGGCAACTTTTATACAAAAAGGTGTACTAATACTACCTAAAGAAAATAAAAGAAAAGACCCTGAAGAGTGGTCTAATATTATAAAAAAATATAACGTTAACTATATTGTTTCCGTTCCCGCGATTATTGATATGCTATTTACCTGGTGTGAATTTAAAGGATATACATTAGATAGCATAAAAAATATTATAATGGGCGGGGATTGGATACCGACTAATATTCTAAAAAGAATAGAGAAATATTGCTCAACTAATGTTATTGCATATAGTGTAGGTGGTCCTACAGAAACAACTATGTGGAATATCACAAACAGAATTAAAGATGAAGAGAGCTGGTTAAGTGTACCATACGGATATCCAATTCAAAACTGTTCGTATTATATATTAAATGAGCAATTGATAGAAGTTCCTGATTGGGTTATCGGTGAAATGTATTGTGGAGGAGTGTCATTGGCACAAGGCTACATGAATGATCCCAAACGTACAGCAGAAAAGTTTATTATTCACCCAATAACGAAAGAACGACTATACAATACCGGTGACCTCGGGCTATATCATCCTGATGGCAGAATAGAATTTATAGGAAGAAAGGATGGGCAGGTAAAAATAAAAGGAGTCAGAGTTGAATGTGGTGAAGTACAGAAAAAACTAGAAGAGTTTATCGAAGTTAGCCGAGCTATTGTCTATTTATATAAAGGAAGTTTGACGGCGGCATTAGTATTGCGTCCTAATATCCCGAAAATCAATGATAATGAACTATATCAACGTAGCAAAGAAGTATTGCCAGTAAGTATGTTACCTTCATTATGGATTCAGTTGTATGAGTTGCCGTTAACTAAGAATCAAAAAGTAGATTATCAAAAGTTAACTCTCATCACCGAAGATTATTTAAAGTCAGCGAAGGGGAAGTTAAAAAATAAAGATGAAAGCATGAAAACAAAACAAGAAGTCATGCTCTGTGAGATTTGGGAAGGATTGTTAAATAAAAAAATAGAAAATAAAAATGATAGTTTCTTTTCACTTGGTGGAGATTCGTTATTATTAATAAGTCTTTCAACAGAAATATTTAATCACTTCTCTGTCCAAATACCTTTCGCTAAATTATTAATGAACCTAAAAATAGATGAACAAATTCATTTAATCAAAGAATTGCAAAGCAAAACGAATGATAAAAATAAAATAGCACATATAGATTTAAGTGAATATCCATTACTTCCCAACCAAGAAGACATATGGTTGGCAGAAAAATTGTCATCGGGAAAAATCAAGTTCAGAATTGTTTTTGGGTTAAAATCTAATAAAAAACTAGAAGAAAATAAACTTAAAAATGCGTTAGAATACTTAAGAAGTCATCATATTGCGCTTTCACTACTCTTTTCTCTAACGTCTAAGGGATTGAGCCAATATGTTGATAAAAACAAACCTTTACCAATTTATTATGAGAAGGTTATTGATGAATCATCTTTAATAAGTAAAATTCGAGAAATTGAAAATAGTGAATTCGATTTGTTTAATGAATATGCTTGGCGAGTACACCTGATTCCTTTATCTAATGGAAAACAAATTTATCTTTTTAATTTCCATCATATTATTTTTGATGGATGGTCTGTAAAACTGTTTTTTAATCAACTTGAAAATGTCTACAATAATATTAACAAAGTGATAAAGCTTGATATAAATTATGTTGATTACGTTTATTGGAAGAAAAATAAGCTATTAAAAGAAGAGAATGAAAATATTAAATATTGGGAAGGTGTCATTAAGGATGGTGTGCACTTAATTGAGGTGAACAATCAGGATAAACCTGAGTCAATGATAGAGGAATCAACAATACCCAAAGATATTTCTGAGTTATTAAATAAGTTTTGCCACCAGAAAAATACGACTCCATTTATTGTGTTATTTAGTATCTTTCAATTAACTCTTGCTAGCATATACCAAAAAGAAAATTTCTTTGTAGGCATTTCTGATTCGGGAAGGGACCATCCGGATACAGAGTCTATGTTAGGACTTTTTATACATAATCCTATATTTAAAGTGAGTGGAGTCTCAAGAATATCCCTTAATGATATGGTTAAAAAAGTACAAGAAGACTATTCAGATGTCATTAAGTATCCAATGCCATCACTTTCTAAGATTATAAAAACATTAGGGGGGATAGGAAGAAGAAATGGATTCAATGATTTCTGTCAAGCATGCTTTATCATGCAACCAAATTATAGTGACGAACTGTTTTTTGGTGATGCTAAAATGGAAAAAATAAATATCGTGAGTAATGAAGTAAGATTAATTTATGAAATGTCGTGTTGGCAGGGTAAAAGCAATGAACTTACTGTAATGTTAAATTACGATAAAACAAAATCAACCTCCCATGAAGCAAAAAAATTATTAGCTACCTATGTATTAAATATCCAAAAGCTACTTGTAAATCCTGATAGTACTACTGTGTGGATTAAATAAATATTAACTCATCAAATTGTGTTACTCCATAAAGGGGATAAACGGATGTCATACTTATATACTAAAACAGAAAAAATAATATCAGAATTGTGGGAAGAATTAGAGGTAGCGAATAATGATAGAGAAAACAACTTTTTTGCCAGCGGTGGTGATTCAATTTCACTCATCAGATTAAGCATTCTCATAAAAGAGAGATTTGGTGTTGATGTTGGAATTAGTGAGTTATTACAGTATCCATTATTGCATGAAATGGCTAATTATATAGATTCACAGATAAAAACAATTATACCCGAATGTCATAAGCAAATATTCAATAAAGATTCTGTAATACCATTAAGCTCATCACAAAGAGGTATTTGGTACCAAATGGAATTAGATTCAGAGAAAGAAAATAAACATTTTAATATTCCATTAGTGTTTAGAGTTTTAGGAAGAGTAGACATCACTAGATTGAACTATAGCTTTAAAGAAATAATTAAAAGGCATAGAGTAATAAACTCATCTATTAGCGATACTAATGGCTATCCAGGTATCGTACTGAAAGAGAATGAGATAAAAATAAGCGTTATTGATGTTTCCGAACTTAGCAATAATGAAAAAGAAGAAAAGTTCAGTGAAATAAAATTCAAAGAACAAAATAAAGTCATAGACATAAAATCTGGTCCTCTATTTTTTGTATCAATAATAAAGTATTCTGAAGAACTTTATTATATGTTTATAACAAGCCATCATATGATATTTGATGGTGTTTCATATGATATTTTATTAAAAGAATTAATTGAGATTTATCAAGGAAATCAATTAGAAGATCTAAAGTTAGATTATTTAGACTATGCTATCTGGGAAAATAGTGATGAATATCAATCTTACTTAGAGGATGGATTAACTTACTGGCAGTTAAGACTAGATAGCTTTAGGCCAATGGAGTTACCATATAAATATATAACATCATCAACTGAAAAAGATAATTCATCACTATTTTTTGACTTAACGGCTGAGCAAGTGAGTGAATTAAACGTGTTAGCTAGAAAGCATAACACAACATTATATACAGTATTTGTAGTCGCATTGCAGATTGTTTTAAATGAATTTAAAACAACAGGTGATATCGCTTTTGGTACCTATGTTTCTAATCGTCATTTAGCTGAATTTAACAGTGTCATTGGTAACTTTGTAAATCCTTTATTATTAAGATTTGATTATAATGAAGAACACACTATCTCTAATGCGTTAATAGCAACTCATGAACAAATAACACAGGACTTTATCAGACAACATATTCCATTTGAATCAATAGTGAAAAAAATGAATCCTGACAGAAAAAAAGGTGAACACTCACTATTTGAGTTTACTTTTATTTATAATAATTCTATTTTTGAAGGTAAATATGAAAATGAATACTTATCAATTGAGTCTTGTAACCATCAACTTGAAGAGCTTGAAACGAATAGAACAGATATCGAGTTTTGGGTAAGGCCCAACTTAAAATCTGGAGGCTTTCAGTGTGAATTAAATATACAGGTTAATAAAGTTAATAAACGATTTTCAAAAATACTCTTAGAGAGTATAAATCATATTTTAATTAATTTTATAGAGCAACACAGTGACACTACTTTAAATGAGTTAGCACTTTTTCCTAGCTCATATGAATATTCTGAATTACATAGTTCTGCCTATGAATTTAATAACTATCCATTAACTCAGTTAATTAGAGATAATGCAAGTAAAAGCCCCAACAAGATAGCTATTGTTGATGGTGATATCGAGTATAGTTACGCTTACCTTGAGGAGAAAAGTAATTGTATTGCGAGAGGTTTAAATGAATTGAAATCTACGCCTTCTCCTATCATTGGTGTACTTTTACCTTATGGGATAGATTTGGTCATCAGTTGTTTATCGATATTAAAATGTGGTGGTATTATATTTTTATTAGATATTAATGAATCGTCGGAGAGAATTGAAAGTATATTAGATGAATCTGAGTGTAAATTTATTATTACCAACAGTGATTTATTAGACGATATTAATAATGATACGCCTTGCTTATTAATCAATGAGTTGCTTTCAAATTGTAATAGAAATGCAGAAGAAGCCTTTAATATTAAAGAAACATTGGTTACATATATGATACATACATCAGGCTCTTCAGGTAACGCTAAATTATTATTAAACAAACGATATGGTTTGCTTAATAGAATATATTGGTTTAATGAACTTAACCCATTTTATGATGATGATAAGTTTTTATTGAAAACATCGGTTAGTTTCGTTGATTTTTATGCTGAACTCTTTTTGCCTTTAGTCTTGGGGAGAATTCTATATATTGCTAATGATGATATAAGAAGACACCCAGAAGATTTAATTGCTTATATCATTAAGAATAACATTAATAATATTACATTAACGCCGTCAGTTATTTTGGAAATGTATAGAGTACTGCAAGAAAACAATATTTATATAATGGCAATAAGGAAACTTATTTCTAGTGGTGAAGTACTTAGCTTAAATGTTGTAAATAAAATTAAAAAATACATTCCTAAAGCTAAGGTTTTTAATATATACGGTTCTTCAGAAATGAGTGCCGATTTAACCTGCTATAATGTTATTGAGAATGAAAAAAATGAAATTATTCCGGCAGGTAAGCTTGTTTTTAATAGTAAAGCTATGATTGTTAATAAAAAAGAAAAGCCTATAGCTAAAGGGTTAGTTGGAGAATTGTGGGTAACAGGCAGTATTTTATGTGACGGATACTTAAAAGCTAATGCTAAACAAAGAGATAATTTTTTTTATAACAATGATGAGTTATGGTATAAAACGGGGGATTACGCATATTTGAATAGTAAAAATGAACTCGTTGTTATAGGCCGCAAAGATGATAGGAAGAAAGTTCGTGGTATTTTGATTGATTTGAAAGAAATTGATCGTGTTCTATTATCATGTGATGGTGTTAGGCAATGTTTATCTTCAATAGTAACAGATTCTAACGATGAAAAAATATTAGCTGTTTTACTGGAATTATCAGATGGACGGGATAAAGAATATGTTTACGCTCAATTAAATAAAAAACTACCAAAAACACATATTCCTAGTTTAATGGTATCAATAAATAAAATTCCCACTTTACTAGGCGGCAAGATAGATAAAATAGCATGTACTACAATATTACAAGATTCACGTTACAAAAATGAGTTAACAGCAAAAGATATTATTCCTGAAACTCTAATAGAACAAGAATTAGAGCAGATATGGAAATCGCTATTAGGATTTGATGGCAGAATAAGTATAGATCAGAACTTTTTTAGATTAGGCGGTCATTCATTATTAGCAAGTAGATTGTTAAGTATTGTTAGAACAAAATTCAGTATAGATATAAATTTATCAGATATATTTGATTTTCCGACAATAAAAGGGATAGCAAGCTTAATATCTGAAAGCGAAAAGGATAGTGTCAATATCGATAAGATTCACTCTGAAAATAATCTATATGACTTATCATTTAATCAGCAAAGGCTATTCTACTTGCAAAGTATAGAACCTAAATCTATTAGCTATAATATGACTTTTTCATTAACTATGATAGGTCATGTTGATTTATCAAAATTGACTTTCTCATTAAATGAGCTAATTAATAGGCACGATGCGTTGAGAAGTCGTTTTATTGAAGTTGTTGATGATAAAGGTATTAGTGAATTTAAAGTTTTCGTTAATGACTCTGGATATATTTTTCCTATTTATAAAGTTGTAGGACAGCGTGATTTTGAGCAGGCAATAAAAGATGAACTGTATGAACAGCATCATATCCCTTTTGATTTATCACAATCACCATTAATGCGAGTCACGTTAATAGACACTAAACAGGAAAAAAGTGCAATTGTCATTTGTATGCACCATATTATAGCAGATGGATGGTCTATCGCTATTTTGTTTAAGGAGCTAAGTGAGTTATATAATGGAAAAATCTTAAAATCATTACCTTACCGTCATGTTGATTATGCTAATTGGTTAAATAATAGGATTGGCGAGGATAGTCGAAAATCAACTTTAAAAAAATTCTGGAAAAATTACCTTCAGAATGATAAAGGCGGCAAGCTTTTTAATAAAGATATAAGTAGTGACCGTAATATCTCTAAAGTAGTTAGAAGACGTTGTTCATTAAATATTAATGAAATAATAGATTCGAATTATAAAAATTTAAATATTGATCCTTATGATATTATACTGACGACTTTTGCTTGTGTACTGGCAGTCTGGAAAAACGTTAATCATTATTTTATTGGTACGGTTTCCGCTGGGCGACACCTACATTCAGAAAGCGAAAATATTCTTGGTTTTTTAGCTAATACTATTCCAGTTAAAATTGATATAGATCCGAATCTAGGATTTAATGAGATATTATTATCTTTAGTCTCTGAAAGAAGAAACTTATTAAAGTATCAAGATCTACCTTTTGATGAAATTGTGAATAGTGCAAGCACAAGAAAAATGGGAGATGGAATATCTTCTTTAATGCAAGTTATGTGTGTTCACCAAAATATAGATTATAGGGATTTAGATATACAAGGTGTTGATACTCATGTTGAAGCTTATTTAGGTGAAAGTGAAGCTAAGTTTGAATTGGTTTTACAAACAGCTCAGATAGATAGTCGCACTTTAGATATTCTTGTCGAATATAATGATTCATTTTTTAAAGAATATGAAGTCGTTAAGCTAATTGATATGTTGTTAATGTTACTGAATAGCATTTCTAAAAATGAAAAATTGATAGATATTAAATTAAATAAAAGAAATGCAGCATATCAAAAGACAGGGGATATTGATATACCTAAATGCTTTCCTAAAACATTACCGGAATTTCTCAAATTAACGGCTAAAAATCACTCAACAAATGGAATTACTATTATTGATGACTACGGCACGACTTTTATATCGTACAATGAATTATATGAAAAAAGTGTTCAGTTTGCTAAAAAACTAAATAATTCAGGACTTAAAAGTGGTGATGTTATTATTTTAATACCTGAAAAATATAATGAATATTTTTGCTTATTGTGGGGAGCTATATTAGCTAGAATTATTCCTATCACGGTTGCTAAACCACTTGATTTTGAAAGTGATGATAATTGCTATAAATTAATAGATGCTTGTAGACTATTTGATTACTCGCCGATAGTCACTAATGGTGAATTGGTGAGTGAAATGACAACGCTATGCCAAAGACATAAGAAGATTAAATTTTTAAATATTCAGTTATCTGCTCAGAATAAAGATTTTAAATTAATAGAACCATTACCTGAAGATACAGCATTCTATCAACTGACGTCTGGGAGCACCGGAAAATCTAAAGCGATTAATCAACGTCATGAAGCGTTAGCTTCATACGTATTTTTAAGTGGCCATGCTCGTGACTACAATGAGAAGAATATTTTATTAAACTGGCTACCAATGGATCATATCGGTCCTCTTTGGTTATATCATATGAGAGCCGTTTGCGTTGGTAGCAACCAAATCCATATCTCAACGCCACTAATCCTAGAGAAACCATTGTTATGGTTAGAATTGATATCAAAATATCAAGTGACTCATAGCTGGGCACCGAATTTTGCATATAAGCTCGTTATAAATGAGATGAATAAATCTTTTGATTCTAATTTATCTATTGATCTTTCTAGTTTGAAGGAGCTAGTCACTGGGGGGGAAATGGTTTCTGGGCTAACACTGAAAAGTTTTAGTCAATTGCTTAAGCCATTGGGATTAAATTCAGGTGTGTTAACTCCAAGCTTCGGGATGGCTGAAAGTTGTACATGTATTACGTATGGACATGAAGATGATCCTGAAATATCAATTAACTGTCTCAATTTTAATGAGCAGAATAGTATTCAGGCTGGCTCAAGCTTATTTACATCTTTGGGAAAGGTCATTCCGGGTGTAGAAATAAGAATTGTTGATGATACAAATAGTGTATTAGAGGAATTTCAGGTAGGCCATTACCAAATCAGAGGCCCAAATGTGACGAATGGTTATTATAAGCAGAAAGATTTAAACAACTCTGTATTTACTGAAGATGGTTGGTTTGATAGCGGTGATAATGGCTTTATTGCAAACGGTAATTTGTATCTTGTTGGGCGAACAAAAGAAATGTTAATAGCTAATGGTAAAAATTATTTTTGCCATGAGATTGAAGAACAGTTGGAACAAATAAAAGGAATTGAAAGTACTTATATTGCAGCATTTAGCATAAAAAAAGATGATCAAGAAGAGATAGTTGTCTGTTATGTTCCTAATGGCCGAGTGGCAGTAGATATCATTAATACTGAAATCTCACAGTTATTATTTAAGAGTATAGGATTATATATCAACAAAATTATACCTCTTCAGAAGTGTTTCTTTCTGAAAACAACAAGTGGAAAGATTCAAAGAGCCAAAATGGCTCAAAAATGTGTTGATGGCGAGCTAACAGCAATTACTCAATCTAATTCTGATAGGCTAAATCTAATTAATTTAGATTGGGTTGTCACTGAGCATACAGAAAATCTACAAAATATGAAATGGTTATCGGTAGGTGATGCTATTGATACACATAAAAATATTAAGAATATACCTTTGAGTGAATTGCAAAAATCATTAGAAACGAATAGTTATAACGGTATTATATTTGGAAGAACTATATGTGAAAATGAAGGTGACTTACTTGAATTTATTGATTTAATTATTAATGAAAATACACTAAAAGATATCACTCTATGTTGTGTTACTGATAACGAGCAAATGGCAGGGTTAATCTACGGTTTATTAACGAGTATATCGTCTGAGAGTTCACTAAAACATAATATTGTAATACAAAAAAAATCTTCATTAGATTTAATTTTTCCTAAAAACTTAGATTCTGGTTGGTATAAGCAAAGTCATCAATATCAGTTAGAAAAGTTAACTGATATTAATATTGGGAATATCAAAAACATATCAAATATAAAAAATACTGAACCTGATGATTATGTGGTAATCACAGGCGCAGGTGGCGCTATTGCTCAGTTAATTATAAAAAAGATAATGCCTCTGTATAAGAATATAATCCTTATCGGCAGAAGTGATGAACCTGAGTACGTAATTAAGAATAGAGATAAATTAACTTGGATTAAAACAGATTGTAGTGATTTGAAAAGTTTAATAGTAACATTTAAATCTTTTTTACATAAAAAGCCACCTAAATATGTATATCACTTAGCCGGTATTTTTGAACCTTCTTTTTTAAAAGAGATTTCTGTAGAAAAGCTTAATAAAGCAAGAATACCTAAGGTATTTGCAATAGAAAATCTACGCAAAACAATGTCTATTTTGTATCCCACGTCTTGTAAAAATATACAGTTTAAACTTTTTGGCTCAGTGGCGGTATTCAAAAGTTCTCCAATGCTAGGACCTTATATTGCTGCTAATAGCGAGTTATTAGGGTATGCCCAAGATAAAAGAAATAATGGTTATTCTATGTCATGGATTGGTTGGAGTGCTTGGGAAGGGATAGGAATGGGGAAAGGACAAGATAGAGACCTTTTACATGAAATAGGTCTACAGTTAGTTGATAAAACAGAGGGAATTAATGTATTAATGTCAATTAAAGATCAAAATAAAGATTTTTTAATTGGCATAAGTAATAGATCTAGTTTAGAAGAGGTAGCCATTAGTCCTTCAGTTAATGAAGAGAGAAGTATCGACAATACTTTGGCTAGTTTAATAAAGTCTATTCTATCTATAGATGATGTTAACTTTAATGATAATTTCTTTGAGTTGGGGCTAACCTCAATCGATCTAACAAGACTTCATCGCTCTATAAATAACACTCTTAATATCAATATTAGCTTAGTTGATATATTACAGTTTTCAACTCTCCGTAAACTTTCAACGCATATTATCCAATTAATAGCTGAAAATGATGAATAAATAAATATTGTTTAAGTTAATACATGATTAATTTAAATGATAATGCAATGAATCGTTTATGCGTAATAATTATTGAGGAAAAAAGATGAAATATAGCAGCAATGATATTGCGATAGTTTCAATGGCAGGGAGATACCCAAATAATATTAAGGTTCCTGAGCTGTGGGAGCTTCTACTTAATGGTGGCACTACTATATCTGATATCGCTATCGAAGAGTTAGAGAAATCAGAACATGCTGATGTATGCCACGATATAAGTTACGTCGCAAAATGTGGAATGCTACATGAAAAAGACATGTTTGATGCTGACTTATTCAAAATGAATAGATTAGAAGCAATGTTAACAGATCCACAGCAGCGCTTATTTATGACGTGCTGTTTAGAAGCATTAGATTTAGCTGGGCTGCCACATCCTACAGAGTCAGGATTTAAAACGGGCGTCTTTGCTACAAGCACGATCAATACATATTTAATTCTGAATATCTTTAAGTCTAACGAGTTTCTGAGTCGAGATAAAATGCAAATTTTGTTGGCAAACGAAAAAGATTTTATATCTTCTAGGGTCGCTTACAAATTAAACCTAACTGGTCCTGCTATCACAATTCAGTCTGCATGTTCTAGCTCTTTAGTCGCAATACATGAAGCGTGTGGCTATTTAAGAAGGGGAGAAATCGATTTTGCACTTGCCGGGGGAGCATCGCTCCCCACGGTGAGCAAGACGGGGTATCTATTTACACCCGGTGGAGCTGTATCTTCTGATGGTCAATGCAAAGTCTTTGATGAAAAGGCAGATGGCACAATATTTACCGATGGCGTTGGGGTGATTACCTTATGCCGTTTATCGGATGCTATCGCACATGGATTTAATATTTATGCGGTTATTAAAGGAAGTGCGATAAATAATAATGGCAACGATAGCTTGAATATAGCAGCTCCAAGCATACATGGACAATCCGAGGTGATCAAAGCTGCTTTTAAAGCCGCTAAAGTTAACCCAGATGATATTGATTTTATTGAAGCGCATGGCACAGGAACATATCTTGGTGACCCTATTGAGGTTAAAGCGTTAAGTACGGCTTTTGCTACAACGAAAAGGCAGTATTGTGCTTTAGGCTCCATAAAATCAAATGTAGGGCATACGGATACAACAAGTGGGGTTACGGGGATAATTAAAGCGGCTTTAGCGATAAAAAATAGAATATTACCGGCGACTATAAATTATACTAAAGCTAATCCTCAGCTGGATATAGCCAATACCCCATTCTTTATTTGTGATAATAATTACCAGTTTAAAGCAGAAAAAGAAATTTTATATGGAGGAGTTAGCTCTTTTGGTTTTGGGGGAACGAATGCACATGCTATTTTAGCTTCAGCACCAAAGGATTACCTTCCAAATGAGTTAGTTATATCTAAGACAAAATGCAAACATAAATTGCTGTTATGGTCAGACCGTAGTGAAAGCGCATTAAGGGAATACGTCAACAAAACGATAAACTCTTTTAAGAGGTATAATGATAGTGAGCTCAATGCAATAGCGTATACATTAGGGCTATGCCGACATGAATATGCTTATCGAACATATGCAGTCACAGACTCAATACAAGCGACTCATTATGCCCCTGAAATGACATACCATAGAAAAGCGCTTGAAAAAAATAAGGTTGTATTTTTGTTTCCTGGACAAGGCACTGATTTTGTTGATGTATACACAACATTATATGAGGAGAATGAATTATTTAGGAATAATGTTGATACGCTTAGCCAGAAGTTTGAACCTTATTTGGGGGAAGATATTCGTAAGATCCTATTTCCAAGCGAGGATATAAGAGATGAAGCTTTGGAGAAAAGTATTCAAACTAAATGGGCTCAGCCAGCACTGTTTATTATTTCAACAAGTTTAAGTCAGGTTCTGCAATCTTATGAGATAACTCCTGATTATCTGATGGGGCACAGTTTAGGTGAGCTATCAGCTGCGTATATTGCGGGAGCCTTTAATGAGGATGATGCTGTCAAATGTATTGCCACTAGGGCGTTATTAATGAATGACACCCCCGAAGGAATGATGCTGGTCATATTTTCTAATCATGAAATCTTTCATATCTTCCCAGAAGAAATCAAAAATAAGTTAGATATTGCAGCTATTAATAGTCCAACACAATTTGTGATCTCAGGTAAAGCTGATGATATTAATATGGCGATAAGCTATTTGAATGAGCTTGAAATAAAAAGTAAACCGTTAGATGTCAAAAAAGGCTTTCATAGCAAATTAATGAATAACATTATCGATAAGTGGAAAGAATATTTATTACAAGTGAACTTCAAGAAAATGACTATTCCTGTAGTATCAAATTTGACAGGTGAAATACTAACAAAGAATACATTAACTAATAGTGAATATTGGATAAAACATTTAAGAGAAACTGTTCATTTTTCAGATGGTATCAATAGCTTAACACAACATATATTAGAGAGGGAATGTGCTCCTATATTTATTGATTTATCAGCTAAGAACACTTTAACGGCTATTTCATTGATGAATAACAAAGATATTTATACTGTTTCAGTATCGAATAGGGGCCATGGTGTTGAGCAAAAAAATATTTTAAATGCCCTTGGGGAAATATGGTCATTGGGGGGCAATGTGAATTTTTCGGATTTCATTCCAAAGAGTTATGTCGTAGAGCTACCTGTCGCTAATTTAGATTCTAAAAGTTATTGGATTGTTCCTGATAATACAGAAATAGAACCGCAGCCCGCCAATTCGAGTAATAATAAATCAAAATTAATAAAATCAAGGGATGAGCTCGAAGAACTATCGCTAATGATCTGGAGAAAAGTCATTATAAATAATGACATTACTAAACAAGATGATTTTTTCTTATTAGGAGGCGATTCCCTCCAAGCATTAGAAATAACACGAGAGTATAAAAATCATGGTGTAATAGTAAACTTATCAGACATATTATCTTACTCTAACATAAAAGATTTAGTTGAGCATATTTATTTAAGTAAAGAAAAAAATGAAAAAGAACAGGAGCAGGATAAAGATATAAAAGATGTTATTGATGCTGATGATATGTCAAATATATTTAAGCAGCTAAATTTAGACTGATGCTGTTTTATAGTATGAATATTCTATTTTATATAAGGTAAATAATGGAAAATATTATCCGCAATTACTTAAAAGAATTATTAGATATCAATGTAGATGAAGTAAAAAATGACTCTAACTTAATAGAGTTTGGCCTCAATTCTTTAGCGTTGATGTTTATACTAGGAAAGTTGACTGAATTAACTAAGAAAAAATTTGAATATGCCGAGTTTGTTAGTAGTCCTACCATTAATGATTGGTTAAAAATAATTGAAAATCATAACTAATATTTAAATAGCTTATTAAGATGAAGGCTAATATATGAATACTATAATAGATGACCTACCATTTGTTTCGTATAGCCAATCAAGGATAGAAAGGTATAGGAAGAGAGGATATTGGTTAGGTGAAACGTTAATCGACTTTTTAAAAAATTGTACTCGGAAATATGAAAATAATATTGCACTTGTTGACAATGATAGAGAGTTAACATATGCGGAGCTATTTAAATACTCATCTATATTTGGTAGCTATTTAATAAGGAAAGGGATACGTAAAGATGATTTTATTTTAGTACAATCACCTAATGTATTAGAGTACTTTATTATCGTTTTTGGCATTTTTTATGCAGGAGCCAGACCAATTTTTTGTCTGAATGGGTATGGAGAATATGAAGTTGAAAATATAATTAATACGAGTAATGCTATAGGATATATTAAATATTCAAATGGAAAGTCAAATGAATGCTCCCATATTCATTTCATGAATAAATGTAATAGCCTAAAATATGCAGAAGTCATTGACTCATCTTTAATTTCAAAATTAATGAGAGAAAAAAACAATGGTATATTAGATTATAACGACGTTAGTCCTGAATCAGTAGCATTTCTATTATTATCTGGAGGGACAACCGATATTCCCAAACTTATCCCACGTACACATGATGATTATTTATATTCAGTAAGAGAAAGCGCTAAAATATGTGGGTTAAATGAAAAAACAAAAATATTATTGGTGTTACCTGTTTCTCATAATTTTCCAATGAGTTCACCAGGTTTTCTTGGTGCTTTTTATGCAGGTGCAACGGTTTATTTAAGTGAGTCTTCGGCTCCTGAGATTTGTTTTCCTTTAATAGAAAAACATAAAATAAACCAAGTATCATTAGTGCCATCATTGGTTATTCTTTGGCTTAATTCAAGTTGTTATGATCAGTTTGATTTATCTAGCCTGAATATAGTACAAGTAGGAGGTGCGAAATTTTTACCAGAAATTGCTAGAGATTTTATCAATAAATTTAATGTAACATTACAACAAGTGTATGGAATGGCGGAAGGATTAGTTAACTATACACGATTAGATGATGACCTAGAAACAATACTATACACTCAAGGTAAAAAAATATCACAAGATGATAAAATATTAATTGTTAATGAGAATGGTGAAGAATTAAAATTAGGAGAAATAGGGCAAATTATTACTCAAGGACCTTATACAATAAATAGTTATTATAATTTACCTAGCGTTAATAAGATTTCTTTTACAGAAGATGGCTACTATAAAACTGGGGATATAGGATATCTCGATAGTAACTTAAATATTGTCGTCACGGGAAGATTAAAAGAAATCATTAATAAAGGGGGGGAGAAAATCTCACCAAGTGAAATTGAGTCATTACTTATAGACCATCCATCGATTAAAGATGTTTCTGTTGTTGGTATTCCAGATTATTTGCTGGGTGAAAAAATAAAAGCGTATATAATTACTTTTAGCGAAGAGATATTAACACTTCAGCAAATTAGAAGATATTTATTAGATAAAAGTGTTGTATGGAATAAGCTCCCAGATCAAATTGAAGTCGTTTCCTCATTTGAATATACCTTAGTTGGAAAGATAAATAAAAAAGCTATTCGTTAAGCCGTGTTTTTTGGTATGAAACGATAATATTAATAACAATACGGACCTTAATAAGATGGAAAGAAAATTAAATAAATTGCAAGTTGCATATGTATTGGGAAGGCAAAATTATTTGCCATTAGGCGGCGTTGCTATGCACGATTTTAGAGAATATCGAGGAGATGTGGATCTTGATGTTTTTAAAAATTGCTTAAGAGAGGTAGTAGAAAAGCATAATGCATTAAGAATCGTTATTGACCATAAAAAATTTTCACAGAAGGAAAGCACAGATTTAGATCTAAATTTAAAAATAATAGATTATCAAAATGATATAAAGACAGAGACATTATCAAAGATAGAACAACTCAGAGAGCAGGTTTCTCATTATAAACATGAATCGAATAAATCACCTTGGGGGGTGTGGTTTATTCAATTAAATAAAAAGTTAGATGTTGATTATCATACTGTTATTTTATTTAGTTTCGATGGGTTAATTTTAGATGGTTATTCTATATCTTCAATTATAAATGAAATTATAATTTTATATAGAAAAAATAAAACCGGTATAGAGTCAGTTTCCCCTCAAGTTAGCAGTAATTTATTAGATTGTGATAACCTTTTTAAAGTTAAAGATATCGATAAAGAATATTGGCTAAAAAAGTTAGAAGGAATAAGTAAAATTAGCTTTCCATGGAAGACCAATTTAGAAGAAATTCCTAGTTCAAGATATAAAAGATCTAATATTGTAATTAAAAAAAATAGATGGGATGAGTTATCTGGCTACGCGAAAAAAAATGCTATTTTTCCTAACTCCTTAATAAACACTATAATTTTGAAATCATTATGCACATTAAGTGAACGTGAAGATATTTATGTGGGTCTACCTATCTCCTTTTCTCTTTACAATAAGGAGTTATCAAATTTATCAACAATCATTCCGCTATATTACAGAACTAATGATGATTCATTAGTCAATAATGCTAAAAATATACAATCTGACACCATGAATGGATTAAATCATGTCTCATATTCAGGGATAGAGATTGCTAGAGAGTTATGCAGTAAATTTAAAAATAGCATACCATTTCCTATCGTTATTACTAATGCCCTTTCTTGGAAAGTCGAACCATATGACTCAAGTTTTTATTACCATTCTGGATTAACGCAAACACCTCAAGTGGCATTAGATATAAGAATACAGCTCACTAATACGCGTAATTTATCGATAGATTTTGATTTTGCAGTTTCCGCTATATCAGAAAGTTTAATTAATGATTTAATGTTGTTAATAAATAAAGAAATAAAACTAATAACTAGTTAATTGATGGTGGTTTGTTCTATATAACACAATTTTAAAATCCTAGTGGAGTTATGATTATGCTTAATAAAGAAAAAAAACAAGATAATATACAGGAAATATTTATACCATCTCAAATGCAAAAAGCATTAATAAACTCTGCTATCACCGGTAGTAATCTGGAATTATATGTTGAACAGTCTCATTTAAGAGTTACAGGCAATTTTAAAATAGATTTATTCGAAGAATCATGGCGTTTATTAATAGAAAGACATGATTGTTTAAGATCTGCTTTTTTGTGGGAACAACTGAAAGATATTCATCAAGTTATTTTAAATAAATTCTCTTTTAAAGTTAATGTAAAAGATATAAAGGGATATTCACACTCAGAGAAAATGGATATAATCAATGATTATATAGAATATGATGCTAAAAAAGGTTTTGATTTTAAAGTCCCACCATTGATGCGAATAACTGTTTTTATATTAGGAGAAAACACATTTGATATCATATTAACAATTCATCATGCTATTATAGATGGATGGTCAATCCAAATACTAACTAAAGAATTTACAAAAATCTATCAAGCACTATCAAATGGAAGTTTCCTAGAATTGTCGGAACCTGTCAGTTTTAAAAAGTATATTAATTGGTATAGAAAGTTAGATTTCAATCAAGCCAATTTATTCTGGGATAAAAAAATCGCAATGCTTGAGCAGGTATCAAAATTTCCGCTATCTATGAAGCCTCAAACTATCACTAATCATGAAAAAATATTCGGGAAAAAGGTATTATATATTGAAGAGGAAGTTACAGAGGGAATATTGGCATTTTGTGCGCGATGTGGAATAACTGAAAATTCTTTTGTTTCAGCGACATGGTCAATACTGCTAAGTTTATTATGTTCCATTGATAAAGTTGTATTTGGAAGTGTGGTATCTCAAAGACCTATTGATTTGGTGAGAGGAAATGAAATCGTTGGTCCTCTAATTAACAGTATCCCAATCATTATTGGTGTAGATGATAGACAAAACATAACTGATTTTTTAAAGTATGTACAAAATGAATTAATGGAAAGCTATAGCTATTCTTATTTACCTATCAATGAGATTTTAGAAAAAGTAGGAAGAATAGAAAGTAATAATAAAATAGATCAAAAATTGTTTGACACAATTGTGAGTGTAGAAAAACACTTTAAAGATACCAGTCAAAATAAAGGCAATCTTTTAGGTTTAGATTTTAAATTTATAGATCAGCCAACACGAGTTGATTTTCCTATCGTGTTCAAGTGTAATTTGTATAAACTGGAGCTAGTTTATTTTAGTCATTATTTAGCTGATGACTATGCAGATAATATAGTTTCGATATTTTTGAAATTAATGAGAGCTATAATATTAAGTCCTAACCTAACGATTAGGGAGTTATTGCAGGACTTATCCAATTCATATCCTAAGCTAAAAGGGGAGAATCTTCCTCATCAACTAAGCTTAAATCAAGAAATACATTTAAATGCTAAGTTAAATCCTTATAAAAACGCTATTTCTGATGAGTTTAACACATATACGTATTTGGCTCTTTCAGAGAAGATAAAAAGTATAGCGTATAAACTAGCTATTAAAAAAGGTGAAGTAATAGGCGTTTACCAGGAAAGGGGAATCGATTCATTTCTTAGTATGCTTGCTATTTTTGAGTGCGGAGGTTGCTATTTACCTTTAGATATATCTTATCCACCTGAAAGATTAAGATATATAGTCAAAGATTCTAAGATAGGAAGAATAATTACTACCAATAGTACTGATAGAATATTTGAAAATATTGAATATATTTTTATTAATGACCTAAAATTGGTTGATAGTTCTATCGAAAATAGAGAAAAAGTATTGGATTTAGATAATTCTGATGTTGCCTATATTATCTATACATCTGGTTCTACAGGAACCCCTAAAGGGGCAATTAATACCTATCATGGTATGAGATCATTGGTTACAAGCTGTAAGAACATAATGAATAATCAGATGAAGTTTGCTCAAACGATGCAATTTTCATCAATAAACTTTGATGCATCAATCTTAGAGCTTGTTTTATCCGTCGTTAGTTGTAGCTGTTTAAATATTATCCCTGAAGAAAAAAGACAGGACTTAAGTCAACTAGTTAAGTATATAAATGATAAAAGAATACAATTTGCATTTTTACCTCCTATCATTATTACTCATCTCGATAAAAATGAACTCAATGAGTTAGATATGTTATTAACAGGCGGGGATGTTTGCCCTGTTAACTTTGCTAGTGATTGGATAACTGAACCCTCTAAATCATTCTATAACCTATATGGCCCTACTGAAGCCTCTATAATGGCGACATACAACCCAATTCATGAAACTAAAAATTCATTATCCTTAGGTTATCCTTTACCAAATACGGAAATTAAAATTATTGATAATGAGGGTAATCTTTTACCTGCGGGGGTTGTTGGAGAAATTTTAATCACAGGTGAAGGGGTTGGTTTAGGTTATCTACATAACCAAGATTTAACCTCTCGAAATTTTAAATATGGAGGTTATTGTACAGGAGACTTGGCATACTATGATTGTGATAATATGCTGTATTTTATGGGAAGAAATGATGAGCAAGTTCAAATTAGAGGTTTCAGAGTTGAGCTTGGAGAGATAGAAAATATTATTAGAAAAAGCTTTAATTTTCAAGATGCTGTTATTATTTCAGAAAATGTATTAAATAATACAAAACTCTATTTGTTTTTACTCTCTTCAGAGGGTAAAAACATAGACTTAAAAGAAATAAAACATGTTCTTAGGCCTATATTACCTAGCTATATGATCCCCAGTGAATTACACCTTATAGAAAATTGGCCAGTTACTATTAATAAAAAGATCGATCGTGCTAAATTAAAGGGAATGTATTGTACATCTAGAGTAAAACGTCAAACTTTATGTGATGGTAAAAAAACAGAATTTGAAGAGGCCGTTATTAATGAAATCGCTGAAACTTTAAGAATTAATACTGATATCATTTCAAGTTTTGATGATTTTTTTGAAATAGGCGGAAATTCTTTAACTCTTACCACATTAATGTTAAGGCTAAATAAAAAATTCAAGATGGATCTACCATTCCAACTTGTATATGACAATAGCCGTATAGGTGAACTCGCGAAGCGGATCGAAGAGCTAAACAATAGCGATATTAAAAATAATCAGCAGAACATAACTTCTGATTGTATTCTTGATGATTCGATAGCGACTAATCATTTATTGCCAATGGAAAATGTCAGTTCGCCTAAGAAAATATTATTAACAGGTAGTACGGGATTTGTCGGTGTTTACTTCATTAAGGAGCTTATTGAAAATACGTCCGCTGATATATATTGTTTAGTTAGAGGCGATGATGTTAATAATGCTACACGTAGAGTTCATGATAATCTGATTAACTATAATTTGTTCTCACAGAATGATCTAAAACGAATATTGATAGTCTTAGGGGATTTTTCAATATCAAACTTTGGAATAGAAGACAAATTATATAATAAATTATCTAAGGAAATTGATAGTATTATCCATTGTGGTGCGAATGTTAACTTGGCCAATACCTATTCTAGAATGTCGGGTGCAAATGTAAATGGTTCATTAAATATTATTAAATTTGCTACACATATTAAGTTAAAGCCTATACATCATATATCAACAGTTTCAGTGCTTGCTGGAATTATTGGGAAAGTTGATATTATCCATGAGTCTAAAATGCTATCCGAAGATATGTTACCGGAAAATGGCTATATTAGAAGTAAGTGGGCTTCTGAAAAAATGATGGATAATGCACGAAAAAAAGGTGTTCCTATAAACATTTATAGGCTACCAAGAGTATGGGGAGATTCATCTACAGGTCAATTAAATCCTAATGACTCTTTACTTATGCTTTTGTCTGCATCAATTGAAATTAAAAAATTCCCATTATTACCGGATGCATTTTTATCTTATATTATACCTGTAGACTATTGTGTAACAGCGATTAATATGATCAGTAAGGAAATTAAAGGGGTAGGCAAAAACTATCATGTTTTATATCCACAAAATATATCATTAAATAAGATAGTAAATAAAATAAGAGAAAAGGGAATAGAGTTAAACGCTGTTCTAATGGAAGAGTGGTTGGATACATTAAAAAAGTATGCTAGTGAGATTAATAGTAGTATGGTTATTAAATCTGCGGCATCATTCTCTCTTGGGTTTATACATGACATTTTAAACTCTAAATTTACACAGTTGGATAATGGAAATGTTATTAATGATATTAAGTTAGAAGAAATAGAAATTTCTAATGATGTCTTTGATAAATATATTGAGTTTTTAATTTGTTTTTCGAAACGTAATCGTTCTTATAACTAAAAATATTAAGTGAGATATGATGATTAATAGTTCTGTTTTCCCATATCATTTTAAAAGTAAGGCTAATGCTGTTATTGATCTTGTTTGTTTTCCTTCAGCAGGTGGCAATGCTGCTATGTATAATAAATGGAATGATATAACACCTGATTGGTTAAATATTTGCCCTGTAGAATATCCTGGCCATGGTAGTCGGCTGAAAGAAGCACTCGTGAATGACCCTGAAATAATAATTGATGAAATTACAAATGGTATTATCAATAAATGTGATAAAAAGATTGCTGTATTTGGGCACAGTGTCGGTAGTATTATTGCCTTACAAGTCGTTAAGCAATTGCAAAAACAAAATAATGATAATCCATTAGAGTTAATTATTTTAAGTGGCAGACCGGAAACCTCAATGTTATCCCGTAGGCCAAAAGGGTATCACTTATTACCTAAAGAGGAGTTTTTAAAGGTTATTTCGGTTTATGAAGGTATACCTGAAGAGTTAATTAATAATCCTGAGATCCTTGATTTTTTCTTGCCAATATTAAGAAATGATTTTCAGCTAAATGATAAATTATCTGATGTTCCACCCATCTCAATTGACATTCCTGTAATGGCATTTTATGGAGAAAGAGACTCTGAAATTATAAATCATGACGCTATTAATAAGTGGGCAACTTATACAACGGAGTGGTTAGGTAGTTATACATTTCCTGGTGGACACTTTTACTTAAATCAGCCAGTAGTCAGAAAAATGTTATTGGATACGATTGTTACTAGACTCAAGAACATTCTTGAAGTTTAATTTCTTTATTCATTGAGTTATAAACTTAATTTCGATTCAATTCTTTACTAGAAATAAGGTAAGCATGATGAATTATAATGATATATTTCTTCCTGTGAAGAAAAAAATATCTGCTTCTATTTTTTGGGCTTCTATCGCTCAAGTGTTAAAATTAAGCATATGGCTAAATTTAATATGGGTATTATATGAGTTAATGTCAGTAGATAAAAACTTTCCTTTTTTATCTATAACCTCCTTACTTGTAATTAGTATTATTTTTTATACATTAAGAATATATGCACATGATAAATCCCATTATGCAGCATTTGAGCTGGAAGAGATATTACGTACCAAACTAGTCAATAAAATTAACCAACTACCTATAGAAACAGTAAGAAATATAGGAGGGGGAAATCTAGTTAAAGTTCTCATCGATGATATTAAAGAGTTACATGCATTTGTTGCTGACGCGCCACCATTAAAAGCGGAAGCTTTTATTACACCGATATTTACATTAATAGTTTTGTTTATTTTTAATTGGTTTTTTGCCTGTATTGTTCTTGTTACGACATTAGTAACTTTTTTCTTATTATCTTTTATTATGAAAAAAGGAAAGCTAATGAAGGAGAACTATAATAATGCAACGGTTCAAATTAATAGCAGGATTATTGAGTATATTCAAGGCATGAGTGCCGTTAGAACTTTTGATGCAGGTGAAGGTTCATTTATTCAATATCAAAAAGCATTGGAAAATTATTGTCGCGTTATTTTTGACTGGTTACAATCCATGCGCTTATCCGCAAAAATAGCTAGAAGTTTATTTTCTGCCATGCCTATCAGCCTTATTCTTGTTATTGGGTTAACAATTGCACAGTATAATGAACAAGTTTCATTTATCACTAGCTTTTGCTTTCTTCTTCTTGCCGTTGGTATCGCGGAAAGTATTCATCCTATCATGGGGCTATTTCAAATTATTCAAAAATCTAAAGCTTCAATAGAGCGTATCTTTGAAGTTGAAAACCTACCTATATTATCTATTCCGTTAGCTCCTATAGTTCCAGAAAATAATGAAATTATACTTAAACAGGTTGGATTTTCTTATGAAGAAACAGATAAAACACTTTCGGATATTAATTTAAGGATCCCTGAGAAATCTTTTACTGTTCTTATTGGTGCTTCTGGCTCAGGTAAAACCACTTTAGTCAATATGATACCTAGATTTTTTGATGCCACTGAAGGTGAGGTTTTATTGGGAGGGGTTAATATAAAAGATATTCATTATCAGGAATTAATGTCTCGAATTTCATTTGTGTTTCAAGATAATTTTTTATTTTCATGCTCGATTGCCGATAATATTCGTTATGGCTTACATGATATATCTGATGAAGACGTGATTGAAGCAGCCAAAAAAGCTGAAATTCATGATTTTATAATGAGGCTACCTGAGAAATATGACACGCTAGTTGGGGAACGAGGCCAGCTATTATCCGGAGGGCAGAAGCAGAGAATTACCATTGCAAGAACCTTCTTACAGGATAGGCCAATCATCATTTTAGATGAGCCAACGGCATTTTCAGACGCAAGAAACGAATTTTTGTTATTGAAGGCGTTTTCAAGGTTAATTGAATTAAATAAAACCGTCATTATGGTGACTCATCGACTATCAACAGTGACCGATGCAGACCAAATTATTTTTTTAGAGAAAGGAACGATAAAAGCTCAAGGTAAACATAATGAGTTAATAGAGCATTGTGCTGATTATCAGGCTTTATGGGATGAATATAAAAAAGCAAAAAATTGGTCAATTCCTACAGATCATGGAGTAAACAATGAAAAACTATATTAATAAAAGTACAAGAGAGACAAAATCATTGTTTAAAACCTATGTAGGATTACTCAACGCCGCGGGGAAACAGAAAAAAATATTTATTCAAAGCTTGGTGTATACCACGATATCATCATGTCTTTTTGGCATTTCTTTAGTTTTATTATATCCCTTGTTTGAAGCAATAGATGCAAAGGATAGCGTATCCGTTAGTATTCACTTATCACTGGTCATTATACTATTGGTGGCTAGTTTTACGTTTAAGATGCTGTCAGAACGTTATGACGCGGATGGATACTCAACACTTGCAGTGACTGAGTTAAGAGAAAAGTTAGGTGATAAACTAAGGCATATCTCAATCGAATATCTTAACCAGTTTAGGTCTGGTGAGATTAATTATGTTTTGATGCAAAGCGTAAATGAGGCTGCGGTATATACCTTTATGCTACTGAATATCATAATCACTGGTGTTGTCATTCCTTTATCTGCAGCGATAGCTCTGTTGTTTTATAGTTGGCAGCTATCCTTGATTATGTTTTTAGTGTTTCCTATGGCAATCCCATTATATTTATGGCGTAGAAAAGCGTATCGCAGAGGCTTTAGTATTTTAGCTGAAGCCAATTCTAAATTAAAAGGTGAGGCTGTAGAGTTTATTCAAGGGCTAGAAGTCTTAAAATCGACGGGACAACATGAGGAAAAATTAAATCAATTTATTAAAGTTGCAAAAGATGTCGCAAATATTTTACGTATTGGTACAAAAAAAGGAGAAAAACCTAATTTAATCATTACAATAGCGATTCAAACAGGATTAATATTGATTATATCTGTCGGTGCTTATCTCGTTAATGTTGGTCATATTTCCTATTTACTTCTTGCTTGTGTGTTATTAGTGATTGCTAGGTCTACTGATGTTTTGAATTTCTTTGTACAAATGTCATCAATGCTAGAATCACTCGTTATAGGTTATGAAAAGTTACAAGAGCTACTGAATGCACCTTCATTACCAGAGAAAATATCACCTGTAATGCCAAGTCGTTATGATATCGAATTTGATAAGGTTGATTTTTCATACGAAGGTCTTGATAGAAATGTTCTTGAAAATATTTCTTTTCGTATTCCAGAGAACGGTCTGACCGCGCTTGTTGGCGCAAGTGGGTGCGGAAAAACAACCATTACCAAACTTATTTTACGATTTGCTGATGTAACATCTGGCAGTATTAAAATTGGTGGCATTGATATTCGTGATTTATCTCAAAAACAACTGATGAGTTTAGTTTCAGTTGTGTTTCAAGACGTTTATCTGTTTCAAGATACCATAATGAATAATATTCGAATGGCCAAAATATCAGCCACAGATGAAGAAATCATCGAAGTTTGTAAGCAAGCTAATTGTCATGATTTTATTCAAAAATTTAAACATGGGTATCATACGCAATTAACGGATTTTGGTAAAAGTCTATCGGGTGGTGAAAGGCAACGTATTTCTATTGCTCGTGCTATCTTAAAAAATGCGCCTATCCTTATTTTAGATGAGCCTACAGCTGCTCTTGATACTCAAAATGAAATTGCCGTACAAAACGTTATTAATCGCTTAGTGCAAGGGAAAACCGTATTAGTTATTGCACATCGTATTTCAACTATTGTTGCTGCTAATCAAATTTTGGTAATAGATGATGGTCAGGTTGCTGAGCAAGGAACTCATAGTGAATTATTACAATTAAAAAGAATTTATTCCGAGTTTTGGAGTTTACAACAAATTTAATCTATTTCTTTCCATTATATTGAATAAATTATTTAGATAACTAAATCGATTATTTAATTCATTTTTAAATGTTAGTTATATCTCTATGAGGTATTTATGCAAAAGAAAATGCTACCTTTGTCATTTGTTTGTTTGTTAATAACTGTTTTTTTAGATCAAATTGGTTTATTTCTAATATATCCTATTATTCCCTCTCTACTAGAATCTGTTACTCATGATTCTGTCATTGACAATGCTATTATCGGTGGGTGGTTATTAGCCACTTTTGGTATTATGCAATTTATTTTTGCCCCGATCATGGGAGCGTTATCTGATAAGTTTGGGCGTAAGCCTGTGCTAATTGTATGTTTTGTTGTTTTTACTCTAGATTATTTTTTATATGCCATTAGTCATAATCTTTATTTATTATTTGTAGCGAGGATCATTGCTGGTATTGCAGGCTCTTCTATTATCGTTTCATTAGCCAGTGTTGCTGATATGAGTGATGAAAGAAGTAAAATGCAAAATTATGGTTTTCTTTTTGGTATCATGAGCCTAGGAATAGTTGTAGGGCCAGCAATCGCATCGATCGCCGTTCAATATGGTGTAAGAGTGCCTTTTTTTGTTGCCTGTATACTTAGTTTTATTGGCTTATTATGTGTAATCTTTTTATTAAAAGAAACGTTACCTATAGAAAAACGAAGGGCATTTAAACTCCATAATCCGTTCTCGTCAATTATCTACTTTTTTAAGTATAAAGGATTAGTTTATTTATTTATTGCAAATATTGTTTTTATGTTTGCTGTACAGTTCCCAACAACATTATGGCCATTTTTTACGAAATATCGTTTTGAATGGGATGATGTGAAAATTGCTACGTCCTTTGTGATTATTGGATTAGGCGGACTATTTGCACAAACGGTATTACTCAAAATAGTCAGAGTTTTTCTAAGCGATCAAAAAATTCCGTTATTAGGTTTTTTATTATTTATTATAGGGCTAATCAGTATTGCATTCTCAACGAGTGTAGTCGCTTTGTATATCGCTATCATTCTCTATAGTTTTTCTAGCATAAGTAACTCTTCCATTGTAAGTCTCTTTTCTTCGCAAGTTTCTGATTCGGAGCAAGGACAGCTAATGGGGGCTTTATCGTCTATCAGTAGTTTTTGGGCTGTATTGGGACCGCTTTGTGCAACGAATATGTATTATTATTCAGCGAATCTTTCTTTACCTAGTAGTGATGGTTATCCTTTTGTTTTTTCAGCTATATTGGTTTTGATTTGTATTCTTCCTCTTTCTATAGGGCTAAAAAATGCTTATTCAATGAATCATTCATTACAACAGGATGAGGATTTTCATCAATGAATAATAACAATATAAAAGAGGTTCCTGCAAAATTCTGGGCTTTATTTTTTAGTCTATATTCAACCCAATATATTGGTATTAGCTTTTTATCCATAGTGCTTATTTTGATATTACGTGAGAATGGGGCTTCATTAGATAAATTAAGTCTTATTCCGCTGATGTCATTACCCATTGCATTTAAAGCTTTGTGGGCTCCATTTATAGATAAGCATCTAAAAACAAACACGGGCCATTATCGTAATTGGCTGTTAGTTGCACAATTTTTAATGATTTCTTGCTTATTTATTATTTCTTTTGTTGATCCTTTGCATGAATTTTCATTGATTTTATTGGTTATTTTTACCTTTTCATTTATGACAGCAACGCAAGACCTTGCTTTATCAGGGCTGATTTGTAATATTTTTGATGCAAAGGATCGCTATCTCATTTCAAGCGTCAAAAGTGGCGGATCTATGTTTGGAAATATTATTGGTGGGGGAGTGGTTTTATTATTATATCCTTATATCGACTGGAATGGATGCATGTTATTTCTTTCGGTGATACTCGCTATCACTTGGCTTCAAGTATGGTTTTTTAATGAATATCAATATGAAAGAAAGAAAAATATAAATGAAAGAGTTGATAAAGATTATTGGAAAAGCTTATTTACCATTTGGAAAGGAAAAAAACGATGGTTAGCTTTTTTAATTATCTTACCATTTGGAATTTTACCTTCATATAATTTAATGTCACCTGCGCTCATTGATAGTGGTTGGTCTTTACCTGAAATTGCAATTTTATTGAAACTTTTTGGTTCTATCATTAGTCTAATCGCCATTTTCTTGAGTTCTAAGGTAGTAAAAAAATTAACAAGACGCAGAAGCTTAGTGTATTCGACGGGGCTTCATTCATGTTGTCTACTTTCGTTTATTCCTATCTCGATGGGATATAACAGTCCTATGTTAGTTTACTCGGCATTTTTTCTCTATTATTTAAGCTTACCCTTTGTTTTTATTTCCATATCCACCATTATTATGGATAACGTTGCTGATGCTTTAGCTCCAGCGACAGCCTATAATGCGCAAGCAGCCATAGGATTTATTTTTGGTTTTATTGTGGTTTCATTAAGTTTTTATCTATCTCAAACATGGGGATATTCTATTGTCACTATTGGTTCTATCTTAATTGCCTTTTTGGCAACCCTATTAGCAACTAAAGCTGTTAAGTGATTATTTTAATAATCTATAACACGTAATAAAACACAACGAATTTGGTGCGTAAAAATGACTGAAAATTTTTCGATTAAATCTTTATTTGAACCTAGTGATTATAATATTAATCAGGCATTAGATTATTGTATTAGTGATTTTCTAGCTCAAAGTGACGAAGTGGGTTGTTTTAATAAACAAGAGATTGATAATTTTTTTTCGACTTTAAAAATTCCAGAAAACACAGCAAATATGGATGATTATATCAAAGATATTAAAGAAATTATCATTCCTATGTGCTCCCATTTAGCTAATCCAAGTTATTTAGGGCATATGACAAGCCCATTACCTTGGTTTATTCCTCAGATAGGTAGGCTTATTCAATCATTAAATCAAAATATGGTTAAGATGGAAACGAGTCGGGGGCTAACACTATTAGAGCGTCAATTACTTAGGTTGCTTCACCAAGAAATTTTTCATTTTAATGATGATTTTTATTTTGATGTAAACAAGGATTTTAGTAAAACGACAGGTATTTTTACTAGTGGTGGCACTATGGCGAATTTAACCGCTATGTGGGGAGCTGTCAGCCAAGTAAAACAGAGTGGGGTCAATAAAATTGCAGTAATAGGCTCAGAATTAATGCATTATTCTTTCGATAAAGCCTCATCACTTTTAGGTGTTGAGCTCTATCGCATACCCGTAGATCACCAAAATCAAATTGTGGTTACTGAATTAGAGCAACAAATTAAAAAATGCCGCGCTGAGGGAATGACTATCGCTGCATTAGTTGCAATCGCCGGTACGACGGATTTTGGCTCGATAGACCCATTACATCAAATTGCTGAATTGGGGAGAAAATATCATATTCATGTTCATGTAGATGCTGCATGGGCTGGCGCATTTATTTTAAGTAAACAACATGTGTCTTTATTATCCGGTATTGAGAGAGCGGATTCAGTCACTATTGATGGACATAAGCAGATGTTTATGCCGATTGGAACAGGAATGTTATTTTTTAAGGATCCTCAGTTTTCTCAAAATATCGTACATACCGCGCCCTATGCTGTTCGTCGCACGTCTCTTGATCAAGGAAGGTTTACTTTAGAAGGCACACGTCCTGCAAATATGCTTTATCTTCATGCTTGCCTGCATTTAATTGGTAAAAATGGATATGATGAAATTTTTAGTGTGGCTTTAAATAATATTAAAATTTTAGCTAAGCATATACAGGAAAATCCATGCTTTGAATTATTGAATGATCCTAAAATTAATATATTGAGTTATAGATATATACCGAGGATTTTCAGAAATAAAATGATGACACCAGAAGATAACATAATAATAAATCATTTTAATTATCAGTTACAAAAAGAGCAGCGGAATAAAGGAACAAGTTTTGTTTCTAGAAGTATTAGGAAATTTTCACAGCATGATAATCAAGAGCTTGTTTTCTTAAGAGTCGTTATTCTTAATCCTAATGTTAATGAAGAACATATGGTTTATATGCTTGAAGATCAAATTGAGATAGCAAAACAATTAGAGTCTTATCTTATGGCAGCAAGCTAATTACTATGAGTGTTATCTTGAAAAGATATGATAAGTCAACGTTAATTTTATGTCTAATGGAGCATACTTTCTTGTTATGAAAGGAAATACGGTAACAATAAACTCAATCAGAATATTCATTGATAATAATAAAATGAGTGTGTTTCAGTGGAAGGTGATTATTATCTGTTTTTTTATCGTGATGTTAGATGGATTTGATATTTCTATAGTCGCTTATTTAGCCCCAGTGCTAAAAAAAGAAATGGGCCTTTCCTCTAATGACCTTTCTTATTTATTTGTTTCTGGTGTTTTGGGGCTGATGCTGGGAAGTATGATTTTCGGGCCTATAGCGGACAAATGTGGAAGAAAAAAAATACTGATTATTTCAACTTTTTTATATGGATTTGGGGCTATTCTATGTGGATTATCAAGTGATTTTTATTGGCTTGTCTTTTTTCGATTAATGACAGGAATTGGTCTTGGCGCAGCAATGCCGATATGTATTACGCTATGTTCTGAATACTCGCCAAAGCGATACCGTATGCTACTCTGCACGTTAAGTTGGAGTGGTTTTACTGTTGGTATCGCCAGTGGAGGGGTTATGACTAACTGGATACTACAGTACTTTAGTTGGCATTGGTTGTTCTATTTAGGAGGAATATTACCATTACTCTCTATTCCTATTATTGCTTTAGTGTTACCTGAATCATTTGAGTATCTGGTAAAGAAAAAATCACAAAAAGCACATGCACAACTTGAAAGCATTATATCTAATATAAATAAGAATATTAGTTTATTGAAACTATATAATACTGACTCAGATACTGAACTTTTTAGTAATCCTCAAACAATATCGACCATTTTGGGACGGAAATTAGCCGTTTTAACTGTCTTTTTATGGATTGCATTTTTCTTCTCTCTCTTGGTTTTTTATTTATTAACCTATTGGTTACCTGTTATTTTTAATGAAGTCTATGATTATAGCCAAGTTAATTACATGACTTCTATGCTACCTCTTGGCGGTACTTTAGGCGCTTTGTTGCTTGCTATTTGGATTGATTATAAAAAGGAGGCTTTTCTTATCCTAGGATTATCTTATTTTACCGCAATGATCTTATTATTAGTCATTGCTGATTTTACCCTTCAATATTATGGATTACTGCTAATTATTTTCTTTATTGGCTTTACAATAGCAGGCGCGCAAAACAGGTTAAATTTAATTTGCGCAACAGTATATCCTGCATATGCTAGAGCAACAGGGGTGAGTTGGGCAATGGCAAGTGGTCGCTTAGGCTCAATAGTTGGGTCTTATTCTGGCGCTTGGTTAATGACCGATGCCAAGAACCCAATATTATTTTATTATCTTTCAATTGGCGCTTTTTTATGTTCATTAGCGCTTATTATGATCTTCTTAATAAGAAAAAGACGTTATTTATTGGCTACATAATAGGGGTAGTTATTTGTATGGTTCATCGATGAATGACAATATTGAATTTATTACGGGGCAACATTTAATTATTGTGAATAGGCAGAATCGCTTAAGTAATGTGGCGCTGTTTCTGTAAAGCTGGCCATTAATTCTCTAAGTGTATAATGGGCTTTTAGCTACTATGCACAGAAATAGCGCGTTAAATTCACCTTTTTTCATGATGTTTAAGCGCCTAATGTTGCCCCGCCATCAATGATAATATCTTGTAATGTTATATGATTAGCTTGCTCCGATGCTAAAAATAAAATAGCGCTGGCAATATCATTAGGCTGAGCAATTTTCCCTAATGGAATACCAAGCTTAAATTGTTCCGGTAGGCCGTGTATTAATCGTTGATACCCTTCAGTATCGTTTAGCATGCTTTCTAGCATAGGGGTTTTTGTGGAGCCAGGGGAAACAAGGTTTGAACGTACATTAAACGGCGCTAATTCTAGTCCTACACTGAGACACAGGCTACGCATTGCCGCTTTAGATGCACAATAAATAGACATGTTCACTCGAGGTACATGGGCAGCATTTGAAACAACGGAAACAATATTACCACGACACTGGCGTTTAAAATGGGGAATAAGAAGATGAAACAAATTAAATGCCGCCCCCACATTGACATTAAACGTATGTTCCCAGTCATGGCGCGTGAAGGTTTCAGTCGGGCCAAGTCGTAACGTTCCGGCACAATTGACCAATATGTCTAACCCGACCTTTTCTAATAATGCAGAGCAGGTGAGCTGGACTGCGTCTGCATCGCTGATATCTAGCGTAATAGTTTCGAATGGCATTATTGCTGGAAATGATATATCAAAACCGATGACTTTTGCTCCTGATTCATGAAACTGCCGAGCGGTTTCGGCACCAATACCACTACCTGCGCCTGTGACCCAAACGGTCTTGCCATTAAAAAGAATCATTTTTTTTTCCTTTAATATTCAGAGAGATTCATGACTATTTTCAGCATGAAAGTGTTTAACTCATCAGCCGATTTTGTTGTTTTTGTGAGTTATTGTCGCTAATCGTTCAAGCTTTACTGCTGGTCTACTGGATGACCGCAAAGCTCAGATAAGGCTTGCTTTGTATTGAGTACTCGGCCAGAGCGACCGGCGGTATAACGTAAAGCCATCATATGTTCTTCACGGCTAAAGTCCGCTAGTGCATCCCCAATCATAAAAGCCTGAATATCACGCATAAAAGCGTCAGTCGCTGTAATAAGGCAGCCAATATGGGCATATACACCACAAATGATTAGCTGATCTCGCTGTTTATCTTGTAATCGTTCTTCTAAATCAGAGCGTTGGAAGGCACTATAGCGCCATTTGGTGAGCAGGGTATCTTCCTGTGTAGGTGATAATTCAGTGACGATCTTTTGCTGTTCTGGATGGCGAGTCAATCCAGGACCCCACATATCATTTAGTAGAGCACGGTCAATATCACTTTGTTGATTGGGCTGGGCGGTGTAAAAAACGGGGATCTCTAATTGATGGCAACGTTCACGCAATAATCGAATATGCTCAATTAAGGTATGAATAGTCGGACTATCTTTTGCCCAAAAGTTGAGAAAGTACATCTGCATATCATGGATCAGTAAAGCTGCACGCTGTGGTTCAAGTTGCCATGCTACTTTATTGATGGGTAATTCATGTGGTTCAGGCAGTAGATAGTTGTCTATTTTAGGAATACTCATGGTTGTTGGCTCTCATGTTTAGTGGGGCTAGCTTGGAATGGACAAGGACTCGGCAGAAGTTTCTAAGCAGTATTTTCTGTGAGGGAGTACGTTTACATGTAATCATGATAAGTATGTCTGACGCATAGGATTCAACATGGTTGATAGTTCAGAGCACTGAGCATAGTGCCGAGTTTATTGCTGGTTTCACACCATTCATTTTCTGGCTGTGAATCGGGCACAATTCCTGCACCTGCAAATAATTCAATTCGGTATGTGCTAACTTTTCCACAGCGAATAACGACGACCCATTCACCATTACCTTCAGCATCACTCCAACCTATAATCCCTCCAAACCATTGACGATCAAAAGGTTCCAATTGAGTTATCAAATCACGAGCAATCATCGAGGGAGTGCCACATAATGCAGGAGTTGGATGTAGTAAGCATGCTAGAGAAATGGCACTTTCATTTTTATCTTTAACCAGTCCCTCGATTTCTGTGGCGAGATGCCACAGCTTTGGTGTGCTGATTAAAGAGGGGACAGGGATCGTAAGGTCTTGGCAATGTGCGGATAATTGGTGATGAATCGCTTTGGTCACTAACTCATGTTCGTAGCGATCTTTGGATGAAGTAAGTAACGTTTCTTTAGCTAAATTATCGCTAGCGCTGTTTTCACCTCGTTTAGCTGTACCAGCTAATGGGCATGACCAAAGTTTATCCCCTTGTTTACGTAGTAGTAATTCGGGACTGGCCCCCACCAGAGTACAGTCTGAAAGTGGCAGATAAAAATTGTAGCTGGATGGGTTTTGCTTATGGAGCTGGCACCAGATGCTGAGTGCATTGAGTGGCTTGATACTTTCAATATTGAGTAAACGTGAGAGTACGACTTTATCTAGTGTATCACCATGAAGTGCGCAAAGAGCCTTTTTCACCATTGAACAAAAGTCATTATGATCTAAATATTGGTGAAGTTGGCCCATAACGTTAACCGGAGTATTGGGCAGCGCTAGCGTATGTCTATCGAACCATTGGTATGATTGAGGAATATATAATGCACTGGCGTGTCGTTTATCGAATGGAATGACGCCAGCGATAATAGGGTTTTTTATACCCGCCCGAGTTGCCTGTATAAGCAATTGCTCTATTTGCCGTTGGAATTCGCTATTGTGACGATGCCCTTGTTCCGCAGGTAGCGTGAGATTGGCAAATATTCCTTTTGCGAGCAAACTCTTATGAGGAGAAGTAAAAATGAAATCCTCTTTTTTTATGGTAAGCGGTATATGAGAATACGACCGGCACATCACACTAGACACATTTAGCCTCCTGCTACTCCATGTTTTTATTGAAAATATTGGTTTATTGTTTTGTTGGTAAAACAATTAGCGTAAAAGTATTTATCTCTTCAGCTATCTAGTTTTGTCGACATACCATTAGAGTTCGATTGATTAGCTCACTAGGCTATTGCTATAGAAATAAGCATATTTTCCATTAAAGGATGGAATTTGTGTTGTCTGTAATTCAGTAAAGCTATGTTAAATTTCTATCATATTATTACAAATGGTAATAATTATCAATATTATTCGCATTCTATATTTAATGAGGGATGATGATAACATTAGGGCAATAAATGTTAATTTTTACAGTTAGTTATGTGGATTAGGTGTCTCCTGCATTTGCACAATCTAGAGAAACTAAGTAAAAAATATGACTCATGCCTGAGTGCCAATATTGAGCTATTAAAGTTAGTGATATTTGAAATTTTTGTTTTATCTAGGTTTGATAACGTATTCTTAATGAGTATTAAAGCGGGGGAGGGGGAAGAGTTATTTTAAATGAGCAGAGAGTTTGCTTTTTTGGAGGGCTTCTTAAGCGTTACAGTGAGCGCTACGGCTGGATTCCTGTGTTCAGCAGGATCGTTACCTTCAGCTAATCGCTTTCTGGCTTCATCACGTTTAACGCGAATGTCAGCAAGAGAAATATCAGAGAGTTATTTTTTCTTCAACTGTGAAACGGTATTTTATATGTCAGTAATGAGCCGCATTAGGTTTGATGAGAAGATAAAGCTCATACGCATCAAAGAACTTGTACTCTTTGCCTTTTGCTTGGTAGTCAGTATCTACTGGGGGTCATTATGGGGAAGTCTAAATGATTTTGAACAAGATAAACCTAAAAAATTCATCAACAGGCACTGACTTTAGTGTTGAATTTGCTGAAGTACAATAGGTGATAGTATAAGGTAACTGAGTGAATATAAAGGAGTTTACTTGACTTGAGGAGACCACTGTAGAAGAGAAAGTGGTGCCCGGACTCGGAATCGAACCAAGGACACGGGGATTTTCAATCCCCTGCTCTACCGACTGAGCTATCCGGGCAACGAGGCGTATTAAACCTGATTTCACTGTGGGAGTCAAGGTGAATTCAAAAAACTTTCTATCAGATGCGCTTTTTTTCAACATGTTAGCCAACGATTGAACAATTAGCATAATAAAAAGACAATGAAATAAAAAACACTCGAAAGCGCTAGGCTTAAACGAGTGTTTTCTGTTCATACAATGACAAGGTTAGCGACGATAATTTTTTTGCGCTTTATTAACTTTGATTAGATAGTTACGCGATTCGGCTGCTGGGTGTTTTGTTGACAACGTTTCATAGACTTCACCAGGTTCCAATTGATTAATTTTTTGTGCAGCGGTCTTTTTATCGCTATGGAAGACTCTTAGTACGCTACCTGCACCGCCATTATAGGCCGTGATGACAGCATAACGGCGTGAGGTTGCATTTTGAATGTCGCCTAAATAACTGTTTTGTAAAATTGCCAAGTAAGCTGTACCGGTATCGATATTTTTTTCTGGATCGAAGAGGTAACTACGGCTTGGTACACCTGATTTACCTTGGGAACGGAAAACATCTTTTCCTGCCGTGTTTGGCATAATCTGCATTAGACCTAAGGCATCAGAACGGCTGACTGCATAGGGGTTAAAGCTCGATTCGATTTGCATAATGGCTAAAATAAGCGATTCATCGACACCATATTTAGCCGAAGCCTTTTTGATAAATGGCAGGTATTTATGGGCACGTTTATCAAGGTGGTTAGGGACGAGTTGCATCGTGACAGACCAGACAACATTCATTCCTGACTGCCGGCGCTGCATTTTATTATTAATTAGATAATCAGCGTATTTAGTTGCACGCCATTCCCAGCGAATGGGTTCGCCAGTATTATCTAATACCTGACCAAATAAGAACGGCTCTTTACTGTGAGGAATATCGTTAATATCTGAGTATAGGTCAATGGAGTTTGGATCATCACCCATTAATAAGGTTGTGATGATGGCTTTTTTCAGATGTTCTGAAGGCTCTACGGCGGAAATGGTTTCAACTGTGATAGTCCCTTCATCAAAGTTTATGTGGCTCCGAGTACGATACTCATCTGTATATTTCACATAGTCTTTAGGACCGGCAATAAGAACTTCTTTGATCCCCCAAATATTTTCGATATTGTGGGCAAATTGCCCCATAAGAATATCGAACCCATTGGTGTCTTTCACATAGTTAGGATTAAAATCAGATTCTTTCTTGCTGGAGCAGGAGATGAGTAGAGGCACCAGCAGTGTTAGGGCTAACAGTTTTTTCATACATTCCACAGTATTCAAGCTAATGGTCTACCGAATAACAGGTAGACCGATTGATTATTTTTCAGGTGTATAGCCGTCGATATGGATATCGTGTCCTTCAAATAGGAACTTTATCATCTCTTGTTCCAGCATTTTACGATCATCAGGGTTCATCGTATTCAATTTTTTTTCGTTGATCAGCATGGTTTGTTTGGCCATCCATTGACCCCAAGCTTCTTTGGAAATTTCATTAAAAATACGTTTTCCTAGCTCACCCGGATATAGCTGAAAATCTTGTCCTTCAGCATCACGTTGTAAAAAAGTACAAAAAATTGTTCTACTCATTATTGTTTCCTCAGAATATCAGGCGGCACGGCAAGCTGTTGAAGTAAGCTTTCAACCGGCGCAGCTAGGCCGATTGTTGCACCGAGATTTAAGTTATACCAAAGTCCTTTGCCTTCATCCATGGCTGAAGTAAATGCCTGAATATTAACTTTAACAGGAATAATATCCAGATGAAAATGGCTGAAAGTGTGGCGAAACGCAATTAATTGTTCTGGAGTGTCATGTTTGATCCCCGTTTGCGCCAGCCATTCATGCATTTGTTGCTGTGTTTCGAATTGCGGGAAAGCAAATAAGCCTCCCCAGATACCTGACGGTGGACGTTGTTCCAACCAAACCTGTTCTCCGTGTTGCAGAATGAGGAACCAAGCCGTTTTTTCAGGAATTTTTTGTTTCGGTTTTTTACCCGGATAGTTTTGCCATGAATGGTTGGCGTATGCGATGCAGCCTAACTGTAGTGGGCATAATTCACATTTAGGCTTACTACGGGTACATACCATGGCGCCTAAATCCATCATGGCTTGGTTAAAGAATTGCACGCCTTCGTTGGGGGTGACTTTAGCGCTGATTTCCCATAGGCGATTTTCCACTTCTTTTTTTCCCGGCCATCCTTCAATAGCATAGCAACGAGCAAGTACTCGTTTAACATTACCATCAAGAATTGGGTAGTGCTGTTGTTGTGATAGCGACAAGATAGCGCCTGCTGTTGAACGGCCAACTCCGGGAAGAGCGACAACGTCATCAAATGAAGTTGGGAATTGACCATGAAAACGTTCAGCAATCACTTTTGCGGCTTTATGTAAATTTCGTGCACGAGCATAGTAACCAAGACCCGTCCAAAGGTGTAATACCTCATCGAGGGGGGCATTTGCGAGCGCGATGACATCAGGAAAACGGCTGATAAACTTTTCAAAATAGGGGATAACCGTACTTACTTGGGTTTGTTGCAGCATGACTTCGGAAAGCCAGACATGATAGGACGTCTTTTCTTTTTGCCATGGCAAAGTTTTACGTCCATATTTGTGATACCAGTTAAGCACGGCGAACGAAAATTGTTGAGCTTCCATTGAGTATATTGTTTTTATCGGTAGTTCTATTAAAAGTCAGTGATGCTCAGGATTGCAACATAGACCGAACACACTGTAAACCGCTTATTGTGTGCTAGAGTGTAAAGTTATCCAATTTTCACCTGTAACTTTGGTGGAGTTTTGATAAACTCCCTGCTCTTTAATATATACTCGCTATGCTGCACGGATGTTGGACTTTGTTTGGCTACCTTGTTGAGCTAGCTTAGTGGTGTCGCTATCTGCGCACTTTGAGATATCGGTGTTAGCCTCTCAGTGGACTGAGGGAATTAGAGTATGCAATCTATTTTATTCGTTGTGCTACTGATACATGGAAGAGAGTAGACAGATACAGTCATGTTTCGCTTATTTACTTGATTAGGCAATTAATTCGTAGAATTTTTATATTATGATCAATAACGTCATCTCCCCAGAATATAATGAAGAAGGGCGGGTTATGCGCCGCGTTCGCAGCTTTGTTCGTCGCCAAGGGCGTTTGACGCAACGCCAAGAAGATGCGCTACAAAGTGAATGGGCGGCAATGGGTATCGATTTTGTCGCACAGCCTTTAGATCTTGCAGCGGTTTTTAATAATCAAAACCCTGTTGTGTTAGAGATAGGTTTTGGGATGGGAGCCTCTTTGGTCACTATGGCTTCACAAAACCCTGAAAAAAACTTTCTTGGAATTGAAGTTCATGCGCCGGGGGTTGGAGCATGTCTTGCTTCAGCAAAAGAAGAGAATGTGACTAATTTGCGTGTGATGTGCCATGACGCAATTGAAGTTTTGGACCGTATGATCCCAGATGAGAGCTTATCGATGGTTCAGTTATTTTTCCCAGATCCATGGCACAAGGCGAAACATAATAAACGTCGTATCGTTCAGGGGCCTTTTGCTGATAAGATCCGCACAAAACTTGCTGTAGGTGGGGTTTTTCATATGGCAACGGATTGGGAGCCTTATGCAGAGCATATGTTGGAAGTGATGACTCATGCGCAAGGGTATAAAAACTTATCAGCATCTGGTGATTATGTTCCTCGTCCAGCAACACGACCAGAAACAAAATTTGAAAAGCGTGGCCAGCGATTAGGGCACGGTGTATGGGATTTAATGTTTGAGAGGACAAAATAATGGCTAAGCAACAACGTAGTCGTCGTTTACGCAAAAAATTACGTATTGATGAATTCCAAGAGTTAGGGTTTATCGTAAAATGGAGTTTTGAAGAAGGCACTCCAATTGAAGAAGTTGATCGTGCTGTTGATGCACTGATTGCGGAAGCGATTGAACCGAATGGCTTAGCATTCGAAGCGAGTGGCTATATGAGCTGGGAAGGTATTGTTTGCTTGCAAAAAATTGGTAAGTGTACCGAAGAACACCGTGCAATCGTGGAAAATTGGCTGAAATCAAAAGGCATGAAAGACATCGTTGTTTCTGAACTATTTGATGTTTGGTGGGAATAAGTTCTTAACTAGGTAATCAATTTATTTGGTTTCCTCGTTTTACGAACTCTAACGGTTGTTACGACCAAAGGCATCCTTAATGGATGCCTTTGTTTTCTGGAGTAAAGCGCAGTGAGTCGTCTGTTTTCTAATCAACTATTGAATGATATTTTAGATCAAGTGCGACCATTGATTGGTCAAGGTGCAGTTGCCGATTACATTCCTGCATTAGCGAAAGTCTCTCCTCATCAATTGGGGATTGCGGTGCACACCGCAGAAGGTGAGACTTTTAGGGCAGGAGATGCTCAAACTCGTTTTTCGATCCAATCGATTTCCAAAGTGCTTAGTTTGACTTTGGCGATGACGCGTTATGAAGAAGATGAAATTTGGAGTCGAGTTGGGAAAGAGCCCTCGGGTTTACCTTTCAATTCCTTGATCCAAATCGAAATGGAAAAAGGTATTCCGCGTAACCCGTTTATTAATGCAGGGGCTATCGTGATTACGGATATGTTGCAATCACGGCTAAGTGCACCGAAACAACGTATGCTGGAGTTTGTCAGAAAACTGGCTTGCGAACCAGATATTAGCTATGACCTTGAGGTTGCGCGTTCAGAACTTGAGCATGCAAGCCGAAATGCCGCAATTGCTTTTTTAATGAAATCCTTTGGTAATTTTGAGAATAATGTCCTTACAGTTCTCGAAACTTACTTTCATTATTGTTCTCTCAGTATGAACTGTGTAGAGCTAGCGCGCTGTTTCTCTTATTTGACTGCGCAAGGGGTTTCAGCTTGCTCGGTTGACCCGGTTATTACGCCATTACAATCACGGCAAATTAATGCGTTAATGATGACTTGTGGTATGTATGATGGCTCTGGTGAGTTTGCTTTTCGCATTGGCATGCCAGGAAAATCCGGTGTTGGCGGTGGGATCGTCTGCATTGTACCGAATCAGTTCTCTGTGGCGGTATGGGCGCCCGAGCTAGATTCCGCAGGGAACTCGCTGGTGGGGTGTGCAGCGTTAGAATTATTATCAAAACGAATTGGTCGTTCAGTGTTCTAGTTATCACCAAAGATAAAACGATCGAATAGGAGTTACTATGTTACGCCGTACTTTAATTGCATTCTCATTATTGGCTTGTGCAACCAGTCAGGCCGCTGACTACAAATGTTCAGTGACACCTAAGGATGATATCTTTATGACTCCTGAAAATGTGCAAGTTATCGGACGCAGTGGTGATTTGAAAATCACTCCAAATGGGGATGTGACCCTTAATGGTCAAAGCATTACGTTGACTGAACAGCAAAGGCAGCAGGCTATTCGTTACCAAACGGCTGTTCGCAATGATCTTCCATGGATTAAACAGGAAACCCAACAGAAACTGTCTGTATCAAAAAATACGCTCGATAAAGTGGTCATACGCGTTATCGGAGAAGATAGTAATGTACGTAAGCGCCTCTCAAAATTAGAAAATGACCTTAATGGGCAGATCAACCAAGTGATCGAAACTCGCCCAAATGGCTATGCTTTTCACCATGACGCAATAAATAAAGTTGAAACTCAAGGGCGTCAATTAGTGAATGATAGCTTAGGGGGAATATTACAAGACAGTATTAATGAAATGGGGCGTAAACAGCTACTCTCAGGTGGAGATAGCAGTAAGGCCTTACAAGGACTGCTTGGAAACCTAGGTGGCTTGCAGCAAGACTTAGAAGCAGAATGGAAAAAGCAAGAGAATAGTTTCCAACAATTTGGCCAGCAAGTTTGCGGCAAAGTGACATCGTTGGAACAACAACGAATTGCCTTGATGAATGCGCTTAAGTAAAAACGGAATAGGCGTTTTTTAAGTCATATTAAATTGTTAGGTAGCCGTGTTTTTTATCGCATTGCTGCCTTCTATTATCTTTATTGCAAAAATGTGATGTTTTTATCAATAATAATAATCAAAATGAAATTGATTCTTATTTAATTGACTTATTAACAACTCACTCTAGAATGCGAGTTTGGTTTAGCGACTTAACTGGTATTGTTTATATGAAAAAATTCATTCCTGCTGTACTTGTTTCCTTACTTTCTTTTTCCGCGCCGTATGCACTGAGTGCAGAATCGACAGTTTTTACGCCAAATGCCGTCATTGCACAAGGCACTGAAAAAGTGAATATCAAACATGTGTCTGGAGAAACTGAAGTGAATAAAGCGCCACAGAAAGTGGTTTTATTCGATTTCGGTATCTATGATTCCATGCAAAAGCTAGGATTAGGCGATAAAGTGGTGGCTTTGCCGACAGGGAATGCACCTGAATATGTGAAAGGCAGTATTCCAACAACGATGCAAAATGCAGGTGGAATGAAGCAGCCAGACTTGGATAAAATTGCTGAATTGAAGCCTGATCTTATCGTGATTACAGGCCGTCAAGGCAAATCTTATGAAGCGTTATCGAAGATTGCACCAACAGTTAATTTAGGGACAGATAGCAAGCATTATATTGATTCAGTTAAAGCAAATATCAATCTAATTGGTGAGCTTTATGGCAATCAAAAAGCGGTAGAAGAACAGTTGGCACAACTGGATAAGTCGATTGCTGCTGCACAAGAAAAAGCGAAACAATCGAAATCTAACGTGTTAGTACTGCTACACAATGATGGTAAGCTAATCCCGAATAATCAAAGTGTTGTTTATGATGTTGTGAAAGCACAACGTGTTGAGCTTCCTGCTCCTGCTGAGGCTGATAAAGCTAAGCGCCGCGTTGTTGATACCAAAACGATAGCACAAGCAAATCCTGATGTGATTTTAATTGTGGATCGTAGCGAAGCAATTGGGGCGGGTAAGCTGGATAAAACGGTTTTTGAAGATCAAAACATTCAAGAAACGAAAGCATATAAAAATGGTAAGATCACCTACCTTAAATCGGATCTGTGGTATTTATCCGGTGGGGGCTTAGTGAGTTTGACCGAACAAGTCAACGAAGTTGCCAAGGCATTATAAGGATAGAAACCCACGACATGCGTGGGTTTTTTTATATTGGCTGAAAGGGGCTATTCTTCACTAAGAAAAAGTTCTAATAATGAATTTAGAAATAATTTACCGTGTTCGGTCATCTGCCACTCATGCTCAGTTTCGGTGATATAACCTTTAGCAATCGCTTCATCAATTGAGCTTCTTACTACAGATTCAGCTAATCCAGTATACTCACTAAATTCACATCTAGGCATCGCTTCTAATAACCGAAAGCGGTTCATAAAGTATTCAAATGGTCTCTCTTGGTTAGCAACGTCATAGGATTTTTGTAAATAACGTCCTTCCATATAGCCGCGAGGGTGCTTGGTTTTGATCGTGCGCAAGATACGCCCATCTGAGAATGAAACTTTACCATGAGCACCACAGCCGATACCAAGGTAATCACCAAACCGCCAATAATTAAGGTTATGTTCACATTGAAAACCTGGCTTAGCATAAGCTGAAGTTTCATATTGTTCATAGCCGGCGGCGATTAATAATTTATGACCTTCTGAGTAAATATCCCACAAGGTATCATCATCCGGTAGCGTTGGGGGACGAGAACCAAACTGTGTATTAGGTTCGATAGTCAATTGATACCAAGATAGATGAGGTGGCGCTAATTCAATCGCTTGGCGTAAATCCGATAACCCTTCATCTCGGGTTTGTGAAGGTAACCCATGCATTAAATCTAAGTTAAAACTACGTAGATTGAGTTGGGTTGCGAGCTTAGCTGCTCGCTTAGCTTCTTCGGCACCATGGATCCGCCCTAGTGTGATTAGTTTATCGTTACCAAAGCTTTGTACGCCTATTGAGATTCGGTTGATACCGGCTTTTTGATAACCTGAAAAACGATCCGCCTCTACGGTTCCGGGATTGGCCTCCATCGTGACTTCAGCATCTGGAGAAAGGTTAACGCGTTGCCGTACACCGTCCATGAGTGATTGCATTGACTCGGCACTTAAGAGACTCGGGGTGCCACCACCAATAAAAATAGTTTTGATGGTGCGATCACCGATTAATTTGGCGTCATTTTCTAAATCATGTAATAGGTGCTCAACATACTCTTGTTGGGGGATCTCCCCCTTCAGAGTATGTGAGTTAAAATCACAATATGGGCACTTTTGTACACACCAAGGAATATGGATATACAGACTAAGAGGGGGGAGCTTAAGCATTTTTGAGTGCATCCAATAGCATTGCTAACGCTTTACCTCGGTGTGAAACAGCTTGTTTTTCAGCTTTAGTGAGTTCGGCTGAAGTACAATTCAGTTCGGGAACATAAAAAATAGGGTCATAGCCAAAACCCCCTTGTCCACAAGGCTTATGGGTAATCACTCCTTGCCAGCGACCATGAAACACCAGTGGCGTTGGGTCTTCTGCATGGCGTAGATACACTAACACACAATTAAATTGTGCCTGACGTTGGCCATCAGGCACTGATTTCATGGCATCCAGTAATTTATGCAGGTTTTGTTCATCACTGGCATCTTCTCCAGCATAGCGTGCGGAGTAGATGCCAGGTGCACCACCGAGGGCATCTACTGAGATACCTGAATCATCAGCAATCGCTGGAAGCCCTGTGTGTTTAGATGCATGACGAGCTTTTAAGAGCGCATTTTCAATGAATGTTAGCCCTGTTTCCTCAACAGACTCTACACCGAGTGAAGTTTGGGCAACAATATCCATACCAAAATCACGTAGTAGGTCTGCAAGTTCATTCACTTTTCCCGGATTGCCGGTTGCTAAAACAACTTTTTGCATTATTAATGACTCTTTATTACATCACACCGATAGAGTAGAGAATACCCGTCAATGTTGGGTCAATCATGAGTGACACATCTAAACGCAGATAATTTAGAGCAATCAAGATAAACATCACAATCATTGCAGAGAAATCTAACCCACCCATTGCAGGGATGATACGACGGATTGGCGCCATTAAAGGCTCTGTTAATTGGTACAGTAGGTAATCAACAGAGTTGCGGCCTTGGCTTACCCAGCTCATGATGGCTCTGATTAAAATCATCCAAAAGATCAGTTTACCTGCATAGGTTAATAACAAAATAATACCAATAGGAATGACGGTGATCCCGAGAATTGGCAATGTGTTTGTGAGTGATAAACTGACAACGATGCTCACTAGCGCTAAGATAAATGCAACCACAACAGATGCGGTATCGATAGGGCCAATAGCAGGAATAAGACGACGCAATGGTATAACAATAGGCTTAGTTATCTTTGCCACAAACTGTGAGAACGGGTTGTAATAATCGGCTCGTACCCACTGCATCCATACACGTAGCAGCAGAACAAAAATATAAAGTTGAATAAGAGTTGTTACGACAAAAAGTAAGGTCTGCATGTCTCGTCCCACTGTTAATTAAAAAAGTTTTTCCATTTCTTCTGCTCGTGAGATAGCACTCTGCATGGCTTTTGCTACCGTTTGCGGAAGACCTTGATCATAAAATTGAGCCAATGCCATTGCGGTTGTTCCCCCTTTCGAGGTGACTTGCTCACGCAAAGTGGCAAAGGCGGTATCATTCTGTGATTTGGCGAGTGCAATCGCACCTTCAGCGGCATCTAAAACTAATTGGCGTGCTTGTTCTGCACTATAACCGAGCTTTTCAGCCTCTTGCTGCATAGATTCCATAAACAGGAAAAAGTAGGCTGGTGAGCTACCTGTGATTGCAATAATACGGTTAATTTCTTGCTCTTGTTCACACCAAATCGTTGAGCCAACACTCTGCATCAACTGTTCTGCGAATTGTTTGTCTTCTGCGTTAATATGACTTTCAGTAAACAAACCACTCACACCTTTACCAACCAGTGACGGTGTATTTGGCATAATGCGCACCAATTGTAATGGCTGAGCTAAATAATCAGAGTAACGATGGGCAGGGATCCCCGCGGCAATGGTCAGTACCAGCTTCTGGCTAAAATCAACCTCTTTTTGTAACGGTTGGCAGACCTCTTCCATCATTTGTGGTTTGACTGCGAGTACCACCACATCGGCTTGTTGTACTGCTGACAAATTATCACTATGACTAATAACACCATATTGTTCGGCAATCTTATCGCGGCGAGTCGGTGTTGGTGAGCAGACGGTGATCATCGAGGCTGGATAGCCATGGTTAACCAGTCCCGCAATAATAGCGTGGGCCATGTTTCCGGCCCCAATAAAGGCAATTTTGCGATGTTGCATGCTGTTCTCCTTATACATTGTGATAGTCACGGGCACCAAAAATCGCTGTTCCGATTCGAACAAGGGTTGAACCACAATGGATAGCGGCGGTCATATCATCAGTCATTCCCATCGACAAAGTATCAACGCTAGGGTAGTGAATTTGTAATTGTTTATAGGCTTGCTCCATTTTGCGAAAGGCTTCGCATTGGCGTTGATAGTCGGTTTCGGGAGCTGGAATTGTCATCAAACCACGAAAAACTAAATTTGGCATTTGGCTAACTTGCTTCGCCAGATCAGCCAATTGCTCTAGTTTTATGCCTGATTTGCTATTTTCATCACTGATATTAATTTGGATTAATACATTTAATGGTGCTTTAGTGCTTGGTCGTTGATCATTAAGACGCTGGGCGATTTTCTGCCGATCTAAGGTATGGAACCAGTCAAAATGTTCAGCAACGAGGCGGCTCTTATTGGATTGTAATGGGCCGATAAAGTGCCACACAAGATCTTGCCTATCCGCAAAAAATTGTATTTTCTCAACACCTTCTTGAACATAATTTTCACCGAACTGACGCTGTCCAGCCTCAATTGCCGCCAAAATGGCGTCACAAGGCTTGGTTTTACTGACAGCAAGCAGTGTTATGTCTTGTGAAGAGCGATGGCATTCAGCAGCCGCTCGTTCAATGCGAGCTTTTACATCAGAGATATTACTTTGAATGGTCATTATTCTGTTCAATTACATCAGAGATATTACTTTGAATGGTCATTATTCTGTTCAATTACATTAGGTGGATAATCATAATCCCCATAGTGTAAAGCATATTGCTCGATAACGGCACCTTTGCGTGTATAGATTGAAAAAAATTACATTTCGAAAGAAAACGGTCATCTTAAAGGTGCTGTTCAAACCAACTTTCTAAGATAACAACTGCGGAAGCGGAATCCACTTTACCTTTACTCAGTGCTCGGTAGCCACCGCGCTCAAAGAGTTCCGCTTTTGCCGCAACGGTAGAAAGGCGTTCGTCATGCAATTCGACTTTGACGCCAAAGCGGCCATGAATACGATTGGCAAAGTTACGTGCTTGGCTGGTGACCAGTTGCTCGGTACCATCCATATTTAAAGGCAGGCCAACAATCACCAATTGGGGTTGCCATTCTTGCAACAGTTTTTCTATTTGTTGCCAATCAGGGCGTCCATCATTGGCTTTTAGTGAGGCGAGCGAACGAGCTGTTCCTGTAATTTCTTGCCCTACGGCGACACCGATACTTTTAGTACCAAAATCAAAGGCGATAAGTGTTCTGCTCGACATTATGCGTGTCCTGCTTGCATAGAAATAGTATGAATGTTAATCCCTAGCAGATTTGCCGCTGCCTGCCAGCGATCTTTGATGGGGGTATCAAACACTAATTCAGGGATAGCCTCAACCGTTAGCCAACTATTTTCCATGATTTCACTTTCCAGTTGGCCTGGCTCCCAACTGGCATAACCCAGTGCGACGAGTGATTGCATTGGATGCTGATCATTACCTAGCGTTTCTAAAATATCTTTGGACGTTGTCACCATCATATTGTCATTGAGGTGCAAACTTGAAGCAAAGCCTTTAATTGGTGTATGAAGAATAAAACCATGTTCTTCCGCGACAGGGCCACCAGCAATCACCGGTTTTGCTAGATTGCTCGCATTAGTACTCGTTGAAATGGTGATTTCTAATTTTTCGAGCATAGCGCTGACGGAAAAATCATCAATTGGTTTATTAATGACAATTCCCATCGCACCCTTTTCGTTGTGCTCGCACACATAAACAACGGATTGCTCAAAATAAGGGTCGGTGAGTGTTGGCATTGCTATCAAAAAATGGTTCTGTAAGTTCATAACTATTTGGCTTATAACCTCTTTTAGTCGATATTTTGAAGAAAAGACCTATTGTAGGTCTTTTCTTATAAGTAGAGTGCTACTTTTTGATATCACGCTCAATTGCGTCCATCAACATACCTGTAATCGATATATTGTAAGCGGCTTCAATTTCGCGCGCACAGGTTGGGCTAGTGACGTTAATTTCAGTCAGTCTGTCACCAATAATATCCAAACCAACAAAGTATAAGCCTTTTGCTTTCAATGTTGGTGCAACAGCACGGGCGATTGCCCAATCACTTTCACTTAATGGGCGTGCTTCACCTCGGCCACCAGCCGCTAAGTTTCCTCGTGTTTCCCCTTGTGCGGGAATACGGGCGAGACAGTAAGGTACTGGTTCTCCATCAACGACGAGTACGCGTTTATCGCCATCTTTAATCGCGGGGAGGTAGTTCTGAGCCATGCAATAACGTGTCGCATGTTCGGTGAGCGTTTCAATAATCACGCCAACGTTAGGATCATCTTGTTTCAAGCGGAAAATAGAAGCTCCACCCATACCATCAAGAGGCTTGAAGATGACATCGCCGTGTTTTTGATGGAATTCGCGTAATTGTTTAGCATTACGAGTCACAAGCGTGTCAGGCGTTAACTCTGGGAACCACGCAGTAAACAGCTTTTCATTACAGTCACGTAAGCTTTGTGGCTTATTGACGATCAGTGCACCAGCCTGTTCTGCTCTTTCAAGAATATAGGTGGCGTAGATGAACTCTGTGTCGAAAGGTGGATCCTTACGCATGAGAATGGCGTCTAGATCACCAAGCGCAATATCTTGCTCAGATGTAAACTGATACCAATTATTTGGGTTTTCTTCGACCGTGACCGTTTTTGTTGTTGCGCGCGCTTCACCTTGATACAGATAGAGGTCGTTCATCTCCATATAATGGATTTCATAACCACGACGTTGAGCTTCCAGCATCATAGCAAAACTAGTATCTTTTTTGATTTTAATGGATGAAATTGGATCCATTACTATACCGAGCTTGATCATTTTTTCTCCTTAACCTAGATCACCTAGGCGCACTTGCAGTGCAGTGATTGCAGTGAGCGCAGTCGTTTCAGTTCTTAATACCCTTGGCCCAAGTAAAATATCAGTAAATTGATAATTTGCTGTCATGGCGATTTCGTCTTCACTCAGCCCACCTTCAGGGCCGATTAACAGTCGAACTTTATTTAATTCGGCCGGTAATGTATTGATGCTTTGTGTTGCTCTTGGGTGCAAATTCACTTTAAACGCCCCATCATTTTCAGCGCACCATGTCTCAAGTGACTGAATAGGCCGAATTTCTGGTATACGGTTGCGGCCACATTGCTCACAGGCGGCAATAGCAATTTTTTGCCATTGTTGTAATTTTTTTTCAAATCTTTCCGCATCAAGTCGAACACCGCAACGTTCAGATAATAAAGGCGTGATTGTATTAACACCCAGTTCTACTGATTTTTGAATCGTAAATTCCATTTTTTCTCCGCGAGAGATCACTTGCCCAAGGTGTAAATCCAATGGAGACTCTCTGTCATCAAGATGACCGCTGATGACATCGACGGAGACTTTCTTTTTTGTGGCTTCTACTATTTCAGCACAAAATACCTGATTACTGCCATCAAACAGTTCCAGTTTTTGGCCAGCGGTCATACGAAGTACGCGCCCGACATGATTGGCTGCATCATCGCCAAGAGCGATTGTTGTGTTAATGTGTAGTGGCTCTGGGTGATAAATGCGTGGGATGCGCATAAGGTTTCCTTAAAAATACAAGGTTAAAATACCGATAACAAAGTGAAAATATGGGGGGGAAATCCCCAAAAACAAGGTTAGTGTCTTAGTTTATCGTGATCTCATAAATTTTTGTAGTCTGGTTTGAGTTGTATTTGTTGAGTGAATAGCCGTCAACTATGCAAAGCTATGTAGAATTATAATGGATAAAGCGAGCATTTTTGTCGGAATAATAGTGTAGGGGGAACCATAAAGTTACGGTATATTCATCTATGACTCCATAAGGGAATAAGGAGAACATGTGATATTACTTGTTGAAAGGCTCTACCAAAAAATTATCCATAATTTATCTATATTATCGTTTGGTTATATTGATAGTGTTATGGCGCCTATTTTTTCATTTTTTACCGTATGTCGAAATTATTTTTGTCCCATAAGAACAGGTGTCGGTGTTGAAGGTTATTTTTTATTAAATACATGTGGTTATAAACTTTTATTCTTGCTTTTTATCCTTGTTTTATCAGTAAAAATCACACGATGGATTCTAAAGAATATACCTGTTAAGTATTTTAATGAGAATGAAATTAATATTAGTAGTAAATGGTTGTATTTAGTCTATTTACATTTGGTTGTGAGTGTTTTTTTATTTAATCATGAAGTGATTTTAATTATTTTATTGAGTGTTTTTTATAATTTAATTGTTAGTTTGTTTATTATTGATATTAAAATAGGTTATTTACCGGATGTGTTAACTTATCCCTTACTATGGATAGGCTTGCTGTATCAAACATGTGCTTCTCAAGGCAATGTCGTTTCAGCAATTTATGCCGTGGTGGTCAGTTACCTCTCTATTATGTTGATAACCACTATGGTGGAAAAAATTCGGAAATCCCCACAAATGGGGAGAGGCGATTTTAAGCTTATAGCCGCTTGCGCTGCATGGTTGGGCCTTATGGATTTACCTAAGTTTTTTGCTTTGGCAGCGGGCCTTGGTTGTGCTTATTATGGGGGTGTTTATCTCTTTTATCGGCATAAAACAATCACCCATATTCCATTTGGCCCTGCAATTATTATCAGCGCAAATTATTGGTTATTTTTTCTGTTGATAAACTCATGACTTATCGATGCTACAAATGAGTGACTTATCATTGATTTTCAGCCACTAAAGAATCTAAAAAATGCTGCCATTTTTTCGGCTCACCTAAGTAGTTCTGTAGTGGAATGCGTAGCCATTTATCCGATTGTTTTATGAGTAAAGTAGGGAAGCCTGACGAGTTTGATTGTGTCAGTAATTGGCGGCTATGCTGAATGTGACAATGCAGCTTTTCACCTGTGAATTGTGCATAGTCTGAAAGATATTGTGTGGTATCTAACCCAATTTCCCGTGCGATTTCTGATAATATTTTAGGGTCGCTGATATGGCGCCCAGAAATATAATGCGCTTGCTGTATGGCTTGCAACATAGTAAGTGCTTGATGCTGTTTTTCGGCCGCCAGTATTGCTAACAACGGAGGGGCTGAGTCAAGTATGAGGTCAGGCTCATGCAACATGGCTAAATAACCCTCACCAAAAGTTTGCCCTGTCATGGCTGCAATACGTTTATCGGACTGGATGATATGTTCACGAAATTGGCTATCCATCTGTAGGCGTGAAGTGCCAGCGAGCATACCTCCACCATGTAGTGCTAAAGCAATATCAGGATGGGTATTGGCAATTTGGATAAGTGGTGAAGCACCATAGCACCAGCCACACAGGGGGTCATAAATATAATGTAAAGTGATTTTATTCATCGGTCATCCTTAGGTTTTGTTTGGTTTGATTGGTCTATTTTTATGGGAATAGACCAATCAAAATGAGCTTATTGTGGCCACTGCATCTCGCCTTTAATAACTTTAGCGCTTAGTTCTAAACTCGATTTGTCATCAAGATTTGGGTAAGCCTGTTCCATTTTACTCGTTAACATTTTGGCATCCTGACTTTGTTCAGCCATTGTTTCAAAAGTCTTTAAATAATTTTGGGTGAAGGTGACTGACGTTAGATCCCTTTTTGAATTTCCTGTAAAGTGCCCCGGTACAACAATCTTAGGGTTCAAAGCCTGAATATTTTCTAACGTTTGTTGCCAATGTTGGCGTGACTCTTTGGTTTGCGTATCTGCAACCCAAACGTGAATGTTGTCCGAGACAACGACACCACCGACAACAGCCTTCAATGATGGGATCCAAACATAAGTACGTTCAGGGGCTGGGCCATCACTTCCTTTAATCAATAATGTTTCACCTTCGATAGTAAAACGGTCTCCTTGTATTACATCGGGAACAATGAGAGCTGCTGGCGCTTCATCTTTCAGTATTGTCCGCCAGTACGCGAGTTTACTCTCTTTTGACGCTTTGATAGCTTCGACAGTTTCTTGGGTTGCGACCACTTTTGCATCGGGAAACGCTTTAATAATGGTGTCTAACCCAAAGTAATAATCTGGGTCAGAATGGCTGATATAAATGGTTGTTAGCGTTTTATTGAGCGCTTTGATTTGGTTAACAAGCGCTTGAGCATCGTTTTTTTGGAATTGCGCGTCTATTAGTATCACTTCTTTATCGCCGCTGATGATTTCAGAAGAGACAGGGAAGATGCTGTTATTTCCGGGATTATACACATCCAGTTTTAGTGTTGCGGCTTGGGTAAACGCGGTCGTTAGTGTAACGAATGCCGTTAGAGCGACGGTGCGGAGTTTCATTCTTTATTCCTCATTATTATCTTTGTTTCGTGTTTGGTTCGATGAGATGTATATTAAATTGCAATAATGATGAGAAAAACGTCATAATTAGCAAATGTTTGTTGCATAAATCGGTCAAATAGATGGATAGACTCACAGCGGTTCAAGTGTTTATTAGTATTGTTGAGCAGGGCAGTATGAGTGGTGCTGCTGATAAATTGGATATGTCGAGGGCAATGGTAACTCGCTATTTGGCTGAAATGGAGCAGTGGGCGGGAGTACGCTTGTTAAATCGCACGACAAGAAGATTAAGTTTAACATCGGCTGGTGAGGGCGTTTATCAGCAAGCGTTAAAATTGAATGCACTTTCTCAGACGTTACCTGTTCAACAACAGCATGATGCGAATCAGCTATCAGGGTTAGTGCGTATTAGTTGCGCCCAATCTATTGCCAGTCAGGCCCTCTCGGTTGCGATAACGGAGTTTTTACACTCTTATCCGAATATGGCAATTGACCTCAGTGTGACGAATAAATCGGTGAACCTGATTGAAGAGCGCATTGATGTTGCGATACGAATTACTAACCAATTAGAACCCAGTCTGATCGCCAAGCCACTTTCAACTTGCCATTCTGTGGTGTGTGCTGCGCCATCTTACTTAAAAGATAAAAAACTCCCTACTAAACCAGAGGATCTAGCGCCCTTAGAGTGTCTAACTTACCATTTTTTTGGTCGTAGCCTTTGGCATTTTGAAAAAGCGAATGAGCCTTTTTCTGTATTGGTCGGGGGGCGTCTCAGTGCCGATGAATCTGTCTTTTTAGCGCAAGCGGCGCTAAATGGGGCGGGAATTACACTGCAACCTTATTTGTCCGTCAAAAAATATCTGGAGTCAGGCGAGTTAATTCAACTATTGCCTGATTACCAACCTCAGCCGTTAGGTATTTATGCAGTATATGCTAGCCGTCAAAACATGCCGACAACATTAAGAGCCGTATTGGATTTTCTGGGTCATTGGTTTGCCACCTCTGAATATTGGTTGTCATTGATGCAGCAACGCGGCGCTTAAATCACGCTCAGTTTGAGCAAATGACGCTTTTAAATATTGAGTGAAGATATCAGAGAGTTGTGATGACGGGCGATGAACAGGCTTAATGAAACTCACAGTAAAAGGAATTGAAAAACTTAATGGGCGAATAATTAATTTACCTGCGGACTGCTGGTGGAAATCCAATGCTGTTATTGGATTTACGATAGAAATACCAATGCCTTTGAGAACCATTGCACAGATAGAGGATGCAGAATGAGTTTCCATCACCATTTTTCTTTCGATTTGATGTTGGGTAAAAATGGTATCGATCAGTTGCCGATAGCTATCTGTCAGCGACAGACTAATAAAAGGTTGATGCAGAAAATCAGTAGGCGTTAGCATTCCTTTCTTTTCAAGAGGGTGTCCTGCTGGCAATACACACACTTCATTAAGTGACCCTAATGTGAGTTGTTCGGTACCCGGAGGGGGTTGTAAATGCTCAGTTAAACCAAAATCATAACGCTGTGCAGAGAGCCATTCTTCCAGAATCGGAGATTCTTGTGGGATCACGGTAAGACTGACGTCTGGGTAATCAGCCATGAAGGTTTGACATACATTTGGCAGTAAAGATTGAGCAAAAGCCGGTAAGCAAATAACCGAGAGCTGTGTATTATCAAAGCGTCGGATCGTTTGTGCTGAATTTTTTATTCGCTCTAAGCCATAATATGAACGTTCAACTTCTTCAAAAAAACGTAGCCCTTGTGCTGTAGGGCGTAATCGGCCTTTGATACGATCAAATAATTTAAATTGTAGTAGGTGTTCTAGGCGAGCCAACTCTCGACTAATCGTCGGCTGTGAAGTGTTCAGCAATAACGCGGCTTCCGTCAGATTTGGGGTGGTCATAACTGCACGAAAAATTTCAAGGTGTCGCCAAGAGAGAGTTTGCATAGTGTATTGACCATCCTATATCAGAAATGAATAGATTTTAGCAAAATAGATATTTTTTTTCCCTGCCTTTCTCTGAATAATGGAACGATAGAATAAAAATTTATCGGCGAGAAAAACATGACCTCATTTGCAAGCACCACAAGCTCATATTTAACACCTGAAAATTTAATCTCCTTACCTGAGCAATTCGGTACACCTGTATGGGTATACGATAGTTCAGTGATTATTGAACGTATCAATCAATTGAAAATCTTTGATACCGTGCGTTTCGCTCAAAAGGCATGTTCAAACATCCATATTCTACGACTAATGCGTGAGCAGGGCGTTAAAGTTGATTCTGTTTCACTGGGTGAAATAGAGCGTGCGCTTGTGGCGGGTTTTCAAGCGGGTCGTGAAAATGCAGAAATTGTGTTTACGGCTGATGTGCTCGATAGAGCGACGTTGGCTCGAGTGACTGAGCTGGATATTCCGGTCAATGCTGGCTCTATTGATATGTTAAGCCAAATTGGTGAGAGAAAAGCGGGTCATCCAGTTTGGTTACGTATTAATCCAGGTTTCGGTCATGGTCACTCACAAAAAACCAATACAGGTGGTGAAAATAGTAAACATGGTATTTGGCATCAAGATCTGCCTGAAGCTCTTGCCCAAATTCGTCGTTATAACCTGTCGTTAGTTGGTTTACATATGCATATTGGCTCAGGGGTTGACTATCAACATTTAGCGAATGTCTGTGATGCAATGGTTGAGCAAGTCGTGTCATCGGGTGTGGATATTCAGGCTATTTCAGCGGGTGGTGGATTATCAACGCCATATCGGGAAGAAGATGAGTTGATCGATGTCCAGCATTATTTCAGCTTATGGAATCGTGCTCGCCAACGTATTGAGCAGCATTTAGGCCATACCGTTGAGTTGGAAATAGAACCGGGGCGTTATTTAGTGGCAGAGTCTGGTGTGTTACTCGCAGAGGTTAGGGCAGTTAAACACATGGGGAGCCGCTATTATGTGTTAGTGGATAGTGGTTTTAATGATTTAATGCGTCCAGCCATGTATGGAAGCTATCATCATATTTCAGTCCTGCCTGCGGATGGGCGTTCGCTGGATAATGCACCACAAAAAGAAGCGATTATCGCTGGGCCTTTGTGTGAGTCAGGTGATGTATTTACTCAACAAGAAGGCGGCATGGTGGAAACGCGTTTATTACCAGAAGTGCAAGTTGGTGATTATTTAGTGTTTCATGACACCGGTGCATACGGTGCTTCAATGTCTTCTAACTACAACAGTCGCCCATTATTACCCGAAGTGCTACTCGTTAATGGTAAACCAAAACTTATTCGTCGCCGTCAAACCATCGAAGAGTTATTGGCGTTAGAGCTTTAATTCTTTTTGATTTGGATACTACCTTGATTGGTAGTATCCGCTGTACTTATTATGTATTCAGTGAGCATTTTATTGTGCTTAAGAAATCTGTTGAGCTGAATGGAAAATACAAAAAATTAGGCAATTAAATTGTTGGTTAATGTTTCTTGACCGAGAAAAAACTCGTTGATAATAAAATAAAGGAAACTAAATTCTAGGTTGATATGGGTGTAAACGCGGGGATATATCCAGTATTTACGGGTATCAACAAGATTGGTTGGATATTGTTAATAGAATAGACTTTGACATAAACAAAAATAGTATGTCGCTAGCCATAGTGATTTTAAGTGATTTAGAATGATTAAAACCACTATGACAATGTAATACTAGTTTTAGCTATTAGTGTTGGCTTTGTGATGCAATGCTTGCTAACGTCGCCATCATCGTCGAGAAAAAGAATAAGAAAAATATCACAGAAAATACAACTGTAATAATAAAATAAATTAATCCAGCTCTATTCCAGGTTTCTTGTACTTTCATGAAGGTTTCTGCTGAATCATAATCACCATTTTTCCAAGCCCATTCATTACCTTTGAACCCACAAACAAACATCCATATTAGATTAAAGAATGGAATTAGCATTAATAACGGCAAGTACGATTTATTTCCAAACCCCCATATGATATTGAACATAAATGCACCCCAGTTCCAACGCTTAATTCCCTCTGGTACTTCTTTATTCGAATAAGACATTTTATATCTCCAGTTCTAAAAATGATAATAATTGATTTCACTAACCATAGTAAAAATAGTCTCGTATTCTAATATAAGAAATTCTTAAGTTAAATTTATTTGTGTAATAATAATGTTACTAAAGATGTAATTACTCTTTAGTGGAGATATTTATCGTTGGATAGTGACAGTGGCGAGGCGGTTTGATGAAAAATAATAAAAAACTAGCCCAATATTAAGGGCTAGTTTTTGTCTAATTTAAAATAACCTAATTAAGCAGCTTGTTTCTTTTTAGCTTGCTTGTCATTTTCACCTTCAGTATGAGGATTTTTTGTACTAGCTGTTCCCAATGCTTCAAAATCAAATTCATCAACATTGATGGTACGTAGACGGCTAGCCTCAGCCTTGCGCAGAATATCTGCTTCTTCTTGGGTGATAATATTTTCAGGCAACATTTGCTCAGCTAATTTATCTAAGCGAGTGAAGCTGAATTTACGTTCTTTCAAGCGACAAATTCGTTCAAAAATAGGTTCTGCCGCGATAATGTCATACAGTGCCTGATTCACTAAACCATGAGGGTTATGCTCTGTTGGTGTCAGATACTGCCCACGGCCAATTCGGTCGCGGGTTTCAGACGGTTCCATTAGCAGTTGTGCTAATTTATGGTCAAGGCGATCCGATGGCGCTGACATAGCACGACCTGTAGGGAATAACGTAATACGCATCAAGCCTGCAACCATTCTATTTGGGAAGTTTTTCAATAAATCGTCCATCGCTTTTTCAGACTGATACAGACAATCTTCCACGGCCCATTTGACTAATGGTAAATCCGCTTTTTGACGTCCTTCATCTTCATAGCGCTTCAGTGTCGCTGTCGCCAAATAGAGATGGCTCAGAATATCACCTAAACGGGCTGAGATTCGTTCACGACGTTTCAAGCTTCCCCCTAGCACCGCCATAGAAATGTCAGCGAGTAGAGCAAGGTTTGCACTTTGGCGATTTAACATCTGATAGTAGCGACGTGTCTCATCTTTTGTTGGGGCACTACTTCCACGACCATTGGTTAAACCTAACCAGAAGCTGCGGAATTGGTTACTAATAACGTGACCAATATGACCAAACACGGCTTTATCAAATTTATGTAGATTATTATCTTGAGCTGCGGCCATCTCTTCCAGTACATAAGGATGACAACGAATTGCGCCTTGGCCAAAGATGATCATGCTACGGGTTAAAATATTCGCACCCTCAACGGTAATGGCAATAGGAGCACCTTGATAAGCTCTACCGACAAAGTTAGATGGGCCAAGACAGATACCTTTACCACCGGTAATATCCATTGCATCAATCACTGAGTGTTGTCCTCGGTGAGTACAGTGATATTTAACGATAGCAGAGAGAACCGCAGGTTTTTCGCCTAACATAATACCAGAGGTAATTAATGTCGCCGCTGCATCCATTAGGTAGGAGTTACCCGCGATACGTGCGAGAGGTTCTTCAATACCTTCCATTTTACCGATAGGTAATTTAAATTGACGACGGATATAGGCATAAGCTCCCGTTGCCATTGCAATGCTTTTTAAGCTACCCGTTGAGTTGGATGGCAGAGTAATACCACGGCCAACAGATAGACATTCAACCAGCATGCGCCAGCCTTGCCCTGCCATTTTTGGACCACCAATGATGTAATCGATAGGAACAAAAATATCTTTTCCACGAGTAGGTCCATTCATAAACGGAATATTCAGTGGGAAGTGGCGATGACCAATTTCAACACCTGGGGTATTGGTTGGAATCAAGGCACAAGTGATCCCTAATTGTTTTTCACCCCCCAGTAAGCGATCAGGGTCTGACAATTTAAATGCAAGTCCAAGTACTGTTGCGATAGGCGCAAGCGTGATATAGCGCTTGTTCCAGCTTAGGCGCATACCTAAAACTTGTTCACCTTGCCATTCTCCCATACAAACCACGCCTGTATCAGGAATGGCGCCTGCATCGGAGCCAGCTTCAGGGCTTGTTAGTGCGAAACAAGGGATCTCTTCACCGGTCGCCAGGCCCGGTAAGTAGCGCTGTTTCTGCTCTTCGGTACCGTAATGCTGTAGTAACTCACCGGGACCAAGGGAGTTAGGTACACCGACAGTAATAGCAAGAATACCTGAAACACCAGCCAGTTTTTGTAGGACTTGAGATTGCGCATAGGCGGAAAACTCAAGGCCACCGTATTCTTTTTTGATGATCATGGCAAAGAAGCGGTGATCACGTAAATATTGCCAAACTTCAGGAGGAAGATCAGACAATTCATGACTGACAGCAAAATCATTAACCATGCCACAAACGGTTTCAACGGGGCCGTCTATGAAGGCTTGCTCTTCAGCCGTTAGCTGAGGTTTAGGGTAATTATGTAATTTATTCCAATCAGGCGCACCGCGGAAAAGGTCGCCTTCCCACCAAGTGGTTCCAGCATCGATAGCTTCCTTTTCGGTACGAGACATCGGAGGCATCACTTTTTGGAACATTTTCAGGGCGCGAGCTGAAAATAGTGATTGGCGCACTGGCGTAAAGACAAATGGAAATAAGACTAGCGCAACCGGTAGCAGCATCCAGTAACTCCAGATATCGAGTACGCCCATCACTGCGGTATAGGCAAGTAACAGTACAGTGCTAAGCGCCAATGATGTTTTGTGGTAGCAGAGAATACCAATTAATACGAGAAATAGAATGATACTGAGTAGGGTCATAGGAAAACTCCTGTATACTTGTAAGAGGTCTGACCTGTTGTTTATCTAATCTATAACCTTTAATAAAGAATTAGCAACACATTTACATCTTAATTACAACTTGGCTCACAAAATCACCAAGTAACGCCCTGTAACAGTTTCAGAAAAGAAGAAATAACGTCGTAAAAAAGCGTCAAAGCGATAAAAAGGGATAAAAAGCACGGATTAGTGCTAAATGCTTAAATCAAACATAATCAGATGTAGAAAGAAAATGTACCCTGTGTAACAATCTGAGGAGTAAAGATTAATTACCTATCTTCAGGCCGTTTATCACGGCTCAGAAACCGTTAAATTTAAGGGGAAATCTCATGTATCAAGATCTGATCCGTGGTGAGCTATCAGAAGCAGCCGATACGTTGGCAAAATTCCTTAGTGATGATGCAAATATTCAGGCTATTCAACAGGCTGCTGTATTATTAGCAGACTCCTTTAAAGCGGGGGGGAAAGTCCTGTCATGCGGTAATGGCGGATCTCACTGTGATGCTATGCACTTTGCTGAGGAGCTAACAGGACGCTATCGTGAAAATCGTCCGGGCTATCCAGCTATCGCGATTTCTGACGTGAGCCATTTATCTTGTGTCAGTAATGATTTTGGTTATGAATATGTATTCTCTCGCTTTATTGAAGCTGTCGGTAAAGAAGGAGATGTTCTTCTTGGGATCTCAACCTCAGGCAATTCAGGCAACATCATTAAAGCAATTAGTGCTGCTCGTGAAAAAGGCATGAAAGTGATTACGTTAACTGGGAAAGATGGCGGCAAGATGGCGGGGAGCGCCGATATTGAGATTCGCGTGCCACATTTTGGTTATGCAGATCGTATTCAGGAAATTCATATTAAAGTGATTCATATCCTGATCCAATTGATTGAAAAAGAGATGGTTAAATAATTCTCTGGCAAGAGAGGGTCTTAAAATGTGCGAGTTACTTGGCATGAGCGCAAATGTGCCAACAGATATTAACTTTAGTCTCAGTGGACTGATATCCCGAGGGGGGCAAACAGGCCCACACAAAGATGGTTGGGGGATCACGTTTTATGAGGGGCTAGGGTGTCGTACGTTTAAAGATCCTCAACCGAGTTTTATGTCTCCAGTCGCACGTTTTGTACAGGAATACCCGATTAAATCGGAAACGGTAGTCGCACATATTCGCCAAGCAAATCGTGGAGACGTTACATTAGCCAACACGCATCCTTTTACACGAGAGTTGTGGGGACGTAATTGGACTTACGCTCATAATGGGCAATTAAAAGGTTATCGCTCGCTGAATACAGGGAATTACCGGCCTATTGGTGAAACTGATAGTGAAAAAGCATTTTGTTGGCTGTTAAACCAACTCGCCATGAAATACCCGCGAACCCCCGCTAATTGGCCTGCTGTTTTTCGTTTTATTGCGATTTTAGCTGAACAATTACGCCGTAAAGGCGTATTTAACATGCTATTGTCTGACGGGCGTTATTTAATGGCTTTTTGCTCCACTAACCTTTACTGGATCACGCGTAAAGCACCGTTTGGTAAAGCGAAATTACTCGATCAGGATGTTGAGATTGATTTTGAAAGTTGCACAACACCCACGGATATTGTTTCGGTGATAGCTACCCAGCCACTTACTGGAAATGAAAGTTGGCATAAAATTGAGCCGGGTAGTTTTGTGCTATTTCACCTCGGCCAGCGTATATTGTGATCGAAGTCTCAATAACTTATCTTGTGTTTCTGGCAAGCTATTAACGGCATATTTTCCTGATGTAACAGAGATTTGTGCGGGCTTGCCTACATCATGAAAGTAATCATAAGCAGGTTTTAATTGCTGCCAGAAAGCGTAATGGCTTGAGTTTCGATGAAGTAACATATTTTCTTTTGTCATGCGAAAAGGATAGATGCTGACATCAATAGTGTTTTGACCATTTTTAAAAGCGGTCTCAACAGCTTGATAAATTTCACTCATATATTTATCGGTCATTGCATAGCATCCAACAGACACGCAGTCACCATGTATCATAAGGTAGTTACCTTCATAGCCTTGCGCTCGATCGAACTCGTTAGGGAATCCTAAATTGATAGATCGGTAATACCGACTGTTTGGATTAAGTTGAGAAGCGGTTATTTGATAGAATCCCTCGGGACTTTTTAAATCGCCTTCTAGCTTTTTCGGACCTAGCCCGCCAGAAAACTTACAAATTGGGTAAGTTTTAGACAGATTATACTTCCCATTTGGCGCTTTTTTATAGAGTTCTAATATGCCTTCTTGCTTAAATATTTGAATAAAGAGGGTCGAATCTTGTTGGTTAATCGTTTTACTATTAAGTAAAAATGAATGATTATTCGCTTCAGCAACGAGAGCTTGTAGAGAAAATAGGATAAAACTAAAGCTAATAAAGGTATTTTTTTTCATGCTTAAGCCAAATAAGGTTGAGTTTTTTTGTTTAAAAAAAAATCATTTTAGCGATATTTTAAACGAGCAGATAGTGATTTGATATAGTCCATTAATAATTTAGTGATGAATCGATATTGTGTGAAAAACGGACAGCGTTCGATAAATGTGAGCTAAAACCTCGTTTATTACGAATGATTGCAAGAAAAATTGAAAATTTATTGTTATTTGCTTGAGCTAAGTCACTTGAATATCCGGACAGAAGTCGGGGGAACTGGTAAAATTACGAACGGCAGAATAAGAGAATAGTGTCAAAATATCGAGAGAATTATTTGCTTGAGTTATGGGAGTAACTTGAGCTGTTTTTATTTACTGAGTCGCTATGGTCCTTCACCGGATCATTAGCTTAGGGTTAACTTAGAAACTTGTGCAGATCTTATGATTAAAATTAAAAAAGGCCTCAACCTTCCTATTGCAGGTGAGCCAGCCCAAGTAATAGAAGACGGCCCGAAAATTCAACACGTAGCATTGCTAGGTGAAGAATATGTCGGAATGCGTCCTTCTATGCTGGTGAAAGAAGGTGAGCACGTAAAAAAAGGGCAGGTTCTTTTTGAAGATAAAAAGAATCCAGGAGTGTTATTCACTAGCCCAGCCTGCGGTAAAATTATTGCGATTCATCGTGGTGAGCGTCGTGTCCTCCAATCCGTTGTTATTGAAATTGATGGTGACGAACAAGAGACCTTTGCTTCTTACAATAGGGATGAATTGGCAAGTTTGACTCGTGAACAAGTCGAAGAAAACTTGGTTAAATCAGGCTTATGGACAGCATTAAGAACCCGTCCATTTAGCCGTTCACCTGAACTAGGCACCTCGCCTGCCGCTATTTTTGTGACAGCAATGGATACCAATCCACTGGCGGCTGATCCGCTGGTTGTCATCCGTGCTCAGCAAGAAGCCTTTAATGACGGGTTAACCGTTCTGTGTCATTTGACTGAAGGTAAAGTGCATGTATGTCATGGTGCAGGGGATTTACCTAAGTCTAGTAATCATCCGCAAGTCGCTTATAGCGAATTTGCGGGTCCTCACCCAGCAGGGTTAGTTGGTACTCACATTCATTTTCTGGAGCCTGTCAGCATTCAGAAAAAGGTATGGCATCTTAATTATCAGGACGTGATTGCATTTGGGAAGTTATTCACTACAGGTTATCTATATACTGATCGCGTAGTATCACTTGCCGGCCCTCAGGTTGAAAAACCGCGTTTGATTAAAACACGTCTTGGCGCTGATCTGTATGAATTAACCAAAGGTCAACTCAAAGCAGGCGAAAACCGTATTATCTCTGGCTCTGTGCTATGGGGCGTAACCTGTGATGAAGCGCATCATTATTTAGGGCGTTTTCATAATCAGATCACCGTGTTACGTGAAGGTCGTGAGAAAGAGTTGTTTGGTTGGATTTGGCCTGGTTTCAATAAATTCACTATCACCCGTACAACCGTTGGGCATTTCTTGAAAAATAAACGCTTTAATTTCACCACAACGATGAATGGTGGAGAGCGTTCAATGGTGCCAATTGGTAACTATGAGCGGGTAATGCCTCTCGATATTATGATAACCCACCTCCTACGTGACCTCCTTTCTGGAGATACGGATTCTTCTCAGGAATTGGGATGTCTAGAGTTGGATGAAGAAGATCTGGGGCTGTGTACTTATGTATGTCCGGCCAAGTATGAATATGGCCCAGTACTTCGTGATGTACTCACCAAGATTGAGTTAGAAGGGTAATTCCATGGGGTTGAAAAATTTATTTGAAAAGAATGAGCATCATTTTGAGCCTGGTGGAAAGTTAGAAAAACTCTATCCATTATTTGAAGCTGTTTCGACAGTTTTCTATACACCAGGTACCGTCACCAAAGGTCGCTCTCACGTTCGTGACACGATAGACCTTAAACGTATGATGATCCTTGTTTGGTTAGCGGTGTTCCCTGCAATGTTTTGGGGAATGTATAATGTAGGAAACCAAGCTATTCCTGCTCTTTATCACTTATATAGTGGTGCTGAGTTACAGCAAGTATTGGCTGGAGACTGGCATTATCGTGTTGCTCAGTTCTTAGGTGCATCCATTACGCCTGATGCAGGTTGGGGAAGTAAAATGCTGCTTGGTGCAGTGTATTTCCTGCCTATCTACGCGGTTGTTTTTGCGGTTGGTGGTTTTTGGGAAATTCTGTTTTCTCTTATCCGTGGCCATGAAATCAACGAAGGTTTCTTTATATCCTCCATTTTGTTCGCATTAATTGTTCCGCCTACCATTCCATTATGGCAGGCAGCATTAGGGATTACATTTGGTGTGGTGATAGCGAAAGAAATTTTCGGTGGTACAGGGCGTAACTTCCTTAACCCTGCACTTGCTGGACGTGCTTTCTTATTCTTTGCTTACCCCGCTCAAATTTCTGGGGACTTAGTTTGGACGGCTGCTGATGGTTTCTCTGGTGCAACGCCACTTTCTCAGTGGGCGACTGGCGGTGAACATGCTCTAATGAATACAGTATCAGGTGAACCTATCACTTGGATGCAAGCATTCTTAGGCAATATGCCTGGTTCTATTGGTGAAGTTTCCACATTGATGATTTTTATCGGTGGTGCATTCATCATTTTCTTCCGTATTGCTTCATGGCGTATCGTTGCTGGTGTTATGGCTGGTATGATCGCGATGTCTTATCTCTTTAACTTTATCGGTTCGGATACAAACCCTCTCTTCGCAATGCCATGGTACTGGCATATGGTCTTAGGTGGTTTTGCGTTCGGGATGATCTTTATGGCGACAGACCCTGTTTCTGCCTCTTTCACAGATAAAGGTAAGTGGGCTTACGGTATTTTGATCGGTGTTATGTGTGTGCTTATCCGTGTTGCAAACCCTGCATATCCGGAAGGTATGATGCTAGCAATCCTGTTCGCCAACTTGTTTGCTCCTCTGTTTGACTATCTGGTCGTTCAAGCAAATATTAAACGGAGAAAAGCCCGTGGCTAATGAAAAAACAACCAATAAAGATAGCGTCGGCAGAACGTTCATAGTCGTTTTTATTCTATGTCTAGTGTGTTCTATCGTCGTAGCGGGTTCTGCTGTAGGTTTAAAGTCTAAACAGCAAGAACAAATTTTATTAGATACGCAACGGAATATTTTAAGTGTTGCTGGTCTCTTACAACCGAAGATGACAGCGGAAGAAGTGCAAAAAATTTATGGCGAACGTATTGAGCCTAAATTATTGAACTTCAAAACTAATGAACTTTCCGACAGCACCAGTCGCTATGATCTTAATAGCGAATTGCGCAGTGAAGAAACGAGCATTGCACTTTCACCTGCTGAAGACATTGCGAAAATTCGTCGTCGTGCAAACAGTGCTGAGATTTATCTTGTCAAAGATGATCAAGGTAAAGTTTCACAAATTATTCTACCTGTTTATGGCTCAGGGCTGTGGTCTGTCATGTATGCCTTCGTTGCAGTCGACATTGATGGCGTAACTTCACGTGGTATTACTTATTACTCTCACGGTGAAACACCGGGTCTAGGGGGGGAAGTTGATAACCCACAATGGAAAGCTCAGTGGCCGGGTAAAAAACTCTTTAATGAGCAGGGTGTTCCTGCGATAAAAATTGTTCGTAGTGGCTCAACAGATAGCCCTTATGGTATCGATGGCCTTTCAGGTGCAACGCTAACTTCAAACGGTATCCAACACATGTTTGATTTTTGGTTAGGCGACAACGGCTTTGGTCCGTTCCTGAAAAAAGTTCGTGAAGGAGCGCTGAATAATGGCTGATTCTAAAGAAGTAAAACGCGTACTGCTTGGGCCTTTGTTTGATAACAACCCAATCGCACTACAGATTCTTGGTGTATGTTCTGCATTAGCAGTAACAACCAAGCTGGAAACGGCTGTAGTGATGACGATTGCAGTAACTTTGGTCACTGCATTTTCTAACTTTTTTATCTCATTAATTCGTAACTATATTCCAAATAGTGTGCGGATTATCGTTCAGATGGCAATTATTGCTTCTTTGGTTATTGTTGTTGACCAAATTTTGCGAGCCTATGCTTATGAGATCTCCAAACAGCTCTCTGTATTCGTTGGTCTTATCATTACAAACTGTATTGTTATGGGGCGTGCTGAAGCTTACGCAATGAAAGCGCCACCTGTAGAAAGCTTTATGGATGGTATTGGTAATGGCCTCGGTTATGGTGTTATTCTGATCCTCGTTGGTTTTTTACGTGAACTATTTGGTTCAGGCAAACTGTTTGGTATTACCGTTATGGAATCATTGCAAAATGGTGGTTGGTACATGCCTAACGGTCTGTTCCTATTAGCACCTAGTGCATTCTTTATCATTGGTATGCTGATTTGGGGACTACGTACCTTGAAACCGGCTCAGGTAGAGAAGGATTAAGTCTATGGAACATTATATTAGCCTGTTCGTAAAAGCGATATTTATTGAAAATATGGCGTTGGCATTCTTCCTCGGTATGTGTACGTTTTTGGCGGTATCGAAGAATGTTAAAACTGCATTCGGTTTAGGTATTGCAGTGACGGTTGTCTTGGGTATTTCAGTACCAGCAAACAACCTAGTGTATAACCTAGTTCTACGTGATGGGGCACTGGTTGAGGGAGTTGATTTATCTTTCCTTAACTTCATTACCTTTATCGGGGTTATTGCTGCACTCGTACAAATTCTGGAAATGATTCTAGATCGTTATTTCCCGTCACTTTATAACGCATTAGGTATCTTCCTGCCGTTGATTACCGTTAACTGTGCAATCTTTGGTGGCGTCTCTTTCATGGCTCAGCGTGATTATAACTTTAGCGAATCTATCGTATATGGATTTGGCTCAGGTATCGGCTGGATGTTAGCGATTGTGTTGTTAGCATCAATTCGTGAAAAGATGAAATATTCAGATGTTCCGGCGGGTCTGAAAGGCTTAGGTATTACCTTTGTCACCACCGGTTTGATGGCACTGGGCTTTATGTCCTTCTCCGGTGTGCAGCTATAAAGGCGAGAAGAATTCATGGATATTATTATTCTAGGCGTAGTGATGTTTACCCTGATTGTCTTGGCGCTAACAGGTTTAATCCTGTTTGCTAAGTCCAAGTTAGTCAATACAGGGAACATCAAAGTTGAAGTTAACGGCGATCCTGATAAGAGCTTTGAAGCTCCAGCGGGTGATAAGCTGTTAGGTATGTTATCTAACCAAGGGATCTTTGTTTCATCTGCTTGTGGTGGTGGTGGTTCATGTGGCCAATGCCGCGTGCACATTAAAGAAGGTGGCGGTGATATTCTGCCGACCGAGCTTTCCCACATTAACAAACGTGAAGCAAAAGAAGGTTGCCGTTTAGCCTGTCAGGTGAACGTCAAACAAGATCTAAAAATTGAATTACCTGAAGAAATTTTTGGTGTTAAGAAATGGGAATGTGAAGTTATCTCTAATGATAATAAAGCAACTTTCATTAAAGAACTGAAATTGAAAATTCCTGATGGTGAAGTTGTACCATTCCGTGCAGGTGGATACATTCAGATTGAATGCCCGCCACACGTGGTGAAATATGAAGATTTTGATGTACCAGAGGAATACCGTGAAGATTGGGATAAATTCAATCTATTCCGTTATGTTTCTGAGGTAAAAGAGCCTACGGTTCGAGCTTATTCAATGGCGAACTACCCAGAAGAGCACGGTATTATTATGTTAAACGTGCGTATTGCAACACCTCCACCACGTAATCCAGATGTTCCACCAGGGATCATGTCTTCTTATATTTGGTCGTTGAAACCAGGTGATAAAGTGACTATTTCGGGTCCATTTGGTGAATTCTTCGCGAAAGAGACGGATGCAGAAATGGTCTTCATCGGTGGTGGTGCTGGTATGGCACCAATGCGTTCACATATCTTCGATCAATTAAAACGTTTAGATTCTAAGCGTAAGATCAGTTTCTGGTACGGCGCACGTTCTAAACGTGAAATGTTCTATACAGAAGATTTCGATCAATTAGCCGCTGAACACGAAAATTTCACTTGGAATGTTGCACTTTCCGATGCAATGCCGGAAGATAATTGGGATGGTTATACAGGATTTATTCATAATGTTCTGTATGAAAACTACTTGAAAGATCACCCCGCACCAGAAGATTGTGAATTCTATATGTGTGGACCTCCAATGATGAACGCAGCAGTTATCAAGATGCTCAAAGATCTTGGTGTGGAGGATGAAAACATCTTACTGGATGATTTCGGTGGTTAAGTAACCCTTAGTTGTTTGTATATACTTACATAGTTGAGGTGCAGTTAGGTGACAAGAGAATGAGTGTCTAAGAACAGGTTAATTCCTGTGACTAGTGCGAATGAACGTAGTCAGCAACACGGCAATCAACAATATGATGAGTATAGCGCCCGCTTATGTGGGCGCTTATTATTGAAGCAGAGAAAATTATGCTGAACAGAAAAGTGATAACTCCAGTGCTGCTGTTTGCAGCAACACTATTATTGGCGGCTTGCGGCGGACCTGAACAAGCTAACCTTCAGGGGCAGACGATGGGAACTTACTATTCCATCAAATATGTGGCTGATTCTTCCTCTCCAAGTAGTGAATCAATCCAAGCAGAGATAGATAAACGTTTGGAAGAAGTGAATGACCAAATGTCAACTTATCGTCCTGACTCGGAATTAAGCCGTTTCAACCAGTTCAAAGAAGTTAATGTTCCTTTTCCTGTTTCAGCTGCAACAGCAAAAGTGGTGAAAGAAGCCATTCGTATTAATGAGTTAACTAATGGGGCGCTGGATGTCACGGTTGGTCCTTTAGTTAATTTGTGGGGATTTGGTCCTGAGGGGCGAGTCACCAAAGCACCAACAGACAGTGAATTAGAAAAACGTCGTGCATGGGTTGGCATAGAGAAATTATCTGTACAAGGTAATAATCTGATTAAAACGATCCCTGAGCTTTATGTCGATTTATCTTCTATCGCGAAAGGTTATGGTGTCGATGTCGTTGCTGAGTATTTAGAGTCAGTCAATATTAATAACTATATGGTTGATATTGGTGGTGAAGTCCGTACGAAAGGGAAAAATGGTAAAGATGCTCCTTGGCGTATTGCGATTGAAAAGCCGACGACTGATGGGGTGAATCAAACCGCTCAGGAAGTGATCGAACCGGGTGATATGTCTATAGCGACATCGGGCGATTACCGTAACTATTTTGAACAAGATGGTGTCCGTTTTTCCCATACTATCGATCCAAAAACAGGGATGCCAATTAAACATAATTTGGTATCAATAACGGTACTTGCTCCAACTTGCATGAGTGCGGACGGTTTATCGACAGGACTTAATGTGCTCGGACCCGTTGAGGGTTTTGCCTTAGCTGAAAAGCTGGATATTCCTGTGTTTATGATCATCAAGACAGAAAAAGGTTTCGAAGAGCGTTACACTAAGGCATTCGAGCCATTTTTACAGAAAAAGCAGTAATTAGGAGGGTGTAAGAATGCTAAATGTTTTTATTGCAGCTTTCGTCCTGTTCCTACTGGCATTTCTCGGTATGTCACTTGGGTACATTATTAAGCGCAAGAGCATTCAAGGTAGCTGTGGTGGATTAAGCAGCATTGGTGTTGAAAAAGTGTGTGATTGCCCAGAGCCTTGTGATGCACGTAAGAAGCGTATGGCACGGGAAGAGGCTCGCCAAAAGGCACTTGAAAAACACCGTATTATTTAAAATCTGATAAGTATAATGATGGCCTTAGCTGTGAACTGTCACAGTTAAGGCTTATTTTTTATTTAGAGGCTATGCATTAGAGTTGATGCTCATAGCGTTAGGCTACTTTGATAAAGCAAGTTAAGAACTACTTACTGATTGCGTCTTTAAAGCTTTTAGGGGAATCAACCATCACCGCATCTGCGCCAATGTCTTTGGCTAATTGATAATCTTCCATACTATTGACACCAAATAGAACAATATGGGCTTGGCCATTTTTTCTAAAACAATCAATAGCTTCTTTATCCCATGATAATGTGGCAGGTGAGCGAGCCTCGCCTAATGTGTATTTCTCCACGACCTCGACTTTACGGTGTAATTCAAAGCCATACCAACGTGATTTAGATTGTCTATCGGTGGGGGCTGAACAATGATGATTCATAGCGCTATTAGCTAAGATGGTGCGTGTTTCATCACGGCCTTCAAAGGTATTAATTTTATCGGAGCGTTTGGTTAAGGCTTTGATGAATGCATCATTAGTTGAATAAAAGCGCGTATTTTTAAACGCATTATTTTTTTCAAGTAATGCATAAATAATATCGGCTTGCGTGGTTGGGTCTGCATCAGGGGATTTTAAATCAACATAAAATTGCGTGTTAGGGTATTTTTTTAATACGGATTCGAGTGTTGGGATCGTTGTTTGTAGTATGGGTAATTGACGATGATGTTTTTTGTTAAATTGCTCAGCGGCATTGAATGTGGCGAGTTGTTGTGCGGTGTACTGAGATATTAGCCCCTTTTGCGCGGTTAAGGCTTCTAAGTTACTCGGCCTATATAAAACAACGTGTTTATCTTTGGTCAGTTGGGCGGTTATCCAAATGATGTCAGCATTATTTTGTTTGGCGAGCTCAATTGCGTAAAGCGTATTCTCAGGCGCATCCGCAGTACCTGCCCGATGAGCAACAATTTGTAGCGAGTGGGCGAAACAACTTTGGCTGGAAAGAATTAACAAACCAGCGAATATCCCTTTTTTAATATATGGTGTTGTTATTTTTATCATATGTATTACCTGTAATAATTATCTCAATAAGTTAAATTGAATTCAGCGAACCTTTTTTGTAATACTTTTCTGGCTTCTTGTAAGTAGTACTTGATTGAATTAGGACTAACTTTTAATTGCGCCGCAATCTGTTGGTAGGTCATTCCTTCAAATTGGGCTAGCCGATAGGCTTGCTCAATGATTGTCGGTAGCTTAGCAAGTTGTTCAAACATGCGTTGCAACTGCTCCTCTAGTACCAATTGTGTTTCCAAGTGCCACTCAGGCTCAGGCTCCACCAGCAGATTGAGATATTTAGCTTCTATGTGTTGTCGACGATAAAAATTGGCAATATTGCGTTGTGCCAGCGTGTACATAAATGCTTTTGGAAAGTGTAGAGTTTGGCAGCGATTTGTTTCAATCGTATGAACAAAGACATCTTGTAAAATTTCACTTGCGATATCGTCGTTAGGGGTGCGAGCAAGAATATACCTAAGGAGATCAGGGGCATATTGCTGAAAGAGACGCTGTTCTTCTATTCGTGAGGTACTATTAGTAGAGAAAATTGGTGTAGTCATAAATAAAAATAATAATTATTATCATTTTTATTTTAAAGTCAATTATGGACCCTCAAAAAAGAGAGTCCATCCGCGATATTAAAAATATTTGGTGATACTTAAACGTACATCTCGACCCACACCGGATACGGATTCGCCAAGATATGGATAATAATCTTGCTCGAAAAGGTTAGTTGCAGTAACTCTGATCTCTGTATCAGGAATAAATTCAGGATTCCACTGCGCAAATGCGCCATACAGCGCATAGCCTTTGGATTTTGGGTATCCCCATGAGTCGGCTTTAGGGTCTCTATCTGCGGGTGAACGGACTTGATGTCCGACAAAGTCACCTGTTACACCAAAATGAGTATGCCATTGCGGTAATTTGTAACCTAACATGACATGTAAGGTATCGGGTGGAATTTCACCTATCCATGTTTTTTGTCCAAACCAGGGGTCACGAGGAGAGGCATCACGTTCACCTTTGATTGTGGAATAGGCCATTTTACCGAAAAGATTGGAACTATCATAAAATAGCTCAATCTCTAAGCCTTCAATGGTGTAGCCGGGTAAATTACGATAGTTCGAAAGGGGTCTCCCGCAATCGCCTGTACCGTATTTTTTTGCCTCACAATATTCACCACGGCGACGAAATATCTCATCTTTTCCTCTATTACGAAATAGCGTGGTACGTATTTGTAACTGGTCATCCGCTTGTATGACTTGGTCGAAGTCGACGATTGCACCCAAACGAATTCCATGCATACGTTCTTTACCTAGATTGCGGCTGCTGCCGGTTAAACTGCTATTAGCGAATTGCACTTCATACTGTTCATCAATAACAGGTGCACGCCATGTACGGCTAATATCACCAAATAGCGTGAGGTTAGGTGTTGTTTTCCAAAGGAGCCCCAAATGAGGCGAGATACCACTATAAGTGACGGAACGATAATCATGGCCGATGAGAGGGTCTTGCTCCATATAGGTTGCAGCTAAATTACCTTTACCCTTGTTGGTAACATAATCGTAGCGTACGCCCGGAGTGATTGTTAGCCTATTCCAAGTTATTGCATCTTGGATATATGCGCTGGTGGTTTCTTGGACTCCAGCAGGCATAAATTGCGGTTGAAAATAGCCATAATTATATTCAGGCTTATTGGCTTTTCCTGCATCGAACATCAAAATGCCACGATCATTCTTATGCCATCTTGCACCAATGGTAACTTGGTGTTCTAACCTCCCCGTATCGAAGACACTTTCATTATGAATATCAAAGAGTTGATCTATATAGTTAACCCAGCTTTTATTACCTAGGCTGGACGTTAAGAATTTAGACGCATTTTCTGGTCTAGTGTCATGCTGCTTGGTTTTTGACCATGCGTATGTGGCTGTTAGATTGATCAAATCACTATTTTCAGGGATAAAATTCCACTTCACGCTGTAGTTTTGATCTTGCTGATCTCGCTGTACCAATTTACGTTTGATCGCACCATCAAAGCCATATTGGTCGATCTCTCTTTGTGTTGGTGTGCTCAGTTCATCTCGTTTTGCAGCCCAAGGCACTAAGTTATCCGATTCTGAGCGCATTGCAGATAAACTGAGAGTGTGCTGGTCATTGAGGTAAATATTGCTTTTAATTAAATAAGATAATTGATCTGATTGAGAAAAACCGAATCGGCTCCCATCAGGACGACGTAAATCATCCCCTTTTCTTTTGCTGACATACAATAAGCCATCGGCAATCCCATTAAGCGTTTTGCCATATAAGGCTGAACTATAAATATTTTGACGGTCGTTGGTGTGATAGCTGTATTTAAACATCGCTCCGAAATGCTGTCCTGTCCGTAACAGGTCTTCAGGATCTTTGGTGGTGATTTTGACGGTTCCACCAAAGCCGCCATTGCCGTCCATAATGTTATGTGGACCTTTATCAACATCGATACGTTTGATGAGTTCAGGTTCGATAAACACTGAACCTTGGCGGTATTTTTCAAAGCCCTTGGGCGCATCATCAAGAGTGACTTTAACGTCTTCCATATCTCCCATCCCCCAAATATTGAGTGTTTGCCCTCCAGGGCGAGGGGAACCGGATGATGAGACCCCCGGCAACTGATCGACTAGCTCGGCCAGATTATTGGCTTGGGTACGTTCGATATCTTTTAATTTAAGCACTGAGCTGCCTGCGCCAACACTTGAATTTAAATGACCAACAACAGATAGGGCTGGAAATTGAATGGGTTGATCTTGTTCTTGTTTGTGCGATGCCTCAAGAACGGTTTCTGCTCCGTCCGCAGAGGCTGCTGTGGTAGCGATCAGTAAACTCGCAAAGGAGAGACGATTGAGCCTAGACAAAAAAGCACGTGTTGGTTTATCTATTTTTACTTGCTGAGTGGAATTTTTATTCATTATATTCTCGATAATTCACCATTCTTATCAATATCTACTATTAGTCGTTTGAGAACGTTTTTCCGGTAATGAAAATGATAATTATTTTTATATTGACGGTTTTTTTGAGGAATAATTGCACACCCAATAAATAAACTGTATATTTAAACAGTATCTATTCGGTGAGATTGTAATGCGTAAAATAATTCATATTGATATGGACTGCTTTTATGCCGCAATAGAAATGCGTGACGACCCTAGTCTACGTAATGTTCCTATTGCCGTGGGGGGGAGTGCTGAGCGTCGTGGTGTAATTAGTACAGCCAACTATGAGGCAAGGCGCTACGGTGTACATAGTGCCATGTCAACAGCGGTTGCATTAAGGTTATGTCCCCATCTAAAAGTTCTACCGGGTAGGATGGCTCTCTATAAAGAAACGTCTTTGCATATCCATAAAATTTTTTCTCGTTATACCGATTTAATTGAACCCCTGTCATGGGATGAAGCCTATCTAGATGTGACAGATAGCCAATACTGTCATGGCTCAGCAACACTGATTGCTCAAGCTATTCGTCAGCAAATTTTTGATGAGCTACAGCTGACTGCTTCAGCAGGGATCGCACCAATAAAATTTTTAGCCAAAATTGCTTCGGATTTAAATAAACCCAATGGGCAGTTTGTCATCACACCTCAACGTTTACCGGAGTTTGTGTTGTCATTACCGTTGAAAAAAATTCCGGGGGTTGGCAAAGTCACGGCGCAAAAGTTATCAGATATGGGATTGGAAACGTGTGCGGATGTGCAACATTATGATGCTGTCACTTTAATTAAAGCGATGGGGAAGTTTGGGCAGGTCTTATGGGAACGCTGCCATGGTATTGATGAACGGCCCGTTAATCCTGATAGATTGCGTAAATCTGTCGGTGTTGAACGGACTCTGGTGAAGGATATTTATCACTGGGAGGAGTGTTTGCCATTATTGGATAAGTTATATGAAGAGTTGGAAATCAGGCTGACAAAAGTAAAACCTGACCGGCGTATTGCACGCCAAGGCGTAAAAATAAAATTTAATGATTTCCAGCAAACAACTCAGGAACATATTTATCCAATACTCGATAAGCAAGACCTTGTACTTTTGGCTAAACAGGTTTGGGAAAATCGTCGCGAAAATCGAGGGGTTAGGCTGGTTGGTTTGCATGTGACTTTGCAAAGCCCACAATTAGAAAGGCAATTATTGTTAGAACTTTAAAGTACCCGCCCCAGTAGAGCGGATACTTTGATTAGCCGTCGTTCATTAGCCTTTAACTGGGATTGCTTTTAGAACCGCAGTCAATAGTTTCCAGTATTCACCAACACTTGCGATATGGACACGCTCATCGGGTGAGTGCGCACCACGAATGGTTGGTCCAATAGAAACCATATCCATGTCAGGGTAAGGTTTTTTGAATAGACCACATTCAAGGCCTGCATGGATCACCATAACGTTCGGCACCTTACCAAACAGTTTTTGATAAGTTTCACTCACGAGATGCATAACGGGGGAATTTGCATCAGGTTGCCAGCCTGGGTAGCTGCCTTCTGCACGGTATTTAGCTTGCGCCAGTTGACTCACAGAGGTGAGCATATTCACAACATAGTTTTTGCCACTATCGATTAAGGAGCGAACTAAGAAGATCACTTCTGCTTTCTCTTCTGTCATGGTAACAACGCCTTCATTGAGCGATGTCTCCACTACGCCTTTCGCCACATCACTCATGCGGATCACCCCATTTGGTGCGGCGTTTAAGAAGAATACAAAGCGTTTTTGACACTCTTCAGTGAGTGCCGTTAATGTTGTTTGAGTTTCTTCTAATAGCAGAACTAAGTTGGGTTCAACAACAGCGAGTTCATTTTGCAAGATAGCTTCATAACGCGCTCTGAGTGCGGTTAATTCAGCAACTTTATCTGCGGCTATCGCAATAACGACATGTCCTTCACGTGGAATGGCATTACGAACTGTGCCTCCTGTAAATTCTAGCAGTTTCAAGCCTAGCTCTTCTTGGTGCCCAGCAAGGAAACGCGCTAACAATTTATTGGCATTACCTAAACCTAAATGGACATCACCACCAGAGTGTCCGCCTTTTAGGCCTTTTAATGTCAGGGTAAAGGTTTTGTAACCTTGTGGTATCGCTTCGCGAGTCAGATCAAATGTAGCTGTAAAATCCACACCGCCAGCGCAACCCATATAGATTTCGCCTTCTTCTTCTGAGTCAGTATTGATCAAAATATCAGCTTGTAGCCATCCTGCTTGTAGACCAAAAGCGCCATCCATACCGGTTTCTTCAGTCATGGTTAATAGCACTTCAAGTGGCCCATGCTCAACGCTGTCATCAGCTAAGACGGCGAGGGCAGATGCCATGCCAATACCATTGTCGGCACCTAAGGTTGTCCCTTCAGCAGTAACCCATTCACCATTCACGTAAGGACGGATAGGGTCTTTGGTAAAGTCATGGACAGTGTCATTATTTTTCTGTGGAACCATATCAAGATGGGCTTGCAGAACAACAGGCTTACGATTTTCATAACCAGAGGTCGCGGGTTTGCGGATCAAAATATTACCCACTTGATCACGTTCTACATGAAACCCTTTTTGTTTTGACCATTCGATAATGTGTGTTGCTAGCGCTTCTTCATGGTGAGAAGGATGGGGAATTGAACAAATTTTGGCAAAAATATCCCATAATGGCTGTGGTGACAATTTGGCTAGTTCAGACACGTTGGATCTCCTTAAGCGACTTTGGTCTTATCTATTTTTAGCAACTTATTCTGCTTAAAAGGCGTAGCACAGATATTCAGGCCACACGATTAATTTTCTCAGCATACACCTAATTGTTATAAATAGTCAGTGCAAATAATATTAATTCATCACAATTATCCGTTTTTGCTGGTTTTTGCTGCGTCAAATCACTATAATCTCGCGCAACCTTTTTTCCGCAAGACACATTTCAGTATTACTCAGTAGTCGGGACCCGAATTTTATGAGCGAAAAATATGTCGTAACGTGGGATATGTTGCAAATACATGCCCGTAAACTCGCACAACGTTTATTACCTGTAGACCAATGGACCGGTATTATCGCGGTTAGCCGCGGTGGTCTTGTTCCAGGCGCACTTCTTGCACGCGAACTTGGTATCCGTCATGTTGATACTGTGTGCATCTCAAGCTATGACCATGATAACCAGCGTGAATTGAATGTGATTAAACGCGCTGAAGGTGATGGTGAAGGTTTCATTGTCATCGATGATCTTGTTGATACTGGTGGTACCGCAAAAGCTATTCGTGAGATGTACCCGAAAGCACACTTTGTCACGATTTTCGCTAAACCTGCGGGTCGTCCATTAGTGGATGATTACGTCGTCGATATCCCACAAAACACATGGATTGAACAGCCATGGGATATGGGGGTTGTATTTGTTAAGCCTCTGTGTGAACAAGAAAAATAAACTTTTATTGTTTTGAGTTAGATCTAAATGATAGGTAAAAATAACGCTAATATAGGGTGAGAATCCCTTTATACATTATGCTTAAAACATTATTACCTAATAAAATTCAATACAAAACGATAAGATAAGGGGATGCGATGGCATTCCCTTTTTATTTAGATCAACCAACAGGTTATTAGGATGACTCAACAAAATCTCTCCGAAAAACTGTTCAAACCAAAAGTTAGGCAGGTTGAAACATCGACACTCGTTTCTTATTCAGCCTATAGTGCGCCTATCATCAATAACCATTCTGTATTGAGTGGCTCGCAGCATGCCGGCTGGTATCGCATGATTAATCGTTTATTGTGGATTTGGCGAGGCATAGATGCGTTAGAAATTGAAGAGGTGTTGAGCCGTATTGCGGTAACTGACGCTGAACGAAGTGATGATAATTTGCTTGATACAGTCATTGGTAACCGCCGAGGAAACTGGTGTTTTGAATGGTCTCATCAAGCGATGCAATGGCAACAAAAAGCGTTGCAGTTTGAAGGTGGAGAAGCGGCAAGTAAAGCATGGTTACGCGCCGCGAATTTATACAGTATTGCCGCCTATCCTTTCATAAAAGGCGATGAATTAGCCGATCAAGCGGTCTTATTAGCCTGTAAAGCGTATGACAGCGCAGCACAATTTTCTCGTTATAAGTTGAAAAAAATCGCATTTAAGGTTGATGGTAATAAAGAAGTTTGTGGTTTTTTACACATACCTTCAACTGGGCAAGGTCCTTACCCAACGGTGATGGTATGTGGAACTCTCGATAGTTTACAAATCGACTATTGCCGTTTTTTCCGTGATTATCTTGAGCCGCTCGGCATTGCGATGCTGACATTGGATATGCCATCAATAGGTTATTCCATTAAATATAAGCTATCTCAAGAGACCAGTGCCTTGCATGAGCAAGTCGTGCGTCAATTAGATACCATTCCATGGATCGACCATACACGTTTTGGGCTGGTTGGATTACGCTTTGGGGCAAATATAGCCTTAAGGCTAGCTTATATGTGTCCTGAAAAAATTAAAGCGGTTGGGGTATTAGGTCCTATCGTGCATAGTTTATTGCATGAAGATAAATATCAGCGGGATATTCCGCGTATGGAATTGGACGTTTTTGCTAGCCGTTTAGGTATCTATCACGTTGACGGTGCAGCGTTACGTCATGAGCTAAGTTGCTATTCACTGAAAAACCAAGGATTGTTAGGGCGGCGCTGCCGAGTACCTATGATGTCAGTATATTGGAAAGGTGACATTTATAGCCCTAAAGCGGAATCGGATTTGATTATGCGCTCATCAATGGACGGTCATATGCTAACTTTACCCACAACACCGATTTTTGTGAATTATCAAAAAGCACTCAGCGAAACAGTTGATTGGTTAAAAAGTAAAATAGTTTAATTTTATTTAATGACTTGATTATTTTTTAACTTTTGCTAAAAAGGGATCTTCTCAAAAAGGAGATCCTTACATGGCGTTACCTAATGATTACTCTAATGGAAAGTATTTAAAAAAGTTTGCGGCTTTAGGACCTTATCTACGAGAAAAGCAATGTGTCGACGGTTGCTATTTTTTCGATAGTCTCACTGTTTGTGTTAATGTCAATATTGCGCCGGAAAAGCGTGAATTTTGGGGATGGTGGATGCAGCTATCGCCAAATGATAATGGATTTGAATATTTATACCATTTTGGTCTGTATAATAGCCAAGGTAATTGGCAAGCAAAGACCTTAAAAGACAATACAACCATTGATACTATTGAACAGAATCTCATCGCCTTTCACCAATCTCTTTCAAAACAGCTTGCGGAATTAGAGCTCTCTTTGTTTCCTTCTGCAAAAATGGCAGAATTTAAGCTGGAATTAAGCGTATAAAATTGTTTTAAACTAACTTTTGTTTAATTTAGCGTTATGCCTGTTGGCATAACGCGCTCCAGCTGATAAAAATAATAGCTAGTTTGTGTTTCTTTAATCTTAATGGCAGAAAAATGATGAAAAATAGCCAGACACTTGTTGTTAAATTAGGCACCAGTGTGTTGACAGGGGGTTCACGTCGATTGAATCAAGCGCATATCGTCGAGCTAGTCAGGCAATGCGCACAGCAATATGAAAAAGGGCACCGTATTATTATCGTGACATCGGGGGCAATAGCAGCGGGTCGCGAACATCTTAATTATCCCGAACTTCCCGCAACGATTGCATCGAAGCAGCTTCTGGCCGCAGTAGGGCAGAGCCGTCTTATTCAATTATGGGAAAGGTTATTCTCTATTTATGGCATCCATATTGGGCAAATGTTATTAACGCGTGCCGACCTCGAAGATAGAGAACGCTTTTTGAATGCGCGAGATACATTGCAAGCGCTGCTGGATAATGGCATTGTGCCCGTTATCAATGAAAATGATGCAGTCGCAACAGCAGAAATTAAAGTTGGGGATAATGATAATTTATCCGCCCTTGCTGCAATTCTTGGAGATGCAGATAAGTTACTACTATTAACGGATATTGAAGGATTATTTGATTCAGATCCTCGCAGTAATCCAAATGCTAAATTGATCCCCGAAGTGTATGGAATCAATGATGAGCTACGAGAAATGGCAGGCGGAAGTGTTACTGGCCTCGGTACAGGCGGTATGGCCACTAAGCTACAAGCCGCGGATGTGGCAGGAAGAGCCGGAATCGATGTCATCATTGCAGCGGGTAATAAACCTGATGTGATTAGTGCCGTTATTGAGAATATACCGGTAGGAACGCGCTTTTATGGGCAGAAAAACCCAATGGAAAACCGCAAACGCTGGATTTTCGGCGCCCCTGCTGCTGGCGATATATATATCGATGACGGTGCACAACTAGCCATTTTAGAAAAAGGCAGTTCCCTGCTTCCAAAAGGGATCAAGAAAATCGAAGGTGACTTTTCTCGTGGTGCCGTCGTGCGAATACGCAACATGGCCGGCAAAGACCTTGCTCATGGGGTAAGTCATTATAATAGTGATGCATTAAGAATGATTGCGGGTCATCATTCACAAGAGATAGGCCGCATACTTGGGTATGAACACGGCTCTGTTGCAGTCCACCGCGATGATATGATAGTGGGTTAATTATGTTAGAACAAATGGGAAAAGCGGCTCGTGAAGCCTCATGGCAACTCGCTCAATTAAATACCACACAGAAAAATGCGGTGTTAGAGCAGATAGCTGATCTGCTGGAACAAGAAAGTCGTGTCATTCTTGAGGCGAATAAAAAAGATATTGAACAAGCACAGGCAACGGGTATGTCGCCTGCATTACAAGATCGCTTATTACTGACATCTGAACGTTTAAAAAATATAGCTTCTGATGTGAGAAAAGTTTGCCAATTAGCAGATCCTGTAGGGCAAATTATTGATGGAAACCAACTTGATAATGGCCTAAATCTTCAGCGTCGTCGTGTGCCATTGGGGGTGATTGGTGTTATCTATGAAGCGCGTCCAAATGTCACTGTTGATGTTGCGGCATTATGTTTAAAAACAGGTAATGCAGCGATCTTACGGGGTGGTAAAGAAACTCACAATACCAATTTGGCTATCACTGAAGTGATCCAAAAAGCACTGAAAAATTGTGGGATATCCGCAAATGCGATCCAAGCGATTAATAATCCTGATCGTGAACTAGTGACTCAATTACTTAAATTAGATCGTTATGTGGACATGTTAATACCTCGTGGTGGAGCAGGTCTGCATAAATTATGTCGTGAACAATCAACGATCCCTGTTATTACAGGGGGCATTGGTGTTTGCCATACTTTTGTTGATGAGTCAGTGAATTTTGATAAAGCCATTGATGTGCTGATTAACGCTAAAGTTCAGCGCCCAAGTGCTTGTAACTCACTGGAAACAGTACTTGTTCACGAAAAAATTGCGGGTGATTTTTTACCACTACTGAGCCAAAAAATGGCGGAGCAACAGGTGACTCTGCATGCCAGCCAACAAGCGATGCCGTATTTACAAAATGGCCCAGCGAAAGTGGTTGCTGTCACGCCTGAAAATTTAGTGGACGAGTGGTTATCTCTTGACCTTAACGTTGAGGTGGTTGCTGGAATTGATGCTGCAATTAATCATATTCGCACTTATGGTACCGCGCATTCAGATGCCATTTTAACGGAGTCGATTAATCAAGCAGATTACTTTGTACAGCGTGTTGATTCAGCCGCAGTATATGTGAATGCGAGCACAAGATTTACCGATGGTGGGCAGTTTGGGTTAGGGGCTGAGGTAGCGGTAAGTACACAAAAACTTCATTCTCGAGGGCCGATGGGATTGGATGCGTTGACTACCTATAAATGGATTGGTTACGGCGACTTCCTGAACCGAGCTTAATAATTCAATAACAATAATTAGGCCACACTTAGCGTGTGGCTTTGTTTTTATGATGATTTGCCATTTTTAGACTGAGCCATTAAATCTATAACAAGTGGCACATGTACCATAATAATGATGACGATGGGATGAATGCAGATGTTTTACCTTATAGGTCCAAGAGGTTCAGGAAAAACTACAATCGGAAAAAAATTGGCTGAACAGAAATCGTGCCAATTCGTTGATACTGATAAATTAATCGTTGAGCGAGCAGGAAGCAGTATTGCACAGATTGTAGAACAATATGGCTGGGAACACTTTCGTCATTTAGAAAGTGAAGTATTAAAATCAATCTCGCACTCAGATACCGTCGTTTCAACGGGAGGCGGTATTATTTTATTAAAAGAAAATCAACGTGTCATGCGTACGAATGGAACGGTTATCTATCTAAGTGCTACACCTGAGATTTTAGCCGCGAGACTTGCCGCAGAACCTCAAGCAGAGCAACGACCAAGTCTGACAGGGAAATCGATACTAGAAGAGATAGAAGAGGTCATGTCACAAAGAGAGTCTCTTTATCGGGAGACGGCACACTATGTGATTGATGCAGGGTTGCCGATTGAATCAATTATTCATCAATTAACTCAGTTTGATAAATAATATTGTTCTGAATGGTATTTTAGGAATAAAACACTTAGTTTTATACGGGTTTTTACGACATAATCATCCGCTTAAGTGATAAATGAAATCAAATAATAGGGATTTATTATGCTGGCAAACATGCTGAGGACAGTACTCAGATTTTTATTTCGAGTCCGCTTAGTTGGGGATGAAAAAGCGCTCTACCAAGACAAATGCTTAATTACACCAAATCATGTTTCATTTCTTGATGGTGTGTTGGTCGCGCTATTTTTACCGATTAAGCCAGTATTTGCAGTTTATTCTACGTTCGCAACACCAAGAATGATCAAACTGCTAAAACCTTATGTTGATATTGTTCCTCTTGACCCTGCAAACCCTTTAGGCATACGTCAGTTAGTTAAAGAAGTTGAAAAAGGCCGTCCGATAGTGATATTTCCGGAAGGGCGTATTTCGGTGCATGGCTCTTTGATGAAAATATATGATGGTGCTGCGTTTGTCGCTGCCAAATCCGGTGCAAAAGTTGTGCCTATTCGTATTGAAGGGGCGGAACGTAGTCACTTTAGCCGTTTAAAAGGCATCATTCCCCTTAAATGGTTTCCTAAAATTACCCTGCATATTTTACCTGCTGAAATGATTCCGATGCCAGAAGCGCCTAAAGCGGTTGAGCGTCGTCATTTAGCGGGTGTTCACTTATATCACATCATGAAATCAGCACGTATGGCTTGTCGCCCTCAAGTCACACTGGTTGAAGAATTTATTGATAGCGTAAAACGTTTTGGACGCCGTGCACCTTGTATTGAAGACATTAATTTTAAAGAAGATAATTACCAAGGATTGTTAAAGAAATCATTAGGTGTAGGGAGAATCATTGAGCGCTATACCCATGAAAATGAGCGTATCGGTTTATTATTGCCAAATACAACAGTAACGGCAGCCGCTATTTTTGGGGCATTAATGCGTGGGCGAGTGCCTGCGATGCTCAATTACACGGCGGGTAGTCATGGTATCAGTAATGCACTCAAAGCTTCTCAAGCTAAAGTTGTCTTTACATCACGGCAGTTCCTTGAAAAAGGGAATTTGACCCATATTCCTGAGCAGGTCACCGAGGCGAATTGGATTTATCTTGAAGATTTAAAAGATACGGTCACGCTGCGGGATAAACTCTGGATCGTTAAACACTTATTGATGCCAGCGAAAGCGGTGATACCGCGTAAAGCCGATGATGAAGCTATCGTCCTGTTTACTTCAGGTTCAGAAGGAACACCTAAAGGGGTGGTACATAGCCATGCAAGTTTGATGGCGAATGTGGAACAAATCAAAACGATCGCTGACTTTACACCACGTGATCGTTTTATGTCATCATTGCCCCTATTTCATGCTTTCGGCTTAACGGTTGGGCTGTTTATTCCACTGTTTTCTGGTAGCCGAGTCTTTCTTTACCCCAGCCCATTGCATTATCGAATCATTCCTGAATTGGTTTACGACAAAAATTGCACTGTTCTATTTGGTACATCAACGTTTTTAGCTAATTACGCACGTTTTGCTCATCAATATGATTTTGCAAGATTACGTTATGTCGTTGCTGGGGCTGAAAAATTGTCGGATAGCACTAAGAAAATTTGGTTCGACAAGTTTGGTATCCGTATTCTTGAAGGTTATGGTGTTACAGAATGCGCTCCGATTGTCTCTATCAATGTGCCAATGGCCTCTAAAGAAGGAACAGTAGGGCAAATATTGCCGCAAATGGAATCTCGCATTATCCCTATTTCAGGCATTGAAAATGGGGGGAAATTACAATTAAAAGGCCCTAATATCATGAAAGGGTATTTGCGTGTTGAGGCACCGGGCATTCTTGAAGCGCCATCAGCGGAAAACCAACATGGGGAACAAGAAAAAGGTTGGTATGACACGGGGGATATCGTTGTACTTGATGAGCTTAATTATTGCACTATTAAAGGCCGCGTAAAAAGATTTGCAAAACTCGCGGGAGAAATGGTATCCCTCGAAAGCATTGAACAGATGGTCCTGAGTTTGTCCCCTAATGCACATCATGCTGTTGTCACTAAACCTGATAGCAGTAAAGGTGAAGCTTTAGTTCTGTTTACGACGGATAAAGACCTCGATAGAAGCGCACTTTCTTCTGCCGCTAAAAGTAAAGGCTTAACGGAATTGGCCGTTCCCCGTGATATTCGTTTGGTGAAAGAGCTACCTGTACTCGGTTCCGGTAAAACAGACTTTGTGACACTGAAACAAATGGCGTTAGAGGATTGATGATATGCAAGAAATGAATGCGCCATTGATGAGTCGAGGAATGAAGGCTGTGCTAACGTCACAGTTTTTATCCGCTTTTGCCGATAACGCGTTGTTATTTGCCATTTTAGCGCAGTTAAAAGCTGAGTTTTACCCTGAATGGAGCCATCCAATACTACAAATGGTATTTGTATTTACTTATATCATTTTGGCACCGTTTGTTGGTCAAGTTGCCGATCGCTTTTCTAAAGGGCGTGTCATGTTGTTCTCAAACCTATTTAAATTTTTAGGGGCTTTGGGGATCTGTTTAGGGCTTAACCCATTTCTTTGTTATGGGTTGGTTGGGATTGGTGCGGCTTCTTACTCACCAGCAAAATACGGTATTTTAGGTGAATTGACCGGTGGTGATAATTTAGTGAAGGCCAATGGCGTGATGGAAGCATCAACTATCGCGGCCATTTTGATTGGTTCTGTCGTCGGTGGTATTTTATCGGATATTAGCCTTATTTTAGCGTTGGGTACCTGTACGGTATTGTACGCATTAGCGGTGATTGCCAACTTCTATATTCCGCATTTAGTTGCTGCTCGCCCAGGTAAAGGCTGGCATTTTAAGAAACTTTTCACCGATTTTGTCTCTGCTTGCCGTACACTTTGGGCAAACCAAGAAAGCCGTTTCTCACTGGTGGGAACCAGTATGTTTTGGGGCGCGGGCGTCACATTACGTTTTTTACTGGTGGCTTGGGTACCGTTTGCATTAGGTCTACAAGATAACGCAACGCCAACCTATCTTAATGCCGCTGTTGCCGTTGGGATTGTGGTTGGTGCTGGGGTGGCTGCTAAATTCATTACATTAAAAACGGTGTCACGCTGTATTCCTGCTGGGGTAGTCATTGGTATCATGGTGGTATTACTTGCGTTACAAACCAATCTCTTACCATCCTATGCTATCTTAGCGGTACTCGGTATTTTTGGCGGGCTATTTGTCGTTCCTCTTAATGCGTTATTGCAGGAAAAAGGCAAGGAAACCGTTGGGGCTGGTAACGCGATTGCAGTGCAAAACCTTGGTGAAAATAGTGCAATGCTAATTATGTTAGGATTATATTCCCTAGCCATGAAAGCAGGATTATCCGTTATTAGTGTTGGTGTCGGTTTTGGTAGCGTATTTGCTATAGCGATTGCGGGTTTATGGGTTTGGGATCGCGCACGCAAAAAGTAATTATCCGAAGGTAAAAATCACATGATAAATGAAAGTTATCTCGAAACATTGAGTATTCAGCTTGCTGAAGTCCTCAAAAAACAAGGTAAAACGATTACTTGTGCAGAATCATGTACTGGCGGATGGATTGCTAAGGTATTGACGGATATTGCGGGTAGTTCGGATTACTTTCATAGAGGATTTGTGACTTACAGTAATGAAGCAAAGCATCAAATGATTGGTGTGACAAATGAGTCACTGCAAAAATTTGGGGCAGTGAGTGAGCAAGTGGTTTCTGAAATGGCACTCGGTGCTTTAACTGAAGCTGCTGCTGATTTGGCGATTTCAGTGAGTGGCATAGCAGGTCCAGGTGGCGGAAGTGACGCTAAACCGGTGGGAACGGTTTGGTTCGGTTTCGCCCAAAAAAACGCTACAGGCAGAGCTCATGTGACGGTTAAGCACTGTATATTCCAAGGTGATAGAAATTCTGTACGTTTACAATCAACAGCTTATGCACTTGAAACACTTTTACAAATCATAAGTGAAAAATCTTCTTGATACTGTATGATTATACAGTATACTTAGCATTAACAAACCGAATTCAATCGTTCTATTTGCAGTGGGTAACTTCACTGCATCAAAGGGAGTGAACATGGCTATCGATGAAAACAAACAAAAAGCATTAGCAGCAGCGCTAGGTCAAATTGAAAAGCAATTTGGTAAAGGCTCTATCATGCGTCTTGGCGAAGATCGCTCAATGGATGTTGAAACTATCTCAACGGGTTCTTTATCTCTTGATGTCGCTTTAGGCGCTGGTGGTCTGCCGCTGGGGCGTATTGTTGAAATCTATGGGCCTGAATCTTCTGGTAAAACAACACTGACACTGCAAGTTATTGCAGCCGCACAGCGCAGTGGTAAAACATGTGCATTTATCGATGCTGAACATGCTCTCGACCCTATTTATGCAAAAAAATTAGGCGTTGATATTGATAACCTGCTGTGTTCTCAGCCTGATACCGGTGAGCAAGCACTGGAAATCTGTGATGCGTTGACGCGCTCAGGGGCTGTTGATGTCATCATTGTTGACTCCGTTGCAGCATTAACACCAAAAGCTGAAATTGAAGGTGAAATTGGTGACTCTCATATGGGCTTAGCTGCTCGTATGATGAGCCAAGCAATGCGTAAATTAGCGGGTAACTTGAAAAACTCAAATACGCTGTTGATCTTCATTAACCAAATTCGTATGAAGATTGGTGTTATGTTTGGTAACCCTGAAACGACAACGGGCGGTAATGCTCTCAAATTCTATGCTTCCGTACGTTTAGATATTCGCCGTATTGGTGCTGTGAAAAATGGTGAAGAGATTGTTGGTAGCGAAACGCGTGTTAAAGTCGTTAAAAACAAAGTCGCTGCACCATTTAAACAAGCTGAATTCCAAATCCTGTACGGTGAAGGGATTAACACCTACGGTGAATTAATTGATTTAGGTGTTAAGCATAAATTGATTGAAAAAGCCGGTGCTTGGTATAGCTATAACGGTGATAAAATTGGTCAAGGGAAAGCGAATGCAACCATATATCTGAAAGAGCACCCTGAAGCGGCCGAAGAAATTGATAAAAAACTGCGTGAAATGCTACTAACTCACACTGGTGAATTTAGCAGTGCAGCCACTGATTACATCAGTGAAGCCGAAGAAAATGAATCGCCTGAAGAATTTTAATATTGATTCATTGGTTTGATAAATAAGCAGATTATTAACGCCACTCCCAAAAAGAGTGGCGTTTTTTATTTTTCATTTGCACTATACTGGGAGTAAACAATAGTTTTCCAGTGGAAAAATAGCCAACTGAAAGGTATAAACATACTTTCAGAAAATACTCAGACGCTTTACAATGAAAGCCACGAATGGATGTATCTATACTTTAAAACGCTCAAGTTGCAGTTAAGTGACCAAATAGGCAATAGGAACATTCATCAATGTGTGACTAATGCGAATGAATGTCATCAACTGTACTGAAACTTACAGTATGAAGAGTATAAATTTTACTTCTACGCAAAGAGACTTTATCTTATCAGTCACTTTTTAATCGGAGAGTTGATTAGAGGTGATGTTACATTCCATCTCAACAATTCGTAATTCAGTTTCCAGCTTGAAATCGGGATAAATATGAGTAAAAGCACCGCTGAGATCCGTCAAGCGTTTCTCGACTTTTTTCATACAAAAGGTCATCAGGTGGTAAGTAGCAGTTCGCTAGTACCAAATAATGACCCAACATTATTGTTCACTAACGCAGGGATGAACCAGTTCAAAGATGTATTTCTTGGTCTGGATAAAAGAGCATATTCCCGAGCGACTACGGCACAAAGATGTGTGCGAGCAGGTGGTAAACATAACGATTTAGAAAACGTTGGCTACACAGCCCGTCACCATACTTTTTTTGAAATGCTCGGTAACTTTAGCTTTGGCGATTACTTCAAACATGATGCGATCAAATTTGCTTGGGAGCTATTAACTGGAAAAGAGTGGTTTAACCTACCAAAAGAGAAATTGTGGGTTACCGTGTATGAAACCGATGATGAAGCCTATGAAATTTGGAACAAAGAAGTCGGAATTCCAGTTGAACGCATTATTCGTATAGGCGACAACAAAGGTGCACCATACGCCTCTGATAACTTCTGGCAGATGGGGGATACTGGTCCTTGTGGCCCATGCACCGAAATTTTCTATGACCATGGTGAGCATATCTGGGGTGGGCCTCCAGGAAGTCCTGAAGAAGACGGCGATCGCTATATTGAAATTTGGAACATCGTCTTCATGCAGTTTAACCGTCAATCAGATGGCACGATGGAACCATTACCTAAGCCATCTGTGGATACTGGTATGGGGCTTGAACGTATTGCGGCTGTATTGCAGCATGTTAACTCTAACTATGATATCGATATTTTCCGCGACCTTATCGCTGCGGCTGCAAAGGCTACAGGTGCTAGCGACCTATCAAATAAATCACTTCGTGTTATTGCTGACCATATTCGCTCTTGTGCATTCCTCGTGAGTGATGGCGTCATCCCATCGAATGAAGGCCGTGGTTATGTATTGCGCCGGATTATTCGCCGTGCTGTACGTCATGGCTATATGCTAGGGGCAAAAGAGACCTTTTTCTACAAGCTGGTTGCTCCACTGATTAAAGTGATGGGATCAGCAGCAGATGAACTTGCTCGTCAACAAGCTATGGTTGAAAAAGTGCTTAAAACGGAAGAGGAACAATTTGCACGTACATTAGAGCGTGGTCTTCAATTATTAGATGAAGAACTTGCGGCTCTTAAAGGTGACACCTTAGATGGCGAAACTGCGTTCCGTTTATATGATACTTATGGTTTCCCTATCGATCTTACCGCGGATGTTTGCCGTGAGCGTAACATCAAAGTTGATGAAGAAGGCTTTGAGCGCGCAATGGAAGATCAGCGCCGCCGTGCAAGAGAGTCGAGTGGTTTTGGTACCGACTATAATTCGTTAATTAAGGTTGAAAAACACAGCGAATTTTCTGGTTATGCCTATAATGAACAATTAGCCACTATCACTGCTATCTATAAAGATGGCCAGTCAGTAGATTCCCTGAATGCTGGTGAAGAAGGTCTTGTGATCCTTGATAAGACTGCATTCTATGCTGAATCGGGTGGTCAAGTTGGCGATACGGGTGTACTGCGTAATGAGAGTGGTCATTTTACTGTCACTGATACACAAAAATATGGTCAGGCAATTGGTCATATTGGTCAGGTAGAGTCTGGCTCACTAGTCATTAACCACCGTATAGATGCTAAAATTGATGTGAAAAGACGTGATGCAATACGCCTTAATCACTCAGCAACTCACCTGTTGCATGCGGCATTACGCCAAGTACTTGGTGAGCATGTATCACAGAAAGGCTCTTTAGTTAACGATAAATATCTCCGCTTTGATTTTTCACACTTTGAAGCAATGACACCTGCACAATTACGCGCAGTGGAAGACATTGTTAACGCACAAATTCGTAAGAACACACCAATTGAAACGGAGCTTATGGATTTAGAAAGTGCAAAAGAAAAAGGTGCGATGGCATTATTCGGTGAAAAATACGAAGAACGTGTACGTGTTCTGAGTATGGGCGATTTTTCTATCGAACTTTGTGGTGGGACACATGCAAGCCGTACTGGTGATATCGGTTTATTCCGCATCACCAGTGAATCAGGTACGGCTGCGGGGGTTCGTCGTATTGAAGCTGTCACAGGGGAAGGCGCGATTGAAAGCGTACATAACCAATCTGATCAGTTGAATGCGATAGCTCACCTCTTAAAAGGTGATATGAATAGCTTAGTTGAAAAAGTTAAGTCTGCATTGGAAAAATCTCGCCAATTAGAAAAAGAGATTTTGCAACTAAAAGATCAACAAGCATCCCAAGAAAGTGCTTCACTTAGTAGTAAAGCAAAAGATATTAAAGGGATTAAATTACTTGTTAGCCAATTAAGTAACACTGAACCTAAACTTTTGAGAACGATGGTTGATGATCTCAAAAATCAGTTGAAATCGGCGATTATCGTGCTTTCAACAACGAGTGGTGATAAAGTCAGTGTAATTGTTGGTGTAACTAATGATTTGACTGCTAAAATAAAAGCGGGTGATTTGATATCATATGTTGCACAGCAAGTCGGTGGTAAAGGTGGTGGGCGCCCAGACATGGCTCAAGCGGGTGGTACGGATGTGAGTGCGTTACCAGCGGCGATGGCCAGTGTAGAAGAGTGGGTTAACTCACGACTATAAGCGCTGATTAGGTTGCCTCATGCACCGTGAGGCAACTTTATCTGTTGCAACGTTGTTAATATGTTGTGGGTAGTGTTATATTTTGTACGTATATAATTAAAATGATTGCCTTGATGGCATCGATGCTTTAGGTGTATATCATTGCTTTACGTTTTCACGGTGTGTGATGGACAATAGCGGGGGAAACCTAGAGACCCGACTCTTTTAATATTTCAAGGAGCAAAGAATGCTTATTCTGACTCGTCGAGTTGGTGAAACACTCATGATAGGCGATGAGGTAACAGTTACTGTACTGGGAGTAAAAGGCAATCAAGTTCGTATTGGTGTCAATGCCCCAAAAGAAGTTTCTGTTCACCGTGAAGAAATTTATCAACGGATCCAGGCTGAAAAGACTCAACCAGATAATCAATAATAATGAATAAGCGTCCATATCTTGAACCACACAGCAAAGATGGACGCTTGTCTTTCATTTGACCTCATTCTTAACCCCACTATATTTTAATTGATTCGGCCTTCAAGCGAGTGGTTTAACTTACCACGATACCAATTTGAACGCAGCGCTGACTATTTTTCGAGAATTCATTTTTCAATTCATCATTTTTTATCGGGTAAAATTTTGTGAAATTACCCCGTGATGAATCCGATTTTCGGTGCTAAACTAATCATCTTGCTTGTGAAATGTGCAAACAGTCATTATAAACCAAAAAGTTTGGAAAAATTGTTTGACTTCTAAAGCTAGGAAAGTAATATGTGCGCCACACAGAGACGAGATGTTCAAAACAAATCGTCTGTGACTAAAAACGGTGAGGTGGCCGAGAGGCTGAAGGCGCTCCCCTGCTAAGGGAGTATGCGGTCAAAAGCTGCATCGAGGGTTCGAATCCCTCCCTCACCGCCATTTTAGATAGCTGCATCCGTAGCTCAGCTGGATAGAGTACTCGGCTACGAACCGAGCGGTCGGAGGTTCGAATCCTCCCGGATGCACCATATTTAACCCTATGAGTAAAACTGGTGGGGTTGGTTTTTAGTTTTTAGCGACTAAAAACAAGCAGTAGGTATGAAGTGTAGAGTTTGATATTGTAATGCATCCGTAGCTCAGCTGGATAGAGTACTCGGCTACGAACCGAGCGGTCGGAGGTTCGAATCCTCCCGGATGCACCATCTTCAGCTAGTCCTTGTCTAGTGTATCAAAATTTCCTTTATCAAAACGATGGCTAATTATTGAATCAACGATTCAATGAACGAATTAAGCATCCGTAGCTCAGCTGGATAGAGTACTCGGCTACGAACCGAGCGGTCGGAGGTTCGAATCCTCCCGGATGCACCAGAACAAGAAGCTCCTCATAGAGGGGCTTTTTTTTCGTCTATCAATCAGATTTATCATAATTTGATGTTATTCCAAATGCGTATCTTATATAAACCACACATCTAAGCAGCGACAATTTCCTTCATTTACGCTAAAGTAAGCTTCTTACTAAAATAAAATTACATCACAGGCGGGAGGTCGATTTGATCCCGGACGTATCTAAAGCGCTCTCATGGTTAGAGGCGCACCCAGAAGCACTGAATGGTATTCAACGTGGTATCGAACGTGAAACATTACGTGTTACTCCGAAAGGTTCTATTGCTGAAACTTTGCATCCGGAAGAATTGGGGAAAGCATTAACACATAAATGGATCACGACAGATTTTGCTGAGTCTTTACTTGAGTTCATTACACCTGTGGATAAAAGTACTAGGCACAGTTTGGCTTTTCTTAGGGATTTACACCGTTATACGGCTCGTCATCTGCACAATGAAAGGATGTGGCCATTAAGCATGCCTTGTTTTATCGAAAACGAAGATAAAATAACGCTTGCTCAATACGGTACATCGAATGTAGGCCGCTTCAAAAACTTATATCGTGAAGGGCTAAAAAACCGTTATGGCGCATTAATGCAGACCATTGCTGGTGTTCATTATAATTTTTCATTGCCAATTGAATTTTGGCAGGCGTGGGCAGGTGTTAAAGATGCACAGAGCGGTAAAGCGCAAATTTCTGATGGTTATTTACGCCTGATTAGAAACTATTATCGCTTTGGCTGGGTGATCCCTTATTTATTTGGGGCATCTCCTGCTATTTGTGGCTCATTCCTTAAAGATAGAGAGACTAAATTAACCTTTGAAAAGACAGCTACGGGAACGTATTACTTACCTTATGCGACGTCGTTAAGAATGAGTGATTTAGGCTATACGAATAAGTCTCAGAGCGATTTAAACATTACCTTTAATGATTTAGATAGCTATGTGGCTGGTTTGAAAAAAGCGATTTATAAGCCGTCTGAGGAATTTGCCGCGCTAGGTGTGAAAAAAGCAGGTAAGTATATTCAATTGAACACCAATGTGTTGCAGATTGAAAACGAGCTGTATGCACCTATTCGACCTAAGCGTGTGCCAAAAGGTGATGAGTCACCATCTGATGCATTGTTGCGCGGTGGTATTGAGTACATTGAAGTTCGTGCGTTGGATATTAACCCGTTTAGCGCGATTGGGGTTGATGAGACGCAAACGCGCTTCCTAGACCTGTTTTTGATTTGGTGCGTGTTAGCTGATGCACCAGCAATGAATGCTCAAGAATTAGATTGCAGTCGCCAGAACTGGAACCGCGTGATCCTTGAAGGGCGTAAACCGGGTCAAGTTATCGGTATTGGTTGTGGTAGTGAAATGAAACCATTGGTGGAAGTAGGGCAGCAGTTATTTGATGACTTAATCCGTGTTGCTGAAGTCCTCGATACCTGTTGTGATGCCAAATATCAGGAAGTTTGTCACCAATTTATTTCAATGTTTGAAGATCCAACTCGGACGTATTCTGCATTAGTGATGGATAAAATGGTTGAACAAGGTATTGGTGGCTACGGATTAGAATTAGCTGAAAAATACTATGCGCAATTGGTTAGTGAACCTTACGAAGTGATTACCGAAGCTCAGTTTGAAGCTGCTCGATTAGCTTCCATAGAAAAACAGGCTATGATAGAGAAAGATGAAACTGAAAGCTTTGAGGATTATTTGCGGAGGCATGCAGGGCGCTAAAAGAAAATGGCCACAGCGAAGTGGCCAAATATAAAATCTCTTAGAGAATTAGGGATGATAACAAATTTGCGCGTCTTTCATAGATTAAGACTCAGCGATTGCCAAATAGTTTCATTTATTTTGCAAATAAAATAATTTTTTTTCAGGAGGTCAATAAATGCCGTTATTAGACAGTTTTACTGTAGATCATACGCGTATGGCTGCGCCTGCGGTTCGTGTAGCAAAAACGATGAAAACACCTAGCGGAGACACGATTACCGTTTTCGATCTGCGCTTCACCGTGCCTAACAAGGAAGCCATGTCTGAAAAAGGCACTCATACCCTTGAACATCTATTTGCAGGGTTTATGCGAGACCATCTCAATGGCAATGGTGTTGAGATTATTGATATCTCTCCAATGGGGTGCCGTACTGGGTTTTACATGAGCTTAATTGGTGCACCTGATGAGCAACGTGTTGCCGATGCTTGGAAAAGTGCAATGCAAGATGTATTAAAAGTGCAAGATCAGAATAAGATCCCAGAGCTGAATATTTTTCAGTGTGGCACGTATAAGATGCATTCACTAGACGAAGCTCAACAAATTGCACGCAATGTCCTAGCGTCAGAAATTCGAATTAACAAAAATGATGAACTTGCATTACCGGCTGAAAAGCTGACTGAACTGCATGTTTAAATAACGTTAATGCAACAAACTGCACCTAACTTGTTAGCGAATAACACATTAAGGTGCAGTTTTTTTATTGATGTTTAATGAGCTTCAGATGTAGAAGCATTCGTTGCGATAGGGGTAATTTTGACTTGCTTAATAATATTATCGCTAATGAGCAGGACCTCGACTAAATAGTGTGAAATGACGATTTTTTCTTGCAGCTCAGGGATATCGCCAATCGCTTCTAACACCATACCATTCACTGTTCTCGGCCCATCGACAGGAAGGTGCCAATCAAAGGCTTTGTTCAAGTCACGAATATTTGCCGTACCATCAACGAGTACACTACCATCGCTTTGCGGTAAAACTTCTTCAGACAATGAAGGGGACATCGACGTGGTAAAATCGCCGACGATTTCCTCAAGGATATCTTCAACCGTAATCAGCCCTTGAATCTCACCATACTCATCAACAATGATGCCTATTTTTTCTTTATTATGTTGGAAGTTTATTAGCTGAGTACTTAGTGGCGTACTATTTGGAATAAAGTAGATACTGTCGGCTGCTTTGATCAAATTCTGCTTGGTAAACTCCCGTTTCTCCATCATCAAACGATAGGCTTCACGGACACGCAAAATTCCAATCGCATCATCAAGGGAGTCACGATACAGCACGATGCGGCCATGAGGTGAGTGGGTCAGTTGCCGAATGATAGATTTCCAATCATCATTAACATCAATACCGACGATCTCATTCCTTGGTAGCATAATGTCGCCAACAGTCACTTTTTCAAGATCTAAAATCGACAACAGCATGTCTTGATTTCGTCTGCTGAGTTTAGCTTTTGACTCATTAACGATGGTTCTCAGTTCATCTTTACTGACTGCATCACTGCGTATTACAGGGGGTTTTATGCCACAAAGAAACATAAATAATAATGTTATTTTGTTGAAGGCCCAAACCACTGGCAGCATAATTTTTTGTAGAGGTTTTAAAATATAGCTGCTTGGGAAAGCAATTTTTTCTGGGTATAAAGCCGCGATAGTCTTAGGCATCACTTCAGCAAAGACTAATATCACAAAGGTTAAAATACCCGTGGCAATTGCGACACCCGCATTGCCATATAGGCGCATACCAACAATAGTCGCTAGGGATGAGGCAACAATATTGATTAGGTTATTGCCGATAAGAATCAAACTAATGAGTTTATCGGGGTGACGAAGTAATTTTTCGACACGTTTTGCTGACCGGTTACCTTGTTTGGCAAGGTGCTTTAAGCGGTAGCGATTCAGCGTCATCATACCTGTCTCTGACGCAGAAAAATATGCGGACATGATAATTAAAATGATTAATATAATGATGAGCGTACCGGTAGATACGTGATCCAAAACTAGGTTCCTTATACTGTGTAGATAAGATGATTTTATTCGTCTTAGCGTTAAGATACCAGAATTTGTTGCATCAACCGGTTGCCAAAGAATGCCATTGTTAGAATAAAGGCTCCAGCGACGTGGAAAAATAGAACTCGCTTCCCTCTCCAACCACCGTGGAAATGGCCCCACAGTAAAATAATATAGACGAACCAAGCGATAACCGATAAGACAGATTTATGGATATTCTCTTTATCAAAGATATTATCCATATAAATAAAGCCTGTGCATAAGGTTAAGGTGAGTAGGATCACACCAACTTGGGTGATATGGAACATTTTGCGCTCAATGACCATCATAGGCGGCATATCTGAACTGAATTTCAGGGTTTTATTCTTTAGTTGAAAGTCTATGAGTGCAACTTGGAATGCATATAGTGCAGCGATTAAGAGTGTCGCATAACTCAGTAACGCTAAACCAATATGAATGAAGAGGGGGACACTGCCTTCTAGGTGGGTGATAAACTCACCGGGCATAATGGTGGATAACATTAAATTGATGACAGCAAAACTATAGACAATCGGCGTCAAATACCAAGCTTTGCCCTTATAAGCCACGACGGTCATAATAATACACATGAGTAAACTCACGGCGGAACCTAAGTTTAATAATGTGAGGTTTTGTCCTTCATCACCACGAAAAATCAGTAACTTTAGCGTTATTGCATGAGTTATCAGTGCAATAACGGCCAATAAAAGGGCTAGTCGGCGATAGACAGGTTGTTTTCGAACCTGGCCGGGTACGATCAGCGATAGGCTGAATAGGTATGTACAAACTGCTATGACTGCAAATACTGGCATAGTATAGTGTCGTTATTCATTTTAAGTGGATTATATTGTGTAGTATAACTCGTGGAGCTGCCGGCTCCAACCATTGGTACAGTTAATAAGCCTCTTCTTAATCGTTAATCGCATGATAAGAGCGCCTCTCACGGAGTATGACTGTTCATTTTATGATTGAAATCTGATTTTACTATTCAGTCAGTCAAATCAATACTAACAGAGTGAAGCGAATAAACGTCAGGTGTGATACACTGTGGCGAAAAATTTCGGCGTTGGTTTCAGTTGTGGCTGTCATCGGTTATGCACCTTTGAAAAATAATGAGTGAGTGTTGTCTAAATTAGCCATTGCGTACTTGTATTTTTAAGTATCAATAACCAGATAGAGTGTTGACAGTAGGCCCATAAACAGAATTGAGTTAAGACATATGTTTGATAATTTAACTGACAGACTATCGCGCACTTTGCGCAACATCAGCGGGCGTGGGCGTCTGACTGATGAGAATATTAAAGATACATTGCGTGAAGTTCGTATGGCTTTGCTGGAGGCAGACGTAGCGCTTCCCGTTGTCCGTGAATTTATTCAAAAAGTAAAAGAAAGCGCTGTTGGCCAAGATGTCAATAAAAGCTTAACTCCAGGTCAAGAGTTCATCAAAATTGTTCAGAATGAACTGACCAAAGCCATGGGTGATGAAAACCATCAACTTAACCTCTCGGCGCAGCCACCAGCGGTTGTCTTGATGGCTGGTTTGCAAGGTGCGGGTAAAACCACAAGCGTTGCAAAACTGGGTAAGCTTTTAAAAGAGAAACAAAAGAAAAAAGTTTTAGTGGTCTCTGCTGACGTTTATCGCCCAGCAGCGATTAAACAGCTAGAGACATTGGCAGAAACGGTTGGTATTGATTTTTTCCCTTCAGATGCCAAAGAAAAACCCGCAGCAATCGTACAGAAAGCTTTAAAACACGCTCAGCTACAGTTCTATGATGTGTTGTTGGTGGATACCGCAGGTCGTTTACACGTTGATGAAGCGATGATGGACGAAATTAAAGAGGTCCATCGCATTATCAATCCTGTAGAAACCCTGTTTGTTGTTGATGCGATGACAGGTCAAGATGCCGCGAATACGGCTAAAGCTTTTAATGAAGCGCTACCGCTTACTGGGGTGGTGTTGACGAAAGTTGATGGTGATGCGCGTGGTGGTGCGGCTTTATCCATTCGCTCAATTACAGGTAAGCCAATCAAATTCTTAGGGGTTGGTGAAAAAACGGATGCTTTAGAACCTTTCCACCCAGAACGTGTAGCGTCCCGTATTTTAGGTATGGGAGATGTGTTATCTCTTATTGAAGAGATCGAACACAAAGTTGACCGCGATCAGGCAGAAAAACTTGCTAAAAAGCTGAAAACAGGTGACGGTTTTGATTTAAATGACTTTTTAAGTCAGTTAAAACAGATGCGCAATATGGGCGGCATGGCGAGTATGATGAGTAAGATACCTGGAATGTCTCAAGTTCCAGATGCTGTTAAGTCGCAAATGGATGATAAAATCACTATCCGAATGGAAGCGATAATCAATTCAATGACGCGTAAAGAACGTGAAAAACCTGAAATTATCAAGGGGTCACGTAAACGTCGTATTGCCGCTGGTTCAGGTACGAGTGTTCAAGAAGTCAACCGCCTTTTGAAGCAATTTGATGATATGCAACGCATGATGAAAAAGATGAAAAAAGGCGGTCTTGCCAAGATGATGCGTGGCATGAAAGGAATGATGCCTCCGGGTTTTCCGGGGCGTTAAGCAACAAAGCTAGAAAGAATATGCACTTTTGATTGATTTTTACGTCAAAGCGAGTAAAATTTTCGGGCTTTTTATATGACAGCCGGACTCTATCCCTCGATGGAGTCTGGTTGTTTTATTAACTAATGAGGATGTTATGGTAACAATTCGTTTATCTCGTGGCGGCGCAAAAAAGCGTCCGTTCTACCAAATCGTTGTAACCGATAGCCGCAATGCGCGTGACGGTCGTTTCATCGAGCGTGTTGGTTTCTTCAACCCAATCGCTTCAGGTCAAGCAGAAGAACTGCGTTTAGACTTGGATCGTGTTGAGCACTGGGTTGGTAAAGGCGCAACTATTTCTGACCGTGTTGCACAACTGGTCAAACAAGCTAAAAAAGCAGCTTAATCTGTCACGGTGGTAACTATGGGCAAGCAAGTAAATCTAGCGACTCCTACTCACCCAATCGTCTTGGGGAAATTAGGCGCTGCATATGGAATTCGTGGTTGGCTCAAAGTTTTTTCCTCCACCGAACATGCTGAAAGTATTTTTGATTATCAGCCTTGGTTTATTCAACGTTCAGGTCAGTGGCAACATGTGGAACTGGAAGATTGGAAACACCATAACAAAGATATCATTATTAAACTTAAAGGGGTCGATGACCGCGATGCAGCAACGTTGTTAACTAATTTTGAAATAGTCGTTGATTCAACGCAACTTCCTGAATTAGATAATGATGAATATTACTGGAAAGACCTTATGGGCTGCCAAGTAGTGACACTGCAAGGTTATGATCTCGGGACCATCACCGATATGATGGAAACCGGTTCTAATGATGTCATTGTGATTAAGGCAAATCTAAAAGATGCATTTGGCATCAAGGAGCGGCTGGTTCCGTTTCTTGATGGGCAGGTTATCAAGAAAGTCGATCTTAAATCTAAACTCATTGAAGTTGATTGGGATCCTGGTTTTTAAATCTCCGGTTGAACGGTTTTAATGAGTGGGACTAAATAATGTGGATTGGTGTAATTAGCCTGTTTCCCGAAATGTTCCGCGCAATAACCGAGTACGGGGTAACTGGTCGGGCAGTGAAAAATGGCCTACTGTCTGTCGAGTGTTGGAATCCACGCGATTTCACTCACGATAAACATAAGACAGTTGATGATCGCCCCTATGGTGGTGGTCCAGGCATGCTGATGATGGTGCAACCTTTAAAGGATGCTATCAACACAGCAAGAACTGAGGCTGGTGAGGGTGCGAAAGTTATTTATCTGTCACCTCAGGGACGCAAACTCAGCCAAGAGGGGGTTTGCGAATTGGCAACGAATGAGAAGCTAATTCTTGTTTGTGGTCGATATGAAGGCATTGATGAGCGAATCATTCAAACCGAAATTGATGAAGAATGGTCAATCGGTGATTATGTTCTCAGTGGTGGGGAACTCCCCGCGATGGTGTTGATTGACTCGGTGTCTCGGTTTATTCCGGGAGTACTTGGTCATCAAGCTTCTGCACAAGAAGACTCTTTTGCAGAGGGACTACTTGATTGTCCACACTATACCCGTCCTGAAGTGTTAGACGGCATGCAAGTACCTGATGTTTTATTATCCGGTAACCATGCAAAGATAGATAGCTGGCGTATGAAACAATCACTTGGCCGTACCTGGCTTAGAAGACCTGAGCTTCTGGAAAGCCTAGCTCTGACTGACGAGCAGAGGATGTTGCTGACTGAATTTCAAAATGAATATTGGTCTGAGCAACAAGTGAATCCAGACAATTAAAATAATTGTCTAACATATATCAGTTTACCTAGGGTAAGAGAATTATTATGAGCAACATTATTAAACAACTTGAACAAGAGCAGATGAAGCAGGACGTACCTTCATTCCGTCAGGGTGATACTGTGGAAGTTAAGGTATGGGTCGTAGAAGGCTCTAAAAAACGTCTGCAGGCATTTGAGGGCGTGGTTATTGCTATTCGTAATCGCGGTCTGCACTCTGCATTCACTGTTCGTAAAATTTCTAACGGCGAAGGTGTTGAGCGTGTATTCCAAACTCACTCTCCAGTCGTAGATAGCATCACTGTTAAACGTCGTGGTGCCGTTCGCAGAGCTAAACTGTACTACCTGCGTGAGCGTTCTGGTAAGGCAGCTCGTATTAAAGAGCGTCTGAACGCCAAGTAATACGCTTTCGCTACATCCGAAAGAATATAAGGCCCGCCCCAGTGCGGGCCTTTATATCTCTGTCATCTTTCGGCCCGTACATTGCTGGTTGCACTCCTTCAGCTATATCAATCCCTCAATATCTCACTTATACACTGCTTACCGGCAACATGGACAGATAAGAGTGATCCTTTTCAACAATCATTAAGGATTCCGATTCTTATTTATTAAGATATTATTAATTTGATCTGTCTCATTTCATACCATTACCAAATTGTAAACTTATGATTACACTCTCTTTCTGTTTGTGTGTTTTTTGAGCGTTAATAAAAGAGGTGGATATTTTATTGTTTGCTTTTTCAATTGGTTATCTTTGTGTTCATTTTTATTTACATCACTGTAATTATTTTACAGTTTTGGATTGTAATCTTTACGTTCCATGGTATGTTATTAACCAGCACACAAACACAATATATAAACAGTTAAGCAGGTAATAAAAATGATCATGCAAAAAGATGTACTCAATAATGTGAATATTCGTGATGAACAGGTATTAATTACACCTGAGGCTCTAAAACAAAAATTTCCACTGAGTCACAGCAACCTGCATGCCATCGCGGCTTCGCGTAAAGTCATTGCTGATATTATTCATCAACGCGACCCACGCTTACTCGTGGTATGCGGCCCTTGTTCTATTCATGATGTCGATGCGGCTATTGAATACGGCCAACGTTTACAGAAACTTGCTGCTGAATTGAATGACAGTTTATATATTGTGATGCGTGTTTATTTTGAAAAACCTCGTACAACTGTTGGCTGGAAAGGTTTAATTAGCGACCCATTAATGGATGGTTCGTTTGATATGGAAAAAGGCTTACATATTGCTCGCGACTTGCTGACAAACCTTGTTAATATGGGGCTACCTTTGGCGACAGAGGCTTTGGATCCTAATAATCCTCAGTACTTAGGTGATCTTTTCAGTTGGTCTGCCATTGGTGCAAGAACAACAGAATCGCAAACACACCGTGAAATGGCATCTGGTCTATCAATGCCTGTAGGATTTAAAAATGGTACCGACGGTAGCTTATCGACAGCGATTAATGCGATGAAAGCGGCGTCTATGCCTCACCGTTTTATGGGAATTAATCAATCAGGTCAAGTGAGTTTGTTGCATACAAAAGGCAATGAAAATGGACATGTTATTTTGCGTGGCGGTAAAACACCAAACTATAGCCCAGAAGATATTGCTGCCTGTGAAGCTGAAATGCGTAAAGCTGGACTTGAACCGTCATTGATGGTTGATTGTAGCCACGGTAACTCGAATAAAGATTTCAGGCGTCAACCGTTGGTTGTTGACTCTATCATCGAGCAAATTACTCATGGAAATAAGTCAATAACCGGTATTATGTTAGAAAGCCATTTACATGAAGGCAATCAAAGTTCTGAACAGCCACGTAGCGAAATGAAATATGGCGTGTCAGTGACCGATGCTTGCATTGATTGGGAAACAACCGAAACAGTATTGTGTAAGCTCCATCATGCATTGCAGCCAGTGCTTGACGAACGTGCTGAAAAATTTGAAATTGCAAGTTGATACAAGGTATAGGTATGTCTGCTGAATTATCTCATCTGAGAGAACAAATTGATGAGGTTGATAAATCGTTATTAGATTTGTTGGCTAAACGCTTACAACTGGTTGCTGAAGTCGGTGAAGTCAAAAGCCAACATGGTTTGCCTATTTATGTCCCTGAACGAGAGTCAAGCATGTTGGCTGCTCGCCGCCAAGAAGCAGAACGGATGGGGATACCGCCTGATTTAATAGAAGATATTCTTCGCCGCGTGATGAGAGAATCTTACGCTCGCGAAAATGATAAAGGATTTAAAACCCTGAAACCTGATGCTGGCCCAATTGTGATTGTGGGTGGTGATGGCAAAATGGGGCGCTTGTTTAATCGTTTACTGACACTCTCAGGTTATCAAGTTAAAACGCTGGGTGAACAGGATTGGGCGCAAGCAGAGTCAATTCTTTCTGGTGCTAGCGTTGTTATTATCAGTGTACCGATTCATTTGACAGTACAGGTAATTGAACGACTGCCAAAATTGGATAAAGAAACAGTCCTCATAGATATTGCATCGGTTAAAGATAAGCCTTTAAAAGCGATGTTAGCAGCGCATGCAGGACCTGTTTTAGGCTTACACCCCATGTTTGGTCCTGATGTAGGAAGTGTTGCTAAACAAGTATTTGCCTTTTGTGATGGCCGAGATAGCGAATCTTACCAGTGGTTCCTAGAGCAATTACAGGTTTGGGGAGCCCGCTTGAAAAAGATTACAGCCAGTGATCATGACCGTAATATGAGTTTTATTCAGGCGTTGCGCCATTTTACAACTTTTACGTATGGTCAAAATTTAGCGCAGGAACATGTGGATCTACAGCAGTTGTTAGAGTTGTCATCGCCTATATATCGCTTGGAACTGGCAATGGTTGGGCGTCTATTTGCTCAAGACCCTCAATTGTACGCTGATATTATTATGTCATCCGATGAAAATATTGAATTAATTCGCCGTTACTATCAGTTACTCGGCCAATCTATAGAGATGCTCGAACGTAAAGATAAGGCCGAATTTATTCGACAATTTAATGAAGTAAGCGATTGGTTCGGGGAAGATGCTCACCATTTTATGAAAGAAAGCCAATCGCTGTTGCAAAGAGCCAACGACAACCGCAAGTAGCTTTTAAAAATGGCTCCTATATAAGGAGTCATTTTTATGTGTCGTCAAAAATTCGCCGCAATTTACCTACCTGATCTTTACCATCTACACGTAATTTCACTTATTTTGATTTTTTGTAATTAAAAATACTGTACTCATTTACTTGTATAGTTATTTATATTGCTATTTTTTAATAATATCTATTTATAGAGTGAATATTTATAAATTAAACGATTTAACTGATAAAGTTAGTGAATAATTTACCGATATTAATTCTCATAAAGTGACAGTTTTATCGGTGAGGAATCTATGTCTTTGAAGGATATGAAAATTAGCGCAAAATTATCCATTGCGTTCGCTTTCTTTATTTTACTTATATTAGTGAGTTCGGCGTTTTCTTTCGTCAGCTTGAACAAAGCCAACAACGGTATTCAAACAATCATCTATAAAGATTATCCAATGACTGTTAGAGCTAATCAGCTAATGGATAATTTTTATTCTTATATTGGCATACAGGAGTTGATACTTCTGGATGATCGAGATAGCGATAGGCGTCGAAATGAACTAAAAAAAATTAGTTCAAACGTCGCCCAGCTTTTGAAGGAATTAGATGAAAACGCAATGGATGAGCCCTCTAAAGAGGGGCTAATTCAGATCCGTGATGTTCGTCAGCGCTTTCTACAATCTCAGGCCCGCTTAAATGAATTCTTAAATAATAACAATCGCAGTGCTGCTATTGATGAGATGATGAATAATACGTCAGCTATTCAACGTGAGTACCGTGAAAGAGTTCAAAACTTCATCGAAGTTCAGAATAGACGCATGCAAGCAGCTGCTGGGGTTGTAGAAAGTAATTATAATTTTAATAAATGGTTATTAGCGACTCTTGTGATTATTAGCATTGCAACAGGCTGTGGTATGGGCTGGTTTATTGCACAATCGATCACACGCCCATTGAGCCAAGCCGTTGGTTTTGCTCAAGCGATAGCATCGGGAGACCTAACACAACATGTTGCAGCCAGATATCGCGATGAAACAGGTATACTATTACAAGCGTTAGTTGAAATGAAAACACGCTTACTTGAGATAGTTAGAGAAGTTCAACATGGCTCCGAGAGTATTTCAGCTGCCGCAGGCCAAATTGTGGCAGGAAACCAAAACCTAGCGGCAAGAACAGAAGAGCAGGCGACATCCGTAGAAGAAACGGCGAGTTCTATGGAGCAAATTACATCCACGGTACAAAATACCGCTGATCATACCCATCAAGCGACGCAGCTTGCGGCAGATACTGCTGTTGCTGTAACCAAAAATGGGCGAATGATGAATCAAGTGACAGAAAAAATGCGGGTTATTCATTCTTCATCAAGCCAGATGACAGATATCATTAATCTCATTGATTCGATTGCATTCCAAACCAATATTCTTGCTTTAAACGCTTCTGTTGAAGCCGCAAGGGCTGGTGAGCATGGGCGTGGTTTTGCCGTTGTTGCAGGTGAAGTGAGATTATTAGCGCAAAAAAGTGCGAATTCAGCGAATGATATTCGAGGCCTTATTGAAAATTCTCTCGCTCAGACGAAGGAAGGCATGGAATTAGTTGAACATGTTGAATCTCAAATTAATGACATGGTTAAAAATGTCGATGAAATCGATCAACGTTTGCAAGAAATAGGCCAAGCAAGCCATGAGCAAAGTTCGGGGATCTTGCAAATCAATAGTGCAGTTGGGCAGCTTGATGCGACAACGCAGCAAAATGCGAGTTTAGTTGAAGAATCCGTTGCCGCAGCGGCGTCACTTAATGAACAAGCATTGCACCTTAAACAATTGGTGAACTATTTCCGTATCGACTTTGCAAATAGATAACATTATTAAATCAAAATAATGGTGTTATTGATGATGTCATTGAAATAGGTTGGTGATGATATAAAGCCAGTGTGTATTGACTGGCTTTATATTTTGCAATGTCACTCGATTATGGCGCGATTTTCTCGGGTTCAACAGGAACGATATTTTCAGAAGGGTAGCAACCAAGAACTTTAATAGAACGTGTAATGGCTGATAACTCTTTTAATGCCTGTTGCATATTCCCAGAACGTAGGTTGGCATGCACATCTATATAAAACATCTCTTCCCAAGGTTTGCCATTGATAGGACGAGACTCGAGCTTACTCATGATAATCTTATTATTTTTTAAGATGATAAGTGCATCAACAAGGGCACCTGCTTGTTGGCCTGTTGTGATAAGTAATGTGGTTTTTGCAGGTACTTGCTCTGTAACTTCAATGGATTGTTGAGCAACGACAATAAAACGCGTCATGTTAATTTGCTGATTAGCTAAATTATGCTCGAGAACCTGTAAACCATACAAGGCACCACCCGCTTCGCTACCGAGCGCTGCAACATGCGGTGAGTTTTGTTGGGCGACATTTTGCATCGCGGTTGAAGTGCTATCACAGTATTCAATTTTCCAATGTGGGAACTGAGCTAAATATTGACTGCATTGTTGGAATGGCTGCGGATGACTATAAACCGTTTCTATTTTACTGAGATCAGTGCCCCCAACGGTAAGCAGGCAGTGATTGATGGGGAGACGAATTTCACCCACAATCGATAATGTGGTGTTTTGCAATAGATCATACACATCATTGATTGCACCTGAGCTAGTATTCTCTATTGGTAAAATACCATAATCGGCTTGGCCACTTTCAACGAGAGAGAAAATATCTTGGAATTTATGGCAACTACACTCAACCAATTGGTCAAAATGACGAGCTGAATATTGGCGTGCAGCAATATGAGAATATGAACCTTTAGGGCCTAAAAATGCGAAACGCGCAGAGTCATTGGGTGTTAAGTTTAAATATTGCTGCAAGATGGCTTGCTGCGTAAGTACGGAATCTTCAATGATCATTTGAAAGAGACGTGTCACATAAAAACCATCTAACCCTAGTGGTTTAGCTTTATTAATCAACACATCTAATAATTGACGTTCACGTTCTTTATCCCGTATTGGGCGGTTATCTTCTAATTTTGTCTGTGCAACTTCAACGGCATATCCACGCCTTTTGGCTAGGAGTTCGAGAAGTTCGCTGTCCAATTGGCTAATTTTTTTTCGTATCTTCAGTAAATTAGTGCTGTTATCCATCCTACCCGCCCTATAAAACATCGCTGAAACAAAAAAGCCCCCTAATTTAGGGGGCTTGCAAATCTTGTCATCTTTTCTTTCTCAAACGACAAAAGCCCCTAATAGGAGTGGCTAAAGCTAAAGAAAGAAAAGAAAACAAAATTCATATGCATAATAATATCACCATTGTTTGTCTAGTCTTTAAATAGACCTGATACAAGAGCAGATGTCAACAAAAAAGAAGCTGTTCAACTAAAAACGCGCCTATGGTAGGCGCGTTGGCAAGGTTTCAAGATAAGTTTGTAGATAATATAAAATTATAACGTAACGAGGTTCGCTTCTTTTACACTATTGCTGGCTCTTCTTGATTCTCCTTTATGTTGCACTTTATTAAGTTGTCTTTCGAGTTTGTTAATCAATTCATTTATGGCAACGTACATATCTTCATGTTTTGCGCTAGCAACGAGTTTTCCTGTGGCTGTTTTAATATTGGCATCTACCATAAAACCTTGTGGTTCTTTTGATAAGACAACATGAGGACTAATTAAATTGACTTGCCATTTTTCAAGTTTAGTCAGACGGCTTTCAATGTGATCTCGGATAGCTGGGGTAATATCCATTTGTTTGCTAGTTATGTTCACTATCATATAGTTACCTCTCATTGTTTCCGCCTTTGATGTATTCAGAATACTGACTATTTATCTAAAAAACTTGACATAGGTCACACTTGAAGAATGCAGTTACACTTCGTGATCTGAACTGTGATTCAGGATAAAAAAGAAAGGGAAAGGGATTGCCAAGTTAAGGTTCTTGGGCGAAACTGAAATAGTTGACTATCAATACGGTTAATAGTCGGTACTCTTTTTGGGTTAAAATTCGCAATTGGCGTAAAATGCGAAAAATACTCTGGAAAATCAACAGAACCGAATTTATTTCGGGATGAACCTATCTTTATCACGCCATACTGGAATAAAAAAAACAGCAGCCGAGGCTGCCGTTTTCAATCGTTACTGACTAGCGTTAGTTTGCATTGGCGGCGAGTAAGCTATTAACTTTATTAGCTTCGACATCTAACCCCATCTGCTTATAAGCTATTTCCATATATTTTAGTGCTTTATAGGTAGCTTCAGTATCTGGGTAATCCCTTAACATTTGTTGAGCACGATTGACAACCGCGACATAAGCCCCGCGTTTGTTGTAGTATTCAATGACAGAAAGGTCAAACCTTGCTAAGCGATCTTTTAAATAAACAAGACGTTTACTAGCATCGTTAGCATAGAGGCTGTTAGGATAATAGCGAACTAACTGACTAAAATCTTTGAAGGCAACACGTGCATGTTGAGGATCTCTGTCTGAACGGTCGATACCAAAGAAACCTTGCAGTGCACTGTCATCAAGTGCCATTGCCGTTAACCCGCGCATATAAAGAACATAGTCAATATTTGGGTGAGTTGGGTTTAAACGCATAAAACGGTCAATTGCTGCTATCGCCATTGGTAGCTCAGCTGATTTATAATAAGCATAAATCAGATCTAATTGCACCTGTTGTGCGTAAGGGCCAAATGGATAACGGTTATCCAATGCTTCCAGTTGTTTGATGGCTGCTTTGTAGTTACCATCCTGCAACTTTTGCTGACCAATACTGTACATTTCAGCCGGAGTGCTATCAGGGCTGACTTCATTATTGCTGGAGCATCCGGTGAGTACCAGGCTCAACGTGGCAGCAGCCACCAGATATTTTATACGTATCATCACGTGTTGGTTATCCTCTGAGTGTTTCGAGGGAGACTATCCGTAAGGCTCCCGGCAAAATTCGAGTTACAATAGCATACATTTTAAATAAAACGGCACTGCCGTCAAAACACAAACACTAAAAAAGTAGATTAATTTATGGCTCAACAAGTACAACTTAATGCAACTGTTGCTGAATCACAGCTCGGTCAACGTTTAGATCAGGCTTTAGCGGAATTGTTCCCTGATTATTCGCGTTCACGTATAAAAGAGTGGATTTTAGATGATAGAGTGCAGGTTAATGGGAAAGTTATCAATAAGCCAAAGGAAAAAGTTTTAGGCGGAGAAGAAATTTTAGTTGATGCATTAATTGAAGAGGACAATCGTTGGGAGCCACAAGATATTCCTCTTGATATCGTTTATGAAGACGATGATATTCTCGTGATTAATAAGCCTCGTGGATTAGTTGTACACCCTGGCGCAGGAAATCCAGATGGCACGATATTAAATGCCTTATTGTATCGTTACCCTGAGATTGCCGATGTGCCACGAGCAGGTATTGTGCACCGCTTAGATAAAGACACAACAGGGCTGATGGTTGTGGCAAAAACAGTTCCTGCACAAACTCGTTTAGTTGAGTCGTTACAATTACGTGAAATTACACGTGAATATGAAGCAGTTGCGGTTGGGAGAATGACGGCTGGCGGCATGGTGGAGGAGCCTATCTCACGGCATCCGACTAAACGCACACATATGGCTGTTCATCCAATGGGAAAACCCGCATTGACACACTATAGGGTTATGGAGCACTTTAGGGCTCATACACGTTTGCGTCTACGCTTAGAAACCGGTAGAACACACCAAATTCGTGTCCATATGGCACATATCAATCATCCTCTTATTGGTGATCCTCTGTATGGTGGGCGTCCACGTCCGTTAAAAGGGGCGAGTGAAGCATTTTTTGAGGTGATGCGTAAATTTGACCGTCAAGCGCTGCATGCCACGATGCTTCGGTTGTATCACCCAATTTCTGGTATTCAAATGGAGTGGCATGCGCCTCTGCCAGATGATATGGTTGAGCTTATTGAAGCCTTAAAAGCAGACTATCAACTGCACAAAGACGATATGGATTGGTAATGAACTCATTGATTTTTCCTGACTGGCCACAACCTAAAAAGGTCTCATGCTGTAGCACCACACGTATTGGTGGGGTCAGCTCATCTCCATTTGATAGCCTAAATTTGGGTGATCATGTTGGTGATGAGCCAATGGCCGTCAGTGAAAATCGTTACCGCCTTCAGGCATTAGCAGGGTTGCCACAACCGCCGTTATGGCTCGAACAAGTCCATGGTACAAAAGTATTATGCTTAGATGGCAGCGACATTGAAAATAAACAAGCTGATGCCGTTTACACTCATCAAACGGGCGTTGTTTGTGCCATCATGACGGCAGATTGTCTGCCGGTTCTCTTTTGTAGTCATGATGGACAAGAAGTTGCCGCTGCTCATGCCGGATGGCGTGGGTTATGCGATGGTGTTCTTGAAAATACAGTTGCTCAGTTTTCGTGCCCCAGAAATCAAATTATGGCTTGGCTAGGCCCTGCAATTGGCCCCCGCAAATTTGAAGTCGGGCCAGAGGTCAGAGACGCTTTTATCAAGCAGTCAACTGAGCTGGCCGCAGGTTTTGCTATTCATGGCGACAAATTTTTAGCGGATATCTATTTATTGGCACGTAAAAAGTTGCAAGCCGTTGGCGTAACTTCAATTTATGGTGGGGAGTTTTGTACCGTGAGTGACAAAAACAGATTTTACTCCTACCGTCGTGAGGGAAAAACGGGGCGCATGGCCTCATTAATATGGGTAAATAACTAGTGTTTAGTGAGTTATTCTGAATTAACCCATATGGATGAAATAATTCATTTATAAACTTGAATAAATAAAAATAGACCTCATCTATTCTCCAGAAGCAATTTTAATCTCATTTTTAGTGGAGGTGTTATGCGTCTGGATCGTTTAACTAATAAATTCCAGCAAGCTCTCGCTGACGCCCAGTCATTAGCCCTTGGGCGCGAAAACCAGTTTATTGAACCTATTCATTTATTAAGTGCACTGTTTAATCAAGAAGGTGGCTCTGTACGACCTCTTTTGACAACGGTGGGTGTCAATGTCGGGCAGTTGCAACAAAAAATTGAAGAAGCGCTTTCGCGTTTACCGCAAGTGCAAGGGGTTGCCGGTGATGTGCAGCCTTCAAGTGATTTGATCCGTCATTTAAATTTATGTGATCAACTAGCACAAAAAAATGGTGATGAATTTATCTCCTCTGAATTATTTCTTCTTGCAGCTTTAGAAGCGAATACATCACTTGCGGATATGCTTAAAGCAGCCGGTGTCAATAAAGCGAATTTAAATAAGGCAATAGAACAAATGCGTGGTGGCGAAAAAGTGAATGACCAAGGTGCTGAAGACCAGCGCCAAGCGTTAAAGAAATTTACTGTTGACCTGACAGAGCGTGCGGAACAAGGCAAGTTAGACCCAGTGATTGGTCGTGATGAAGAAATTCGCCGTACTATTCAGGTATTACAGCGTCGTACAAAGAACAACCCTGTGCTGATTGGTGAGCCTGGCGTTGGTAAAACCGCGATCGTTGAAGGATTAGCGCAACGTATTGTGAATGGTGAAGTGCCTGAAGGTCTGAAAAACAAGCGTGTTTTATCCTTAGATATGGGAGCCTTAATCGCAGGTGCTAAATACCGTGGTGAGTTTGAAGAGCGTTTAAAAGGCGTACTGAGTGACCTTGCTAAGCAAGAAGGTAATGTCATTCTATTTATTGATGAATTGCATACCATGGTTGGTGCGGGTAAAGCGGACGGTGCCATGGATGCGGGGAACATGTTGAAACCTGCATTAGCACGCGGTGAATTGCACTGTGTGGGGGCAACAACACTTGATGAGTATCGTCAATATATAGAAAAAGATCCGGCTTTAGAACGTCGATTCCAAAAAGTGTATGTTGCAGAGCCAAGCGTTGAAGACACAATCGCTATTTTACGTGGTCTGAAAGAGCGCTATGAGTTGCACCACCATGTGCAGATTACGGACCCAGCAATCGTCGCAGCGGCAACGTTATCTCATCGCTATATTACGGATCGTATGTTACCGGATAAAGCGATTGACTTAATTGATGAAGCTGGTGCGAGTTTGCGTATGCAAATGGACTCGAAACCTGAATCGCTTGACCGTTTAGAGCGCCGTATCATTCAGCTCAAATTGGAACAGCAAGCCCTGAAAAAAGAGTCCGATGACGCGAGTAAGAAACGTCTTGATATGCTCGAAGAAGAGTTAGCGGAAAAAGAGCGTGAATATTCTTCATTAGAAGAAGAATGGAAAGCAGAGAAAGCGTCATTAACAGGTACACAGCATATAAAAGCCGAGTTAGAGAACGCACGCTACGAAATGGAGAAAGCACGTCGTAGTGGTGACCTCGGAAAAATGTCTGAACTGCAATATGGCCGTATTCCTGAGTTGGAAAAACAGTTAGATGCAGCGACTAAAGCAGAAAATAAGAGTATGAAACTTCTGCGAAATAAAGTGACTGATGTCGAAATCGCTGAAATTCTAGCTCGTTGGACTGGTATACCTGTTTCTCGTATGTTGGAAAGCGAAAGAGAAAAACTATTACGTATGGAACAGCAATTACACCAGCGCGTAATAGGCCAGGATGAAGCGGTAGTTGCGGTATCGAACGCTATTCGTCGTAGCCGTGCAGGTTTGTCAGACCCTAATCGCCCAATAGGTTCATTTATGTTCTTGGGGCCAACTGGGGTTGGTAAAACGGAATTATGTAAAGCACTGGCAAACTTTATGTTTGATAGTGATGATGCGATGGTTCGTATCGATATGTCCGAGTTTATGGAAAAACATGCCGTTTCACGTTTAGTGGGGGCTCCTCCAGGATATGTGGGGTATGAAGAAGGTGGTTATCTAACTGAAGCCGTTAGACGTCGCCCTTATTCTGTTATTCTCTTGGATGAAGTCGAAAAAGCACACCCAGATGTCTTTAATATTTTATTACAGGTATTGGATGATGGGCGCTTAACGGATGGCCAAGGTCGTACGGTCGACTTCCGTAATACCGTTATTATTATGACATCAAACCTCGGTTCTGATTTAATTCAAGAACGTTTTGGTACTATCGGTTATTCAGAAATGAAAGATATGGTTATGGAGGTTGTAGCACATAGCTTTAGACCTGAATTTATTAACCGTATCGATGAAGTGGTCGTGTTCCATCCATTAGGTAAAGAACATATTACAAACATTGCGAATATCCAGCTTGGTCGTTTATATAAACGTCTTGAAGAACACGGCTATGAAGTTACCGCATCATCTGCGGCATTGGAAAAAATTGGTGAAGCAGGGTTTGACCCAATCTTTGGTGCTCGTCCATTGAAAAGAGCAATCCAACAAGAGATTGAAAACCCTCTGGCACAAGAAATATTGTCAGGTAAATTGATCCCAGGTAAACCAATAGTCTTAGATGTGGAGAATGATGAGATAGTCGCTAAACAGTAACTATTCGCTTTTCAATTAGGTAATAGAATCCAAGGCGGCCTTAGGGTCGCCTTTTTATCACCTTTTTTCATGAAAAGAGGCCCTTTTTGCTATAAAAACGCACCAAAAGTGTAAAAAATAATCAGTCGTCAAATTTTTTAAAAAAAAGACTTGCTAGAATTTTCTGACTCCCTATAATGCGCCTCCACTGACCGACGATGAGCCAACACAGAATGTGATGGCAAGCCCAAAAGGCTAACGACGGCAGGCGAGAGAATCTGAAAAGATAAGCGAAAAAAAAGCTTGACTCTCGATGAGGAAAGCGTAATATACGCCACCTCGCGACAATGACCTAAACGGTTAATATCGAAAGATAAAGTCGCAACGCTCTTTAACAATTTATCAGACAATCTGTGTGGGCACTCACAGGACACTATCAAAAAAATATTTGATTTTAAGTCTTGAAGAGTGACTAACACGTTAATTCATATATGAACTAACAATGTGCAATTCGATTGTGGAAGGATAACGCGAAGGCGAGTGAGCATTTCCGAGACAGTACTGAGGTACGGCGAGGAAAGCGGAGCGAAGCCGACAATGTTAGCCGAACAGAAGCGAATTGATAAACAGTTTAATTCTTTGAGCATCAGACTACTTTTAATTGAAGAGTTTGATCATGGCTCAGATTGAACGCTGGCGGCAGGCCTAACACATGCAAGTCGAGCGGTAACAGGGGAGGCTTGCTTCTCGCTGACGAGCGGCGGACGGGTGAGTAATGTATGGGGATCTGCCCGATAGAGGGGGATAACTACTGGAAACGGTGGCTAATACCGCATAATCTCTAAGGAGCAAAGCAGGGGACCTTCGGGCCTTGCGCTATCGGATGAACCCATATGGGATTAGCTAGTAGGTGGGGTAATGGCTCACCTAGGCGACGATCCCTAGCTGGTCTGAGAGGATGATCAGCCACACTGGGACTGAGACACGGCCCAGACTCCTACGGGAGGCAGCAGTGGGGAATATTGCACAATGGGCGCAAGCCTGATGCAGCCATGCCGCGTGTATGAAGAAGGCCCTAGGGTTGTAAAGTACTTTCAGTCGGGAGGAAGGCGTTGATGCTAATATCATCAACGATTGACGTTACCGACAGAAGAAGCACCGGCTAACTCCGTGCCAGCAGCCGCGGTAATACGGAGGGTGCAAGCGTTAATCGGAATTACTGGGCGTAAAGCGCACGCAGGCGGTTGATTAAGTTAGATGTGAAATCCCCGGGCTTAACCTGGGAATGGCATCTAAGACTGGTCAGCTAGAGTCTTGTAGAGGGGGGTAGAATTCCATGTGTAGCGGTGAAATGCGTAGAGATGTGGAGGAATACCGGTGGCGAAGGCGGCCCCCTGGACAAAGACTGACGCTCAGGTGCGAAAGCGTGGGGAGCAAACAGGATTAGATACCCTGGTAGTCCACGCTGTAAACGATGTCGATTTGGAGGTTGTGCCCTTGAGGCGTGGCTTCCGGAGCTAACGCGTTAAATCGACCGCCTGGGGAGTACGGCCGCAAGGTTAAAACTCAAATGAATTGACGGGGGCCCGCACAAGCGGTGGAGCATGTGGTTTAATTCGATGCAACGCGAAGAACCTTACCTACTCTTGACATCCAGAGAACTTAGCAGAGATGCTTTGGTGCCTTCGGGAACTCTGAGACAGGTGCTGCATGGCTGTCGTCAGCTCGTGTTGTGAAATGTTGGGTTAAGTCCCGCAACGAGCGCAACCCTTATCCTTTGTTGCCAGCGATTCGGTCGGGAACTCAAAGGAGACTGCCGGTGATAAACCGGAGGAAGGTGGGGATGACGTCAAGTCATCATGGCCCTTACGAGTAGGGCTACACACGTGCTACAATGGCGTATACAAAGAGAAGCGACCTCGCGAGAGCAAGCGGAACTCATAAAGTACGTCGTAGTCCGGATTGGAGTCTGCAACTCGACTCCATGAAGTCGGAATCGCTAGTAATCGTAGATCAGAATGCTACGGTGAATACGTTCCCGGGCCTTGTACACACCGCCCGTCACACCATGGGAGTGGGTTGCAAAAGAAGTAGGTAGCTTAACCTTCGGGAGGGCGCTTACCACTTTGTGATCCATGACTGGGGTGAAGTCGTAACAAGGTAACCGTAGGGGAACCTGCGGTTGGATCACCTCCTTACCATTGAAGTGTTTTGTGAAGTGTTCACACAGATTGTCTGATGAAATAGAGTCAACGGTATCAATAGGCTTGTAGCTCAGGTGGTTAGAGCGCACCCCTGATAAGGGTGAGGTCGGTGGTTCAAGTCCACTCAGGCCTACCAAAATCGAATTAATACTGCGTTATAACTTAGCTCGTTTACCCGCGTAAACGTCGCCAAGTTATGCCTTGTCTAAATTCGATTTGGCTTTTAATTTCTTGATTAAAGAAAAGACGATACTGTTAAACCTGTTATGGGGCTATAGCTCAGCTGGGAGAGCGCCTGCCTTGCACGCAGGAGGTCAGCGGTTCGATCCCGCTTAGCTCCACCATAATACTTTTGAATTATTCAGAATAGATTAGTTATAGTCTATTGCGAATAATTATGCTCTTTAACAATCTGGAACAAGCTGAAAATTGAAACAACGCACATTGTTTATCGCTTAAACAATGTGAGAGTCTCTCAAAAATCTCAACGCGAATGCTGTTTTGTCATGATGGCAACTGTAATGAGCGAGCAGTGTGAAATTCAAGGCGGACAGCGCACAGCAAGCGCAGCGTACATTGGTACGTGAGCATTGCGAGCACTGCCCAACGCAGAAGTTCACCACGCGCAGCCATTACCGGTCAGAACGACACGAAAAGACACCTTCGGGTTGTGAGGTTAAGCGACTAAGCGTACACGGTGGATGCCTAGGCAATCAGAGGCGATGAAGGACGTGCTAATCTGCGAAAAGCGTCGGTAAGGTGATATGAACCGCTATAGCCGACGATGTCCGAATGGGGAAACCCAGTGCAATTCGTTGCACTATCGTTTGATGAATCCATAGTCAAACGAGGCGAACCGAGGGAACTGAAACATCTCAGTACCTCGAGGAAAAGAAATCAACCGAGATTCCCCTAGTAGCGGCGAGCGAACGGGGAGCAGCCCAGAGTCTTAATCAGCATCAGCATCAGGAGAACGGTCTGGAAAGTCCGGCAGTAAAGGGTGATAGCCCCGTATCCGAAGGTGTTGGTGTTGTGAACTCGACGAGTAGGGCGGGACACGTGTTATCCTGTCTGAATATGGGGGGACCATCCTCCAAGGCTAAATACTCCTGATTGACCGATAGTGAACCAGTACCGTGAGGGAAAGGCGAAAAGAACCCCGGCGAGGGGAGTGAAATAGAACCTGAAACCGTGTACGTACAAGCAGTGGGAGCCCCATCACTCAAGTGCCTCGGCAATTGAGTGAGGGTTTAAACAACCACCACAAGAACAGCGCAGGATTTGCAAACAAGATTGGCTGATTTTTTCAAGCCGCAGCGCAGTGTACATAGAAGTACACGAGCAGCGGAAGTTAAAAAATCGGGCAAGATTGGCCGCAAAGACAAGCGGGACATTTGAGGATGGGGTGACTGCGTACCTTTTGTATAATGGGTCAGCGACTTATATTCTGTAGCAAGGTTAACCGTATAGGGGAGCCGTAGGGAAACCGAGTCTTAACTGGGCGATTAAGTTGCAGGGTATAGACCCGAAACCCGGTGATCTAGCCATGGGCAGGTTGAAGGTTGGGTAACACTAACTGGAGGACCGAACCGACTAATGTTGAAAAATTAGCGGATGACTTGTGGCTGGGGGTGAAAGGCCAATCAAACCGGGAGATAGCTGGTTCTCCCCGAAAGCTATTTAGGTAGCGCCTCGTGAACTCATCTTCGGGGGTAGAGCACTGTTTCGGCTAGGGGGTCATCCCGACTTACCAACCCGATGCAAACTACGAATACCGAAGAATGTTATCACGGGAGACACACGGCGGGTGCTAACGTTCGTCGTGAAGAGGGAAACAACCCAGACCGCCAGCTAAGGTCCCAAAGTCATGGTTAAGTGGGAAACGAAGTGGGAAGGCTCAGACAGCCAGGATGTTGGCTTAGAAGCAGCCATCATTTAAAGAAAGCGTAATAGCTCACTGGTCGAGTCGGCCTGCGCGGAAGATGTAACGGGGCTAAACCATGCACCGAAGCTGCGGCAGCGACATGTAAATGTTGTTGGGTAGGGGAGCGTTCTGTAAGCCTGTGAAGGTGTGCTGCGAGGCATGCTGGAGGTATCAGAAGTGCGAATGCTGACATAAGTAACGATAATGCGGGTGAAAAACCCGCACGCCGGAAGACCAAGGGTTCCTGTCCAACGTTAATCGGGGCAGGGTGAGTCGACCCCTAAGGCGAGGCAGAAATGCGTAGTCGATGGGAAACAGGTTAATATTCCTGTACTGGTGATAATTGCGATGGGGGGACGGAGAAGGCTAGGCTGGCCGGGCGACGGTTGTCCCGGTTTAAGGATGTAGGCAGGTGAATTAGGCAAATCCGGTTCACTACATGCTGAGGTCTGATGACGAGTCACTACGGTGGCGAAGTAGCTCATGCCCCGCTTCCAGGAAAAGCCTCTAAGCTCTAGATTATCATTAATCGTACCCCAAACCGACACAGGTGGTCAGGTAGAGAATACTCAGGCGCTTGAGAGAACTCGGGTGAAGGAACTAGGCAAAATGGTGCCGTAACTTCGGGAGAAGGCACGCTGGCGCTAGGTGAAGTCCCTCGCGGATGGAGCTGAAGCCAGTCGCAGATACCAGCTGGCTGCAACTGTTTATTAAAAACACAGCACTGTGCAAACACGAAAGTGGACGTATACGGTGTGACGCCTGCCCGGTGCTGGAAGGTTAATTGATGGGGTTATCCGTAAGGAGAAGCTCTTGATCGAAGCCCCAGTAAACGGCGGCCGTAACTATAACGGTCCTAAGGTAGCGAAATTCCTTGTCGGGTAAGTTCCGACCTGCACGAATGGCGTAATGATGGCCAGGCTGTCTCCACCCGAGACTCAGTGAAATTGAACTCGCTGTGAAGATGCAGTGTACCCGCGGCAAGACGGAAAGACCCCGTGAACCTTTACTATAGCTTGACACTGAACATTGAGCCTTGATGTGTAGGATAGGTGGGAGGCTTTGAAGTGTGGACGCCAGTCTGCATGGAGCCAACCTTGAAATACCACCCTTTAATGTTTGATGTTCTAACGTGGCCCCATCATCTGGGGTGCGGACAGTGTCTGGTGGGTAGTTTGACTGGGGCGGTCTCCTCCCAAAGAGTAACGGAGGAGCACGAAGGTTGGCTAAGCATGGTCGGACATCATGCGGTTAGTGCAAAGGCATAAGCCAGCTTGACTGCGAGAGTGACGGCTCGAGCAGGTACGAAAGTAGGTCTTAGTGATCCGGTGGTTCTGAATGGAAGGGCCATCGCTCAACGGATAAAAGGTACTCCGGGGATAACAGGCTGATACCGCCCAAGAGTTCATATCGACGGCGGTGTTTGGCACCTCGATGTCGGCTCATCACATCCTGGGGCTGAAGTAGGTCCCAAGGGTATGGCTGTTCGCCATTTAAAGTGGTACGCGAGCTGGGTTTAGAACGTCGTGAGACAGTTCGGTCCCTATCTGCCGTGGGCGTTGGAAGATTGAAAGGGGCTGCTCCTAGTACGAGAGGACCGGAGTGGACGCACCACTGGTGTTCGGGTTGTCATGCCAATGGCACTGCCCGGTAGCTAAGTGCGGAAGAGATAACCGCTGAAAGCATCTAAGCGGGAAACTTGCCTTGAGATGAGTCTTCCCTGACTCTTTAAGGGTCCTAAAGGAACGTTTAAGACTAAGACGTTGATAGGCTGGGTGTGTAAGCGTAGCGATACGTTGAGCTAACCAGTACTAATGAACCGTGAGGCTTAACCTGACAACACCGAAGGTGTTTTAGAGAGAACGTTGTGAAGCGCACGCAGAGTGCGAGAAATTAGCTTGTTCAAGATTGCTGTTCTGGTTGGTGTAAGCCGACGGGAACGAAAACCGAATTTGTCTGGCGGCAATAGCGCGGTGGTCCCACCTGACCCCATGCCGAACTCAGCAGTGAAACGCCGTAGCGCCGATGGTAGTGTGGGGTCTCCCCATGTGAGAGTAGGGAACTGCCAGACATTAAATTAAAGACTTATTGCGAAGCGATAAGCAGCCGTTAGGCGAAAGAATAGTGGAGCGGTAGTTCAGTTGGTTAGAATACCTGCCTGTCACGCAGGGGGTCGCGGGTTCGAGTCCCGTCCGTTCCGCCACTTATTAAGCCCCGTGAGATTTCTCACGGGGCTTTTTACTATTTGTAAAATCAGTTTTGCTCTGCAATTTCTTTGCTCATGCTTTCCTTATTTAGCCGTTATAGTGAATGATAAAGAGGCATCTTGTAATATTCTATAAAGCACTCAAAAATGGTTAGTATACAGTCATTATAAGGGGGGTTAGTCTTAACTTCATAAGATATAACATGATAGCTTTGATATACTACAAGCCATGTCGTTTCTAAACTTGTTAGAATACGGTTAACTTCTCATTTTTGTAGGGATTTAAAACGTGGCGAAAAGAACCTATTCTGTTAGATATATTGCAGGTCAACCCGCTAAACGTATCCAACCCATGCCTGTACATATGTTAGGAGAATCACTACCCGTCGGATTACCTTTATTTGCAGCAGGTGAAACCTTAGATGTTCTGACATGGAATATTTATAAGCAGCAACGTCCAAATTGGAAGATTGTGCTAGATGAGCTTGTTAAAGGTAAAAAGCTGATCCTACTGCAAGAAGCACAAATGTCCCCAGAGCTTGTTTCATTTGCGGCATCGCATCAATTAATTGCAGACCAAGTGCCTGCTTTGCCTTTCTCTCCGCATCCTGCTGGCGTAATGACACTTGCGACTTCTCATCCTATATATTGTTGTCCACTACGAGAAAAAGAGCCTTTATTGCGTTTAGCAAAATCTGCATTAATAACGGTGTATCCGCTGCCGAATGGAAAGCATCTGATGGTAGCGAATGTACATGCGATTAACTTTAGTTTTGGGGTCGATGTTTACACACGACAATTAAGTAAATTAGGTGACCACATTGCTAAACATGTTGGTCCTGTATTGCTAGCTGGTGACTTTAATGCTTGGAGTCGGCAAAGAGTGAATGCATTAAAACGCTTTGTGAGGAGTGTTGGGTTAAAAGAAGTTGGCTATGATCATGACCAACGAACTAAAGCCTTTGGAAGACCTTTAGATTATTTATTTTATAGAGGGCTGAAGGTAAAGGATAGCTACGTTACAAATACCGATGCTTCCGACCATAACCCGATTATAACTCAATTTGAACTCGTTTAGTTTTATTGGCGTTAACCGTCTCTTTTTCTAATTGTTATTTTCACCTTATACTTTAGTGGTATTCTTATTATGCAGAAGGGAGTTTAATATCTTCAACTCTTCTTTATAGCACTTTTCTCGATAGACTCGTTACCCCGATTAAGAAACCGGTTAGTAATAGCCAAGTTAATATTGATAAGAGCAAAAAATAGCTCCCCCATCCCGTTCATTGTTGCATCTCGAATCTTTTATCGTAAAGGTATCATTAAACCAATTACTGCCAATACAGAGACGATTTGGCTATTGATATTTGAGATAGGGATTAACGGCATATTGCGATTATAAAGAGATGTATAGAGCAATAGATAAGTAACACTATCTTATTATCCATAATATTGGAGATGAAAAAATTTTATAAGATGTATTATTTCATTGTTAAATTGTTGGTCGTTACAGAGGGGGTAATAAACAAATCTAAAAAAGAATATTATTATTTCATTAAGTGATAAATTATATGATTAATTATAATTAAATTGATTCTCCATCGGTTGATATATTTATCATTGTGATTAATATATATTTTTTAAATTAACATTAATTGCCAAATATATGAGTGGCGAATTATTGAATATCAGCTATATTTACTTAGTCATACGCTGTCTATTTAAAAACTATTTAAATATAGGTGGTTAATAATATGAAAAATATCATAATAGTTGGTGGTGGGACAGGTGGTACAATGTTAGCCAACATTTTAGCTAGGAAATTAAATAGCGATATTTTTGCTAAGAAAATAAAAATAACATTAGTTACTGATAATCCTATTCATTATTACAAACCTGCCTTTATGTATATAGCATTTAATTTGTTTTTTAAAGATGAGCTAAGTCGTCATGAGCGTTCATTATTAAGGCCAGAAATAGATTTGGTTATCGATAAAATCGATGCATTTGATTTTAAAAATAAAGAGTTAAAATCACGTAGTGGTAAAGTTTTAAATTATGATTATCTTGTTATTGCAACAGGATGTGTTCCTAGACCGGATAGAATTGAAGGATTAAAAGAAATAGGTCATCATTTTTATGCTTATGATCCCGCGAGAAAATTAGCCGATCAATTATCTAAAATTGAAAAAGGTCGGATTTTTATAACGGTATCTTTTCCTGAAACACCGAATGTCCCTCATCAATGCGGTATTGCGCCCATGGAAACAACGCTTATGCTAGATGAATTTTTACGTAAGCGGCGTGTGAGAGATAATATTGAGATTGTCTATACTTACCCTACAGTATCTCAATTATTACGTAATTGTCTTTTCCTTCAACAACCTGTTTGTGAAGCGATTCCTGAAATTTTTAATATAAAGAATATTAAATCTCAACGTGGCTTTACTTTAAGTAAAGTTGACCCAGATAAAAAGGTCGCTTATTCAAAAGAAGGTGATGAACAGCCTTTTGATATTTTAATTAGTACGCCGCCAATTACTGCGGTAGAAGCCGTCGTGAATACAGGTTTAAGTGAACATAATAATGGTGAAGGTTGGTTGCCAACTGATCATGAAACGCTACAAGTTTACGGTACGGAAGGTGTCTATGTTATTGGTGACACTGTTGATTTACCCATAAGTAAGGCGGGTGGTAGCTGCCATAATCAGGCTGCAATTATCGCTGATAATATCGTTGGCGAATTGACTTACGGTTACCCAGCGGCAATTTATGACGGCCGAGTTCAAGCTGTTGCACAAATGGGGTTAAATGCAGGGATGCCTTTACAGTACGACTATAAACATGATGTGTTGCCGATACCTGCGACTAAAGTGGGGGGATTGCTCCGAAATGGTTTCAATAGGGGAATTTATTGGGCTGCTATTCGTGGATTAGTGTAGGAGGGTCATGATGATGTCAAATGAAAATACACAAGCGAAACTTATTGAATTACTTAATTCAGAGTCTGCGGATCATTTAGCTGAAAAAATTTCACCACTTCTACATTTAAAACGTTTGGACAATATTGTTGACCTGTTGTCTTTACTGTCTGACCTTGTGGATATTCTCGATTTAGGCACAGTTGAAAAATTAGCTAATTCATTTGAAGACACGTTAACGCCGGTTTGGGAGTTAGGAACAGCGTATAACATGGCTAAGATGGAAGCTATTTATGATAATAAAGATCAAAGTTTTCGTTCGGTTTATAGCTTATTAAAAGATCCAAATACATTACGGGGAGTGAGCATCCTATTAAGGACCTTGCAGATTATGGGGTCTAGGATACCTCAATCCAGTGACAAGTAATTTTAGGAGAGTGGTATGAGCTTAGATACAAAAAATGCATTTGATACTCGTATAATACACAGCTTTTATAACCAGAGGGAAAATAAAGGTTCATTAATACCACCTATATACCAAACTGCAACCTATTCGTTTAAAGATGCAGAAGAGGGAGCAGCTTGTTTTAGTGGTGAGAAAGAAGGTTTTATCTACACAAGAATTAATAACCCAACCTTAGATTTATTAGAAAAGAGAATTGCTGATTTAGAAGAGGGAGAAGCCGCGATTGTGTTTTCTTCAGGTATGGGGGCCATTACGTCAACTTTTTGGTCTTTAATGAATCCTGGGGATGAATTGTTGGTCGATATGACTGTTTATGGTTGCACTTATTCTTTCTTTCATCACGGATTGGAACGATTTGGTGTTCATGTGCGTCATATTGATATGAGCAACCTTGAAACTGTAGCGCAATCAATCAGCGAAAATACGCGCATGATATTCTTTGAATCACCCGCTAACCCTGATATGCGTTTAGTGGATATAAAAGCCGTCAGTGAGCTAGCTAAAAAAAATAATATCATGGTCGTCGTGGATAATACGTATTGTACCCCTTACTTACAAAAGCCAATAACATTAGGTGTTGATATTGTTATTCACTCGCTGACTAAGTACATGAGTGGCCATGGTGATGTCGTCGCTGGCGCAGTGATTACGACAAAAGAGATAGCCAAACAAATTAGGTTAGTTGGCTTAAAAGATATGACAGGGGCATGTTTATCGCCACATGATGCGAGTTTGATTATACGCGGGATGAAAACGTTACCTATTCGCATGGAGCGTATAGTGAAAAATGCTCAGCGAATCGCACAATATTTAGAATCCCATCCGCAGATTGAGTTTGTGGTCTACCCTGGTTTAAATAGCTTTAAACAGTATGAATTGGCCTGCCGGCAGATGAAGCTGCCAGGTGGGATGATAGCATGCGAAATAAAAGGTGGGATTGAATCAGGTAAGCGTTTTTTAAACCGCTTAAATCTGTTTTCTCGGGCTGTAAGTTTAGGGGATTGTGAATCTCTAGCACAGCATCCCGCCAGTATGACTCATTCGACGTATACACCTGAAGAACGGTTATTTTATGGTATTAGTGATGGCTTAATTAGATTATCGATTGGGTTGGAAGACGTTAATGATTTGATAGCAGACCTTGATCAAGCTCTGCAATTAGAAAGTTAAAATAAAACGCCCCTGAAGTTTAGCAGGGGCGTTATTTGATGTTGTGTTCTATTTAATGCGCTATGGTTAATTGTTATTTGTTTGGTTATGTTGGAATGAACGCATAATAAAATAGGCGACAGTGAGTATTACAACCCAAATACAGCCAACCAGTAAAGCCACTTGTGTTTCTTTAAAGAAGCCAAGTAATGCGATAACAAATACCATAAATGCAATTGTTATTGCAGGACCTATTGGCCAGAATGGCACTGGGAATTTAAGTTTCTTAACGTCTTCTTTGCTCATTTGTCGGCGCATCGCAACTTGTGAAAGCAAGATCATTAACCATACCCAGACAGTTGCAAAAGTCGCAATTGACGCAATAATCACGAAAATTCGCTCAGGTAGAAGGTAATTTAGATAGACACCGAGGAGCATGACAACGGACATCACAAGCACGGTCACCCAAGGTACACCATTGCGGGTGAGTTTAGTGAAAACTCTTGGGGCTTGTTTATCTTGAGCCATACCATACATCATTCGACCCGCACCAAAAATATCACTGTTAATGGCGGAAATCGCCGCGGTAATCACCACGATATTAAGTATGTTGGCAGCAGAAGTAATATTTAAGCTAGAAAAAATTTGTACGAATGGACTGCCATTTTGCCCGATTTGGTTCCATGGGTAGATGCACATTAAAATAAAGAGTGTTAATCCATAGAATAACAAGATACGAATCGGCACGGCATTGATTGCCTTCGGGATGGTTTTTTCTGGGTTTTGTGCTTCACTTGCTGTGATACCAATGACTTCAATACCACCAAATGCAAACATGACAATAGCTAAAGAAGCGATGACACCCGCGATGCCATTCGGCATGAAACCCCCGTGTTCCCAGAGGTTTTGAATACCAACAGCATGGTCAGTTTCTTTGCCAAAACCATAAAACATTAAGAACGCACCACCGACAATCATTGCAATGATCGCCGTGACTTTCACGATGGATAACCAGAATTCTAGCTCGCCGAATATTTTAACGTGGCATAGGTTTAGTGCACCAATAAATAACACAATGCTTAGCACCCATATCCATTGGTCTACATGCGGGAACCAAAAGCCCATATACATACCGAAAGCGGTGATATCCGCTAGGCAGACAACAAGCATTTCGAAAACATAGTTCCAACCAGTTAAAAAGCCAGCTAGTGGGCCCATATAATGGCTTGCATAGTGGGAGAATGAGCCTGGAACAGGGTTATGAACAGCCATTTCACCGAGCGCGCGCATGACCATAAAAACGGCGGCCCCACCAATCATATAAGCAATTAAAACGGCTGGGCCTGCTGCTTGTATTGCTGACGCAGAACCATAAAACAGGCCGGTACCAATCGCTGACCCTAAAGCCATAAAGCGAATGTGTCTGACACTCAATCCCTTTCTGAGTTGATTTGTTTTACTACTTTGCATTTTGTTTCCTGTCTTAAAATTACCGAATATTGTTCCGGTTTTTTCTCTATTAGATGCACTTTGTTGAAACCAAGCTGATTACATTACCATAAAGCGTATGGTTCGCGGGATAGATATCTTGCAATATACGCGCCATACACCAAATTATATGAAGTTCACGAGGCGAAAAGATTTTGAACGAATAACGCGTGCAGTTGAATGGGACATTCTCGTTGTCGTCCGCATGCAACTTGCATGCGTTAGGGTATATAATACGCATGAAGCTGACAATGCTAGAGAGAATTATGAAATACCCAATTAATGAAATTTTTCAAACGTTACAAGGGGAAGGTGTGTTTACTGGCGTTCCCGCCGTATTTATTCGCTTACAAGGCTGTCCTGTGGGATGTAGCTGGTGTGATACAAAACATACTTGGGATAAAGACGCTGACAAAGAAACAACACTTGGCGATATCGTCGTGAAAACGATGGATACAGATTCATGGTCGTTAGCCAATAGCCATGAATTGATTGCTCTTATGCATAAGCAAGGGTATACGGCAAAACATATTGTCATTACGGGTGGCGAGCCATGTATTTATGACCTCGTACCTCTGACGACGGAATTAGAAAACCAAGGTTATCAATGTCAAATTGAAACCAGTGGTACGTATCCTATTCAATGTTCCAGTCAAACCTGGGTGACGGTGTCGCCAAAAGTGGCTATGAAAGGTGGGTTACAGGTACTGACGGAGTCAATCAATCGAGCGAATGAAATCAAGCATCCAGTTGCGCGTGAAAAAGATATTGAAGAGTTGGATAATTTATTATCAAAACGCACAGAAAAAAGTGCTGCGGTTGTTGCGTTACAGCCGATTAGCCAAAAAAGCGCAGCCACTAAGCTATGTATTGATACCTGTATTGCGCGAAATTGGCGACTTTCCATTCAAACACACAAATATCTCAATATCGCCTGATGTGCCGCGATGTTCACGGCATATCAGTGAATGACTATTCGCCGCGATAAATACATCCAGCATTACAGGTTTCTTTCACCGTTACGGCGCTTAATAAAGGTAATAGGGGTTTGGTTTTATGCCAAATCCAACTTGCCAAGACTTCACTGGTTGGGTTTTCGAGGCCTTCAATATCATTTAAATAATAGTGATCGAGCTGATCTAAAATTGGCTTAAACGCTTCTTTAACATCACTAAAATCAATTAGCCAGCCTGTTTTCTCATCGATTTCACCTGTGAGCTCTAGTCTCACCATGAAAGAATGTCCATGGAGGCGCCCGCATTTGTGACCTTCAGGAACATAAGGAAGCCTATGGGCTGCTTCAAAATGAAAATCTTTATAGATACTTGTTCTCATAACCAACTCCGTATAAATCAAAACGCAGTGTATTCTACTGAAATTTGTGCTCGGAGCATCTTATTTTATCGAATTATTGCTAACCATTTTTATGAGTATGATTCACTAGCTATTTTCATTAGGCTTTTTAGCTATTAGTTATGGCGATCGTTTCTTATCCCGTTTAGCAAGGGTGTTATAACCTGACAAACTATCGGGGTAGTAATTTTAGATAAGCAACTCTGGGGTTATAGAATAATGACAAAAAAACAGTCTCCCATATCGGCATTGCCAATATCGGTGGAACAACTTTCACGTTTGCAGACGGCTGTCGATGACTTTTCATCTCACCAACTCGCTTGGTTGTCTGGTTATTTGTGGGGAATGGTTAATCAAAATACAGTCACTAACGTGCCTATGAGTGCTGAAGTACCACAAGATGAAACTATTACGATTATTTCAGCTTCACAAACAGGGAATGCTCGACGTTTGTCTGAGCAACTGAGAGAACGACTCATAAGTGAAAAACTGAATGTCAACTTAGTTAACGCGGGAGATTATAAATTTAAACAAATCTCACAAGAAAAAGTGTTAGTCGTCGTAGCATCAACTCAAGGAGAGGGAGAGCCAGCCGAAGAAGCGGTTGCTTTATATAAGTACTTGCATTCTAAAAAGGCACCCAATTTGAGTGGTACGGTATATGCTGTTTTTGCTTTAGGTGATTCTTCTTATGAAAAGTTTTGCCAAGCAGGGAAAGATTTTGATACTCAATTATCGCAATTAGGCGCGACATCATTGCTTGAGAGGATTGATGCCGATGTCGAGTATCAATCCATCGCTGAAGCATGGATTGAGGATTTGACGCAGCGCCTTAAAGAGCGAGTGCCTACGCAAAGTGATCAGCAATTGGTGGTAACCCAAGCGGGCAGTGTTGATGAAATACATTCATCGCCTTATACAAAGACAGCGCCTCTGACCGCGTCATTACTCGTCAATCAAAAAATTACTGGGCGTGGATCGCTAAAAGATGTTCGTCATATTGAAATCGACCTTGGCGATTCAGGGTTACGTTATCAACCGGGAGATGCTCTCGGTGTGTGGTTCGATAATGATTCAGCCCTTGTCGATGAATTGATAGGCTTATTATGGCTGACAGGTGATGAACCAGTTCAGGTGGCTGAACAATCATATCCATTACGTGATGCATTGATACACCATTTAGAACTGACTCAAAACACACATCTAATTGTTGAAAAATATGCCAATTTAGCAAAAGACGATGCATTACTTGGTTTGATCAGCGATAAACAAGCACTGTTACATTACGCTCAGACAACCCCTATTGTTGATATGGTTAGGCAGGCTGCTTCTCAGCCGACAGCCCAAGAGTTTGTTGATATTCTTCGGCCGATTACTCCAAGACTGTATTCAATTGCCTCTTCACAAGCTGAAACAGAGGATGAAGTACATGTCACTGTAGGGGTTGTACGTTATGACATTGATGGACGAGCTCGTACGGGTGGCGCTTCTGGTTTTTTAGCTGATCGCCTTAAAGAAGGTGACGAGGTACGTATATTCATTGAACATAATGATAACTTTCGCCTTCCAGCTGACACCTCGAAACCTGTCATTATGATAGGCCCAGGAACCGGTATCGCTCCATTTAGAGCCTTTATGCAGCAACGTGATAATGAACAAGCGACAGGTAAAAACTGGTTGTTTTTTGGTAATCCTCACTTTGTTGAAGATTTTCTCTATCAAGTGGAATGGCAGCGCTATGTCAAAGATGGCTTATTGACCAACATTTCATTAGCTTGGTCTCGAGATCAAGCCCAAAAAGTTTATGTACAGGATAAGTTACGCGAACAAGGGGAAGAGGTATGGCGCTGGATTGAAGATGGCGCACATATTTACGTCTGCGGCGATGCGAATCACATGGCACGTGATGTGGAACATGCGTTGTTGGATATTATTAGCCAATACGGCAACATGGATAGTGAATCGGCAGATGAGTTTTTGAGTGAGCTGCGCGTAGAGCGCCGGTATCAGAGGGATGTCTACTAATGAGCGATAAAAAATACGGGCCTTTGGTCGTAGAAGGCAAACTGGCTGATAGTGAGCGTATGAAAAATAATAGTCATTATCTGCGTGGAACTATCAAAGAAGACCTTAAAAATGGGCTGAGTGGGGGTTTTGAGGGGGATAACTTTCTGCTCATTCGCTTCCACGGTATGTATCAGCAAGATGATCGCGATATTCGCGCGGAACGGGCGGAGCAAAAATTAGAACCTCGCCATGCGATGATGCTACGCTGCCGATTACCAGGTGGAATTATTACGCCAAAGCAATGGTTGGACATCGATAGATTCGCCTCTGAACATACGTTGTACGGTAGCGTGCGTATTACTAATCGGCAGACCTTTCAATTTCATGGCATTTTAAAAGGGGATGTCAAGCCAGCGCATCAGATGTTACATCACGTCGGGTTGGATGCTTTAGCAACGGCCAATGATGTCAACCGTAATGTGTTATGTACATCTAACCCTGTGCAGTCTGAGTTGCATCAGCAGGCGTATGAATGGGCAAAAAAAATATCGGAGCATCTATTGCCTAAAACCAATGCTTATGCGGAGATTTGGCTTGATAAAGAGAAAGTCGCAACCACAGATGAAGAGCCTATATTAGGGAAAACCTATTTACCGAGAAAATTCAAAACATCGGTAGTGATCCCACCCTTAAATGATGTAGATCTACATGCTAACGACATGAACTTTGTGGCGATCGCTGAAAATGGTGAGCTTATCGGTTTTAACGTACTGGTTGGTGGTGGCCTAGCCATGACTCATGGTGATACAGCGACTTTTCCACGGTTAGCCAGTGAGTTCGGGTTTATTTATTTGAAGGATACGTTAGCTGTTGCGGAAGCGATTGTGACGACTCAGCGCGACTGGGGAAATCGTACTGAACGTAAAAACGCCAAAACAAAATACACTCTTGAACGGGTTGGTGTAGAAACATTTAAGCAAGAAGTAGAACGGCGTTCGGGAGTGACATTTGAAACCATTAGGCCTTATCAATTTACTCAACGTGGTGATCAAATTGGTTGGCTAAAAGGGATAGATAATCATTGGCATTTAACGTTATTTATTGAAAATGGCCGCCTGATTGATTTACCTAATAAGCCCTTAAAGACAGGTATAGCAGAAATTGCAAAAATTCATCAAGGGGATTTTCGTTTAACGGCAAACCAAAATTTAATTGTTGCTGGTGTACCTGAAACGGAAAAAGCCCGTATTGAGGCGATTGCCCGTGAACATGGTTTGATGAGTGCAGAAGTGACTGCGCAGCGTGAAAACTCAATGGCTTGTGTTTCTTTCCCAACGTGTCCACTGGCGATGGCAGAGGCCGAGCGTTTTTTACCTGAATTTGTTACTGAGGTTGAAAAAATCATGCAATCACACGGCATTGGTGATGAGCATATTGTTTTACGCGTTACGGGGTGCCCAAATGGATGTGGTCGAGCAATGCTGGCGGAAGTTGGGCTCGTGGGTAAAGCACTCGACAGATACAATTTACATTTAGGGGGAAACCGGATTGGTACTCGCATTCCTCGTATGTATCGTGAAAACATTAGTTCAGCCGAAATTTTATCTCTTTTAGATACCTTGATTGGTGATTGGGCTAGAGGGCGTCAAGCACAAGAAGGATTTGGTGATTTCTTAATACGCACGGATGTGGTGAAGCCGGTGCTGAACTCTGCGGTTGATTTCTATGAGGTTAAGGAGGCCGTATGAGCCAGCTTGAACTCGCTGAGGTATTAAAATTAGACAAAGCAGAACAAGACGAGTATTTATCTGCATTTAATACCCAGTTAGAAAAATATGATGCTATCAAACGAATCGAATGGGCAATGAACCATTTACCTACAGCGTTTGTATTGTCATCGAGTTTTGGAATACAAGCCGCTTTAACGCTACATATGGTCACTCAAGTCATTCCTGATATTCCAGTGATCCTCACCGATACAGGGTATCTTTTCCCTGAAACCTATCGTTTTATTGAGGAATTGACGGAAAGGCTGAGGTTAAATTTGCATGTTTACCGTTCGCCATTGTCTCCTGCTTGGCAAGAGGCTGTTTATGGGCGCTTATGGGAACAAGGACTATCAGGAATCGAGCAATATAATCAAATCAATAAAGTTGAGCCGATGAACCGTGCTTTGCAGGAATTGAAAGCACAAAGCTGGTTTTCTGGATTACGTAGAGAGCAGTCGGCGAGTCGTGCTATGTTGCCGGTATTGAATATAGGTAAAGGGATATTTAAAGTCTTACCTGTTATTGATTGGAATAATCGGCAAGTACATGAGTATCTGACACAGCATAACCTACCTTATCATCCATTGTGGGAACAAGGATATTTGTCCGTGGGGGATACCCACACCACTCGAAAATGGGAACCGGGTATGAGTGAAGAAGAAACCCGCTTCTTTGGTTTAAAGAGAGAATGTGGGCTTCATGAAGGTTAAGCGATATCAATATATTGAGTGGCTGACTACTAAATTAGCCACTCAATATCATCATTAATCTATTCTAGAATAAGTATTTAAATCTCACTCTTGTGCCGTAACGATCTTTGTCGCTATTTTTCACTTCAATATCTTTTCCATCAATGACTGAATAGTATGCCCCGATATAAATTTTAAAATTATTCATATCAAGTATATCCGGTAACTCATAAGAGGTATAAAGGGTATGAATATCATATTTGCCAGGACCAAAGATGACTTCATTATCAATATTGTTATCATAATTTAATGCATAGGATTTGATGTCATTATGAGCGTAGATATACCCTAACTGTAAACGACGCCATAGAATATTTGCACCTGTCGTAAAATCAGTTTCATGACTGGCATCTAAATAGGCGGTATTCCAATTTATCGTCAAGCCATTGGTTGGATCATTTTTTAAATTATTCCAGCCCAATGTTAAGCCATAGCCATTGCGTTTAGACTGATCTTTAAATTGGCCTGTGTTTTTATCTTCATAACCATAGGCATTATTCACGATATTGCTTTCTAGCGCAGCAGCAATTTTAAAGCTATCTTTTTCCCAAGCGATAACAGGACGGACATAGACAACATTCTTTTTATTAATCAGTTTTCGTCCGTGGTACTCACTATTGCTAAAGATACTGGTACCATCTTCAATAAGCAGGTTTGTTTCGAAATACCAATTGTCATATTTCGTATTAAACATCATGCTGCCGCCGCTATTGGTTCTTCCTCGACCTTCTTTCATCATATAAATGTAGCCAAACCCATCGCTATAGGTGTCATTGGCGGTATTGCCTGAATACTCAACAAAGGTATCTTGATTTAATGGGAACATATCATAGGCTTCATAGCGACCGAGCTTTATTTGCCAACTCTCTTTTTTACCAAAATGAAATTCAGCATCATCTAAGCTCACATCTCCATCAATTTTAGCGAGAGGTTGGACAGAAAAACCCGCATAGTTTTTATTATCTAATACTCGTTCACCATCTAAACCGATTAGAATTCGTCCATTGATTCCCCATTTATCATAGTCACCAAAATCTTTGTCTTTTCCTGCTTGGGTATTAATTGAAGTAAGTTGTCCTTTTTTACTAGCAATATCTGTATTAAATTCGACATCACCATACAACTTAAGGGTTCCATATTGACTATTGGTTTCAATTAAATTAGGCGCTTCAGGTGTTTTTTTAGTCACTATTTGTTGGTCATTAGTTGGTTGACTAATCGTAGTATTATTCTTTAATACATTTTCTAAATGGGCAGCTTTTTGTTCAGCAAGTTCGGCTCTTTTTTCAGCTGCAAGGGTTCGTTGTTCTAATAGGGCTAAACGTTGTTCTATTGATAGAGAGTTTGTATTAGCTAAGGTTATTGTTGGTACAGTTAATCCCAAGCTAATAGCAATAGCGAGTAGTTTCATATTCATTCTTTATTCCTTTTATACCTAAGTGGGAAATATATTTCCCACTTGATATTTTATTATTGGAGTAGTGTCTGTATATTTATTTCAGTCAATGAGTTTACTTCCAGATCTGCTTCGGGTAATAACCCTTCAGCAATAATGCCAATAGCATAAATCCCTGCTTTCTTTAGAGATTGTATTCCTGCTATTGAATCTTCAAAGCCAACACAAAATTCTACGGGGACATGAATAAGTTGTGCTGCCTTTAAAAATATTTCTGGGTCAGGCTTTCCTTTTGCTAAGGATTTAGGGTCAACAATAGCTTGAAAATAATTATCAATATTTAATTTCTTTAATATCATTGGTGCATTCTGAGATGCTGAAGCGATAACACAAGGAATATTGTATTGATAGGCCTGTTCAATTAATTCTAACACACCAGGTAAAATATCTTTTGGCGTAATGTTATCCAATAACTTCACATAGTAGTTATTTTTTCTTTCTGATAATTCACTTTTCTCTTGAGCAGAAAAAAGGTTTTGCTTATTACCATAATTTAATATTTTATCTAATGATTCTGTTCGGCTAATACCTTTTAAGGTTTGATTGAACTCTTCATTAATTTCAATACCAATTTCATTCGCTAATTTCTTCCATGCTAAATAGTGATAGCCAGCGGTATCCACAATAACGCCATCTAAATCGAATATCAGACCTTTAACCATTAGTTTTATCCTCATTGAAGTTTAAACAAAAAGCCGTGTTATCAATAAGGTGATATTGATGATGATTAATGGATATTATGCAGGCTTTATCGCTCGTAACAGTAATGTCATTATGAGTTAGGTTAATGTGATACAAAACATTTTGATGGTTTAGATGGAAACTCAGTCTCTGCCATTGGTTTGGCAATGATGGTGTAATATTGAGAGTATCTTGACGAATATCCACACCCGCATAAGCCATAATCGTGGTATTTAACGTTGCGGCCATGACACCGGTATGAATTCCTTCAGCAGTTGTTCCACCTTGAATATCATTGTAGTCTGAATATAAGGCATCCTGATAAAGTTTCCATGACAGGTCATGTCTTTGTATTTGTTCGGCTAAATAGGCATGAACAATACGAGATAACGTTGAACCATGAGACGTTCGTTCAAGATAATACTGAAGGTTTTTTTCAGCGAAATCGTCAGACAATGAGTAGCCTAGAGACTCAATTAAGAATTTGACGGTCGCTTTATCTAGATTATTAAATAACATCAGCGTATCGGCTTGTTTAGCGACTTTAAAATCATCGGCTGACTTATTTTCTTTACGCAATATCCGATCCATACGATAAATATTGCCATATTTTTGGCGATAGCTTTCCCAATCCAATTCATTCAACGAAAAGTAACCTGAAAATTGTTCAATCACTTCATCTTGATTAAGCGTAACGGCCAGTTGGGTTCTAATATGGTTAAGTTGCTGGATGAGATCTGCATCAAAGCCCAATTCAGTGAATTTATGGGTAAAGTGGCTATTGCTATACAGTGTCACTATTTCATTAAATAGCCATGCGACCATTAAATTGGTATAGGCATTATCTTTTAAACCACCTTCTTGTGAGTCAGAATATTTTTCATGGAATTCATCAGGTCCCATAACGCCACTAATATGAAAACGCTGATCTCGTTCATCAAATTGGCATAGGCTTACCCAAAATAAGGTAATTTCATTGAGTAATTCTAAACCGTAATCCGCCATAAATTGATGATCAAGAGTATTGCGCCAATATAGCCAGACGTTGTAAGCAATCGCTAATGAAACATGGCGTTGACGGCAACTATGATCCGGATCCCATTGTCCAGAGAGTGGATTGAGATGTAGCACTTGTGTTTGTTCACTACCATCATGCCCTGATTGCCATGGGAACATGGCTCCTTGAAAACCTGCCGCTTTGGCTGCTGAACGCGCCGTTTCTAAACGATGATAGCGATAGAGTAAAAGTTGGCGAGCGGTGTTAGGAAAATGCATGATATAAAAAGGCAGTATGAAAATTTCATCCCAGAAAATATGCCCTCTATAGGCTTCGCCGTGTAAGCCTCTTGCTGTTACAGATACATCTAATTGATGTTTTTCATTACTAAATGGTGAAGCCGATGCAAGCAGATGGTAGGTGTGTAAACGCAACAATTTTTGCGTCATTAAATCGCCTGAAACAACAATATCAGCGCTATTCCATAAGCTTGCCCATGCTTGTTTAGTCTCTAATAATTGCGCTTTTAAGGTAGGAAGTTGCCAGTTTACAATTTCATGCCAATGATGTGGGTAGGCGGTAGAGGTTGTCATAGCAACACATTTTTCTAATGTATAGCTGATATTTTGTTTGGCATTAAAGGTAATTGTTTGATCAACCACGGATTCAGAAACATGGCAAACAATGTCTTTGTCTGTAAAAAAATCACCATAAATATTTGAGGTCAAACCTATCCCTATTTTTGACTGATTTGTTTCTGCTAATAGGTAAGCTGTTTGTTGTTTTGCACCTGTTTTTAACACATGGTAATGATGTTGATTAAGACTACGATAACGTTCCACTCCGGCGTTAACCGTATTTCCTTCTAATCTGGTGACTACGGTTATTTCCGCGGAGAAATTTAATGGCGTAAATTGGTAGTGAAGACAATAGTGGGACATATCCGCCATATTGGTAAACTTGAAGCAGCGAATACTCAATTGCTTTCCATCCGCAGTTTCAATCAGCCAATCAGATGACATCACTCCGGTTTTCATGTCTAAATGACGGGTGAGGCGGTGAGTCGTTACGTTATTAGGATGAATATAATCAGAGTCACCGATTCTAAGGGAGATAAATTGTCCATTCGGCGCATTAACGAAATCTTCATTAATAACTTGATGATCACCTATTTGGGATGTTGCTTGATTATATAATCCTGCCACATAGGTTGCTGGGTAGTAATTTTCGCTGGCGGTCATTTCAGGTAATGTGCCGCGTAGTCCGATATAACCATTTGCAACAGTCAATAGTGACTCTTGGCAATATTCATCTTTACCTGACGTTAGCCCTGAATATTCGATAGCCCATGTAAATTCATTTTCTTTATCAGCTAATTTTTCTGCTATATTCGTTAACTGATTTAATGAGTTCGTTTTTTCTATAATAAAGGGAGAGTTAAACGTCTCAGAGAAAAAGTTTGCTAAGTTAATTGTTTTATTATCTTTTGTTTTAATAATAGCATTTTTTTCAGCATCCGGATCAAAAGGAGGAGCTATAATACCTCCATGCATCAGAGGAAAGTCATTTTTTATTTTTTCAACAACGTTTAACCAGTCATGATAAGTATTATTTAAAAAATCAAATGAGTAATGTTGTTTTTTATTTTTGTCTTCAACAGACACGCTGATATCTGAAAAAATAATAAGTAAGTAATTCATAATAAACCTTAAATTTAATGATACATTAATTAGCTTGTAGCGTGCCTTTTCTTTCTTTATAGCGATAGGCAATAATCGTTAACCCAATCGGAACGATAATAGAAACAATCATGGCAAATAGATAAACTAACCAATAAGTAGGCTGTATCGATAAAATGCCAGGTAAACCACCAACGCCAATACCATTTGATAACACATGATTTAAACCGCAAATCAACCCCGCAAGTGCGGATCCAATCATTGCGCATAGCATTGGAAATCCATATTTTAAGTTAACCCCATACATGGCGGGTTCAGTGACACCTAAATAAGCCGAGATAGCCGCAGGAATAGTAATTTCATGTTCATTGACTTTACGACTGACAATGATAATACCAACAACCGCAGATGCTTGAGCAATATTAGAGAGTGCAATAATTGGCCAAATAGGTGTACCGCCATAGCTCTGAGTCATTTGTAGATCAATGGCTAAGGTTGTGTGATGTAATCCGGTAATCACCATTGGCGAATAGAAGAAACCAAAGATAGCAGAGCCAATAGGGGCGAAGTCACCTAACATTAATAATTTGATTATTTCAGCGATACCATTACCGATCCCTCTGCCTATTGGGCCTAAAATAACATGGGCAACAAAAACAGAAACAATTAGGGTAACGATTGGAACAATAACCAATTTTAAATAATCGGGGATATAACGGCGTAAGCGGGTTTCAAACCAACCTAAAAATAATCCAGCCAAAATAGAAGGAATGACTTGAGCTTGATAGCCTACTTTCGCAATGGTAAATAATCCAAAGTTCCAAATATCAGGCACTTGGGAACCTAAATTATAGGCATTCATCAGCTGAGGTGACACTAATGTAATACCAAGTACTAAACCGAGAGCTGGGGTACCCCCCATTTTTTTAGTACTAGACCAACAAATACTCACGGGTAAAAAATGGAATATCGCTTCACAAGGTAACCATAGAAATTCATAGATAGGTTGTAGCCAAGGATAAAAATAGGTTAATGGTTTATTTTCTGATATCGGCATTTCACCGATGACATTGCGTAAACCTAAAAGTAAGCCCCCACAAATTAAAATTGGTAATAAAGGAACAAATATTTCGGCCAAATTAGCTATCAGCCTTTGCCAAAAGCTCATGTTTTTTTTGGCGTCAGATTTGACCTCATCTTTGCTTTTTGTTTTTAACTCTAAACAATTAGAAAGTGTTTTATAGTAGCTTTCAACTTCTATACCAATAATAACTTGAAATTGACCTGCATTATTAAAACAGCCTTTAACAAAAGGAATTTGTTTTATTTTATCTATATCAGCAAGATTGGAATCATTAAGGACAAAGCGTAACCTTGTTAAGCAGTGAGAAACACTAATGATATTATTTTTACCGCCAATCAGCACAATAAGCTCTTCAATGGCTTTTAAATCTTTGGCACTAGACATATTCATTTTCTCGTGATGGTTTCGTTTTTTTTAATATATATCGTTATTTGACTTATTCAAACGGGAACGTTCCCATAACTAGACGATGATCACATGTCATAATCATTAATTATTGAAAATTATTAATTTAAGCTGTCGCTAGAAATAATGATTTTTTGAGGGGGAATTGTTTCTTTTTGCATTTTGATCAATATATTAGCTGCTTCTTTCCCACTTTCTCTAAAACCTAAACGGTAAAACTTAGTTTGAGGAAATAAAAATGTCAGTAAGTCGTTGCGACCAATACAGGCAACATCAATATGCGTCATTTTTTGTTCAGACAAATATTTTTGAACGCCAAATGCTAAAGAATCTGTTGCGCATAAGATAGCTTGTGGGGATGTCGTGACTATTTCTTTAGCGAGCAGGTAACCACTTTGATAATTTAGCTCACCTAGACGTGCATGAGGGGTTAAATGATGCTGTTCGCAATATTGTAAGTAGGATTGATAACGAAGTAAGCCCGTTGTTTCATCATGAATATTGATCCCAACATAACTGATTTTGTCATGTTTTTTTTGTCCATGAAAATAATGCATTAAGTTTTTAACTGCATTGTCATCGTCGTGACAGATTGAAACAAACCCTTCTAAAGGTCGTGCAATGACCACCATTTTTTGCTTCCACTCGACCAATTTATTGGTATCTATACCTGAAAAAGCGAAGAGCACAATACCGTCAACTTTTTGACGAGCAAGCATTTTCAAATGTTCTTCTATTTTCTCTTGCTTAAACTGGGTTTCTAAAATAATCGGGTCGATATTATTTTCATAGAAAATAGGTAGCATGGAGCTGACAGCTTGGTTTTCTGCATAAGAATCTAGACGAGTCATGATGATGCCAAAAGAACGATTTGAGTATCCTCGCATCGCACGAGCCGATTTTGATGGCGTAAATTGATATTTTTTGATTATTTGATTAACTTTTTGTCGAGTTTCTTCATTAACCATTGGATCTTGATTAATGACACGTGAAACCGTTGATTTACCTACACCGCACAATTTTGCTATATCATTGATGGTTAATTTTTTTTTATCAGTATTTATCATGATGTTTCGTCTTAATTGGCTGAATACTTATAAAGGCTAAATAATTTATATTTTTGTTCTATTGATGATCTTAGTCTAACTCATTTTTTTCAAGATATTTGTATAAAAGAAGCGATCAACATCCGTTATCACCCTTCTCCGTATTCACTGACCTATTTGGTCTCTGCCATTGACTCAGTAATGACTTATTCCTTTGCGTTACATCTAATGAATTTTTGGCATTTCATAACCCAACTTGCACGCCATATAGTCAATTTAAATCGTTGTCATAAAAAAGTGATATAACACCGGAAGAGTAAGATGGAATATTTACCGTTATTTGTGGATCTGCGATCCCGTAAAGTTGTGCTAGTTGGCGGTGGTGATGTTGCGGCACGTAAAGCAGAGCTGTTACTGAAAGTCGATGCAGCGCTTATGGTCATATCTCCTACATTAAGTCCGGTTTTACAACGTCTTTATGAGCAAAAAAAATTTATCTGGGTTAAGGAAGAGTATCATTTTTCTCATATCGAAAAGGCTTATCTAGTGATCGCTGCAACAGACCAACCTGCATTGAATGAGAAAGTTTTTCATGATGCGGAGTCACAACAAATTTTAGTTAATGTTGTGGATGAGAAACCATTATGTTCTTTCATTGTTCCGTCAATTATTGACAGAGACCCTGTTGTTATCGCCATCTCATCTGGGGGAACAGCGCCGGTTCTTGCTCGCTTATTGCGTGAAAAACTTGAAGCCATGTTGCCGAATTCGTTAGGGCATATGGCAAAAATAGCAGGGCGGTGGCGAGAAAAAGTCAAATCATCGATAACGAGCATGCGCGAACGAAAACGCTTTTGGGAAAAAAGCTTTAATGGTCGTTTTGCCTCGTTAGTTGAAAAAGGTCAACTCCTTGAAGCCGAACAGCAATTAGAGAAGCAATTATCTGAAAGGGATAATAGCGGCGAACTTATCCTAGTAGGCGCAGGGCCTGGTGATGCGGGCTTGTTAACGTTAAAAGGCTTGCAAGTTGTGCAAAACGCGGACGTTGTTTTATATGACAACTTAGTCAGTGAGGAAGTACTTGATTTAGTGCGACGAGATGCAGACAAAATCTGTGTCGGAAAGCGGGCTCATCATCACTCGGTTTCACAAGAAGAAACGAATGCATTAATCGTCAAATTGGCTAAACAAGGAAAAAAAGTTGTTCGATTAAAGGGGGGGGATCCGTTTATTTTCGGGCGAGGTGGTGAAGAGCTTCAGGTTGCGGCAGAAGCTCAAATTCCTTTCCAAGTGGTTCCTGGTATTACAGCCGCGATTGGTGCAACCGCCTATGCGGGGATCCCGCTTACACATAGAGAACATGCTCAAAGCGTCACGTTTATTACGGGTCATTGCAAAAATAATGGTAACGACCTTGACTGGCCAGCGCTGGCTAGCGGACATCAAACATTAGCTATCTATATGGGAACGGTAAAAGCTGAATATATCAGTAAACAACTGATTGAGTTTGGACGTTCCCCAAACACACCTGTTGCGGTCATTGGTTGCGGAACACGCAATAATCAGCAGGTGCTTAGCGGGCAGTTACATGAATTAGAGACACTTGCTCAGCAAGCACCTTCCCCTGCTTTATTGGTGATTGGCGAGGTTGTTGCATTGCATCAACAATTAGCTTGGTTTGGTCATCATGGCGTGGAAAACAGATGGCGTTCCGCCGTGCTGGAATTGGCTTAAAAGGAGGCCATCATGAATGAAAAACGATTGACTCATTTGCAGCAACTGGAAGCCGAAAGCATTCATATTTTACGTGAAGTCGCGGCTGAGTTTGCAAACCCGGTAATGCTTTATTCAATAGGCAAAGATTCATCCGTCATGCTTCATCTAGCGCGAAAAGCGTTTTATCCGAGTAAATTGCCATTTCCGCTGTTACATGTTGATACTGGGTGGAAGTTCCGTGAAATGTATGAGTTTCGCGATAAAACAGCGAAAAATTATGGGTTTGAGCTTTTAGTTTATCGTAATCCAGAAGGGGCTAAACTGGGGATCAATCCATTCATACATGGTAGTGCAAAGCATACTGATATCATGAAAACAGAAGGATTGAAGCAAGCGCTCGATAAATATGGTTTTGATGCGGCATTTGGCGGTGCAAGACGTGATGAAGAAAAGTCACGAGCAAAAGAAAGAATCTATTCTTTTAGAGACCGCTCTCATCGCTGGGATCCCAAAAACCAACGCCCTGAGTTATGGCATAACTACAATGGACAAATAAATAAAGGTGAAAGTATACGTGTCTTTCCTTTATCAAACTGGACTGAACTGGATATTTGGCAATATATCTATTTGGAAAATATCGACATCGTTCCCCTTTATTTTGCGAAAGAACGCCCTGTGTTGGAGCGTGATGGCACATTATTAATGGTCGATGATGACCGTATTGACTTACAAGCGGGCGAAGTTATTGCTAAACGTAAAGTCCGTTTTCGCACTTTAGGATGTTGGCCATTAACTGGAGCCGTTGAATCACAGGCAGAAACATTACCTGAGATTATCGAGGAAATGCTGATATCGACAACCAGTGAGCGTCAAGGCCGATTAATTGATAGCGATCAGTCAGCATCAATGGAGCAAAAAAAGCGCCAAGGGTATTTTTAAGGGGGGAAACGTTATGGCAGATGTCGCATACAATGAAACAATTGCGGAGCAAATCAAGCAACAAGGTGGTGTGGAAGCTTATTTGTTAGCGCAACAGGAGAAAGGGCTATTACGTTTCCTGACTTGCGGGAATGTGGATGATGGTAAAAGTACGCTCATTGGTCGCTTACTTCATGACACACGGCAAATTTATGAAGATCAACTTTCTGTTCTGCAAAATGACAGTAAACGTATAGGAACACAGGGGGAAAAGTTAGATCTTGCGTTGCTGGTGGATGGTCTTGCAGCTGAACGTGAGCAAGGCATCACTATTGATGTCGCATATCGCTATTTCTCCACGCAAAAGCGTAAATTTATTATTGCAGATACGCCTGGGCATGAGCAATATACCCGAAATATGGCAACGGGCGCATCGACATGCTCACTTTCTATTTTGTTGATCGATGCTCGAAAAGGTGTTCAAGAGCAAACGCGGCGTCATAGCTTTATCAGCACATTGCTGGGTATCCGCCATTTAGTGGTTGCCGTCAATAAAATGGATTTGATGGACTATAGCGAAAGCGTATTCGAAAAAATTAAACAAGATTATCAGTCTTTTGCGACTGAGTTGCCTATCGACCTTAATGTATGGTTTGTGCCTATTTCGGCACTTGATGGCGATAATATTGTTAATAAAAGTCACAATCTACCTTGGTATCAAGGTGAGACGTTACTGCAAATTTTAGAGAATGTTCAAGTTCAGCAAAAAGCCTCAGAGCAAGCATTACGTTTTCCCGTTCAATATGTGAATAGGCCTAACCTTGATTTTAGAGGTTATAGCGGCACCTTATCTTCAGGAATAATTCATATTGGGCAGTCTGTTAAAGTGCTTCCTTCTGGGCAGTTATCGCGAATCAAAGATATTGTCACTTTCGAGGGTTCACAACATTTTGCAATACCCGGTGAAGCCATCACGTTGGTCTTGGAAGATGATATTGATATTAGTCGCGGAGATTTAATTGTTGCCGAGGATGATACGCTAACAAGCACGCGTCAAGCGCTTATCGATGTTGTTTGGATGTCAGAACAACCATTGGTGCAGGGACAGCAGTTAGATATCAAAATTGCAGGCAAAAGAAGTCGAGCGAAGGTAGAAAATATTCAATATCAAGTTGATGTGAATAATTTGACGCAAAAGGTCGCGACTGAGTTACCGCTAAATAGTATTGGCCTTGTTGAATTCTCGTTTGATGAACCCCTGTTATTGGATAATTATCAACATAATGCGGATACCGGCGGCATGATCTTAATTGATAGGTTAACGAATGTTACAGCAGGCGCGGGGCTCGTTCGTGAAATTAAAGCAGATTTCATTGGGCAAGATGATCACTTTAGTGAATTTGAAATCGAGCTGAACAAGTTAATTAGGCGCCACTTCCCTCACTGGGGAGCTCGTGATTTGCTGGGTGGAAAATAACTATCATGGATTTGATTAATGAACATATTGTGTGGCATCCACATGCCATTACGCGTCAATTTAGAGAGCGAGCGAATGGTCATAAGGGGGCAGTGCTATGGTTTACGGGGCTGTCTGGCTCAGGTAAGTCAACATTGGCTGGTGCAATTGAACAAACATTAGCCGAGATGGAGATTAAGACTTACTTGCTTGATGGTGATAATGTACGCCATGGATTATGCCGAGACCTTGGTTTTAGCGAGGAAGATCGGCAAGAGAACATTCGACGCATTGGCGAAGTGGCTAAGCTGATGGTTGATGCTGGACTGATAGTTGCGACAGCGTTTATATCTCCTTATCGAGAGGACAGACAACGGGTTCGTGAATTGTTTGAAGCAAATCAATTTTTTGAATTGCACGTAGCAACACCAGTAGACATCTGTGAACAACGCGATCCAAAAGGGCTGTATAAGCAAGCGAGAGAGGGGAAGATAACGCATTTTACAGGGATTGACTCTCCGTATCAGGAGCCATTACAGCCGGAGTTACGCATTGATGGACGGCAGCCCATCGCTGATTCAATAACGCAAATTCTCCACTTGCTGAAAACTCAACAAGTTATTAAAACCTAATCTGTTATTCTCAAAAAGATGTTGCTGAATGGCCTTGAGTAGCATCTTTTCATCAACGACGCCGTTAAATCACATTTAATGGTATCTTCTTTTTACTTTCACGCTGATAAAATAACCTTTTTCTATTAAGATGTTGCACGAAAGTACAATCAATATTGTCTTGGCGCTCGTATTTTTGTTGGCAAATTTCACTTGGATTGGTAATAGTGATTTTTATGATTCAAGGTACCCTATAATTTGCTAGTGAGAAACGGAACAAAAACAGCGTGATCAACACTAAGTTGAGTGAATTTTAATCATATAATATGTGATTTACTCTGACTTTTATGACATTACTTTCTTCTTAGTAGCGTCATGAGCTGAGTTATGGGATGATTAGCAAATCATTTCAGGGGGCAGAATGGGCAAATTAACGCTTCTATTAATCGCAGTATTAGCTTGGACGCAATATTCTCTATGGTTAGGAAAAAATGGTATCCATGATTATGTGCGAGTAAAAGACGATGTTGCAGCGCAAGAAATTATCAATTCTCGCTTAAAAGTGCGTAATGAGCAGTTATTTGCTGAAATTAATGACCTAAACGATGGTCAAGATGCGATTGAAGAACGAGCTCGCACAGAACTCGGAATGATCAAACCTGGCGAATCATTTTATAGAATGGTCAAAGAAAGTAATAATCAGAAAGCATCTAATAATCAATAAATAACGTATTTGCTCATGAATTATTATCGCGATTGGCCATTAATTTCGATGTAAGATCCAACATAATGAATAACTCAATCATTGGGGAAAACCCGCAAATTGTTGCAATAATTCCCGCGGCAGGTATTGGCAGCCGTATGAATGCTGATTGCCCAAAACAGTATTTACAAGTCGCAGGGAAAACAATCATTGAACACACGATTAGTGCATTGTTACTCAACCCTAGCGTCACCCATATCGTTGTCGCACTCAGCCCGGATGATGATTATTTTGCTAAGCTTGATATTGCACAAGATCCGCGAGTGACCACAGTAAACGGTGGAAAAGAGCGCGCGGACTCAGTGATGGCGGGGTTAAACCTTTTAGCCAAAAACGAAAGCATGCAAAATAAGTGGGTGTTGGTGCATGACGCAGCACGTCCTTGTTTGCATCAAGATGATTTAAATAAAATTATTCAGCTATCAACAAAAGAGTGTTGTGGCGGAATTCTTGCTGCGCCTGTTAGAGACACAATGAAGCGGAGTTTTAAAACGTCTGCTCTTATTGATCATACAGTTGAACGTGAAGCATTATGGCATGCATTAACCCCACAGTTTTTTCCATTATTGTTATTGCGGGATTGTTTAAGTAAAGCTTTGAAAGAAAATGCGGTTATCACAGATGAAGCCTCTGCCCTTGAATATTGTGGTTATCAACCTGTATTGGTTTCAGGGCGTTCAGATAACTTAAAAGTGACCAGACCAGAAGATCTTGCTCTGGCAGAATTTTATCTTTCTAAAATGAAATAAAAGGAATAAATCATGAGAGTTGGGCACGGGTTCGATGTACATAAGTTCGGTGGTGATGGTCCCATCATTATTGGTGGGGTTCGTATTCCATATGAACAAGGTTTATTAGCTCACTCTGACGGTGATGTTGTATTACATGCAGTAACGGATGCAATTTTAGGGGCTGCTGCACTCGGGGATATTGGTAAATTATTCCCAGATACCGATCCGGCCTATAAAGGTGCTGATAGCCGTGTGCTACTAAAAGAAGCTTATCGTCATGTACGTGCAAAAGGTTACAGTATCGGTAATATTGATGTCACTATCATGGCACAAGCTCCTAAAATGCTGCCACATATTCCACAAATGCGTGTCAATATTGCAGAAGACCTAGAATGCCATATGGATGACATTAATGTTAAAGCGACGACAACTGAACAATTAGGTTTTGTTGGTCGTAAAGAAGGTATTGCATGTGCTGCGGTAGTATTACTTGTTAAAGATAATGGTAGTGAAAATCATGAATGTACAGTACCTGCATGGTAAGCCGCTATCATTCGGTAAACTAAAAAGTCAGCCTGAAGACTTCATCGTTAAGGAAAACTTAGGTTTTGAGCTTGATGGAGAAGGCGAGCATGTTATGGTTCGTGTTGAAAAGATTGGCTATAACACGCTATTTGTTGCCGAGCAGCTCGCTAAGTTCGCAAAAATTTCAGCAAGAGCAGTAAGCTATGCTGGCTTAAAAGATCGCAATGCGATGACGGAACAATGGTTCTGTTTGCAGATGCCAGGTAAAGAAACACCTGATTTTTCTTTGTGGCAACTTGATGGCTGTCGAGTGATTGCGACAACGAGACAAAAAAGAAAATTGCGCATTGGCACCTTGAAAGGAAACCAATTTGAATTGACCATTCGGGAGATTTCTGATCCTGACGATGTCGAATTGCGTTTACAGAAAATAGCAGAGCAAGGCGTTCCTAACTATTTTGGTGAACAACGCTTTGGTCGAGATGGACAGAATTTAACTCAAGCGTTACGCTGGGCAAATCAAGAAATTACTGTTCGTGAGCGCAACAAACGAAGCTTTTATCTGTCAGCTGCACGCAGTGCGATGTTTAACCACGTGACGAGTGAGCGTATTGCGAACCAGACCGTCAATCAAGTGTTATTAGGTGATGCTCTTCAATTGACAGGGCGTGGCAGTTGGTTTGTGGCAACGACAGAAGAATTTTCTTCATTACAACCCCGAGTTGATACATTTGAACTTAGCATCACGGCACCTTTGCCCGGTGATGGTGAATTAGGTACGCAAGAAGATGCGCTAGCCTTTGAGACGGGTTGCTTAGAGAATTATCGCGCCTTGATAACATTGATGAAAACGGAACGGGTATCCTCAACACGTAGGGCGATGATGATGAAACCTCAAAACCTTCAATGGCAATGGGTTGATCAAACGACATTAAAAATGTGTTTTTTCCTTAATTCGGGAAGTTTTGCAACGAGCGTGGTGCGAGAACTTATTAATCAGGATAGTGCCGATGCTGAAAATTTTATTGAGTAACGACGATGGTGTGACAGCCCCTGGTATCCAAACACTGGCAGCTGCTTTACGCCAATATTATCAGGTGCAAGTGATCGCACCTGATCGTAATCGTAGTGGTGCATCAAACGCATTAACTTTAGATAAACCTTTAAGGATCCAAACACTGGCTAATGGTGACCTTTCAGTACAAGAAGGTACGCCGACAGATTGTGTTTATATTGGTGTTAACAAAGTGGTGAGACCAAGGCCTGATATTGTTGTATCTGGCATTAACTGTGGTCCTAACCTTGGGGATGATGTCATTTACTCAGGTACCGTTGCGGCAGCGACGGAAGGTCGACACTTAGGTTTACCTTCCATAGCAGTTTCTCTTGATGGTGACACGCATTTTGAAACCGCCGCAAAAGTGACTTGTGACATATTGGCATTGTTACAAAAAAATCCATTGCGAGCAGGCAATATATTGAATATCAATGTACCTGATATTCCTTACAATGAAGTGAAAGGGATTAAAGTCACTCGTTGTGGCAGTCGTCATGCCGCCTCTGAGGTTTACAATCTCGAAGATCCTAAAGGTAATATGCTGTATTGGCTTGGGCCAGTGGGGGAAATCCGCGATGCAGGGCCTGGTACCGATTTTGAGGCGGTATCGCAAGGTTATGTCTCCATTACGCCTTTACAAGTGGATTTAACAGCTTATAAAGCACATTCATTGATTGAAGAGTGGCTAGAGAAATCAGGAGTGAAAGTAGAATGAAAACAGGGCTCATGAAAGAACTATTGGCACAGTTACGCCAACAGGGAATTCACGATGAGCGCCTATTAGACGCTTTATCACGAGTTCCGCGTGAACGTTTTGTGGATGAAGCGCTTTCACATAAGGCCTATGATAACATCCCATTACCTATAGGTTATGGGCAAACTATTTCTCAGCCTTATATTGTTGCTAAAATGACCGCATTGCTTGCGGTTACACCGCAAGATCATGTTTTAGAAATAGGCACAGGTTCTGGCTATCAAACGGCTGTTTTAGCGCATTTAGCGGACCATGTTTTTTCAGTCGAAAGGGTGAAGAGTTTACAATGGACGGCGAAACGCCGTTTTAAACAACTTGATCTGCATAATATCTCTACTCGTCACGGTGATGGTTGGGAAGGATGGCAATCAAAAGGGCCTTTTGATGCGATTATCGTCACCGCAGCACCCAGTGAAATTCCTCCTCGGCTATTACAGCAATTAAAAGAAGGTGGGCGTTTAGTTTTACCTGTTGGGGATAAAGACCAAGCCCTCAAGTTGATTATTCGTCGAGGAAATGATTATCACGCAAATGTCATAGAGAAAGTGCGCTTTGTTCCTTTAGTTTCAGGTGACTTAGCTTAGCGATTTAGTGGCGATGATCTTCGACAAAATATGACCTTGACTGCTCTAAAACTGAGTAAGTCGCATTTTCTATTAAGTCATAATCTCAAATTGTTATATTTTTGATATATTTGGCTTGTTCAATAATTTATATTTCTGTTTTAATAAGCCAAATACTTTTCGTTTAAGAGTTTTAATGTTCTAAATAATTCAAGCTGTAGCTAGGTGATGCAGGGCCTATAAAAGAGGTGACCTATGCGCATAAACCTAGTTAACAATGCTGCAACTTGAAGTATGATGAGAATAATAGGCTCGAATGTTTTACTGACGCAAATTTAGTTGTGATGTCAGATTTTTCTTCACGGGAGAAGATGCATGAAAATTGTTAGCCCAATAAACAGAATTCGATGGGCGGTGATCTTTTCATTTGGCGGGGCATTACTGGCTGGATGTTCAACTCCGTACCATACAGCTGCGCCGATTACTAGCGTAAATGAAGGTCAAGGAAATCAATCAAGTCAACAAACAGTTCAAAGAACACCATCAAGCAATAGTGGTGGGACGAGTATTGCGATGCCTTCTTCACGGCCTAATTTGTCTGCAAATTCTTCATCATCTGTTCGCACGTCGGCCCCAGTGAATATGGATGGACAAGGCCGTATTATCTATAACCGTGACTATGGCAGTATTTCAAAAGGCAGTTATAGCGGTAGTACTTACACGGTACAGCGTGGCGATACGTTATTCTACATAGCGTATATAACGGGCAATGATTTCCGTGAGTTAGCATCGAAAAACAATATTCCAGAGCCTTATAGCCTAAATGTTGGGCAGGTGATCAATATTGGTAATGGAAATGTGAACTCAAACGGACAATTAGCATCAAATTCATCAAATAGTAACCAGCAACCGGTTGATCTTCGAACAACTAATGCGTATCCTGCAAATGGAAGCGGTCAAAATACGGGTAAAATGTTGCCTAATAATAAGAAGCCTGCAACGCAAGTTTCTACAGCAACAACCTCGACTGCTTCTACAACTTCTACGACGACAGCAAGCAGTACAAATAGCTCATCGATAAAATGGCGCTGGCCAGCAGAAGGGAAAATGATAGAAGGTTTCTCTGATGCGCAAGGTGGAAATAAAGGCATTGATATTGCCGGTTCACGAGGCCAACCTGTACTCGCTGCTGCTCCCGGTAAAGTGGTATACGCAGGAAATGCACTACGTGGATATGGAAATCTTATAATAATAAAACATAACGATGACTACCTAAGTGCTTACGCGCATAACGATACGTTACTTGTGCGTGATCAGCAGGATGTCGCTGCTGGGCAAAAAATTGCAACTATGGGTAGCACCGGTACAAGCTCGGTTAGGCTACATTTTGAAATTCGTTACAAGGGAAAATCAGTAAACCCGCTGCGCTACTTACCGCAGCGATAAACTGGGCAGAATGCAATGACATTCTGTCCTCATTATCAAGGGTAGGAGTCACTGATGAGCCAAAGTTCGCTGAAAGCTAACGAGTTATACAATGACCTCGACGACAGCATGATGGATGATGCTTTTGATGAGAGTCAATTCAAAGAAGAGGATCTGGTTGCAGAACTAGACGATGAAATGGACTTATTCCAGAGCACGAATTTACGTGTTCTGGATGCAACCCAAATTTATCTCAGTGAAATTGGATTCTCTCCGCTCCTGACAGCTGAAGAAGAAGTTTTCTATGCTAGGAGAGCCTTGCGTGGTGACATTGCTTCACGTCAACGCATGATAGAAAGTAATCTTCGCTTAGTTGTTAAGATCTCTCGACGTTATAATAATCGGGGCCTAGCATTACTTGATCTCATTGAGGAAGGTAATCTAGGGTTAATTCGCGCAGTTGAAAAATTTGATCCTGAAAAAGGTTTCCGTTTTTCAACATATGCGACGTGGTGGATACGCCAGACGATTGAACGTGCCATCATGAATCAAACCAGAACCATCCGCCTCCCTATTCATATCGTCAAAGAGCTCAATATTTACCTTCGAACCGCCCGAGAATTAGCGCAAAAACTTGATCATGAGCCTAGCGCTGAAGAAATCGCCGAACAGTTAGATAAGCCAGTAGAAGATGTTAGCCGTATGCTACGTTTAAATGAACGTATTACCTCGGTTGATACGCCTATTGCCGGTGATTCTGAAAAATCTTTACTTGAGGTTCTATCTGATGAGAATGAATCAGGCCCAGAACATACAATTCAAGATAACAACTTAAAAGAAAACATTGTGAAGTGGTTATTTGAATTGAATCCTAAACAGCGTGAAGTATTAGCACGACGTTTTGGTTTATTGGGTTATGAGGCAGAAACGCTCGAAGAGGTTGGTCGAGAAATTGGATTAACACGGGAAAGAGTACGTCAGATTCAAGTGGAAGGGTTAAGAAGGTTAAAAGATATTTTACAAGGTGAGGATCTTTCTTTGGAAGCCTTATTTAATATGTAAAAATCGTTAACAGTAGATTATCAAAGCCCTCAGCGACAAACTGAGGGCTTTCTTTTTATGGATAATATGTCAAAAGAGGTTTGTCGCCTTAGGCTTTATATTGGCGCACCACTATGAAATTTGAAATCATTATCGGGAGACAGAATAAGCTGTGCTTCGATAATACCGAACATTTTAACGCGGTCACTGATATCTGTTTTACTGATAGATTGTGCTAGTTGCAGATAATCTTGATAGTGTCTCGCTTCCGAACGCAATAATGAGACGTAGAAATTAGCTAAATCATCATCTAAAAAAGGGGCTAGCTTAGCAAAGCGTTCACATGATCGGGCTTCAATATAAGCACCAATGATCAGTTTATCGACCAATGTTTGCGGCTCATGCCCACTCATATGGCTAAACAGACCTTTAGCATAACGGCTTGCTGTTATGCCATCATAAGGAATATTTCGTTGGTGCATAATTTCTAACACTTGATAAAAATGATGAAGTTCCTCTTTAATCAAGAGTACCATTTTATCAATTAAATCTTGGCTATAAGGAGACTGTTTTCTTGCTAGGATCTGTTTTGATATTTGGTTTTTATGCTTTAAAGTATCAACATTTCCTATACGATCGTAGGCAAAGTCTTCATAAGGTTTAAACCAAGCAAGCAGTGTCGCGGCACTCTCTTTATCAACGGCATATTTACGGATCAAAAACATTGCGCTTTGCGCCGCTTTTAATTCACATAAAAGGTGGTCTTTTAAGAGTATAGGTAAACTTTCAGGCTCACTTGCTTTTTTAACCCAACTATCAGGCGTTTCACAATGTAAAAACGCGCTGATAGGCGCCAGTAGCTCAGCGTGATCTTGCATACTACTTATCCATTTCCTTTAAACGATATAACCAATCTAATGCTTGTTTCGGTGTTAATCTATCAGGGTCGATAGTCTCTAATGCACTGAGAACTGGTGACGGTTCTTCAGGCGCTAAAAAGCTTAATTGTGCGCTATCAACATGGCTAGCATTGGTATTATTGGAAATGAACTCTAGCTCTTTAAGTTTTTGTTTCGCGCGTTTAATGACCTCTTTAGGCACGCCCGCAAGAGAAGCAACAGCGAGACCATAACTTTTGCTTGCCGCACCTTCTTGAACATTATGCATAAAGGCAATGGTGTCACCATGTTCCATCGCATCTAGATGGATATTAACAGCACCTTCTAATTTCTCAGGTAGTGTTGTTAATTCAAAATAATGGGTTGCAAATAAGGTCATCGATTTTATACGATTGACTAAATTTTCTGCACAAGCCCAAGCTAGAGATAGACCATCGTAAGTTGATGTTCCACGGCCAATCTCATCCATAAGGACCAAACTGTGTTCAGTCGCATTATGTAAAATATTAGCGGTTTCGGTCATTTCAACCATAAAAGTAGAACGCCCAGAGGCTAAATCATCTGAAGCACCAACGCGCGTAAAAATACGGTCTACAGGGCCAATAACGGCTTTAGTCGCGGGAACAAAGCTACCAATATAAGCAAGCAAAGTAATCAACGCAGTTTGGCGCATATAGGTACTTTTACCCCCCATATTGGGCCCTGTGATGATGAGGAGCCGGCGTTGCGGAGACAGCGAAAGCGGATTAGAGATAAATGGCTCGCTGAGTACTTGCTCTACGACAGGGTGACGACCTTCAGTAATATGAATGCCCGGTTTATCTGTCAGTTGTGGGCAAGTGTAGCCAAGCGTTTCAGCTCGTTCTGCTAAGTTGTTCAATACATCTAGTTCAGCTAGTGCTTCCGCACTGATTTGCAAATTGGCTAAATGGGGCAAAAGCATATCGAATAGCTCATCGTAAAGCGCTTTTTCAATCGCTAATGCTTTGCTTTTCGATGTTAGTACTTTGTCTTCGTACTCTTTTAATTCGGGAATAATATACCGTTCAGCGTTTTTCAGCGTTTGGCGGCGTACATAATGAATAGGGACTAAATGGCTCTGACCTCGACTAACTTGAATAAAATATCCATGCACCGCATTGTAGCCAACTTTTAGCGTATCAATGCCGAGCTTTTCTTTCTCTCGAATTTCCAGTCTATCAAGGTAATCTGTTGCTCCATCAGCAAGCGCTCTCCACTCATCCAGCTCACTGTTATAGCCGGGGGCAATAACACCGCCGTCACGTACGAGCACTGGGGGGGCATCAATAATAGCGCGTTGTAACAGATCTTGTAATTCATCAAACTGATTAATACGTTTTTGTAAGCTTTGTAAATATTCGCTGTTGGATTGGCTGAGAATTTGATGAATTTCGTGGTATTGCTCAAAAGCGTGGCGCATACGCGCTAAATCACGGGGACGAGCTGAACGTAATGCTAATCGTGCGAGTACACGCTCTAAATCACCAATTTGGCGAAGTAGGGGCTGTAATAACTCAAAGCCACACTGTTGTAGCGCCGTGATAGCCTGTTGACGATTATTAAGGGTTTGAATATGACGTAACGGTGTATGTAGCCAGCGTTTTAGCATACGACTCCCCATTGGGGTTACACATAGGTCTAAAATGGCTGCTAATGTATTTTCTGTTCCACCCGATAAATTTTGGGTGATTTCGAGATTACGGCGCGTTGCCGCGTCAAGAATAACACTATCGGATTGCCTTTCCATGATAATGCTACGGATATGGGGCAGTGCAGTGCGTTGTGTATCTTTAACATATTGAAGAAGACAGCCTGCTGCTCGTAGCGCTCTGGAAGCATTTTCAACACCAAAACCAATAAGGTCTTTTGTGCCGAATTGTAGACCTAACTGCTGCTTCGCTGTCTCTAATTCAAATTCCCATAAAGGACGACGACGTAGCCCTTTACAGTTCTCAATCAGAGTCATACTGGAAAAGTCTTCAGGATAGAGTAACTCAGCAGGACGAGTGCGTTGTAATTCAGCTTGTAAGGCTTCTTCATCATCGATCTCACTGATCATAAACCGGCCTGAAGTAATATCTAAGGTGGCAAAGCCATAACCCTGTGGCTCTTGCCAAATTGCAGCCAGTAAATTGTCCTGACGCTCATTCAGTAATGCTTCATCAGTAATTGTTCCTGGGGTCACAATACGTACAACTTTTCGTTCAACAGGCCCTTTACTGGTTGCTGGGTCGCCTATTTGCTCACAGATTGCAACAGATTCACCCATTTGCACTAATTTTGCCAAATAGTTTTCCGCGGCGTGGTGCGGAACTCCCGCCATAGGTATAGGCTGACCCGCAGTTTGCCCACGCTTAGTCAGTGAAATATCTAATAATTGAGACGCCTTTTTGGCATCATCAAAGAAAAGCTCGTAAAAATCTCCCATACGATAGAACAGCAGTATATCGGGATGTTGTGCTTTTAGTTTTAAATACTGCTGCATCATTGGTGTATGGGATTCGAAATTTTGGTTGTCAGTCATAGCATTGTCTGTTGTTACTTAATGAGTTTATGGAGTTTTACGAGTATTATTACCTGATTGCATTTTACTTATCACTGTTACAGTATCACAGAGTTAGCCCAATTAGTGATTCAGCGTTGGCCTATTGTATAACGTCTTGTTAGAAATTCATCCGCAAACATGGATATGAGTAAAAATTTAGGAAAAGATTCGCAGAAATTAGGTTAATAGAAAAAGAGTCTGTGCCAATTTGGCATGACTCTACCTCAAATTGTACGTTGTCTCTCTCGTGAATGTTCGGAGAAAATGGCTGTTTTTAACCAGTAATAACCTTAAATTTTATGTTTAAGTGTGTTTAAAAATTAGCCACTTTACCCGTGAGCTTATCTTCCGTGACCAGTGGTTGAAATTTATTCATCTGAATATAACGAGTCTAATGAAGAGCGCAATTTATGCGCAAGCTCTGGGGCGACATATTTCCCCGTAATGATTTCAATATATGAGGCACTATCATGTGATTCAGCTTGAGTAATAGCTAAGTCAAGTTCATCACAGCAAGTGACTTTTTGACAATACCAACCATGGCAGCCGAGTGCCGCAGGTAATTGAGCATAATTCCACTGAGCAATATCATTGAAATAAGCATCGGGATTTTTACATATGAGTCGCTCGAAGAGGTATCCATCGTTATTAATGATGAAGATGATGGGTTTTAATCCAAAACGGGCAAACTGACAGATTTCTTGTGCGGTTAATTGGTGTGCACCTTCTCCTGTGATTAATACGACCCGACGATGCGGTGCAGCTAAAGCAGCTCCAAATGCAGCGGCAGTAGACCATCCGATAGACCCCCATAATGCTTGGTTATAGAATTGAGCGTTTTTCGGAAGTTGTGCAGAGAGTAATCCCATTAATGACGTCCCTGTATCAGTAATAATAATATCGTTCTCTTGAAACATTTTTTCCAATCGAGAGTAGAGGTATTCAGCTGATATTAATTCATTATCGGTGACGGGGGTCTCACCTAAAGGTTGAACACTAGGGGGCATTTGATGGAAAACAGGGATTTGTTCTTGCAAAGCGTTAAGCACATCTTTCATATAAACGTGAGGGTAGTGATTAGGACCAATATTGACATGATCTGGCATAATGCTGATATGGTTTTCGACGGGAATATCCGCGGTAAAACAGCCTGTATTCATATCCGTCATCATGACGCCAATACTCATAATGCAATCACTACTTTCAACATATTCATAAACATGTTGATTCATTAATTTACCATAGTAGGCTCCCATATAATTGGGGGTTGTTTCACTTAATACTCCTTTATCCATAATCATAGAAGCATAAGGCAGATTGGATTTATTGATTAGGGATAACACGGCATTTTCGAGCCCTAAACGCGCAATTAAAATCCCTGGGAGTACACTTATTTTTTTACTGTTTGTCAGCTTATTTAAGATAGCGGTAATTACGACAGCCAAATTTTCCTGATGACTTTTGGGGGGACTTATCGCTGGTGGGTATGGCATATCTGTATGGATTGCCATTTGTGCATAATCGGCTGGAATGCCAATATAAACAGGCCTACGCTCAGATAAAGCGCATGTAATTAATCTTTTTACTTCCTCGACACAATTTTCAGGGGTAAGAATTGCCTGTGCACAGCTCAATGGCTGATACATTTTATAGAATAGAGTATGGTCACTATGGCCGAGTGAATGATGAATTAATTTTTGGCTTTGTAACATTCGACTTGAAGGCATGCCCACGAGATGAAAAATAGGCAAATATTCGGCATAAGAACCTGCAATGGCATTAATCGCACTTAATTCACCAACACCAAATGTTGTTGAGAGTGCAGCGATACCTTTTACTCGGGCATAACCATCTGCGGCATAGGCAGCATTTAATTCATTACAACAACCAACCCAGCGTAGTTCGTTATGCTCACAGACAGCATCATTAATTGGAAATGAATAATCTCCAGCAATACCAAAAATGTCACTAATACCTAAATCATAGAGCTGCGACAATAAATACTGTATAACTGTTTTTTTCACTTTTCTCTCCATTAATTATTTAATAATGGTTAATAAGCAGTCTTTTGTGGACGGTTTCAATATGAGTTATTCGATGTGATCCGCGTTGTATAAATGAAATAATATAATAAAGCGTAAAATATAAATTAGGAGGTAATCTTTTGTTTGTTAAGTACTAATAATATTTCTATTCTTGAAAGGAGCGTACAGATATGATGGTGTGTGTCATTGACAAAAAACACGTAACTTATTAGTGTCCTAGAAAATATAAATCAATTAATTTTTAGGATGGCTTGACGATGAATAGATTGAAGGTTTTATTTTTATCTTTAGCCTTATTAAGTCCAATCGCTTTTGGTGCAACGGAGATTAATTATACTAAATCTCTTTATTTAAAATTTGCTGGCACAGTAAATGTTGTCATGAACGATGGTGTATCGGCAGATTATGTAAAAGCTATTTCTCAAAAGGCAGATGAGAAAGGGGCCGAGTATTTTGTTATCACTTCCATTGAATCTGAAGGAAGCGGTAATGATGTCTCTGTTACAGCAAGCCTATACAAAAAATAGTAATGATAAGTAGTCGCATCTAATAATATATATTTTTACTATATAGTATGGTGTTGTTCTATATAGAATAGAAACTCTTTTGTATATCGTATTTTTCAGAGAATAAAAAACGCCTTTAGAATAAAAAGGCGTTTTCATTAATAATGGTGAGTAAAATTGGACAGTTGCTGTTAATAAAAATTAATTTTGCGCAGCGATAACCATAATTTCCACAAGCACTTGTTCTCTCGCCATATTTGCTTCCACTGCCGCACGTGCAGGACTATACTCAGCTGGCATCCAAGATTCCCAAACCGTATTAAATGCAGCAAAGTCACGCTTCATATCCTTAATCCATACTTGAGCAGAAAGGATTCGAGTTTTATGACTATGACTCGCAGCTAGCAAAGCATCTATTTTTGCGAGAACTTCTTGGGTTTGAGAGGTAATATCACCAGATAAATCAGTTGGAACTTGCCCTGATAAATAAACTAAACCTGCATATTCAACGCTATCTGCTAAACGTGGTTTGGGATTATTACGCTTTATCATATTTGTATTACCTTGTTAATCCAGTTAAAGAGATTGGTGAAGTTTTTCCTGAAATTAATTGATTAAGGATCTCTGCACTTCCCGCTGCTAATGTAAAGCCTAGACTACCATGGCCAATATTTAGCCAAAGATTATCGTATTCAGTTTTACCTAACATAGGGGGGCCTTTGGGGGTCGATGGGCGCAATCCGCACCATGTTTCGGCATCATCGAGATGCGTCAATTCAGGAAAGGTTTTGCTTATAATATTTTTTAGCGCAAGAATACGGTTATCACGTAACCCTAATTTATCATAGCCAATATCTACCATTGCTGCGATACGAAGCTGTTGATTTAATTTTGCGTAAACAATTTTATTACCGTAATCAGTAACATTAATCTTTGGTACGATGTGTTCTTTTTCTGGGTAGGGAATTGAAAGACTATATCCCTTTAGACCAAGCATAGGTACATGAATACCTAGTGGACGTAATAGTTCTCTACTTCCATTACCTGCACAAACAATGACATCATCACCAAGAATAGTGCCTTGATTAGTTATAACACCTGTGATTCTTTGTTTATTTTTAATAAATGAAAGCACAGCATGTTGTAAACAGAGTTTAAAATCAGCTTGAGTTGATAAGAATTGCAGTAAATTTTTACAGAATAAGTAGCAATCTGCACTTTCATCATCAGGCGCATAAATTGCTCCCTTGAGTTGTGATTGAATATTCTTTAGTGAAGGCTCTAATTCAGTAATTTCAGCAGGAGTTAATACTTTTTGAAATTGGCTATCAATAGTTTCACAAGCTTTATTAAAGCTTTTTTGTTCGCGGTGAATAATTAACTTTCCTGATTTTTCCCAAGCAAAATCACCAATATCACCATTGGTTCGCCAACTATTCATTATTTCTTGGCTGAGTAATGATAAGCGAAGCTGGTGAGCACCATTAATTTTATTAGTCTTTCGGTTACAAGCGAGGGTAAATTGGGTTAGCCACGCCCATTGTTGAAGGGAAAATTGAATTTTTAAATTTAAAGGGGAGTCATCCTTTCCCATCCAACTTAAACCTTGTAATGGCACTCCTGCATCCGCTAAAGGTGCAACATAACGATAGCTAAGTTGCCCACCATTGGCAAAACTGGTTTGCATGCCGACATCAGATTCTGATTCTAATAACGTGACGGCATGACCCGCTTTTATTAAAGCATATGCGGTACTGAGACCAATAACACCTGCACCAATCACCACCACATGTTTTTTCATAATTATCCGCAACCAATAATAACAGGAGAGTTATTATTTAACGGCGAATAAGTTAACTAAACAATTGAGTTTTCATTGCAGGAGTATAACTTTTGGTTAACTACTTTATTTCTTTTTTCTAGGGTCAGTGACAACGTGTTTACATAATTTTGGGCGGCTTTGGTCAAGGGCCTATCTGCACGATGAAATACTGAAACGGCTAAATGTAGATCCTCTTTCAATGGATGGATCATCGATTTTGGTAATGTGTGTTCAGCAGAGAAAATATCCGTAATACTGCAACCTAATCCAGCACGAACAAACTCAGCGGCCATGTGATAAGTATGTACGCTAATATTAGAAACAGAAAATTCATGGTATTGCTGTAATAATTGAGCAAGAGAGTCTGAACCTGGATGGATCCAGCGATTTTGGTCAATATCAGCTAATGAAATCGGCCCTTGGTGCTGTTGGTGATCAACATAAACGAGTGGTATTTCGGCGATAGGTAATACCGTAATACCGCCTTCAATGGATAAATTGAAACCAATACCAATATCTAAGTCTTGCTGAGTTAATAACTGCATAATATCGACAGTATGGTGGGTACCAATTGTCAATTTAATGTTCGGATGTTTTTTTATGAACAGCGCTGTCACTTCAGGAACTAAATTCAGACCAAGGCTTGGTAAACAACCTATCGCCAATTTCCCTTGAGGGTTTTTGGATAAATTTTGTGCTAATATTCTTAGGCGATCTAAATTTCGATAAACTTCTTTTGCTTCATCAAAGAGCAGTAAAGCTTCATCCGTGGGTAATAATTTACCTCTAATTCGTTGAAATAATACTAACCCTAATTGTTGCTCTGCATGTTTTAGCGCTTTACTGGCAGCTGGCTGTGAAATGTGCAAAACTTCCGCTGCACGAGTTAAAGAACCACAAGTCATTACAGCATAAAAGATATCAAGATGTCTTAATTTCATTCTATGTAGCCTACCTACTATTCATTTTGTAGGCATTCTAACGGATAAATAAAAAATAATCAGATAACTGAGTCAATGAATTATTGAATTGTCGGTAATAAGTGCAATTTATAGCGAGGAAAAAGCGAAGTGGTGAACTTCCTCATCTATTTTTTACTATGGGAAGCTCACCAAAGAGAAGCGAATTATTAAGTGAAGTAAGTACCGATCTCAATAAATATTTTGATCAAAATACTGTTTGAAATATCCACAATAAATGCACCTACCATAGGAACAACGAGAAAGGCTTTATGTGAAGGACCAAATGCTTTTGTCACCGTTTGCATATTTGCAATGGCGGTTGGCGTAGCACCCATTCCAAAACCACAATGACCAGCACTAATAACGGCGGCATCATAATCTTTACCCATCATTTTGAAGGTAACAAAGCAGGCAAATAATACCATGACAACAGTTTGCACAGCGATGATGATTAATACAGGTCCAGCCATACTTGCTAACTGTCCAAATTTTAATGACATTAATGCCATTGCTAAGAACAGTGATAAGGAAACGCTACCTAATACATCGACAGTAGGTTCAAATACTTCATGTTTAAATACATGAGCCAGGATATTACGGATAATAATACCTACGAATAAGCACCATACAAAGGTTGGTAATTGTAGGATAGTATCTTTAAATAGCGCACTAATATAACCACCAACGACGATACAGATAATCAGCATTGAAATTGTTTCAATGACATTATTGGCGTTAATTTTTCTCTGGACACTGGGTTGCTCAAAAGCCTCAATGATAGTGTCACGTTCTTGCTCTGTTGTCTTAGGGATTGTCACTTTTTTCAATAAGTGGCGTGCAACTGGCCCCCCAACAAGTCCACCGAGAACTAATCCAAGTGTTGCGCATGCCATAGCGAGTTCTACCGCGCCCGTAACACCATACTTATCCGCTAGAATTGGTCCCCAAGCACCTGCGTTACCATGACCCCCAGTCAAAGTAATTGAACCCGCAATTAATCCAATAAATGGACTTTCATTCATCATAACAGCCATACCCATACCAACGGTATTTTGTATAGCAATGAGGATTGTTACAGCAATAGTGAGTAGTACCAAGGGTTTTCCGCCTTTAATCAGCCGAGAAAAGTCGGAGCTTAAGCCGATAGACGAGAAAAAGGCGATCATCAATAAACTCTGTAATGATGAGTCAAAAGTGAAAGTGTATCCTGACGTTTTATCAACGATTAACAGAATAATAGCAACAATAAAACCTCCCACAACCGCTTCGGGAATATGGTTTTTTTGTAGGAATGGGGTAAATTTGACAACAAACATCCCAATCAATAGCGCGATACATGCGACTAATAATGTATAACTGGCATCTAGGATCATTATTTTTACCTCTATTAGTTTACCAGATTTTTCACTATAACAATTTAACATTAGTGAAAAATTAAATTACTTTGGTTAACTAATATTTAACAATGAGTTTTGTTTGGGTATCCATAACTTTTAGTTAATAGAGAGATAATTTAGAGGTTATTTCACACAGTAAATATGAAAAAATTAAGGCAAATGGAATGGGGTATATTTCGTGATAGGCCTAATCGCATGCGGTTTTGACATAATACTGTATAAATTGAAAAATAAAAAAAAGTATAAATAATCATCAATTTTATACTGAGGGTTGGCTGTAATAAGAAGATATTGAGTAATTTAAAGAAGTGTGATGTGTGACATAAAACAGTCTTGTTGTTTTCCTTTATTTCGTTGCTTATCGAAGCGTTTATTTTTGGCTGAACTACTCTGTTCGTAGATAAACAACGGAGAAAAATATGATAGCTGTAATATTTGAAGTACAAATACAACCCAACCAACAAACCCGCTATTTAGCTTTGGCTGAGGAGTTAAAAACCCTATTAACTAACGTATCCGGCTTTATTGCTATTGAGCGCTTTCAAAGTTTATCAACAGCAGGAAAAATGTTATCGCTATCTTGGTGGAAAGATGAAGATGCGGTTCTACAATGGAAAAATCACGTTTTACATGCGAAAGCTCAACAAGAAGGTCGAGAATCGATATTTAGTTATTATAAAATCAGCATTACTCATCTAGTCCGTGAATATTCATTTAAAAAGGATAATGATAATGTTTGATATTCATGTTGTTTTAGATAATCAAGCAGGTCAATTAGCCTTACTAGGAGAAACATTAGGTCATCATGGTATTGGATTAGAAGGAGGGGGAATATTTACGATTGGCGATGAGTGTCATGCTCATTTTCTCGTTGAACAGGGCGAGCAGGCTAAGGTTGTATTAGAGCAGATTGGATTATCAGTACGAGCGATCCATACCCCGTTAATTCGTCAGTTAAAGCAAGAAAGGCCGGGGGAACTCGGAGAAATAGCACGCGTGTTAGCAGAAAATGGCATTAATATTTTAGTGCAGTACAGTGACCATGCAAATAAACTGATCCTAATAACCGACAATGATAATATGGCCGCATCTGTCACGCTTGCTTGGGCAATAAAGTGAACGACTATGGTTAAATCTCTCATTCAACAAGATATGACTTTTGAATCTGCAATAGCTGCTATAGGTGCGGCGATGTCTGATATTTCAAGAGTAAAAATACTTTGTGCTTTAATGGATGGTCGAGCCTGGACCGCCACGGAGCTAAGTTCTGTTGCAGACATATCCGCTTCAACGGCTAGCAGCCATTTATCTAAATTAGTAGATAGTCGGTTAATTATAGTAATCGCTCAAGGGAGGCATCGCTATTTTCAATTAGCGGGGAAAGAGATTGCCGAATTAATTGAGAGCATGATGGGAATATCATTGAATTATAGTGTGCATGCTAAAATTTCAACGCCTGTGCATTTACGCAAAGCTCGTATTTGCTATGATCATTTAGCTGGAGAGATTGCCGTTAAAATTTATGATTTTCTTTGTCATCAGCAATGGATCACTGAAAATGGTGAAATGATCACACTAAAGGGAATCCAATATTTTCATGATATGGGTATAGATCTACCAACCAAATATTCCCGTAAAGTCTGTTGTGCCTGTTTAGATTGGAGCGAACGCCGTTTCCATTTAGGTGGCTATATCGGCGCTGCGTTATTTACACTTTACCAATCTAAAGGTTGGTTAACTCGGCATATAGGTTATCGTGAAGTGACGATTAACGAAAAAGGCTATGCTGCTTTTAAGACCCATTTTGGCATTTAAGTTGTTTCTCTAATCCATTAATAATAAGTTCAAGGCCAAATAAAAAGGCGGGTTCTGCTCCTTGATTATCTAATAGCTCGATAGCTTGTCGTAGTAATGGGGGCATAGTATCTGTGGTAGGGTGTTCTCGTTCTTCTTTAGCTGCTTGATGCTCTTGATCTTCTAATACACAGCCTAAAGTAAAATGGCCAACGGCACTAAGTGCGTACAATGCGTCCTCTAAAGAAAAACCTTGCTGACATAAAAATGCGAGTTGTTTTTCGATAGTGTCATACTGTTTTGTTGTTGGTCTTGTCCCTAAATGTACTTTTGCCCCATCACGATGGCTTAATAAAGCACATCGAAAACTTTTAGCATTATTACGTAGGAATTCTTGCCAGCTTTCTCCTTCTAAAGGACAAAAATGAGTATGGTGCCTATCTAACATTTCAATGGCTAATGCATCGAGTAAAGCCCGTTTATTTTTTACGTGCCAATATAATGTAGGCTGTTCTACACCCAATTTTTGAGCCAGTTTACGCGTTGTTAGCCCCTCTATTCCAACCTCATTAAGTAGCTCTAGTGCACTATCAATGACTTTGCTTTTATCTAATCTTGCCATTATTAACTCCTAATTTATGATTGACACTCTATCACTGATAGAGTTATTTTACCACTCCCTATCAGTGATAGAGTTGAGTGAAATGAACAAATCAGCAAAGATTGCATTGGTAATTACGTTACTCGATGCCATGGGGATTGGCCTTATTATGCCAGTCTTACCCACCTTATTACGTGAATTTATTGCGCCAGAAAATATTGCCAATCATTTTGGTGTGTTGTTGGCTTTATATGCATTAATGCAAGTTATTTTTGCACCTTGGCTTGGAAAGATGTCTGACCGATTTGGTCGTCGTCCCATTTTATTATTATCACTCCTTGGTGCGTCTTTGGATTATTTATTATTGGCTTTTTCAAGCGCGCTTTGGATGTTGTATTTAGGGCGTCTATTATCAGGAATTACGGGAGCGACTGGAGCCGTCGCCGCATCAGTAATAGCAGATACCACGTCATCTTCTGAACGAGTGAAATGGTTTGGTAGGTTAGGGGCAAGTTTTGGTATTGGACTCATAGCTGGTCCCATTATTGGTGGATTAGCGGGAGATATTTCACCCCATAGCCCATTTTTTATTGCCGCATTTTTAAATATAACGACTTTCTTCTTTGTCATGATTCACTTCAATGAAACTGGAAAAACTGCGGAAGATGCCAATCTTAATAAAGATAAAGAGGCCGTGATTAAATCCGGTTCCGTGTCTATGACGCTCTTTAAAACGATGCCAATTTTACTGGTCATCTATTTTTCAGCCCAATTGATTGGACAAATTCCAGCAACAGTATGGGTGCTGTTTACTGAGAATCGCTTTGGTTGGAACAGTATGATGGTTGGTTTTTCATTGGCTGGACTTGGTTGTTTACATGCTCTATTTCAAGCGTTTATAACTGGAAAAATTGCCAAAAAGTGGGGGGAGAAAACAACGGTACTTGTAGGATTTATTGCAGATAGTAGCGCTTTTATTTTTTTAGCATTTATTTCAGAAGGATGGCTAATTTTTCCTGTTTTAATTCTGCTTGCTGGCGGAGGGATTGCATTACCAGCATTACAGGGGGCGATGTCGGTTCAAGCAAATCATCACCAGCAAGGTGCGTTACAAGGGTTATTAGTCAGTTTGACGAATGCAAGTGGTGTTATCGGTCCTTTAATGTTTGCGCTTATTTATAATCAAACTCTCGCTATTTGGGATGGTTGGGTTTGGCTAATAGGATTGATGCTCTATTTGATTATCATTTTATTGTCGATAAGCTATATGCCAAAGCGTGCAAATGCACTTTAAGCATTAATATGCAGAAAATCTACGCCTAATCATTCAAAGAATGGCACGATTTGAGATTTATTATGGTGTGCTTTTTTGTGAAATCAGTAAGGGAAATGCATGTTCTTCTCCCCAGCTTTTGAGTAACAACAGAATAGGTTTTAGAGATTGACCTTTTTCTGTCAGGCTATACTCAACTTTTGGGGGGACGACAGGAAATACTTCTCGGTGAATTAATCCCGCTGATTCCAACCCGTGTAATTGTTTGGTGAGTATACGATGAGTCATAAATTTGAGGCGACGTTGTTATTCCTTAAACCTCAACGTTTGGTCAGTAAGCTAGTAAAGGATCATGCCTTTCCCTTTACCATCAATCAGCTTTAATGAAGCTTCGACGGGCAGCCATCATATTCATAAGTATCATAGCGAGGTTTTTTACAGTATCCATTATGTGACTATATATCAAAAATGTACGTACTTGTTAAAGAGGTAGTATTGGTTATGATATTAACTTTCCCATTGTTATTGCTGTTATTGATAGGATAAAAGTTATGTCAATCATTGATGTCGCTATGAAACGTTATTCAACAAAATCATTTGATCCAACTAAAACCATTTCTGATGATGTGGTTGAAAAACTTAAACAGTTGTTAAGGTACAGCCCTTCTAGTGTTAATATCCAACCTTGGTATTTTATTATTGCGCAAAGCAGTGACGCTAAACAACGCATGGCAAAATCAACAGCAGCTAATTATGCGTTTAATACTCCAAAAATACTTGATGCGTCTCATGTCATCTTATTCTGTAGCAAAACTAACGTTGATACAGCTTATATGAATAAGATACTTGAACAAGAAGCATTCGATGGCCGTTATGCATTAGATGAACATAAAACGATGATGGCAGGAGCAAGGGATTTCTTTGTGAATTATCATCGAAATACGCAAAAAGACTTGTCTCAATGGCTGAAAAATCAAACTTTTATTAACTTAGGAAGCTTTTTAATGGGGGCTGCTGCGTTAGGTGTGGATGCAGTACCAATGGAAGGTATGGATTTTGCTATTCTTGATCGCGAATTTACGCTGACTGAACAAGGGTTAGAGCCTATTGCGATGGTTGCTTTAGGATACCGTGCTGTCGATGATTTTAATGCTGAGTTAACCAAGTCGCGTTTACCTGAAAAAGAGATCATGACCGTTATTTAAATAAACATAACTCTTCTTTAATGTAAAAGGTAACTCATTAATATGAATTACCTTTTTGTTTTTTTAGTGAATGACACGATAAGTCATGTAGCGTGTAAAAGTTATCTGTTTTTAGATGCATTATTATTTATTGTTCTTTTTTATCGTGTATTTTTATTATTTATATTCCTGTTATCATCTATTAAAGATGATTTAGATTTAACTTATTCTGTTTTCATCAATATAAAATGTTTTAACAGTCTGTTATTTTAAGATAGCTAAATTTTATTATTTTAATTTAATAGTTTTAAATTTTAAAAAATAGATTAAAATTTTAAACGTATTAAAGATAAAAAACGAAACCTGTTCTCTTTTAGATAAAAGCGTTTTATTCAAAAAATGACCAGCAATGTTATTATTTTAATACTTATTCTAATAAAAATATCTTCTCAGCTGTGATTAGATTATGCCTGTGTTCATTGGCAGTGAAGGATACCGTTGTTGATGATGTTATTATGATAATTACGTTCATCGTCAGCAACAATAGCAACGTCTTTTATGTATTTATCTCATAGAGCCATAGTTATTATTGGAGTTGTAAGATGAAAAAAACGATCCGCCAAGTGACATTCGATTTATTACGTGAATTGGATATCACGACTATTTTTGGAAATCCTGGCTCGACAGAAGAAACATTCCTTAAAGATTTTCCGAGCGATTTTCGTTATATCCAAACTTTACAGGAAGCCTCAGCCGTTGCGGCAGCTGATGGTTATGCGCAAGCGACACGTAAAGTTGCTTTAGTCAACGTGCATACCTCCGCTGGACTGAGTAATGCAATGAGTAACATCTTAACGGCTTATATGAATAGAACGCCACTCATTGTCACTGCGGGTAACCAAACTCGTGAAATGTTACTTATGGAACCATGGCTGACAAATATTGAACCGGAAACCTTACCTAAACCATGGGTTAAATGGAGCTATCAACCTGCACGGGCGGAAGATGTTCCCGCGGCATTTATGCGTGCATACGCAATGGCGCTTCAACCACCGGCAGGCCCTGTTTTTTTATCGATTCCTCTGGATGATTGGGATAAAGCGGCTTTAGAAGAGCACGCCGTTGTGCGTTCTATACCACAGCGTATCGGTTATGACCCTGTACGTTTGGAAGAGTTTGCTGATGCTATCATGGCTGCCAAAAATCCGGTTTTGATTTATGGTTCAGCGATTGCTCGTGGGCAGGGATGGGATGCAGGTATCAAACTTGCTGAAAAATTAAATATCCCTGTTTGGGCCGCCCCAGCTTCAGAACGTCCTGCTTTTCCTGAGACTCATCCTCTTTATGCGGGAGGGTTACCATTTGCGATTAAACCTTTATCAGAAAAGTTGCAAGGGCATGACTTAGCGGTGGTCATTGGTGCGCCTGTTTTTCGTTATTATCCTTATGTATCAGGTCATTATATTCCTGAAGGGTTACGTTTATTGCATATAACGGATGATCCTATTGAAATAGGCAGAGCGCCAGTCGGAGACAGTCTTTTAAGTGATGCAGTCTTAGCGATTGAAGGTTTAACTGAGCTTGTTAGCCCAAGAACGGCCCCATCACAAACAATTATTAAACAAACCCATAATATGGCTCCACATCCAGCAGCCGTTGAGCCAGAAACGCAGCAATCTGTATTGAGTGCGGCAGCGTTATTTCGAACCTTGAGAGCTGTTTCTCCAAAAGAAACAATCTTGGTGGAAGAATCGCCATCTAATTTAGGCGAATTACATCGTGAATGGCCGATAGAGACTCCTGATTCTTTTTATACTTTTGCGAGTGGATCTTTGGGATGGAATTTACCTGCGAGTGTCGGTATTGCTCTTGGAGAGAAGGATAGTGGTCGTAATAGGCCTGTAATGGCAATTATTGGCGATGGTTCAATGCAATATTCCATTCAAGGGCTTTGGAGTGCAGCGCAACAGCAATTACCCATTATATTTGTGATCCCTAAAAATGATGAATACGCCATTTTGAAATCATTTTCGGTATTAGAGCAAACGCCGGGAGTGCCGGGTCTTGATATCCCAGGGCTGGATATTGTTTCATTAGCGAAAGGTTATGGTTGTTCTGCCGTTAGGGCTGAAACAATAGAACAGGTTAAAGCCGCATGTGAGGACGCATTTAAGCGGCAGGGGCCTACGGTGATTGAAGTTCCTATTTTGCCTTCAATTCCCCCATTGATTTAACCAATAACAGCGTGTTTTTATGCATTAAATCTCTTAAGCTCCCTCTTAAAGTTGTTGTTTAACTTTAAGAGGGAGCTTTATTTTTGAAAAGGATGACTGAGTAAATAAATTAAATTTAAGTATAATGGCGTTATGTTATTTTTTTAAACTTAACAAAAAGTCACGATAAATAGCGATAAACTGATTTTTTTGCTCTGCAATTTGTTTAATATTTTTTGCATGTATTGCAATATGCATGAACCAGCCATTTAGTAAGTTTTTTAGCACGTCATCACTGTAATCTTTCAGCTGATGTTGTTGAATTAATTCACCGATAATTGCATTGACCCGACCTGAAGTATATTCCAGATTTATTTTTTCGAGCTCATTCCAACCAATGACAGGCATGACTTCTTGAATAGGAATAAGTGTATGATTATTAGCAATAATATAATCAAGGTAGCACTCAAAAACACGTTCTAAAGCTGACCAACTATCCATTAAATCTACGTTTGTTGTGATGTAATTATCAATAATAGTGAGTTGTTGTTTATAGCAAGCACAGAGCAGCTGCTTTTTATTTTTAAAGTGGTGATAAAAAGCACCTTTGGTTACCAAGGCTTTTGCTGAAATCTCATCGATTGAAACCGTTTGATAGCCTTTTTCTACAAATAAGATTCGTGCTGAATCTACCAGTAATTGGTGAGTGCTTTTAAAATTTTTTTGTTGCTGATTTCTATTTTCCATGATAGATATAAAAATAACATACCGACAGTATGTTAATAATATCACGATGGTATAGCCGTGACAATCTTGAAAGCATTTAGGTTATTTTATGTATATTGAACAGCACTCTCGCTATCAAAATAAAGCCAATAGCATCCAATTACGATGGGACGATGAACAGTTTCATATAACTGTTATTAAAGATGTTTTATTATGGATAGAGCATAATCTAGATCAATCTTTATTGCTTGATGATGTTGCAAATAAAGCCGGTTATACTAAGTGGTATTTTCAGCGCTTATTCAAAAAAGTGACGGGAATCACTTTAGCGGCTTATATTAGAGCTCGTCGTTTGACTAAAGCGGCTGTGGAGCTAAGGTTAACTAAAAAGACGATTTTAGAAATAGCGCTAAAATACCAATTTGATTCACAGCAATCTTTTACTCGCCGATTTAAATACATTTTTAAGGTTATTCCAAGTTGTTATCGACGAAATAAATTGTGGAATTTGGATGCTATGCAGCCTCCTATTAACTTTGATATTAACTACTTAGCTATTCCGCAAATTGTTGATTGTCTACCATACACTTTATATGTTAAAGACTATCAATATTTGTCTTCACTCGATGAAGTTGGGTTGTTGCATGAAAGTATCAGAGAAACATTTTGGGCTGATTTCTTTAAATCCACTAATTTAAAAATAAAAGAATGCTATGTGCTGATCGACTACCAAAAAACGGAAAAGAGGTCACACATGGTGCAGGTTTTTTATCAAATAGGATTAAAGGCAACAGATTCTATCGTTGATAAGAAAGAATTTAGGGAAATTAATTTACCAAGTGGTAAGTACGCTAAATTCTCATTTAAAGGTTCTTTAGCTGAGTATCGTGATTTTAACTTAAATCTTTACCTTTACTCGCTTCCTTCTTTAGGGTTATTTCGCCGTGAGGGGGAGGATATTGAAAAGTATATTAATCAAAAAGAAAATGTTGAATTTCCCTTAAATGACATTGAAATCGAATATTTTGTTCCTATCTATTAAGTTACCAAATCATTTTATTCTTTGTTTTTTATACACATGAGTAATCTGAGCTGTTATCAACAATCACTGTTAAAAATGAGATTATATGTCAAAAAAATTGATTAACCCTGATGCTGTTTTTAATTCATTACAGTATGGATTTAGCCAAGCGATTGAAACTCAAGGTTCACGTCAAATTTTTCTTTCAGGGCAAGTTGGCGTTGATGCAAACCAGCGTACTGTTGCAGGAGGAATGTATGAGCAAACCATCCAATCGATTGAAAATATTAAGCATGTTTTAAAAGCGGCGAACGGAACGTTAGATGATGTTGTTATGTTACGAATTTATATTAAGCAAGGTGCTGATAGCGAAGAAGAACAACAAGCGATATCTCAGGCGCTAAAAGAGAAATTCACGTCGACACCTCCTGCTTCATCATGGATTATTGTCACAGGATTATCACTACCTGAGTGGTTGATTGAAATTGAAGCACATGCAGTGCTCAATTAAAAAGGATAACCGGTAATATTTGATTATCGGTTTTTACTAATCTAAACCATAGCTAGTGATATCTCCGCCAATCATCCAATAATGATGAGTGGTGATAAATATATCGACCGGTATCTCAAAAATGGAATTTCACACTAAAGTTAAATTGCCCACCAAAACTGAATCTAACGTTTAAGATTACCCTCAAAAATAGTGTTAAATAATGAGCATTAAACAAATGGAAATGGATAAGACTATTCAGTTAATAATTTCCACTCATAAATGGAAATAATGTGTCTGCACAGTTTCTAATGATTTTTCTATTCTGAAAATGCTGTCGTTAGATTTAATGCTCATATTTTTTTGTACCAAGATATGAGGTTTGCATTGTCATTAACTTGGAAATTTATTATGTCAAATAAGTTATCTATTTGGGCGGCATCATTGATGTTTGCTAGTACTGCTGTGATAGCGTCGCCTCAATTTGCTTGGGTTGGTACATATAGCCCTAATGGGGAAGGGGTATACCGCTTTAATGTGGATAATCAAACAGGTCAATTAAGTCATAAAATATTAGCGGCTCCACTTACCAATGCAGCACAGTTGGTATTATCAAATAATGGCACAGTGCTTTATGCCGGAAGTGAAGTTGAAAAAGGTACGATTCATGCATGGAAAATCCATCAGGATGGTTCTCTGCAAGCAATAAATCAGGTTTCATCGGGGGGAGATGGCCCCGTTTATTTATCCATAACACCGGATGGCAGTCATTTATTAGTGGCTAACTATCATAGTGGTGTAATATCTGTTCTTCCTATCCGTGAAGATGGTGGCTTATTACCCGCAAGTGATGTTATTCAACATCATGGGCCAGCGGGGGCCGCATATCCTGAAGCTGCGGTTGAAGGCAGTTTTGCAATGAGTGACCATAATGGCCCTCATGCACATATGATATCAGCCGATCCCTCGGGACAATATGTCTTGACGACAGATTTAGGGTTAGATCGTATTTACCAATATCAGTTTGATGCTAAAAATGGCAAATTAATCCCTAATGATCCCCCGTATATTATGGCGTCATCTAAAGGTGCAGGTCCTCGCCACTTTATTTTTTCAAAAATAGGCGAGCGAGTTTGGTTAGTGAATGAAGAAGCCTCGACATTAACACAATATCAATTTGATAAACAAAAAGGGACATTAAAAGAAGGTTTAACTGTATCGACATTACCTGAAAATTATAAGGGAACAAATTTTATTTCAGGGATAGTTGGAAGCCGAGATGGTAAACATTTATATATTGGAAATCGTTTACATAACAGTATTGCGCATTTTAATGTCAATGCAGATGGTTCGTTAAGTCAAGCAAAACAAACGTGGACACGAGGTGATTATCCTAGAACCTTAACGTTATCTCCTGATGGCAAATATTTATATGTAATGAACCAACGTAGCGATAATATCACCCGATTTAAGGTGATGCCTAATACAGGGGAGCTTGTCTTTGTCGATGATTACCTACCTATTGGCGCGCCTTCACAAATGGTTATGAATGAGACAAAATAGCACGAGTGAGATTAATGGGTAATGCTTATGAACGTTACCCATATTATTTTTTCTGAGGAATAGCAATGTCTGGCGTAAAATTTGGTGATGAACGTTTTCGAAGTGCTACGGGAAATAATAAGCGCTTATCAAGATTTGAAATTAATGAAATTAAGCATGCTATTGAAATTGAAAACTCAAAGAGTAAACGCAAAGGTAAAAAACCAAAATTACCTCAAGTGGTGCGTTTTCACTGCGGTTGTAACTGTTTTGTGGTTAAAGTTGATTGAACAGCACCCAGCTATTGCCGAGTGCTGAAAGTGATTAATGTTTAACTAATGTGGAGAAGTAATACACGAGTGGTACAGCTAAAACCCATAGGCTAATTGGGATTTCTCGCCATTTTCCAGCAACCGCTTTAATCAGAATATAAAAGAGTAACCCACCGGCAATACCGGTACCAAAGCTATTCGCGATTAACGTGATCATTACCATTAGCAAAACCGGTAAACCGTCAGTAAAGTTGGCAAGGTCGACTTTACGTAAACCACTGAACATGTTTAAACCAATCAAAATCAGTGCGGGTGCAGTGGCTTGAGCAGGGATCATTAGAGCAATGGGGGTAAATAACAGCATTAAGAAAAACATAAAGGCTGCTGCCAGTGCTGTTAAACCTGTTTTACCTCCCGCTTCCGCGGCTGCTGACGATTCGATCAAAGCCGTTGCTGCGGGAATACCAACCCAAGGCCCTAAAGCTGCGGCAATAGAATCGACAATAAAGGGACGGTTTATATTAGGCATATTGCCTTCTTTATCGAGTAAGCCTGCTTCACCGCCAACGGCAAGAGTGGTTCCCATGGTTGAAAAGAATTCGGCGGCAAAGAATACAAATAAAAAAGGAAGAAACGCAATATTCAAAGCACCAATTAAATCAACTTCACCAAATACTGGAGCAACCGAATGAGGAATACCAAAAAAGCTATCAGGTAATTTTGTCACGCCAAAAGGAATGCCAACAATGGTAGCGAAAAGTATTGCCCATAAGATAGCTCCCGGTATACGTCTAGCTTGTAATGCAATCGCTAAAAAGAAACCTGCTAATGCTACAAGTGCACCGGGTGATAAAAAGTCTCCCAACATCAACGCATTTGTTTTGGGATTAGCCAGAACTAAACCTGCATTACGAAATCCTAGAACGGCAACAAATAGGCCGATAGAGGCGGTTAATCCCAGTTTGATTGATTGAGGAACCGACCGTGTCACGACTTCACGTAAACCGAACTTTGTGAGCAAGAAAAATAAAATTCCTGACCAACAAGCAATACCTAAACCAATTTGCCAATTGATCCCTTCGCTACCTGCGAGAGTAATGCCAACCAGTACAGAGCCACCGATCCCTGGACCGACAATAAAAGGCAGATTGGCATAAAACGCCATGAGTAAGCTGGCAAGTACAAATACGATAATGGTTCCTGTTGTGGCGGCTCCTTTATCCATCCCTCCTGCGGCAAGTAGCCCTGGGATCACAACTAACAAATAGGCTGCCGCGAGGAAGCCTGTGATGCCTGCCAAAAATTCGCTTCTGATACTGCTACCACGCGAGTGCAACGCAAAACGTTTTTCTAACCAACTCCCTGATGTTGGCTTTTGAAGCATGTTGTCAGCCATTAGTTGGCTCTCCTATCATTTATTATTGTGTTTGTATTCGTGTTCATTCGATTCAATGACCGCATTAACAATTTCACGAGTCGTGCCATCGGTAAGTCCGAGATCCGTTAAATGAGGGCCTGCATTACAGGCAAGGCAAGTGCCTTCGATTGCTTTGAAAACGCGATAAGGAGGTTCCCAGTCTGCAATCTTACTACTAAGCTCACGTAACTGGCGAAACTGTTCTGCGAGTTGATGAGCAGGTAAATCTGACAACATACCCGCGATCGGCATCGCAACGTGGGCTAATACTTTCCCATCCTGAACTAATGCCATTCCACCACCGCTTTCAATCAGCAAGTTAGCAGCTTGAGCCATATCATTAGCATCACGACCGAGTACAACTAAATTATGAGAATCATGGGAGTAGCTAGTGGCAATTGCTCCTCGTAGTTCTCCCCATCCTTCTAATAATGCTATTTGTGGTTTGGCATCATGGCGACCATGGCGATGTTGAACGCGAATTAAACTAAAGCCACTCGGTAGTTGCACTTTGCCATCATTGATTTGCACATCGATTTCACCCCATTGTGTGAAACGAGCGCCTCGAATATGGCGTAAGCGAGCACTGCCATTGACGATATTTTTAATGTGTAATTGGCAGTCCTCGGCCGAGATTGGTGATAAATGCATGGTATCTCTTGGCGGGAGCACATCTTGGCTCGTGGCGAGAGGCGTTAATAATTGACCATTCTCAGCGATTTGTTGGCCTGCGACATAAACGCGTTGTGCTTTGAGTTGTTTGAGGGAGTCAAAGATGACCAGATCCGCACGGCGTCCAGCTGCAATTAAGCCTAGGTCATTACGTTGTAAACGAATGGCGGCATTTAAGGTAGCAAAACGTAAGACGTCAGTTGCTTGCATACCCTGTTCAATTAATAGGTTGAGTAAGGCAATAATGCCACCTTTTTCAATTAAAATATCTGGTGGAACATCATCAGTACATACAGTGATTTGTGATGAAAGATGCGGTAATTGCTGGAGTGCGGCAACAATTTCAGGTAATAAATACGGATGTGAGCCACGGATCTCAAGCGTTAGCCCAGCACGCAGTTTTTCTAAGGCATCTTCTGCTGAAGTGAGCTCATGATCGGAGGTGACCCCAGCCGCTAGATATGCTTGTAAGTCGGCACCTTTTAGCCCTCTTGCATGTCCTTCAATCAACTTACCGCAATTTAAACCAGCGTGTAAGATCTCCTCCATGCGCTCGCTGCCATGAAGTACACCAAACATATCCATTACCTCAGCGACGCCATGGATTTCAGGCCAACTCAACATCGTTGACATTTCTTTGCCCGCGAAATCAGCGCCAGACATTTCTAAGCCAGGTGTTGAAGGAACGGAAGAGGGGGCGGCAACCATAACATGTAATGGTAAATGACGGCTTGCCTCGATTGCGTAGCGAACCCCCTCTAAACCAAGTACATTCGCCAGTTCATGTGGATCCCAAAATACGGCGGTGGTTCCTTGAGTGAGAACAATTTCAGCGTAGCGTACAGGCGGAAGATGGGAGCTCTCTAGATGAACGTGAGTATCAATCAGTCCGGGAGAGATAAAATATCCGTTGAGATTATGCACTTCATTTGCATCGAGGCGACTACCTGTAGGATGAACACTGGCAATCAAAGAATCGATAATACCAATATCAGCAGGGCGAATTTCACCCGTCACCATATCAACGATATTGGCTTGTGTTAGGAGGAGATCAAAGGGAATTTCACCTTTGGCTGCTTGTATTGCGCGGCGTCTGCTGTAGTCAGTTACACTCATAAATCACCATCAATAAAAGATTATTGGTTTGTACTTTATGAGCAACGCAAACGTTTGCCAAGATGATAAAACTTATCAGATCATAAGAAAGGGTTATAATGATAATTATCCTATTGAATTCAGTTAGGCATTATATTTGTTAAATAAATATATTTAACAATACGTTACCTAAAAATAGAGTGTGTACTGATAACATGGCAGAACCTTGGCAGCGTCTACCCGCATTAACGTTAAAGCAAATACAATATTTTGTGACATTGGCTCATTTACGTCATTTTACTGATACAGCCAGTCGATTAGCGATTAGTCAGCCAGCGTTGAGTAGTGCACTGCGTCAAATTGAAAATGTTATTGGCGGTAAATTGATTAACCGTACAGCATCTTCGGTCACACTCACTGAATTGGGGGCGGCGATTTTACCGCATGCTGAACGTATTTTGAGTGTGTCGCATCGTGCTTTTAGCGATATCCAACAAATTATTGAGGAAGGGGGAGACGGTACGTTGCGTATTGGGTTAGTTCCTTCCGTTAGCTCATTATTATTTCCTAATGTTCCTACTCAGCTAAATTTACATTTTCCTCGGCTTAATGTTGAATTCTACGATAAGACAAATGATTCACTCGTTTCTCAGTTAATGAATAATGAAATCGATTTTGGCGTAGGGGTCCTTGACAGTTCAGTGCCTCGTGAACTGCAACTCTTTACATTGCAAGATGATCCTTTCGTTGCCGTTGTTCACCGCGAAGATATATTAGCAAATGGTTTTCATCTCCCTTGGAAAATGCTAAATAATCGTGATATCGCGGTATTCTCTAAGGGGAATATTCAACGTTTGGTCTTAGCGACCATCGAAAGCCATCGTTTGAAGCTAAATGTGCGTTATCAAGTCGATTATATTGAAACTCTTTATGGGCTAGTTCGTTCTAAATTAGCGGTAGCTATCCTCCCTCAGCTCTATACGGCTCACTTACGTGAGCCTGATTTGGTTGTGCTACAGTTACAACAGCCCGCACTGACACGCACTGTATCGTTGATGAGAACCAGTCAAGTATTAACGCCAATGGTCGAGTCGGCATTTATGGTATTACTCAAGACATTAAAAGATAACCCTATAAATAGTTAGTAGGTAACTGAGGAAGTGGATTCTTTGTCACTGTCTTGTGAAGCGACATAAATTAATACTAAAAGCACCGTGACAAAAAAACGAAATGCATTAGGTACACTATTCCATTGTTTAGACATCCACATTGCAAACCATTCACCACCGATAGACATAAAAAGTGTCTGCCATAATACAAAGGCGAGTGTTAGGCCAATAATAGCCATATTTTTACTCCGATTAAAAATGGCAGCACTTTTGTTTCTGTTTTGAAAAAGTCTAATTCCACCCCACCAACAAATTAAAGATGAAATAATTTCAAGCATAATAATAGTAATGTAAGCAAGATGATGAAGTATTGGGGAATCGATGGCACGATATTTAATAGTCGCATCATAAAATATTGAATCCATCGTTAAAACATGTTGTATAAAAGTAAAATTAATATTGTAATCTGTTAAGTTATTGAATGCAGATAATGAAATAAAAAAGGCTATGGCGCAAACACATAATGATTTAGAAACTCGAATTATCATATTTCCCCTTGAAAATAATTATTCTTATAATGTTTATGTCTATTTTTAAAATAGCATTTTGATATTTTATTTACGATTGTTTGTTGTCAATATCAGATGAAATGTATATTTGTATCAATGGGTTAAATAAATTATGGGAAGGTATGGAAATGAGGAATGTTTATCTGTAGATAGTTAATTGTGTGAGTAATTAAAAGTAAAAGTATCAAACATAAAAATGTACTTAAATTGAGTGCAGAGGTTTGTGTTTTATGCTGCAAAAAGAATGAATGGTGTATTTTTATTTGTTGATGGCGTATGTTATTTAGATGTTTGTAAAATCCATTTCGTTGTTAGAATAAATCATTTTAAGAGTATACTTAAAAGGTAACCAGAGTATTCTTATGTGAAATAAGCGTAGTAAACTAATAATGGTTATTAGTCCAAGATGTATTTTCTTATAGGAATAACAAAATGAATTCAAAGTTAAAGTCGTTTCTTGGCATGATCGTTATGTCTATTTTGCTGATGTTTTCTTCTATTGTCAGCGGCCAGAGTGTGATTGAGAAGAAATCACAAGCAGAAGTATTAGATTTAGTTTTTATACTCGATAAAAGTGGTTCAATGTCAGGCTTTGAATCGGATACGACTGGCGGCTTTAATAGTGTATTAACAGAAAATCGTAATAAAAAAGGGGATGTTTTTATTACGACGGTTTTGTTTAATGATAAAACCACATTACTACACAATAGAGAACCTATTAATAAGGTTTCAAATTTAACACTAGAAGACTATAAAGTTGGCAGTAACACTGCTTTGCTAGATGCGGTTGGCGATACGATTATCAAAATGCAAGAAAACCGTAAATTAACGAAGAATAATAATGTCCTGTTTGTCATTATTACTGATGGTGAAGAAAATAGTAGCCGTAAATACAGTCAAGATAAGATTAAATCGATGATTAAGTCGGCGGAGATCGAGGATAAATGGGACTTCATCTTTCTCGGTGCCAATATGGATGCCATTGTAGCCGCTGATAATATTGGTATTAGCAGGTCAAAAGCAACATCTTACGTACAAGATGATGTGGGTTACGATAAAGCTTATAAAGCGGTAAATAATGCCGTTGAGTCAAAGAAAAAAGCTGCACCAATATCAGAGGAGTGGAAAAAGGATGTTGAAGCCGATGCGATGGATCGCGCTAAAAAATAGAGTAGCAAGAGGTTAAGGCTACCAATAAGCGGTATATATACCCCCAATGAAGTTTATTGGGGGTATTTTTTGCACTAATCTTTCGTTGGGATATGGCGAAGCAATGCCTCGAGTGGCTCAACAATCGCAATCACTAATTCATCCTGTAACTCAGCACTCTTTTCTAACTGCTGAGCCATGGCTGCTTTACGGCTGGCAGTTAGGGGGGTATTGGCTGTGTAATGTTCAATTAACTCGATGCCTATTGTGGACAATTGCTCCACATTTTCAGCAACAGGCGCTAAACGTGCTAAATTGACGTTTTGCTTTATCAGCTGTTGCACCTGTGGAATGTTATTGTGCCAACGTTTTAATTTATGTGTTAACCACTGGGCAGTCACTTGATCATCGGGTTTAGCGATCAATGTATCAATATGTTGTTTAAAAGCTCTTGCTTGCGTACTTTCGGCGGGCAAAGCATCAACAAACCGGTTCAGTGGTTCGTATTGATGATATTGATTTTCACGGAATTTCAAATGGTGACGCGTATAATAATGCGCAGGCTCTACAGATTCAGATAAGATGATTAAAGGTTCAATATCAACACCATTTGCTAATCGTGTAAATTCACGCGCTGTTTGTGCGTGTTGTTGTAAACCGACAGAGAGGGTCGACCAAGCATCTGCTGCATGCAGACGACGGTACATATCATTTTCATTATTGACATCTTTTGCTGACCATAAACGCTCTGAAACCGCAAAGGCTCGTGGCCACAACTTAGTATCAATGATCGGTGCGCGAATATTTTCCGCCCATAAAGCAATTTCTCCCCCGAGAATATTCGGCATTTTATTGCTGTCAGGGGTTGTTGGTGCAATACCTTTGGGGATTGCGGTTAATTGAGAGCCTATTGTTGGATAGCGTGCATTGCCAATAATCGTGTAGCCACTCAGCTTTCCATTGGTTAATGTAACGACTGGACGAGTTTCTCCCATCCAAGTATCTACAAAAAAGCTGACTTGTTGTGGTGAGCGCCATTCAATTTTATTGATAGCTCGTCGTGATTTACCTGCAAAATCAATAAATCCACGCCAGCCATCCACTCCTTTTATTAACGTAAAGCTACCTTTTACTGGGCTGCCTTTAAGCCTTTCAATTTCAAATTGCCAACTTTGGAATTGTTCACCTTGTTTAACATTGATATCTACAGTAAATGGCTGAGGTAATATTTCATTGCGATAATGATAAGCTGCACTTTGCGATTGATCGAGATAGAAGCCCGTCGACAAGAGTCCTTTAAACCCCTCTTGAGCACTATGTCCGAGTGAGTCTTGCCCTTGCCATGATTGAATGACGATATTTTTTGATAACGTTGGATGCTGTATTTCATCCCAGCCAACCATTTTACGGTTATGATGGGTTAATATCTGTTCAAGGCGTTGATTGAAATAAGCTTGTAGCGCATGGGTATCTTTTAAATTATTTTTTCGCATGAACTCTTGAATGGATGGATTATTTTGCCATTGTGTTGGGTCGACTTCATCACCACCAATGTGGATATATTCGTCAGGGAAAATGGTGGCTAACTCACCAATGAGTGCATCGGTAAATTGATAGACGCTCTCTTGGGTTGGGTTGAGCAGGGGAGGGTGAACCCCCCAATGGCGTTGCATTTGGTATGGACCCGCGGCACTGATTAGTTCTGGATATGCAACCGCAATAGCGGAGGCATGACCTGGAAAATCAATTTCTGGTACGACACGAATACCTCGTTCTTTAGCATACTCAACAACTTGGCGCATTTGATCTTGTGTGTAATATTGACCGTCACTGGCGAGCTGTTGCAGTTTTGGATAACGAAGCGATTCAAAACGCCATCCTTGATCATCGGTTAAATGCCAATGAAATACGTTGAATTTTGCGGCTGCCATACCATCGATTTGCCGCAAGATATCGTTGATCGGAAGAAAGTGTCTCGAAGAATCCAGCATCACACCACGCCAACTAAATCTCGGATTATCATTAATGCTCAACAGTGGCACAAACGTATTTTCGCCATCCGTTTGGATCAATTGCAATAAGGTTTCCATTCCTCTCATAGCACCAAAACGAGTCGCAGCTTTGATGGTGGCACCGTTATCATCGGTAATGATTTGATAGCTTTCGTCCATCTCAATAGCGGGTAATTCGGCTACTTTTTTCTCGATGAAAATTTTGATAGCTGCATGGCTATTTTTTGCTTGATGTGGCGTTAATTGCCAGCCCGTTTGGATCTCTATTCTATCGCGCCAACGACGTACCGCGTCATCTAAATCATCACCTTCAATATAAATATCGAGTTCATTATTCAGTAGCCATTTTCCATTCGCATTTTTTATTTCAATCTGCTGAGGCCAAGGCATTAAGGGCAATTCAGAGATTGATTGAGCACCACTTGGTAACGCATAAATCAGTGAAGAGATGACGATAGCAGACGTAAGTTTGTTAATCATAGAGATCCCTTATTATTTGTAATAGTGAATGCTATTTTGAACACAAATAAAGCTATGAAGTCCAACTTAGTTGATGAGGAGATGACATGGCTCACACTATTTTTTTGATGCGAATTAAGTGTGGAAGGTAATATTAAATCTAGATAATTGATTTTTATTGTTTATTTTTTGTATGGAATGTAGGAAGGAAAGTGATGTATTTTCATCGACAATGAGTTTATCGCGGAAGTATTAATTCTCCCGCGATGGATTAAGGCTTAACGGGGTTGTTTGAGTGCCTCAAACATGCCTTGAGCGAGATACTCTGACGTATTTTGAATACCAGGCACAACAAAATAGTAACCGCCACCAAAAGGTTTAATATAGCGCTCAAGTGGCTCGCCATTAAGGCGTTTTTGGGTATCAATAAAACCGGTTTTAAGATTTTTTTGATATGAAACAAAGATTAGCCCCATATCGAGTAGCCCATTAGTTGTTAAACCAAGAGAATAACTATAGCTACGGCGCCTTAATTTAGCCGTATAACGCTCAGGGTTGCGAGGCTCAGCACGGCGCATATGAGAATCAAACAATATGCGATCGCCATGAGGATCTTTAGCAAATTCAGGATCGTCATGTTCCTGCTTCATACCAATAGGCGCGCCGCTATCTTTATGACGACCAAAGTCGTTTTCTTGGTCTTCGAGGGGCGTTCTATCCCAAAATTCAAGATTAAACCGGATAAGGCGCACTGCTTGATAAGTGCCACCAACACACCATTTAGGTTCTTTGTTATCCTCTGTGACCCAAATCAATTCATTCATCAGTTGGCTATCGCTGGTTGGGGCATTGCCAGTGCCATCTTTGAAACCAAATAAATTGATTGGCGTTGAGTGGTTATCAATATCTCGTGAAGGTAAAAAACCATCTATTTTCCAGATAGGGAACATCAACGGAGCGGTATGGCGCAAGAGATCGCGTAATGCATAGATGACACTTTCTTGGCTATTGGCGCAAATTTGTAAACTAATATCCCCGCCACACCATTGCTGTTCCAGTCTATCATTGGGGAAGCTTGTCATTTCAACAAGGTAACGAGGCTTGATTTTATCCAAACCAAATCGAGCATCGAATAGGCTATGACCTAATGAAACGGTAACAGTCAAGGAATCAGGTTGGAGGTTGCTCCCAAGAATGCCGGATTCGGCTGGTGGCATACGATCATTGTGAGTGTTAGGTGCTTTTTGTACTTGTGTGAGATAGGCAATCCTATTTGTCAAAATTTCAAACAGTTTTTGTAATTTATCAAGTGAGTCGGCAGTGACATTAAAGGCAATAAATGAAGCATTTTTTTGTTCTGGCGTTAATACCCCTGCTTGATGTAAACCTTCATAAGGGATGGTTTTCTCATAGGAAGATTGGCATTGGTTTTGACGAGTATTTGCTGCCAGGGTTGGGGCTGCTGCCATAAAGCTGCCAACAGCTAAGGTTTTTAGTGCATTACGTCGAGAAAAGCTAATTGACGTAGCATGGTTATGTGATTTCGCCTTCATGGCTTGTTACCTCAATACTTGTAATACACATCAACACCGAGCTGATATCGAAGTTGTGCAAGATCTTCAGCCTGTTGTGTTAATACAGAATAAAGCGTCATCATGTCTTTTTTATCAAACTGCTTATAACTCTGATAATGATTAGGTGTTAATTGATATGGTTTGATAATACGATAGGCTTCTAGGTAATTATCTTGGATGCGCTGAAGTTGTTTTGGCTCGATAAAAGGAGCCAGTACGTTGATCACTTCTTGTGAGCCACGTAGATTTGCAGCAATATCCGTTAAATCAGATTGGCTATAGATATTTTCTTTGCCAGCCATTTTGGTTTCTAGAATCATCTCAATAAAATCTGCTGATGCTTGAACCAATTTGGGGATTTCAATATTTTCAGTGGCAACCCGCTTTTGCAAATCTTGTGCTTTCATGAGTAATTCATCGGTTGCACGCATCGCAGCGGTATTATCTTTGCGATCAAATAATTGATATTCAACGAGATGAAAACCAGTAAAACGATAATCTTTTTCTTTATCAAGAAAATAGTCAGCCCTTGCATTGATTATGCGGTCAGTATTACCAAATAGAATGATGATAGGACGAACGGATTCATAATATTGATGAGCTTGGATGTAAGCTCGCTCGGCTGCGGTTAAATCACCGACTTTAAGGCTGCTCTTTAAGATTTCTAACTGAGAAAACATGTCCTGTAATTGAGTACGCGTATAGTCTAAATAGGCTCTGATAGCAGGATGATATTTTTCAGGGGTTGGGATATCCCCCTTAGCGATAATGATATCATCACCCGTTTGTACTGGGGACCTCAATGCTTTGGCCAGCGCAGAGGTAGGCATCGCCATCATTAAAACTAAGCTTATACCCAATAGTATTGGTGTAGATATTCTTGTATTACGCATGTTTTTTACCTCGAGAAAACAGCGTGATAACGATAATCCAATAAAGCACAAATGTAATAACACTTAACCATATAGGCTGTGACCGATAAGCAAAGAAAGAAGAAATAAAGTTACCGGCAATATTTGAGTCATCAAGCAAAGCCGTGGTATCCCATGCAGGATAAATTAAAAATTCAGGGATAGGATAATCGTATTCAATGAATAAGTTAGCGCTTTCTTCAACCCCTTTGAGTAAGAGAGAGAGGGCAAGAAATAATAGAATGACGCCTGTCGCTTTAAAAAATATCTTCCATGAAACAAAACGATTAGTGAGTAAGAAGGCATAGAGTGTCAAACCTGCAATTAAAATACCGGCAGCAACTTCTATCGTAAATTCGGAGGCATTTTCAGCATTTAATGACATGATAAAACTAGACAGGAAGACAACAATTTCACTTCCTTCGCGAGCAATGGCAATGGCAATAATCAGCGTAGCTCCCCACCAATTGTGGTGTGCTGCATTACGGCTAATACCCGATTCAATTTCAGATTTTAAGGACCGACCATGTTTATTCATCCAATATACCATTTGGACGATCAAAACACAGGCAAGCAATTCCATAAAGATCATAAATAGAGATTGACCCGTATCATCGAGAACGTTAAAAACACCATAAATCAATAGTGCTAATAGAACAGAAACGATAAGGCCGAGGGCAACTCCCCCCCATAAAAACTTCATGCCATTGCGAGAGTCAGGATGGTGTTTTATCCAAGCATAAATAATGCCAATGACTAGCAATGCTTCAAAGCTTTCTCGCCAGACAACAAATAGAACTTGCCCCATAATTTATCCTTCTATTTCGCGATGATCTCACCTTTTGGGTGAGACAGGTGGAAATCATCAAAAAAGGTATAACTTCCCGGTTTTAGGGGAGCAATAACCACAACAGAGCTAGCTCCCGGCGCGAGAACTTTTTCTTTACGCAATTGTGTGCTTTCAAACTCAGCGGGTTCAGTTCCTGTGTTAGTTATTTTGATACGAATAATCGTTTTTGCAGGAACTTCAAGCACACGTGGGATTAAATCACCGTTCTTCATTTCTAATTCAACGGTAAATTTTTCTGCTGCGAAAGCCGCATTGGGTATGAGTGCTGAAAATAGCAAAAGGGCTAAACTTAGTAATGTTTTCATTTTAGTGGCTCTAAACATAACGACAAATAAAAGGGCTATACGCAGCAATTAAGCAGCGGCTAGCCCTGAAATGATATACCCGTTATATTGCAAGTCGCAGCGTTGTTGACTCCTTTCTGTACACGGGGGGATCGTTTCTAGCTATTTCCCGTGTTGCATATGCTTGTCGTTTTGCCGCGTCGAGAATAACGCTGAGTATCGATCTGTGGGTTAGTAGCTACCTTTTCGGCCTACACCCGCATAGTCAAACTCCCATGAAACTTCAAAAGGTTTGAACCATGGAGCTACCCCTGTTTCTTTATCAATATGGCGACCAAATGCGACTTGTTTATTATGGGATGGCGGATAGATCTTATAGGTGACTTGGTATTTACCGTTGCCATCCAATTTGATGTTTTGACCATAATGAGGGCCATCACTAGCGACCATCGGCATGAATGTGCCTGTTTGAGTTTGTGGCTTATCGCCGAGTTTTTTGACTGTGTATTCGATAGTGAGGTATGGGATCCAATCACCTTCAGCAAATCCATTTGGATTATCCTCAACCGCATGGATATCTGCTTCTAAATGGATATCTGCTTTATCGGCAGCAAGGTGGGACATCCCTTGATGGCCTTCTTCTGTATCCATTGTTATTGGTTGAAGATAAACCCCTTGAATCTCCATTCCATCTTTAATGATAGGTTGTCCTAAAGGATATTCTTGAGCAAAAGCAGTGATTGAGAATAAAGCTAAACCCGAAACAGCTGCTTGATAAGCGAGTTTCATCGTCTTGTCCTTACCATTATTTATTATTGGAACGCAATGATAATCATTATTATTCATGCTGTTCAAGTTAAAGTTTGAGGCCAAAAATTTAATTTATAGCCAAATATATGAAAAGTTTTAGAAAAATAGTTACAGTAGGAAAGTTATTATTTTTTGAAAAATATCTTTTGCGCCAAAATGTATTCAGCTTATTGATTATATGTCACGATAAATTGAACAGAGTTTATTTATTATTAGCCTACGAATAAATAAAGGTGTAAAGCATGCAAAAACGTTATCTTGATTGTACCGCTTCTGAAATATCGCGCATGAATAAAAAGGCGTTATTAGAAGCCATTAAGGGGAGTGAAGGGCGCCTTTTGGTTTCTGAAACCATTGGTACGATACAGCCTGTTTTAATGAATGTGACAAATGCGGAGCTCGCCGCAAGTCAAGGGGCGGATATTTTATTATTGAATATTTTTGATGTTGATAATCCGGTTGTGCAAGGTCTCCCTTCAAATATAGAACCACAAGAGATTATCCGGACTTTAAAACACCTTACAGGTCGAGCCATTGGTGTAAATCTGGAACCTGTTCCTGCGGGGTTTAATAATCCCAATCAGGATGTGCAGTGGAAGATTTCTGAAGGCCGTTTAGCCACGGTAAAAAACGCAATAAAATTAAAGGAGATGGGCGTTGACATTATTGTGCTAACGGGCAATCCAGGTAATGGAGTCACCAATCAAGAAATCAATTTAAGTCTAAAAGAATTAAAAGCGGTTGTTGGTGAAGAGGTCATTTTAATTACCGGAAAAATGCACGCTGCTGGTGTTCTCAATGAGTCAGCAGAGCAGTTGATTACAGAAGTTGATATTCGAAGTTTTATTGATAGCGGTGCCGATGTGATCCTTTTGCCCGCGCCGGGAACGGTACCCGGTATTTCAGCTGAATTTGTGCAAAGGATGGTGGCTTACTGTCATTCTCAAGGTGTATTAACAATGACAGCGATTGGAACATCACAAGAAGGCGCTGATTTACAAACCATCCGTCAAATTGCGTTGATGTGCAAAATGGCAGGAACAGATCTACATCATATTGGTGATTCAGGCTATAACGGTATTGCATTACCTGAAAACATTCTTAATTATGGCATTGTTATCCGTGGTGTGAGACACACTTACTCGCGTATTGCTCGTTCGATTAATCGTTAATCAATCATATTTTGCAATCCGAATCACATCATCTGACGGTGTGATTCGGATTATTTCTATTAGCTATCTATTTGTTATTTAAATATTTTAAAATGGTATTTGATTAATCAAATTGGAACAATATGGATTTTAAAAATCGACTTTTATTAACGTTCCTTGTCGACGTAAAACCAAAGATAGCTGTCCTTTGGGTAATGTATTGATCAAATGTTGCACTTTGACTAAAGCCTTTGTTGGGTATGAAACCCCATTGAGACTCATTAAAACATCCCCATTTTGAATAGGGTATTTAGCGAGGGTATCCTCATTATTATAAAAGAATTCAATATTGTTATTAAACATCCGGATATTTATTTTTCTAATATCCTCCAATTCTTTCTCTGGGGATTTATGACTATTATAGCAGACGAGCATTCTATCTGGCGATAATAGATATTTATCAAATGAAGCTAATGCAGACATGCCAATAGCATAAGCATTATTATTATTTTCAGCAAATTTTTGGTCGATGAGTGTAGTATCATTTAATTGAACTTGCTGAATTCGATACAGATCTTCTTTTTTGTTATTCACACCAGAAAAATCGATGGTAATTGCATTGTCAAATTGTTCTATTTTTTCCATCTTATTGATTTTATTTTCTTTTAGATAATCTAAAAATTCAGAAGACAAATAGCTCACTTTGGATCCAGTATCTAATTTAACATTCACATAGGTCTTATCATCAAAGTAAGCATTGAAAGAGGGAGCTCCAAGCGTGTAATCATCATATGTAATACACTGCTCATAGTTATTGATATTAGGAGGATTATCATAGAGCGTTAATACTTTATTTTTGTTATCGATTTCCCAATTTAATCGTCTAAAAATATCAATACCGAGTATCCCTGAAATATTTTCGCCTACCATTTGTGATAGCAGGCTAAGATCATTTGCAGCCCAGAAGTCTCCGCCATTAAAGTACTTTTCCCCAATATAAAAGGAAATGGGATTAACAAAATTAACGTCCGCCATTTTTTTATTATCACTGACAGTTTTTACGACATTAAAGTATTTTTGATAAAAGGCGGGTGGTGCATCAAGGTTGCTTGTTAATTTGTTGACCAAGGATTGATCAATAACAGATGTTGATGAGCCAGTGTCTAATAAAAATGTGTATTTCTTACCATTTATCGTGACGGGAACTAAAATATAATCAACATACTGGTCTTGAAAATCGTTAACAAGTATAGGGTCATGGTTTTTTATCGTGTTAGAGCAACCCGTTATCATTAATAACGCTAGGTAACTTATTATTTTATTGGATTTTTTTACCAAGACAGGCTCCTTGTTTTGCATTGTTTACCCTATAATCTTATGATCTATCACACAATGAAATAATAGCTTTTTATACGAATAAATTTATAAACGAGAACTCAATAATCAATACTTTTTAGCATTAGTTACACGATTAAATTTCCGCTAAATATAAATTTTAGTTCGAGTTTTTTATACTTTACTCTATCTCACTTTATTAACATTCATCATTTTTCGTATAAATAAGCTTATTTTTTAACTCGTTATCGTGCTGATTAAGGATGTTTTATTCTCGTTATAGACAGAGTTACGATCAATTAAGGGGAGGTTATCTCGCGGAAAGATTTTCAGAATAGAACAATCATCTATCGGACGGCTAATGTGATCACTACAGATGAACTGCGAATTGAGCCGCTATAAGAGTCTATGGTTCTGCTGAAAAAGCGATTTATAGCGCTAAAATATACGTCAGGTAAAACTCGGCTCATTTTTAACCCAATAACAGACGTGAGTTAAGTCGCAAAATACCAATCCGGCGCCAAAAATTGGCTTCATGTCACTTGGTTGCCCAAATGAAAAAAATGCTACAGTTAAGATGATTATTTATTAATATCATTGATATAGCGGATATTGCCTTCGAATTCGGGATAAAGCCAAGTAAAGAATAGAATTACCCCAATAGCGATAAGCACAGTTGAAGCTAAGCACAAAACTAAAGCCCATGAAAGCGGTAAAATTGTGACCCAAAATAGCCATAACATCAATGAAATTCCTAAAACGATGATGGTCAAAATCATGCAATATATATTTTCTGACCTTCTCTTTGATGGTGCAAATTTAAATGTTTGTGGGTCTATATCGAGTTTAGTGAATACACGTTGGTTGATTTTGATATCAGGAATTCTCGCAAGCCCTTTAAGTAGCGCTTTGAGCATCAATTTTCTTTTTTCTACTGGAGAGAAGGGGGAATAGTTAATCCAATTTTCGATGGGTAATTTATATTCTTTACTCTCATTTGAGGCGTTTTTATACTGAAAAACAAGATAGTTAGGACTATATCTACCGCCTGTTTCGATATGAACAACATATTCAGAGCAAATATTTTCCCAGAGTATTTCAACGTTCATGTTTGGATATGGATCACAAATAAAGCGAAATCCGTTATTATCGATAGAAAAATAACTAACAGTTTTATTAAATCGTTTTAGTAGAGTATAAAATGAAACTAATAGGACGATCTCAATAGTGACAAAAAGGAACCTTCCTGAGATAACATTCCATAGAATAAGAGAAGTCAATGCACATATTAAAGTACAAAATAGCCATATAAAATAAGTAAATGTTTGATTACCATGTCCAATGATCGATGCTATAGGAAGTTTTAATTCATTAGGTAATGGGTAAGCCATTGTTTCTAAATGGGTGTAATGACGATGCTCGTTGCGAGTACTATTATCACGATTCCGACTATCAGTGCTAACAATATGACGGTTGTCGCTATCGTGGTTTCTATTTCGACTTTTGTTTTTACGTTTTTTGTTATTGTATTTTTTCATTTTCTAAAGGCGAGTCGTTGTAATCAATTATTTTCAGTGAATTCAAATGGTAACATAAGCTAAATTTTGTAGCTATCAACAAGAAAGGCGCTCATGGTTTTTGGCTTTATATCGACAAAATCCGCCAAGCATAAATCGTTTAATAAAAATAGTTTTATAGATAAAAATTTATACAATTCCTACTATACTTCAGGTAAAATCCAGCCCATTTTTTAAAACAATAAAAGAAGTGAGTTATGTCGCAAAATACTAATCCGGTGCCAAAAATTGGCTTCGTTTCACTTGGCTGCCCGAAAAATCTTGTTGATTCTGAGCGCATCCTGACTGAACTACGTACGGATGGCTATCAAGTCGTACCAAGTTATGATGATGCTGATTTGGTTATTGTTAATACTTGCGGTTTTATTGATAGTGCGGTTCAAGAATCGCTTGAAGCGATTGGTGAAGCATTAAATGAAAACGGCAAAGTAATTGTGACTGGATGTCTTGGCGCTAAAGAAAATCAAATTCGCGAAGTTCATCCTAAAGTGCTGGAAATCACAGGTCCTCATAGCTATGAACAAGTTCTCAATCATGTTCATCACTATGTACCAAAGCCAGAACATGATCCTTTCCTAAGTTTAGTTCCTGAGCAAGGTGTTAAATTAACACCAAAACATTATGCCTACCTTAAAATTTCAGAAGGTTGTAATCACCGTTGTACATTCTGCATTATTCCATCAATGCGTGGTGACTTAGATAGTCGTGCTATCGGGGATGTATTAAATGAAGCAAAGCGCTTGGTTGAATCAGGGGTTAAAGAATTATTAGTGATCTCTCAAGATACTTCTGCTTATGGTGTTGATGTTAAGCATCGCATGGGGTTTTGGGATGGTAAACCGGTAAAAACCAGTATGGTTGGATTATGTGAACAGCTCGCATCACTTGGCGTGTGGGTACGTTTGCATTATGTCTACCCATACCCACATGTTGATGATGTCATTCCTTTAATGGCGGAAGGTAAAGTACTTCCTTATTTGGATATTCCATTACAGCACGCGAGTCCAAAGATTTTAAAGTTAATGAAGCGTCCTGGGGCAGTAGAAAGAACTCTCGAACGCATCAAGCGTTGGCGGGAAATCTGCCCTGAATTAACGTTACGTTCGACCTTTATTGTGGGCTTTCCCGGCGAAACGGAAGACGATTTCCAAATGTTGCTCGATTTCTTGCAAGAGGCTCGTCTTGATCGCGTAGGCTGCTTTAAATATAGTCCAGTTGAAGGGGCGAAAGCGAACGAACTTGCTGATCAAGTTCCTGAGGATGTTAAAGAAGAGCGTTATCATCGTTTTATGCAATTGCAGCAACAGATTTCAACCGAAAGATTACAAGAAAAAATAGGCCGCCGTTTACCAGTAATGATTGATGAAGTCGATGATGAAGGCGCGATTGGTCGTAGTATGGCTGATGCTCCTGAGATTGATGGTATGGTTTATTTGAATGGTGAATTCGGAGTGAAACCCGGTGATGTTGTTAACGTGTTGATTGAACACGCTGATGAGTATGACCTCTGGGGGTCGATCGTTAACGAATAACCCGCACATCAACAGTAAAGTGCCCTAATCGTTGGAATGTCAATCACTGGGGCATTTTACTCTTATCGGATAAGTAAGAAATCGTTTTATCTCAGCGACAGTAATAATCTCTGATTTGGATATGTCCTGACTTTTTGTTCTAGATCAATAGATAAAAATCTATCAATAGATTATTTGATTTGAGATATTAAAATTTAATAAAAAATAGACATAATCAAAGTATAACTTATCGGTGTATAAGGATGGCTATGTCTGTTGATTTTTCATCTCCAGTGATTTTTCCTGAACAGGAAGAGATAGCAAGAACTATTTCATCCGACGTGTTAATTGATATTGCGAGTCTTGCTATCGAAAAGGGTTTGTCACCTATCAACGATTTGGTAATAGATACTGCATTAATCGAACCTTATGGTGAGATGCTGTGGTCCAATCGTATTTGGAAGAACTCCTTTTTCATTCACAATATTTTAGCAACCTGTGATATGCAGGAAACCCCACTTAGCTTGTTTAAGCATCCAATCAAATGGCAGGGAACCTTTTATTATCTCGCGCCTATTCTTAGTGAAAATGAAACTCTCGTTGCCATCATTATTTTGGCATCTCAGACGGTAAATAACACCCTTCTTCTTGCGTTAACCCAATCGATCGCCCGTGAAATCAGTGAAAAAATTAAGTGTCACCTTCAGATGCAGGATATGACTTTTGATAATTGTGCCGCTACCTGCGTTAGAGAACTGAATATTCATGAAATTGAAAAATCAGCAATTATTGAGGCTGCTAAGGTATGTAACGGAAAAATTCAGCAAATGTACCAAGTGCTGAATATGGGAAGAACGACTCTCTGGCGTAAGTTGAAGCAGTATGATATCGACATCAAGGAATATAAGTAGCAATTCGATGCAGCGGTTTCACGCCATTAGAAGAGGGGGAAATAGGTTTGATAACATCAGTCTTCTTAACAAGCTTAAAAGGATCATTTTGGGTTAATGCTAGCAGGTATTGTTGCGCATCATTGGGCTGACTTGTGTTGAGGCTTGCGATGGTTGAACATTATGCTGATTTTAAAACATCGCAAGCCGTATCGTTTATTTATGCAGAAATAGGCGCCTCAATAGTTAATGTTTCTGTTGCAACGGATAGCGTTAATTTTGCATTTTCGGGAATTTCATCAATTTTCTCACCAAGATTGACTAAAATGGGGATCCCCATTTTGGTTGCAATAATACAGGTGTGTGAATAAGGGGACCCCTGAGCGAGAGCAATTCCGACCACGTTAGCGTTGTTATAGTGCAGTAATTCTGAAGGACCTAAGTGATGAGTCAGAAGGATTGTCGGCTCAGAAAGCACCAAAGGGGAGGAGGAGGCCGACGATATTGACATAAGTAGCTGGTTTTTTAAGTCATCAATATCAATAAATCGCGCTTGCAAATAGTCATCATCGAGTTGTTGGTACTGTTCTGATATTTCACTAAATACCTGGGATATGGCATCATAGGCCGTTATCGATTCATGTTCTATTTTTTGCTTAATGGAATCGATAAGATCATCGTCATCTAATAATACACTGTGGCCATGAAAAATATTGGCAATCTCTTTTCCATAAGTCTCAGCGAGTGAATCAGCTAGGGTATTTAACTGTCTTTGTAGTCTTTTAATGGCTTGAGTTGCCGTCTCTAGCTCATGTTTACTGCCTTGATAAGAGAAAGTGCAAAGTTTGCTATTTTCAGGGATATGATAGGCAAATCCGGTTACGGAAGGAACATAAGCGGCTTTTCCTATCAGTGAATTCGCATTTGATGTGCTGATATTATCACCAAAGTGTTGTTGTGCCAGTTGATTAAATGCGTCGATAGCTTCTTGGCTATCCACTCCTTCTGCAATAAGCCTAATTTTATCCCCTTGATGAACCTGTAATAGCGCGATTTGGTTCATGCTTTTAGCATCCGCACGCTTTTCGTTGTTTTGTAATTCTAGTTTTGCTTTAAAACCTGAAAGTAATGTTGCCAATTTAGCCGCAGGGCGAATATGAAGTCCTGAAGGATTCTGTACCAACCATTCCGTCATCATGGCTTTTTCAGAGAAGCTGCTAGGCGCTGGTGTTTCTTTCTCTGTTATGTCGTTAGCCTCATTCAATTGCTGTTGTTTTGGATAAAGCGCTTGGCGTGCTTCATTTAAAATTGTATCAATTGACGCACCAGTAGATGCAGAGGCAGTGATAGCAATGGCTCCTTCGACTAAAGGCGCACTGCACAAATGCACTTTTTTTGCCAATTCAGCGTCAATGAGGTCGAGAGCAGTTTCTGCACTGAGTAATGCGCTACCTAAGTCCATTAATAAAATAATCGCTGTAGCATCTGCTAGGGTTTCGATCGCCTCCATGACTTTCACTGCATCTGTACCAATAGGGTGGGTGTCATCATCAACACCCGCCGCAGTGATTATCTGACAATGCTGTTTATTCTGTATCTGCTCTGCGAGTTGGAGCACTCCATCAGCAAGCAATTTGCTATGAGAAACAATAATGAGACCAATCATATTCTTCTCCTCTGGTGAGTCTTAGCGGCGATAGATATCGATTTATAATAAGTAATGTTACGAAAAAAAGAGAGAGCTTCTGCTGATATTTAGCAATAAAGATTAAGACACTTACAAATCACAAATAATTTAACGAATATTCTTAATAATGACGATGGCATAGCCATTTGGAGACAAAATGTTTTATTTCACTTTAGATGTAATATTAAAGTTTCCAACTAATGAATATCGTCATTTAAAAATGAAGGGAGGGTAAAATTATTGACTAACGATTGATGTTAAGATATCGATTTTGAACTGTTTTTTTTTATACTAAGTGAATTTTCAGATAATAACATTTCACAAAGCGGTAACTTAGTTTTAAAATTAATGGCTGTAACTTGTACGGCCATGATTAATATTACTTAGTGATATAGAAATAATACGCGAAATAATTTCATCACGTAAGTAATAATTTTTCTAAGTAAGATTACGATATAAGCGAAGAAGGCTGTACGTTGTAAGTAAACAGACGACAGCCTATGCCATTAATCTAGCCATATAAATGAACTATAGTGATTAAAGCTGTAAAATCTTAATATTTGAAATAAAACTATATTAAATAGTTAAATTTTCTGATTAATTAATAGCTAAATTAATTTTATCTACAGTAATCATTGATGAACAATGAGTTCATAAATTCCTAGAGTATGTATTTATATACTCATATTCTTGTATTAATTGCGGTAACGATTTTATACCGAGTTTTGTATAAATATTTGATCGGTGTACTTCAACGGTTCTAGGGGAAAGGGCTAATTTTTCAGCGGTTTCCTTGCTTGTATTGCCTTCAAGGATCATGTCCATGATCTCTTTTTCTCGATTGGAAAGCCGATCAAATTTATCGGTTAATTTGTTGTATTTATTGAGTTCTGCATGTTCACTAACAAAGTGTTCCATCGCATTGTTTATCGCATGGACGATATCAGAATCTTTAAAATGGGAATGAAAAGAAATCAAAGGCACCAGATTTAAAACTTTCACGGCAAAGTTCTACTGATGGTTTTTCGGAGAGGACGATAAATGGGATAATACCGAGTGAGCCGTCGATATTATTCAATCTGCCAATATGGTTATTTTCATTGTTTAAGAATATTAATACACACTCTTTAGCTCCTTCTTCTTGAGGGTACGTATAATTACTTGTAAATAACGTTTCGTCATTATAGAACTTAAAATTAAAACCAAAAGATTCCATCATTAGTTTCAGTTTATTCTTAATGACATTATCATTTTCTATGATTACGTGAATGGTGTTATTCATCACCATACTCCTGTTACACTGATTTGATATTCATATAATTTTGAAAAAATAGGTAGAACCAGATGGCTAAGTAAGCCAATGGTAATATTTTCTTGCTAATTTTTTAGTTTTATTATTAATGTATTTACAGACCTTAATTTATATTATATTTCACAGCTAGGTAAATTTAATATAAAAGTAGAAATAATGGTTAACGTTTGTGTCAGTGAGTAAGAATTAATAAATGACTGACAAAATAATAAGTATTTACACTTACTTTTTATTAACTACATCAAATATTACTGACATGTTATAAAAATTTTTTATGTAATGGAACGATAATATCGTAAAATAGTAGTCATAAAAAGCCTTATTGCTAGATTTTAGTATAGTTTCATTCGTGATAATAACAAGGTTATTTAATCACTCCTGTAGGTGATTTTTATCTTTATCATGTTAGAATTTTTATTTATTAATATCTGGCTGAGTGAAAATACTTAATGGCTTCTTTAAAAGATGTAGCTCGACTTGCTAATGTTTCACTAATGACCGTGTCAAGAGCTATCAATAATCCCGAGCTGCTGAAACCTGAGACGCTTAAGCAGGTGCAGCAAGCCATTCAAACATTAAATTATGTTCCTGATTTTTCGGCTAGAAAAATTCGAGGGAAAGGCTCGAAAATATCTACCGTGGGTGTTTTAGCGCTTGATACAGCGACGACACCATACTCAGTCGAGGTCATTCTTTCAATAGAACAGACAGCAAGGCAATTTGGCTGGAGTAGTTTTGTGGTTAACATCACATCAAATGAAGACAATGAACGAGCCGTAAGGCAATTATTGTCTCAGCGGCCGGATGGTATTATTTATACAACGATGGGATTACGTGAAGTCACTATTCCAGAAGGACTGCATAAAAGTCATTTAGTGCTGGCGAATTGCATCGACCCTCAAAATCGTTTTCCTGCCTATATTCCTGATGACTACAATGGTCAATATCAGGCGATATGTCGGCTGATTGAAAAAGGTTATAGAAAACCCCTTTGTTTATATATTCCGCAAGAAACAGTGGCAGGAAAAACGCGTAGAGAGGCTGTGGAGTCTGCATGGCGTTGTGCTGGTCTACGGGAAGAGTCCTTAAAGCAGTATCATTTAGCATTAGGGGATGAACACTATCGTGATGTGATTGATCTTATCAATCGACATTGCAAGCAAGCGAAACCTGATTTTGATGTGGTGGTTTGTGGTAATGACCGTATTGCTTTTTTAACTTATCAGGTATTACTGAGTAAGGGGTTACGTATCCCAGAGGATGTTGCTGTATTAGGCTATGACAATATGATCGGTGTAGGAGAGCTGTTTTATCCGCCATTAAGCACCGTTGTATTGCCGCATTATCAATTAGGGCAACAAGCCGCATTACATATTATTGAGCAAAGGAAAAATAATGGGACACAATATGTCTCTTGTGATTTACTCGATAGGGAATCTCTTTAACGAGATAGGATCGCTCTGATATCAGCGATCCTCGCAGGTCATATTATTCAGCGACACTTTTTAGTGGCCACAATGTTCCTTTGATCAACTTTGCACTTTGGTTAATTGTAAACAGTGTCAAAGCCCGCTCGCCTTCTTGTGGATAAATTCGACTGGTAAAACACATTTCACCTTCATTAATAAATACTTCAAGGCTCGATCTATCAATAAAAGCACGTATGGTGAGATAGCGAGTTTGTGGGAGTGGGGCGCTACGGTAATCGCTGATGATATGTTCAGGATAGTGGCGGGATAAGGTTAATTGCTGTGTCTGTCCATCAATAAAAAACTGTGTACCGTTACCAAGCCAAAAACCAAATTTTTCAGCGGGACTGTTTTGTAAATCCCAAATTAATTCAATTTCACACGCGATAGCATCATGGTAAATCGGTAGCGTGCTATTTTTTTCCAGTGTACAAGCGGAGAGGTTAACTGCTTGTTGTCTTAATGATTGTAACTCTTTGATCGGATTGACCAGCACCTTTCCTTGGGCGTTTAACGTTAATTCTCTAGGTACAGTAAAGCTGCCTGCCCAGCCGTGCGCTTTTGTTGGCATATGGCTCTCCCACATATCCATCCACGCGATAGCAATACGGCGGCCATCTTCAGCTAAAAAAGTTTGTGGCGCATAAAAATCATGACCAAAATCGATTTCAGCAAAATGATTGGTTATTTCATAAGATTGATCGGGTGCCCAATTCCCGACGAGATAACCATTTTGAAAGCGATTTCGATATTGATGCCCAGATGGTTTTTTTCCTTGAGGAGAAAATAGTGTGATGAATTGCTCGCCTAACGGGAAAAAGTCAGGACATTCCCACATATAAACATTTTTATCGTCTGTTTTAGCCAGTATTTGGTACTCTTCAGGCCAATTCAGTAAGTCATCGGTGCTAAAGAGCAAAATTTGTCCTTGATCGAGACTATCTCTTGCGCCAACAACCATCCACCAGCGTGAATCCTGAAACCAAACTTTAGGGTCTCGAAAATGCATGTAACCTTCAGGCGAAGGGATCACGACGCCGTGTTTTTCAAAATGAATACCATCATGACTTATGGCCAAACATTGCGCTTGATAGATTTGGCTGTCATTTCCTGCATTGGATAACCAAATATGGCCAGTATAAAATAAGTATAACTTGCCTTGATCACTGACGGCTGATCCTGAAAAGCATCCATCACGATCATATTCATCACCAGGAGCAAGCGCGATAGGTTGATGTGACCAGTGGATCATATCTTTACTTGTCGCATGTCCCCAATGCATAGGTCCCCAGTCAGCGCTGTAAGGATGATGCTGGTAGAATGCATGATATAACCCATCATGATAAATGAGCCCATTAGGATCATTCAGCCAGCCGGCGTAGGTTGCAAGATGATATTCAGGATAAAACTGCCTGTTGAGAGATTGTCTCGCTATTTCAAGTGCTATCGATGCTTGGTGAATACGCTGTTTCATCATGGTTCCTTTCGTTACTAATGATTTCTATCTATACAATCGTTGTGGAATAGTGGGTTATTTAATGGAGTGTGATTCGTATCATGTGATGGTGTGACCTAACGCACGCGTTACGAACTGTTTTTTATTTATACTCAATAAAAATCATGTTAACGTTAACAAAAAGCAGTTTCTAGCATTAATTTGTTTTAATTGTGATGATTGCTAGTTGAGTCACTCATTGTCGAGATGGAGAGCCTATGAAAGTTTGGTCTTTAGGAGATGCAGTCGTTGATTTAATTCCTTTGCACAGTATGCAATATGAAGCTTGTGCTGGTGGCGCTCCTGTCAATGTTGCAGCGGGAGTTGCTAAGCTAGGACAGCCTAGCGGTTTTATTGGACGTGTTGGTGAAGATGCTTTTGGCCATTTTATGCAAAAGACGTTATTTGATATGGGGGTCGATACCCGTGCGATGGAATTTGATGAAAAATATCATACCAGCACCGTTTTAGTGTCTTTACAAGAAAATGGGGAACGTGAATTTTCTTTTTTAGTCTCGCCGTCGGCGGATCAGTTCTTAAGTCATAAAAATCTACCAGCATTTGAAAAAGCGATATTGCATTTTTGTTCATTGGCACTGGTGCATTCTGTGTGTCGCACTTCATTAACCGCGGCTATTGAGCAACTTAAACAAGCGGGGGGATTACTCAGTTTTGATATTAATATTCGTCCTCAAATGTGGTCAGATCCTATTGAAATGCAGACAAGGGTCGACCAATTTGCTTATCAGGCGGATATACTGAAACTTTCAGAAGAAGAACTGTTGTGGTTGGTTGATGACCTTAGCTTAGATAATGCCATCGAGAAGCTTAAACGGTATCCTGCTCGTTTGAAAGTTATCACTCAAGGAGCCAAAGGCTGCATCGTTTTGACGCATAACCAACAAATAGGTATGAGTGCATTTCGGGTTGAAAGTGTTGATACCACAGGGGCGGGAGATGCATTTATGGCAGGACTGCTTGCAGCGATTGCTCAGGCTGGGTTAAGTGATAATGAGGAATATTTGATGAATATTATCACTCAAGCTACTGCTTGTGGGGCGCTAGCAACGACGCGTAAGGGGGCAATAAGCGCGGCGCCAACGCAGAAAGAGTTAACTCTGTTTATTAATCAGCAACCACCATTACATATTCGAGAGCTTTAAAACTAAGACTATATTAATGTGAATAGTGATGTTAATTAATTCAAATTAATAGATAAAAGCGTATGATACTGGCAGTAAAAATTTATCTGTAAAACATCTATTTTGGATTAATTATGCTACTAAGATCAGGGGTAGTATTAGCTATCTTTTCTTATATTCTTTGGGGGATCACGCCACTTTTTTACCGTTTATTACCCGGAGCAGAACCTTTAGAGTTATTGGCTCAACGTGTGATTTGGTCGATCCCTTTTTTATTACTGATCCGTCTGCTGATTAAAAATAAAACGGCTTGGCAACAAGTATGGGCGGATAAACGTTCGATAATTTTGTGCCTATTTAGTTCGGCGATTATGGCGATATCATGGGGCGCATTCACCTATGCTTTAACCCATGGGCAAGTGCTAGCCGCGAGTCTTGGTTATTTTATTAATCCTTTATTTTCCATTTTACTCGGCGTTGTTTTTTTACACGAAAGGCTTGTTGTCGCGGAAAAGATGGCGGTATTGCTCATTTTTTCGGGCGTTTGCTTTCAAATTTTGCAGTATGGTGAATTACCTTTACTTGCATTGGTGATGGGCAGTGCTTTTGCGGTTTATGGTTTGATCCGTAAATTCATTCGTTTCGATGTTATTACTTCACTATTTATTGAAGCCATTTGGTTACTGCCTGTCGCTGGTGGGATCACGTGGTGGCTCTCTGTTAATGAGAGTAGTGCTGTAGCCGCAGGGGATTGGCAAATTAAACTACTCTATATGCTCGCTGCTCCTGTCACGTTTATTCCATTACTGTTTTTTACCGCCGCAATTAAGCGCACGACATTGACGGTAATCGGACTGGCACAATATATTGAACCGACAATTCAATTTTTACTGGCGGTATTCTTATTTAATGAGCTATTTGATTGGGTAAAAGGAGTCAGTTTCTCATTAATTTGGTTGGGGTTACTCTGCTGCATTATTGCTTTATTGCATAAGCGTTACAACGAATACCATAAACGGGTTCCTTACGTTACTGGGCGCGATAAAACACCAAAACTGTAATGTAGGGAGAGATTGCTCAGATCTTTAGTGGTTAAAGCAAACGATTGCGTATATAATCTTCGCCATTAAATTGACATATTTGCATACAAGGTTATCTATCATGAATCAATTAGGTACAGCACTTTGTCCTTCTGCAACAAAAGTTATGTTACTCGGTTCAGGTGAGCTAGGAAAAGAAGTGGCTATTGAATGTCAGCGTTTGGGCATTGAGGTTATTGCGGTCGATCGTTATGACAATGCGCCTGCAATGCACGTTGCTCATCGTTGCTATACCATTAACATGTTAGATAGCGATGCGATTCGCCAGCTGGTAGCGCAAGAAAAACCCGATTTTATTGTTCCAGAAATTGAAGCCATCGCGACAAAAACCCTTGTGAAATTAGAACAGCAAGGACAAAAAGTGGTGCCTTCTGCACATGCTGTTTATTTAACAATGAACCGTGAAGGCATACGTAAACTTGCAGCAGAAGAACTGGGTTTGCCCACTTCAGATTATCGGTTTGTTGAAACGCAAACTGATTTTATCAATGCTGCCAATGAGATAGGTTTTCCATGTATTGTGAAGCCAGTCATGAGCTCTTCAGGTAAAGGACAAAGTGTCATTCGTTGTGAACAAGAGCTCGAATCTGCATGGCACTACTCACAAGAGGGTGGGCGCACCGGTCAAGGACGTGTGATTGTTGAGAAAATGGTGCATTTTGATTTTGAAATCACCATGTTAACGGTCAGCGCAAGTGACGGTATTCATTTTTGTGCACCTGTTGGGCATCGCCAAGAAAAAGGTGATTATCGTGAATCATGGCAACCACAGCATATGAGCGAAAAAGCGTTGCAAAATGCGCAGGAGGTCGCTGCAAAGATTGTTACGGCATTAGGTGGATATGGTTTGTTTGGAGTCGAGTTATTTGTATGTGGTGACGATATCATTTTTAATGAAGTTTCTCCCCGACCACATGATACTGGAATGGTCACACTCATCTCACAAAATTTATCCGAGTTTGCTTTACATGTGCGTGCATTTTTAGGCTTACCTATTGGCATGATCCGCCAATATGGACCCAGTGCATCAGCGGTTATTTTGCCTGAATTACATAGTCAAAATATTGTTTTTTCAGGGCTTAAACAAGCGCTGGGTTCTGATATTCAATTGCGTCTATTTGGAAAACCTGAAATAGCAGGAACTCGCCGTTTAGGGGTTGCACTCGCAATAGCTGATTCGATTGATAATGCGCTCGATATGGCGAAAAAAGCGGCTCAAACGGTTAATGTGAGTGGTTAACGAAAAGCCACAATGTATGAGTGAATAAATTGTGGCTTAGTATTCGCTCATTAGTGATTATCTTGTATGATCATGGCAGCACCGCGTTCAGCGATCATGATTGTTGGTGCGTTGGTGTTGCCACTTGGAATTTCAGGCATAACAGAGCAATCAATAACACGGAGTTTGTTGATACCATGAACTCGTAAGCGTAAATCAGTAACAGAGGTTGCTGCGTCTTTTCCCATACGGCAACTACCAACGGGGTGATAGACCGTTTTACAGAAATTACGTACAAACTCTTCTAATGCCGCATCATCATCGCGGACTTGTGCTGGTGGCATCAGTGTTTCTTTACTGACCGCTTGCAAAGCTTCTGATTCAAGAACTTGCAAACCGAATTTGACGGCACGCTTACAACCTTCCATATCTTCTGGAGAAGCTAAGTAGTTGGCATGAATTTTCAGAGGGGCTTGAGGATCTTGACTACGCAGCAGTAATTCCCCGCGTGATTTCGGCTGTAAATAGCCCACTTTTAAGGTAAATCCATGTGTAGCGGGAAGCGGCTCGCCAGGAACATCATCCCAACTATCGAGAATAGGTAAAAAATGGATTTGCACATCTGGGCGGCCTTGACCACAGCTATCGATAAATGCAGCGCCTTCGAGTACGTTCGAGGCTAATAAACCACTGCGAAAAGCGAGCCATTGAAATCCATGCTTCAAGGCATTAATCCCTTGATCTGCCCCGAAAAGGCTAATGGGATCTTTGGTTGTGACATTAATAGACATATGTAGATGGTCATGGAAATTCTTGCCAACAGGAAGATCCACGATAGTTTTAATACCGAGCGTACTAAGATGATCTTGTGGACCAATCCCTGATAACATTAATAACTTAGCGGAGCCCATTGCGCCGGCACAGAAAATAACTTCTTTCTGTGCGAATGCTTCTATTTCATGACCATCGTTTCCTTGATAAGCCACTCCTACCGCTTCCCCATCACGAATAATGATACGGTTAACTTGTTTATTGAGTTTTACAGTGAGCTTATCGCTTTGAGCTACACTTTTGAGGTATGTTTTTGAGGTGCTGGCTCTCTCTCCATTTTTAGTCGTTGTTTGATAGAAACTGACCCCTTGTTGGCTTTCACCATTCAGGTCGCTGACATAGGGTAGACCCTGTTCTTGGGCTGCCCGAATAAATGCCATGGAAAGAGGGTGACGATAACGATTTTCACTGACAGGCAGAGGGCCTGAGGTGCCGTGATAGCTATCAGATAAACTTTCATTTTGTTCTGCTTTTTTAAACCAAGGTAGAACGTCTTGATAGCTCCAGCCATCACAGCCATAGATTTGGGCCCAGTTATCATAGTCTTGTTTTTGGCCTCGAATATAAATCATGCCATTGACCGAGCTGCTACCGCCAAGGACTTTGCCTTGTGCTATCTGCATTTTTCGATTGTTTGCATGAGGTTCAGGCTCGGTTTCATAAGGCCAGCTCTTTTGAGCAATAATTTTGGCAACGCCCGCAGGCATACGGATATACAGATGATTGTCATTGCCGCCGGCTTCAAGGAGCAAAACCCGTGATTGTGTTTCTTTGATAAGGCGTGCGGCAATAACACATCCCGCAGAACCTGCTCCAACAATGATGTAATCATAATTGTTATTATTCATAGATTCCCCTGACGAAGTGACATTTTTGTCATCATTGAATTTTGTTTTATTAACAATAACTCTTTATTTTATTAACGTGTGAATAATATGATGTTTATGTGAAGTGGTTCAAATTGGCTACTCGGAAATGGCTTACTGAAGCTATTATGCTGTTGTTTTTTCTCATTAATGTAATTCTTAAAATTGTATTTCTCTTATTATTATTAATAAGTAAATGAATTTATTGGGGGAATTTTTCCATGATCTGATTGGCTCATTTTCATTCTATTCTTAGTTTAACGATCAGTAATACCCAGTATATTGAGGTCAACTTATTTAGCTCTAAAAAGAAATAAAAATGATTAAACGTTTAATAGTTATGTTAATCGTGATACCCGCGATATCATTTGCCAATTCATTGTCGGAACAATTTGCTCAGTTTCTGGAGCAACCTGATAAACCATTAAACTGTTTTGAAGCCGATTCTGCCTATCGTTATTGTTTAAAAAACCAGCCTAAACAGGGCGTAATTGTGATTGACCGGCAGGGGAATGAGGTTTACCGACCTTATTATTTTGATAATTGGCCTGATGAAGCTCAGGAGGGGGTTTATCGTATTCGACAGGGCGACAAAATTGGTTTTGCTGACGCAAAGACAGGAGATATTGTCATCGCCGCAGAATATGATTGTGCTTATCCATTTGAAAATGGTATCGCGAATGTGGGGATAGGCTGCAAAACCGAAACGGCTGGTGAACATAGCTGGTGGACTGGCGGTCAATGGAAATGGATTGATTTGAATGGTCGCACGGTAAAGCCCAATCACTAAATGATGATAGCGATGTTTATATTGCTTCTACGTAACAAATTGTTTTATTTTTATCATTTCAATTAATATGATTAACTTATTGATAATAAATGTTTATTGTTAAGTAAATCACACTTCTGCGGTCTTTTTTCTTCTAATAAAACCATTCACAGTGAAAATTTGACCGCTTAATTTTGTATGTAACCGCTCACGCTTACTTTAGCCATTCTTAAATAGATATTTTCTACCATATAAACCATGGCAGAGCTCAAACTTTTTCTTAACACATGGTGATAACGGCTGCCAAAAACAGACTTAACTGCGACAACATTACGCTCTTTCAAATTAGTTTGTCCTTGATAAGTCAATAAAACACGAAAAAAGTACGTTTTACCTTAGAAGGGTGTTCTATGAACAAAAATGGTATTTTAAAGCACATTCCTTGGATGATACTGGGGATAATTGGTGCGATCTGTTTAGGGGTAGTCGCACTCAGACGTGGGGAGCACATTAGCGCATTATGGATAGTTGTGGCTTCCGTTGCTGTTTACCTTATAGCCTATCGTTATTACAGCTTATATATCGCCAAAAAAGTGATGAAGCTGGATGAAACGCGCGCGACACCCGCCGTGATTAATAATGATGGTTTGAACTATGTACCGACTAATAAAAACGTGTTATTTGGTCACCACTTTGCCGCTATTGCGGGGGCGGGGCCATTAGTAGGACCTGTATTAGCAGCCCAAGTCGGTTATTTACCCGGAACATTGTGGTTACTCGCTGGGGTGGTACTGGCGGGAGCGGTGCAAGATTTTATGGTGTTGTTCATCTCTTCACGCCGTAATGGTGCATCATTAGGGGAAATCGTCAAAGAAGAGCTTGGCCCAATTCCAGGGACGATTGCCCTTTTTGGCTGTTTCTTGATCATGATTATTATTCTTGCAGTATTAGCGCTGATTGTGGTTAAAGCATTGGCTGAAAGTCCATGGGGTGTATTTACTGTCTGTTCGACGGTTCCAATTGCACTGTTTATGGGGATATACATGCGCTATATCCGCCCCGGACGTGTCGGGGAAGTCTCAGTCATTGGTATTGCTTTGCTGATCTTATCTATCTGGTTTGGTGGAGTGATCGCGCATGACCCATATTGGGGACCTGCTCTCACCTTTAAAGATACGACCATTACTTATGTTTTAGTTGGTTATGCTTTTATTTCGGCTTTATTACCTGTTTGGTTGATCCTAGCTCCTCGTGATTATCTGGCTACTTTCCTGAAAATTGGGGTTATTGTTGGCTTGGCTATTGGGATCGTGATTTTAAATCCTGAATTGAAAATGCCAGCAGTGACACAATTCGTGGATGGTACAGGTCCTGTTTGGAAGGGTACGCTGTTCCCATTCCTGTTTATCACCATCGCATGTGGCGCAGTATCCGGCTTCCATGCTTTGATAGCATCTGGTACAACACCAAAACTACTGGCTAACGAAAAAGATGCGCGTTACATCGGTTATGGTGCGATGTTGATGGAATCATTTGTTGCGATTATGGCATTGGTTGCTGCTTCCATTATCGAACCAGGCCTTTATTTCGCCATGAATACACCGCCAGCTGCTTTAGGTATCACAATGCCTAATTTACATGAGCTTGGTGGTCCAGATGGTGCTGCAATTATGGCACAGCTAAAAGATGTGTCTGTGCATGCAGCTGCAACCGTCAGTTCATGGGGATTCGTCATTTCACCTGAGCAGATCATGCAAACGGCGAAAGATATCGGTGAGCCTTCTGTCCTGAACCGTGCTGGTGGTGCACCAACACTAGCGGTTGGTATCGCTTATGTATTCCATGAAATTATGCCTGCTGCCAATATGGGCTTCTGGTATCACTTTGGTATTCTCTTTGAAGCTTTATTTATCCTAACAGCGTTGGATGCGGGAACACGTTCAGGCCGCTTTATGCTACAAGATTTATTGGGTAACTTCGTTCCATTCCTGAAAAAAACCGACTCCTTAATTGCAGGTATTATTGGAACGGCGGGATGTGTTGGTCTATGGGGCTACCTATTATATCAAGGTGTTGTCGATCCATTAGGTGGCGTTAAGAGCCTATGGCCACTGTTCGGTATTTCGAACCAAATGTTGGCAGCGGTTGCTTTAGTCCTGAGTACTGTCGTTTTAATCAAGATGAAACGGAGTAAATATATCTATGTCACCGTATTGCCGGCGGTATGGTTATTGATTTGTACTACATGGGCATTAGGATTGAAACTATTCAGTGACAATCCTCAACTTGAAGGTTTCCTCTATCTTGCGAAATCGTATAAAGAGAAAATTGCTGCGGGTGGTGCTGATTTAACTGCACAGCAAATCACCGACATGAATCACATTATTATTAATAACTATACTAATGCGGGTCTAAGTATCCTGTTCTTAGTTGTCGTCTACGGTATTATTTTCTATGGTATCAGAACGGCAATGAAGGCATATAAAAACCCAGAACGTACCGATGCAGAAACACCTTATGTGCCAGTACCTAAAGAAGGTGTGAAAACATCATCACACTAATCTTTAGTCGATAAACGGTGCCCTGCATGGTGATAAACACGATGTAGGGCATTTGTATTGGAGTGATATTATGTTTGGAAATTTAGGCAAAACAGGTAAATACCTTGGGCAAGCTGCGCGTATGTTAGTGGGTATCCCTGATTATGATACTTATGTACAGCACATGGCAGACAATCATCCTGATAAGCCTGTCATGACGTACAAAGAGTTCTTTCGCGAACGCCAAGATGCGCGTTATGGTGGTAGCGGTAAAGGTGGATTTCGCTGCTGTTAATTGATGACATAATGAGGATAACAATGAAACCTATCTCTGTAACGATTTTAACGGGTTTTCTCGGCGCTGGAAAAACCACCTTATTACGTCATATTCTACAAGCTGATCATGGCCATAAAATCGCGGTCATTGAAAATGAGTTTGGTGAAGTACCGATTGATAATGCCATTATTGGTGATCGCGCAACACAAATCACCACATTGAGTAATGGTTGTATCTGTTGTAGCCGTTCCAATGAATTAGAAAATGCCTTATTAGATTTGTTAGATGCGTTAGATAATGGCAAGTTAGATTTTGATAGGTTAGTGATTGAATGCACAGGAATGGCGGATCCAGGTCCTATTACGCAAACTTTTTTTTCGCATGAAGCCTTATGCGAACGTTATCTGTTAGATGGTATTATTACTCTGGTCGATGCTCTTCATGCAGACAAGCAACTGAATGATTTTGCGATAGCACAAGCGCAAATCGGCTATGCAGATAGAATTCTACTCACCAAAACCGATATACAACCTCATCATGAAGCACTCATTGAACGCTTACAGCGTATTAACGCTCGTGCGCCAATTTACCCAGTGATCCATGGTGCTATCGACCTTGATTTATTATTTAATATTCAAGGTTTTTTATTAGACTCACAACTTCAAGTCAATCAGCCAACATTCCGATTTACGCCAAAACAGCAAAATGAAGTTGAGTCGATAGTGGTTGAATTTGATTATCCTGTAGAGTTAATGGCGGTATCACAGGTCATGGAAGAACTGTTACTCGGTTTTGCTGATAACTTATTGCGTTATAAAGGTATCTTATCGATTAAAGATGAACCTAAACGTTTACTATTCCAAGGGGTACAACGCCTTTATAGTGCAGATTGGGATAGAGAATGGGAAGTCGGAGAAGCGCGCAACAGCATACTGGTCTTTATTGGTATCCATTTGCCAGAAAAGGAAATTCGCGAAAAGTTTTCTCAACTTAACAAGGCTGAGAGTCAATAACGAAACCGTATTTAACATCCCTTCCCATTTAGGGAAGGGAAAATATCAGTCATAAGAAAAGAGTATTGCCGTTGATGAGGTGAAGTGACCTGCATTATAGAAAACGCCATCAATATTAGCTCGAAAATCAAGAGTGACATTTTGACCTCGCCCAACAATCGCTCCCGTTGAACCTCCAGTGTTGGTTTGATTGATGATTGGAGTATTGTTGATAAAAAGTTGAATTGTTTTGCCATCGAGCTTTGGCATGTTGCCGAGGACGGAAACACGGACATTGGCAGTCGTGTCGCATTTTACAGAGCCAGTACCAATCGCTGTACTTGAAATAGGCTCTCCTGCTTTTACAATACCAAAATCAAGTGAATTAGGAACGGTCGCGCTACATGACAGATTGGCGGGGGTAACGACGCCACAAGTTGCATTTTGTGCAAGGACTGACACAGAGACTTTATTCTGCGGAACTGAGGCAAATCCAATACAAAGTGAGCCCCACTTTGTTGCAGGTGAGGACCAGATGAATCGATTTCCTTCGCTAATTTGGTAGGTGCCACGACTTCCTTTAGCGTTGACATAGCGCTGATAGGCTTCTTGATAAGTGATGTTGTTAGGAACCAATATCATGGATTGGTTTATCAACGCTGCCCTACCATTACAGAATCCACCTTGGTCACAGTCGGTACCCATATTTGAGGGACCTAACCCAGTTCTCGGGATTGGGCCAAAAAAACATTGAAGACTACCGCAAGAAATTGTGCCATTAGCCTCTCCAGATAAATCGATCCCCCAATCAAATCGAAGCTGAACTTGATTGCCAACCCTAACGATTTGATAAGGGCTCGCCCATGAAGATGCGGCGATAGCCGAAAAATTTATAAATAATAGGCTGATAAATAGTATAAATATTAAATATTGTTTTCTCTTTGTCATAACTAATATCTCATTAATATTTAATGAAATGACTCTATGAGGAAGATGTCATCTTATACTGAATTAATTGTAATCAAGTTCAAAAGTTGCCGTTGCAATAAAATCGCCTAATATCAGTGATTTATTTGATAGTGCTTCAGGGTCTATTTGAATAAAAGCCTGTAGTGCTAATGAATTATTTTTAGTTAATATCCTATTCGTGTGGCTTCCTTTGTTTATAGGAATTAAATCACCACTTTGTGATTCTATACCAAGTGCAATTCCTCTCGCCGAACTTGATGGTGTAAGGGCAATTAGCCCCGGGGATATTGAACTTTCTGTACCACTGAATTTAATCGTGACGCTTTTACTTAATTCTAAGTCGCAATTAATTAAGCGTATTTTAAAAGGGATGCCTTTTGTTCTTGTGTATGTGTACAGATATTGATTAACGACAGTACCAAAATCAATTTCAATATTTTCATCACCAGGGAAAATATCGCAAGCATCTTCAATAAGCTGACCATCAAAATTAATATTCGTGGCAAAGCTGGGCGCTGCCATTGCGAAAAATAGGAGGCCTAAAATAGTATTAAACGGGATCATGATTTTTCCTATTGAAAATCGATAGTTAAATAACCCGAAGCCGTAAACTCATCAGCAATCAGATTGGTATTAGCGAGCTTTACAGGGACAGCCGAAATAATAGGTGGTGCATTAATATTAATAGAGAAAGGCTTATTTAAAGGTTGTGGTACACCATCAACCTGTATTTGGATCCCTATCTTTCCATTATTTTTAAGGGTCTGAGTATAAAGTGTTGAGTCATCAAATCCTCGGCCAGCTAAATTACCACTGAAGGTTAATTTAACATCCCATAATGGATGCGTATTTTTATTACAATTAAGTGTAAATGGAATTTGTCTACGAAAAGCATCGCCATCAATTTTTTGGATCCCAATTTTACCAAATGACACTTGCAATGGATTTTCTTCAGCAAGTTGACATATTGGCGGAATAATCAAATTACCGGTAAATTCCCAATTGGCGAGTACAATCAGTGGGAATGATGCCGTTATCATTATCAAGGTTAATAAGGTTGTTTTTTTCATAATAACCTCATTGATATTCAATTTGAAGCATAGCTGTAGCCGAAAATTGGCCACCATCGGTATCACTAAAGTTCGCACTCATATCCTTTATTGGAGCAACTTCAATGTTAGGAAGGTGATTATAGTTAAAATCGAGTAATGTATTGATTGGCTGCTGAATGCTATCAATATAAAATACAATCCCAATCTTACTATTAGAGGTGCTCAACCCACCATAACTATTGAAGCGGGTTGGATTACCAATCACTTTTAATTTTAAATTGTTTTTTAATATGTTATGGCATGTTAATTCAAAAGGAATCGTTTGTTTATAATTGGCACCATTTAACCTTGTTAATAAAACATCACCGAAGCTAACGGATTTTTGGGAATTAGTATTTAATAGACACTCAGGGGATTCTATTTTTAAATTTCCTTTAATAGTAAGGTTGTAAGATGCCGCATAACTATTCGAAATTAATAACCCCAAAAATAAAAGGTAAATAATGCGTTTTGGGTAAAGTATCATTGTGTTTTCCTTATTGATAATCGATGGACATAACAACTGTTCCATTGAAAGTTCCATTACGCTGTAGTGAGACTCCACTAGGTTTGATTGGAACAGCGAATAACACAGGGGGTTGATTTCCATAGGTGAAATTAAGAGTAGCGTTATTGTTTAGCGGTTTATTTTCGTTATAAATAGCTAAACCCAAATTGGGGATACTCGTTAAGACGACTGATTTTCCATCCATGATTGCACTTGATGGCCAAAATAATGTCATTTTAAATGAGTTAATGAGAACCTGTTTACAGGTTAAATCAAAATTAATTCGCGTTTTTTTATAATCAGTACCATCAATTAATGTTTCATATATATCACCGATATCTGTGATGCTATTAATGACACTGCATTCTGGCTCTTGACTCACGACAATTGAAAAATGAAGCGTTTGTTGCTCAGCAGACGTTATCGCTGAAAATACAGGGAATAATAAAAAAAAAGTGACTAATGCAATAATAATTCTTTGATGAAAATATCGCATGTTTCCTCCTAATCACTATCGAACGCTCATTGAGCGAAAATACAAACCTTCAGTATTGTGAGAACTATAGCCAGTGCAGGAAATATGAACGGCTTACCGCGTTCATAAAAAACGCCTTGCAACTGAGTATGGTATTAATTCCCTTCACTATTCTTATCGGGAATAACGTTGCATTGCGTGTTTTGGCAATTAAATATCAAGGTGGGGCGGCCACCGTAATCATTGATATAGGTTAAAACAGGTGTATCCCCTAATGCTTTAATTGTTAAATTGAGAGGAGCCGAACTTTTAGGCTCAATCATAATGGGTTCAAAATTTGCTATTGATTGACCCTTTTTACGGGAGCTCGCATCGACAATGGTAATAAAAAAAGACGTCGGATTATTGACAATATATTGGCCATCTTGACGTGTTAAGGTTAGTTTTTCTTGCCATGGTTCGCTCATTGCTCCATTTGTTGGGATAATACTTGTTGGGCGATAAAACAGTTTTATACGCGTTTGTAATGCAAGCTGAAGCGTGTTTGGTTTATCACTTTTTGGTGGGATCTCACGCAAATTAAAATAAAATACAGACTCGCGGTCTAAGGGTAAATGTTTGATACTAGGTGGAAGCGCAAGTATTTTTATCTGGCTTATTGTGCCTGCTTCGAGCCGTTGCACTGGGGGAATCACTGTAAAGGGAAGGTTGGTTTTATTTCCACTGCCATCTTCTAGCCAAGCTTGAGCTAAATAAGGTAATTGTTTATTTTCATTGCTAATATTTAATGAAATAGACTTGTCGTCACTCGTGATAATAGCACGAGTACGATCCAGTGCGATTGCAGCTTGTGCAGTTGAAAAATTGACGGATATTATCGTCGTTAAAAGCGTGCTAATTAAGTGGTGTCGATGTAAATATTGATTTTTTACTGTTTTAATAAGTAACTTTTTCATATCAAATCTCTTTATTAATAAATTTCTAATCATTGTTATTTGCTTAAAATAGGTATTCTTTTTAACGCGCTACTTTGTTAGCCAGCGTGTTGGTTTAATTGATTTGGGGCTAATTGGCATTGGAGAGACTTCCAAATACTTTTCTAATGGTGGTGGTGGCTGATTTTCGCTCACACAAGGTAATAACCAGTTGGTCATCAAAACGCTTTCATCGGGAAAGGTTTCTGGTAAGTGTATTTGGCATTGAACGCTGCCATTCCATGTGACATCTAATGTGTCACTAGCTTTTAAGCCAGTTAAGTAGATGCTCCCGTCATCGGAAATGATCCCAACTTGTTTTTTTCGCGTATTAGTTACGGTGGAACCGAATGGAGGAAAGCTATTATCTGCTAAGCGAATTATTGCCATTGCATTCGTGCCAGAGACCACTTCAAATTGGCGATATCCAATCGCTCCTTCCGTCAGTGTCGCTTGTTTGATGGATTGGCTAATCGCCGCGGTATCCGGCAATTTATTGACATCAATACGTACTTGATTGCGGTAGTAGCTATTGATGTCATTAATAACTGCATAACCAAAGGAATTGGTGTTAACGACTGCACCAAATCCTTGTATCGGTATATTTTCTACACCATCGGTTGAAACTAGGATGCGAGCACCACCCATTTGATTAATACGATGTAATGCAACACCTTCTTTAGTGGCAGTGAGACCACCATTAATACTCAGTGCAGCGGAACGATAGCGGTTATATTGATAGCTAGTATTGGTGCTGATTGCTGCATAGCTGCCATCATAATTATATGAACCGGCAATCGATGTGCCATCGCGGTTTATGCCTGAATTAAGGCTGTAATGACTGCTTTGATCTAATCGGCTGTAATAATTGGCTTGATTCGAAGTATCATTTTTATTCCAATTGCTACTTAATGAAATGGTTTTTGATTCACCCCAAGGAATTGATAAAGAAAAGTACGTGCCATAATCATTTTGCTGATCAGCGCGATTATAAAATTCAGTCATATTTAAACTTAAGTTTTTAAAAGACCCTAAATCAAAATATTTTGCCAATGATAAACTATAGCGATCACTGTTTGGCTTATTCCAATAGGATTGGTGATAGAAATTTAAATAAGCGCTTAAACCCAGCGTGGTTAGCTGTTGGTTATACGAAATGGTGTACATCTCTTTACTATTAAATTGACGAATACCACTGGTTTGAGCATCAAGGTATTCCGACATGCTCATAAAACCTTCTTCCGAAAACCGATAACCAGCAAACGTCACTTGGCTATTTGCCTCATCAAAGCGCTTTGAATAACTTAATCGATAAGAACTACCTTGATATATTTTGTCTCCAATATCATACATATTGGTTAGACTGGCTCTAGAATGAGTGACATCAAAGGAGAGGGCGCCAAATATCGTTAGGTCACGGCCAACGCCTAAGGCGGCTGAGAGGTAGTTATTAGCGGTGACACTGCCGCCGTACAATGACCAGTTATTGTTTATTCCCCACGAAAATTCACCACTCGCAAAGATATCGCTATTGATCCGATGCTGATAATCAGAGGTTTTGCCCGCAGCAAGTTTATAACGAATTTGCCCCGGACGAGTTAAATAAGGCACAGTAGCAGTTGAAAGGGTAAAAGTTTGCGTACTGCCATCCTGTTCTTGAACCGTTACTCGTATCTCTCCTGAGAGCGCATCATTTAAATCTTGAATTCGAAAAGGCCCTGCGGGAACTTGGGTTTGATAAATAATATGACCTTGTTGGCTAACAATGACAGTTGCATTGGTTTTCGCGACACCAGTGATTTCGGGCGCATAACCTCGAAGATTTGGCGGTAACATATTATCGTCGGTAATAAGGCTAAATCCGCTAAAGCGGAAACTATCAAAAATGTCAGAAGTAAAGTAGTTTTCACCTAGTGTTAACTTTGCGCCAAGTGATTTAATTGCTCGGTAACTGTAATAACGGCTCAAATCAAAATCATTTTGCTGCTGTTGTCCTTGCGTTTTATTAATACGGCTTTGCCAATCAACACGAAAACGCCAAGCGCCAGTATTAAATCCCGTGATGCCGGTAGTATTAATACTGTAGGTCGTATTATTGGTTTTATGTGTTTGTTGATTAATTTGGGAAGTTAGATTGTAATCAAATAAGTAACCTGAAATTCCCTCTTCCCAGCGTGAAGGTGGATCCCAATTATCTGCCGTATATTCAAGATAGGCCTGTGGTACACTGATATAAAAGGCGGATTTAGGCAGATCGGCTCGGGCTTCCATACCCGGCAGGCTCTTTAAATTTAAACACTGATTATCGTGCCACCATGTTAATGCATCATTATATTCAGCCTTTAAACCCAGTTGCTTAACGATTTCCGGCGATACGCAAGCGGTAGACTCATCATTATTGTTCGGATCAAGATAAAAAAAGACTGTCTCATCATTAAAGGAGCTATTATTGATATAAATAGTGAAGCTGTATTCTCCTGGCATTAAATAACCAGGTTTTGAAAACTGTGCTAAGTTAATGTTAGCTCGATCATTAATATCAAGCATATTACTGTTGAATTCAATTTCATTTAACTGCGTGCTCATTGAGAATGAAGATAATAACAGTAAGGGTATAATTATTGTCTTTATGTTAAGCCAGGTCGTAATGTACGGTTGAATAGCGACCATAATATGTTTCCCCTAATGTCAATGTGTTGCTAATAAATTAAAATTAAAGATACTGTTATTTTTCTTTTTTATTTATATTTTAGTCATAGTCGACTTTAAATCGAATTTGAGTGTAATATAGCTCTGACGGTAAATTCTCTTCACGATTAATCAATGTTAATTGGTAGTTTAAGTTTATAATGCCTTGAGTGATATCTTGTGTTGGTATAGGAACATCAGGAATAATAATACGGTTAAATTGGTCATTAAGTCTTAGTGCAATTCCGCCTGAACCGCCATAATCTTTAACCAATGTTTTATCTTGGGTGCTCTCAAACGTAATGTGAAAATATTTCCAACCTAGCTTATTAATATCATTCGAGGTAGTGCGCTCAATTGAACAATTGATTAGACGAATGGTAAATTTATGAGGGGAACTCTCTCCATTACGTCTAATTTGAGTCAATGGAAGAGTTCCTATATCAATAGTTTGATCTCGGCTGCTCATATCAATTGAACATGCTGTTTCTACAATACTTCCACCAATTTTAATGGGAGTAACGGCTGTACTCATATTTGCAGTACCTATGAGCAGAAAGCTACCGAAAAAAACATTCATTGATTTCAACATTCGCCCTCTGTCTAAATTAATTCCCACTTATTTTTCTTAATTATTCACTGTCAGTGGAAAGAGTGTGTTATTCGTAGTTGAGTGTGAAATCTGCAACCGATGAGAATTCACCTACAGTTATCGTGTCGATATCACCGCCATTCCCCACCAGATAGGCCGAAAATTGTAGGGTATTATTACTATTTTGGATCTTTTGGAATGGAGTGGGTTGCCCTAACGTGATCACGCCAGCACTGCCATTAGCAATTTGAATACCAGCTCCTGACCCTGTACCAACAATTCCTAATGTTTTATTGGTTGTATCAAAACTGGCTGCTGCCCCACTAAAGGTTAATTGCACCCCCTTAGTTAATTTTGATACATCACAGTTTTCTAATAATATTTCAAACGGTCGCGGAGTTGATTTACCGCCAATGACTAATGCCATATTTGAAATTTGACCCAGTTCGATAATCTCTTTAGTCTCTGGAGAAATAGAGCAAGGTGCATCAATAATGGAGCCTTTAAATTTAATTTGGCCATGCCCCTGATCGCGTAGCGCATAAACATTTCCAACCGCAGAGACAGACAATAATAAAATCGGTAAAATAAATTTTAATTTCATAAGAATCTCCTTTAAAAAAGTAGGTTGTTATTAGAAAGTCGCAGAATTTAACCCCACAGTATTGATATTACTGTAAAGGAAGCGTCATGAGACTGATTGTTATTTTTGTTTGAATAAAGTTCTATCCGAATAAAACCGGTGAACTGGAGGTTGGACTGCTATCATTATTGACCTTATTGAAAACGGATGTACTTAGCACCTTATTTAAATCAATGTATTTTTCAATAGATGCTATATTTATTTCTTCAATAAGTAATAAGTTAAACTCATCGATAGTAATATCGATTTTATCTAATAATAGCAGTAGTAAGCATACATTTATGCGGTTACTTCCACATTCATAACGCGACATTTGTTGTTGGCTTAAATTAACTAATTTTCCAAATTGTCCCGCCGTGAGTCCTTGGCTTTTTCTTATCCTTTTTAATGTTCTTCCAATAGCTAATGAGATAAATGAAAAAAAATCATTTATATTAATATCTTCACTCTTTTTCATTGATTCTTCCCCTTGTTGGATAAAGTAAAAATATTCAACATAATGAATATTTATTTAAGAGTTTATTTCTATACGATTTATTCTTTGTAAGTTTTATTTAAATGTGCTGATTTTAAGCAAATATAAAACGTATTTTTTAAGATCAAACCTTCTATAAATAGCAATTATTTTATTTTTATAAAAAACTCTCAACTGGAGTAACTAAGGAATTTATTAAAGGATAATAAAATCAATGTATTCATCCTTTGTGGCATACTTTTGTTGGTAAATATCTAGCATAAAATGCTAAAAATACAGACTCAATGAAGCAATTAAAGATAAAATATCAAAATAATTAAAAACTCATACTTTCTATTTTTTCCGTTACCATTCGCAACACTCTCATGTTAATTTGTATCTATTATTGTCTATTTGTAATGAATTATTGATTACTCACAATAAAATGGATTGTTTATCAGCGAGATAAAAAAATCAGTCTATTAACCATACAATTTATATGGCTTAGAAAATGTAATAAATATTAGAAATCAACCATTTGATTATAAGTTGAATCTGTTTTAATTACCTACTTTTTATAGGTGAATAGATATTTAAAAAGGAATGGCATTTATCATTAATCATTGTGGGTTAGCAGCAAAGCAAATTAAAAAACAATTATTTTTTATAACCTGCATTGTTTATTTTTTTGCTATTTTTTTTCAGGTGACATAAAAAAACAGACAACATCTACAGTTGTCTGTTTTTTTGACTTACTTAGGATTAACGGGCTTTGGCTGCCATGATTTCAATAATTTGCACATCGGTATGGCGCATTGAGCCTGTCGCTAGCGAACATAAATTTGCTATCGATTGATCGACATCATCGGAAACAATGCCATCAGAGCCTCTTACACAGCTGTTGTCGAGCGCCATTAAAACGGCTTTGTAGGCCGCACTTGCACTTGTTGAAACTTTCATGGCACAACTATTCGATGCACCATCACAAATCATACCGCTGACATCACCGATCATGCTGCATATTGCCATTGCGACGACTTCATAGCGTGATTCTAGCAACCATGCGATACCTGCGGCGGCACCCATCGCGGCAGTTGTCGCAGCACATAATGCGGAAAGGGCAGGTAATTGATTATGAATATAGATAGCCATTAAATGGGATAGCATTAATGCTCTAGCTAATTGTTCTTCTGTTGAATGCAAATAATCTGCCGTGACAACAACGGGCATGGTGGCAGCAATCCCTTGGTTGCCTGAACCTGAGTTACTCATCGCGGGCAATATCGCCCCTCCCATGCGAGCATCAGATGCTGCGGATGTCCGTATCATAATTTCAGATAAAAGATCTTTTGATAGTAATCCACGATCACGTTGAGCTTGGAGTGTTTTTCCTATGTGCAAGCCATAGACATGACGTAACCCTTCTTGCGAGAGTGCATCATTTAACTGTGCAGCTTCTAAAATAAAGCGAATATCTTCAAATGGGGCTTGGGTTGCGAATTGATAAACGGCTTTTGCGGTCACCTCAGGGAGTGCGACATCGGCAGCACAATCAACAGGGGAAGTGTTTAATGGTGCTTTTTGGTTGATATCAAAAATGACATCATTATTAACCATCATCTTTACGAGGTTGGTGTGTGACCCTGCAATAATCGCTGTTGCAGAACCTTTGTCAGTAAACACTGTCGCTTCTGAATAGATGACATCATCACAAGGTTGTTTAATATCCACAGTCACTAAGCCTTGTTCGAGCATGTTTTTACTCGACTCAATAGCCGAAGTTGACGCTGACTTTAATACCTCAAGTCCGGCATCCGCATCGCCACCAAGAGCGCCTAATGCCGCAGCAATAGGCAGACCCACCATACCTGTTCCTGGCACAGTTACACCCATCCCATTTTTCATTAGGTTCGGTGAGACTAATGCGGTGACTCGAAGAATATCACCTTCAATACAAGAGGCTGCTTTTGCTGCCGCGAGTGCTAATGAAATGGGTTCGGTGCAACCTAAAGCAGGTTTAACTTCTTGTTTGACTGCATTGATAAAGTACTGCCAAAGAAGTGGCTGGGCTTGAGTTTGCATCGTAAATTCCCCTTCAAGAACATCGTATTAATAAGGGTATTTTAAATAATTATGAGGAGAAAATTTTCATTATGTTAGGGGGGAAGTTTAAATTTTATAGAAATATTTTCTGTGAATTCAGTTAAAAATAGAAAGTATTTTTAAGTTTGACCTTTATCACAAAGTCTCCTGCCTAAATATTTAGGCAGGAGTAAGGTGACGTTAATCTCAACTTTCGAGGTCGAGTCGTTTATTTTGCCATCGCCGAGAACGCCAACGCCATGCATTGGTTAAACCACGTAACCACTCATCAGCAAAGAAGCCGATCCAGATACCCAGTAAGCCCATTTCCATTTTAATACCAAGAAAATAGCCTAGTGGAATCGCAACTCCCCACATAAAAATAATGGCGGTACACAGTGGGAAACGCGCATCACCTGACGCTCTTAATGCGTTAACCATAACAATATTGATGGTACGACCCGGTTCTAAAAAGACTGAGAGTAAGAACAGAGGCAGTAACACATGGATAATACTTTGATCTTCAGTTAAATTATCAAGAATAGGGTCTCGGAATAACCAGAAGAAAAAGACTACGCCAATCGTGACATAAAAGCCCATTTTGAGGCTTTTCAGCCCGCGTTTGTAAGCATCATCGAAACGTTTAGCACCAACAAGGTGCCCCACCATAATTTCATTACCTATACTGATTGAAATACCAAATAGCATAATAAAAAGTGAGAGTTGGAAATAAAGTGTTTGTGCCGCTAACGATGTTTCGCCCATTAAACCGATAAACGCAGATGCGGTCATAAAATGTAGGATCCACACTAAGTTTTCGCCGGCAGATGGCAAGCCAATATGCAGGATTTTTCCTAACATATTACGTGACCAGCGTATCAGTAATTGTGGGGAGAACTTAATTCTTAGCCCATAAAATAATAAGCAAAATAGCAGTATAACAGCCACAACCCGCCCTACGACGGTTGACCAGGCGACGCCTTCAAGGCCATATTGAGGTAGGCCAAAAAAGCCATAAAGAACAATCATGTTACCAAATACAGTGATGACGTTAGCTATCAGTGTTACCCACATTGCAGGTTGAGCTTTGCCATAGACGCGCAAACAAGCCGCAAGAATAATGGATATCGCTTCAGGGATTAAACAGATTCCTAGAATATGTAAGTATGCATAACCATCTTGCATAAGATGAGATGGTGTATTCATGATGCTAAGAATTTTATAACCAAAAAAGAGTGCAATCAGGGCACTGGAAAAACCTAATAAAAAATTGAAAGCGATAGAGATGTGGATAGCTTGGCTGGCTTTTTCACGTCGCCCAGCCCCTAAATATTGCGCGATAACAACACTGCACCCCACACTGATAAAGTTAAAAATGGTGATAAACAGATCAAATACCTGATTTCCCACCCCCATTGCCGCTAGGTAGGCTGTTGAAACATGGCTCACCATATAGGTGTTGATGAGTAATGTGGCCAAATGAAGAAAAATATCAATAAATATTGGCCAACTGAGAGAAAAGAGTGATCTCTCAGTGACATCAGATTGATGCATTAAGAACCTTCAAAATAATTTAAAAAGTGATATACCAGAGAAGTAGGCTGATTCTACCCGCATTTATGTTGAGTTAATAGAGTTTAAATACGCTTATTTAAAAGGAAGTTAATCTTTTGTTTAATAATGATGATTCTGCTAATTTATTCTAGATTGATATTCATTTTATCAATGCAAAAAACAACATCAGCATAGTAAAGGAGTCACAATGACAAAAATTAAAGCCGCAATAGTGGGATACGGCAATATTGGCCGCTATGCACTCGAAGCGGTATTGGCAGCTGAAGATTTTGAACTTGTTGGCGTAGTTCGTCGAAATGGACAAGATATCCCAGCAGAGTTAGTAGGGCATACTGTTGTCGATGATATTGAAAAATTAGGCAAAGTAGATGTTGCGCTGCTGTGCTCTCCGACTCGTGTAATTGGTGATTTAGCGGAGAAAATCTTAAATCTGGGGATTAATACGGTTGATAGCTTTGATGTCCATTCAGAGATCGTGGCATTAAAAAAACGTTTAGATAAGGCTGCTAAACAACGCGATAGCGTTGCCATTGTTTCTGCTGGTTGGGATCCTGGTTCTGACTCCATTATGCGTGCCTTAATGTTAGCGATGGCACCAAAAGGTGTTACTTATACTAATTTTGGCCCAGGAATGAGCATGGGGCACAGTGTTGCAGCAAAAGCGATTGATGGGGTGAAGGATGCCTTATCGGTCACCATTCCACTGGGTACCGGAGTGCATCGCCGCATGGTTTATGTGGAACTCGCTGCAAATGCAAATTTTGATGAAGTGGCTAAAGCCATTAAAGCGGATAGCTATTTTGCTTCCGATGAAACACATATTCGCCAAGTGGATAGTGTGGATGCACTAAAAGACGTTGGTCATGGTGTACATATGACGCATAAAGGTGTTTCTGGCGCGACACACAATCAACTATTTGAATACTCAATGCGTATTAATAATCCAGCATTAACTTCTCAGTTTATGGTTTCCGCAGCACGAGCAACGATGAAGCAATCACCAGGGGCATATACTGTGATTGAAATTCCACCAGTGAATTTCTTACAAGGTGATCTTGATAATTTGATTGCTAAGTTAGTGTAATCACTGGATGGCATGATTGTAATGAATGCACTCATGCCAGTTCCGTTGATACGCGTTATACTTCAAATTTCGCATCGTATTAAGAAAGCTCGTTATATTCTTCTTTATCCGCAACGATGTTGTCATTTACCTTATTAGTGGATAGTTTATGGGATGATTGACGTTGTCTCAATGAGGTCAGCTAGATAGTTTGAGATAAAAAAGGACTTTATCATGGCTAAAAATTCAAAAAGAAAAAATAATATCACCACAGAGACAAAAACATTCTTTTCAGCAAAAAGCACCCCACAAACAGTTGTAGAAAATAAACATGCATTTAGTGTATTGCGTTTTTTGTCAAAAATAATAAGTGTGTGTTTTTCTCTTTTTTATGTTGGTTTTATTTTTTCTGTTTGGTTTTTTCCTGAATATTATGATGTTGCTTTAATTTATAACTTAACGCTGATCCTTATCTTCGAGTTTATTTTAGTACACTCGGGTGTTTTTATGTCAATAACCAATAATATCAAGGTGTTGATAGGGTTTGCATTATTGTACGGACTGTTTGCTTTTGCGTTTAATTACTCCGTGCTTGGTGATTCACCGCTGATCCTTTATTTATATAGTTTCACCATATTAAATCGCATATTATACGGTTTTAGTAGCCGAACTGATGAAGAGCGTAAAGAGAATTTGGGGAATTCCGCTATGATGGCGGTAAATTTTATGTTTTGCATCGTTCTGGTAGTCATCGTGTCTTCGCTAGTCCCTTATGGTGGACTGACGCCCAATTATTTATCGTCAATCGACTACTATAATACAATCCCACACGGTGGAGAATTTCCTGAAAAACCACACGTTGCCTTTGCTTTTGGTGTTTTATATTTTGGTTTACCTGTCGTGTTACCACTATTTTTTAAACTATTAAGTAAAAAATAGGCTAATGTCTAATTAGGTAATAATCTTCATATGCCACAAGGCCAACAGGGTAAAATAAATAAAAAAGCACCTACCGAAGTAGGTGCCCTGGTGTTGACAAAGTCTCATTGTGATTAAAGCGGCTTAATAATTATGATTGATGAACGTTATTTGCTTGCAGCCTATGCTTATATTATTTTGCGTATTAACGCTTAATGGTTTTGAATTTTTGGGTTGTTGCAGTGAGTGCGACTTCAGTTGGCAAACGTTCCATCGAGCTAGCGCCATAAAAACCATGGCATTCAGGGCAGTTTGCTAATATATATTCCGCATCTTCAGGTGTTGCAATTGGACCACCATGGCACAGAACAATGACATCATCGCGTACTGCTTTTGCCGCTTTGGCCCAGTCATTGATTAAAGGTACGCAATCTTTAAGTGTTAGTGCCGTTTCTGCGCCAATATTCCCCCCAGTGGTTAAGCCCATATGAGGAACAATAATATCAGCACCGGCTTCGGTCATTGCTATCGCATCTTCACGGCTGAAAACATAAGGGGTGGTTAATAACCCTTTTTCATGGGCTAAACGGATCATATCGACTTCTAAGCCATATCCCATGCCGGTTTCTTCTAAGTTAGCCCTAAAGTTACCATCTATTAGGCCAACGGTTGGGAAATTTTGTACCCCAGCAAACCCTTTTGCTTTGATCTCGTCAAGAAAGTGGTCAAACTGGCAAAAAGGATCCGTACCGTTAACTCCAGCAAGTACAGGTGTGTGTTTTACAACAGGCAAGACTTCTTTTGCCATGTCCATCACGATTTCGTTAGCATTACCATAAGCCAGTAAGCCCGCGAGTGAACCGCGTCCAGCCATACGGTAGCGACCTGAGTTATAAATAACGATTAAGTCTATACCGCCAGCCTCTTCACATTTTGCGGATAGGCCGGTACCGGCACCACCACCAATAATTGGTTCGCCTCGAGCGATCATCTCTCTGAATTTTTTCAGTAAGCTTTCGCGATTATGTTTCATTGATGAACCTCTACTTGTTGTTCAAAATTTCCTGGTGTAATTGAATAACTTGTTCGCAAAACTCAATTGAGTTGATATGGTACGGACTCAAAATAAGTTTGCGTTTTTCTGTTGTTATAAGATTTTCGGTTAATGCATTGATAAAGGCTTGGTCTGCTTCTGGATCCCAGAATGGGGCACCTTCAATATCCAGTGCAGAGAAGCCGGCTGTTGGAATAATAAAGCGAATTTCCCCTTCACAGCGGTTAAGCTTATCGGCAATCCAACGACCCATTTGTTGATTTTCTTCTTTTGTTGTACGCATTAACGTAACTTGTGAATTATGGTTATAGAATAACCGGTCACGATAATGCTCTGGTACTGTCGATGGGCGACCAAAATTGACCATATCTAGCGCCCCGCATGACAGTACACAAGGTGTTTGTGTTCTTGCGATTGCGCCAAAACGATCTTCATCGCATGCTAAAACGCCACCAAACAGATAGTCACACACTTCCGTTGTCGTGATGTCTAATACGGAATCTAATAAGTGGCTATCAATTAATTTTTCCATGGCTTTACCGCCACTTCCCGTCGCATGGAAAACTAAGCAGTCATATTGTGATTCAAGTTGCTCGGTTAGCTGTTGAACACACGGGGTAGTGACGCCAAACATAGTCAGTGCAATAGCAGGTTTTGATGCCTCTTCATATTTATCTTCACGATTAAAATAAACGGCACCTGCAATTTGATTTGCAGCGTTTTTTAATACCTTACGAGAAATAACATTTAAGCCTGAGACATCGGTGACCGAATACATCATTGAAATATCACTTGCACCGATATAACCGGATATATCCCCTGACGCCATCGTTGAAACCATCAGTTTAGGTATGCCAACAGGGAGCGCTTGCATTGCTGGAGTAATTAGCGCTGTACCACCGGAACCTCCTAAACCTAAAATAGCGGCAACATCATCTTGGGCACTGAGGTACAGACTAAAAGCCAGTGACATAGCTTCAATGGCTTTTCCTCTATCACCACAAAAAACGGCTTCAGCTCCGGAAGGATGGTAAGCCGCAACAGTGAGAGCCTTAATATCTGCATTTCTGTTTAGTTGAGTTGGTTGCGTCGTCAAATCTACTGAACGTACAGATAAACCTGCTTCTTTGATCAAATCGCAGACATAGAACAATTCATCGCTTTTAGTATCTAGCGTGGTTGCTATATAGATGTATCCCTGATGCTGTTTCATCGGAAAATCCTTACAGGTTAGGAAGATGTTTAATTTCTCATCTGAATGAGACTATAGTATCATTTTGGATAAAAGTAAAATGAGATTGTAGTCTCATTTTTGGGGTTTATTTAAATATCATGATGTTATATTTTTATCTCAATGATAAATAAGCATTTTAAAATTTTAATGGCATATTAAAAACCGCATTTTTTATAACAGACGAACGATAACATTCTCATCGTTATTAATAAGCAGTAGCTGTAGCCATTGTAAAGTGTCATGATGAGTCACCCATTCACTATAGTAGCGAACATGTTTTAAAGGGAGGGAAACGATGTCATTCACATATTCTAATCATGAATATAAAGGAACAAGGAAGCGAACTTATAACTTATTGGTGAATACGGCACTGGCTCTTTTTGAAAAAGGGGATATGCCCTCTATTTCGGAGCTTGCTATTGAGGCGGGCGTATCAAGAGCGACAGCTTATCGCTATTTTCCAACGCAAAGTGATTTGATTGCGGCAACTGTTAATGCCAGTTTAGGGCCCATTTTGACATGGCGACCGCAAAGTGAAAAAACGGAAGAGCGTATTGAGGAGTTGCTGACATATGCACTCCCTAGAATGTTTGAGCATGAAGGCGTCTTGAGAGCCGCATTACAAGTATCGTTACAGCAGTGGGCACAAAGTCGCGCTCTGACGCAAGATCCTAAAGAAAAACCACTGGAAAGAGGAAACCGTAAAAATATCCTCGCGATGGTTACTGCGCCAATGAAAGATGACTATCCGCAAGATGTTATTGATAAAGTTATCAAAGCATTTTCAGTCATTTATGGCTCTGAAATCTTTCTAGTACTCAAAGATATTTGGAAGCAAGATGACGCTGAGGTGATTGAAATTGCACAGTGGATGGCGAAAGCGATTATTAACCAAGCCACAGCAGATAAAAATGCCCGAGAATGCTGAGGTATCGCATTAAAAGAACGGTAGGGGAAAACCTATCGTTCCTTATAGGTGGAGTTACAAAATAGGTGGAGTTACAAAGATTTCATAAAATAATATCTTTCATGTTTAATTGGGTAATCAATGAGTGTTGAGATCACCTGATAGCCCTGTTTCTCATAAAAAGGTTTTGCTTGGAAACTGAACGTATCGACTTGAGCATATTTGGCACCTAACTCTCTCGCTTTATTTTCCATCGCTTGTAGCAATTGTGAACCGATGCCTTGCTTCCTCAATGATTCTTCAAGCCAAAAGTAGTCAATTCGTAGCCAATTTCCGAGTATTGAACCTGTTATTCCGCCTAATATTGCCTCTTCTTGCTCATAAAATACGGCTAATGGAGAATGAATATCTTCACTGAAAAATTGTAAGTTATAGTTAATCAATGATTGATGTATATGTGCAATTTCAGATTTAGCAGGGGATGTTGTGACGCGTATTGCCATAATTTTTCTTATCTTTCAATGTAATGATAATTTATGAGTTTATATACTATTTAATAATTTAATGAATTTAAAGTATTAAGAAGATACTATTAAGACTATTACAGATGATATCGATGCGCTAAGTGCTCTTAGAGTAATAGGATTTCGCGATGATAAGATTATTGAAAATGGGCTTAGGCATTGCTATTTGTGCCTTAATTGGTGGAACCCTCACTTATCTTGGCGTACCTCTCGCTCTTATGTTTGGCCCAATCATTGCAGTGATTGTTTTTAATCGCTTCAACATTCAATTTGCTATCCCCAAATATACCCTCACATTTGTTCAGATATCATTAGGAACGTCTGTGGGACTGATGTTTAATCAAGTCTCATTAGGGCAAGCAGAGAATCTATTTCTACTTCTTCTGCTGTTGGTGGTCTGCTTGGCTGTCCAATTTTCATTCAGTTATTTTTGGTTTCACCGCAAAGTCGGATGGACAAAACAAGAAGCGATGCTGGGCTCTGTTCCGGGAGCCATGGCTGCCATATTAGCCTTAATAGATCATACGCATACGCCTCCACAAAAAATCGTGATTTCTCATACGATCCGTCTCATTATTTTAATTCTATTGGCAGGAATTGTGGTAGGTAGTCATGGGGATCCTCAGCCTCTGATTGTACTACCATCCTTAACATTGGAAGCGACCTTCTGGTTAACGGTGATTGTATTAACAGGACTAGGATTAGGCTTGGTATTGCAGCGAATGCATGTTCCTGCCCCCTTTATGTTGACATCATTAGGTGCCGCGACGTTGATCCAAGGCTGGCTTGATGTACAAATTCATTTTCCGGTGATGATCACTGAGCTCAGTATGGTTTTGATCGGGATGAATATTGGTAACCACTTTATTGTTTTTCCACTGTCGTCATTGATCAAAAATATCTATTCATCTGCCCAAGTGGTGGTGATTAATATCTTTTTAACCTTATTGATCACACTGTTTGCTGCATGGGTCACTGGCTATCCTCTATCGGTATTGCTGCTGGCTTGGGCGCCAGGAAGCATGGAAGCGATGACATTTGCGGCGATCACCATGAACCTTGATGCTGGATTTGTCATGTCAAATCACATCATTAGGATGGTAATTATTCAAAGTATCCCTTCGATAGTGATGTTTTGGCAAGAAAGACGCGTGAAGAAAAAGGAAGGTTGAAGTGAAATAATGATAACTCCCCTAGTGAAGGGGAGGGAATTATTTCACATAAGCAAACAAGCCTAATGAATCCCGGGCAAGAGATTGGCACTTAAATTCTTGTGATAGCGGGATACCTTTTAGGTCGTTGTAGCTTTCTTTGTTGAGCATGGTCATCTTGTGAGAATCGTAATCACCAAGATCCCATTTATTACTACGGGCAAAATAGACAATTGCGCGCTCAATTTCCCTATCAGGGATTTGTGAATAGCCACAATCATATTTTAGGTAGATAAAAACCGCCGTCAGATCGGCAAGATCTTCAGCTTCATTGGGGGTCAGTGCTCTGGCAGAATGTGTTATCCCTAACAGAGTAATGATGTAAAAAATCACAGTAAATTTGCGCATTCAATATTCTATCTGTTTTTTATGTCAAGTAACGTTAACATAATAATAGAATTGTTAGTCAAGTATATTTTTCTTAAATAAGTGTAATATACCCCTAACAACCCTATGGTTTCCTTGACCTTCCTGTAAGGGGAAGCTTTATCATTTTTAGATATTAAACCATATTTTGGCTCTAAACGGTAATAGCCTACAGTGCCATAGAATTTTTACTCGGTTTTTAATTTGATAAATAAAAGGAAGGTTATCAATGTTACGTCGCGATTTCATTAAGCTAAGTGCTATCGCTTATGCTGCAAGTGCACTGCCTGTGTGGAGCCGTATCGCTGTGGCTGCCGACAATTACCCGACACTGGCTATCCCACCTCTGATAGAACCTGATGCGCAAGGTAATCTTCAACTTGCGATTAAACAAGGGGTTTCTCAATTTGTTCCGGGTAAGAAAACAACAACGTGGGGGTATAACGGGGATCTACTCGGGCCAGCACTTAGCTTGAAAAATGGTCAAAACGTCAATATTCATATCGCTAATCAATTACCGGAAGAGACGACCGTTCACTGGCATGGCCTTGAAATATCAGGAGAACAGGATGGTGGACCGCAGGCAATTATTAAGCCGGGAGCTAGCCGCAAAGTTAATTTCACTGTAGATCAACCAGAAGCCACTTGTTGGTTCCACCCTCATACACACGGAAAAACAGGCCATCAAGTCGCCATGGGGCTTGCGGGTCTGGTTATCATTAAAGATGAGCAAAGCAATAAGCATGGATTGCCGAGTACCTGGGGCGTTGATGATATCCCTGTGATTTTACAGGACAAGCGTCTTAAGGATGATGGACAAATTGATTATCAATTAGATGTGATGAGCGCAGCGGTAGGTTGGTTTGGTGATCTCATGTTAACCAATGGTGCGGTATTCCCTAAGCACGTCGCGCCGAAAGGTTGGTTACGTTTCAGACTACTTAATGGCTGTAACGCACGTAGCTTGAATATCTCAACGAGTGATGGCCGCAAAATGTATGTGGTGGCGAGTGATGGTGGATTACTTGCGGAACCTATCGCAGTCACAGAGTTGCCGATTCTTATGGGGGAGAGGTTTGAAATCTTAATTGATGCAACGGATGGCCGCTCTTTCGATTTAGTGACATTACCGGTTAATCAAATGGGAATGACGCTTGCACCATTTGATCAACCTTTACCTGTACTGCATGTCGAAACCACGATGAGTGCGAGTGAGGGGCAGCTACCGACTCAGTTGGCAAGTTTACCAGCACTGCCTTCATTAGCTGGATTAACTCGTCGTCGTTTCCATTTAATGATGGATATGCGTTTGGATATGCAAGGTATGATGATGCTACGTGAGCGCTATGGTGACCAAGCTATGGGCAATATGGGGGGCCATGGTGGCATGATGCAAGGTCATATGATGCAGAACAGTGGTATGGATCATGGCAATATGGGCCATGGTAATATGGGGGGAATACGTAATAGTGGCGGCCATTGTGGAACAAATTCAGGTGAGCTAGATATATACAACGCCAATACGATTAATGGACAAGCCTTTTCTATGACAGAAGCAGCCTTTGATGCTGCCATGAATCGACAAGAGATATGGGTGATTTCGGGTCGTGGGGATATGATGTTGCATCCATTCCATGTTCATGGGACACGTTTCCGTATATTGAAAGAGAATGGTAGAGCCGTGGAACCACACAGACAAGGTTGGAAGGATATCGTTAAGGTTGAAGGCCAAGTCAGTGAGGTATTAGTTGAATTCAAACATCCCGCCACTAAACAGCATCCTTATATGGCTCATTGCCATTTATTAGAGCATGAAGATACAGGCATGATGATGGGATTCACTGTTAGCTAACAGGCTAACGGTTCATTAATTGTTGAGTATGTTAGGGGCTGACTATTGTGGATACTGTTAGCCCTTAACAATTAGAAAGTGAACAATAAAGCCATTTGGTTGTTGTTATTATTTATAGCTTATACGGCATGGTCTGTGGCACTGCGATGAGAGTGAAAATAGGCATGTCACTCATTAGGTCAATAATGGTTATTTGGGTAAAGGGTAGCGTAACGCAATTTCTGGTGTATTAGCGAGGATCCTACCGGAATGAAGACAAAGGTAACAAGCAATCTCTTCAGCACTGAATTCATCGTCTATCTCTTCATTGTTAAACCATTCATCTGGCCAATAAATCAAATCTGAAGCATTTGCATTGGGAAAATTGATATCTAGCAATTCCAATGCATGGCCTTGCTCTGCTTCGCTTCCTTTCGCACTGCAAATAAAATCGACAATCATGACAAGCTCATCGAACTTAAGGTCATCAATATAGGAGGATTGAAGGAGTGCGGAGCAGATAAAGTCTTGTTCGCTGATCCATGAAGGGTAATCTCTAAACTCATGAAATTCGAAAGTCCTGACTGCAATTTCATTCCATTGTGAAATGTGTTTTTGTACAGTTATATCGCATTCATTACGCTGATGGTGTTGGATTTCATGTGTGATTAGTTCTAATAGCGTTTTCAGGCGAGCAATCTTCTGTTTCTGGGGTTTTTGAGGGGCTAATCTTTGTGGTAAAGGCATCAACAATTTCCTTTTTGAGTTTGTGAGCTTTTATTTTATTCATTAAATAACGTTATCAATAGCCTTAAATTTCTCTTTTCTTGACGTTAATCGAAATTTATATCCAATTGTTTTGTAATTATTTATTTTGTTTTTGATGATTTTTATATCAATGTGTTTTGAATATCATTCTACGTATTTGATAAAATTTATAACAAGTCACAGGATCCTCTTTTACGACAAATGGTGAGTTCTGTTATACTTGCTGAAAATTTTGTTCTCATATTTTGTATGTTATTACTTTTTCGTTCTTAAATGTGCGAATTCTTTGATATGAAATATGATTTTTAGTATTGAAAACAAATAGGTATTGGTAAATTGAAACATACTCTTGAAGTTATGATCTCTGAAGAAGAGCTCAGCCAGCGAGTCAGTGAACTTGCTGAAAAAATTAGTGAGCATTATAAAAATATTGAAGGCGAGCTGGTATTAGTCGGCTTGTTAAAAGGCTCCTTTATTTTTATGGCTGACTTATGTCGTAAAATTGACGCGCCTCATGAAGTCGACTTCATGACTGTTTCAAGTTATGGCAATGCGATGAATTCAAGTCGTGATGTTAAGATAGTCAAAGATTTAGATGAAGATATTCGTGGAAAGCATGTTTTGATTGTCGAAGATATCATTGATTCAGGTAATACCTTAAATAAGGTGCGCGAAATTTTTGAGTTGCGTGGTCCAAAATCAGTGGCTATCTGTACGCTACTCGATAAACCATCACGCCGTGAAGTGGATGTGCCAGTTGAATGGATTGGCTATTCGATTGAAGATAAATTTGTGGTGGGTTATGGCATCGATTACGCGCAGCAATATCGTCATTTACCCTATATTGGTCACGTTACACTGATCGAAGAGTAATCACTCACGCTACTCGTCATACGGCGCACAACAATCTTGGTGTTAGTACTCACTTGTACGAGTTACCTCATAAAAAGGGCTGTTCTGATAAACAGCCCTTTTCGTTAGCTAAAGCATAAAACTTATTTTTTGTTTGTCAGTTTGGCGATAGCTTCACGATAGCACAATTCAAGTCTTTCTCGACTATCCGCTGTTGTGTGTAGGTCATGCAAGCGACCATTGTTGATACCGTAAACCCAACCATGGATCATCACTTTTTGCCCGCGTTTCCAAGCTGACTGCATAATGGTTGAATGACCAAGGTTATAAACTTGCTCAACAACGTTTAGTTCACATAACCGATTTAAACGTTCACAAGGTTTTAGTTCACCGAGCATCGAGCTATGTCGGTACCAAATATCACGGATATGCAGTAGCCAGTTATTGATTAAGCCAAGCTCTGTATTGTCAACAGCAGCCTCAATACCACCACATCCATAGTGGCCGCAGATGATAATATGCTCAACCTGAAGAACATCAACAGCGTATTGGATGACCGATAAGCAGTTTAGGTCAGTGTGAATAACTAAGTTAGCAACATTACGGTGAACGAAAAGATCACCTGGCGCCGCATTAATTAATTTTTCAGCAGGTACTCGGCTGTCTGAACACCCTATCCATAAGAATCTTGGCTTTTGAGCTTTAGATAACTCTTTAAAGAATTCAGGATTTTTTTCATTTACAGAAGCTGACCATGCTTCGTTGTTAGCAAACAGCTCTTCAATTTTTCTCATCATGACGTATAGCCTAGTTGTGTTACTTTACGGTAAAATCTTATACAACATTTATTTATTAATTAATATTCAGTTATATTAATTTTTACATTCCTATGATGCATATTTCATTCTGATTAGACAATATTGATATAGCTAACCAATTGAATTAGCTAGCATATACCTATTTTCTCTTTTCTGCATAACAGTGATCAGGAAAAAATGGCATCATAGTATTATATTGCTCCTAAACCTACCCAAGAATAAAGGTGTTTTTTAAATATGACTTACGCACTTGAGTTATCGCAGCTAACCAAAACCTATTCCGGTGGGGTGAAAGCCTTACGAGGGATTGACCTAAGCGTAGAAGATGGTGACTTTTATGCGTTACTTGGCCCTAATGGCGCGGGTAAGTCCACCACAATAGGAATCATTAGCTCATTGGTCAATAAAACGAGTGGGTCTGTTAAGGTTTTTGGTTATGATTTAGACAAACAAGTCGTGCAAGCCAAACAACAACTAGGATTGGTTCCTCAAGAATTTAATTTTAACCCTTTCGAATCGGTGTTACAGATAGTATTGAATCAAGCTGGCTATTACGGTGTTCCTCGTGCAGTCGCGCATCAACGTGCCCAAACATACCTAACTCAGCTGGATTTATGGGAAAAACGTAATGAGCGTGCTCGTAATTTATCAGGGGGGATGAAACGCCGCTTAATGATTGCACGAGCTTTGATGCATGAACCTAAGTTATTAATTTTAGATGAACCTACAGCAGGGGTCGATATTGAATTACGTCGCTCTATGTGGAGTTTTTTGAAAAAGCTTAATGCTCAAGGCACGACGATTATTTTGACGACACATTATCTTGAAGAAGCTGAAATGCTTTGCCGCAATATCGGCATTATTCAACACGGCGAACTGGTTGAGAACACCAGTATGAAGCAGTTATTAAGTCAGTTGGAATCAGAAACGTTTATTTTTGATTTGGGAACGAGAAGCCCAATACCTGATCTGAAGGGATATGAGACGCGTTTACTGGATACATCCACTTTAGAAGTGGATGTCAAAAGAGAGCAAGGGCTTAACGGCGTATTTAGCCAGCTTAATGAACAAGGTGTGGAAATTTTGAGCATGCGCAATAAAGCCAATCGATTGGAAGAACTTTTTGTGAATTTAGTCAAAAAAGACAGTGATGCTACGCATATGGAGGAAGCACAATGATTTCTCTGTATTGGGTTGCATTAAAAACTATTTGGATAAAAGAGGTGACCCGTTTTGGTCGCATATGGGTACAAACGTTATTACCGCCAGTCATTACCATGTCTCTCTATTTTGTTATTTTTGGGAACCTGATCGGTTCGCGAATTGGTGATATGGGCGGGGTGGACTATATGCAGTTTATTGTCCCCGGTTTGATTATGATGGCCGTAATCACCAATTCCTACTCCAATGTTTGTTCCTCGTTTTTTGGTTCTAAGTTCCAGAAAAATATTGAAGAGTTGCTTGTTGCACCTGTACCAACGCATGTCATTATTGCGGGATTTGTCGGGGGAGGCGTCGCTCGTGGTATTTTAGTTGGATTATTGGTGACTATCGTTTCGCTATTTTTTATCCCTCTACAAGTGCATTCTTGGGGAATGGTCGTCATCACGTTGCTATTAACGGCAATAGTTTTCTCACTTGCAGGCTTATTGAATGCTATTTTTGCGAAAACATTTGATGATATTAGTATCGTTCCTACGTTTGTGTTGACGCCGTTAACCTATTTAGGGGGGGTCTTCTATTCGCTTTCATTATTGCCGCCGTTTTGGCAGGCCGTATCAAAATTAAACCCAATTGTTTATATGATTAGTGGCTTTAGGTACGGTTTTTTAGGCATTGCGGATGTATCAATTGCAGTGACATTAGGCGTGTTGCTGGTCTTTTTGATTGTTTTTTATGCGCTGACTTGGTATTTAATTGAACAGGGTCGCGGCTTAAGAAGCTAATAACATCGTTTTATTCTATAAAAGTTCAATAATACAGCCTCCTAATAGTTGAGAATCAATTGTTTGGAGGCTTATTTTTTGTACACTACTCGATATTTAAAGCCCTATTTATCGCTGTGTGAATGTTGATATTTAACCAAAACCAATGACTGTTAAATATACACAGAAAATTTTAAGTGTTTTTACTTATTTAATCTCTCTCAAAAATAGTGCCCTACAGAAATAATAACATCCATTAATAAGAAAAATAAAAATAATGATGCATTGGCTATGTGTGTTCAAATGTAACGAACAAAAAAAATTAGAAGAATTTAAATATTAAATTTAAGTTTATTTTCGAGCTAACAAAAATTATTTTCCATAAAAAACTTTTGATTATATTGGCTTTTATTTTTTTTGTGAATTATTGCATCTAAAATATCTCTTTTGTTGGTGTAATATAGGGTAATATTGCGTTACATTTATGTATTTTTAGATAATATAGATTACGATGGTTGTGGTGGATTATTTGTTTGTGTATTTGTCATTTTTAGGGGTTTAATTTTTATTGTTGTGTTTTGATTTTTGTTTTGTTGGTGTTTTATGGTGACCTATTGCAAATGTTTATTTTTATCGGATAAGCTGGATTTTCAATATAAATTGAATATACTCCATTTAGGTGTTTAGGTATGAAAATAACTTCATTAAACTATGTAATTTCATAGTTATATGGCAATAAAAACTAAGATAATAAATTATATATTTTAGGAGTCATCAAGATGAAACTAAATAAAGTCTTATTAGTTACTTCAGCTATTACTATGTCCTTATTTGTCGGTGCTGCAAATGCCGATGTCACTGATGGTAAAGAAACCGGAACTATTCATTTTAAGGGGCAATTTGTTGATTCTACTTGCTCGATCGAAACAAATAATGAAAATTCTAATGAAGGAACTGTACAATTAGGTACGTGGCTTGTTAGCAATCTGCAAAATGCAAATGAGACAACAACACCAACAAAATTTGTGATCGCATTGAATGGCTGCCCTGATGTCATTAAAAAAGCCAAAATCACTTTCTCTGGTACAGCTAACGCAACAAACCCTAGCTTATATAAAACGACAACAGATGTAGGCGCTGGAATTGGTATTACCCATAATGAGAGTGATGCAGCTTATATTACTCCTGGTGAGCCAGCGGGTGAAATTGAACTTACTGGTGCAAGTAATAGCGGAGAAAAAGCGTACTACGCGCGTTATGTCACAACAGAGGCCGCTAAAGCGGGCGCAGCTAACGCAGATGTTACTGTCACTATTTCCTATAACCAATAATGCAAGATGAATAGCCATTATTAATGTGGGAGATTGTTCCCACATTAATTTAACCATGTCGAATAAGCATTAACGGAGTTAGGTTGGTTTTCCGCTAACCATTGAGTAAATTTACTCCGTATTTATAGGATATGTTATGTTTAAAATAGTAATATCAGCGGTTGTTGCATTTTTTTTGATGATGACGCAAGCATATGCAAGTGTTGTTCTTGGTGGTACCCGCGTTATTTATGATGCAAACAGCAAAGAAGCTTCAATTTCTGTACGTAATAATGACAAACGCCCTTACTTGATCCAATCATGGATTGATAACTTTGAGGGACAAAATCAAGCCAAATTACCTTTTGTAATAACACCACCATTATTTCGTATCGAACCAGAATCAACTAACTCTTTGCGGATTGTCTATACAGGCAAAGATCTTCCCGAAGATAGAGAGTCTATTTTTTGGCTAAATGTAAAATCCATTCCCCCAACGGATCCAAAAGCAAAAAATAACTTAACTATTTCAATTAACAATAGAATTAAATTAATTTATCGCCCTAAATCTTTATTTAACTCAGACGCCGAAAACGCCTATAAAAAAGTCACATTTGAAAGAAATGGCAATATGTTAGTGGGCAAAAATCCAACACCTTATTATGTGTCTTTCAGTGATTTGCAGGTAGGAAATAAGTCTATCAATGAACCCGCGATGCTTCCTCCTATGGGTGAACAATCATGGAATATTTCCGGTGCACAAGGTAATAAAGTTATGTGGAAGGCAGTGTCTGATGCGGGCGCTATTACCGATAGCCAAGAGCAAACACTAAAATAATAAAAACCATATCAGGTATGGAATTTTGCCACTATGCTAATTTTTAGAGAAAAAGCGTTAATACAACAAAATTTAGTGTCCATATTTGAATTTAGAAAGATGAATCCTCATTTGTTTGGCAAATTTATCGCGAGCTTAACAATACCGGTGAGTGTGGTATTTGTCTCGGGAGCTTTTGCTGATGACTACTTCAGCCCGCATTCATTAACCCCTGTTAATGGACAAGATGTTGCTGAATTACAAAGCTTAGAGCAATTCTCGACACCGGGTGGGCAGAAGGCAGGGGAATATCATGTCGATATCATACTAAATGGGCTGAAAGTCGGCTCTGAATCCCTTATGTTTATTAATAATGGGGAAAATCACAAACTCGTCCCTGTTTTAACTAAAAGTGAACTAGAAAATTGGGGGGTGGATGTAAAACATATCGCTAGTTTTGATAAATTATCAGATGATCAGCCCATTGATGATATTTCTCATTATATACCAGATGCTTATACACGGCTTCAATTAACCCAGCAGAAGCTGATGATATCTGTTCCGCAAATAGCGATGAGCAAAAAAGCGTCAGGTACGGTTGATCCTAGCTTATGGAATGATGGTATTCCTGCACTGGTACTGAGCTATTTCTATCGAGGCTCTAATACATGGTATAAATCCTCCAGTGCGGACAGCTCTTCCCATTATGTTAATTTACGTAGTGGGCTAAATATTGGTCCTTGGCGTTTAAAAAATTATTCGACCTATTCTTATCAGGATAATCGAAGCCAATGGCAAAATATCGAAACCTATCTTGAACGTGGTATTAATTCAATAAAATCCCAATTAACGATTGGGGATACCTCAACACCGAGTGATATATTTGATGGTTTTCAATTTCGCGGGATAAAACTGGCCTCTGATGAATCAATGATCCCCAGCTCATTGCGGGGTTTTGCGCCGATAATTAGGGGAATAGCACAAAGCAATGCTGAAGTGACCATCAAACAAAATGACTACATTATTTACCAATCCTATGTATCACCAGGCCCATTTGAAATTAATGACCTTTACTCAACGGGAACCAGTGGCGACTTAACCGTGACAGTCAAAGAAGCGGATGGCAGTGAACGCTCGTTTGTTGTTCCCTTTTCCTCTCTCGCGATTATGCAACGTGAAGGGCAATTTAAATATTCGGTAACTGGGGGGAAATTTAAACAAAATAGCAGTAGTAAAGAACCTAATTTTGCGCAAATGACGGCTATTTATGGTTTACCAAAAGGGGTCACAGCTTACGGTGGTGGACTGTTTTCAGACGATTATCAATCATACGCAGCGGGTTTGGGGTTAAATTTAGGCTATGTAGGCGCGTTATCAGCAGATGTTACTCAAGCAAAAACAAAATTTTCACAATTTAATCATCAACGAAAAACGGGGCAGTCATACCGTTTTCAATATACTAAAAATATGTTGTCGACAGGTACAACATTAACTTTTGCGGGTTACCGTTATTCAACTGAGGGTTTTTATACTTTCTCAGAGGCCAATTCAAACAATTATAATGACCGCCTGTATAACAAAAAAAATCGTTATCAAGCCATGATTAACCAAAGTTTAGGGGACTATGGCAATATTTATGCCTCTGCTTACCAGCAGGATTTTTGGAATCAACGAGGGCAAGAGCGTACGGTAAATACAGGCTATAGCAATAGCCACAAAGGTTATTTATACACATTTAACTATAGTTACTCGGATTTTGCAGGCAATAACAAAGCTGATCATCAATTTGTCTTTTCCTTAAGTATACCTCTTAGTAGATCTGCTTTTGGTGATAGCATGCTAAATATGTCTATGAGTAGTAATAACCATGGCGATAGCAATTATATGGCCGGTTTAAGCGGCTCATTGTTAGAAGATAAGAACCTAAACTATTCCGTTCAGCAGTCGTATGGTAATCGTAACCAGCGAGCCCAAGGTAATGCATCATTATCCTATAAAAGTGGTTATGGGATAGCGAATGCCGGTTATAGTTATGACCGATTTTCACAGCGCGCTAATTACGGTTTAAATGGCGCCATTGTTGTACATTCTGACGGCGTGACATTATCACAACCTATTTATGACTCGTTCGCTATTGTTAAAGCGCCAGGAGCAGAAGGCGTTAAAATTCAAAATAAAACAGGGATTCGTACCGATAGCCGTGGCTATGCGATCGTCCCTTATTTAAATGCCTACGCACAGAATGAAATTTCATTAGATACAACCTCATTACCGGATAATGTTGACCTACAAAAAAATTCAGCCACGCTAATACCGACAAAAGGTGCGGCTATGCTAGCAGAGTTTAAAACTTACACAGGATATCGGATTTTATTCAATGTTTCCTATCATGCTAGAGCGATTCCTTTTGGTTCAGTTGGGCAATTAGTTTCGGATCACCCTGAAATCAGTAGCAGTGGCATTGTTGGCGATAATGGCGATATTTATCTAAGTGGCATGCCAGAAAAAGGGAAAATCCATATTAAATGGGGGAATCATTCTAACGAGCAATGTACAGCACATTACCAATTGAATGATAAAGAAAAGCAAATGCCAGTCGCATCATTACAGATAATATGTGAATAAAGGGAAACTAATGCATAGATTAATTTCAAAAACACCATTTATCCTGTTTGTGCTGGGATTGCTATTTAGCTGCATGAATATGGCTAGGGCCTCAGATATAAGTCCAGACATTGATATACCAGATTCTAAATTATCTTTTGGTACTGCGGAAGCTGAAATGGCATCAGGAGAAATAATCGGTGAAGGGTGGCAAATCTACTCAGGAATAGCCTGTGACAGTAATCTAAATAATCCTAATGAGAGAGAAAACTTCGAATATTTTATGATACGTGATGGCTCTTCACGAGAGACTGGGCTAACGATAAATTATGATGGCGTGTCATTTCCTGTTTATGCGAGTACTGTTAAAGGAATTGGTTATGCATGGGGGTTTAGGGAAGAAGGCCAACGGAAATGGCAACCCCTCTTACATGGTACTAATGGCCTTAAATATGAAATACATAAGCCGAGCCCTAGATTAAATCTTGAAATTGCTTATGCGCGGGTGAGAGTTGACGGTATTCCCCCTCTTGGAAAGACAAACATTACTCGAGATGCTCGAGCATTTATCCAATGTTATAAAATGGATAACAAAAATATCATTTACTATGGTTATGTCAGTAATGGTTATACTGATTTGACATCAACAGCCTCTACTTGCGAGATTGATACGAGACGATTAAATGTTGACTTGGGTGAACATGACCTTAACGAAGTTAATAAATTATCTACGGGATCACATTTTGGATCAGCGGAAGAAAATGTTGATATGAGATGTAATGCGGGTATTCGGGTGTATGTTTCTATTGGCGAATATGGACGAACCCCGAGTATAGGCCGAGATGTCATTGAGTTAACTGATAATTCTAATTCTCCCGGTTATGGCGTGCAGGTTTTTCATGGGGATGACCCTACGCCATTAAAAATTGGTGGGGACAGCAATGTGATTGGTAAATACCATCGATTTTTATTTCGTTCCGAACAAGGAAATAAGCTTTATAGCGTCCCCTTTATTTTTAAATATATAAAAACAGCTTATACCGTCAAACCTAGTTCTGGAAATGCGGCATTAACAATGACGTTTGTCTATGATTAAGGACCTGATGTCATGAAACAGCGCGATAAATTGATACGTTATTTTCTGACCATGTCGCTGCTTTCCTGCATGGTCAATCATGCCACGGCAATGGTGAATATTCATTATAAAGGGAGTATTAAATACTCCACTTGTGGCATTAAAACACAGAATATCAATGTTGATTTGGGCACATGGCTAACGAAAAGCCAAAATGGTTTTGGCAGTGCACAAAATACCCAATCAGATTGGGTTGAATTTACACTTGAGTTTGAGTGCCCTGACTCAATGAGTCTATTGAATGGCCAATTTCAAGGTGCTTCAGAGTCCAGTGGAAAATATTTATCTCTCGATAAAGGTAATGGTTATTCGACAGGAGCAGCGATTGAAATACAAAGTTATGAAAATGCGTCTCATCGCTGGGTCAATCGAAATATCAATACGCTTTATAACTTCATGAAAAATGAAGCGGTTAATAAAGGTAATACGTCGTTAAAGGTTAGGGCGCGTTATGTTCAAACCAATACTAAGCTTACACAAGGTAAGGCTAATGCGTCGGTTACCTTTGTCGTACAGGCAAATTAATATGGCGATAAAAAAAATACTCGGTATTGCGTTGGTCGGCTTGTTGGGACTGACACTCAATCAAGCGTATGGATATCACACGCTAGTGAATATTACAGGTTCAGTCAAAGCAGCCACCTGTGATCTTACCTCAAAGGAAAGTGAAGATATTAAATTAGGGGATATTTATCTCAGTTCAACAGGATTTGGTGGCAATATTGGTTCTACCAGTGAAAAAAAAGATTGGTCGATTACGTTGAAATGCCCAAGTGATATTCCGGTGATTTTTATACCTGAGGGGAATAGCTATTTAGGGCATTCAAGTGTACTTGCTCTCAACGCAGAAAGCGGCAGTGCGACGGGAGTCGGTATAGAGACTGAATATTTTACAGAAAGTGGTAACTGGAAAGTATTAGAGCTAAACAAACGAAATGAAATCATCAAAACGGTTAAGAAGGATGGTGATATTGCGATTTTAATGCGTGGCTATTATAAGCAAATGGAAGAGAAAGTGACCTCAGGTAGCGCGAATGCATCGATGACAATCGACATTGTTTATCAATAACCATGTATTTGATGATGACGATTCAAACCAAGATAAAGTTTGTGACGCTTATCTTGGTTTTTGTTTTTGGGGTTCACTACAATCATTTGCTGTCGTAATGCGACTGTCAATAATCGTTATTATTAAGGTTACTTAAAGTAAGTGTAAAAAAATAATACAAAAAAGAGTAAAGGTCAGAATATTTATAAGTACAATCCCATATGACTAACATATTGATATTATTCTATTTTTTCAATCCTAACACTTTATGTTTATTTTTTGATGTCGATCAAAAAATAAAAGTCATTTATAACAATGAATTATAGAGTTCTAAAGTATTTTTTAGAGCATCGTAAATTTACATTTAGAAAAATTTACATAAACTCATCATCATTTCTATCCTATATACTCACTTTACTTGTTACTCATAATGTGGGTTACAAGATTTAATAACATTGATTCTTTTTTTTACTCAAAATGCTTTTGAAATTTATCAATTAAGCTTTAGGAGAGTATTGTCTGATGCGCCCTATTAATTCATTGATAAATGACTAATAGAGTTACATTTACTGATAAGAGTATAAAGGTATATTCATGAAAACATTATCAACGAAAAAAATGATTATGGCTGTTATTGCTTCCGCATTTGCATTTTCAGCTACTGCTACAGCAGCAGAACAAAATGGCACAATTTCATTTAAAGGGCTTATTTATAATGCGACTTGTACCATTAACTTAAACGATAGTTATTCACCGAATGCTGAAGTCAAAATGGGACGTTTTGCAACGAGTGAGTTTAGTGATGAAGGTGATGAAGTTGGTGGTACCGGTGGTGATGGTAAATTAAAAGTTGAATTAGTTGATTGCCCAGACCAAGGAACCGTTTCTATTAATTTGACGGGTAATGCAAATCGCTATGATGACACTATTTTAGAATTAGATAATAAAGGTAGTACTAATGTAGCAAAAAATATTGGTATCCGTATTTATCGTGAAGATCAGCCATCTAGAGCTTTAAAAGTCAATGGTAGTAAAAGTGAAGATATTAAAGTGAATGGTTCTAGTTCTGAATGGCGTGGAACTTTCATCGCAAAATACGTTAGTACGGATGATACAGTAGAAGCAGGCCAAGCTAACGCAACATTAAATTATAAAATTACTTATAAATAATTTGCTAACGCAGATTATTAATTATGAATTATTAATCTGCGTTAACTTTTCTATCATGGGGCCTATGTTTATGAAGAAAATAATTTCTGCATTATCGCTATTCTGTGTTTCTATTTCATCAAGCTATGCTGGGTTTGGTTTAGAAACTACTCGTGTGATTTATCATGAAAAAGATAAAAGTGAAGGCGTTGTTGCATTTAATACGGATAAAAATCGGAATTACTTACTTCAATCTTGGGTAGAAGATAAAAAGGGTAATGTAACACAAGATTTCGCGGTAACACCACCATTAGTAAAATTAAGAGCTGAACAAAAAAATACGATTCAGCTAATGAAAGTGTCGACATTACCAAGCGATAAGGAATCATTATATTGGCTTAATGTTAAATTTGTCGCGCCTAGCAGTGAAGATCTAGAACACGTTTTACGTTATTCAATGACAAATAAAATAAAATTAATTTATCGTCCCACAGCATTATCAGATAAAAAAGTAGAAGAGTCAGTAAATGAACTGGCTTGGTCTAAAGCGGCATCAGGTATAAAAGTCAACAACCCGACACCTTTTTATATCAATATAGCGAAACTTAAGGTGAATGGTAAAGAAGTTGAAGCACCAAGTTATTTAGAACCTCGTTCTGAAACGACTATAAATATTCCTAAATTAGGTGCAGGTATGCATACAATTTCTCTGAACTATATCAATGATTATGGTAAAGGGTTAGATAGCAGTTATACGATAAAATAATAATCTCAAAAAGCTGAGTAAAGGCCTATGAATCGTTTTTTTTATAAAAAATATCCATGCTCGCCTATTGTTATGGCTGTTTTATTTGCATCATATTCATTAGATATGCGTGCTGCTGATTACTATCCACCTAGCTTATTAAATATAGCAGGAATGGGAACACAGCTCACGAATGAAGACTTGGATGTTTTCAGAGAAAATGATATTTCACCAGGGAAATATCATGTGAAGTTTTTTATTAATAATAATTTAGTTTTTACTAAAGATATCAATTTTGTCATGATGTCTACTGCGAATGGCGGTGAACAGCTAACACCTTGCTTTAGTTTTTCTGAGTGGGAAAGTTTTGGTATTGATTTCCAGTCACAGATAAAAGATGAGCAGCAATGTTTTAATATTAATGATATTGAATATGTTAGCCATTATCTTGATTTAAATACCAAAGTTTTTTCATTAACTGTTCCTCAGTTAATGATTAATAAACAGCGTATCAAGCAAATAGAAGAAGAACAGTGGGATAATGGTATTCCAGCGATATTCGTTAATTATTCATTTTCAGCATTTAACACTTATGAAAATGGCAAAGTTGATGATAATTATTACGGTAATATCCAAAGTAAAGTCAATATAGGTGCGTGGCGTTATCGTAATTATTCAACTTGGTCAAACAATGAGAGAGAAAAAAATAAGTGGAATAGCATCAGTAACACGCTATCAAGAAATATTAATACAATTAAAAGTGAGCTAACACTAGGGAATTTATATACAAACTCACAGCTCTTTGACTCCTTTAAATTTAAAGGGGTTAAGTTAGCGACTGACAGACAAATGGAGTCATACGATTTAACGAATTATGCTCCGAGTGTGAATGGTATTGCCAACTCTGAATCAGTGGTAACCATTGTTCAAAATGGACAGGTTATCTATAAGAAAAGTGTACCAGCAGGACCTTTTGAAATTACTGATTATTACCCAATGAGTAATGGTGGTAATTTGTATGTTACAGTGCAAGAGGCGAGTGGTAACGAAGTGAATTTTATTGTTCCTTTTTCTTCCATTGCGTTTTTAGAAAGAAAAGGAAAGTTAAAATACAGTTTCTCTAGTGGTCAGTATGACGGTAATAACAAAGGTGATGGTCGTTATATTAATGAAGCTGAAGTTTATTATGGGCTGACAGATTTTGTCACAGTTTTTAGTGGCGTATTGTATTCTAAACATTATCAATCTTACGCAATTGGTACGGGTTTTAACTTAGGAAATGTCGGTGCAATTACGACTGATATGGTACATTCTCGCGCTAATGTTGAAAATAAAACGACATTAAGTGGAAATGCGTTTAGAGTTAATTACTCAAAACGTATTGAAATGACCAATACCAGTTTATCATTGGCCGGTTTTCGTCACTTTGATAACAATTTCTTAAATATTGATGATGCATTCTCTTATGAGAATAAAGACCATGGCAGTTATGATAAATTGAAAAATGAATATACTGCATCATTATCTCAGCCAATTTTGGGAAGTGCTAGCTCTATTAACTTAAACACTGTTGTTTATGAATATGCAAGTGGTAATAAACAACAGTCTTATAATGCGGGTTTTAACAGCAATATAGATAAGGTGCATTATAGTGTCTATTACACTTACTCAAAAGGTAGGCAGTTCCAAAATGATAATAAAAGCTCATATAACCTGAGTTTAAATATCAGTGTGCCATTTGATGTATTTGATAATACTGTGTATGTCAATTATGGGATCTCAACAGATGATCAGCATAGGACATCACAAACGGCACGATTAAATGGAAGCTACGGTGAATCATATCGTGGTACTTGGGATATTTATCAAAGTTACAGTAATAAAGGTGTTGGATATTCAGGTGGATTAAGCAGTTCTTATCGCTCTCCTTATGCGGTGGTGAATGCTGGATATGCTTACAACGATAATAACAAAAACTTTAACTATGGTATTAGCGGATCATTAGTTGGTACGCAATATGGCATGGTGCTAGCCCCGTCAATGCAAGATACGAGTGCGTTGATCTTGACGAAAGATGCCGCTGGGGTTGGTGTCATTAATGGACATTCTGTAGAAACTAACTCATCTGGTTTGGCGGTTGTGCCAGGTATTGCTCCGTATCGTAAAAATACATTAGCGATTGATACGAAAACAATTCCTGAGGATACCGAAATTGAGAATAATATTATTAATAATGTTATTCCGACAAAAGGCGCATTAATACTCGCGGATTTTGAAGCGAAGAAAGGCTACAAGTTATTATTTAAGCTACAGCTTCCAATGAATAAAGAATTACCTGTTGGAGCGAAAGCGGTGACAGAAGACGACGCGACTCATTTAGTTTCTAATTTTAATACGCTGTATTTAGTCGCGGATAAACCGAAAGGCCAAATTAAGGTTAATTGGACAAATGATGGTGTTAATGAATCCTGTACTGTGAATTATAACATCGAAAAGGCTATACCAACGAATGGGCTTTATATGCTTAATTCAGAGTGCCGTTAAAAGGAGCACTAGCAATGAAAAAACAAATACATTTAGGTCGTGTTTTGGTACTGAGCTTAATTTTAATGCTCGTTGGTATAAATAAAAGTTTTTCTGCTCAGGACTGTCTCCCTGGCGGGGATGGACAAGATCATTCAGCAATGCGTGCCACGATTGATATTAAATTGAGTGGCGTGATCAAAAAACATGATGAACTTGGGCGCTACACCTTCGAACGTGAGAGTGGGCGTGGTGGTATTGCTCAGTGCGGGCCTGATTCACAAGTTTATGGTTACGCAACGTATGGTGAAGGTAGCGGTATTTATGCTCGATACTATGGGGATATTGACGGTCGACCTGCTTATCATGTTCACGCGGGTGGACCTGCAAATATTGTTTATGTGTTGATTGATAATAGAACCGGACTCCCTTTTCGTAATCGTCCAGGGCAAGAGTTACCCGTACCTGAAGGGTCATTAATGCCACTTGATGCGACAGTTATTTTCTATGCCGCAAAAGATAATCCAACACCGACTACCTTTACTAACTCAGTGATTGGTTCAGTGTTAATTAAACGTTTTGAGTCAGGTGGTGGGTCAACGAAAGTCGGTTTCACTTATCGATTAAAAGGTAAGGTCGAAAGTGCACCCACATCTTGTTCTGCTCAAAATACCGATTTGACGTTTACATTGCCTCGTTTACCCATAACCGCATTTTCGTCAATAGGCTTTCCTTCTCAGTCATCCGCTGTTGAAGAGAATATCAAAATCGTTTGTACGGGAAATGTTTCAGCTAAGATCAAATTGATAGCTAATAAAACCGAAAGTTATGATGGCAAAGATGCGGTTATTAAGATTGATAATGAAGGGCAGGGGAGTAATGCAAGTGGGATTGGTTACGTGGTGAAATCACCATTAAGTAATGATAATGTTTTGGTTAATCAAACGTTCGTTAAATTAGCGGATTTAGAGAAAGGGGAAACGATGGTTCCTCTGAAGGCGGAATATTATCGTTATAGCCATTCGATAAAAGCGGGGAAAGCGGAAGCAACGGCACAATTTGTTTTGCAGTTTGACTAAGCTAATTTGACCACGATGAAAAAGTATAACCCCCAGTGAGTTTCTCATCGCTGGGGGTTAAAGAGATTAAGCGACTTGTACCGGAACGGCTTTAGCTATGCGGCTCATGACGTTATCGCCGTCAAAATAAGCAACCTTTGGTTTATGTTGGCGCGCATCTTCATCGCTAATACTCACATAAGAGCAGATGATCAGCCTATCACCAACCGCAGCGCGGCGAGCAGCTGCGCCATTGACCGAGATAATTTTAGAGCCTCTTTCCCCAGCGATCGCGTAAGTCGAGAAGCGCTCGCCGTTATCAACATTATAGATATCGATAGCTTCGTATTCGAGGATCCCTGCTGCATCCATAAAGTCTTGATCAATCGCACATGATCCTTCGTAGTGAAGGTCGGCTTGTGTTACTTTGACTCGGTGTAACTTACCTTGTAGCATTTTTCTAAACATAATTGTTATCTGCCATCTTAATATTTATGCTGTGTTTGCTTATTTTTTTAAGCTGAAACAGCGGGTAGGTCAACCTGTAAATTATCAATGAGCCGAGTTTGACCTAACCATGCCGCCATTAAAATCACCGCTTTTTTGCTTCTCGCATTGAGTGCGGCGAGTGTCTCTGCATCACGGATAAACAGTTCATCAGGCGTGAAACCTGCTTGCCGTAGTAAATCTTCAGTCTCTTGAAGCAATGTATCAACGGTTTCTGGAGCTGCACTGAGCTTATCTGCCGTTTGTCTCATGATATTGTACAATTGAGGGGCTATTTTTAGCTCTTCAGCGGAAAGGTTATTATTGCGCGAACTGAGTGCCAGGCCATTTTTGGCCCTAACGGTAGGGACAGAGACAATTTGTATATCAAATGAAAGGTCATGTACCATTTTGCGAATCAGTTGTAGTTGTTGATAATCTTTTTCGCCAAAAAACGCTAAATCAGGTTGGACTAAGTTGAAGAGCTTGGTCACGACGGTGGAAACACCACGGAAATGCCCCGGACGGCTAGCACCTTCCAATATTGATGATAATTCAGGTACTTCAACAAAGGTCTGTTGATCCATTCCTTCTGGGTAAAAATCTTTCACTGACGGTGCAAAAACAAGATTGATGTCACGACGTTTCAGTTTCTCACAATCCTCTTGCAGAGTGCGAGGATAGTTGGCTAAATCAGACTGACGATCAAACTGCATGGGATTAACAAAAATACTAACAATAACAATATCGGCTTGTTGTTTTGCCTCATCAATTAAAGTCAGATGCCCATCATGCAGGTTTCCCATGGTTGGTACAAGAGCAATACGTTTACCATCTAGCTTCCAGCGGCGGATTTCACGGCGGAGGATTGGCGACGTTTCGACGATCAGCATGTGTGCATTCCTTATTATTGAGCCATAATGACATTATTCAAACGAGTGAGCTTCACTTGGGTAGATCCCCGCTTCAACTTCTTGAATATATAACCTGATAGCATCTTGCATATTGCCTGCTTGGGCAAGAAAGTTTTTGGCAAATTTAGGTGGGCGAGCTGTGATGCCTAATGCATCATGCATGACGAGAATTTGTCCATCAGTACCACTTCCTGCACCAATGCCAATCACAGGAAGCAGAAGCTCTTCAGTGATGCTGCTCGCAAGTGATGTAGGAACACATTCAAGGACCAAAAGCTGAATGCCTGCATTTTCTAAGGCGATGGCATCTTTCATTAATTGGTTAGCGGTGACCTCATCTCTCCCTTGGACTTTATAACCACCAAGTACATTAACGGCTTGTGGTGTGAGTCCTAAGTGTCCACAAACAGGTACAGAACGTTCACATAGCATCTTGACGGTATCACAAAGCCAACTGCCACCTTCAATTTTTACCATGTTAGCCCCTGCTTGCATTAAAACAGCCGCATTTGCACAGGCTTGCTCTGGTGTTACATAGCTCATGAATGGCATATCTGCGATGATAAATGCGTCAGGAGCACCTTTGCGTACACAGCGAGTATGGTAAGCAATTTGTTCAACAGTAACGGGAAGCGTGCTTGTTTCGCCTTGAACGGTCATGCCCAGAGAGTCACCGACAAGCATGACTTGGATCCCTTGCTCTGCAAATAACTGCGCAAAGCTGGCATCATAGGCCGTGATGGTTGCGAATTTGTGTTTGTCTTTTTTGAACTGACCCAGAGTAGCCAGAGAAATGGGTTTCATTATAATAACCTCCGGAAAAGATCCCACGAATGACCCCTTCTATTAGGAAGGTCACTGTTTAGACGGTGATATCCCAATAAGTGAGGCCGTTACGTGGAACATGTGTGAGCCTTTCTGATAGTTGTTCACCATCAGGAAAAATAAGGTTAGGGGCGATCTCATAGAGCGGATATAACATGAATTCACGCTCTTTTAACCCATAATGAGGTACGGTTAGTCTTGGTGTATTAATAACTTGATGACCGAAAAGCATAATATCGAGATCAAGTGTTCTCGGACCCCAGCGTTCAGCTTTGCGTACTCGACCAAGCTCAAGTTCGATACGTTGTGTATGGTCAAGCAACGTCTCAGGCTCAAGCTCAGTTTCAAGTAGCACCGCTATGTTGAGAAAATCATTTTGATCTTGTGGCCCGAGTGGTTTGGTGCGATAGATAGACGATGTTTTGGCTACACGGCTCTTTGGAATAGCATTTAAAGCTTCAATAGCCTGTTGAGCTTGCTTTAACGGCTCACCAAGGTTACTGCCAATTGCAATATAGACCAATTCCATTCTATGACTCCTGAGTTTTATTAGGCTTACGAGCGCCAGATGAGGATTTACGTGGGCGATGGCGCTTACGCACTGGCGCACTACCTAATTCTGCAATCATTTCACGTTGTTTGGTGTTGTTTGAACGCTGATAATCATCCCACCATATAGCAAGCTCTTGTAGCTCATTTCGACGCTCAACGTTAGCTCTTAATTCTAATAAATCAAATGCAGCACGGAATTTAGGGTGCTCCATTAATTTATTGGCGCGACGCCCTTGACGACGAGGTAGACGTAATTGTAGTTGCCAAATATCACGCATGGTTGTGGTGATCCGTTTTGGTATGGCAATCGAACGGCATTGATCGTCAAGAATATCATTCATCGCGAGTGCAAAGGCATCGTAGTAAGCTAGGCCACCTTCTTGAGATAACTTTTCAGCATGTTCAGTAACCGGATACCATAACATGGCTGAAAACAAAAATGCAGGGTTAACGCGCTTATCATTTTTTAGTCTAAAATCAGTATTTTTGAGCACTTGCTCAATGATTTTTTCCATTGGAGAATCATTGTTACTACTAAAGCGGCTACTAATAACCGGAAAGAGTTGCTCAAATAGATGATACTCTTTTAGCATCTGGTAGGTTGCGTAGCCTTGTCCGGCTTGTAATAGCTTTAATGATTCTTCAAAAAGCCTTGCGGAAGGGATATCGCGTAATAGCGGAGCAAGACGTTCGATAGGTTGAGCCGTTTTTGGCTCAATTCGCATATTGAGTTTACAGGCAAAGCGTACCGCACGTAACATCCTAACAGGATCTTCACGATAGCGCGTTTCAGGATCACCAATTAGGCGGATAATACCCGCTTTAAGATCGTTTAATCCCCCGACATAATCACGAACAGAAAAATCATCGATATTGTAGTAGAGGCTGTTAACAGTAAAATCTCGACGGATAGCATCTTCTTCGATTGAACCGAAAATATTATCGCGTAGCAACATACCATTTTTGGCTTGCTGAGAGAGATTTTTGTCTTCGGATTCATTTTGGTCATGATGGCCGCGGAAAGTCGCCACTTCAATCACTTCAGGCCCAAACATAATATGAGCGAGGCGGAATCGACGACCCACCAACCGACAATTACGGAATAATTTACGAATCTGTTCTGGGGTTGCGTTAGTGGTAATATCGAAATCTTTGGGTTTTTTACCAAGGAGTAAGTCACGCACGCCGCCGCCAACAAGATAGGCTTCAAAACCACTTTTATTTAGGCGATAAAGTACCTTCAAAGCATTATCACTAATATCACTGCGTGAAATAGTATGCTCTGAACGCGGAATTATGGTGATGTTTTCATCCGTATCAGTCGTCATTGTCTCTGGTTTCTCTGCCTGAATGCCGGCACGCTTGGAATGACGAACCGTGGTTTTTGTTTGTTTAGTGTTCTGCTCTACGGACTTTGCTATCGCAGTATCAGAATAAGTGACTGGCCTTTCACCGGCTGCCTGTGCGTCACGCGTGTCCTTGTCATTTCGCGATAAAATATTGCGGCAGAAATTTGCTACTCGGTTAAAAATAGTACACCTCGATATCGTTACTAATATTCATTAAACAAAATAAGCGGCTAATCATAGCCTACTGGCCTTTCTTTGAGAATGCTTAAACGCATAAAAGTCATTTTCAGTTATAAGCATCATCAATAATATCATGAGATGGGATCGCTTTGAGTTGCCATTTATCGGTTGCGATTTTTAAAATCTCACTCGTGCTTAAGTCCCGCCAATGCTCGATTGAAGGCTGATTTAACAACTTTAACGCATGGCATATTACTGGGCGAGGATCTGTCATAGGTAGTGCTGTAGCATGATTTTGCTTTGAGAGCTTATTATTATCATGATTTAGGATTAATGGTAAATGGGCATAATCAGGAATGGGTAATGAAAGATGGTGATATAACGAAATTTGCTGTGAGGTGGCGGGGATGAGATCGGCTCCTCTGATCACTTCCGTGACATTTTGATAGTGGTCATCAACAACCACGACTAAATGATAAGCAAACAAGCCATCTTTTCGATGAATAATAATATCTTCCTCAGCAATATTGGCTTCAGTGTAAATTTCTCCTCTCAATCGATCCGTAAACTGGTAAACAGGGTGGGTTTGTTTTAAGCGAATGGCAGCGTCGTGATTAGGCAGGTACAAATTACGGCAGTGCCCATCATAATGCCCTTGCAGCTCTTTTATGCGTTGACGTGAACAGGTGCAGTAATAACTTTTTCCTTGCTGACGCAGGCTATCTAATGCGGCTCGATAAGCATCATGACGTTTTGATTGATACAGTACAGGCTCATCCCAATACAGTTGGTAATGTTCCAATGTTTTTAAAATGTTTGCAGCAGCTCCAGGCACCTCTCTGGGCGGGTCAATATCGTCAATACGCACTAGCCATTTACCTTGCTGGGCACGAGCTTGCAAATAGCTACCTAAGGCAGTAACAAGAGAGCCAAAGTGAAGATTACCAGAGGGAGAGGGTGCAAAGCGACCAACATAGGATGACGAGGGGATCTTCATTATTAGACTTCCTTATAACGGCGCAATGTGAGGTGCGCCGTTAAGGACTCCATAATTAGCGATTAGCCAGCCATTTGCTTTTCGCGAATTTCTGCTAATGTTTTACAGTCGATACACAAATCTGCGGTAGGGCGGGCTTCCAAACGACGGATACCGATTTCCACTCCACAAGATTCGCAGAAGCCAAAATCATCTTCTTCGACTTTCTTCAACGTTTTCTCGATTTTCTTAATCAACTTACGTTCACGGTCCCGGTTGCGTAATTCAAGGCTGAATTCCTCTTCCTGGGCTGCCCGATCAACAGGATCTGGAAAGTTAGCCGCCTCATCTTGCATATGAGTAACTGTCCGGTCTACTTCATCCCTGAGTTGATTGCGCCATGCTTCGAGAATGAGCTTAAAATGCGCCAACTGGGCTTCGTTCATGTACTCTTCGCCAGCCTTTTCATGATAGGGCTCAACCCCGGCAATGGCGAGAATGCTTAAGGACGATGTCTTACGTTTTTGCCCTTCTTGCATAATGCTTCTCCTACACACGCAAATTTCACAAAACCCCAAAGGGGGAAAAATTAAGGTCGCTATAAATAGCAGAAGAGTGCCCTCTTGGCAATCGTTCATGCAATGAGTTTTGTAATGCTGTGAAGGCGCGCGTGTTTATTCCTTTTTAAGCCCCCAGAACCCATTCGTCCTCGCTTTGTTAAGCGATATAACGACCATTATTTAACAGCTATAAACTTAATGTTTTTACCCAATAGCATTTTTTGTGTATTGATATCTACGTGATAACAAAGAACTTCGACACCATTTTCGATAGCTTCACCCAAAAGTTTTGCGTATTGCTTATCAATATGAGCCGCAGCCGAAACTTCGTAGATTCCCGTATGCAAAACTGCAAACAACAGTATGGCTCTTTTTTTTTCTTTAGCAATTACTGTTAATTCACGTAAATGTTTTTGTCCTCGCTCAGTGACGGTATCAGGGAAAAAACCGCAATTGTTTTCCAGTAAAGTAACAGATTTAACCTCTATAAAACAATCAGGTAACCCATCACCAGATAAAAAGAAATCAATACGACTATTTTCAGAGCCATATTTCATCTCAGGCTTTATTACACTATATTCGGATAATTCTGGAATGTTATTTTGCGACAACGCTTCCGCGACTACCTGATTTGCGCGTAACGTGTTAATACAGATGAGATGATCTTGCGAGGTTTGTGTGAGTTCCCAGCTATGGGGATACTTTCGTTTTGTATTATTTGATGTTGAATACCAAATAGTATCCCCAGGTGTCGCGCAACCCGTCATCGCACCCGTATTTGCACAGTGAATGGTCATCACACGACCTTCAGGCGTGATGACGTCTGCTAAAAACCGCTTGTAGCGTTTAATCAGTGTGGCTGGCTGTAACGAGGGAATAAACTCCATATCGTCTCCGCAATAAGTCTTCAGAAAATAATCGGCAATGCTACAATCTTTATCAGCAAATGTTAAACCTCATTGGAGCTATCATCCGCGTGTTACCTATTCATGACGTTAGTAATTCCTTACTCACCGCTTTAGAAAAGTCACCTCAAGTTCTACTGCATGCCCCAACTGGTGCGGGTAAATCCACTGTTTTACCACTAATTATATTGAACAGTGGTGTGATTGAGGGGCGTATTATCATGCTAGAACCACGCCGTATTGCCGCACGTAGTGTTGCTATGCGTTTAGCTGAGCAATTAGGTGAAGAAATCGGTCACACAGTAGGGCTACGTATGCGTTCGGAAAGCCGAGTGAGCTCAAATACGCGTATTGAAGTCGTGACTGAAGGTGTTTTGACCAGAATGTTGCAAAGTGACCCAATGTTAGAAGGGATTGGTTTAGTCATTCTTGATGAATTTCATGAACGCAGTTTGCAGGCGGATCTAGGGCTAGCACTATTGTTGGATACACAACAGGCATTACGCGATGATTTAAAGATTTTATTAATGTCAGCCACTTTGGATGACCAAGGGTTGAACCGGTTGTTCCCAAATGCACCTATTGTGATATCAGAAGGGCGTACTTACCCCGTTGAACGGTATTTTTACCCTATAAATAGCAATAAACTATTTCATAAAGAGGTCGCTAATGCGGTCTGGCAACTGTGTCAAAGAGAGAAAGGATCGTTGTTACTGTTTTTACCTGGGGTAGGTGAAATTGAGCGAACACTGACAGAACTCTCCTCAATAGTGAGTGAGGACATACTTTTATGTCCGATGTATGGTGCACTGTCTATAAAAGAGCAGCAACTGGCTATTCAAGCCGCGCCAGCAGGGAAGCGTAAAATTGTTTTAGCAACGAATATTGCAGAAACCAGCCTTACCATTGAAGGCATTCGGTTGGTCGTTGATAGTGGTTTTGAACGAATAGGGGTTTTTAACCCTCGAACGGGGCTGACTAAACTGGTTAAACAAAGGATTAGCCAAGCTTCTATGGTGCAGCGAGCAGGGCGAGCAGGACGTTTAGAGGCGGGGGTTTGTTGGCACTTATTTAGCCAAGAACAGGCTGAACGAGCTGCGAAATACAGTGAGGCAGAGATATTACACAGTGATTTAAGCTCCCTATGGTTATCGCTGTTGCAATGGGGTTGCCAAGATACGGAGCAGCTACAATGGCTGAATGCACCACCTCGCCCCGCGATTGCCGCCGCTAAAGATTTACTGTACCGATTAGAGGCTGTCGATATACATGGGCAATTAACGTCGGTAGGTCGTGGAATGGCCGAGTCAGGCAGCTCGGTGCGGACAGCGGCGATATTATATCAGGCTCAACAAAGTCAGAACGATGAGGTCGTTAAGCTAGCCGCTTTACTCGTGGCTATTTTAGAAGAGCCCCCTCGTCAGGGAAGATGTGATATTCACGACTATTTAGAAAGACCAACTGAAAATTGGTGTCGACGTGCTTCCTTGTTGAGTGGCCATAAAGTGACGGCTGCTGTAAGAAAAGCACATGCTTTAATTAGTGAGTGGTTACCTACTTTGCTAGCCGTTGGTTTCCCTGATCGGATAGCCAAAAATAGAGATAATCAAGGTCGTTATCAATTAGCGAGTGGGTTAGGTGCATCGTTAGATGAGAAGGATACATTATCAGGTCGAGAATGGCTGATTGCACCTATGCTATGGCTGCCAGAAAGCTCAGCAGATGCAAAAATAGCCTTAGCGGTTGCGATTGAAATAGACAATTTGCGAGAGGCATGCCCCCATTTATTTTTTCAACAAGAAACGGTGGAGTGGGATGAACAAAAAGGCACATTGATAGCTTGGCGGCGGCTGCAATGTGGCCAATTAGTGGTACATTCAGAAAGATTGACCAATCCTGATAGTAAACAGATTGAACAGGCATTGTTGCATTGGTTACGCCAGAATGGTTTGAGTAGTTTGGATTGGCATTCTTCTGCTCACCAGCTACGTATTCGTTGCCAATTGGCGAAACAATGGTTTCCTGATGTCGTTTTGCCGGATGTTGATGATGCGACCTTGTTGGATTCGTTAGAGTCTTGGCTAGCACCTTATCTCAGAGGTATTACTCATCGTAAACAACTGCAAGCGATTGATGTCGGAGCACTCTTAGCGCATCGTTTAGATTGGCAGCAGAAAAAATGGTTAGATGATGCATTACCGACACACTATTTATCAGGCTCAGGGAGTTCTGTGAATATTCATTACTCTTTAGATAAAGCGCCGATGATGGAAATTCGTATGCAAGAAATGTATGGACAAGCCTCTAACCCAACCGTTGCTCATGGTAAGGTGATTGTGGCGGTGTCTTTATTGTCACCTGCAATGAGGCCATTACAAATTACCCAAGATTTGGGCGCATTCTGGCAAGGCAGTTATCGTGAGATACAAAAAGAGATGAAAGGTCGCTACCCAAAACATTTATGGCCAGATGACCCTGTTAATACGCGACCAACGAATAAAACTAAAAAAGCGCTAAATAACATTGAAAAGCATTAAATGAATGCGAATAGAAAAATACAGCGCTAAATATACTCGAAACGCGCTGTAAAAAAGCGTAACCGCTTGGGTTCATAGGTAAATCTAAGCTCTTTCATTTTTTCTTTTTGTTGGTATAAGTGAATAATACCGTTAGCAACCCAATCTAAATGTGCATAGGTATAGACTCTACGAGGGATGGCCAAACGAACGGTTTCCAATGCTGGTCGAAGGTTTTTCCCTGTTTTTTTATCTCGTCCGTCCGAGATAATACCGCGTTCCACGGTACGTACAGCGGTTTCAAGGTAGATACTTGCAGATAAGCTTTGTGCTGGAAATTGATCTTGTGTTAAGTGTGGACAAAAACGCTGAGTATCTAAAAAGACGCCATGTCCACCAATAGGTTCAATAATAGGAACATTCGCGGCTTGCTTTTCAGCTCTGCATCCTTGATGTGTCGGAATGACTATTTAAATCCAAAGAGCTGCTGTACGGCGTGTTCAAGTTGATAAAAGTTTTGACTGCCAGCATAGGACTCATCTCCAGTCATCAAACTTGCCCACGGTTTGTCAGACATTGTATTCGTCCCACTGTCAGTCAATAAGTCGATGTAAATATCTTACGAACGTAACAGAAAAGGATTATAGCCAGCTTCATGAATTTTTATTTTGCCTGCTTGTCGCGACAATATTGATAGTGTTTCAACACTCTTTATTCGGTAAGGTTCTACTGGATACAGCATAATAACACTCCACAGGTTAATAAATTATTTAAAAAACACTTCATTGGTTATTTTTGATTAGAAAATAATTTATGAAAGTTGAAAATATTCTTTTTTTATTAGTAATCTATAAGGAATTTTGTTTTTTTTGGCGTGTTGGTATGTCGCTGGCGATTTTTGGGATAAAATTCAGTGGTGCCTATGCAGCGAATGATAAAGATAAGTGCGAAATGAGGTTGTTTTGTGCTCTAATAGATATCTGCGACGGATGAATAATGTCTCGCAAGGTAACGTAATGAAATGTAATTAAGAGCTTTCTTCTGTGAACACTTGAGTATATTGAGTCAAAATCACGGGAAGTCAGTGCAGAATTTGGGTGATATGGAGCGACCATGTCCGGTAAAGATTTAGAACCTATCGGTAGACGTAAAAAACCGTCAACCAAAAAGAAACAGCTAAATTCACGTCGCCGCCGTGACGACTATGATTATGATGAAAAGTTATTTGATGACGATGATATTGATGAGCAAGACCTCGATGATGAAGAGGGCGAGCTAATGGCTAAGAAAAAAAATAACGGTAATAAAAACCGCCGACCAAAGAGTAAATGGCGTTGGTTTTGGTTGCTCGTTAAAATTTTTATTGTCCTTGCCGTGTTACTTGGCGCTTATGCATTTTACCTAAACCAGCAAATCAAGGAACGCCTTGATGGCAAAGTTTGGGATTTACCTGCTGCTGTATATGGCCGAATGGTTAACCTTGAACCAGGCATGGATTATAGCCAAGCTGAAATGGTGCGTTTACTTGAAGGTATGCAATACCGTAAGGTCACCAAAATCACCAATTCAGGTGAATTTTCAGTAAAAGGCAATACGATTGAAATTCTGCGTCGCCCATTTAATTTCCCTGATCAAAAAGAAGGTCAGATATTGGCACGTATGGTATTTGATCAAGGGATGCTGAAGAAGATCGAAAATATGGAAAATGGCCGTTCATTTGGTTTTTTCCGTTTAGATCCGAAGCTCATCACGATGATGCAATCGGCTAATAATGAGCAGCGCTTAGTTTTACCTTTGTCTGATTTTCCTGAGTCTTTGGTGAAAATTCTACTTGAGACTGAAGATCGTTACTTCTATGAACACGATGGGGTAAGCCTTTACTCAATCGGTCGAGCAGTAGTCGCGAACTTAGTGGCAGGTAAATCTGTACAAGGGGGCAGTACTTTGACGCAACAGTTGGTAAAAAATCTATTTTTAACCAATGAGCGAACCTTTAAGCGCAAAGCTAACGAAGCCATTATGGCTGTGTTGTTGGATTACAACTATAGCAAAGACCGTATTCTCGAATTGTACCTGAATGAAGTTTTCTTAGGGCAAAACGGTAATGATGAAATTCGTGGTTTCCCATTAGCAAGTCTGTATTATTTTGGACGCCCAATTAATGAATTAAGTTTAGACCAGCAAGCTCTACTTGTTGGCATGGTGCAGGGCGCGTCAACTTATAACCCTTGGACGAAACCGGAAAACGCGACAAAACGCCGTAACATTGTGTTGAAAATATTGGAAACTCGCCATGTTATCGACAATGAAATGTATCAAGTTCTTAGCGCACGTCCTTTAGGTGTGAAACCAAGGGAAGGTTTGGTCGCTTCTCAGCCTGCTTTTATGCAAATGGTTCGTCAGGAACTGAATGAAAAATTAGGTGATAAAGTTAAAGAGCTGTCAGGCGCTAAAATCTTTACCACGCTAGATCCTGTCGCGCAAACAGCAGCAGAAAATGCAGTTGAAGCTGGGGTGGCTCAGTTACGTAAAGATCGTAAGCTAAATGATATTGAAGGTGCGATGGTTGTGGTTGACCGCATTAACGGTGAAGTCCGAGCGATGGTAGGCGGTTCACAGCCGCAATACTCTGGTTTTAACCGTGCACTGAATGCTCGCCGTAACATCGGGTCATTAGCGAAACCGCCCGTTTATTTAGCCGCATTGAATGAGCCTGACCGTTTTCGTTTAAATACTTGGCTGAAAGATGAACCTTTATCGGTGAAAGTCGGTAACCAGACGTGGAAACCGAGAAACTATAGCCGTAATTTCACTGGTGGAATGATGTTGGTTGATGCACTCGCAAAATCACAAAATATTCCAACCGTCAATTTAGGGTTAGAAGTCGGCCTTGATCAGATCGTGAATATTTTTGTTCGTTTAGGTGCTCCAGCCGCGGCGATAGAAAAAGTCCCCGCGATGCTACTTGGTGCTGTAAACCTAACGCCAGCTGAAGTGGCTCAAATATATCAAACGATCGGTGGTAATGGTAACCGCGCTAAATTGTCTGCGCTGCGCTCTGTTATTGATGGTGATGGAACTGAAATTTATCAAAGTTACCCATCTGCGGAACGTGCAATACCTTCACAAGCGGCTTATCTCACCCTATACGGTATGCAACAAGTGGTTCAACAAGGCACAGGGCGCGTCTTACTCTCCAAGTTTGGCAAATACAACCTAGCTGGGAAAACAGGTACCACAAACGATTTACGTGATAGCTGGTACGCTGGAATTGACGGTAAAGAAGTCGCGATAGTTTGGATTGGTCGAGATAACAATGAACCAACACAATTAACAGGTTCAACTGGTGCTTTGAGGGTCTATCAACGTTATTTAGATAACCAAGCCCCACTGGCTCTGTTTAATCGTCCTCCTGAAGGGATCGTTGATATGAAAGTCATGCCAGATGGCCAATTTAACTGTTCAGAGTTTGGTGGTGGCCGTGTTCTACCGATCTGGACAGATAATCCTGATGCTTTATGTCAGTCGTCTTCGCATCAAGAACCTGTGTGGGATTTGAATAATCATGCCGAGCCAGCACAAGATGATGCGCCTGACTGGGTAAAAGAGATGTTTGGAAATAATTGATTTTCCTCGTTTATTTTCAAAACCTATTCGACTTGCCGCCAAATATAATAGGTTTGTCCGCAGTCTGAAATGCCCCTGTTAAGGGGCATTTTTATTTGCTGCAAGAAAATTAAGCAGCAGCCATTTTAGCAAAGGCAGCTTCTGCGGCTTCGATTGTTTTTTCAATGTCTTCATCGCTATGCGCAATTGACATAAATCCGGCTTCGAATGCAGAAGGGGCTAAATAAATTCCCTGTTCTAACATGAGGTGGAAGAAGGTTTTAAAGCGTTCAACATCACACTTCATGACGTCTTGGTAGCAAGTGACGGTTTTAGCGTCAGTGAAGAAAATACCAAACATACCACCTACATGGTTGATGACCAGTGGGATACCTTGCTCTTTCGATACGCGCTCTAAACCACGAGCTAATTTTTCGGTAAGCTCGGTGAGTCGAGCGTGAACCCCAGGCTGAGAGACTTCATTGAGGCAAGCTAATCCAGCCGCCATCGCTACAGGGTTACCCGACAGTGTACCTGCTTGATATACAGGGCCAATAGGGGCTAGCTTCTCCATAACTTCATAGCGGCCACCAAATGCGCCTACAGGCATACCACCGCCAATAATTTTACCTAAGCACGTCAGGTCTGGCTGTACATTGTAGTAGTCTTGTGCGCCGCCCAAAGCAACACGGAAGCCAGTCATCACTTCATCAATAATCAGTAATGCATTAAATTCATCGCACAATGCACGTAGACCAGGTAAAAACTCAGCCGTTGGCGGCACACAGTTCATGTTGCCAGCAACGGGTTCCACGATCACACAAGCAATTTCTTCTGGGTAATTTTCAAAAGCTTGGCGGACAGATGCAAGGTCATTATAGGTACATGTTAGTGTATGTTTAACGAAATCCTCGGGCACCCCCGGAGAATTGGGTTCACCCATGGTTAATGCACCTGATCCGGCTTTGACGAGCAGACAGTCAGCGTGACCATGATAACAGCCTTCAAATTTAATAATTTTATCTCGGCCGGTGTAGCCACGCGCAAGTCGAATAGCGCTCATTGTCGCTTCAGTTCCTGAGTTCACCATACGGATCATATCGATAGAAGGCACTAACTCACAAACTAATTTAGCCATTTCAACTTCAGCAGCCGTTGGGGCGCCAAAGCTTAAGCCTTTGTTGACCGCTTTGATTACGGCATCGCGGACAGAAGGATGATTATGGCCGAGCACCATTGGGCCCCATGAGCCGACATAGTCGACATAAGCTTTACCATCAACATCAAAAATATAAGCGCCGTCAGCACGTTCAATGAACAGAGGTGTACCGCCAACGCCGTTAAAAGCACGGACAGGTGAGTTGACGCCGCCAGGGATAAGCTGTTGCGCTTCATTATATAGGTTTAAAGATTGGCTCATGCAGGGCTCCTGAATAGGGACTGATAAATAAGCTGAATAAAATAGTGGCTCTATTCTAAAGCACTGAACCAATTAAACCAAATCCATTGATTGCTATGCACAATGTGTTGAATTATGTCACAGGGCTTGAATCAATGACTAAGCTGGCGGATAATTAGCTCATTGATCTGAGTAGGCTATCTGCTTACACTGAATTACCGCTTGATCGGTCTGGAGTACAAAATGAGTGATGATGCAGCTCTGCCATTGCAGTTTACTGATGCGGCAGCAATTAAAGTAAAAGACTTAGTTTCTGATGAAGACAACCCAAACCTGCGTCTACGTGTTTACATTACCGGTGGTGGTTGTAGTGGTTTCCAGTATGGCTTTACTTTTGACGACCAAATAAATGATGGCGATATGACGATCGAAAAACAAGGTGTTGCCTTAGTTGTTGATCCAATGAGCCTACAGTATTTAGTTGGTGGAAGCGTTGATTATACTGAAGGCCTAGAAGGTTCTCGTTTTATTGTCACCAACCCAAATGCCAAATCGACATGTGGTTGTGGTTCTTCATTCAGCGTTTAAAACCTACCTGTTGAGAGGGGAATCCCCCTCTCACTCATTTATTGTCTGGATATAGTTGTTCACACAAAGATTGCGCCGCGAATAATGCACGTGGCCCAGCGCGATGAAACCAATCTTCATTTAAACGGATAATAGGGATAGGCAGTTGTGTCTGCCAAAATTGCTGTACTGCGTTTTCTTGTGTTGGATCCCCACTCATCACGATCACTTCAGGTTTTCTAGCAAGAACTTGCTCTCGACTCACTTGAGGCCATGGTACTGCACTATTTTTAAAGATATTGTCACCGCCACACAGGGAAACGATATCGTTTTGAATCGTGTTATTACCTGTGCTAAATAGAGGTTGGGTACCGAGTTGAATAAATACCGACTTTTTAGGCTGTGCTTGTTGTGCATAGCGTTGTTGTAATTGGTGGAGTTGTTCACGCATGCCAGCAACAGATTGTTCTGCAATCTGAGGTTTTGGACTGTAATTCGCTAGTTGTTCTACAGCAGAAATGACGGACTCAATATTATTTGGGTCAAAATAGATAATTGGAATCCCTAAAGCGGCGAGCTGGTCTAGTGGACGCTGAGGGTTACCTCCTCGCCACGCCAAGATCAAATCAGGTTTTAATGCAATGATTCGTTCGACATTGATGCCCTGCCAATCAGACACTTGTTCTAATTGTTTAGCCTCAGCCGGATAGTCAGAATAGGCACTGACAGCAATTAAACTTTCTCCTAAGCCAGCCGCATAAGCTAACTCAGTATTCGCCGGTGAAAGACTGATCACACGATGTTTTGTCTCTGCAATGACTGATGAGTTAAAAAATAAGAGTAGCAATAAGGCCAGTATCGCTCTGAATGCATTGAAGGGCCATTTCATGGGATGATTGCCTTTAAAAGTAACAAAAAAGCATAAATATTAAGCATTTATGCTTTTTTATATTGAAAAAGATTAAGCTAATTCAGCTAAAATAGCCGCTATCATCAATGATGATTGACGTGCTGCAACAGGTAAAAACTCCTCAAAGCTGGTGTGCGATTCTTTATCTGCTACATCTGAAATGGCTCGTACAACGACAAACGGCACCCCAAATTGGTGGCAAACTTGGCCGATAGCGGTTGCTTCCATCTCAACTGCGGCAACATGTGGGAAATGCTGTTTAATGCGCGCTAAAGGCTCTGAGCCATTAATAAAGGCATCACCACTGCACACAAGGCCGCGTACCGCGTTCATATTTAGCTGCTGAATACATTTTTCGGCAAGGCTAATCAAGTTTGCATCTGCAATAAAGGCGGGTGGGCATTGTGCCATTTGACCATATTCATAGCCAAAAGCAGTGACATCAGCATCGTGATAGCGAACTTCGGTTGAAACCACGATATCACCGACATTAAGTTTGGCATCTAAACCGCCAGCAGAACCCGTGTTAATCACAATATCCGGTTGGCAATGTTCGAGGAGTAAAGTTGTACCGATTGCTGCTGCAACTTTACCTATACCTGATTTTAGTAGTGCAACATCAACGCCATTAATTTTTCCTGTATAAATTTCGCAGCTAGCGCGGCTAATTGTTTGGCAGTTTTCAATTTGTTCACGCAGGATGGCAACTTCCTGCTCCATTGCACCTATGATACCGACTTTCATTATGTCATACTCGCTGTTGATTAATTAGACACTTAAGGTTGAGATGGCTAAAGTGTAGCATTGAACGGCCTATTTTCTCTGCCTTTTATTTTAGTCTGTACAGAAAGGATGAGGAGTTGGCGTGAGCGCAATTAATTTTCTGACTAAACTGAATTATCAACGGAACTATAATAGTTCGAAAAGCCCTAAAATCTCAGCTCACAATGAAGATGCGGTCAATCGTCAATTTGAGAGCGATAGAGGGCGTATCATCAATTCAGCAGCAATTCGTCGTTTACAGCAAAAAACGCAAGTTTTTCCATTAGAACAAAATGCCGCTGTACGTAGCCGTTTGACTCATTCATTAGAAGTACAGCAAGTTGGGCGTTATATCAGCAAAACCGTTTTACATGAACTAAAAAAGAAAAATTTGTTAGAGAAATATGGTTTAGAGGAACGTTGTGATGCTTTTGAAAGCCTCGTGGAAATGTCATGTTTGATGCATGATATTGGTAATCCGCCTTTTGGGCACTTTGGTGAAGCGGCAATCCAAAGTTGGTTTAGCCAGCTTCTTGCTCCTCAATATCAATTCACTCCTGAATCTCCAGATCCTTGCAGGATTGCGGCAATGCGTTTGACAGGGGATGAGCGACTCGACCTATTCCGTCGGCAATTAAAACAGGATTTGTGCTCTTTCGAAGGGAATGCACAAGGAATACGCATGGTTCATCGCTTGCTGAAATTGAATCTGACTTATGCTCAGGTTGGGGCAATTCTGAAGTATACCCGTGGCGCTTATGATCTCGAGCCTATTCCTGAACAGTTTGATTATTTAATGAAAAAGCCCGGTTATTACTGGTCTGAGTTACATTTTATTAATGAACTAAGCCAAAAGCTTGATATGGAGAAATATTGCCGTTTTCCTCTTTCTTATATCATGGAAGCCGCTGATGATATCTCTTACTGTATTGCTGATTTAGATGATGCGGCGGAAAAAGGTATTTTTACCGTTGAGCAATTAATTGATTATTTACAAGCAGAGTGGGGAACGGTCAAAAAAGGTGACTTATTTGATGAAACAATCATGAGTGCTTTTAATAATATCAGTGATAATCATACGAGACGTATTCAGCAAGACCAATTCTTTATGTATTTACGCGTCAATATTACTAGCAAATTGGCTCGTTACAGTGCTCAGCGTTTTATTCAAAACCTCCCTGAAATCTATGCAGGACGTTTTAATAGTGCGTTACTCGAAGATAAAAGCCCAGAACATCGGCTACTAAAGGTTTTGAAAACGGTGGCATTCAAGCATGTTTTCAGCCATCACGAGGTGGAAGAGCTTGAGCTGCAAGGTTATCGTATTATCGGCGGGCTGCTAGATTTTTACCGTCCATTATTGATGCTAGATAGAAACGATTTCGCCTCATTAGTTGAAAATAACTACCATAAACAATTTTTTATCGAGACGCGTTTATTTCATAAGCTCTCTAATAAACATCGATTGTCATACAGTGAAGCGATTGAAGGCATCTGCGCAACCAATGAAGTAGAAAGATCGATCCTTGAATTTTACTACCGAGCGCGGTTAATTCAGGATTATATCAGTGGAATGACTGATCATTATGCCTATGAAGAGTACCGTAAAAGTACGGTGTCTAATTGAATGTTTATTTATGCGCCATAAGCGGATTTTCGACGGAAAATGCAGCGATTTATTTAGAAATAAGTTGATAAAAAAGAACAAAATAATAAAAAAATATACGTTAAGTGAAAAAGTGATAACTCATCTTGGCAAAAAAACTGCTATTATAGGCGCGCTTTTTACTTCACATCTAACATGCGAGTAAATAGCGCTTTTTTGAAACAGAGAAAGCAAACAAAATTATCTTCTAAAACTTAACGCCTCGTAGTGACGAATTATGGCCCAATTTTACTCGCCAAACCGCCGTACCACCCAACGCCGTCAAATAACGGTTACAATTGATAGTTTAGATGCTTCAGGCCAAGGCGTTGCGCGCTCTGATGGCAAAGCTATTTTTATTGCGGGGTTGCTACCTGGGGAGCAGGCTCAGGTCGAACTGGTTGAGGAAAAAAGTCGCTTTGCAAAGGGCAAAGTCATTAAACGATTCAATACCAGTCCACAACGCGTTAAGCCGCAATGCCGTTATTTCAATCAATGTGGTGGCTGCCAGCAGCAACATGTTGATATTTCATTACAAAGAGAAAGCAAAGCACAAGCATTGCAACACTTGATCGCGCGTGAAACAGGCGTGATAAAAGAAGCGAAGCCGATTATTTTTGGTGAGCCTTATGGTTATCGTCGTCGGGCGCGTCTAGGGCTGCAATACCATAACAAAAGTCAGCATCTTTTGATGGGATTCCGTCAAACTCAATCGAATACACTGGTGGACATCAAACAGTGTCCAGTGTTACATCATGATCTTGATCAGCTGCTCCAACCGTTATCTGACTGTTTAAATCAGTTAAAAGTGGCTCCAAAACTTGGCCATGTTGAACTGATCCGTGCGGATAATAGCCTGATCGTGTTACTTCGCCATCTTGCCCCCTTAGTATCTTCAGATAAACAACAGCTTAAGCATTTTGAAAGCGTGTATGGGGTCTCTGTTTGGTTAGCAGGGGAGGATCATCACTTACAGCCACTGAGTGAAACCGCCGTTTTACCTGAATATCAAGTGGCTGGAGAAACCTTGCAGTTTAGTCCATTAAACTTTATACAAGTTAATGGTGAAATTAACCAAAAAATGGTTACCCAAGCTCTTGAATGGCTTGAGCTGAGCCCTCATGATCGTGTTTTAGACTTATTTTGCGGTATGGGAAATTTTACCTTACCAATAGCGAGGCAGGTAAAATCAGTCATTGGGGTTGAAGGTGTCGAAAATTTAGTCAAACAAGCTCAGAATAATGCTGAGCGCAATTTAATTGCTAATGCGACCTTCTATAATGAAAACTTAGAGGCGCAAATCCATACACAACCATGGGCAACTGAAGGGTTTAATAAAGTGCTTTTAGACCCTGCTCGAGCAGGGGCCGCTGGTGTAATGGAACATTTAGTTAAACTGATGCCCGAAAAAATTGTCTATGTTTCTTGTAACCCCACCACTTTGGCGCGGGATAGCAAAGTTTTGCTTGAGGCTGGATATCAGTTAATACAATTGCGGATGTTGGATATGTTTCCACATACCAGCCATCTGGAATCAATGGCGCTATTTATCAATAGCCCAGAGGGTTAACAGGTAGGGAGAATATATGGTTGCTGTAAGAAGTGCACATCTTACCCCAGCAGGTGAGTTTGCCCCTGAAAAATGGGTAAGCGGACTGGGGCTAAATAATCCACAATCAGAACAAAAGCTCATCCATACCTGGCAGTATTGTCATGATAAATTAGCAGGGCAAGAAATAGCCGCTTTATTGCTATGGCGTGGGATTGAAATGACGGAAATTCTGTCAACGCTGAGCATGGATATTGGCAGTCTACAAGCGGCATTACTATTCCCATTAGTTGAAGAGAATCAGCTAGATGAACAAGCTGTCATCGATGATTTCGGTAAATCGATTTATGAGCTTGTTAAAGGCGTCTTGGAAATGGATGCGATCCGTCAATTAAAAGCAACTCAATCAGCGGAAACGAGCTCTGTTCAAGTCGATAACGTTCGTCGTATGCTTTTATCGATGGTGGAAGATTTTCGCTGCGTTGTCATCAAACTTGCAGAAAGGATTGCACATTTACGAGAAGTTAAAGATGCAACCGAAGATGAGCGCGTACTGGCAGCAAAAGAGTGTTCAAATATTTATGCGCCATTAGCCAATCGCTTAGGAATTGGTCAGTTAAAATGGGAATTAGAAGACTTCTGTTTTCGTTATCTGCACCCAGAAGAATACAAAAAAATTGCGAATCTATTGCATGAACGCCGTATCGACCGCGAAGACTACATTGATAATTTTGTGAGTGTTTTGCGTAAAAAAATGCTGAAAGAAAATATTCAAGCAGAAATTTATGGGCGTCCTAAGCATATTTACAGCATTTGGCGCAAAATGAAGAAAAAATCGCTGGCATTTGATGAATTGTTCGATGTCAGAGCTGTACGTATTGTGGTGGAACGTCTTCAGGATTGCTATGCGGCATTAGGAATTGTTCATACCCATTTCCGTCATCTACCTGATGAATTTGATGATTATGTTGCCAACCCCAAACCAAATGGTTACCAATCCATTCATACAGTGGTGTTAGGGCCGAATGGAAAAACGCTGGAAATACAAATCCGGACTCGACAAATGCATGAAGATGCAGAGTTGGGGGTAGCCGCACACTGGAAATATAAAGAGGGTGCGACTGGTATAGGCAAAGGTAGCAGTTATGAAAACCGTATTGCGTGGTTACGTAAACTGATCGCATGGCAAGAAGAAATGGCTGATTCAGGTGAAATGCTTGATGAAGTGCGTAGCCAAGTCTTTGATGACCGTGTCTATGTGTTTACGCCTAAAGGTGATGTGGTTGATTTGCCTGCCGGCTCAACACCGCTTGATTTTGCCTACCATATTCATAGTGATGTTGGACACCGCTGTATTGGCGCTAAAATTGGTGGCCGTATTGTGCCGTTTAGCTATCAATTACAGATGGGCGATCAAATTGAAATTATTACCCAAAAACATCCAAACCCAAGTCGTGATTGGCTGAATCCTAACTTAGGTTATGTCACAACGAGTCGTGGTCGCGCCAAAATTCATAATTGGTTCCGTAAGCAAGATCGTGACAAAAATATCCTAGCGGGACGTCAAATTCTTGATAACGAATTGGCGCATCTTGATATCAGTATCAAAGAAGCCGAAAAATTGCTGATTACGCGCTATAACGTTCATTCCCTTGATGAAGTCCTTGCCGGTATTGGTGGCGGTGATATTCGTATCAACCAGTTAGTCAACTTCTTACAAAGTAAATTTAAGAAGACCACAGCCGAAGAAGCTGATCGTGAAGCACTAAAAACACTGGAAAGTAAAACGGCAGCACCACGTCCAACATCTCAAACTAACAGTAGTGGACGAGTTGTGGTCGAAGGGGTTGGTAACCTTATGCACCATATTGCGCGTTGCTGCCAGCCAATTCCCGGTGATGATATTGTCGGCTTTATCACTAAGGGAAGAGGGATCTCAATCCATAGTGTTGATTGTGAACAGCTTGCTGAGTTACAGAGTCATGCACCAGAACGTTTAGTTGACGCGGTCTGGGGAGAAAACTACTCCAGTGGCTATTCGCTAGTCGTACGTGTTGTCGCTAACGATAGAAGTGGATTATTGCGTGATATCACTACCATTTTAGCGAATGAAAAAGTGAATGTACTCGGCGTGAGCAGCCGTAGTGATGTTAAGCAGCAGTTAGCCACGATTGATATGACGATTGAGATATACAATCTGCAAGTCTTAGCGAGAGTGTTAGCGAAACTCAATCAACTACCAGATGTGATTGAAGCCAAACGCCATTCACAATAATAGGTTTTAGTGAATAACCCAAGATCCCATGTTATCCTTTGATTCATGGGATTTTTTATATTTAAAGGTCAAAAAATATGAGTTCAAGCACACCACAAATTGAACGTTTACTGGATATCATGGCAAAACTGCGTGATCCGCAAACAGGTTGTCCATGGGACACTCAGCAAACGTTTAAAACCATCGCACCGTATACGCTAGAAGAGACATATGAGGTGATTGATGCCATTGAACGCGAAGATTTTAACGACTTAAAAGGGGAATTAGGTGATCTGCTCTTTCAAGTGGTGTTTTATGCACAGATGGCTAAAGAGCAATCACGATTTGATTTTGATGATATTTGCCAAGCAGTTAGTGATAAGCTAGAACGGCGCCATCCACATATTTTTGACGCCGAAAACCACCCTGATAGTGATGCTGCACTGGCTGGATGGGAAAAACGTAAGTCTGCTGAACGCGCACAAAAGGCGCAATTTTCGGTACTTGATGATATTCCAAGCGCATTACCTGCATTAATGAAAGCGTATAAAATACAAAAACGTTGCGCGTCGGTCGGTTTTGATTGGGATACACTCGGTCCTGTGGTCGATAAAGTGCGTGAAGAGTTGGATGAAGTGATGGAAGAGGCTACTCAAGTGGTTGTTGATGAACAGCGCCTAGAAGAAGAAATTGGCGATTTACTGTTTGCTACTGTGAATTTATCTCGCCACCTAGGCCATAAGCCCGAAATGGCGCTAAACAAGGCCTGCCAGAAATTTGAAAAGCGTTTTCGCCAAATTGAGTCACGCCTTGCACTAGAAGGTAAAACCACAGAAACCGCAACGCTTGAGGAGATGGAACAGCATTGGCAGCAAATTAAGCTCGCGGAATAACTGTTGTTTGTAATTTCATACCAACAAAATATTCAGTGGGCATATCTTCTTTGTGATGCAAAGCGATAAGTGATTATCAGGGTTTTCGTAAAAGTATAACGAGTTTGACTGACTTAGCTGTCGTAGAAAATGAACGTAAAATAACGGAGGCGATTGCCTCACTGCAAATTACTCGTGTTTTTGTCGCTCATCGCCCAGAAAGGATAAAATCGGCAGATAAGGTTTTTAATCTGCAATTAAATCGCTGGGTGTCACCGTATGATTGATTATCTTGTTGGGAAAATCACCACTGCGGTAAAGCACACCGCTGTTAACCTATAATGTGTGCTTAATACATGTCAGATTGCCGCTCTTTTATCCGCATCATACAAAAAATTTCACCTAATTTAATAAAACCATCTTAGTTCTCGCTAGTTTTGCTGAAAGGATTTAGCTTTTGCGAAAAATATGCTAGCCTTAGAAGATGTTTCTATGGGGAGACATGGAATTGAAGAGAGATGAAGTGTTAAGAGTGGCATGATAACGCAAATTTGCTAACCTAAAATAGGTATATGATGAGTGAACTCACATTGCTATTTTACTTTAAGGAAAACTGTTTTTAAGCGGCCGTATCTTGAAGACTAGGCTAAGCAAAGTCACTTAATAGGTTAAACAGCTTGAGTCTCGCACTGTTGCTGTTTGCATGTTAATCAACCTTGTTTGGGGCTAGAAAATATTTTTTATTTTAACTAGCTGATATTAATGGAATATAGAGGAAAGTTAACCTTATTATGCTTAGAACATTTGTAGCGAAATTAAGGTTCGGGTATACTGTTTTCCCGTCCTGTTATATCCATCATCTTTTAAACCTAAACTTTCAGGTTCAGCATGAAAACTAATTATATTTTTGTGACCGGCGGGGTCGTATCCTCTCTGGGTAAAGGCATTGCCGCAGCCTCTTTGGCGGCTATACTCGAAGCCCGTGGACTCAATGTCACCATTATGAAACTGGATCCGTACATCAACGTTGATCCTGGTACAATGAGCCCAACCCAACACGGGGAAGTTTTCGTAACAGAAGACGGCGCTGAAACTGACTTGGATTTAGGTCATTATGAGCGTTTTATCCGTACCAAAATGACACGCCGTAATAACTTTACGACTGGCCGTGTTTATTCAGAAGTACTACGCAAAGAGCGTCGTGGCGACTATCTAGGCGCAACTATCCAAGTCATCCCTCATATCACTAATGAAATCAAAGACCGCATTATCCGTGGTGGTGAAGGTCATGATGTTGTTCTCGTTGAAGTCGGCGGAACGGTTGGTGATATCGAATCTCTACCATTCTTAGAAGCGATTCGCCAAATGGCGGCTGAAGTTGGTCGTGAGCGCACTTTATATCTACATTTGACGCTAGTGCCCTATCTGGCAGCAGCAGGCGAAGTTAAAACGAAACCGACTCAGCACTCAGTAAAAGAGCTGCTCTCTATCGGTATTCAGCCTGACGTATTGATTTGTCGTTCAGACCGCGTTATTCCTGCGAATGAGCGTGCGAAAATTGCTTTGTTCTGTAATGTTCCTGAAAAAGCCGTTATTTCACTGAAAGATGTTGATTCTATCTATAAAATCCCTGGTATGTTGAAATCACAAGGCTTGGATGAGTACATCTGCCGACGTTTCAACTTGGATTGCCGCGAAGCGAATCTTTCTGAATGGGAACAAGTCATTTATGAAGAAGCTAATCCTACTGGTGAAGTTACCATCGGTATGGTTGGTAAATATGTAGAATTACCCGACGCTTATAAATCCGTGATTGAAGCGTTGAAACACGGTGGTTTAAAAAATCGCCTCACCGTCAATATTAAACTGATTGATTCTCAAGATGTAGAAACACGTGGCGTTGAACTGTTAAAAGGCTTAGATGCAATTCTCGTTCCTGGTGGATTTGGTGAACGTGGCATTGAAGGTAAAATCATGACAGCGCGCTATGCACGTGAAAACAAAGTGCCTTATTTAGGTATTTGTTTGGGAATGCAGGTTGCTTTAATTGAGTTTGCACGTAATGTTGCCAACATGGAAGGGGCGAACTCAACTGAGTTTGATGCGGAGTGTAAATATCCGGTTGTTGCGTTAATTACTGAATGGCGTGACGAAAATGGTAATCTAGAGGTGCGTTCTGAAGAGAGCGATCTTGGTGGCACGATGCGTGTAGGTGGTCAACCATGCCACTTAGTGAAAGACAGCTTAGTTCGTGACATGTATGGCGAAGATACAATTATTGAACGTCATCGTCATCGTTATGAAGTGAATAATATGCTGCTAAAACGCATTGAAGATGCTGGTTTAAAAGTTGCAGGTCGTTCAGTGGATAATAAACTGGTTGAAATTATTGAAAATCCAAACCACCCATGGTTTGTAGCATGCCAGTTCCACCCTGAATTCACTTCAACACCAAGAGATGGTCACCCATTGTTTGAAGGTTTTGTTAAAGCCGCTGGTAGCTACCAGAAAGGTGAGTTGAAATAAGATATGGCGGGATAGGTCAATGGCCTATCTCCCACAATTTAACTTGTACTGAGGAAAACCTAATGTCCAAAATCGTTAAAGTGATCGGTCGTGAAATCATTGATTCTCGTGGTAACCCAACTGTAGAAGCTGAAGTTCATTTAGAAGGTGGCTTTGTTGGTTTAGCTGCTGCGCCATCAGGTGCATCTACAGGTTCTCGTGAAGCACTGGAGCTGCGTGATGGTGATAAATCACGTTTTCTGGGTAAAGGTGTTTTGAAAGCAGTTGCGGCAGTGAATGGTCCAATTGCAGAAGCGCTGATCGGTCAAAATGCGAAAGACCAAGCAGCTATCGATAAGATCATGATTGATCTGGATGGCACTGATAACAAATCTAAATTTGGTGCAAACGCGATTCTGGCTGTGTCTTTAGCTAACGCAAAAGCAGCCGCTGCGGCAAAAGGTATGCCTCTTTACGAGCATATTTCTGACCTGAACGGTACTCACGGTCAATATTCAATGCCTCTGCCAATGATGAACATCATCAATGGTGGTGAGCACGCTGATAATAACGTTGATATTCAAGAATTCATGATCCAGCCTGTTGGCGCTCCTACGCTGAAAGAAGCTGTTCGTATGGGTTCTGAAATTTTCCATCACTTAGCTAAAGTACTGAAGTCTAAAGGTATGAATACAGCTGTGGGTGATGAAGGTGGCTATGCACCAAACTTAGAATCTAACGCTGCTGCTTTGGCTGCGATTAAAGAAGCAGTTGAACAAGCTGGTTATATTTTAGGTAAAGATGTTACTCTGGCTATGGACTGTGCGGCTTCTGAGTTCTACAACAAAGAAACAGGTAACTACGAATTGAAAGGTGAAGGTAAAACCTTTACTTCACAAGAATTCACTCATTACCTAGAAGGTCTGACCAAAGAATACCCAATCGTTTCTATCGAAGATGGGTTGAACGAATCCGACTGGGATGGTTTTGCATACCAAACTAAAGTACTTGATGACAAAATCCAATTGGTTGGTGACGATTTGTTCGTTACAAATACCAAGATCCTGAAAGAAGGTATCGAGAAAGGCATTGCTAACTCTATCTTGATTAAATTCAACCAGATCGGTTCTTTGACTGAAACTCTGGCTGCAATTAAAATGGCGAAAGATGCGGGTTACACTGCTGTTATCTCTCACCGCTCAGGTGAAACTGAAGATGCAACCATTGCTGACCTAGCAGTTGGTACCGCAGCGGGTCAAATTAAAACAGGTTCTATGAGCCGTTCTGACCGTGTTGCTAAATACAACCAACTGATCCGTATTGAAGAAGCTCTGGGTGAGCGTGCGCCATTCAATGGTTTAAAAGAAGTTAAAGGCCAAGCGTAATTAGATATTAGGCTCAGTCATTAAAGAAAACGGGAGGCTCAGGCTTCCCGTTTTTTTATTCAATATATTGAATCGTTGTAGGGATTCCGCTTATCTGTCGATAAAAGCGATAATTTTTTATGTATCAAATGAAAAAATAGCTAAATTGCGCGTTTCAGATCTCAATTTTTGATTATCCACATTTTCATTCCATTCAATTAACTCTATATTTCCTCCACTGTAAATAAATATTAACAAGAGCTTGATGTGTTACCGCACTGATGAGCCAATGGAGTTAACATGGATGCTTCTGAATCCCTAAAACCTTCTGTGGGGCCAACCCCGTCCAATGTTAGGGGCTGGGTGATTTTAGCTATTGATATCGTATTGCTAATTTTACTTTTAAAGTATTTGCCTTTTGATGATAAAGCAAATGCAGGCCTAGCAATGATGGTATTTATTGGTGTGCTTTGGTTAACTGAAGCTATACACGTGACTATCACTGCATTATGTATTCCAATTCTAGCGGTAGGGCTAGGGTTAATGAACACTGGGGATGCGTTGAAATCCTTCGCTAACCCAATCATTTTTCTATTCTTCGGTGGCTTTGCTTTGGCAACGGCTTTGCATATTCAAGGTCTAGATAGACTGATTGCTAACCGTTTGTTGATGATTGCCCGTGGGCGCTTATCTGTTGCAGTGGTGCTATTGTTCGGTGTTACTGCATTACTTTCGATGTGGATTAGTAACACTGCGACTGCGGCGATGATGTTACCACTTGTATTAGGTATTCTCTCTAATTTAGATGTTCGCCATGAACGTAATACATTCGTGTTTGTGTTACTCGGCGTTGCTTATAGTGCCAGTATTGGTGGGTTAGGGACTATTGTTGGTAGTCCTCCAAACGCAATCGCAGCATCTGCACTTGGTTTAGACTTTTTATCATGGATGAAATACGGCATTCCGATCATGGTTGTATTACTGCCTATGATGTTTGTGCTGATGTTTATGATGTTACGACCAAATCTGAAGCACCGCTTTGAATTAGAACTTGAGCATGTGAAGTGGAATGGTAAACGTATCACTGCCATGATCATTTTCTTAATTGCGGTTGTTTGCTGGATTACGAGTACGTTTATTAGTGATGCGTTAGGTGGTGTTAAAGACTTGGACACCATTATTGCTGTAAGTGCAGCAATTCTAATTGGGATTACTGGTGTTGCTAGCTGGGCTCAAATTCAGAAAAATACTGAGTGGGGTGTACTGATGCTGTTCGGTGGTGGTTTAACACTGAGCGCGATTTTAAGTTCATCTGGAGCAAGTAAGATAATGGCTGACTGGATGCAAATGACATTTGGTCAAAGCCACTGGTTTGTTATTATTTTAGCGGTGACTACATTCATCATTATTTTAACAGAATTTACCAGTAATACGGCGAGTGCGGCGCTATTAGTTCCGATTTTTGCCACAGTCGCTGAAGCATTAGGCATGCCTCCAATGGTATTAACGATGATCATTGGTATTGGTGCATCTTGTGCCTTTATGTTACCTGTTGCAACACCTCCGAACGCTATTGTCTTTGGTTCTGGTTATATTAGACAGATAGAAATGGTCCGTGTTGGCGCGGTATTGAACGTAGCTTGTATCATTGTGATCTCACTGTTTGCTTGGTTCTTCTGGTTATAATGACCCAATAGTGAGTTCAAGATTAAATTTTTATCCCCTAGCGGCCTCAAGTGAGGCCGCTAGTGTTTAATAAGGCGTGTATTTTATTCTTTTAATAGTGACTTTAGTGATTCTTTTAAAAATTGGCACTTTGTCCGACTAAGGTTTGTTGGTTACTACCTAAACGTAATTGCCCCGTGATAGCCAACTGATTCTCACCTTGTAATGAAAAATTCATCGCTTCAATTAACCCATTAATATCAATTCTATTTTGTGGACACATAAAACTGTCTTTACATTGATACCGATGACTTTCGAGCAAAATTGAACGCCCCATAAGTTTGGCATTTTCACTTAATTCAAAGTGACTTCCCTCACTATGCAAAGTTGTTGAACGGTATTTAGCACCTGAATGGAGTAAACCTTCACTAATAGACAAGTAAGCATTGCCTGAACTACTGAGATAGTTTTGAACTGCTGAGGTAATATTGACTGCATTTTGTAGTTTGATACGATCAGCAAACACATTAATTTTAGATAACTGTATAGGCACAGCCTGCTGCTGGCTGATGATGACTTGGCTACCTGGAGATACAGAGAATTTTAATTGCTTATAATCCTCAAGGGGTTTAGGGATAAGTTTATCTTGGTCTGTTTTATCTTTAATAAATTGCCTTTCGAAGTTACCTGCTATCAATGAAAGACTAGAAATATTACTTGCGGAGCCATTATGCCAAGTGATGCCATTAGGATTAGCAATCACAAGGTTGGCCGTTTTACCTTTAATCGCAATAACGCCTTGGATATTGGTCGCTTCACTTCCTGTCACTTCCGCAAGGATCATTTTAGCGGCCTTACCATCAAGAGTGCGATTATCTTGAATATCATTATTAAAAACTAAACCATGTTCATTAGAAGAGAGTGTTTCGAAGCTATTGAATGAAATATGGTTTTTAAGCGGGGCGGCAATATTGATCGTTTTAGCTTGGTTGATATCAAGAGTAGAAGCCGATAAGTGAGTATGGACAAACAATAATACAAATGATGATATTTGGACGGTTAATAATTTCATTGAGTGAAGCTCCTTGCAGTGAAAGATCCCTTTTACTGTTTGGTAGTATAGCTCCGTTTAACTCTTTCAGTTTGGCTAAAAAATAGAATGTTCTGTTAAAAAATAAAATATCACTTCACTTAAATAAGCATCATATTAAACTCAGCTTTTCTATGTTTTTCTATATCATTTTTTGACGCTACAGACGTAACTCACTTGGTTTATACATAATAAAAAGGGCCACATATACAGTGGCCCTTTACGATTTATTCTAACTGAAATGGTTATTCAGTTTTTGCTGGTGAATGACTATGTTCGATGTCTTCAGACTTATTCGAAAAGCGGCGACGGATCACCACGAAGAAGACTGGAACAAAGAAGATAGCTAATGAGGTTGCAGCGAACATACCACCCAGTACACCAGTACCTACCGAGTTCTGTGCCGCAGAACCTGCACCATTACTAAATACCAGAGGGATAACCCCAAGCATAAAGGCTAATGATGTCATCAGGATTGGACGTAAACGCATCTTAACCGCGTTAAGTGTCGCTTCGACTAACCCTTTACCTTCTTTTTCCATCAAGTCTTTGGCGAATTCAACAATCAAGATTGCGTTTTTCGCCGATAACCCAATGGTTGTTAACAGACCGACCTTGAAGTAAACATCGTTAGACAGTCCACGAACAGAAGTAAACAGTAATGCACCAATAATACCCAATGGTACGACTAACATGACTGAGAATGGTACAGACCAACTCTCATACAATGCCGCGAGACACAGGAAGACGACAATCAGTGAGATAGCGTACAAAGCAGGTGCTTGGTTACCTGATAAACGTTCCTGATATGACATCCCCGTCCACTCATAGCCAATACCTTTTGGTAGGTTTTCAGTGGTGAGTTTCTCCATCATCAGCATTGCGTCACCGGTACTTTGACCAGGTGCTGCTTGCCCTTGAATATTCATTGAAGGTACACCGTTATAACGCTCTAAACGTGGCGAACCATATTTCCAAGGGTCTTGGGATTCATCCAAGAAGGCCGAGAAAGGTACCATGTTTCCTTGGGCGTTACGAACATACAGTGCGCTAATGTCAGATGGCAACATACGGCTTTCTGCATCACCTTGTACATAAACTTTCTTAACACGACCGCGGTCGATAAAGTCGTTTACATAAGTACCACCAAATACGGAACTTAGCGTTGCGTTGATATCCGCGATAGCAACACCTTGAGCCTGTGCTTTTTGCTGGTCAATGTAGATTCGATACTGTGACGTATCATCCTGACCGTTCGGACGAACACCTTGCAAAATCTCAGGGTGCTGAGCTGCTAAGCCAAGTAATTGGTTACGTGCAGCCATTAAGGCATCATGCCCTAAGTTACCTTGGTCAACGAGCTCGAAGTCAAAACCGTTTGCAGTACCTAACTCAACAATAGCAGGTAGGTTAAAGGCATAGATCATGGCTTCTTGTTTCTGAGATAACGCTATGTTAGCACGCTGAACAATGGCTTCAACATGGTTTTCATCGCCTTTACGTTCACTCCAATTTTTCAGAACGACGAACGCTAGACCCATGTTTTGGCCTTGACCTGCGAAGCTGAAGCCACCAACGGTAAATACAGATTCAACGTTACGCTCTTCTTTGGTGTGGAAGTAAGTGTTAACTTCATCCAACACGGCTTGTGTTTGTTCTTGCGTTGATCCCGGTGGTAATTGAACCATCGCTAAGAATACCCCCTGGTCTTCTTCTGGTAAGAATGAAGATGGGAGACGAACAAACATTAATGCCATACCTGCCACTAAAATGAGATAGATGATCAGGTAACGGCCCGTACCATTGAGCATGCGGCTAACACTATCGGTATAGTGATGCGCTTGCTTTTCAAATGTACGGTTGAACCAACCAAAGAACCCTTTTTGGCTACCATGACTGCCTTTCTCAATTGGCTTCAACATAGTGGCACAAAGTGCAGGGGTCAGGATCATTGCAACGAATACGGACAGGATCATTGCCGAAACGATGGTTACTGAGAACTGACGGTAAATTGCCCCTGTTGACCCTCCAAAGAAAGCCATTGGGATAAATACCGCTGATAGCACCATCGCAATACCGACCAACGCGCCTTGAATTTGTCCCATGGACTTTTTAGTCGCTTCTTTTGGCGGTAGACCTTCTTCTTGCATAACACGCTCAACGTTTTCGACAACAACGATGGCGTCATCCACAAGAAGACCGATGGCAAGCACCATCGCAAACATGGTCAAGGTGTTTATCGAATAACCGAAAGCTGCCAAAACAGCAAACGTTCCAAGTAAAACCACGGGTACAGCAATTGTTGGGATTAATGTGGCTCGAATATTCTGCAAGAACAGATACATAACCACGATAACCAACATGATCGCTTCGACTAGCGTTTTAACTACTTCGTTAATCGAAATTTTAACGAAAGGCGTTGTATCATATGGATAAACAATTTCTAGTCCTTCAGGGAAGAACGGTTCCATATTCGCCAGTGCAGCACGAACGTTGTTAGCAGTATCTAGTGCGTTAGCGCCTGTTGCGAGTTTAATACCGATCCCCGCCGCAGGTTTACCATTAAAACGGGCAATAGTACTGTAGTTTTCAGCACCTAACTCAACCGTTGCAAGATCTTTTAAACGCACCTGAGAACCATCCTGATTAACACGTAACAGGATATTGGCAAACTCTTCAGGACTGTTTAAACGTGTTTGCGCGATGATTGAAACGTTCAAGCGTTGGCCATCAACTGGAGGTGTTCCCCCTAACTGACCTGCCGCAACTTGGTTGTTTTGCACTTTAATGGCATTGATAACATCATTTGTTGTCATGTTGTACTTCACGAGCTGTTCTGGTTTTAACCAGATACGCATCGCGTATTGCGTACCAAACAACTGGGTTTCCCCAACACCATTGACTCGGCTAAGTGGATCCTTAATGTTTGAACCTACATAGTCGGCAATATCATATTGCCCCATAGAGCCATCGGCAGAAACGAAACCAGCTACCATCAAGAATGAACTGGTAGATTTATCAACGCTGATACCTTGCTGCTGTACTTCTTGTGGTAGTAATGGCATTGCAAGTTGCAGTTTGTTTTGAACCTGAACCTGAGCAATATCACCATCAGTACCTGCTTCGAACGTCAGCATGATACTTGCAGAACCGGATGAATCACTGGTTGATGACATATACACCAAGTTATCGATACCATTCATGTTCTGTTCGATAACCTGAGTCACTGTGTTCTGTACCGTCGATGCATCTGCGCCCGGATAGTTTGCCGAAATAGAAACGGACGGCGGTGCAATAGTCGGGTACTGTGCCACAGGTAACTTGATAATTGCCAACAGACCAGCAAGCATAGTAATAATCGCGATTACCCATGCAAAAATTGGTCTATCTATAAAAAACTTAGGCATTAATCAACCGCTCCCTTACTTAGACTTTTGTTCAGGTTGAGCCTGATTGTCTATGGTTTGCGCTTCTAAATTAGCTTCCTTAGGAACGACAACAATACCGGGTTTGATTTTTTGTAGGCCAATCACAATCACGCGATCGCCATCCTTCAAGCCATCAGTCACCAGCCATTTGTTGCCTACAGCTTGTGCTGCTTTAACTTTTCTGACTTCAACTTTATTCTCGGCACCAACAACCATGACTTGAGCGTCACCTTGTGGCGTACGAGCTAAACCTTGCTGAGGAACCAGAATCGCTTTTTCCATAACACCATCTTCTAAGATAGCGCGCACAAACATTCCTGGCATAAGCTCTTTATTTGGGTTCGGGAATACTGCTCTCATCGTGATTGAACCTGTTGTCTCATCCACGGTGACATCAGAAAATTCCAGAGCTCCTTTTTGGGCATACTCTTGGCCATTATTAATGACTAAGCTAACAGGGGCTTTGCCCGGTTCTTTTTGGAGAGCACCTTTTTCTATCTCATTACGTAGGCGTAAGAAATCCTCACTGGATTGCGTAACGTCAACATAGATAGGGTCTAGCTGTTGAACTCGCATCAACTCAGTCGCTTGTCCTGAAGCAACTAATGCACCTTCTGTGACATTAGATTTGCCAGTACGACCGCTGATAGGCGCAGTAACTTTGGTATAGTTTAGGTTAATACGCGCAGTCTCAACGGCTGCTTCTGCTGCCTTAACGGCTGCTAAAGCTTGAGCATAAGTTGAGGTGGCCTGATCGTATTCTTGCTTACTAATATAATTAGTGCCTAGAAGTGGTTTGTAGCGTTTTACAGTCAAACCCGCTAAGTTTGCGTTAGCTTGCGCTTTAGCAAGTTCCGCTTTAGCACTATCAAAAGTGGCTTGGAAAGGCGCTGGATCTATCTGATATAAAGACGTTCCGGCCTCAACATCGCTACCTTCTTTGTAGTTACGTTTGAGTATAATGCCACTTACCTGTGGGCGAACTTCTGCAATACGATATGCAGACGTACGACCTGGTAATTCAGTCTTGATAGTCAGAGGTTCGGCTTTAAGCGTAACAATTCCTACTTCAGGCGCCGGGCGTTCACCGCCACCTTTCTGTTCATCGTTACAACCTGATAAAGCTAAGCCACCTGAAAGAACCAACAGAGCCAGAGGTAACACCCCTCTGTTTTTTCGCATAAGTTAACCTCAATTAATCAACATGAGTAAAAAACAATACAAGAAAATGGTAAACAATAAGATTTATCACTATGCTATAGTACAAACATACACGAATGTATGTAAATCAGCTTTGTATATAAACGAGTTACAATGGCACGAAAAACTAAACAACAGGCCGAAGAAACCCGTCAGGAAATTTTAGATGCTGCCATCAAAACCTTCTCTGAACGAGGTGTTTCGGCGACATCGTTAGCCGATATTGCAAAGGCCGCTGGTGTAACCCGCGGTGCGATATACTGGCACTTCAAAAATAAGGTCGATTTATTCCACCAAGCTTGTGAATTTAGTGATAGCCAGATATTACAGGCCGAAAACTATTATCGTCAGAAGTATAGTAATGATCCACTAGCAATTCTAAAAGAAATTTTAGTTTATATTTTGACAGATTTTATAGAAAGCCCTAAAAATCGCGCTTTAATGGATATTCTTTTCCATAAGTGTGAATTGGTAGGTGAAATGGCTGTTATTGTGGATTTAAAAAGAGAAAACTATATGGCGAGCCATTATCGTATTATTGAACATTTGCGTAGTTGTGTTGAACTAGGACAATTACCTGCGAACCTTGATTTAGAATGTGGTGCTATTATGGTACGAGCGATGATGGCGGGGCTATTGGAGAACTGGTTATTACAGCCTGATAGTTTTAATATACAAAAACGTACTGAAATGCTGGTAGAAACCATGTTAGACGCATTGAAATACAGTCCATCTTTACGGCTAAAGACAGAACAGCCAGAATAATTGGAGAGAGGTTATGTCATCAATTTTAATAATTGCTAATGGTGCTCCTTACGGTAACGAAACGTTATTTAACTCATTACGGTTAGCAATCACACTAAAAGAACAACATCCGCAAACCGAACTGAAGTTATTTTTAATGTCGGATGCCGTTACGGCGGGAATTAAAGCGCAAAAGCCAAAAGAAGGTTATAATATTCAGCAAATGTTAGAAATTTTGACTGCACAGCAGGTGCCAGTGAAATTATGCAAAACCTGTACCGATGCACGTGGCGTTAGTGAATTAGCCCTAGCAGATGGTGTCGAGATTGGTACATTAGTTGAGCTCGCTGCTTGGACATTAGAAGCAGAAAAAGTTCTAACGTTTTAATTAGGACTCAATGTGCTGTTAGTCTTTACTAGCAGCGCGCTTTATTTTATCTAAACAGAATCAAAAAACCTCTTATGGGTTCATCCATGCGGACACTGAAAAATCTAAGAGACTGGCAATTCAGGGTTATCTTTGTACTCTTTGCTTTCTTCTTTTCTTGCTATGCTAATGCTGCAATAAGTAATTCTCTTCCAAGCAAAAATGACATTCAAAATAAACTGAATGTATTGAGTAAAAAAAGTAACCAAAGTGCTGAAGATAAGCTGTCTATTGCTGATATTGAAAAGTCGCTTATTTTTTATGATGAGCTAAGTAAACTGGATAGTAAGTCGGATGAACTGCAAAAAAGTCTCGATAGGGCGAGTGATGATGCTAAACATGCGGTGAATGCATTACAACAACTTAAAAATAACAGTGAAGAAGAAACACGGAATTTTACCAATAGCATCAAGAATGCGTCACAAAAACAGTTAGAAGCTATGCTCAGTCATGCATTAGAACAATTACAAGCTGAGCAGAATGACCTTGCCAATTACAATAGCTATTTAATTACTTTGCAAACTCAGCCAGAAAGAGCGCAAGCGGTGATGCTGGAGAATGCTCGGCGATTACAAGAAATACGTAATGAGCTTAATAGTGTTTTTAATGAATCGACAAAACTACGAGATACACAAATTGAATTACTGCAAATAGAACAGAACTATTTACAGCAACAAAATGATTATCAAAAACGTGTGTTACAGGGCAACACCCAGTTGCAAGATGTATTACAAAAACAACGTGACTACACGATTTATTATATTGAACAGCTTGAAAACCGTATTCAATTACTACAATCCTATATAAGCAGTAAACGGCTTAATGATTCTGAAGCTACAGCGCGTGAGGCACAAACCTCCACGGATAATGAACTACAGTTAAAGCAAAATCCTATCATTCAAAAAGAATTAGCGATTAATAATGCGCTTAGCGAACGTTTGATCGAAGTGACTCAGAGTAATAATCTCATGGTACAAAATAGTATCCGTGTGAAAACTTGGCTTGAACGAGCAACGCAGTCTGAACGTAACTTGAAAGAACAAATCAATGTATTACGGGGTAGCTTATTGTTATCACGTATTCTGTTTCAACAACAAATTGATTTACCAGATGATATTTTAACTAAAAATTTGCCTAATACCATTGCGGATCTACGCCTTGAACAGTTTGATGTTAATCAGCAGCGTGATGCGTTATATCAAATGAATAATTACATCTTGAATCTGGAGAAACAATTAGCGGAAAAGTCAGGTGGGGAACAAGACAGTCGTTATTTGTTGTCGGATGAAGATAAACAAGCGTTAACTAAATTATTGGATGTAAGGCGTGAGCTATTAGATGAGCTTAATCTACAATTAGGTAATCAAATTTCTCAAGCGATTAATTTACAACTCGATCAAAATCAATTATTGAGTGTGATTAGTTCGCTAGAACACACTCTCGCACAACAAATCTTTTGGGTAAACAGTAATAAGCCGATCGACCTTACTTGGGTTAAAACGTTTCCAGAGGCGGCAACACAACAAATCAATAGTTTTGATTTTAGCTTATCAAAGGGCAATATTAAAAAGGGGATCACCAATTCATTATTCGTGGTAATCCCATTATTGGTATTGGCATTAGTGTTTATTTGGTTATACCGAAAAATCGCTGAACGTTTACAGCAAATCACTCAAAGCCTTTCCAGTTTAAGACAAGATAGTTTATTAAATACGCCATTTGCGCTATTACTTACGCTGTTGCAAACATTACCGACGGCTTTGGTATTACTGGCTATTGGCTATTGGTTTTTAAAAACAGGCAATGCTCAAGGTGAATTTGTGTGGGCGCTTTGCCAGCAATTAGCCATTTTTTGGGTGCTTTTTGAATTAACGTTAAGGGTATTAAAGCCAAGAGGGATAGCAGAAAAGCATTTTAGTATTGAGCCAAAACTTGCCGCACAAACTCGTCGCCGAGTCGCGCGTTTATCACTGCCATTGTTACCATTAATTTATTTTTCAACTTATGGCGTGATTAATCCTCTAAAAGTTTCTGAAGATGTGATTGGGCAGTTAATTGTTTTACTGTCACTACTGATGTTATTTATATTTACATTGCCATTTTGCAAACATATCTGGCAAGAAAAAGGCAGCCATTTAACTCGTTCTGTCGTGGTAACATTGCTCACGTTTTCTCCTCTAATCTTAATTGGTTTAATGATGGCGGGGTATTACTACACCACATTACGTCTGGCTAATCGTTGGTTAGATAGCCTGTATTTATTACTGCTTTGGTATATTACCTATAATGCGTGTTTGCGCAGCCTGACTCTAGTGGCTCGTAAACTGGCTTATCAACGTGCTATCGAACGTCGTAAGGCCCAGCATCAAGAAGAGAGTGAAAACGAACCCATCAAAGAACCGCCAATGACGATTGAATTAATCAGTCAACAGTCATTGCGTTTAACCACGATGGTATTATTTATCATTTTTGCTTTAGCTTTTTATGCAATCTGGTCTGATTTTATTACGATATTTTCATTTTTAGACAGTGTTGATTTATGGCATTACACCGCAACAACCGCTGAAGGTAGCAATACTTTACAATCAGTCACGCTAGCCAATTTAATCTTGGCGATGGTGATTATCGTTGTAGCATGGATTATGACACGTAACTTACCGGGCTTATTAGAGGTTTTAGTTCTGTCACGCTTAAAATTACGACAAGGTTCGACTTATGCCATCACCACGATTTTAACTTACATTATTGTCGGTATTGGTGCGATAACGTCATTGGGGATGCTCGGTATTACATGGAGTAAGCTTCAGTGGTTAGCCGCGGCATTAACAGTTGGTTTGGGGTTTGGCTTACAAGAAATTTTTGCGAACTTTGTTTCGGGGATTATCTTGTTATTCGAAAGGCCGATTCGTATCGGTGATACCGTAACGATTGGCAGTTATTCGGGAACGGTAAGTAAAATTCGTATTCGTGCAACCACTATCATTGATTTTGATCGCAAAGAAGTGATCATCCCGAATAAAGCGTTTGTGACTGAACGTCTCATTAACTGGTCACTTTCGGATACAGTGACGAGGATTACAGTAGCATTAGGTGTGGCTTACGGTTCTGATCTTGATAAAGTGAAGCAAGTGCTGTTAAGTGCTGCGACCTCAAATAGTAAGGTGATGACAGACCCTGCACCTGCGGTGTATTTCACTGGGTTTGGTGCGAGCACCCTTGACCATGAATTGCGTTTTTATGTTCGCCAAATAGGCGATAGAGGAACGACGAGTGATGAGGTGCATCGTGCAATAGATAAGTTGTGTCGTGAAAATGACATTAATATTGCATTTAACCAGTTAGAGGTTCACCTTCATAACGAGCGAGGTGACGAAATTCAAGAAATAAAACGTGACCCTAACGTAAAAAAAGATGATGGTAATTAATATGACTTAATTGCTCGATGAGCAGGTTGCTTCGGCAGCCTGTTTAGTGAGATAGTCATTTTTTACAATTTCAAGCGCTTTAAGTACCACGTCAGTTTCAACGTCTGAAGTTTCAAGTAAATAGATAAGATCAACGGCAAGCTGAGTTTCTTTGGGGGCATTTTTTAGAGAATCCATTCTGGCTCCTTAGTATCGACTTAGCGAGTTATCGTACGCATTTTTTTAGTAGCGACATTGATAGATATTAGTTTTTAATCGAAATAGGAGCAAGTTGATATTACGCAATGATAAAAAAATAATAAGAATAGCGACGAGAAATTAACGTGCCTTTGACATTTTATCGTGAAGGGGAGAGTTAAAATCTACAATAGTTTTTATAATTCTAATATGTGTAGTAAATAATAAAATAACCCGTCATTAATCGATTTGTGAAAATAGAGTAGCTGAGTAATATCATTTATATCAATGATATTGAAGTAGTTTATTGATTGTTATGGTATTACGTGCATGTTAGTATTATTACCTATTGGTAATGGTATAACTGGGTGATTTTGTGACGAAATTATCGGAAAGCCTCTATTTAACATTTTGTATCGTGCTAAGCTTTATTATCACTTATTATATTGCAGGTATTGATGCAACTTTATGGAGTTCACTGTCAGCGCTTCATGGTTATACGATATTTAATAAAGCGAATCGCTATAAAAATATTATTTATTCATTATTATGTTCATTATTTGTGTTTGTAGGGACGGCTCTTGGTTATTCTTTAGGCTTTAGTTACTTGTTCTTTATCGTATTATTTCTATCACCTTTTTTCTATTATCAACTTTATAATGTTGATTCCTCTTTAGAGATGTCGTTTAAGTACTTTATGATTTTCTTTATCATAGGGGCAACCTTAAATAAGTCGAGCTTCAACGGCTTGGTGATAGGTTTACTGATAGGAACGGTGGTGACACTTGCGTTCTGTTACGCTGTGAGCAAACGGAAAACAATTACGATTCACCAGATAAAGAAGTATATCTTTTTAAAAAGAGATAGAGTCACTGTTCCCTTAGTGGGACAATCATTGATCTACTCGACGGGCTTAATTTTTTGTGTTTTATCATCAAGAGCCATCAATATAGACCATTTTTTTTGGGCGCCATTAACCTTTATCTTTGTCTTAAATCCTAAATTAACAAATATCGTTAAATTAACGCGTGATAGGGTCATTGGAACACTGATTGTTGTTTTGATACTTTATTTGGCATTTAACTCATCTATCTTAATGCCATACATAGGTTTTACATTAATTCTCTTGTTTTCATTTTTAATCCCTATCAGTAATACAAAGAAAAATAATGTATTCGGGACAATTTGTTTGACTGGGTTAGTCTTGTCATTAATTGAAATGTCAATTTATCTGAATAATGTTGATTATCATTTATTGTCAGAAAGGATCATGGAAACATTCATTGGTGGCTTATTTGCGGTAGTATGCAGTTACTGCATAAAATTAATCATGAAGAATAAATCAATTTATTGAGGTCGCCTTACAATGGGAGCTGAGGCTACACCCATTAATAATTTAGTCCAAAAATTGGTTTTCTTGATGTTCTATGGCTTTTTCGATACGTATCAATGCTTGCCGGCAACGGTATAGCCTTCCCGCTAATGCTGCAATATCTTTTTGGCATTGGTGACGTTTTACGTGATCGGTCAGGCCATTGAGTTGCAATTCACGTTCACTGACCATGGCGAGTAATCGGCGTTCATAATCTTGATGCTGTGCCAACCGTTCATACAGATCGACGTGTTCTTTCTTTTCTTGAAAAGAGGTCTCTTTTTGGCGTAATGCTTGAGTAGACAGTTCTCGGGAAAGCGCTTGGATTTGATGCGTTATTTTCTCTGTCAGAAAGTTAACTTGTTCAATATGACCAAGTGACACACTGTGGGAAAGTTGTTGGTACAGTTTATTTAACTCTTTTTGGCAATCCCCTAGATGCGTTGATTTAGTGCTAAACAGTTGCGAATCAAAGCGGGAATGTGAAAATTCCTGATCAGCGATAGGTGCTATGCGGGTTTGCAATGCGTCAATTTGCGTTTTTAGCGCATCTAAAAGAGCCTGTATTTTCATTTTTCTTCTCGTTACTAGTGAAAAATCATGGAAAATTGATATGTAGCAATAAAACTTGTCGCAAATAAGCGGCTCCTTATTGCATTTTTATGGTACTTTAAATAGATTCTACCTTTTCGTGTTTACTATTGATTGGCACTTTATTATGACTGCTAGAGAGCAACAACTGCAATTGATTAAAGAAAGTATTGCAACTATCCCTGATTACCCAAAAGAAGGGGTATTATTCCGCGATATTACCACACTGTTAAATAACCCGGCAGCTTATCAAGCTACCATCGATTTGTTGGTTGAGCATTATAAAGATAAAGATGTCACCAAAATTGTAGGTACTGAAGCGCGCGGTTTTCTGTTTGGTGCACCAGTCGCGTTGCGCTTAGGCGTTGGTTTTGTTCCTGTACGTAAAAAAGGGAAACTACCTCGCGAAGTATTAAGTATGACCTATGATTTAGAATATGGCACTGACACGCTGGAGATCCATCGTGACAGTATTCAGCCTGAAGATAATGTATTAGTCATCGATGATCTACTTGCAACAGGCGGTACTGTTGAAGCAACAGTAAGAATGATCAAGCAACTAGGCGCGAACATTGTCGATGCCGCTTTTATTATCAGCCTACCGGATTTAGGCGGCGTAGAGCGCCTTGCTGCTGAGGGCGTTAACTCATTTAGTTTAGTTGAGTTCCCAGGCCACTAATCCTATTTTCCTCACTATTTTTATCACAGTCTCGCCGTAAGGGGCGAGGCTGTGGTAGCATGGTGCTATCACCGTGTTAAGAAACTGCATAATTCATGAGCTATCAGGTACTTGCCCGTAAGTGGCGCCCCCAAAAATTTTCAGATGTTGTCGGTCAACAGCATGTATTGACCGCATTAGCAAATGGTCTGGAACACCAGAGGCTTCATCACGCCTATCTTTTTTCTGGCACTCGTGGTGTCGGTAAAACGACAATTGCCCGTTTGTTTGCCAAAGGTCTTAATTGTGAAACGGGGATCACAGCAACACCTTGTGGAAAATGTACCAATTGCCAAGAGATCGAGCAGGGGCGTTTCGTCGATTTGATCGAAATCGATGCGGCATCGAGAACAAAAGTTGAAGATACGCGAGAATTATTAGACAACGTGCAGTATGCGCCGGCTCGCGGGCGTTTTAAAGTCTATCTTATTGATGAAGTGCATATGCTATCGCGCCATAGCTTTAATGCGTTATTAAAAACGCTAGAAGAGCCGCCTGAGCACGTTAAATTTTTACTGGCAACAACCGATCCACAAAAATTACCGGTGACGATTTTGTCGCGTTGTTTGCAGTTTCATTTAAAAGCGTTAGATGTCACTCAAATTAATGAGCAGCTTGAACATATTTTAAATGCAGAAGGCATTGAACATGATTCGCGCGCGCGCCAGCTCATTTCTCGCGCAGCTGATGGTAGTTTACGTGATGCGTTGAGTTTGACAGATCAAGCGATAGCGATGGGGCAAGGTCAGGTTACAGCAGATATTGTCAGTCAGATGTTAGGTACGCTTGATGATGAGCAGCCGCTTGCGATCATTGAAGCTTTGGTGCGTGCTGATGGTATTGCTGTCATGGAAGAAGTCGAGCATGCAGCAACCCGTGGCGCTGATTGGGAAAATCTTCTGGTAGAAATATTGTCATTGTTGCATCGCGTTGCCATGATCCAGCTATTACCCGCAGGAAAAGAAACGGATCCTTCATCGACGGAAGGGCGTCTCAGACAAATAGCGCGAATAATTTCTCCAGCAGATTTGCAATTATTTTATCAAACATTACTGATTGGTCGTCGAGACCTCCCTTACGCACCAGAACGCCGTATGGGCATTGAAATGGCTTTGTTACGTGCTTTGGCGTTTCACCCCAAAAGCATTATTGAAGAACCCGTAGCACAAACGGTGGCCGTACAGCCTGCTTCTGTGATGCCGACTCGCTCAGTTGCATCGAAACCAACACCGGCTTCATCATCGTTATCGGCAAATGCGCCGATAGCAGAAAATAGTCCTACCTTTCAATTATTAAAGGCTAAGGAAGCGCTACAGTCCTCACAAGATGAGGTATCTGACGGAAAAAAGAATAAACCGGCCGCGCCTGAAAAGGCTAAGCCGGCGATGTCAGCACTTGAGAGGCTGGCCGCGGTCACTAGCCAGCATCAAAAAAAGGGTGTTAACCAAACTGTTGACGCTAAAAAATCGACAAAACCAAAGCATTATCAGTGGCGGCCTCAGTTTGAAGAACCTCAAGCTAAAGAAACGATTACCACACCGACTGAAATAAAAGAGGCGTTAGAGTATGAAAAAACGCCTGAATTAGCGGCTAAGATTATTGAAGAAGGTCGAGAGCGGGATAGCTGGTCAGCAGAAATAGCGCAATTAAATATCCCTAAGCTAGTTGAACAATTAGCTTTGAATTCATATATAGAAAGAATCAGTGAGTCACAAATCGTTCTTCATTTGCGACCCGCGCAGCGTCATCTTAATAAGCCGTCGGCACATGACGCATTACAAAGTGCCTTGAGTGAACACTGCGGTCATCCTGTTGAACTAAACATCGTTCAAGATGATAATACCGAAGTGAAAACGCCGCTTGAATGGCGACAGGCGATTTATGAAGAAAAGCTGGCGCAAGCGCGTCAGTCAATTATTGCGGATAAAACGATTCAAAAACTACGCTCGATGTTTGATGCGCAGTTAGATGAAGAAAGTATTCGCCCCGTTTAACGCTACAGTCTCTATGAGCAAGCTGTGGCCTCAGTAGTGAGAGATAACTATGTTTGGTAAAGGTGGTTTGGGCAATCTAATGAAGCAAGCCCAACAAATGCAAGAAAAAATGCAAAAAGTTCAGGAAGAAATCGCCAATCTAGAAGCAACAGGCGAATCTGGCGCTGGTCTAGTCAAAGTTACCATCAACGGCTCACATAACTGCCGCCGTGTTGAGATAGATCCAAGTCTTCTTGAAGATGATAAAGATATGCTGGAAGATTTGATTGCCGCAGCATTTAATGATGCAGCTCGCCGTATTGAAGAAACGCAGAAAGAAAAAATGGCAAGTGTTTCAAGTGGCATGCAACTGCCACCAGGCTTTAAGATGCCATTCTAATGCAAACGAGTCCGCTTCTAGAGTCATTGATGGAAGCTTTGCGCTGTCTCCCTGGTGTTGGGCCAAAGTCAGCGCAACGTATGGCTTTTCATCTGCTTCAGCGTGATCGTAGTGGTGGCATGCGCCTTGCGCAGTCACTGACTCGAGCAATGTCAGAAATCGGTCACTGCCGTGATTGTCGTACTTTTACCGAACAGGATGTGTGTAATATCTGTGAAAATCCGCGTCGTCAACAGAACGGTTTGATTTGTGTGGTTGAAAGCCCTGCGGATATTTATGCTGTGGAACAAACGGGTCAATTTTCAGGGCGTTATTTTGTGCTGATGGGGCACTTATCACCGATTGATGGTATTGGCCCGATGGATATCGGACTGGATAGATTAGAAGAGCGGTTATCTTCTGAAACCATTACTGAAGTGATACTTGCGACTAACCCAACGGTAGAAGGTGAGGCAACAGCAAACTATATTGCGCAGATGTGTGCTCAATATGGCATTACTGCAAGCCGAATCGCACATGGCGTACCTGTTGGTGGTGAGCTGGAAATGGTCGATGGTACCACGTTATCTCACTCATTAGCGGGTAGGCAGCGCCTCTAGTAACAGGTAACATCTTAAGCTACGGGCGGTTGACTGGCTGTAGCTTTAATCACCGCAATGTCTTACCAGAAGCATCGCTTATTGTTTTTGTCGCAGTCCTTTCACATAATTCGAATCTCTTCGCTTTTTTATTCTTTAGTATCACTTAGTTATCCCCTTGAGTGACTTATCGTCGCTGAGTCTTCGCGGAGACATTTTTTCTTTCATGCGCTTGAATTTCTGTTTTTTGCCCCCAATTCAATCTCATCGATAAGTCAAAACTATCCCATTAGATTGATGATATAGAGGCATTAATGAGTATGAAAGGACAAGAAACTCGCGGGTTCCAATCTGAAGTCAAACAACTGCTCCAGTTGATGATCCACTCTCTTTACTCAAACAAAGAAATCTTTTTGCGTGAACTTATTTCAAACGCATCCGATGCGGCAGATAAACTGCGTTTTCGTGCACTTTCAAAACCTGAATTGTATGAAAATGATGGGGAACTGCGTGTTCGCATTAGCGCAAATAAAGAAGATGGGACACTCACAATTAGCGATAACGGTATTGGTATGAGCCGTGATGAAGTTATTGATAACTTAGGAACGATCGCTAAATCAGGCACTAAAGCCTTTTTAGAATCTCTGGGTGGTGACCAAGCAAAAGATAGTCAAATGATTGGTCAGTTTGGTGTTGGTTTCTATTCTGCTTTTATCGTTGCTGATAAAGTGACTGTTCGTAGCCGTGCTGCTGGTGCATCGGCAGACCAAGGCGTATTTTGGGAATCTGCTGGTGAAGGTGAATACACTATTGCCGACATTGAAAAAGCGGATCGTGGCACTGAAATCACGTTACATTTGCGTGAAGATGAAAAAGAGTTTTTAGATAACTGGCGTTTGCGTTCAGTTATCAGCAAATATTCAGACCATATTGCACTACCTGTAGAAATTGAAGTTAAAAATGAAGAAGATGGCACAATAACTTGGGAGAAAATCAACCAAGCTAAAGCGCTATGGACGCGTAATAAGTCTGAAATTTCTGATGAAGAGTATATCGAGTTTTACAAACACATCTCCCATGATTATGCGGATCCATTAACTTGGTCTCATAATCGTGTTGAAGGTAAGCAGGAGTACACTAGCTTATTGTATATACCTTCACAGGCGCCGTTTGATCTCTGGAATCGTGAGCAGCGCCATGGATTAAAACTGTATGTTCAGCGTGTGTTTATTATGGATGACGCTGAGCAGTTTATGCCAAATTATTTGCGCTTTGTGCGTGGGGTATTGGATTCAAACGATTTACCCCTCAACGTATCTCGCGAAATACTGCAAGATAGCGCATTAACTCGTAGCTTGCGTGGCGCATTAACCAAGCGTGTCCTGCAAATGCTAGATAAACTGGCGAAGAATGATGCGGAAAAATATCAGTCTTTCTGGCAGCAATTTGGTCTAGTGATGAAAGAAGGACCTGCGGAAGATATGAGCAATAGTGAAGCTATTGCGAAACTGCTACGTTTTGCATCAACACATAATGATAGCAACGTGCAGAATGTCTCTTTAGAAGACTATATTAGCCGTATGGTTGAAGGGCAGGAGAAAATCTATTACATCACGGCGGATAGCTATGCTGCGGCTAAGAGCAGCCCTCATTTAGAGCTGTTCCGTAAGAAAGGTATTGAGGTACTACTGCTTTCTGATCGCATTGATGAATGGATGATGAACTATTTATCCGAGTTTGATGGTAAGCCTTTCCAATCGGTTAGCAAAGCCGATGAGTCGCTGGATAAACTCGCAGATGAAGATAAAGCAGAGCAAGAAGAAGCCGATAAGCAATTAGAACCTTTTGTTGAGCGTGTGAAAACATTGTTGGCAGATCGCGTTAAAGAGGTCAAATTGACTCACCGTTTGACGGATACACCTGCGATTGTCACCACCGATGCCGATGAGATGAGCACACAAATGGCGAAGTTATTCGCTGCGGCAGGTCAAGCGGCTCCTGAAGTGAAATATAACTTTGAGCTTAATCCATCACATCCACTGGTTAAGAAAGCGTCAGAAGTGACGGATGATGCACTGTTTGCTGATTGGGTTAATGTTTTGTTAGACCAAGCTTTATTAGCTGAGCGCGGTACATTAGAAGATCCAAATTTATTCATTCGTAAAATCAACGAATTATTAATGAAATAATTCGCTAATTGATTTTCGTTTTTGAGCAAAAACCACGTTTTAGCCAGCGCTTTAGCGTGGTTTTTTTCTTTTACGAAAGAAGTAAAATGCGAAAACGTTTACGTGTCTTCTTGAGTAAAGCGCCATCCTAATGGTATGGTATCTTGTTTTCTTTTCAAATTATAAAAAACTAAATAGCAAGGGGTTTACGCAATGCGTATCATTCTGCTCGGTGCTCCAGGCGCCGGTAAGGGCACTCAAGCTCAATTTATTATGGAGAAATTTGGTATTCCACAAATTTCAACTGGCGACATGTTACGTGCAGCAGTTAAAGCAGGTAGTGAGCTAGGTTTAAAAGCAAAAGAGCTAATGGATAATGGTAAGTTAGTGACTGATGAATTAGTGATTGCATTAGTTAAAGAGCGCATCAAACAAGATGACTGCCGCAATGGCTTCTTGTTGGATGGGTTCCCGCGCACCATTCCTCAAGCTGATGCAATGAAGGAAGCCGGTATTGATGTTGATTTCGTATTAGAATTCGATGTACCTGATGAAATCATTGTTGAGCGTATTATTGGTCGCCGTGTGCATGCACCTTCAGGTCGTGTTTATCATGTGACATTCAACCCACCTAAAGTTGAAAATAAAGATGATGTCACAGGTGAAGAGCTCACTATTCGTAAAGATGACCAAGAAGATACCGTTCGTAAGCGTTTGGTTGAATATCATGATTTAACCGCACCTTTGGTCGCTTATTATCAAAAAGAAGCGGCTGCGGGTAACACTCAGTATTTCAAAATTGATGGAACTCGCAAAGTTTCTGAAGTGAGTGAAGAATTAGCAAAAATCCTCGGCTAATAAAGATGATAGCTATCAACAAAGGCAGCGATAATCGCTGCCTTTGCTTTTGTCGCATAAGAAGATAAATAAAGACTGCATTTTATGATATAAAGTTGGGAATAATTATCATTTAAGGAGTATCATTGTGTCAGAGAATAAATTCGGTATTTTATTGGTTAATCTAGGGACGCCTGATGCCCCAACGACTCCGGCAGTTAAACGTTATCTTGCAGAATTTTTGAGTGATGTCCGTGTTATTGATGTCTCTCGTGCGATTTGGAAACCTATTTTATATGGCATTGTATTGCCATTTCGTTCGCCTAAGGTTGCGAAACTCTATCAATCAATTTGGACCGAAGATGGTTCACCTTTACTCGCTTATACGTTAAAGCAGAAAGCTAAGTTAGCTGAATGTTTTCCTAATATACCAATAGAAGTTGGGATGAGTTATGGCTCACCGTCACTGAAAAGTGCAATTGACTCCTTGATGTGCCAAGGTGTGACCGAATTAATCGTACTTCCTTTATATCCTCAGTACTCCTGTTCGACGACAGCGGCTGTCTATGATGGTATTTCCGCGATTCTCAAGCAAATGCGTACAATTCCGTCGTTACATTTTATCCGTAGTTATGCGACGCATCCTGCCTATATTCAGGGCCTAGTCAACTCAATTGAGCAAAGCTTTGCTCAGCATGGTGAACCTGACCGACTGATTTTGTCGTTCCATGGTATTCCTAAACGTTATGCGGATACTGGCGATATTTATCCACAAGAGTGTGAAGCAACAACTCGTTTAGTTAAAGAGGCGTTGAATTTTCCAGCGGAACGTGTATTGATGACTTATCAATCTCGTTTTGGTCGTGAGCCTTGGTTAACGCCCTATACCGATGAGACAATGAATCAATTACCCTCACAAGGCGTAAAATCAGTTCAAGTGATTTGTCCCGGATTTTCTGCGGACTGTTTAGAAACACTAGAAGAAATTAGTGAACAAAATCAACACTTTTTCAAAAGCCAAGGGGGAGAATCCTATCATTATATACCCGCATTAAATGACAGTGAGGATAGTATTAACTTATTCAAAATCCTGATTAATGGTTTAATAAAAACAATTTAAAGTTTAAATTAATATTAAATATGGTGTTTATCGATATATCATAAATCGAGAAAACTATTATACTCACTGATATAAAGGGTTGATGCATTATTAATTTGGTACTTAACTGGAATTTATTATGAGCACTGATAGAGAATCACGGAATGATAAAACAGCAAGTGAGATGCAAATCTCGCAATTTAACTTACAGCAAAGCGATGAAGTTGATTTGATGGCTTTGTTTGCTGTTTTAATAAGAAATAAATTTATTATTATCGCTATCACTGTTGCTATTACGCTTATTAGTACTCTTGTGGTATCCCTGCTCCCCCAAAAATGGAGCAGTACAGCGGTTGTTGTTCCCCCATCTTCTGAAGAAATTAAAGATATTAATACACTCAGTGCGCAACTCAGTGTTCTTGATGTGAAAATTGATTTATCTGCACAACAAATTTTTAATGCATTTATTGAGCAGTATCGGTCAAAAGTTAATCAAGAAGCCTATGTTCGTAGCACGAACTACTTTCAAGAACTCGCCAAAAAAATTGATCCAGCGGATAAAGAAAATGGTGAGCAACGACTGGTAAATAACATTATTACCAACAGTATTCATATTACAGACCAGTCAAAAGAAAAAAATAGTACATCGAATGACATTATACTCACTTTCATTGCACCGACGCCTTCAGAAGCTCAAGATCTGTTGGCTGGCTATGTTCGCTATACAGCAACAAAAGTCAGGGAGCAATTTAAGCAAGATATTCAAAATGCGATAGCCCAACAGTTAGTCCGTGCAAATGAAACCTTTAAACAAGAGGTGACAAAAATTCGGACAGAATACGATGTTAAGGTGGAAAGATTAAAACGTGCCATTGATATCGCAAAAGCGGCGGGCGTTCGTAAGCCGATAGTGACGGATTCTGCCATCATTAGTGATGATCCTGATTATCCTATTGCGTTAGGAACTGAAGCGCTAGAGAAAAAATTAGCGATAGAGTTGCAGAACCGTGATATTGCAATGTTGAGTGAAGATTTACAAATTCGTCAACACTACATCAATAGCTTGTCAGAATTAAAGATTGATACTATCGACTTTTTACCTGCTAAATTCATTCTTGCACCTGATTTACCCGCTAAGAAAGATTCGCCAAAATCGACACTCATCATCGCATTGAGTGCTATCCTCGGCCTGATCTTGAGCAGCGCATACGTATTAACTCGCGAGCTATACCGCGATTATACAATGAAGACGGCGTCACATTCATAATCGATCACGATAAACATAAATTGTCACCTTGATCGCAGGTGCTGGTTTATGTTTATCATGCTAGAATAGCGGCATGTCTACTCGCTAATTTGTTCATTATGAAATTCCCCGGTCAACGTAAATCAAAGCATTATTTTCCTGTTAGTTTAAGAGATCCACTGTTACAACCTATCAAAGAGCGGATGGATGAGGGTGAAAACTGTCGATCCTATATCGTGGGTATCGATCAAACACTTGTCGATATTGAAGCCAAGGTCGATGATGCATTTATTGAACGCTATCAATTAAGCAAAGGGCATTCTTTAGTTATAGAAGATGATGTTGCAGAAGCGTTATATGCAGAGCTAACAAGTAATGCATTGATAACTCATGAGTTTGCAGGTGGAACCATCGGCAATACTTTGCATAATTACTCTGTGTTGGCGGATGATCGCTCTGTATTGTTAGGTACCATGTGTAATAACATTCAAATAGGTAGCTATTCTTATCGCTATTTATGCCACACATCGAGCCGAATGGATCTTAACTATTTACAAGGGGTTGATGGGCCTATAGGACGTTGCTTTACACTGATTGCAGAAAATGGTGAACGAACTTTTGCGATTAGCCCTGGGCATATGAATCGACTTCGTCCTGACAGTATTCCAGAAGAGATTATTGCTGGTGCATCGGCCTTGGTACTTACTGCGTATTTAGTGCGTTGTAAACCGGGTGAAACCATGCCCGAGGCTACGATGCAAGCTATCAGCTATGCTAAGAAGCATAATGTTCCTGTGGTATTAACGCTTGGAACTAAGTTTGTTATAGCCCAAGACCCTCAATTTTGGCGTGATTTCCTCGCTGAACATGTTTCTGTCGTGGCGATGAATGAAGATGAAGCATTGGAGTTGACGGGCTTTAATGATCCACTGTTAGCATCGGATATGGCCCTTAATTGGGTTGATCTTGTGTTGTGCACGGCGGGGCCTTCAGGCCTTTATATGGCTGGCTATACGGAAGAAGCATTTAAACGCACTACACAGCATCCTCTGTTGCTGGGGGCGATCCCTGAATTTAACCTCTATGAATTTAGCCGAGCTATGCGCCGGCAAGATTGTGAAGTTCCTATGCGTATCTATTCCCATATAGAACCTTATATGGGTGGCCCAGAAAAAATTATGAATACCAATGGGGCCGGTGACGGCGCTTTATCGGCGTTGTTACATGATATCACTGCGAATTCATACCATCGTATGAACGTACCGAATTCCAGTAAACATGCGCGTCAGTATCTGACTTACTCTTCATTAGCCCAAGTATGCAAATATGCGAATCGGGTGAGTTATCAAGTGCTAACTCAGCATTCACCGCGTTTAACCCGTGGTTTACCTGAAAAAGAAGACAGTCTAGAAGAGTCATATTGGGAACGCTAGTTGTTGGTTTTTTCTTAAATAGCGTCAGATAGCACCTCATTGTTGATAATAAAACAGTGGGGTGTTTTTTTAGATAGTGAAGAAAAAACCCCCCACACAGTGGGGGAAGTAGGACACAAAAAATATCATCAATAATGGTTTAGGCGAAATGGAGTATAGCGCCTTATAGGGGCTAAAAAGTGGAGGAAATATGAATCCATTTATTGTTAATTGTTCTATTTTAGACTAATAAACAGATAAAAATGTTATTACGATATTATTGCAAGGAACGGGTAAGCCATATCAAATTGAATTTAAGGTTTTTTGAGTGTCGTGGGCATAGATTGGTTAATCACGATGAATAACCGATATGACGTCTTACATCTTGCTTAGAGAAAGGGATATTTGATTCGCAGACGATGGAAGCGCTTAATGTTGTTTTGGTATGAAATTAGCGCCTAAAAGAAAGGGAAGTTTGCACTTCCCTTGAGGTTGTTGACAAAGCGGGATAAAAGCGTGGTTTTTCCCACTTTGTGTTATCAGCCGAAAATCAATAAATTGATTTCCCTCTCTTATTTTCAAAACCTATTCGACTTTCCGCCAAACATCATATGTTTGGCGGCAGTCTGAAGGGAAGTTTGCACTTCCCTTTAACATTATTTTAGTGAGATGGTTTTAGATACTCATCGAGGTTTTTGCCTTCAGTATCTTTTGATAATGGTTCATCATCAATTGAACAGCCATACTCGGTCACGTCGTTACACATAAAAGTCGCCATGGCTTTAGCAATTTCATGTTCACCAATGATGATATGGTCGGCCCCACGTTCTTTAATGAAGCTAACTTCATCATCATAGTGAGCACGGACGATCACGGTAATATTCGGGTTCAACTCTTTTGCATGAGTCACGATTTCACCAGCCTCGTAGCCATTTGGAATCGTGAGTAGCAAAGTTTTCGCACACTCAATGCGAGCAAGGCTAATAATGTCTTTATTCGCACCATTACCTAGGATAGCGCTAAACCCGTTTTCAGCCAGCTCTTCAAACTTAGCTCGAGTGTCTTCCACGACGACTAATGGAATATCACGACGGCGCAGTTTATCAGCTAACATACCACCAACACGCCCGTAGCCGACAATGATGGCATGACCACAAATATCGACAGGAATTTGGGTTTCTTCTTCCAATGTCTCTTCGAGTAGTTGTTCCTCGATAGTCTCGGTTTTTTCTAAGTACTTATCGAGTAAACTAAAGAGTACAGGATTAAGCATAATTGAAACTATCGCACCTGCTAACACTAAGTTTTGTGCTTCTTTGTCCATGACACCAAGTGCCATTCCCATGCCTGCTAAAATAAAGGCAAACTCACCAATTTGCGCCAAGCTAACAGAGATGGTTAATGCCGTTCGCCTTGAATGGCCAAATAGGCGAACAAGGATTAATGCGGCCGCAGATTTACCGACGATAATAATCGCGAGAACACCAATCACACCTAATGGATGGTCAATCAGTACGACAGGGTCGAACAGCATCCCAACGGAAACAAAGAAGAGTACAGCAAACGCGTCTCTTAGCGGGAGCGTATCCTGTGCTGCACGGTGGCTAAGTTCTGATTCATTTAACACCATACCCGCAAAGAAAGCACCGAGTGCAAATGATGCATCAAATAATGCAACAGCAGCATAGGCGATACCCAGTGCAAGAGCGAGCACAGCAAGTGTAAATAATTCACGAGAACCTGTGGATGCGGTACGTGATAAAATCCAAGGGATCACACGACGACCAATAACTATCATAATGATAATAAAGGCGACCACTTTCCCCACAGTCCATGCAAGTCCGATAAGTAACTCACTAAAGCTCGCTTGCTCAGAATTCATAATTGCAGCAGCAGCGGGTAATAGAACTAGCGTCAGAACCATCGCGAGGTCTTCAACAATTAACCAACCGATAGCAATCTGGCCTCGTTGGCTTTCAATCAGTTGCCGTTCTTCTAAGGCACGAAGTAATACAACCGTACTTGCTGTTGATAAACAGAGGCCAAAAACGATACCTGAAAAGGTTCCCCAGCCAAATAGCATGGAAAGGCCTAAACCTAAAAGAGTGGCGACTGCAATTTGTGCAATCGCTCCGGGAATGGCGATGGCTTTAACGGCTAAGAGATCTTTTAGTGAAAAATGTAGCCCGACACCAAACATCAAAAGGATAACACCAATTTCAGCTAGTTCTGGCGCAAGCGTTGTATCGGCAACAAAACCCGGAGTAAAAGGACCGGCTAAAACACCCGCCGCAAGATAGCCCACCAAAGGGGAAATTTTTAATCGCTGAGCGATCATACCTAACAAATATGCAAGGGCGAGACCACCAACAATGGTTGTGATTAAGGGCGTAGAATGCTCCATTTAGTCTCCTTTGATTGATTTGAATTTTTAGGAATCAAGTTCCCATATTTTGGAATGCACTTTGCATATAATTCTATTTTATCGTTATTTGAGAAAAATTTCCTTAAAAAATTTAAATGTTTTTCAAATAAAAGTGGTTTATTAGTGCTAAATCGTTACAAAGATGTCATTTGTGTGATTTTTTGTTGAATTTTAAGTGAGATATAGAGGTAAGTTCCCATACTTATTTTTCAATAAGTATGGGTTAAATAAAGGGAAATGACTATTTTTGTTCTAGATTTGGTAGTAATACGGTAAAAATACCCAATAAAGGCAGAAATGCACAATATTGATAAACTTGTTCGATGCTGGTTTTATCTGCGATTTGCCCCAATACTGCGGCGCCAACACCTCCCATGCCGAATGCTAACCCAAAAAACAGGCCAGATATCATTCCGGTTTTACCGGGGATCAACTCTTGTGCATAGACTAAAATGGCCGAAAACGCTGAGGCTAATATCAACCCAATGATAACGGTTAAAATGCTCGTCCAATACAGAGAGGCATGTGGCAGCAGCAATGTAAACGGCGCGACCCCTAAGATAGAGAACCAAATTACATATTTACGCCCAATCTTGTCGCCAACAGGCCCGCCTATCATGGTTCCAGCGGCGACAGCAAAAAGGAAGATAAATAGGTGGATCTGCGCGTTCTGTACGGTGACACCAAATTTTTCAATAAGGTAAAAAGTGTAATAACTACTAATACTTGCGAGATAAAAATATTTAGAAAAAATTAATATCAGCAATATAGCTAATGAACCAATGACAGCCTTACGAGGCAATATGTTGATTTCGACGTGAGATACTGGCTTTTTACTGACAGCTCGATGTTGTTGCTTATACCAACGGCTTACTTGCAATAATACGACAATCGCTAATAAGGCGGCCAAAGAGAACCAACCGACATTACCTTTACCGTAAGGCTCAATAACCAGTGCGGCAAGTAATGGCCCCAAAGATGCCCCTAAATTTCCACCAACCTGGAAAAAAGACTGTGCAAGGCCGTGACGACCGCCTGATGCCATGCGTGCGACACGAGATGATTCAGGGTGGAAGACTGAAGAACCCGTTCCTACTAGTGCGGCAGCTAATAATATAACGGGGAATGTTTCAGCCATAGCAAGTAATAGCAATCCTGTTAGTGTAAAGCCCATCCCGATAGGTAATGAATAAGGCTGTGGATGTTTATCGGTATAATAGCCAATGACAGGTTGCAGTAATGATGCTGTAATTTGGTAGGTCAATGTAATCAAACCGACTTGTGCAAAACTGAGTGAAAAATCAGACTGCAAGAGTGGATAGATAGCTAATATCAATGACTGAATCATATCGTTCAGCAAGTGAGAGAAGCTAATGGCAGTAAGAATGCTAAAAACAGTTTTACCTGTTTTACTAATAGGTTTTGCGGCAGGGGTATGACTTTGGTTGGTTGTTTGCTCACTCATAATTAGTAACTTTCATAGTTGTGTTGCTAAATTGTTATCAATATAGCGTATTTGTCATTTAATTGAACTAATAAATATCACGATAAAAAAAGTCACCATCGTTATTAATGTTGATTAATGTCTCAGTTTAATGAAACAAGCACCATTTAACGCATAGGTTATCCAATTATGATCGCAGTTTTATGCTATAAATTAGCATTTACTATTAGGGCTAGAACCTAAACATACCATAAAAATTTGAGATATAGGCAGGGAGAAAAAGATGAATTTAACCTTTAAAGCATCGGTATGCGCATTGACGGTATCTTTGGCACTGTTGCCTATCGCACAGGCAAATGCTTGGGAAAAAGATAAAACATACAATATCACGATTTTACATACGAATGACCATCATGGTCATTTTTGGCATAACGATCACGGTGAATATGGTTTAGCAGCACAGAAAACCGTTGTGGATGAAATTCGTGATGAAGTGGCTAAGCAAGGTGGCAGCTTATTATTGCTTTCCGGTGGTGATATTAATACCGGTGTCCCCGAATCTGATCTGCAAGACGCTGAGCCCGATTTTAAAGGGATGAACTTAGTCGGTTATGATGCAATGGCGCTGGGTAACCATGAGTTTGATAACCCACTAGACGTACTACGTACACAAGAAAAATGGGCTAATTTTCCGTTCTTATCAGCCAATATCTATCAAACCAGCACAGGTGAGCGTCTATTTAAACCTTACCAAATATTCGATAAACAAGGTGTCAAAATTGCAGTTCTAGGATTAACCACTGACGATACGGCGAAACTAGGGAATCCTGCAAACTTCCCAGATGTTGAGTTTAGAACACCGGCGGTTGAAGCGAAAAAAGTGGTTGAAGAACTCCGCGCTACAGAAAAACCAGATATTATCATCGCGGCTACCCATATGGGGCATTACGACAACGGTCAGCATGGCTCAAATGCTCCCGGTGACGTAGAAATGGCTCGTAGCTTACCTAAAGGCTATTTGGATATGATTGTGGGCGGTCACTCACAAGATCCCGTCTGTATGTCCAGCGAGAACAAAAACTATAAACAAGTCGATTATGTTCCTGGTACCCCTTGTGCGCCTGATAACCAAAATGGCACATGGATCGTTCAGGCTCATGAATGGGGCAAATATGTGGGGCGTGCTGATTTTGAATTTAAGAATGGTAAATTCACGCTAAAACATTACCAACTGATCCCGATCAATTTGAAAAAGAAAATCACGAAAGAGGACGGAACCAGCGAGCGTGTCTATTACACTCAAGAAATAGCCCACAATGAGGACATGATGAAGTTATTGACCCCTTATCAACAAAAAGGGGGTGAGCAACTGAATGTAAAAGTCGGTTCTGTTGAAGGGAAGCTTGAAGGCGATCGCAGTAAAGTCCGTTTTGTCCAGACTAACATGGGGCATTTGTTGTTAGCGGCACAAAAAGAGCGTGCAGATGCTGATTTTGCTGTTATGAGTGGTGGCGGTGTACGTGACTCGATTGAAAGTGGTGATATTACGTACAAAGATGTTTTAAAAGTACAACCCTTTACGAATGAATTGGTCTATATCGATTTTAAAGGGGATGAAGTACTCGAGTATTTACAGGCCGCTGCGAATATGAAGCCTGATTCAGGGGCTTATGCACAATTCTATCATGTTAGCCTGACGTTAAACACAGACGGTAGCATTAGCGATGTCAAAATTGATGGCAAACCGTTTGATCCTGAAAAAACCTATCGCATGGCGACATTAAATTTCAATGCGATTGGAGGAGATGGTTATCCAAAAATCGACAATCATCCTAATTATGTTAATACAGGATTTGTCGATGCGGAGGTATTGAAAGGTTATATTGAGAAACACTCACCTTTAAAAGCGGCAGACTATGAGCCAAAAGGTGAAATTATTTATAAAAAATAATTGGTTAATTAATTTTACCAAGCCGATATAGTCTATAAAACCTGATCTTAGCCAGTGGCTGGGATCAGGTTTTTTCATATGGCATTATGCTTTTGTCTTCTTGTAATAAACAGGTTAAGGCGGCTTGTAAATGTGCAATGAAGTCGTGTTTCGAGTGAATGCCTAACTGAATTTGTTCAATAAAAAAGGGTAATTGCTGTTCTAACTTAGGGTATTTACCACTCAATCGACTGACATGTTCACTGAGCGTATCAGGCCAATCATTATCATGAAATGTTCGTAAGATATTGGTAGAGCGTATTAGTTTTTTGGCGGCTTGTTTTGATAATGTTAAGTATGTCGAGTGATCGTCTGTGTTGGCTATTTTTTGGCGATATTCTAAAAGAACAGAATGATAGTCACTATTAACGGCTAATGCGATATCCCTTGATGGACGGAATCGCGGAAAGAAGAGAGAAAGGTCTTCGCCATAAATGATTCGGCAATGATGTTTTAACCAGTATCCCCAACTATTGATATTACTGGGGGCGAGAACCTCCTGTTTGGTGGCAATATCAAAATCAATTTTAGGTATGATAGGGAAATGCTGAATACTGTTTTGCGCAATGTGTTCAAGAGCTAGCGTCTCGTTTTCACTGATGTTGTTATTGAAAATAACACACAAGTCGAGATCTGAAATAGAGGGGATAGCATGACCACGCGCTACACTACCATAAATAAAAATACTGCAAATAGCCTCCCCATACTCAGCCAAAAGCTCCGCCTGAACAAAGGATACTATGCCTTGGTATGTGGTTTGGGTGGTGTTATTGTTTAGTGTGCTGATGTAACCATTTTCATCAACTGCCATGATAAATCCCTTTTAGATCTTTTTAGTCATGGAGCGTTGACATAATGAGCGATGAGTCGATGTCATCGGTACACACCTAAGCAGCCTACCGCGATATTATTCTACATAAAATAATTATGTAGAATAAAGATAATGCCAACAAGAGATTATTTACACGCATCAAATCGTGTTGATATATAAAAGTAAATCACAAGGTTAGCTCGTGATCAACCACGAAAGCGGGCGCTGGCGGCTCGCCAAGGCTAACATCGGACCAACGTAGTACAGCGGCAGACGCTTCAGAGTGCCCCCCATAGGCGTATAAGACAACGAGTGAGCCGAGTTTGATCAGTTTTTGTGTGGCAGCCATGTATAAATGGATAGGAACCATTGCGGGGCCACTATACGCGTTCTGAGGAAAAGTATTCACCACTCGCTCTTTTGCTATGCCTAACGCATTGGCAGAAAACTCTGCATGCCAAGCTGTAGGTGTATTTAGTGCAACACAATCAATTTGTTCAATCGTCACGTTGGCTTTTAACAACGCGCTGTCAACGGTGCGTTTCAGGTAATATTCTGACGTGGCGCGTAGTACTTGAGACACAGTATCATCGATACGTAAACGAAGACGTTGAGATATGGGAGTCTGTTGACCTTCAATGACATCTAAGTGCCACGTTCCGCATGTTTCCCCCAGATGAATAGACTCAGTGCTAAGCAGGCCAAATGATTTTTCGACTGAACCAACAATGAAAGCGGCAGATGCATCGCCATAAAAGCGCAAAGCGGGATCATCTGCATCAAATAGGCGAGAAAATTGGGCCGTCGCAATCACTAATACTCTCTTTTTTTGTCCGCTTTGGACTAACCCACAGGCTGTGAGGAAAGCCGACATTGAGCCATTACAGGTGGCTGAAATATTGAATGCGCCGCCACCAATCCCTAATGCATGAGCAATATACCCCGCATCTCCGAAACCGATGTTATCGTCAAAGAGAGAGGTCACGATGAGACAATCGATATCACTTGCGGGTATTTTGGCCGCTGTTAACACTTTCGTGGCGGCTTTGATACCAAGCGATGAGGCACTCTCATGATTGATGACAACTCGACGTTCCACGCTACCGAGAAAAGTGTCAGATAGATAAGGTTTCATTGCGTCATCATAAAAATGAGGGGGGGAGGGTTGAGATCGAGAAAGGGAAGGTTTACGACGAACGATAGCGTCTTTATCCCACCATCCATTGGTACGTACTCCTTCAGGTAAATGAATTGCAATCGATTGAATTCCAACGGATAACATATGTTCTCCTTTAGTGATGTTGATAATTAAGCTAATTGCGAGTCGTTACATTTACACCAATAAAATAAAACGATATTTCCCAAGTTAGACAATATATAAATTATAATGACTGAATATTATCACCATTAATAATCGTGTTTTTTATATAAAAATAAAGATTAAATAAATATTAGATGGTAAATTTTATAGTTCAAGAACATTAATAAAAATAAAACTTTTATATATTAACTATTAAAGAACTTATAATTAAGTTGGTATTTATATTATGTATAATCTGAATGAAATAATAGGCTTTTCTATTGATGAATAATCAATGCCTCTATGTAAATCAATGGGTTAATGTATTATCTCGAAGAGGGGGGCCCATCAAATATTAATGGGCAATATATAGAAGGTAAAAACGATGGTGCGAAGTCACATAATCAAGCTGTTAAAGTTTTTTTATTTCTGCAAAGCTAGCATTAAGCACATTAGCTAAATCTTGTGGCGCTAACTCAATATCTAATCCTCTTTTTCCCCCAGAAATAAATATCGTCGGATATTGTTGAGCTTGGCTATCGATGACAGTCAGTAAACGTTTTTTTTGGCCGAGTGGGCTAATGCCACCGATTAAATAGCCCGTTGTTTTTTGCGCGACTTGTGGATCAGCCATTTCAACTTTTTTCACGTTGAAGACTTTGGCGACCAATTTTAAATCTAATTGTCCCGACACAGGGGTAACCGCAACGGCTAATTTTTTTTGATCACCATTAAGAGCGACCAATAAGGTTTTGAAGACTTGCTTTGCATCTAAACCGAGCTTATTCACGGCTTCATCCCCAAAATTATGGACATTCGGGTCATGTTCATAAGGGTGAAGCTTAAAATTTATCTTTTGTTTTTCCAGTAGATTGACAGCAGGAGTCATATATTTACCTGTATTTTTCAATTGCGTAAATGGTCAACTAAGCTGCCATCACCAAACAAATGTAGCGCTCCAACCGCGACAACATAATAACCATCAGGTAATGATCTAAGCTTAGTGCTCCAAGCTTGGTTACGTTGTTCCATCAGTATGTGGTACACCTCATCACTGAAGGTTTTAGGTAATGTCACGTCATTATTTGGTTGGAAATCTAACCACCAACTGATCATAGTTTGTAGCGAGCGGGCATTAGTACGCCAATGTACCAGCGTATCTCTTAGTAAGGCTAGGCCTTCCTCAGGCAATGTTAATAGCAACTCGATTTGAGTATCGATACCCTCAAGTTCAATGATCTTTTTTTGTTGGGATTGTGCATTACATAATAATTGATAATCAATCCCATAGCGCCCATGTAAACCGAGGCCTTGAGCTTGGGTTGCTTGTAGGATTAAAGCAACTTGCCATGAGGGAAGGGAATCAAACTGTGTTGGCTCTTGGTGTATTTCTTGGCAATGGCTTAGTAACAAAGCGTACTCAGTAGCCGTTAAGCGTTCTTGTAACGGTACGTGAGCGTTTTCACCCGCAGTGAAAGGTGAACGCATATCAGTGATATCCGATTCAACAATCAAAGCATCGGCTTGGTTAAGCTTCTCAAGCAGTATTTCAGACAAGGGGAACATATTTTCAGTGCCCATATGAATACTGCCCACAATATGCAGTTTGAGTTTCTTTGATAAACGAATATCAACGGCAGGATAAGGATAGACGGGGGCTGCTTCCGTATGTAACCAGTTCTTTAAACTTTCGAGCAGCTTGGCCATGTCATTTCCTCATCTCATATTTAGATATCAATCCGTTAGATTAAACAATCTGACTCCGTTTGGCGACTCACTTTGCGCTATTTTTTCTTCGAAATATTACGAGACTGATTCATGGCAGTAAAATGGATATGCGCTAGGAAGCTTCAACATGAAGCGCCCCAATAGCGGAATAACTCACTCTTGGGGCGGTTTAGCTTGTCGACTAGTCTTGTTTCGGTTTAAAGCGTAATAATCGGTTGGCATTAGTCACGACCGTAATCGATGATAGCGCCATGGCAGCCCCCGCAACGACAGGGTTTAATAGGGTGCCTGTTAATGGATAAAGAATACCCGCGGCGATTGGAATGCCTAATGAGTTATACACAAAAGCACCGAACAAGTTTTGTTTCATATTGCGCAAGGTACCTTTAGAAATAGCAACCGCATCGGCCACACCGTGTAAACTTTGGCGCATTAAGGTAATGGAAGCTGTTTCGATAGCAATATCACTACCTCCGCCCATAGCAATACCAACATCTGCACGGGCTAATGCCGGAGCATCGTTGATCCCATCACCAACCATGGCAACCTTATGGCCTTTAGCTTGCAATGATTCAATTGCGGCTGATTTACCGTCTGGCATGACACCCGCAATGACTTCATCAATACCGGCTTCTTTCGCAATGGCTTTCGCGGTGACGGGGTTATCTCCCGTTAACATGACTAAACGGAAACCTTGCTTATGCAGTCGAGCTAGCGCACTGACACTGTCTTCACGTAATGGGTCACGAATGGACAGCAAAGCAGCCACTTGACCATCGATAGCCAATAATACAGGCGTTACCCCTTGTGAAGCCTGTTGATGTAAGACCGTATCGATCTCGCTCGTATTAACACCGCTTTGTGCAAGGAGTTTTTGATTTCCGAGCAAAACGGTTTGACCATTAACGACTGCACTGATACCGAGACCCGCTAATGTTCTAAATTGCTCATTGGCTGGGAGTGAAAGTCCTTTAGCCCGTTGAGTAATGGCACGAGCAAGCGGGTGGTTAGAGCCACTTTCAAGTGAGGCGGCAATTTGCAACACTTCATGTTCAGAAAAATGATTAAAGGTATGAATATCCGTAACTTGGGGCATTCCTTCCGTTAACGTCCCAGTCTTGTCGAAAACAATGGTATCTAATTCACTGGCTTGCTGGAGGGCATCGGCATCACGTACTAATACGCCAAACTCGGCTGCCCGCCCGACACCAGAAATAATCGACATCGGTGTCGCTAACCCTAATGCGCATGGGCAAGCAATGATCAGAACCGTGGTTGTAATCACTAAGGCATAAGTAATTTGTGGTGCAGGACCGACAAAATACCAAATGAGGCCGGAGATGACGGCAATTGCAACGACCACAGGCACGAATACAGCGGAAATGCGGTCGGCTAATTGGCCAATTTGTGGTTTACTACTTTGTGCTTGGCGAACTAAGTGAATAATACGTGCAAGCGTGGTTTGGCTACCGACGGCTGCCGCACGGAAAAGAACTGTTCCATCTTGCACAACAGTACCTGCATGAACTTGATCCCCTTTGGTTTTTTGTTGAGGGATCGGTTCTCCTGTCAGCATAGCTTCATCTAACCAAACTTCGCCTTCTATGATTTCACCATCAACAGGAACACGATCCCCTGTTGCTAGGCGTAATATCATGCCTTTTTTAACGTGTTCGAGAGGCAAATCGACTTCCCCTTGCTCGGTTACCACACGCGCTGTGGGTGGCGTTAAGTCGAGTAGCCTTTCCAGCGCTTTTGAAGAGCGTTGACGGGCGCGCTGTTCAAGAGCATGGCCTAAGTTAATCAAACCGATGATCATCGCACTGGCTTCATAATAAAGATGGCGAGCTTGTTCTGGAAACAGCTCAGGCCATAGATTAACCACTATCGAGTATAACCAAGCCGCCCCAGTTCCTAATGCGACTAAGGTATCCATAGTCGCACTGCCATTTTTGAGGCTTTGCCATGCATTTTTATAGAAGTGACCACCTGCAAATACCATTACAGCTAAGGTTAAGATACCAATTGTCAGCCAAATGAAATGGTTTTGAGGGCTTAACATCATATTATCGCCCATCATACCCCAGATCATGACTGGGATACCGAGCGCTAATGCCAGTGCTGATTGCCAACGAAAGCGACGCATATTGGCATCTGCAACTTGTTGCTGGCGTTCACGTCGTTTCGCTTCATCCTGAATAATTTCTGCACCATAACCGGCTTTTTCAACAGCGGCGACGAGATCTGCGGGTTGTGCTGTACCAGTGACTAACGCACTGCGTTCAGCAAGATTAACCCGTGCATTCTCGACCCCTGCTACGCTGGTTAGCGCTTTTTGTACTTTATTAACGCAACTCGCACAGGTCATGCCATCTAATAGCAATTGAATACTGTCATCAGCTGGCGATATTTCAGGTTGTTGATCGACGTCAGACTGCTGTGCCGGAATATCACAGATTGCCGCTGAGCTTGTTTCCGGTTGCTCAGTTGGTATGGTCAGCGGCTCAGTTTTTGGGGCAGTCGTGTCATCTTCATCGCTCTGCGTTGCTTGATAGCCTATTCCCGTCACTGCTGCAATTAACTGTTCTACCGGAGCATTACCGTAGACAACAGCCGACTCGGTATTCACATCCGCTTTCTCTACCCCCTCAACGGCTTCAAGGGCGAGGCGAGTTTTTTCTGCACATTTCATGCAGCTCAGTCCTGATAAGGCTAAATTCACACGGTTTGGCACAGCGACTTGCGCTTTATAGCCAGCTTGTTCAACGGCTTGAATTAAGGCTTCTGCGGTTGTATTGCCATAAACGCTAGCTTGTTGGGTATCTACAATAGCAGCGGCAACACCGTCAACGGCTTCAAGAGCTTGCTGAGTTTTACCTGCACAGTTCATGCAACTTAGGCCGGAAAGCTGTAGCGTTACATCCGGTTTTTCAGCCACTTTGGCTTCATAACCTGCTGCTTCAATGGTTTCAATCAACGACTGTGCACTGGCATTAGTTTCAATAACGGCATACTCGATCGTGACTTTGACATTTTCAATATCTGAACGAGCTTCGAGCGCTTTGGTCACTGTATTCACACAGTGCATGCAACTTAGTCCTTGCAGGGAGAGAATGATTTTGCTACTCATAAGTTAAATCTCCTAAACTCATGACTGATTCCGTCTTTTTTATTATCATGACAGAATTCAATGAGTTTTTTAAATCATATAAATTTTGATATATAGAAAAGGTTAAACCTTCCCTCAAGGTTAAGGTCAAGAGATATGATGAATATTAGCGAAATTGCCAAAAAAACAGGCCTTACCGCAAAGGCCATTCGTTTTTATGAAGAAAAAGGTTTAATTACGCCACCTGAGCGGGGCGAAAATAGTTATCGCTATTATCAGGATAGACATCTCGATGAATTGGGCTTATTGAAGCAAGCAAAAGATGTTGGGTTTACCTTAGAGGAGTGTGGCGAATTACTAGGCTTGTTTCGTAATCCAGCGAGACACAGTGCTGACGTAAAAAGTACGACGATGGCTAAAATCGCTGAATTAGAGCAGACAATTGCAAAATTGTCTGCCATAAAGGATACCTTACAAGAATTAGTGGATGCCTGTCCTGGTGATGAGGGCGCTGATTGCCCGATTATTGATCACCTTGCACGGAGCTGTTGTCATCATGACAAGGCTTAACATGCAATGTGATACCATCAACTGAGGTGATAATCACCTCAGTTCCGGCTTTTAATGGTAATTCACTATAGACTCGCCAGCTGCCATCCGCTAGACGTGCACGGCTAAAACCCTCTTCAGTATCAGAGAGTAAACGAACTTTGACGCCAATAAGTTGATGGCTTTTTTGGTTTATCTCATCAGCGGGCACATTTTTGCGTGAACTTAACCATTTCCGCCATAATATCGCGGAAGCGATGGTGAAGACGGCAAATAAGATGCCTTGCCATTCCCACCCAAGGAAAGGCAGGAGCAATGCCGTGATCGCCACGACTACCGCGGCGATACCTGACCATAATAGATAACCTCCGGTGCCGAGTAATTCAGCAATCAGCAATAAACCACCAAGGCATAGCCAAAACCAAGCAGGTTGAGCGCTGATAAGTTCTATCATGAGTTTTCCTGCTTTTCAGTGTTGTTATTGCTGTTTTTACTCTGGTTGATAAGTTCAGAGATACCGCCAATCGCCCCCATTAAATTACTGGCTTCAAGAGGCATCATGATGACTTTACTATTATCTGCCGCACCAATGCTAGCAAGTGCATCGGTGTATTTCTGAGCAACGAAATAATTAATGGCTTGCATGTCACCGGCAGAGATAGCCTCAGACACCATTTGGGTGGCTTTAGCCTCGGCCTCAGCGGCTCTCTCGCGAGCCTCTGCTTGCAGGAATGCAGACTGACGATCCCCTTCAGCTTTGAGAATTTGTGATTGTTTTTCACCTTCGGCTTTTAGGATCGCGGCTTGACGGATACCCTCTGCCTCAAGAATATCAGCACGCTTAGTACGTTCCGCTTTCATCTGTGCGTTCATCGCGTTAATAAGCTCTTTAGGCGGTTTTACATCACGAATTTCAATACGGGTAATTTTCACGCCCCAAGGGTTGGTTGCATCATCCACGATATGAAGCAGGCGAGAGTTAATCGCATCACGTTGTGACAGCATTTCATCCAATTCCATTGAGCCTAAAACGGTACGGATATTGGTCATGGTGAGATTCAGTACAGACAGCTCAAGGTTGCTGACTTCATAGGCTGCACGGACTGGGTCAACGACTTGAATAAAGCAAACAGCATCAATCGTTACGTTAGCGTTATCGCGTGAGATAACTTCTTGTGATGGAATATCAAGGACTTGTTCCATCATATTGATACGACGACCTATTTTATCCATAAAAGGCACAATGATATGAAGACCCGGTTGTAATGTGCGGGTATAGCGCCCAAAACGTTCAACAGTCCATTGGTATCCTTGCGGTACTGTTTTTACGCAGGTAAAAACAATAACGATGGCGATAAAAATGATTATGGGTATAGCACCAAACGCGAACAAGTCCATTATTAATCCTTACTTAATAAAGTAATGAATACACTTGGCGACGATATTTACTGGCGACAGCATCACCCGTTCCCATCGCTGACATAATATCCATCATGGTTTTTTTCACAGCGCCTTCTCCAGCACTGAGGTCTTTTTTCAAGAAGTTTAGTAATATTTCTAATGCTTCTTCATTACGATTGACTTCATGCAATTTTAGGGCTAATTGCACTGCTAAAGCCGCATTGCTCGGGTCCGCTTCAAATTGCTGTTGTAGCTGTTGAATTTCTGGTGTATCAGCAGCTTGTCTTAACAGTTCAATTTGGGCAAGCAAGCCTTGATAACGGCTGTCTTGATCTTGCATTGGCACGGATGACAATGTCGTTTCAGCCTCATCAACTTGATTCAGTTGGATTTGCGTTTCAGCCAGCAGTAATGTGATTTCACTGTTTTTAGCATTGAGCTGGTGGGCTTCTTTCAGTAATGGTAAGGCTTCTTGGTGCTTACCTTCAGCGATCAATTCTGCTGCTTGTGCTGCTTTTAATTCTTCAGGGCTTGGTAAAACGCGTGAAAGTATCTCTAACACGACTTCCTCGGGTTGAGGGCCTTGAAAACCATCAACAGGACGACCTTCTTGCAATACATAGACAGTAGGGATTGCTCGAAGACCAAACTGAGCGGCAACGTTTTGTTCTACATCACAATTAACTCGAGCCAATATAAATAGGCCGGCATAGTCATTGGCAATTTTGTCGAGCGTTGCGCCAAGCTCTTGGCAATGTGGACTTTGTGCTGACCAGAAATAGAACATAACAGGTATCTGCATTGATTGTTCTACGACTTGGTGCAGGTTTTGTTCATTAACATCGATGATTTGGGCAAAAGCTTGCATAAGATATCTCTTTCAAATAAGTTTCTAATATTGTATACGTGGGGCTAATTTGTTTTTTTTCAAGCTTTTTTTCCCTGACCCGCCAGTATTTTATCCATTAAACAGTCCGGCAAGAGTCGTTTTAGAATACGTACCGCAACAGTCAGTAACGTAACAGAATAACGAATACGCGGACGAGTGCTTTCAAGGGCATGCACTAATTTTTCCACCACATGTTCTGGGGTTAAGGTAAAACGTTGTGCGATACTTGGATTTTTAACCGGTTTATCCTGCTGAGTCTGTTCTACGTTATGGGTGAAATGGGTATGAATAGGTCCCGGTTCAATTAAACTCACATGGATGTTGGTCCCTTTTAATTCGAGACGTAGTGCATCTGACCAAGCCTCTAATGCATATTTACTGGCTGCATAAGCGCCACGGCCGGGCGTAGAGATAATTCCCATTACTGAGCTAGTTTGGACGATCCGCCCTTCATTATGTGCTAGCATCGCTGGGAGTAGACGCAAGGTCAATTGGTGTATTCCGAAAAAGTTAGTCGAAAACTGAGCTTCTAACTGCTGGCGGCTAATACTAGTGAGTTCACCGTAGACGCCAAATCCCGCGTTATTGAATAATCCGAAAAGCCGACCATGACAGAGGCTGAGTACCTCATCCGCAGCGCGATCTATGCTATGGTTATCATCAAGATTGAGCTCTACAGCATCAAATCCCAATCCTTTGAGACGTAAAATATCGGCTTCTTTACGGCAAGCGACAATCACATGATAGCCGCGTTGGCGAAGGGTTTGAGCTGCACACAACCCAATACCGCTAGATGCACCAGTGATAAATACCGATTTTTGCATAACTTTACCTACCTGTAGGCTCAAATTGAGATAAAAATTGCTTTATTATTACTCACTTATTTAAACCTTTATTCTGATGGTGAAAATAAATAAGGTTGCAATTGTTTTTCCATAAAATCAGCAATAGAAGGTTGAGCTTCTTCTGTTGGATGAATACCATCCTGTTGGATCCATTCAGGCTTGGTAATAATGGTTTCCATATAAAAAGGCAGCAGTGGAACCGCGTTTTTTTGCGCAAGCGTCGGATAGACTTTTTCAAAACTAGAAGTATAGCGTTTACCGTAGTTTGGCGGTATACGAATTTGCATTAAAAGCGGTTTAGCGCCCGATTGCGTTATTTGTTCGATAATTTGTTGTAGTGTGTTTTCCATCTGTTGAACAGATAACCCCTGCAAACCATCGTTTGCACCTAACTCGATCAACACCCAGTCGGGTTTATTTTGTTCCAGTAAGGCAGGAAGACGCTCCAGTCCTTGTGCGGAGGTGTTTCCACTGATACTGCCGTTAACAACAATAACGGGCGGTGACAATTTCTGCCAACGTTCGGCGAGTAAGGATGCCCAAGCTTGCTCTGCCGGTAGTCGATAGCCTGCACTTAGGCTGTCACCCAGGATCAATAGTTTTGTGGTGGCGAGTGCTGGTCCACTCGCGCCAAATAACAGGAGAAATACCAGTAAATGTCGGCGGAAAATATTCTTGAAGTTCATCATCTCATTAAACGTGTTGGTCAAGGTGAACATGAATTGACTATATTGCAAGGTGTTGAGCTAATTGTCGAGTCCGGTCAAACAATTGCTTTAATTGGCGAGTCAGGTTCTGGTAAATCGACACTGCTCGGTATCATTGCTGGACTGGATGATGGCAGCAGCGGTAGCGTTAGCCTGTTAGGCCAAGATCTTACTCAACTGGATGAAGAACAACGGGCATTTCTCCGTGCTCAGAGTGTTGGATTTGTTTTTCAATCGTTTATGTTGATCCCTTCACTCAATGCGCTAGAGAATGTGCAGTTACCCGCCTTATTGCGCGGAGAGCCCGAGTCTGCAAGTTATCAACAAGCCGCGAGTTTATTGACTGAATTGGGGTTAGGTAATCGATTAAAACATATGCCAGCTCAATTATCAGGAGGTGAACAACAGCGTGTCGCCTTAGCGAGAGCATTTAATGGTCGCCCTAAAATTCTGTTTGCAGATGAACCGACTGGCAACCTTGATCGTCATACCGGCGATAAAATTGCAGACTTATTATTCTCAATGAACAAAGAATATGGCACGACGTTGATTTTAGTGACCCATGACAATGAATTGGCAGCTCGTTGCCAACGTCGTTTACGATTAGTGGATGGTGTATTGAGGGAAGAGGCATGATTTGGCGTTGGTTTTGGCGAGAATGGAAAACGCCATCACTTTTGATTGTCTGGCTTGCGCTAACATTGGCAGTGGCATGTGTTTTAGCGTTAGGACGCATTAGCGATCGTATTGAAAACAGCATGAGCTATCAAAGCCGTGAACTGTTGGCAGGCGATTTGGTGCTACGTTCATCTCATCCTAGTGATCCCTCTTGGTTACAACAAGCCAAAGATAACGGCTTAACGCTAAGCCAGCAAATGTCGTTTTCTACCATGGCATACTCAACGGTAGATGAAGCGTTACGCCCTCAACTAGTCCTAGTGAAAGCGGCGGATCAGGCATATCCATTGTATGGTGAGCTCATTACTGAGCCAGCAGGGCTGCGCCCAACGAAAGGGGAAATTTTAGTCACCCCTCGTTTATTGGAGTTACTGAATTTAAAGATTGGCGATGATATTGATATTGGCGATGCCACGTTAAAAATTTCAGGTAAATTAATTCAAGAGCCTGATAGTGGTTTTAACCCATTTCAAATTGCCCCTAGAGTGTTAATTGCATTGGACGATGCAGAATCGACAGGAGCAGTTCAGGTAGGGAGCCGCTTAACTTATCGCGATATGTTTGCGGGCGATAGTGCCGCTATTGATGCATTTGAGGCTCAGTTTGATAAGCAACTCAGAACTGACCAACGTTGGTATACCTTAAAAGAAAATAGCGGGGCAGTAGGGAAAACGTTCCAACGCGCTCAGCAATTTTTACTGCTGTCGGTATTGTTGACCTTGTTGTTAGCAATCGCGGCAGTGGTTGTCTCGATGACCCATTATTGTCGTAGTCGTCACCAACTAATCGCGGTATTGAAAACGTTGGGGGCTGGGCGTTCAGCATTACAAAAATGGGTTATTGGTCAGTGGTTAGTGATATTAATGGCGGCGGCGCTATTAGGGTCGCTGTTAGGATTAGCGTTCGAAGGTATTTTGATGCAAATACTGGGCGCAATGTTACCTAAAGCACTTCCTTCAGCGAGTTTATGGCCATGGGTTTGGGCTATTGGTACGCTATTTATAATTGCCATAATTGTCGGGATCCGTCCTTATCGCCAATTGATGGCTACGCAACCATCACGAGTTTTACGGGAAGATGCTCCTTCACCTGTTTGGCCGCTGTATTATTATTTGCCAATCGTCAGCTTGATCGTTGTTGGGGGACTCTTTCTGTTTGCCGGAGTTAACCCTCTTTTATGGTCAATTTTGATTGGTATTGTGATCGTCGCGGTTTTATTGGCATTAATTGGGTGGCTAGGTTTGTGGCTATTGCGGCAATTGAAGTTTAAGCAATTGAGTTTACGTCTTTCAGTTAGCCGTTTATTGCGTCAACCGCTACAAACAATTACGCAAATGAGTGCATTTTCGCTCTCATTCATGTTGCTGGCACTATTGATCTTAGTGAGGGGGGATTTATTGGATAGATGGCAGCAGCAACTGCCAGCAGACAGCCCCAATTATTTTCTAATTAATATGAATGAGTCACAGATAAAACCGGTGACAGAGCTGTTAGCGAAGCACCAAGTGAAGCCGACAGAGTTTTATCCGGTAGTATTAGCTCGTTTGTCTGAAATAAATAATACCTCTGCAATAGAGTGGGCTGATGAGAGAGACCCTAACAATAATACGGTGCGACGTGAATTAAGCCTCACATGGCAATCCTCTCTACCTGACGCCAATGTGGTGAATGAAGGAACGTGGCCGCCTAAAGAGGGAGAAGTTTCCATTGAACAAACTGTGGTGAAACAGCTAGGAATCAAAATAGGGGATAAACTGACGTTTAATGCGGGAGCTCAAGTCTTTAGTGCAACAGTCAGTAGCATTCGTACTGTTGACTGGGAAAGTTTGCGACCGAACTTTTTCTTTATCTTCTCAGAGGAGACTTTAAACGATATCCCCGCGACATGGATGAGCAGTTTTTACTATGATGGCAATGGCAAATTGTTAACGGATTTGAGCCGTAACTATCCTACTATCAATGTATTAGATACTGGTGCCTTGATCGCACAAATCCAGCAAATTTTACAACAAGTAAGTCAAGCGCTTGAAGTCATGGTAGTACTCGTGATTTTCTGTGGTTTACTACTTTTATTAGCGCAAATTCAAGTCGGAATGAGCCAAAGAGAACGCGAGTTAGTGGTCTATCGCACGTTAGGGGCAAGTAAAAAATTGATGCGTCGTACCTTATGGAGTGAATTTGCCTTACTTGGCTTAATGGCGGGACTTGCGGCGGCATTTGGTGCAGAGGTTGCTTTATGGTTATTACAAACCAAAGTGTTTGATTTTCCTTGGCAGCCAGAGTGGTCAATGTGGTTATTATTGCCATTATGTGCAGCGCTACTGCTATCGATTTGTGGTAGCTGGCTTGGCATTCGTTTGTTAGGCACTGGCAATCAACATCGTCGCATGCCAAATAGCTAATTTATTTTATGAATACGGCTTCTTATTTTTGACTAGTGCAGGAGTAAGAAGCCGTTCAAATAACTGTCTTAATTCCATCACTAAATTGTCATTTATCCTGCTTATGATTCCCGAGTCAATAAATGATTAACTATTTGATGGGAACATAATAATGCAGCCTCGCAGCACCATAAAATTACGTACATTATCGTTACTTGCAACATTGATTGCATTTTCCAACACAGGGTATGCTCAACAAGAAGTCTCTGCAACACTAGCAGGACACGCTATTTTATCGGTCAATTCTACAGTACCAGCGCCCACTGATGCACCACTAGATTTACAGGTTAGCGGAAAATATACGACAGGAAATCGTATTGACGAACTCGGTAAGGTTGAAGGGAAGTCTGCTGATCGTCCAACTGGGATGCATGTACCGATTAAAGGTCAACCTCGACAGGGACATTCCGGTATTAAACGTATGGCCGATGGCACCTATTGGGTACTGACCGACAATGGTTATGGCAATAAGGTTAATTCACCAGACTCGATGCTGTATTTAACTCAATACGACATTGATTTTAAAACCGGCCAAGCCAATCCACTCAATACTGTTTTCTTCCACGACCCGGATAAAATCATTCCATTTCATATCATGAATGAAAGTACAGATAAGCGTTATCTAACAGGGAGTGATTTTGATCCTGAAAGCTTTCAATTTGCGGATGGCGCATTATGGGTAGGGGATGAGTTTGGTCCTTATTTAATTAAGATGGACCTCAATGGCAAAGTTCTCGCATTATTTGAAACTCACGTTGATGGCAAAAAAGTGATTTCACCTGATCACTATCAAGTTACCACGCCTGCTAAACCTACGGATAAAATTCATTTTCAAGTCAACCGTTCAAAAGGTTTTGAAGGCATGGCCTCATCACCAGATGGCACTAAGCTATACCCTATGCTTGAAGGGGCTATTTGGGATGAAGAGAAACAAGATTATGAAAATGTCGATGGCAAGCGTGCCGCTCGTATCCTTGAATTTGATGTGAAAAAACAGCAATGGAGTGGACGTAGTTGGTTATATGTCTTTGAAGATAATCAAAATGCCATCGGCGATTTCAATATGATTGATGATACACACGGTTTGATTATTGAGCGTGATAATGGAGAAGGCACAGCCGATAAAGCCTGTCCTGAAAGTGCCACAGAGACGCAAAATTGTTTTAGTCAACTAGCGAAGTTTAAGCGTGTTTATCGTATTGAGTTTTCGGATACCAATCAAGGCAAACCGGTTGATAAGCAAGCCTATATCGATTTAATGAATATAAAAGACCCGCAAGGAATGGCAAAGAAACCGTTGAATAATGGCGTATTCACTTTCCCATTCTTTACGATTGAAAATGTTGATGTTGTCGATAGTGAACATATTATTGTCGGTAATGATAATAACTATCCATTTTCATCGAGCCGTGACCCTAATCAAGCGGATGATAATGAATTTATCTTATTAAAGGTGCCTGCGTTGTTAAATCCTTAATTTTCCTTGTCTATTTTGATTTTTTTGCTCGGGGTGTAGCCCGAGCTTTTTTATTTTATTACTCACGACTTACAGTGATAAATGGCATCATTTTTTAGCGGATAAAACAGGCGGTTTCATCATTAACGTTAGCATGAGGATCACGACAACAGGGGCGGCGATAATAAGAAATGCAGGTGTAAAACTACTTGTATAATCCTTAATCGCACCCGCAATAAATGGCGCTAAACACGCCACAGTAGAAATTAAATTCACCACGGAAAATAACTCTAAATAGGGGCCACGACCAAAATAATTGGATAATAAAACGCTGGAGGCTAAGAAAGTCATGCCATAGCCGATACCGACACAGAGCACAAATAATATCAACCATAACCATGAGGTTGCGATACTTAATGAAATAACCCCAAATACCATAATGATCAGGCTAACAATTAACAGTTTTTTGGGCTCCAACCATTCTCCAACGGCACCACCAATAAATCTTGAAAATGCGTTAACAAAAGCCATTGTACTGAGTAATGAAACGGCAATAGTGATACCAAAGCCGCGCTCTTCAATATGGGCAACCGCGAAACTGTTAACAGTAATACCGCACCATAAAAATGAAGTATAGGTTGCTGCTATTAAATAAAACTGCCAAGTGCGCAAAGCACGACGTACTGTCCATACCTCTGTAGTGCGATAAATCGGTTTACTGCCGTCGCTAACCTGTTTTTGCATCACATGTTTAGCATGTTCTCGTTCTCGATTACCTTCACGCAATGCTAACAGGGTAATGAATGTCACAATGCCAAGGTAAACAGCGCAGAGTACCCAATGCATACGCCACGAACCTAACTGATTTGATGCATAAAAATAGATCCAAGGCCCAGCGACACCACCCAATCCACCAATCGTAAAATATAAACCAAAGGCTAATGACTGCTTTTCAAATAGGCGAGAAAGCACATAGGTTCCAGGAACGGTCGCCAGTAAAGTGAAACCCACACCAATGAGTGCTGTGCCAAGAAAATAGCGGTTAATGGTTTCTGTTGAATATAAACTATAAAAACCGGCAATAAAGATCAGCGTACCGAGAAGGAGTGTCAGGCGAACGCCGATTTTTCGGATGAGCAAGGAGGGCAGGAAACTTGCAAGACCACAGGTTAACCCTAATAAGGTGAAACCAAACCCTGCTTCTGTCCAGCTCCATTTCAGCTCTTCGATCATACTGGGGAGGACAACACCCAATGACGTAAAGGTGGTTGCAGTGGCTAAAAAATAAACCATCCCTAAAAGAATGAGGATACTCCACTGATAGAGTGGGCTAAATAAGGATGGGGAATCTGTCGCGGCCATGTCAACTCCAGTAACTCTGCCTTTTCGTAAAAAAAGCAGCCATATAAATGCAAAATGCCCGAAAATATCGGGCATCGTATGGCGCTATTTTCCCTATTTATTGGCTGTAGTACCAGTTTAATTTTTCTTTCGCCCAGTCAATGCCACTTTTGTACTCATTTGGTAACAGCTCTACTAGCGAATTTAGGCTGTCAGCAAGCTCAGTTGGGCAGCTGTGAGTCAGGTTTAAATGACCAACTTTACGAACAGGACGAACGTCTTTTTCATACCAGTGCAGATGAACTAACGGTAAACTTAACCATTGTTGATTGAGCTCAGTGCCAATTAAATTCACCATAACAGAAGGATTAAATACTGTCGGCGATGGCATTGGTAAATCTAAAATAGCGCGTAAATGCAATTCAAATTGGCTGATAGAGGCACCGTTCTGGGTCCAGTGACCACTGTTATGCACACGTGGAGCTAATTCATTGATAAGTAATTTATCACCAACGACAAAACACTCCATTGCCATAACACCAACATAATCTAGCTCATTCATGACAGCACTTAACATAGCCTGAGCTTGTTGCTGCTGTGAATGGTTCGCGTTGGGGAAAGCGACACTGGTGCGTAAGATACCTTCTTGATGTAGGTTATGGGTGATAGGATAAAATACACACTCCCCCGCACGATTACGCGCGCCAATAACGGATACTTCTGCATCAAAAGGGATACCTTGCTCGACAATACAGTTCCCATAGATTTCATCAGGTAGACTCGCTTCGTTGCCGGGTGAAACACGCCATTGACCACGGCCATCATAGCCACCCGTTCTACGTTTGACGATCAAGAAATCACCGAGGGTTGCAAAGAGTTCAGGCCATTGCGCTTTAGCGTCAAGAGAAGCCCAAGGTGCGGTGGCTAAACCCAGCGAATCAAAGAGGCTTTTTTGTGGGAATCTATCTGCTAAACGAGGAAAAATATCTCGGTTAATAAAGGCATTATGAAGTGCTAGCTCTTTAGTCAGTGGTGTTTCAGGCCAGCGCTCAATTTCTGCGGTGATAACACTTTGTTGATAGGGAACGGCTTCAGGTTCCGCATCTAACCCAACAGGAAATACAGCAATACCAAGCGGTTCACCTGCTTGACGCAACATGCGGCCTAATTGACCATTACCAAGGACACAGACGGGTTTCATTGTGCCTCCCGAGGATCAGGGTTGTTAAGCACATCATTCGTTTGCGCCTCACGCCAAGCGGCTAAGCGAGCAAATAGCGCCTTATCAGTATTCGCAAGAATTTGTGCGGCCAGTAGTGCCGCATTTGCAGCACCGGCCTTACCGATTGCCAGTGTACCTACAGGGATACCTTTAGGCATTTGTACAATAGAGTAGAGACTATCGACACCACTCAACGCAGCGCTTTGTACTGGAACACCTAACACAGGAACTAAGGTTTTTGCTGCAAGCATACCCGGTAAATGAGCGGCTCCGCCGGCTCCTGCAATAATCACCTCAAAGCCATTTTTTTTTGCTTGTTCCGCAAAGGAGAATAGTTTGTCGGGGGTACGATGTGCTGAGACAATTTCAACGTGGAAAGGCAGTTGCAGCTCGGTTAAGACATCGGCAGCGTGTTGCATGGTTGTCCAATCACTTTTAGAACCCATAACAATAGCGATTTTTGCCGCAGATTGAGCAGTCATTTTGTGTAATCCCTGTGGTTAATAAATTTTCACCGTGAGGTGGGAAAAATGAATTGCCCCGATCATATCATGGTAATTCGCTAAGGAAAACGTTTGCGTGGTTAAAATATCAGCAAACGAATGCGGGTTGAGCAATTTACTGAGTTACCGTATCAGAGATTAAAAAGGGAAAAAAATGAGCTCAATACCTTGTTCATTTATCACAAATGCTGAGCCTTCATGATGCCATGCACCTAAAACGCCGCGATAATAACGTTTATCAGCGACATCAATTTCATGAATAGCGGGGCGATGGGTATGACCATGTATCATCCAGTCCGCTTGATAGTGTTCTAACGCTGCAATAACGGCCTGCTGATTGACATCCATAATTGATTCGGCTTTCATACTGCTAGCATATTGACTATTTTTACGCATTTTTTCAGCAATACGTCGGCGGATAAATAGAGGTAAAGTTAAAAATACACGTTGGATCCATGGTGTGTGGACCTTTTGACGATAACGTTGATAAGCTTGGTCATCGGTACACAGTGTATCGCCATGCAAAATCAACACGCGTTGACCATAAAGTTCAAGCAATGTTTCTTGGTTAAGTATCGTCATGCCACATTGCTTGGCATAACGTTTGCCTAGTAAGAAGTCACGGTTTCCATGAATAAAGTAACAAGGGATACCACGGTCAGTAAGGCTTTTTAAGGCTTCAGCCACTTGTTGATGGAGCTGAGTCTTATCGTCATCACCAATCCAATAATTAAAAAAGTCGCCGAGGATATACAGGCTGTCGGCATCAATAGCTTGTTGGTGAATAAAATTCATAAAACCGGCGGTAATCGCCGGTTCATCTTCACTCAAATGCAGGTCTGCAATGATATAAGTGGACATATTATGCGTCGAATTATTCGTTAACAGTCACTTTTTCAATCACAACATCTTCGCGTGGAACGTCTTGGTGGAAACCACTACGACCTGTTGAAACCCCTTTGATTTTGTCAACAACGTCCATACCTTCAACAACTTCTGCAAATACACAGTAGCCCCAACCATCAGGGTGTTCTGAACGGAAGTTAAGGAAGTCGTTATCAACAACGTTAATGAAAAACTGTGCTGTAGCTGAGTGTGGATCGTTAGTACGAGCCATGGCTAAAGTACCACGATTATTTTTTAAGCCGTTATTAGCTTCGTTTTTGATCTGTGCTTTTGTTGCTTTTTGTTTCATGCCAGGTTCAAAACCGCCGCCTTGGATCATGAAACCATTAATGACACGATGGAAAATGGTATTATTGTAGAAACCTTCACGGCAGTAATTCAAAAAGTTTTCGACGGTTACTGGAGCTTTATCGTCAAAAGTGTTAATAACAATGTCACCGTGATTGGTATGAAAAGTCACCATAATAGCTATCCTGAATAATTGTATTTATTGCGCCTTCTGTTGAAGGCGTGGTTGTCAGGAAGTTTATATCACAGATAAAACCCGACTTGAAGTCACTGTCTAGGTTATCAATGCGTTGAACGATAGCGATAGTATGACAAAGATCATGTGTATTTCTTGCATTCTGATAGTGTTCAGGGTTCAATATCATTCTATTTTGTAGGTAGATACCTTATATTTATTGAAATATCCCTTAATAGCTTGAACCAGCGATACTCCAAAGAGTTTGAGATGCGAATTCACGATAGGTCTATCGCGAGCAGCTTCCGAAATACTAGCATAGGATGAGCGAATGCTATCCGTCGCGCGGTAACTGGGAGTGAGTCGAGTATATGGGTGATAAACACGTACACATTTAACGGAATAGTCCAGATGCTACAGATTTTTAATACACTGAGTCGCCAAAAAGAAGAGTTTAAACCCATTCACCCAGGGAAAATAGGGATGTACGTGTGTGGTATCACCATTTACGATTTGTGTCATATTGGTCATGGTCGTACATTTGTGGCTTTTGATGCCATTAGCCGTTATTTACGCTATCTGGGTTATGACCTCACTTATGTACGTAACGTAACGGATATTGACGATAAAATTATCAAACGTGCTGCTGAAAATAATGAAACAGTTGATGCGTTAACGACTCGCATGCTAGCTGAAATGCACAAGGATTTTGATGCTCTCAATATCCTAAGACCTGATAGTGAACCTCGCGCAACACAGCATATTAAAGAAATTATCGAGCTCACTGACTTACTGATCAAACGTGGCCATGCATATGTGGCAGAAAACGGTGATGTGATGTTTGAGGTGAAAACAGATAAAGATTATGGGCAATTATCTCGTCAAGATCTAGAACAACTACAAGCAGGGGCGCGTGTTGAAGTTGCTGATGTTAAACGTAACCCAATGGATTTTGTACTATGGAAAATGTCAAAAGAAGGTGAGCCTAGCTGGGAATCACCATGGGGCTTAGGTCGCCCTGGCTGGCATATTGAGTGTTCCGCGATGAACAGTAAAGCATTGGGTAATCACTTTGATATCCATGGTGGGGGTTCTGATTTGATGTTCCCACATCATGAAAATGAAATCGCGCAATCTACCTGTGCTCATGATGGTCCTTATGTGAATTACTGGATGCATTCAGGGATGGTGATGGTTGATCGTGAAAAAATGTCTAAATCACTGAATAATTTCTTTACTATTCGTGATGTACTAGGATATTACGATCCTGAAACCGTGCGTTATTTCTTATTATCTGGCCATTATCGTAGCCAATTAAATTATACTGAAGAGAATCTAAAGCAAGCTCGTACGGCTTTAGAGCGTTTATACACCGCGCTTCGTGGTACAGATAAATCAGTGGCTCCTGCGGGTGGTGAAGTATTTAAGCACCGTTTTGAAGAAGCGATGAACGATGATTTTAATACACCAGAGGCTTATTCCGTCCTGTTTGACATGGCTCGCGAAATTAACCGCTTAAAAGCAGAAAACATGGTTGCTGCGAATGAATTGGCAGCGGAATTGCGTCAATTAGCCAGTGTATTAGGATTACTTGAACAAGAGCCGGAAGCCTTTTTGCAAGGTAATGCACAAAGTGAAGGCGATGAAGAAGTTGCTAAAATTGAAGCACTGATTAAACAGCGTAATGACGCCCGTAAAAATAAGGAATGGGCTTTAGCCGATGCAGCCCGTGATGAATTAACGGCAATGGGAATTGTGCTAGAAGATGGTGCACAAGGAACAACTTGGCGCCGTAAATAACCTCTCATACGATTAGATTAACCCGTTAAAATATTTTTAACGGGTTTTTTTATTCCCTTTTTCTGCATTTAACATCCCACTTTATTTATGGATTAATAAATAAAGCTGGTATCGATTCAGCTAAAAAATTCCAATTAAGTCACTTAAAAGATATCGGCTTTTAAAATATTAATAGTATAAAAATTCAAATGTTATTAATAGTAACGCAACGGGCTTAATTAATTTTTTGAGCTATTTTGATAAATAATATTTCAAAAGTAGCAACATTATTTAATTATCTAGAGTGACTATAAACTCACAAAATTAAGTGTTAATACTTAATTAACACAAAAAACTACCAAATTAATGAAATATAATTTTATATTTCAACTTTATAGTCTAAAACTGACTATTATGGATTTAGATTTCTTTATTTTTGCTTTGGTTGGCTCACTGATAGTATTTTAAATGAAAATTTAGATTTAAATAAATGTTAAAATAATATAATGAGCTTTAGTTTTATCATTATTAAAAAAGCAGGTGTTTACATAAATGTATTTTTATTTATTATTTTAATAGGTAGGGGTAAATATTATTTCTACTTACACTGATCTTTTATTTCTTATTTATTTTGAATTTATTATGAGGCTACTTAAGCTCTATTAATCACTACTTGTTCATGAGGAATATCATGGCTTTTAAAACTAAGTTAATTACAGCGATGTTATTTACTGGCGTCAGCTTTGGTGCTGCTGCTGGTGATAATAGCGATAATATTACACTGAATGGTGTAATTACCGCGGTAACTTGTAATGTCACTGCAAATGGTGGCAACTCAGTATTTAATGTTGGTACTTTTGCTCAAAATAGCTTTACACCCAATGTACAAAATGGTGATACGGCGCTTGTTGTATCATTAGAAAATTGTAGTGCGGATTCAGATAAAGGTGCTTTATATGTACAAGGCACAACCACGACGGCTAACACAGCAAAAAATATCTTTATCGGTAGCGACCCTACAGTTGGCTTTATGTTGCAAGAAGATGGCAAAACAGACCAAGTTGTTGCTAATAAAGCCATTCCTGTAACGGTATCTGCAACACAACCAACTAATTATTCTTTCAAGGTTGGTATGGGTTCGACTGATGCTGTGCCTGCTATTGGTTCATATTCAGCGCCAATTATTATTGCTTATGCATCTGAGTAACTCGTAATACTTGAAGCGCAGATTTCTGCGCTTCATTTTAATGTGAAATAAATTATTAGGTGTAGGGATATGATAGTAAAAGTATTTGGCATGATTGGAACAATGTTATTATTACTGAGTTCAACCTCAGCAATAGCGGGGATTATATTGCATGGAACTCGCATTATTTATAATGAGAGTAGGGACAATGTAGGTGCGAACATTACTATCAAAAGCGAAGACAATTCGAATACGCCATATTTAATTCGTACACAAATTTATCGTGATGTACAAGGACAAGTCGCTCAAGATAAATTTGTGACAACACCGTCTATGTTTCGCTTGGAACCTAATAATTTAAATCAGGTTAAAATTCTCAGAATTAAAAATGATTTACCAAAAGATCGTGAATCTATTTTTTATTTTAGAGCAATAGCATTACCAGCAACAGATAAGCTTGATGATAAAGCAAACCCTAACTTGGCAGGGACATTGCAAATTGCAACGGGAAATACGATCAAACTATTTTATCGACCTGTTAAGTTTTCTATTAGCCAAAAAGAGGCGATGGGGTTATTGAAATTCTCTCTGCACTCTAATGGATTAAAAGTGGCCAACCCGACACCTTATTACATCACGCTCAGTGAAATTAAAGTGGCTAATAAATTGGTTAAGCTTAATCCCAAATTAGGTAATACCATGATCGCCCCTTTTAGTGATGTGGTGTATCAAGATATTCACCAAAAAGGCAAGGTGCAGTGGAGCGCAATCAATGACTTTGGCGGAAGGGATCAATTCAATGGCTCGGTTCAATAAACTGTCATCGATATTTCTGGCATTGATGTTGGTAAATATCAGTCATGCTCATGCAGAGAGTACTGCAAAAGTCGATTTATCAGCGTCTTTAGTTGATGGTAGCTGCGCTATTGAGTTATCAGAAAAGTCACTGGACTTTAAGCCTTACAGTGTTACCGATTTTCCAACGGCAAAAACAACGGTTGAAATACAACCGATTACAGCAAAAGTTTCATGTGAAGGTGGGAATACAACACCGTTATTAAGTTTAAAAGGCATAACGCCGTATAGCGGTAATAATAAAGTTTTTTTAGACGGCGCTCCTAATGGAACAGGATTTATGATCCAGCGGAAGATAAAAACACGTGGATTAAATGATTTTTATAATGATGACGCATTAGAAAATCAAGGTAAGCAGGTTGCCTTAACACCATTAAATTCATCGAATCAATTCTCAAGTACGGAGTATTTTGAAATTGGGCTTGTCAGCGTAGAGAACACGGTTACTCCTGATTTTTTAAAAGCCAATATTACATTTACCGTTCTTTTTCAGTGAGAAGTAAGGGGCAACTGTGCAGAATTTTTTCATCTTGCATAAACAATTACAGCGGATTATGAAATTTGCTTTGTTGGTCATTACATTAAACTATCTGGGGCATATAGCCTTAGTAAAAGCAGAGCCAATTCGCATTCATTTTTCAGCGGAGTATCTTCAAGGCACATGCGAAATTAGTGTCAGCCAGCCGATTATTGAATTTAATAACGGCGCAAGTATTTTGACCTCGAATGTGAAGAATGGAACAGCGGTACAAGAAAAATTTACCTTAGATTTTATTAATTGTGATAGTAAAAGCTTAACTCACTATACACCTAAAATTAAAGTATCAGGTGAAAGCTTAACACTTGGTGGTAGCCCTTTATATGTAAATTCAGCCAGTTCAACAGCGAAAGGATATGGTTTTTTACTCACTACAGAGGGAAACAGCTATTTCAAAGCAAATAATAATTTAGCTGAAACAGGGTGGGTTAATGCGACTTGGACGGCTAATAGCCCATTATCGATATTAAATAAAACGAAAATACCGTTTACGACAACAATTTCATGTGGGAATTGTAGCGGTGAATTACAAGGTGGAAAACTCCATAGCACAGTAACATTTCAATTTTTTTATGACTGAAAATAATGATGAAACTTTTTTTAGTGTTATTAACTTTATTATTTAGTTGCATATTTAATATCGCTATTGCGGATGGCGGCGTATTGCTGAACCAAACACGTGTTATTTTTTTAGGGACGGCGAAGAGCACAAAGGCAACAATAGAAAATCGTAGCAATAATACCTATTTAGTTAAGGTTAATGCATTGATTTCACCTGACAGTCAAGAAAAAGCACCTTTTTTAGTGAATCCACCTTTATTTAGAATGGAATCACAAAGCCAAAATACAGTAGTGATTATGCCTAATCAAATAAAGCATCTACCTACTGATAGAGAATCTGTTTTTTATTTAAGTTTTTTAGCGATACCAAGCGTACCAAAGAATGAATTAACAGAAAGTAGTGAAAGTTATTCGCAAGTCTCTTTTGGCTTACAAATGGTTATTAAGTTATTTTACCGACCCGAAAATATTATTAGCGGCGTAAATCAGGCACCATCACAGCTGACTTATCAGCAAAAAGGAAATGTCTTGATTGTGAATAATCCAACGGCTTATTTTCAGACATTCTCTTCACTAAAGGTAAATGGAAAGCAAATAGATAATCAAAGTGCAGGAATGATGGTTGCTCCTTTTTCAGACATAAAATACCAAATTAACCAAGAGGCTAAAGATATAACTTGGAGAGTGATGAATGATTTTGGTGGAGAAAGTCGAGAATACCATCAAGCCTTGAAAGGTGGAGAGAAAAAATAATGAAATTTTCATCATGGCGTGCTTTGTTATTTTTTCATTTTATATGGCTATTGCCAATCACATCAAACAGCCAAAACGCGCTTAAATATGATGGAATTGCAATGCAATCCACGAGAGTCATTTATCCTGAGTCTGCTCAAAAGGGCGTCGCGTTTAAAGTGACTAATTACAGCAATATGGCTTATTTATTGCAGTCTCAGGTAACAGAACCAAATGCCAGCGGGCAAAAGAAACCTGATTTTATTGTACTGCCACCATTAGAAAAAGTTAATGAAAAAGACTCAGTAGTCTTAATGATTAAAGCGATTAACCATAAAATGCCCAAAGATCGTGAGTCATTATTTACTCTTAATATAAGAGCAATACCGAATCAGAAAAAAGAAGAGGGTAATGCAGCAAGATCACAAATTATTATTGCAACACAAAACCATCTAAAACTGTTTTATCGACCAGATGGATTACCAAAATATAGTGATGATGAAATATCAAAGAAACTCGTTTTTTATCGAGATAAAGGTCGTTTAGTCGTAAAAAACCCAACACCTTATTATGTGACTTTCGATTCAATTAAGGTGGGAAATAACATTATAGACCCCTCATCTTTATTTGAAATGGTTCCACCAATGGGGCAACAACAATATCCATTACCTGAAAATACTACAGGTGAACTGATATGGACGTTAATTGATCGGGACGGTGGGGTAACACAGCAATATACGAGCGAATTGTCATTATTCAGTTCTCTTTATTGAAATGAAAACAAGTAAAAAAGAGCACTTACTGCTTTAGGCCTCATTTTGCTATTGATAAGTCAATGGATATAAATATGAATAGAAATAAGCACATATCACCTGTTTGCGTAAGTCCTACTAAATTTGTATGGCATCCTATTGCGTTGTGCTTGATGTTAAGCATTCACTCTGCGGTAGCAGAGGATTATTTTGATCCGGCATTTTTACAAGCGATGGGCGAAACGGATCAAGTTGACTTATCTGCCTATGCTAAAAAAGGCAGTATTGCACCGGGTGAATATCTCGTTTCTGTTTATATAAACCAAGTTGGGATTGGGCAACTGCCCGTTACATTCAAGGAAAATAATCAGGGAGTTGTATCACCTGTATTAACCCCCGCATTTTTAGAGAAATATGGGGTGAACATTAAACAATTACCAAAAACAAAAGACTTACCAGAAAATTATTCTATTGATAACTTATCGGCATTAATTCCAGATGCATCGACGCATTTTAATATCGCTATTTTGGAATTAGAAATTAGCATCCCTCAAGTCGCCATGAAAGCAAGTCATAACGAATCATTAGATCCTGATTTGCTGGATTATGGCGTACCTGCACTGATGGCTAATTATAGTTTCAGCTATGGACATACTGAAAATAAATCAAAACTGAGTTCAAATAGAAAAAGCGATAATTTTTTTGCAACGGTGAGAGCCGGTCTTAATGCCGGGGCATGGCGTTTACGTAGCACCATTACTCATAGCCAACAGAATACGGATGGTCAAGCGCAAAAGAAGGAACATCAACGTTATACGCGTTTTACCAATACTTATCTGTATCGTGAATTATTTGCATTACGTTCAGTTTTATTAGTGGGTGAAAATAACACTGGGGGGGATGTTTTTGATAGCGTTCCTTTTCGCGGTTTAAAATTAAGCTCCAGTGAAGAGATGCTACCCAGTCAATTACGTGGCTATGCACCTCCTATTGAAGGTGTTGCGAACAGTAATGCAAGGGTTACTGTACGTCAAAATGGTAATGTTATTTATGAAACCTATGTCGCGCCTGGCGCCTTTTATATTAATGATATTCAAGAAGCTGGGCTTTCAGGGGACTATGATGTCACCATCACTGAAGCGAATGGCACAGAGAGAAAATTTATTGTGCCTTATTCATCATTACCAGTGATGCTAAGGCCTGGTGGTTGGAAATATGAAATTACTGCTGGCCGCTACGATGGAAACGTGACAAATAGTTCTCGTGAGGCAGAGTTTTTATTAGGCACGGCGGTTTACGGATTACCGAATGATACAACGGTTTATGGTGGTGTATTAGCGGCTGAAGACTATCAAGCGGCCAACATAGGGGCGGGAATTTCATTAGGCAGTATAGGTGCTGTTTCACTTGATGTTACATCATCTATTGCAAAACTAAACGGTGATTCACGAAAAACGGGGCAATCTTATCGTCTTCGTTACTCGAAAAGTATGATGAGCACTGGAACTTCCATTGACCTTACTGCACTACGTTATTCAACACGCAATTATTATAATTTCAGTGAATTTAACTCTGAAGGCTATCAGCTTGAAGAGGGCGTTTACCCATGGGCAATGCAAAGACGGCGTAGTAGTTTTCAAACTCAAGTCAGTCAACGCATGGGAGATTGGGGAACCCTTTATGTGCGAGCAACTCGCGATGATTATTGGGGGAGTTCTAGAACGCAAACGGGTGGCTCGATTGGCTACAGTAATAATTATAAGGGGATAAGTTACGGTGCTAACTATAGTATCGATAGAATTAAAGATGATAATGGCAGTTGGCCTGAAAATAGGCAAATTTCCTTTAATATAAGTATCCCATTTAGCATATTTGGCCACTCGGAGTCTTTACAGTCTATTTATTCAACTAGCTACTACACTCGCGATAATAATGGACGATCGCAAATCCAAACAGGGATTAATGGCAGTTTAATGAGTGGTGATTTAACCTATAGCGCTTCCCAAAGTTGGGAAAACAAAGACGGTGTTAATAACAGCAATATTAACGTTGGTTACCAAGGAAGTAAGGGCAGCGTTACTGCTGGCTATAGTCATAGCAGTGAGACTCAAACATTTAATATGAACGCAAATGGCGGCTTATTACTCCATTCTGGTGGGCTGACATTAGCAAAAAATATGGGGGAATCGGTAGCTCTGGTTTACTTACCTGATGCACCGGATGTCAGCATTAATAATGGGTCTGCTCGTTCTGACTGGAGAGGTTATGGTATAGCGCCTTACCTTTCCGATTATAGAAGAAATAGCATTAGTATCGATCCAACGACATTGCCTGATGATGTCGATGTGGCGCAAACGAATATCAATATCTATCCAAGTAAAGGGGCTGTTGTCCCCGTTAATTTCACGACCAAAAAAGGCTACCAAGTATTAATGACGATTATTAAAAATAATAGTCCAGTTCCGTTTGGTGCCATAGCCAGTCTCCAACATACAACGGATAACTACAGCAGCATTGTGGGTGATGCAGGATTAGTTTATTTAACTGGATTGCCGGAAAAAGGGAAACTTCTCGTTAAATGGGGGGAATCCGCAGAAAAACAATGCACGGTTAGCTTTGATTTAACGAATGTGACGTTAGACGTCGATCAACCAATACGCCAAGTAACTTACACATGTGCTCCGGTAAAATAACAAAACGCATTAAGGTATTTGACTGATTATGAAATATCATTATTTAAAATATAAAGCCGTTATGAGCTTAGTACTTCATAAATATGTTACTAGCGCAGTGATAGCATTTAGTTTTATGCCTTCTTCTGCATTGGCAGTCAATATTAACGCGACACCGGGTGAAAGTGTTATATCGCTTGGTAATGTAAATGCAGAAGTTACATTAACATCAATTAGTAGTGCATTCTCAGCTGCGGCAAATAGGGCCGATGGTTTTGCGGTGCATACATCCTCAACAGCATACAACTGTTTATCAAATTCGAATGAAGCTGTTGTCGGTAATATGAAAGGTTATAAAGTCGCGGAAGATATCATTATTGGTCTCCAAAGTACCAATGCAACAGGGGTAGCGTCAGTTGGCGCTGGAGCGCAACCCGCATCTGCAAATTATAAAGATATTACTGTAAAAGGCACATGGAGTAGTAACGGTAGTTATACTGTCACTCCAACACAAGTGCCATCTGCAATGTGGTGTGGCTCTGCTTGGCCAGAACCAACGGATCACGTATGGAATCCACAGAAAAAAAATAATAAGGCTTCAATACAAGGTAAACTCTTTTTATATGTAGGGCCTAATGCAAAGCCTGGGTCTTATACATTACCGAATCTTTATCTCATAAAAGCGGCTACAAGTAACGGTGATTTAGTCAACCAACAAATTTTTGAAGGTGGAACACTAACCGTTAGTTATCCCCCTTGCTCTATATCTACGCCGACAGAAGTGACATTCGATACGACAAAAGGGCTGCCTGTTATTAATCCGACATCTTCAATCACGGTTAACTGTGGCATTAATAATGGCCGAGCTTTTCAAATTGGTATTTCTGGAACACCTGTCGCGCCATCAATGTTAGTGGGAACTCATGCAATTAGTTTGCATTATGGTGATGGCACAATAGGAGGATTAGTCCGCGGTTATATAGGTAGTAATGCAGCAACTGACGCTGTTGGTTGTTTGGATAGAGCGTCAAGCATTCCTTTTTCAGAAAAGAACCAAGGTTTAAATTTTATGCTATTGGGGGCGAATACGTCCGGAGCTTCACAGACGCAACCTCTCGTTTGGTCGTTATGCCCTAATGGCACTGAAAAACCAGGTAAAGCAACGGGAACCGCGGAGCTTGATGTTGTCTATAAATAAGTGTTTTAAAGCAATACGATAATCAGAGAAGTGCATAAAACTATTTTTACAAATATGATTTAAGTAAAGGGAAGGGGTGATCGAAACATACTCATTTTATGTAGGGGTTGGTTCTTCAGTGATTTGATTCATTATATGATAAATCGCTATTTTTATAATTGTATTACTTGGTTGTATCATTATGTATGATCGTGCTTAAAAATAGCACGTGAAATATAAAAGTAAGCCGAAATGGAAGATCAGCTTACTTTATTATTTTTTAACTAGTCTTGAATTTTGATTTTTTGATCGTCCATAGAGACGATTTTCCCAGCGGTGATTTTGCAACGTTTACGCGTTTCTACCACGCCATCAACTTGAACTAAACCTTCAGCGATCATCGCTTTAGCCATTGCGCCACTTTCCGCCCAGCCTTCTATTTTCAGCAAATCACACAATTCAATGTGTGGGTGACCTTCAAGTTTAAAAATATCCATGACAGCTCCCTGATTAAATTAAATATCGTGATACTCTTCGCACGCTTGTAACGTATTTTGGATTAATGTTGCGACTGTCATCGGCCCTACGCCGCCAGGAACGGGGGTGATCCAAGATGCATGTTTTGAAGCTTCATCAAAGTCAACATCTCCTGTCACTTTACCGCTTTCAAGGCGGTTAATACCGACATCAATCACGATGGCGCCAGGTTTGACCCATTCACCGGGAATAAAGTTAGGTTTACCGACAGCAACAACTAATAAATCCGCATTGCGGACGTGTTGTTCGAGATCTTTCGTAAAACGATGGGTTACTGTGGTTGTACAGCCAGCAAGCAGAAGTTCTAAGCTCATTGGGCGACCAACAATATTTGAAGCACCAATAATAACGGCATTTAGACCATAGGTATTAATACCACAACGATCTAATAGGGTAACAATCCCCCTTGGTGTGCAAGGACGCAGACGAGGTGCGCGCTGGCATAGACGACCAACATTATACGGATGGAACCCATCAACATCTTTATCTGGATGAATGCGCTCAATGACTTTTACGTTATCAATACCTGCTGGAAGCGGTAATTGAACTAAAATACCATCAATTTCAGGGTCTTGGTTTAAATCATCTATCAGTTTCAGGAGTTCTGCTTCTGTGGTTGTATCTGGTAAATCATAAGAACGAGATAGGAAACCAACTTCTTCACAAGCGCGACGTTTGCTACCAACATAAATTTGTGAAGCAGGGTTTGCACCGACTAAGATAACTGCAAGACCAGGGGCGCGTTTTCCTTGTTCTATGCGTTGTTGTACTTTTTGGGCAACTTCCTGCCGAATTGTCTGCGCAATCGTTTTCCCATCAATAATTTTTGCTAACATCTGTGACTTAATCCATAAATGAGACTTGGGGATACCTCTATTTTGTCAGAAGTTCGCGTTAATGTCAGTTCTATCTGTAACATAAAATGAGCAGATAGTTATTTTAGTAGAGAAAACTCATTGACTCAGCGCGTAGCAACCGTATAATCCCACGCTATCAGCCAGATAGGTTGAAGCATTTTTCGATGCGCCCTTAGCTCAGCTGGATAGAGCAACGGCCTTCTAAGCCGTAGGTCACAGGTTCGAACCCTGTAGGGCGTACCATTTCGATGTTCCCCGATTTTACTAACTCCCTTAAAAACTTAAAATAAATCAATAAATTAGTTTTATTACCCTATATTTAGGGTGACTTAGCCTATTGAAATCTACGTATGTGTGGGCATAATTAGAAAGAATGATTGATTAGGCACTGCGGTTTTTGCTCAAAAGAGTCTAATCGCTAAGACAGATAAAGTGTTCAAATTAAAGGGCTGCTGGCAATCTTTTCCTTCACAAGGGGAATTTTACCAATAAATAACCGCTTTTCTATTGAATTCTAAGCTTTTTATATACCGCAAGAATAACCTTCAAAGCTCTTATCGTTAATGATCTTTTTACAATAATTTGTTAAATTTATGAGTATAATAGCGTAATAAAAATACGTACTTTTAAATATATACATTGAAATCTTTTGCTCTAAGTAAATTTACCTATGTTATTTTCAGCCTATAAAAATCGACAATATTAACAATAAATCAACATGATTATAATTAAGAATGACTCACAGCATATTAGTAGATTAAAGGTGTAAAATTAAATGAATAATAAATATATAGCGTTAGTTGTACCGTTAACTTTTTTTATATCTTTTGAATCCTCAGCATTTGACAAACAAGAGTACAATCCTGTTGTGTTCAACATGGCAGAGTTATATGACTTCAATCCAGTCAAAGGTAATGTTAAAGAAATAAAATCAACGGTTTATAATGAAGATAAGACTATCAACTATGAATCAAAATTAAAAATTGGCCGTGATGGTTGTGTAGAGAGTTTTAGCTTAAATCAGAAAAAAGATGAGTACCTGAGTGGTCTTCATAATTACCTTTTTGTAGAAAGAGTAAAAAATAAGTTAATAGGTATGGATGCTAATGGGCCAGTAGAAATGACCATAGGTAATAACTGTGAGATAATATCAAGGAAGGACACTAATGGTGAATTGATATATCAATACAATAAAGATGGTTTTATTACCGGTTCAATACTGGCTGACACCAAAGAAAAATTTGGTGAAAATATTTACAATGAGTTTAAATTACCTATCGCAATAAAATATTACAAAGGTGATGATGTCATTTCTGAAACTAGAATCACCTATGGTAAAGATATGAGCAAAGCTTTTGACCATTTAATGGAAATTCGGGCTTTAGGTCAGACTATATTGCAAGTCGATTCTAAGTGTCATTATGATCATCAAAATATTCCATCTCAATGTAATTTTGTTCTAACGCTCGACTCGAATGGTAAGAAGATCCATCTGAAAAAAAACAGTACCACAAAGGTGACGTTCTATTGAGCTGCGGGTGATGACAAAGCCTATAAAATCTGGCGATATAATTAGCGGAGTGTTGATTAGATAGGCTTGTCAGCGATGTTAAAATATTAACCGCCTTTAAATGCGTGATGCGTGTTTGAAGCTCACAGCTCGTTTAGGCCGCTTTCTTGAATAATCGCTATTTTTCGTCAAAGACGTAGTCTAGTACTCTCGGAGATAGGGCTAGGTTTTCATATCGGTACGCACAGTATGTTGCTGCAATTAGCTATTGGCATTCCCCGCTTAGATCAATACCAAAAATCAAATTAATTCGATGAATTGGCGTAATGGAAGTATACGTGGTGGCGAAAATGTAGGGCAAACACTGGTAGTTTAAATTTTTCAGATCCCAGTTTGTTATTCGATGCTGTTATTCAGTGGCTTGGTGTGGGCCTTATGAGTCAATTACTCGCCTACAAGGCATGTGCAATAGGACCGTTATTCCCTTTAACTGAACAGCGTATTATGGGAGCTAACTGGGCATGGTTAATTCATCAAGAAAGTGAAAATCATCTCCTAACAAAAGTATTTTGCCAGTGGATAACAACTCAATTGGCACTATGCGATAATGAATCTAATACTTGATGTCATCACTTGGAATAAGCAATAAGAGAATATGCAGCAATGGAATAGCTGCTCATGAGCCGATTGCTCGAATCAATTTTATCAATAATAGTGTTAACTCAAATTCAGTTTGAGGGCTATTACTATTTGCTGTAAAAATAAGATATACTTCCTGATTATCAATGGCTTACCCAAAAAAGATAAAGTTATTTACCTTTTAGACATCTTTCTCTCTCTTAGCAAATAAAACAAAATGATGATTAAGATCGATGACAAGAATTATTGAAGTAGTACGCTATGTTAAAAACGATAGATAGTGACGGTTAGATTAAATCTAAGTTAATTAAGATATATCCGATAAATTTGTTTTCCTATGGTAATTAATAGATATAAATAAAGCCATCATTATATGTTTTATTCATCTTGCTCCTATGTCAAATTTTTATCAAATTTTTGTCAGGGTTTAATCTGGGGAATAAGAGCTAAGTCACTATAATGCTAGCTTTCTGTGAGAATCAATATCTAAATTAAAATTGATGACACTCGTTTTTTTTATACTGCGAATTAAATTGGAATTATTGGTTTTTATTCTAAATTTATTTCAATATATAGCGCTTTGTTTTAGTTTAATCTTGGACAATGATAATCAGTATGTTTGCAGATTATATATTTACTATATACAATAAAAAATCTTTAAAGATATCATTAAGTACAATTTATTTGTGCAGTATTAATTATAACTTTTAGGATCAAAATGAAAAAACATATTCTACCAATTACTCTACTTAGCGCTGCTACACTGCTAGTTACAGGCTGTAGTTCAAATAAAGATATGTGGGGCGAATTCGCCAATATCTTGACTGATTCTAGCTCTATTGTTAAAGAATCAGAAGACTGGGAAGCGTATAGCATAAAAACAACCCAGCAAGGTGTTGTTTACAGTAAGGCGAATTCAGCGGATCAGCAATTTGTCAGTCATAAAATGGATGCTGAATATGCGGATGCGGTGAATCGTTTATCTTCGCCTTTTGCCAGAAGTGATAAAGCCAAAGATAAATTGGCTAAAGAAAACCAAGGCTATCGTTTTAAATATAATGAAATCATGGTGGTTAAGGATAAGAAATCATCAAATACACTTGGTTATTGTGTGAATTATGATTCTGATCGTATGGAGAATGGCCAAGTAAAAGCGGTCAAAGAAGAAGATAAGATCAGAAAGCAATTTATCTATGTTGCTAAAGATAAGCCTCTATCTGTCACGACAGTGAGTGGTGACTTTATTAAAGTCATGTGCGGTGAAAATTTTTATAAAAAATACCAGTCATAATTTTGCTGACAGGTTAAGGGTATTTAGAAAAATAATCTAAATATCCTTGTTCGTATCTAAAATGCGTTAGGCGGAAAAATTTCCCCTAACTCATAGAAATCGTTTTAAGTGATAAAAACCATATTCAATATATGGTTTTTGTGATGTAGAGAACAATCAACGTAGGAGTAATAAGCGGCTTGTCGAGAATAGTCCGGTGGGCGTTCTGACAGGAATGTTATAGTGAAACAATATCGGTATTGAAATTACTATTGATATACGCCACTTGTGCTGGAAATCGAGTAATATCCCTTTAATAATTACGGTTATTTTAGTATCAATATTATTCTTAATATAAGGCATGGTACAAAGGATTTATTTTAAATAAGCAAATAGTTGATGATGGCCTGCCTTTATCTAAAGAGTGATATTCCCTCTCTGTTTCAAACAATACCTTAAAACAATGCCTCAAAAAAACGCAAAAAGCTCAATAAATAAACGGTAGGCAAAAAGAGAATTGCTACCGTTTATTCGTGTATTTACTTAATGATGACTCTTATTCAACTTCCTCATGAACAATTTCATGAGAATATCCATGGTTATTCATTAAACAATCAGCATAAAATTAAAGCGTTCCAATAAAGGATTTAAGTATTTACCCCTATGGAAGGGAGGCGGATTTTATTTATGTGTTCAGTGATAGATATCGTCAATTTAATGAGCAAGAATGAGTGAACGCTTATTTCAAATCTACATAGTAGTGATCGTTTTATAAACATTATGCTATTAAAAATAATACCTATGTTATTTTTAAGGTTTATTTTGTTTGCTTATTTTTACATGTTTATGTGAATAAATATTTAATCATAGTGATTTATAATTTATTTGTTGTATCTCGTTAAGGTTATATTCCTCATAAACTCTTAATGCCTAATTTATCAGGCTTTAGTTTGGATAATTGCTCGGATTTTATTCGGAAATATCCTGTCGTTATATCAATTTCATTATTTGAATAAACATTCAATAAAATATTTTTTAACAAATAAATTTAATTTTATTTAAATTTGGAATACAATTGCATTACAAATATTATTAAGTGATGACTATATTTCGATATATAGTTTGTCTGTGGAAAGGATATTTAAATGGCAATAACGAGAAGAAAGTTTCTTATCGGCGGGGCTGTTGTCGCTGTAGCTGGCGGTGCAGGAATTTTAACGCCAATGTTAACGCGTGAAGGTCGATTTGTTCCAGGTACACCGAGACATGGTTTTGTTGAAGGAACTCCCGGGGCACTACCTAAGCAGGCAGATGTTGTCGTTATTGGTGCCGGTATTTTAGGCATTATGACGGCAATTAACCTTGTTGAACGGGGATTGTCTGTTGTGATCGTAGAAAAAGGAAATATCGCGGGAGAACAATCTTCTAGGTTCTATGGCCAAGTTATCACTTATAAAATGCCTGACGAAACATTCCTCCTTCACCATATTGGTAAACAGCGCTGGAGAGAAATGAATGCAAAAGTCGGCGTTGATACCAGTTATCGTACACAAGGAAGAGTGGAAGTACCTCTTGATGAAGAGGATTTAGAAAATGTTAAAAAATGGATTGATGCAAGAAGCAAAAATGTTGGTTCCGATATTCCTTTTAAAACCAGAATGATTGAAGGTGCTGAACTAAATCAACGTCTTCGCGGAGCTACATCGAATTGGACTATTGCTGGTTTTGAAGAGGATTCCGGTAGTTTAGACGCTGAAATTGCAACCTTTGTGATGGCTGATTACGCTAAAAAGATAGGCGTTAAAATCTACACAAATTGTGCGGCGAGAGGTTTAGAGACCCAAGCAGGCGTTATCTCTGATGTTGTGACAGAGAAAGGGGCAATAAAAACCTCACGAGTCGTTGTAGCAGGGGGGGTATGGTCTAGACTCTTTATGCAAAATCTTAATGTTGATGTTCCAACATTACCTGCTTACCAGTCTCAACAATTAATCAGTGGTTCACCTACTGCGCCAGGTGGAAATGTCGCTTTACCGGGCAATATTTTCTTCCGCGAGCAAGCAGATGGCACTTATGCCACTTCTCCGCGTGTTATTGTGGCTCCGGTTGTCAAAGAATCCTTTATTTATGGATATAAATATTTGCCATTACTGTCAATGCCTGACTTCCCTGTGCATATTTCACTAAACGAACAGTTAATTAACTCGTTTATGCAGTCAACACATTGGAATTTAGACGAGGTTTCGCCGTTCGAACAGTATCGAAATATGACTGCACTGCCAGATATCCCTGAGCTAAATGCTTCACTCGAGAAGCTGAAAACTGAATTTCCTGCATTTAAAGATTCTAAGCTTATTGATCAGTGGAGTGGTGCTATGGCAATAGCGCCGGATGAAAACCCAATCATTTCACAAGTTAATGAGTATCCAGGCCTTGTTATCAATACAGCGACAGGTTGGGGAATGACAGAAAGTCCAGTCTCTTCAGAAATTACCGCAGATCTTCTGCTTGGTAAAGAACCTGCATTAGATGTGAAACCATTCAGTCTTTATCGATTTTAGATAAAACTTATTTGATGATGGCCCTCTTTATGAGGGCTTTTCTACTCATACTCAATGATAATTTTATCTCTAGATGTTACTTTGGGCGCCAATGCGTTTATTGATATTTGATTGTGACAAGATGGATTTGCTATTTTAAGAATCGGATCAGTTAAATCGGGCGCTATTTCAACCGATCCGTGAAATATAATAGTGACTATGTCGTTAATGACTCGCTTTTTACCGTCTCGACCTGCTCAAGTTTTTCTTTTTTTCGCAATTCAATTTTGGCAACAATTTCTGCATGCTTTTTATCCGTCAGCGGATAAAAGCAGATGATCACAAATGCGAGTAACATGAAAATACATGGTACAAGTGCAATTGACATACGTATGCCAAAAATAACATCTGGTGTTTGTATTTGATTGGCAATATAACCGCTGTATTCGAGAATAAAGGCAGGAATTGACCCTCCAATGGCTTGGCCACATTTGCGAGTGAAAGAGAATAAAGAATATGTTAGGCCCTCAATGCGAATACCTGTTTTATATTCTCCGTATTCGACAGTATCAGCCTCTATTGCCCATAATACGGTAACGACGATCCCCATCCCAATGGATGCTATTGTATATGAGGTAAGGGCAATCATTGGTGGATATATCGAGAGATAATAGAAGGTCAAATAACCGAGGATGGCTATCATCCCACCGATTAGAAATGTATTTTTTTTGCCAAAACGAGCAACGAGTATAGGCATGATCAAGGCTGAAGTGATTGCACCAAATATCCCTTGAACTAATGAAATAATAGGGAATAAGGTTACGTCATTGAGGACATATCGAACATAGAATAGAGATGAAGCACTGACGGTAAAACCTGAAATGAGCACACATATTGTGGCTGAACATAAGATCATTAATGCTTTATTTTGTTTTATCGTATTTAAGCTATTTTTTAGTGATGGTTGAACGTCAGTTCTAACAATAATTTCTTTGGTAGATTTAAAACAGACAAAATAGAGCCCTACACCAAAGAAAGCTAAGCCTAATGTCACGTAAAAATAGACCTTTTCCATCTCAATTGACGCTATATTAGCGCCAGCACTTGATACAAAAGGAGTAATTAAAAGTGTCAGGAAGATACCCGTAACGGCTCCCCCAATACTTCGGGCTGCACCTAATCTGGCACGGGATAATGGTTGTAGTGTCATCGCCGTAGCAAGGGAACCATAGGGAATATTGATTAGACTATAGCAAACACCTAAGGCCATATAAGTGACATAGGCATAAATGACCTTATCGCTATGAGCCCATTCGGTTGGAACACTAAAAACCAGCACGCTGAAGAACATTAATGGGGCAGAACCAAATAAGATGAAAGGCCTAAATTTCCCCCATCGTGTATGCGTTTTATCAATAATACGGCCAGCGGCAACGTCAGCAAAAGCATCAAAAACTCGAACAACCAGTAACATGGTACCTGCTGTTGCGGCACCAATACCGGCGACATCGGTATAATAACTGAGTAAAAACATTGCCCCCATAGCAAAGGCAAAGTTATTGGCAACATCTCCTAGGCCATAACCAATAATTGAACGCCAAGAGAGTTGTTGATTCATTGTTTTTCTCCTTGAAAAGGTTTTTGCCCATAATTCATTTCACTCCACCGTTTTTTTAATAAATAAGCTGCGCCTTTAGGTTTTCTGTCTCGAGTAAAAATCCCTTTTCGATTACCTCCAGCACGCCAAACACCTTGTGCGGTATGAAAGTCAGCAAAGTTCCATACCTGTTCGCCAGTAACCGCTTTAACGCGATCAAAAACGCGGTGGTACATTGCCAACCAAGCAGATTGGAACTCTTCGCTCCACATATCGGTATACATGGAATGCAGTCCGGGCAGGGTATCGACCCCATACTCCGTGATAATGATGGGGCGATGAAACTTCTCTTGCCATTGTAATAATTCAGTTTCTAGTGCTTTTTCGGCGCGTTCTAAATCGCCACTTTTTAGGTACCACCCGTAGTAACGGTTTAGGCAAATAACATCAAAAAGATCCATAATCATGTCGTTTTCAATGTCTCCAGACATGGCATTGACATAAGTAATGGGTCTAGTGGGATCAAGTTTGCGTGTGGCTTGCACTAATGGTTCAAAGTATGCTCTAGCGCCTTTGGCTTGGCAGTCTGGTTCGTTTGCTATACTCCACATGACGACGCTAGGATGGTTTTTATCGCGGTTGATGAGCTCTTGTATCGCTTGTAAATGGGCTTGCTGGGTTTCGCTATTGACGGTTTCATCACTGAATAATACGGGGGGTTTCTGACAAACATCGGAGCTAACACCAAGAGTTAAATTAAGTCCGACTGCTGCCACTTCATTGATGATGATAATGCCGTGTTCATCTGCCCAATCAAGCATTTCTTCGGCATAGGGGTAGTGGGAGGTACGATAAGAATTGGCGCCAATCCAATTCATCAATGCATGGTCATGTACCATAAACGTATAATCAAAGCCTTTTCCGCGAATATCCGCATCTTCATGTCGCCCAAACCCAGTAAAATAAAAAGGTTGATGATTAATTAAAAACTGCTCATCTTTTATGTTTAATGAGCGAATACCGATTTTTAGAGGGTATTCATCATAGTGATTTGCATCATTAACGAATATTTTCAAGGTATATAGGTAGCCATGACCCGGCTGCCACAGATGAGGTGAGCTGAGTTGCAATACACCGTGTTTGCCATTCCCAAAAGCAACGCATTTTTTATCTTGATCGTATAACTCAATGGCGACTTCACCATTAGCGATGATTTCCCAATGAATTGAGGCTTGGCTTTTATCATCGGATAGCTCAGTGACGATAATGGCATCGTCGACAAATACTCTTGGCGTGCTATAGAGCATGACGCTACGATGGATTCCGGCATAGTTAAAAAAATCATGGAAATAAACTTGTGTTTTTTTGCCATTTTCGTCATGAGTCACTATGCCAGGAGGAATGGTTTGCCATGTGAGTTCATTACTGACACAAACGGTAATTCGTACTTTTTCATTTGTTGAAACTAAGTGGCTAATATCAGTTTCAAAGGGGGTATAACCTCCTTGATGTTGGATTAGGAAATGGTCATTTAGCCATACCATGGCATTATGTGTTACGGCATCAAATCGTAAGATGATTCTTTGATGTTCCCAACCTTTTGGAATGTAGACTTCGCGCTGATACCAAACATTTCCGACATAATTACGAATAGTGTTATCCGCAAATTGGTCGTTAAAACTCCCCGGTACGGCAATGGTTCGGTGGTCAGGCAGAGGAAATTTCCACCACTGTGCGGTAATACCGAGATCTGCTGTATCTAAACAAAATGACCAAAGGCCATCCAGTTTTTTGATCTCTCGGGTTGATGTTTCAATAGGGCGTAGCATTTTATTATTTCCTTTCGAATAGGATGGAATAAATTTGGTTTATCAATTTTGTTATTTGGTTTACCAATTTTTAGGTGTGCGCTATGAGGAATACAACTATGAAAAATGAAAAGAGGTAAAATTTGATGAGTGGATCATGTATTAAAAAAAAATCATTAATATTATGTGGAATAAATCACAAATAATTAAACTTTTATTTAAAGATGAAGTTTATTAATAAGTGGTTTTATTATTTAATCTCTTTATAAATTATCGTGATTTTAATAAATTTGATTGAATTCATTAAAGAGGTTTTTGCCTGTATCTATATGATATTTAAGTGTATTATTTTTTTGTTTTTGAAGCTGAAGATCATAAAAGTATGATGTTATGAGTTCTTTTTTAGTATTATGGTTTATTTGAGTGTTCACTTATAAAATATGACTAATAGCTATGATTAAATTTAAATAGGCAGCTATTCTGATAGGGTTTATCGCTAAGTGTTTAATGTATAATTGGTTAACCAATTATATTCAGGGACTAGGTCAGGCATGATTCGTTGAGTGGGACAGTGCGCCCATGTCAATTTTTTAAGAAAACTTAAAGTAGGCGTGGTTTTAGTCTGTTACCGAGACTAGAGTGAACATCTATCCTTCTTATTCCTGTTAGTGCTATTAGTGACGGCTTATATTGGCTGTTTTTACTGATTACGTATTGTATTTTGTATTAGGATAAAGTGAATTAGGTGTTAATACGTAATAAGTTGCTAACTAATAACAAAAAATAAGTGCATGTGTGTTATCTGGCTAACTTTTAGTTTATCTTGTTCATTATAAACTTATATATTTCAGGTAGATATAAGGAAAAGCTAATGAATAAGAATGCAGCAATAAAATAGATATTAATGGCCTCCACTGTAACTGTAGTAAAGAGTGTTGCAACCGCGAGAATGGTGACAATAATACGCCGGCTATTTGCCGTCATTGCATTAGACAATTCACTAAAAAATGATTCAATAACTTTAAACATAACAATTCCTTTTTATAGTTCCGCGATGAGTGTATATGATTTAAATAAAATATTGAAGCTTTTATTAGCTATTCGTGCTATTTAATATTAAAATCACTTATCAGAATTGTTGTTTTTTAGCACATTTAACTCAAATGATGGGTAAAATGATTTATAATATTGATAATTACATTAAGGTATGGAACTTTAATTACACATTTTGTTTTATTACCTGATGTATAATTTATTTTAATCGATTGATTTGAAAAGAAATTGTTATTTTATGTAATTTTTTAGTGTGTTGCTGTGGCCTATTTTCATGAAAAAATACAAATCAAACAATTAAGTGTTACTACCTAGTGTGTTTTAACTATTTAGAAAGTGATTAATATCACAATTATTTTATTATGTTTAAATACTTTGTCTATTTAATATAAGTATTCTATTAATGACTGTTTAGAGGGGGGATTTTAAAACAGCATCGTTAATACATAGCTGCTTTATTTTAGATAAGTTGTAATTTTATGCGGTTATTGGTGAGTCCACATTGAAAAGAAAAGATAATAGCTAAAAGTAAGCGTAAACGAAAAGGGTATTCACTTCGTTATAGCGAGTGATTTTTATGTGGTTTTAAAAGTACAGCACGGCATTTTAACACTATTCTGATTGATTATTACAATCAATGTCACTATTGTAATGTTTTCGATAACAAGGAACAGATTATGCCATCTATTGATATGACAGAACTATTAGGCTACTCCATTGCTTCTAGCATAAAAATGGTTTGTACGCCATTTGAGTTCTTTTATCAGACCAATATTATTGGTGATGTCAGTGCGTTGTTAACACTATTCTTCGTCTATTAATTTTGATGTTAACTTAAGTATTATCATTGATGGTGAAATTTATTTATAAATTTTACCCAATCAATGACTATGTTATGGTTTTTTGTGGTTTGTTTCTAATAAAATCAATTATTTGTGTTTTTTCTTTCCTCTTTTCTCCGCCTTGTCAGCGTTGTAAGACTGTCATTTATTTTTAATATAAATTGATCTCTTGGCTATCTTATTAAATAAAGCATTTTGATATGGATTATTTTTGTGTGGAAAATCACAAAAAAGAATTATTTCTCATTGTTGAGTTGTTTTCAATGACGATATATTGTTAGTTTTCTTTTAAGTGATTGTGGGCTTATAAATATATTTATATAAAATATTAATTATATTATCTTGGTTTATATTTTGATAATAATTTACTTTTGTGCTCCTATTAAAATTATTATTCCACAATTAGATGGAATAAATAGAATCTACTATTTTTGAAAAAGATAGTTAACTTATTTAAATATGAGGGTAACCATGTCTGAAACGATATTTCCTCAAGGTTTTTTGTGGGGAGGAGCAATGGCAGCGAATCAAGCTGAAGGTGCTTATAGTGAAGGAGGGAAAGGCTTAAGTACCGCAGATGTTATTCCTTATGGAGAAAAAAGGTATCCCATAAAAATCGGTAGAGAAAAACGGTTTCAGTTACAAAGAGATGAATATTATCCTAGTCATGATGCCATTGATTTTTATCATCAATATAAAAGTGATATTGCTTTAATGGCAGAAATGGGGTTCTCGGTTTTTAGAACTTCAATTGCATGGAGTCGGTTATTTCCACGAGGTGATGAAACTACGCCAAACCCAGAAGGTATTGCTTATTATCAAGCCGTATTTAATGAATGCAAAAAATATCATATCGAGCCACTGGTTACCCTGTGTCATTTTGATGTGCCGATGCACTTGGTGATTGAATATGGCTCATGGCGTGAACGTAAGATGATTGATTTTTTCACAACTTATGCCAAGGCCTGCTTTGAAGCTTTTGATGGTTTAGTTAAATATTGGCTCACTTTTAATGAAATTAATTTATTACTTCATACCCCCTTTTCGTCTTCTGGATTATGGTTTGAAGCAGATGAAAATATTGAGCAAGTGAAATATCAGGCTGCTCATCATCAATTAATTGCAAGTGCATTAGCGACTAAGATTGCTCATGAAGTTAACGCCAAAAATCAAGTTGGCTGCATGTTAGCGGGCGGAGGTTATTATCCTTGGTCTCCTAAACCGGCTGATGTGTGGGCGGCAATGGAAAAGGATCGTGAAAACTTGTTTTTTATTGATGTACAGGTACGTGGTATTTATCCTGCTTATGCCCAACGTATTTTTCGTGAAAAGGGGGTTTCGCTAGAAATAGTGGAAGGAGATGAGCAACTTCTTAAAAATACAGTGGACTTTGTGTCTTTCAGCTATTATGCCTCTCGTTGCGCTGCATCGGATATGGAAAGAGATGAAAATCAGTCAGTTAACGCTGAAAAATCATTGACCTCTCCCTATATTCAACATAGTGATTGGGGGTGGGGGATAGACCCTTTGGGATTACGGCTAACAGCGAATATGCTTTACGATCGCTATCAAAAACCGTTGTTTTTAGTTGAAAATGGTTTAGGGGCTCACGATAAGCTTGATGAAAACGGTGAAATTATTGATGACTACCGAATTGACTATCATCGAGCACATATCCAAGCATTAGCGGAAGCGATTGCGGATGGTATACCGGTTATGGGCTATATTTCATGGGGGTGTATTGATCTGGTTTCTGCCTCTACGGGGGAGATGAGTAAACGATATGGATTTGTGTATGTTGATAAAGATGATCACGGAAATGGCTCATTAGCCCGAATACGTAAAAAATCCTTTTGGTGGTACCAGAAAGTAATACAGACGCATGGTCGAGAGTTAGAGTAAATTACACTTTCTTATATTTTGTAGATAAAAAAAAGAGTCCCTTTAGGGACTCTAACCAAATGAAATCACTACTACATGATTTAATTTACAGCGGTATTATGGTTATTTTCTTCACTACTATATCATACATGATGTCAGATTTACTTATACTTGTAGCAACTTTAAAGTGCCAAGTGAGTGAATTCGATGTCTAGAGCGCTCTTTTATCATGCGTTATCTTTTTCACTCTTTAATATACGCTTCTTGGTGAGAGGCTCGTGATTAACTTCATTGAATTATTGTTTGGCAATAATTTCGCTATTTTTTTACTTAGGCATTATTTTGCATAGCGTGTTTGTAAATTGGTTGTATCTTTATCTGCTATGATATAAGCATGCCATGTTATCAATATCATAATATTTCTGTGATTGAATGATCAGCTGTCATCACTCATCCCTTATCTGGATACTAATGTACAATATAATTTGGATGATAAAAATGTGATCTATGTATCAAAATACATTTCAAGTGTTAATATTATTAAGTTAACCTACACTGACTTATGCTAAATTTTCTTTTAAATTCAATTTGTTGATTTTTTATCTCTGTAATAAATCGACATGAATTGAAAGAAATCAACAATAACCAAGAGAATTCTAAGATAAGGGTAATGGTGTATAAACACAGAAAAAATTAAATATTGTTAATAATTTTATCTGTTATTGCTCCCTTCTTTATTAGGTCTTTCGTGACAGAATTGATTCCAGATAAAATTGAAATTTTCACTAGGAAAAATTTTATCTGAGCGATCAATTAAAGGGATAGAAACGACGTTTCTTCCATCTTTATGCATATACGTTTTGACAAGAAACCTTTTATAACTAAAAGAATTTTCACTTTTAAAGATAAGAACTTCACCACATACATACCCAAGGATACCATGATCAAGAGTTTCACGAATTTCATAGTAATTCACATTTTTATACTCAGCCGTTTCTGGAAAAGGGAGGAAGTCCTCTACAGCCTTTTGTGATTTTTTAACGATATCAAGATCTGGGGTATAATTAGCCATCATACCTCCAACAAATGATCCTCCAGCAATAAGAGCAATAATTAAATATGAAAATATATTCTTTTTCATGGCGTTACTCTTTCTATATTATTATAAATAATAGTTACTTATGAATTAGGCTATTTTAAGATAGCATAAGTAGAAGGGTATTTATATGAAGATGTAATAACAATGCTCAAATAAAGACAAAGAGTTACAATTTATAATAAATTGTTATGGTTAATTTAATTAAAATAATTAATTTTATTTACTGGTTTCTTATTTTAAAGTTAATGGGAATGCGAGTAATAAATTAAAAGTAGGAAAATTAGCGATTGTTTTTCATTGTGTTAGCCATATTAATAGCTTCTATTAATTGTGAGCGATTAACTCTATCATTATTACTATCTAGTAATTGTTGCCATAAGCTAATTGCTTTTTCATAATTCGCATTCATAAATGCATCTGAAGCTAATAACATTAAGGCGGTAACTTCATTTTTATCAATTGATAATGACTTATCTATCATTTTTACGGTCATCTCCGTCATTTGTTGCCCTGATTGATAATAAAGGACTGTCGCAATAGCTGAATAAAGTTGTGCATTTTCTCCTGTATATTTCAGTGCTTGCCCATAGGCTATTAATGCATCTTCATAATTATTTTGATAGAGGTAGTATTCACCGAGAATGGCCCAAAGCTCCCCATTTTTAGGTGACTTACGGATATTATCTTGTAGACGTGCAAGATCACTTTGCTGTTGTTGTATTGGTGTCAATAAATACAACGGGTCAGCAGTGCGTTGATATTCTTTATAATTTTCACTAAAACGCGGCAATAAAAAATAACCCGAAACGGTGAAAAATAAGAGTAATAAGAGGGTGAAATTCAGCGAAATAGGCGATAACAACCATGAACCGCTATTTTGCGATACTTTGAATGGAAGTTCAGATGTCAGCTGTTTTGATAACTGACATTGCGGTGAGGCGGGTTGAGTAATGACGTCTTGATAATGTCTTTTAATCTTAGGGAGGCTGCTTTTATATCGATAATAAATTAGGATTATTATCAATATAAAAGCGATAAATGGCGATAGCCACAATACTAGCGTCCCTATGCGCAGGGGCGGATTGTAGAGAACGAAATCACCGTAGCGCTCAGTCATAAAAGCGAGAATTTCTGCTTCTGTTTTGCCTTCAGCAACCATTTTGTAAACTTGATGGCGCATGCTAACAGCGGTAGGGGCATTGGATTCGAGCAGATTTTGGTTTTGGCATTGTGGGCAACGTAATTGTGACGCTATTTGTAATGAAACAGATTGTTGCTCTTGGTGAGTAAATTGCCAAGTATCTACGATATCAGCTTTTGCAATATAGGTGACCATGAACAGTAGAATGAATAAAGGGGTGTAGTGTAATTTAAACATGCTTAGCTCTTCCTTTTATCCAACCCCAAAAAAGTCCAATGCACATGATCAAAGCGCCACCCCAAATCCATTGAACACCATCTTGCACATAAAAGCGTAGTGCATAACGGTTATTTCCTGTTTTTTCGCCTAAAACGGCATACCAGTTTCGTATCCATCCCCAATGCATACTTGGCTCAATCATGAGTTCTTTTCGGGCGGTATAAAATCGACGTTCAGGCATAAGCGTACTGATTAATTTATCTTTTTGAACAACAGTGATTAAGGCCTTTTCTGTTGTGTAATGAGATTGCGCCTCAAGTTGTAGCTGTTGAAACGTAAACTGATACCCTGATAGTGAAATAGAGTGCCCTAATGTCATATTTGCACTAACTTCTTGTTTACTCACTGTTGAGAAAGCAATACCTATAGCGAAGATAATGACACCTGAGTGTGAAATTAAGGAGGATAATTGGCGCTGTATATCTCGAAATGGTCGCAACCACAAAAGAAGCAGTAATGCAGCCATGATAGCCATCATACTGGAGAACAGCTTTCCTTCACGCCAAAAATACAGCGTAATGCCAATCGTACAGATAATAAGGAGAGATAAACGCCAGTAAAAAAATCGAGGAGATATTTTTGGGTAATGTAGCGCCCAAGCGCCAATAACTGCGAGCATTAATAGCCCAAAAGGAAATAAAGCGTGATTAAAGTAAGGTGAGCCAACAGATATTTTCCCCCAGCCAAACATGCTGTAGAGCATTGGATATAGGGTACCAAGGAGTACGATACATAAGACCACCACAAATAAAATCAAAGATAATTGTAAATAGATTTCTCTTGTCGTGAGTGTAGTTTTGGCCCGTGATGGTAAGGTTTGAGCTTTGCTACTGTAAATAAATAAGGCCACCATACTCATGATTATAAATAGCAAAAATAGCGGTAACGCACGAACATTATCAAGGGCAAAGGCATGTACTGAAACGAGTATGCCTGAACGGACGATCAGTGTACCAAGTAGTGATAAAATAAACGCCATAATTGCCAACATCATTGACCAGTGGCGGAAATTTCCTTGTTTTCGTGATGCAGATAAGCTGTGTAGTAGGGCGGTTGCTGCTAGCCATGGTAATAATGAGGCATTCTCGACAGGATCCCAAAACCACCAGCCACCCCATCCCAATTCACTGTAAGCCCACCATGAACCGAGTGTGATACCTAAAGTTAATATGCACCAGCTTGGTACGGCCCAGCGCCAGCAAAGCCATGCAATGGTTTGACTAAAATTACCCGCAACAAGAGCCGCTAAGACTAATGAGGTAACGACCATGAGACCACTATAACCAAGATAAAGTAGAGGAGGATGTAAGATCAGCCCCCAATGCTGCAACATGGGGTTGAGATCACGCCCCTCAATCGCAGGTGGAAAAATCCGCACAAAAGGATCGGAGTAAAAGACGATAAACCACAGCAATGCCGCAGTCATGGCTGACAGGAATATTAAGGCTAGCGCAAAGAATGGATGTTTTTGTTTACGATATCGCCAGGCAACAAGTAAGTTCCAAGCAGATAAGAATAACGCCCATAATAACAATGAACCCTCATGTCCGCCCCAAACCGCGGCTATTTTGATAGCCATTGGCGATAGACGATGGCTATGTTGAGCGACATAGACCACAGAAAAATGGCTTTCAATAAAGCTGATGGTAAGACAAAGAAAGGCGATAGCTAAAAAAATAAATTGTAAAGTGGACCAAAAGACGCCTAATTTTACGGAATTAGGCGTCTTTTTATCGTAACCAACCAACCCAAACAAGGTATGGAAACTGGCTATACACAGTGTTAGCAGTAAGCTAATAAAGCCAATTTCAGGGAGTATCAGTTCCAATGAAGCACCTTGTTTATGTTGATTGTAGTGATTAAGCGACCGTCAATTGTCCTGCATACAGTACGAAGAATCGCAGTAAAAAGACACCAATGAGACTAGCACTGCTGACTAAAATAACCCGAGATGCTGTTTGGCTTTTATTCACCCATTTTTTCAAACTCAAAGGGATAATAAAACCTATTCCTACAACACCAATCCAAAACCACCATGTCCAAAAACCACCACCCAATGCGGCAATTAGGGCGCGCATTTTGCCATCATCCCCAAGTGCTAAACCGATAAAAAATGCTGCCAGCAAAAAGATTTCTAACCAAACGACAAAGCTTTCAACGCGATGTAGAAAATGAGCTTCTTGGTTGTGGATATTTTTACGGTAGCGTAACGCTAAGGCTATCAGTGCAACAGCAATGCCGGATGAAATCCCTGAAAAGAGAAATAATGCAGGCAAAATAGGATTGTTTAAGAAAGGGTATGATTTTAAAGCTGAAAGTAAGAATCCCGTGTAGGCGCCTAACAATACTGCTAAGACGAGCATGGTGACTTCAATCACGCGCATGGCGGGTGTAAATAGGGGGAATAGCCGTTGGATAAAACCCAAACGGGGTAGCCATTTTTGTTGCAATTCAACTAGCTCAGATTGAAAAACGTTGGCTAACCACACGATGAGCACAACCATATACACTTGGAATAACATAACCCCCATCGACATCACAGAGGTTGGGCTATAGTGGAACATCAATTTCCAGAAAGTCCAAGGTCGGGTTAAGTGGAAAATCAAAATCAGTAAACCAAGAATGATGGTCGTTGGTGCAAGTAATAAAGTGGCTCGCATTAGCGTGCTGTTACTCGTCGCTTCGGAAGGGTAAAAGTGACGTAATAAAATGGCGAGTACCACTAACCCCGCTGAAACTCCAATTAAAAAGAGATAAACAGCGATTGGCCAATCCCAGACCAGCGATTCAAAATGGAAAGCAGAAGCGGTTGTCATTGGCTCACCTCCCCATACTTAAATGGAACTCGATAGACTTTGGGTCGAGTACCAAGTGCAATTTTATAGCGATAGGTTGTTTTTTGGCGGAGCATGATTGCAATATCACTGTTTGGGTCATCCAAATTACCAAAAATGAGCGCTTTTGTTGGACATGCTTCAACACAAGCCGGTTGTTGACCTTTTTTCAAATTGGTTTTACGGCAAAAGTCACATTTATCGGCAGTTTTATTAACAGGATGAATAAAACGTACTCGATAAGGGCATGCCGCAATGCAGTATTGGCAACCGACACACAAGTCTGGATTAACATCGACAATACCGGTTGTCTTATCGATAAATGAGGCCCCTGTCGGGCAGACATCGACGCAAGGGGCATGCTCACAATGTTGGCATGAATGCCTAAAGAAACGATATTTGATATCAGGAAAGTGGCCAATTGGTTCACTACGGATAATCGTTAATCTTGAAACGCCTTCAGGCACGTGATTGACTTCTCGGCAAGCGTCCATACAAGCTGTACAGCCAATACATAAGGCTTCATCATGAATCATGCCATAGCGTAGCCCATTAATTTTCATTGTATTTGCTAGAGTATGGACCGTCGTCCCTCCAGACGCAGCTAACACTCCTGCATAGATAATAAATTGACGACGCGAACAACTCATGGCTGCTCCTTACGCAATTTTACCGCCGCTGGATTGAAATCAGGGTTGTTGCGTTGCTCTGAGTGGCAATCAACACAAATTGTTATGCGTCCTTTGTCATTGAGAACCTTCATCGTATCTTGTTTTGGATGAAGATCATGGCAACTTGCGCAGGCGACTTTGGTCACATGCACATCATGTGGCCAGAACGCTTTTTGTAGCTGTTCGGGTAAATGACATGATAGGCAAACACTATTTTGTTGCTCCACGCTATACATAGGGTGGTTGAAACGCATGACATCTTTCGCCCCTTCACGATGGTGAGGACCTGGATTGCCATGGCAGTTAGTACAGGTCACTGGAAGGTTATTGTTAGGATTGATGACGGATGCATGAGTTCCATGCATACCCTCTTTGTCGGGTTTATGGCAATCCAAACAAGCAGCATCGGGATTACGTTGCTGAGTGACAACCCAGCGTTCACCATTCTCTGGTGTGGATGGTGTCGCTGCGGATGCGGCAATGCTCCATAACAAGCCTGACGCCAGCACCCCAGCAGTTAATAACGAACGTAGTACGCTCATATTGACTCCATTGTTATGCCGCCACTTTGCAGAGGCGGATTGCGGTTATTGGCTTAGCAGATTGTTTTTACGAGCTTGATCATCCCACTCCGGTACAATGGTTTTCAAAAACTCTTGTTTTTCAGCATTGATTTTTTGCATATCCAAACCAATTGCCTGTTGGGCTTTTTCTTTGGTTGAAATATCAGGAATAGCAATTTCATGGGTAACGCCTTTCGCACCTAACAAGCGCACCAATTTAGTCCGTGCATCGGCAGCTTTATTCATCGCTCCACCTAGCATACGTAGGCCTTCATCAGGCGCATGCATATGAATACCATGAGACGCAATCGCGAGGTCCCAACGCCATTGAGCATGGCGAATATCAGCTAAAATAGGTGCCATTTCTTTTTCTGTCGCACCAGCATCCCAAGCTGCTTTGGCTTCAAAGTGGGCATGCACGAGTTGATCTTCCACTTTGATTTTCATCTCTTGGATCGCTTGTTTACGCTCAGCGACAACAGCTTGTAGCGCTTGTTTGCTTTGGGTATGGCAATTACGGCAGGTTTGTTCAAAGTTATCGAAAGGGTTTCCTATTTTGTGGCTGGTATAGAGTTCACCTTTTTCATTTTGCAATTTAGGCATATGGCAGTCGATACAGGTGACGTTATTTTTTCCGTGAATACCTGCACTCCATGTTTCGAACTCAGGATGCTGTGCTTTTAGCATGGGGGCTTTTGACAGTGAGTTTGTCCAATCAGAAAAACCGATATTGTCATAATACACTTCCATGTCTTCTACTTTGGTACCGTTATCCCAAGGGAATTTGACGGATTTATTGTCTCCTGCAAAGTAATATTCGACATGGCATTGACCACACACCATAGATTGTTGTTCGAAACGGCTCGCGTGCTCAAAAGGCTTTCCAATGGTTTCCATAGCTCTTGCGGCATAGGGACGTGTGAGTGTAAGCGCAGGTTTACCTTGAGCAAATTCAGGTGAGTCAGTTTTGTGGCAGTCAGCACATCCTAATACATTAACGATTTCGGGGCCGCCTTTTGCCCATTTACCATGGAAATAGTTATCTTCGCCTTGTTCTTGAATCAGTCTGGCAACATCAGGACTTTTGCAGCTCCAACATGCCATAGGAAGTGGGCCATCTTGTGCGTTTTTAGGTGCCCCAGTTCTTAGTGTCTCACGCACATCAATGAGTGCGTAAGCATGACCGCGAGGCTTGTTGTAATCACGAGAAAAAGGATAACCAGCCCAAAGGATCACTAAGCGTGGATCCTCAGCAAGAGCGTCTTCACGTTGTGCTTGCTCAGAGGTTGCACGCCATGAATGATATTGATCAGGATGTGACTGAGCAAAGGACTCATTTTTGGTATTAATGGTTGATGATGCTTCCTTTGATTCTGTTTGTGCGTGGATAGAGTTACTAAATAGAAATATTCCTGCAAGCAAACTCAGTAAGCACAGAATACTATTTCTTATCTTTGCCATAAGGGCCTCGAGTGATGTAAGCCAGCCATCCCATTGGCTGTAATATTATTATTTATAAGTGATGGCAAATAGATGATTGCCATCATGACATGCCTAGTTAATAGCTCTAGCAAATAACCACACTCAAAATATTGTTTTTGAGCAAAGCTAAATTTATTAAAAGAAGTGTGATTAAGATAATGTGAGTAATATCTGATCATGGATGTAAATTAGGAAAGAAAACATAAAACAGTCTAAAATAAAAAGAGGTATTCAGCCGTTAAGATTTATTCTCATTATCAGCGATAATAATGAGGACGATAATGCGTTGTGAATGACAGTGTTCAATGAGTCCGCAAGGCTTTCGATTTATAGAATGAAAAATAAAATGTGCATTAGTTCTAATATTTTCGATATGAAAAGAATAAAGAGAATTGCTCTTATACCTCTTTAGTAGTATTTCTATCTGTTATAGATATGAATATTTCATGAAGGTTTAGGTTTAATTTGGTTTACCCTATTTAAAAAATGTTAATAACTTTTTACTACTCTAAATATAATATAAGGGTTAGTCAGCAAGTTACCTAATAAAATTCAAAATACTTTCCAAGTAAACTATTTTTTTTCAATTAATATAATAATTAATGTTACCTACTTAGTAGTATGTATTTTTATACCCTCAGTCGTTAATATTTGTCATTAATACACATATAAAATTTGCGGTTAATTTTCAATTTTTGCATTAATTTTGTTTGGGCAATGTTAAGGAAATCAACATGGTTGATATCACCCGTCGGGGAGTATTAACAGGTGCGTGGCGCAGTGCGACGCCTGTTGTTCGACCGCCATGGAGTGGTAGTGAAGATCGCTTTATTGAAAGTTGCATTCGTTGCAACGAATGCCTTACACATTGTGAAACTGCAATTCTCGTTTCCGGCCCTGGCGGTTATCCTGTCGTTGATTTTTTACAAGGGGAATGCACATTCTGCTATGCTTGTGCTACCGCGTGTCCTGAACCAATATTTCTGCCGCAAACGTCTCAGCCTTGGGATATTTCCATTTCTATTGCTCAAACCTGTCTGGCCTACCGTTCTATTGAATGTCGACGTTGCGAAGACAATTGTGAGCCGCAAGTGATCTCTTTTCGTCCATCACTGACTGGAATCTATCAGCCCAAGATTGATAAGCAGGGTTGTACAGGTTGTGGCGCCTGTGTTGCCAGTTGCCCTGTATCAGCCATTACTTTGGAGCATGAAAATGCACAATAGCTGGCAAGTATGTAGTTTGATTGTACAAGTAAAATGTGAACAGGCTTGCACTGTGACGACGGCTTTGAATCAATTGCCTGGTTGCGAGGTGGCGATTAGCTCACCTGAAACAGGCAAATTGATTGTTGTTGTTGAGTCAGAACACAGTCGCACTCTGATTGATACTATTGATTCAGTACGCAATGTTGAAGGCGTGCTGTCTGTTTCGCTGGTTTACCACCAGCAGGATGAGCAATGTGAGGAAAATGATGAAACTCAGTCGTCGTAGCTTCATGAAAGCCAATGCTGTTGCGGCCGCTGCTGCGGCGGCAGGTATTGGTGCACCGAGTCTCGCTAAGGCAGTCGTCGGGCAACAAGAGGACATCAAATGGGATAAGGCGCCTTGCCGCTTTTGTGGTACAGGGTGCGGTGTACTTGTAGGAACCCAAAATGGCCGTATAGTGGCGAGCCAAGGCGATCCAGAAGCGCCGGTTAATCGGGGTTTAAACTGCATTAAAGGGTATTTCTTACCTAAAATTATGTACGGAAAAGACCGTTTGACTCAGCCATTGCTGCGTATGAAAGACGGTGAATATGACAAAAATGGTGAGTTTACCCCTGTAACTTGGGAAAAAGCCTTTGATGTCATGGAAGAAAAACTCAAAACGACATTAAAAGCGCGCGGCCCTGAAGGCGTGGGTATGTTTGGCTCCGGTCAGTGGACCGTGTGGGAAGGTTATGCAGCCTCTAAATTGTTCAAAGGGGGGTTCCGTTCTAATAATTTAGACCCGAATGCACGTCACTGCATGGCTTCTGCGGTTGTTGGCTTTATGCGTACTTTCGGTATGGATGAGCCTATGGGTTGCTATGATGATATCGAGCAAGCCGATGCATTTGTGCTTTGGGGCTCAAATATGGCAGAGATGCACCCTATTTTGTGGTCTCGGATCACCAATCGCCGCTTATCTGACCCAAATGTGCGTGTTGCGGTTCTTTCTACCTTTAAACACCGTAGTTTTGAATTGGCGGATAACGGCATTGTGTTTACGCCGCAATCTGACTTAGTGATCCTGAATTATATTGCTAACTATATTATTGAAAATAATGCGGTTAATCAGGAATTCTTTGATAAACACGTTAATTTACGCCGTGGTGCAACGGATATCGGTTATGGCTTACGACCCACTCATCCTTTAGAACAAAGTGCCAAAAACCCAGGTTCAGATGCTTCAGAACCAATGACATGGGATGAGTATAAGGCATTCGTTGCTGACTATACGCTAGACAAAACCGCCGAAATGACGGGAGTTCCTAAAGATCAGTTAGAAGCATTAGCTAAACTGTATGCTGATCCAAACATAAAAGTAGTCTCTTACTGGACGATGGGCTTTAATCAGCACACTCGTGGTGTTTGGGCAAATAACCTTTGTTATAACTTGCACTTATTGACCGGAAAAATCTCACAACCAGGTTGTGGTCCTTTCTCATTGACAGGACAGCCATCAGCATGTGGTACGGCTCGTGAGGTAGGCACTTTTGCACACCGCTTACCCGCAGACATGGTCGTAACCAATGAAAAACATCGTGAGAAAGTCGAACAAGTTTGGCAATTACCCGCTGGTACGATCCCAGAAAAAGTGGGGCTACATGCGGTAGCGCAAGATCGTGCATTAAAAGACGGTACACTCAACTTCTATTGGGTAATGTGCAACAACAACATGCAAGCTGGCCCAAATATTAACGAAGAACGCATGCCGGGTTGGCGTGATCCGCGCAATTTTATCGTCGTTTCAGACCCTTATCCGACCGTGAGTGCTATCTCTGCTGACTTGATCTTACCGACTGCAATGTGGGTTGAAAAAGAAGGTGCTTATGGTAACGCAGAGCGTCGGACACAATTTTGGCGTCAACAAGTTAAAGCGCCAGGCGAAGCAAAATCTGACCTGTGGCAGATGGTGCAATTTTCTCGTCGCTTTAAAACAGAAGAAGTGTGGCCTGAAGAGTTACTGGCTAAGAAACCTGAATACCGTGGTAAGACGCTTTATGATGTTCTGTTTGCAACCCAAGCCGTTACTCAGTTTCCGATTTCAGAGTTGGCAGAAGGCCAATTAAATGATGAGTCGCGGGAACTCGGTTTCTACCTGCAAAAAGGCTTATTTGAAGAGTACGCAAGTTTTGGCCGAGGCCACGGTCACGACCTTGCACCATTCGATGACTACCACAAAGCACGTGGTATCCGTTGGCCTGTGGTTGATGGTAAAGAGACACAATGGCGTTATAGCGAAGGGCATGACCCGTATGTCAAAGCTGGCAGTGGCTACCAATTCTATGGCAAGCCCGATGGCAAGGCGGTCATTTTTGCTCTGCCATTTGAGCCAGCCGCAGAAATACCAGACAAAGAATATGACTTGTGGCTATCGACGGGTCGAGTATTAGAGCATTGGCATACAGGCAGTATGACGCGTCGTGTACCAGAGTTACATCGTGCATTTCCTGAGTCACAAGTATTTATGCATCCATTAGATGCGAAAGACAGAGGGTTGCGCCGTGGTGACAAAGTGAAAGTCGTTTCGCGTCGTGGTGAGGTGACGACTATCGTTGAAACACGCGGGCGCAATCGGCCACCGAAAGGACTGGTGTATATGGCCTTCTTTGATGCATCTCAGTTAGTGAATAACTTAACGCTAGATGCTACCGATCCGCTTTCAAAAGAGACGGATTACAAAAAATGTGCCGTTAAGCTAGAGAAGGTGTAATTGCTCATGTCCCAGAAGCCGAAACTTCAAAATAGTCGCCGCCGTTTTTTGCGTGATACCGTTCGCGCGGCAGGTGGATTGGCCGCTATTGGTGTGGTACTGGGGTTACAACAGCAAACCTCCCGAGCGAGCGGAATTCGTCTTCGTCCGCCGGGAGCCATTAATGAAAATGCATTTGCAAGTGCTTGTGTTCGTTGTGGTCAATGCGTGCAAGCCTGTCCTTATGACATGTTAAAACTGGCCACACTAGCCTCGGGATTAGCGGCGGGAACGCCTTATTTCATTGCACGGGAAAACCCTTGTGAAATGTGTGAGGACATTCCTTGTGCCAAAGTGTGTCCAAGTGGTGCATTGGATAAAGAGATCGACTCCATCAACGACGCTCGAATGGGGCTGGCAGTGTTACTTGATCAGGAAAACTGCCTCAATTTTCAAGGACTACGCTGTGATGTCTGTTATCGCGTTTGTCCGTTAATTGATGAAGCAATTACCCTAGAAATAGAGCAAAACCACCGTACCGGCAAACATGCTCGCTTTTTACCTACAGTGCATAGCAGTGCTTGTACTGGATGTGGTAAATGCGAGCAAGCTTGTGTTTTAGAAGAGGCGGCAATCAAAGTGCTTCCATTAACGCTGGCTAAAGGGGAGTTAGGACATCACTACCGCTTTGGTTGGTTGGAGGGAAATGATGGCAAATCGTAAACGCGATGCTGGGCGTGAGGCACTGGCGAAAAAAGGGTGGTGGCAAAGTCACAAATGGTTGTGGATGCGTCGGGTCAGCCAATTTTTGGTGTTAGCGATGTTTTTGAGTGGGCCTTGGTTTGGGGTATGGATCTTACACGGTAACTATAGCAGTAGTTTATTGTTAGATACCGTGCCATTAACCGACCCACTGATTACATTAGAAAGCCTTGCAAGTGGCTATTTGCCAGCCATTTCAGCATTAATTGGCGCTGCCATTGTATTACTGGTTTATGCATTTTTAGGAAAACGCATTTTTTGCAGTTGGGTATGTCCGATTAATCCAGTGACAGATGCCGCGGCGTGGCTACGTCGTAAATTCGATTTTAATCAATCCGCGACGATACCGCGCTATATCCGTTATGTGTTGCTTATCGTGATTTTGATAGGCTCCGCGGTCACGGGAACTTTAGTGTGGGAATGGATTAACCCCGTTTCATTAATGGGCCGAAGTCTAATATTCGGTTTTGGCAGCGGAGCGTTGCTACTGCTCGCCTTATTTTTATTTGATTTACTCGTTGTGGAGCATGGCTGGTGCGGCCATCTATGTCCGCTCGGTGCGTTATATGGCATCGCGGGCTGTAAAGGGGCTATCACCGTTGCAGCGATGAACAAACAAAACTGTACCCGCTGTATGGATTGCTTCCACATTTGTCCGGAGCCGCAAGTACTGCGAGCGTCGGTTTTAGATAAACAAGCCCCAGTCATGATATCTGATAAGGATTGCATTACATGCGGTCGTTGTATTGATGTGTGTTCTGAGGATGTTTTTAAAATAACACTACGATGGAGTTCGGGAGCGAAATCATGAAAATCCATGCCCTGATTAAGACAGCGAGCCGTTGGATGGTTGGAATGGCCCTCATTGCGACGAGCCTGACTTGGGCTGCAAATGGCGTCGATCTTTCTAAGTCACCAGAAGTGTCTGGTACTCAAGAGGGGAGCATTCATATCCCTAAAGAGCAGGAAAGAATGGCATTAAACTATGTGAATCAACCTCCAATGATCCCACATAGTGTTGAAGGATATCAAATTACCACCAACACAAACCGTTGCTTGCAATGCCATGGTGTTGAAAACTATCGCACCACAGGGGCACCTCGCGTGAGTCCAACTCACTTTATGGATGCGACGGGTAAGGTGCTGGGCGGGGTAGCACCAAACCGTTATTTCTGTTTGCAGTGTCATGTACCACAGTCAGATACTTCACCCATTGTGGATAACACATTCACCCCATCCAAAGGCTTTGGTCAATAAGGGGCACTCATGGCTAAGAATAATGAAAAACCGGGTTTGATCCGTCGAGTATGGCAGTGGTGGCGACGTCCAAGCCGCTTGGCATTGGGAACGTTGTTACTGATTGGTTTTGTGAGTGGCGTCATTTTCTGGGGCGGATTCAACACGGGCATGGAAATGGCGAATACAGAAGAGTTTTGTATTAGTTGTCATGAAATGCGTGAGAATGTTTATGAAGAGTACATGGATACTATTCACTACACTAACCGTAGTGGTGTGAGAGCAACTTGCCCTGATTGCCATGTACCCCATGAATTTGTGCCTAAAATGGTCAGAAAGATCAAAGCGAGTAAAGAACTTTATGGTAAGGCATTTGGCATCATTGATACCCCACAAAAATTTGAAGAGCATCGTTTAGCGATGGCGCAAAATGAGTGGCGAAGGATGAAAGATAACGATTCACAGGAATGTCGTAATTGCCATAACTTTGAATATATGGATTTTACAGCCCAAAAAGGGGTCGCTGCTAAAATGCATGACCAAGCCATTATTGATGGAAAAACCTGTATTGATTGCCATAAAGGGATAGCGCATAAGTTACCTGATATGCGTGACGTTGAACCTGGTTTTTAAATGAAAAAAGCGGGTTCATGACGAGTGCTTGAATCCGCTTATGTCTGACAAGCACCGAGGCTAGTGAACAGTTAATTGTTTGACTAGCCTCAAGTTATATTTGTGTTATATCAATAAACCCATCGTTAATACGTGTATGGTATATTGCAGCAGCATAACGTTTGCCAGCGATATGATCCGGAGCCCTTAAATATGTGGAAAAAGCTTCACCAACTTGCCATCCCAGTCAACCTCTATCAATTATGTGGACGATTGACACCTTGGTTTATTATTCTCAGTGTCATTTTTTTAGCACTAGGATGGGGGTGGGGATTCGGGTTTGCACCAACTGATTATCAGCAAAGTGATAGCTATCGCATCATGTACATCCATGTTCCTGCTGCAATGTGGTCCATGGGAATTTATGCCACGATGGCGATCATCGCATTTACTGGCTTAGTTTGGCAGATGAAAGTCGCTGAACTGGCGATTGCAGCCATGGCGCCAATTGGCGCTGTTTTTACCTTTATCGCTTTAGTCACTGGGGCGACATGGGGAAAACCGATGTGGGGTGCATGGTGGGTGTGGGATGCACGTTTAACTTCTGAGCTTATCCTCTTTTTCCTTTATGTCGGTATTATTGCTCTTTGGCATGCATTCGATGATCGTCGAACAGCCGGAAAAGCGGCTGCAATATTAGTGTTAATTGGTGTTATTAATTTACCGATTATTCACTATTCTGTTGAATGGTGGAATACACTGCATCAGCCGTCAACACGCATGCAGCAAAGTATTAATCCTGCGATGCGCACGCCATTGCGCTTAGCGATTCTAGGTTACCTATTTTTATTTATTTCTCTGACGCTGGTGCGTTTACGTAATCAACTCTTACTACTGGAACGTAATCGCCCGTGGGTTCTTGATATTGTGAACAAGAAGGGGCGCAAATCATGAGTAGTGCATTTGCATCTTGGAGCGATTTTTTTGCGATGGGAGGCTATGCATTTTATGTATGGCTAGCCGTCGCCTTGACGATTACCCCATTGTTGTTGCTGTGTATTCACACGGTGTTACAACGAAAAATGATAATTAACTCAATTATTGCACAGCAAGCAAGAGAAGCGAGACAAAAAGCGGCACGAGCGCGTCGGGAGGTTGAGTGAATATTCGTCGTAAAAATAGATTATGGCTAGTCTGTGCAATCCTGATTGGTGTGGGGTTAACGGTAGCATTATTACTTTATGCACTTCGCTCCAGTATTGATCTGTTTTATACGCCCGGAGAGATTATTTACGGAAAACGGGAAACACAACAGATACCCGAAGTCGGACAACGCTTACGTGTTGGTGGAATGGTGATGCCGGGCACTGTGCAGCGTGATCCTGATTCACTCAAAGTCACTTTTACCGTGTATGACGCTGAAGGGGAAGTTGACGTCAGCTATGACGGTATCTTGCCTGATTTATTCCGTGAAGGTCAGGGCGTTGTTGTGCAGGGCGAGTTGGCTGAAAATCACCATGTTATTGCGAAAGAAGTACTCGCTAAACATGATGAAAATTATACGCCACCAGAAGTTGAGCAAGCGATGCAAGAAAATCACCGCAGACCCGCGGCTGCTTATAAGGATAACGCGTCATGATCCCTGAGGTTGGAAACCTATTATTATGTCTAGCATTGGGGATTGCAGTATTACTGTCTGTCTATCCATTATGGGGCGTATCGCGGCATGATGAACGACTGATGCGTTCATCTAGGCCTTTGGCTTGGCTACTATTTTTGTGTGTCACGGGCGCTTTTTTGGTCTTGGTCAATGCATTCGTTGTGAATGATTTTTCTGTTACTTACGTCGCTAATAATTCCAATACGCAATTGCCGATCTGGTACCGTGTGGCGGCAACATGGGGAGCTCACGAAGGTTCCTTGCTGTTATGGGTACTGTTGATGAGTGGTTGGACATTTGCGGTCGCCTTGTGTAGCTATCGTATGCCACTGGATATTGTGGCACGCGTTTTAGCCGTGATGGGAATGGTCAGTGTAGGTTTTCTATTATTCATTATTTTTACCTCTAACCCATTTTCACGCACATTACCGTCTTTCCCAATTGAAGGTCGTGACCTCAACCCACTTTTGCAAGACCCCGGTTTGATTTTTCATCCACCATTATTGTACATGGGCTATGTCGGATTTTCGGTGGCTTTTGCGTTCGCGATTGCAGCACTATTAAGTGGTCGCTTAGATAGTTCGTTTACGCGCTTTGCTCGGCCATGGACGATGGCAGCTTGGTTTTTCTTAACATTAGGGATCATGCTAGGTTCAGCTTGGGCTTATTATGAGCTAGGCTGGGGAGGCTGGTGGTTCTGGGATCCTGTTGAAAATGCTTCATTTATGCCTTGGTTAGTCGGAACCGCGTTAATACATTCATTGGCAGTCACTGAGCAGAGAGCCACTTTTAAGGCTTGGTCACTATTGTTGTCTATTTTTGCATTCTCACTCTGCTTACTTGGTACCTTCCTCGTTCGTTCTGGCGTATTGGTTTCTGTGCATGCTTTCGCTTCAGATCCTTCCAGAGGGTTATTTATTTTAGCCTTTATGGTGTTAGTGATTGGCGGTTCATTGCTGCTGTTCGCAGTGAGAGGGCACAAAGTGCGTTCACGCGTTAATAATGCGCTTTGGTCGAGAGAGTCGATGTTATTGGCTAATAACGTGATCTTAACAGCCGCCATGCTAGTGGTGTTATTAGGCACATTATTACCGCTGGTTCATAAACAAATCGGCCTTGGAAGTATTTCGATAGGCGAACCCTTCTTTAACACCATGTTTATTGCCTTGATGGTGCCATTCGCACTGTTATTAGGTATCGGGCCGCTGGTACGTTGGGGACGAGATCGCCCCGCATCAATTCGCAAATTATTACTGATTGCATTGTTAGTGACGTTGATTTTGTCATTTCTGTTACCGTGGCTCATGCAAGATAGATTTGAGGCGCTCACCATACTTGGCTTGATGATGGCTTGTTGGATAGCGATATTAGCCGTCGCTGAAATGCGAGTGCGTATTAGCAAAAAAATTAAGCTGACGCCGAGCTATTGGGGAATGGTATTTGCACATCTAGGTTTGGCGGTGACGATTGTTGGAATTGCCTTTAGCCAAAATTACAGCATTGAACGTGATGTTAAAATGAAACCGAACGAAAGTGTGGTTATCCGTGATTATACTTTTGTATTTTATGGGGTACATGAAGCAGATGGCCCTAACTATCAAGGTGTTATTGGTAATATTGATGTTAAAGAAAACGGCAAACTGCTGACAAAACTTCAGCCTGAAAAGCGTTTTTATAATACCAGTCGTGCAGTCATGACTGAAGCGGCTATTGATGGTGGTTTTACCCGAGACCTGTATGCGGCATTAGGTGAAGAAATCGGTCCAAATGTTTGGACGATGCGTCTTTACTATAAACCATTTGTACGTTGGATATGGTCTGGCGGCATCTTAATGGCTGTTGGTGCACTGTTCTGCCTGTTCGATCCACGTTATCGTCGCCGTAAACCTGTGCCGGAGGCTGTATGAGCCGCAAAGTATTTTTGATCCCATTGGTTATTTTTGCTGCTATTGCTGCGGTTTTATTATGGCAATTAATGCGGAATGCGGAAGGTGATGATCCACGCTTATTGGAGTCTGCTTTAGTCGGAAAACCTGTGCCTGTATTTCGTTTAGAGTCTTTGGAAAACCCTGGACAACATTACGAATCTAATGTCTTGATACAGGGTAAACCTATTTTATTAAATGTGTGGGCAACATGGTGCCCTACGTGTCGTGCAGAGCACAAGTACCTCAATGAACTTGCAGCTCAGGGGGTACGAGTGGTAGGCCTCAATTACAAAGATGATAGGCAAAAAGCCATTGTTTGGTTACGCGAGTTAGGTAATCCCTATGATTTAAGCCTATTTGACGGTGAAGGCATGTTAGGCCTTGATTTAGGCGTTTACGGAGCACCAGAAACTTTTTTGATTGATGGCAATGGTATTATTCGCTATCGCCATGCAGGAGCGATGGATGAGCAAGTCTGGAATAAGGAAATGAAGCCGCTGTGGGATAGATATAGCAAGGAGGCCAATCAATGAAATACCTTATTGGCTTTTTGATGTTTCTGCTGACCGCTACGCATACTTTTGCAGCGACAGAGGTTTTTACCTTCGATAATGAGCAACAGGAGCAGCAGTTTCGTAAATTAACCGAGGAGCTACGCTGCCCTAAATGTCAAAATAATAGTATCGCTGATTCAAATTCTATGATCGCGTTAGACTTACGCCAAAAAGTGTATGAGCTAATGAAAGAAGGCAAAAGCCGTGACGAAATTGTTGATTATATGGTGGCGCGGTACGGTTATTTTGTCACTTATAATCCGCCGTTGACGCCATTAACACTGTTGTTATGGGGCTTACCTTTTGCCGCTATTATTGTGGGTGGATGGATTATCTATGCACGTTCTAAAAAGCGAATACGTGTAAAGAGTGTTGCTGAGCATGAGCCGCAACTGGTTGATGCACTAGAATCAACACGCGCAAGTGGTTGGGTATATGTTCCTGGAGTGATTATTGCGGTTGGTATTGGGATTGCAGCTTATTATCAGGTAGGAAATTATAGCAAAGTTACCGATTGGGATTTGGCTTACCAGCAAGCTCCAGCTTTACTCGATAGGGCATTAGATCCGTCAGAGCCGCCATTAAATAATGAAGAAATGGAACGCCTTGCATTAGGACTACGTTCTCGGTTACAGGATGAACCTTTGAATGTGGATGCATGGGTGATGTTAGGTCGCATAGGCATGGCGTTAAATAACGCAACAATGGCGACAGATGCATATGGGCGTGCTTACCGTCTTAAACCCACAGATGATAACATTGCATTAGGCTATGCCGAGGTTTTAACCCGTTCTTCTGATCCGGAAGATAATCGGTTGGGGGGCGAGTTATTACGCAAATTGATCGCTGAAAATCGAATGAATGTGAAGGCGCTCAGTATGTTTGCCTTTAATGCATTTGAACAAGAACGTTACGCTGAAGCAATCTCGGCTTGGCAGATGATGCTGAAGCTATTGCCTGAAAACGATCAGCGTAGACATGTTATTGAACGTAGTATTGAGCAAGCATTAATGATGATACATGAGAAAAAAGCGGCTCAGCAGTAGCGGGTTAAATTTTTCAACGAAATAAAAAAGGGGAGCTAAAGCTCCCTTTTTTTATTTTTCACGATAGATTTAATTTTAATGTCAATAGGTTACCTTTTACTGTGAGTTGTATTAGCCATCATTTTTCTGGTCAGGCAACGTGTGACAGGGTACTGATTGGAGTGGAACCGAACTTTTTAGTCTACTGATGACATTTATAGGAAAAAATAAAATCAATGAAAATGCAAAAATTTGAATCGATTCAATTTTGAATTTAGCGGGTTAAAATTGAAAATTAAGTAATTTATTTATTTAAAACTCTTTATAATTAACTATTAGTGATAAGTTTATTTTTCTTTTTATAATTGATTGAAATAAATGTCTAATTTCATTTAATTTTGTTTTTTTATAATAAATCATATAGATGTTATTTTAATCTTAAATCAAATGATAATTAAATTAGCTAATGTTTTCTTATTTTATTTTGTATTTAAAATTAAATTTACCTTAACGTAATATGCTTTTGCTTTTTTTTGTTTTTATTTTTGTGTTTTTTGCTTTTTTTTGCTTTGTCTTGGGAACATATGATTATTATCACATTAAAATAACATTATCTGAATTAGAGTAAATGCCATGAGGTAAAATGGCATGAAAGCAGAACGACATAAAAAAATAATTAATTTTTTAAAAAATGCAGGCTCAGCAAAAGTTTCTGTTTTGTCGAAAGAACTGAATGTCACAAAAGAAACCATTAGAGCAGATTTAAATTCTTTGGCAAAAAAAGGAATTGTTAGCCGTTGCCATGGTGGCGCATTCATTGAATTTGAATCCCTAGATAAAGTTGCAAAAAAAGAAATTATACAATTTCTTGAATGTAACGATAGCCTTAATGAAATTACCAATAAGGATGATTCAGTGAACGGCAAAGTTTGTGTGTTAGGTTCATTTAATGTTGATATGATAAGTTATTTGCCTCGATTACCAGAGGCTGGCGAGTCATTATTATCAAATAAATTTATATTTTCACCGGGTGGCAAAGGATGTAATCAGGCCTTAGCTGCAAGTTATTCAGACTCACAGGTACACTTTATTACTAAAATTGGTACTGACCAATTTAGTGATTATGCGGTGAATTTTATTTCATCATCAAAAATTAAGACATCAACTATTTATCAGACCGAAAAATTCCAAACAGGTACAGCATCAATTTTTGTTTCGGAAAATAGTGGCGAAAATATCATCTCAATTTATCCTGGCTCGAATATGGATATTAGTTCAGATGAAGTGAAAATCCAAAAAGATAAGATTATTAATTCTAATATTATCCTGTTGCAGCTTGAAACCAATATTGAGGCATTAAGGGAAATTATTTCAATAGGTAATGAATATAATATCCCAATTATTTTAAATCCAGCACCTTATAGTGACATTGCGATTGAGCTATTGGAAAAGGTCGATATTTTAACGCCAAATGAAACTGAAGCGAGTTTGCTCTCAGGTGTCAATGTTGTTGATATGGAATCTGCAAAAAAAGCGGCAGAAATTATTCATACCAAAGGTGTTAAGAAGGTTGTCATAACGCTGGGAAGTAAAGGTTCTATTGCTTATGATGGCAATAAATTCATTTACTCCCCCGCTTATACGGCTGTCGTTAAAAATACCGCAGGTGCAGGAGACGCGTTTAATGGTGCGTTGGCCGCATCATTAGCGAAAGGAAAACAGTTTTCTTATGCGTTGCGTTATGCCTCTGCATTTTCATCGCTTGCCGTAGAAACCAGTAATGCTTCAGAAATGCCTGAAGATATTAATGTGATGTATCGTATTAACCAAACAACCTACTCGCAGGTTGTTACTCAGTCCCCTGAATAATTCATATTCTGAAAGAGGAATAAAAATGAAAATTTTATTTATTGGTGAGTCATGGCACATTCATATGATTCATACTAAAGGCTACGACAGTTTTACTTCGAGTAAATATGAAGAGGGGGCGACATTTTTATTAAGCTGCCTAAGAAATAAAAATGTCGAAATTGATTATATGCCTGCTCATACCGTTCAAATGGCATTTCCTAAAACGGTAGAGGAATTGGAAAAATATGATGTTGTTGTCATCAGCGATATTGGTGCAAATACATTCTTATTACAGAATGATACTTTCTATAATATGAAAGTATTACCAAATGCACTGCAATTAATTAAGCAATACGTAATTAATGGTGGTGGGTTATTAATGATTGGTGGCTATTTATCCTTTATGGGTATTGAAGCTAAAGCGAATTATAAAAATACGCTATTGGCGGATGTATTGCCAGTTGAAATGTTAGACGGTGATGACCGTGTTGAAACACCAGAAGGTATTTTTGCAACGCCAGTTAATTCTGCACACGATTCAGTTAAAGGTTTTGGCAATTGGCCAATGTTCTTAGGCTATAACAAAGTTAAAGCTAAAGATAATACTGAAACGGTTCTAAATATTGGCGAAGATCCATTATTAGTTTTCGGCGAATATGAAAAAGGTAAAACAGCCTGTTTTATGAGTGATTGCTCACCACATTGGGGAAGTAAAGAATTTATGGCTTGGGAACATTACTCTGATATGTGGGTAAATATTCTAAAACAGATCGCTCGCTAATTAAAATATCATCAAAAGTAAAATAGCAAAAAAATAAGAAATTAAGTGTGGGGAGTTCCCCCGCACTTTGTACTCCGATTACAAAAATAATGACTCATAGTCAAAAATCCAAAAGGAATATTTTATGAGTGCAAAAAGTTATTCTACACCTTTACTGATGATAGCAACGGTTTTAGCCGGTATGTTATCGCCAATGCAATCTGCTGTTAATGGGCAACTAGGGGATGTATTAAAAGACGGTAATGCCAGCGCTGTGATTTCTTTCGCCAGCGGTTTAGTTGTGATGTTTTTTATTATCATAGCTAAAAAACAGACCAGACAACAATTTGCTGCCATTCCCAGTTTAATTAAACAACGTAAAATTCCATTATGGAACTGGTTTGCAGGTTTATGTGGCGCAATGGTCGTCTTCTCTGAAGGGGCTTCTGCGAGTGCTCTGGGGATCGCAACATTCCAAACCGCATTGATTTCAGCACTATTATTATCAGGCTTACTGTGTGACCGTTTTGGGATCGGTATTGACGAGAAAAAACCGTTTACCACTTTCCGTGTATTAGGGGCTGTTTTTGCTGTTGTTGCCACCTTATTTGTTGTTTCACCGCAATGGCATTCGACGTCAGCGATTTACTTAGCCATTCTTCCATTCTTAGCCGGTCTCTTAGCTGGATGGCAGCCTGCGGGTAACTCGAAAGTTGCAGAAGCGACAGGGTCAATGATGGTCTCTATCACCTGGAACTTTATTGTTGGCTTCACCGTTTTAACCGTCGCGCTGGTGATTCGTATGGCGCTGGGTCACATCACCCTTGAATTACCAGGTGTGTGGTGGATGTATCTCGGTGGACCATTAGGACTTATGTCTATCGCATTAATGGCTATCTTGGTTCGTGGATTAGGATTGTTAATGTTAGGGGTGGCATCAACAGCAGGGCAATTACTCGGTTCTGTGCTGATTGATTTATTGCTGCCATCACTGGGAAATACTGTTTATCTAGTGACGATCATTGGAACTCTATTTGCACTCGTCGGTGCGATTATTACGACTATTCCTGAATTTAAAGAAGCAAAGGCTGCAAAAACAGCAGGAGTATAAAATGAAAGGTTATATTCAGACAGTAACTGGGCCAGTTAAAAAAGAAGATATGGGTTTGACTCTTCCCCATGAACATCTGTTTAACGATTTATCAACGGTAGTCGATGAACCTTTTTATGATTTCTCACATGTCTTAGTCGATAAAAAAGTCAGTGCGGATATTCAGTGGGGGCTTAAACATGATCCATATTGCTGCTGTGACAATATGGATAAAAAACCCATCGATGATGTGATTTATGAAGTGAATAACTTCAAAGAGCTTGGAGGGAAAACCTTAGTTGATGCAACAGGCTCTGAAGCGATTGGTCGTGATGTCCGTCAATTACGTGAAGTGGCGATAAAAACAGGTATTCATGTTGTTGCTTCCTCGGGGCTATATATCGAGAAATTTGAAGGCGAGCGTCTGGTTAAAAGCATCGATGAGATGGCCAAAATGATCGATGATGAATTAAATATTGGTATTGATGGCACGGATATTCGAGCAGGTATGATTGGTGAGATTGGGGTGTCACCATTTTTTACTGAGGGCGAAAAAAATAGCCTTAGAGCAGCATCTGTAGCACAGCTAGCCAACGACCATGTTTCTATGAATATTCATATGCCAGGCTGGCAACGTCGTGGTGATGAGGTATTGGATATCTTAATTAAAGAAATGGGCGTTAACCCCGCTAAAATCTCATTGGCACATTCAGATCCCTCCGGAAAGGATATCGATTATCAACGTCGTATGTTGGACAGAGGCGTATGGCTTGAATTCGATATGATAGGTCTTGATATTTCCTTTCCAAAAGAAGGGGTTGCGCCAACCGTTACTGAAACGGTTGATGCAGTCTATAAACTGATCGAGTTGGGATACAGTAACCAGATTGTTTTAAGTCACGATGTTTTCTTAAAACAGATGTGGGCTAAAAATGGTGGAAATGGTTGGGGATTTGTTCCCAATGTTTTCTTATCGTTATTGGCGAAAAAAGGTGTTGATAAAGCAACGCTAGATCGTTTATGTATCGATAACCCAGCTAATTTACTCACTTAATCAGTCACCCTTTGTTATTCGTTTTTTATTTTGCGGCGATAGCGTAATAGCGATTGCCGCTTTTTATTGGATCTTTTGAAACGAAGCGTGAAGCACATTTTCTATCTTATGGGTAACATTATTGACAAAAAACGATAACAACCAGAAGGTAAATAGGATACACTTTTGCCCGTTAAAAAATAAAAACAGATATGACGGAAAAACGTTGCACCTGCAAGCTAAATATAGACAACTCGCCGCTTATCTTGCGCTTCTTGCTGTCGCAATGCTGTTTATTGCCCCATTGATATCAAAATCAATGATGCAGATGGCAGACTGCTCTCTTGTGGATAGTCAGGCACAACATGCGATGCACCATGCGCATCAAGGGATGCCATTGCCAGAAGAATGCCATGCAAGTGGTATGATGAATCACCTGCTTATGTCAGGCGTTGGGTTATCTCCAATGGAAGACATTGCTTGTGGCTATTGTCAGCTATTGATTCATTTCCCATTTATCATTTTGTTTATTGCAGTGGTTATTCGCCAACTGCTCACTTTAACGATTGACTTACCCTTAGAACCTTGTGTTCGCCTTTATCTATTTCGACCTTGGTCTCTACGCTTTGCACGAGCGCCGCCTACACACTTTTCTTCTTAATTATTGAAAAATATTAAATTTAATCTGTCACATTTGCCGTATTAAGTGCAAAGGGTGCGCTTTATCTTGAATTTGGCTTGGCCAATTCAGGCGGCATTGTTACGTCATAAAGAAAAGAACTAGGCAAAATAATGAAAAAAGAAAATTTGGTCATCGCACCTGTCGCAATATGGGTTGCTACTGCGCTTATTGCAAATACAGCATTCGCTCATGAAGAAAATCAAAGTAAATTCTCAGACAGCGCGGTGATGATAGTGACAGCACCTGTTGATTCACCACTGCTGATAAGTACATCACCAAAAATACCTCGGCAGCCAGTGCCTGCAAGTGATGGTTCTGATTATTTAAAAACCATCCCCGGCTTTTCGCAGATTCGTAATGGTGGAACCAATGGCGACCCAGTATTTCGAGGTATGTTTGGCTCTCGATTACGTATTTTAACCAACAACAGTGAAATGTTGGGGGCTTGTCCATCACGTATGGACGCTCCTACGTCTTATATATCACCAGAAAACTTTGACTTACTGACAATGATTAAAGGGCCACAGTCTGTTTTGTGGGGACCTGGAAACTCAGCGGGAACTATCCGTTTTGAGCGTGAAAAGCCAGTATTTGATAAAGCGGGCATTCAAGGAAATGCGAGTGCGTTAGTCGCATCAAATCAGCGTTGGGATACGAATGCGGATGTCAGTATGGGCAATGAAAAGGGTTACTTACGTTTGATTGGTAACAAATCGCGTTCGAATGACTATAAAGATGGGGATGGTAATAAGGTGCCATCAAAATGGGATAAATGGAATGCCGATGTAGCCCTTGGTTGGACCCCTGACGAGTATACGTTATTAGAACTTACCGCGGGGAAAGGGGATGGAGAAGCGCGTTATGCCGGCCGTGGAATGGATGGTTCGCAATTTAAGCGTGAAAGCTTAGGTATGCGTTTTGAAAAAACGAACATTAGTACTCATTTTGATAAGTTAGAAGCCAACCTGTATTACAACTACGCGGACCATATCATGGATAATTACTCATTGCGTGATACCAGTGGCTCTGCGGGAAGTGGCTCAGGTCATATGGGACATATGATGGGCGGTGGTCATGGCATGATGAACATGCCAATGAAGATGCGTGTTGATCGTAAAACCGTCGGTGGTAGGGTCATGGGAACTTGGCTGTGGAGTGATTATGAACTGCGCGCTGGTGCTGATATGCAAAGTAACACACATCGTAAAGAGAGCAATGATCACTGGAATAAAGATGCACAATTTCAAGATTACGGTATTTTTGGTGAGCTGACATGGGATGCCAACGAACATGGAAAAGTTGTTACAGGTGCCCGAGCAGATAGGGTCTTAGTGGATAATGATACTACGATTGGCTCATCTGGCCGTAATACCGTGATGCCGGCTGGTTTTGTGCGTTATGAACATTCGTTGCCGGATATGCCAGTCATGTTGTACGCGGGGGTGGGTTATACCGAGCGATTCCCTGATTATTGGGAGCTGTTTTCACCAACCTATGGCCCTGATGGTACAACGAATGTATTTGATCATTTAAAAACTGAAAAAACGACTCAGTTAGATATCGGTGCAAAATATCATCACGAAAAAACCAGTGCATGGGTTTCTGCTTATATTGGCCGTGTGGATGACTTCATTTTATTCCGTTATAACCCACATAATTCACGAGAAAGCCAAGTTGAAAACGTTAATGCCATGATTATGGGGGGAGAACTGGGTGTTGCTCATAAATTAACGGATGAATGGAAAGCGGATGTGAGTCTTGCCTATGCTTGGGGAGAGAATCGTAGTGATCGACAACCATTACCACAGATGCCTCCATTAGAGACGCGTTTCGGGTTATCTTGGGAGAAAAATGATTGGACTGCGACAGGGTTAATGCGTGTTGTTAGCAGCCAACATCGTGTTGCAATCAATGATGGTAATGTCGTGGGTAAAGATTTTGGTCGTAGTGCTGGTTTTACTATTTTCTCTCTTAATACCGCTTATCGTGTTAACGATCATATGAAGTTAAGTGCTGGTGTGGATAATCTGTTTGATAAAAACTATAGCGAACACCTCAATTTAGCAGGTAATAGTGGATTTGGTTATTCATCTAATGAACCTGTAAATGAGCCTGGTAGAACGTTTTGGGCTAAATTAAACTTAACTTTTTAATTAGATATTACGGATTGAAAGTAACATAGCCGATAGTGATATCGGGTATTTCAAACTACTGACAAAGCCCTCGTTTTTTGAGGGCTTTGATCTTATAAGGTCAGTATAAATAATGAGCTAACCGATTGGTTAAAAGAAGCATTCCCCCAACAATATCAGTTCGCAGCCCTTGCGGTGAATGAACTGATTTCTGAAGAGCGCCTTGTTAGAAAAATCGATATCGCGATGAGGCTTGAATTTATTTTGATGTCTTCGCAATACAGGGTGGCTTCCTCTCTTTCATTGCGGTCAGTGCTTTTTTGCGGACAGTGTCAGTGATTGTCCCGCCGAAAATAAAAACGCAGGCCTGATTGTCACACAATAAACCATGACTTTTGGGCAAAATAAAAAGCAATAACCAGAGTTTTTACACTTTCAAAGCACGGTACATTGAGCTCATCATCGTCAATGAGGTATCTAACATGCTACTTAAAGGTAAAACGGCAATTATTACTGGCGCATCTTCAGGCATTGGTCGCTCTATTGCCATCATGTTCGCACAGAACGGGGCTTCTGTTTGTTTGACTGGCCGGCGTGAAGAAGAGCTTCAGCGAGTGGTAAGTGAGATCCGTTCTGCGGGGGGAACGGCGATTTATTATGTTGGAGATGTGTGTTTAGAAAAAACGCATAAGGGAATATCAGACCTAATATCTCAAGAGTTTGGTCAGTTAGATATTGCGGTTAACAATGCCGGTATGGTCGGGCCAATAAAACCCGTTGCCGAGTTCGATCTCAATGAATGGAATCAAGTTCAGAATACAAACTCTACCGCTGCGTTCTTAGGGGTTAAACACCAGATACCCTTGATGGTTAAATCGGGTGGTGGCTCGATCATATTCACATCCAGTTTTGTTGGCAGTCGTGTTGGGCTTCCCGGAATGAGCAGTTATGGTACGGCAAAAGCGTCCTTGCTGGCATTAGCTAAAGGTATCGCTGCGGATTATTCCGATAAGAAAATACGGGCAAACGTTATTTTACCGGGTGGGGTTAACACGGACATGGCAGGAGATCAGCAACAGCGTGAATGGGCTGCCAATTTACATGCAATGAAGCGGTTAGCTGAACCGGAAGAAATTGCATCTTCAGCGTTGTTTCTGGCGAGCTCTATGTCGAGCTTTATGACTGGGACTTCACTGTATGTTGATGGTGGCGTTTCAGTGTGCAAATAAGTTTTCTTTCAGAGTAAAAAGCCCCTACAGTAGGGACAAAATACCATCGGGATCGCATATGGGAGTCATGGTAGTTTTTCCCTTGGAACGAAATGATGTCAGTCGTTGAACGGCGAATAAACCCCATGCAAAAAGCATGAGGCTCGTCAGTGGTCTAAAATACCCGATAGTGATATCGGGTATTTTATAAAAGAACGATGGATAGCGCTAAATATGGTTAGCGGCCAATATCTCTTAGGGCATGACCTTTCATTAAATTTTCTTCAATATGCTCTAATGAAACATTCTTTGTTTCAGGCACAAAGTAGAGTGTGACAATAATAAATAGGGCGTTCAGTGCCGCGTAAACCCAAAATGTATTGGTGTCTCCTAATGTTGATAGCAATGTTAGGAAGGTTGCACTGACAATCATATTGGCTATCCAGTTTGATGTAGTGGAACAAGTGATACCAAAATCACGTCCTCTCAAAGGTTGAATTTCAGAACAGAGCACCCACATAACGGGTCCTGCACTCACAGCAAAGCCAATAATAAAGATTAATAAAAAGGCGATGCTAGTGTACTGTGATAATTGAGAGTGAGCATCGAATGACAATAAGTAGGCAAGAAAACCGATACTGATTGCCATGACACTAAAGCCAAAGGTTAATAATTTTTTCCGCCCGAAACGGTCAACAATCGAAATCGCAAAAATAGTGGCGATGACGTTGACGAGACCAATGAGAACGGTGCCATACATTTGCTGAACGGTACTTTCAAAACCAGCGAGCGAAAAAATTTTGGGCGCATAATACATAATGACATTAATACCGGTCAGTTGTTGCATAAATTGTAATGCAATCCCCAAAAAGACAGTGCGGCGGAAATTACTGTTGCTTTTGAATAATCCAAATCCAGTTTGTTTTACTTTTAAGCTGTTAAATATATCCTCTAATTCTTGTATTGCTTCAGTTTCTGATTTCCTTAATTTTAATAAAATAGCTTTGGCATCATTAGACCTATTTTTGCTGGCTAACCAACGAGGGCTTTCGGGTAAAAAAGTGACACCAATAAATAACAGAACAGCAGGAATAGCGGTTATTCCGAGCATCCAACGCCATGCATGATCATAACTAAAAGCAGTATCAGAAATAAAAGCCAGTAAAATACCAATAGTAATCATTAACTGATACATAGAGATCATCCCACCCCGGATCTTTTTAGGTGCAATTTCTGATAAATAAGCGGGGGTCGTGAATGATGAAATACCAATAGCGAGTCCTAATATGACTCTTGAAAAAATAAGTATATTGGCATTGGGTGAAAAAGCAGAACCTAACGCACCGATAATAAATAATATTGAGCTAATTAATAAACTTTTCTTTCTTCCCCCCAAAGAAGATAACCAGCCACTAATAATTGCACCGGCGGCTGCACCGAACATCATTGAGCTAACGACGAGTTCTTGTTGGGTTGAAGATATATCAAACTGCTGACTTATAAAGGGAAGGGCGCCAGAAATAACACCGGTATCTAAACCAAAAAAAAGGCCTGCTAGCGCGGCGAGTAAGCCGACAAAGATAACCATAAGACCCGTTGGTGTATTATTTTTAACCATGATCATTAGTCCCTTATCGTAAAGTTAGATTATTATTTATCTGTCCTTTCAAAAGATAAGACTCAGATTTATCCTAACGCGATATTTATCTATTTTCAATGGGAGATAGTTATATTAAATATTAACCTTATTTAAACAACATTCAAATAAATATGTGGAATGATACAATGTAGTCGTTATTGGAATATCATTTATTGATGTTTGTTTTGATAATGAAATTGATATTTATTAATGTTAATGATCATAAAAGTATTCAACGTTATTTATGTCAAAATAGCTGTATACAGAAGATGGGGAATTAACGATTAACTCACATGAACATTTTATTCTAAATCTAAAATGTCTTTTTGTATCATCAATATATTAAATTAAATAATAGACTACATTTGAATGACGATTTTATCGGTAATTGATAGAGCTTATGATGATGGTTGATAATGAGCCATCATTCTATTTGAGGAGCTTTTGAATTTATTATTGATGTATTTTTATTGCTTCAGTCCATATAAACGAATATGTATTATCGGCAATATTACTGCGGTTGTTTTGTTTTTTTATTAACGTTCAGGATGGGAGTCATAACCCCTCGCGTTGCGAAGGGCAATGATAGTGTCAGATAATGACGGGAATATAATAGTTTAGCTCTTTAAGGTAGGTACGAGGACTATTAAGAAATGATTGGTAATTAGGCTTAGTTTTTAAGACATAGTTTTCAATGTCACAGCCTTCTCCTCTCGCTATATCCATACTCGCGAGGACTTTCCCATAAACAGTGTAGATGATATCGTTGTAATCGATGCCATGAAGCTCATCGCAGGTAAACTTAATTTGTAAATAGTCACCATCAGGGAGAGTCATCGTTTTGGGATTAAAGGCGACAGTATCAAGGTCATCCTCATCCAATGCAGTGGTATAACAAAATTGTCCTTCCTGCGAGTCGATCGTATCAACGCCATGAATTGCATATAAATTAGTGGTAACGCATTGGGTTTCACTGAGGAATTCTCGCCAGTAATAGCGTCTGAGTTCTTCGGTTTTAAAATTCCACTCATTAATCCCTTTTGTATACCGGTGCTGTTTGCCGATAAGTGTAATGGGCTCTAACTTGGTTAGGCTAACCTCAACACTAAATTCTTTGCTTTCCCTTAATGGCAAACAAAAGCCTTCAATTTTCCAGCCTGTTCTTTTGCGATACTCAGAAGGTGTGACATTGAACTGTTTTTTAAAGGCTCGACAAAATGTTTGTTGCGAGTCAAATCGATAACGCAAAGAGATATCCATAATGCTATCGTTTGTGAGCCGAAGAGCCACTGCTGAACAAGATAAACGCCTAGCACGGATATAGGAACCTAAGGCAAGCCCTGTTTGATTTTTAAATAGGCGTTGGAAATGCCATTTAGTATATCCTGATTTTTCAGCAACAGTATCTAAAGATAGGCGAGACTCTAAATTTTTCTCGATCCAAAGAATAATTTCTCTGATAACACTTTCTTGAAGCATGATGACCCTTTTAAATCGGCTTTGTCCAAGATCTAAAATAAAGATAGAGTGAACATGATTTGGACTTTTTAGGCTATACCAAAATACATTCCAGTCGGCATCAGGATAGCATGCCGACTGAGAATTTTTTTAAATAGTTGTGAAGTTAAGTAAGTTTATGACTAAAATCACACCTAACTTAAATTATTAGTCCAATCTAAATCATATACTCACAAAATGATAGGGTTAATTTGCCAAATTTGAGAAGCATAGTCTTTTATCGTTCTATCTGACGAAAAAAATCCCATATTGCAAATATTTTGTGCAACTTTGGCTTGCCAAGCTAATGGGTCTTGATATAGATGATCGACCTGTTCTTGCGTATTAATGTAGCTACGATAATCTGCAAAGAGTAAATATTGATCGCCGCCATCTAATAAGCTATGCGTTAAATCTTGATAAAAATTAGGGGTATCAGGTTTAAAATAGCCGTTCGCAATTTGGTCTATGACCTGTTTTAGTTCCGTATCATTTTCATAATACCAGCGTGGGTAATAGTAGTTTTGCTTGATTTGTTTCACTTGATCAATGGTATTCCCGAATATGAAAATATTATCAGGACCGACATGCTCACGAATTTCAACATTGGCGCCATCTAATGTGCCTATTGTTAACGCCCCATTTAGCGCAAATTTCATATTACCCGTTCCCGACGCTTCAGTACCTGCGAGAGATATTTGTTCAGAAAGATCGGTCGCAGGGATAATTTTTTGTGCCAAACTGACACTGTAATCAGGGATAAAAACGACTTTTAGCCGTGAATCAATGCGTTGGTCATTATTAATAACGGTAGCAACATCGTTGATGAGATGAATAATTTTTTTAGCCGCGCTATAGGATGAGGCCGCTTTACCTGAAAAAATCACCACACGAGGTACCCAATTTTTTTCAGGGTTAGCTAATATTCGATTATAGCGAGTAATGACATGCAGTAAATTTAATAGCTGGCGCTTATATTCATGGATGCGTTTGATTTGTACATCAAATAAGGCTTCGGGATTGATAACAATTTGCTGAGTTTGTGCAATAAAGTGCGCCAATTTCATTTTGTTGTTTTTTTTCACTTGGCTCAATTTGTCTAAGAACTGTGGGTAATCTATCCATTGTTTCAGTTCGCAGAGCTGCGGTAAGTCAACTAACCATTGTTGGCCAATATAACTTTCTATCATCGACGTGAGTTCAGGGTTCGCAATGGCTAACCAACGTCTAGGTGTAATGCCATTGGTGATATTGCAAAATTTATTGGGAAAAATTTTAGCAAAGTCAGCAAAGAGAGAATCCGTCATTAGCTGGCTATGTAGTTTAGAGACACCATTCACTTTATGGCTGACGATAGCTGCTAGCCAAGCCATTCGAACGAGCTGTCCATGCTCTTCATTAATGATGGAAACACGTCGAGGAAGTTCATAATCATGTGGAAACTCTTGGCTAACATGCTGTAAAAATTCATCATTAATTTGATAAATGATTTGCAAATGGCGCGGTAGAATTTTACGGATCATTTCAACTGGCCAAGTTTCCAGCGCTTCACTCATTAAAGTATGGTTTGTATAAGAAAATACTCTTTTTGCCAGAGTCATTGCTTCTTGCCAACTCACTTGGTGTTTATCGACCAGTAGTCGAATAAGCTCCGGAATAGCAAGAACAGGATGCGTATCATTTAAATGAATGGCTACTTTGTCCGCTAAGTTATCCCAACGTTTATACACTAGCCAGTGTCGATAAAGTATGTCTTGAACTGAAGCAGAAACAAGAAAAAATTCTTGCTTTAAGCGTAGTTCTTTTCCTGAATAGGTAGAGTCGTTAGGGTAAAGAACGCGGGAAACATTCTCAGAGTCATTTTTTTTCTTTACCGCTGAATAATATTCGCCATCATTAAAAATTTGTAGGTCGAACTCATCGCTTGCTTTAGCACTCCATAGACGGAGCGTATTGGTTGCTTCAGTATTATAGCCGGGAATGATTTGATCATAAGCAATGGCGATAATATCGTTAGTTTTTACCCATTGATAACGACCTTCTTCTTCGACTACATGGCCTTCAAATTGTATTTGATAGCGACTTTCTGTTCGAGGAAACTCCCAAGGATTTCCATGAGCAAGCCAGTCGTCTGGACATTCAATTTGCTGGCCATTACGAATGGTTTGTTTAAACATGCCGTATTCATAACGAATGCCATAGCCGCCACCGGGTAGGTTCAGTGTGGCTAGAGAGTCTAAAAAGCAAGCTGCTAGCCTCCCTAAACCCCCATTACCTAGACCTGGGTCTGTTTCTTGCTCTAACAACTGTTCGAAATCGAATCCGAGTTCAGTCACTACTTGAGTCAGGTCATCATACATATTCATTGAAATCAATGCATTGGATAATGATCGCCCAAGTAAAAACTCCATCGATAAGTAGTAAACTTGCTTAACCTGCTGCGAATAGGTCGCTCGATTAGTTGTCATCCAACGGTTTACAACCCGATCGCGTATCGCCAATAAAATAGCCTCTAACCATTCCCTTTGCGTTGCAATATAAGGTTCTTTGCCAATCACAAATTTCAATTTATAGATAATCGAGCTTTTTAGTGCCTCTTGTGTCACTTGGGGAGAATGACATTCATAAACAAAATGGGTGCTCACAATTTCATTCCTTATTCATTATTCAAATTATCTAACATTTCTTTTGTGACAAGAACGATACCCTGTTCAGTTCGGTAGAAACGTTGACTATCTTCTTCAGGATTTTCACCAATGACTGTATTTTCAGGAATAATACAGCCTCGATCGATAATACAACGCCGCAGACGTGATGAACGTCCAACATTGACGCCGGGGAGTAAAATAGAAGATTCAATATTGCAAAATGAGTTAACTCTTACACGAGGGAATAATACGGAATGGATAACAATAGAGCCTGAAATAATACAGCCGCCTGCAACCAGCGAGTTCATCGTCATTCCATGGCTTCCAGAACGATCTTGCACAAATTTTGCTGGCGGTAATGGTTCCATATAAGTTCGAATCGGCCAGTTTCGGTCATACATATCCAACTCAGGTGTCACAGATGCTAGATCAAGTGTCGCGGACCAATAAGCTTCTAAGGTGCCGACATCGCGCCAATAAGGGGGAACATTGCTATTACTTGTGACGCATGAATATTCAAAGGGATGTGCGAGAGCTTCTCGGCGAGCAACAATTTTGGGAATGATATCTTTTCCGAAATCATTACTCGAATTGGGGCAAATACTATCGTCCTCAAGCATTTTGTAGAGATAATCACTATTAAAAATGTAGATCCCCATGCTGGCTAAACATGAATCGGGAGATGCTTTTAATACAGGAGGATGCTGAGGTTTTTCATGGAATTGAGTGATCCAGCGGTTATCATCAATTTCCATTATACCGAATTGATGGGCTTCTTCTTTTTTTACTTTAATACAAGCAACGGTAAATTTTGCGTCGTTATTTACATGATCGAGCAACATGCGAGAGTAATCCATCTTATAGATGTGATCACCGGCAAGGATCACGACATACTCAGCATCATAATTACGAATAATATCCATGTTCTGATAGACGGCATCAGCGGTGCCTTTATACCAGTGATCTGTTATTTCTCGCTGTTGTGCCGGAAGTAAATCGACAAACTCATTCATCTCTTCATTGAAAAAAGACCATCCTCTTTGTATATGTTGGACTAATGAATGAGATTGATATTGGGTGATGACACCAATACGTCTAATTCCAGAATTTAGACAATTGGATAATGCGAAATCGATAATACGAAATTTTCCCCCAAAGTGAACGGCGGGTTTAGCGCGTTTGAGGGTTAAACCTTTAAGACGTGTACCTCTACCACCAGCAAGGATTAGGGCAACTGATTTTTGAGGTAAATGACGTGCTAACATCATCATATTATTCATATCATTATGAGACATACCTTAGAACTCTCCAAAATGAACAAATTGTTATTTAAAGATTCCCCAGTTGCTGCATATATTTTATATTTGTTCTTTTTAATTCAGTGACCTAACTATTGTGTTATTCACTGTTTACAATTGGTTATAACTTTCCAAATATAATATAAATCTTTGAAATCATTTTATGACGGTTATTTATCTAATAATGATGACTATTTTTGATTTTTATGCTTTTTATCATCAATAATATACTAGACTTTGAGAATTAAAATATGACTTTAAATGTTTTTTTATTAAAAAAATTAATAGTCTGAAATCAATAGACATAAAATGTCACAAAATTTAAAGGTAAACTTACTTAATTTGATTATAATATAGAACTAATCTTATAGTTACTTTTCGAAATGGAAATAAAATATTAATAATAAACATATTAAAAATATGTGTTATAGTCTTTTAAAGACATTCCCAAATTGAATAATACGAAATTAGGATACGTTTTTTTTGTGATTAGTGTCACAATACGTTTTCGGTAATAATATAGCTTGCTTTTGATTTTTTCTAATGTAATTCAAGTTGTTATTATTTTATCTCTAGTATTATTCTTTTGTGGATAATCGTAATTGGAAGGTTTTTTTAGCGTAATTGTTTAATTTAAATCAATTAAATTATAGGGATTGAATGTTAATTTACGCACCATAAAACTAACTGCACTTCGATTATATTTTAGGGGGTTATTATGCAAAAAGATAATATTGCAAAAATGCTAGGTATCAAAATTCGTAAACAAAGAGAAAGTCATAAAATGACGTTAAAGCAAACAGCGCGATTGATTGGTGTTTCAGAGGATCAAATGTGCCGTTTTGAAAGTGGCGAAAGTTGTATTGACGTCGATTCATTATTTCAGTTTGCCTGCTTATTTAATTTAGAGCCAACCACGTTTCTATATGGGGTTGTTAACGTTAACGTAGGTACTCGGTGCACTCTCCATTAAAGGGATAACATATCGCAAGGAAGGTATAAATATCTTGTGAGCACTATCAGTAAAACTACTAGGATTAAACATAGCGAGATACTATGAGAAAGTTAATCGGACCGGAAGAAATTACAGAGCGTCTGCGGTTACTCTGTTTCTTCCGGGCTTGATTGTTCAATATAGTAATATTACTTAATTAATCTAGATTTAATCAAAAAAAACAATCAATAAAGTTATAATTATTAATGTTATTAATTCGTATTGATTATGTTTTTAATCATTAAATAAATTTACTTAATTCAAGTTGTGTTAAAATAGACTCAGTCATTTGATTAACCAGTAATAACTGAGTAGTTACCCGTATTTTGTTTATTTTATGTAAACTTAATATGAAATAATCAAGTTGCTTTATCATCAATGAGTTTTCGTCAATAATTGAATTTTGATTATTGAACATTAGAAAATTCTCGAATTGAAGATCATGATGGTGTTGTTTTAACGACAATTTATCTGAAACATTACCTGTATTAAAAAACAGTTCAAATGAAACGAGAAAGCCATCATTATTTTTAAGGTTAATAATTAATACATCGCCGGCTTCAATATTAGATAGCGGACGAGAGTATTGAACAGATGAGGTATCGAATTTAAAGTCAGGAAGTGAATTGAGTAATAACGTCACTTTTTCTGCAATTAATGAGCGTAATTTAGCTTTAGAAAGCGGGTCATTTTGATCAATTTGCCTATGGGCTGATAAACGTAATAAGCCACTATCGGGTATACTTTTGTTCGATAATATTGCTTTAACTTTGTCGTATTGGTTAGAAAAGAGTAATACGTTACTTTGACAAATATTAGCATCGTTTTGTTTGGCTAATTTTAATAAATCGTTAAATTCATTAGTTCCATAATTTGGAACATTATTAAGTAATATATTTTTACCTGAATGAATAGTGGCCTGAATAATAAATTTTAATAATTCATCACTACAGACGGAGGTGACAATAACGGTATCAACAGCATCATTTTCTATCAGCTGTTCAATTTTTCTTTTTTGACAAATGAAGTAAGAAGCGGAAGGAAGGGGAGACTCAAGCACACAGACGGATTTAAGTTCACAATGGTGTTGGCTATGTAATATTGCCTGCGTATACCATTGGTTATGCCTAGGCGAGCCGATAAGGCCAATACCCGTCTTGTTTAACGAAACAAGCGCATGTTGCTGTTCAAGCAAGCGAAGGTGGCCAAAGAGATAGAGAAAGTGCGTATTCATGTGATCATTCCTCACCGAAAGATTAGTTTCAGGTGTTTACATTATTTCAACATAACAGCGTGGAATAATAATTCCATTATTATTTTTATTGAAATTGATGTTTTCTGATGGGTATCACAATTTTATTATCGCTGATAATAAATCCATATTGGATTAAATAAACTCTCTATATTCAATTGGTTATTATATTTTTAATCTATAAATCTATTGTGTGTTTCGATATTTATCGGTCTTTCTGCTGTTAATAAGGATTAATAATCGTATTTTTTTATTATATCTTATTGATATTTAAAAAATTAATTAATTTTATCATGTGGGGAGTAGAGAAAGGCGTTTAATATAACGTGAGTCTGTTGGGCTTAGTCACAACGGAGGTATTTGTGAGTAAAGCCCATTTTCGATTAAACCAGTTTACTGCCTTGTCGATAAGCCAGCGCAACCGTGAGCGATTGTACTAGACAAAGTGTTGCGGATTGTGAACGGAATGCATCAACCTGCGCTTCTTTGATAACAAAGCAAACATCACTAAAACTTGCGAGTGGGCTAATTTGGCTATCCGTGATCACGATTTGTTTGGCACCAGTCTGTGCTGCTTTTTCGCTGACCATAATGGTTTCTTCAGCATAAGGTGTAAAACTAATTGAAATGACAACGTCATTTTCACCAATTCGACTTATTTGCTCTTTGAACATACCACCAAGACCGTCAATTAATTGAGGGCGGCACTCTAAATGGCTAAGAGCATAACTTAAATAAGTGGCAACACTGAAGGAACGGCGTAAGCCAATGATATAAACATTATTTGCTTCAGATAAAAGCGTTACTGCCTTTTCTAAATCTTCTGCTGGCGTTCTGGCCGCCATTTGTTGCAATGCTTGCGCATTGGAGAGTGCAAATTCTTTTAAGATCTGAGCGGGATCATCGCTGAGTTCTTGGTCACTATCCATTTCACGAAATAAGCGAGCGCGATCAGTATAGCTTGCTGTCTCTTCAACTAAATTCATACGAAACAATTGTTTCATTTCATTAAATCCACTGAAATTAAATGCATTGGCAAAGCGGATTAAAGTTGAAGGTGGAACATTGGCTTCTTTAGCGATGACCGCCACAGTATCAAATGCCACGCTATTCGTGTTATCCAGCACATAGCGTGCTACTTGTTGCAGCCGTTTACTTAGTTCATCGTAACGGGAGCGAACTTGCTCCTGAAATTCATTCAAATTCGATGCAGTTGACATAAAACCTCCGTGACTAGGCTATTGATTGTAGTTATTTTCAGCCGTTAGTCGAATGTTTTTGAAAAACTAATCCGACCAAATGGAATAATCAATTCATATTGCCTTTCATACTGAGGGCTGATTAAAACGATTTTTAAAACATCTGTCTTTATCTTCAATCGACAATTTCATAAAAACTCAGTCTGGATCACATAAATTGAATGTTATTTCAGTTTTAGTTGAAAATGAAATGAATATTTCATATATCTTTAGCAACAAGGTAACTCTATCAGCTAAAGAGAGGCAACATGCAACAGATTCAGAATTTCATTGGCGGTGAACTTGTATCCAGCCAAAGTGGGCGTTTTGCACCCGTATTTAACCCTGCAACAGGTGAACAAATAGCTCAAGTTGTGTTGAGCAGTGCCGCTGAAACTAAACAGGCAATAGAGGTCGCCCACAAAGCTTTCCCTAAGTGGTCAAAACTGTCACCACTCAAACGTGCTCGTATCCTATTTAAATTTAAGGCACTACTTGAAGCCAATATGGATGATTTAGCGCGTTTAATTTCTCAAGAGCATGGTAAGGTTTTTTCCGATGCGGTTGGCGAGTTAACTCGTGGTCTAGAAGTTGTTGAATTTGCTTGTGGTATCCCACATTTACAAAAAGGTGAGCACTCAGCGAATGTTGCAACAGGTGTTGATAGCCACTCGTTAATGCAACCATTAGGTGTGTGTGTAGGTATTACACCTTTTAATTTCCCTGCCATGGTCCCCATGTGGATGTTCCCCGTTGCGTTGGCTACGGGAAATACATTTGTACTTAAACCTTCTGAAAAAGATCCTTCTCTCGCTATTGCGCTAGCAAAATTGTTAAAAGAAGCAGGTTTACCAGATGGTGTCTTTAACGTTGTACAAGGTGATAAAGAATCGGTTGATGTACTCTTAAGAGCACCTGAAGTTCAAGCGGTTAGCTTTGTTGGTTCAACGCCAATTGCTGAGTATATTTATACAACGGCTTCAGAACATGGCAAACGTTGCCAAGCTCTCGGCGGTGCGAAAAACCATTGTATCTTGATGCCTGATGCGGATATGAATCTGGCGACAAATGCAATTATGGGCGCTGCATTTGGTGCGGCGGGTGAACGCTGTATGGCTCTATCTGTTGTGCTGGCTGTTGGCGATGAAACTGCGGACACATTGATTACTCATTTAGAAGCGCAAATCGCTAAAATGACTGTCGGCCCTGGCATTGTTGAAGGTAAAGAAAATGATATGGGGCCTGTGATTTCTGCACAGCATAAAGCGAAAATTTGTGATTACATTACCAGCGGTGAGAAACAAGGCGCTAAATTGTTGGTTGATGGCCGTGATTTTAAAGTCGCCGGCTTCGAAAACGGTTATTTTGTTGGACCGACCCTGTTTGATAATGTCACCCCTGAAATGGATATCTATAAAGATGAAATTTTTGGACCCGTACTTGCGATTGTTCGTGTTCCTGATTTCGAAACAGGGTTGAAATTAATTAACCAACATGAGTATGGCAACGGTACCGCTATTTTCACGCGCGATGGTGAAACTGCCCGTGAATTCCAAGAAAATGTCATGGCAGGCATGGTCGGTATCAATATCCCAATTCCAGTCCCAATGGCATTCCATAGCTTTGGTGGTTGGAAACGCTCTATCTTTGGACCTTTGAACGTTCATGGTAATGATGGTGTTCGCTTCTATACACGTATGAAAACGGTTACCAGCCGTTGGCCTGCAAGTGTACGTCTGGAGCATCATGAAAGTAGTTTCACAATGCCAACTATGGAATAAATGGAGCCCCATATGAATAAGCAGACAATGACCACAGCTCAAGCATTAGTTAAGTTTCTGAACCAACAATATGTTGAAGTTGATGGTGAGCAGTATCCGTTTATTCAGGGAGTATTTACCATCTTCGGCCATGGTAACGTGGTAGGTTTAGGACAGGCGCTGGAAGAGGCGCCTGGACACCTACAAGTTTATCAAGGATGCAACGAACAAGGGATGGCACACATCGCAACGGGTTTTGCAAAACAGAAAAAACGTAAGCAAATTTGTGCCGTCACATCTTCTGTTGGGCCGGGAGCGGCAAATATGGTGACAGCGGCCGCGACAGCGACCGCTAACCGTATCCCTCTGTTACTGCTGCCAGGTGATACTTTCGCAACCCGCCAGCCGGATCCTGTTTTACAGCAAGTGGAACAGTATGGTGATGGTACGATCAGCACGAATGATTGCTTTCGACCTGTTTCCCGCTATTGGGATCGCGTGTCTCGCCCTGAGCAATTAATGGCAGCGATGATCAATGCGATGCGCGTATTAACCGATCCCGCTGATACTGGCGCAGTGACAATTTGTTTACCGCAAGATGTTCAAGGTGAAGCGTGGGACTATCCTGATTATTTCTTTGCCAAGCGTGTTCATCGTATTGAACGCCGTCCTGCAACGACGGTGAGTTTAGCCGATGCTGTAAATTTAATTCGTAGTAAGAAAAAACCATTACTTATCTGTGGTGGTGGTGTTCGCTATTCCGAGGCGCATGAGGCATTTCGTACTTTTGCTGAACATTATGCGATCCCATTTGGAGAGACTCAGGCGGGTAAAAGTGCCATTGTGGCCGATCATCCGTTGAATGTCGGTGGTATTGGTACAACAGGCGGCTTGGCAGCTAACCTATTAGCGAAAGAAGCAGACTTAATCATTGGTGTCGGTACGCGTTTCACGGATTTTACGACGGCATCCAAATCCTTATTTAGTCACCCTGATGTCCAGTTTTTAAATATTAACGTTGCTGAGTTTGATGCTTGTAAATTAGATGCCTTAAAAATCATTGCTGACGCAAAAGAAGGCTTAACAGCGCTTGATGCCTTGCTACAAGATTGTGGCTATCAGGCTCAGTGGGGTGAGCGTATTCAGCAGGCCAAAAAACAATGGCAATCTGAGTTAGAAAGACTGTTTTCAATTCAGTATAACCCATTGAATTTTATTCCTGAAATTGCGGGGCATCTGGATGATAAGTTAGAAGAGTACCGTGAGGTTTTAGGCTCTGAACTGACCCAAACTCGTGTGCTGGGGCTAATGCAACAGTATATGGAGGATGACGCTATTGTTGTTGGTGCAGCAGGCTCGTTACCCGGTGATTTACAACGCATTTGGTTACCTAAACATCCTGATACTTATCATCTGGAATACGGGTATTCCTGTATGGGCTACGAAGTCGCCGCTGCGGTAGGGGCGAAAATTGCCGCACCAGATCAGCCTGTTTATGCGATGGTAGGAGATGGCTCATACCTGATGTTACACAGCGAGTTACAAACCGCCATCCAAGAAAACATTAAAATTACCATTCTGTTATTTGATAACGCAGGATTTGGCTGCATTAACAACCTGCAAATGAGTCAAGGAATGGGCAGTTTTGGCACAGAGAATCGTCACCGTAATCCTAAAACGGGGCAAATGGACGGTCCTTTAGTTAAAGTGGACTTTGCTAAAAATGCCGAGAGTTATGGATGTAAAAGCTATCGTGTTCATGATGAAGCACAATTAATTGCGGCTATCGAAGAGGCAAAATCACAGTCTGGTTGTGTCTTAATTGATATCAAAGTGCTACCTAAGACCATGACTAATGGTTATGAAGCTTGGTGGCGTACAGGAACCGCTCAGGTAGCGAAAAAACCAGAAGTTGTTGCAGCAGCAGATAAAATTAAGGATATGGTCGCAAATCGAGTACGGCAGTACTAGCGCATGGCTCTGTAGGGAGAGTCATGGGCTAAGGGCGGCTTGCCGCCCGATAGTCGCGCCTTAAATCATTCTTTGATGCATCGATAGCTGATTAAGGATGGGGGAATTGATACCCTTGTTAAGGGGATGTCGTCATCCTAGCCTTAAGCAGAGTCCAGTTTGCAATAACACGGGATTAGCTTGAATTGAGTTAAACAACGTAAGGTTATTTATCGGGAAGTTTGCATGGATGCATTGGCTGCAATTTGACGATTAAAGTGGTTGACGTCATTAAGTTATTTTTTGTTACCCAGCGAAAGCTGGGTTTTTTGTTTTTTGGCGGTTAGTTAACTTTTTATCTGTTGATAAGGGCAAAAAACAGAAAAATAAAAGAGAGTAACTGTAATAAAATCATCGTTAATGAAATATACATTTCAAAATAGCCGTTAAGTCTCATGTTGGTGGCTTTAAGGCTTACTCTCATTGTGACTAATTACACTGCTGTTAGCCTAATTGCTTGAGTTTACATTGTTATTTTGTGATCGAAATAACACTAAAAATCCACTTAATTATAGCAATTGTTACCTAGCGCTCAAAAACATAATTTTCAATTAATTATAAATTGAAATGAATGTTTTATTTGTTATATTTCATCATATCCTAATAGTGGATTTATAGCCTCAAGGAGCATTTCAATGTTCAATATAGCACTATTTGGCGCAGGACGTATCGGACAGGTTCATGCTGTCAATATTGCCGGCCACAAAGAAACCTCACTTTATTCTGTGATTGATCCTTATCAGCCTAACGCCCTCGCATTGGCTGAAAAGTATCAAGCAAAAGTGCAATCAACAGAAGAAGCGATGCAAGATCCAAATGTTCATGGTGTTCTGATTGCTTCTGCAACGGATACTCATGCGGATTTAATCGAATTGGCAGCAAAAAACAACAAGGTTATTTTCTGTGAAAAACCCGTTCACTTAGATCTTGAACGAGTGAGACAGTGCCTCAAAAGCGTTAAAGAACACAATGTGCCTTTATTTATTGGTTTCAACCGCCGTTATGACCCACAGTTCCGCCACCTGAAAAATTTATTCGAACAAGGCGCGATTGGTAAAGCTGAATCTTTAATTATTACATCACGGGACCCATCACCTCCACCAGCGGAATACGTAAAAGTTTCCGGTGGTATGTTCAGAGATATGACGATTCATGACTTTGACATGGCGCGTTTTATGATCGGAGAAAATCCATGCTCTGTCTATGCGCAAGGCAGCAATGTTGTTGATCCAGCGATTGGACAAGCAGGGGATATCGATACCGCATTTATTATTTTGAAATTCCCTTCTGGTGCCATGGCAACAATTTCTAACAGTCGTCGTTCAGGTTATGGCTATGACCAGCGTATTGAATTACATGGCGAGAAAGGTCTCTTAACCGCAGGTAATATCAAAGAGAATAGCGTTGAGTTTTTAAGCGATGTCGGTTGCTTATCAGCGAAACCAGAGTTTTTCTTCTTACAGCGCTATCACGAAGCTTATAAAGCGGAGTGGAATCACTTTGTTGATATTCTTGCCGGTCGTGCTGAGTCAGAAACAACGGGTACCGATGGTGAGTTGGCACTGTATCTAGCAGATAAAGCGCTTGAGTCATTAAAAACAGGCAAAGAAGTTCAACTTTAACTTTTAATTACCTCTTATTTACCGATTACTAACTATAAAAAGCGGGAAATCATACTCCCGCTTCATCAGTCACCTTACATATATTTATGCGCTAATTATAAATAGAAAGGCTTGGGGGTACTAATGCTGGCTCTACTTTCATTTATCGGCTTTACCTTATTAGTTGCAGGGATTGCCTATTACAAAACACGAAATGCTCATTTAACCTCTTCTGCGGAAGGATATTTCTTAGGCGGTCGTTCTATGACAGGCCTATATATTGGTGGCTCAATGCTGCTAATGAACTTATCGACAGAGCATCTTGTTGGGCTTAACGGTTTATCTTTCCGAACCGGCTTTATTGTTATGGCTTGGGAAGTCATGGCGGCATTAACTATTGTGTTATTCGCCATTTATTTTTTACCGAAATATCTTAAATTAGGTATTTCTACGATTCCTGAATATTTAGAACGCCGCTTTGACAAAAACACCTTGTTAATTACATCCATTCTATTTTTAGCAATGTATGTTATTTCTTTGCTACCAATTGTTCTCTATACAGGTGCGATTGCCCTTGAAAGTTTATTCCAAGTTTCACATGTTTTTAATGTCGATAAAACGACAGCATTGTGGATTATGGTATGGGGTGTCGGTGGTTTAGGTGCTATTTATGCTATTTTTGGTGGTATTAAAGCAATCGCGATTGCAGATACCGTTAATGGTGCAGGGCTTATTATCGGGGGGCTATTAGTCACGATATTTGCATTATTATATGTTGGTGATGGTAATGCGTGGGCGGGTCTAAGTGAAGTTTATCAAGCTCACCCTGATAAGTTTAACTCCATTGGTGACGAAGATTCACTGGTACCCTTTTCGACGCTATTTACTGGTTTGATCGTTTCCAATATGTTTTTCTGGTGTACCAACCAATCAATTGTACAAAAGTCGTTAGGAGCGAAGAACTTAGCTGAAGGGCAGAAAGGGGTGATGCTGTGCGCATTCTTTAAGTTAATTATCCCATCTATTATTATTCTGCCTGGTATCATTGCATTCCATATTCTTAGTGGTGAAATTGATAATCCTGATAATGCATACCCTGTATTAGTACACATGGTGCTGCCTGAGTTTTTAGTTGGCTTTTTCGCCGCGGTGGTTGTTGGTGCTGTATTCTCCACCTTCAGTGGTGGCTTGAACTCATCCGTCACTTTATTCACTGTGAATATCTATAAAGATCGCATCAATAAGAATGCTACTGAAGCTCAAACCGTGAAAGTCGGTAAATATTTAGGTATTGCTTTAGCGCTGGCGACAATGATTATTGCACCTTTAGTGGCTAATGCACCGGATGGGTTGTTTTATTTAATTCAGCAATTACAAGGTATCTTTAACGCACCTATTTTAAGTGTCGTGTTAGTTGGTTTAATGACTAAACGCGTGCCTGCTATTGCGGCAAAATTAGGGCTATTATTTGGAATGTCGGCCTATTTAATTTGCAACTTTGTCTTAGACCTGAATATTCACTTCTTCCATTTAGTCGGTATTCTGTTCGTTGCTAATATTATCTTTATGTTGACGATTGGCTATTTCTTCCCCGGTAAACCTTATGAAGAAGTGTATACAGAGCAAGTGGACATTTCGCCATGGCGCTTTGCAACGCCTGTAGCTTGTCTAATCGTGTTGGGCGCAATTTCAATGTACGTCTATTTAGCTCAAGGTGCACCAAGCTACGTCATGGTTGGTTACTATATTTTCGCTGCCATCTTGTTAACGTTTATTATTTATAAATTTTCAAAAGCATGGCTAGCAGGCAAAACACAATCAGTGAATGCATAAAGGAGAGTAACAGATTATGGAGCCATCACTTATCCCGATGGTTAAGCAATTCATCTCGCAGCGTGACCCATTTGATCGCTTAGATGAAATGCAATTAAACCAGTTAGTCAATAGTGTTGAAATTAGCTATTTGACACAACGGGAGGTGTTAAAACCGCAACAAATTGCTGGCCAAGGTTTGTATCTGGTGAGAACTGGGGCGGTGGAACAGCGTTACGCTGATGGCTCTTTAAGAGCAAGGCTGGGGGCCGGTGATGTTTTTGGTTTCAGTGTGTTAAATAAAACAGCGGATTCCCCAGGCGAGTATCAAGTGATCGCGATAGAGAATACATTACTCTACTGTATTCCGAGGGTTTCTTTATTGTTAGCAATGGAGCAAAACCAAGCTGTTCGTCATCATTTTGCTTGTGAAGAAGGTGAACGGTTAGCATCACGCCCTAAGGTCGATAAACTGACAGAAGATAGTCTGTTGTATTTAAACCCAGTATCCTCGATAGAAAATGGCAATATCGTCGTCATTACTCCGGGAACGAGTGTTCAAGATGCCGCTCAAGAAATGGTACGTAAGCACCGTTCATCGGCATTAGTGATGGATGGGGAAATATTATTAGGCATTATTACTGACCGAGATCTCACAAAGCGTGTTGTTGCTTTGGGATTAGATATTAAAACGCCGGTCAGTAAGATTATGACAGAAAATCCAATTACAATTGCGGCGAACGCCCCCATCATAAATGCCATTGAGCTGATGATGCAACATAACATCCGTAGCCTACCGGTGATGACGAACCACCGTATTACGGGGGTTTTAACCGCAACAAGCTTAGTGCAAAAAAACAGCATGCAAGCGGTGTACTTAATTAGCCGAATTTATCGTCAAGATAGCTTAGATGATTTGAAGGCATTAGGCGTGCAACGGCAAGCGGTATTTGAATCTCTGATAGAGGCTGGGGTTCAATCGCACACGATTCAATTGATGATGACATTAATTGCTGATGCCTTTAATAAACAGCTTTTGAAACTGGCTGAGCGAGAACTCGGGGAGCCCCCTTGTGACTATTGCTGGTTTGCTGCTGGATCACAAGCGCGACAAGAGATGCATTACCTTTCCGATCAAGATAATGGCATCATTTTAGCTCGTGAAGTGACTAAAGAAGAAGAGGGCTGGTTTAGGCAACTAGCAGAGTATGTTTGCTATGGCTTGGATGAGTGTGGGTATTCTCTCTGCCCCGGTCATATTATGGCAACCAACCCGAAATGGTGTAAGCCTTTGACTCAGTGGCAAGCTTATTATCAGCAGTGGTTAAAAGAGCCTGAGCAGCTTGCTTTATTAAATATTTCTGTTTTTTTAGATATTCGTTTTCTTTATGGTAGCCAAGTACTTTTCAACTCATTGCTTCGTTCCGCGGAATCTCATTTAAAAGGTAATAAGCGATTACTGTCGATGCTAGTTGCCAACTCCACGCGAATCAATCCACCGTTGGGCATGTTTAGGCAGTTTGTGTTGGTCAAAAATGGCGAAAACCACAGTGTATTTAATATTAAAAAACAAGCGGTAAACCTATTAGTCGAATTGGCACGCGTATATTCATTAGAGGCGGGAGTGTTGACACCATCAACAATGACTCGCTTTGAAGTTGCCCGAGATTCAGGCATTATTAGCGCTGCTTCCTGCCAAGAATTAACTGAAGCATATTTATTTATCAATCAGGTTAGATTTGGCTGCCAGCGTAGGGCATTATTAGCTGGGGATGTACTCTCCAATTTAATCGTTCCCCAACGGCTCACCCAATTTGAGCGAAACCACTTAAAAGATGCGTTTCGTATCATCGCGAGGACTCAAGAAGCTGCGGAACAACGTTATCATGCTAAAGGGATAATGAAATGATAGGTTCATTGTTGTGCTATCATCAACCTTTGACCCGTTTAGCGCGTCGGCGAGCAAAATTATTACGTACTCGTCAGCTACCCACATTATTGCAGGAAGTGCTGGAAGCACCTTTACCTACTGATGATAGCCCATTAAAAACACAAAAAATTCTTTCCATTGATTTAGAAACAACAGGGTTGGATCCCGCAAAAGATCGAATTTTGAGTATTGGGATGGTTACTATTGCAGAGAATAAAATTCTCCTCAAAAGTGCTCAACATTATTATGTGAATGATGTGGAACCTGTTAAAGCGGAAACTGCGGTAATTAACCATATAACGCCAGAGCAATTAAGTGGTGGCATCTCTTTATCTCATGCTGTCGCTTTTTTCTTACATGAAGCAAAAGATAAATGCATTTTGGCGCACGGTGGTGCCATAGAGCAAGCCTTTCTTTCTAACGCATTAAATATAAAAGAATTACCATTAATTTGGTTTGATACACTGAATATCGAAAAAAGCGTGTTAAGCCATAAAAATATTAATCGAAATGATTTCAGTTTATCGGCATTAAGAAACCATTATCAGTTGCCTGATTATGACGCACACAATGCGCTTTCAGATGCGATTGCCACCGCAGAATTATTTCTCGCCCAATCTAAAGTCATTTATCCCTCTCAACATCCTGTTATTAAACAACTTTATAAGCGTTCACTGTAGCGCTTATCTGTTTTTTTGAAATTTTTATTTCATTTTCAACGCTGTTTTATTTCATTTATATCATTCTTAACGAAGCGTTTTATTTTTATTTCTTTATAAATTAGATGATTACATAAAAAACTCAGGCTAGATCACATAATGAAATTAATATTTCTCGTTATGTTGAAAATGAAATAAATATTCCGTATAACATCAGTATTAAATAAAAACATCAGACACAGACATCAAACTAGCTTGCACTATAAATGATGAGCTGCATGAAGGGAGAATACAGAATGAAAGAAATCCGCATTGGTCTGATTGGTACTGGCTACATTGGCCGTGCCCATGCAATAGCTTATGCGCAAGCACCAACCGTATTTCCATTAAAAGGAAAACTCGTTCGCGAGATGGTGGCAGAGGTGACCCCTGAATTAGCTGAAGCGCGCGCAAAAGAGTTAGGTTTTAATCGTTCAACCGATGACTGGCGCAAACTGGTTGCCGACCCAAATATTGATGTTGTTGATATTTGCTCTCCTAACTTTTTACACAAAGAAATGGCAATGGAAGCGATTAAACATGGCAAACATGTTTATTGCGAAAAGCCTCTCGCATTAAATTCTCAAGATGCCAAAGAAATGGTTGCCGCGGCTGAAAAAGCAGGGGTGAAAACGTTAGTGGGCTTTAACTATATGAAGAACCCAACTGCACAGTTAGCTAAAGAAATTATTGCTAATGGTGAAATTGGGGAAGTGATTCATTTTTATGGCACACATAATGAAGATTACATGGCTGATCCAACCGCACCGATCCATTGGCACTGTTTTAAAGAAAAAGCCGGTTTGGGTGCTTTAGGGGATTTGTCTGCTCATATTGTCAATATGGCTCAATTCTTAGTGGGCGATATTGAAACAGTCTGTGGCGATATGGAAATAGTAATTAAAAAACGCCCAGAAAAAATAGGTTCTTCAGTGATGGTTGATGTTGAAAATGAAGACCAAGCACATGCCATGGTGCGTTTCGCTGGTGGTGCAATGGGCGTGATTGAAACATCGAGGATTGCGGCCGGGCGTAAGATGGGGCTGACTTATGTGGTAACAGGCACAAAAGGCACCTTATCCTTTACCCAAGAGCGTATGGCTGAACTGAAACTCTATCGTCACGATGAGCCTGCAAACCGTCAAGGGTTCAAAACGATTTTAGTTGGGCCAGAACATCCGGATTATGCGCCGTTTTGTAATGGTGCAGGGCACGGTATTGGATTTAATGACCAAAAAACAGTTGAAGTACGCGATTTAATTGATGGTGTTGCGACCGGTGAAAATATGTGGCCTGACTTTGAGGAAGGCTGGAAAGTGTCGCGTATTCTTGATGCTATCGCACGTTCTTATGAAGAACAACGCTGGGTTAAAGTCACTGAAATCAATTAATTCTGTTCAAGGGGTAATTAATGGATAAGCAGAAGAAGTTAGATGTTATCTGCATGGGGCGTATCGCCGTTGACCTTTACGGACAGCAAATTGGTGCGCGCTTAGAGGATATGAGTAGCTTTGCTAAGTATCTCGGAGGATCTTCTGGGAACGTTGCGTATGGTACGGCAATACAAGGTTTGAAATCATCGATGCTAGCCCGTGTTGGGGATGAGCACATGGGACGCTTCATTCGCGAAGAGTTACAACGTGTAGGCTGTGATACCAGCCACCTGATCACCGATAAAGATAGGCTAACAGGATTAGTGATCTTAGGGATTAAAGATGAAGATACTTTCCCTCTGATTTTTTACCGCGAAAACTGTGCCGACATGGCGATTACGCCAGATGACTTTAGTGAAGAGTATATTGCTTCAGCACGTTGCCTTGCTATCACAGGGACTCACTTATCCCATCCTAAAACCCGTGCAGCGGTCCTTAAAGCATTAGACTATGCAAAACGCAATGGCGTGAAAACCGCAATCGATATTGATTATCGCCCTGTACTTTGGGGATTGACTTCACTGGGTGACGGAGAGACACGTTTTATTGAGTCAGACAAAGTGACCGAGCAGCTGCAAGAAGTATTGTCGCTATTTGACTTGATTGTTGGCACCGAGGAAGAGTTTCACATTGCAGGCGGCTCGACCGATACCATCCAAGCATTAAAAAATATCCGAAAACTAACCAAGGCGGAATTAGTCTGTAAGCGTGGCGCATTGGGATGCTCAGTATTTACCGATGTGATCCCAGAAACCTTGGATGAAGGAATTACTGTAAAAGGTGTACGCGTTGAAGTCCTGAATGTATTAGGGGCTGGTGATGCCTTTATGTCGGGGTTATTGCGTGGTTATCTCAATGGTGAAGGTTGGGAAAAAGCCTGTACTTATGCGAATGCTTGTGGGGCGTTAGTCGTTTCTCGTCATGGTTGTGCACCAGCGATGCCAAGCAAAATTGAATTAGATAACTATCTTGAACGAGCCGCTGCTGTACCTCGACCAGACTTGGATCCGATGCTTAATCATTTACATCGTGTGACAACGCGAGCCACACACTGGGAAGAATTGTGCGTAATGGCTTTTGATCATCGTATTCAATTTGTCGATATGGCGCGTGCTGCTGGTGCTGATATTTCATGTATTCCATACCTGAAAAAATTGATTTTCCGTGCAAGCTGTGAAGTGGCGGAAGAGGCTAACTTGCAAGGCAAAGCAGGACTACTGTGTGACAGTACTTTTGGCCAAGATGTGCTGAATGATGTGACTGGTCGCGGTTGGTGGATAGGGCGTCCTATTGAACTACCCGCGTCAAGACCACTATGTTTAGAGCACGGTAATATTGGCTCACAGCTAGTTAGTTGGCCAAAAGAGCATATCGTGAAATGTTTAGTTTTCTTCCACCCAGAAGATAATCATCCATTACGCCTTGAGCAGGAAAAAACCGTTCAAGAGGTCTATAGCGCTTGCTGTCAATCAGGTCATGAATTACTACTTGAAGTCATTCTACCAGCCGATATGGAACGTAATGACGAACTTTATCTCAGAGCAATCAAACGCTTCTATAACTTAGGTATTAAACCTGACTGGTGGAAATTACCGCCATTGAAAGCTGAAAATTGGGATGAAGTGGATGCATTGATCCAAGAACGTGATCCGTATTGCCGTGGTGTTGTGCTATTGGGTCTAGATGCACCACAAGCTGAATTAGAAGCCGGCTTCAATGCTGCTGCGGGCAAATCGGTTGTAAAAGGGTTCGCAGTGGGTCGCACATTATTTGCTAAACCTTCTCTCGCATGGATGAAAGGTGAAATGGACGATGATGCGCTAGTACAGACGATTAAATCAAATTACCACAACCTGATCGCCCTATGGCGTCAGCGTAAATAATTTTACTTTTACCTATACACAGGAGCTTCATCATGGCAATCCAACTCGGAATTAACCCTTTGACATGGACCAATGATGATTTACCAACATTGGGCGCAGAAACGCCACTGGAAACATGTTTAACTGAAGGCCGTCAGGCAGGGTTTGCAGGTTTTGAATTGGGTAATAAATTTCCGCGTAAGGCTGAAATTCTGGGCCCAATTTTAGAAAAACATGACCTTAAATTGGTTTCAGGCTGGTATTCAGGTGAATTACTGACTCGCAGCGTGGAAGAAGAAATTGAAGCAGTACAAGGGCACTTAGCACTACTCCGTGATTTGGGGGCTAAAGTGATGGTCTTCGCAGAAGTGACTCATTGCATACACGGCGATCAAGACAAACCGGTACATATGCGCCCTTTATTCCCTGCGGACAAGTGGGAAGAATACGGTAAAAAATTGACTGAATTTGCAAAATATACCCTATCACAAGGGGTACAAATTGCTTACCACCATCACATGGGGACAGTGATTGAGTCAGCAGAAGATGTTGATAATCTAATGAAACACACCGGTGATGAAGTGGGATTACTGCTTGATACTGGACACTTAACTTTCGCTGGCGCTGATCCCGTTGAAGTTGCTAAGCGTTGGGCTAAGCGTATCAATCACGTTCACTGCAAAGACGTTCGTCCAGATGTACTTAAAGATGTGAAAAATCGTAAAACCAGTTTCTTGAATGCGGTATTAGCGGGTGTCTTTACTGTACCAGGAGATGGTTGCGTTGATTATCCAGCAGTATTTAAAGTATTGAAAAATAGTCAATATGAAAATGGTTGGTTGGTGGTTGAAGCAGAACAAGACCCAGCTATTGCTCATCCACTAACATATGCAACAATGGGTTATAACAACCTGCATAAATTTGCTAAAGATGCAGGACTGATCTAACGAATCATCATAGTGAAGCTCAATGACTTGAGTTACAGGTTATTGAAGAGTGAAGTTATCCCGATGAATCGATAATTTTCGAGGATTCGGGTAACTGAGCTTCCACAGCTTAAAGTTTGTTTTAGAGGCCGAGGTAAGCGATATGTCAAAATTATTATCAAAGTATCATTCTCCAGATGAAAACAAGCGTACTCAGCATATTACGCCTGAATCCGCTAACTGGGGATATGTGCACTTTGATGTGTATGAACTCAAACAAGGTGAATCTATTTCCTTGCCGGCATCTGAGAATGAAGTTTGTCTAGTGTTGGTTGCGGGTAAAGCAACGGTGAAAACACCAAAGCAGACATTCGAAAATATTGGCGACCGTATGGATCCTTTTGAGCGCAAAAAGCCGTATGCGGTTTATGTGACAGCACAAGAGTCGGTTGAAGTAACCGCAGAAACGGCGCTAGAGCTAGCAGTATGCCAAGCAAAAGGGAAAGGAACTTATCCTACACGTTTGATTGGGCCTGATGACATTGGTGCAGAGCAACGTGGCCATGGCAATAACAAACGTTATGTTCATAACATCCTACCTGATAATAAATCTGCTGATAGCTTACTGGTGGTTGAAGTCTTTACCGATGAGGGATGTACAAGTTCGTATCCAAGTCATAAACATGATACCGATAATGAGCCAGCAGAAACGTATCTAGAAGAAACCTATTACCATCGTTTGAATCCGCCACAAGGGTTCTGTATGCAGCGAGTTTACACTGATGATCGTGAGTTAGATGAGTGTATGGCTGTTTACAACAAAGATGTCGTCATGGTGCCGAAAGGATATCACCCAATGGCCACAATGGCAGGTTACGACAACTATTATCTTAACGTTATGGCTGGTCCGACACGTAAATGGTTATTTACATGGGAAAAAGACCATAGCTGGGTTAATAGTGAAGAGTATGCTGCTAAACATCGTGATAAAAAGTCGTCGTGAAAACTCAGAGAGTTTAGCTTGTTTTGTTAATAGCCTCTCACAGGCACGGTATACCGTATATGTGGTCTACGAATTAGCGCGCTTTGATCGGTTATTTAGAGACAATGTGAATTTTTAGAGTATGTACCAAAACCAAAATCTGTTATCTACTATTTGCCGGTAATGTATTACCGGCTTTTTTATTTATTACCATATTAATAAATAATTTTTTCTTATTGAATCAGTTATAAAGCATGTCAATGGTTGAATCTGAATTGTAATGTCAATCACATTATTAATATATTAATCTGTTCGAATGTTTCCGTTGTGTTAATTTTGTGTAAACAAAAAACACAATGAGTGAGGTGTGAATGAAGCGCAAAACAGGTTTTTTCTTTGATGAGCATTGTTTTTGGCATAGTACTGGTTTGCATGCAACCACATTGCCTGTTGGTGGTTGGGTTCAGCCTCCGTCAGGCGCTTCTCATGCTGAATCACCGGAAACCAAAAGGCGTCTAAAAAGCTTGATGGATGTCTCAGGGCTAAGCCGCTCTCTTATTTTGTCTTCTGCGGAGCCAGCGAGCGAAGAGACCCTACTCAAAATCCATCCTCAAGAATATTTAACGCGTTTCAAACAGGTGAGTGATAACGGCGGTGGCTTATTGGGTAAAGAGGCTCCATTAGGTCCAGGAAGCTATGAAATCGCTAAACTGTCAGTGGGGTTAGCCTGTGCAGCCGTTGAAGCTGTACTGAAAGGTGAGTTGGATAATGCTTATAGCCTTTCTCGTCCACCGGGGCATCATTGTCTACCTGATGAATCAATGGGCTTCTGTTTTCTTGCCAATATTCCCTTGGCAATTGAATATGCAAAAGAGCGTTTTAACATAGAACGCGTTGCTGTGATTGATTGGGATGTTCACCACGGTAATGGGACCCAGCATATTTTTTGGGATCGCGCCGATGTATTAGCGATTTCGCTACATCAAGATGGATGTTTCCCTCCGGGGTATAGCGGTGAAGATGATATTGGGGTCGGTGAAGGCGAAGGATTCAATTTGAATATCCCATTGTTAGCGGGGGCAGGCCACAATAGCTATATTTATGCAATGAAGCAAATCGTTATACCTGCTTTAGAACGCTTTAAGCCTGAACTGATCATTGTTGCCAGTGGTTATGATGCCAATGCAATGGACCCGTTAGCAAGAATGCAACTTCATAGTGAAAGCTTTCGAGAAATGACACAGCTTGTGATGGATGCCGCGGATAGGCTGTGTGATGGAAAATTGGTTATTGTTCATGAAGGCGGTTATTCAGAAGCTTACGTACCATTTTGTGGCTTAGCTGTCATAGAAGAGATGAGTGGCGTCCGTACTGAGGTGATTGACCCGCTATTAGATTTTATTGGTCTTCAGCAGCCAAGGGATGAATTTGAACGCTTTCAACAGCAACAATTAGATAAACTAAAAGAAAAATTTGGTTTGTAATCTTATTCGATAGGGGCTGTTTGCTAATGTGATGCAAAGCCCCTATTTATTAATAAGCGACGGTAAATTGTTTATGAATAAACTGTGGCTTTTCTGCTTCATCAAGAATAGCAACAGCCAGATCTTCAACGGAAATTTTGGCTGGAACATGACCATTCATGAGCAACTGGTTACCTGCAAGCCTAAATGTTTGAGTACGCTCTCCTGATTCTAATATGGCCGCGGGAGACACAAAGGTCCAATCCAGTTCCGGCGTATTCTGTAGTACCTGCTTAAATTCTCTTACAGCCTGTGCACCAGGTTTAATTTCCTCAGGAAAATCGGGAGAATCAATCAATTCTATACCGGGGGCTATCTCTAAACTGCCGGCACCGCCAACAACAATTAATCGCTTGACACCGGATAGCTTGACCGCTTGTAAAATAGCTTGATTACCTATCACGGTATCTTGGTATAGATTAGGATTTTGGCAGCCACCATTAAAAGCACTGATCACAATATCCTGTCCTTTCAGTCGGGCTGTTAGCCATGAAATATCAGTAATGTCACCAGAAGAGGTTATCAAATGGGCATGTTGTGGAAGTCTATTACTGTGACGTGAAATGGCAGTCACTTGGTGTTGGCGTAGCAGTGCTTCTTCAACCAATGGCTTACCAACAAAACCTGTTGCTCCAATAATTGATATTTTCATCTTTTGCCCCGCAATTGATTGACAATATGAGTTATAGTCATTTTATAACCATAATTGATACAGATTTTCTACGTAGCTTTCTTTGAGTATATCTCATTCTGTATGACTATAGTGGTATTCCCTTATCAATTTACTGAACATTACGAGCCGCTTTGCATCTCATTGCGTTGCAATCGGACCGTCTTGCAACGCATTATTTGGCATCTCGAAATAGTTTTAAGACGATACTCGTGATAATGGCGATGGCACCACCTAGCGCGGTTTCTAATACTCTATCAAAGAGCAGCACGTATGCAGGATGCCGCCAATAGATGACTTGTTCGAGAACCGAAAGAATTAAACTGGTTACAATAAAAGTCATAAAAGTATAGCCGTGATGGAAGCTCATCGGCATTAGAAATGCAAAAACAACGATGGAAATTAGGCCGATATAGGGCATTAGCGGTGTATTGAATAAAAAATAAAGTAAAATAACTGAAAGTAAACTTCCCGCTACACGCTGAAGTGTTATATGAATAATACTTTGTGATTTTGGATGTAAAACAAATACAAAGGTGAGTAACGTCCAATAGAAATGGCCCAGATCTAACATTCGTGGTATGGCTAACGAAAGCAATAAACCTATCGCGTAAGTCATTGATCTAGGAATGATATACTTACGTAGTGTGAATAGGTTTTGTTCAACAAGGCTGCCCGTTAGGATAGTGTGACGATGCATCTTTTGGCTTAAGAGATAACAAGTCATTAGAGTGACGCTACTACCGATTAAAAAACCAAGCGCAAGGCTTTTTGAAATATCAGGTAAAATAGTGCCGATGGTTGACATGATAATCATAAATTTCATGGTCAAATCCATCACAGGATCCGTGCCATACAACTGGTAATAAATAAATGAAAAAATGGCGAGATAAATATAAAAACCTGTGCCTAACCGTAATGTATCCCCGATAAAAATCGCAGCCATGATCATGGCAAGCCAAAAAGCGGTATAGAAATAGTTCTTGTACTCTTTCGCGGCATTAAAAAGGTTAAATGCATATAAGGTTGAGAAAGCGGCCCACATAGAAGCTTGCACATCCATAATAGCAAAAGCGACTGCTGCACTTAATAGCATACAGCCACTAAACATGAGACCGTCATGAATCGCTGGTATTTTTCTCATAAAAAGATGCTCACAATTTGCAGTGTAAGTTATTATTTATTAAGGTAATTTATACTAACACAGATCTTAGTTAAACGCTGTCTATCAATCAATCCATTTGAATTCACAGACAAAAGGCAAACTTCAGCCAAAATAAAGCTAACGGTATTTTTTGCATGCTAAAAAATGCATAATAACGGCAGAGCATGTCGTTATTATGAAAATAAGGAATAAGTGATGCAAGTGAATCCCCATGATTTTGTCTGGATCAGTAGCCTTGATGATTTGCCGAAGGAATCACTGCCTGAATGGGTTATTTCTCAATGGAATAAGCAACTACCATTGGTTGTGCGTAGAGAGGCAACGGCTCAAGAAAAACTTTCAGTGGGAATTCGAGGAATAAAGCCGGGTCAGCGCTTTATCACGCAAATTGATAAGTCAGCTATTACTCACATTATGAATGTAGAATCATTAGTTGCGAATTCCCGTGAATTGCAACGTTCTATGTTTATCGCATTACCGCCTGTACAAGTACTGTTATTACTTTCACAGCATAATTGGCCGTGGGCGTGGGCTGTGACCGGAAGCTGTGCTTATACATTAGTGACTGACATTCAAAGCATGCTTGCCGATTGTGATCTTGACGTATTAATCCGTTGTCCTACACGCCATAAAAAAGAAGATTTTGCTGAGTTCGCGATTAAAGCGAATACACCTTTATGTCGGATTGATATTCATATTGAAACGCCAAAAGGTGGCTTCTCATTAGCGGAATGGTTTAAAAATGAACAGGTGACACTCCATACACCGCGAGGAGCAGTCATAACGGCGGACCCATGGGATGATAATTTGTAATTGATGGCATAACAGACTGATTATGCTTGTTATTTGTTCGTGTTGCGCAAAAATTAATTTTGATGTTCGTACAGATGATTTTTTTCTAATCGATAGAAAGTCGTGAGTTGGGCTGTTTTCAGCCCAAACGCACGTATCATAGATGTTCTACAAAAGGTTCAGCTAATCCCGCTTGAAGCCACTCTTGCATCGCCGATAATGCGACCATACGGTCAACCCATTGCTGAGCAGCATTGCTGATCGGTAATTGATAACTGCGAATTCTAAACGCAACGGGGGCATAAAAGGCATCTACGGCAGTAAATTGATCTCCGGCTAGCCACGGCCCACCAAAGGTTGTGAGGCCTTCTTGCCATAATTGTTGGAGACGCTTGAGATCTGTTTGTAGTTCTCGGGAAATTTTTTCTAGTGGGGCATGATGAGAAAGATTCATTGCGCATTCTTTACGAAGGGTGGTAAATCCAGAATGCATTTCCGCACTCGCACTGCGCGCCCATGCCCGCGCGTGTTTATCTTTAGGCCATACTTGTGGATACGCTTCATACACATATTCGCAAATCGCTAGGGAATCCCAAACTGTTTGTTTTCCATCAATAAGGCAGGGGACGAGGCCTGAGGGAGAGAATGCTTTAAATTTGTCATAGCTATTGTGACCGCTTCCAATGTCAAAATAGCAAAGGTTTTCTTCGAAAGGGATACCTAAAGTTTTGAGTAATACCCAGGGTCGGAGTGACCACGAAGAATAATTTTTATTAGCAATCCAAAGTTTATACATAATATACCTACCGGATGATCAGCGAAGAGTCATAGAAATTAAGAAGGCTCCTAAAATTAGCATGTTAAAAAATTTAAAGAAAGATAAATACAGTAGTCTTATATATTAAAAGTATATGCTATGAATTAAAATTATAATAAAAAAGTCACCTTAGATACGAGTAATTAAATAAATGGTTTCTATTATTTACATAAACTGAAGTTAATTTTATTTACATTAATTATTTAGGCTAGACAAAAAATGTTTTTTTAGAAAACAATGATTATGTTGATAGTATTTGAATATCTTCAACAAAATATTTGTTTAAGTTAGGGATAGGAATAATTTTTAAATCCCCTTATGATTACAGTAGGTTATTAAAAAGTGATCGCCTTTTAATTTGTAGGGTTATTAATTATGCAATGGAAAAATAGTACCACTCGCTATGGGCATTTATCGCTGCTCATACATTGGTTAGTTGCAATTGTTGTATATGGAATGTTTGCATTGGGTTTATGGATGGTGACTCTCGGTTATTATGATAGCTGGTATCATCAAGCACCTGAAATTCATAAAAGTATAGGTATTTTATTATTTATTGTTATGGCATTTCGTGTGGTTTGGCGTTTTATTTCTCCCCCACCTAAACCTCTTGAGAGTTATAGCCGTTTAACCAAAATAAGTTCTGCAACTGCTCAAATTTTGATTTATATCATCTTGTTTAGCATTTTGATAAGTGGATATTTAATTTCTACTGCGGATGGTCAACCAATAAGTGTTTTTGGTTGGTTTGATGTGCCGGCTTTATTTACTGGGGCGGCAACGCAAGCCGATACCGCGGGTGAAATTCATCTATATTTAGCTTGGGCAGTTGTTTTGTTATCAGTTTTACATGCTTTTGCGGCATTTAAGCATCACTTTTTTGACCGTGATATTACTTTAAAAAGAATGTTGGGTTTTAATCCCGATAAATAAACGTGGAGATAATTATGTTGAAGAAAACGGTTCTTGGTCTGGCAACAGGTGCATTATTTTTAACAGCGGGTTCTGCATTAGCGGAAACCTATAAATTTGATAAGCAAGGTCAGCACGCATTTATCGAATTCCGTATCCAACATTTAGGCTATAGCTGGGTATATGGTAGCTTTAAGGATTTTGATGGTAGTTTTACTTATGATGCGAAAGACCCATCAAAAGATAAAGTCGAAGTAACAATTAAAACAGGCAGTATCGATACCAACCATGCAGAACGTGATAAACACTTACGTAGTGGTGATTTCTTGAATGCCTCTAAATACCCAGAAGCAAAATTTGTTTCTACTGAAGTGAAGAAAAAAGGTGATGTTTACAAGATCACAGGCGACTTCACATTAAATGGTGTTACAAAGCCCATTACATTAGATGCAAAATTGATGGGTGAAGGTAAAGACCCATGGGGTGGATATCGTGCAGGTTTTGAAGCACAAGGCAATATTAAGCTGAAAGACTTTAACATTAAATCTGATTTAGGACCTAAGTCCCAAGAAGCTGAACTACTGATTTCAGTAGAGGGCGTACAAGACAAGTAATTAATTTTTCAGCTAAAAAGCGCTCAGTGTCCTTTTGTCACTGGGCGCTTTTTTTTAGCTAGGTAATTTCCTTTTTTCCTATAGCTAATTCACTTTATAAAGGGGTAGAATGTATTAATAATTAATTGACTTAAAAAATAATATTTTAGATAAGTCAATTAAGGTTATTTATTTATAGGCACTGTTATAAAGGTAGGGGCCCTTGAAGACAAATAGTTCACGCAAAACAGCATTGATTGTTGTTATTATTTTTATTGCATTTGCGCTCGGTTTTTATTGGTTAGGTAAAGATAATAATACATTATCGACGCAAACGGATGCTGAAGCTCAGACAACTTCTTTAGAGGCACCATTAAGCGCTGTTCAAGTAGAGGCATTAGCTAAGCTTGAAAAACAAATGCCTGTCATTGGCACAATTAAAAAATTAAGCCCAGAAGCGTATTCAAGTTTTGAACAAATTGTTCGTGACTATGAGCCATCGAATGAATTACTGACTCGCCATATATTTGACCAGATCGTTGGCAGTGTCATGCAGTTAGTTATTGAGCGTATACCTTATGCTTCAGATAAATCAGTTATCAACTTTACGAGTAAAGTAAATGATTATTTGAATGTGTTGTTAGAAACTGACCCTTCAGGGAAAACATGTTTCTACTCTCTATTTCCATATTTACGGGATTCGGCAGCGATAATTCCCCCAGCAAAAAGTCATGCGGTATTGTTTAAACAGTTGGAAGCAACTAATGATTTATTACTTTCAACTGAATCAGGCATCAAACAGCCAATGGTCTTACGTGAAGAACAAGCTGCAATTTTGGACGGCATTCAGAAAAAGCTTGTTGCAAAATATGGCGATCAAACATTATTGCTTGAAAATTTAGATAAAGCGAAACAGCAGCCAGCAGTGACTTGTCGTATAACGATGAGTTTTTACGACCAAATTCTCGCTATACCTGACAATCAGAAAAAAGCTGCTTTTTTACGAGCGCTATTTTCAGCCGCTAATTAGTTGATTATGGATTGCAATATCCCATGAAAAAATGATGGGATATTGCGTTTTCAACCAATTTATCTTCTCTAGCATGCTTTTTTCTATCCGAAAATATTTCTCACTCATCATAATTAACTTCCGCGACTAAATAGCATGTAATTGTTATTGTGTGTTTCAAATGATGAATCAACCGTGTGATTACGCGGTAATTCTTCTATACTTTTAACGTCAGAGTGTCATTTTATATTCATTAAGTTTGTGAATATTGTTATTGAGTTCAGTTGATATATTTTATTTATTTGATCCATCAATTTTTTGGCTATGATATGTTTAAAATCTATCGGCGGTAAGTCTTTGTATCTAGGAGGAAAGATGTCATTTGTTAAGAAAAGCATGGTCGCCTTACTCACTGCGGCTGCGGTTTATGTTCCCTCAGTCGTGACTCAAGCTTGTACTCGAGTGGTTTATTTGGGTGAGGATCAGCAGACCATGACCGCTAGAACGATGGATTGGAAATATGATATTGGAACCAATTTATGGATCCTCCCACGAGGTATGGATAGGGATGGTATTGCCGGACCTAACTCCCTCAAATGGAAATCAAAGTATGGCAGCGTGATCGCGTCAGGTTATGATATTTCAACGACAGACGGGGTTAATGAAAAAGGTTTAGTGGCTAACTTATTATGGTTAGCTGAATCAAAATATCCGCAAGCAAATGATAAACAACCGGCATTATCGATCTCATTATGGGCTCAATATATGCTAGATAACTATGCTACGGTTGCTGAAGCAGTCGCTGCATTGGAAAAAACGCCATTATTAGTCATGACAGATAATGTACCAGGGCAGGATCGCTTGGCGACATTACATTTATCCTTGTCTGATGCAAGTGGTGATAGCGCGATTATTGAGTACATTGATGGTAAACAAGTTATTCATCATAGCCGTAATTACCAAGTTATGACCAACTCTCCTACCTATGAAAAACAGTTAGCTATGCAGGAATATTGGCAGGGCATTGGTGGTACGGTGATGCTACCCGGCACAAACCGTTCAGCAGATAGGTTTGCACGCGCACAGTTTTATGTGAATGCTATCCCACAACAAACCACGCCTAATAAGGCTGTAGCAAGCGTGTTTGGGGTGATCCGTAATGTGTCAGTTCCATATGGATTAACGACTGAAAACTCCCCTGAAATTTCATCGACACGCTGGAGAACGCTGGTTGACCATAAGCGTCAATTATATTTCTTTGAGTCAGCATTAACCCCAAATATATTCTGGACCGACCTTAAAAAAATTGATTTCTCAGCAGAAACAGGCAAGGTGAAAAAATTAAGTCTTGGCGTTGAGCAGAGCAATATTTTTTCAGGTGATGCGACCAATGAATATGTGGATAGCAAGCCTTTTGAATTTTTAGGGTTATCAGCGAAACAACTCGGTTATTAAATTTATCGTCATCAACCTTCTGGGAGTCCTGAAGGTTGATTTTGATCAAGCTATCTATTATCACCTTATGAAACCTTTGCAGGTAATCGAATAACATTATAAGATGCATTTAATATGCAACTTAAAGGTGATGATATGAGCGAGTTAGTTTGTTATAAAACCATGCCGGTATGGGATAAAGCTTCTCTGCCTCTCATGTTCCAAGAGCGCCACAACACAAAAGAAGAGACTTACGCGCAACTGAAAGTACTAAAAGGTTCACTTGATTTTGTTATTTTTGCTGATGATGGGAGTGAGCAAAAATTCACATTTGATGTTGATAATCAACCTCCCGTAATTGAACCACAAGTTTGGCATCGAATTTCATCCTGTAGTGATGATATGCAATGCCAACTCTCTTTCTTGTGCCATCCTGACATTAAATTCTATAAAGAACACGGATTAACTATCCCACATTCTGAAGTCAGATTTTTATGTGAAAATAAACTATCTCAACCATGCAAAACATTAGACTTAGGTTCAGGAAGAGGTCGTAATAGTTTTTATCTTGCGCTGCAAGGTTATGATGTCACTGCGGTAGATATTAATCCACAGCATATTCAAGCTATTGATTTTGTGAAAAAACAAGCGGGTATAGAAAACATTAAAACCGCAATTTATGATATCAATAGCCACCAAATCAAAGGTGATTATGACTTAATTGTTTCAACCGTCGTTTTAATGTTTTTACAGCGTGAAAACATAGCCGATATCATTGCCGATATGCAAGCTCACACATTACCTGGCGGTATTAATGTCATTGTCTGTGCAGTAGAAACACCGAACGCACCTTTAGACTTAGTTCCATTTAAATGTTTTCTTAAAGCAGGGGAATTAAGCGGATATTATAAAGATTGGGAAATTCTAAAATATAATGAGGATCCAGGTCATCTTCATAGAACTGATGCACAAGGTCAGCGTATTAAACTCAATTTCGCTACCTTAATCGCGAAAAAGAAATAAGTGCTTATTGGTTAATGATGGCGGGATGTATACCATCCCGCCAATGAGTTAGGCTTGATTTACCGTTTTTGTTTGCTCTTCTGATTTTTCTGCTGCACTTCGTTGTAATGTTCTTTCTAATAAAACAGAATAAAGCGGTCTACCGCCGAGTAGTTGTGCGACCATAGTTGCACCTAAACAAGTAATAATCATCGGTAAAATCAGTTGATAATTACTGGTCATTTCAAGGACAAGAACTAGCCCTGTTAATGGTGCCCTAACGGTTGCTGCAAATAATGCTCCCATACCCGCAATAGCAAAAGTCCCTATTTCAATTTGATAATCAGGAAAAATTTCTAAAACACAGTAACCATAGATCCCACCAAAAAGTGTGCCTAATGCGAGTAAGGGTGAAAAAATGCCTCCTGGGGCTCCAGAACTAAAACTGATCGTTGATGTTAGAAAGCGTAAAGCAAAAAATAGAATTAAAAGGGAGATTGTAAAGCTTCCCGCCATCATCTGATGGATCATTGAAAAGCCTCCACCCACAATTTCAGGCGCGTAAACGCCAATAGCACCACAGCTACCACCAATTAACCCCCCCATTAATACAAAGCGGGATACTTTATTTTGATAGAAGGCGAGAAACTTAGTTTGCAGGTAGAGTAAAAAATTATTAAAACAAATACCCACGACACCAAACAACAGCCCTAAGACTAAATAAAGCCATAGCGTGTTTAGCGGGGCAGATGAAAATTGTCCGATGTTTAGAATCGCTGCTTGGCCACTGATTAACTGGTAGACAATCGTAGACGTGATTGAGCCAATAAAGACAGCTTTGATGGAGATCAGGCTGTATTTAAATTGTGGGCGCATTTCTTCAATGACAAATAAAATACCAGCAAGCGGTGCATTAAAGGCTGTTGATAAACCAGCTGCTGCGCCTGCGGCTAATAGGGTGTGACGTGACTCATTATTTTTAACGCGAAAAATATCATAAAACATTTGGCTTATATTAGCCCCCAGTTGTACGGTAGGGCCTTCACGGCCCAGTACCATTCCGGAACCTAAAGCCCCTAGTCCACCAAAAAATTTAACGGGGATCACTCTCCACCAACGGACTGGGCGTAAATCTTGCAAAGCCCCTTCGATTTCTGGGATACCTGAGCCTCCAGACTCCGGAGATATTTTTTTCACTAAATAGTATCCCACCATCGCTAATATGGCAGATACAGCAAACATGGCTGGAATTATTAGCCATTTATCAGTGACCAGTTCACCAACAGTGCTACTTCTGTAGTTGCTTACCCAAGTTGTCCCTAATTCAAACAAAGAACCAATAAGGCCCACAAATGCGCCAATGACTGCGGCTAAAAGTAAAATCGTCACTGGTGTCTTATTAGACTCTTTCAATCGTCTGAGTATTCCAAAACGATATTTCATTGCAGATTGGCTAATGGGACTTTGTTCGGACATCTTTTTATGACTCTCTATATTGGTAATGAGTAACAAATAGTGATTATTTTAGCACAACAGTAAGTTCGCTAAACCATACCATAAATTTATTGTTAGGTATTTTATTTAAAAGATAACGTAAACCAAACGAAATTTTTCTAATTTAAACTATTGGATAATGATGAGTTATGAATGATTAAGAAAAAGATTATGAAGATTAATAGCTAATTATTTATAGAGGGTGCTTTAAGCTATTTAAGCGTAATAATAATAAGTAATGCTCTAATTTTTATTGAGATTGTGACTTAAATAATCAGTAAGCTAATATTTAGCTCCGTTAGTGACGAATAATTAGGTTTAACGATGCTTAAATTTTTAGATATTTATCCTTCAATCGATATTGTATCTGGCTATGCAATGGTTTCTCAGACTGCAATTAAAATAACGCAGGGTAAACACTATAATAAAGCACAAGTTGATAACAAGATCCTTGGAACCCCAGTTGAAGTCGTTAATCGCTGGCAAAATGCTGGCGCCAAATACGTTCATATGGTTGATTTGGATGCGGCTGCTGGTAAAGGTGACAATTATCAATCCATTAAGGAAGCCGTTGTTAAAGCGAATGCGCAAGTGCAAATTTGTGGGGGGATACGTGACGATGAAACATTATCTCGAGCACTTAATTTAGGTTGCCAAAGAGTGAATATCGGTACGGCAGCGCTGGAAAATGTAGCTTGGTGCGAAAAGGTGCTTATGGAATATGGCGACAAGATCGCAATAGCATTGGATGTTAAACAAATAGAAGGACAATATTATCTTACAAGCCGAGGGTGGAATATCATCAATAAAATGCTATGGCCCGTTTTAGAAAGGCTGAACAAAATAGGCTGTCAACGTTATGTTGTAACCGACGTTGACAGAGGTGGGATGCTTTCCTCTCCTAATTTTGATTTATTACAGCAAGTTTGTAATAAAACGGCTTCTCCGATTATCGCTGGTGGTGGTGTGGCTTCACTTGATGATATTAAAAAATTATCGACTATGCGTAGGCAAGGTATTGAAGGAGTCATCCTTGGTCAAGCGCTTCATATAGGCTTAATAGATTTACCTAATGCATTATTGGCTACCAAGAGTCACGATATTGAATAGAGAGCTTATTTATGAGTCAGTTATTTTCTGTTAGTGCGGAAAATATTAGCTTATTAGGCAGTTTGATTTCTCCTGTAACTAATGCTCGCTTTTATAAAGCATATCGATATTTACCAAAGTTATTTTATTATGAAAATGGTGTCATTAATAGCCGAGGAGAAGTTTATTATCAAAAATTGAATTGTAATCAAATTATTTATCAATTAATGGAATTGAAAAATCAATATTTAATGGTCCCAGATATTGAATCTGAGAAGGTCATAAAGTATGTCATTGCTGACCATATGTTTTCTAAACTGCTAAAAATGTTAGACTTTATTATTGGTAATAATGATGAGGATAGGGATGTTATTAACGGATATATAAAAGCAATTGATTGGTGTGCGACAGTGATTATAAATTTCATCATGGGAACTGATTTACCTAAATATCTAGGTGAAATGGAGAGTCTCAGTATAAATTCAAATTTAGGGTTAAAGTATCCAAGAGAACAAATAGAGGGAGATAATCATTTTATTTCATTAACATCTGCATTATGGTTAACTGAACAATATGATTATATCGTTGGTATTGCATTAGGGGGAGTAGGGTGCTCTGCGCTCATATCTTGCTATTTAAAAAAGCCTTTAGGAATAATTAAGCTATCTCATTATGATGAGGTTAATATAAACAAGAAAATACCCTTTTATCGTAGTTGGGAAGGGGCAGGTAAGATACTCTTAGTGGATGATAATTGTGGAAGTGGGCGAACCCTGAGTCATGCTAAAAAATATCTCAAACAAGTCACGATGAATGATATTTCAATTTTTGCAACAGAGTTACATTGGGAAAAATTTTTTAGAAAAAAAGTCTATCAGCATCCAGAGAATATCTTTAATCCTAAAACGCTAACTGAGCTTTCGCCTTGGTGTTTTCGACATTTTGAATTAATAAATTTGTTAAGGAAAAAAGAAAAATATCATACGGAAACGGCACGTATCACAACAGCCGACTGGATAGATTATTCGCTGACGATTATTTCGCTATTAGAAAAAATACTTCCAGAAGAAAAATATTTATTAAACCTGAAAAGCAAGTTTGAACTTTTCATGATCAATAACCAATAAAGGACAATTATGGGGAAGTCACATGTAATATGGGATTGGAATGGTACGCTTTTAGACGATGTTCATATCTCTCTTCTTGCAGCAAATAAAGTATTTAATCAGTTAGGCTTTAAAGAGTTAAGCTTACATGAATATCGAGAGAACTACTCTGTTCCGGTGAACATTTTTTATCATAATGTGATGGGGAGAGAACCGACTAAATCGGAATGGCAAACAATAGGTAATGTATTTAACCAATATTATAAACCCAATGTTAGAACGGCCTATTTATCTAGAGGGGCTATTGAAGCATTACAATATAGAAATAAAAACAAGTTCACTCAATCAGTTTGTTCTTTAATGGAACAAGACGAACTTAACCAAAGTATTTTTGATACACAGGTATCTTCATATTTTAATTTAGTGGAAGGGCGGACATTACCTTTATTAAAAAAGGGAAAATCCGAACAACTTTCATTGCATATAAAAAAATTAAATATTTTACCATCACGGTGTGTTGTGGTTGGTGATGCCGCAGATGATGCATTATCTGCTTTTGAAGTAGGAGCTAAAGCGATTCTTTATACTGGTGGGACTCATTGCGCTGAGAATTTAGCTAAGACAGGAGCCTATCTTGTTGATTCGCTTTTAGGAGCTGCAATTTTAGCAGAAGATATTGTTTAAATAGATAGGAGGATAAATGTTGTATTCAGTGGTTGGGTTACAGTTTGGGGATGAAGGCAAAGGCAAGTTTGTTGATTATCTTGCGGGAAAAATAAAACATATCGCAAGGTTTAATGGCGGCGCCAATGCTGGTCATTGTGTACAAGTAAAAAATCAACGACAGTCATTTTCACAGCTACCCGCTACCTTATATCAAGGAAATATGTATATTTGCCAAGGGGCATTAATCAGTCTTGAAATTTTAATTAGCGAAATAGAGCGTCTTAAGCAAATTAGACAAGATATCTCCATTTATATTGATTATCGATGTCATATTGTATTACCGATTCATGCTTCATTGAATCAAGCATCCGAAAAATTCAAAGGAAGTCGCAAGATTGGTTCTGTGGGGCTTGGGATCGGTGCATGCTTTGAAGATAAAGCCAATCGGCATGGCATTCGTCTCTATGATGCGCTTGATAAAATAAAACTTCGTGAAAAATTAGCTTTCCTGTGGGATTTAAGGGAAAAACAGATCACATATGTATTTAATGACACATTAACGCTAGAGTTTGAAGATGTTGTAGAACGCTTATATGAACAATGTCAATATATTAAACCTTACCTTGCTTTTACGGATAAAAAAATACGTCAATTGCTTGGAGATAATAAGGATGTTTTGCTTGAAACATCTCAAGCGACCTTTTTGGATAATGCATTTGGTTCCTATCCTTATACCGTTGCTTATCAAACATTGGTGCAAAGTTGCTTTTCTATTATCGGTATACCTGCTTCACCGATTCATGTTTTAGGAGTAATGAAAGCTTATATGATCAGAGTTGGTAATGGCCCATTCCCAACCGAATTACATGATGATGCAGCAATTAATATTCGTGAACGTGGAAATGAGTATGGTACGGTTTCAGGGAGGCCAAGGCGTTGCGGATGGTTAGATCTGAATTTAATCAAACAGGCTATTGAGCTTAATGGTGTAACAGAATTAGCGATAACAAATGTGGATGTATTAGCAAATGTAGATGAAATTAAAATTGCTATAAATTATATGAAAAAAGATAAGCCTATTACTTGTGAAGCGGCTTTATTAAATTTATCAGAGGTGACACCAATATATTATACATTTCGTGGTTGGCCTCAATTAAAGGGGAACTATCATAGCCGATTAGAATTGCCTGTAGAATTACGTTTATTTTTATCATTTATTGAAGAGCATACAAATAAAAAAATTCGTTACATTTCGTATGGGGCCGATAGAGATAAAACAATTATTTGTCATTAAGTTAAGAAGAAAATTATGATAAATTATGTAACTGGTTTTATGTATTCACCAGATGCAACTCAGGTTGTGCTGATAAAAAAACGTCAACCAGAATGGCAAAAAGGGAAGTTTAATGGTGTAGGCGGAAAAATACATCAAGGAGAAACCCCAGAGGAGGCTATGAGGCGCGAATTTTTGGAAGAAACAGGGGTAATAACAGCCGTATCCGATTGGCGATGTTTTTTAATTCTTACAAATCCTGATAAATATCGTATATATATGTTTTCTACTTATAGTGAACAATTTACTCAGGTTAAGACAGTTGAGAAGGAAGAAGTCAGTGTTCATCACACAGCGTCATTACCAAAAAACAAAATTGCTAATTTAGCTTGGTTAATTCCATTATCTCAGGACCAAAAAATTATTTTGGATACACCATTAACAATAGATTGTCGTTAATAAAAATCCGAAGTCTTGTGAATTCACCCCATAATGATTATCAAAATGGGGGTGAATTATTTAATTTAAAACTGGTAGATGAGACCTAAGCCAAGTACATTATCAGTATTGATCTCATAATCACGAGTAAATTCTTTATCTTTTAATAGATTGATTTTGTAATCAATAACAGCGGTCATATTTTTGTTGAAATCATAAGCAGCACCAACTGCAATATATTTCACCAAATCTTGACTACCGTAGGTGCCGAGATTTTTACCTTTAGATTGGTTGTAACCAAGAGAAGGGGTTAAACCGAAATCGAATGAATACAATGCAACAACTTCTAAGTTCTCTGTTTTATTTGCGATAGATTCAGAATCATCACCACCAAAGCGAGTTGTATTTAGGGTTTGACCATACATTGCAGCTAAATAGAGTTCATCAAGCTCTAATTTACTACCAATATTCCATGCTTCAGCACGTTTACCCGTTGCCCCGACAGAACCATTTTTTTGACTTGGCGTACGTGATGAGTTCGAATAACCCCCACCGATAGATATACCCCAACCTAGTTCATAGGCTGTAGAAAAACCGTAACCATCACCATTATTATCTAATGAGCTGTCGCCAGTTGATTTGTTTTGGTCACCATTTTTACCTTGATATTGCAGAGCAAAACTCAGACCATCAATATAACCAAATGCATTATTATTGCGATAGGTTAATAAATTACGGTTACGACTCATCATATATGTGTCTTCTTGGTCCATAGTGTCTGCTCCCCACAGAGGTAATACATCGGTCCAAGCATTCGTATCATAGATCACACCATAATTGCGGCCATAGTCCACTGAACCAAAGTCGGCAAATTTCAATCCTGCATAGGCCAATCGATTCTGGTTTTCGTTATCCGATTCCGCTTTATGAGTTGTTGTTTCCCATTCGAAACGGCCAAAACCAATGAGTTGGTCAGTAATTTGAGTATCACCTTTAAAGCCTAAACGAACGCGTGAATCATCCCCATCTTCACCACTTTTAGCATCTGCAAAATAGTGTCGAACGTCAATTTGACCATACACATCGAGCTTATTGCCATCTTTATTATAGACTTCAGCGGCATTAGCAACACCAGCAGCGAATAACGCTGGGATCGCTATCGTAATAATATTATTTTTTTTCATGACTAATCCTTTAACCCAATAACTATATAAGTGAAATTTTGCCTATCTAACAAGTTAAGCGAGGGTATTATCAAGTGAATAAATCAAATCTTGCAAGCACTAATTAGACTAAAAATGACACTATATACATTGAGTACACTGCAATAAGGCTAATTTTCCCTATTTTATTAGGCAGATAGATGTAAATAGTTCTCATTCAATGAAAACATTAATATAGATCAATAAACCTTCAGATAAGCTTCAAATCCCTCTTCCTTATTATCGAAAAAGGTTTAATCTTAATGTTGTATATAAAATGCAACTTATGAGGCAATGAACATGTACTGTGTGCAATGTGAACAAACAATTAGAACTCCAGCTGGAAATGGCTGTGCATACGCACAGGGTATGTGCGGTAAAACAGCAGAAACGTCAGATCTACAAGACTTATTAGTTGCGGTGTTACAAAGTCTCTCTGCTAGCGCTGTAACAGCACGTGAATTAGGTATTATTGATCACGACGTAGATAGTTTCGCGCCTAGAGCGTTTTTCTCAACATTGACAAATGTTAATTTCGATTCAGAACGTATTATTGGTTATGCTCGAGAAGCTATTTATTTAAGAGATAAATTAATCAAGCAATGCCAAGCAAAAAATAGTGCTATTGTATTTAACCATCCTTTAATTAATATTCAGCTTAAAGGTAATGATATTATTGCATTGCAAAAACAGGCTGAAGATTTTGCACTTGATATTGATAAAGCACAAGTTGGTGATGATATTCATGGTTTACGCATGCTTTGTTTATATGGTTTAAAAGGTGCAGCGGCTTATATGGAGCATGCGCATGTATTAGGCCAATATGATAATGATATCTATCGCCAATATCATGAAATTATGGCGTGGTTAGGTACGTTACCCGCAAATATGAATGAGTTGCTTGATAATGCGATGGCTATTGGCATGATGAATTTTAAGGTAATGGAAATTCTCGATGCTGGAGAAACTGGAGAATTTGGTCATCCAGTGCCAACAGAAGTGAATGTTCGCCCAGTTGCGGGGAAATGTATTCTTATTTCAGGGCATGATCTAAAAGATTTGAAAATGCTATTAGAGCAAACCGAAGGTACAGGTATTAATATCTATACCCATGGTGAAATGTTACCTGCACATGGCTATCCGGAACTGAAGAAATATTCACACCTTGTCGGTAATTATGGTAGTGGCTGGCAAAATCAGCAAACCGAGTTTGCTAAATTTCCAGGTCCTGTTCTGATGACCTCAAACTGCATTATTGACCCAGATGTTGGGCAATATAAAGACCGTATTTGGACTCGTAGTATTGTGGGTTGGCCTGGAGCCAAACATTTAACCGGTGATGATTTCTCTGAAATGATCAACCAAGCTTTAGCCATGAATGGTTTTCCATACACAGAAATTGAGCACAAAATTACGGTTGGATTTGGGCGTCAAACATTATTGAGTGCAGCTGATACAGTGATTGATCTTGTTTCTCAGAAAAAACTACGTCACGTATTTTTGGTTGGGGGATGTGATGGTAGCCGTGGTGAGCGTAGCTACTACACTGATTTTGCGCGTAGTGTACCTGAAGACTGCTTAATTCTCACATTGGCGTGCGGTAAATATCGTTTTAATAAATTAGATTTTGGTACTTTAGAAGGCTTACCTCGTTTATTAGATGTTGGACAATGTAATGATGCATATTCCGCAATCATGCTTGCTGTAAACTTAGCAGAAAAATTAGGTTGTGGCGTTAATGACTTACCGTTGAGTTTAATCCTATCTTGGTTTGAGCAAAAAGCGATTGTTATTTTATTAACGCTATTATCGCTCGGTGTTAAAAATATCTATACCGGCCCAACAGCACCAGGATTCTTAACTGAAAACCTATTAAACATACTGAATGAAAAATTTGGAATGCGTAGTATTACGACTGTTGAACAAGATCTAGCTGAAATTCTGCCTGCATAATATTAAGTGTGATAGGGGAAATTTATTTCCCCTAATTGGAGTGATACCATGACAATGCCGAGTAGTTTATGTCCAAATAGAATGCAGATACATTCTATCCATCAAGAAACTTCCGATGTATGGACGATTAATTTAATTAATCACGACTTTTATACCTATTCTCCGGGACAATACGCTCTTGTTAGTATTAAAAATAGCGATGAAATCATGCGTGCTTATACGATTTCATCGACCCCTGGACAAAGTCGTTTTATTACTATTACGGTCAGACGATTAGAGCAAGGAACGGGGTCATGTTGGTTAACGAGCTCGGTGAAGCCAGGTGATTATCTATGGCTTTCAGATGCGCAGGGTGAGTTTACTTGTGCTGAATTAAATAGTGATCAATATTTGATGTTAGCTGCTGGCTGTGGTGTAACGCCAATTATGTCGATGGTACGTTGGTTAATGGCATACCGCTCTCAAGCTAACGTAAAAGTTTTATTTAATGTGCGAGATGAGCAGCAAATTATTTTTGCGGATGAGTGGCAACAATTAATTGCACAATATCCATCACGATTACAGTTATGTATTATGCAGGAATCTCCTGATCATGGAGGGGTTGCGGAAGGGCGTTTAACCCTTGAAAAATTATCTGCATTAGTGCCAGATATTTGTTCTCGCATCGTCATGACGTGTGGGCCCACACCTTATATGAAAAATGCCCAGCAATTTGCAAAAACGTTAGGTGTGCCACCTGAACACTTCTTCATGGAACGCTTCTCGCTAGAACCGGAACCGATTGCCAGTGAAGAGACCATTACCTTAAAAATTCGTCAACGTTTGGTTGATTTTAAGGTTCCGGTGGGAACGTCTTTGTTATCGGCTTTAGAACAAAATAAACAACCAGTGATTGCTGCTTGTCGCGCTGGTGTTTGTGGGAGTTGTAAAACAAAAGTATTATCAGGAAATTATACAACGACCAGTACGATGACATTAACAGAGGAAGAGATTGCCGCAGGGTATGTTTTGGCTTGTAGTTGTCAATTACAAGGCGATACAGAGATTGCGTAAATAAAACAATTAAATGAACTGTCTCATTATATATCCCACTAATAATGAGACAGTGACTTATAGACAAGTTATTAAATAACTATACATACGTAGTTATAAGTTATTATATAAAAATCACTATGTAATTTTTATTAGCGTTAAATTTGTTTACTTTAAAACGGGTCCTTCAGGCATAAAATAAACCGATAATTTACTTAATGCATTTATAGCTGAGACGGCTATCTCTTTATTTGGGTCTTGGCAAAGATTGATAATACGAACAATCGCTTCTTGGTATTCAATCGTTGCTTTATAATCTCCCAAAGCTGCTATTGCAGCGATTTTGATCTCATCATTAACGCGAAATGTTAGATTCGTCAGCATACCGACAATAGTTCTGTCCATAATTAAAACTTCACTCTTTAATTAACTTGAAGATATTTTAAATTAAAATTATATATATTAACTTCCAAATTGATCGTTTATTTAATGTTTTTATTTTGAAAACATCAAAAATGAGACTTTTTTTCGAGTTAAATAATGCATTAAGTGCATTCTCTTATTTTTTTTATTTTCTTTGATTGAGTTAGTTAATTAAAGTAAGTAAATTTATCGTTGAATAAATTTACCTGTATTATGGATTTTATTGTTATTTATTTTCGTTCAATAAATTCTAATGAGCTAAATTAATATGTTCAGTTTTATTCGTTTAGCGAACATCTCATAATAATATAAAACAGCGAAGAAAATTTTTTTTGCCTTTATTCTTATGGGGTTATGAAGATAACTATTCAAGTGCTATTTCTATTGGTTATTATGAACAATAGCAGTAAATAGCGTATTATTTACTAGGAGAAAAAATAAAAAAACATCAATGATTACATTTTGTAACACCAAGAATTGTTGTTATACATAAACCTAAACAAAACTTAAACAAGGCTATGGTCATCGGAAATTAACCGTATTTTCGGGGTGGTAATTAATCATCTTATGGTTATAATTCGCGTCGCATCAAAAGTGCAGTATCTCGTTAGGCGAGGCTCCTATACAAACACAGGTTACTGATCTGACGACGTCGAGAGACGCCCAAGATCAGGACAGGATATATCGACCGAAGGTATATCCCCATGTAACTTCCAATATATGTGTTGGATACGTTGTATAGTGCTAAAACCGAGACGTAGAGATAGCCATCGCATTCTCTCATCTGGTTTCGCCCCTATGTGAGTACTGTTTGAGTAAACAACAGTAACTAGGGACTAATAAAATGACATTCACTACCCAGAACAAAGCGGGATCTGTAGCAATCGCTCAGTCCGCAATGAAAGGCGCACGCCTGAATACCAACAACACTCAGCAACCAAAAATTGACGACGCAACTGTCAGTGCATATATGAGCCAATCTTATTTGCCTGTTTCTATTGCAGATTCAGTTGATTGCGTGAAAAAAAATCTGATCGAACATTTAGAGGGTGAGCAAATTCCTACGTATTTGTTCGTTGTGGATCAGGAAAATTATTTAAATGGTATCCTTTCCGTTAAATCATTATTAGCAGCTGAAGAAAATTTGCTTGTGTCTGATATTATGCGTCACAACTACTTTTCAGTTTCTCCTGAGCAATCACGTCATGATGTTTATGATTTGATTAATCATAGTGGTTTAGACATGATACCGGTTGTACAATTTGGCAAATTGATGGGGGTTTTAAGACCTCAAGATATCGCTGAATTGATAGAAGATGAGAATACGTTAGATGCACAACTTCAAGGTGCGACAACACCACTTGAAGAGCCTTATTTAGCAACAAGCCCAGTGACATTATGGCGTAAACGTGTTGTATGGCTATTGATGCTATTTGTTGCAGAGGCTTATACAGGCACAGTGTTAAAAGCTTTTGAAGAGCAATTAGAAGCCGCAATCTCTCTTGCTTTCTTTATTCCATTACTGATTGGAACAGGGGGAAATAGCGGAACACAAATCACTTCTACGCTTGTCAGAGCGATGGCATTAGGTGAGGTTAGCTTACGTAATCTAGGTGCAGTCCTGAAAAAAGAAGTATCAACATCGTTTTTAGTGGCAATAACTATCGGTGCCGCTGCTTTGATTAGGGCCTGGATTTTAGGTGTTGGGGCTGAAGTCACTATTGTTGTGAGTTTAACGATTGTTGCAATTACTATGTGGAGTGCGATTGTTTCTTCTATTATCCCAATGGTATTGAAGAAATTAAAAGTGGATCCGGCTGTTGTATCAGCGCCATTTATTGCGACTTTTATTGATGGAACAGGTTTAATTATTTACTTTGAAATTGCCAAATTGGTGATGACGGAGTTCGCCTAAAGACACACCATCGATATGATGCGGCAGTGTTATTTAACATCTGCCGCAACCAACGAAATAGTCTGTTTTAGGACTTCACCGCATTTTCGACACAAATACTGATTCTCCCCTCTAACAACTTTATTATGCCTTCTGATCGTTAATTCATGTGATGTCGTACAAGCACAATAATAAGTAAAAGTTCGGCTTTTCACTGAAGAAACTGCAAAATGATGAGTTCGATTCGCTGGAACTTCCAAAATCTGTTCCATCATCCATTTCCATTCATGGCCATGGGGTGCAATACCTTGTCGGCCAAACATGCGATAGACTAATAAGTGCGCTAATTCATGGGGAATGACTTGCTCAATAAAGAGATCACCATTTTCAATCAGTAGGATTGAGTTTAAGCGGATTTCCCATTCTTTTAAGTATGCGCTGCCAGCCGTTGTGCCTCGTTGTTTATAGTTAACTGTTGGTTCTGGAAATGTTTTTTCCAGTTTTTGTTGTGCTAAGTGAAGCTTTTCACGCAGTGTATGCATGACTTTCTGTTGAAGATAGATAGGGACGCGTACTGTTTTCATGATGGCAAGAATAATATAACCCGACCTAGAGAAACAAGTCTTATTGACTATCATTATATTAAATAATATATTGTTTAATTATATAATATATAGAGGTATATCATGAGCGATAATTCTTCAGAACTCGTGCTCTCTGCAATGAAGCAGGCCGCAATACAAACATCGTCGTTGTTGAAAACATTAGGTAACCCTGATCGGCTGTTGCTGCTGTGTCAGTTAACGCAGGGAGAGGCCTGTGTGAGCGAGTTAGAAGCCTCATTAGGTATACAACAACCCACGCTTTCTCAACAATTGACGGTGTTACGTCATGAAGGCCTTGTGGTAACACGCCGTGAGGGGAAGCGTATTTATTACGCTATTGCGGATGAAAAGCTTTTTACACTGCTAAATACACTCTATCAACTTTATTGTCCTGTACAGGAGAAATAACAATGTCTATTGATTGGGCTAATTTCACTCCGTGGTCAGCCGCCGCAGGAGGAGTATTGATCGGCGCCGCGGTCTCACTATTACTTCTTTTAAATGGCAGGATTGCCGGTATCAGTGGCATTTTAAGTGGAGTATTGAAACCTATCGCCGGTGATACGGCTTGGAAAGTTGCATTTATATTAGGCATTATGATTGCTCCATCTTTATTTATTCTCTTCTTTTTTTCACCTGAAGTCACTATTACCACAAGCACACCCATTATTATTCTTGCAGGATTACTGGTTGGGTTTGGTACAAGAATGGGCAGTGGATGTACAAGTGGCCATGGTATTTGTGGCATGGCAAGGTTTTCTCGTCGCTCTATTGTTGCGGTGGTGACTTTTATGCTGGTGGCATTTGCGACAGTGGCACTGATAAATTTCTTTGATTTAAGAGGATAAAGGTATGCCTATCGTTATCGCCTTAATCTCAGGTTTATTATTTGGCTTGGGATTATTATTAGCGGGTATGGGAAATCCAGCAAAAATTCTGGGATTTTTAGATATTACAGGAAATTGGGATCCATCGTTGTTAGTGACAATGGCTGTTGCAATGGGAATGAGTGCGATTGCCTTCGCTGTCGCGAAAAAACGCCAAGTCAGTTTATTAGCGTGTCCAATGCAGATCCCAACAAATCAAAAAATTGATAAGCCACTCATTATAGGTAGTGTGTTATTTGGATTGGGGTGGGGGCTAGCGGGTATTTGTCCTGGACCAGCACTATTATTAACGGGAATGGGGATAACTCAAGGCATCGTTTTCACGTTAGCAATGATAGCGGGAATGTCTATTTTTCAAATAACCAAAAAATAAATATAAGCCCCATGACAAGCGGGGCTTATGCCTTTATTCGTAAATTAAAAATATCTATTAACTTTTGATCCCCTTCTTTTTTTATCATATGAAAATAAATATAAGCTTATTTAAAAATATACTTATCATGATAAATATTTCACTTTTCCTATTGAACTTTTCATAAAACACCCTTGTTAAACACACAATAATATAAATGAACAGCGCTTTCATAAATGAATGAACTGTTCAAAAAAATCTATTTAAGTGAATATCAGAGGTGGGTTATGAAAAAGCAATTTCAGCAAGTCCTTTCCTTAAACTGTTTATGTTCATTATTACTGATAGCTTCTCAATCTGTTTTCGCTCATGGTTATCCCACTGTTTTACCATGCCGAGTCTATTGACTTCAGCTCATCACACAACGGAGCTAAAAAGTACAAATTGTGGCACGTAAGTATCCGATGACTGCACTGAGTATTGCGTCATTCTTGCCGTATGGAATGTTTATGATTCTGCAAATGCTTTTTGTGAATCAGTCAGTGATGTCATATCTGCCATTAATGTAGGAATAAACGCGATACCAACAGGCATTAATAGTTGGTATTTCCGGCTAAATTGAGGAGTTAGATATGCTTAAACTATATAAAGTACTTCTTACCATGCTTGTAAGTCATTTTGCTAGCCAATTTTCGTATGCTGCCCTTCCGGGTAAACCCTCTATTCAGTGGGGAGAGAGCGTTTACAGTCTAGTCACTGTTTCTAGTGATGCGACCGCTTATGAAAAGTTGGTGACAAGAAAAACTGCCGTTGATGTTGAAGTGAGCTGGGCTCTATGGAATGGTGATTATGGAACGACAGCTAAGGTTTATTTAGATAGTAAAGAAGTATGGAGTGGCGCATCCACAGGTGCATCAGGTAAAGCTACAATCTCAATTTCTAAGGGGGGTAAATATCAATTACAAGTTGCGTTATGTAATGGAGATGAATGCAATCTAAGTGATGCAAAAGAAATTATCGTTAAAGACACCGATGGAAGCCATCTTGATCCGCTTAAGCCGCAGTTATTAGAAAATAATAAAGCTTATACACAAAATTCAGGCAAAGTTATTGCCGCCTATTTTGTTGAGTGGGGCGTTTACGGGCGGAAATTTCCAGTTGATAAGATACCCGTACAAAATCTAACCCATATTTTATATGCTTTTATTCCTATGTGTGGTGGTAATGGAATTAATGATAGCTTAAAAGAAATTGAAGGTAGCTTTGAGTCGTTACAAAGATCATGTTCTGGTCGAGAGGATTACAAGGTTAGTATTCATGACCCATGGGCTGCCCTTCAATTAGGGCAAACTGGTACTGTTGATCCATATAAAGGGAATTTTGGTCAACTCATGGCAATCAAACGTGCTTATCCAGATTTAAAAATATTACCTTCGGTGGGTGGATGGACATTGTCAGATCCATTTTATGCGTTAAAAGATAAAACGAAACGGGATACTTTTGTCAGTTCAGTAAAAGAGTTTCTACAAACATGGAAGTTTTTTGATGGCGTTGATATTGACTGGGAATATCCCGGTGCAAATGGAGCCAGTGTGACATTAGCGTCAGATAAGGATGGTGAAACCTATTTATTACTGATGCAAGAACTCCGTGCTATGTTGGATGAATTAGAAAAAGAAACCGGACGCCAATATCAATTAACTTCCGCAATCAGTGCGGCCAAAGTGAAAATTGATAAAGTTAATTTTGGGTTGGTACAAAAATCAGTCGATCATTTCTTTATGATGAGCTATGACTTTTACGGTGCTTTTGATTTAAATACACTGGGTTATCAAACCGCTCTTAATGCATCAAGCTGGCGGCCTGATACTGAATATACAACAGTCAATGGTGTGAATGCATTATTAGCACAAGGTGTTGATCCAGGGAAAATTGTGGTAGGTGCAACGATGTATGGCCGAGGTTGGACTGGCGTAAATGGCTATACTGCGGGTAACCCTTTCACGGGCAAAGCGACAGGCCCAATAGCGGGAACGTGGGAAAATGGGGTTGTTGATTATCGCCAAATAAAAAATCAGTATATGAGTGGAGAATGGGTATATAGCTATGATGCTGTAGCGGAGGCTCCATATGTATTTAAAGCATCAACAGGCGATTTAATTACGTTTGATGATGAACGCTCAGTACAAGCGAAAGGAAAATATGTTTTAGATAAAAAACTCGGCGGATTATTTGCATGGGAAATTGATGCAGATAATGGTGATATTTTGAATAATATGAATTCTAGCTTAGGTAATAGTCTCTCTAAATAAGTGATTGTATGATTTAATATAGAGGGAGAATATTTCCCTCTATATTGGTGATTGTTTGAATGTTAGTTTTTTCATTGATAATAAATATATATTTTGGGGTTTTTTAATTGTTTTATCTAATCAATATTTTTTGTTGTGTTTTTATTTATTAATTATATATCAAGTAAAAAGGTTGGTTGTTATTAAATAAATAGATTAGGATATTTCTTGATTGTTTATTATCGACATTATGATAGTTCTATATCTGAATTAATTTAATATTCATGCGCTGAAATCATTGTATTAGCTATTTTAAATTAATAGGAGCTTATATGAGTAGATTATCCGTGGATGCAATTAATATAATAAGTACTATCAAAAAAACAGGATCCTTTTCAACGGCCGCAGATGTATTACATAAAACACCTTCAGCAATTTCATATCAAGTATTGAATATAGAAAGCCGTTTGAATGTGAAGCTTTTTCACCGTAATGGGCCTATAGTGCGTTTGACTAAAGAAGGGGAGTTTTTATTGCAAGAAGGCGCATGGATCTTAAATGCAATGCAAGATCTTGAAAATAGAGTAAGGAACATCCCCACGCTTGATAATCAAATCCGTATTGTGGTGGAAAAATTTTTACCACTCGATATCTTTGTGCAAGATATTCGAGATTATATTAATACGAACGGAGATGTTCATATTTCTATTCAAAGGGAGGCAATGACGGGGGCATGGGATGCATTAAAAGAGAATAGAGCCGATTTTATCATTGCTCTAGGCTATATCCCTGAAAATATAAAAGCCAGTACTCAACTCCTTGGCAAAATTAGTTTTTCACTTTGTGTCTCTCCTTCACATCCTTTCGCATCACAAAGGAAAATAATTACTAGAAAACAATTACTCAATGATATTTATGTGGAAATTGCGGATAGTAGCCATGAGTTATCAATTAATAAAGAAAAAGAAATGACATTGGAGCGACAAATACTGGTTTGTGATTTAGAAAGTAAATTAATATTACTGAAACGCGGGATTGGTTATGGTTTCATTTGTCCCTTACATATAAAGAACGAGTTAAAAAATCAAGAACTCGTTATTGTGCCTGTAGAAATACCTAAAGATGATCAATTTATTTGGTTAGCTTGGCATCCCTCAAGTAAGGGGGGCAATTTCTCTTGGTGGAAAGAGCGATTAATCAAAAAAATAGATACATCAAGTTTTGTCGAAAATTTGTCTAAATCATAATAGAAGATATATTAAATATTTTTCGGTTTGTGAGGCTGAGTTATGCTGAGCTACCCTAGTTATTATGATACAACCTATCTCTAGGGTTGGCTTATTTTATTATTTAGATATTGAACTATTGAGTTTTCTACTAAATTAGTTCAATTCATTTATTGAATTGAGCTGGTATTCTATGCTTAATACGGAGTGACAGTGACTAGATTGAAGGAGAGCGGATATTTTAGGGTTATTCACCGTGTGTAAATATTAAATCTACATTTCAATGAGTAGCAAAATAATCGAACATATTGGCGTTAAAAAATAAACCCCAGCATTGTGGGGCCTATTTTTATTATCAGAGCCTTTTGTTTTATTTCAAACCGGCAGCTTCACGTAAAATAGCCGCTTTGTCAGTTTTTTCCCAAGGGAATTGAGAACGACCAAAGTGACCATATGATGCAGTTTGCTGATAAATAGGGTGTAGCAAGTCCAGCATTTGAATGAGTCCGTATGGGCGTAAATCGAAAAATTCACGTACTAACAGAACCAGTTGTGCCTCTGGAACTTTACCTGTGCCAAATGTTTCAACCATGATAGAGGTTGGCTCAGCCACACCAATTGCATAGGATACTTGGATTTCACAACGATCCGCTAAACCAGCTGCAACAATGTTTTTTGCAACATAGCGTGCCGCATAAGCAGCAGAACGGTCGACTTTAGAGGGATCTTTACCAGAGAATGCTCCACCACCATGACGAGCCATACCGCCGTATGTATCAACGATAATTTTTCGGCCAGTTAAACCGCAGTCACCCATTGGTCCACCAATAACAAAACGACCTGTTGGGTTGATAAAGTATTTTGTTGTTGGAGCTAACCATTCAGTTGGAAGAACGGGTTTGATAATTTCTTCCATCACCGCTTCATGTAAATCTTGCTGTTTGATGTCTTCAGAATGCTGAGTTGATAATACAACAGCATCAATACCAACAATTTTGTTGTCGTCATATTGGAATGTTACTTGGCTTTTCGCATCTGGGCGCAACCATGGTAATGTGCCATTTTTGCGGACTTCAGCTTGGCGCTGTACCAAACGGTGAGCATAAGTCACTGGTGCAGGCATAAGAACGTCAGTTTCATTTGTCGCATAACCAAACATAATACCTTGGTCACCAGCACCTTGTTCTAATGGGTCTGCACGGTCAACACCTTGGTTGATATCTGGTGATTGTTTACCAATCGCACTTAAAACCGCACACGAGTTCGCATCAAAACCCATGTCTGAGCTGGTATAACCAATTTCGCGAACGGTTTTACGTGTGATCTCTTCAATATCAACCCAAGCGCTGGTGGTGATTTCTCCCCCAACCATCACCATACCTGTCTTGACGTAGGTCTCGCAAGCAACGCGAGCTTTTGGATCTTGCTCAAGAATCGCATCAAGAACCGCATCAGAGATTTGATCGGCAATTTTATCAGGATGCCCTTCCGATACAGATTCAGAAGTAAAGAGATGTGTAGCCATGAGATTAATACCTTAGAATTCGCTGATTGTAATTGGATGTTTTAACATCTAGACGTCTATTTTAATATTTTAACAAAAAAAGTGCCACCTGTTTTTGTTCTTGATAGAAAAACAGTGAGTGAAAAGACGTTACTGACAAATTTTATTTCTATTAGGGCAATAACGTTTTGCAATTTCTGCCTAATCAATGTATAAACAGCGACCGTGACGGTTAGTTAAAAATTTTCCGTTATACACCAGTAGGCAGACAATGTGCCTGCTATCGATCAGGAGTGTTTATCTTTTTCGTTATTGATAAAGATTAAACAGTTATATTGGGGGTTAATGGGTAATGATCCATAATCTACTGAATAACAGTAATCAACAGCTGAACGCGGATCGCCGCGTGTCTTTGGCGTTTACTTTCCTGCCTTTGTTTACTTCTTCTCGAAGTTACCATCATCTTCTTAGTACACCTTTGGCTACCAGTCGGTAACTGTCTGCCAAATGGTCGTATTTGTCACCGTTTAGATGTTCTAAGCACTTTAATTAATCCGAGTAATAGCTGTTTCCCCGACATAACTGCCCAGCAGTGCCACGTCTAATGACGGGCGACTTTCTGGCCGGAGAAAGCGTCACTCACCCCTCCATAAAGGAGTTTGTTATGAATGATAATATCGCTCGCAAAATGCGCCAGACGTACAACATCGCGTATTGGGGCGGTGGTTACTATCAGGTGAATGAGCGCGGAAATGTCTGTGTTTGCCCTAATCCTGATAACCCAGACACGTCTATTGATTTAGCTGAACTTGTTTATCAAGTTCAAGAGGAACAAGAGCATTTGCGTTTACCCGCATTGTTCTGCTTTCCTCAAATTTTACAGCACCGTTTACGTTCAATTAATGCGGCGTTTAAACGTGCTCGTGAATCTTATGGTTATACAGGCGATTACTTTTTGGTATATCCGATTAAGGTTAACCAACAGCGTCGCGTTATCGAGTCATTAGTGAATTCTGGAGAGCCTCTTGGACTGGAAGCAGGTTCGAAAGCCGAATTAATGGCGGTATTAGCGAATGCCGGCCGTACCCGTACTGTGATTGTGTGTAACGGTTACAAAGACCGTGAATATATTCGTTTAGCGCTTATCGGGGAAAAACTCGGTCACAAGGTGTATCTTGTTATCGAGAAAATGTCTGAAATTGAGATGGTGCTTAAAGAAGCGGAAAGCTTGAATGTGACTCCTCGATTAGGGGTACGTGCTCGTTTAGCGTCACAAGGGTCAGGTAAATGGCAAGCCAGTGGGGGGGAAAAATCTAAATTTGGCTTGGCAGCGACACAAGTGTTGCAGCTTGTTGAAATCCTGCGTAATGCCGACCGCCTAGAAAGCTTACAACTGCTGCATTTCCATCTTGGTTCGCAAATGGCCAATATTCGTGATATTGCGACAGGGGTCCGTGAGTCAGCACGTTTTTATGTTGAATTACACCGCTTAGGGGTCAAAATTCAATGTTTCGATGTTGGTGGTGGATTAGGGGTAGACTATGAGGGCACTCGCTCACAGTCAGATTGCTCAGTGAATTATGGTCTAAATGAATATGCCAATAATGTGATTTGGGCAATTGGTGATGCATGTGAAGAATATGACCTACCTCATCCAACGGTGATCACAGAATCAGGACGCGCACTGACTGCTCATCATACTGTCTTGGTTTCTAATGTGATTGGGGTTGAACGTAACGAGTTTACGAAAACATCTCCCCCAGATGAAGATGCGCCACGCTCATTGATTTCGTTGTGGGAAACGTGGGAATCGATGCAGCATCAAGGAAACAGTCGTTCATTGCGCGAATGGCTTCATGATAGTCAATTCGATTTGCAAGAAGCACATACACAATATGCGCATGGCGTTTTGGATTTAACTCAACGTGCTTGGGCTGAAGAACTTTATTTAAATATTTGTCGTCGCATTCAGCAAGATCTGGATCCGAGTAATCGCGCTCATCGCCCTATTATTGATGAACTACAGGAGCGTATGGCCGATAAGTTCTATGTGAATTTTTCGCTATTCCAATCATTACCTGATGCATGGGGGATTGACCAAGTTTTCCCCGTTTTACCCATTGAAGGTTTAGATAAGCCACTTGACCGTCGAGCGGTGTTATTGGATATCACCTGTGATTCAGATGGTATTATTGATCACTATGTTGACGGAGATGGCGTTGAAACAACTATGCCAATGCCTGCATATGATCCAGAAAATCCACCAATGATTGGCTTCTTTATGATAGGTGCGTATCAGGAAATTTTGGGAAATATGCACAACTTATTTGGGGATACGGCGGCAATTGACGTTTGGGTTGATAGCCAAGGTAATGTGCGTTATCTGCAAAGTGAAGAGGGGGATTCCGTTGCGGATATGCTGCAATACGTCAAGCTAGTACCAGAAGTCTTATTGGAAAGCTTTATCGAGCAAGTTAAAGGTACTGGGCTAAGCGAACAACTACAAAAAGATTTTGTGGATGAGTTTGAGAATGGTCTCTATGGCTATACTTACTTAGAAGACGAATAATTAGCGTTAAATGAACGGTGGCTAATCACGGGTGGCGTAAAGCTACCCGTGAGCCTAAATAATAAAAGTATTTGCAGATTACAAATGCTGATAGAGGAAGAGTGATGATTAATAGCACATTAGGTAACCAGATTGATAACTCTCTGGTTTCTAACGCATTTGGCTTTTTACGATTTCCACTGAATTTTCAACCATATAGCTCTGATGCTGAATGGGTGATCACCGGTGTTCCTTTTGATATGGCAACTTCAGGCCGTGCGGGAAGCCGTCATGGGCCAGCAGCGATTCGCCAAGTATCAACAAACCTAGCGTGGGAAAGCCATCGCTGGCCATGGAACTTTAAGCTAACCGAGCGTTTAAACGTTGTTGATTGTGGTGACGTTGTCTTTGCTTTTGGTGATGCACAGGATATGTGCGATAAATTACAAGCGCATACTGAAAAACTCCTCGCGGCTGGAAAGCGTTGTTTAACGTTTGGTGGCGATCACTTTGTGACGCTTCCTCTGCTGCGTGCTCATGCAAAGCACTTTGGCAAAATGGCCTTAGTTCACTTTGATGCACATACTGATACTTATGGTAATGGGAGTCAGTATGACCATGGAACGATGTTCTATCATGCTCCGAAAGAGGGGTTGATCGACCCGACTCGTTCAGTGCAAATTGGTATTCGTACGGAACATGACAGCGACAATGGGTTTACGGTACTTGATGCGGCTCAGGTTAATGACCGTGGTGTTGATGAGATGATTGAACAAATCAAATCAATTGTTGGTGATATGCCTGTTTATTTGACGTTCGATATTGATTGTCTTGATCCTGCATTTGCACCGGGAACAGGGACACCGGTTGTTGGGGGATTAACATCTGACCGCGCGTTGAAACTACTGCGTGGTTTACAACCCTTAAATATTGTTGGTATGGATCTGGTCGAAGTGGCTCCTGCTTATGACCAATCAGAAATCACAGCATTAGCCGCGGCTTCTATTGCATTGGATATGCTGTACTTGCAAGCATCCAAAAAATAAGCCGTCATTGCTTTATTATTAGGCTGCCATATGGGCAGCCTAAGGTTGTTGACAAAGCGGGATAAAAGCGTGATTTTTCCCACTTTGTGTTGTCAGTCGAAAATCAATAAATTGATTATCCTCGTTTATTTTCAAAACCTATCCGACTTGCCGCCAAACATAATAGGTTTGTCAGCCTATTTTTTTCTTAAAAAAGAGTTTGTTATTTGAACAGATTTTTATAAATAGCATTTTTTGCTATACCCCTTAATGGGTATTTCTACCTCAATTTAATTATTATTTGGTTTTTTGTAGTCATTTCTATTGCAAATGCGAGTGATAATCAATCAAATAGAGTTGTATCTGTTACAATATTCACCTAAAACAGTTTAAGATCATAACTTTGTAACTTATTCGCAATCTTGCTAACGTATTGTTTAGTTAGAGTCATTTATTTTAACTATCCTAATGGGAGATAGCTCATGGCACTGAATAATAAAGTCATTTTGGTTACTGGCGCAGCACAAGGTATTGGTCGTGGTATCGCATTACGTTTAGCGAAAGAGGGAGCCGACATCGCACTTGTGGATCTTAAAAAAGATAAGCTAGCGGATGTGGCGAAGGAAATTGAAGCATTAGGCCGTAAAGCGACAACATTTGCAGCAGATGTCAGTAAACGTGAGGAAGTGTTTGCAGCAGTGGCGCATGCTGAAGCTGAATTAGGTGGTTTCGATGTCATGATTAATAATGCGGGGATTGCGCAAGTTAAACCTCTCGCCGATGTACGCCAAGAAGACATGGACTTAATTTTCAAAATTAACGTTGATGGTGTTATGTGGGGGATCCAAGCAGCCAGTGAGAAATTCCAACAACGTAAACAGAAGGGGAAAATTATTAATGCCTCTTCTATTGCAGGGCATGATGGTTTTGCAATGCTAGGTGTTTACTCTGCAACTAAATTTGCAGTGCGCGCATTAACTCAAGCGGCAGCGAAAGAGTATGCAAGCTCAGGCATTACTGTTAACTCATATTGCCCAGGTATTGTGGGTACCGATATGTGGGTAGAAATTGATGAGCGTTTTGCTGAAATTACAGGTGCACCAAAAGGTGAAACCTATAAAAAATATGTTGAAGGTATTGCATTAGGTCGAGCACAAACTCCAGAAGATGTGGCGGGCTTGGTCGCATTTTTAGCAAGTGATGACTCAGACTACATTACTGGACAATCAATCCTAACTGATGGCGGTATTGTTTATCGCTAATCCGTGGTGCGATTAGTTTTTACATAAACTCATGCCTAAATTGCGCCTGAAGCTATAAATATAGCGGAGGGCGCAATGGCTATATTGTACAACAAGAAAATATGGGTAATGAACGCTTGTCATCAATATTATCCTCTCGCTATCATCTCTTTTATATATCTTAAATATTATTCTAATTATTTAATTAGCTCCGATTACTGATAAAATCCTTTTGGTTATACAATAAGAAATAATCTATTCGCTATTGTTGATATGGTTTAGCATAGCTCTTGTCGTCATTGTCAAACACAATGTGTTTACTGAAATAGCCTTTATTTTAAAATGATAATGTAATTTATATATTATTAATCAATGACATGATAGGAAAAACTATGCCAAATAAAATTAAAGTGATGACATTTAATACTTATTTATTGCATGTTCCTCTTTTTAGTATTGGTGCATCAACAAGAAATACAAGAATTAATGCGATGATTAGAGATAATATTTTTTCTGATATTGACATTGTTATTTTTCAAGAGGTTTTTAGCCAAGATTCTGAAAAGAAATTATTTTCAGGAATGAGAGAGTTGGGGTTTATTTATCACACACCGGTTGCGGCTCAATATAATGAATCTATCCTAGCTTATTGTGACTCGAATAATTGTTGGAATAATAAAAAAGGAACATGGGATATTATTCAGCAAGTTAACTCAGGTATCGCTATTGCTTCTCGTTATCCCATTATTTATCGTGAATATCATCTTTTTGATGATTCGGGCTGTGGTGCTGACCGTTTTAGTGCTAAAGGAGGAGTGAGGGCCGTTATTGACTTTAAGGGCAGTAAGGTCAATGTTATTGGTACACATATGCAGTCGGATGATCATTATTGTATAATGACAACCCCTTCAGATCATCGTAAAACTCAGCTTAATCAGTTAATCAACTGGGCTAATAGCATCGCTTCAGAAGAGAATTTAGCCGTCGTCTTAGGGGGTGACCTTAATATCAATTATACGCAAAGGGAATATATACAAGCTTTGGATATTATTGGCTGGGGAGAACCTGAATATGTTTCATCGACTCCTTCGTGGGATGTCACAAGCAATGATATCATTAAAGCTGCGCATCCAGATGAAAAAGAGAGTTGGCATTTAGATTATATTTTTGCAAAAAATGTTGCTTCAATCAAAGAACAAACCAGACAGGTGAAAATGAAAACAGCTTATTATTATAATAATAATGCTTATTATGATTATTCAGACCATTATCCAGTCGTGGCTGAAATTGAATTATGATAATATTCAACATTCAGCCAGTTATTAATTTATATTTACTTATTCAGCTTTTAAATTTTTTAAGATCGCTTCTGATTGGGTCCATAATAGAGAACCCCCTTCATTTTTAAACAGGAAATGTTGGCAATGAGGAAAGCGAGTGGCAAGGATATGGCCAAAATCGGGTGAGTGCACAGAACTTTCATCTTTTTGGCCATACCATAATGATACAGGGCATTGGATCTGTTCAGGTTGGAAAGGCCATGCTTGTAGCGTAATCAGTAAATCTTGAACATAGCCTAAATTACCTTGTACAAAAGCACGGTTCATACATTCGGTGTAAGCTTCTAAAAAGGTGGCTTCATGATAAAGCTGTTGGTCGATTTCAGCACTACAATTGAGAATAAATGCCAATAGCCATGGTGCGCTGACATTTTTTTTCAACCAGTCAGCGAGCGCTTCAGGGCTATTTATGGCTTGCTCTTGCATATTAATCACATCAGAGCGTAGTCGTTCTCTCGTTGCTGGATGTTCAAATTGGTCTTGGCCTGAGACGATGGATAATGCATTCGGAGTGCCATAAAAAGCCAGTGCCATGGCAAATACAGCGCCTTGAGAAAAACCAATCACTGAGTAATGTTTAATTTGCTGAGAATGCAACAACACAGCGACATCTGCGGCAAAACGAGAAAGTGATTTTTGTGGATCTTGGGAAGAGTCCCCTAAACCCGCTCGTTCAGGCACAATCAATCGCAGCCCAAAACGGTTGAGGAATTCAATGCCAAAACCGAGTGTCCCACTCATACCTGCACCAGTACAAAAAATAACTGGAAAACCGGTTTTCGGCCCAGACTCATACCAACTCAAATGACGGCCATCAGGCAGTTGGAGTGAATTATGGCGTGTCGTGGTGAGCTGACGAGTATACATTGCTAATTCCTAACTTATGCTAAATCGAGGGTGTACTACCATAAATGTGATGAGTGACACAAAGGATATAGGAGATTTTATTGAAATAATAATAGCCATAAAAGAATAGTAAAATAATAATGAGGTATATTGCAAAGCTATTCATTAAAAAAAAGATAAGCTACTCATTTAATTAGGAACGAATATGGGGTTTTCAGAAGCGGACAAACAGTGTTTACTCGCGGTAAAAGGGGTAGGGCCGACGGTGATGAGTCGATTAGAACAAATGGGATTCTCGACGTTATCTCAGCTAAGTGAAGCATCCTATGAGGAAATTTTGCGGTTAGGCGCTGAACTCACAGGGTCTAGCTGTTGGAAAAACAGCCCACAGGCTAAGAAAGCAGTGGAAGGAGCCATTAACGCCGCTAAGATGGCCACTAAATAGCGAGTGGTTTCAAGGCTCCTGATTGATGAATAAGCGAATGTGATCCCAGCCGTATTCGCGAACGATAAAATGTGTTGATAACAAATAGAGACTTTAGTTATCTTGGCTTGAGCTGTTACCGGCGTATCTTGAGTAAGCGCGGATAGCGGTGTCATCATATATACATTTTCTTTTTAACCGAGTTGAAAATGCCTAGCGAGAAGAGGGGCTGTAAAATCTTTCTTAAGATAAAAGCCTCTCGGTAATGTCATGATAGTTTGCCCAAACTCACCAATTCCTTCTGTTAATGCTTTACTGTTAGCGGCTTTAGGGCGTATTTGTAGCACTTGTCCATGCCGTGCAGTGATGGTTTCAACCTTCCCAAGAACAATCAGATCCATCAATTCTTCCCAATCTTGACGTAGTAATTGCTCTTCCAGTGGTGAGGGACTCCATAGTAAAGGCGTCGCCACACGACGCTGTGCAAGAGGAATTTGGCGCTCTCCTTCAATAGGAAACCACAGTACCCGAGACAGTTTTCGACAAACATGGCTGTTTTCCCAAGTCAACCCACTATTACCCGTTAAAGGCGCAACGGAAACAAATGTTGTTTCCAGTGGCACACCATGACGATCGATAGGAATCGTTTTTAATTCGACGCCAATTTCAGCAAAATCTTGTTCAGGCTTACTTCCTGCACTAGCCCCTAGAAAATACTCTAGCAACATGCCGACCCAGCCTTTGTCGCGCTTTAAATCAGGGGGGATTGGTAATCCTGCATATTCAGCCAATTGGCCCAGCGTATAACCAGCAAGGGCTTGCGCTCTCGCCATTAAAACAGACTCATTTTCAGGTGGTGGTGGCGGTAAAAATGGCATAATGCGATTAAATAATAATCAAAAAAAGTTCACAGGGTAGAGAAAGTATATCACTTTTTACACCAGATAATTAATGCATTGATATATAAGATAATAATAGAAGACTTATCCACATTATCTTTAATGAAAAATAGGTTATTCACGTTCATCCCATAATAATCACAGGATCATTCACTAGGTTATCCACAGATTTATTGGATAACTGTGAAAAACTTTAATTACTGTGTGCATTTACAGGCTTGACTTACCTGTTTTTTTGAACCTAATCACACAACTTGCCTAAGTTAAGCGCATTACTTGTGGATAAATCATACATTGATTGATCTTTGTTCATTTGAACTCCTAATGAATAAAGTCGAAAACATAAACAGGAGATAACAGGATGGAATGTAAGTATCTTATTGTTTTAAAATGAGTTAGTAATGCGTGAGGATTTTCTTGAAGAAGTGACCTGTAGGATATACCCTGATTACTATCGGGTTGTTCACATGGATATCCACAGAAAAAGTGAATAACATCCTTATTATTCACCTATGGTGTTCATAACTTTTATGATTTCTGTGCATTATCCTCAGAAGGTTGAAACCATGCCGATTTAAAATCAAACCAACCGAACGTATTCATCCTTGCTCCACGCATGGTTTTTTGTCCTTGAAGCTCTAGCCAATGATGGAAGATTGGATGAAAAATCTGTGAATCAACTAAGCTTTCACACCATGCTTCGACATTAAGTGATTGTTGTCGCCAATTTGACAGCTCCTCTTTGAGGGGGGAGCCTAAACATTCACGAAATAATGGCATTTCATATAAAGTAGCAAAAATTGAAAATTCGAGAGGTTTAAAGAAGTTGGCTGTCGCAAGCCAAATATCACTTTCTGCTGTGCCATTGAACCATTCAGGGTAATTAACAATGTTTATTTTTAATTCGATACCTTGCGTTTTCAATACACGCTTCATTATTTGGCTGATAGCATAAAACTCGTGGTGTTGATGATAGAAAGTGACCGTCAATTCGGTTAAATCAGCTGGCTTAGGTAATAGCGTTAACATGCGACTATGATGCCAATGCAGTAATAGCCCATAAGCGGGAGCCCAGTGCCGCTGATAAAATGATTCACAATGCGCGAGCAGATTGATTGGTGTTAAAAAACTGCATAGCCATTGACGTATATCACAACGCTGCGCTAGGGCAGAGCGTTGATCCATCAATAAAAAGTAGCATCCTTCTTCCATACGACTTTCTAACGAATCATTTGGTTTGCTGTCACTGTCCATCTTTAATGTGGTACACACCATTTGCTCAGATAATTCAGGCACGACCCAAATAGTGACCTCATCAAGTAGTGCACGGTAGCCAAAATAGCGGTCAAATGCAGTGATTGTCAGTTTTTGCGGTAAGTTTTTTTCAACCAAAAAAGGGCCTGTACCAATAGGTATTTGCTCAAAATTGTCAAAAGACTCCCACTCTTTGGGGAGAATGGCAGCATGAGGACTTCCTAATAGTAAAGGTAGCTGCTTGTCGACTTCACTTAATTGAATATCAATGACATTGGGAAGAGGGGAGGTGACAGATTTAATATGTGAAAATAATGGCCAGCACTGCTGTAAACGCATCAATGAACTAATAATATCATCGACTAGCATCTCTCTACCGTGGTGAAAGTAAATACTGGGTCTTAAATAAAAACGCCATTCGGTGTCATTTATCATTTGCCAATAATGAGCGATACCATTTTCGACTTCCCCTTTTTCCTCATTTATATGCGTTAATCCATTAAATATCTGACTCATTAAGTGAATTTCAGAACGCCTCATGGGGGTTCCTGGTAGCAAATTAGGGAAATCACGGTAGTAGATGATGCGTAAAAGATTCTTACCTTGCCGATAACTGCGTTCTAATTCAGAGAGAACCATTTGGCGGATTGTTTCTTTATCTCCCACTAAAGCAACAAGTTTTTCAATGCTTTCTTCTTTTAGCAAACGCTCCGCTTGGGCTTGCTGTAACTCTAATCCATTAACATGAAAGAGTAAGGTTGAACGTTTCCCTCTGCCTGCTTCGGCTTGCCAACTGAGCCACCCATGAGATTGCATACTATTTAATAAAGTGCGGACGTGGCGTCGAGAGCAAAACAGTGTATCGGCAATATGTTGCAATGTGGTTTCACTATCTTGACCCTGAAAGTGTTGCCAAAGACGGACGAATTGTGTTTGTAAGCGAGAACTGGACATAAAAGAGGAACTCCGGCAATGATTACATCAATTTTTATTTCCTAATATCCATTTGATAATAGACACCAGTAAGTAGCTCGTTAGGCCTGTTAACTGGCAGGCTGACTCCCAGAATTATTGAGTAATGGTAATTTACCAGCCGATAGCAGCATTATCGGCTTTTTTTGTTGCCTTTATTTTGAATACTGTTATTGGATTTAGTCTACATAATAATGAGGATGATTTTAGAGTAAATCATGATGTAGGGGTAGGCTTATTCACTATTTATAAGATAAAACGCCCACAGAAGGTGGGCGTTTAGAAAGTGGTTGTTAATGCTTAGCGCATAAATGAAGGAATTTTCTGCTCATATTGCTTAATTTGATCAGCATGCTGCAAGGTCAAACCAATGCTATCAAGGCCATTCATCATGCAGTGACGACGGAAACTATCAATCTCAAAATGATAAGTTTTATCGCCTGCTTGAACCGTTTGCTGCTCTAAGTCAACTGTGAATTGGCAACCTTCATTGTTTTGCACATAGTTAAACATTTCGTCAACTTCTGCATCGCTCAGTTTTATTGGTAACAATTGGTTATTGAAAGAGTTACCGTAAAAAATATCAGCAAAACTAGGTGCAATAACCACCTGGATACCAAAGTCAGTTAAGGCCCATGGCGCGTGCTCTCTAGAGGAGCCACAGCCAAAGTTTTCGCGGGCGAGTAGAATACTCGCACCTTTAAACACTGGCTTGTTTAATACAAAATCTGGGTTTGGTTGCTGTCCGGCGTCATCAAGAAAACGCCAATCATTAAACAGGTGTTGTCCAAATCCTGTACGGGTGACTTTTTGCAAAAACTGTTTTGGAATAATCGCATCTGTATCCACATTCGCCGCATCTAAAGGGGCCACAATGCCTGTATGGGTAATAAATTTTTCCATGATAAATGCTCCTTTAGGCGTGAATATCGCGGACATCCGCAAAATGACCATTAATCGCCGCTGCCGCAGCCATTGCAGGGCTAACTAAGTGAGTACGTCCAGCTCGACCTTGGCGACCTTCAAAATTTCGGTTACTGGTTGATGCACATCGTTCACCAGGGTTCAAACGGTCATTATTCATTGCAAGGCACATGGAGCAACCAGGTAAACGCCATTCAAAACCCGCTTCGATAAAGATTTTATCTAACCCTTCTTGCTCCGCTTGAGCTTTAACTGGGCCTGAACCGGGAACAACGATCGCTTGAACACCAGAAGCCACTTTTTTACCTTTAGCAATAGCTGCCGCAGCACGTAAATCTTCGATACGTGAATTAGTACAAGAACCAATAAACACTTTATCAATTTTTACGTCAGACAGCTTGATACCAGACTTTAACCCCATATACGCTAAAGCTTTCTCAGCAGATGCCCGTTCCACAGGATCACTGAAAGATTCTGGGGAAGGTATTGGTTCATTAATGGCAATAACTTGACCCGGATTCGTTCCCCAAGTGACTTGTGGCGCGATTTCACTGGCTTGCAATGTGACGATTTTATCGAATTGCGCATCTTCATCGGTTTTTAAGGTTTTCCAGTACGCAACAGCCTCATCCCACTCTTTTCCTTTAGGGGCAAATTGACGACCTTCCATATAGCTAAACGTTGTTTCATCTGGAGCGATAATACCTGCCTTCGCCCCCAACTCAATGGCCATATTACAAACGGTCATACGACCTTCCATACTGAGGTTTTCAATTGCTTCACCACAAAACTCGACAATATAGCCTGTACCGCCAGCACTGCCTGTTTTACCAATTATGGCTAAGACGATGTCTTTTGCTGTAATGCCGACCGGTGCTTTACCGATAACTTCAATTTTCATGGTTTTGGCGCGAGCTTGCTTCAAGGTTTGGGTCGCCATGACATGCTCAACTTCAGAAGTACCGATACCGAAAGCCAATGCACCAAATGCACCATGAGTTGCAGTATGCGAGTCCCCACACACGATGGTCATACCCGGTAAAGTAATGCCTTGTTCTGGCCCCATCACGTGAACAATACCTTGATAAGGATGGTTAAGGTCATATAAGGTCACACCGAACTCTTTGCAGTTTTTCATCAACTCTTGCATTTGGATACGTGCCATATCACCACAAGCGTTAATATCTTTTGTTTGTGTTGATACGTTATGATCCATGGTTGCAAAGGTTTTGCTTGGTTGATGCAATGGACGATTTTTGGTTCTCAAGCCATCAAAGGCTTGAGGTGATGTCACTTCATGAACCAAATGACGATCAATGTAGATCAGGGGTATCTCATTATCGACTTCACGTACAACGTGCGCATCATATAATTTCTGATATAAAGTTTTGGCCATGTTACACCCCTTCGGTGATATAACGGGTGATAATGTCACCCATTTCACTAGTACTGACGGACTTGCCACCACCGGCTAAATCTGCGGTACGATGGCCTTCTTCTAACGCTTTATTCACAGCTCTTTCGATGGCATCAGCGGCGTCATTCTGATTTAAACTGAATCTTAACAGCATGGCTGCCGATAAAATTTGAGCGATTGGGTTCGCGATATTTTTACCTGCGATATCTGGCGCGGAACCTCCTGCTGGCTCATAGAGTCCAAAGCCATCTTCATTTAGGCTTGCCGATGGTAACATCCCCATTGAACCAGTGATCATGGCACACTCATCAGAAATAATGTCACCAAACAAGTTTGAACACAAAACAACATCAAATTGAGATGGTGCTTTAATCATTTGCATTGTTGCATTATCGATATACATATGGCTAACAGCGACATCGGGGTATTCTTTAGCGATTTGATTAACAACTTCTCGCCATAAAACAGAACTTTGTAATACGTTAGCTTTATCAATTGAGGTCACTTTATGATGACGTTTCCGTGCTGACTCAAAAGCAATGCGTGCGATACGTTCTATTTCATAACGGTGATAAACTTCGGTATCGAAAGCGTATTCATCTTGCCCTTCACCTTTACGGCCTTTTGGCTGACCAAAATAGATACCGCCTGTTAATTCACGTACACAGAGAATATCAAAACCTTGGGCTGCGATATCGGCACGCAGAGGACAAAATGCCTCTAACGCTTGATACAAGCGGGCAGGGCGCAAGTTACTGAATAATTTAAAGTGTTTGCGTAATGGCAGCAGTGCTCCTCGTTCGGGTTGGCTATCTGGTGGCAAGTTTTCCCATTTAGGGCCACCAACGGAACCAAACAAAACGGCGTCTGCATTTTCACAACCTACGACAGTTTCTTCAGGTAGCGGTTTGCCGTGGCGGTCAATTGCGATACCGCCAACGTCATACTCTTTGGTTGTGATAGATAATGCAAAACGCTGGCGGATTGCATCCAACACTTTATTGGCTTGAGCCATGACTTCTGGTCCAATACCATCTCCAGGTAATACGGCAATATGATAGCTCTTAGACATTGTTATACAGCTTCCTTTGTATTTGATTGTGATTCTTTTTGAGATATTTTTTGTTTTTCTTTTTCAACTTGTTCAGAGCGCCAAATGCTGTTTAACACATGCACCATCGCTTTGGCGGACGATTCGACAATATCGGTTGCTAAGCCCATGCCGTGAAAACGACGATTAAAGCATTCGACAACGATATCGACTTGACCCAACGCATTTTCCCCTTGTCCTTTTGCAGACAACTTATAAGAGACTAAGTTAATTGGATAATTGGTAATTTTATTGATGGCTTGATAAATCGCATCAACAGGGCCATTTCCTGTTGCGGCTTCCGATTTTTCACTTTCCCCACAGCGCATTTTCACGGTGGCAGTAGCAACAACACTTGAGCCTGATTGGGTACTGAAATAATCCATGACAAAGTGATCCGTTTCATCTTGTTGGTTAGCAAAGAATGCCAACGCTTCTAAATCATAATCGAACACTTGTCCTTTCTTATCGGCTAAGTTCAGGAAAGCGGTGTACAATTCATCTAAATTAAAATCTTTCCCTTCATGGTAGCCCATTTCTTCCATTCTATGCTTAACGGCTGCACGGCCTGAACGAGATGTTAAGTTTAATTGGATTGCTTTCAAGCCAATTGATTCAGGCGTCATGATTTCATAGGTTTCACGATTTTTCAGCACGCCATCTTGGTGAATTCCCGATGAATGCGCAAATGCATTACTACCGACCACGGCTTTATTAGCAGGGATTGGGGTATTGCATAATTGGCTGACCAATTGGCTGGTACGGTAGATTTCTTTGTGATTGATATTGGTATGTACATTCATCATTTGCTCGCGCAATTTGATGGCCATGATGACTTCTTCTAAGGCGGTGTTACCTGCACGTTCACCTAATCCATTAATTGTTCCCTCGACTTGACGAGCACCTGCTTGTATAGCCGTAATCGAGTTGGCAACAGACATACCTAAATCGTCATGGCAGTGCACAGAAATGACCGCTTTATCAATATTTGGGACGCGTTCATATAAAGAGGTGATAATGCCACCGAATTGATAAGGCGTTGTGTAACCAACGGTATCTGGAATATTGATGGTGGTGGCGCCAGCTTTGATGGCTGATTCAACGATACGGCATAAATTATCAATATCGGTACGTCCGGCATCCTCACATGAAAATTCAACATCATCGGTGTAGCGTCTCGCGCGTTTAATCGAATCGATAGCCATATCCATGACACCATCAAATGTTTTATTTAATTTCTTTTGGACATGCAAATTCGAGGTCGCTAAAAAGATGTGAATTCGAAATGCCTCAGCCACTTTCAGTGATTCTGCCGCAACATCAATATCATTTTGAACACAACGCGCTAACGCGCAAATGCGACTATTTTTAATTTCACGCGCGATGGTTTGTACCGATTCGAAATCACCTGGGGAGGAAACAGGAAAACCAGCTTCAATAATATCAACACCGAGGCGTTCTAATGCGAATGCGATTTGCAATTTTTCTTTTACAGATAAACTTGCCTGTAATGCCTGCTCACCATCACGTAAGGTGGTGTCGAAGATAATGACTTGATCGCTCATGTTGTGTTCCTCTTATACAGATTTTATCGTTATGCTTTGCGATGCCGGCAGGCATAAAAAAACCCGCGGCTGGCGCGGGTTTTTTATGTTTCTGGACTGTGAGTTTTTATCTTCCGTCCATAAGCATACCGCGCACATTGGATGCGAGTAGTAGTAGGCTTAGTAGGCGAATAGAAGTTGTCATTTTCACAGTCTCTAAATAGGTTTTTAACTAATCTGTATTTATTGATACGTGATCTTTTCTTTGCTGTCAACTTTAGATTTTTCCGGCAATTTTGGAGAATTATGCATCATTAGCCATAGTTAGTGATTGTGACTAATTTCACTATATTTAGTGATGTTTTTCTCTATATTTTATCGATAAGTTAGGGGTAAAATTCTTTTCATGAAATAACTAGATGGAAATATAGCATAAACTGATGGTTTGGGTTAAATTTTGTACAGTTTGTCATAGGGGAAACTATAACGTTAGATATAAAAATAAGCTCTAATTATAGTTTTTATTAAACAAATTATTTAATAAATGAATAATTTAAATTTAATCTGATAATAAGACCATTTTATGGTTGTTGATGATATTTATTATGATTTATTTTTAAATTTGTTTTATTATTTTTAAGTTAATAATAACGATTTTAAATGCGTAATTTAAAATCATTATGTCGATGAATACCTTCGTTTTGTTATAACATCTTTAGTGTGTTGTTACATTGATAGATAATATAATATAAGCGTCGTTTTAATAAATGCAGGGAACGCGAAATAGCTTATCATTGATAAGTTGTTCGAAGAATAATATTTAATGAATTTATAAAATCCTTATTTATTTAGGAGAAGATTATTTTCATTAATAAAAATGATAGATATCTTTATTGGAGTAAATAATGACTGATTTTGATGCGGTTTCACCAGCTAAAAAAGAGAATTGTGATATTAATTTGCGAAATGTTGATCTTAACTTATTGACGGTTTTTGATGTGGTCATGCAGATGCAAAATGTCACACGGGCAGCGCAGGTATTAGGTATGTCTCAACCTGCCGTGAGTAACGCTGTATCTCGTTTAAAATCAATGTTTAATGATGAGCTTTTTGTTCGGTATGGTCGTGGAATACAACCGACCTCCCGCGCTAAACAGCTCTTTGGGCCTGTTAGACAAGCACTACAACTAGTGCATAATGAGTTACCGGGGGCAGGTTTTGACCCGAAACTGAGTGATCGAGTATTCAATTTATCTATTTGTTCTCCATTAGATATTCGTTTAGCCGCAGTTATCGTCGAAAAATTTAAAGATATATCGCCTAATATTAATATCCATATTCATTGTTTCTTAGATAATAACATTGAACATAAATTAAAATATCAAGAAACTGATTTTTCGGTGAGTTATAATCAATTCGAAAAAAGCGAGTATCAACAACAAGTTTTATTTAATGATGAATTGGTTCTCGTTGTCGCGAAAAATCACCCTCGTATTGTGAATAATGTGACGCAAAGTCTGTTGAATAGTGAAAAACATGCGGTAATGTCAATGGATAATATAGGTTCTTTCAGCCAACTTTATTATAGTAATACGGATTTATCCCACACGATTAGTTACCAAGGAACCGATTTGAACAGTGTTTTAAATATCGTTTCTCAAACTGAATTGGTGGCTATTGTTCCGAAGTGGCTGGTTGAAAACTCAAGTTACAAGCATCAATTACAGATGGTTGCATTGCCATGGCAAGAGAATACTCGTCCTTGCTATTTGACTTGGCATGAATCGACGGCTCGAGATAAAGGACATCAATGGATGAAATCACAATTTTGTCAGCTGATCACTGATTTGTTGACCTAAGGCTTTTGAATCACTCGCTTAAATTGTGATTATCGCTTTATTTACCGCTAACTCATCATGGTGAAATTCTGTGATGAGTTATGCTACCTATATAACATTTGCAGAATATTTACATTCTACCCCTTTTCACAATCCTCTTTCGTCTATACACTCAAGTTGTTCAGCTAACAGATGTAAGCTGAAATAATTAACTGGCGAAGCACGTCGTGTGTTTACCGAGTGTCTTCCGTTAACACATGTATTATAGGAAACATACTTTGATTACTGAAAATCTATATCCATACCATTTGGTCAATCGCTTACACAGTCGGTTTAGTGCCGCTGATTCAGCGAATCGGATAGCTTTCAGTCAATGGCATAATGGACAGCAAAGTGAGCTCACATGGCAACAAGTTGAAACGCATTCGACTGCGATTGCTCACCGTCTGTTAGCCCTTAATGTTGAGGTACAAGAAAATATTGGATTATTCGCGCATAACAGTATGAATTGGTCTTTGGTTGATCTTGCTGTGCTACAACTAAAAGCCGTTACTGTCCCTTTATATGCGACAAGTAGCCTAGAACAGGCTGCTTATATTATTAATGATGCAAATATTCGAATTCTATTTGTTGGTGAGCAAGAACAGTATCATGTTGCTTGTCAACTGAAGGCTTTTTGTCCTCAACTTACCACGATTGTCGTGCTTAATAACGATGTCGAGTTGGTAGAGTGTGGGGTAGATTCAGTGCATTTGGCTCATTTTATGGCCCAAGCTGAACCTAAATACCAAGAGGAATTAAACCAACGTATTGCCGCCCATCATCTTAGTGATCTGTTCACAATTATCTATACTTCTGGCACAACAGGAGAACCCAAAGGGGTGATGTTAGATTATTACAACATGGCCGCCCAACTTTACCTTCATGACCAGCGTTTAAAACTGACCGATGAGGATGTTTCTTTAAGCTTTCTTCCTCTATCGCATGTGTTTGAGCGCGCTTGGAGCTTCTATGTGATGCACACAGGTGCACGTAATGTTTATTTAACGGATACCAATGCGGTTAGGGCAGCGCTTGCTGATGTTAAACCGACAGTGATGTGTGCAGTCCCTCGTTTTTACGAGAAAGTGTATAGTGCAGTACAGGGTAAAGTTGCCAAAGCCCCTCTTATGCGCCGCTTATTATTTAAATGGGCGATCGCACAGGGCAATAAAAGAACTCAATCACTGGCTAGAGGTGAGCAACTTTCCGCATTCAATCAATCTCTATTTAATTTAGCCGACAAGCTCGTGTTAACTAAGCTGCGTCAGTTATTAGGCGGACGTATTCGATTCATGCCAGCGGCGGGGGCTCGTTTGGATGATGACGTCATTGCCTTTTTCCTTGCTGTAGGAATCAATATTAAATACGGTTATGGGATGACCGAAACCTGTGCCACAGTCTCTTGTTGGGAAGAAGGGCATTATCCATTAGGTTCTATTGGTACACCACTTTCTTCTGTAGAAGTGCGTATCGGCGATAACAATGAAATTCAGGTCAAAGGACCTGTCGTAATGAAAGGGTATTACAATCGCCCTCAAGATACTGATGAAGCATTCACGGTTGATGGCTGGTTAAAAACGGGGGATGCAGGTGAAATTGATGCTAAAGGTAACCTGTATATTACTGACCGTTTGAAAGACCTGATGAAAACATCAAATGGTAAATATATAGCACCACAAATGATTGAAGGTGTATTAGGGCAAGACCAGTTTATTGAACATATTGCTGTTATTGCGGATGCGCGTAAATTCGTTTCTGCGCTTATTGTCCCTTGTTATGATTCATTAGAAGAGTACGCCCGTTCTATTAATTTAAAATATCGTGATCGCCTAGAGCTATTAAGAGACTCCAACATTGTGGCTTTATTTGAAAGTCGCTTGAAAGAGTTACAGAAGAATATTGAAACTTTTCATCAAGTTAAACGTTTCACCTTACTCCCAGCGAATTTTTCTATGGAAAAAGGTGAGCTAACGCCTACGCTAAAACTACGTCGAAAAATTATTTCTGAACGCTATCATTCAGAAATAGAATCAATGTATCGCGAATAGTTAAATTATCACCATCTCATATAGCCGGATAGAATATTGATGATATCCGGCTTCTCTTTGTACTCTTTTTCATCTGTTTATAGTGAAAATTTCCACTTTTTTTTATTTTCTTGGTTAATTTAACTAATTATCGTAAAAGATAAAGACGATGTTGAATGTTGTCATTTTTGCTTAAGAAATGGTGTTTGCGTCGTCTCCAGCACAACGATATGTTAATAGTTGTCATCACTATGACAGGAATGACAATACACAATAAGAGGACAGTCATACCTCTGTTAACGGATAAAAATAGTCTGGGGGCAAACTCATGGAGATGTTGTCGGGAGCAGAAATGGTCGTCAAGTCTTTGATTGACCAAGGTGTAAAGCACGTATTTGGTTATCCAGGTGGTGCTGTTTTAGATATCTATGATGCACTGCATACAGTCGGAGGCATTGATCATATATTAGTTCGCCATGAACAAGCGGCAGTTCATATGGCTGATGGTTATGCACGCTCAACTGGCGATGTTGGAGTGGTGTTGGTAACGTCAGGACCCGGAGCGACAAATGCGATTACTGGTATTGCGACGGCATACATGGATTCAATCCCCTTGGTTGTTCTATCAGGACAAGTTGCAAGCTCCCTTATTGGCAATGATGCTTTTCAAGAATGTGACATGGTGGGGATATCCAGACCTATTGTAAAACATAGTTTTTTGGTTAAAAAAGCAGAAGATATTCCTGAAACCATCAAGAAAGCATTCTATATTGCGTCAAGTGGCCGGCCAGGCCCTGTGGTGATTGATTTACCCAAAGATACCGTTAGTCCAGCGCATAAATACCCTTATCGTTATCCGGAATCCGTATCTCTACGCTCTTATAATCCGACTCTCCAAGGACATAAAGGGCAAATTAAAAAAGCGTTATCCAAACTGATTGCGGCGGAGAAGCCGGTTTTCTATGTTGGTGGTGGTGCTATTAATGCAAGTTGCTCGCCGGAAATTATTGCATTAGCAGAAAAATTACAGCTTCCTGTTGTATCAACACTGATGGGGCTTGGTGCATTTCCAGAAACGCATCATCTTTCTGTAGGGATGCTTGGTATGCATGGAACCTATGAAGCGAATAAGGTTATGCATAATTCTGACGTGATCTTTGCTGTGGGTGTCCGTTTTGATGATAGAACGACCAACAATTTGGAAAAATATTGCCCAAATGCCACGGTTATTCAAATTGATGTAGATCCCACCTCGATCTCTAAAACGGTGAATACGGATATCCCGATTGTTGGGGATGCGAAACTGACGCTTCAGCAAATATTAAATCAATTAGAGCAAGTCTCAGCGACACAAAATAGCCAAGCATTAGCGGCATGGTGGAAAGAGATTGAAACTTGGCGTGAGAAAAAATGCCTCAATTACGAAAAAAATAGCCAGAAAGTGAAGCCTCAACAGGCGATTGAAGCGATTTATCGTTTAACTCATGGTGAGGCTTATGTGACTTCTGACGTTGGGCAGCATCAAATGTTTGCGGCACTTTATTACCCATTTGATAAGCCGCGTCGTTGGATTAATTCAGGCGGATTAGGCACGATGGGATTTGGTTTACCTGCGGCTTTAGGGGTTAAGCTCGCACACCCACAGTCAACGGTTGTTTGCGTGACAGGCGATGGCAGTATTCAAATGAATATTCAAGAGCTATCTACGGCGCTACAGTATGGCTTGCCTGTTATCGTACTGAATTTAAACAATGGCTTTTTAGGAATGGTAAAACAGTGGCAAGATATGATTTATCAAGGTCGCCACTCTCAATCTTATATGGAATCGCTCCCTGACTTCGTTAAACTGGCTGAAGCGTATGGTCATGTTGGCATCGCGGTCCATTCTCCTGATGAATTAGAAGAAAAATTGCAACAAGCCTTGGTTGAAGTGAACCAAAATCAACGCCTAGTGTTTGTTGATATCAATGTTGATGAAACTGAACATGTTTACCCAATGCAGATCCGCGGTGGTGCAATGGATGAAATGTGGCTGAGCAAAACAGAGAGGACCTGAGCATGCGTCGTATTTTATCAGTTTTACTCGAAAACGAATCTGGTGCATTGTCCCGTGTGATTGGGCTGTTTTCTCAACGAGGTTACAACATTGAAAGTTTGACCGTAGCCCCCACGGATGACCCCACCTTGTCACGTATGACCATTCAAACGAAAGGGGACGCGAAGGTTCTTGAGCAGATAGAAAAACAGCTGCATAAATTAGTGGATGTGCTTCGCGTTAGCGAGCTTACCGCTTCAGCACATATAGAGCGTGAAATCATGTTAGTAAAATTGCAGGCTTCAGGCTATGGCCGCGATGAAATCAAACGCTGCTCCGATATTTTTCGTGGACAAATCGTTGATGTGACACCAACGCTTTATACCGTTCAGCTAGCAGGAACAAGCGATAAACTGGATGCATTTATTGAAGCGGTGCGTGGTGTTGCTGAAATTGTTGAAGTTGTACGTTCAGGTATTGTAGGAGTTTCACGAGGCGATAAAATTATGCGATGAAAAATTTGTCTTCTAAAGGTAGAATGTAGTCATATAGAGCCCCGATTGATTCGGGGCTCTGACCGTTGGCAGCTATTTTTGCCTTGCAGCGGTAATCAGGGACTGTAAAAAATAAATAGTAAAATCAATGAGTTGGTTTTATATGATAACACAAAGAGGTTAACGTGAAACTGGATGAAATAGCACGTTTAGCAGGGGTTTCCCGCACAACGGCTAGTTATGTGATCAATGGCAAGGCCAAGCAGTATCGAGTCAGCGATAAAACTGTAGAAAAAGTGATGGCTGTTGTCAGAGAGCACAATTACCATCCAAATGCTGTAGCAGCAGGGCTACGAGCAGGGAGAACACGTTCGATAGGGCTAGTGATCCCCGATCTCGAAAACACAAGTTATACTCGCATTGCTAATTATCTTGAACGTCAAGCACGGCAACGTGGTTATCAATTATTGATCGCGTGTTCCGAGGATCAGCCTGATAACGAAATTCGTTGTGTCGAGCATCTTTTACAGCGTCAGGTTGATGCCATTATAGTTTCAACCGCGCTTCCTCCTGAGCATCCTTTCTATCAGCGTTGGGCGAACCGTTCTTTGCCTATCATTGCCCTTGATAGAGCATTGGAAAAAGATCACTTTATTAGTGTGGTCGGTGATGACCAAGAAGATGCATTTATGATCTCTGCTGAATTACGAAAATTCTCGGCAGAATCCGTATTGTATCTGGGGGCTTTACCTGAGTTATCAGTAAGCTATCTTCGTGAGCAAGGTTTTAGGAAAGGTTGGCAAGGCGACTCCCGTGAAGTGAATTATCTGTATGCAAATAGTTATGAGAGGGCTTCTGCCGCTGAGGTTTTTGCTGATTGGCTAGATAAAGGTAACTCCATGCCTGATGCGTTATTCACGACGTCATTTTCGTTGCTACAGGGAGTACTGGATGTGGCGCTAAAACGTGATGGTCGTCTACCGGAGGACATGGTGATTGCCACATTTGGCGATAGCGAGTTATTAGATTTCTTAGGATGCCCCGTTTTATCATTGGCACAGCGCCACAGAGATATCGCTGAGCGAATCTTGGAATTGGTGTTGGCGAGCCTTGATGAAAAACAAAAACCAGACGCAGGAATTACTCGTATCCGTCGTGATCTCTGCCGTCGTGGTAGTCTTGGCCGCAAACAGCAATAAATATAAAAAATAATTAAAACCAGACAAAATGTCTGGTTGAATATAGAGTGATATTGATCACGTTTATCGCTATTATCTTAGCCCCTATGCAAAAGGGGCTTTTTATTTGATGCTAAAAATACGTAAATATTTAACTTTAGGACTATTCTTAACTGGATGTATTTAATTTTCTCTCGCAAGGAAAACAAAATAAAAAATTTAATTTAAGAAATGGCAGTTAAATAAATAAAAGTCATATGAACGCATATTTGAGTTATAACACTGTCTATTAAAACAGTATTTTAACATGTTGAAATTTATTGTTTTTATTTTTCTACGGGGCCGTTATTGATAATATTTGTAGTTAATTAGCATTTACCGTTATTTAAAAAGTAAAGAATCGGTTATAGGTAGGCTGATTAAAAATGAGACGGGTATAGGAAATATCATCATTTGAGTGTTTTTTCATCAATAAAATAGAATTAACCTTGTATTTATTGTTTTGTTGAAAATAAATGAATTATATCAATCCGTTATTCCTCATTTTATCTCTGCGCTCGATTTTACCCTCTCTTATCTTTTCTGAATTGTTCTGTAAATAAAGCAAAAGCTACAGGTGTCTGGCTTGACAACGTTTTCCTACCATTCGTAAACTTTATAAGTGGAGAATTGTGGGGTAAAGTGGGTTAATAGGAAATAAAGAGGTTTTACTGGGTATGTTTCGTGGGGCAACACTGGTAAATCTCGACAGCAAAGGGCGTCTAACCGTGCCTACCCGATATAGGGGAATGTTGAGCGAGGAATCTAAGGGGCAGATGGTATGTACTATCGACCTCCACCAGCCATGCCTATTACTTTACACGTTACCTGAATGGGAAATTATTGAAGAGAAGCTCTCACGGCTTTCAACCATGAACCCAGTAGAAAGAAGAGTACAACGGCTTTTATTAGGGCATGCCAGCGAATGCCAAATGGACAGTGCCGGACGTCTTTTGTTAGCTAACACACTACGTCAACACGCAGGGCTAACAAAAGAGGTCATGCTAGTGGGCCAAATAAATAAATTTGAACTTTGGGATGAACAGACTTGGTATCAGCAAGTGGAAGAAGACATTAATGCTGAACGACAAACCCAAGAACCCCTGTCAGCCCGCTTACAGGATTTGTCACTATAAACATGACACAACAGCAATTTAAACATGTAACAGTACTGCTTGATGAAGCAGTAAATGGCCTAAATATCAAACCAAACGGCATATATATTGATGGAACATTTGGGCGAGGGGGGCACTCAAGGCTGATATTGAGTCAGTTAAATGACCAAGGACGCTTGATTGCGATTGACCGCGACCCTGAAGCCATTAAAGCAGCGCAACTCATTAATGACCCGCGCTTTATGATTAAACATGGGCCATTTTCTGCAATCGCTGAATATGTTGAGGAAGAAGGGTTAGTTGGCAAGATTGATGGCGTATTGCTGGATTTAGGCGTTTCATCACCGCAATTAGATGATCCTGAACGCGGTTTTTCATTTATGCGTGATGGGCCATTGGATATGCGAATGGATCCAACTAAAGGACAATCAGCACATCAATGGCTCATGTCTGCGCAAGCTGATGATATCGCGTGGGTGTTGAAAACATTTGGAGAAGAACGTTTCGCAAAACGCATTGCTAGGGCGATTGTTGAACGTAACCACAATCCAGAAGAGACGCCGTTGACCCGTACACGTGAGCTAGCTGAATTGATCGCTCAAGTAAGCCCAATCAAAGAGCGCCATAAGCATCCAGCAACTCGCAGCTTCCAAGCCATACGTATTTATATTAACAGTGAGCTAGAAGAAATTGAGCAGGCATTGGAAGGGGCTGTATCCGTGCTAGCACCCGAAGGGCGTCTCTCAGTGATTAGTTTTCACTCCTTGGAAGATAGATTAGTAAAACGGTTTATTCGTCAAAATAGCAAAGGGCCCAGTGTTCCCGCAGGGATCCCATTAACGGAAGCTCAAATAAAAGCGCTGGGTACGGCTAAGTTGCGTGAAGTGGGCAAGATGAAACCTTCAGCCGCGGAAGTTGACGAAAACCCTAGAGCACGTAGTTCAGTACTACGTTTTGCACAAAGGATGGCATAAAAATGGTTCCTGAAAGGCATAGTCTTGGAAAAGTGATTGGTCGTGACCTTTTCCGTTATGGGATTATTCCATTGATTTTGCTAGCCGCCATTATTATCAGCGCTGTCTTTGTGGTCACGACAGCGCATGAAACACGTCTCCTGACGGCGGAAAAAGACAAGCTATACGAAGAAAAGGACGCACTTGATATCGAATGGCGTAATTTGATCCTAGAAGAAAACGCGTTAGCCAGCCATAGCCGAGTTGAACGTTTATCTGTGGAAAAATTACAAATGGTTCACGTTGAGCCTTCTCAAGAAAATATTATTGTTTCTAAGTAGTAGATAAGGTTACGAATGAAAGCACCTAAGTCAGCTAAAAACAAGAAACAGGAAGAAAATACCAGCTTTGTGAGCTGGCGTTTTGCTTTGCTGTGTGGCGGTATCCTGCTAGCTTTAGCTGGGCTGTTAGTGCGTGTTGCTTATCTGCAAATCATCGCACCTGAAAAACTGGTTAAAGAGGGCGATATGCGCTCTTTACGTGTACAGGAAGTTTCTACTGCACGCGGAATGATCAGTGATAGAGAAGGACGCCAACTTGCTGTCAGTGTGCCTGTGAATGCCATTTGGGCTGATCCCAAAGTGGTGTTTGAAAAAGGTGGGATCAATAACGATGAACATTGGAAAGCGTTAGCGGATGCGCTTGAAATCCCACTAGAACAAATCAAAACAAAAATTTCGGCGAACCCAAAAGGTCGTTTTGTCTATCTTGCTCGTCAGGTAAACCCTTCTATTGGTGAATACATCACAAAATTAAAATTACCGGGTATTTATCTACGTAAAGAATCTCGCCGTTATTACCCTTCAGGTCCGGTGACCGCGCATTTAATTGGCGTAACCAATATTGATGGCGAAGGCATTGAAGGCGTTGAAAAAAGCTTTGAGCGCTGGTTAAAAGGCTCTCCAGGTGAACGAACAGTTCGTAAAGATCGTAATGGACGTGTTATTGAAACGGTTTCCTCCGTTGATAGTCAAGCGGCGCATAACCTCGTGCTCAGTATTGATGAGCGTATTCAATCCATTGTTTATCGTGAACTGACTAAGGGCGTACAGGAGAATAAAGCTGAATCTGGTGTTGCTATTTTAGTTGATGTGCATACCGGTGAGATTTTAGCTATGGCTAATAGTCCATCCTATAACCCAAATAATTTAGCGGGTACTCCGATGGATGCCATGCGTAACCGCGCGATAACCGATATTTTCGAGCCTGGTTCGACGGTGAAACCACTTGTTGTCATGAGTGCGTTAAACAACAAAATTATCAAAGAAAATACCGTGCTGAATACCTATCCATATCGCGTCAATGGCCATGAAATTAAGGACGTTGCGCGTTATGCGGAGTTATCAATAACGGGTATTTTACAGAAGTCGAGTAACGTGGGTGTTTCAAAACTGGCGTTAGCGATGCCTGCCACAGAGCTGGTGGATGTGTATAGCCGCTTTGGGTTTGGCAAGCCGACTAATCTGGGGTTAGTCGGGGAAAGTAGTGGCATCTTTCCAAGTAAAAAAACACGGTGGTCTGATTTAGATAGGGCCACCTTTTCTTTTGGGTATGGACAAATGGTCACTCCGTTACAATTAGTCCGTGCCTATGCAACAATTGGTAGCTTTGGAATATATCGCCCATTATCCATTACCAAAGTGGATCCACCTGTCCCAGGAACCCGAGTGTTCCCAGAACAAACCATGCGTACAGTGGTTCATATGATGGAAAGTGTTGCTCTACCGGGAGGCGGGGGAACACGTGCTGCGATAAAAGGTTATCGAATAGCGATTAAAACAGGTACTGCGAAGAAAGTCGGGCCTGAAGGGCGGTACATCAATCAATATATTGCCTATACAGCAGGTGTTGCACCTGCAAGTAACCCACGTTATGCCCTTGTCGTTCTTATCAATGAGCCTAAAGCGGGTAAATATTATGGTGGTGCAGTATCCGCACCGGTATTTGGTTCCATCATGGGCGGTGTTTTGCGAATGATGAATGTTGAGCCAGATGCATTACAAGCAGATGATAAAAGCGACATAGTGATCAATAAAAAAGAGGTTAAAAGTGGCAGATCGTAATCTTTGTGATCTTCTTTCGCCATTTGGCGTTAGCACAGCAAATATCTCACTACATGAGATGACGTTAGACAGCCGTAAAGCAGCGGCTGGTGATCTGTTTATTGCAATTAAAGGCCATCAATCGGATGGTAGGCACTATATCTCCCAAGCGATCGCTCAAGGTGTTGCAGCTGTCATCGCAGAAGCGAATGGCGAAGCGGATGAAGGTGAAATTCGTTACGTTCATGGGGTTCCTGTTATTTATTTGAATGACCTGAATAATCGTTTGTCTGCATTGGCCGCGGAGTTTTATCAGCATCCAGGTGCAAAAATGAAGTTGGTTGGTGTGACAGGAACCAATGGTAAAACGACGACAACACAATTAATTGCTCAGTGGGCAAAAGGGTTGGGTGAAACCAGCGCGGTGATGGGAACTGTAGGGAATGGTCTACTTGGACAGGTCGCGCCGAGTGAAAATACCACGGGTTCAGCAGTGGATATCCAAGTTGAATTAACCCAATTATTAAAATGTCAGGCGACATTAACCGCAATGGAAGTTTCTTCACACGGCTTAGTTCAAGGTCGTGTTGCTGCCTTACCGTTTGCTGCCGCTGTATTTACTAATTTAAGCCGTGACCATTTAGATTACCACGGTGATATGGAAAATTACGAAGCCGCGAAGTGGCTATTATTTTCCACGCATCAAACAAAAGCGCAAATTATTAATGCTGACGATGATGTCGGTTTGAAATGGCTGCAACGCTTACCAAAAGCCTGTGCTGTTTCAATGGAACAGCGTATTCCTGAACAGTGGCAAGGGCCATGGTTACAAGCCACAACGGTTGAGTATCACGACCGTGGAGCCACCATTCAATTTACCTCATCATGGGGTAACGGCACCTTAGAAAGTCCATTAATGGGGGCATTTAATGTCAGTAATTTGTTGTTAGCAATGAGTACATTGCTGATGATGGATTATCCATTAACGCAACTCTTGGAATCATCATCATCTTTATCGCCGGTGTGTGGTCGTATGGAAGTCTTTAGTGCGCCGAACAAACCAACGGTGGTGGTTGATTATGCGCATACCCCTGATGCGCTTGAGAAAGCATTAGCAGCGGCACGTTTACACTGTAAAGGAAAATTATGGTGTGTATTTGGTTGCGGGGGGGATCGCGATAAAGGTAAACGTCCATTAATGGGGGCGGCGGCTGAAGAGTGGGCAGACAATGTTGTCATTACTGATGATAACCCGCGTAGCGAAGAGCCATTAGATATCATCAATGACATTATGGCTGGCATTCTTGACTCTAGCCGAGTTCTGGCTATTCCGGGACGTGCTGAAGCCGTGACCAGTTCTATCATGCAAGCTAACGTGGATGACGTTATTGTTATTGCGGGGAAAGGCCATGAAGATTATCAAATTATCGGTCATCGCCGCTTAGATTATTCAGATAGATTGACGGTCGCTAGATTATTGGGGGTGGTAGCATGATCCCGCTAACGTTGTCTCAACTCGCCGCTATCACGGGTGGATATCTGTATCATGCCGATGGCGTTGATGCAGGAACACGAGTATTAAGCGATGTGAGCACGGATAGCCGCCAAATTGGCGAGAACAGCTTATTTATTGCGTTGAAAGGTGAGCGTTTCGATGCCCATGATTTTGTGCCTTCAGTGGCTGAAGGCGGTGCAGCGGCTGTGCTGGTTGAGCGTCAACTTGATATTGATTGCCCTCAAGTCGTTGTCGCAGATACGCGTCTGGCCATGGGGCAGCTTGCTGCTTGGGTACGCCAACAAAGCCAAGCCAAAGTGGTTGGCTTAACGGGGTCGTCGGGGAAAACATCGGTAAAAGAAATGACGGCCTCTATTTTGTCGCAACGCGGTAAAACACTGTATACCGCGGGTAATTTAAACAATGATATCGGTGTACCTTTAACGTTGTTTAGGCTAACTCACGAATATGAATATGCAGTGATTGAAATGGGGGCGAATCACCCTAATGAGATCGCGTACACCACGAATATCGTTAAGCCGCAAACTGCTCTTGTGAATAACTTGTTCGCGGCTCATTTAGCTGGATTTGGCTCACCTGAAGGCGTTGCTAGGGCAAAAGGTGAAATATACCAAGGTCTACCGGATGAAGGTACCGCAATTGTTAATCTTGATAGTTGTTCTGCCAAATGGCAGTTTCAGCCACGCCAAACGGTGTGGTGTTATTCATTAACAGCGCAAGATAAAGCGGATTTTTATCCTTCTGACATTGAGGTCAAGCAGCTTTCAACCGATTTTACTTTGCATACACCCGTTGGACAGGTTGCTATCACTTTACCTCTGCCAGGCATGCATAACATTGCTAACGTTTTGGCGGCTAGTGCTTTGGCTATCTCAGTGGGCGCAACGCTGGAAGATATTCGTCAGGGGCTAGCCACAACTCAAGCTGTGCCGGGGCGTTTATATCCAGTGCAGTTGAGTGAGACAAAAGTTGTCTTGGATGACACTTATAATGCCAATGACGGCTCAATGATTGCAGCCATTCATGTTTTAGCTAAAATGCCCGGTTATCGCATTTTAGTGGCCGGAGATATGGGTGAACTCGGCGATTATGCAAAAGAGTGTCATCAACGAGTTGGTATAGCCGCAAAAGATGCAGGTCTGGATAAAGTACTGAGTGTCGGTACGCTGAGCGAAATGATCAGTCAATTCAGTGAATGTGGAGAGCACTTTGCATTCAAAAAAGACTTATTAACCCGACTGATTCCGCTAGTACAGCAGAATGAAGTTGTTTCTATTTTAGTTAAAGGTTCACGCAGCTCCGCGATGGAAGATGTAGTGAATGCATTGAAGGAGTGCTTTGCATGTTAGTCTGGCTTGCCGAAATATTGGTGCATCAATTTTCTGTCTTTAACGTCTTCTCATATTTGACGTTTAGAGCCATCGTCGGTTTGCTGACAGCACTTGCCATTGCGTTATGGATGGGGCCACGTTTAATTACTTACTTACAAAAAATGCAGATTGGTCAGGTTGTACGTGATGTTGGGCCTGAATCGCATTTTAGTAAGCGTGGTACGCCAACAATGGGAGGAATACTGATCCTGTTTTCGATCAGCATCTCAGTATTGCTCTGGGCGCGTTTAGATAACCCATACGTTTGGTGTGTATTACTCGTGTTAGTCGGGTATGGCCTTGTCGGATTTGCGGATGATTACTTGAAAGTGGTCAGAAAAAATAGCCGAGGGTTGATTGCTCGTTGGAAATATTTTTGGCAGTCACTGATTGCACTTGTGGTTGCATTTTCAATGTACGCAGTAGGGAAAGATACCCCTGCAACGCAATTAGTGGTGCCGTTCTTTAAAGACATCATGCCACAACTTGGGCTGCTGTATATTTTGTTGGCGTATTTTGTGATTGTTGGTACCAGTAACGCGGTTAACTTAACGGATGGCCTTGATGGATTAGCGATTATGCCAACGGTTTTCGTGGCAGCCGGTTTTGCATTAGTGGCGTGGGCAACGGGTAACGTCAACTTTGCTAGTTACTTAAATATTCCATTTTTACCACATGCGGGTGAATTAGTTATTGTTTGTACGGCGATAGTGGGGGCGGGGCTCGGGTTCCTATGGTTTAACACTTATCCTGCGCAAGTTTTTATGGGCGATGTTGGCTCCCTTGCTCTTGGTGGTGCACTCGGTACGATTGCCGTTTTATTACGCCAAGAGTTCTTGTTAGTCATTATGGGAGGCGTCTTTGTTGTTGAGACATTATCCGTCATCCTACAGGTGGGTTCTTTCAAATTACGTGGTCAACGTATATTCCGTATGGCGCCAATTCACCATCATTATGAACTGAAAGGTTGGCCGGAACCACGCGTAATTGTACGTTTTTGGATTATTTCCTTAATGCTGGTACTGATTGGACTGGCAACACTGAAGGTACGTTAAAATGGCAGGTATGCAGGGTAAACAGTATCAGGGTAAAAAAGTGGTCATCATTGGGCTGGGGTTAACTGGCCTATCTTGTGTGCACTTTTTCTTATCACACGGCGTTATTCCGCGAGTGATGGATACCCGAGCTGTTCCTCCGGGCGTTGAACAATTACCGAAAGAGGTGGAATGCCATCGCGGTAGTTTAAACAACCAATGGTTGCAAGAGGCTGACTTAATTGTTGCCAGCCCCGGTATTGCATTAGCGACACCTGAATTACAGCAAGCGGCGAATAACGGTATTGAAATTGTCGGTGATATCGAATTGTTCTGCCGCGAAGTTGATGCGCCTGTTATTGCGATCACAGGCTCTAATGGAAAAAGCACCGTGACCTCTTTGGTGGGGGAAATGGCTCAAGCTGCGGGTATCTCCGTTGGTGTTGGCGGAAATATCGGTATTCCAGCATTGTCTTTGTTAAATCAAGGTCACCAACTGTATGTGTTAGAGCTATCTAGTTTTCAATTAGAGACGACATCCAGCTTAAAAGCCCTTGCAGCAACAGTTTTGAATGTCACTGAAGACCATATGGATCGCTATCCGCTAGGTCTAGCACAGTACCGCGAAGCGAAGTTACGTATCTATCATCATGCGTTGAATTGTATTGTTAATGCTCAAGATCCATTGACGTTACCACAGCATACCGATGAGGAAGCATGCATTAGCTTTGGTGTTGATAGTGGCGATTATTATTTTGATACACAACAGCGGACATTGGTCGCAAAAAATGAAGTGCTGATCAAGGTTGATGACATGCACTTAACGGGACAACACAATTATACCAATGCATTAGCGGCTCTTGCTCTTGCTGATATCGCGGGTATAGCTCGCCATGCAAGTTTAAGTGTGCTGAAAAATTATGCAGGATTAACGCACCGTTTCCAACTGGTGTTACTGAATAACGGGGTGCGTTGGATTAACGATTCCAAAGCAACCAATGTGGGTAGCACTGAAGCGGCACTGAATGGCTTAAAAGTAGAAGGTACACTGCATCTTCTACTTGGGGGCGATGGTAAATCGGCAGATTTTACACCATTGAAGCCCTATCTTGCTCAGGACAATGTGCGCCTGTACTGCTTTGGTCGTGATGGTAAAGCACTAGCTCAGCTGGAACCTGAAAAATCCGTGTTGACTGAGACAATGGAACAGAGCATGCGTTATTTAGCTCCGAATCTAAAATCAGGGGATATGGTTTTACTCTCACCGGCATGTGCAAGCCTCGATCAATTTAAGAATTTTGAGCAACGAGGTGCCATTTTTGCTCAGTTAGCGAAGGAGCTAGGCTGATGACGATACCGGGTGCTTTACGTTTGAAGAATTGGGTGATTGGAGAGAAAGGGGGTGTCATCGCTGGCTCTACACTCTACGATCGCACCTTGGTATGGCTGGCTTTGGGATTAGCCGCTATCGGTTTTGTTATGGTGACATCGGCATCGATGCCTGTTGGGCAGAGACTGACTGACGACCCATTTTATTTTGCTAAACGTGATGTCATGTATTTAGCTGTCGCCTTTATCTTAGTTTTAGGCGTGATGCGAGTTTCCATGGCTGTTTGGGAAAAATACAGCTTTGTGTTGTTGATGGTTTCTCTTTTACTGTTAGCGGTTGTACTGGTAGCGGGTAGCTCCGTTAACGGTGCATCACGTTGGATTGATGTTGGGATTGTAAAAATTCAGCCAGCAGAAATTTCTAAATTCGCGCTATTTTGCTATGTATCCAGCTACTTAGTGAGAAAATCAGACGAAGTAAGAACTCGCTTTCTAGGCTTTGTAAAACCCATGTGTATTTTAATTATCATGGCGTTATTACTGCTGTTACAACCGGATTTAGGAACGGTTATCGTCCTCGTCGTTACGACATTAGGGTTACTATTCTTAGCTGGAGCACGATTAGCCCCCTTTATTATTGGGATTGCCGCTTGTGTTGTTGGTGTACTCGCCTTGATTTGGTTGGAACCTTATCGTTTGCGCCGTGTGACATCATTTCTCAATCCATGGGAAGACCCATTTGGAAGTGGTTATCAGCTAACCCAATCGTTGATGGCATTCGGTAGAGGTGAGTTATTGGGTCAGGGACTGGGTAATTCGGTGCAAAAACTTGAATATTTACCAGAGGCTCACACTGACTTTATTTTTTCCGTTTTAGCGGAAGAGCTGGGGTATGTTGGTGTTGTTTTGGTTTTACTGATGGTTTTCATGTTGGCATTTAGGGCGATGATGATTGGTCGTCGTGCATTGCTAGCTAACCAATTATTTGCTGGGTATTTAGCTTGCTCAATCGGTATTTGGTTTACTTTTCAGGCATTAGTAAACGTAGGGGCAGCAGCAGGTATGTTGCCAACTAAAGGGTTAACCTTACCATTGATTAGCTACGGTGGGTCGAGCTTGCTCGTGATGTCCGCGGCTATCGCAGTATTATTACGTGTAGATTTTGAAACGCGTCTGGAAAAAGCCCAGGCGTTTGTAAGGAGTGCTAAATGAGTCAAGCAAAAAGGTTACTGGTCATGGCGGGTGGGACTGGGGGACATGTTTTCCCAGGTTTAGCTGTGGCGCATTATTTGCAGGCTCAAGGCTGGGAGATCCTCTGGCTAGGTACTGCCGACCGTATGGAAGCGACACTAGTGCCGCAACATGGCATCGACATTGAGTTTATCCGAATATCAGGGCTCCGAGGTAAAGGCATTATGGCATTAGCGGCCGCGCCTTGGCGGATAGGCAAGGCAGTTTGCCAAGCAAAAGCGATTATTAAGCAGTATCGACCCGATGCTGTGCTGGGGATGGGGGGCTATGTTTCTGGTCCCGGTGGAATTGCGGCATGGTTATCGGGAGTGCCCGTCATTCTGCACGAGCAAAACGGTATAGCCGGTTTAACCAATAAATGGCTTTCAAAAATAGCTAAACGTGTTTTACAGGCATTTCCGGGCGCTTTTCCGCATGCCCCTATTGTTGGAAATCCAGTTCGTAAGGATGTATTGGCACTGCCATTGCCAGAAGAGAGATTATCGAATCGCGATGAGAGAATACGCGTACTGGTAGTAGGTGGGAGTCAAGGCGCGCGTATTTTGAATCAAATTATGCCTGAAGTTGCTGAAAAAGTCGGCAAACAGTTAAATATCTGGCACCAAGCTGGAAAAGGAAGTAAAGAATCTACCGAAGCGTTGTATAATGAAAGGCTAAAAAATTCAGTTAATTCCGAGTATAAAGTTACTGAGTTTATTGATGATATGGCTCAAGCTTACGCATGGGCGGATATTGTGATCTGTCGTTCAGGTGCTTTAACAGTGAGTGAAATCGCTGCGGCAGGGTTACCTGCTATTTTCGTACCTTTTCAACATAAAGATCGTCAGCAATATTGGAATGCTTTACCGTTAGAAAAAGCGGGGGCGGCCAAAATACTTGAGCAACCTCAGTTTACTGCGGATAACGTCGCTAGCCTGCTGGAGCAGTGGGATCGACAAGAATTATTATCGATGGCTATCAAAGCACGTTCTTGTGCGATTACCGATGCGACCGAACGAGTCGCGGCGGTGATTAGTGAAGTGGCTAAATAGCCGCGATCATCGATAAAACGACATTGATATAGAATTAACAAAAGCGAAGACATAGAGTGAATACACAACAGTTGGCGAAATTAAGAACAGCAGTGCCTGAAATGAGAAGAGTTCGGCACATCCATTTTGTCGGTATCGGCGGTGCTGGCATGGGTGGTATTGCCGAAGTACTGGCTAATGAAGGTTATCAAATCAGTGGTTCTGATTTAGCGCCAAATGCAGTGACTCAGCAACTGACCGCTTTAGGAGCAACGATTTATTTTAATCATCGCCCTGAAAATGTTGAAGATGCGAGTGTTGTTGTCGTTTCAACGGCCATTTCTGCGGATAATCCAGAAATTCAGGCAGCACACGAGTTGCGTATTCCTGTTATTCGTCGTGCTGAAATGCTGGCTGAATTAATGCGTTATCGACATGGTATCGCTGTCGCAGGTACGCATGGTAAAACGACAACGACGGCTATGATTTCAGGAATTTATGCTCAAGCAGGTTTAGACCCAACATTTGTTAATGGGGGTTTAGTGAAATCTGCGGGGACTCATGCTCGTTTAGGAAGTAGCCGTTATCTGATTGCTGAAGCGGATGAGAGTGACGCATCATTTTTACATTTGCAGCCTTTGGTTGCGGTAGTGACCAATATTGAAGCTGACCATATGGACACTTATCAAGGTAATTTTGAAACCTTGAAAGATACGTTCATCAACTTTTTGCACAACTTACCATTTTATGGTCGTGCAGTGATGTGTATTGATGATCCGGTGATCCGCTCTTTATTACCGCGTGTAAGCCGTTATGTGACGACTTATGGTTTTAGTGACGATGCGGATGTGCGTATTGTTAAGTATGAACAAAAAGGTAATCAAGGCTTCTTTACTATCGCCCGTGAAAATATGCCTGAGTTGACGGTGGTTCTTAATGCACCAGGTCGACACAATGCCCTTAATGCGGCAGCCGCTGTGGCGGTAGCAACGGAAGAAGGGATTGATGATCAGCATATTCTCTCTGCACTTATAGAGTTTCAGGGGACAGGGCGTCGTTTTGATTTCTTAGGCAATTATTCATTACGCCATGTTAATGGTAAAGAAGGGGAAGTGATGTTGGTTGATGATTATGGTCATCACCCAACTGAAGTGGATGCGACGATTAAAGCGGCAAGGGCGGGTTGGCCTGACAAGCGAATTGTGATGGTTTTTCAGCCACACCGCTATTCACGTACTCGCGATTTATATGACGACTTTGCACATGTTCTCAACCAAGTTGATGTGTTACTGATGTTGGAAGTGTATCCAGCGGGGGAGAAACCTGTACCCGGTGCAGATAGCCGTTCATTATGCCGAACAATTCGTGGTCGTGGTCAACTTGACCCGATTTATGTGGCAGAGCCTGAACAAGTCGCACAACTGCTCGCTCAAGCACTGGAGCCTAATGACTTAATTTTGGTTCAAGGTGCTGGAAATATTGGTAAAATAGCCCGTAATCTTGCCGAGACAAAATTACAGCCACCAATGGCAGAGGAGTAAACTCATGGCCGAAAAAATTGCGGTGTTATTTGGCGGTACATCTGCTGAACGTGAAGTCTCTCTGCAATCTGGGCAGGCAGTACTTGCGGGTTTACGTCAGGCCGGTGTTGACGCTCATCCAATTGATACGAAAGACTTTCCTGTTATCACACTTAAGGAAAAAGGATTCGATAAAGTATTTATCGCCCTTCATGGTCGTGGTGGTGAAGATGGTACTATACAAGGGATGTTGGAGTTCTTAGGGTTACCTTATACGGGGAGTGGCGTAATGGCTTCTGCTCTCAGTATGGACAAATTAAGAACCAAACAACTTTGGGAAGGCGCAGGCTTATCGGTCGCACCTTACGTTTCATTGAGTCAATTTAGCTTTAGTCAGATGACGGAAGCAAAAATTTCAACATTAGTGTCACATCTAGGACTCCCCCTTATTGTCAAACCGAGCTTAGAAGGGTCAAGTGTAGGGATGAGCAAAGTTGATAACATGGATGATTTATCAACCGCGTTGGAATTAGCATTTCGTTTCGATGAAACAGTATTAATTGAAAAGTGGTTAAGTGGGCCGGAATTTACGGTGGCGATGATTGGTGAGCAAGCGCTCCCTTCTATTCGTATTCAACCTGCTGGGGTATTTTACGATTATGATGCGAAATATCTTTCAGATGAAACACAGTATTTTTGCCCAAGCGGCTTAGATGAAAAATCAGAAGCTGCGTTGTCACAATTGGCGGTACGTGCTTATCAAGCTGTTGGTTGTCGTGGTTGGGGACGCGTTGATGTGATGCAAGACAGTGATGGTCAGTTCTATTTATTAGAGGTGAATACCTCACCAGGCATGACGAGCCACAGTTTAGTTCCGATGGCCGCACGTCAAGCAGGTATGGATTTTTCGCAGTTGGTGGTACGTATTTTGGAATTGGCTAACTGATATGTCACAGGCAGCATTAAATGTTCGACATCATAAGCATAATGATGGCAGCAATGACCCAAACTCAGGCCCAAGTAATGGGGCATTTCTTGGTGGGTTGATTTTTTTCTTAATGGTTGTTGGAACAATCATTTGGAGTGGCTGGACCGTCATGAATTGGATGAAAGATGCGGACAGGCTGCCAATGTCAAAGTTAGTACTGACGGGGGAGCGTCATTACACAACGAATGATGATGTCAGAAAAGCGATATTAGCACTTGGTCAACCGGGCACGTTTATGACCGTGGATGTCAATGCCATTCAAAATCAGATCAGTGCTATGCCATGGATACGTCAAGTCACAGTTCGTAAACAGTGGCCTGATGAGTTAAAGATTCATCTGGTAGAATATGTTCCTTACGCTCGTTGGAATGATCAGAACATGGTTGATAGTGAAGGGCGAGTTTTTAGCCTCCCCGCGAGTGAGAGTAACAAAGGCGATTATGCGTTACTTTATGGCCCTCAAGGTAGCCAAAAAGAAGTTATCAAAGAGTATGTTGAATTTAAAAGAATACTGGCAGAACAAAATTTAAAATTGAAATCAGTCTCTATGACTGCACGCCATGCTTGGCAACTTATTTTAGATAATGATGTTCGAATAGAACTTGGAAAAAAAGATGTACTTGAGCGGTTAAATCGTTTCCTTGAACTTTATCCGCTGTTGCAGCAAACCACAGATAAACGTGTTGATTATGTCGATCTTCGTTATACCAGTGGCGCTGCGGTGGGGTGGGCTCCTTTATTAGTGGATGCACCACTGGAGTTACAATAATGAATATTGCTAATAACTCAGACTAGGCAGAAGCAAATGATCAAAACGACGGACAGAAAATTAGTTGTAGGCCTTGAAATTGGGACTTCCAAGGTGTCGGCCCTTGTAGGCGAAATTCTGCCCGATGGTATGGTGAATATTATCGGGGTGGGAAGTTGTCCATCTCGTGGAATGGACAAAGGTGGCGTTAACGATCTGGAGTCAGTCGTTAAATGTGTACAAAGGGCGATTGATCAGGCTGAGCTGATGGCAGATTGCCAAATTTCTTCAGTTTATCTTGCGTTATCGGGTAAGCATGTTAGCTGTCAAAATGAAATTGGTATGGTACCTGTGTCGGAAGAAGAAGTGACACAAGAAGATGTTGACAGTGTTGTTCATACCGCTAAATCAGTCCGAGTTCGCGATGAACATCGCATTCTTCATGTTATACCGCAAGAATTCGCGATTGATTATCAAGAAGGTATTAAGAACCCTGTTGGTTTGTCTGGTGTACGTATGCAAGCCAAAGTTCATTTGATCACTTGCCACAACGATATGGCAAAAAATATCGTGAAAGCCGTTGAACGTTGTGGGCTGAAAGTTGATCAGTTAATTTTTGCTGGACTTGCTGCTAGCTATTCTGTTTTGACGGAAGATGAGCGGGAGTTGGGGGTTTGTGTCGTTGATATTGGCGGCGGCACGATGGATATGGCGGTGTACACCGGTGGTGCATTACGTCATACCAAAGTGATTCCTTATGCAGGCAATGTTGTGACCAGCGATATTGCTTATGCTTTTGGAACTCCACCAAGTGATGCAGAAGCGATCAAAGTTCGTCATGGCTGTGCTGTCGGTTCGATAGTCAGCAAAGATGAAACGGTGGAAGTACCTAGCGTGGGAGGACGCCCACCAAGAAGTCTGCAACGTCAGACTTTAGCGGAGGTCATTGAACCACGCTATACAGAGCTGTTAAACCTCGTAAACGAAGAAATTTTAAATTTACAGGAACAGTTACGTCAACAAGGTGTCAAACACCATTTGGCAGCGGGGATCGTGCTTACTGGAGGCGCTGCGCAAATAGACGGTCTCGTCGAATGTGCACAAAAAGTCTTCCATACACAAGTCAGGATTGGTACCCCGCTCAATATAACAGGCTTAACGGATTATGCTCAGGAGCCATACTATTCAACTGCGGTTGGGCTTCTGCATTACGGTAAAGAAAGCCATCTTGGCGATGATACCGAAACGGAAAAACGTGCTTCAGTTAAAGGGTGGTTTAGTAAAATCACTGGTTGGCTGAGAAAAGAATTTTAATTTTTATTCAGAAGCATATTATTAGCTTCGAAGTAAGCACAAAACGGAGAGACATTATGTTTGAACCAATGGAGCTAACCAACGATGCGGTGATTAAAGTCATCGGCGTTGGTGGCGGCGGCGGTAACGCCGTTGAACACATGGTGCGTGAGCGTATTGAAGGCGTTGAGTTTTTTGCCGTCAATACTGACGCACAGGCACTGCGCAAAACCGCAGTCGGACAAACAATCCAGATTGGTACTGGTATTACTAAAGGCCTAGGTGCAGGAGCAAACCCTGAAGTAGGTCGTAATGCCGCTGAAGAAGATCGTGAAGCTTTACGCAATGCACTTGATGGTGCAGACATGGTCTTCATTGCAGCCGGTATGGGTGGTGGTACAGGTACAGGTGCTGCTCCAGTCGTGGCTGAAGTTGCTAAAGAGCTGGGTATACTAACGGTTGCCGTCGTGACTAAGCCTTTCAATTTTGAAGGCAAAAAGCGTATGGCATTTGCGGAATCGGGAATTACTGAGTTATCAAAACATGTTGACTCATTGATTACGATCCCGAACGATAAACTATTAAAAGTCTTAGGTCGTGGTATCTCTTTATTGGATGCTTTTGGTGCTGCAAACGATGTCCTTAAAGGTGCCGTTCAAGGGATTGCAGAACTGATCACACGCCCTGGCTTGATGAACGTGGACTTTGCTGACGTACGCACTGTTATGTCAGAAATGGGCTACGCAATGATGGGTTCAGGTGTTGCTCGTGGTGAAGATCGTGCTGAAGAAGCGGCTGAAATGGCTATTTCAAGTCCACTTCTAGAAGATATCGACCTTTCTGGCGCGCGCGGCGTTCTTGTCAACATTACCGCTGGTTTCGATCTGCGTTTGGATGAGTTTGAAACGGTCGGTAATACCATTCGTGCATTCGCATCTGATAATGCGACCGTTGTTATTGGTACATCACTCGACCCTGAGATGAATGATGAACTACGTGTTACTGTTGTTGCAACAGGTATTGGGATGGACAAGCGTCCAGAAATTACACTGGTCAATAACAAAATGTCACAGCAGGTTTCTATGGAACAGCGCTACCAGCAAATGCAAAGTAGCATGTCTTCTATGTCTTCATTGACAGAAGAAAAACCAGCTGCGGCGAAAGCGGTGAATGACCAAAATACGCAAACAAATAAAGAACCTGATTATTTGGATATTCCTGCATTTTTGCGTAAACAGGCCGATTAATTTTAATTATATTGGTTTCTCCGCTTTTTGTGCTAAACTTTCCTGCTGGTTATCTAGTATGATAATCAGCAGGACGGATAACATTGCGAGAAAAAAACGATGATCAAACAAAGGACACTTAAACGTATAGTTGAAGCGACTGGTGTTGGTTTACATACTGGCAAGAAAGTCACGCTTACTCTGCGTCCAGCGGCGGCAAACACCGGGGTCATCTACCGTCGTACTGACCTAAATCCTCCGGTTGATTTTCCGGCTGATGCTAAGTCTGTCCGTGATACCATGTTATGTACTTGTTTAGTTAATGAAGATAACGTGCGTATTTCGACCGTAGAGCATCTGAATGCTGCTTTGGCAGGATTAGGTATCGATAACATTGTTATTGAAGTCAATGCGCCTGAAATCCCGATTATGGATGGCAGTGCAGCACCGTTCGTTTTCTTATTGCTAGATGCAGGTATTGAAGAACTGAATTGTGCGAAAAAATTCGTACGTATTAAAGAAAAAGTGCGTGTAGAAGATGGTGATAAATGGGCTGAATTCACACCATATAATGGTTTTAGCCTTGATTTTACTATCGATTTTAATCACCCTGCTATTGATAGCAGTACGCAGCGTTATAAAATCGATTTTTCTGCTGAAGCCTTTGTTAGCCAAATTAGCCGTGCGCGTACATTTGGTTTTATGCGTGATATTGAATATCTGCAATCTCAAGGCCTATGCTTAGGCGGTAGTTTCGATTGTGCTATCGTTGTTGATGACTATCGTGTCCTCAACGAAGATGGTTTGCGTTTTGAAGATGAATTTGTTCGTCACAAAACACTTGATGCTATCGGTGACCTATTCATGTGTGGACATAATATTATTGGTGCATTTACTGCCTATAAATCTGGTCATGCATTGAATAACAAACTTCTACAAGCGGTACTGGCTAAAGAATCTGCTTGGGATTTGGTGACATTTGAAGATGAAGCTGAATTACCCGTGGCATTCAAAGCACCTTCAACGGCTTACGCTTAATCAAGTTAAGTTGGTAAACAGTTGAATCAGTTGTTGTTATAAAACGTGAATGTCAGCGTTAATCTTTTCTGTTGGTTGTGCTGGTACTCTCTCCGGCCAGCGCAGCCAGCCGCTCTAGTCTCTGTTTTAAATCTTTTGAACTATTCTCTGCTAAACGTAAAAGATGCTTAGCCGTTTCCGCACTTATTCTCCGTTCATTCCTAGTTTGCATATTTTTAACTGTTTGATTATTCAGTGAGCTATTTTCAGTCTTTTTTCGCATAAGAGTAGGATTGATTCTGATGTCTATGGAAGATAAAGATGGTAGAATAGAGCCTCGTAATGCAGAAAGTAGATTAAGTTTTTCGTAATTTAATCGGGTCATCCAGCTTGCATTAGCAACCTCGATAATCAAAATGCTGTTACGATAGTTTGCAACGCGGCACATCGGCTTAAGTTCGCTAGGGAGCAATCCTTTAACAGCTTTGTTAAGCCGATTAATCGCGTTAGCAGTACGCTGAATAGTTAATAGGGGGCTGCTCGTTTTAGCGAGTGACTCCTCAAGGACATCGAATAATGCTTGTGGGTGACTATCTCTCATTTTTCGGCTCCGCCTAATGTGTTAGGTTTATTCTTAAGTATAGCTTGAGTAGTATAACGCGAACTTGAATAAAAATAGTGTAACAGCAACATAATATAAGACTTTGATGGGCATTTTAAATCTTTGGCGACAATTTGGTAGAAGATACTTGTGGTCTCATTTCCTATTAGGACTTGTCGCTACAGGGATTGGCATGCCTGCGATTTTAAATGCCTTATCAGATGCTCAGCAAACCCAGTTTAATTCGTCTGTTAATCGCCAAAATCAAGCGGTTAGTGCTTTTGATAACTTATTTGCACAACAACAACCCCAACGTTCTTCACCGTCCTCGTCGTATTCTGTGAATTATTGGCAGCAACATGCGGTTAGGAATGTCATTCGACAACTGACTTTCGCTTTTTCAAACACTGAAGATGGCGATACGAATTTACAAGATGAAGCTAAAGGTTCACTACTAGCTCCACAAGTCATGCTTGATACGTTGTATGCCATGCTGGCACAACGTTCACTTCAATGGGGTGACAATGTTACCCAACCGGAACGCTACGCTTTTCCACATTTTGTAGCATATCAACCTGCAATTTGGGTTGCTCAGGTTCATGGGATCCGTGCCGGTCCTCTTATGAGTTAATTAGCAATAACATTGTCGATCTTGAGATATGCACTATGTTCTAAGCAAATTACATGATTTAATTGTTTAGTAATTAACTGAATTACCTGAGAATATATAAATATGTTAACAAAATTATTAACCAAAGTTTTTGGTAGTCGTAATGACCGTACCCTCCGCCGTCTACGTAAAGAAGTCGAAAAGATTAATCGTCTTGAGCCGGAGTTTGAAAAGTTAAGTGATGATGAACTCAAAGCTAAAACCCAAGAATTCCGTGAGCGTCTGAGTAAAAACGAAAGCCTTGAAAGCATCATTCCTGAAGCGTTTGCAACTGTTCGAGAAGCCAGTAAACGTGTTTTTGGTATGCGTCACTTTGATGTACAGCTGATTGGTGGGATGGTTTTGAACGAGCGCTGTATCGCTGAGATGCGTACTGGTGAAGGTAAAACACTGACAGCGACTCTCCCTGCTTACTTGAACGCATTAACGGGTAAAGGGGTTCACGTTGTTACAGTTAACGACTATTTGGCGAAACGTGATGCTGAAAACAACCGTCCATTATTCGAATTTTTAGGCCTGAGTGTTGGTATAAACCTTCCAGGTATGCCTGCAGGACTTAAGCGTGAAGCTTATGCGGCTGATATTACTTATGGTACTAACAACGAATTCGGCTTTGACTACTTACGTGACAACATGGCATTTAGCCCAGAAGAGCGCGTGCAGCGTAAATTACACTACGCATTGGTGGATGAGGTTGACTCAATTCTTATCGATGAAGCGCGTACACCACTTATTATTTCTGGTCCGGCTGAAGATAGCTCAGAACTGTACAAAAAAGTTGATAAATTAATTCCTAAACTTGTGCGTCAAGAGAAGGAAGACTCTGACACTTTCCAAGGTGAAGGGCATTTCTCAGTAGATGAGAAATCACGTCAGGTCACGCTGACTGAGCGTGGGTTAGTACTGATTGAGCAACTGTTAACGGAAGAAGGCTTAATGGAAGAAGGTGAATCACTGTATTCTCCATCAAACATTATGCTGATGCATCACGTGATGGCAGGCTTACGCGCTCATGCGTTATTTACACTGGATGTGGATTATATTGTTAAAGACGGTCAAGTTATCATCGTTGATGAACATACAGGCCGTACAATGGAAGGCCGCCGTTGGTCTGATGGCTTGCACCAAGCGGTGGAAGCAAAAGAAGGTGTTGAGATCCAAAATGAAAACCAAACACTGGCATCAATTACCTTCCAAAACTATTTCCGCTTATACGAAAAACTGGCGGGTATGACGGGAACCGCGGATACCGAGGCATTTGAGTTTAGCTCTATCTATAAATTAGATACCATTGTTATCCCAACTAACCGTCCTATGATCCGTAAGGATTTACCTGACTTAGTCTATATGACTGAAGAGGATAAATTCGCAGCGATTATTGAAGATATCCGTGAAAGAACACAAAACGGTCAACCCGTGCTCGTGGGGACTATCTCAATTGAGAAATCAGAGCTGATTTCTAATGCATTGAGAAAAGCAAAAATTGAACATAATGTATTGAACGCGAAATTCCATGCTTTAGAAGCGGATATTGTTGCGAACGCAGGTCAAGCTGGAGCGGTTACTATCGCGACTAACATGGCTGGTCGTGGTACGGATATTATGTTGGGTGGTAGTTGGCAATCTGAGGTTGCAGCTTTGGAAGCGCCAACTCAAGAGCAAATTGATGAAATCAAGGCGCGTTGGAAAGAGCGTCATGACGCGGTACTTGCTGCTGGTGGTTTACATATCATCGGTACAGAACGTCATGAATCTCGTCGTATCGATAACCAGTTACGAGGTCGTGCGGGTCGTCAAGGTGATGCCGGTTCTTCACGTTTCTACCTCTCCATGGAAGATGCATTGATGCGTATTTTTGCCTCTGATCGTGTCACAGGCATGATGCGTAAATTAGGCATGAAACCGGGTGAAGCGATTGAACACCCATGGGTCACGAAAGCTATTGCAAATGCGCAACGTAAAGTTGAAAACCGTAACTTTGATATTCGTAAGCAGCTGCTTGAATATGATGATGTAGCGAGTGACCAACGTCGTGCTATTTATACTCAGCGTAATGAGCTGCTTGACGGTGGTGATATTAAAGAAACGGTAGATAGCATTCGTCAAGATGTATTCACGACCACTATTGATGCCTATATTCCACCACAATCTTTGGAAGAAATGTGGGACATTGAAGGGCTACAAAAACGCTTAGTCAGTGATTTCGATTTAGATTTACCAATCAAAGAATGGTTGGATAAAGAGCCTGAATTACATGAAGAAACTCTTCGTGAGCGTATTATGGAAAAAGCCATTGAAATCTATCAGAAAAAAGAAGAGATCGTTGGCGCGGAAATGATGCGTAATTTCGAAAAAGGTGTCATGCTACAGACGTTAGATACATTGTGGAAAGAGCATTTGGCTTCGATGGATTATTTACGTCAAGGTATCCATTTGCGTGGTTACGCGCAGAAAGATCCAAAACAAGAATATAAGCGTGAATCTTTCAACATGTTTGCGAATATGCTTGAATCGTTGAAATACGAGGTTATCAGTACACTATCTAAAGTTCAGGTTCGTTTACCTGAAGAAGTTGAAGCTTTAGAACAACAGCGTAAAGAAGAAGCAGAACGCTTAGCGAAAAAACAGCAGTTGAGTCATGATGCCGGCGCTGAATCATTGATGTCTGAAGCTGAAGCACAGATAGCCACACAGGGCCATAAAATCGGTCGTAATGATCCTTGTCCTTGTGGTTCAGGCAAAAAATATAAGCAATGTCATGGTCGCTTAAAGTAATTTAATATCACATCACACAAGGCGGGGTAACCCGCCTTTTTAACGAAGAAATTATGGAAAAAAAACATCTGTATATTGCCGCTGGCATCATCCGTAATGATGACCACAAAATATTTATTACTGAGCGCCCAAGTGGCACTCATATGGCGGGTTTTTGGGAATTCCCTGGCGGAAAATTAGAACACGGGGAACAGCCTGAAGATGCGTTAATTCGCGAGTTAGAAGAGGAAGTAGGGATAATTGTCACTGAATGTGAGCTCTTTCACTGTGTTGAACATGAATTTGATGAACGCCGTGTGACTCTCTACTTTTATATGGTTTCTCGTTGGGAAAATGAGCCTTATGGGAAAGAGGGACAAAAAAGCCGTTGGGTCGATCAGAAAGATTTAGTGGCTAGTGAGTTCCCACCTGCGAATCGTATTATTATTGATATGCTAAAATAATTTTCCCTGAACTCACCGTCTGTTAAGAGGGGATTAATCATCATTTCTGTGCTGATAGAAGAGGGTGATTAAAATCAGGCTGTGAGTAAAAGTAAGGTAAGCTTTCGTTTATTAAGCGGTTTACGCTAAAGTGAAATGGCGCGAGTTATTCGCATAATGCCTTATATTCCCGTTAATTTATTAACAACAGGATATAAGGCATGTCATTAACAGCAATAGCTATCTTGCTTGTTGCTATTAATGTTCAGGTTGTTCACTCCAATTATCACTGTCAGAAATATCACCTTGGCTGGCAATTCGTTTTTCTTCAGCCGCCCACTCACCAAGATCGATAAGTTGGCATCGCTTACTGCAAAATGGCCTAAATGGGCTTTCTTCTCCCCAAATAACAATTTTCTGGCATGTTGGACAATTAACTTCAATTTTTTCCGTCATTTACTACTTCCCCCTTATTAACAGCAGGATAATTCAAAAGTCATCATTGCGGGTACAATACCATTTTCGCTGTCAATGTGAAGAAAACGAATTGCAAATCGTGTTTTATGGCCTGAAATTTGAGGGAAAATCAGCTTATCGCTTGATAGCCTCACCCTTAATAACTCTTTATCTTCGACACTATCTTGATAAAAGCCATTGTGACACTCTTTAATTTCAAAAGAGCCCGCTTGACGGATAAGGTTCAAGATTGTATCTAACGTATCTTTCAAAGGGGCTAGGCTTTTAAGCCAACCGCTAATAGCTTGCTCTTTCTGTTCTTGCGGCATATGTAACCACAATTGGAGTGTGGGGAGATCAAAACTACAACATCCACCGGGAATACTTAATCGTTGGCGAACCATACTAATGATTTTATCGTTCCTTAGCTGTTGACCAAATCTAGGTGCCGTTGTGATATTTGCGGCTTTAGTTGCAAGGTCGTTAAGTAGAGATGAAATAAGCTGATTGTCTGCATTCGGTGCATCGGACCAAGCAGATAAACGTCTACGTTGCTTTTCAAGCTCTTTGATCATATCAGATCGCACTTCGCCCCTATCAAGAATTTCTATTAATTCTGATACGGAACGGAAAAAAGCAATACCGGATGTATAGGAGGTAATGTGGCTAAGTTCATAAACTTGATTTAGCAGTGTTTCGAGCCTTAGCCATGAGCGAATTTTTTCATTCAATGGATACTCGTAAGTGACGAAGTTTACAGTGTTTGATTCACTCATATTGATTTCCTATTTGTTCTGTTGTGCTAGCGTCATATACTTTTCGTGGAGTGCAGCGACCTTTTCAGCAATATCAGATTCACCATCATGATTTGTAATAATGTCATCACTTTGTAACAAGCGGTTTTCTCTGCTAGTTTGCGATTGCATAATATTAGCTACATGTTCTTGATTAACATTATCTCTTTGCATTGTGCGCTGAATTTGTTCTTCAGGGGTAACATCAATGACAAGAACCCGATCCGCTAGGTGTGATAGCTTGTTTTCAAATAATAAAGGAACAACCCAAATGACATAAGGGTTGGTAATTTGTTGTAATTGTCTTTGTGTCTCTTGCTGAATGAGGGGATGAAGTAGGGCATTTAGCCATTGTTTTTCAGATTCATTAGAAAAAATAATTTTCCTAAGATGCTGGCGATTGAGAGAACCATCCGATTGAATAATGTTTTCATCATAACGGTTTTTAATCGCTGCAAGAGCAGGCGAATTAGGTTCTACCACCTTTCTAGCAATAATATCGGCATCGACCAGTGGTACCCCTAGCTTAGCAAATTGATTAGCAACGGTTGTTTTTCCGCTACCAATTCCTCCTGTTAGTGCAACAATATAGGCCATAATCGTATTCATTGTTTTGAAAAATAATAGGTTACACGGATTTCTCCTGTTTGTCTTCACTCAGGAGATAATACGCACTGTAAGCTTACCGGACTTACCGTCAGTAGGTAGTTTTATAGCATAAATAGATAAAATGCTATCCTATAATTAACTATATCAAATGGTTGTTATAACATTTCCTAAATTAAATATAGGGAGGTACATTGCGACCATTATGCTCCCAACAAGTAAGGCCATTAATAGGAGCAATATGGGTTCTAAGTTTTTGAGTGATTTTTCCATGAGGGCGGTATGTTGAGTTGAAAAATGAGTAAATAAGTATTGTGAAAAGTGAGGTAGTTGGCCTGACTCTTCTGCCACCGCAATCAATTGATAGACTATTGCGGGGAAAAAAGAGTTATGTTTAACGGCATTAGACAATGATTCTCCTTTTAACACAGATTGATATACCAATAAGCTAGTTTTTTTATAGATTGGTGTATGGATCGTCTCTGCTGTGCATTTCAGACATTCTGTTAATGGCAGTCCCGCGCCTAGTGTAGAGGATAAGGTTAGAAAAAATATATTGAGATTATTTATTTCAATGAGTTTTTTTATCGGGGGAATATAAAACAGTAAACTCGCCATGAATATTGAAAAATAAGCATTAAACCGCCAAATAAGTGATAAGGAAATTAGGGTAATCGGCAGTAAATAAACTAAATACTGAGTGATTAAATTAGAAATGCTTATCATTAATTTAGTGATCGCTGGTAACTCATGTTGAAAACTATGATAAATAGTTTCAAATTGAGGTAGTACATAAATTAACATAATAAAAACTAACACAATTGACAATAACACGAGTATTAACGGATATCTCAGTGACTTTATAACCTTTTTTTGGGCTTCAGCATCGTGTTTTAGCATGGTAGCGATAATTTTAAAGGTTTTTTCATAATCTCCTGTTTTTTCGGCTACTTTTACTAAACTGATAATTGTTGGAGTGAATATGTTCGGGTGCTTCTCAAGATTATTGGAAAGATTATTCCCACGTTTTAAATCATAAATTGCTGATGCGATGATTTTTCTCCACAATGGATCTTTTATATTTTTTTGTAAAATATATAGGCTTTGCAATAAATTAATTCCAGAGGAGAGGAGCGTATTTAATTGATAAAAAAAATGGACGCGATAATGAATGTTGCTCTTATTCAGAATGAATAACGATCTAAAACGGATTTGAATAGGCGTGTGTTCAGACTCGAGTAACTCAATAAATGCAGATTTTTTATTTCTAGAGATAATGGTATCTTTAATAAGATTATTTTCATGAGATAACGCGATATAGGAATAAATAAACATTATAATTCCTCTCCATATCCGATGACTGAATATAGCTCTTGTAGCGTTGTTTCTCCGCTATCGATTAAATTTAAACCATCTTGAAAAAGCGTTTGAAAATGATTAGTATGATTTTTTTCATAATGAAAAATTTGGCTAAGCACATTTTGTTCCAGATATTCATAGATTGCTGTTCTTCCCATAAAACCCGCAAAACAGAGATCACATCCAGCCGATGACCATTCTTTAATTGAGATATTTTCACTTATTTGCACGACCTTTGGCTGTTTTACTTTACAGTTAGGGCATAATCGACGTACGAGTCTTTGTGCAATGACCATTTTTAAACACGAACTGAGTTGTGATTTACTCACCCCGAGTTGAGTCATTCTATCAATGGCACTTAACGTGCAGTTGGTATGCAAAGTCGATAATACTAGGTGCCCTGTTTGTGCAGCTCTGGTTGCAATCTGGGCTGTTTCCTCATCCCTAATTTCTCCGATCATAATAATATCTGGGTCTTGTCGAAGTAACGCGCGTAATATATGTGCAAAACTTAGCCCATATTTATCATTAACGTGTATTTGATTAATGCCTGACAATGGGATTTCAATCGGGTCTTCAATAGTCGATATATTACGTGAAGATTGATTGAGATATTCTAATGAACTGTAGAGTGTGACTGTTTTTCCACTACCGGTAGGCCCAGTCACGAGAATTAACCCCTGTGGCTGCAATAATTTTTTCTTTAAACTGACCAGTAACTGATTATTCATACCAATTTGTTCAATAGAATATTTTAGCTGAGTATTCTGTATTCGTAGAACCAACTTTTCTCCATATAGCGTTGGAATCGTTGATAAACGGATACTGTAGTTGTGTCCATCAAAATACCAATTCATTTGCCCATCTTGCGGTAATCGTTTTTCCGCAATATTTAATTTTGCTAGTATTTTTATGCGTGCAATAATTTCATTATTGATTTCTAATGGTGGGGATGGAATAAAATAGAGTTTACCATCAACGCGTAGGCGGATTTTCAGCCCCTGTTTTGTCGGTTCAATATGAATATCAGAAGCGCGTTTTCTTACTGCGGCTTTCAACATATTTTCAGCAAAATCAACGGCTGGAGAAGTGATAGCTAATTGTTCTTTTTCCTGGCTATGGTATACGGTTTCTGGTTCTTGAATCTCTGCATATTTTTTATTGAAGTAGTGGTCAATTTTTTCTTTTGGCCATATATCATAACATACAGGCACACCAGCAATAAAACGTAAAGTCGCAAGAACATTATCATGAGGTTTTTTAGGTACACCGATAGACAGTCGTTTATTATTATAATCTACAATAATAATATAATGTTTGTCACAGACACTTTTAAGCTCTTTGAATATAAAATCCTGTTCCCTGGTGGTCATCATAATTTATCCTATTTTTCAGAATACAAATGTATTTTCACATAACGTTTTTAATTTATTATCATTGCTGCTTTCACATATGACTTGCCATTGAAAGGGGGAGCTATCAGTCGGGACTGTTGGTGTTAATGTGACGGATAAACTGTCGAGATTTTTGTCTGCGGTGAAATTTATCACTCCGGATGCTACATCTATATTTTTTATATATTTTCCTTTTATATTGTTGGGGATATTTTCACTCCCTGCATTACAGGCTGCGAGTGTTCCTCTATTAAAGGCACAGATCTCTATATTATTCTTATAAGGTAAAATAGTTTGCAATACATCGGTTATGGCGGCCTTTTGCATATAACCTTGATAACCGGGGATAGCAATAGCACTTAATATGGAAATTATTGCAATAACGACCATGATTTCAATTAAAGAAAATCCTTTTTGATTCATATAGCCTCCTTGTTGGGTGAGGGGATACTTTAAAATGGAAGGGATGATTATTTAATTCAATAAAATTCATTTTGCGAAAGGCTATGTAAATGAAAAATTGAAAATGACACATATTACATTTTCTTGGGAGGAGCCTCGCAAATACAGATTGAATGGAAAATAACATGTTTTATTTATTAGCGAGTATGATAGCTATAATATGTATAAAGAATAAATAGGATAAGTTGATTATAAAAATAATAGGAACCTTATTATATATTTCTATTATTTATTGCGATTAAACGAGATTAGCAAGATATGTGATAGATCCAATTTGAAAAACGCTATGGTGCGATTAAAACAGTGGATAAATAAAAGCGGCAAAAGATGCCGCGAGATGTTAATTCATAATAGTGTTTATTAACAGTGTGTGGCTAACTGTGTTTTAAATCGTTGCCAATCAAAATAAGGTCCAGGATCTGTCTTTCGATTGGGGGCGATATCGCTATGCCCCGTGATGTGGTTCCTGATTTCAGGGTATAGCGTGATAAGAGAACACGTGAGTTTGGTTAATGAATCGTACTGTGCAGTAGTAAAAGGTTCAAAATCAGTACCTTCTAGTTCAATACCAATAGAAAAATCATTACACTTTTCTTTACCTTGATAACTCGATTGTCCTGCGTGCCACGCTCGTAGATGAAAAGGAACATATTGAATAATTTCGCCATCTCGGCGAATTAAACAATGAGCAGAAACACGAAGGTGTTTAATTTCGTCGAAAAAGGCATGCTCTGTTGGATTAAGTGTTCCAGTAAAAAGTTGGTTGATATAAGGCCCCCCAAACTGCCCTGGCGGGAGGCTAATGTTGTGGATCACCAAAAGAGAAGGGGACACATTTTCTGGTCGTTCATCATGATGTGGTGACGGGATATGGGTCACATTTTGCAACCAACCATTATGTATTTTCATATCCAGTGCCATAGTATTCCTTTCTATCTATTCTTCATTTGCAAACATCGCTGTGAGGAAGAAAGATTAGCATATACATAGAATAATTCGAGTTGTATGTTTGTATTCAATAACGTGTTTTTTTGTTAAAGCGAAGAAGATGCTAAAGTAATTTGGTTGATTAAGCGAGAGATAGGTTTATCACACATGCCATGTGCCTTGAAGTGACAGGATAGATGGCGAATAGCACAATACAGGTATTGGAGTTTATTGATGGCGACAAGGCGTTATGACGAAAATCAAAGACGTGAAGCACTGTTTGAAAAATTAAATACTGATATTCCTTTTATGGTCACTCATGCATTAAAAGAAGACCTTGGCCAAATTGTAGATGTTCGACAAGACATCACGGGGCAACTGTTACAGCCAGCAGCCCACGCAACTGCTCGTATTATCACGAGAGAAGATGGTGTGTTTTGTGGTCAAAAATGGTTAGAGGAAGTATTTAAGCAGCTTGGTGGGCAAATCGATATCACATGGCATGTTAATGATGGTGATAAAGTGGTTCCAAACCAGCTACTTTGTGAAATGTCAGGCCCTTCGCACGTCCTATTGACTGGTGAAAGAACGGCCTTAAATTTTATTCAAACGTTGTCTTCAGTTTCCACGGTCACCGCGCAATATGTGGCACAACTTGAAGGCACTAAAGCAAAACTCTTAGATACGCGTAAAACTATTCCAGGGCTAAGAAGCGCTTTAAAATATGCAGTGCTAATGGGAGGAGGATATAACCATAGACTTGGTTTATCAGATGCTTATTTAATTAAAGAAAACCATATTATTTCTGCTGGCTCAGTAGCTAAAGCTGTCACGTTGGCACGACAAGCTCATCCTGAAGTGCCAATTGAAGTTGAGGTTGAAAATTTAGATGAATTACTGCAAGCATTAAAAGTAGATGCAGATATCATCATGCTCGATAACTTTACCGTTAATATGATGAAAGAAGCCGTGGTGCTAACGGCTGGTAAAGCCGCCCTCGAAGTGTCAGGAGATGTAACATTAGACACGATCAAAGAGTTTGCAGAAACAGGCGTTGATTTCATTTCTGTCGGTGCGCTCACGAAACACATTAAAGCGATGGATCTATCGATGCGTTTTGCGGAAGAAAAATAAGTAAGCACTGATAGATGGAAGTAGATTTAACCTATTTATGAGTTTTAACCTTCTGTATATACAGCAAAACTCTCGTCCTTGATGGCTAGGTAAGAGAATGACCAAAGCGAGAAAGTGCCTTATTTTCTGGCTTTGGTGTCATTGAGTGAGCCTCGATTTCTATATCGTTATTTAATAGAGACGGTGCCGACTGATTGTTTTACTGGTGCACTGAAGTGACTTTCTAGGGAAGGAACATTGAGCATGACAAAATGCGTTGACGATGTTGATTTTATTTCTATTGTAATCAACCAATCAACCAATCAACCAATCAACCAATCAACCAATCAACCAATCAACCAATCAACCAATCAACCAACCGGTTAACCGACTGACCAAGTTATAAGCAGAGTACATATTTATTTCAGGGTGTTAAACGACATTTTGGCTTATCTATGTGGAGAGAGCTTAAAATAACGACACGGCTACGCTTTGGGCTGCATTCTTGTCTGAATACGATGTAATCGGGTTGCTTGTAGATTTTTGTATGGTTAAATTTTGCTATTTTAGTGAATCCATACAACTCTTATATTGAGTAAAACAACAAATAGTATGAATAGTTAGCGATATTCTTCACTCCAACTCATGTATGTTTCTTGCGCGTATCGCTTTGATTGAGAGCAGTAAGAGAATATTCATTTTTTATGAATTTAAATTCAAAATATCTGCAACTATATCGTTTCAGCTTCTTTGTTTAAGCATATAAATTCGATATAAATGTTAAATTGGCGTGTTTGTGATAGGCGAATTGGTTATCAAAACATGCTAAATTTTAAAAAAATCTGTTAAAATTTGCAGGATTTTATGATTTAGCGCAAGGTCTTTATGGACAGTTAGTGAATACTTTGTTACTTTATTAATCCATAATGAAATTGGTATTACCAATTAACACTGAGTGATACCTAATCAATAATTAATCACTAATGATCATGGCAGGTTATGGCTTACGGTAAAATTCGCCAACCAAAATTATCGGATGTCATCGAGCAGCGCCTCGAGCATCTTATTTTCGAAGGGACATTACGCCCCGGCGAAAAGCTGCCTCCTGAGCGTGAACTGGCAAAACAGTTCGACGTTTCTCGGCCATCAGTACGTGAAGCTATCCAAACCCTCGAAGCCAAAGGGCTATTATCACGCCGTCAAGGTGGTGGTACGTATGTTCAAAAACAAATGTGGCAAAGTTTTAGTGACCCACTAACCGAACTCCTTACCGGTAATCCTGAATCTCAATTCGATCTTCTTGAAACTCGTCATGCCCTTGAAGGTATAGCGGCTTATTATGCCGCATTACGCGGTACTGATGAGGATTTAGAACGTATTCGACAAAGTTATGAATTGATCATAAAAGCTCAACAAAGTGGGGATATTGATGCGGAATCTAATGCGGTTTTGCAATATCAACTTATTGTCACAGAAGCAGCACATAATGTAGTCATACTGCACTTATTACGCTGTATGGTGCCGATGTTGGAACAGAATATTCGTCAGAACTTTGAGTTTTTATATACCCGTAAAGAAATGTATAAAGCAGTTAGTGAACATCGTGCTCAGATATTCTCCGCTATAATGGCAAGAGAACCTGAGAAGGCAAGAGAAGCTTCTCATCGTCATTTAGCATTTATTGAAGAGTTACTTTTGGATATTAGCCGTGAACAAACAAGACGTGAACGCTCTTTACGTCGGTTGCAACAACATCCTGAATTAAATTAGTAATGCAGATTACTGACTGCTGCGTCTGTATTACTGTGACTACTCTCTGTGAGAGTTCTAGCGGCAACAACAGCAGGGCCTATCTTCCCGCTATTTTCTGCAAAGTAGCGCGAAGATAGGCTCCACATAAACATTAAAAAATAGATAACAGATAAGGAATACACCATGTCAGATATGTTGAAAAATGACGTGGATCCGATTGAAACTCGCGACTGGCTACAGGCGATTGAATCGGTCATCCGTGAAGAAGGTGTTGATCGTGCTCAGTTCATTATCGAACAGGTATTGAGCGAAGCGCGTAAAGGCGGTGTAAACATTGCTGCTGGTGCATCTGGTAGTTCTGATTATATCAACACAATTGCTGTTGAAGACGAGCCTGCATACCCTGGTAACATGGATTTGGAGCGCCGTATTCGCTCCGCAATTCGTTGGAACGCAGTGATGACTGTACTGCGTGCTTCTAAGAAAGATTTGGAACTGGGTGGCCATATGGCATCATACCAGTCTTCAGCGACTTTATATGAAGTTTGCTTTAACCATTTCTTCCGCGCTCATAACAATAATGATGGCGGGGATTTGGTCTTCTTCCAAGGTCATATTTCTCCAGGAATTTACGCTCGTGCATTCTTAGAAGGGCGCTTAACTGAAGAGCAGATGAACAATTTCCGTCAAGAAATTGGTGGTAAAGGTCTATCTTCTTATCCTCACCCTAAACTGATGCCTGATTTCTGGCAATTCCCAACAGTGTCAATGGGTCTTGGTCCAATTAACGCAATCTATCAAGCTAAATTCTTGAAATATCTTGATAACCGCGGTTTGAAAGATACTTCTGCACAAAGAGTCTATGCATTCTTAGGTGATGGTGAGATGGATGAGCCAGAATCTAAAGGTGCAATCACTATCGCAACTCGCGATAAGCTAGATAACCTCGTATTCGTTATTAACTGTAACTTGCAGCGTTTAGATGGCCCTGTAACAGGTAACGGCAAAATTGTTAATGAGCTAGAAGGTATCTTTAGCGGTGCTGGCTGGCAAGTTATTAAGGTTATGTGGGGTGATCGTTGGGATGAGCTGCTACGTAAAGATACTAGCGGTAAACTTGTCCAATTGATGAACGAAACCCTTGATGGTGACTATCAGACCTTTAAATCACGTGATGGTGCATACGTTCGCGAGCACTTCTTTAATCGTTATCCAGAGACAGCTGCATTAGTTAAAGACATGACTGATGATGAGATTTGGGCTCTGAACCGTGGTGGTCATGATCCGAAGAAAGTCTATGCCGCATTTAAAAAAGCAGCAGAAACTAAAGGTAAACCAACTGTTATTTTAGCTCAAACCATTAAAGGTTATGGTATGGGTGAAACAGCAGAAGGTAAAAACATTGCTCACCAAGTGAAAAAAATGAACATGGATGGCGTTCGTCACTTCCGTGATCAGTTCAACGTGCCAGTGGCTGATGATCAACTCGAAAAACTGCCATATGTTACGTTTGAAAAAGATTCTGAAGAATACAAATATCTGCATGAGCGTCGTCAAGCATTAGGTGGTTATCTGCCAGCGCGTCGTACTCACTTTGATGAGAAATTAGAAATCCCTACATTGTCTGATTTCAGCCAATTGCTAGAAGAGCAATCAAAAGAAATTTCAACCACTATCGCATTTGTTCGTGCGTTAAACGTGATGTTGAAAAACAACTCTATCAAAGATCGTTTAGTTCCAATCATTGCTGACGAAGCACGGACTTTCGGTATGGAAGGTCTGTTCCGTCAAATTGGTATCTATAGCCCGAAAGGTCAGCAGTATACGCCTCAGGATCGTGAGCAAGTGGCTTACTATAAAGAAGACTCTAAAGGTCAGATCCTACAAGAAGGAATTAACGAACTGGGTGCAGGTGCATCATGGTTAGCGGCTGCAACATCCTACAGCACGAATAACCTGCCGATGATCCCATTCTACATCTACTACTCCATGTTTGGTTTCCAACGTATCGGCGACCTATTGTGGGCAGCAGGTGACCAACAAGCTCGTGGTTTCTTGATTGGTGGTACTTCAGGCCGTACAACTTTAAATGGTGAAGGCTTACAACACGAAGATGGTCATAGCCATATTCAATCACTGACTATCCCTAACTGTATCTCTTATGACCCTGCTTATGCCTATGAAGTTGCAGTCATTATGCAGGACGGTTTAGAGCGTATGTATGGTGAGAAACAAGAGAACGTGTACTATTACATCACGACTCTGAATGAAAACTATCATATGCCAGCGATGCCAGAAGGTGTTGAAGAAGGTATCCGCAAAGGTATCTATAAACTGGCTTCAATTGAAGGTAGTAAAGGTAAAGTTCAGCTGTTAGGTTCTGGTTCAATGATGCGCCATGTTCGCGAAGCGGCTAACGTGCTGTCGACTGAATACGGTATCGGTTCTGATATCTATAGCGTAACCTCGTTCACTGAGTTGGCGCGTGATGGTCAAGATTGTGAGCGTTGGAATATGCTGCACCCATCTGAAGCACCACGTGTACCTTATGTTGCTCAAGTGATGAATGATGCGCCAGCTGTTGCATCAACTGACTATATGAAACTGTTTGCAGAACAGATTCGTACTTTCATCCCAGCAAGCGATTATCGTGTATTGGGTACTGATGGTTTCGGTCGTTCTGACAGCCGTGAAAACCTACGTCACCACTTTGAAGTGGATACATCTTATGTAATCGTTGCGGCGCTAGGTGAATTGGCTAAACGTGGTGAGATTGATGTTAACGTCGTTGAAGAAGCGATTAAAAAATACAACATCAACCCAGAAAAAGTTAACCCACGTCTGGCATAAGAGGTAAGAATCAATGTCTATTGAAATCCAAGTGCCTGATATCGGTGCTGATGAAGTTGAAGTCACCGAAGTGATGGTCAAAGTTGGTGATAAAGTAGAAGCAGAGCAATCACTTATCACTGTTGAAGGTGATAAAGCTTCTATGGAAGTACCATCTCCACAAGCGGGTGTGGTTAAAGAAATTAAAATTGCAGTTGGTGACAAAGTTACCACCGGTAAATTAATTATGGTATTTGAATCAGCAGAAGGTGCCGTTCCAGCGGCTCCTGCTGAGGCTCCGGCTGCACCAGCGGCGGTGGCAGCTGCTGCTGAGTTAAAAGAAGTATCCGTACCTGATATTGGTGGTGATGAAGTTGAAGTCACTGAAATCATGGTTAAAGTTGGCGATACTGTTACAGAAGAACAGTCACTCATCACTGTTGAAGGCGATAAAGCGTCTATGGAAGTTCCTGCTCCATTTGCAGGTACGGTCAAAGAAATTAAGATCGCAACAGGTGATAAGGTGAAAACTGGGTCGCTAATTATGGTCTTTGAAGTCGCCGGTTCTGCACCAGCGGCAGCACCTGCACCAGCAGCGTCAGCATCTGCACCTGCTCCAGCAGCTTCTGCAATTAAAGATGTGAATGTACCAGATATCGGTGGTGATGAAGTTGAAGTCACTGAAATCATGGTTAAAGTTGGCGATACTGTTACAGAAGAACAGTCACTCATCACTGTTGAAGGCGATAAAGCGTCAATGGAAGTACCAGCGCCATTTGCAGGTACAGTCAAAGAAATTAAGATCGCAACAGGTGATAAGGTGAAAACTGGCTCGCTGATCATGACCTTTGAAGTGGCAGGTGCAGCACCAGCGGCAGCAGCCTCTGCGGCTCCAGCTCCGGCTCCTGCATCATCGGCTCCGGCACCTGCGGCAGCGCCAGCGAAAGCGGCTGATAGCAAGAATGAATTCGTTGAAAACGAGGCTTATGTTCATGCGACACCAGTTATTCGCCGTTTAGCTCGTGAGTTTGGGGTTAACCTTGCTAAGGTAAAAGGTACTGGTCGTAAAGGTCGTATTTTGCGTGAAGATGTGCAATCTTACGTTAAAGATGCGATCAAACGTGCTGAAGCGCCTGCCGCAGCGGGTGGTGGCCTGCCAGGTATGCTGCCATGGCCAAAAGTGGATTACAGCAAGTTTGGTGAAGTTGAAGAAGTTGAACTGGGCCGTATCCAAAAAATCTCCGGTGCTAACCTGAGCCGTAACTGGGTCATGATCCCTCACGTTACGCTGATGGAAGACGTTGATACTACTGATGTTGAAGAGTTCCGTAAGCAGCAGAACAAAGAAGCAGAGAAGAAACAGCTAGGTGTTAAAATTACCCCACTGGTGTTTATCATGAAAGCTGTGGCTCGTGCGCTTGAAGAAATGCCACGTTTCAATAGCTCTATTTCTGAAGATGGGCAACGCCTATTCATGAAGAAATATATCAACATTGGTATTGCGGTTGATACACCTAACGGTCTTGTTGTTCCTGTTATCAAAGATGTGAACAAAAAAGGCATCATGGAACTTTCTCGCGAACTGATGGAAGTTTCTAAGAAAGCACGTGCAGGTAAATTGACGGCTTCTGATATGCAGGGCGGATGCTTCACGATTTCTAGCCTTGGTGGTATCGGAACAACTGGTTTCGCACCAATTGTTAATGCGCCTGAAGTAGCTATTATGGGGCTATCTCGCTCTTCCATGAAACCAGTATGGAATGGCAGTGAGTTTGTACCTCGTTTAATGCTACCAATGTCACTTTCATTCGACCATCGTGTGATTGACGGTGCTGATGGTGCTCGCTTTATCACCTTAGTAGGTCAATTGATGAGCGATATTCGCCGACTGGTGATGTAATAAATAAGACCGGCTAATAGGCCGGTCTGTTTTATTTAGGCTGGGGCAGAATTTTTTACTGTTCATCCGAAACGTTGCGAGTCACGTCACGTAATGAGCCTTTTCAGGATGTTAACAATTCTGTAAACTGCTCGCGGTGTGTATTTTCCGGTGGAATAATTCGTTTTTTCGGCAGCCCGCTGGACAAAACAAAAAGAGGTCATGATGAGTACTGAAATTAAAGCCCAAGTAGTGGTACTTGGTGCAGGCCCTGCAGGGTATTCTGCGGCTTTCCGTTGCGCTGACTTAGGTTTAGATACTGTTTTAGTTGAACGTTATTCAACTCTGGGTGGAGTTTGTTTGAACGTTGGTTGTATCCCTTCTAAAGCACTATTGCATGTAGCTAAAGTGATTGAAGAGGCTAAAGCCCTCGCTGAACATGGTATTGTTTTTGGTGAGCCAAAAACGGATATTTCCAAAGTTCGCCTGTGGAAAGAAAAAGTTATTAATCAGCTGACAGGTGGTTTGGCTGGTATGGCAAAAGGCCGTAAAGTGAACGTTGTTAACGGTCTTGGTAAATTTACTGGTGCTAACACACTGGTTGTTGAAGGCGAAAACGGTAGCACAACGATCAACTTTGATAATGCGATCATAGCTGCGGGTTCACGTCCTATTCAGTTACCATTTATTCCTCATGAAGATCCACGTATTTGGGATTCAACGGATGCACTAGAACTGAAAGAAGTTCCAGAGCGTTTGTTAGTTATGGGTGGTGGTATCATCGGTCTGGAAATGGGGACTGTGTATCATGCTCTGGGTTCTCAAATTGATGTTGTTGAAATGTTTGACCAAGTCATCCCAGCGGCTGACAAAGATGTGGTTAAAGTATTCACCAAACAAATTAGTAAAAAATTCAACTTACTATTAGAAACAAAAGTGACGGCTGTTGAAGCAAGAGAAGACGGCATCTATGTTTCTATGGAAGGTAAAAAAGCACCTGCTGAACCACAACGTTATGACGCTGTGCTTGTTGCAATCGGCCGTGTACCAAATGGTAAAAACCTTGATGCAGGTAAAGCTGGCGTCGAAGTTGATGACCGTGGTTTCATCCATGTCGATAAGCAAATGCGCACGAATGTTCCTCATATTTTTGCTATCGGTGACATCGTTGGTCAACCAATGCTGGCACACAAAGGTGTTCATGAAGGGCACGTGGCAGCTGAAGTTATCTCTGGCTTGAAACACTATTTCGATCCAAAAGTTATCCCATCTATCGCTTACACTGAGCCAGAAGTTGCATGGGTAGGTCTAACAGAGAAAGAAGCGAAAGAGAAAAACATCAGCTATGAAGTCGCAACATTCCCTTGGGCTGCTTCAGGTCGTGCAATTGCTTCAGACTGTTCAGAAGGTATGACCAAACTGATTTTCGACAAACAATCTAACCGTGTTATCGGTGGTGCGGTTGTTGGTGTTAACGGTGGCGAACTGTTAGGTGAAATTGGCCTAGCAATTGAAATGGGTTGTGATGCAGAAGATATCGCATTAACTATCCATGCTCACCCAACACTGTATGAATCAATTGGTATGGCGGCAGAAATCTACGAAGGTAGCATTACTGACTTACCAAACGCTAAAGCGAAAAAGAAAAAATAATTTCTTAAGTCGCTTTGGTAAACAGCCTTTTTAATTCGCTGTTTATCAGTAAAGTAGATAGAAGCCAATGTGGAAGCACATTGGCTTTTTGCTTTTGTATATAGATAGTTATATTTTTGGGGTGATTATCATATTCATTTAAATAGTTTTCTTAAATAAAAAGCGTCTTTAAGAGTGAAAGATAAATCAATATTAATGATAATGCGTATTTGGCTCATGAAATATTACATTATTTGCGCTAATTACGCTTATACTTCAAGTCGCAGCGTTGTTGACTGCGCTCACTCACACTAGTCACATAGTTGCACCTCGAATTATTTAGAGTGTAGATTAATCCTCATAACGTATATCAATAAGCAAATGCCATGAAACTGATACCCGCTGCAATTTTAATTCATGTTCCTAATGTTTCCGTAGGTTTAGCTTGGTACCAGCAAGCTTTTTCGCAAGCGGTAGCCGAGTATCTCCCTGAGTTTGATTTTACGTTATTGCATATAGGGAATTTCACCATTGAAATTGTGCAAGCGGATGAAAAGGTCAGAGAAGGTAAGCGGGGAACCGTGCTTTATTGGCAAACTGCATCTTTAGATGCTGCAATGAAACATCTAATCACTTTAGGTGCGAAACTATACCGAGGACCAATGCGAATCGATGGTAACAACCGAATGTGTCAGCTTGAAGATCCGTTTGGTAATTTAATTGGTTTAAAAGGGCAATAAAATCAATTAAAACCGTTAAAAAAATTATAACCAATCGTAATGATTTTCCTTATCAATTAGAGAGATAAATAAAATTACGATAAAAGATATAATTTGTGATAACTAATGAAAAAGGACACAAAAGAGGGTGCGTTAACGGTATAAATGCATTATAAAAAGTGTGGCTATAGGCTCTACTGCCAGTTGTGCGCTTTTAATTAAGGTGTTGTCATGCTCGTCATCGGGGTTTGATGCGCCTTGCGACTGATTCACTGGTCGCCTAGCTGCACCTTGAATTAACTAGAGTTTATATCTGCTTTTTGTGACTGATTATAGAATCTTAAACTAAAAACAACCTGTAATAGATGATTAGGGCCTAAAGTAAGTAGAAGTATGTTGCTTTCTTGTGAATGAATTAACATTCTATTTAAACTCTGCTATGCTGAGTGCCCGAAGCTGGACATAATTTTACTGCCATTGAGATTATGCGAGCAAATTCCTCTGACCTGGCACCGGATGATGTTTTTTCAAGATGGTGCAGACAGCCGGGTATATAAATTACAATGAAGCGAGGAGAACGTCGTGCTAGAAGATTACCGTAAGCACGTAGCCGAGCGTGCCGCTCAAGGGATTGTCCCTAAGCCATTAGATGCTGCACAAGTAGCTGCACTAGTAGAACTACTGAAAAACCCACCTAAAGGTGAAGAAGATTTCCTGTTAGACCTGCTGACCAACCGTGTGCCCCCTGGTGTTGACGAAGCAGCTTATGTTAAAGCCGGCTTTTTAGCGGCTATCGCGAAAGGCGAAACCGCCTCACCTCTTATCTCCCCTGAAAAAGCGATTGAGCTGCTTGGTACAATGCAGGGCGGATACAATATTCATGCACTCATTGAAGCGTTAGACGATGCGAAGCTTGCGCCAATAGCCGCTAAAGCACTGTCACATACTCTGCTGATGTTTGATAACTTCTATGATGTTGAAGAAAAAGCGAAAGCCGGAAATGAATACGCCAAACAAGTTATAGAATCTTGGGCAAATGCAGAATGGTTCTTAGAGCGCCCAGAGCTCGCCGAAAAATTAACCGTGACCGTATTTAAGGTAACTGGTGAAACAAACACCGATGATCTTTCCCCTGCACCAGATGCTTGGTCACGCCCAGATATTCCATTGCATGCGCTAGCAATGTTGAAAAACCCACGTGATGGTATTGAACCTGATGATGCGGGTAATGTTGGTCCAATTAAACAAATCGAAGCTTTGAGCGAGAAAGGTTTTCCTTTAGCTTATGTGGGTGATGTTGTTGGTACGGGCTCCTCTCGTAAGTCAGCGACTAACTCAGTGCTATGGTTTATGGGTGACGACATTCCATTTGTACCAAACAAACGTGGTGGTGGCGTGGTACTTGGTGGCAAAATTGCCCCAATCTTCTTTAACACGATGGAAGATGCGGGTGCACTGCCGATCGAAGTCGATGTGTCTAAGCTGAATATGGGTGATGTCATTGATATCTATCCTTATAAAGGTGAAGTTCGTCACCATGAAACGGGTGAATTACTTGAAACATTTGCACTGAAAACGGATGTTTTAATTGATGAGGTTCGTGCTGGTGGCCGTATTCCTCTGATTATTGGTCGTGGTTTGACAGCCAAAGCCCGTGAATCTCTCGGCTTAGAACCGACCAAAGTATTCCGTCATGCTAAATCTGTTGCACAAAGTCATCGTGGCTTCTCTTTAGCGCAAAAAATGGTAGGTCGTGCTTGTGGTCGTCCTGGTATTCGCCCTGGTGAATACTGTGAACCGAAAATGACTTCTGTTGGCTCGCAAGATACTACGGGTCCAATGACTCGCGATGAGCTGAAAGATTTAGCATGTCTAGGCTTCTCCGCTGATTTGGTTATGCAGTCATTCTGTCATACTGCGGCTTATCCAAAACCTGTCGATGTGACAACTCACCATACGCTCCCTGATTTTATTATGAACCGTGGTGGTGTTTCCTTACGTCCGGGGGATGGTATCATCCACTCATGGCTAAACCGTATGCTGTTGCCTGATACAGTTGGTACAGGTGGTGACTCACATACACGTTTCCCAATTGGTATTTCTTTCCCTGCCGGTTCTGGCCTAGTGGCATTTGCTGCTGCAACGGGCGTCATGCCGCTTGATATGCCAGAGTCAGTATTGGTGCGTTTTAAAGGTGAGATGCAGCCGGGGATCACTTTGCGTGATCTGGTGCATGCGATCCCGCTATATGCAATCAAAGATGGTTTATTGACGGTTGAGAAAAAAGGTAAGAAAAACATTTTCTCGGGCCGTATTCTAGAAATTGAAGGTTTACCTGAGCTGAAAGTCGAGCAAGCTTTTGAACTAGCAGATGCCTCTGCTGAACGTTCTGCCGCGGGCTGTACGATTAAACTGGATAAAGCGCCAATCATTGAATATCTGCAATCAAATATTGTTCTATTGAAATGGATGATATCTGAAGGTTATGGCGATCGTCGTACGATTGAGCGTCGTATTAGAGGCATGGAAAGTTGGTTAGCTGATCCACAATTGTTAGAAGCTGATGCTGATGCTGAATATGCCGCGGTGATTGAAATTGATCTTAATGAAATTAAAGAACCAATTTTATGTGCGCCGAACGATCCTGATGATGCTCGCTTACTGTCTGATGTGCAAAATGAAAAAATCGATGAAGTCTTCATTGGTTCTTGCATGACTAACATTGGCCATTTCCGTGCAGCAGGTAAATTGCTCGATCAGCATAAAGGTCAGTTACCGACACGCCTATGGGTTGCTCCGCCAACTAAGATGGATGCAGCGCAATTAACTGAAGAAGGTTATTACAGTGTGTTTGGTAAGAGCGGGGCGCGTATCGAAGTTCCTGGCTGCTCGTTATGCATGGGGAACCAAGCGCGTGTTGCCGATGGTGCAACAGTTGTATCAACTTCAACACGTAATTTCCCTAACCGATTAGGTACAGGCGCTAATGTATTCTTAGCCTCTGCTGAATTAGCCGCTGTAGCGTCTCTATTAGGTCGCTTACCAACGCCTTCAGAGTACTTGCAGTTTATGGATAAAGTTGATGAGACTGCTGCTGATACTTATCGTTACTTAAACTTTGATCAGTTAGAACAGTACACCGAGAAGGCTGATGGCGTGATTTTCCAAACCGCCGTGTAGTTTTCATCTGGAAGAAAGTAAAAGCCTCGAATTTATTTCGGGGCTTTTTTTTACTCTAAAAATGATATTAATTACCTATTTTATGTACAGCAGTAATAGAGAAAGGATGAAGTTATCCTATTAGATAAGTTAATTTATAAATATAAAATTTATAGAATTCATCATTATTCGATTAAATAATAAAGAACATGAATTTAATAAATTGTTAGTGTTATTACAAATGCCGTCTTATTTTGAATGACTAAAATAGTCAATATAATAATGTTACTCTCACATCTGATAAATAAAGTAATGATATATGACCTTTCTATCTCATTGATAAATATAATTAAATATATTGAATTTAAATATATGTATGTTTTTATCGATAATTATACACTCCATTTGCGTATAATTTGTTAGTAAATATTAACAACTGTTAAATAAAAATAAATAAAGAGTTTAATATTATTTTTTTATTCATAATACGTCACTTTTAATTTTATAAACTAGATGGGATGGCGTGTGAAATTAAGAAAGTAGTATATTGTCCTGTTTTTCATGATGAAATTTTTTGTTACATTTGTTTTTGTATCTGTCTATCTAGGTTTTACGTCTATTAGGTGTAATATGAATTAGTGTATAAATTGCCTATAATGTTTGCATCTGTGAAGCAGTAGGGGAATTAATAAATTTGAAGGTGAGATAAATCTTATTCATTAAATTTTCATTGTTTATAAGCCATCTAAAAAAGAGTGATGTTTTATTTGTTATTAAAATTTAATGAGCGTCTGAATATAATCTTTATTGGATGAAAGTAATTTTTATTACTGATTATGTAGTCTTATTAATGGCTGATATTCATTATTAGCTAGGGTTTTGTTTTTATTTTTTTTATATTAAATTAAAGGTCAAAAAAATGTTTAAGAAAACTTTGTGTGCATTGTCGTTAATTTCTGTTTCATGTGCAGCTTTATCTGCTCCAGTTGCTAATTTAAAAGTAACAGGTTCAATAACACCACCGACATGTACTATTAATAATCAAAATGAAATTGATGTGGAATATAAATTTGATGTTGCACCACAGATGTTCCCTGCTACTGGTGCTTTAGTTTTACCTCCTGAATCTAAAAGAATTGAAATAGTCTGTGATGCAACAACCTATTTAAGTTTTGATGCTACAGATAATCGTAGTGATAGCGTTATGACGGTAGGAAATGGTAACTTTGGTTTAGGTAAATATGGTACTGATAATGATAAAAACATTGGTTTTTATACTATCGCTATGAAAAATGCAACGACCAAAGCAAATGCTGATGCAACAGAAAAGAAAGTAGGTGTGTTAGTTGGAACAATCTATAATGCAACTGAGCTTTCAGTAGTGAAAAATAGAAAAGCATCTTGGGGATTAGCCTCACAGGTACCTGCAGCTGCACAAATTTTTGCAGCTGACTTTGAAGTGAAACCAACATTAAGTGCAGAACTAAAGAACTATTCTGGTGATGTATCTTTAGATGGTCATACAACATTGTCATTTGGTTTTTCTATTTAATTTTACATAGATAAAGGTGGGCCTTGTGGGGCCTACCTTACTGAATAAGGTTACGGATAAAGATGAACAATTCAGTGAAATATGTAGCGTTATTACCATTATTTTTTTTAAGTGCAAGCTATGCTGATGTTGATGCAAATTTAAAAATTATGGGAACAGTAAAACCACCAACGTGTAGTATTAATAATGGAGATGAAAGTGATATTGAATATAAATTTACGGTATCTCCACAAATGTTTCCTACGATAGATAATTTAAATCTAGCACCAGAAACTAAACGTATTGAAATAATTTGTGATGCTACAACAGTTTTAAATTTTATGGCGACAGATAATCGTAGCGATAGTGTTTTAATTAAAGGTACTCGTAATTTATTTGGTTTAGGTAAGTATGGTACTGATAATAGCAAAAACATTGGTTATTATTCTATTAAGATGAAAAATGCGACAACGAAAGCAAATAGCGATGCTGAGGAAACTAAAGTCGGGATTGCATCTGGTTATAGTTTTAATGATTCGCAATTAGATGTCTATGTTGGAAAAAAAGTATTTTGGGCATCTAAATTTGCACAATTCGCTGCTGCGCAAATTTTTGCAGCTGATTTTGAAGTAATACCAGTATTAAATGGTGCTTTAAAGGATTTTTCTGGTGATGTGTCTTTAGATGGCCATGCCACTTTAGCGTTTAGTTTTTCTATTTAATCTAATGCTGAAGTTAATTATGTATTCTATCTATTATGTAAGTGACTGAGGTTATTGATTTATTCATGAATAAGTTGACAAAATGCATTACACTATTTCCATTATTAGTTTCAGGCATGAGTTATGGTGATATTAATGCAAACTTAAAAGTTAATGGCGATATTAAGCCACCAACATGTTTAGTTAATGGGATGGAAAAAACAGATATTATTTATGATATGGGAAAATTATCTCTTGATGTCATACCGGTATCTGATATGTATATATTCCCTAGCGAATCATTAGTTAAAAACACGGTAACAGTGACATGTGACGCAACAACCTATTTAACGTTTATGGCGAATGATACATACCAAAGCTTAAACTTACCGGCTACTCCGTTAAAGTCATCATACGGTCATATCTATTTCCGTTTTAATGTGGGGGAGCCTCAAGCCCTAGGTGGAGTGTATTTTTTACTTGAGGATCTAGAAGTAGATAACAAGGCTGTTTATGCTCGTCGCCTTTATAGCAATATAAAGCCCACTTCTGGGATTAGAGACAATACACTGACCAAAGATGAATATTATGGCTGGGCTAATGTAGCAAAGGAAACTGTTGATACATCTGAATTTCAAGAATCACTCGTTCCTGGGAAAGTCTTTTCCGTATCATTTAAACAAGGTGGTGCGTTTATTAATTCAAGAACTGACTTATCTAAAGCCAATATTAATCTAAATGATGGCATAAATTATAACGCTGAAGCTGTGGTTACATTTAACTTTGGCATCTAATTATAAATAAACTAGGCACGTATCTATGCGTTTAATTTCATTAAAAGTAACGTTGTTTTTTATGTGCTTTTTGAGTGTTTTTGTAAAAGCCCAGGGAATATATGCCCAAAATATTCCGGCTGAAACTGTGATACCACCAAGTTGTGACATTATTCCACCGAATGATGGAAATTATCAATTTTCACAGCTTCATGCTAGTTATTTTAAATTAAATGAGTTAACAGAAATTCCAGAAGTAAAAAAAACATGGCAGGTTTTATGTAATACACCGGTAAGTCTGTTTCTTAAAATAGTCGATAATCGCCATGATTCTTCACGTATGGATAATGAAAGCTATTTTGGCTTAGGTCATGTTAATAGGCAGGGTAAAATAGGTAATTATCAATTAACACTAAGTCATGCCAGCGTTGATAATGAAAGAGCTGATATGTTCTTAAGTGAAAATATGTCTGCCTCTAAAGCATCTTCTATGACCGTGAAAAAAAATAAAACTTATGGCTGGCTGCTGGGAGAAAATACGCCAGCTTCAGGAAAAGTGTTTTCTGTAGACATTACCGTTTCAGCTAAACTGAATTCGTTAAAAGAAACGGATGGGCCTATTGTTAATGGCGCTGAACTGGATGGTAATGCTGAGTTGATTTTTTCATTTGGTATTTAATGTTTTAATAATCATCTAATAAAACAATGAGCATGTATGTTATATACTAATAAAAAAACACGATGTTACTATTTTTTTATTGCATTGATATTCATATTTTATAATGAGTCCTCTTATTCATCGAATAGCGATAAGTTAAATAAGAATTCAAAAGTAGACTTTGATATTGATTCATTGAAAGCGCTTGGCTATGGTGAAGAAGTCGCTGATTTTTTTATGCAAGGGAGTAAGTTTCTTCCTGGTAATCATGATGTCACAATAAAATTAAATGGGAGCAATAGCTATTCTGTAAATGCTAAAATAGATGATAGTGGTAACCTTTGTATCGATGAAAGTTTGCAGAAAACATTGAGACTAAAATCGACTCATCTTGGTGAGCGATGTCATATTTTTCAGGATGTTTATCCTGATTCACAGGTTGTGATGCGTCCAAATGAATTCATTATTGATATTATTGTTTCTGAGGATAACTTTGATCCTAAATTACAGGGGAGTGAGTTGACCTATGGAGGTTTTGGTTTAGTCAATAATTACCGTATTTATGGTATGAAGATTAATGGAACTAATAATCAAAATTTTTATCAAGGGCAGTTTGAGACTGGCGCAAATTGGAATAATTGGGTTCTACGAAATAATAGTAGCTTTTCATCAAGTAAAGGAAACTCAGAATACCAGTTTAACGAGACAGTACTGTCGCGCAGTATCGAGTCATTAAAGTCACAATTCGAAGTTGGTCAGTTAAATAGCGTAGGTCATTATTATTCTGGTATTCCAATTAATGGTGTTCAAATTTATTCAGATAGTGCCTTACAGCTTAATAGCCGCTTGGTTGTTCCAATTACAGGAGTAGCAAATTCACTCTCAACAGTGGAAGTGCAGCAAAATGGTCGTCTGCTTTATCGAACTATCGTACCGGCTGGTCCATTTGAATTAAATAGAATTAATAATATTAGTAGTGGTGTGCCTGTCGATGTCACTATTATTCAAGACAATGGTGAACGTCAGAGATATCAAGTACTGACATCGAATCAAGCAACCGATAATTTATCGCCTTTATCTTATCAATTTGCTCTTGGTCAGTATCGCCGTGTTAATCGTGATCAAAAAGTTGATACACCGTTGATTGGTAGCTTGGAATTAAGTGCGCAGTATAAGCAAATAGATTATTCAGCAGGGTTGCTTTATTCAGATAAATATCAATCGATGAGTGGTGGAGCAAATACGTCGTACGGTTCAGACGTGGTGGTTAGTGGTGGCATTAGTGCGACAGCGTCCCGTAATGATAAAAAGCAAGGTAACCAAATTGATTTTAATACATCAGTTTCCAGCGGTGGTGCATCATTAGGAACTTCATTTCTCTATCGTAGTAATGAGTATCCAACGTTGGATGATACAGTGCAAAAAGATCTCCCCATTATTGAAGACGAGCGATTTGATTGGCCATGGTTTAGTGGTGAACTTCAGTCATCGACTTCTCTGTTTGCTAGCTGGGGTAATATGACGTGGGGAAGTTTCAGTTATAGCCTGAACCACAACAATTATTATGGAAATACACCTGATTCGGTCAGTCACACAGTTGCTTATGGGCGAAAATTTTATGATATTTCGTTGAATTTCTCTTTTCAATCTAGCCGTGAGCAAGGGGAGCGCTATTTCTTAAATGCATCGATACCAATAAATAAGCGCTCGAATGTCACTTTACAAAGCCAATATTATGATGACCGTAGCACTCTGATGGCGAATTACCATTATCGGCCAAATGATAGATGGAATTATTCCCTAGGAGCAGGTCGCAGTAGTGATACTAATCGTATCAATGGTAGCGTGAGTAATAGAAATGCATATTCACAACTGTCACTAAATGCCTCTATGACAGAAAATGATGTTTATTCATTTATGTCATCGGCTTCAGGCTCGATTGCGTATTCTAATGGGTTAGTTGCAACTTCACCATTACCTTTAAGCAATACATTTGGCATTGTTTATATTCCAAATCAGCCAAATGTTAAGATTAGTGCGTTAGGAAGTGGAACAACGATAACGAACCATTTTGGAACTGCTGCTATTTCAGCATTACCAACAAATAGGAAAACAACCGTTCAGCTTGATACGCAAGATTTACCATTAAATATTCGACTTGATACAACCACATTTGATGTTGCGGTGGCTAAAGGTAGTGTGATCACAAAAGAGATCAAAGCAACGGAAATGAGACAACTATTACTTAGTATTACCCTAAAAGATGGTTCAGAAGCACCTAATGGCGCAAGTCTTGTCAATAAAAATGGAAAGTATATTGGAACGGTGATGGGTAATGGAAATGCGCTTTTAACGAATGAACAAATTGGTGATGAATTAATTCTTCGTTCAGTGAATTCAGATGATTGTATTGTGAGTTATACCGTCTCAGATCATTTTTCACCTGAAAATCTTTATGAAGAAGCTGATGCCGTATGCCAATAAGTTATCACTAAATTCAATATGAGTTTTATGTAGAGGTTATTTATGAAGAAGTTACTTACAGTTTTAGGTTCAGTTTGCTTATTAATGATAAGCGCAAATGTTATGGCCAGTTTTCAGTTGGAAACAATGACAGTGATATTGGATGCGGGTGAAAATAGAAAGGTGTTTAACGTTAAAAATACAGGGAGTGAACCTATTTTATTATCCACAAAAGTTGAAGATCTTGAAGGCTCAACGAAACTGGCCGGTGATATTATGATTACGCCTCCTATCATTCGTATTGAGCCTCATGAGAGCCAACAAATTAATTTCATTTTGAAAAATGGCGTTAAATTATCTGATGAAGTTATTTTAAAAGCATCATTTCAAGGTGTAGGTGCTAAAAGGGAAAATGCAGCTAAAATGCCTATTCGCCAAGATGTTGCAATGTTAGTAATGCCTGAAAATATGAATGTGAGTTTGACACCTTGGGATGCACTTTCTGTTACGCAAAAAGGTGAGCAATTAATATTTAAAAATGAAGGTAAACAAGTTATTAGATTGTCACCCTCTTTTAGTGTTATTCCTGGAAACCATACTTATTCTATAGGTCAGTTTTATATTAGACCTGGTGAAAATAAAGCAGTCAATATAACAGGTAATGCTACTGATATAACAATAGCACCGTTAAGCCGTTATGGATTTAAACTTGAAAGTGATGTCAATGTAAAAGTGAAACACTAATTAATAATGATGTTTTAGATTAATCAGTGTTGGTATCAAAGGATGATATTTATAGCTCTTTAGTAGGGAAGTGATAATATGAATGAATCAATTTTAGATAGCTCGATACCTAAAAATTTTTTTACTCAAATTATTGGTCGAGAGATTCAAAGGTTAAGAAAAGAAAATACTATGTCAGGAACCAAACTGGCAAATAAGTTGGGTATTTCACAACAACAATACTCACGTTATGAACGAGGTATTAATACGATATCTGTCGATACGTTATTGCATATATTATATATCCTTGAGTGTGATCTCGATTCTTTTTTTGCTTATTTACGTTATCAAATAGAAAGAGATAATCTTCCAGCTTATACTAAATTTAAGCCACTTTTTAATAAGCTGGGAACATACGATGAAATAGAACAATATTTTCTCAAAACTAAAGAGTAGATAAATTGTTCTAATAACGACGAGTCGAATGTTAAACATTCAATATGATTTATCATGCCACACTGTATGTGGCATGGTAGCGAATCACGATTAGATATAATTTGATATTTCGATAAGATTTAAATCTGGATCACGTACATAAATCGATAAGATTTCCCCCATCGCTCCGGTTCGTTTAATTGGCCCATCAATAATTTTAACCCCTTGTTTCTCAATATGTTTGATCACCTGTTCAATGGGTGTCTTGCTAATAAAGCATAAATCGAGAGAGCCAGGAACGGGCAAGTGTGCTTTCGGCTCAAATTCTTTACCATATTGATGAATATTGATTTTTTGCTGACCAAATTGCAACGCATAACGCTGTGTACCAAAGGTGATGAGCTCCATTCCGAGTACTGAGGTATAGAAGTCAATGCAGGCATTTTGATCGGTTGTTGTTAATACGAGGTGGTCTAAATAGTCAATCATCTGTGAGTTCCTACCATTATTTATAGGTGATTGTTGTTTGATAATAGATGGGTTGTCTGTTATCAAAGTGATTTTAGTCTAATATCAATATGCTCAAAGATGTATCAATGTTGCCGATTTTGTCGATAATTTTCTTTTTATGCGCAGTGAAGAGGACACAATAATATCTAACTAGAGGTATAATTATAAATAATAGAGTCTGCTTCGAGGTGTATTATGGAGTACCAATTTTTTCAAGACATAACAGGTGAGATATCGGCAAAGTTTTCGATGGATCATGAAGCGATTGGCCATTGGCTTAATGAAGAAGTTAAAGGTGATTTAAGCTTATTGGATGAAATAGAGGCTAATTACGCATTAATCAAAGGAAGCGAAAAACAGTGGGAGCTGATCGGTCACGAATATACATTATTATTGGATGATGAAGAAGTGATGATCCGTGCTAATCAATTAGCTTTTGAGACCGAGGGACTAGAAGAAGGCATGAGTTATTATGATAACGAAAGTGTCGCTTTTTGTGGTATTGACGACTTTATTAGCATGCTAAATGAATACAGACGATTTGTTTTAGAAAACAAAGTGAAATAAACTTTAATTTTGGTTGATTGTCTGATTTCGGAGACTGTCGTTATTATTTAATAATGATGCGATATGATTCGTCTGAATAGGATTAACTGTTTGGAAGATGTGGTTGTTTCATATACAAAGTAATTTAATTTAAATTTAGAGGACTCTATGAATACTGATGATGTTACAGGGGCGTTGAATGACGCAACCAACTGGTTTGCAGCTAATCAGGATCTGTTAGTTCAGTATGCGGTGAATATCGTTTCCGCAATTATCATCCTTATTGTTGGTTTGATGGTGGCGAAATGGGTAGGGCGTGGGTTACATCGTGTGATGGTAGGTCGTGGTATCGACCCTACTGTGAGTGATTTTTTATCTGCGATAGCGCGTTATACCATCATCGCGTTTACCTTCATTGCCGTACTTGGCAAAATTGGTGTTCAAACAGCGTCAGTGATCGCGGTTATGGGTGCCGCAGGTTTAGCGGTTGGTTTGGCTTTACAAAATTCACTGGGTAACTTTGCGGCTGGCGTATTGTTAGTTGTCTTTAGGCCACTACGTGCGGGGGAATATGTGCAAATCGGCGCGGTAGAAGGGACAGTTCAAAATGTGCAAATTTTCTCAACCACATTAAGAACTGCGGACGACCGCATCATTGTCATTCCAAACGGTAAAATTATTGCAGATAATATTATTAACGTAACTCGCGAACCTGACCGTCGTACCGACATCATTGTGGGTGTTGCTTATGATTCCGATATTGACCTAGTGAAAAAAGTATTAGGTGATATTGTTGCAGCAGATGACCGTATTTTACATGATAAGGGTGTGACGATTCGTCTGCATGAAATGGCGCCTTCTTCATTAAATTATTTAGTCCGCTTTTGGGCTAAAAATGGTGATACGTGGCCAGTCTATTGGGATCTGATGGAGAATTTTAAACGTGCACTCGATAAGCACGATATTGGTATTCCATTCCCACAAATGGATGTGCATGTGCATCAACAAAATCCAGTGGCGGTAAAAAAAGATTCTGCTGAATAAGATTATTAGCAGACTATTTAGAAATGAGCTGATTCATTGGATTGGCTCATTTTTTTTCACCTTTTCTCCTTCCTTTCTTGCGGTTTTTGACTCATTTATCCAAATAAATTTTTCTAATGTTCGATAAGAATTAATAATTTTCACTAATAATTTTTTCTCGCTAGAATTTGCGTGTATAAAATATGAATAATTATTAGGAATTTATGCATGTTTACTATTTATATTCAAGGCGCTTTATTGGGGGCTGCAATGATCCTTCCTCTTGGGCCACAAAATGCATTCGTTTTACAGCAGGGAAGTCGCAAGCAATATCATATCATGAGTGCATTTTTATGCGCTTTAAGTGATACCGTTTTAATTGTCGCGGGGGTATTTGGTGGAAGCGCGTTATTGAGTCAGTCCGAAATGTTAATGCAATTGATCACTTGGGCTGGTGTCGTATTTCTGGTTTGGTATGGTTATGGTGCATTTCGGACAGCTATCAGTCACGATGATGTGGTTATTCAAGCAGAAAATAAGGTCATTAGTCGTTGGCGAGTGGTGGTAACGCTATTTGCTGTCACATGGCTAAATCCTCATGTTTATTTAGATACATTTGTGGTGTTAGGTAGTGTAGGAGGGCAGCTAGAAAGCCAGCTACGACCTTGGTTTACCGCGGGAGCATTGACCGCATCTTTTAGTTGGTTTTTTGCCTTGTCACTATTAGCAGCTTGGTTTTCTCCTGTATTAAAAAAACCTCGTTCACAGCGGGTCATTAATCTCTTTGTTGGGCTGGTCATGTGGTTCATCGCATTTCAATTAGCGAGACAGGGGATAAGTTATTGGTAATTTCTTATTAATCCGAAAATAATTTCACATAGGATGTGTTAAGGTTTAGGCAGGGTTGTAGACTAGATAATGTGTCACTACAACTTTCTTATTATTATTTATTAGGAGGTCCTGTGAAGTTAAAGTCTCTAGTTCTTGCGGCCATGATGGCTGGTGTTGCGGTTCCAGCTATTGCACAAGCTAATCCGCTTCCTGAAGGGCCACATATTACAACATCAGGTAATGCGGTAATTAAAGCGGCACCCGATATGGCCACATTAAATATCAATGTTGAAGTGACCGAAAAGGATGCCGCGGCAGCGAAGGCTGGTGTTGATAAGCGTGTCGCTGAGTATTTTGAATTTTTAAAACAAAATGGTATCGAGAAAAAAGATATCAATGCCGCGAATGTGCGCACTCAGCCTAAATATGAATATGATAAAGATTCGCAAAAATCATCGATTGTCGGTTACACCGCAGTTCGCTCTGTTGAAGTGAAAGTGACGAAACTTGATCAATTAAATACACTTCTTGATGGCGCGTTAAAAGCGGGCCTTAATGAAATTAATGCGGTACAGTTCGGTGTTAATAACCCTCAACAATATCGCGATGAAGCACGTGAAAAAGCCATTAAAAATGCGATTGAACAAGCGAATGCGTTAGCGAAAGGCTTCAATGTTCAATTAGGGCCTGTATATAGCGTAAATTATCGAGCGCCAGATGCGGTACCATATCCTGCACCAGTGATGAATTACAGAGGTAAAATGGCACTCTCTGCTGCCCCAGAGAGAGATGTGAATGAAACCTATGAGCAGCAGAGTATTGATTTTAATGACCAAGTTGATGTGGTTTTTGAATTAAAACGCTAAAGTTCATCTTCTTGTTTTAACATTTGACGTCCTGTTTTGAGCAGGGCGTCAGTGACTTTCTTCATCGTGCGGCTCTCAGGCGCAAAACGATGCCAATAGAGCATCCGGCGCTGACATAGGCCCGGTGTTAAATCTATCAGTTCACCATTTTTTAATTCATCGGCAATTTGCAAATGTGGGATCATACAGCAAGTAGAGCCCTGTTTTGCTAATTGTACGAATGCCTCTGATGAGTTCACTATATGACAGGGCACACTACCGGGTGATAAGCCAAAATTCTGCTGAACAAAAGCTTGGTGCATGTCATCAAGGTGGTCGAATGCAACGGCTGGTGCTTTAAGCAATGATGAACGTGTGACCCCTTCAGGGAAGTATTTGCTAGCAAAATCGGGAGAGGCAACAAAGATATAATCTAGAGCACCTAGCTTATCAACTAAACAGCCCGGTAGTGCTTGAGGTTGGATACTGATAGCACCCACGACTTCACCTCGTCTCAAACGCTCTTGTGTGCGCGTCTCATCTTCCACTTGAATGTTTAAGCGAATGGGGGTGTTACCTAAAACAGGATTCAGGGCTGGTAATAGCCATGTGGCCAAACTGTCGGCGTTGACCGCAAGTGAAAGTAATAGTGGCGTTGAACCCCCATTTTCGTCACCTAGCCACTGTTCTTCGAGTAATTCTACCTGATGGAGTAAGGCTAATAGCTTTTGCCCTTGCTCTGTGGGATGTGGCGGAACTGTTCGAACGAGTAGCGGTTGACCAAATAGATTTTCTAATTGTTTGATCCGCTGTGAAACCGCAGATTGTGTAATACACAGTTTTTGAGCCGCTCTCTCAAATCCTCTTTCACGAATGACAGCATCCAGTGCTTGCAACGCGCGGTAATCAGGGCGCTTCATTAGGGGGTATTCTCCTTGTTGTTATTCTACTACTCACTATGCCATATTTTATTTCAGAACTCCTGTAATATTGATGACAATGTGTGAATCACAGAATACAACGAACAAAGCTGACCTTGTTAAGGGTCCGTTATATAATAGGCTTATTCAACAAACTTTATTTACTTGTGAAAAATAATAGAAGGCATGGGCATGACTCAGGACGAACTAAAAAAAGCAGTAGGTTGGGCAGCATTAGAATACGTAAAACCGGGTACGATCGTGGGGGTTGGAACAGGCTCTACTGCTTCTCATTTTATTGATGCACTGGCGACCATGAAAGGCCAAATTGAAGGCGCGGTATCAAGTTCTGAAGCATCAACCGCTAAGCTTAAATCATTAGGTATCCCTGTACTTGACTGTAATGATGTCGACTCACTGGATGTTTATGTTGATGGTGCAGATGAAATTGACCATCATATGAATATGATCAAAGGTGGTGGAGCGGCTTTAACACGTGAAAAAATCGTTGCAGCTATTTCTAAAACATTTGTTTGTATTGTTGATGAGTCAAAACAAGTGGATGTATTGGGCAAATTTCCACTGCCTGTTGAAGTGATCCCGATGGCGCGTAGCTATGTTGCGAGAGAGCTTGTTAAGTTAGGTGGAACACCTGAATATCGTCAAAATGTTGTGACAGATAATGGTAATGTTATTTTAGATGTTCACAACCTTAGCATTGTTGACCCCGTTGCTCTTGAAAATAAAATCAATGGGATAGCAGGCGTTGTAACGGTAGGCCTATTTGCAAATCGCGGTGCTGATGTTGTTTTAATGGGAACGTCTGCCGGTGTTAAAACCATTAAATAAATTAGCATGATAATCATGATTTGATTGTCATCGCCTTACCTAGCCGTCAATCTGATAAGCCAGCCATTATGTGGTTGGCTTATTTTTTTATGTGGCATGGATTTTTGTTATCTATTTTAGCGGTATCACTGACCCGTAAAAAATTTCACTAATTTTTATTTATGATTATTTTGGTGATATATCTCACACTAATGCTTATAGTGCAGGCAAAATCCTTATTTTGTGTTACTCACCCTGATTTTCTACCATATTACTTCTTTTTCATCGCGTTTAGTGAGAGGGGATAGGCAAACGATTGTATTGATACTGTGCCGTTTTTTGCTATGTTGGTACACGGTCAGTTCATCTGTTACAAATCTTAAGCATGATAGGGTAGGGTAAATGGTCAAAGTATCTTTGGAAAAAGACAAAATTAAATTTTTACTATTGGAAGGGGTTCACCAAAGCGCGGTTGATAATTTAAAAGCAGCAGGTTATACCAACATTGAATATCACAAAAGTGCGTTGTCGGACGAAGAATTAAAAGAAGCAATTAAAGATGCGCGTTTTGTTGGTATTCGTTCCCGTACTCATCTGACTGAAGACATTTTTGCAGCAGCTGAAAAATTGGTTGCTGTTGGTTGTTTTTGTATCGGTACAAACCAAGTGGATTTAGATGCTGCGGCTAAACGCGGTATCCCAGTTTTTAATGCACCGTTCTCAAATACCCGTTCTGTCGCTGAGATGGTGCTTGGTCAATTACTGTTATTGTTACGTCGCATACCTGAAGCGAACATGAAAGCGCACCGCGGTATTTGGGAAAAACAAGCTAAAGGTTGTTTTGAAGCGCGCGGTAAGCGTCTAGGGATTGTGGGTTATGGTCATATCGGTACTCAGCTAGGTATATTGGCTGAAGGCATTGGTATGGATGTTTATTTTTATGATATCGAAAATAAACTGCCTCTTGGTAACGCGACACAGGTGCGCTCAATGGCTGAGCTATTGAACATGAGTGATGTGGTCAGCTTGCATGTGCCTGAAACAGCGAGCACCAAGAATATGTTTGCAAAAGAGCAGTTTGAATTGATGAAGCCAGGGGCTATTTTCATTAACGCTTCACGCGGAACAGTCGTTGATATTCCTGCTTTAGCCGATGCCCTTGAGAGTAAACATTTATCGGGTGCCGCTGTCGATGTCTTCCCGACTGAGCCTGCTGCTAATAATGATCCGAATGATCCCTTCATTAGTGAGCTAATCAAATTTGATAATGTGATTTTGACTCCGCATATCGGTGGTTCAACGGAAGAAGCGCAAGAAAATATTGGGCTAGAAGTCGCAAGTAAATTAGCGAAATATTCAGACAATGGCTCGACGCTTTCTGCGGTGAACTTCCCTGAAGTTTCTCTGCCAGTTCATACAGAAGATACTAACCGTTTACTGCATATTCACGAAAACCGTCCTGGTATGATGAATAGCATTAACCAAGTATTTACTGAAAATAATATTAACGTTGTTGGTCAGTATTTACGTACTTCAGGAAATGTAGGTTACGTTGTTATTGATATTATCACTCAACAACCTGACCACGCTGACGATATCTTGGTTAAATTGAAACAATTGCCGGGAACGATCCGCGCACGATTATTATATTAATCGTTAACCAACGAGATTGAATACACATGATGGCACTGGATCACCAGTGCCATATTTTTTGGGGCGTAATAATTTCAGGTAGCGGGATATCCCAATGTGCCACAGGGAGCAAGGGAACGCGCTGGCAATCGTGTGCCAAACCAATGGGGTAAAAGCCTTTCTGTTGCCAGTTAGCTAAGGTTCTATCATAAAAGCCACCCCCCATGCCTAAACGTTGGCCTTGTTCATCAAAGGCAACTAATGGGATCATCATGATATCTAACTGATTGATAGGTAGCACTTGAGTGACATCGAGTGGTGGCTCATCGATGTTAAATCTATTTTTGATTAATTGCGTCGTTGGCGCATAGTTTAAAAACAGCAGATGATGACGGCTAAAGGGGTGTAATACAGGCAGGTAGACTTTTTTATCCTGTTGCCAGAGTGCATCGATTAAGGGCTGGGTATGGATCTCACCATCGAAAGAAAGAAACAAAGCAATGTGCTGCGCTTGAGCTATTTTAGGGTGAGATAAAGTCTGCTGTACGATGTTTTTCGCGGCCAGTTGTTGTTGCTCTGGAGTCAACTGTCGGCGTAATTGACGAACGGATTGGCGAATTTGTTGACGCATGACTGATAACTTATCTTCCATAAGATCCGCAACCTCAGAGGCTATTAACGCTATTATTATTAAAGGGTTGATAAATTTGTGAGTAAGCGTTGGAAGTATAGCGTAATGAGCGCGAGATGGTAGTACTAGACGTAAACTCAGGGGGAAGTGTCACAGAAAAATGAGGGTCTCCAAGATGCCGTTGTAGGCTGTAACCCTTGAACCCTTGGTTCAAGGTGAACGCAGTTTAGCAACCTTTAGGCTTCCTGAGCGAATCAGGCGTGCTCACCAGCGCAATAACCACATTCTATTTTTTTGAAATATCGGCTCAGGGGACTTACCCACTGACGAGCATCTCAGAGAAATTTGTTTGAGTACATATCGTTACTCTATGTACTTCATTGTATGAGTTTGGATTGAAAAAGCAACCCCATTTTTGTTTATTTTTTTATACTAATGTATGATTATTAAGCAAATTTAGCCGATAGGCATAACCTGCCTCTCAGTAATTTTCACCTGATCATGTAATGCTTGCTCAATGGTTTGTTGCAGCATTTTTATTTTCTCTTCCATATTATATGCATAATCACGCGTTTTTGTCTTTTCTTGTGTTAATTCGTGACACACGTTCAATGCAACGATAAAAATAAGCTGTTCTGTGTTGGTGACCCCACTTCTATCTTTAAGATCTTGAAGGCGTTGCTCAAGTTCTTGGGCTGATGCAATCAGGGCTTCTTTTTGTTCGACAGGGCAGTTGACTCTCATTGAGCGCCCAAATATTTGAATGTCAACAGGTTGTGCGGACATGATACCTCCATACGAATAGGACTCGCCGCAAATACAATGCTCGGCGTAAAGTAATAGATGTTATTTCACTAGTATTGGTTGCTTTATTCAAAATACAGTTCAAAAGCTTACTGGTACAGCGACCATCCTTGATGGTAGCATATCATGAATGATTAGCTAACATGACGAATTCAGATGTCTATACAAAAATCTTTACCAAACTATGAAACGTTGGACAATCTTCTCCAACAATATTCTATCGCACTTACCGCCGCAGAAATTCATGGCTTAATTACTGGGCTGATTTGCGGTGGTAGCCGCGATGGCGGCTGGCAGACATTAGTCCATGATTTGGCTAATGACGGTTTAGCCTTCCCTCAAGCGGTTGCTCAACCGCTACGTGAACTCTACGATACGACTTTTCAAGTGTTAGATGAAAGCGAATTTGCTTTTTCTATGCTTTTTCCTGATGACAATGCGTCTGTATTTGATCATGCGGATGCTTTAGCGGGTTGGGTTAATCATTTCTTACTAGGAATTGGTGTGGCGCAACCTAAATTAGCGGATAAAAAAGAAGTCAGTGAAGTGATCACTGATTTACGTAATATCGGCATGCTTGGTTACGATGAGGATGAAGACCAAGAAGAGCTTGAACAGGCGTTGGAAGAGGTGGTGGAGTATGTCAGAGTCGCTGTACAGCTTTGCTATATCTCTTTCACCGAAGGCAAAAAAGTGCAAACAGCGGCGAATAATAAACCTATTCTTCATTAATACTGTCTGGCTTTGTTAAGTCTATTTGCTTATTTGAGCTAAATCGCGCTTTACAAGGCAAAACAGATACAGATTAAGCGCTTGCCGTTGTACTCTAATTTCTTGTTGCTAGGTGACACTCGAAAGAAGCTTAGGATGTTTGCGAAGTCATCGTCATTCAAAGCGTTGTATGGTGTCAGTACTGAGGCAACTTGAAGAATGGCGAGTCTATATGCTTAAAATAGAAAGGTATAACGTTCAACTCAACAGTCTAGATAATAAGGCAGAAACGGTATGAATAAACAGGAATTTATTTCTCGTCGTAACGCATTATTGGCTCAGATGGAGCCAGCAAGTGCCGCTATTATTTTTTCAGCGCCCGTCGCTCAACGCAACGCGGATTGTGAATACCCGTATCGCCAGCACAGTGATTTTCTTTATTTGACGGGGTTTAGTGAGCCTGAAGCCGTTTTACTGTTAATTAAAAGTGATGAAAAACACAGCCACACCGTTCTCTTTAACCGTGTTCGCGACCTGACCGCAGAAATTTGGTTTGGTCGTCGGTTAGGGCAAGAGGCTGCGCCGGAAAAATTAGGGATCAGTAAAGCACTGCCTTTTGATGAAATTGAAGAGCAACTGTATCAATTATTAAATGGTCTTGATGTCATTTATCATGCACAAGGCGAATTTGAATATGCCGATAAGTTAGTTTTCGGCGCGCTCGATATTTTACGCAAAGGGGGACGTCGTAACTTACGAGCTCCACAGACAATCATTGATTGGCGTCCTTTGGTACATGAAATGCGTCTATTTAAATCAGAAGCTGAAATTGCCGTGATGCGTAAGGCTGGTGAGATATCCGCATTAGCGCACATTCGTGCAATGAAAACGTGTCGGCCGGGCATGTATGAATATCAACTCTGTGGCGAGCTGGAGTATGAATTTACGCGTCATGGTGCACGTTTTCCATCGTATAATTCGATTGTTGGTAGTGGCGAAAATGCGTGTATTTTGCATTACACCGAAAATGAATGTGAAATGAAAGATGGGGAAATGGTGTTAATTGATGCGGGGGCCGAGTTTGATGGCTATGCAGGCGATATCACCCGTACATTCCCTGTAAATGGTAAGTTTACTGAACCACAACGAGCGATTTACAATATCGTTCTTAAAGCATTAAATACCGCTTTAGAATTGTATCGCCCTGGTACCAGCATTCATGAAGTGACACAAAAAATCATTCGAATTAAAGTGGAAGGCTTAGTGGAGCTGGGTATTTTACATGGCGATGTCGATCAATTGATCGAAAACAAAGCACACTTCCCATTCTTTATGCATGGTTTAAGCCACTGGCTGGGGTTAGATGTTCATGATGTTGGATTCTATGGCGTTGACCGTGATCGCATTCTAGAACCTGGAATGGTATTGACGGTTGAACCTGGACTGTATATTGCGCCTGAAGCAGATGTACCACCAGAATATCGCGGTATTGGTATTCGTATTGAAGACGACATTGTGATTACCGAAACGGGTAATGAAAACTTGACCGATTTAGTGGTGAAGGACCCTGATGAAATAGAAGCATTAATGGCCGCAGCTAACAATGCTTAAATAAGCTGTAATAAGGTAATAAATACAACATGAACGTGATTATTGTTGGTGGTGGAATGGCAGGGGCAACCTTGGCTCTGGCTATTTCTTCATTAAGCCAAGGACGGTTATCAGTTTCGCTGGTAGAGGCCGCCTTACCAGAAGGAAAGCACCCAGGGTTTGATGCTAGGGCGATTGCACTTGCTCATGGAACATGTCAGCGGTTATCTAAAATTGGTATTTGGGATTCATTCGTTGACTGTGTCACACCAATAACTCATGTTCATGTTTCCGATAGAGGCCATGCTGGTTTCGTTAATATCCATGCACAGGATTACCATATTCCAGAATTAGGGAGTGTGATTGAGTTACATGACGCCGGTGCACGGTTATTTGATTTATTGCATAAAGCAGCGGGCGTTTCGTTGTATTGCCCCGCAAAAGTTGAAAACATTCAACGGCACAACGATAGCGTTACAGTAACCTTAGATAGCGGTGAAACCCTTTCAGGGGCTCTTTTAGTGGCCGCGGATGGGAGTCATTCAGCCGTCGGTCAAGCATGCCATGTACAGTGGCAGCAGGATGACTATGGTCAAGTGGCGATTATTGCGAATGTTAAAACATCAATTGACCCACAAGGGCAAGCGTTTGAGCGTTTTACTGAATTTGGCCCACTCGCGTTATTACCCATGTCGCATGGACGCAGCTCCTTAGTATGGTGTCATCAACAAGCGCAAGCGGAACTTATCAAAACGTGGGATGATGAAACCTTCATGTCTAAGCTGCAACAAGCTTTTGGATGGCGTCTGGGTAAAATCATTCAGGTTGGTACCCGTTTTTGTTATCCGTTATCACTTCGAAAAGCGTTAAATCCGATTAGTCATCGCACCGTTTTGGTGGGAAATGCGGCTCAAACATTACACCCTATCGCAGGTCAAGGTTTTAATCTGGGGATCCGTGATGTCATGCAGTTGGCTGAGTCGGTGGTGGCCGCCCATCAACAAGGGCAGGATATCGGTGCTTATGCACTTTTGAATACCTATCAGCAAGCGCGAGCTATTGATAGAGAACGAACCGTGACAATGACTGATGGTTTAGTGCGCGTGTTTGCAAATCGTTGTTTACCGTTAGTGGTTGGACGTAATTTAGGTTTAATGGCAATGGAAATGTTACCGTCAGTACGTGATGTTTTAGCTCGTCAAACACTTGGCTGGGTCGCGGAACAATAACCACAAAACTAAGAGGAATAAAAATATGCAATCGTTTGATGTGGTTATCGCCGGTGGTGGTATGGTTGGGTTAGCATTGGCTTGTGGTTTAGAAGGAACAGGATTACGTGTTGCTGTTATTGAACCTCAGCCAGCAAAACAGCCGTTTTCTGAGAATGAACCATACACCCTTAGGGTTTCTGCTATTAACGCAGCAAGTGAAAAGTTATTAAGCTATTTAGCTGTTTGGTCAACGATTAAATCGATGAGAGCATCGGCCTACAAAGGTATGGAGGTCTGGGATAACGATAGTTTTGGCCGTATCCAGTTTTCTGCTAAAGAGCAAAATCTTTCCCATTTAGGGCATATTATTGAAAATCATGTTATCCGAGATGCGCTCTGGCAAAAGGCCTCGTCATCCCGAGATATCACTTTATTCGCCCCCGCAACGATTCAAAAGGTGGTTTGGGGGGAAAATGATGTGTTTATTACACTCTCTGATGACTCAATGCTTACAGCAAGGTTGATTGTTGGAGCCGATGGTGCGAACTCTTGGTTGCGTGGGCATGCAGATATTCCATTGACGTTTTGGGATTATGAGCACACGGCGTTAGTGGCGACTATTCGTACGGAACAACCTCATGAGGCCATAGCACGTCAAGCTTTTGATGGGAAAGGGATACTTGCATTCCTTCCTTTAACTGACCCTCATCTCTGTTCTATTGTGTGGTCTCAACCTGCAACAGAAGCGGCTAGACGTCAGCAGCTTGATAAAGCCAGTTTTGAAAAAGAATTGGCCGTGGCGTTTGATACCCGCTTAGGGTTGTGTCATTTAGAAAGCGATAGATTGACTATTCCGCTAACAGGACGGTATGCACGTCAATTTGCCGCGCAACGTTTAGCGCTTCTCGGGGATGCCGCACACACCATCCACCCACTGGCTGGACAGGGCGTTAACTTAGGCTTTATGGATGTGGCGATGTTACTCGGTGAAATCAAACGATTACATCGTGAAGGCAAAGATTTTGGACAATATTTTTATTTGCGTACTTTCGAACGTCATCGTAAGCATAGTGCAGCGTTGATGTTAGCGGGCATGCAAGGGTTCCGTGAATTGTTTGATGGCAATAACCCCGCTAAAAAATTATTCCGCGATTTAGGCTTAGTGCTCGCGGATAGTTTACCTGGTGTTAAACCCCAACTTCTTAACCATGCTATGGGCTTATTTGATATGCCTGAGTGGCTACAAAAAATTCAAATTGATTCCGCGGAATAATCCCTTTCTATAGATTGGTGGCCATATTTTCCACCAATCTTTCCTTCCTGATAGGTTAAAAATACCCATCTTTATGTGATGGCTCATCCTGCCTTACGGTTTTTAATGTCATCATTAATTTAATTGTCAATGACTGAGAAATTCTAATTACAATCAGTTTTCGGATTAGTTTTACTAATTTTATGACTGAGTGCTAAGATTGATTTTTCGCTAACTTCTGTGAACACACGTTGATTAAGTCTACTCTTTTACACCAAATATGGTGGTATTGAGTGATCATTCTCAATTTTTTAACAAATTTAGCTGGATTATATCCCTTGTAATCAGTAATACAGAGTATCGGTAGCCCTATTTTTTTTAATGGTTTCTTACTAAAAACAGTGGTAGTTTTTAATAAGATGTTATCGTTTGCGTAGCGTTATTGGTTGTGGAGTCATAGGTCTTTTCTCTGCATAAAAAAGAGTAACGCTCACCCTATCTTATTCAAATGTAAAGAGGGTATTCATGGCAAAGCAGACCCCGCTATATGATGAACATATTGCTTGCGGTGCGAAAATGGTGGACTTTCATGGTTGGATGATGCCACTGCACTACGGTTCACAAATCAATGAACATAATTTAGTGAGAACCGAGGCTGGGATGTTTGATGTCTCCCACATGACTATTGTTGATTTACATGGTGAAGGTTGCCGTGATTTCCTTCGCTATCTTTTGGCAAATGACATTGCCAAGCTGACTGATAAGGGAAAAGCACTCTATACCGGCATGCTAAATGCCTCTGGTGGCGTGATTGATGACCTGATCGTTTATTATCTTGATGATGACTTTTATCGTCTTGTCGTCAACTCTGCAACCCGTGATAAAGATATTGCATGGATTGAAGAGCATGTTAAATCATATGCCGTTTCTATTCACGTTCGTGATGATCTTGCGCTATTAGCCGTTCAAGGCCCTACAGCACAACAAAAAGTTCACTCTCTGCTGACTCAAGCGCAATGTGCACAACTTGCTGACATGAAACCTTTCTATGGTATTCAAGTTGATGATTTGTTCATTGCGACAACCGGTTATACGGGCGAAAAAGGGTATGAAATCGCTTTACCGAAAGAGCAAGTGATTGATTTTTGGCGTCAGCTAGTTAAAGCCGGTGTGCATCCAGCAGGATTAGGGGCTCGTGATACGCTACGTCTTGAGGCCGGTATGAACTTATATGGCCAAGATATGGATGAAAGCATTTCACCGCTGGCCGCCAATATGGGGTGGACGATTGCTTGGAAACCTGAAGAGCGCCAGTTTATTGGGCGTGAAGCATTAGAGAAGTTGAAAGAACAAGGCACAGAAAAACTAGTTGGTATCGTAATGCGTGAAAAAGGCATATTACGGGCGGGTCAAACGGTACGTTTTACTGACGATCTAGGCAAATTACAAGAGGGCGTCATTACTAGCGGCTCTTTTTCGCCAACGCTCGGTTTTAGTATTGCTTTGGCGCGTGTACCAAAAGAAATACAAGATAAAGCTATTGTTGAAATACGTAACCGAGAAATGCCAGTTGAGGTGGTAAAACCGGGATTTGTTCGGGAAGGAAAGGCGCTTGTTTAAGACGAGTTAAATCCTATCTATCTAAAAAATTTGTAAATAAGAGTGAGGTTGATGATGAGTAATGTTCCTGCTGAGCTGAAATATACCCGTGAACATGAGTGGGTCCGTCATGAAGGTGATGGTGTATACACCGTAGGTATTACTGAGCATGCACAAGAATTATTAGGTGATATGGTGTTTGTCGATCTACCTGAAGTGGGAAGCTCGGTGGATATTGGTAGTGAATGTGCGGTTGTAGAATCTGTTAAGGCGGCATCGGATATTTATGTTCCACTAAGTGGAGAAATCATTGAAGTTAACGAAGCTCTTGGTGACTCTCCAGAGTTAGTCAATGAACAGCCTTACCAAGAAGGTTGGATCTTCCGTATAAAAATCTCTGATGAGTCAGAATTAGCTGATTTGTTAGATGCAGATGCTTATTCTGCGTTACTCGAAGAAGACGAATAACACAACTAACGCCCCGTAATGACTGTATTACGGGGCGTTTTGCTTTTATACCAACCCTGTTGTTGCAGATATTAGGAATGGGAACATAGATATGACGATGTCTCTGAGTCAATTAGAAAACCGTTCGGAATTTATTCAACGCCACATCGGTCCTTCAGAACAACAAGTAAAAACCATGTTGGACACTGTGGGGGCCACATCCCTTGATGCATTAACGGACGATATTGTCCCGAAAGCGATTTTATTAGCTGAACCGCCCAGAGTAGGCAGTGGTGCGACGGAACAAGAAGCACTTGCCGAGTTGAAAGCGATTGCAAGCCTGAATAAACGTTATAAAAATTATATTGGCATGGGGTATGCCCCAGCCATTTTACCGCCTGTGATTTTACGTAACTTACTGGAAAATCCGGGTTGGTATACAGCGTATACCCCTTATCAACCTGAAGTTTCTCAAGGTCGTTTAGAATCCTTGTTAAACTTCCAACAATTAACCATTGATCTAACTGGCTTAGAGCTAGCGTCCGCTTCCCTCTTAGATGAAGCGACAGCGGCCGCAGAAGCAATGGCAATGGCAAAACGGATCAGTAAACTGAAAGAAGCTGAACGTTTTTTTGTCGCAGATGATATTCACCCTCAAACATTGGATGTAGTCCGTACTCGAGCGAACACATTTGGTTTTGAAGTGATTGTTGATAAAGCAGAAAAAGTGCTTGAGCACGAGGGTGTTTTTGGCGCTTTATTACAGCAAGTTGGGTCGACAGGTGAGGTGCATGATTACAGCGAGCTGTTGGCTAAATTAAAAGCGCGTAAGATTATTAGCTGTGTCGCGGCTGAAATGATGGCTCTGGTGGTGCTAACGGCTCCTGGAAAACAGGGGGCTGATATCGTATTTGGCTCGGCGCAACGTTTTGGTGTGCCTATGGGCTATGGTGGCCCACATGCAGCGTTCTTTGCTTGTCGTGATGAATATAAACGTGCCATGCCCGGTCGTATTATTGGGGTATCTCGTGATGCGGCGGGTAACACGGCATTACGTATGGCGATGCAAACTCGTGAACAGCATATTCGTCGTGAGAAGGCGAACTCAAATATTTGTACCTCTCAAGTTCTGTTAGCAAACATTGCGGCTATGTATGCGGTGTACCATGGCCCACAAGGGTTAAAATTGATTGCAGAACGTATTCATCGTTTTACGTCTATTTTTGCTAAAGCGTTAGAGGATGCGGGGGTTACGTTACGCCATCACAGCTGGTTTGATACCTTATCTATCGAAGTTGCAGATAAAGCAGCTGTTCTCGCACGTGCAGAAAAAGCGAAAGTTAACTTGCGTAGTGATATTCATGGCGCTGTAGGTGTTACCTTTAATGAAACAACCACGCGACAAGATTTGAATGAGTTATTCACTATTATCACGGGTAGTGAGCAAAAGTTAGATTTCGAAAAACTGGATAAGCAGGTTGCATCTGCTGAGAGTGCGATTAGCCCTGCAATGCAACGAAATGATGTGATTTTGTCACATCCAAATTTCAATCGCTATCACAGTGAAACGGAAATGATGCGCTATATGCATAGCTTAGAGCGTAAAGATTTAGCGCTGAATCAGGCGATGATCCCATTAGGTTCTTGCACCATGAAACTGAATGCGGCGGCTGAGATGTTACCCATCACTTGGCCTGAATTTGGTGAAATGCATCCTTTCTGCCCGCCAGAACAAGCGCAAGGTTACCACCAAATGATCGAACAGCTATCGCATTGGCTTGTTCAGTTGACAGGTTATGATGCGGTTTGTATGCAGCCTAACTCCGGCGCACAAGGTGAGTATGCGGGGCTATTGGCTATCCGACGCTATCATGAAAGTCGAAATGAAGGTCATCGTCACATTTGTTTGATCCCTGCCTCAGCGCATGGTACCAACCCTGCATCGGCACATATGGCGGGTATGGAAGTCGTGGTGGTGCGGTGTGACGACGAAGGCAATATTGACCTGACAGATTTACGTCAACAAGCGGAAAAACATCGTGCTGATCTTTCTTGTGTGATGGTGACCTATCCGTCAACGCATGGGGTATACGAAGAGAGTATTAAAGAGGTTTGTGAAATCGTTCATCAGTTTGGTGGGCAAGTGTACCTTGATGGTGCCAACATGAACGCTCAAGTTGGTCTGACAACACCGGGCTATATTGGTGCCGATGTTTCCCACCTGAATTTACACAAAACGTTCTGTATTCCTCATGGTGGTGGTGGACCGGGCATGGGACCCATTGGTGTGAAAAAACATTTAGCACCATTTGTACCGGGGCATTCCGTGGTTGAGCACGAGATGGTTACGGAACAAGGCGCCGTTTCAGCAGCACCATTTGGCAGTGCTTCTATCCTACCTATCAGCTGGATGTACATCCGCATGATGGGCTCCTACGGTTTGAGAAGAGCGAGTCAAGTCGCTATTTTAAATGCAAACTATATAGCTAAACGCTTACAAGGTCGCTATGACATCCTGTATACCGGTCGCGATGGTTATGTTGCGCATGAATGTATCGTTGATTTGCGCCCGATTAAGAAGGATACAGGGATCAGTGAATTAGACATCGCAAAACGTCTGATCGATTATGGATTCCATGCGCCAACGATGTCATTCCCTGTTGCGGGAACCTTGATGATTGAGCCAACGGAGTCTGAAAGCCTTGTTGAGATTGACCGTTTTATCGAAGCAATGTTATCGATTCGTAATGAGATTGACAAAGTCGCTAATGGTGAGTGGACCCTAGAGGATAACCCTTTGGTGAACGCTCCACATGTTCAAACAGAGCTTGTTGAGCAATGGGAACATGCTTATAGTCGAGAGTTGGCGGTGTTCCCGACTTCAGCAACCAAAGCTAACAAATATTGGCCTGCCGTGAAACGTTTGGATGATGTGTATGGCGATCGTCATCTGCATTGTTCGTGTGTGCCGATTGAAGATTATATTTAGTCAGTCTGCTGGCAGTAACAAGCAAGTAGTCTATTAGAAGTGACCCCCAATCGTTGAATAATCAATGATTGGGGGTCTTGTTATTTTAAGAGAGGCTTACAATAACCAGCCTTTTTGTTGAGCAATTTTTAATTGTGGTAACAACTGCTCCCAAAACTCAGGGAAAACCTCTTCAATAAACTCATTTCGAGCGATAACTTGCTCAAGACGAATATTATTTTCAACCCAGCTCTGCCCTTGATTATGTAAATTTAAAAGCATTGGAATGGTTCTATCAATGACGTTGGCAAACTTAGCATCTAACGTTTCAGCCGCATCATATTCATTCCACAAGGCTAAAAATTGTTCATTTTGCGGAGAGGGAAGCAGGCCGAAAATACGAACAGCCGCTTTTACCTCTTGTTCGCGGATTGCTTCTCGTGCGGCAACATCATACACCAGTACATCACCAGCATCGATTTCAACCACATCATGAACCAAGGCTAATTTGATGGCATGATCAACATTCACCCCTTTCACATAAGGGGCAAAGCTCATCGCTGCCATCGCGAATTGCCAACTATGTTCCGCTGTGTTTTCTTGTCTTTCATTGTTGAGCAACTTGTTTTTGCGATAAACACTTTTTAGCTTATCCAATTCCATTAAGAATTGGATCACTTCGGTAAAATCGCCAAAATTTAACACGTCTACTGGCTTATTACCTGTTACTGATGACATAAAAACCTCAATTATTGTTCTTCTTCCAAAGAGTATGGGAGTGGCTGGATAGTCAGGTGACTGTTTTCATCGCCAATAACACGAAAGACACTGTCTGCTTCCATGTCATTATTCATAATGACCTGAATGTTGACGTCACCATTTGCTAATTTGACTGCGGCAAGCACTGTGCCTGTACGACGCCACTTGTCACCAAGTTGCCATTCAACGCCTTCACCAATCGCAGGTACGGAGGTTGAGTTGCCTTTTAGCCAATACATCGCGCGTTTGTTTGCACCGCGGAATTTCGCACGAGCGACCATTTCTTGTCCGGTATAACACCCTTTTTTAAAGCTAATTCCGAAAGGCAGTGCTTGTAGGTTGGTAGCTTGTGGCAGGTGTTGCGCGCTATTTGCTTGATCGATAATTGCATACCCCGCTTCAATGTCTAAAGAAAGCCATTGGTCATCGCCTACCATAGGAGCATTGAGTGCATTCGATATTTTCTCGGCAGAATCATTGCCAGTAATAACGAGAAAACGCTCTTTGGGGAGTGCAAAGTGAAGGATCGTAGAGTCTCCATCAACGACAACTTGATTTTCAGCATCGGGGAGGGTACTGAACACACGAGCGAGTGCCTCTTTAGCGCCTTCTCCGGCAATACCAAGTAGCTTCAAATCATTTTTTTGTTCAAAGGTCACTTTTGAGAAAACCGCGTATTTTTTCAGTTCCGCTAACTGGCTCTCGATGAGGCTGTTTCTTACGATATAAGAAAAGCCATCAAGATGGTGGAATAGACGTAAATTACTCCACATTTTACCTTTTGGGTCACAATGGGCGGTTAAGGTATGTTGAGAGGGTGTCAATGCGGCCACGTCGGCAGTCACTTGCCCTTGAAGGTATTTTTCAGCATCAAGGCCATGTGAGTGAATCAGCCCCCAGTTTTCCAGTGAAATCAATATAAGTGGTAAAGACTGAGAATCGAGGGGGAATTGTTGAGAGTGAGCAACTTCAGTAGTCATGATTTCACCTGTTTTTTCTTTCTGATCAGAAGGTGGTTAATGGTAAAAGAGCTGGATAACATTGCAAGTAGTTATTATGATGCACCATCAATTATTCAATATTTTTAATTATCATTCTTAGATAAAAGCGCCATGAGGCATGGAAATTAGCGACATTGTACTATAGGTCATGTTTTCCTAATCGATTATCTGTTAGAGTGTTGAAAATAATCAATCTTATCAGTTAAATGTAACAAAGTAAGGTCGTAACGGAATGGATATAGAGAACAAAGCAAGAATTCATTGGGCTTGCCGCCGTGGTATGCGTGAATTGGATATTTCCATCATGCCATTCTTTGAGTATGAGTATGATAGCCTTTCCGATAAGGACAAACAGACTTTCGTCCGTTTACTTGAGTGCGCTGATCCAGACCTATTTAACTGGTTAATGAATCACGGGCGTCCAGATGATGAAGAGTTGTTTGGTATGGTTAAATTGATTCAGGAAAGAAATAAAAATCGTGGTCCTGTGGAAATCTAATCTTTCCATTTCATGGAAGACACAACTTTTTTCAACCTGTGCACACGGGCTGGTAGGTTTTATTTTATTGGTAGCACCGTGGGCGCCAGGTAATTCCATGGTCTGGTTACCTTTACTTGCCATTGTGATTGCAAGTTGGGCTAAAAGCCAAAAAAGTATCAGTAAAATTAAAGGCACCGCAGTGCTCGTGAATGGCAACAAGGTGCAATGGAAAAAAAACGAGTGGAATATTATTAAGCAGCCGTGGTGTAGTCGTGTTGGTATATTATTGACGCTAAGTGCACTACAAGGTAAGCAACAGAAAATCCGCTTATGGATAGCAAAGGATGCGTTATCTGAAGAAAGCTGGCGTAATTTAAATCAACTATTACTGCAATATCCAGATATTTAATCTTAGATAATATTGCAGTAATAGAAAATATAACTATTAGATAGTTATAATAATTGTTCCAGCTCGGTTAAAATTTGCATACACCATTTGGCAATACGCTCATCGGTTTCTTCAAATTGGTTAACGTCATCTAACGCTAAACCAACAAATTGTGTTCCATCTTCAGTCAATGGTTTAGGACTTTCGAATTCATAACCATCGAGTGGCCAGAAACCGATAAATTTAACCCCTGTTGGTTTTAGCTGGTGGTAAAGCATACCGAGTGCATCGAGAAACCATTCACTATAGTCAATTTGGTCGCCCATCCCATACATGGCAACAATCTTGTTGTTCAAATCAAGTTTGGGAAGTGCATCCCAAATGGCTAGCCAGTCTTCTTGTATTTCACCAAAATCCCACGTAGGGATCCCCAAAATTAAGGTGTCATACTGTTCCATTAATTCAGGAGGTGTGTCGTTGACGTTATGTAATGTCACTAAATCGTCGCCGAGGATATCGCGTATTTTTTCAGCGACGATTTCGGTATAACAAGTACTAGAACCGTAAAAGAGACCTATTTTCATGTTAATGTAACTAGTTTTCATTGCAGTAGAGAGGTATTGTAACAGAATGAATGCTATTCGGGCAGACTCGATTGTGTGGTAATGATGAAGGGGAACACAGGTAGCGTGGAAATAAAACAACTTAATCCATTAATTGAGCAGTTTCTTGATACAATTTGGCTGGAACAGGATCTCGCTGAAAATACCTTAGCATCTTATCGTTTAGATTTGCAATCACTCGATAAATGGTTAGACGCGAACCAATTGCATTTAGAAAATGTTCAATCGATAGATTTGCAAACTTTTCTGGCTGAACGTATTGATAGTGGTTATAAAGCAGCAAGTTCAGCGCGTTTGCTGAGCGCGATTCGTCGGTTATTTCAATATTTATGCCGTGAAAAAATACGGAACGATGACCCTTCAGCGGTGATTGCAGCACCTAAAATACCGCAGCGCTTGCCAAAAGATTTAAGCGAACAACAAGTTGAAGATTTGCTGAATGCCCCAGCAATTGAAGATTCACTGGAGCTTCGTGATAAGGCAATGCTTGAAGTCCTGTATGCCTGTGGGTTACGTGTTTCTGAGCTGGTCGGGTTAACATTCTCTGATATGAGTTTGCGGCAAGGTGTTATTCGCGTCGTCGGGAAGGGCGATAAAGAACGGTTGATCCCATTGGGAGAAGAAGCTATTTATTGGGTGGAAAAATATATTCAAGAAGGTAGACCTGAATTACTGAACGGCAAGGCTAGCGATGTGCTATTTCCAAGTAAACGTGGCACTCAAATGACGCGCCAGACATTTTGGCACCGTATTAAGCATTATGCTGTGATTGCGAATATAGATTCTGAAGCATTATCACCCCACGTTCTACGTCATGCATTTGCGACCCATTTATTGAATCACGGCGCAGATTTACGCGTTGTGCAAATGTTGTTAGGACATAGTGATCTCTCTACTACACAAATTTATACACATGTCGCAACAGAACGTTTGCGCGTGTTACATGAGCAACACCACCCACGGGGGTAGTGTGCGTAAAAGGATAATTATGAAACGTAAATTATTATTATGGGCAGCTTGCATTGCGACATTTTCCACATCGATACCTGCTGCAACTGACGATAAGGTTATCGAAGAAAAACTGGCAAGGTATAACATATCTGTGGAATCAATTAAGCCATCGCCAATCGTGGGGTTAAACACAATCGATACCTCAGATGGCATTATTTATGTCACTGATGATGGTAAATATCTGGTGCAAGGACCGATTTATGATTTAAGCGGCAAAGTGCCAGTCAATATTTCGAATCAGCCGTTGCTGAAAAAGGCTGATGCATTAAAAGATGAAATGATTGTATTTAAGGCACCGAAAGAGAAGTATGTCGTGACGGTATTTACCGATATCACCTGTGGTTACTGTAAAAAACTTCATGAGTCTGTGGGTGAACTCAATGATAAAGGCGTGACAGTACGCTACCTCGCATATCCTCGACAAGGTTTAAATCATGAGTCAGCAAAACAGATGGCATCAATTTGGTGTAACGCATTGCCTCAGAATGCGTTAACTAAAGCATTTAAGGGCGATGAAGTGGCGATCATTGATGACTGTAAAATTGATCTCAGTAAACATATGAAACTCGGTAGCCAGTTTAAAATGACAGGTACACCAGCGATTGTTTTACCTGATGGCCAGCTGCTTTCAGGTTATTTAGCCCCTGATGATCTTTTAAAAATACTCGAACAAAAATAGTTAACTATCGTGAATGTAGAAACTTTTTTACAACGGCGAACACTCGCGGATGACATGAAAACATTGGACGGTTTTCCTGAGATCCTTCAGCGAGTTTATGCCCATAGAGGCATTACCGATATTGCTCAATTAGAACGTAAAGCGGCTAACTTATTGGATTACCGTGCATTATCAGGTATCGATCATGCGCTATCACTGCTGTATGACGCACTCGAAAACCATCGCGTTATCACGATTGTTGGTGATTTCGATGCTGATGGTGCAACGAGTACCGCACTCGCGATGCGCGCCTTGAAAGCGATGGGGTATGCAAACCTAAATTACATTGTGCCAAATCGATTTGAAAATGGTTATGGATTAACCCCTTTAGTCGTGGAGGAAGCCCATCATCGAGGGGCCGACCTTATCATTACCGTTGATAATGGTATCTCCTCACATGAAGGGGTCGAATTTGCCCATCAACTTGATATTAAAGTGATAGTTACCGACCACCATTTACCTGGAGAAACGTTACCCAAGGCAGATGCGATCATTAATCCTAATTTAGAAAACTGCCAGTTTGCCTCTAAATCCTTAGCGGGAGTCGGGGTCACATTTTATCTGATGTCAGCATTACGAGCGAAATTACGACAAGAAGGCTGGTTTGTTAAGCAAGGCCTAAAAGAACCTAATTTAGCCGAATATTTAGACTTAGTTGCGCTTGGAACGGTTGCCGATGTGGTGCCTCTTGATACAAATAACCGTATTTTAGTGCATCAAGGATTAAACCGAGTAAGAGCAGGGCGCTGCTGTGCGGGCATTAAAGCGCTTATTGAAGTCTCAAAGCGAGAATGTTCTCGCCTAGTCGCCAATGACTTTGGTTTTGCGTTAGGCCCTCGATTGAACGCGGCAGGCCGTTTGGATGATATGTCAGTCAGTATTGAATTATTACTGACTGATGATATGGCTTATGCGAGAGAACTGGCTAACGAACTGGATGGTTTGAACCAAGCTCGACGCGAAATTGAAGTGGGTATGCAGCAAGAGGCCTCTGTTTTATTTAATAAAATTGAGTATGGTGACAGCCAGTTACCGAATGGTCTGGCGATTTATCACCCCGAATGGCATCAAGGTGTGGTGGGTATTTTGGCTTCAAGAATTAAAGAACAATACCATCGTCCCGTCATTGCTTTTGCGCCCGCAGGAGATGGCACTCTCAAAGGTTCTGGACGCTCAGTGCCCGGTGTGCATATGCGCGATGCATTAGAGCGTTTAAATACCTTACAGCCTGGACTTATGCAAAAATTTGGTGGACATGCGATGGCAGCCGGGCTAAGCCTTGAGGAAACTAAATTTGAATTATTTAAGCACCATTTTGAGTTATTAATGGGGGAGCTCATTCATCCTGAACAATTAGCCGGTGTGGTCTGGAGTGATGGTGAATTGAAACAGAATGAGTACACGCTAGAAACAGCAGAGTTGTTACGTGAGAGTGGCCCGTGGGGGCAAGCATTCCCCGAGCCTGTGTTTGATGGGCACTTTCAACTTTTACAACAACGAATCGTCGGTGAGCGTCATCTTAAATTGATGTTAGAACCTGTCAGTGGTGGGCCGATGCTCGATGCCATTATGTTTAATATCGATGTACGGCGGTGGCCTGACCATAGTGTCAAACGCGCTAAGATAGCGTTTAAACTTGATGTGAATGAGTTTCGAGGGCAAAAGAGTATGCAATTAATGATTGAACATATTTGGCCCGAATAATGCGTTTACCTTAGCCGAGCGTGTTTATTGCAATATTGATTTTCATGGTGCTATAAACTTTGCGGAAATTTCGTTATAATTGACGGTTTCTAAAGAATTCATTCTATTTATAACGACCAAACATAAGACATTGAAAAATGACGTTTGAAATAAACCCAGTAAAAAGTAAGATTCAGGACTTGTCTGAGCGCACAGCGGTTCTTAGGGGGTATCTTTGACTATGATGCCAAGAAAGAACGCTTAGAAGAAGTTAACGCAGAGCTTGAACAACCTGATGTTTGGAATGAGCCTGAAAGAGCACAGGCGTTAGGTAAAGAGCGCTCATCGCTTGAAGCTATCGTCGATACTATCGATCAGCTGACTCAAGGCCTTGAAGATGTGGAAGGTTTACTTGAACTGGCAATTGAAGCCGATGATGAAGATACCTTTAATGAAGCGGGTGAAGAGTTAAATCAGCTACAGGGCAAATTAGAACAACTTGAGTTTCGCCGGATGTTCTCTGGTGAATATGACAGTGCCGATTGCTATATCGATCTACAAGCCGGCTCTGGTGGTACGGAAGCGCAAGATTGGGCAAGTATGCTGATGCGTATGTATCTCCGTTGGGCTGAATCGAAAGGTTTCAAAACAGAAATTATTGAAGAGTCAGACGGTGACGTTGCCGGTTTAAAATCCGCAACAATTAAAGTCATTGGGGATTACGCGTACGGATGGCTTAAAACCGAGTCCGGTGTTCATCGCTTAGTTCGTAAAAGTCCCTTTGACTCTGGTGGGCGTCGTCATACTTCATTTAGTTCAGCATTTATTTACCCAGAAGTTGATGACGATATTGATATCGAAATTAACCCAGCTGATTTACGCATTGATGTGTACCGTGCGTCTGGTGCGGGTGGGCAGCACGTCAACAAAACAGAATCAGCGGTACGTATTACCCACATACCGACCAATATTGTGACCCAGTGTCAAAATGACCGCTCGCAACATAAAAACAAAGATCAAGCTATGCGCCAGTTGAAAGCGAAGCTGTACGAACTGGAAATGCAGAAAAAGAATGCTGACAAACAAGCGATGGAAGAGAATAAATCGGATATTGGTTGGGGAAGCCAAATTCGTTCTTATGTCCTTGATGATGCACGTATTAAAGATTTACGTACTGGTGTGGAAACGCGAAATACGCAAGCCGTACTGGATGGTGATTTGGATAAATTCATTGAAGCTAGCTTGAAAGCTGGCCTGTGAGGAAAAAATGTCTCAGCAACAACAGGGCGCAGAACAAGCCCCCGATTTGAATAACGAATTAAAAACACGTAGAGAAAAACTGGTCACTTTACGTGAAAAAGGGGTTCCATTCCCAAATGATTTCCGTCGTGATATCACGTCGGATAAGATCCACGCACAGTACGATGAAAAATCCGCAGAAGAACTCGAAGATTTAAACATCGAAGTTGCCATTGCGGGCCGTATGATGACGCGCCGTATTATGGGGAAAGCATCATTTGCGACACTGCAAGATGTGGGTGGTCGTATTCAAATTTATGTTTCTCGCGATGATTTAGCGGAAGGCGTTTATAACGAACAATTTAAGAAATGGGATTTAGGCGATATTTTAGGTGCAAAAGGTCGCTTATTTAAAACCAAAACAGGTGAATTAACCGTTCACTGCCACGAAGTGCGTTTGTTAACCAAAGCATTACGTCCGTTACCAGACAAGTTCCACGGTCTAGCCGATCAGGAAACTCGTTATCGTCAACGTTACCTTGACCTAATTGCTAATGATGAATCACGCCATACCTTCATGGTTCGTTCTAAAATCTTGGCCGAATTACGCAATTTTATGGTAGGCAAAGGCTTTATGGAAGTTGAAACACCAATGATGCAGGTCATTCCTGGTGGTGCTTCTGCTCGTCCATTTATTACCCACCATAATGCACTTGATATTGACATGTACTTGCGTATTGCGCCTGAGCTATATCTAAAGCGTTTGGTTGTTGGTGGCTTCGAGCGTGTGTTTGAAATCAACCGTAACTTCCGTAATGAAGGTTTATCACCACGTCATAACCCTGAGTTCACTATGATGGAACTCTATATGGCATATGCGGACTATCGCGACTTGATCGACTTGACCGAGGAATTATTCCGTACGCTAGCGCAAAAAGTACTTGGTAACACCGTGGTGAAATATGGTGATCAAGAGTTCGATTTTGGCAAACCATTTGCCAAATTGACAATGAAAGAAGCCATTTGCAAGTATCGTCCTGAAACCAATGTTGCCGATTTGGATGACATGGATAAAGCGGTTGCGATTGCACAATCTCTTGGTATTAAGATTGAAAAGAGTTGGGGATTAGGACGTGTTCAGTGTGAAATTTTCGAAGAAGTTGCTGAAAGTCATTTGATCCAGCCAACGTTTATCATTGAATACCCAGCGGAAGTTTCGCCTTTGGCACGTCGTAATGATGACAATCCGTTTATTACGGATCGTTTTGAATTCTTTATTGGTGGCCGTGAAATCGGTAATGGTTTCTCTGAGTTGAATGATGCAGAAGACCAAGCGGAACGTTTTGCTGAACAAGTTCGTCATAAAGATGAAGGCGATGATGAAGCAATGTTCTATGATGAAGACTATGTGACGGCATTAGAACATGGTTTACCACCAACTGCTGGGTTAGGCATTGGTATTGACCGTATGGTGATGTTGTTTACCGACAGCCATACTATTCGTGATGTTATTTTATTCCCTGCATTACGCCCATCGAAAGCTTAATTTGATACCATCATTATGCCCAGATATTTCTGGGCATAATTTTATCTCATCCCAAACTATTTAATTCATAAAAGAAGACCGTCTAACACGATAAAATCGTAACTTAAGTGAAACTGATTGAGTGATATATTTGTATGGTAATAGATATAGATTATCTATTATTCCCAAGTAGGTAAAAACACATAATCAATATAAATTATATTGATAACATATTAAGTGTAATTTATTTAAGCCAATGCCAATCGTGTAACGCTGTCAATTTATTTTTTTGTTAGAAAATATTTCTCAATTGAAATATTTTACTTTATTCGAAAAATCAATTTCCTATAGCGACTCGCTTGAGATAACAGATCATTTACCAAATAAAAGTTACCACTCGGTTTGTAAGATGATAATTTGTTGTCGTGATTATTTATAAAACTCAAATTAAGTGTTCTTTAGTTTATTGTCACATTAAAAAGAGTGTGGTTAGTTCTGATTTAATGCTAAGATTAAAATAATTAACCAAAATTTATGAGATGAATCTATTTCTAGATTGGGGATTATAGAAAATAGATAAATTTTAGCTTACACTAGGTTTCTTGGATCTCATTATAATAGCGAAGAAAAAGTGCTGGTAAGGTAACCATATGTTTTTAAAAGATAAATTTATTGTTGCATCTCTGCTTTTAGTTGGGACGACGATGCTCTCTGGCTGTTCTTTGGGCTATCACACGGATAATACAGAGAAAAAGGAAGCGATAACCTCAACCGCATCTGCTTCTAATTCTTCTGAAACAAAACAGCAGTATATGGATTATTCCTATGCTGATTCCCAGTCTGCTTTAAACTCGGCTATTAGTAAAAAACCGACAGAACAGCGTTCGATGGGATTAAATGCCACTGGAAATGACCAAGAATCATTTCAACATTTAAATACCTGCATTAAAGAGCTTAATGCTTTAAAAACACTGTCACCAGCAGATTACAATCGCTTAGTTGGTTCGTTTAAAGAGGTGAGCGAAATAAATCAACTCTATAAACAAGTCTCCTCAACAGCGAGTCCAGATACGATCGAATTATTACAGATGGCAATAGAAGCTAAAACAAAGGTGCTTTGTGCCAAAGTTCGTTATAACTCAGTCTTGTCTACCGAATCAACATTGGAAAAAATTAGTGGATTATGAGAATTAACCTAAGGCTTTGTATATCATTGGCCATTTTTTCGGCTACTTTTAGTCAATTAGCAAAATCGGATAGCTTTAATAACGTCATTGATGACTTTGACACTTACCTGCAATTAGAGCAGGAAGGAAAATTGCCTGAAAAACCACTGAATATTCAAAGTCAGGGCTATGACTCATTTTCATCTTTACCACTTGCGCCTGAGCCAAAAGAAAAATCCAAATCTGCGGCGGGTAGAAACGTTGGGCAAGGAAAAACGTCTGTACGAACTCAGCCTAAGGCACAAGGTTCGGTAACGAAACAAACTCAGCCAAAAGTCACGACGACAAAGGTTGTTACACAACCAACAGAAAAAACAACGGTGCCGTTGTCTGAATGTCCATTACCTGAAAACACAACAGCACAACAAACTGGTTCAGCACACCAGTCTTTGCTATTGTCTTCCTACCCTTATTTCTTTAATTCAACGCAATGGCATCCCCAGTATTTATCGAAAGACTTTGCGAAATATCAGCTTGTTTTGGATCCGTTGGGGCTTTATTCCGCCAAATACTCAACCCATGTATTACGTGACAATACCGACTATTTAGAACAGCTCGCTGACTTATTAGCACAACAACAGTCAACACACTTATTTAAGTTTGGTGCTGCTCAAGGTGCTGGTCAGTTAATTGCTTATAAGCAGCTTTTAACTGATAGGCAATTAGTTGAAAAGTTAATCGCACATAATAAAAGTGTTGCGGAATTGAGCCATGAAATTGCTGAGAAGCAATTTGAAATAGAGCGCATTAATAACCAGCTGACTGAAAACAAGAATCAGGTTGCTTTATTAAGAGAAAAGCTAAATGCAACGGATGATAAAGAAACCATTGTATTACTCACCGATGAACTCACCGCGGTTAAAAATACGCTGACTGAAAAGCAACATAGTTTAGAACAACTGACATTAAATAATCAGCAAGCTCAGCAGGCCATTGACGCGCTTGAAAAGAAATTAAGTAACAGTATTCAAGCGCAAACAGCCGCTGAAAAGCAGTTAGTAGAAAAAGATAAAGAACTCGTACGAGCACAATCACAATTTGAAAATGCACAGAAGCAAGTTCAACAATTAACCGAGCAATTAGCTAAATTAGAAACTGATGCAAAAGAACAAGCCGATAGGTTAAATAAAAGCAGTGATGAACAAGTTAAACTTGTCACGGCTTCCCTTGAAAAACAGAAGGAACTGCTGAAGCAAAAAGAAGCAGCTCTTCAGTTAGCTCAAAAACAAAATAGTGATATTCAAGCCGAATTGGCTAAGCAGCAAGAAACATCTAAAGCTTTTGAGGCTGAGCTAAAATTAGCGCAACAACAATTAAAAGCGGGTAAAGCAGAACAAGAAGCGTTAGCGAAGCAGTCTGCAAGCAACGAAAAAACACAGCAACAGCTGCAAGCGAAATTAGCGCAACAAGAACAGAATTATGCGACGGCGCAAGCGCAGTTGAAGCAAGCTAATGCGGATGTCGCACAGCTGCAAAAAGAGATTGAGAAGCAAAAACAGTTAATGACACAAGCGTCAGATCAACAGGTTAAAGCGTTGACCGCTGATCTGAACCAGCAAGTGGCGTTATTAAAGCAGCAAGAGCAGGCGTCGAAGAAAGCGGAAGCTGACAGCCAAGCGACCCGTGAGGCATTGGCACAGCAGCAGGCGGCAGCGAAGCAGCTAGCGGAACAAAATCAGCAGTTGCAAGCCAAGTTAAAAGAGCATGAGCAACAGGCAGCAAAACTGCAAGCCACGTTGACTGCACAGATGGCACAGTCTGAACAGAAGAAGAAGTTAGAGGCAGAACTAAAAGCTGCACAACAACAGCTACAATCTCAAAAAGCTGAACAAGAGGCGTTGGCGAAGCAGTCTGCAAGTAACGAAAAAACACAACAGCAACTGCAAGCGAAATTAGCGCAACAAGAACAGAATTATGCGACGGCGCAAGCGCAGTTGAAGCAAGCTAATGCGGATGTTGCACAGCTGCAAAAAGAGGTTGAGAAGCAAAAACAGTTAATGGCACAAGCGTCAGATCAACAGGTTAAAGCGTTGACCGCTGATCTGAACCAGCAAGTGGCGTTATTGAAGCAGCAAGAGCAGGCGTCGAAGAAAGTGGAAGCTGACAGCCAAGCGACCCGTGAGGCATTGGCCCAGCAGCAGGCAGCAGCGAAGCAGCTAGCGGAACAAAATCAGCAGTTGCAAGCCAAGTTAAAAGAGCATGAACAACAGGTTGCGAAATCGCAAATTATGTTAGCTGCTCAAATAGCGCAAGTAGAGCAGAAAAAAACGTTAGAAGCGGAACTGAAAGTCGCTCAGCAGCAACTGCAAACCCAAAAAGCAGAAATTGAAAAGCAAGTTAAAGAGCGTGAACAAAAAATTCAGCGCCTTGAGAGCGACGTTACTGCAAAAGATAAACAGGCAGTTGAAATTGACAAACGATTAGCAGAAGCTAATAAGCAAATCAGTGCATTAAAATTAGACGCTGAAAAGCTGAAAACGATTGATACAAAATATCAAGCTCAGCGTGCTGAATTAGAGAAATTGAAAAAGCAGCTGTCTGATAGTGCTCAATTGCAAAAAGAATTAGCAACCGCGAAAGAACAGTTGAAAACGTTGCAATCTGAGTTAAAGCAACAAAAATTCTTATCTTCAGATGAAGCACTGAAATCGCAAATTATGGAGCTGAATAAAAAGGTGATGCAGCTTCAAGAAGAGAACGATAAGCTAAAAGCAAAACCATCGTCTACAGGTGCTGCTGCGGTTCGTCCATCTGTAAAACAACTCACACAGAAAGAACTCAATGCGATTGCGGAAGAAAATAAAAAACGCAATCAAAAAATGATTGAAGAAATCACCAAGCAGAAATATAGCAAACTTGATGCCTTTACGTATTATAAGATCCTACAAAAAGGTAAGCCAATTAGTAATGTGAAGAAGAAAAGTATCACATTTATTATGCGTGAACAGCTTACCGATGGAACCGTGACGGTGTTATATACGGATAAGAATCCAGTCACATTACCTTATAATGAGTTACCTGTTCCGTTGAACTCATTTATTGAGAAGGCGGGTGAAGGGGGTATGGTTAAGGTTTATATCAAACCGGAAGGTGGTTATGGGGTTGATGGTATACCTGGACAAATACCACCAAACTCCATGTCAATTATCGATTTAAAAATCATTAGCGTTAAATAACGTATAACAGATCAAAAAAGGCCGTTTACATATTAGTAATACGGCCTTTTTTATGACGTTATCGATAGACATATTATTCACAAATTATCGATGCGATATAAAGGTTTAATTAATAGACTGTCCACCTCTAAACTAATAGCGTTGGTGGGATAAGAAAGGCTGTGTTTCATTACATGGCCATAAGATGTGCCTTTCTGTCAGTATACAGTGAATGGGCACTGCTATCACTGACAGGGCATGTATTCTTTGTCGTTTAGTTACTCAAATTAATTGGCTAACTTCTCGATTTACTAGGTGTAAATCCAAAGCGTTTACGATAACTTTGGGTGAAATAAGATTGGCTTGAAAAACCCGCCTCCATTGATATTTCCACAATACTCATTTGAGTGTTGATGAGCAATTGGTGTGCATACATAATTCTTTTCTCACTAATCCATGAACGTGGTGAGGTTGAGTAAACAGTATTAAATAATTCTTTAAATGTTGTTAACCCCATACCGAAGGTTTTTGCAAATTCAGCAAGTTTCCATTCCTTTAAAAAATTATTTTCCATAAAATTCTGTAAACGTTCAGCCTGTCGATTGGTGAGTTGTCTTAGGTTTGAAAGTAGTTGTGATCCTTGCTCACTATAAGAGAGTAACAAAAGAAATTCAGAAATACGCAATGATTCCAGTAATGGTGGACATTGTTGTTTAATAAGGTTTTTAAAACTATTCTTTAGGTCATCAATAATGGCTGATGTGGTAAATTTAATCACATCATGGCTACTATTATCTGAGCGCTCAATTTCACTTAATTGGCTACCATAGTGATTCATGAACTCACGCAAAAATTGATCTTCTAAGGATATTGAAAGAAACTCACACTCAGATTCATAATCTAAAGTTGAAGTGATTTTGAATTCTGGATGTTTAAAATTAATCGTTGTACATCAGCCAGTTAAAAGTGTTAGATGTGGCTTTTGACTGGCTTCATTCTTAGGCTGTGTCGAAATTGTGACGTGCTCGCTATATTTGGTTAAATGTTGACCGCTAAAGTGAGCGTATTTCTGAACCATTTCTAATGTTTCCCATCCTCCCATTTCTTTTAACACCATGAGTGGCGTTCCACTTTGTGCGTGCCAACTTGCCCACGTGTGTCTGAGGTCGTGAAAAGTGAAATCAGTTATGCCGGAATCAATCAATGCCTGATCATAACACTCTCGATAATGACAACTCCTTCGCTTTCCATTATTGGAAAATACGTAATCACCATCCTTTTCTATTCCATTTAGAATTTCAATGGCCACATCATTTAGCGGAACAGGTCTAGCGCGTCCTGACTTTGCATTATCAGCAGTTACATGAGCAACTCTTCTAATTAGATCTACGCTCTTCCACTTAAGCGATAATATTTCGCTTTTTCTCATGCCTGTTAAAATAGCAATAGAAACAAAATCCCTCATCCACTTAATTTTGATGTTAGATAGGAGAAGCTCAGCTTCCCACTTTTCTAACCATCGAACCCTGACAGTAGGTTCTTTCATCCTTGGTATGTAGGATGATTTCAGCAACCATCCCATCTTGTGAGCAAGTGAAAAAGCACGCATAATAAAAGAACGATATCTATTCTGTGTTGCATTGGATAGCTTTCTCTTTGTTTTTGGATTGTAAACGGGCAAAGAGTTGGCTATTTCATCACTGGTTATTGTAGATATTTTCCTTCCTTTAAATACACGTTGGAAATATTCAGCGTAGGCCAGTTTTGTAGGAAATGACGCTTGTCCTTCGGCATCTTTTAAAGCCAGTAACATCATTTCCTCAAACGACCTATCCGGCATCCTGTCCAGTTTTTCCATTTGCCATAGGTCATGTTTTAACTTGTCATGATACTCTTGGGCTTTGACTTTATCCTCCGTGCCAGCAGGTTTTCTAATTCTTTCTCCGCTTGGTGCTGTAACGTCAACCCAGTATTTCTTACCTCTTTTGTAGATCGGCATGTTTTCCTCCCACTACCGACTACAGCCAGCCGATAGACATTATTATCGTTAAACTGTGCCTGTTCAAACTTTTTCAGGCTTTCCTTGTTTGCGCGCCATGATCCGCCAACTTTAAACATGTAATATTTTGATGGCTTTCTGTATATAGTGCTTTTTGATAGGTTCAATAGCTTCGAATATTCTTCTACTGTGTAATATGAGTCATCCACTATTAATCTCCTTATCGATAGAGTTGACGTACCAAGTCAACCACATAATAGGTGGGAATTTCTTGTGTTTTTCGCTGAGTGTTAATTGAAACTTTGGTAGGTAGTCTTTAAGTATTGCTGTGCTTTGTTTATCGCTGAGCTTTTTGAGTTGCTTTAATTTGTCTCTGCATCCCCTTGCATCTTTCGACGTCCGTTTTCTAATATCTGCTCATTCATATTCTCTGCCTTTTATTTCTCATTGTTACCATATATGATTTACGGTAGTTTTCTATTTCAACAGGGTAGATATTCTTTCCTATCTTTATTTTGTGATTAACGATTATTCCTGTTCGGTTGTGATTCTTTTTATTGGCTTCCAGTGCCGCATTAATAGCAATCCTTTCTGTGGGCGTGACTTCGCCGCGAATTATTAATTTCATAATTCACCTATGCTATTTAATTGTATTTTTCTATTTCAGATTCTTTAAATCGGCAGTTATGATTTATTCCATCTCCACAAACATATTTAAAATAATCAAGTGTATTTATTTCGATTACTGTCAAAATATCACCATCAATATATCCACAGTAATCAGAATGACCATCATCAATAAGAGTTACTTTATCGCCTATGTTTATGTTATTCATTCTCCGAATCCTTCATCTAAATTAAAGCATTGAATGACAATCGACAGGAATATCATCAATTAATTCACACTCCCTACCAATTACAAAAATAAAATAATCACGACTGTTGTTTAATTCATCGTCATCAAAATAAAACTCAGACTTATCAACTACTGCTAAAAACTTGCTATCAAGTTCACCATCAACTTCAAGAGGGAATTTGATATCTTTTAATTCGCTATGTCCACCATCATTTAAAAGCATTAATTTACGATAAATTCCTTTCTCTTTCATGTCTAAATATCCTTCATTAACAAGAATAAAATCATAGCAGCACGACAGTAATTTTTATCAGTACACTCAAGTTCGCCGTAATCTGTATTGCTATCACGAGCAGCCCATCCGATATTATCATTAACAAAGTACATGCTTATTTTGAAACCAATAATAATCGGCATTGCATCATTGTATTTATTGCACGGGTCGAACCTACCAGTCCCAAAGCACCCAACAGCATTTCCGGTTTTTTTATTAATAACATACCAATCACCAGCAGGAATTATATATTCTGCAACTTTTTTATTAATCTCGAAGTCAGATAGTTCGGTGTATTTATTCATTAATAATCTCGCATTCGTAACCTATATAAAAAGAAAATGGCGAATTAAAAACTTCTTTACGGTTACACACGCATCCAATGTTAATCATCTCCTCGCCAGATACGTATGCAAGGCCATCACTTATCCCTCCATCTATTCTCATTAGATTAGCGATAATGGGAAACTTTTTAGTAAAAGCGAATCCTTCATGACCGCTATAACCGCCATCATTTAATAATTTAACTTTCATTCCATACCTCTCCGCACTTAATCTCAACATCCCGCACCTGCATTATCTGCATAGCACGGCTCTCGCATTCTTGCTGTGTGTATATTTTCTCAGATACAGGCACAGCAGAACCCTGTATTAGCATGAGTAATACATATCCGATTATTTGCATTAATTTTTACTCTGAATTTTAGGTATAAAAAACCCTGCTAGTGCAGGGTTGGAAGCTAGATTATATTTATAACACTATCAAAGTTATTTATTATTGATTTACTAAACATTATATTTTGTTGAAACTCATATTTTGCTTGTTTTATGTTATTTGTTATTGATGATGGTAGTCTATCGTAATGGATATCATTTTGCCTTATTGATAAGATAAGACTCTCAATGTTATTTATCTGGCGCTCGTACTGTTTTATTCCAAATAGCTTTTCGATATATCCATTGTTTAATATCCCATTTAATCTATGTATTACCACCGATGTAGTATATAACGGGTCATCTTCTTTAAGGAAAATATATATTGCTATGGTGTTATTGTTTTGAAATATGGTTAATTTTTCATATTCAATTTTCATTAAAAGTTCAAATGCGGATATATTATCTTCGAGTAGTTTTTTTAAGAAAATAGTTTCTTGCTTTATAAAATGAATTGATTTTTTTGCGTTAAGTTCATTTCTTTTTATTTCTATGGTTTCATTATGCTTCTTACTTCCGTGATATGTTAGAATAGTCACTAAAATACTAATAGATGAAATTATAGTAAATATTGTTGATGTGTAGCTTAACATTATGCTTTCACCTTTTGTATCTATAGTGAAGTAACCAATTGTTATGATTGCTACTACTAGAAACCAAGCGACAGCACCAACAATGCTAATAATAAAATCTTTCATTCCGTCGAAATCATCAATATTCCGTTTCATAACCCCTCCTTATTTAAAGCAGGAATCATACTCACATCCATGTGACTAATCCACACCTAAGAGACTGAATCAATACATATGTGGCGCTACTTTCATTGCATAAATCATTCCTTTCCCTGATTAATCCTCACCCCATTCATCAACCCACGCTTCAAGTGGTGTTTTTCCTACTTCGTAATCATCACGCCATGCGTCTGCATCTGCTGCGCTACCGCCGTGGTCTGCTGCTACCTGCATTAATAAATCGTGCCATTCTTCAAAACTACAATTTTCATTATTCATATATCTATCTCCTGTTTGCATCCTTGCACTGAGTCCGTGATTATTTGTTTTGCTTTTGAATCTTCTGGCAAATTTCCGTTGCTAATTGCATATCACCAGAGATAACTGCGTTGTAAACATCAAATGATCTTGCTTTGACTGATGACTTTAATTTCCTGTGCTTCTCTAATTCCTTTTCAATTTCGATAAAATCACCTTCACGAACCATTTGTTTGCATAAGCTATTAAAGTTCTTATGTTTTGGCATCCAGGGTTTCCCAGAGTCAGCGAAAATTAAAGTATCAACCTTTCTTTTTTCGTGAATTTTAGTTTCTAAAAATATGTCGCCATTGCTATAAAGGCTAAAGCGAATCCCATCCACGCTCAAAGGTGAATAAACTAATTTAGGTTGCATGGTTATATCCTTTGGTTAAATCACATAGGGAAGGGTGACTAGAACGGAATGTCGTCGTCAAAGTCCATCGGAGGCTCAGGTGGTTGCGCCTGTGGTGATTGTTTTGGTTGTTGCGGCTGTCCCCATCCACCTTGTTGTTGTGTGGATTGTGACTGTGGTTTCTTGTCTAGAAACTTCACGATTCCATCCATTCCAACAGTGACCTCAGTCGAATATCTATCTTGTCCTGACTGGTCTTGCCATTTTCTAGTTCTGAATTTTCCTTTTACAAAAACTAGCGAACCTTTTTTAAGATACTCACCAACGTTCTCGGCTAGTTTTCCAAACACAACAACACGTATCCATTCAGTTTTTTCTTTTTGCTCGCCCGTTTTTTTATCTCTCCAACGCTCAGAGCATCCGATAGACATAGTTGCTATGGCGTCACCGCTAGGTTGATATCTAATTTCAGGATCATTACCAAGATGACCAATAATATTTACTTCGTTTAGCATGGCTTACCCCACTGATTGCCAAATTGAATGCCTAATTTATTTAAACCCTGATCCATTACTTCAATGAATTCGGGCACTAATTCGTCAAACTCTTTCATCATGTTTTCGTCACGTTCAACAGGGAAATATGCGATTTCTTTTCCTGCTGGCATTCGTGGGTCAAAATTTGCAAAGTGCCAGATATCCTTACCTGTAACCCACATGGAATATTGAACTTGAGCCACATATTCCTTTTTCATTGCATCGATTCCGTTCAATGCTAAGTCGATAAATACGTCCGTGTTATTCGGGCATTTAAGCTCTAATCCTGATCCATCACTGCAAATACCGTCTGGTGAGCAGGCTATCCGTAGTTGCTCGTCTTTGAATATTATTGGCACTTCCTTTGCCGTTAACCCCGTGTAAAACTCGAATGTCATCCTTGCTTCTAATTCGTAGTTTTTACCCCATTCCAGCGTCCTTGCTGATACTTCCTTGTAAACTCCCGTACAAACTTCACCAATAAGGGTGTTTAAATATGTTTTCTTTGTGTCTGACCATTTAGTGCCAGACCTTGGTTTAGAGATGACTTTCCATGCCTCAGAGGCGGTTACAACACCGAGCCTGACTGACAACCACTCTTCGCTTCCTTGCTCTACTTTGGTTAAATCGATGCCTGTTTTGCTTAGAATGATGTCATTGCTAATCATTTTCCTTCTGCCTTTTTCCTTAGCATGTCGATAATGTCATTAGCCTCAAAAGCGGTTATCTCAGTCGGATGTGATATTTGTCGCTTAAATCGTTTGCTAATGAATGCCATGAATGTATCGCTCCATTCACCATCAACTTTCATCATCAATCCGGTGATATCGTCCATCTGCTGCTCGCTGGCAGGTGTTACATCACGAGCCTGCGACTGTTCATTTTTGAAGTCGATTCCTTCTCCAGCTTCGGTGTTAACGTAGTCAATAGCTTGGTCTAGTCGCTCCCTGCGCGGCCAGTATTTACTAGCGCGCTTAACTATTGTTTTACGCGCCATTTCATCCCACCAAGTTTTCCATGGTCCATTAGCTGATTTGCTCGCAGCTTGCACAGTTTTTATTTCAGCTAAACTCATTTCTTCCGTGAGATAATCACCGCTTGGAGTTTTGACAGTGCAATAGCCACCAACAATCGCGCCTCTATCGCCGAATGCGTTGTATTTGTGTGTTGGAGGGGTATCTAATCCGTTAGATTCGTAAGTATCATTTTCATGAACTAGCTTGCATTGACCCCATTCAATTGCTTTCGTTGCTTGAGCTAAATGCAATAGCCCCATGTAACTGATATCCAAACAAACAATGCCTTTCCTTGGCACTAGATAAGCCAGTTTGCTTGCTGGGTTTAATGTGATTCCAATAGCAGCAACATTGATAATTGCATTCTGCGCGCTTGACGGGTTACTCATAGCTACAGATGCCAGTTCGTTATTCCGCTGAAATGCTTGTATTGCGAACTGACTTTCCTTAGTCCATGTTATTGATTGGTCTGTAACTGCACTGCAAAATAATTTCTCCTGCTGTTTTACAAACTCTATTATTGATGTGCTCAAAACATCCTCCTTTCGCTTTTTGCAGCTTCAAAAAAAGCATTCCATGCTTCATCCGATTCTTGAGTGGTCATTTTCCGTATGACCGATGAGGGAAGGGCATCATAAAACCGCTGAGCCATTTCATTAGTTAGCTCATCATCCTGATTTGCTAGGTGATCACGGTCTGGAATGGTGACGAAATTTTCATACTCTGAAATTCTCATGCTGCGTCCTTAATGAATAATATCCAGTGAGTCTTATCGTTCTTGCCGACGCGCTGAACTATCGTTGGCTTCTGGTCAGTAAGGGCTAATACTTGTTTTGTAGGGATTTGAGTTTCATTCCACTTGAAAGCCAATGTTCCGTTTGGGCGCAGCACTCGAAATGCCTCACTAAATCCTTTCGCTAAATCCTCTTTCCAAGATTCTTTATTCAATCGCCCGTACTTTTTAAACATCCAACCGTTGTGGCCAGCACGAATTAAATGAGGCGGGTCGAATAGAACTTGATGGAATGAGTTATCAGGAAAGGGTAGTTTTTTAAAATCAGCGATAATATCTGGTGTTATATTTAGCTTCCTGCCATCACATAGAATGTGTTTTTCTACCCTTATATCACTGTAAATTGCTCTGTTGTCTTGCCTATCAAACCAAAACATACGACTGCCACAGCACATATCTAGTATCTGTTTCATGCTGCGTCCTCATACCGTTCCCTGAGTATCTTCTCCAACAGTTCCTTTGTCGGATTTAAACTCAATATCAGCCATTCCGTGGCGTTGGTTTCTATCCCTGTGTGTAAATCAAATTCTAGTGATATGCGCTGTCCTTGGTGCGCTGCTGGCGATGAAGATATGTAAATTCCTTTACCTTCAATCGTTAGTGTTTGCATGAGTCACCTCGATATCAGCGTTAAAATAATGAGTAGGGCGATAACAACAGCTATCCAATCCCACTTAATTTTTCTTTTAACTTCATCCTTGAAGCTCTCGCTATTCAGTCGATAGCTGAGTTCCTGACGTTTTAATTCGTTAATTTTTGGCATAAGAAATCCCTCACTTATCGATTGATAGCGATTGTTATTTAGGTTCTGGTGTTGGTGCGGTGGGTTATTGCTGAGGTATTTCTTTAATATCTAATTCCGTGATATTGGCTTTTGCTCCAATTACAGCCCATAAGTACATGTGTTCTGCGCAATCACCTTCATCTTCTGCTTCAATATCTTTTGACCAAGGCTCGCCATTCCATTTGCAAGTCACTTTGAATATTGCCATTTCCTATGTTCCTTATGTGCGTATTCCTCACTATTAATAGCGATATGAATGATTAAGTGGTGGGTTACTGCTGACCGAGGGCTTTTGCGATTGCTACTGCCTGACTAATGTAATTCCTAGTTTTTTCAGAAGAATATCCACATCGACACTAGCAGAAGTATTTTCTAATTCATTAATGTTGAGGCATTCCATCAGCGCTTCAATTTCTTCATCGGTTAGCATGTCGTCGTCATAATCACGAAAGCCAGCTTCTATTACCTTGCCGCCAAATATTTCCATGCTGAAGCTTATAGGCGGCTCCTTGCCGTCCTCATACTCAACTACGAATGTCATTTTCCCCATATCACTCCCTAGCCTTTAACATTGCATCTGCCATGCGGTAGTAGATCTTCGCATTGTTAAATAGCTGTTCGTCGTTGCAATCTGCAAAGTAACCAACTTCTGAGCTTTGATTTGCCCAATCACCCTGCATAGCCTTAGCCGCTAGGTAATCACGTAAACTCATGCCAGTATCAGTGCCATGCAATTCTGTTGCTGGAACTGGAAAAGCCGCTCCACCTGTTTTATCTGTCATGCGTTACCTCTGTCATAGTAGAATTATTAATAAACTCTCTTCTATCCAGCAACTCCTGATACTCATCAATCCTGCCTGTTGAGTGATAAAAGCACTCTTCACTGCAATGACCTGAATTTTCAGCGCATGGGTTCTCGCTATAATCAACATCAAAAATGAATGCTTTATCTTGTTCGCCTAATTCTTTGTTGCAGGAAAAGCACAAATACTTATCTGTCATACTCCCTCCGTTATTAACTAAACACGATGCTAGTCTTTAACCTCATCCCATATACACCAAGCGCACTCACCATCTGCTTCAATAACTCCAGTATGTCCGCAGTTTTCACAAGTAACTTTGTCACCATCATAAAACCAGTCTTCATTGCCTTTTTCTGTCTGTACCGTTGCCTGCTCCGCATCACATTTAGTACAGCAGTTAACCCAAGGTACATTTTTGAATGTTTTCACTCTCTATCTCCTATCTATTAATCAACTAGTAAATGCCACCACAATGGACTGTAATTAGTTAACTGTGCCTGCTTTTAACCACGTCAGGCGAGGTGGTTCCTTACATTCCCCAACGCAAGAAATCTGTGTATAATTCAATCACCCCAATGCAAAGAAAGGACTTGAAATGCTTAAAATTAATTACGCATCGCAGGGTGATATGATTCCAAATCACTTAAACCCGAAACCAATTAGACCAACACCTCCACCGCCATCCACACCAAGTAACGGAGGTAAAAAATAAGGAATTAATATGAGTCGAGAAGAAGTTATAGATAGAATTATTTATTCTCATTACCTTGAGCAATTGTATTCAACCGCTTTAAGCAGGCTGGATAAATTAATCTCAATATTCATTTTCATTTTCGGCTCGGCCATTGTTTTACAGGCCAATCCTTATATTTTTGGTGTGTTGGTTGTAATTTTGACAGGCATACAATCAACATATCAATTTGGTAAAAAGTCTGGAGAATCAAAAAGAAAGTCATTTGATTACCAGAAATTATTTACTATTAAATCCAAATATGATGACGCTGATTTAATGGATCGTATGCTTGAACTAGAGGCTACTGATTCAACTCCTTGGTCGTCGCTCATTCCGATAGCAACACTTAAAGCTCAAATAGCAATGGGTGTTGAAGATAGATATCTAGAAAAGCTTAATTGGAAAACTAAGTTACTTAGAGTTCTTAGTGGCTAGCCCATCCGTGGGCTTTATCTCGCTGTAACACTTCCATCACTCATAATCGGCTTGCGTGTGCCGCATTTCTGCGGACGTTTCTAATCTTTGCTAGCTGCGTATCAGTGGCATCTTTGTGATACCTGCTTATGTGCATAACTGGCAATCGTGGGTCAAATGTCCTTAGACACAACGGACAGGTAACTTTCGTTTTCATGCGCTGCTCCTATCAAATGACTTATGCAAATATTGTTATTTCATAAGTAATCTGTAGTGCATCTCATTGCCGTTCGTACCTGAACCCGCCGAGTGCCCGACGCAGGGTTTAAAGTCGCGCCGTTCGACTATCTTTTATCTCTGGTTGCCCTTCGATGATTAAAATATACCTAGAGGTAATTTAAAAGTAAATACCCAAAGGTAAACAATTTGACGTGAAAAGTTTACCTAATTGATTTTTCAGGTAATTTATTTTCAAAAATTATTTATCTTGCGAGAAAAATCACACTGGCGGGGAATTTCGGGCACAAAAAAGCCCTCGCGGGGAGGGCTTCTAAAGATGTCATTAGTTAATCTTCATTTTTTTGCGTTGAGGTTCGCTCTAGCTGATCTGACTTTCCTTTGTATACTCCAGCAAGGTATCCAGCTAGCACCCCACCACCTATTTTAGCTAATTCAATCGCATATTGAGCATTACCAGTATACATTGAAACTATAACAACAAGTACAACGCACACTGCAACCAAGCATTTAAAGTAAACCTTTTTAGTTTCTAGCCCGCTAAAAAAACGAGTTTGTGTTTCTCTGTCTTCCTTTTGAGCATCGATAGACTTAAGAGCTATCTCTCTATTGCTTTCAATCTCTTGTCGTCTTATCTCTAGCTCTTGCGTTTTAAAATCAATCTCTTTAGATTTTAATTCAATCTCTTTAGATTGAACCTCAACAAACTTCTCGATAGCTGCTATTGGATTTGGCTTATCTTTTTTGGTTTGCTGCTGGTTTTTATCTGGCTCATCCGCTACTGTTGATGGCAGGTTTGGGGATTCATTTGCACTCATATATTAACTTCACAAAGTACTGGTATTCTATAAGTAACTTTAAATGAACCAAAGTTGTCATCACCAATCTTCGGCGCTAAATACTCAACTCTTTCAATATTATCAGTATGATTCTGAACTATTTCTAGATATTCAGTTGGAGATACCTTTTTAGCTTTAACTGGTTCAAATACTTTTTTGTAAAAATCTTTTCTTTTTTGATTGATTCTCATATGACCTCCTAAAGGTAACCCTAAAGTCTCAGGTAGCACTTCCATATATTGAACCTATAAAACAAAGGGGCTAAAAATCTATCACTAAAAAGCTGCTAATTCAATTTAAACTAGATTGATAAGAGAATCTAGTCAAGTTTAAATATTACACACCCTAAAACGTGTCGTCAGGCCACTGGCTAACCGTGATATTTGTATTTGATTGATTGGCTAACTAGCACTTTGGCGTGAATAAACATACCGTCAATATTGTTTTCTTCCAGATACCAAGTTTCATACTTAGGATTATCAGAAATCACAGCAAGGCGCTTGTATTGCATTTGAAGGCGTTTTATATAAAGCTGGTTATTCAGGATAAATACATAAATCCCATCACCATCAAAGTGATTCACGGTCATATCAACAAATATTTGATCCCGTGGCTCAAATGTCTCTGCCATCGAATCACCGCGAACAGTGATCATCTTGATTGTGTGAGCTGGTCTACCACCAAATAAACGCTTGGCTTCTTCGTCTGAATATTCAATTGCCGTTATTGTTTCTATAAACTCATCAAGTACGACAACACCAGCCCCTGCACTAGCCTCAACATCAAGAACTTCAACCTTATATGATCTGGATGGCTGCGGAATTTCTGATTCAACAATACCGTCCATCCACCCAGCAGGCAGCCCTAAAGCATCCTGAATAGCTAAAACCATCTTGTCACCTATTCGCTTATATCCAGATTTGCTAGGCGGGTAGAGCATTCTGGATACATAGGATTTGTCTTTACCAATGGCGCGTGCAAATTCCTCTTGCGTCTCATAACGAGCAACAAGCTCAGCCAGTTTTTGGCGTCTTTTTTCAAATAATTCAGTTTCTGCGTTCATAAGTAAATCATCTATCAAAAATACCTGCTGGTAAATTGCCTGTAGGTATTGATATTTAATTTACCTACGGGTATATTTATTTCATGTTTAGGTAAACAAGGACAACAAATGGAACAATTACGGATATTCCTAAATTCCCTTTCTGTTTCTGAGCAAGAGAAGTTCGCTAAAAAATGCGGAACTTCAATTGGTTACCTCAGAAAAGCTTTAACAAAGGGCTCAAAACTAGGTGCCGCTTTGTGTGTGGCAATCGAAGTTAACAGTAATTCAAAAGTAACCAGAAAAGACCTATATCCAGATGACTGGGAAAAGAACTGGCCTGAACTGGCAGCGTAATAAAGATTAAAAACAAAGAGTCAACTGAACGGCACAGTATATTGTCGGCCTCGAGGATCTGCCAAATTGGATGGCTAAAAGTCGAATGAGAGCGAAAGAGACACTAGCTCGACAATATTTATCAACACACTCACAGGATCGTGAGCAACGGACTAACTACGTCAAAAGGAATTTAACAGATGAAATACGGAAACGCATGCAAAACAGTTCGTGACAAACGAGCTATTGAATTCAGAACACGCCACTTAGTAAGTAGCGCACTTCAAATATTACGTGATGTTGATCAGCGAGAAATTGCACATGCCACATCACGCTCAGACTCGACTATCTCAAGAAGAATCAAATCCATTGATGGAGTATGCGAAATGCTAGCTACGCGTCGTGTAATTGGCTTTGTGAGGGAGGGTGAGAAGGTTATCAGGGAATCAGATTATAGATTGTATCTTGAAAATATGGCTGAACTATCGAGGTTAAAACTTCAAGTTCATGCATATGAAAAAGCCTCAATTGCTGGAACAACTGAGGCCTTTAGAGAAGAACAATTAGGTCTGTTTAATTAACAAATATACTGTATCAATAACCAGTAATGGTGACAAGGGAAATTTATGGTTTCCCTTTTTTGATACAGCAACTGAATAAGAGAATTATATCATGAAAAATAAACGAAATCATGACTTTAATTATCATGCTGTGCATAAAAACATCATGCGTGATCGGACTAACCGCTCGGTCACTGAGCAGGGCATAAAGAAACTCAGGAAAGCATTTGACGATGCGAAACTGAGAAATGCTCACAGGGAAGAATTATTAGGAGGGAAACAGCATGAGTAATGTTGCATATGCAGATTTTAGCAACCAACGACGGCAAGAGAGGCCTACCGTGGCAGATCTTGATAATGGATACACAAAATTAGCTAACGAACTTTACGAAGAATTAATTGGCGCAAACCTAACAAGGAATCAGGCAAAAGTTGCTCATGCTATTTGCAGAAAAACTTATGGGTTTAATAAGAAAGCAGACCGCATATCAGACAGTCAGTTGGCAGAGTTAACTAATCTACCAAGACAGAAAGTTAACAAGGCAAAAAATGAGCTTATCGCTATGAAAGTTATAGTGAAAATTGGCGTATCGATAGGTCCCAATAAAAATCTAACTGAGTGGGAAATTCCTGATTGTCACCAAAACGGTGTCATTGTCACCAAAGCAGTGACAAAAAGTGTCACCAAAAGCGTGACAACACTGTCACCAAAACGGGGACACACAAAAGAAACTATTACAAAAGAAAAGAAAGAAAATAAAAACACTATGAGCGAAGAGGTTCGCTCGATGGATGAAAAATCGAATTCTGAGCCTACAAAACAAGATCCCTTTATCGAGCCATTCGAAAAGATATTTTGGATTGCAGGTATGCGGAAGGTTGGGAAGGACAAATGCAAGACAGCGTTTAAATCGAAATTCAAAGAGTGGCGGAAAGAAACTGGCGGTTCAATCGATGAGTTTGCCAAGTTCCTTGCTGATGATATTCAGTGCAGGTTACGTATTCAGCAATTCGGTTTTGACAAGATGCACCCAACAACCTACCTAAACGGCAGCCGCTGGACTGACGAGAAACCAGAATTACCACAACCAACAATGCAGCAATCATCCATCACGGTATCAAAAAACGGTCTCGTATTCTACTGAGGCGAAAATGAAATCAACTATCAAATCAGTGTTAATTCGTGGTTATTGCCACGGATGGCTAAGTGCTGATTTCGTTCGGTACTGGTTCAGGAAATTAAACTTGAGGGAAGCCTGATGACAATCACGGAACTGTCAGATCGCCTTTGGGATGACGTTGACCGAGTGGCGAAGTATTTATTGCCTAACGGCAAAAAAGAGCATAACGAGTGGGTAGCTGGTTCAGTAAATGGTGAATCAGGCAAGAGCTTGAAAATAAACCTTTCAGGCAAGCGAGTTTGGTCTGATTTCGCGGAGGGGATCGGTGGTGACTTGCTCGATTTGTGGGTTGAGGTTAGGGATTGCAGCTTGCATCAAGCCATGACTGAAGCGAAGCAGTATCTTGGCATTCATGACGATGACCATCATTTTTCAGCGAAGAGCCAGAAAAAATTTAGCCGACCCAAAAACGAATCACTCAAGAAAAACATTCGCAAAACAGAAAATTGTTTCACCTACCTAGAAGGTCGCGGGATCAGCAGAAAAACAGCTGAAGAATTCAAGGTCTGTGACGCTGTAGTCTGGTCTCATGATGTTAACCGTGAATTACCTGCTATTGCCTTCCCGTACAAGCGAGACGGTGAATTATTGCAGGTAAAGCGAATTAGCACCGAACGACCAAATGGTAAAAAAGCCATTTCAGTTGAAGCTGACTGCGAACCATGCTTATACGGTTGGGATCAGATACCGAAAGACGCAAGAGCAATAATTATTTGTGAAGGCGAAATTGATTGCATGAGCTATCACGAATATGGGTTAGCCGCGTTATCTGTGCCATTCGGAGGGGGAAAAGGAGCTAAACAACAATGGATTGAGTTTGAGTATCACAACCTAGACCGTTTTACCGAGATTTGGCTGTCACTGGATGCTGACGAAGTAGGGCGAGAAGCAGCAAAAGAGATTGCAAATCGACTTGGTGAATATCGTTGTCGCCTTGTTTCACTGCCGAAAAAAGATATCAACGAATGCCTACAGGCTGGAATTACCCAAGAAGAAATCATTAAGTACCTAGAAACCGCAACCTACTTTGACCCTGATGAGTTATGTAGCGCTCGTGAGTTTATGCAGGACACCATCCAAGCATTCTACGGCAAAGAGCAATATCTTTTCAGAAGCCCGTGGGAAACATTAAATCACCAATTCAGCTTTAGAGAGTCGGAATTAACCATTCTCAATGGGGTGAACGGTCACGGTAAAAGCGAAATTCTAGGCCATATGCTTTGCGAGGCAATGAGACAAGGCGCTAGGGCTTGCGTGGCATCATTCGAGCTTAAACCAGCGATATTTCTTAAACGCCTAACACGCCAAGCAACCTGCAACAAATTACCTACAAACATGGAGATTGAATCAGCCTTTGGATTTTACGATGATCGCCTTTGGTTGTTTGCGCTGACAGGAACAGCGAAAGCCAAAAAGCTATTGGAGATATTCCAGTATGCAAACCGACGTTATGGAATAAATCTTTTTGTTATCGATAGCTTGATGAAATGCGGGATTGACGATGATGACTACAACGGGCAAAAGGAATTTTTAGATGCAATATGCGACTTCAAAAATAAAACCAATAGCCATGTCATTTTAGTCACTCATAGCCGCAAGTCTGATAGCGAAGATAAACCCACTGGCAAAATGGACGTGAAAGGCTCAGGTTCAATCACTGACCTGACAGATAACCTGTTTATCATCTGGCGAAACAAACGCCGCGAGAGGGCTTTACAGAAGCTACAAGCAGGGCAGCAATTAACGCCAGAAGAACAGAATCACACCGTGGAGCCAGCATCCGTATTGTGCTTGGAGAAGCAACGAAACGGTGAAGGATGGGAGGGGAAGATCCCGTTATACCTTGAAGAGCGTTCGCACCAGTTTTTAATCATGGAAGGCGGCTCACCATACAATTACATCGCTAACATGCCTAACTCAGAATATGACCAAGTATGGCAAAGCGAACACGTCACCGAGCATTAACACACCAAATCATAAGGACTTCTAGATGAAAAAATGCGAATCAAACGAAACAAAATACGCAAGCTATCTGTGTGACTTCATGCGAAAAGCAGTAAAGATAAAATCACCACACGGAAAGACCAGAGGGATGTTTAAATATTCAGCCGTCGATACATGGACAGGAGATAGCCTTGGTGAAGCCGTTTATTACGATGAAGGGAACGGAAAGCGAACACATTTAAACTTCTGTCCGTTTTGTGGTGGCAAATTACATAGTGTAGATATCGGCAATTAATCGAGGTGTTGAGTGATGAAAAGAGCAACGTTAACGGAGTTGAATGATGCATACGAAAATCAAGCGATGACATTAGCTCAGAGAACATACAGTGCAGCTAACTGGAGCGGGTACGACATATTCTTTTGCGAGCTAGCAATCAACAAAAAGAAGTTAATCCCACGTGGTAAGACATTCATTCGATTATTAACTTTATGTAAACAGGCTGATTTTTATGACTAAAGGAACTGACTATAAAACATTGATGTGGGCTTATGTAAATGAGTCTAGAAATCGCAAGAGAAAATATCTTAGGCAATGCAAAGATTATAACCGCAAATTTAACAGTAACTATCGCAGTGAAAAAGTATTGAAAAAGTTGCTACGTCTTGACTTTCAGAGTTTAACGGGAGGCATCTAATGCAGGGAACTAATTGGGTTAAGGTGAGCGAGAGATTACCTAACGATGAAACTACGGTACTGGTTTTTTCTAAAGGATATATCTGGATAGCAGACGTTGACCATGAAGGTCAATTTTACCCTGATGAGTGGAGTTACGGCAGAGAAATCATTGCAGACGAAATAACGCACTGGATGCCACTCCCGCCAATGCCAGAGGGTGAATGATGATAACAGTAATAACGAGAGAGCTAAGAGGTAAGGCGTTAGACTGGGCTGCTGCAAAAGCCTCCGGCATGAAAATAACTCACTGCGATTATATTAACGGTGAGTATGCGTGGGTTGGAAATTATCAGTCGTGCGAGATTAGCAGTAAACAACCGTTAATCACGCTAGGCCTCGATAATACATTATGCATTGAATTCAAAGGGCGCTCAGAAGTCTACTCACCGACTAGCAACTGGAGTCAGTGCGGAATGTTGATGGATGAGCATTTAAGATCAATGGGGTGTGTATTTCACCTCAAGAAAGAACCCGTTTACAGGGCGTTTGCAAGGAGAAAAATTAGCGATGTCGATTTTTGCAATATCGCTTCAGGGAAAGATATCAAAGAAGCGTTTTTGAGAGCATTTGTAATTGTATCAATTGGTGATGAGGTTCAAGTTCCTAAATCATTACAGGAGAGCTAACAGTGATAACAGTTAAAACAAGTGAGTTAACGGGCATAGCCCTAGACTGGGCTGTTGCTAAAGCTGAGATGGGCGAGTGGGTAAAAAAGGATGAGGTTAATTCCTATAGGCCTACGTCAGATTGGTGGTTAGCAGTAGGTCTGATAGAAAAGTACGACATTTCTCTCTCAAGGGATGGATATGTGTTTTCTGCTAGCGCTTCACCACATACAGCAGCGCACATGCAAACCGGAAGAACAAGGCTTGAAGCTATATGCAGAGCAGTTGTCTATGCAAAGCTTGGAGATAAAGTTCAAGTCCCAAAGTCAACTCAGGAGAGCTAACAGTGAGTGATGAGACATGAGCATTTCAGCTATCACAACGCTTAGATGTTTTTTCACTGGTCATAAGTTCGAGAAGCAAGAAAACTGCTGGAATAACGGCTCATTTTTCTTTTGCCTTCAATGCGGCATGACCCTATGGAGATATAACATTAAGTACAGGATGGATAATGCAGAAGCAAACATTCCTACTCAGGAATACACAGATACTAAAAAATCTTAAGGCAGTGCTAGATAACCTCCCTATCAACGAAGAATTCCCCCTAGAAGTAAAAATATCAGAATCCAGCCGAACACTACCGCAGAACGATATGTTCCATGCGCTATGTGGTGATGTGTCAAAGCAAATGACACTCAACAATGAGCCACTGAAATTATGGCAGTGGAAGAATGTATTTGTGTCTGGTCACTGGATGGTTACTACGGGAGCGAAAGAATCACCACTAATTCGTGGCATTGAAGGCGAGCTATTAAACATTCGCGAGAGCACGTCTCAGATGGGCAAGAAGCGCATGAGTAGCTTAATTGAATACTCGACAGCTTGGGCGGTAGAAAGCGGCGTGAAGCTGCGTACAACTCGTTATGAATATAACTACTACGGCCACAGGGAATAACTCAAGGAGCAGCAAGAGAGATGAAAAATCTATTAGTGTCAGTCGAATCCAAATCAATATTCATAGTTCAGCATAAAGATAAACCCAAGCGCCCGCCAAGTAATATTACTTTCGACCCGATGAAGGCTATTACTGAAAATCGATATATACGGACAGCGAGGACGAGAAAATGACACCAGAAGAAAAGCTAAAGCAACTGGATGAACGTTTAGATGAAGTGCATAAGCTAGTCATTTATCTAAATGAGTGCCGCAGGGAGTTAATAAATCGTCACAATCTAAACAGAGTGAAAAAATCATGATCACAAGAACATTTGAAGCAATAAGATCAGCTGAAATTATTAGTGCAGTGTCCCACTTATCCAGTTTCACAACCAAAAGGGCGGCTGCTTTATCAAGTGTGAATCAATCGATGGTGATCACACTTGTTAAGAAGATGAATAAAGTGGGCGCAATTTCAGTCGTTGGGAAAAGGTGTGGCGTGAACGAATACAAGGTGTCTAAAAACGCTCTAGAAATTATCGATGAGAAATTTAATGAACCACAGGTCACTTTAGCTAAGGATAATTCAATTCAAGATTTTAAGTGCGAAATGAGAGTTGTCGAAAAAGCTAACGTCGCTGGCATGGGGTGCTTGTACTTAAAGCGGTTAGATCGACTACTAGCTGGGGTTAGAGCATGAAAAACGAAGCGGAAACGTTTATGAGCGCATTAACAACACTAAAACTATGTTGGGCTTTTCATAAGTCTAACGAGACTGTCAGTAAGTGTGCAGGGATATTAAAGCGTAAATTTAAAGAGCACTTAGCGTATGAGGCAATGCGGAAGATTGAAAGCAGTAGTAATCCGATGTTGGTTATTGCGCTTGCAGAGTGGGAGCTAGAGAAATGACAAGTATCTACCGATCAAAAAAATGGCTCAAAGCCGTAGCTCAAATCGAATGTTGTGTCTTGTGTGGTCGCTATGGCACTCAGGTAGCACATAGAAACGAAGACAAGGGGATGGGGCTTAAGGTTGACGATAGCCTCACGGCGGCGTTATGCCAGCACTGCCACCATGAAATTGATAACGGCAACAAGTTAAGTCGAATTGAAAGGCGTCAACTAATGGATAGGGCGATAGTTTTAACACTCAGGGAGCTAACCAGAGGGGGATTAGTTGAACCGTCATGAAACAATATCATCTTAAATTACCGTGGCCACCCACAAATAACACGTTATTTTCAGTAGTCAATGGCAGGAAAATAAAGAGCAAGAAAGGCAGGATATTTACCGAAGCAGTTATAAATCAAATCACCAAAGCAAATCAGCAATTCAATTTATCCGGCAAGCTAAAAATCAAGATAGTAGCCAACCCTCCAGACCTAAGAAAGCGCGACCTAGACAACCTCTTAAAAGCACCATTAGACGCACTCACCCAAAGCGGCGTTATTGCTGACGACAGTATGTTCCGAAGCATGAGTATTGATTTTGGTGAAAAGGTTAAAGGTGGATCCTTAGATATCACGATATGGGAGATAGATGATGCAAGCTGAAATTACATCAATACCTGAGCTCCTAGTAAAGCACTACGGGAACATGGAAGCGGTATCAAGAGAGCTTGGTGTCCACTGGTACACAGTAAGGCGTCATGCGAGAGATTTTGATATGCACAATCACATTATTGTCAACGGCAGGCTGATGACAGCTAGAAATAGGGTTAAGGTGGAATAATGAGACTCGAAGATTTACCAAAATACTTCTCACCTAAAAGCACAATGATAAGTGACTCTCCAGCCGCTACAGCTTCAGATAACCTAACAATCACCGATGTAATGGCCTCGCTTGGTTTGGCGACCTCGAAAGCGAGAATGGGGATTGAATTGTTTTTGGCGAAACACGGTATCAATAAGCCAGATGAAGCGGTGGAAAGTCTCTATCAATATGCACTAACTCAGGCGTATAAATACAGCGCTATCCAAAAGCTTGATGAAGATGATAGGGCATCAGTTCTGCAAATACTCGCAAATTATGCATTTCAGGATTATGCGAGAAGTGCAGCCAGTAAAAAGACCTGCCCTGATTGTGATGGAGGATTCATTGAGGCTGAGGTGTTCACAACTAAGCAAAGCATGCATTTTGCGGCAAAAGAAATACTTAATTTCAACAGAAAGCTAGGCGTCAAGGTAAAGCCTTATGAGCACGTACACTACAGGGAGGCTAGAGAGGTTAAGCGCGTAGTTTGTAAAACCTGTAATGGCAAAGGTGAGGTTAGTCATTCGTGCAGATGCAATGGGCGTGGCGAGGTGATGGACAAAAAGGAAACCGAGAAACAAGGTATTCCAGTTTATAAAACATGCTGCAAGTGCTCAGGGCGTGGATATTCACGATTACCAGCTGAAGATGTAAGGCGTGATATCTGCGAAAAAGTATTTGATTTACCAGAAACGTCATGGCGTAGAAACATTAAGCCGTTATATGAAATGCTTATTCAGGAGTGCTTTAAGGAGCAGGGAAACGCAGAAAAGCAACTATCAATTGTCACAAAAAGAGAAAATATTTCTATAAATTGACATTTAATTAGAAAAGTTAATTGAAAAAATGGCGATAGTGGACTATCATGATTCTAATGATGGGAATTTTGCATTTCATTATCCCAAGCGAAAGAAAATAGAGCCTCACTTCGGTGGGGCTTTTTTATTGGATAAACTCCAACAACCAAAAGATATTTGGTAGTTGAAAATATCGCTGGACAATAGTCCCAACAGAACAATATTTCAAGAGGTCGCCTAGTGCGGCCTTTTTTCGTATACGCCGCCACAGAATCAATCACCCTCGTTATCAATTAACACAAGAGCTGTGCGCGGCTATCTATTAACTTTAATCAGCCCCAAGCTAAGGGGGAGGTATGAAGAAAATGCCTTATAAAGACCCCTTCAGTTATAGCTGGGCGAGAGAGTTATTAATCGTAATCATGACGCTACTAGGCTCTATTGCCAGCTATGCATACAAAATCATCAATGGTGAAAAGTTTAGCCTCTGGATGTTCATTGCTCAGGCTTTGGTATCTGTATTTGCTGGATCATTCGTTTTTCTTGCTGCGTCATATTTTCAATGGGCTCCTGAATATGCAGGCGGTATAGCTGGCATTGCTGGCTGGTCTGGTGCGGAGTTCGTAAAAACAATTGAGCGTAAATTTAAAAGGAAACTAGGTGATGAGTAATTTCAAATTCAGCCAGAGAAGCGAAAACAATCTCAAGGGCGTCAATCCTGATTTAGTGAAAGTTATTCGTCGCACTCTGGAAATAACATCTGTCGATTTTATTGTCATTGAAGGTCTGCGAACTCAAGAGCGACAAAAGCAACTGGTTGCAGAAAAGAAATCACAAACTATGCACAGCCGCCACTTAACAGGCCATGCAGTAGACATCATCCCTGTGAATACCAAATGGCAGATTGATGAGTTTAAACCGCTACTGAAAGCAGTTAAGCAAGCCGCTGATGAGTTAGGCGTTAAATTGCGCTTCGGTATCAACTGGAAGAACGACCCATCACTACCAATCGAAACTAAGTTCATTGATGCGCCACATGTTGAGATTCCAGCATGACAACGCTAACTAAAGTCTTGACTAGTGCTTGCGCTATCCTTGCTTTCTGGCTTTGGTGGGTAATGGGTAGTTATGGTGACCTGAAAGGTGATTACTCGACACTGAAGGATAAATTCAGCGAGCAAGTAGCTATCACCGCAGACTACGAAAAGCGCATCACCTCACTTCACGAACTCGACACCAAACACACAACGGAACTCACAAATGCAAAAGCTGAAATTGATAAGCTTCGCGATGATGTTCGCTCTGGTCGCAAGCGGGTGTACATCAACGCTGAGTGTCCAAACGCCGAAAACAGTTCCACCTCCAGCGTGGATGCTAGCGGATCCCCCTCCTTGGCGAGAGACGCTGAACAAGATTATTTCGATCTCCTTAAACAGCTTGAAACACTCGAAAAGCAATATCTTGGTTTAAGAGATTATTACTATGCGGAGTGTATACGGTGAAGATATACCTAGTTACATGTAATGACCTTAGTCTTAATAAGAAATACGTAATGTGTGCTTTTAAAATAAAGCTACATACAGAAGAGTTTATTAGGCAATTTGATAAGAAATCGAATAAATAATTTTATATTGATGAGGCTTATTTGAATTAATAGAAGCAGTTTAATTATATAAATGGCGAGAACATCTCGCCATGCGTCTATTTAATCTTCTCTGTATTAATGATCTTGATTGATGCCATCCCTGACTTGTGATATTTGGCTGAATCAGTTCGAGCTAGCTCAATTTTCTCTTGTTCGTCGATTATGCTGTCCTTGTCAACAGTAAATTCATACGTATTTGAATTATCTTTTGTCTTTAGTTCATAGATTATTTTGTACACACAACCCTCCTGATCATTAAGTTAAATTGAGATTAAATATTATATTCAAAAGAAACCCAAAATAAACATCAAATACATCGCAATAGCGGGGCTTTTTAATGCATAACCCCGACAAGGTTAGATAATTTGTTAAACCGATAAAGAGGTGAACCAAACTATCTTGACTGCTAGGAACAGACTAGAAGCGACCTGATTAACGTAGTGATACGTGATGATGGTTGCGAATAACTAAATACTATGTATATAGATCCGCTCATCAGAGTCTTGGAAATAGTTTATAATTATTTTTTTAGATAATGGGGGGCGGTATGGCTTTACAAAGAGAGCACAGTTTGAACGGCTTTATTTTTACTCATAACCTAAACAGTTTTGGTGGTAGGTGGGTTCGAGAGTGGTATTTCAAGCCTAAAGATGCTAAAGAGTGGTGCCCATATTATTTGCCTTCCGTGACGGTTAAAAAAAATGATGTTGTAGAATTTTTAAAAAATACGGAAGAAGCTAAGAATTATTATGATACATGGTTGCTTTCTGCAAGCGATATTGAAGCAGCGGAGAGGCGACTACAGCTCGCACAGCAACGAGTTGAAAAGGTTACTGATCCCAATTGGGATTACAGGGGAAATAACCCGAACAAAGAAAGTAGAATAATTAAAAATGCTATTAGTGAATTAAGCAGTGCTAAGGTATTTTTGGAAAATGCTAAAGCATTGAAGAAAAGGCTAAGCAATCAGTAATGGAATGTCACTTCGCTGCCTTTTAATGCGAAAGTATAACTACTGGCTAGAGTCGCTCTCGAAAAGTGGTATCGTCACCACACTGCCAGTGTTTCAATGACGAATAACTAGACGAGGTTATTGTGATAAATAATGAATTCAAATGGACAGGAAAAGAAATAAAAGGCACCTTAGAGGAATTAATTGAAACATCAATATCTATTGATGATCATGTAGAGATTGATGATCTGATGTTCAGGGTAGGTCCACTAGAGCGCAGATATTTAGAGATAATTTCTATCGCTAATGCGTATCCTGATGATGAAATACCTGGAATTCTTCATAATCCTCCTTTATGGGCTAGCGTGACGAACTATAAAAATTTAATCGTTCCTCTTATTGGCGGTCCTTTTGATGGCGGTAAGCATACGATAGAAATTGATCCAAAGAGCGGCTATCCATCAAGGCATTGCATACTTCAGGATGATATGGAAATAGAAATAGATGAGTGCAATGGTGAGAAACTTAAAAAAAGAGATGCTCACACATACGAATTAAAGGTCATCTTTGATAGCGTGGGCTCTATTAGATACGAATATCACTTTGTTTGCACAAGACATGAAATTGTTTAAATGAAATACGGATACACCAAGCCGCCTTAGGGTGGTTTTTTATTACCTAAAGAAAGGCAATTTATGACTACTGAACTAACAGCAAAAGAGAAAATCCGCTAAGCTAACGGGCAATAACACCGCAGCTACATCAAAGGCCATTAAGCTTATCAAAGATGACCAGCTTGAATATGAGCTATTCGTGCAACTGTGGTCTGTTAACAACGGAAACTTTGATAATGGCAGCGTAGACACGCTAACGAAAGTCGATTCCGTCTATCAGCGAGTGCAGGAAACAAAGAAAACGTTATTCAACGATGAAGTAGCAGAATAACCAATCACAAAGCTCACTACGGTGAGTTTTTTAATTTGTTATGAGGATATGAATATATGGCTAAAAGACCAGATTGGGAGGCTATCGAGTCGGCTTACCGAGCTGGCGTGATGTCACTACGAGAAATAGCTTCACAGCATGGCGTATCGCATACGGCAATAAGGAAGAAAGCGAGTGTAGAGGGATGGGAAAGAGACCTTAACGCTAAAATAAAATCCAAGGCTGATTCCTTGGTTTCCAAACGTGAGGTTTCCAAGCAGGTTTCCAGCGAAAAGGCTATTTCTGAGCGGCAACTGATTGAGGCTAATGCTGAGGTTATTGCCAATGTTCGTATGGAGCATAGAGGCGATATTCGTAGGGCTAGAGAGTTAACCAATAACTTATTTGATGAACTATCGGCTGAATGTGCTGATGTGCCAGCTTTAAGTAAATTGGGCGAGCTAATGTTTAGTCCTGATGATAACGGGCGCGATAAGCTAAATGAAATTTACAACTCAATCATTTCTCTCCCTGAACGCGTTAAGTCAGTCAAAGCATTAAGCGAAACGCTTAAAAATCTAGTTGGCCTTGAGCGTCAAGCTTATGGGCTAGATGACGTACAACCGAATAAGACAGCTAGCCAGCTATCAGAACTAATGGACGACTTATCTAAGGAATAATCATGAAGCCAGAACATCTTGCATTATTGAGAGATAAGCTCTGGCGATTGAATCATCTTTACTGGATCACCAACAAAGAAGGTAAGCCAGTTCGATTTAAAATGACGCCTGAGCAGCTTGAATACTTTGAAGGGATGCACACGCGAAACATTATCTTAAAGGCTAGGCAACTTGGCTTCACGACTGAGGTCTGCATCATCCAATTAGACGCGGCGTTATTTGAGGCGGCTAAATGTGCATTGATAGCTCATACGCTAAATGATGCTAAGCGGCTATTCAGGGAAAAGATAAAGTATGCCTATGAAAAACTACCTGATGAAATTAAGGCAGCAAATCCAGCGAGCAATGATGCGGCTGGTGAATTGGTTTTTAGTAAAGGTGGGTCGCTTTATATCAGCACGTCATTTCGTGGCGGCACACTCCGATATTTACATGTATCTGAGTTCGGCAAGATATGTGCCAAGTATCCAGAAAAGGCTCGTGAGATTGTTACTGGTGCGTTTGAGGCAGTATCAAGCGATTGTTTCACGACGATTGAAAGTACAGCGGAAGGTCGAGCAGGTTATTTCTATGATTACTGCCAGTCTGCTGAGAAAGCGCAAATTCAGAGTAAGACTCTCTCTAACTTAGATTGGAAATTCTTTTTCTTCTCGTGGTGGAAGAACCCCGAATACTCCATTGATCCTGTCGAGCAATTACCGCAACGGTTAGTCGATTACTTCGATGAGATAGCCAGTAAGCACGGCGTTCAATTAAATGATCGCCAGAAAGCATGGTATTACGCTAAAGAGAAAACTCTTGGCGACGATATGAAGCGGGAATACCCGTCAATACCGTCTGAGGCATTTCAGCAATCGGTTGAAGGTGCTTATTACGCTAAACAATTCCGATTCCTGTACGAAAATAAACGCATTGGCACCTTACCTGATAATTCACATTTACCCGTCCATACGTATTGGGATATTGGTGTAGGTGACTCAACGTCAATCTGGTTCATCCGTGAAGTGGGCGAGGAGTTCCACGTTATCGACCATTACTCAAACAGTGGTGAAGGTCTAAGGCACTATATGAAAGTGCTGAAAGATAAAGGTTATACCTACGAGAGTCACAATGGACCACACGATATTGAGAATAGGGAATTTGGCTCTGATGCTAAATCACGGAAAGAATTAGCGCGTGAAGGGTATGAAATTGACGGACAGGTTTACTCAATTCGATTTGACGTAGTGCCAAAGCTTTCTATTGATGAAGGTATTGAGGCTGTGCGTGAAATTCTCCCCCGTTGTGTTTTCGATGAGTATAAATGTGGTGAAGGCATCGCTCATCTTGAAGCATACCGTAAAGAGTGGAACGATAAACTCGGATGTTGGAAAGATAAGCCACTTCACGACTATACATCTCATGACGCCGATGGATTTAGATATTTTGCGGTTCGCCGTAGGAATGCTAAACGTCCAGCCTTTGATATTAATTTAGGAACAACTTTCTAATGAGCATAGCAAATGTAGATTTTACTCGCCCTGAATACAAGACAGCGGCACCTCAGTGGGAGTTGGTACGCTCAGTATGTCGAGGTGGCGAGGAAGTAAAAAGTTATCTTCCTGAGTTGGAAGAAAAGGAAAGTGAACGTAAGAAAAAGCGTAATAAAGACTATCAAGACCGTGCGGTGTTTTACCCAATAACAGGTAACACTCGTAACGGTATGATAGGAATGGCGTTCAAGAAAGATCCATTGGTTGCTGTTTCTGAAAAGCTGTCTTGTTTAAAAGATGATGCAGATGGCGCAGGTTCAAGTATTTACCAATTAGCCCAATCCTCTCTCGAATCGGTATTGGAAGTAGGGCGACACGGATTATATGTTGATTACAACAGCGGCTCTAAACTCCCATACATATTTCAATATCAAGCTGAAGATATTATTAACTGGCGCACTGATCGTATTAATGGCAGAACGATGCTAACGCTGGTGGTATTGCGAGAGACGGTCGAAGAGGCGGATGGTTTTGGATTTAAAGATGCCATTCAATACCGCGTACTCGTGATAGAAGATGGCAAGTTTATTTGTCGGGTCTATCGCAAGCCAAGCGGGAGTGGTGTGTTTCAGATTGATTCTGAATATATTCCAGAGCGTGCAGGTAAAGGGGCTTGGAATGAGATTCCATTTGCGTTTATTGGTGCTCAAAACAATGACCACACCATTGATGAGGCTCCATTGTTAGGTTTGGCAAAAATCAATCTAGGGCATTACCGAAATTCTGCTGATTATGAAGATTCCGTGTTTTTCTGTGGGCAAGTTCAGCCATATCTAGGCGGGTTAGATATAGAGTGGAGAGACCACTTAGAAAAAACAGGTATTATGGTCGGGTCTCGTTCACCTTTAATGCTACCTAAAGAGGGATTCTTTGGTTACGAGCAAGCCCAGCCTAATATGCTAGCAAAAGAGGCAATGGACAGTAAGCGTGATTATATGGTGGCACTGGGCGCTCAATTGGTTTCCGCTGACAGTAAAGTTAAAACGGTTATTCAGTCTGTCGGTGAGCAGAACGCGCAAACATCTATTCTGAGTATCTGTTGCTCTAACGTTTCTGATGCATTCAGTAAAGCGCTAATGTGGTGCGCTGAATACCTTGGTTTAGATACTAAAGATATTTCTTTTGAAATTAATAAAGACCTTGTTAATCACATTGCAGATAGTGCGATGATCCGCGAAATTGTTGCGGCATGGCAATCAGGCGCAACACGTAAATCTGATTTAGTGAGAAGCTTGCAAAAATATGATGTTATCAATCCCGCTGATGATGTGGATGTGGTGGTGGATGAGCTTAATAATCAAGAGCCGACAATGGTAGGTGAAACATGAAATCAGTGAATGAGCGGTTAATGGATGAATTGATTGCTCACTCTCTGTTTTCTGGTCGTTATTCTACTGGTGTTGCACGGCGCATGATAAAGGCGCTCAATGAGTTTGATGCTGAATTAACGGCTTCACTTATTGTGGCGTTGGATGATGCCACCATTGATGTTAATAGTTTCACTGCTAGGCGATTGGAGTCGTTGCTATCCAGCGTCAGAAGTATTAATAAGCGAGCCGTTGATAGTGCTTTTTCATTACTGACAGAGGAAATGAGAGCGCACGCATTATATAAGGTTGGTTACTATCCATCACTGTTTGACGCATTATTACCTGACGTTGTCCTACGCAAATATCCACTAATGAGCATTACAGAAGAAATGCTATTTTCTTCTGTAATGTCTCGCCCTTTTCAAGGGAAATTGCTTTCTGAATGGGCTAATGGGTTAGAGTCAGATCGCATGACACGCATAAATAACGCTGTTCGTAATGGTTATTTGAATGGTGATAGTGCGGTGGAAATCGGTCGTAAAATCAGAGGACATGCAAACCAAGGTTATAAAGATGGTGTATTGCAACTAAGTCGAGCTAATGCGACGACAATAGCTAAAACGGCCATTAGTCATTTACAAGCGACTGCGCGAGATCAGTTCGCTGATGCCAATAAAGACATCCTTGATTGTAAGCAATGGTTATCTACCCTCGATAATAAAACATCTCACGATTGCATTATTAGGGATAGGTTGAAGTACACGCTGGAAGGTAAACCTATTGGGCACAAAGTTCCCTATCTACAAGGTCCGGGTAAAATTCATTTCAATTGTCGTTCTACTGAAACACTGGTCACAAAATCATGGCGTGAGCTAGGTATTGATTCAGATGAGATGGACGCAAGAACAAGGGCCTCAATGAATGGGCAAGTTCCAGCAGATACTAATTTTTTTGATTGGATACAGAGGCAACCTGAATGGCGACAACGACAGGTATTTGGAGAAACGCGATTTAGATTAATGAAAGAGGGGGGGATGCGTCCCTCTGAGTTTTACACAGATAAAGGTGAGTTCATCTCGCTAGAGAGACTTAGAGAGATAGACGAGCAGGCATTTAGAGAAGCTAGATACAGCTAATCAATAAATCATTCAACAAGGTCACTTCGGTGACCTTTTTTATTACCTAAATTCAGCTTAGGGCTGAGTTATTACAACGCGCTAGGCGCATTAAATCCCAAGGGGAATCACATGTTATTTATGAATATCGAACGCAAATACTACTCACAGGCGGATGGCGAAGATAAAGGCGGCAGTGGTGGTGGCACACTAGAAATCACTCCAGAAGTTCAAGCTATTATCGACCAGCAGGTTTCAGGGCTAAAGGCTAAAAACAGTGAGTTGCTAGGCAAGCTCAAAGAGCAAGGCGATAACCTAAAGCGCTTTGACGGTATTGATCCTGACACAGTGAAAGGGATGCTTAAACGCTTTGAAAATGACGAAGAAGCCAAACTCATTGCCGATGGCAAGATTGATGAAGTCATTAATAAGCGTACCGAGCGTATGCGGGGTGATGTTGATAAGCAATTAAAAGAGGCTAATACCCGCGTGGAAAAAGCGGAAGCCTTTGCAAATAAATTCCGCGCACGTGTGCTGGGCGATGAAATTCGTTCCGCAGCAGGGAAAGCGGGTGCATTAACCAGCGCTCAAGAAGATTTAATTTTACGTGCCAAAGGCATTTTTCAGATCAACGATGAAGGTCAGGCCGTAGCCGTTGATGACGATGGCAATCCAATTATGGGTAAAGATGGTCGTACTCCATTATCACCTATTGAGTGGATTGAATCCCTAAAAGAAGGTGCTCCTCACTTATTCCCCGCTGCTTCAGGTACAGATGCAGGGAAACACAAACAAGGTGGTGCACATCTTAAACGTTCTCAAATGTCCGCAAGTGATAAAGCTGATTATATTCGCCGATACGGGCGTGACGCATATTTAAAACTTCCAAAAGAGTAAGGAAATATAAGCAATGGCTACGACAACTAATAACGATTTAGTAATTTATAACGACTTGGCACAAACAGCGTTTTTAGAACGCCGTCAAGATAATTTAGCAGTATTTAATCAGGCATCAAACGGCGCAATTGTGCTGGATAACCTTTTTATTGAGGGGGACTTCCGTAAGAGTGCATTTTATCAGATCGGCGGTTCGATTGAGCATCGTGATGTAAACTCCACAGCGGGCGTAGAGAACAAAAAAATCGGCGCGGGCGAATCTGTTGATGTAAAAGCACCTTGGAAATATGGTCCTTATGCAACTACAGAAGAAGCATTTAAACGCCGTGGCCGTGATGTATCGGAGTTCTCTGAGCTGGTGGGAACTGACGCGGCAGATGCTTCTCTAGAGGGTTATATCAAATACTCTTTAGCTGCTTTAGGTGCTGCGATTGGTAATAACAAAGAAATGGTGGTGACTGCGGATATTGCGACAGATGGCAAGAAAACTCTTACTAAGGGCCTACGCAAATACGGCGATAAATTTAACCGTGTAAATCTGTTTGTTATGCACTCCACAACCTACTTCGATATTGTTGATCAGGCAATGGAAAACAAGGTGTATGAGGAGGCTGGTGTGGTTATCTATGGTGGTCGGCCGGGCACATTAGGTAAACCAGTACTGGTAACAGATACAGCACCAGTGGATGCCATTTTTGGTTTAGTGCCTGGTGCTGTAACTATCACTGAATCTCAAGAGCCAACTTTCCGCTCTTATGAAATCAATGACAAGGAGAACTTGGAAGTTGGTTATCGTGGTGAAGGTGTGGTTAACGTTGGCGTTCTTGGTTATAGCTGGGACGAAGCGAAAGGTAAAAACCCTAACTTAACTCAATTAGGTACAGCAGGTAACTGGAAGAAGCATTTCACTAGCGATAAGTTAACCGCTGGCGTCATGATCAAGCTGACCGCTGAAGCGGGAAAGTAACACTGTCAGCGGATAAAACGTCCGATACCGCTGACAGTACAGATGCGGTCACAGCATCACTCAATTATACCAAAGGCGGTTCTCCCGTTGAGGGAGCGACAGTCGAGTGGTCTACCACAGGTGGAAACTTAAGTGTGGCATCCTCTAAAACGGGTAAAGCGGGTGGTGCTACCGTGAAATTGACTGCGGATACTGCGGGGCAATATGTTGTGACAGCCACCGTTGATGGGTTAATTCAATCAACGGATGAAATCACTTTTACAGCTAAACCGCCAGAAAGTGGTGAATAATCCAAGATCTAAGGGGCTCTTTGCCCCTTTCTTATTTTGAGGGGCTTATGATTGATCCAGACAAAACCTCACCCACCTTTAACAGCTATGCGAGTATTGAGGACTTAAAGGCCTATGCTTCAGCAAGGCAGTTAACGCTGCCTAATGATAATGAATTATCGTCATTGTTAATTGTGGCCATGGATTACCTTGAATCCCAAAAGTGGTTAGGTCAGCGAACTGAGGTTGATCAGCCGTTATCTTTCCCGCGTCGGGGTCTCATTCGTGATGGCGTTACAATTTCAAGTGAGCGCATCCCTCAGCAAGTTATTCAAGCCCAATGCCGCTTAGCCATTGAATCTCAAGAGAACGACCTACAACCCACTTTAGGGGGTGAAATCATTGCTGAACGCATTGAGGGCGCAATTGACTTGAAATATGCGGAAGGGACTAATACAGGTGCACCGAATTTCGCTTGGTTGAAAGGTTTGTTATCGGGCTTGATAGATATTTCTGAGGGTTTTGCCATTAATACATTTGCCATGAGGTAGCCATGAACATTTATCAGCGTGGTCATCATACAGCGTTGCGAATGCTGAAGAAATACGGCGCTTCATACCCAGTTAAACGGGATGGTAAACATTGGGTGGATGATGACACAGGTAAAGAGCACCATGATCCTGAAACCGAGTTTTTCGCCACAGGGGTTAAGGTGCAATATAAACCCAGTGACATTGACGGAACGCTCATCTTGTCGACAGATATCAAAATGGTCTTTTCACCCGCCGAGGTTATTCAGAAAGGGGATCGGGTATTGATTGACGGTGTGTGGTTGCGTGTACAAGAGCCGAACCCAATTAAACCTGCTGAACTCGTGATTTGCTATCAATCTCAATTGAGGGCGTGACATGTCACAATCATTTATGCGTTCAATTAACTTGTTTGTTGATAACGCTCAAGCAGATATGGAAGCTGTGGTCAAAAAAACGGGGTTTAAAATATTGGCTCAGTTGGTTCAAATGTCGCCAGTGGGTAACCCTGAATTGTGGGAAGTGAATCAAGTTGCAGTTGACTACAACCGTGCTGTGTTTGAGTACAATGAAGAACTGAGAAAGGATCCTCATAATCTCACCCCAAAGAAACGCCAGTTAAAAAAGCGTGTACGGGTCAATGACTCCATGGATATTAAAGCCCCTCCCGGTTATACCGGTGGGCGTTTTCGCGGGAACTGGCAAGTCACATTCAATTCACCTGCAGATGGCGAAACAGGCCGTATTGATAAATCAGGCAGAATGACTGTTTCCATGGGGAATTACGTGCTTGAGCATTTTAAGGTTGGGATGAAGGCTATCTACTTTACCAATAACGTACCTTATGCCTATCCGCTAGAAATGGGGCATTCAAAGCAAGCCCCGAATGGCATGGTGGCGATCACGGCGGAGAATGTCAGTCAATTTGTAAGGGAAGCTATTGCTGAGGTGAAATCGTGACACAATCCGAAATTAATCAGTCAATACGTGCGCTGGTGGCGCAAATAGCGAAGCGAGAGGGGTTAAAGGTAGCATGGTCCAATATGGCCTTTGATGATATTAATGCCCCCTATCTGCAAATGCATATTATGCCAGCCTCAACAGAGAATATGGGATTAGCACTGGATATGCCAATTTTAAAGGGCGTTATTCAAATTAATCTTGTCGGTAAGGTGGGGATCGGCGACGAGCAATTAAGCTTGATTGCGGACAATATCAAAACCCAGCTTCAAAACGGGCTCACACTGACGGATACACTGTATCTCAACAGTGAGCCCAGTCAATTTCCGCCGCTCGCGGGTGATACTCACTACACCATTCCCATACGCACATCTTATCGATGTGATTCAGTTCGATAATCGACCGTCTTAATGACGGTTTTTTTATATATAAATAAAGAGGTTAATCATGGCGGAATATAGCATTCCTAATGGCTCTATCATTTCTGTTTCCAGTGGATACGGTGAGCCCGCTGAAATTACGGCAGCAACTAACGCAACTGAAACCGTATTGACGGTTGCCAGTGCGGGTGACATTAAAGCGGGTGATATTGTCATTATCAGTGACAGTTGGTCGGCTTTGAATGGTCCTAAGCGAGTTAAAACCGTTTCAGCCAGCAACATCACGATTGAAGGCTTTGACAGTTCTGACAAGGCTAAATACCCAGCAGAAGAAGCAATGGGCACTATCAAGAAGATCACAGGTTGGACGCAAATCAAGCGTGTGACGACTGTCGGCATTGAAGGGGGCGATCAGCAGTCCACCAGCATCCAATTTCTTGAGGATGAACAAGCTATCAGTCTTGATACCTTTAAGAATCCGTACATCATTACTTACACACTGGCCTATAACGCCGATGCTAAGCATCATAAACTGTTACTTGGTTATGACGAGAGCAAAGAGCTGGTAGCGGTACGTTTTTATAACAAACGTGCGGAACAAGATCGTTACTATTTAGCAGCCACCTCGTATAAAGAAATCCCCGATACAGCGGTGAATGAAATTGAAACGACGACAGTGCGCTTTTCTTTGCGTTCGAAACAATCGGTGTATGCTCACGCAAAGTAATACCGGTATCAGGGCTAACAATAGATAAGCCTACGGCAACAGGTGTTGTGGGTGATACTGTTCAATTAAATATCACCCTAACACCTACTAACGCATCTAATCCATATGTAATTTGGAGTAGCTCTGATACCGCAAAAGCGACAGTAAACACATCAGGTAACGTCACATTAAAAGCAGTCGGTACAGTCATCATTACCGCGACGGCCGATAGCGTGAAGACGCAATCAACTATTACCATTAATGAAAAGGCAAACAATGGCTAAGCTAACGTATAATCCAAATCCTACCTTTGAGCATACAGTGAAAATTACTCTACCAGATGGCAAGCAAGGTGAGCTACCTTTCATATTTCACCATAAAAAAATGAGTGAGTTAGATGAGATGGGAAAAGCTGAAAATTTAACGGATGCAGGTTTCTTGTTGAAAATTGCCAAAGGATGGGGATTTAAAGAGCATGAATTTAACAATGATAATATCACTGAGTTTTTTGATAACTATCCGGGGGCAGCTTTCGAAATTTTTACGTCCTATCGGCAAGCGCTCTTAGGTATTCGGGAAAAAAACTCCTAGCGGTTGCGCGGGCACTATACAGTAAACCTTTATCTACCATTGAGTTAGATTTGCTGGGGGATCTTGATGACAATGATGTTGAGGTTACCCCAGATATCGAAGCATCAGTGATGTTATTTCAAGCCTTATCGACTCAATGGCGCATAAGTATGGATGGTCCTACTGGGATTGATTATGCAGTGATCCCCATGCTGGCTAGTGCTTACGGTATTTGTGATCTGGCAACCGTGATTAAAGATATTCAGCTGATGGAATCAAAAGCTTTAGAATTGATGCATAAAAAATAGGGCAGCAATGCCCTAGGAGGGTTTATGAAGATAAATTCAGTAACACGCAATGAAACGTGTCCATGCGGCAGCGGAGTTCGCTATAAGTGGTGCTGTGGGAAGTTGAAATAAAGGTAAGTAAATAAGCTTTACAACCAAATAAGCCTGAATATACTGTATATAAATACAGTTATATTTTGGTGCATCATGAAGCTAGAACTTATCGATTCCGAGTCAATTATCAATATTCCACTCTTCCTAGATCGTGTGCCTGCGGGGTTCCCATCACCTGCGGCTGACTATATGGAGGAGAGGATAAACCTTAACAGTACGCTGATTAAGCACCCTGATAGCACATACATGTTGCGTGTCGAAGGTAATTCGATGATTGATGCAAATATCAATGACGGTGACGTTGTTATTGTAGATAGTGCGCTTTCAGCTAAAGACGGTGATATTGTGATTGCTTGTGTAGACGGTGAATTCACAGTTAAGAGACTGAAGTCTCATCCACCTATGTTAATGCCGATGAATCCTGACTTTCAGCCGATACTCATTGGCGATGCGCAGGACTTGCAGATATTCGGAGTTGTAACTTTTATCATTCACAAGGCCCAGTAATGTTTGCCTTGGTTGATGTTAATTCGTTTTATGCAAGCTGCGAGAAAGTGTTTAGGCCAGACTTGGCGGGAAAGCCAGTAATCGTCCTGAGCAACAATGATGGTTGCGTGATTGCACGGTCAGCGGAAGCAAAAAAACTCTGTGTGAAAATGGGTGAGCTTTACTATGAGCGACGAAATTATTACCGACAGAACAACATCAACATATTCAGTTCTAACTATGCGTTATATGCCGACATGAGCAATAGAGTGATGTCGCTGTTATCAATGTATGCTCCGCGCTTGGAGATATATTCGATAGATGAGGCGTTCCTTGATTTCACTGGCATGGCCCATACATTTAACTTAGAGGAGTACGGGCGAGAAATTCAATCAACGATATTGCAGCGAACTCACTTGCCTGTTGGCGTTGGAATTGGCCCAACTAAAACACTCGCGAAGATTGCTAACTATGCAGCTAAAACGTGGAAGAAAACTGGCGGTGTTGTCGAGCTATCTGATAGAAGTCGGCAAAGAAAATTACTGTCACTTATTCCGATTGAGGAAGTATGGGGCATTGGCCGTAGAATCTCAGCAAAGTTGAGAGTTATGGGCATTTATACCGCTTTAGACTTAGCCAATGCGCCAGTGGCCACAATACGCAAAACGTTTGGCGTAACGCTAGAAAGAACACTCCGAGAGCTGAATGGTGAATCCTGTATTGAGCTTGAAGAAGTCAGAAAAGTTAAGCAACAAATACTATGCTCTCGCTCTTTCGGTAAGAAGGTTTTAGATATCGAGACTATGCGCAAAGCTGTTTGTGATTACGCAGAACGTGCAGCGGAGAAGCTTCGTGAAGAAAAACAGCGATGCCAAATCATTGGCCTATTCATACAAACAAGTCGCCATGCATCTGGCGAAGATTATGCCAACAGCACCAGTGTCAAACTTGAATACCCAAGTAGTGACACGCGAGACATCATTAATGCTGCCATGCGTGGATTGGATTCCATATGGCGAGATGGTTATCGCTACTATAAAGCTGGGATAATGTTGTCTGACTTCACAAATTCAGATATTACTCAGTTCGATATGTTTTCGACTCAGAAGCCGTTTAAGAATAGCGATGAGCTGATGAAAACATTAGACACGATAAATAATAGTGGACTAGGCAAAGTTTGGTTTGCTGCGAAAGGTGGGGATAGTGGATACCAGATGAAACGCGAAATGCTGTCACCTGCGTACACGACAAAGTTTGATGAGTTGCCAGTAGTTAAGGCGTAAACCCTGATCAAATTACCAGATAACCATCCTTAAGTAATATTGATATTATATTTAGTCTTAGCTAAATAATCCTGTTGCTATGAATCAACATAATTATGATTACATTGGCAATGAAGGTTCTATTCTAAAAAACAATATAAAATGCTTAGGGGATGGGTTTGAAAAAAGATATGATTACTATTAGTTCGGAGGAGGAGGTTCTATCCTTTTTTGAGCAATATTCAGAAAGTAACCCATTCATTGGCGGGGTTAACTTTGAAGGATGGCCTAACTTAACATTTAAGCTAACGGGTGAGAAGTTTCAGGGAAGCATAACACCTTCGGTTATGAAGGGCTTCATGGAAATGCAATCCCAGATAAATAAAGCTTATGCCAGCTTTAAATATGGCGACCCAGAAAAGCGACTTTCAAATGAAGATAAAGCAGCAATAGAGATTGTTGTTGTGGTTGATGAAGGCTCGTCAATTCTGAATATTGATTTAAATGGCTTTTTAGATACTATCAGTAAGGTTGCAATAGAAAAAATGACACCTCAAGATATTGTAATAACAACGATTGGAGTAGCCTTGGTCTGGGGCGGAACAACCGTGTTTAAAAAATATCTTGAAACAAGAAGAGAAACACGCTCTGAAGAAATAAAAAAAGAGAGTGAAAAACAGCATCTTGAGACTCTTGAATTTATGTCAGAGCAAGAGACTGCAAGATTGGAAATAATTCAAAATATAATTAATCAAAAGCCAGTCATAAAACAGCAACAAGAATATGCTGAAGAGTCAAAGGCAGAATTGGTTAAGTCTCTAGCCAAAGCGGATACGGTTGATTTTGCAGGTATTGAAATAAAACAAGATGTGATGAAGGACCTTGCTGTAAATGCCAGAAGAAAGGCTATTGATACTAGGATAGATGGCGTCTATATGGTAGAAAAAGTAGACGCCACGGATCCTGATGTTTTTAAAGTTACAGTAAGAAGTACTCATACTAATGAAGTAATTTCATGCATTGTCCAAGATGTATTTTTAGATGAGGCAGAAAATAAAGAGATAATTCAGCAAGGAGAATGGGATAGAATCCCGCTGAAACTATCAATTAACGCTAAAAAGATTGGTGAAAGCATTACATCAGCTGTGATCATAAAGGTTGAAAAAATACCCGAGAAGAAATCGGAAGAATAAAACCATAACCCACTCCGGTGGGTTTTTTGTTGCCTGAACTCTGCATCTATCCTAGTATTTACGCACTTAGCTAAAATATGGTGATGTATGAAAAAGGGAGATTTTCTATTTTTTGCTTTTCCTTTTAAACTCAGCCTTGTATTTATCGTATGTGTTAATGGCATCTTTGCAGTTGCTAACAAATTCTTCAACTGTCATGCCCATCTTACTGGCTTCGTTGGCAATAAATTCAGCAACAAACATATCTATCTTTTTACTATCTCCATCAGCTTGAAAACTAGCAAGATTGAAGGTTGAACTACATACTCCAGAAAATCGTGATACTGTCATTATGTTGAGTGCCATCTTGTTATCTTCAGCAGTTGATGCATAAGATAATGGAGATAAAAGTAAACCAATAAACAATAAATAGTGTTTCATAAATCACCACAATGATAATAATTTTTAATGCCTCAATGATAGTATGAGGCGTGGATATTCACAATCATATAGTAAAGATAGTATGGATTTTCGCCGAAGAAACACGCAGTAGTTACATTTAATCAATCCACGTCACGTAAAACTTTTACGCCACGCCTCTTAACTGAAGTCTTTTGCTTTGTTTTGTACCACCTTCGGGCTATCATAAGGGAAATTAATAAATATTAGGTGTATTATGACGGACAAGATGGAACGGGAACGCTTTAATATAAAACACGTAAAGAAATACGTATCGAACGATAAAGTTAACGGTTACGTTTTAGTTATTTTTATTCTACTTGTTATCATTACATGGGGGATTGTATTTGGGCTTGGAGCCTCTATAGCCGCGTGGTTTAAGTGGGATTTCAATGCGAATTCAGATATTTTCTTTAAAATTGGTGTTTGTTTTTTCTTAGCTGCAAAAGTGTTTGATATTGTAAAAATCATTTTTAAAAAAGTTGAAAATTGTATGGCAGTCTTTTGGTTGGCATACGTACTTGAAGTTTCCACACCTTTAATGTTTGTTGTTGGATTTAAAACACCCAAAGACCATATATTTATATATCTTTCCATTGCTGTTAGTTTATTGGTAGCAATTATATACACTAATAAAATATGGAGTATTGAATCACCTAAAAAACAAGAAGAATCAAAGACAACAACTACTGAGGGATAGTATATTTAAATAATGAATATTGATAACCGTAATTAAAAAAATATTCTATTCATTTAAGACCTGCTTCGGCAGGTTTTTTGTTTGCTTCAATTTGCACTCCCGCTGAGCTAACATTACTGAAAATAACAGGTGGGATGGTGAGATGAGAAGAATTTTATTAGGACTTTTACTTTGCTCTGTTGGATTTGCTGCTAGTGCAGACTGGAAGTACACAGAAAAAGCTGATGAGATGCGTGGTACGACTCAGTATTTTGCAAGTTTAGCACCTGAGAAAGAGAATGACGGTGTGTCATTGGTAGTGAAAGTTGAAAGCCAAAACAATAAAGAAGCATATGATTTTCATTTTGAGCTTAGCGGTGGTGAATTTGATTGTGGCTTGGGTAAATTATGCTCAGGCTCCATAAAGTTTGGCAGTAGTGAAATTAAAGAATTAATTGTAGAGATTGATAAGAAACAACAATCATCAGCCTCAGTAATTGGGGCTTTCAATTTTGCAACTGAGTTGTCACACGCCAATGTCTTTTATATAGAACTCCCTGTGTTAGGCAAAGGCATGGTGCAATTTAAGTATGAACCCAATAAGCTAAAATGGTCGATGTAAAATAGCTATCAATAATCACACATAACCACCTTTGGGTGGTTTTTTTGTGCCCGAGGAAAGTTATGACACAAGAAATAGCAAGTATTTCATTTAAAGTAAGCACGAGTGAACTAGAAAAAGGGTCTAAAGCACTTAATGACTTACAGCAAGCCGCCAGCAGGACAGATCAATCCGTAGATGAGCTAAATAGCACATTTAAACAGTCTGAGCCATCACATAAGGCGGTTGCGCGTTCTATTTCTGAGTTAACGGAAAGGCAAAGAGAAACGGTTGTTTCTGTCGATAGGATGAACGCCAAATTTAGGGATAATACCTTATCCCTAAAAGAACAAATTCAATCAGTTAAAAAAGCAGGTGACGCGAGCAATCAGTTTGCAAGCATACTGAAAAAGGTTAACCAGTATTACGAAGACTATAAAATTGATGGCTCTAACTTTATTGCTTTAGAGTCTCAAATTAAAAGTGCGATTCGAGCAACTGAAGCTGGAAACACCAAGGTTGCTGATTCATTCCATCGGCAAATAGAAAGCATTCAAAAAGTAACGGGATCAACAGCTAAGTTAACTGCAATTAGGGAGAACCTGAGTAAGGTTTATCAAAAAGGGAATATTGATACCGAGCGTTATCAAGTCTTGCTTGAAGAAATTACCAATCGTACTAATGGACTTAGCGCCGCTGAAAAAGAACTCTCAACCCTTAAAGATTCATTTTTACACAAAATGCACGAGCAGGTGTTTTTGTATGGCGCCACAAAAACAGAAATGCTGGCATACAAAGCAGCTCAAATGGGGATCGCCAGAGAAGCAGCACCTATCATTGCTCAAATGAAGAAGCAGGAAGAGCGCACGGCAAGGCTTGCAGCAGAACAAAAGCAAGCAGCTCAATCAGCAAGAGAGCTCGCCAGAGAACAACAAGCCGCAGCAGCAGCCGAAGCGAGGGAGGCTCAAGCTAAAGAAAACTTTATTCAGGCGTTAAAAAATGAAGCCGAAGCAATAGGGAAGACAAAATCTGAATTATTGCAAATGAAAGCGGCTCAATTAGGTGTTGGTCAACAGGTCGAGCCCTATATTGCCAAGCTAAAACAGCAAGAACAGGCCTATCGCAATGGCGCTATCACGATAGGGCAGTACCGTAATGCGATGCGTCAATTACCCATGCAGATGACGGATATTGTTACCTCGTTAGCTTCGGGTATGCCTGTTTGGTTAGTCATGGTTCAGCAAGGCGGGCAGATTAAAGACTCTTTCGGGGGAATTGGTAATTCATTCAGAGCGGTTTTGTCTTTAATTACCCCGATGAGAATAGCAATGCTCGGGCTGGTGGGCGTGACAGGGGCTTTAGCTATTGCTGCCTATAAAGGTTCTCAAGAGTTTACAGAATATAACAAACAGCTGATCCTGACAGGAAATTATGCAGGAAAAACAGCTTCACAGCTTGACTCATTAGCTAAGCAATTATCTGGTAACGGTATTACTCAATATCGAATGGCTGATGTTTTAGCAAAAGTCGTCGGTTCAGGTGCATTTTCGGGAAATCAGGTTGGGATTGTTGCTGATATTTCGGCAAAAATGGAAAAAGCAGTCGGGCAGGATATTGATAAAACGATTGAACACTTCAAACGACTTAAAGATGATCCTGTTAAGGCGGTGACTGAGCTAAATAATTCGCTTCACTTTTTAACGGCTAAGCAGTACGAGCAAATTGCGGCAGCTGAAGCGCAAGGACGAACAGAAAAAGCCGCTGAACTATCAACCAAAGCCTATGCTGAGGCAATGAATCAACGTTCTATGTCTATCGTGGATAACCTTGGTACTTTAGAGCGCGCATGGAATTGGATTGAAAACGCAGCTACTAAAGGCTGGGATGCTATGTTAGGCGTGGGGCGAAACCCTGGTCTTGCTTTAGAGCGACAAACAGCGTTTACAGAATGGCAAGAAGCGAAAAAAGAACTAGATATTAAATCAAAAACCCTTGGTTATAGTGCCGGATACACAGGCGATAATCCAACTAAAAAAAGAGATGCTGAACGTTTAGCTAGCGCTGAGCGAGAAGTAGAACTCAAACAACAAGCCTACGAGCTGATTGATAAGGCAGTGGCTGCTGACGCTATAAAACAAGAGCGTGAACGCTTAGCTAGACAAGACGAAGAAAAGGCCATTAAAAACCAAGAGACCTTTAATGCTGGTGTCAAGCAGGGGCAGACAGCGGCAGCGCGTAGAAACGAGGAATACAAAAAGCTTAATCAATTAATTGAAGAAAATAAGCGCCACGCCAAAGAAGGCATTGCGACTCTATTTACATCAGAGCAAATTGAAGCCTACAAGCGGGGTATTGAGGCGCAATTCAAGGATAAAACACCGCCAAAAGGCAAAGAATATCGCCCTGATTATGGCACTCGCCACGATGAAGATCTTCAAAAACAGTTATTAGCACTGGAAGCTCAAACTAAAGTTGCTCGTGATTTCTCACAAACAGGTGATCGCATTATTAGCAATGAGCGTAAGCAGCTTATGCTAACTGAAGCTCAGTTCACCATTCTAGATAGAATCGTTAATACGGGAGAGCGACAGTTAACCACGGATGAAAAATCCCTGCTAATGCGCCGTGAGTCAATTCTCGCAGGACAAAGAGCGCTTGCAGTTAAAGGCGATGAGCTCGAAAAACAGAATCGAGAAAACAAGCTATTAGAGGAAAGGGCTAAGCGTGTTGCTGAAATTGAAGACCGGATCCGAGCGTTACGCGGCAGTGCCGGACTCACAGACAGGCAGTATCAGCGTAATATTGCGTTAGAAAAGGCGGACTCACCTGAGCAGCAAGCCAAACTGAGGGAGTTTTACCAAGAGGAAGATGATCTTCGGGCTAACTGGCGTGATGGGGTAAAAAAAGGATTCGCAGAGTTTGAAGAAGATGCAACGAATACTTATGGCAAAGTCGCTCAAGCATCACAGTATGCCTTTGTTGGCATGACTAACTCAGTGACAGCATGGGTTATGACTGGAAAGGCTAATTTTGGTGAGTATGGTCGCTCATTTGCAACTATGGTCGCCGACATGCTGATAAAAGCGGCAGCACTAAAGGCGATGACTGCTGCTTTTGGTGGTACTAGCTTTGGTAACTTCTTAGGTATTAAGCTGGGCTTCGCACGTGGTGGCTTTACAGGTTCAGGTGATAAGTATGAACCTGCTGGTGTCGTCCATAAGGGGGAGTTTGTTTTCACCAAAGAAGCCACAAGTCGTTTAGGTATCAACTCGTTAATGTCATTAATGAAGAGTGCTGAAAATGGCTATGCGTCGGGTGGATATGTTGGTAATAACCATCCTATGGCTAATGTACCGGTTCAGCGAATGTATGGGATGCAAGGCGCTGGCGGAACCAACATCAACATTAATATGGGTGATATAAAGCTAGATAATGGCGGGCAAATTCAGCAATCGCAGTCAAATCAAATGAACACAAACGCAGTAAAGCGTGAATTCCAACAGATGATAGAGAATGGTGTTAATACACTATTACGCAATCCTGCATCTGCTTTATCAAGAACAATCAAAGGTAATTAAGAGAGGTAGTTATGAGCAATCAATATTTAGAAGCAGTGATCAGTGAGTTATCAGCACGAGTAACGCAGCAAAGTGCTCAAATCGAGGAATTACAAAAACAGCTCACTGACATGCAAGCGGCAATGAGCTGTGATATGGATCAAATCTGTCTTACTTCTAAAAATATGAATGAAGCGTTACAGCAACAACTAAAATCAGTTGGGATGCTTTGATTTTGGTAAATATAAGTCTAAGTACTTCAGTTGTTTTTCATGCATGATTTCATCTGTACGGGATAATTCTTGCTTATTTTTTAATAATGACTGGGATTTATGTATTAACTCCTCAATCAACTCCTTGTCTTCATTGGTAAAATATCTCATGAGTAGGATGCGTAGGATCGCACCCTGAACCTCAGACTTTGCGATTAAATCTAAGAGCATATCTTCAAAATTAGAAGTTTTAGTGTCACCCGCGCTGTTTGATTCTGACATATAAATCCTCACACCGAAGTTAATCAGCCATCGCTCCGGTAAAATCCACAGGGCTGACCTTTAACCATAAACCAAATTAATCTATTGAAAATCCTGACATTAGATCAGTTCGATAACTGATATTCATTAATCACGCCTCTTAATTGAGGTTTTTTATATTAGGAGGCAAACCATGATTGAAGAATTTAAATGGCGAATGCAAACGCAAGAAACGCCAACGGGTGAGTTCATTCACCGAATAAAAGAAGTCACGTTTGGCGATGGTTATAAACAAGTTGCTGGAGATGGCATCAACACAGAATCTCAGTCATGGCCTTTCACTTACACAGGAATGAAAGAGGAGGTAATGCCCATATTCAAGTTTATCCGCCATCACACAACAAAGTCATTTATATGGACGCCACCTTTTTGCGAAAAAGGGTTATATCGAGTGAAAGCTGATTCTATCACCATGACACCGATTGGCGGCTTGGCAGTCACTATAACAGCAACATTTGAACAGGCATTTAGCGTATGAATATTACATCTGACGCCCAAAAGCTTGAGGCGGGCAATAAAATACAACTCATTGAAGTTGATGCTAGCGAGTTTGACGGTCCTATTCTCCGATTTCACGCATATAACCTGCCGCACACACCAGAGGAGATTGATGAAGGCGATATCAAACCTAAGCCTATCTGGTGGCAAGGCAATGAGTACGGTGCGTGGGCTTATGAAATTGAAGGGATGGATAAAAACAGCGATGGCAGCCCTGCAAGACCGATATTAAGAGTCGCAAATATTGATGGATTGATATCATCTCTTTGCTTGCAATTCGATGACATGGCAGAAACAAAAGTCACTATATACGAAACCTTTGCACACTATCTTGACGCTAAAAATTTTATTAATGGTAACTCAACAGCGAACCCTGACGAATGCTTTACTCAAGTGTATTACATTGACCGGAAAACAAATGAAGTCGCTGGAGAAGCTGTTGAATTTGAGCTTTCCAGTCCATACGACCTTCAAGGAATAATGATACCCGGTCGCCAGATACACAACCTCTGTTTTTGGTGTATGAAAGGCGATTATCGTAGTGGTCGAGGGTGCAATTATACAGGGAATAAATATTTCAATGAGCGTGGTGAGCCTGTCGATGATCCGTCACTCGATAATTGTGGCGGCTTAGTCAGTGATTGTAAGAAGCGCTTTGGTGAGAATGAACCCTTGGATTTTGGTGGGTTCCCAGCGGCGGGGTTAATACGATGATCACCAAGAAATTAACAGAGGCGATATTTCAGCATGTGAAAGCCGAATACCCGAAAGAAGCATGTGGCGTGATTTGTCAAAAGAGTCGAGTCAGAAAATATTTCCCCTGCCATAACCTTTCTGATAATCCCAATGAGCATTTTGAACTTTCCCCTGAAGACTATGCAATTGCCGAAGATTGGGGAGAGCCTATTGCGATTGTCCATAGTCACTGTGGGGATGGTGTGACAACTCAGCCTAGCGAAATTGATAAATTACAGTGTGATGCCACGAGGTTACCGTGGGTTATCGCATCATGGCCAGAAGGGGATATTCGCATCATAGAGCCAAGAAGTTGTCGTGAGTTAGAAGGGCGTCCATTTGTGCTTGGTCATGCAGATTGCTGGTCCTTAATTATGGACTATTACAGGCAAAAACACGGTATTGAATTGCATAATTACAGCGTTGATAGGCAATGGTGGGAAGAAGGCGAAAATCTGTATATGGATAACTACGAAAAAGCGGGTTTTGTTGACGTCACTGGCGAGCCGAAAGAGGGCGATATGGTGATTATGCAAGTACAAGCCGATGTTCCTAATCACGCTGGTGTGATTATGAATGGCATGTTACTTCACCATCTTTATGGTCAACTCAGCAGGTTAGTACCCTACAGCGATTACTGGCGCGATCGGACGATAAAAATTGTTCGGAGGAAAGAATTTGTATGAGCATAAAAACAATACGTTTATACGGTGTTCTTGGCGCAAAGTTTGGGCGTGAACACAAATTAGATATAGATTCACCTCGTGAAGCAATTAAGGCTCTGTCTGTTCTCTATGATGGCTTTGAGCAGTTTCTTGCTAATGCACACCTCAAAGGGCTTGAATTCGCGGTATTCAAAGGTAAGCGCAATATTGTTGAGGATGAGTTGCATCTTGATACCTGTGAAGAAATTCGTATAGCTCCAGTAATTAAAGGTAGCAAGCGTGGAGGATTTTTTCAAACTATTCTCGGAGTAGCAATGATCGGGGCTGCGGCATTTTTGTCTGGCGGTCTATCTGTGGCTTTTACTGCGGCTGGAACATGGGGAGGGGCTTTAGCTCTTGGTGGTGCAGCTATGGCTCTTGGTGGTGTGGTGCAAATGTTATCTCCTCAGCCAAAAGGGCTATCAATGCGGCAAGATTCAGATAACAAGCCATCCTATGCCTTTGGTGGAGCTGTGAACACGACAGCTCAAGGTAATCCTGTTCCATTGTTTTATGGATTGGATAGGCGAGAAATCGGTGGAGCTATTGTCTCAGCAGGGATATACACAGAAGATCAGCAATAAATCACTTCAGCTTTTTTCTATTGCGGCTTAACAGCCGCTTTTTTTATGGGTGAAATATGAGAATTCAAGGCGCTAAAGGGGGTAGTTCCAAACCTCGGACACCTGTTGAGCAAAAAGATAGCCTACTATCCGAATCAACCGCAAAAATTCTATTAGCTATCTCTGAAGGTGAGATTGCTGGTGGAATTGATGATACACGTATTTTTCTTGATGACACGCCAATAGGGAATACGGATGGTTCTAAAAATTTTGAAGGGGTGACGTGGGAGTTTCGTGCAGGCACTGAACACCAAGAATATATTCAGGGCATCCCTTCGGTTGATAATGAAATTGCTGTGGGGATAGAGCTTAAAGATGATCAACCGTATGTAAGAAACATCAACAACACTCAGTTGTCGGCAGTTCGCGTTCGCTTTTCTGTTCCTCAATTGTTGCAACAGCACGATAACGGTGACACGACAGGGTATCGTATTGATTACATTATAGAACTATCGACAGACGGCGCAGGCTATAAAGAAATCATCAAATCTGCATTCGATGGCAAAACAACTAGTGAGTATCAACGTTCTCATCGAATTGATTTACCAAAAGCGAATACTGGTTGGCAACTTCGCGTTCGTCGACTGACTAAAAACCAAAATAATGCAAGGATGGCAGACAAAATTTCAATTGCAGCAATTACTGAAGTTATTGATGCGAAATTACGCTATCCAAACACAGCACTATTATTTGTTACTTTTAACGCCCGCCAATTTAATAATCGTATCCCTAAAATCAGCGTACGGCCCAGAGGGGGAATACTGGTCAGGGTGCCAACAAATTATGATCCAGTTGCTCGCACATATACAGGGGTGTGGGACGGAACGTTTAAACTTTCTGCGACGAACAATCCAGCATGGATTTATTATGATGCCTCAATCCATAATAGATATGGCTGCGGAGATAGGATCAAGATACCCAATATTAGTAAATGGGATCTGTATAAAATTGCACAATATTGTGATGAATTAGTTCCTGATGGGCGTGGTGGCGATGGTAAAGAACCTCGCTTTCTGTGTGACGTTTATTTTCAATCACAAGAAGCTGCATACACTGTACTTCGTGATATTGCTGCTATTTTTCGTGGAATGGCATATTGGGCTGACAACAAAGTTAATGTCATAGCTGACATGCCTGACCCTGTTTTTAGAGTATTCACAAACGCAAATATTGTTGGTGGCAAACCTTCTTACTCTGGCGGCAGCATCCAGAATCGCTATACACAAGCATTAGTTTCATTCACAAACACTGAAAACCATAGCAGTGACGACATTGAAGCCGTTGTTGACTTAAAGCTTCAGCGTAGATATGGAGTGCGTAAAACAGATCTGTCAGCGATTGGTTGCACTCGCAGAAGTGAGGCAAATCGTCGTGGTCGATGGGTTTTACTTGTTAATTCAAATGACCGCGTAGTTACTTTTGCCACAGGTTTAGAGGGTGCGATACCATCTCCTAGTCATATTATTGGTTTAGCTGATTCAGATTTTGCTGGGCGTCAAATCGGGGGGAGAATTTCAGCGGTCGAAGGTCGTAAAATCACGCTTGATAGAGTAGCGTCAATTAAAGTTGGAGACCGTTTAATTGTTAATTTGCCTGATGGCAGATCAGAAGGGCGAACCGTTACGGCCGTGAATCAAAAAGTCGTTACTGTTTCGGTTGAGTATTCACAAATTCCGCAAAAAGAAGCAGTATGGGTGGTTGATTCTGATGATTTAGCTATCCAGTTATACCGTGTCATTAATATCAGTGATAACGGAGATAATACTTATACTATCAGCGGAGCCATTCACAATCCTGATAATTATGATCACATTGATTCAGGGGCACGTATTGACGAAAGACCCATTACCGTTATACCACCCAAAGTACAGCCAGCGCCTAAAAATGTGCGTATTTCTTCATACACACAAGTAGACCAAGGCATTGCATTTACAACTTTACGGGTTGATTGGGAAGCGGCTGAAAGTGCGATTGCGTATGAGGCGGAATGGCGTCGTGACAACGGTAACTGGATAAATGCCCCGCGTACATCAACGCTGGGTTTTGAAGTTAATGGCATTTATGCAGGCCGTTATCAAGTTCGCGTACGGGCGATTAATGCGTCTGAAATTTCCAGCGTGTGGGCTAATGCGGAAGAAACTCAACTCAACGGAAAAGAAGGTAATCCACCAAAACCCTTAAATTTACGCGCTACTTCTGAGGTTTGGGGAATTACTCTCAATTGGGGCTTTGATGCGAACACGAGCGACACGCTAAAAACAGAACTGCAATATTCATCTGAAAACACAGTTGAATCTATGCAACTGCTGGCTGATGTACCTTATCCGCTAAAATCGTATCGCATGTCTGGCCTTAAAGCAGGTGCGCGCTTCTATTTCCGTGCTCGTTTAGTTGATAAAAGCGGGAATCAGTCAGAGTGGACGAGCGTTGTTTTAGGTGAGTCATCAACGGATGTTGAGGGTATTCTGGACGCGGTTGGCGACACCTTCCTCTCCACCGAAGCAGGCAAGCAGATGCAGGAGCAGATTGACTTTAGCAAAGAAGCGATTGCAGAGCTTGAGTTGGACACGATTGATGTGAAGCAGAAAGTTGTCAGCATTGACAGAGATGTTGAAGCGGTCAGCGAAGCAGTAATGATGAACACTCAGTTCACTACAGAATTACATTTTAGCTTGAAAGAAGAAGTTGCTGATCGCAAGGCTGAGATATTCCGCATTGAACAAGTGCAAGTTACTGATAGGGAGGCCGCCGCGCGCTGGCAAGAGAAAATCAGCGCTGAAGTAAGCTATAACGCTGCTGAAATTCTCAATATCAAAGATACTCAAACGAGTTATGAGAAAGCGACAGCTCAACAAATTAGTCAAGTTAAAGCGGAATTAGGAGAGACAAATAAAGAAGTTGGTGACATCAAGAGTCGTGTTACTACAGTCGAAACAGCGACAGTTGACTTGAAACAAGCACAAGCGAAGTTTGAGCAGTCAACGACAGCAGAATTCGGAGAAATGCGTGGTTACATTACTAACATTGAAACGTCACTGACTAACATCGAGTTTGCAGTATCAGAAGCGATTATGCAGACAACTGCACAAGTTAATGAAACTAACTCAGAGTTACTGAAGACGAAAGCAGAAGTCACTCGACTTGCAACAGCGACAGCAACAAATGAAAAAGCTACTGCACAATTAGTTGAAAGTGTAAAAGCGCAACATGAGCAGTCAGAAGCTGAATTTATTGATGTGCGTAAGTCCATCGCTGAGAAAGACAAAGCACAGTCAGAGCGCACAGAACAAGTGCGCGCAGAACTCGGGAAAGACATCAACGCGAACAAAGATGAAATTGATAAAAACAAAGGGGAACTATCGAAAGTTAGTGCTGCTGTGACAAACAATACACAGTCAATCGCAACACTAGAAGAAACGACAACTCAGATTAAGCAAACTCAACAAAGTCAGTACGATGATACTCAAGCCAGTATTGGTAAATTAACTGAAACAACCGCAAGCAACACAAAAGCGATAACGGAAGTCAAAGAGCAGAGTCAGTCTCGCTTTGAAAGCAATGAAGCGACGATTGCAAACATGCAGCAAACAATTGTTAATGCTGAAAGCTCACTGTCTGAAATGGGTATGCAGTTGACTGCGGAGGTTGGAAATCAAGCAATTGAGCAACTGAGAATTAAAGCGTCAATTACTCGTTTAGATACAGTAACAGCTGACAAGTTTCAGGCATTCGCACAGTCATTCGAGAAAATTGAAACTCAATTCAATGATGTAAACTCAAGTATTACGACTCTCAAGAAAACTGTATCCGACAATGAGAAGTCACAAGCGGAAGTTAACGAGCTGATTAAATCAGAAATTGGTGAGAATAAAGCAGCAATTGAGAAGCGGGCAGAAACCTCTGTAGATCAACAAGGAAACTCTCGCGCTTACTTCAGCATTAAAGCGGGTGTATTGCATAACGGGCAATACTACGATGTTAAAATGATGATGAGTGCGCAGGTTAAAAACGGACAAGTTGTTACACAAATCGCTTTTGCCGCGGATGAGTTTATTATTTTTAATAATGCCAATGGTCAATTTGTTACTCCATTTGCCGTGGTTAACGGACAAGTATTTATTGGTTCTGGTTTTATTCAAGATGGTTCGATTACTAACGCTAAAATTGGCAATGTCATCCAATCCAATGACTTTAAAAAAGGAGAGAAAGGCTGGCAAATACCTAAAAATGGTAACCCCGAGTTTAATGACGGGACATTTAGAGGAAAGGTCTACGCAACTGATGGTGACTTCAGAGGAACTGTCCACGCTGAAAAATTCATTGGTGATGTTGCAACAGGAGTCTTATACAAAGGGGTGTCAAAGTATTTTTACAAACAATCCTATATGTCCATAGAAACATCAATCATCTATGTGGGTGGGATGCCCTATGACGTTGATTTGATTTTGCCAACAATGCATTTCGCATCAGAGCATAAGTCACCAGCAATTCATTATCCAATCAAGATTGAAGTATTCGCAAATGGAGTGAGTCAAAGTGTAATCACAACAACTGTTGACAGTCCAGATACAACATGGGCTGCTGTTGCATCTTGTTATATTAAAATACCCAAAATGCAAAAAGATACGGAAATCAAAATACGATTAACAGGCCAAGGCAGCGGCGGTGATAACTCTGATTGTACATTAAGAATCCACCCTGCACTTATACTCGCATGCAAGAGCAACGCACCATCATTCAAGTAACTCAATCAGTTCAAAACAGGCCGCTTAATTGCGGTTTTTTTACGTCCAAATTTCAAGGAAATATTATGTACAACATCGGCACAGTCACAGCGACAGCAAATAGCACAAAATTAGTGGGAACAGGCACGAAGTGGAAAGAGAACATCAATCTTGTGCTTCCAATGCAATCGTTACAAATCCAGATTGGTAACACTGTTCACAACAACAGCATTCACTCAATACAATCGAACACAGAACTAACGCTCAACTTTCCGCTTCCAGCGTCGCAAACTGGCGCTAAATACGTTATTTTCACAACAACAATGGATTCAATTTCAGCAGCAGCAAACGCGATTGTTGCAATGAACGTATCTAACGTACAGTTCAGTGATATACAAAATCGCATCATGACTGAAAGTGGCGTGATTGATATTAAACTCCCTGATGGAACAGTTCGAAAAACACGCACAGAAGCAGAGCGGGATAAACTGCTAGACGGGAAGTTTGATAAAGCCGGAGGGACTATCACAAAAGATGGAGCTGCAATAACCCTGAAAAACACTAGTGATTACAAAAATCATTATATGCAATTTCAAAATGCAGATGGGAAACGCAGGGCATACATTGGATTCGGTTCTGATTCACACAAAGGCTTTTCTATTACAAATGATGATCTAGGCTCAACATTAGTTCTTAAAGATGGTGGTGCAACGTTAAATGGCGTTGATATCATGAGGGTTGGTGATTTCGGGGTGGGAGAGCCTATAGTATTAACAGCCAGTGATAATCTTGGTAAAACAACAAAGATGGGCATTTACATGCAGCCGTATACAGGGCAAGCTACCATCGCAAATGAATACCCAATCGAACGGGCTGGAACGTTGATAGTCACACCTACAGGGGGAGGGAATGTATTACAAGAATATCGAGCACATAACAGCCCTGCGCTCATCTATTACCGCAGTATAAGCAACCAAGGTACATCAGTAAGTGTGCCTTGGATTTTACAATACAACACTGGTAACACAACAAAAGACTCAAATGGCAACTTAAAAGCCGCATCTCCGATTGTTAAAGTTTTTGCTGATCACATTGAGCTTAACGAAGAGTCAGAAGGCGTTGAACTCGAAAAGCTCGGCACTGGTCGCTATAAGCTGAAAGGCGTACTCGGTATGAATTCCGATGCTAGCTGGGGTGGTATTCACGGCGGCATGGTCATCCCAAATGGCATTAACAATCTACCACTGGTTTGGGGTAGCTTTGATGTATTGCCCGATGGTGACATTATCATTGAAACACGCTATCGCAAGCATGAGTTAAATGAGCGTCAAGAAGCTGAGCGTTTAATGACTTACCCTGAGTTTCTGAAAGATGAACTCGTCGAAGTTGATACGGAAGAAGGCAAGAAAGAAAAGCTACTTAAAGTTGAGCGCGAAGACTATGAGTATTGCGATATTCCAAATGGACACTGGATCGACGTTCGCGTAAACATGCCGAGTAACTCTATCTACAATCTCAAGCAAGCTGAAGCAGAGCGATTAGCAAAAGAAGAAGCAGAGAAGCAAGCGGAAGAAGATGCTAAACGTGCAGCAGAGGAAGCTGAGCAGGTCAGCGATATCTAACCCTCACTGTTGTACTCATACCATTGCGGAAATCTCTTACTCAATTCTCTGTAATAAACTAAACGCTCACGAAAGTACTCGCGCAAGTGTTCGGGTTGTTGATTTTCGACTTCGATATCAATAACAGGCTTGCCGAGTCTTTCACGATAAGCGACACCGGAAGCGGCCTAAATCGACATTTACTTTGTCTTTATCTTCTTTCGATAGTTCTGAGAGATTGTGCATGTTTTTTCTCTTCTGATTTGCAAATGTACGTATAGATTAAATCTATCACTGGTTTTTTTCTTGGCTCTTCAATCAGATTCAGATTGAGGTCAAACATAAATTTATTTATAGAAATATTCTTATTGCATATCTCAGTTCGATAAAAAACATTTATTCGTGATTGCTCTACATATGATGGAGCTCTGTTTTCGCGTATGCAGTTAAGTGCAAGTAAGAGAAGTTTGGTTGTATTCATTCGGCCTCCATTAGTGAAGGCTCATAATATTGGATGGATGGGGGTAAATATATCAATACTAGTCGTAAATATATTGATTTGATGAATTGGTTAACTGTGCCGAAATTGTGACACAAAAATGAGAGGAATCGATAAAAATAGGCAAAAATAAGCAAATCGCAAAAATGCGGGCTGGCTTGTAGTGCGGCTTTGCTAGCTAAAAATCATTAATTAATATTTGCACATCCTGTGATTCATAATCTAAAGTTTTTAAAGCATATGAACCTTGTTGATGATAAAGAATATCACCTGGGTGTAACATTTCTATTGTTGTCGGACTTTCCCATATTAAGGTTCCTTTTTCAATAATAAGTAATCCTTTTGTGGGACGTTCTATAATAGAATATGAGCTATTTTTATTAATAGCGGTTCTTTTTATACGACAATCAGTCACATTGTTATCATTTTGCATGACGCATCCTGTATGTTAATTCTATGTAGTCAAATGTTATTTTTTTAATTTAATATTAAATACCTTTGTTGTTTTAATCAGTGAAATATAAATTCACCTTCCTTTGATTGATTGAAATTATATAAACCTCATTTTTTTGTGTCACAGTTTAATTCTAAATATTAATAAATGTGTCTAAAGGTTGTTTTTACGAGTTATTTTGAGATTTATGACGTAAATAACGAATATTAACACAGCTTGCCTTTTTTATTACCTATTGATTTTGTTTATGCTGGTTTATTATTTTGGTTATTAGGTTTTGGCAGGATGAAAACTATTTTAAGGGATTTGCTCAATTTCATTGTTTATTGATCTAGTTAGGGTTACTTACCGTTTTCAGTGTGTGAAGAAGAAATTTAGTTATATATTTTACTGTCATTTACCTCGGTAAACATATAACTGATTAACAAAATTAATGATAGGAATTGTTAACTACGTCACTAATCAAATATAATTATCGTAACGATTAATTATATATATTAAAGTCGTAAGACAATTCCTATTATTGAGACAATAATCTCATTTAACCCCAGTATTTTTGCGAATGAGCATTTTGAGTGAACATATAAACATGCATTTTAATTATTAGTTACCAAAGGGTATTAATTTTTAGAAAAACGTCACGATGGGATTTAAGATAAATACATTTCGTCATATAAGATGCAGGAAAACGCGATGTAAAGTGAGGGGGGACTGGTAAAAGTTCACAGAGGTACAGTGATAAATTAATATCGACGGTTTTAACTGTAGATAAAAGAGTTTTTACTATTAATTAACAATCTTTCTATGCATCAGAAATAGGCTATATCAATAGAATTTTCATGATGGAATATTTTTAATCAAGACATAGTTAATTATTTGTATCTGACGACCTTCTTGATTTTTTTGCAGGAAGTTCGGGGACTGGTTTTCTATCATCTAATAAATGGCGTATTGCTAATATAGGATGATGAAAGAGCATTTTGGGCCCTGACCACCGCATAATCAGTTTCATTTGTTCACGCATTTTAGGCTGATAGCAATGTATTGGGCACTGTTTACAGGCGGGTTTTTGTTCTCCATAACGGCATTTTTCAAGGCGATTAATTGCATAATCATATAATTTTTGATATTGCTCTGGTGAGTCTGCGGAGGCGGGATGCGCCTTTTCATATATTTGGATCATTTTTTCAATAGTTTTAATTTCTCTTTGAATACGTTTACCGACCATTGAATCACCTCAATTTATGCAATAAATTGCATTTAATATACAACTTATTGCATTTAATAGAAAGTAAAGATAAACGCAAGTCACGTAAATGGCATAAGTTGATACTTATGCCATAATAAAATTAAAATTTATTGAGTAGGTCTATCAGTGAGTTTAGATGACTTACAAAATTAAACACAACAATGTGGCGTGATAAGCCAAACGTCTCCTGCTATGACCTAGCCGATTGCGATTTAGACCTTATTGACGGATTGCATTATTTTTTGCATTTCGTCTTTTAAATGTAATTTTTCTTTTTTGAGTTTCACAACATGCTCGTTATAACCAGCACCGGACGGGCCTTCTAATTTGCTGATTTCTTTATCAAGCTGATGATGTTTTTCATAAAGGTTTTGAAAGCGGGGGTGTGTAGATATTAACTTTGAAACTAAATCTTGATCTGTAGATAACATACTACCTCCTCAGAATGTATTAAGCCTCACACTCAGTATAAGCATCGTCTATTATTTATGCATTATAACAAATAGGAATTTACATAGTTTTTATCAAATTTATGATCATTCCACTAAAATTAGCTATGATTAACTTTATTGAGATAGTTATATTTTCGTATTTTTAAAATTAAGAATCATCCAGAGTAGGAAAGTTAGACTTTTTAACTTATTCTAGATGCATGATATGTATTTTCAGTTAGCTTTGTTATTTTTAATAGGATTTTATAATGAAAAAAGCGATTTTATCTGTAATGGCAGCAGCATTAGTGTCTTCTTGTGCAATGGCAACAGGGGAGTTGGAAAAGATCGCACCTTATCCTAAAGCGGAAAAGGGCATGACTCGTCATGTGATACAACTGCCTACAAAACCTAATGAAGATAACTTGCAAGTCGAATTAGTTATCGGTAAGACGATTAAGGCTGACTGTAATCGCCAATGGTTTATGGGCGATTTAGAAGAAAAAACCTTAGAAGGCTGGGGATATAACTATTACAAATTAGAAGATGTAAAAGGGCCAGCTGGAACGATGATGGCGTGTTCAGAGCCAGCGAAAGAGCGTTTTGTAACAACACAACTTGGTGATGATGCTTTTGTTCGTTATAACAGTAAACTACCTATTGTGGTTTATGCACCAAAAGAGATGGATGTGAAATACCGTATTTGGTCAACTGACGATCAGTTACTTGATTCGAGCAAAAAATAATTTGTCGTCATTTTGTCTTATCAGTGCCACATGATGATATGTGGCACTTTTTCTTAGCGTTTATCTAATGACCAGTACCGATGTCTTGGCATGGCGAACAAGCGTAGATGCGGTCGAACCAAGTAAATAGGTTGAGGCACTTGGTCGATGGGAACCTATTACAATTAAGTTAGCTTCGATATCATCGGCATAACTGAGAATTTCATCTTTGGCTGAACCAATGCCAATTTTACATACCATTTTGTCATCAGGGATATTGATGTCCTTGATCACTTCTTCTAACGCTCTGAGTGCGAGAATAGAACGCTCCGCTGAGTTTTTATGACTTTCAGGCAGAATAGTCACTTCAATACCAAAAAATAGTTCAGCGCTTGGGATCACTGATAAGAAGTGGATTTCAGGGGAACCTAATTTTGATAGCTCTTCAATATGTTTGATGATTTGTGGATTAAGCGAATCTTCTAGTAGGTCGATAGGGACTAAAATTTTATTATACATAACCACCTCATTCGTATGTTAATTGGCGCTATTATAGCAGCTAGCCGTTAATATAGTATAAGTGAGTTGTCTTTTGTTAATTACATTGGATTTAAATAGAAAAACGTCTTTTTTAGCTATTCAAATTAATATTATTTTATAGAAAGTGATGATTATTAATTAACAGAATAAGCGATAATTAAATAACAAGACTTTTCTTGTTTCTTGTGTCAATATGAGTGATGCTATTAGGTAACATATTGATTTAAAAGTTCATTTAAATGATAATTGTTTTGTTTTTCATTAAGAATATAGATTATGAATAAGCGTACGCAATCAGATACAACAGACAATGAGTTAACACTCCAACAACAAAAATTTCATGCTGCTAAAAAGAGCACATTGATTAGTGTGATCGTTAATATGCTGCTTTCGTTGTGGCAAATTATTATTGGTTTCATTTCTCATTCACAAGGTTTAATTGCAGATGGTATTCATACATTATCTGATTTGATTGCGGATTTTGTTGTTTTAATTGCCAACAAAAAAAGCCATAAGCAGCCTGATGACGATCATCCCTACGGACATTTTCGTTACGAAAATGGAGCATCTTTGATTTTAGGTGTGATTTTATTAATTGTTGGTGTTGGCATGATTTGGTCGGCAACACAAAAAATGCTTAATCCAGAGTTGATTCAAGAGGTGCATACAATTGCATTAGTGGCTGCATTGGTATCATTAATCGCCAAAGAAAGCCTCTTTCGCTATATGTTACGAGTGGCGAATCAAGTTAACTCGAGTATGTTGGTTGCGAATGCTTGGCATGCACGCTCTGACGCCGCCTCATCGTTAGTTGTGGCTATCGGGATCATAGGTAGTTTATGTGGCTTTAAAATTTTTGACCCTATCGCTGCATTGATCGTCGGGACTTTTGTTTTTCGTATGGGTTATAAATTTACATATCAGTCAATGCAAGATTTGATGGATAAAGGTGCCGATGAAGAAACATTACAAGAGATCCGTACCGTTCTTGATGGTATTGATGAAATCAAAGGCTTCCACGATTTAAAAACGCGTAAGTCGGGGGATTTTTATTTAGTCGATGTGCATTTGGAAGTCGATGGGAATTTATCGATCATTGCAGGTCATGAAATTGCGGTAAACGTCCGTGATAAGCTAATGGAAAATCCACAAATTCTTAATGTAATGACTCACTTAGATCCCTATGACAAAGAGTGCATTCATTAATTCATTACCCATAATCCACGTATAGCCAGAAAATAAGACTTTCTGGCTTCTTATTACAACCAGCATTTAGTTATTTGTATTTGCACACTAATCTTTTTTCTTGCCGACATACCAAGTCTTACTATTCCCTGTTACGCCTCATGCAACTTATTTTTGCCGATTGACCGCTTATTCAGCGTTATTGCCTCTATTTGTGTAAACGTTTACACTATCGCGAGTCAGATCACAGATTAGTGGGTTAGCCCGTTGTTATACTCTGTGCAATGAATTTTTATATCCTTAAATGAATCAAGGGGTAAGCTATGCAGCCTACAAAAGTGCTTGTCACTGGGGGGATGGGATACATCGGTAGTCATACCTGCGTCCAAATGATCCTCGCAGGGTTCACACCGGTGATTATTGATAACCTGTGCAATGCAAAAACAGAAGTATTAAACCGGATAGAAAAACTAACAGCAGTACGACCTACTTTTTATCAAGGGGATGTCCGTGATGAAGCGTTGTTAGAGGCTATTTTTCGTGAACATAAAATCAGTGCGGTTATCCATTTTGCAGGTTTGAAAGCCGTTGGTGAATCTGTCGCTAAGCCACTTGAATATTATGACGTGAATGTGAATGGAACGTTAGTACTTGCCCGTTGTATGCAGCGTGCAGGCGTACACAGTATTATTTTCAGCTCCTCAGCAACGGTATACGGTGAACCCGATACTGTGCCTATTACTGAAGCATTTCCAACGGGCAATACGCAAAGCCCTTATGGCACGAGTAAATATATGGTTGAACGTTGCTTGTCAGATTTGTTTACGGCTCAACCTAATTGGTCTGTCACATTATTACGTTATTTCAATCCTGTGGGGGCTCATCCTTCAGGTTCTATGGGGGAGGATCCTCAAGGTATCCCTAATAATTTAACCCCTTATATTGCGCAAGTTGCGGTGGGACGACGTGACAAACTGTCTATTTATGGAAACGATTACCCTACCATTGATGGAACAGGGGTCCGTGATTATATCCATGTTATGGATTTAGCGGATGGGCATGTTGCTGCTCTGAAAGTGGTCAGCCAGAAGGCGGGATTACATATTTATAATCTTGGAACGGGAAAAGGAAGCAGTGTGTTGGAAGTGCTGCATGCATTTGAGAAAGCAGTAGGAAGGAAAATCCCTTATACCATCGTTCCTAGAAGGGCGGGCGATATTGCTGAGTACTGGTCAACATCTGAAAAAGCGCAACGTGAACTCGGATGGAAAGCGTGTCGTACGATTGATGATATGGCTATAGATTCATGGCGTTGGCAATCCAATAACCCTAATGGTTATGAATCATAATAGAGGATAGGAGAATAATTACGATGAATAAGCTTCCATTTAATCCGTCAGATTGCCCCCACAGACGTTATAACCCATTAACGGGGCAGTGGGTGTTAGTTTCCCCACATCGAGCTAAGCGTCCTTGGCACGGGCAAGATGAAAAGCCAGAAATAAAACAATTACCTGAATATGAAGCGAGTTGTTTTTTATGTCCAACTAACCAACGGATCTCTGGGGATATCAACCCAGACTACCAAGGTACGTATGTTTTTCAGAATGACTACTCCGCCTTATTGCCCGAAGCATGCCAGCAGCCGGAAGAGCAATCTGCGTTATTTAAAACACAGTCAGTTAGCGGTTTGAGCCGCGTCATTTGTTTTTCGCCTGACCATAGTAAAACTTTACCGGAGTTATCCACGCAACAAATCGGTCGAGTGATTGACACTTGGATACAACAAGTTGACGAGCTGAGTCAACGCTTTGTGTGGGTGCAAATTTTTGAAAATAAAGGTGAGATAATGGGGTGTTCTCAGCCTCACCCACATGGACAAATCTGGGCAAGTGATTTTTTACCCAATGAAATTGCTCGTAAAGATGCCCAGTTACAGCGTTATTATCAGCAGCAAGGCAGTAATTTATTATTGGATTATGCGCAAGCCGAATTGCAAGAGGGGTCAAGAACGGTTGTTGAAACAGCGCATTGGCTTGCTGTTGTTCCTTACTGGGCGGCTTGGCCATTTGAAACAATGCTAATGCCGAAAACGCATATTAGGCGTATGAACGAGATGAGTCTTGAAGTACGAGAAGACCTCAGTATTGCATTGAAAAAGCTCACATGTCGCTATGATAATTTATTCCAATGTGCATTTCCCTATTCAATGGGATGGCATTTTGCGCCTTTCTTGAGTGATGATCAAAACAGGGATCATTGGCAGTTGCATGCGTTGTTTTATCCACCTCTTTTACGTTCGGCGACAGTCAAAAAATTTATGGTTGGGTATGAAATGCTAGCAGAAACTCAGCGTGACTTAACGCCAGAACAAGCAGCTGAAAGGTTACGTGCTGTCAGTGAAGTTCACTATAAACAGCAGTGAATATTCGAAAAGACACAGTGACGTATCAAAATAGTTTAATTATTATCAAGAGGTTGCTATGAGTAGCATTGAAATTCTTCGCCAAAAAGTCACCGACGCCTTCCACCAAAAATTTGATTCTCAACCAGAGGTGTACGTACAAGCACCGGGTCGAGTGAACATAATTGGTGAACATACAGATTATAATGATGGTTTTGTATTGCCTTGTGCGATTGATTATCAAACGATAACGGCCGCTAAAAAACGTCATGACCGCATCATTCGAGTGGTTGCCGCTGATTATGCGAATGATATCGATGAATTTAGTCTCGATGAAGAGATTCAATTCTTACCTGAAAAAATGTGGGCAAACTATATTCGTGGCGTGGTTAAGTTTTTACTTCTCAGAGGTTACCAGTTTTCAGGCTGTGACATTGCGGTGAGTGGTAATGTGCCGCAAGGTGCAGGGCTTAGTTCTTCTGCTTCACTGGAAGTGGTGATAGGACAAACATTGAAGGTGCTATATCAGCTCAAGATCAGCCAACAAGATATTGCATTGAATGGGCAGCAAGCAGAAAATAAATTTGTAGGTTGCAATTGTGGGATCATGGATCAACTCATTTCTGCTTGTGGTGATGAGGGGCATGCTCTACTCATTGATTGCCGCAGCTTAGCATTGGCGCCTATTCCGATACCTGATGACCTTGTGGTCATGATTATCAATTCAAATAAACAGCGCGGTTTGGTTGATAGTGAGTATAATACCCGCCGCCAGCAGTGTGAAAACGCCGCTAAACAATTTGGTGTTAAAGCATTACGTGATGTCACCATGGCGCAATTTAATCAAAAACAAGGGGAGCTGGAGCCTCTGGTGGCCAAACGAGCCAAACATGTTATTAGTGAAAATGATAGAACACTTGCAGCCGCAAAAGCCTTAACAGAAAATAATCTGCCTCTACTCAGTACATTAATGGAACAGTCACACATTTCTATGCGTGATGATTTTGAAATCACCGTCAAAGAGATTGATACGTTAGTTGATATTGTGAAAGCCGTTCTTGGTGAACAGGGGGGTGTCCGAATGACTGGAGGGGGATTTGGCGGATGTGTTGTGGCACTGATGAAACAACAATTGGTTGAATCTGTTATTCAGGCTGTTGAAACACACTATCACGCCATGACAGGGCTACAAGCGGATATCTATGTTTGCCAGCCAAGCGATGGCGCTGGGCTGATAACGAATGCATTATCGTTGGGAGAATAAAGTGCAGTTATCAAAAGACCAAAGGTATGTTGCCCGTGCATCGAAAGTCATTGCACTCACCAACCGTCATGGCATGAAAATTTTATTGTCGACTTTGGGGGCAAGTTGGATCAGTTGCATCTTACCACTGCCAACGGGTAAGCGCGATGTTTTACTTGGCTCACCAAACATGGCTGCCCAGATGGATCAGGGGGTTTATTTGGGGGCAACGGTTGGTCGGGTAGCAAATCGTATCGCAAATGGCCGTTTTAATTTAGCGGGTCGTGAATATCAAGTGACAAAAAATCAAGGCGAAAATTGTTTACATGGTGGTGTGGATAATTTTAGTTATCGGGTTTGGAAAGTCACACAATTAGATCCACAAGAGGCAATATTCTCATTAACTTCTGCGGCAGGTGATCAGGGATTTCCGGGTGAACTCCAGGTGGAAGTACGTTATGTATTAACAGATGAAAACAAAGTGATCATTCATTACCGCACTCAAGTGAATGAATTGTGCCCTGTCAATCTGACAAATCATGCTTATTTTAACTTGGCCGGTGAGGATTCCGTAAGAACCGCGCTTGAGCACGACTTACAATTATCAGCGACTCACTATCTGCCTACGGATGAGCGTGGTGTCCCAACAGGAGAATGGCGGGATGTTACGGAGACTTTTTTTGATTTTCGTCGCAAAAAACGCATTGGTTATGACTTTTTACAAGATGCGGATCAAAAAGCAGCGGGGGGATATGACCATACGATGATCCTTTCAACTGACTTGATTGATGGTGAGCAAACCGTCGCTTCATTCTTTGCACCTGATGGTGACGTTCGGATGGATATAGCAACAACGATGCCATCAATGCAGTTTTATACTGGAAACTATTTAATTTCGGTACCAGGGAAATCACGTCATTATACCCCGTTCTCTGGCGTGGCTTTTGAGACCCAGTTTCTTCCGGATGCGGTTAATCATCCCGAATGGGGCGATGAATACAGGGGAATTTCACAACCGAACCAACAATACGAACAACAAACGAGTTATCAACTCATTTTTTAAGCTTAACGCCGCTTTAATGCGGCGTTTTTCGTGATGAGTCATAGAGTTGATATATTGGTTCCATGACATTATCAGGTTCTAAGACATACCCCATTGTTTTTTCTACTAATTCATTGTTTAATGAAACCAACTGAACTTAGGGGTAAAAAATGGCAACAATAAAAGACGTGGCGAAAGAAGCGGGAGTGTCGGTAGCGACAGTCTCCAGAGTGATTAATCAATCACCTAAGGCGAGTAAAACTTCAATTGCTGCGGTGAAAAGTGCCATGTCTAAGCTTGGTTATCGGCCTAATGCCGCAGCCCGTGCATTAGTGAGCCAAAGTTCAAATACGATTGGCGTGTTGGTCAATGATGTTTCAGACCCCTTTTTTGGTACCATGGTGAAGGCTGTTGATGCGGTCGCCCATAAAAATGGTAAGCATATTCTGATTTGTAATGGCTACCACACTGCCCAAGAAGAACGTCAATCAATAGAATTATTAATTAATAATCGCTGCGATGCACTGATCATTCATTCAAAAGCCTTATCAGATGAAGAGTTAATTAAATTTGCTGATGAAGTGCCGAGTTTAGTCCTGATCAACCGACGTATTGAGGCGATTGCTGACCGCTGTGTTTCACTGAATAATTATAAAGGTGCTTACCTAGCAACCGAACATCTTATCCGCCAAGGCCATACAAAAATCGCTTATATTTCATCAAATCATAAAATTGAAGATGCTGAGCAGCGGTTGCTTGGTTATTGTGATGCGCTGAAAAAACACGCTATCTCACTTCCTGAAAGTTATATTGAATATGGTATGCCTTATGGGGAAGGTGGAGAACAAGCGATGACGAATTTATTAATGAAATCATTAGAGATAACCGCGGTTGTGGGGTATAACGATTTTATGGCCGCAGGCGCTATCGCAGTCCTCGATGAAAATGATATCTCTTCCCCTGAACAAGTATCAGTCATCGGTTTTGATGATGTATTGATCGCGCGTTATATCCATCCTCGTTTAACAACGATCCGTTATCCTATCCAAATGATGGCTGAGCGTGCGACGGAGTTAGCGTTGGCACTCGCTCGTAATGAAAAGATAGATACGGGTGGTTTGATCTACTCTCCAACATTAGTACAGCGTAATTCTGTACGTCCATTAAAATCATAGCAATGTAAACGTTATCATCATTTTATGATGGTATCCTTTTTGATATTATGATTTTTTTTGAATTTTTCAAAAAAATGATATTTCAACGATGGTTAGCGTATTTAATATACGCATAAATAGCCACTTATTTCACGATTGATCACCGAAATTAATTTATTGTGAAAATATGTGATTAATCTAACAGTGATTTTTAATGGTAACGTTTACACTGATTGCGAATCATTTTGGTGAGGGAATTGATCATGCATACAGAAGGTGTTGGCTTAAGTACATTAGATTACGGGGTATTTATCCTGTATGTACTTATCATCATATCAGTGGGTTTATGGGTTTCTCGGAATAAAAAAGGTGAGAAAAAGGGGACTAAAGACTATTTTCTAGCGGGCAAAACGTTACCTTGGTGGGCCATCGGCTCTTCACTCATTGCGGCAAATATTTCTGCTGAGCAGTTTATTGGCATGTCTGGCTCAGGATTTTCTATTGGATTAGCGATCGCGTCTTATGAATGGATGGCGGCACTAACATTAATTATTGTTGCTAAATACTTTATGCCTATTTTTATCGATAAAGGCATTTTTACCATTCCTGAATTTGTTGAAAAGCGTTTCAACCGCACACTAAAAACGATTTTAGCGGTATTTTGGCTCGCATTATTCGTGTTTGTTAACCTAACGTCAGTATTATATTTAGGGGCGTTAGCTTTACAAACTATCTTAGGTATCCCAATGTCTTACGCTATTTTTGGTTTGGCATTGTTTGCGGTTGCTTACTCTTTATATGGTGGCCTATCGGCAGTCGCGTGGACTGACGTTGTACAGGTATTCTTCCTGATCCTCGGTGGCTTACTCACGGCAATAATGGCGGTCAGTTATATTGGTGGAGACGGTGGGCTCTCTGCGGGAATGAGCCGCATGGTGAGTGAAGCACCTCAACACTTTGAAATGATCTTAAGTCAAGATAACCCTCAGTTCAGTAATTTACCGGGTATCGCTGTGCTGATTGGTGGCCTATGGATTGCTAACTTGTATTATTGGGGTTTTAACCAATATATTATTCAACGTGCTTTAGCGGCGAAATCGATCAATGAAGCGCAAAAAGGCCTCGTCTTTGCCGCTTTCTTAAAACTTATTGTGCCTATTCTGGTTGTTGTACCTGGGATTGCGGCGTATGTGATTGTGACTGACCCACAACTGCTAGCTGGTTTAGGTACCATGGCGCAGGAACATATTCCAACACTTGCTCAGGCAGATAAAGCTTATCCTTGGTTAACGCAATTCTTACCTGTAGGCGCTAAAGGCATTGTTTTTGCCGCATTGGCAGCAGCGATCGTGTCATCATTAGCTTCTATGCTGAACTCAGTGGCTACGATTTTCACCATGGATATATATAAAGAATATATCGCACCTTCAACAAGTGATCATAAATTAGTGAATGTGGGTCGAGTTAGTGCTGTAGTTGCATTAATTATTGCCTGCTTTATTGCTCCATTACTGGGTAATATTGGTCAAGCTTTCCAATATATTCAAGAATATACTGGATTAGTAAGCCCTGGAATTTTAGCTGTATTCTTGCTGGGTTTATTCTGGAAAAAAACGAATGCAAAAGGGGCCATTATCGGTGTACTGCTTTCCATTCCATTTGCTTTATTCTTAAAATTAATGCCATTAGGAATGCCATTCCTTGATCAAATGATGTATACCTTCTTCTTTACAGCCGTTGTCATTGGTTTAATTAGTTTAACCACGTCAAAAGAAGATGATAGCCAAGGCGCCATTATTTTGACATCTGAAACCTTTAAAACCTCCGCGGGTTTCAATATCGCCTCTTATGCAATCTTCATTATCTTGTGTGTTCTGTATGCACTGTTTTGGTAAGTGAATAGATTGAAACAATCAACAGGGGACGAATGTCCCCTCAGACGGCTGACAAACCGAGTATGTTTGGCGGCAAGTCGAATAGGTTTTGAAAATAAACGAGGAAAATCAATTTATTGATTTTCGGCTGATAATACAACGCGGGAAAAACCACGCTTTTATCCCGCGTTGTCAACCACCTCAGGGGACGAATGTCCCCTGTTTTACTTGATAACCCAGTATCTAGCTTGATGAAAGCCATGTTTTCATTCTTGAATGACAACACACTCTATTTAATTTTTATCTAAAACAGGAATTGATGAATAGCAAGGCGCTATTCATCAAATATGGGCGTATGGGCGCTAATGCTCCCATACTTAAACTTCATGATTAAATAACAAATAAGTCCATAAACTCATTGACGGGCATCGCTTCTAATAGCGGTTTATCTAATGAAGCAGCAAGAATGCGTAATTGCTGAGTTTCAGGAAATTGACGAGCCAAATTAGTGCGATATTTCTTTAATAGCAAAGGGATCCCTTCTTGACGGCGGCGTTTATGACCAACAGGGTATTCGATTAACAACTCATCAAAGATTTGTCCATCTTTCAGTTTGATCGTTAATCCATTCGCGATAGAGCGTTTATCAGGGTCATGATAGTCTTGAGTGAAGCTAGGTTCTTCACGGCAAACTATTTTGCTACGCAAGGTATCGATGCGTGGATCATGAGCAATATTGTCTTCATAATCAGCAGCAGTTAAACGTCCAAAAATCAGCGGGACTGCGACCATATATTGAATACAATGATCACGATCAGCTGGATTATTCAGCGGACCTTGCTTATCGATAATACGTATACACGCCTCATGGGTGCGTATTGATACACTCTCAATATCCTCTGCACTTTTTCCGAGTGATTTCAGTTTATCGTGCAGTTGTAATGCTGCCTCTACAGCGGTTTGTGCATGGAATTCAGCAGGGAAAGCGATTTTGAATAGCACGTTTTCCATGACATAGGAGCCGTAAGTGCGTTGAAAACGGAAAGCTTGCCCATTAAACAACACATCATAGAACCCCCATGTTTTGGCGGTTAATGCACTGGGGTAGCCCATTTCACCTTTTTGTGCCATTAAAGCTAAACGCACTGCGCGAGATGTTGCATCTCCAGCCGCCCAAGATTTGCGTGAACCCGTGTTCGGTGCGTGACGATAGGTACGTAAACTATGACCATCAATCCAAGCAAGAGATACCGCATTCAGGATTTCTTCGCGATTGAGTCCTAGCATGTGAGCGACAACAGCAGTAGAAGCCACTTTCACTAAGATGACATGGTCAAGCCCAACTTTATTGAACGCATTTTCTAAGGCAATGCATCCTTGTATTTCATGGGCCTTAATCATCGCCGTTAATACATGCTTAATGGTTAAAGGGGCTTTACCTTTTGCGATAGCTTCTCGTGATAACCAATCAGCAACCGCTAAAATACCACCGAGATTATCAGAAGGATGCCCCCATTCAGCAGCAAGCCATGTGTCATTAAAATCTAGCCAACGGATCATCGCGCCAATATTAAAAGCCGCTTGAACAGGGTCTAGCTGAAATTGCGTTCCTGGAATTTTAGCGCCATTAGGTACGAGAGTACCGGGAACAATAGGACCGAGTAATTTTTTACAAGCCGGATATTCGAGAGATTCCATGCCACAACCGAGTGTATCTAAAAAACAATAATAAGCGGTTTCATAGGCAAGCTCAGAAGTAATTGGATATTCAGTAACATAATCAACGATATCACTGATCACTTTATCGAATTCTTGTTGAGTTGAAAGAGCAGTTGTCATGAATGTCATCCTTATTAACGTTGTTCCATACGAGTAAATAATTTATTTTCTGGACCAATATAATTAGCAGAAGGTCGGATAATTTTATTATCTTGGCGCTGTTCGATAATGTGGGCAGACCATCCAGCGGTGCGCGCCATTACAAACAGGGGGGTAAACATCGCGGTAGGGATCCCCATTAAATGATAGGTTACGGCTGAAAACCAATCTAAGTTGGGGAACATGTTTTTTTCTCGCTTCATCACTAACTCTAAATGATGGGCAATATCATAGAGTTGGCGATTTAAATTCTGTTCGGATAGTTGTAGCGCCACGGACTTAATAATAGGGTGGCGTGGGTCCGCAAGCGTATAAACAGGATGACCAAAACCAATCACCACTTCCGACCTTGCAAGGCGAGCGATGATATCTTGTTCTGCTTCTTCAATAGAGGAATAACGCTGCTGAATTTCTAATGAAACCTCATTTGCCCCACCATGTTTAGGGCCTCGCAATGCGGCAATGGCCCCGGTAATCGCGGAATAAAAATCGGTGCCAGTTCCTGCTATTACTCTTGCTGCAAAAGTGGATGCATTAAATTCATGCTCAGCATAGAGAATGGAAGCAATATGCATGAAACGCTCCCATTGAGCGGGCGGTTTTTTACCGTGTAATAAGTGCAAGAAATGCGCGCCGATTGAATCATCATCGGTTTCTGTTTCAATACGACGACCATGATGGCTGAAGTGATACCAATAGAGCAACATGGAACCAAGAGAGGCAAGTAACCTGTCTGCAATGTCTTTTGCACCTGCTAATGTGTGTGCTTCTTTTTCAGGTAATACACAACCCATGACTGAAACACCGGTACGCATGACATCCATTGGATGTGCGTTGGCCGGAATGGACTCCAAGGTCTGTTTGACACTAGCAGGAAGTCCTCTTAACGCTTTGAGTTTTTCTTTATATGCGGTTAACTCCGAGCTTGTCGGTAATTTTTCATGAATAAGCAAATAGGCGACTTCTTCAAATTCACATTGTGTCGCGAGGTCGTGAATATCATACCCTCGATAGTGCAAATCATTACCGTTTTTACCAACAGTACAGAGTGCAGTATTACCAGCGGCAATACCAGAAAGCGCCACGGATTTTTTAGGTTTAAATTGTGATGTTCCAGTCGTATTAAGTTGTTCATTCATCGGATTATCCTCTGTCGGTGTCGCACAACTTTTTTTATTGGAGCGATTATTTTTGTTGTGAGAAAAGTGCGTCTAATTTTTGTTCATAATCGTAATAATTAATGCTCTGATAAAGTTCATCGCGGGTTTGCATCAATGGGATAACACTTTTTTGAGTGCCTTCTTGACGTAATGTGGTGTAAACCTGTTCAGCCGCTTTATTCATGGCACGAAAAGCAGAGAGTGGGTACAGGGCGATTGCAATACCGACACTGCGTAATTCATCAAGAGTGAAAAGAGGGGTTTGACCAAATTCAGTCAGATTAGCAAGCACAGGAACTTGAGTATGATCGACAAACTGTTGGTACATATTTAATTCAGTAATTGCTTCAGGGAATAGCATATCTGCGCCGGCTTCAATATAAGCATGAGCTCTTTCTAATGCGGCTTCTAATCCTTCGACGGCAAGCGCATCTGTACGTGCCATGATCACAAAACTATCATCAACACGAGCATCAACCGCGGCTTTAATACGATCAACCATTTCTTGCGTAGAAACGATCTCTTTATTCGGTCGATGTCCACAACGTTTAGCGCCAACCTGATCTTCTAAGTGTAAGCCAGCGGCTCCTGCTTTATATATTGATTTCACGGTGCGTGCGACATTAAATGCAGAAGGGCCAAACCCAATATCAGCATCAACCATTAAAGGCAAATCACAAACATCTGTAATGCGTCGAATATCAATCAGGACGTCGTCTAAGGTCGATATACCGAGGTCTGGCATCCCTAAAGAGCCTGCTGCAACCCCTCCACCGGAAAGATAAATCGCTTTATAACCTGCTCGTTGAGCTAATAAAGCATGGTTGGCATTGATAGTCCCGACGAGTTGTAAAGGTGTTTCACTACTTAATGCATGACGAAAAGCTTGGCCTGCGGGTATTGATGGCATAGAAACCTCACGTTATCAAATTGCTAACAAAATGTATCTGTGTTTGTTATTTTATGTATAGCAAGTGCCATGCCAAAATCTAATATAGGTGTAATAATTATTTTATCTATTTGAAATCAATGTGATGTGAAATAGATGAGGTTTGTGACTGACTTTTGAATTCTTGAACAAGAGGCTGTGATGTTTCATTGAAACAATGCTAGTGTTAAATGAAACGTTATCGAAATATCATAAGACTTTTAGGGCTAACAGTATGCAAAAACCGATTATTTGGACAGTTTCTGTTTCGCGATTATTCACACTTTTTCGTGATATTAGCCCTGAATTCAGTGCACAGGCGGATATTACACCGCTGAATATGGGGTTTGAGCAGGCCGCTGAAGAGGTGCGTGAACGATTAAAAACAGGTCATTGTGATGCAATAATCAGTGCGGGTTCAAATGGTGCTTACTTAAAAAGCCATGTATCGGTGCCAGTCATTATTGTCAAAGTGAGTGGTTTCGATGTGATGCAAGCCTTAGCTAAGGCTCGTGAAATTAGCCATAAAGTTGGCATTATTAATTATCAAAAAATCATTCCATCACTGGATGAATTTCAGCGAAATTTTGGTTTGCGCATTGAACAACGTAGCTATATCACCGCAGAAGATGCGCGTGCACAATTAAAAGCGTTGAAAGCGATGGGAATTAATGTCGTTGTTGGCGCTGGGTTAATTATGGATCTCGCTCAAGAATTAGAAATGACGGGGATCTTTATCTATTCAACCGAAACGATACGCCAAGCATTTTATGATGCAATAGAATTAAGTCGTATCTCCTATGACCAAAAAACCATACCAACAGGTTATCAATCTGAAAATACAACCAAAGTACGGCACACGATTAACGACTTAATTGGTGCTTCACCGCTAATGGAGCGCGTTCGCCAAGATATTATGCTATATGCGAAGTCAGAAGCGACCGTATTGATCCAAGGAGAAAGCGGAACAGGTAAAGAGATGGTCGCTCAGGCTATTCATCATGAATATCGATTATTTAATCAACATAAAAGGAATAAATCTCCGATCCCATTTGTCGCAGTCAATTGTGGCGCCATTCCTGAAAATTTATTAGAAGCGGAACTGTTTGGTTATGAAGAGGGGGCATTTACTGGATCACGACGTGGTGGACGTGCAGGATTGTTTGAAATGGCAAATGGAGGAACGCTATTTTTAGATGAAATCGGTGAGATGCCATTGGCCTTACAGACGCGATTACTCAGGGTTTTGGAAGAGATGACCGTCGTCAGAATTGGTGGCTATCGCCCCTTGCAGGTGAATGTCCGCGTCATTTGTGCAACACATTGTGACCTTGATAACTGGGTAAAAGAGGGCCGTTTTAGAGCTGATCTATTTTATCGTTTGGGCGTATTGCGTATGAAGGTACCTTCGCTACACGAACGAGGAGAGGACATTTACATGTTAGCAGAAAGATTGCTCAAACTGGCTTTTGCTGGGTTACAGCAGTCATTGCCTGCTTTTAGAGTACAACAGCTATTTAGTTGTCGTGAGTTTTTTAGCCAATATTTATGGCCTGGCAATGTTCGAGAATTACGTAATTTGATGGAACGGGTTGCATTATATTGCAGTGCTTACCCCGATAAAGGCATTACCCAAAAAATGCTCATGAATTTATCACCTGAGCGTAAAACCGAGAGGAATGATTTAGTCGAAAATCAACCGATAGGAGAGACGCTATCTGAAGTCATGGATTATTTTAATGGGGATAGGCAAGCCGTAGCACGCTATTTAGGGATTAGTCGCACAACATTGTGGCGTCGATTAAAACAAGAAAATAGCTCTCTTTAATTAAAATGAAATTAATTAAAGATAAATAAGATTTTCAATTCAAAAAATGAATAAAATAGATGATTCATACTAGTAAGTGACTTTATCAAGTAAATAGTGCAGCACAATATTGTAAGAAAATATTTTTTAATGGTTGTTCCACTAAATAAATTAACGTGATGCGGTTTAAAATTAACCAACAATGCGGCATAGGTTACAATGGAATGAGGTTTTTTCAACCTGTTGTTTTTAATGTCATTTATTTATTATCTAACCTGATAGGCGTAAAAAACAAGTCGCAAAAAAACGTGATTTTTCTCACATAAATATTTTTGCTAGTGAGCATTAGTTTTTCTCATTTTAATTTAACTGAGTAAAGTTCTATATTGCCGCCAAATTAGTCTTATCATTTTATTTTAACACCTGCAGTAGTCGCCGGACTGAGTGCTTTTTAGGTACTCAATATTGCCGCGTGGCCCCCCGATGAATGCAGCGCAGATACTCTAAAAATTTTTAAATACAGCTAAGTGACCCGTGAATGTGTTACTAGGCGCATACTCCACTATGCCTCTAGTCCTAATCGCAAAGTCAGGCATGCTGCAATTTGAAATATGACGAGTCATTATTTATTTTGTCAGTGGGAGAGTAGGTCGTGAAACAGGCCTCTACATTAATGCGCAAACAAGACAGTACTTTCGTTCCTGTCGCTGGCTTGACTATTTTTGCCATCGCATCGGGCTATCTGATGAGTTTAATCCCATTATCAATGGGTGGATTCAATATTGATACCAGTTATGCGGGGTGGTTAGCGAGTGCCTATTATATTGGATTATTAATAGGTTCAATGATGATTGAGCCTATTATTGCTAAAATTGGCCATCGTCTTTCATTTATTGCCTTTTTATTACTGCTTGCGGCAACGGTAGTTATCTTACCTTGGACTCCAAGCATTGCGGCTTGGCTACCAAACCGTGTGGTTGCAGGGATTGCTGTTGCAGGGATTTTTGTGGTTGTCGAATCATGGTTGCTTATCGGTGATAGCCCTAAAGAAAGAGCTAAACGACTGAGTTTTTATATGACGTCCCTGTATGGCGGAACCACATTAGGGCAATTAGCCATCGGGGTGATTGGTACTCATGGTGCTTATCCTTTTATGGTGGTTCTAGGGTTATTATTGCTGGCGGTTTTGCCTCCCTTGTTATTTCGTCAAGGGCAACCTGCTTGCGACTCCCATCAAAAACTGTCATTGAAAAAAATAACTCGTCTGAGCAAGCCCGCCATTATCGGTTGCATGACGTCAGGTATTTTGATGGGCACAATTTATGGATTAATGCCGTTATCACTCAAAAATGGTCCATTTACTACCCAACAAGTGGGCGTATTAATGGCATCGATTATTTTAGGTGGCATGTTAATTCAGCCCGTCGTGAGCAAGCTTTCTGTGATCATGAGTAAAACGCTTCTGTTAGCGATGGTCTCATTATTAGGGGTATTCGCGATGGGGATCATTTATGTCTCTAGTGATTATCTGGTAATGATAGTGGCATTGGCGTTGTTAGGCATGTCTTCATTCGCCTTGTACCCCATTGCGATTACGCTAGCTTGCGATAACTTGGATTCTTCTTACATTGTTGCTGCAACTCAAGTCATGTTATTTAGCTATAGCGTAGGCTCTGCTGTCGGGCCGCTAGTAGCAGGTACTTTCTTAGAACAACATAATGGATTAGTGAACTTCTTCTTTATTGTTTTAACCGTCACAACCATTTATATGTTGATCGCAAGTGTACGCCGTAAAGCTGGGGTATTAGCGAATTAGCGATGATATAAAAAAACCGTGTTACTCATTGAGTGAACACGGTTTTTTTAACTAAATCAGTTATTTTTTCTTATGACTAAAAGTACCTGTGGCTAATGCTCCCTCAGCCTCTATGTTACCAGTCGCACCAATAATTTTTTGTTGCCACATCTCTCCCAATCTAAAATCCCATGACAACGGCTGAATTTCTGTACGTCCAGCATTGGGCGCAAAAGTCAGTTCACTAAAATATAATGTCTCTTCAGACATTAAAAAATCGGCGCGGCAATAATCAAACGGGCTGACAAGTCGCTGAGCTAGCCTTAACATATCTTGAAACAACGCTGGTTCAGCAACAGGTTCTAACATGTTTGGATAACCAAACGTGAAAGGTTGTAGCTGCCATTCGGTATCATAAATATTGATGAACTCATTTCCAAATTCATCGGTATAGTCGATTTCAACAAAGGTCGGTTTTCCTGCAAAGCAGTGAATACGACAAGTCTCAGGTACAAGCTTCCTATTTTTGTTTGTAAATAGGTCGATATATGATTCACAAATTATTTGAGCTTGAATATCTTTATAATGCCGTTCACGAGTAATGTAGTACAAATTTTTTATAAGATGGAATGAAAGCTTATCTTTTGCTTTTTGGAGATCAAAACGCTTTTTATCCACACAAATAATACTACTACCACTATCATGATTACACTTTAATACAAAACGCTCTGGTAACTTATCAATATCGATTGCATTAACGTCATCATAAGTGGCCAAAATGGGGACTAAATATTGCTCACCAATTTTTCGAGAGACATATTCTCTCACCGCTAGCTTGTCTGCCAGTTGTGTATATAACGGATTCCTATCATATAACATCCTATAGTTTACTTTTTCATTAAAGCTTTTAGGATTATTGAAATTAGGCGTATAGTTAAGTTTTTTTCTAAATTTATTAGATAGATAGAGCCTATCGCTGATCACTAATGTGCGCAGTTTTTTGAGTGAATATTCGACTTTTTTCATATGAGTCGCCAACCATTCTTAATGTTATTTATAATAAATTGTTACAATCTGAAATTGTTTAGTAATTATATTTCTACAAACATAAATAGATATTAAATATAGAGGCATTGTTATCTTAATTAACCTAGTGATGAACAGTTTCTTAAGAAACACTTAAGCTAAATAAAATAAGTAATAACGAATTGGGCTAGTTAATCTTATTTTGGCCTAGACTGATATCAAAAGTAGTCATTATATTTTATAGTCAATAAATTAACGTTAAGAATACATTCTCGCAACATACGATCTTCGCTAGACACCTAAAAACACATTATATTTCTAATAATTAGTTAGCTAATTATCAATTGGCTAACTATATTTGTAGTATGACGTTAATTAAATACATGATGAGGTATTAATGTGAAACCTAGCGAGCTCTCTCAACCTTATTTATTACTATTGGATGTTATCAATCCCGCAATTATTCAGCTTCACAAATCAACAGCCCAAATTGATACACTAATTGAAGGCCTTGGCGGTACACCGGATGGTATCGCTGTTGACCCTATAAAAAGGTTAATTTATTGGAGCAATATGGGGGATGACTATGACGCCGATGATGGTTCTATAAATGTCATGAGTTTTGATGCCACAGAAAGAAAAATGTTGGTAGGAAATGGGCTTGTACGAACGCCAAAACAACTCCAACTCGATCAACAAACTCAGCGTTTATATTGGTGTGACCGAGAAGGCGGAAAAGTTAGCTCATGTAACATTGACGGAACAGATTTACACGTTCATATTGAGCGACCTCGAAATAGCCTAAACAAAGTCGATATACTTGACCAATGTGTGGGAATTGCCGTTGATGCTCCGAATAACTGGCTTTACTGGACCCAAAAGGGAACGGCAAAGGGTGGGGTTGGTCGTTTATTTAGGGCGCCTTTACATCCCGCTAGCCCTTATCAGCCATCGTCGAGAAAAGATATTGAATTATTGCTCGGTGATCTTCCTGAGCCTATTGATCTATTACTTGATCAACAAGCGCATGTCCTTTATTGGACCGACAGAGGCGGTGAACCAAAGGGTAATAGTTTAAACCGTGCTGACATTACCAGCAATGGGCTAACTCATTATCGCGTTATTTGTCGAGGCTTTAATGAAGCAATAGGTTTAACACATGATAAAGAAGCACAATTAATGTATGTTGCAGATCTGCTTGGTGGCGTTTATAAAGTGGCATTAGCGACAGGGGATGTCGATAAAATATACCAAGGTAAAGGTTATACTGGCATCACTCAGTATGCAGGTTAACCTATTTTAGACCGTTTTATTATTGTGGCTCTTTCCCCATCTGGCGTAGAAAACGAATTTGAGCGCTCAGCAATTGTCGATAGCTAATACAGCGATACGGCATATTATGTTGTTTTGCAAGTTTTTCGATAATTGCTGCAAGTGCAGGGTAATTCCGATGATGCCAACCAGGAAAGAGATGATGAGTGAGGTGGTAATTTAATCCCCCAGTTAAACGCCATAAGTATTTAGGGGAGGGGAGCCAATCACACGCAGTAATAAAATTATGTTGATACCAGCCGTGAGGCATCTGCTGATTATCAGGTGCCTCAAAAAAGGCAGTTTCTGCCCAATGTGTGCCTAACAGCAAATAGACAACAAATAAAGAAGCAATCATCTGGCTTACTAGATAGGTGAGCAAAATGGTCATCACACTAATACCATTATGATGGGCAATGAATAAGGGTAATCCTAGCATTAATAATAGATGAGCAAGTTTGCTAGTAAAAAATAATAGCCAACCTGACCAGCCTGTTAAAATTCCACGTGATTTTAGCGGGGTTTTCCCTGTCCGATCAGACCAATCAAAAACGAATGCAATCCAAGTTAGAGAGAATGAAGCAATGAGTGGCCAATACAGGTATTGGTATTTCATGACTGGGCGCCATTTTTGAAAAGGCGTTTGTCGAAAAATACCATTTTCTTCCGTATCTAAATCATAATGCTCAATATTGGCATAGCGATGATGAAAATAGACATGTCTCGCACGCCAAAATTCAGGTTCAAGTCCCAGAGGTAAGGTAACTAGACGACCAAAAATACGATTGAGCCATGGTGTTTTAAACAGCGTATTATGGCAGGCATCATGTTGTCCAAGGACATTTAATAACATGATTAACAACACAAAACAGATATAGGCAATAACATAGACAAACGTTGAATACGTCAATAGCGTGGGAATATAACAGATAATGGCAATCACAAACATACCGAGAACTAAGCAGATATCCATTGAGCTAGCGTAAACATGGTCATTTTTACATTTTAGATATTCATTACTAGCCTGTTTTAATGCAAGATGAAAACGTTGCTCATCATTATTTTTAAAGTGCAATTCACTCAATGGTGTATCCATAATCTCACATAGCTAAAAAGTTAAATAACAGGCTAGGTGGTAGTAAAATAATGATGACATTATTCGACACTATCATGACTGTCAGTGGTGTGTTTGGATAAGATAATCAAATTATTGTGTATCGTAAAGCCATTGCGTTGATAATAATTCTCGGCAGGAAAGCCTTTTTCTGTATTTAGGATAATAGCATTAAGATTATGCTGAACGCATTGTTGTTCAATGTGTTGCATAAAAGCACTTCCAAGACCTTTTCCTTGAAAATCAGGATGAATAAAGAGTTCATCAATATAATATTCTACTCCCTGATTCCACGGTTTTTTAAAGCCAAGGCAGGCACCCACAATGCGTTTATCTATTTGAATAACAAAGCCCATAAAGTAATTATTACCTAAATGATGGGTAATAAATTCGATAATGGGCTGATGCGATGGCCAATGTTCAAACCAAGGTGCTGAGCTATAGGTCTTGCAATAGAGTCTAGCGCATTCCTCAGTCATTTCTTTTGTTAGTGGTATAAAATCAGCTTGTAGAGGCATTGTGTGGTGCTCCATTATTTTTGATGGCAATAGTCTACCCAAATGGATTTAAAAGAAAATAAATGACTCGTATTTTTGAAAAATGCCTATTTCGTTTTTATTGCCGATGGAGTCTGAGTTAGAGTTTTAAGGTATTGGCCTAAATAGCTCTCTGAGGAAATGTTTTTATATCTACGTTGCACATCCGTTTCGACTTCTCTTCTAGGCTTCTCATAATGTTTTTGTAACGATTTTTTAGGTGAATTAAACCAACATTGATGTCATTCAGCTTCTACCGTACTACTCATTATTATGCCATCGAGCTGGGTATGATGACTCACTGTGATATCAAAATCTCCTTTGGCTGCATTGATACCCATTTGTTTATTTATCGATTGGTAATTACTGTGCATCTCGATTTTGCTTGATCCCCTTGCGTGTTGATGGCACGGGTTAGGCTGATAGCGTTTTTCGAGTATGGAGATAAAAAGAACGTGTAAATAGACCGATACCTTGAAATTTGAAAGTTAAGAGATGAGCAAGAGGGAGAGTGTAAAAAAATGAGGTAGCTAAATAAGAAATGGCAAAACCTCAAAATATACAAGAGGGTTATGTCCCAACCGAGGTAAACACAACGGCATACCACAACTCGTTTTACGTGGTCAGTGGCTAAAAGAACTAAGGTTTGAGGTGAGAAGCCACTATCCCCTTACTCGTTAAGCTGGACAGTTGATTATCCGGTTGGCTGAGAGCTTGTAAGATCGTTAATTTAGATTTCAGTGTGGAATAGAGATCCTCCCATTAAGTAATGGAATAAAGATCTTGAATGTAACGCTCAACAAATAGTTTTAATTCACAAGATGGATAAGACTCTTTAGTTTGAATTAAATAAGCATCATCATAAATTATTCTTGAATTCAATGAGCTAGATATTATATATAAAATTAAAGCTGAAAATTTTAAGTTAGCCTCACCTCTTGTAGAGACACTTCCCATATATGGGTACTCTATATCTTCTATATCACGTAGATTTTCTTCAATAAAATTAAAGCTTACCCAACAAAAATAATCATACTGGTGGTCATGTATATAGATAAACTTATCAACTAAGTTTATTCCTTTTTTCGCGGATATCCCTATCGTTAATTGTTTTGTAGACAAAGAAAAGTCATTAAATCCATCGATGATACTATTGAGGATATCTTCAAATTGAGGAAGCTTTTTAATTGGAAATAAAATTTCGGTAGACATTATTTTCCTCCATTTGTGCTAATTGAGCTACGTTACGTATAGTAATCTTCGATACAGTTTAACTCTACCTAGGTCTTACATAATGACTCGCTACTGTAAATAAATCAAAAATTTAACTTTATGTTAGGTAACAACTGTCTGAAATGACATTAGCTATGTTCGCTTCACAAAGTGGGCAAGCTCATTGAACCAGAGATCCGCTGAGAGCGAATTGCGGAAGTTGACCTTGCTCCGATATAATTAGTTTGTCTGAAGATCTCTAAAAATTAATGGTACGTTTTGTAGGGATACTTACACTACTTTCAGCCATTACCTTAAAAAATCACTGGCTGAAAACGGCAGGACTTGAGATCGGTTTCACATTTACCGTCAATATTTTAAACTGCTGTTTGGTATTAAATACCGGACAGTGAAGATATCCAGACGATTAAGCAGCAAAATCAGCAACAACAAGCTCAGATCACCGCATTTAAGCTTAAGGCGCTGATCGGGGAGTGGTGTGGGGTGATTTACCTGTGTTGGTGTGCAGTTATAGCCAAAGTAGGTAATTATACAATTGATTTTTTTAATTATTCATATATACCTTTTTCTTCTGCAATGGATATTAATTCATCCTCCAATGATCCCTGAATTTCATCACCTTTATACGAAATGATTGGCTTACATGCCTAAATCACATAAAGCTTATTAATAATTCACCATCGTCTTTCTTATATTTTCAATGCGTTCAGCTATATCTGGGGGAAGACGAGGTGTTAAATATGACGCAATTTTTCCGGGCATTTTCCCTGTAGCAAAACTATCTAGGCCTGATTGAAGGTAGGCATTGATTTGTTCATAAAACTGGGTTTCTGCTTTAGGATTATCAATATTCAGAAAGCTGAATAGATGAACGGCAGGGTTAAATATATATTCTTTTTTCTCGTCATTATTATATGTGAAGAGTATTATGCGTGAAAGTTCCCTATAGGAGCGTAATGATAAGTTGTCATTTATATAAACACTTTTTCCATCCCATAAATAGAAACACTTTAGTACCCTATCAATATAAAGCAACGGATGCTTCTTCCGGAAAATTATCTTCTTTGCAATCCAAATAAAACCAATAAAGCTAATCAGAAAATGAACAGAATGCATAATAAATGAAGGTGTTTCTGATACATAAGTGCTCATGTTAGGATTTAACTTACTATAAATGTAATCAAAAATATTAATTCCATCTTTTTCAGCAAGATAGCCATATCTTGCATAATATGTCTTCAATAGTCTCGTTTCAAAATTATCAGCATCGTTTTCGTCTGTATTATATTTATCAAATCCTTCCGGTGTTTTTTCTTTTATGTAAGAAATTTGTTCATTCAAAATGTACATTTTAGACTGATAAATTTCTATCTGTTCACATGTCGTGATAATACACATTATAAAAAAGAAAGCTGCCAGAGGTATATAAAACAATCTGACCTTTTGATTTTCCTTGCAATTCAGACTTATTTTTTCGGATGAAATTTTTTGGTAGAGACCTTGTCTGAAATAATCAACCTTTGTTATTTTTTCTGGGGTTTCCATTTCCATTACACTCCATTATACGTATTTATAATCTCTTTTTTATATTCAATACACAGCGCTATAACACAAAGAACTGCCATAATGATTTTTTCATCATGCACACTGCCATAATAAATTTTTGAATCATAAAAAGATAAAAAAATTAATATGACAGCCAGCGTTAATGGAAATCGGAACTTCCTGTTGTGGAAAATCAGTTTTTTTTCAGGATACATATAAATCTTGTCAGCATAGACGCGCCGCTGGATTTCAATGAAAATATAAATAATCATAAATGAGATAGAAACGCGGTTTATGATAAAAACCTCGTTCCCCATGTCAGCTCTGATTATAAAAAAAGACCATAAATAAAGTAAAACAGGCAGGAGTACCATTTTATGACGAATAATGAGAGTTGGTAGTATGACCAGATTGAGAACTGCTATAGTCAGATATTCTATGGCATTTGGCATAATAAACAGTATGTGATGAATTTAGGGTCTATTTTACAGGAGGAAGAACTAAATAACACGTAGTTTATTGGGCTTGACGTCTAGGAATTTCAAAATTCCGGAGGCCACGTAAAACCAGGCTTGCTAAGGACGAAATTCGCCCTTAATTACGCCATAAAAAGCTTGTTAAATGTCTCAAGGAGTGAAGCGGACGATGAATATGATTAACGTGGCAAGAAATAACATTCTCGATATGCGCTTACAGACAATAATTTATTTTTATACGAAAATCCGAAATGAAGATTTAAATATATTAAAAAGGGAATATATGCGTACTCGTCCAGCCTCTCGATTGATAGTCCTTTGATCTGCCTTAATAAAACAGGACACTTTAATAATAGAATATAATCTAATTATTGAGGTGTTAAATGAAAAAACGAACAAACAGAATTTATACCACTGAGTTTAAGCAAGAAGCGGTTGCATTAGTCACTAAACAAGCTACTCCAACTTTAAGTAATTATAATTAAATTCACTCGTATAAATATGTCTGCTATTGGCACAGAGCGGAACAGTGTGTTCACGATTTATCTTCATTCTGGCAGCGGGTATCTGCCATTCCTTGGTTTCAAAGTTGATTTCGTCCCAACGGGCTTCAGCGGCTTTCGCAGGGAGAGATATGGTGAGTCGCTGAGCTACATAAACAAGCATTGATCTCTTTAACTGATAAGGGGTTGGTTTGTCTTGCCAATTTTGATGTTTTATTGTTTTTAGGCATCTCAAAAACGATAAAGGTTTGCGAGGTGCCTATCTCAAAAACGATAAAGGTTTGCGAGGTGCCTATCAAGGTGCCTAAGATGATTGGATTTAATTAGGTGACATCAGACTGCGCAGGACATAAAAAAGCCCGCAACTCATTGAGTTAGCGGGCTTTTCAGTCTTCTTTGGACGTTCTTAGAAGATAATTTGGTGGGCTGGCGTAAGTTGAATCTGATATCTATTTAATTGATTTTTAATTATATTTTATTTTAATGAAATTTATGTATAACTAAACGTATAACTACAAGTTTATGCTATAGATATTGAGTGGAAATAAATAGAGTGTAGAGCTATACAGAAAATAGTGTTTTTTGCGTTAAGCTTAGCGTTTATTATTTGAAATAAAACAGATTGACCATAGTAGCTTGATGCAGTTATTGCCTCAAGAAGAATTGAGAAAAAATTATTATCTAATATTTATAATTTGAAAGCAGCGTTGAAGTATGAAATATGACATTTGCTGATAATCCATCCTTTTGATAACTATCACAAGTTATCAGCCTATTCTATTAGATTTCTGGCTATAAATAGGTAACAATAGTTCCATTATTTTTACTGATGTAAGTAATGGAACAATGGCTAAAAAACCGAAAGAAACCAAATCTGAACCGTTAGAAGTTATCCTGTGGAAAGCCGCTGATAAATTGCGTAAGAATATAGATGCAGCAGAATACAAGCATGTTGTACTGGGATTAATATTCTTAAAGTATATTTCTGATTCCTTCGAGTCTCATTATGAGAAGCTTAAAGCAGGTCAAGGCGAGTTTGCAGGGGCAGATCCCGAAGATAGTGATGAGTATCTTGCTTACAATGTGTTCTTTGTGCCTGAAAAAGCACGTTGGACAAATTTACTCAATAATGCAAAACAGCCCAATATCGGTAAATTAGTCGATGATGCTATGGAAGCCATCGAAGAAGATAACCCGCAATTAAAAGGGGTATTACCAAAAGTTTATGCACGTCAAAACCTTGATGCAACGGTACTTGGCGAGTTAATTGACCTTGTAGGAGATATTGCACTAGGTGATGCTAAATCACGCTCTGCGGATGTACTAGGTCATGTTTTTGAATATTTCTTAGGTGAATTTGCGTTAGCAGAAGGTAAACAGGGCGGTCAGTTCTATACGCCAAAGTCAATTGTTTCCTTACTGGTTCACATGCTAGAGCCTTATGAAGGACGTATTTTTGATCCATGCTGTGGCTCTGGCGGTATGTTTGTTCAATCAGAAAAATTTGTTGAATCCCACCAAGGGAATATTGATAACATTTCTATTTATGGTCAAGAGTCTAACCAAACCACATGGCGTTTGGCGAAAATGAACTTGGCTATTCGGGGTATTAACTCTGAGCAAGTAAAATGGAACAATGAAGGCTCGTTTTTAAACGATGCCCATAAAGATTTACGTGCGGATTTTATTATTGCTAATCCACCGTTCAACGTCTCTGATTGGTCTGGTGAACAATTACGTAAAGATGCCCGCTGGCAATACGGTGCGCCACCAGCAGGGAATGCAAACTTTGCATGGATGCAGCACTTTTTATACCACTTGTCACCGAAAGGGCAAGCGGGAGTGGTACTAGCTAAAGGCGCGCTAACCTCGAAAACGTCGGGTGAAGGCGATATCCGTGCTGCATTAGTAAAAGATGCTAACGTGATTGATTGTATTGTTAACTTGCCTGCTAAGTTGTTCCTAAATACGCAGATCCCTGCCGCTCTATGGTTTATGCGCCGTGATCGTAATAACTCTTCGGTTTATCAAGATCGCAGCGGTGAAATTCTGTTCATTGATGCACGAAATCTTGGTCATTTAATTAACCGCCGAACTAAAGTGTTATCTGATGAAGATATTAAACTGATTTCAGATACCTATCATAATTGGCGTAATAAAGGTGGCGAATATGAAGATGTTGCTGGTTTTTGTGCCTCTGTCGCTATCGAAAAAGTGGCTGAGCTGGATTATGTGCTTACACCAGGTCGCTATGTGGGTCTTGCTGATGAAGAAGATGACTTTGACTTTAAAGAGCGTTTTACTGCACTAAAAGCCGAGTTTGAAGCACAATTAGAAGAAGAGGCAAAGCTTAATCAGGCGATTGCTGAGAATTTGGCGAAGGTGATGGTATGAGTGAGTGGCAAAATGTGGCTCTTAAACAGTTAGTCAAATTTGGAAATGGTAAAAGTAGACCAAAAGAAAAAGGGAAAATACCTGTTTATGGTGGTAATGGAATATTAGATTTCACTGATAAGTATAATTATGTTGGTAACACACTGATTATTGGTCGAGTTGGGGCGTATTGTGGGGCGACGTATTTGGAGAAAAGTCCTGTATGGGTTTCTGATAATGCATTATCAGCCAAGGCGTTAGGTAATAATAATTCTAATTATTTATACTATTTATTTAAGTATTTAGATTTAAACCAGTATGCTCAGGGTTCAAGCCACCCTTTGTTAACACAGACATTACTAAATGCAATTGAGGTAGAAACAACGCTTGATTGTATAGAACAAAAAGCCATTGCTTCTGTTCTTTCCTCATTAGACAACAAAATCGACTTACTTCATCGTCAAAATAAAACGTTAGAAGCGATGGCAGAAACACTTTTTCGTCAGTGGTTTGTGGAAGAGGCGCAGGATGATTGGGTTGAGGTTAAAGTTAGTCATTTTGTAACATTAAATAAAAGCTCGATAACTAAAAAATATGATCATCAAAATATTCTATATTTAGATACAAGCTCTCTAACTAAAGGCTATATTAGTGAGTTGAAACCATTAATTTTATCGGAGGCACCTAGTCGAGCTAAAAGATTAGTCCAACATCTTGATATATTAATTTCAACTGTAAGACCTGACCAGTGCCATTATGGTTTTTGCTTTAAACCTGAAGCAAATCTAGTGGTATCAACGGGGTTTTGTACGATAACTTGTGACACTATTACACCATATTTTATCTATTATTTATTAACATCCGAAGATATGACCGAATATTTGCATTCTATAGCTGAAGGTTCTACATCGACTTATCCATCATTGAAACCTGAAGATATTGGAAATGTGTTATTTGCATTACCTCCAAAAGAAAAATTAAATGATTATCATAATGTTGTGGGAGCAATGTGGAATAAAATTAATCAAAATCAAAAGCAAATCCAAACTTTAGAAAACTTTCGCGACACGTTACTCCCTAAATTAATGAGTGGAGAAGTACGCGTTAATTATACACCAGAAGAAATAAAACAATAATCGTATTAGGCAGCGTACCTTCGGCGCTGCTTTTTTATTCCCTTTTGCTAAAGGATGACAAAATAATGTCAAAAATGACAGAATCCGATATCGAAACCATGACCATTGAGCAGTTACAAGCCTTAGGTTATGAATATGTGTATGGTCCAGACATTGAGCCATCGGGTACAAATCCCCTGCGTACTTATCAGCAAGTCATTCTTCAGCAAAAAGTATTAGAAGCGATACAACGCTTAAACCCACATTTAACAGAAGATAAATGTGAGGAAGCCTTAAAACAAGTCACACAAATTAACTCGCCTGATTTAATGGCAAATAACCTGAGTTTTCATCGTTTACTGACAGAAGGGATCAACATTGAGGTCAGTAAAGATGGCAATACTCAAGGCGAATATGTGTGGCTGGTGGATTTTAATCAACCGGATAATAATGAATTTCTAGTAGTCAATCAGGTCACAATTCGAGAAGATCGCAAAGAACGTCGCCCTGATGTGATTATCTATATTAATGGTTTACCACTGGTCGTAATTGAACTAAAAAATACGATTGATGAAAATGCCACTATTGAAGGGGCATATAATCAAATTAAAACCTATCAACAGCAAATTCCTTCATTATTTACCTACAATGCCTTTAGTGTGATTTCTGATGGATTAGAGGCAAAATCAGGGACTATTTCTGCCGATTTTAGCCGTTTTATGGCATGGAAAACCCATAATGGCATGACTGAGGCTAAAAATACTCAGCCACAGTTAGAAGTGTTAATTCAAGGTTTACTTAACCCTGTTACGCTATTAGATATGATCCGCTATTTTATCGTGTTTGAATCCAGTAAACAGGAAGATAGCAACGGTATCATTTCTATTAAAACTGTCAAAAAAATGGCTGCCTATCACCAATACTATGCAGTGAATGCGGCGGTACTTTCGACCATTCGCGCTTCAAATGTCAATGCGAATTCACCCTCTGCGGAAGTAGCGTTACAGCAACAAGGTAGAAACCAACAACACCTCGTATTAGAACAAAAAGCAGGCGATAGAAAAGCAGGTGTGGTATGGCATACCCAAGGTTCGGGTAAGTCTCTTTCAATGGTGTTTTATACAGGGAAGATTGTTTTAGCCCTCGATAACCCAACGGTTGTGGTGATCACCGACCGTAATGACTTAGACGACCAATTATTTGGCACTTTTTCTTCTGCGGTACAATTGTTACGTCAAACCCCGAAACAAGCTGAAAATAGAGAAGAATTAAAAGAATTACTGAAAGTTGGCTCAGGTGGCGTGATATTTACCACTATTCAAAAGTTCCAACCTGATGATGGTAGTAGTGTTTATGAACTACTGTCTGATCGCAGCAATATCATTGTCATTGCTGACGAGGCACATCGTTCTCAATATGGTTTTTCCGCAAAAGAAGTCGATGTGAAAGATGCGCACGGTAATGTTGTCGGTAAGCGCACTGTTTATGGTTTTGCCAAATATATGCGCGATGCTTTACCAAATGCGACTTACTTAGGCTTTACGGGGACACCCATTGAAAAAACAGATGTAAATACTCCCGCGGTATTTGGTAACTATGTTGATATCTATGATATCGCTCAGGCTGTAGAAGATGGGGCGACAGTGCCTATCTACTATGAAAGTCGTTTAGCAAAAGTCCAAATTAGCGATGAAGGCCGCGAACTGATTGAAGCGTTCGATGAAAGCTTCACCGATGAAGACTTAACACAGACTCAGCAACAACGGGCTAAATGGGCGCGAGTTGAAAGTATTATTGGCAGTAAAGAGCGTATCAAAGCGATCGCTAAAGATTTAGTCTCGCACTTTGAAGAACGGTTAGTGGCGAATGCGGATCACGGTAAAGGCATGGTCGTTGCTATGTCACGTCGGATTGCTGCGGCATTGTATGAGGAAATCGTGGCACTCAAACCTGAATGGCACAGTGATGATCTCAATGATGGTGTGATTAAGGTCGTGATGACGTCTTCCGCATCTGATGGCCCTGATATCGCGAAACACCATACGACTAAGAAAGACAGGCAAGTACTCGCTAATCGCATGAAAGATGAAGATGACAAGCTGAAATTAGTCATTGTGCGCGATATGTGGTTAACGGGGTTTGATGCACCGAGTATGCACACGTTATACATTGATAAACCGATGAAAGGGCACAACCTGATGCAGGCGATTGCCCGTGTTAACCGAGTCTATAAAGATAAATCAGGTGGCTTAGTTGTCGATTATTTGGGAATTGCGGCTGATTTAAAATCGGCACTGTCGTTTTACTCAGATGCGGGTGGTAAAGGTGATCCTGCACTTACTCAAGAAAAAGCCGTTGAGGTCATGAAAGAGAAATTAGACATCCTTGACGGAATGCTCTTTGGTTTTGATTATCGTGAATATTTCACCGCATCCACATCTCGTAAACTAGCCATTATCTTAGAAGCAGAAGATTTTATTTTAGGGATTGATGAAGGTCAGGGGAAAGTGCGTTTTTTAACAGCGGTAACCGCTTTATCTCAAGCCTTTGCATTAGCAACGCCACACCCTGAAGCGATGGAGGCGGCACCTGAAATAGCCTTTTTCCAAGCTGTAAAAGCCAGATTGAACAAGTTTGATTCAACTGGAGGAAGTGGCATTATCGGTGATGACAGCATGGAAGTTCGCGTTAAACAGACTATTGATCAAGCCTTAGTGACTGATACGGTAGTCGATGTATTTGATGCCGCAGGGATTAAAAAACCAGATATATCAATTCTCTCTGATGATTTTTTAATGGAGATGCAGGATTACCAACATAAAAATATCGCGTTGGAAACCTTGAAAAAATTATTAGCAGATGAAATCAATGTGCGAACAAAAATGAGCGTTATTCAAGGTAAAAAGCTGATGGATATGCTCACTGGGGCGATTAAAAGCTATCAAAATAAAATTTTGACGGCAGCTGAAGTCATTGATGAGTTAATTAAATTGGCGAAAGATATCAATAAGGTTGATAGCGAAGCGAATGACCTGAATTTATCACCTTATGAATATGCTTTCTATACGGCTGTGGCTGAAAATGATAGTGCTCAAGAACTAATCGGAAAATCAAAACTAAGGGAATTAGCGGTTGTACTAACTGAAATGATCCGCAATAACGTCACATTAGATTGGACTATCAAAGAGTCTGCAAGAGCAAAAATACGCGTTATTGTTAAACGGTTACTTAACCGTTATGGCTATCCGCCTGATATGTCTGTATTGGCAACGGAAACCGTCTTGGCGCAAGCGGAGTTACTATCGAATGAATTGTTGAAATCAAATTAGTGGGTTTTACTTTAACCGATTTATCTTTAACGCAGGAATAGATTAATGAGTCATAAAATGTGGATGGTTCGTGGTGATTCAGGGAAGTTATATGATGATTTTCGAGAAAAAGAACTGGTTGGTTTAGGCTGGTCTGGCTTAGCTCCATTATTGAAAATTGGGCAATCAAGAAAAGAGATACTGAAATTATACCGTCAAGTAGACCCAGCAACGAAACTCGGTACAGCGCGTTCAGGCGCATCTCAAGTATGGCGTTTTGTTAATGAAATTAAAGTTAGCGATTGGGTAATTACTTATTCACCTGCTAACCGTACCTATTTATTAGGGCAGGTTGTTTCTGAGTTTCAATACCGTGCTGATCTTTGTTCTATGGGGATGGGAATTGCGCGTCAGATTAAATGGAATACTGATGAAATTGATCGGGATACCTTATCAACTAAAACCAAAAATACCCTAGGTTCTACATTGACTGTTTTTAAACTTCCTGATTTTGCAGTGAAAGAATTATTGGGTAATAAACCATTATCTGACAGCGAAAAAAACGCTAATATTTCAAATATAGACGATGAAGAAATTGTATCTGATCCATTAAAGGATATGGAAATTCAAGCGTTAGAACGTATTAAAGATAAAATAATTACCCTTGATGCGGATGAAATGGAATTATTAGTTGCCGGTATTCTGCGTGGGATGGGATATAAAACCCAAGTTTCGCCAAATAGTGGTTCAGATAGAGGCAAAGATATTATCGCATCGCCTGACGGTTTTGGATTTGAAAACCCAAGAATTGTGGTTGAAGTTAAGCATCGTAAAGGGCAAATAGGCAGCCAAGATTTAAGAGGATTTATCGGTGGGCGTCATCATGATGATCGTGGCTTATATGTCAGTACGGGAGGATTTACTAAAGATGCACGCTATGAAGCGGAGCGATCAAAAATCCCGTTATCACTTTGGACATTAGATGACTTAGTGCGCACTTTGATTGAGTATTATGAGCACGTTGATATTGAGACTAAATTGCTTGTGCCACTGAGGAAAGTCTTTTTACCTGCGTTATCTGATTAATTTAGCTAGCCAGTTATTGCTAATAATTGAATATTTGACTTTATCCTAATGAATTTCACTCAAAGAGTGATTGCTTTCAAAGTAAATTTTTATGGATGTGATATAACTTACTGACTAATAAATATTTACTTTATTTTTGAGTAATGTTGTGTTCATTAGGAGATTATATGGCTCAATATGAAATTGTGGTATTAGCTAATTCTATTAAGCATGGCCAACATTGTGTTGCAGGAAAATGTGTTAGTACAGGTAGATGGATAAGACCAGTTTCAAATATACAAGGTGGGGAGTTAAGTCATCAACAAGCTAAAATCAGAAACCCTCACGGTACTTTTAATGTTAAGCCATTTCAAAAAGTGCTTATGGAATTAGAAGAGCACGTCCCTCTTCCTCATCAGCCTGAAAATTATTTGATTAATGACACTGAGTGGATTCAAAATTATTCATTTAATTCTGAGCAATTGCATACTCTACTAGATTCCCCTGTAGATCTTTGGGGACAACGAATAGAATCGATTTTACTCATATAACAGCTGGTTTGTATCATGTGCCTCAATCGTTGTATCTAGTGCGAGTACAAAACTTAAGGCTTTATTATACCGTGGATGATAAAAGGAGAGCTTCATTCACATATAGAGGGATAGATTATGATTTTGCAGTGACGGATCCTAAATTTGATGAGATTGTAGCGAAAAATTTGCAACTGTCAGGTATTCTATGTCTGAGTTTAGGGGAACAATACTTAGGTTATTGTTATAAACTTGTTGCTACAATTTTCTGAGGGATATTATGCGTATATATACAATAGGATTTACTCAAAAGAAAGCTGAAACATTTTTTGGATACTTGAAAAAATCAAAAGTAAAAACACTAATTGATGTGCGTCTGAATAATGTATCTCAATTGGCTGGTTTTGCAAAAAAAGATGATTTGAAATTCTTTTTGAAGGAGCTATGTGGCTCAGAATATGTTCATATGCCTGAATTGGCACCAACTAAAGAAATACTTAATCCATACAAAAAAGGTGATATATCTTGGGAGATGTATGAAGATAGGTTCTTAAATTTAATGGCAAAGCGTAACATCGAACGCTTTGCAAAACTCCCGCTATTTGATCAAGGCTGTTTACTTTGTAGTGAGCACGAACCTCATTTATGTCACAGGCGTTTAGTGATAGAATACCTAAACGAACATACTGATTTAAACTTTAATGTTAAGCACCTGTACTAATGGCTAAGATATTGATTTTGTACCCTAAGCTTTTTAATTGCTATTCAAAATTTGCAAGGAAAGTGGGTAAGATAACATCGAATTTAGATGATGTGGAATTGCTTTATCCTGAAGATCCAAACAAGCTGATTGAAGTTTTTTGTTCGGAGAATATAGGTACTGTAAGTTCTAATCATTTACCAAAGTGGTCATGTGATGATATAACACATGCGATTGTTTTTGATGATGGAGAGGAATTTGTTTTAGAGTTTGAATTATTGACAAAATCTAAAATCCCTCTGAGATTTATACATATTCAGATAACTAGGGTGATTAATATAAAGTCTGATACAAAGTATAAAGCTGAAAAATGTACTCCTCACTATGAATACATTGGTAGGGGATCATACTGGGGAAATCCCTACTCAATGTTTGAGGATGGAGATCGAGATGAAGTTATCAGAAAATTCAAGTATGACTTCGATTATGATAAATTTTTAAATGTAGATAAATCAAAGGTTTATAGTTTGTCTGGGAAAAGGTTGGGATGCTTTTGTAAGCCACAGGCCTGTCATGGAGATATATTGGCTGATTTTCTGAACTCTTGGGATGATGGTAAGTAGATTTTTAAATTTATGAACTAAAGTCAATGGTGGAGGGAGTATGATTTATGCTTATATAAATCATAGTTTATGATAAACTTTTTTAGAAATTGTGATTATTAATTGATTATATTCGCAATGGTTAAAACTGACTTTTCCAATAAATCAAATACCGTAAATAGTCCCCGCCATCCTCTTGCAGCCCATGCACCAACGGTTTCATGCTTTTATGGGGCAAGTCAGGCCACTCACCAATCCCTCTTGTTTGATGAATGTTTTCCTCACTTAGGCTTTCCCATCCTGCTTCATTCGGTATCCATAAACCTTGCCATTCTTCTTGTGCTATACGGGGCAGCCTCCAGCACGGCTGAAAACTAATTCGTCCATGTTGTCGTAACACTTCCAATGGGGCTTCAGGGCGAAGGGTGGCAAGAAAACGGTAAGAACTGGCGTTGTTGCGGAGTGTATCCTGATAAATGTCATCGCTGTGGGTATCAATCAGGTATTCAAACGGTGAGACAGATTTCAATATATTGGTTGTACCGCTCTCGATCTCGATTTCTTCAACCCAGACTACAATACGCTGCCAGACGATAGCCTGAATCAAGCAACGGTATTCTAAGGATTGTGTATCCAGTGGTAATTCAGCGAATAATGGGGTTTGTGCTGTCTCTATAGGTGCTGCAAAGGCTGATGAATCAAAAGAGCGGTCGTGAGTCGGATACCCGAGCACTTCACGATAATCATATTGGTTTAAAGGTGTTATAACACCGAGATACTCAAGTTGATTAATGATTCGTTCAGCGCGATGAAATCCTATCCGAAAATGGCGCTGTAAACGTCTCGGTGACGCTCTGTTAATGAGAATGACATCATAATCAATGGCTTTAGCTGTCAATAGGTCATAGCTGCTGTCTAGCGTGTTGTGATGAGATAACTGCATAGTGCCTCTGAGTCAGTGACGAAAATACAGTTATTAAAATAACAAAAGGTATTAAAAGATACTAATCTAGGTCTTCCTGTTTCATTGTGAGCGCATTCTTTAATAACGCTTTTCTTTTCTCAACTGACAGTGATTTGTAGATTTCAAGTAAAAGGTTAAGATCTGCACTTTCAGAAGATAGCGTGTTTTGCTTGATGAGCTCTTTTTCATCAGTGTTTAGGATCACCTTAAATGCATCAATATGATAGAGGTCGCCACGCTTATTAGGGTTCTTCTTGCGAAAGTGGGGATGAAGAGCTGTGATTGACTCTAGACGGACTCTAACGCCTTTCGCTGTGGTAGGGATATCCATATCTTTATATTCAGGGTAACGTGTTGGATCGTCAGCTTTTTCTTTTCCTATAGCAGCTAGCTCCCCACTGGTAAACCAAAGCTTGGGCGCATTATCCATTTCAGTTAGTTGTTTTTTATCAGTCATGATCTTTATAAATTCCATACATATCAAAAGGATAAAATAACCGCACTAGAAAGATGTTAAAATAATAAAGATATCTATTGATAATTCCCTTTAATTGGTTTTTAATAGACGAGGAATTAAACAGTGGAGTTATTACTATGTCTAACCCTGTAGCATCTCAAAAAAAGTCCCGAAAAGGAAGCACTGCGGATTGGCACCGCGCGGATATTGTGGCGGCTTTGCATAAAAAAGGGGTCACACTAGCACAATTATCTCGTGAGCATGGTCTTTCTGCTCGGACGTTAAATAATGCGCTAGAGCGAGCTTACCCAAGAGCTGAACAGATTATTGCGGATGTGATTGGCACGGCTCCTGAAACAATATGGCCGAGTCGTTACATCAATAAGCCATCCTCTAATAATCATAGAAGGTTATTGAAATAGCCTAAATATTTACCCTTGCCTATCGGTAAGGCATTGCCCCCATTCTAGCGTCAACACCATGGAAAAACCCTTAATTCATTTAATTGAAGGAACAGTCATGTCTATCAAAAATAAATTGCAAAAAATCCGAGAAGAAAACGAAGCGAAAGGCTTAAATGATCCAGCTTTATTTAAACAGCGTTTGTTCAACGGTGGCTTTGGATTAGCTAAAACCTTTTGGCTATTTTGGTTTTTACCGATTTTATTCTTAAATATCGTTGAATTTTTTATCACTAAAAAGGTGACATTGAATAAAATAGAAGCATTGATTCTCATTTGGGATGTTTGCTGCTTTTACTTTATCGTGAAAATACCGAATCGTCGTGCTTGGTATTACGTGGCGTTGGTGGTGATTGCACTGGATATATTAGCAGGAATAACCGTGAATTTTCTGCTGTAAGGTGACAATGTGAAAATGAAACTGAACCAGTGGATGAAATTAAGCATATTAACGGCGATGGTTGGTTTAACAGGATGTAATGAGAGCACCGTTAATTGTAACAGTGATGGTGCAAAAGCATTAGCGTTACAAGTGGTCAATCAACATGTCGGTTGGGCGATGTATGAGCAGCTTGAGAATGTGCGAACGCAACGTCAAAATGCAGAACGAGGCGTTTATCTCTGTGCTGCCGAAGCAACGGGAAAAGCAGGCTCTGTCACCGTAATTTATTCCGTGCAGCTCACGGATGATAAAAAAAGTTTTGTTGTTACGTTACTTAACGGTTAATGGCTATGCCAGCCTATTATTAGGTTGGCATTTTACCTTTTGACGCTTCCATTTTTTCATTCACTTTCCACATCAATATTCCCCCGCCATAAATAAAAATCACGGTAGGTATATCAAAATAGCAATGATGGCTAAATTCATGTAACTATCTGATTATAAACAGTAAAATACTTTACTTTGCTAGTGGTTATGGTAAAATATTAGCATGGCACTATACCCATATATGATTGGGTTGTGCTTAACAGTTTATTTCCACTTTTTTATTTAAAGGCCACTTTATATGACTATTCATCAGTCAGGGCTACGCTTGCCTATCGCACAAGTATTTAGCCAATTGTTATTACATGAACTGAATAATTCAGTGATTAACTCAGCGATTGATTTAACCACTGTTAGGGCGGTTACCTTAAATTTTCGAGACCCATTGTATAGTGCTGAAACAGGAGGTTTCCATCCTGTCGAAATACGTTTGTTACGGCTGCATGAGCAATGGCAGTTTGATTATGTGACAGATTTTTCATACATGGGAAGCTATTATCCTGAGCTTGAAAAGGAACTCGATATTTGTTGGTCGCAGGGTTATATCTATCATTTTTTGATGGGGGATATTGATGAAGAAGAGGGCGGAGCACTGTTTGAATTGTGGCAACGCAATTTTATTCAATACCACAAAATGAAATGTTATGAAGTCAGTATTCAGTGGGAAACCCACTAATTAAGTAAAAAATAATACCAGCGCTGGTTATTCCATTAAGTACAGTACAATCAATAGAAGGTTTGAGTTGATGTTGATACCGTCCAAGCAAGGGGATTTAGATTGCCTCTGTGGGATTTACAGTCTGGTGAATATGAGTACATGGTTCTATGGTGACCGCATTAAGTCCCGCCCATTATTTAATTATCTTTTGCGTGAATACAGCGAATACTGGTCACTGTACAAGTGTTTAAGTCAAGGTATTGATGTTCCTGAGATGGATTACTTGATTAAGCGCCTAACCTCAAAGTACCCATCACAAGCTCCTCTGCGCGTCACCACGCCATTTCGTTACAAAGATGGACTTACCACACAAAAAATACTGTCTGCCTGTCAGGCGTTCTTAGACGCTCATACAACGTCACGTCGGCTTATTTTACTGGGAGACCAGTGGCATTGGTCGCTGGTGGAGCGTATGGATAGTGACTATCTCTATTTCTTTGATAGCCACCAGCAAGAGAGGGTAAGCCGCACCAGCTATGGGTTAAAGGGGAGTAAGGTACGGCGGTTGTATAGTGAATCTGTTTATTTTATTGAAACTAATATAGTTTATTGAGGAGTTTTATTAGATTTATTCTCTCATCATATTCCATCAAATATTCATAATCTATTGTTTTCCATATAGAATGGTTTTTCTTATTATTAATTAAATCAGCATATTTGAGAGTTAGAATATCATCTGGAGTGGGATGGTTGCGCTTATTCATATAACTAATTATTTCATTTCTATTTTTCCCTTCATGCTTTAATGTTCTAACAATCTGATAAATATAATAAAGCTTTAATGCTTTGCGACTTTTAGGTAATGGGAATTCCTGTTGGTATATCTCGCGTTTTGCTTTATTTTTCAAATCATTGTAAGCCACCTCGATACAGTAGTTAATTGTAGCTTCAATACTCTCACCTTCTGTAGGCAAGGAGTCTCCTTCATTAAGTTTGAATTTTAATTTTTTGTATAAATTTTCAACTTTTCGATATGTATCACTTCCAATTCTTATTTTTATAGATTTTAATCTCATTATTATCAAATCCTGTTTTATGATTTTTTGTGATTATTCTAGATGATATATCATAATTAAAATGAAAGTTATGTAATACATGGTATTACAACTTTAAGGGTGACTTGAATCACAAATACAGATAATAAAAATAAGAAAAATAAGGAAAAAAAAGAGCAAAACAGAACTAATTTTAATATAGAAAATTCTGCAATCGATTGCGTCACTAACGAGAATAGAAAGTTCATTTTTCCGTTTGATTTTTGTACAAAATGAGGTGGTTTATAGTATTGGCTATTGATAGCGAGTTAGATAGCAAATAGGTGAGTTATGAATAATACAGATATATTACAGATAGTTTCAATAGCCGAGGTGATGTCTATTCTCGGTTATCGTTCCCGCAATTCGATCTATTTATTAGAAAAACATGAAGGCTTCCCTCCACGTATTCGTATTGGAGTACGCCGAGTCGGTTATGACTTAGGTTTAGTCAAGAAATGGCTAGAATCTAGGACGATGAAATAAAAGTTTTTATCTAATATATGAAGGAGAAAGTTATGTATGAAAATCTATGCCAATAGAAGAAGTATAAATAGGCGAATCAGTAAAGAAGATAAAGAAAATAATGTTCGCATTAAAATATTGGAGTCTGTTTACAATAAAACAAAAAATAAAATCCATAAGAATTTAGCTAAAAAAATTTATAATTGTGAGGAAAATGATCCATGTAATAGCTTAGCTTGTGCTAAATGTATTAATGTTAAACAGCTAGATATAGTTAATAAATATATTAGCTATGTAAGTGATAATTATATCTTCGTGACTCTTGTTTTTTATAAAGATAAAATTGCAATAAATGAATTGCCAGATTTCAATCCTAATTTATTAAAGGATAAATTAAGAAAGAAGCTTAAATCTATTGGTTTTAATAACTTTATTTTTGGCAGTCTAGAATTAGATCTCCACTTATATGAGAGCATTAATTCTAGTTATTATCAACCTCATTTTCATTTATTAATTCCTAATGAAAGTGAAAAAATCAAATCTCTTAGAGATTACATGAAGTCATCTAAGAATTTAAACTCTCGGCAAGGCATTAAAAATAGACCTATGGTGGTTGATGAAATTAATGATATTGGCGGGGTTATCAAGTATATAACTAAAATCATGTGGTGCGAAATAGCATTTTTTACTAATAAGGAGGGAAAGCTCAAACACAGCAGTAAACGCCGTATATCAAATAGTCGTATGTTTGCTGATTCACTAGTTAAGCTAGATACAATGAAATTCAATGACATATTTTTTAAGTGTAATTTCCAGTAACTAAATTCTAGATCTCTGTTTAGACAGCACCAGTATGCCTGTAGATATGGAAGATTGATTAGTCTGATAGTTTTTAGAATGAACACTGGTTAATTTATCTTTATTAGTATAATGCTAATACATATTGGTGTTGTAAATGGTGATTTGGTGATTTAGTGATTTTTTAATTATCAATGAGGTCATTTATGACAATGAAAAAATTTGGTTCGAAACATATTAAGCTTGTTGCTTTATCATACCAAGATGAAGGGCAAGAATCTTATCGTTTAGTTAAGTTTTTTAATATAAATAAAAAGCAGGATGATTGTTTATTAATTCCAGCATCAATAATTGCAGTGCCTAATAAACTTAAAAGCCTTCTATTAGAGAATGGCTTTAAACCTAAAGTTATCCATGAGAATTTCAAAGAAGTTTTTGATGTTATTTTAGGTGATTGTGATGAAAGAATTGTACTGTGTAATAAACCAGGTTTTCTTTATGTTGATAATAATTACTACTATATTAAAAATTCAGGAGAGGTATTAGGTGGACATAATAACTTGAAGATATTTCCAAACCCTAATGCTAGAACATTTAATTACTCATGTCAGGCTAAAGGGACATTGGAACAATGGAAGAATAAGGTAGCAGAAACTGCTAAATATAGTCCTTATATTATGCTTGGCTTATGTTCAGCTTTTGCTGGCATGTGCATTTATTTTACAAAAATAGAATCAGGAGGATTTCATGCTCACGGTGAGAGTTCTTCTGGGAAAAGTACAATGTTAGAATCAGCAGCTTCTGTATTTGGAGACTCTTCATACATTCTTGATTGGAATATCACTGAGGCTGCATTTGAGCAGCAAGCGGAGTCTCGTAATCATGGTTTATTATTGACAGACGAACTTATTTTAATAGACTCCAATCGTCAAGCAGCCGCCCAAAAAATGCAAAAGTTTGTGTATATGCTTGGTTCTGGTACTGGTAAGTCAAGAAGTAATACCTATCAAGAACGTTCGGCTAGTTGGCAATTAGTCGCTTTAAGCAACGGAGAAGAAGCTTTAAGCCAACATGCTAGCACTGGTTTAATGAATCGTAAGAATGGTGAAATAGCGCGGTTCATCGATGTTCCTGTTGATTGTGATAATAATATGGGTATTTTTAGTTCATTACCTGAAGGTGTATCGTCATCTGCTGAATATGCAGAATATTTGAAAGAAAATTGCAATAATTATTATGGCACAGCTGGGGATGCATTCGTACGGAAGATACTGGCAAAGGTCAATCAAAAGTCCTATGAGTACATTACTAATAAGCTAAAATATTATATTGCCGAATTCTTAGAGCAGAATGATGTAGGTTCTAATGGATTAGAAAAACGTATAGCTACTCGTTTTGCCTTAGTATACGCAAGTGGGATCCTAGGTATTAAAACTAAGGTTCTCCCCTTTACTGAGAAGGAGGTTTTTGATGGAATTACACATTGTTATCTGAAAGCTATAGATCAAAATCCTATTAAAAAGGTTGTTTTCAATCAAAAACTATTAGATGCATTGAAAAAGCCCTGTAAACCGAAAAAGAGCCTAGTAGATGAGAACGAGCTAAATAACTTAGATGTTATTGTTATTAAAATCAAAGGGAAACATTATGCTGCAGTAAAACCATCATTTTTTAATGATAATATCATAGGGAACAAAAAATCTGTGATTAGTCAGTTGGTCTCAGAAGGGCAGTTGCTTACTGATGCCCAAGGCAAAAGCACTCGCCAGTGTAAGGTTAATGGTGTGAAATTGAGTCGCCGTTACTGTTTGAAAGTTGAATAGTCATAACTAAGAAGTAACAGGCTGTATTTATAATCAATATAGCCTGTTACTATCAATATGTTTTCTATCGTTTAGTATGCATATGAGCTATGATAATTATAATATATGAATTTATCATTAGACGCTGTTATTCAAGGAATTATAATGAGCACATTTAACTTCATGAAAGAGGATTTCAAATCAACCTTATTTCCTCTAAAAACGAACATAATTATGTCTGAACTTCATGGGGATGAAATTTCAAAATACATTTATGAAAAAATACTCAGGGATGACCAACCTAATGATAATTTTCTACCTCAGCATAAGGTATATGCAACTAAACCTAAAGGTCATCTACGTAGGACCGTTAAATTAGATCCTGTATCAGAGTTTTTTATATATGATTTAGTTTTGAGAAATAGAACGAAATTTAGAGGAGAAGTGAGCGATACCCGTAGAAGTTTTGGTTATCGAATAGTTGAAGGTTCAAGAGTACCTGTAAATGTAGCCTATTCTAAATACAAACATCATCTTAATAATTGTTCAATGAAGTATAAACATAGTATTCAATTCGATATTGCATCATATTTTAATAGTTTATATCATCATGACCTATCTTATTGGTTTGTAAATAAACAATTTTCAGATATCGATAGTAGTGCCGCTAGTCAATTTTTTCGAGAAATAAATGCAGGTAGAAGTATTGATTTTTTACCACAAGGAATATATCCGTGCAAAATGATTGGAAATGAATTTCTTAAGTTTATTGACTTGTCAGGAACATTAAAATCATCACAATTTGTCAGGTTTATGGATGATTTTACTCTTTTTGATGATGATCCAAGTGTGTTGCGCGAAGACTTTATTAGAATACAAAAATTGTTAGGTAAATATGGATTAAATATAAATCCATCTAAAACATTTTATGATACGAAAATTGGTAATTTACAGGGGCAGCTAAGCGAAATTCGCCAATCATTAAGTGAAATAGTTACGTGGTTTGAAGAGATCGATACTGTGTCAGGTGTGGATATTCAAGAGGTTGAAATTATAGAGGAAAATAGGTTAAGCTCTCTGCAGGTTGAGCAGCTAATGTCTTTATTGATGGATGACTCTATAGAGGAATCTGATGCTGATTTAATATTAAGTTTTTTAAGGAGTCATAGTGAGAATTTGTTAGAAATAATGCCAGTTTTATTATCTAAATTTCCTAATTTGATAAAACATATACACTCTGTTTGTAGTGATATAAAAGATAAAAAAGCTTTGGCTAGGGTTGTTTATGATTATTTAAAATCTGAATCTAACTTTCTAGAATATCAATTGTTTTGGATAGGATGTATATTGGAGGATTATTTACGGGGGCAAGAGTTATATGGAGAATGTTTGATTATAATATTGGAGTTATCAGTAGAATATAACATATCTAAAGCTAAAATTTTAGAAATACCAGAGCTAGGTTTCGGTTTAAAAGAAATAAGAGATGAGTATTTGAAAACAGGACAATCAGATTGGCTATCGTGGTCTTCTGCGATTGGTTCTCGTACTTTACCTTCAGCTGAACGTAATTACGTTCTGAAGTACTTTGCAAAGTGTTCACCTATGAATTTGTTGATTTCAGAATGTGTCAATAAAATATAATTATATGTATCTCGGTTGCTCATGATTTAACCATGGTTAAATTAAAAATTATGGACAAAATAACAGACAAATTTTATATTCCATTTAAAAATGGAATATAAAATTTACACTAGCAATCTTTGATTGCATTTGTAACAAACTCTCCCCACCAATCCATCATTTCGCGCCTTTGTTCAAGATAAATAGCTCTGTTATAAGCACGTCTTACCTCATTACTATCTATATGGGCTAAAGCTGCTTCAATCACATCAGGTTGAAATCCATGCTCATTTAATGCAGTTGATGCAATTGAACGGAATCCATGTGCTACAAGGCGACCTGCAAAGCCAACACGCTTGATAGCCGCATTAACTGTTTGGCTATTCATTGGTTTAGTGTGTGGTGATTTTATACTAGGAAAAATGTGTTCCCTATGACCGCTTATAGGTTTCATAGTTTCTAATATTGCCAATGCTTGAGGAGAGAGAGGTATGATATGTTCTCTTTTCATCTTCATTCTTGCTGGTGGGATAGTCCAAAGCTTATTATCAAGATCGATCTCACACCATGCCGCTTCGGCTGCTTCGGCTGGGCGGGTCATAGTTAATAATTGCCATTGCAGTAAACAATAAGTTTGTCGCTCAATGTTGACTCCTTGGATTGCAGCCATCAATTCAGGAAGCTGATCAGGTTTTAATGCAGGTAAGTTTTTTACAACTGGATTTTCAAAGGCAGCGGTAATTTTTGCAGCAGGGTTAGCATCAAGAAAGCCAACATTCACAGCATAAAACATCACTTCATTAATGCGTTGTGCTACTCGTTTAACTGATTCTAGTTTGCCTTGTGCTTTTAAGGGTTCTAATGCGCTAATAAAATGGCGAGCTTTTAAATCAGTTATTGCTATATCACCAACATTAGGAAGTACATGCAGCTCAAGAGAACGCCAAATATCTTTCAAAGTTGATTCTTGCAAGCTAGATTTACTTTTGATTTTGAACCACTGCTGAGCTATTTTTTCAAAAGTATTATTTTTTTCTTCAAATAGGCGTTGTTCTTCAGCTTTTTTGTGTTCTTGTGGATCTATATTTTTAGCTAGAAGCTCTCGCGCATTTTCTCGTTTAAGCCGAGCCTCTAAAAGGCTAACTGTAGGATAGCTACCAAAGCTAATAAGTGCTCGTTTCTTGGTTATAGGGCGGTAGTAGTTAAAGCGCCATATTTTTGAACCAGTTGTTTTGATTAGTAGATATAAGCCATTTCCATCTTGCAGCGTATAATCTTTATCTTTGGGTTTTGCTGATTTAAGCTTGGTATCACTGAGTGGTACTGTTGTACGCGCCATATAGTTATACGCCTTTTAGTTATACATAAGGGATATAACTAATGATATAACTAAAAATTTTGCTTGTCACTGAACATAACTGACCATTAATACATATAAAAAAAGCCTCCAACTATGATATTGAAGGCTTTTTTAATCATCACTGAGCATCAATGATACTATATTTGGTGGAGCTGGCGGGAGTTGAACCCGCGTCCGAAATTTCTACATCCTCGGTACTACATGCTTAGTCTAGTCTTTAAATTCATTTGCCAGCTGCGGACAGACACGCCACTAACAAACTATCCTGATTAAATTTAACGCTTCAACCCCAGGCAAGGCATCCACGCGATCTCTTTTAGGTTTGACCTCTCTTGATCCCCGTCCTAAGAGCGGAGGCTAGGGAGAGAGGGCTCTATGCAGGTTATTAAGCTGCTAGTGCGTAGTTTTCGTCGTTTGCGACTATTTTTTTGCGGCTTTTATCGAGGCCAACCGCCCCTCGGCATGCACCTTGGGTTTCGCAAATCCCGTCGAATCCAGAATCAGCCCCAAGTTGTTGAACGCAGTATAACAGAAAAATACTCTAAAAAGCTAGAACTTAGCGATTAGAATGTTTCATTATACGTGCTTTATCTAATTGCCACTCACGTTCTTTAATATCAGAACGTTTGTCATGCGCCTTTTTACCTTTTGCTACGCCAATTTTGACTTTGCACCAAGCATTTTTCCAATAAAGGGAAAGGGCGATGACCGTATAGCCTTCACGGTTAACACGACCATAAAGGGTATCTAATTCTCGTTGGTTTAGTAACAACTTCCTGCTACGTGTCGGATCACAGACAACGTGAGATGATGCTACATTCAGTGGTGTGATATTTGCACCAAATAAATAAGCTTCACCATCTCTGAGTAAGACATAGCTATCACCAATGTTAGCTTTGCCAGCACGTAGTGATTTTACTTCCCAACCTTGTAAGGACAGGCCAGCCTCGAACTCTTCTTCGATAGAATATTCGTGGCGAGCACGTTTGTTCAAGGCAATAGTTGCCGAACCAGGTTTATAAGCTTTTTTCTTTGTCATAGTTTGTTCATTATACTGTAAGCTGAAGTTAAATAAATCTTTCTACGTTTAAAAATGTGCCGATTGTGCAATTATTGTGCTTAAGGCGTTTTGTTTTTTGTTTAACCAATCAATAGTGGTATTATATGTGCAGTTTTTGGGGATAGGAATTGATATGCCACAGATTAGTCGCTCTGCGTTAGTGCCATTTAGCGCAGAACAAATGTATAAACTTGTTAATGATGTTATTGCATATCCAAGTTTTTTGCCTGGATGTGTTGGTAGTCGGGTGATTAGTCATAGTGATGATGAGATGACGGCCTCTGTAGAGGTTTCAAAAGCAGGTATTAGTAAAACGTTCATAACCAAAAATGTGTTAGAGGATAATAAAGGTATCCACATGCAATTGGTTGAAGGGCCTTTTCGAAAGCTAACAGGGGGATGGCGTTTTATACCGTTAAGCTCGGATGCGTGTAAGATTGAATTTCACCTTGATTTTGAGTTTACGAATAAGCTGATTGAACTTGCTTTTGGCAAAATCTTTAAAGAATTAGCGAATAACATGGTTCAGGCATTCACGCTCAGAGCAAAGGATGTTTATAGTGTCTGAGTTAAACGTTGAAGTCACTTATGCTTTACCTGAGAAGCAATATCTACTGTCGGTCAATGTCGCTGAAGGGGCAACGGTTGAAGATGCGATTATTGCTTCAGGTATTCTTGCACTACGAGCAGATATTGACCTGAAAAAAAATAAAGTTGGTATCTATAGTCGCCCGGTAAAGCTAAGCGATACATTGAAAGACGGGGACCGTGTTGAAATTTATCGGCCACTGATTGCTGACCCTAAAGAGTTACGCCGTAAAAGAGCTGAAAAATCGAAAGATAACAAAAAATAGTGACTGTTTTTTGTTCCTTCTATTAAACCGAGAGTTCTCTCGGTTTTTTATTGTCCGCTGTAAACCACCAGCTAAGGTGATGATTGAGCCTGTGAGGCTATAGTCTGAAAGAAACCCCATGTCAGAAAACATCCTCTTATTCACCACAAGTACAAAGGAAATCACACGGGTTTTATACACAGTTCATCACATGGTATTGGCACTGCACATATCATCGAGTTTGGACACCTAAATATCGTTATAAGATGTTGAAAGATAAAGTAGTTAAGGCGCTTTATAGAACAATTTATATTCTCTGTAATATGAAGGACTGTGAAGCGCTAGAGCTAAATGTTCAGTCAGACCCTGTCCATACATCGGTAAGTATAAAGTTGTTTCTCTGTTCGGCACCTTAGATGCGATGAGTGAACATTTACATCTAGCTATCTCAGATGAAAATAGCCATGTTCAAGGTGGGCATATGATGAACGGTTGTACCGTTAGAACAACCTTAGAATGAGTCATTGAAGAGTGAGATAACATCACCTTTACTCGAGAATATTATCAAAATGATTTGATCGAGGTGAGGCTGGTTAAAATTGTAATAACTACCTGTATTTATTGATGGCAGGTAGCTATTACAAATTGAGTAAAAAATAGCCAGCCGATGTAAGCTAGCTATTATTTATTAGTCAATTACTGACTTAGCATTTTTTTAGCAGGAGCTGGTTGCTCAGTAGTCGGCATACTGGGCTCTGCTGGGCTAGTAGCAGGTGCTGGCTCAGCAGAAGCTGGTTCAGATGGTGAACTTTCAATTTCTTTGGCTTCCATCGCTTCTTGCTCTGCAAGATTTTTCTCATTTTTGATCTCAGTAAGGATACCGTTGCGATCAAAAGTTAAGGTCAGCGTTTCTTGCTTAACAGGGTCATGACCAAGCTCTTGGCGGAAAACATAGTACCAAGTTTGAGTACCAAACGGGTCGGTTAACATTGGTGTGCCCAAAGTATAAGCGACCTGTTGCTGAGTCATTCCTTTTTGGATCTTAGCAACATCTTTCGCTGTCAGGTAATTACCTTGGTTAATGTCAGGATGATAGACCAAACGTTCCATCATTGAACAGCCCGTGGACATTAATGCGAGTGATAGTGCAGCAGCAGTTAACAGTTTATAACGCATGGATATCTCATTCCTTTTGGAGTCAGAACATCAATGATAATCGACATTGATACAATTTAAAACCTTCCGTATTGACTCTAAGACCATAGGAGAGCAAAAAAGTTGTCAAAATTTATGCTGCGAGTAATTCTTTTGCATTCGCCAGTGTATTTTTGGTCACTTCGCTGCCCGCTAATAAACGTGCAAGTTCTTGTAAACGTGATTTTTTATCTAGCAATTGCATCCGAGTTTCTGTTTCTACGCCATTTGTTTCTTTGCTGACATAAAAATGTTGGTGTCCACACCCTGCAACTTGAGGTAAATGTGTAACGCACATGACTTGAGTGGATTCACCTAATTCACGGAGTAGTCGACCAACAATAGCGGCGGTAGGGCCACTAATTCCGACATCAACTTCATCAAAAATCAGGGCTGGTGTATCCATTTTTTTCGCGGTGATCACTTGGATTGCTAAGGCAATACGTGATAACTCGCCCCCTGACGCAACTTTCGCGAGTGATTGATGCGGTTGCCCTGGGTTTGTTGTAACGTTAAACGCGACTTTGCTTGCACCATCGATTTGCAAATGGTCGGGGGTGAATGTGACATCGATGGTGAAGCGACCATGGGGCATGGAGAGTTGATGCATACTATTTGTGATCAACTGACTGAGCTCTTGAGCATACTCGACACGAACCTGATGTAGCTGTTGAGCGCAGGCAAGCGCATGTTGATGGTCTCGGCGTACTTGTTCACTGAGCATTTCACAGTCATCATTTTGCTCCGCAGTCTTTTGCTGTTCATCTAATAATTGCTGGTATAGCTCAGGTAGCGCTTCAGGCATAATGTGGTGCTTACGAGCAAGATGAATTTGCTTTGAGATACGTTGTTCAAGCTCATACAAACGATTAGGATCTAATTCATATTGATCACAATAATGCCTTAGTTCATCGCTTGCTTCACTCACTTGAATAGAGGCTTCCTCGAGCATATCCAACAAGCTAGAAAACTTAGTATCCAGAGTGGCTAACTCAGTTAACTCATGTTTTGCGCTATTTAGTAAACTTAAAATATTAACGCCATCATTTTCAGACATAATCTGCATTGCATTTTGTCCGAGTGTTAAAAATTGCCCATAATTAGCTAGCTGTTTATATTCTTGTTCAATACTTTCAAATTCCCCTTGGACAGGGTTAAACTCATTTAACTCTTTTAAATGATACTCCAAAAGCTGTTGGCGTGATTCACGCTCCTGCATCTGTTTTTGAAACATGGCGAGTTGTTGGCAGGAGTGATGCCATTGTTGCCAAGCCTGTTTCATATTAGCAAGTTGTGCTTGCTGATTTGCATAAGCATCCAGTAATGATTTTTGGTGTGTATTATCTAAGAGGAGTTGATGCGCGTGCTGGCCATGAATTTGGATCAGTAAGGCACCCAGTTCACGTAATTGAGAAAGAGGGACAGCAGTACCATTGATAAAACCACGAGAGCGGCCATCTAACGTGATCGTACGCCGTAAGAGGCATTCATTATGATTATCCAGTTCGTGAGCGATAAGCCATTTAGCCGCCATATCGGCATCCACTAAGGAAAAACGCGCACATAAGTCAGCTCGTTGTGCGCCAGGGCGGACCATATTCGCATCACCCCGGTTACCTAAGCACAGACCAAGTGCATCAATAGCGATAGATTTACCTGCACCAGTTTCACCTGTAATTGTGGTCATACCGCTACGGAAATCAATTTCCAGATCACGAACGATAGCAAAATTATTAATGGTAAGTTGGGTAAGCATCTGCGCTCTCCTGTAAAAATACACACCTGTGTTTGTATACAGTGTATCCTGTTTTTTTATACAGTAAAGAGGCAGATGAAAAAAATTAGAAAGTTTTTTTAGCCCAACCCAATTTTGAACTTAATGTATTGAAATAATTGTAATCTTTAGGGTGAATGAGATTAAGGCTTTTGTTACTACGCTGTATAACAACCTCTTCACCATCTTGGATGGGTAACATAATTTGGCTATCACAACTCACTTCATAGTCAATGTTACTACGTAAAAATTTAAGTCGGATACGGCTGTCACTGCTGATAACCAGTGGGCGTGATGACAGGGTATGAGGAAACATCGGAACGAGTACAATCGCATCTAAATTAGGTGTCAGAATAGGCCCTCCGGCAGAGAGCGAATATGCTGTCGACCCCGTTGGTGTGGCAATGATTAAGCCATCTGAGCGTTGTGAAAAGGCAAAACGATCATCAATATAGACTTCAAACTCAATCATATGAGCAACTTTGCCGGGGTGGAGAACCACTTCATTAATCGCGCTACTTTTACGCGCTTTTTGGTTTGGTTTGATGACTTGAGCTTCAAGTAAAAAACGCTGCTCTTCTCGGTATTCACCATCAAGAACCCGTGAAAGTTGTTGCAAAGCGTTGTCTGGGTCAAGGTCGGTAAGGAAACCAAGATTGCCGCGGTTGATACCAATCACTTTGTTATTGTAACGGGATAAAATTCGGGCGGCTCCCAGCATGTTGCCATCGCCTCCGACAACAATCACTAAGTCTGCTTGTTGACCGATCTCTGTTAAGTTTCCCGTATTCGCATTTTGGAGTTTTAAATCTTTGGCAACTTGCTTATCAATAATGGCGTGATAGTTTTTAGATAATAGCCAATTATAGATTAATTCATGGGTAGCCAAAGCTTCGGGGTGGCGTGGGTGACCAACGATACCGATGGTTCGAAAAATGGTTTGGTGCGTGCTTTTATCCTGACGCATAATTTTTTGGCCTCTCATTGCATGACGTCCCTTGAATCCCTGTTTTATATCCCCATAATACTCTAATAAATGGGATTAATGCTAAATACGCGGAGATATTCATGAGTAGTAAAGAACAAAACATGCATGATGAGCAAGCCCCTGAGCTGAATGAAGTCCAAAAATCGGAGTCAGAGCAAGAGCAAGAAGCGCAGCAGGCTGAGTCACAGGCAGAGGTGCAAGCGTTAGCAGCGCGTATTGCTGAGCTTGAAGAACAACTCGCAGCTTCACAAAAAGTTGAGCGTGAAGCGATGTTACGTGCGCAAGCTGAAATTGAGAATATTCGTCGCCGTACAGAACAAGATATCGAAAAAGCACATAAATTTGCGCTTGAGAAGTTTTCTAACGAGTTATTGCCTGTTATCGATAATTTAGAGCGCGCAATTGATGCCGCGGATCACGAAAGTGAAACGTCGAAGGCGATGTTAGAGGGCTTAGATTTGACACTGAAATCATTTTTAAATGCTGTAGGTAAATTCGGCATTGAAGTGGTTGGTGAATCTAATGTGGCATTTAACCCTGAAATACATCAGGCTATGACGATGATTGAGTCGCCTGATCATCAACCAAACCATGTTATTGACGTGATGCAGAAGGGCTATCTATTAAACGGTCGTTTGTTAAGACCGGCAATGGTTATCGTCTCTAAATAAGGTCGCGTGAATGATGAAACCGGGTCACTTATGTATTACCCGGTTCAGACGGCTGACAAACCTATGATGTTTGGCGGCAAGTCGAACAGGTTTTGAAAATAAACGAGGAAAATCAATTTATTGATTTTCGGCTGATAACACAAAGCGGGAAAACCACACTTTATCCCGCTTTGTCAACAACCTCAACCGGGTCACTTATGTGTTACCCGGTTTTTTTATGGCGATAAAACGTCACGCTTCAATGACGGGAGTCCAATCTATTGGTGTGAGGCCTTGTTGTTGTAGCAGCGCATTCGTTTGTGAAAAGTGTCCACATCCCAAAAAGCCACGATGCGCAGAGAGTGGAGAAGGGTGCGGTGCTTTTAATACATGATGGCGTTTGGTATTAATGATCTTGCCTTTTTTCTGAGCATGTGAGCCCCATAATAAGAAAATGACCCCCTCTCTGTGCTCATTAATTGCGGCAATCACTTTATCTGTAAATGTTTCCCATCCTAAATGCGCGTGGGAATGCGCATTACCTTGTTCAACCGTTAATACGGTATTGAGTAAAAGCACCCCCTGTTTAGCCCAACTGAGTAAATAACCGTGATCAGGGCGTTTAAAACCTGGGATATCCTTTTCTAACTCTTTATACATATTGACTAATGAAGGGGGTGGCTTAATGCCGGGTAGCACTGAAAAAGATAGGCCATGAGCCTGCCCTGGGCCGTGATAAGGGTCTTGCCCTAAAATGACGACTTTAACGTCAGCGAGCTCGGTATATCTAAAGGCATTAAACACATCTTGTTGAGGCGGATAAATAATTTTTCCGTTTTGACGTTCATTCGCCACATAGGCGAGAGTGTCTTTAAAGTAACTTTGTGTTTTTTCTGAACCAATAACATCGTGCCAAGTTGGAGTATTTGACATGAAAATTCCTATAACAACCAAATTATAGCTATAAGCTTACTGGTTAAGTTGCGAGAGATAAAGATGAGTTTTCGCTTAAATCATTAAAAAATAGTTTAAAAACAGCAAAAAAAATTGATTTCAATAAATGATAAAAATTGATTTAAAACATGGTGTTGAGTTAATGAGCGTTAATTCCCTCTGGAAATTATTGATAAATATCAAAGAAGCCCTAGGTTCTTGCTGGTATATAATGTGTAGAGAAATTGGTTAGACCAAATATTTAACTGACAGTCAAATGATGGGATTGATCTCAATCCTGCTCGAGCGTGGAGGTCGACATGATTACAGGTATTCAAATTACTAAAACTGACAATGCTGCATTACTAAACTCTTTTTGGTTACTTGATGAAGAGAAAAATGAAGCACGTTGTGTCTGTGCAAAAGCAGATTACAGTGAAGGGCAAATTGTGGCTAAAGATGAACTCGGTGCTTTTGAGTATCGTGAAGTGCCTTTAGAAGTCAAACCAACCGTCCGTGTTGAAGGTGGTCAGCATTTAAACGTCAACGTGTTAAGCCGTGAGACTTTAGAAGATGCGGTTAAAAACCCTGAAAAATACCCACAATTAACGATTCGTGTTTCGGGTTATGCAGTGCGTTTCAACTCATTAACGCCAGAACAACAACGTGATGTTATTACTCGTACTTTCACTGAAAGCCTGTAATAACGATATTGTTCAAGATAAAAGTATTAGCCTATAACTAATTTATAAAGCCATTGAATTCAATGGCTTTTTTATGCCCATCTAACAAAGTACATTCTTTTTCCCTTCTGGATTTTCCCTTTTAATGTTGTTTCCTATCACCATTATTTGGGAGGCTTTATGTCCTCAATTAACCAAAATATGCAAATTGAACCTGATAATCAAATTGCTATGATCCAAGAAATCATCAGCATTTATTTGAAGAAGAAGGGGTCATTGCCACAGTGTGCTCATCAAATGGAGGAGCCAGAACAATTATCATTTCAGCAATTTTTTGGTCGTGATCCACAAAATTATGATTATTTGATGGGGTTAATTGCGTATGGCGCTTATTTTTCGGATTGGGAAAATAGATATGGTGTTGAGCGTCTTAACCATCAGCAACTGAGTGACATTGGCGTTGATCCAAGACTGTTATCTGATAAGGCGACAGGCTTTGAAGCGCATATTTGTCGCATGAATGATTTATATATTATTAGCTTTGCTGGCTCAAATGAGCTCATTGATTTTTATGCGGATATACGGCAAGGGATTGGTTGCTTTGAACCTCAATATTTTCAAGCGGTTAATTTAACTAATGTGTTATTTAACGCGTCAAAAGGAAATATGATCTGTGTCGGTCATTCTTTAGGGGGAGGGCTTGCAACTTTTGCTTCCTTAGCTAGCCAAACCCCCTGTATTGGATATACGCCAGCAGGAATTGCCAAAAATACGTTACGGCAGATTGGGATGGATTATCAAGAAGCGAAAAAAATGGCAGAAAATGGTTTATCGCGTTTTTATGTTGTTCGTTACGATTGGTTAGATTTACTACAATCGCTATCGCCTTTTCCATCCGCATTAGGGAGTCGAATACTGTTAGATTATTATGATGACAGGAAATCATGGCGTGACTGGTTACCTCATCGCATAGTGACTCGTAATTTTATTGCCCATACGATGCCTAAAATACTCAAAATGATGTGTCATTTTGCGCCTTGGTCAAATTATCAAAAGGTTGTTAATGATGATTTTGATAAGCAATTAGAGGAGTTTAGTTGTAACGTATCATCCAGCCATGATCATTATACCGAATGCTGGCAAAACTGTTGTGAAAACAGTATTAGGCAAGGGAATATAACGGAATTTTCAAGATTAGTCGCAATTAGCAATAAAACGGCGCAGTTTGATGAATTAGTCAGTTATACCGTCAGATCAACAGATCCTGAGTTTATGCAAATCTTGCTGAATTCTTTCTATGCCAAGGAAATCAAAAAAACACATTTGGCCGACAATCGAAGCTATTTACACCTTGCTGCTCAATCAGGAAGGTTGGAACAATCGAAAGTGTTGTTGCAAAGCGGATTTGCGGTGAATGTCGTTGATGACTTTGGGAATACACCATTACATGATGCGCTAGGTAGTCATGCGTTATCCGTCGCTGAGTATTTATTAAATAAAGGTGCTGATTGGAGGGTTAAAAATCACCGAGGGTATAACTGTCGCGATGTATTAAAAAATCATATGGTTAAGGCTGACTGGTTATCTTCACAAGGACGTATAATACGCGAAAGATTGATGGCCAAAATGTCGTAATCAAAAAACGGGCCTAAGCCCGTTAAGTCATTTATTCAGATTTTTGATGACTAGGTTCTGAAGCTGTTGTCACGGGTTTACGGCGTTTACCGATGTTCTTTTTATCACGATGACGGACTTTAGCTTTTTTCTTCGATTCTTCTTCTTTTTTCTTTTCTTTACGTTTAGCGAGCACTTTCTTAGATGGTTTTGGTTTGTTCATCATTGATGCAGAAGGTGCTTTAGTTGATGGACGTAAAGAATCGACAACACGCATTTTTATAGGATCTTCAATATAACGTGTCACTTTACCGAATAAAGGGTAATCGTGTGATTCAATCAGTGAAATCGCGGTACCTTTTCGGCCAGCACGACCGGTACGACCAATACGATGCAGATAAACGTCAGCAGTCCGTGGCATATCAAAGTTAAACACATGGCTGACATTTTCGATATCTAAACCTCGAGAGGCCACATCGGTAGCCACAAGAACTTTGACTTGGCCTGAAACTAAACGGCGAACCGCTTCATTACGTTTTGCTTGAACCATTTCTCCTTCAAGATAGCAAGGCTCAATACCCGCATCACGTAACCACTGAACAACTTCGCGCACACGTTCACGTTTGCGAACAAACACAATTGATTTCGTCACATCGCTCTGTGCAATGAGATGGCATAACAAGGCGGTTTTGTGTTCTAAATTATCTGCACGATAGTAAAATTGCTGTATTTTTTTCCGTTCGCGGCGGGAAGATTCAGCGTCGATCTCAACGGGGTCTTCCAACAGACGCTCGGAGAAGTCACGAATCGCCTCGCCTTCAAGAGTCGCAGAAAACAGCATCGTTTGCTTACGCCAGCGTGTTTCCCCCGCAATTGTTTCAATATCATTAGCAAAGCCCATGTCGAGCATACGGTCTGCTTCATCAAGAATGAGAATTTCAACAGCACGGCAGTCAAAATTTTCTTCTTTAATGTATTGAAGTAAGCGACCTGTTGTTGCAACAACAATATCTTGGTTTTCGCTAAAGACTTCAGCATGGTTCATATAGGCGACACCACCAGTGATTGTCGCGACATCAAGATGATTATGTGCACATAATTCTTTTGCTTGATCTGCAACCTGCATCGCGAGTTCGCGAGTTGGCGTTAATACAAGAACTCGCGGAGGGCCTGATTTTTTTCTTGGAAAATCAAGTAAATGTTGGATGGCTGGTAGCAAGAATGCCGCGGTTTTCCCTGTACCAGTTGGGGCTGAACCTAAAACGTCACGGCCATCCATCGCCGCAGGGATAGCGGCTGCCTGAATTGCAGTAGGGCGTTCATAGCCTTTATCTGCCAGCGCGTTGATCAGGCTTTCATCTAATTCAAGTTCAGAAAATGTGGTTGCAGTCATGATATACCTCTATTTGGGGCGCTGATTATAAACAGGTTAGCCAAATTGTTCATTATAAAATATAGATCTTTTAGCAAAGTGTACCTGTTTTAGCGTTTAACGGGCAGTCTTATTGCCAGAAAGCGTGCTTTTCCGAGGTGAAAAGCACGCATGCCCAAGAAGATTAACTGAGGATGTTAATTAACCAAGTGTGGTAAGGAATACCCACTAAATCAATGAGTACAGCTCCACTTAATGGAACAATCATGAAGGCTTTCATGGAAACTTGCTTATAGCGTTCACACACGGAAGACATGTTTGCCATTGCATTCGGGGTCGCTCCTAATCCGTGCCCCATTAATCCTGCACACATAACGGCAGCGTCGTAGTTTTTGCCGAGGAGTCTAAAGATAACGAATACCACTAACAGAATTAATACCACGACCTGAGCAAAAAGAATGATAAAGAGGGGTAAGGCAACATCTTTCAGTTCCCAAATCTTAAGGGACATCATTGCCATGGTTAAAAATAGGCCGAGAGAAACTTCAGAAATTAAATCGACAGATTTTTGGTTAATTTTAAATAGATGAACTTGGTCGTTGATATTACGAATGACAATCGCAATGATCATTGCTCCCACATAACTGGGTAAAGAGAAGCCCGTCGCTTTGGTAAATTGTGCTGACGCAAATTGCCCAATGACCATGATACCTAATACTAATGCCAACATTTTTAAAAAGGCATGGGCATCAATAGACTCAATTTTACTTGAAATGGTTTCGGTGACTTTTGGACTGGTGACGGTCTCATCGGCTTGAATAGTCACACGATGCTTTTTGATTAAGAAAGAGGCGATTGGTCCACCTAATAAGCTGCCAGTAATTAAACCAAAAGTCGCTGCTGCAATGGCGGCAACTGTTGCTGATTGTACACCTAAGCCTTCGGCCATTTGACCAAATGCGGCTGCACCACCATGACCACCAGTTAAAGAGACGCCTCCTGCCATCACGCCAATGACGGGGTTGATATCTAATAAATGTGCGAGTCCGGCACCAAAGGTGTCTTGGAATAATACGGTAAACCAACAAATAAATAAGTAGATAAACAGTAGACGCCCGCCACTTTTTAGAATACGGAAGCTGCCATCAATTCCGATTGTTGTGAAGAAAGCAACCATTAAAAAAGTCTGTAGGCTGGTATCAAAATGGATTTCAGCCAAATTAAAGGATTTCAGTCCCCAAATAATGAGACTCACTAAAAAGCCACCGATAACAGGTGATGGAATACAAAAGCGTTGTAACCATTCAATACGCTTTTTTAAGTGAATGCCCATTAGGAGGCACAGTACCGTAAGGAGGAGTGTAGATAATGTATCGAGTTGTAATGTCATATGGATGTTTCCCTGTGTAATCTATAACCGTTCTCGCCATTTGCCGTTTTTGGCGACACGCCTACGCTCTAGCCACAGTGTGAATGTCTCTAAAGAAGTATTCGGCTACCCTTTCGCAACAGTTTAATTCTCAAGTTTTAAATTTTTATTTTGTGGTTAACGTCATAAAATAAACTTTAATGTTAAAACTGTTGCGATATTTTTTTGTCAGTATTGTTTTAATTACTGTTATGGTTATTGGGTTACAAATGTATTGAACGGTATATTTATCAGTCGCGTTGTTGTGTTTGTTTATTAGAATAAAAATTGGTAAATCAAATAAGCTGCTAATTTTGACGTGTGGTTATCAATATCAAATTCTGGATTACATTCAGCAATGTCAAATACCGCAATTTTTTTGCTCGTTTTAATGACTGAAAATAATTGTTCGAATGTTTCTGTATTAATTCCTCTCGCCGCGGGGGCGCTAACGCCTGGAGCGATTGCCGCAGAAAAAACATCAAGATCAACGGTGACATATAAATAATCGACGCGATTAATAAATTGTTGAACTTGTTCTATGGCTTTAGGTAATTGAGAAGCGGTCAGTGCCTTATCACGAATATATTGGCAACCTAATTTATCCGCCGTATCGAATAACACTTTAGTGTTGCCATGATCGGCAATACCAAGACAGAGATAATGAAAAGGGCGATTATGCTGTTCGCATAATTGTGCCGCTTGTAAAAATGGCGTGCCAGATGTTGCTATTGGCGCTGAACGTAAATCAAAGTGGGCATCAAAATTAATGATGCCAATGGTTTTCGTTGGTTGAGTCTGTTTAACGAAATCAAACAGTCCTTGAAAACTGGCAAATGCCACTTCATGTCCTCCCCCTAAAACAATAGGGGTTTGTTTCGATGATAAAATCGTGATGAGCTCATCCGAAAGACGGCGTTGTGCTGATTCTAATTGGCCATCGTCACAATAGATCGTTCCTGCATCTCGAATCGCTAAAGGTTGATGCAGTGGTAGACCTGCAAGTTGCTGGCGGATAGCATCAGGTCCTGCTTTAGCGCCTAGTCGTCCTTTATTACGTTTAACGCCTTCATCGGAAGCAAAGCCAATTAAAGCAAATTGTGCAGGGGTATTTTTATTCATGACTTGATGGATCCGTAGGTGTTCTTCGGTATCACCATCAGTACGGCCTTGCCAAATAAAAGGTGCTGCCATAATTACTCCAGATTAATGAGTTTGGTCATGTTATGAGCTGCTTTGCAGGTCTCAGCGATAAATTCGTCAATTCGATGAGTTGAACGAAATTCCGGTGCCATTACAGAAACAACTGCAATAACATCATTGCCTTTAAAAATAGGTGCGGATACACCTAAAACGCCTTCATCTATTTCGCCACATGAGATGCCATAGCCTTGCTGGCGTATTTGCATGAGTGAATGTTTTAACTGCTGTATACTGCCGGGTGATTGCAATTGTTCTGTATGGGTTTCAAACACTAATGATTGATATTCTTCGTCGCGAAACGCGAGCAATGTTTTTGCACTCGCCCCTTTGATGAGGGTATTGCCTCGCCCGATGACAAAGGAACAGCGTAGTGCTTGTGAACTCTCTATCATGTCAACACAGATGGTCTCGCACAGATTTGATGTAATAATTGCGACGGTTTCTTGTGTCTTTTTACTCAGTGATAGCAGTTCTATTTTTGATGAATTCATTAACAGGCTGTGGTGATAGTATTTTTCTTGAGTTTTGATACTCTGCGCACCAACAGTATAGGTACCATATTGTTTAGCATAAGTCACAAATTCCCAGTTTATGAGAATGGCGAGTAGTCGATAAACAGTCGAAACAGGAATATTCAATGCCTTGGATATCACTTGTGGAGTGACGGGAACCGCACTAGCAGTGATATAAGATAGAATATTTAATGTTCGGTTAATACTGTTCATGGTATCCCCCTTTTTTTCGAAGTTAGCAGTAAAAATTTTTAGGCTCAAATAATATTCTCATATTGTGAGAATTATTTTGTGAGAAAAGTGTAAATATTGCATTTTAAAATTGTCGTATAATGAAAATTTGAATGATTAAAAAATAATTAGAGTGGTTGAATAACGTGAAAAAAAGTTATCGCAAAGGCGGTTTTACCTTTAAGCAGTTTTTTGTGGGACATGATCGCTGTGCAATGAAAGTTGGAACGGATGGGGTATTACTGGGGGCATGGGCGCCCGTGCAACAGGCAAAAACAGCCTTAGATATTGGTAGTGGCAGTGGCTTAATTGCTTTGATGCTTGCTCAACGAAATCAACAAGTCATTATTGATGCGGTTGAATTGGATAGTGCGGCGGCACAGCAAGCACAAGAAAACTTTATCGAATCTCAATGGCGTGAAAGGTTACAAGTCTTTGCGCAAGATATTGTTGAGTTTTGTACTCAAAGACAACATGACTATGATTTGATCGTCAGTAATCCGCCTTATTTTGAGCCATCTGTGTCATGCAGTAGCGAGCAGCGCGAACAGGCTCGCTATACTGCCACGTTAACTCATCAAACATTATTAGATAGTGCACGGCACTGTTTGGCACCGGATGGCTTATTTTGTCTTGTACTACCTTATGATGTTGGTGAAAAGGTTGAAGCAATGGCGCATAGCGATAACTGGTTTACCGCTTATCGAGTGAATATTCGTGACAAAGCCACGATGCCATTTCACCGCATGCTATTGGGGTTAAAACGAGAGCCTGTGGTAGCGCAAATCACAACGTTAGTATTAAAAGAGGCCGATAATACGATTTATACCGAAGATTTTCAGCGGCTCATACGTGATTTTTATTTGAAATATTAATAGCTAATCCAACGGACTAGCTATTAATTCATGAGATTAAGGTTTGAGGATAGTCGGACCTGAGAGTGGCAATAACGCGGGATAATCTAACGTATAGTGTAAGCCGCGGCTCTCTTTACGTTCCAGCGCACAGCGAACCATCAATTCAGCGACTTGAACTAGGTTTCTAAGCTCTAGTAAGTTATTTGAAATACGGAAATTAGCATAATAGTCATGGATTTCTTGCTGTAATAGATGGATGCGTCGTAAGGCGCGTTCTAAGCGTTTAGTTGTTCGAACGATCCCCATGTAATCCCACATAAACAAACGTAATTCATGCCAATTATGTTGAATGACGACTTGTTCATCTGAATTATGCACACGGCTTTCATCCCACTCAGGGAGTATCGGGATATCATCGACCTGTGAGATCGTTTGATTAATATGCTCCGATGCTGACCAGCCATAAACCAAGCACTCTAAAAGTGAATTGGATGCCATGCGATTAGCCCCGTGCAGTCCTGTATAACTGACTTCTCCAATGGCGTAGAGGTTGGGGATATCGGTCATGCCATTTTGGTCAACCATGACGCCGCCACAGGTGTAATGCGCTGCTGGTACAATAGGGATTGGGTCTTTAGTCAGATCAAGCCCTAAGGTCATTAGTTTTTCATAGATAGTTGGGAAGTGGCTCTGAACAAAGTCCGCGGGTTTGTGGCTAATATCAAGGTACATGCAGTCCGCACCGAGTCGTTTCATTTCATGATCAATGGCTCTTGCAACAATATCCCTTGGTGCCAGTTCACTACGAGGATCATAGTCTGGCATGAATCGACTTCCATCAGGGCGTTTCAAATAAGCGCCTTCTCCACGCAATGCTTCCGTTAATAAAAAATTTCTGGCCTGTGGATGGAACAAGCATGTTGGATGGAATTGATTAAATTCCAAATTTGCCACACGGCAGCCGATGCGCCATGCCATTGCAATACCATCTCCCGATGAAATATCAGGGTTTGTGGTATATTGATAAACTTTCGCTGCACCGCCAGTGGCTAGAATGACGATTTTGGCACGGATCGTTTCGACGTGTTCTTTTTGTCGATTCCAGACATAAGCCCCGACAATACGCGGTTGGCCAGATGTGTCGATTTTATCAGATCGAATAAGATCGACAGCGTTATAACGCTCTTTGACATGAATATTGGGGTGGGAAAAAGCCAGATTGACGAGAGTCGTCTCAACTTCTTTGCCTGTGGCATCGGCATGATGGAGTATTCGGCGATGGCTGTGCCCACCTTCACGGGTAAGATGATACTGTGTTTCACCCGTTTCAGTCACTTCAGTATCAAACAATACGCCTTGATCAATCAACCATTGAACACAGTTTTTGGCATTGGAAGCAATAAATTCGACCGCTTGTGGATCACAAATACCTGCGCCGGCAATTAAGGTATCTTCGACGTGAGACTCTACGCTGTCTGTATTATCAAAAACAGCAGCAATTCCGCCTTGTGCATAGTAAGATGCACCTTCACTGAGCGTGCTTTTGCTTAGGATGGTCACTTGATGAAATGGTGCGAGCCGTAATGCAGCGGAAAGCCCTGCGACACCGCTACCAATAATAAGTATATCAGTGTAATGCTGTGGGTAATCGTTCATAAGTGTTTTGCATGTTGTATATGCTCGCCATCTTTCAAGTTGCAGTATTGTTGGCTAGGATGACTGGTACGAGTCACTGACTGATAGACGCGTCTAGCGGTTCATTGGTTGTTGCCTAGCTGCACCTCGAAGTATTTAGAGTATAGTATCTATTGGAAGTTTCATGTTAGCCTATCAGACTTGGTAATGCTATTTTTGAAGTTGGGCTTACGCTGATTTTATTGACTCACTATTGAGTACTGTTTTACCGTTTTGTATCAGAGGGGATAACACGCAACACGCTTGGTTATCTATCTGAACTTAAAGTGAATTATTGAGGATCGTGTGGATCCTTTATCAGTAAAAACATCTTTTTTTTGTAAGTTTTTTACTATTTTTATGTATTAAATTGAACTTCACTTGTTTTTACTACTCAAAGTAACGCTTGCTTTAGGAAGGGAGACATGATCGAGTTAACAAATTTACAGCCTGATTGCGGGAGATTTTCCCAGGAATGAGCGAGCAACTGACAGACCAGATGTTGGTCGAAAAAGTTCAAAAGGGCGATCAAAAAGCGTTCAATTTACTGGTGGTGAAATACCAGCATAAAGTCGCAAGTTTGGTTTCCCGTTATGTGCCACAAGCGGATGTGCCTGACGTTGCTCAGGAGTCATTCATTAAAGCTTATCGTGCGATTGGCTCGTTTCGTGGTGACAGTGCTTTTTATACTTGGCTATACCGGATTGCGGTTAACACGGCCAAAAATTATTTAGTCGCTCAAGATCGACGCCCTCCCGCGTCGGATCTGGAAGCGAGCGATGCAGAAAATTACGAAACTGCAGGCGCACTGAAAGAAATTTCGAACCCAGAGAACTTAATGTTGTCTGAAGAATTGAAGAAGGTAGTTTTTCGAACGATTGAGTCGTTACCTGAAGATTTAAAAATGGCAATAACACTCAGGGAACTTGATGGTTTAAGCTATGAAGAAATCGCGGAGATTATGGATTGCCCTGTAGGCACTGTGCGCTCCCGTATCTTTAGAGCAAGGGAAGCTATCGATAATAAAGTACAACCGTTGATTCAGCAGCACTAGAAGTTGTTTGTATTCATGTTATTTTTGGAATACAACACCGTGCAATATAGCGAAATCAGGGTATTAAACTGTAATTGTGATGCAATTAACTGAAGGTATTCGGGCATGCAAAGAGAGAAACTTTCCGCAATGATGGATGGCGAAGTTCTAGATGTAGAACTGATTAACGCTATCTCATGTGATTCAACGTTACAAAAACGTTGGGAGAGCTATCATCTTATTCGTGATACTCTGCGTAACGACACCCCTGATGTCATGAATTTTGACATAGCAGGTAAGGTCGCCGCAGCATTAGAGAATGAAGTTGTGCAATTTAATCCTCAGGGAGTTGTTGAGTCACAGCCTGAGCCGGCAACATGGGGAAGTATGCCGTTTTGGCAGAAGGTTCGCCCATGGGCTAGCCAAATCACCCAAATTGGTGTTGCAGCATGTGTGTCTCTTGCCGTCATCGTTGGTGTGCAACAATATAACCAAAGTAACTCCGATGAGTCGATGATTGATGAACCCGTGTTTAACACTATTCCTGTTGGGGCTGGCGCACCTGTAAGCCTAAATTTCTCTGATGGCCAACTTTTTGGTAACGAGCAACAAATGCAACAAGTTGAGCAACAAAATCAGCGTGTTAATGCAATGCTTCAGCAATATGAAATTGAAAGACGCTCCATGCTAAATCAGCAATATCATGAAAATGATGATAAAGCAGCGGTATCGGCTGGAGTTAAACAGCACTAATGAATAAGTGGTTATCCGTCATCTGCCTGGCGGGCAGCCTGATTATTGCTAATCAAGCTTCGGCATCTCAACAAGATGCCGAAGTTCTCTTTAAAGAGATGGGAAGTGCTGCCCAGAATCTTTCCTACGAAATGTCATTCATGTCTTTTAGCCCGAGAAGTATCGTTCCTGTTCGCTACCGCCATGGACTCATCAATAATGTGCCGATATCTCAGATGATCCAAATGGATTCGACGCGGCGTGAGATTGTTCAAAAGGGCGAGCGAATTAGTTATTTCGAACCCGGTTTCGATGCCTTTAGTTTGAATGGCAAACACATTGTCGATAACTTGCCTTCAGTGCTGTTCGCTGATTACGACAAAATTAAGCCATACTATAATTTTATCGATGCAGGACGCACACATATTGGTGATAAGCCGTCGTTAGTTATTCGTATTATCTCTAAAGATAACTCACGCTTTAATTATGTGTTGTTAATTGATGAAGAGAACAAGTTACCCCTACGAGTTGATCTTCTTAATAACAATAATCAAACGTTAGAACAATTTCGCGTGATCTCGACCGTGTTAGATAGTAAAGCGGTGAATGACTCTTTGGTGAACTTAAGTAAAATTAATTTACCACCATTATTAGTCTCTCCTCAAAATACGAGCCCGTCATTTAAATGGCGCGTGGGTTTTTTACCCCCAGGATTTGAAGAAATTTCACGTTCAAAGCGTAGTCTCGCACAGAATGATGAGGTTGAAAGCGCATTATTTAGTGATGGCTTGTTCACCTTTTCTGTGAATGTCACTAAGGCCGAACAAGGGCAACCTTTAGAGCAACCTATTCAAAATGGTCGCCGCACAATTTATACAATGACTCAGAAACAAAATGTGATTACCATAATAGGCGAATTGCCGTTGTTAACGGCACAGCAAGTCGCTGCGAGCATTCGTTTTTAGGAGTAAATGATGGTAAAAGAGTGGGCAACAGTTATTCGTTGGCACCAAGGAAGGGCATTATTGCGTTATGGGGCTTCTTCCGGGTGTGGTAGCTGTAGTGCACGTGGGGCTTGTGGTTCGTATGCATTGAGTAAGATAGGACCAAATACTGAACATCAATTAGAGGTTGAAATACAACAACCTTTAGTTGTGGGGCAGAAAGTTGAAGTCGGTATTCCTGAAGGGAGTTTACTTCGATCTGCGATGTTAGTGTATTTGACACCCTTAATTGGCCTATTTTTCGTTGCAGCGTTAGTACAGTTAGCAGGCTTGGAACAAATTTGGGTCGCGATTTCTGGTGTCATAGGTGGGTTTTTAGGATTCTTTTTGGCCCGAAAAATCGCCTCTTATTGGCGGGATGAGACAGCGTTTCAACCTGTTATCCTACAAATAGGCTTGCCTCCAGAAGAACGCTTAGTTCAAGTTGATTAATCAGTTAAACCACCTGTTATTTGCAGGTGGTTTTGTTTCATTAAAGTACCATTCATTGCCATTATTAGGCTAAAACCCGCATAGTTTACAGTTGTTTTACATTGAACCTTTGTGTTACAGGGATCTTCTATGTAAAATGCAGCTAATTAGCAATCTTGTGATAATCATAGCATTTTAGTTCTGTGATATATTTTTATACAGAGCTGATTTTGTAGGCAATTTAAAAGAAGATATTACCTTGAAAATCAATAACATAAGAAACTTTTCTATCATTGCTCACATTGACCATGGTAAGTCCACGTTATCTGACCGTATTATTCAAATTTGTGGTGGTTTGACGGACAGAGAAATGGCGGCTCAAGTTCTAGACTCCATGGATTTAGAGCGTGAACGCGGAATTACAATTAAAGCGCAAAGTGTGACGCTTGATTATAAGGCCTCCGATGGGGAGACCTATCAGTTAAACTTCATTGATACGCCTGGCCACGTTGACTTCTCTTATGAAGTATCACGTTCGTTAGCCGCTTGTGAAGGCGCACTGTTGGTTGTTGATGCGGGGCAAGGGGTTGAAGCCCAAACACTGGCTAACTGCTATACAGCGATTGAAATGGATCTCGAAGTTGTTCCAGTCTTGAACAAAATCGACTTGCCAGCGGCAGATCCGGAACGCGTAGCGGAAGAGATTGAAGATATTGTGGGCATTGATGCTCATGATGCAGTGCGGTGTTCAGCGAAAACCGGTATCGGCGTGCAAGAGGTTATTGAACGTTTGGTTCAATCAATTCCTGCTCCCGTCGGTGATTCTGAAGCACCTCTGCAAGCCCTGATTATTGATTCATGGTTTGATAACTATTTAGGTGTTGTATCGCTTATCCGTATTAAAAACGGTACCTTGCGTAAGGGCGATAAAATTAAGGTTATGAGTACTGGCCAGGTATATAACGCTGATCGACTCGGTATTTTCACACCTAAACAAATCGACCGTGATTCATTAAGCTGCGGTGAAGTGGGCTGGTTAGTTTGTGCGATTAAAGATATTACCGGTGCACCAGTAGGGGATACGCTCACAGGTGCTCGTCATCCAGCAGAAAAAGCCTTACCTGGATTCAAAAAAGTGAAGCCGCAAGTTTATGCCGGTTTATTCCCAGTCAGTTCAGATGATTATGAAGCATTCCGTGATGCACTGGGCAAACTGAGTTTAAATGATGCTTCATTATTCTATGAGCCAGAAACGTCGAGTGCGCTAGGTTTTGGTTTCCGTTGTGGTTTCCTCGGCTTACTGCATATGGAGATCATCCAAGAGCGTTTAGAGCGTGAATATGATTTAGATCTGATCACCACGGCGCCAACCGTCGTTTATGAAGTTGTACAAACGAACGGTGAGGTTGTGTATGTTGATAGCCCTGCTAAATTGCCACCGCTGAATAACATTGAAGAGCTGCGTGAGCCGATCGCGGAATGTCATATGTTGATGCCGAAAGAGTATCTCGGAAACGTGATTACACTTTGTGTTGAAAAACGCGGCGTTCAGACAAACATGGTCTATCATGGTAATCAGGTATCGCTAACCTATGACATTCCAATGTCAGAAGTTGTGCTAGATTTCTTCGATCGTTTGAAGTCTACCTCCCGAGGTTATGCTTCTTTAGATTATACGTTTAAGCGTTTCCAAGCGTCAGATATGGTGCGTGTGGATGTGATGATTAACGGTGAGCGTGTGGATGCACTGGCATTGATTACTCACCGCGCAAATTCACAGTATCGTGGTCGTGAACTGGTTGAAAAAATGAAGGAGTTGATTCCTCGTCAACAGTTTGATATCGCGATTCAAGCGGCGATCGGTAACCATATTATTGCTCGTTCTACAGTTAAACAATTACGTAAAAACGTGCTTGCTAAGTGTTACGGTGGTGACGTTAGCCGTAAGAAAAAACTGTTACAGAAGCAAAAGGAAGGTAAGAAACGTATGAAGCAAGTCGGTAATGTTGAATTGCCTCAAGAAGCGTTCTTGGCGATATTGCATGTTGGTAAAGACAACTAAAATTACAAGGAGTCTCAATGGCTAACACCTTTGCCTTGATCCTAACACTGGCAACAGTGATTACGGGGATTATCTGGTGTTTAGATCGCTTTAAATTTTCGCCTGCGCGGAAGAAGAAGCTCAAACATATACAGGAAGTGAGTCAAGGCTCATTGACTCAAGACGAGATGGAGAAAGTGGTACGCCGTCCGTCATGGGTCGAAACAGGATCTTCAATTTTTCCTGTTTTAGCAATTGTTTTGGTGGTTCGTTCGTTTATTTACGAACCATTTCAAATTCCATCTGGATCGATGATGCCAACGTTATTAGTTGGGGATTTCATGTTGGTTGAAAAGTTTGCTTATGGGTTGAAAGACCCAATAACGCAAACCACCTTGATTGAAACCGGTAAACCCTCTCGCGGTGATATTGCAGTATTTAAATATCCAAAGGATCCGAGTGTGGACTTTGTTAAACGTGTGATTGGTTTACCCGGCGATAAAATTGTTTATAACCCAGATGCGAAGGAACTGACAATTTATCCGAATTGTGCGGACAATAACTGTACCAAGCAATTGCCAATTAAATATGGCCCATTAGCGCCAAGTGAATGGACAATGTTCTTCAATGTTGATTCTGTCGTTGAGAGCCAAAAAGGGAACTATGAAATCCCCGTTGATCAACCTGTTCCAAGTAATGCATTACGTCAATATCAAAGAAGTGAAAAGCTTGATACTGTCGAGCACCAGATATTGATTATTCGTCAGGCAATAACAGAATCGCGTTATATTCAACCGAATATGCCACCAAATGAATGGATTGTGCCTGAAAAACATTATTTTATGATGGGTGATAACAGGGATAACAGTTCTGATAGCCGTATGTGGGGCTTTGTTCCTGAAGAAAATCTTGTTGGTCGCGCGGTGTTTATTTGGTTAAGCCTCGATAAACAAGAAAACGAGTGGCCTACCGGTATTCGTTTTAGTCGTATTGGACCACTAGGTTCATAATCATGTTATACGGGTTTTCGCACGAAAACCCGTATAAACCGAAGCATTATTGTTTTTCTCAGTGTACAATATAATTTAATTAAATATTTATTGGCTTCTTAATTAACTCCTATAATCATATTAATAGTATTTAGCTATATTTTTAGCTGAAATTTATTATTTAAAATTAAGGATAAAGCGTTAAGAGTCAGTGCAAACGCAACAGTTTTGTTCCTTACAGGTCTGTTGCGTGTGCTTTTTTGTCAATCAGAAAAATGGCTGGGCGCGCATGAACCCCTCTTTACTTGAGCAATTACAACGAAAACTTGGTTACAAGTTTAATCAACACGACCTTTTAATTCAGGCGCTTACACATCGTAGTGCGAGCAGTAAACATAATGAACGCTTAGAATTCCTTGGCGATTCTATTTTAAGTTTTGTTATTGCCAATGATTTATATCATCGATTCCCTAAAGTGGATGAAGGGGATATGAGTCGTATGAGAGCAACGTTAGTTCGTGGAAACACGTTAGCGGAAATTGCTCGTGAATTTGAGCTTGGTGAATGTTTACGTTTAGGACCGGGTGAATTAAAAAGTGGCGGATTCCGCCGTGAATCTATACTCGCAGATACAGTTGAAGCACTGATCGGCGGGATTTTTCTCGATAGTGATATTCAAACGATAGAACGAATTATTCTAGATTGGTATCAAAATAGGTTGAATGAAATCAGCCCGGGCGATAAACAAAAAGACCCGAAAACGAGATTACAAGAATATCTACAGGGGCGTCATTTGCCTTTACCTAATTATATGGTTGTTCAGGTAAAAGGTGAGGCTCATGATCAGGAGTTTACTATCCACTGTCAAGTGAGTGGTATTGAACAGCCTATTCATGGTGTTGGTTCAAGTCGTCGTAAAGCTGAACAAGCCGCTGCGGAGCAAGCATTGAAAATTTTGGAGATTGAATGAGTGAAAAACAACCCCACTGTGGCTTTGTGGCTATTGTTGGGCGACCCAATGTCGGCAAATCAACGTTATTAAACCAGTTGTTAGGGCAAAAAGTTTCGATTACATCGAGAAAGCCCCAAACGACTCGTCACCGTATTATGGGGATCCATACTGAAGAGGAATACCAAATCATCTATGTGGATACTCCAGGGCTGCATATTGAAGAGAAACGGGCAATAAATCGTTTGATGAACCGAGCTGCTTCAAGCTCCATTGGTGATGTTGAGCTGGTTATTTTCGTTGTTGAAGGCACGAACTGGACCGACGATGATGAAATGGTGCTTAATAAGCTAAAAAGTCTACGCTGCCCAGTCATTTTAGCGATCAATAAAATTGATAATGTAACGGATAAAACGGTTCTGTTACCGCATATTAGTTTTGTTAGCCAAAAAATGAACTTTTTGGATGTGGTACCAATTAGTGCAGAAAAAGGCAAAGGTGTTGATACAATTGCAAAAATTGTCAAGCAACACATTCCTGAAGCTGAACACCATTTCCCAGAAGACTATATTACTGATCGTTCTCAACGCTTTATGGCATCGGAAATCATCCGTGAAAAATTAATGCGTTTCTTGGGCGATGAATTACCTTATTCTGTCACTGTTGAAATCGAACAATTCAAAGTTATGGAAAAGGGCGGTTATCATATCAATGGCCTTATTTTGGTTGAACGTGAAGGCCAAAAGAAAATGGTTATTGGGAATAAAGGCAGTAAACTCAAAACGATCGGCACAGAAGCCCGTATCGATATGGAAAGACTGTTTGATACCAAAGTCCATCTTGAACTTTGGGTGAAAGTTAAAGCTGGCTGGGCTGATGATGAACGAGCGCTACGCAGCTTAGGCTATGTTGATGACCTAAAATAATGGGTGAAACGGTGAGTGCGGGCTGGCAACGTGCATTTGTGCTTCATTCTAGGCCTTTCAGTGAAACAAGCCTATTAATTGATTTTTTTACTGAAGGTGAAGGCAAAATTCGACTGTTAGCAAAAGGTGCTCGCCGTAATCGTTCACCGCTGAGGGGCTGCTTGCAGCCCTTTACGCCATTACTTATCCGTTGGGGAGGTAAAGGCGAAATCAAAACGTTAACCCATGCGGATCCGATTTCACTCTCGCTGCCATTATCGGGTACTGTGCTTTATAGCGGTTTATATCTCAATGAGTTAGTTTCGCGCGTCATTGAGTTTGGAACACCGTATTCCGCGTTATTCTTTGACTACCTTTCATGTTTACAATTACTTGCCGCGAGTGAACAAACACCTGAATCGGCATTACGTCAATTTGAATTAGCATTATTATCCTACCTTGGTTATGGAGTTGATTTCCTTCATTGTGCAGGCAGTGGCGAACCCGTTGCAGATACAATGACTTATCGTTATCGCGAAGAAAAAGGGTTTATCGGTAGTTTGGTGATAGATCAATTAAGCTTCACGGGTAGGCAGCTCAAAGCGTTAGCCGCTCGTGAGTTTCCAGACAGTGATACGCTAAAAGCGGCAAAACGTTTTACACGCATGGCGTTAAAGCCTTATTTGGGCGGAAAGCCATTAAAAAGTCGTGAGTTATTTAGGCAATTCGTGAAAGTTCCGCCTACCCATCCCCCTAAAGCCTGATTGAATCTGCACATATCCCGCATTGTGCACCGTTGACTGTTTTACCCTCCAAGTTTTATTCACCGTTATCAAACGATAAGAGATTGTAGAAAAAAACAGCGAAATGTGGAAAGGTACGCGTAGTGATAGAGATTTATTCCCAATAAATATTAAATTGCAGTAGGATAGGGGCATTCGTGCGTATTTGACCGTATCAATTATAGGGAGTGAAAAATGGCTGAGCTTTTGTTAGGTGTCAACATAGATCATATCGCGACAGTGAGAAATGCGCGGGGCACCCAGTATCCTGATCCTGTTCAGGCGGCATTTGTTGCTGAGCAAGCAGGCGCTGATGGCATTACTGTACATTTACGCGAAGACCGTCGTCATATCACTGATAGGGATATTGAATTGCTGAAAGAGACTATCCAAACGCGGATGAATCTTGAAATGGCAGTGACAGAGGAAATGCTGACGATCGCATGCCGTATTAAACCGACCTTTTGTTGTCTTGTACCTGAAAAACGTGAAGAAGTGACCACCGAGGGTGGATTAGATGTGGCGGGCCAATTACCAAAAATCACAGAAGCAGTGAAACGTCTCACTGAAGCAGGTATTCAAGTCTCTCTATTTATCGATGCTGACCACGCACAAATTGATGCAGCCCAAGCCGCAGGCGCGCCATTTATTGAGATTCATACTGGTGCATATGCAGATGCAAAAACAGAGCAAGAACAGGAAATTGAGTATCGTCGTATTCGTGATGGCGTAACTTACGCGGCGAATAAAGGTTTAAAAGTTAATGCGGGTCATGGGTTAACCTATCATAATGTTCAACGCATCGCGTTATTGCCTGAAATTTATGAACTGAATATCGGACATGCGATCATTGGTCGAGCATTGTTCAGTGGATTAGCCGATGCAGTATCCGATATGAAGAAATTACTACGAGAAGCGCGTGACTAATGGCAATTATCGGTCTAGGTACAGATATTGTCGAAGTTGCTCGGATTGAAGGTGTCATTAAGCGTTCGGCCGATAGCTTGGCTAAGCGTATATTAACCGAAAATGAATTTAAGCAATTTCAGCAACAAGCTCAACCAGCGCGTTTTCTGGCAAAGCGCTTTGCGGTTAAAGAAGCGGCGGCTAAAGCTTTAGGTACTGGCATTCGTAATGGCTTGGCATTTAATCAATTTGAAGTCAGCAATGATGCCCTAGGCAAGCCACAACTTACATTGCTCGGAGAGGCGAATCAGTTGGCTCAACGAATGAAAGTGACGCATATCCATGTTTCTATTACCGATGAGCGTCATTATGCCGTGGCGACGGTGATCATTGAAAGTTTGTCGTGATAATCGTTTAAACGCCATTTTGATAAATGGAATTCTCAGGCGGTAATCGCGATTCAAAACAGGATGCCTCGCCGTTTACGGCGGGGTATCTCATTTCGTCATAGTCATAGGTTGGTTTATTAGCGACGAACGGCAAAACGTATAAACTGATTAAATCTTATCAGCGTGATGGATCATCACAAATTTATCCCACAGTTGTTCTTGGGTTTCGATATGCTGGGGGTCGGTAATAATAGTATTAGTGATAGGACAAACGGACTGACAGGTCGGTTTATCATAATGGCCAACACACTCAGTACAGAGATCTGTGTCGATCTCGTAGATTTCATCGCCCATATAGATTGCATCATTAGGACATTCAGGCTCACACATATCGCAATTGATGCATTTTTTGGTAATTAATAGTGCCATATCAATAGGTTATATATTATTCAGTTAAAGTCAGTGAGTGATATTATTTCAGTATTCGTTATTTTTGGCGATGAGCTGCCATTTAATACCGTCTATTTTACATTGTAAAACCTAAATTCATAACACAAAACCGCAACGCATATTCTTTTTATCGATTCAAAAACAGTGAATGTGTGAGCTTTATACTTAATGTGTTGATATAAATAGGTAATCTCATGCCGACTATCGTATCACAAAAGGGCAAAAGCCCCGATTCTGATGATCATACTGACGCTTTATCGTATTGAGAATTACCTAAGTTATACACATAACTCACTGTCGTATAAGCATTTTAAAATAGCTCAATAAGCCGCGTCGATGACATGGCGAAAAAGCGCTCAATTTCCTATCAATCAACTCTCTCTTTCGCCGAAGAGGTTCCTATCAAATTTTTCCATTATTGTAGCGATCTATCTGGCAGTACTTATGACGACCTTGTGTTTTTCTCTTTGTATCCTTTCAAGATTATTGCGACCCAAAATAACGTGGCGAACCCCGAATATAAAAAGCCTCGCGTGTTCCCGTCATTGATCGGGGCGAGGCTTTTGACTGGGGCTTTGTACTCCATAACATGTTGTTACCATCTGGCAGAATACGCCCCTACTGGGGGGATCTTGACCATTAGGAGACGTCAATGTATAAGCAATACCACCGATTTTTGGTTCATTTTCATGTACTTTACTTATGACTCGCGAGTTTATACTGTTCGCGTTTAATTTGCATAAAGCAAAAGTCAGAGCGTCGTTCGCTCCATATTTGGTTATCTCGTGATCGGGATAATCTATGGGCTTGTGACCAAGCTTTAGAAGCCTCAAAATATTTCTTTGCCTGTTCAAGACGAATCGCATCCCGAGCCGCGCGGAAATACAACGGGCTATCGTTGTTTATGAATGTCATATAGGATTCTCAAAGATGAAATTGATATGGATAGATTAAAGTGAAGATAAAGTGTGTTGTTCAACCAACGCATTAGATTGCGTAACCGTTGGGCGGCATAGGAGCCAATGTCATTGTAGTCAGCGGGACAATTTAATCCTTCCTGTAGTGATAGGCCTCAAAGCCTCCGGCATTAAGCGGAAGGTCTAAGGCCCATTCGGGGTTGGTGGCAAGTAATTTGGATAAGTGTTCATGGTTGAATGCAGGGGTATCGAGTGCCTCGGTCAACACCTCATCGTGAATGGTGAGTACAATGTCATAACCGTGATCTTCAATAATTGGCATGTTACTGGCGAGAATATCACGGGCAGCGGCTTGGGTTACGTTTTCTACCAATTTCCCGCCATAGGTTTTCAAACGTTGCCATTTGCGGTTATAAGGATTAATCCCCATATAGCTGATTTGGCCGTTATCATGACGTGGGGCGGGGTAGCAAACCGCGCGGCCTGACGGTAAAACAATACGTAGCCATGCTTTATCCCGTCTAATTTTAAGCTTACGACATGGAAAGGTTACCCTTGGTGAAGCAATCGCCCGACGCACGGTATTTTCCAATTCATACCAGAAAGAGACCGTTTCGGGGTGTGCATTGCGCCACATGCGCTTAAGTGAGTCACAGGTGATAAATACGGTTTCACTGAGACCATAGGTTTTTTGGGTTTCCACCGATTTTCTATACCAACTGATCGCCTCGTGTTTCACTTTGGGTGGAATGTTAGGCAATGCCGCTTCAGCCAGTTCCTCTAAATTCAGACCATAGGTGAGGGCAAATGTTAAGAATGCGGCGACTCCTCCCCCGTAACCTAAGCCGAGTTCCATCACTTTACCGATTTGGCGCATATCTTTATTAACCTCTTCTGGACTGATATTGAATGCGCGCGCGTAAGCCAATTTATAGAGATCAGCGCCGATACCCCTGTCGAATTCGCTAAACGCGTTAATCTTCCACGCTTCACCGGCTAACCAAGCGAGCATACGGCCCTCAATATTGGAAAGGTCGGATACTACAAGCTTTTTACCTTCAGGTGCTATAATGCAACCGCGCAAAGCTGAGCTGGTCAGTTGCATAATGTCATCGTAAATGAGGTCGGCACATCCTGCTTTTAACGCTTCAATACCGTTATCAATGGTCTCTTGGTCAAGTGTTGGCCTTGGTAAATTTTGTGGCTGAAATAATCGACCCGCCCAACGCCCCGTGCGTGAAGCACCACAAAATTGCAATGTTCCACGTAAACGACCGTCTGAGCTTACGCCATTGATCAGCGCTTTGTATTTACTGGTGCTGGTGCTACTGGCTTGTAATCGAATGGCTAACAATTCACGTAGAGATAAGGGAATATCAGGATCGTTAATGCGACGTTCTAATGTGCTTTTTTGCATATCAGGCAAATCAACACCAAAAGCGGCAGAGATATGTTTTAGTAGGGCATCACGCTGAGTTGCCGCCTGAACTTCATTATCTGTCAGTTTTTGGGTGAGTTGGGCTAAACGTTTTTGTTCAACTTCAACCGCTTTAATCGCGGAGGCGGCTAATTGAATATCCATACACACCCCGCGATCGTTAATTCGTTGGTCACGATGCCAGTGTTTTAATTCACTGTCGCGGTAGTTCCAATTTGGCAAACGTTGGTGCACTTCGCGCATGGCTTCGATATCTCGCCCTGCATAGGCCACAAAACGCTTCCACTCTTCGGGATGGGTTTTGCTTGTTGCGCGGCGTAATGCTGAGTTGTTAGGTCGAGGCTTACAAAATAGCTGTATTAATGCTTTACCTTCTTGGTCTTTGGCTTTATCCAAAGGCACACCAAGCACGTCACATAACGCCCCTAAAGCACCGGGTAAACCGTGCGCGAGTGCTTGTACCATCGTATCACGCCAACGACTAACATCTATTTTGATACCACTATGGTTGAGCATGGTGCGGTCAAAATGGCTGTTATGTGCATAAATTATAGTGTTAGGGTCTGTTAACGCTTGCTGTAATTCAGTAGGCATAGAGGATTTATGCGTAATATCCCAAACGTTAACTGAATCGTTGTTTAACGCCCAAGCAAAAAGCATAATTTCAACGGTTTCTGCGTAAGAATGCGTACCGTATTGAATTGGCTTTTCACTGAATGTTTCGAGGTCTAGCCAGAGTGTATTTTTCATAATTTATAGGAGGTAATGTATGAGTAATAGTAGGGATAGATTGGCACTCGGTATTGCAATTTTATCACTAGCGGTATCTGCCGTGGCTGTTTACCTTACTTATTCAGGAAATAAAAGTCAGGAAGCTAACTTTATTCGTGCGGTTCAGCCTCGTATTTCTATTGTTCCCCAAGCGGATCCTAATAATAACGGGATAGGTTTTTATTTTTATAATGATGGTCCTGGCGTTGGCTATATTGAAAATTTAATAGTTATTGATAAAAACGGTCAGAAATTTGATTTATCTGATACCAGCGAAAAAAGTCCCTCTATAGCGTTAGCGGATATAATTGAATTCAATCAAACTTGTTTAAGGATGGGGTACCCTAAAAAAGGAAATTCGTTAGCAGTAGATAAAATGGAGCCGTTAATTGCGATTAGTACCCCAATTACCAGAATAGATTGTGCTAAATATTTAAATGAAATGGCTCGATACACAAAAAATAAAACATATAACTTTCAAGTTGAAATAATTTACCTTTCAAGTTATGGGAAGAAATACGAATATTCCTTCCCGTCAAATATAACAAGAGAACTAGATTAGTGATTCTTCCTCTTCGGCGACGCTTAAGTCGTCGAAGTCATCTTCACTCGCGACACGGGCACCTGCGAAAGCGTCACCATCACGGAAGAACTGAACACCACCAAGTGAGGCGGAAATACCCTTGCCTTGGTTGTCATAGGCAAAAATGGTGATGGTTGCGTTAACATAACAACCGGAGTAAGGGCGATGATCTTGTGTTGTTAACGGAGTGCGGTCACGGTCAATAACCAGCGGTCGCACTTTATTGCTCGCACTGATGTACATATGATCTGCATAACCGTCATACTCAATCTTTTCATCACCATCACGGAAGTTAAAACGTTTAGAATTACCACGAATTGATTTGAGAATAGCACTGGCTTTTGCCCCCCATTTTGCGGTAGCGGCTTGTTTAATCGCGCTTTCAATCGCTTCGATTAAATCAGTACGGTTTTTCGGGATGAGAAACGTTCCGCGGAATTTATAATCACCTTGCCCGTTAACTTGGGTTGCTTCAAATAAATCAGGGAATGCCAAACGGACGTTGGATAATTTAACTTTCATATTGGGGACCTTTAATTAAATGGGATCAGCGATAAGTGATTTTTCGGTCACATTATCAAAATCATTTTTAGGATTCATAATGAGGGCTGCGGGGAATACAACCACAGGCTTACCTTCAGCTCAGCGAATGAGTGCCGCGAGTTTTGTCTAGCGATGAGGGTTAACTTGCTTAACCAATTTTCGGTTTTGTCAATTTTAGCTTGGCTACCCCATTTATTCGTGACTAGCTTTAAGCCTTATATTGTGTGGCTTGTATAGAATAGTTCTTTCCTACGGCGAGTTACCAAACGGTGTTAACATGCGGGCTTATTGCCTCGGCTATTTCAGCATTAACTTATGGGCTATCTGTTTTATTTAACGGATATGACCTAGCCCTGAGCTATTTTCTTATCGATTTTGTAAAACAGATTCAACCAGCGTATGAGCGACGGTACTTGCTAAAGTCCATTCAGGTTTCGTATTGAGTACCGTTAATTCTAAGGATAAGTTCCTGCTGCATATCAGGGAGTTAACTTTCTAAGGCTTTTTTCGCCAGCGCAACCACTTCGGCTAATTTATCTTCGGGCACTTGACCTAATTTTTTAGCACCAAACTGAGTAAGAATTTCAACCGCGTTATTGCGATAGCCGCCTTTTGCTAACTGCAAAATGAGTTTTTCAGCTTGCTCAAACAGCACTTTAGGGTCGGTATCTTCTGGCGTTTTGCTCGTGACCTTACCGGCCCTGAGAAGTTCGATAGCAAATTCGCGACGTTCAGTAATACCGACGATATCAGACCAATGGCGTAGCATTTCCAAACACAGGTCGTGGATGGTGTTATTTGGTAAGTTGGTGACTTCCTCTAAATTCACTAGCGCCATATAGAGGGCATCGGCTTGGGTATTTCGATGTTTACCCGTAGCAGCTATGGTTGCATTGACTTTATCAAGTTGTTCAGTCGTGAGTTCGTCAAAGTTACCGTTAAATAATACCGCTAAGACAGCGAGTTGCTCTAAATTGAGGGTATGAATATCAATCGGGTTAATGACAGAGTGTGTGTCTATTTTAGCAGTTTCTTTTTTACTGATTGTTTTTGTTTCAGCTTTGCTCAGTTGAGATTCTGCATCTAGTGTTAATGTGGTATGAGGCTGTGCGACTGCGCCTGATTGCATTGTGGCAATTAATTGGCGCATGACTTCGGTGTTTTCTTTAATTGCTAGTTCGAGACTCATTTTGATACCTCAAAGATATAAGGTGATAGGGAAGGTGGTGTTAGGATTTTGTTTAAGAGCTTTACGTTTTTGTTGATAACGTAAACGGCGAACGTTGTTATTCATCGGAAATTTATCCGATGGCAAAATTTTGGCTTTTTTCATTGAATGATTTCCGAGGAATAATAAAGAATTATTTTTTAAATATTAGGTGGAGTATTTTTGATGATCATTGACAATACTCCTTTGCGTTATCATTAAACACAAATACTGATATACTCCATTTCACTTAAATAAATGGATTATGATTGTGAAATTACTTACTGCTGCTGCGATCTTGTTCTCAGCATCTGGCATGGCTACAAATCAGTGCAAGCCGGATGATGTTTGTATTGTATTTAGGCCAGACTCTATAGAAGAGAAGGGCTTCTCTGTTGAGTGTGAAAATATTTACTTGGCTGAGTTAAAAGATGACTTGTACGACAGCAAGAAATTGATTGTAAAAATGACAAACCCCATAGACATAAAAAATAAATCGTCACTAACCGGCTATAGTTTTGGGGTTATCAATATCCTTAACCATAACTATGGCGGAGCAAGAATTGACATTAGCCTTTCAGATAATATTTATTTATCCATAGATGAATCTCAAGTCAATGCCGCAAATGCACTAATAAGTTGCGTTGATTCGCTTAAAGCTAAGTAGTTAACTACCATTTTTAACTAAACACGATGCTAGCTGTTATATTTCACGCCGCAGAAAGGGCAGAACGAGAATGTAACGGGGAAATCCTGCCTAGTCATGCGAGCTTTTGGTGTGCCGTCCTTCTTGAATTCTTGATAACTGATACTGTATTCAATGAAATAATTAACTGACATGATGCCGCTAGACATAAACAAGCCCGACTGTTTCCACCCAGCGGATCGTAGGTTTGCGTCTTCTGGACGTTTTGCTTTGATGCGACTTTCCATGTCCTTGCCTAGTTTCGTAAAGCATTCACACATATCTCCATCGCCTGCCTATTAATCAACTCATTATAGGCCACTCATTGAATGGCCTATAATGAGTGGTTTTGCGTTTGTACAACGCCTTACTGCCAGTGTTGCCCATTCCTTGCCGTTCTCACTCTCGTGCGGAAGTAACCTTCTTAGCAAACAGATCGTGCCTGCTAATACGTCGCATTTTTGCGTAGGGGTCTAAACAGGTGGCTTTGTACTGTTCCGACTTTCTAGATTGTTAAAGAGCAAAATCTTACTAGTTATGTAGTAAGTCGTGTGAATAACAATACTATAAAAATAGTATTTGTAAACAGTTAAAATTGTATTTTAGTCTGTGAGATACTTATCTATTTGTTTTATAAATTAATTAAACGAGTAAAAATGATATGGAGATGTGGCAAAGAGTCTTCTTGGCTGCTTGCAAGAAAACTCTCTTTGCAGGAATTGGGGGGAGAAATTACCTTTTTCGACGGTAAATTCGGTGTTCCACCATGACACCAATAAGCGCAATTTGGTAGTCGTGGCTATTGAGTGTAGGATAATCGGGATTTAACGGAACAAGCTCAAACTCGCCGGTACCAATGCCTAGCGGGCGATACTTCTTAAATGTTCCCTGATTTCCGCCATTTTTTGCAAAAACGAATTCGCCAGGATTAGGGCAAAGTTCCGTGTCGATAACAACGATATCCCCCTCTTTAAACTCAGGGTTCATGCTGTCACCTTCTATTCTTAGTGCGAATGCGTTTTCACTAATATCATCATCAACTAAGATATATTCAAAATTTCCTTCATGATCAGTAATGGGGTCTGCATCCTTAAATAATCCGGCCTGAACGTAGCTTAATAGGGGAACTCTACGAGAGTTTACCTCTGCCATTGGCATAATGCTTTTACCATTGAGTAGCCACTCTGGGTGACACTGTAAAGCTTTAGCCAGTTCTATGATATTTCTTGGTTTTCGTGTCCTACCGTTTTCAATCGACTCGACAGATTGCTGGCTGATATTTGCGCGTTCAGCTAATTCAGATTGGGTTAAATTAAGTGCTAACCTACGCTGTCGTACCCTTGTTGCTAGTGACATTTTTGTGATTCCTAGGAGTATTTTTACCTCCCACTATTAATACTAATTTTATTGTATTTGACAAACAGTTTTTGTGGTGATGAAATACTACGAATATTGTTAAAGGGGGTCGTTAATGACACTTGGTAATAGAGTAAAACAAAGACGTAAGCTACTTGGTTATACGCAGCACGATTTAGCTGAAGAAGTAGGTTTAACGCAACAAGCGATCAATAGAATAGAGAGTAATGTCATTTCTCGACCTCGATTTATCCTTGAATTAGCACAAGTTTTACAGTGTGACCCGGAGTGGTTGTTAAAGGGCTCATCAGTTTCAACGAAGGTTTAGCCTATGCGGATCACCTATTCAGTAGGGCGCTCCGCTAGGGATAATCGTCCTCAATTAGCGCAAGCGCCTAGCTTTGATGAGTATAAGTTAGCTATCAAAGCGCTTAAAAAAACGATTAATGTGTCTCCAAATGACTCAATAGAGGCCATGCGTGAGAAAAAGGCACGTCTTAATTATATTTGGGGTGCGTTGATCAATAAAACCAAAGGGCGTAGTGCGGCTAATGCCGGTCATCGTCACGTTCTTTGGTTAGATATGGATGGCTGCTCTTTAGATGCTTGGAACCGGTTAACCGGTGTCCTGAGTATGTACCGCTGTTTTTGTTATACGACGGCTAGCCATGAACACCCAACCGCCAATAATGAGCAACGCTGGCGCATCGGCATTATGCTAGATAACAGCGTGACAGCTCACATGTATGCCGAATTAGGTCCACGTGTTGAACAAGAGATCATGGACTGTTACCAGCTGTTAAGCGATGAGCCTGTCAAATGGGATCGCTCTGTTTATGAGCCATCTCATATGGTATTTGCCCCGCATGAAGGCGCTGAATTCTTAGAGTTCGATGGTGCGGTGATTAATGTTGATACCGTTCTGGCATCCAATCTCGTCTTGCACAGTAATGCTGTTGATGGCTCTGATTTTAATACAGTATCGGGCGATGACCTAACGCGTTTAGTCGATTTAAGCCACATTGATAGTCACACTTTTGAGGATATTCGCTCTGCGCTGTGGCATCCGCGGGTATTACGCTTTGCCGAAAATTACCCAACTTGGGTTGATATGGGTAATCGTTTGGCCTGGTTCAAAGATACCGATTATGAAGATAAGGCCAAAGCGTTATGGGTTGAATGGTCCGCTAAAGCAGATAAGGGCGATGAAGAGGCTGCAATAAATAAGTGGTCTCAACTCCGTGCTGACCGCACCGGCTACCAAGCGATATTCACGTTAGCCCAAAAAGAAGGGTGGATTAACCCTGGTTGTGAGCGTTTAAAAACAGCGGTTGTAACCGTAGACGATTTTGAGGCGATCCAAGTCGTTAACAAGCCATTGCCTTTACCTTCATTTAAGCGTGATAAATATGGCCGGATAGAATCTACCATTGATAATGTGGCTAAAGCGGTCATGCACCCCGACTTTATCGATATCGAAATTCGCTTTGATACCTTTCGCGATGAAATTATGTTCGCGCCAACCGGAACCAATGAATGGCAACAGTTTAGCGATGCGGACTATTCGCGTTTACGTATTGCGATGGAAAAGCGCGATTTTAAACCTGTAGGGCGTGAGCTGATCCGTGATGTGGTTTTACTTGCTGCGGAAGAGAATCAATTCGACTCGGCTATCGAGTGGCTGACTAACCTAGAGTGGGATGGCGTTAGGCGTGTTGAGACGTTTTACCACACGCATTTTGGTGCGGAGAACACACCTTATACCCGCGCTGTTTCTCTCTATATGTGGACGGCGATGGCAGGGCGTGTTTTGGTACCGAGGATTAAAGCTGACATGGTGCCTATCTTAATTGGTGCTCAAGGATGTGGGAAGTCCACGGGGGTCGCGGCGCTATGCCCTGATCCGACGTTCTTTACAGAAATCTCTTTTGCTGAAAAAGATGATGACTTAGCACGTAAAATGCGCGGTCGTTTAGTCGCTGAAATTGGCGAGCTACGCGGACTGAATACGAAAGAGCTTGAATCCATCAAAGCCTTTGTCACCCGCACACATGAGAACTGGATCCCAAAGTTTAAGGAGTTTGCCACACAGTTCCCGCGTCGTTCATTAATTATCGGTACCACCAATGAGGACGAGTTCTTAGCCGACCGTACGGGGAATCGCCGTTGGCTTCCGGTCGAGGTGATTAAGGTCAACGTTGATGATATTCGGCGTGATGTTCTTCAACTGTGGGCCGAAGCCCGCGAAATGTTTAAAGCGGATGGTGTCCAATATGAAGCCGCTGAATATTTAGCCTCACACATTTATGAAAAATACACCATTAAAGACGCTTGGTTAGAAATTATTGAACGTTGGTTGGATGAGCCTGATTTGATGACGGGTGAAAAACCGCGAACGCGTGGTTTTTTACGTGCTGCCGACGTTTTGCGAGAAGCGTTGAATCTCGATCCTAAAAATATCTCAAGACGCGAACAAATGCGAATTAGCAATGTTCTGCAAAATTGTGGGTATAAATCGATGCGTAAATTCCTTGAAGGTAAGCAGCAACGTGTATTTATTTGCGAATAAGACAACCTAGACAACCTAGACAACCTAGACAACCTATAAGCGCGAGGTTGTCTGCTTTTAACATATTGATAATTCATTAATTAGTTAACCTAGACAACCTAGACAACCGTTTAAAAAACGATACACATATAAGTATATCGGCGCTAAAAAAGTATTAATAGAAATAGGTTGTCTAGGTTGTCATGGGTTGTCTAGTTGCTCAATGAGTTATTTTTACTTGCTTCAGTTAACCAAATGCTTTTTGTCGTGATCGATGCCTGAAATTGGGGCAATTGGTACAGAAAAACACAGGTCGGAAACTATGAACAGAGATATACAGAAAATTTTGACACATTGGGGCGGCTGGTCTGCTGGTAATCATTATGCTGCGTTAGGTTGGTCAACAGTGGCGGCAGGCTTTAGCGATTATTCACCGAGATCTAGTGGTAATAGGCTGTCGTGTAGTGATGAGGACGGTTTAGTCATTGACTTATGTGTCGCTAAACTTTCAACCGTCGGTATGGAACGTGAGCGCGCTTATCTTGAAGAATATTACATCAAGGGCAAATCTAAACGTGCCGTTGGGCGTAAGTTCAAAATCCGAGAAGATGAAGTGCGAAGGCAGATGCAAATTGCTGAAAGTTTTGTTTTGGGTTTCTTAGAAGCACTTAATATTCAATTGGATATAGATATTTTGTATAAAAAACACTCAATCGATACGCTGAAATTAGTGCGACCGCAAAATGTGTGTTAATCTGATAAAAATGGTGTTCTACCCATGGCAAAGGCCCTCAGTTTGAGGGCCTTTTCTTTTTGGGGACCGCAAAAAAACTATCAAAAATAAACCTTACGCTCCGGTTTTTAGTTAAACAGCAATAGTGACGATTTGTTAATAAAATGTTGTTCGCGATAAACAGTAAAAATAGCCTAGAAGATAGTGATTTTTAGCTGTTTGAGGTGACATTTTAATTGAGTTCAAAAATCGCGGGGCGTGTAAGGGCTATAATGTTAAATAGACCTGTTTTTCACGAAATTATTTAAAAGTCACCTCGGTGGCTTTTTTGCTTTCTAGGCAATGAAAACTCTATTTGCTAGCTTCTATCTTGCACATAGCGGCATTAAAGCGAGTAGGGTTCTCATTGTGGGGAAAATTAGCCGCAGGTGACTGATGCTTGATAAGGCATGGCGCAAACTCAAACTGACGAAAGACTGCCTTCACAATACCTATAACACGCTGAAAAAGTTCTGGTAGCACGGAACAGCCCGCATGAGCTAAATCATGCTTCAAATAATCACTTCTTCTTTTATCCCCTCAAATGAGGGCGAAAAAACAGAAATCCCCAAAAACTTTTAATTTCGGGCACTCCGTAGGGGGTGGGATTATGCGTATGGATAAATACAGCAACGCAGCCTACGGCAGTGCTGGGCTTACAGCATTCTTTGCAAGCTTATCGCTGTATGAGTGGGGCTTTATTATCGGGATGGCGTTTAGCATCATTCTTGGACTCGCCACCTTCTTTATGAATCGACGAGAGCAGCGAAAACGAACGCGTTTATTTGAAGAACTGGTACATAAAACCGATCCACAAAATCCCTCTGCGACAGCACGAATAGCGGCTGAACTTATGGCAAAAGCGCCTAAGGATATCTAATGTCACTCAAACAAAAATTAACTGTGCTTGTAGGTGCAGGGGCATCGGCTATCGCTTTAACCGTGATTGCGCATTTTGAAGGGGTTAGATATGAGCCTTATGAAGATGTCGGCGGGGTATTAACGGTCTGCTATGGGCATACAGGGAAAGACATTGTTCCTAATAAAGTTTATTCAAAAGAAGAGTGCAACGAGCTGTTAGAACGGGATTTCATGAGAACCAAACAGCAGGTCGACCGGCTAATCAAAGTTCCCATCAACGAACACACAAAAGCGGCACTATATTCATTTGCTTTCAATGTGGGTACCGGCGCATTCGCTAAATCAACCATGCTTAAAAAGCTTAATGCAGGTGATCAATATGGCGCTTGTGAAGAGTTAAAAAGATGGGTTTACGCGGGTGGCAAAGTGTGGCGTGGGTTGGTTAGTCGCCGAGAAGTGGAGGCCGCTATATGTCATGGAAAGCTGTAGTGGTTATTGCTGGTTTTGTTATTTATTTCATGGTGTTCATTGTTTCGGGCGTATACCTGCTTACTGACAACACGTGCGCTATTGACAAAACCAGTTTAGAAAAACGTTGCTTGAAGGCATTCGAACATTACAAAGGGCGACAAGTTAACTTTTAATTTTCTAGACGGTAATTGTCATGAATACAGCGAGAGCATTGCTATTTATTGCAGCGTGGGTGGCCGTATGGGGGATGTGGAAGCAGCATGAAAGGATAGAGGAATTACACACCCAAAATGCTAGGTTGCTGGCTGAACTTACAGAGCAAATCAAAATCAATGAAGATTTCCAAGAGCGCGTCCAATCCCTTCATAAGCTGGATATTAAGCATACTCAGGAATTAGCCAATGCACAGATTGAAATTGACCAGTTGCGTATTGCTGCTGAGCGTCATCCTGAGCGGGTGTACATCAAAGCCAGTTGTAAAAAATCCGAAGGCACTACCGCCTCCGGCTTGGATGATGCAACCACCGCCCGACCTGATGACGCCGCTATCCGAAATTATTGGTTACTCAGAGAGCGAATTGCGGAGTCAACTCAAATCATCTTAGGTTTGCAAGATTACATAAAAATGCAGTGTATCCAATAACCAATATGCAAGGTTTTACCCATGTCATTCGGTGAGTGGTATGTAACCTTGTGGCACCCAGTGAAGTGAGATACCAGCAGATAAACGCCAATTATCCCAAATTTTGTTTTCTCACCTAAATTCATCGGGCTAAGCGGTGGGAGATAGCTCAATACAATGAGTGTGGCGATTCGACATGTGCTTCCCGTCAAATATCAGTTGCTAGGTTAATCATCTCAAATCAAAGGGAATTCAGTCGATACGACGAACACAGACGCTGACCTATTTGGCCCAACCGCCTGACTACTGTTTGATTAACGCCATCTTTTTTACGCCCTCAAATGAGGGCTTTTGGGTATACACGATATTCAAGCCATACAGCGTGGCTTATCACCCGGTTTTCAGTTGTTAACGGTCGAAACATGATGTGCGGGTGATACGAATTGAAAATGAAATGGTTGTAAATCAATGTTTTGTATAGAGACAGAAATTTATGAAAGATTATGATGTTGAAATAGCTATTCAAAAACAAATCTTGATGCAGCTGAAAGAAGTTGGCATCGAGATCCCCGTTAAAGCGGGTTTTCCGTCTATCAAGCAAGACCGTGAAGATAATATGGTGGTCTTTTTTCCCATAAATGAACACGGTCACGGTTGGCAAAGTAGAACCTATCACGTTCAAGGTAATAAAGCGGGTCACCAAGAACATCAGTTATCTGAAAAAACGTATCAAGTTCAAGTGTTTGTGACTCAAATAGAACATTATACGTCCACTGATATCGCGGCTATTGTCAGAATGATTGTCAATTCGCTACCTTTTGCCACCACGCTGAGAAAGCAAGGTATTGGCGTGCAGCGAGCAACGTCAGTTCGCCAACCTTACTCTGTGAACGAACATGGTGATTACGAACAAAATCCTTCATTTGATTTTAATGTGACCTTTAAACGTTCTCTTTTCCCTGATACAGCTGCCATTAGTGCACTTTATCCTGATATCCATCGCATATAAGGTTTTTACTATGCCAATTAAACAAACTCGATACGTTGATATCGCATCGGCGGTTGTTGGCGCGTCTTCTGTTCCGATGCGTAAACTAACTGCTCGTTTATTTTCTACCAATCCTAAAATTCCAGCGGGTAAAGTGCTTGAATTTGCAAATGGTCAAGTCGATGAATTTCTGGGTGTTGATTCTCCAGAAGCGCATTTTGCTCGACAATATTTTAGCTATGTCAGTCCTGCTCCCGTGAGTAAGCCAAAAGAATTACAAATTGCGTCTTATGAACCAGTAGGGCGGATGCCTACACTGTTTGGTGTTAAAGCGGCAGCGTTAGCGGACTTAAGCGCGATTGCCGATGGCACTCTCTCTGTCACTATCGGTACTGTGACCAAAAACTATAAAGACATTGATTTATCGGAAGCAAAATCTTATGCGGATATTGCGTCCATCATTCAAACGAAACTCAATGCAGAAAAGGAACCGCAATTTTCCAGCAGTTACTTGACGTTTAATGCATTAGAGAGTGCTTTTGAACTCAGTGGAGGAGTGCAAGAGAGTGCTTCTATCCACGTTGATTATTCCGTGCTGGCTGATGCCATGGGGCTGTCTTCAGGTAGCGCATCTGAAGGTAACCCTGCACAAACACCGCTGGAAGCCTTTATTGTGGCAGAGCAAGTGTCGGACTCATTTGGGAGTGCCACCTTTTTAGCTGAACTGACGTTAGAGCAAGCAGTGCCATTAGCGCAGTATGTATCGGGTGAGAACGTCAAATACCAGTTACACATTAACGTTAGTGAAAAGCAGGTTGAAGATTTCAGCGCGGCTTTAATGGACACTGCGTCTGTGGGCTTGAACCTAAAAACGGACAACGTTCACTTTATTCAATCGTTACCTATGGCGGTGATGGCGGCGACCGATTATGACCGGACTAACGCCACGACAAACTATATGTTTCGCCAACTCGGAGTGACATTCCCAGCACAAGTGACCACGGATAAAGCGGCTGATCGATTCGATAAGTTGCGTGTGAATTATTACGGTGAAACCGCGATAGCAGGCTCACAAATTCGTTTTTATCAGCGAGGCTTCTTATGCGGTGGAGCATCAAACCCATTAGATATGAGTGTGCACGCCAATGAACAGTGGTTAAAAGCCTATATTGCTCAGCAGTGGTTTAGCTTGCTGTTGGCAACACGCGGTGTTCCAGCGAATAAAGACGGTGAAGCACGAGCGTTAATGGTGATTGCTGGTGCGGTCACAAAGGCGATTAATAATGGCACGATTTTAGCCGGGAAAACATTGACAGATGCGCAAAAACTCGCCATTGCGGACGCATCCGGTGATGACCTCGCATGGTATGACGTACAAGATAAAGGCTATTGGTATAACGCACAGATTGTTGAAAATACAGGAAAAAGTGGTCTGCCTGAGTATGTCATGAAATACGTATTGATTTATGGCAAAGGCGATTGGGTTCGCAAAGTCGAAGGTTCTCATAATTTAGTCTAGGAGTAGAACATGCATGATGTATCTGCAACCGGTTTGAGTTTTATTATTCAAGCCAACAAAACATTTCCCACAGGGATTTTAATTACCGCCTTTGCTGACGATGCGGATCCGCTGGATTTACCCGCGGTCGATATCGCACAAACGGGCATGGATATTAACGGTAACTTGGTGAGTTGGTCCACTCCGACACCACAAACCGTCACAATTAACGTCGTAGCAGGTAGTGAAGAAGATCAGAATCTGTCTATTTTGCTCGAGGCTAATACCGCTAAAAAAGGGCGTCGACATGCTGGGGATATCATTACCTTTGTGGCGTCTTATGGTGATGGTTCAACGGTCACGGCGCGTAATGGCAAAATTACCAATGGGAGCCGTGGTAACTCAGCGGCTTCCGCAGGGCGTTTGAAATCCAAAGCCTATACCTTTGTGTTTCAGGATTTCGATAGCACGCGAGTACGTTAATTTATTTCAAATTATGGCGGGGGATCCCGCCTTTTTTATTGGTGTTCACTATGCTAATTAAGCCTAAAGAAGTTGCTATCAAAGATGTTGATGGTATTGAAAAATCATTTGTAATTAGTCGACTACCCGCTACGGTTGGGCGCGAAATCTTAGCTAAGTACCCGTTATCCAATGCACCTAAAATTGGTAATTACGAGGTCAGCAAAGAAGCCATGCTGAAGATGATGGCATACGTATGTGTGGTTATCGACGGTGAAGAAATACCGCTTAAAACACAAACGCTCATTGATAATCATGTGACTGACGGCGAATCCCTGATCCGCTTAGAGTTGGAAATGCTGAAATATAACACCAGTTTTTTCGGGAACGACGGGAGTCAAGGTTTCCTCCACTTCCTGCTCAGCAAGGTAAGCGGTTCACTCCCGTCGATTATAAAAACGCTGATGGGTTCTTTGCCGTCATCGTCAGTGAACGCCTCGCCACCTTCACAGAGCTCAAAACCTCAATAGATTTAGAAGAAGCAATGGACCTATGGGAAATTGCCATTACTAACCGTTATAACGAAGCCCTTGCGGCTTCAAAGGATCGCTAATGTCATTAATGGATACCTTTGTGCAGGTCTTTGAGTTTGATACAAGGCAAGCGAATGAGGCATTTAAAAAAGTGCAACGTTCGACCGATGACATTATTGATGCCATGAAACAAACTCAACAGGCAGCGGAGCAAAGTTCACTGACCATTGGGAGTGTCATGGCTGAACTTTGGCGATCACTACAAAGCCTATCAACCGACCATAAAATCCATTTCACAACCAATGCCAATGACGTCAGCGCTGAAATAAGTCAAATTATGGTTCGGTTGGATGCGGTGGGTTCATCATTAAGCGCCCTTGATGCGCTGCGTCAAAATACAGAAACCGCGTGGTCATCCGCTGGGGAGGCATTAGGGCATTGGGGGCAATCGCTACAGACTGAAATCGCCCAACTTAAAAATGACCTTGGTACCTTATCCGTGGGTGACCAAAAAACGGCATTAGAACAAGTAAAAAACGCAGTCAGTGAGTTTATTCATGAGCTGCAAAAAATTCCGCTAACCACAGCCGATGGTGCCACAGAAGTTGAACGTGTGATGGCACATTTGCGCGAATCGGTACAGGGCTTATCCGTTGAGCATGCTATTGATTTTGTAGTTAATGCGAGCGAAGCCATTGCACAAACTGATGCTATCAAAACACGGTTAGATACGGTTACGAATTCGATGGCTAACCTCGATACACAAAGAGCAATCTCTGATGAAGGTATGCGATCAACGAGTATTGTTCTCAGTGACGTAGAGGCTCATTACCAGGCATTGCAACAAGAGTTGACTCTGCTGAATCAAGGTGTCACAGACCTGGCTAATACCGAGCATCAAGGCATCACAGCTAAACGGCTCTCAAACGCGATTATTCAAGCATTGCAAGGTAATTACACGGAGTTGATTCACCTTGTGGATACGATGAAGGTGAAGGGAATCGAAGCGGCTAACAGCGAAATTAATGCTCAAAGAAATGTGCAACAAAACATTGATAGCACGCAAAGCAAATATCAGCGGTTGGGTAATACGGTCATGTCTTTTGTTAAAAAGGCATTTGCTGCGGAGAAGTTACTGGCGGGGGCGAAAGCCTTAGTAGAAGCCTCTATCACACGTTCGGCTGAAATAGAATCTCTCGATAATCTAGGCAAAAAAATCAATGTAGCGGCAGTCGATGTGGATGCTTTCGCTGGTTCAATGGCCGAACTTGGTGGCTCGCGTGATGCAGCTCAAGCCGATTTATCTGCGATGGCAAAATCGTTTGGATTTGCTAAAAACTCCATGGAAAAGGTGTTACAAACCGCGGATAAAGTGCAGGGCATGAAGTTTGATAAAGCGAAAGCGACGCTCTCTGCCTTGGGTGTCACGGACGATAAAACCGTTGAACTCATGATGAAAGGGCGTAAAGAGCTTGAGCACATGATGGAGGCTCAAAAAGAATACTCCGGTATCAACAAAGATAGTATTGAGCAATCTATTAGGTTTAACAAAGCGATGCGAGGCTTTCAGCAATCGTCAGATATGCTGAAAAATAGCTTACTCGAAATGGTGATCCCGATTTTAGCCAAAGGGGTAGAGTGGATTAATCGGTTTGTCAGCTTCTGCAAAGAAAATCAAACATTCATCGTGGGTTTTTTTATTGCGATGGGCGCTGCTATTACAGCTTTTTATTTGCCTGCGATGTTATCGGCAGCAGCAACGACTTTGGCGTTTACATGGCCTATTTTAGCGTTAATTGCCGTTATTGCCTTATTGGCAACAGCGTTCGCATTAGTTTATGACGATATCATGAACTTTATTGATGGCAACGATTCGATGATTGGTCGCTTGCTAGATAAATATCCCGCCTTAAAAATCGTCATTATGGCGTTATGGGAAGCGTTTAAAGCGCTTTTTGAATACCTCAAAGTTGCCGCCAAATTTGTGGCTGACATTGTTATTGATGCGTATAACCTCATGAATGATGCCATGGATGAGTTCATCGGTTGGCTGGTGGCAAGTATTCAAGACGTTATCAATTGGGGGAAAGGGTTTGAAGGTATCTTTAATACGGTTTCTGATACCGTTGTGGGTATTTTCAAATGGCTTTGGAACCAAATTAAACAGTATTTAGGCTGGATTAATGACGGGTTGGATGCGATCAAAAATGGCTGGAAGACGGTTAAAGGTTGGTTTGGTTTTGATGATGATGCTGAAATAACGCAGACCGTTGAGCGCAAACTGTCAGTGAATGGCACGATTGAATCTCAAATACCGGAGACCCCTAAACTTTCCGAGGATGATACGGCTTTTCTAGTCACAGGTCTGAGTCAGCACATTAACGGCATGTCAGCGAATACGATGAATTCGATGACCAGTCAGGCGATCAGTAATCAATCTAACATGACTAATGAAACTAACGTGTCTATTGGTGAGATTAAAGTGGAAACCCAAGCGACAGATGCTCAAGGTCTCGCAGTCGTCATGAAAGAGGCATTAACTCCCCACTTACAAGATTTAGGGCAGCAAAACAATACAGGGCTGAGTAAATGATCACAGAAATTAAAATTTTCAACATTGATGACTTCACGGTGCTATTTGAGACGGCCAGCCCCATCCAAATTAATGTACGCGATGAACACAAAGCCACGCAGTTTACTGTTGAGTCTGGGGAAACGCGTAGCGATCACGTTGTGGTACAGCCAGTTGAAATTAGCATGAGTTTGATTTTAGTCGGTGAATTGAAAAATGCCTTTGAAATGATGCAACAAGCCTATGATCAACATCAATTGGTTGGCATACAAACGCGAGTCAAAACGTATCAACCACTCTTGTTAGTGAGTTTTGATCACGATGAAAGTCCTGACATGACAGACGCGATCAAACTCTCATTGCGGTTTACAGAGTGGCGCAATATAGAGCCTGAATACGGGGCTCTGCCGCCCAGAAAAGTGGCTAAAAAAGCGCAGTCGAGCACCGTTAATCGCGGCAAGGTACAAACATCGACAATCCCTAAAAAAAAGAAAAAGTCTGTTATCGTCAAAGTCGTAGATGGTTCATTTAATGCAGAGGAGTGAGCATGCAAGAAATTCCATTAAGTGCGATACCCAATCAACGGATCAGAGTGACACTTGATGGCGATGATTGGGAATTTACGCTGAAGGCAGCGCGTGATGTGATGTGCTGTGATATCAAGTGTAATGATAGGGTTTTGTTACAAGGCTTGCGAGCGATGCCAAACCAATCCTTGATCCCCTACCGGTATTTATCAAGTAAGAGCAATTTTGCGTTTATCACGAATAATGATGTATTACCTTGGTGGGAGCAATTTAATCAATCTCAATATCTGGTGTGGTGGAGGGAGGATGATTGATTTACGCCGTATTCGATTAGGCATTGAAGTCAATGGTCGATTGCAATGGTATGAGGGGCTACGTGTTCGTGCAAGTGGCACCAAGTACGCTAACCCTTTACAGAATGAATGTACTGTCAATATCGATGGCCTCAATTCTGCAACACGTAATATGTTGTTGACCGAAACTAGCCCTTATACCAAAGCGAAGAAGCCACATCGATTAATTGTTGAGGCGGGTCGTGCCAGTACTGGTGTGTTTCGGATTTATGTAGGCGATATTGTCAGTGCCGAAATTGCCTCGCCACCTGATGTCACACTCACATTAAAGGCCAAAACTAACAATGCAACGGCACGTGACATTGTTTCTTCATCGGGTAGCGCGATGAGCAAAATGAGTGAGTTAGCTAAAAATATTGCACAGGATTGTGGGGTGAGATTGGACTTTCAAGCGACCGATAAAAATATTGCTAACTGGTATTTTTGTGGGTCGGCACTCAAACAAGTGGAGCGATTGCAAGATGCCGGTAATGTGAAAGCATTTATTGATGATGACACCTTGTATGTGAAAGACCGCGACAAAGCTTTAAACGGCCGTTTACGTATTCTCAATCAAAAGTCGGGCATGGTGGGTATTCCGAAAGCGACTGAAAAAGGTGTTGACGTCACTTATTTAATTGATGGTGAATCGTCATTAGGTGGCATGTTACGCCTGGAAAGCAAGTTTAATTCTGCGCTAAACGGTGACTATATTATTGAGCAATTAAAGTTCGACATTGCCTCTCACGACGACTCATTTTTTTACCAAGCGTCCTGCAAACGAGTGTAAACCATGAACCAACCTAATAATGATATTGCTAGCGAAGGCAGCTTGGCAGGGCAATTTATGGCTGCGTTTCGTAGTCTATTGATGAATATTGATGACATGCTTCCCGCCACAGTGGTGAGTTATGACGATAAAACTAACCGCGCTGTTATCAAACCATTAGTCATGATGGTGTCGACTGAAGGACAAAAGATTGCTCGTGCAGCCGTTCCTAATATCCCCGTGTTTCGCTTTGGTGGCGGCGGTTTTTTTATTCGTATGCCGATTAAGGCGGGGGATTTTGGCTGGCTCAAAGCCAATGACCGCGATATTAGCTTAATCTTTCAGCGAGGAGGGTTGGAAGATGAACCGAATACGGCTCGCTTACATACCTTCAGCGATGCGATGTTCTACCCCGATACGCTTAAAGGTTGGCTGATTGATGGTAAAAATACGGATGCATTGGTTATTCAATCTATGGATGGCTCGGTGTGTTTAGCACTGCATGAGGGAAAAGTGGTGTTAGATTCCCCCATTCTTGAGGTCAATGTTCCTGAAACGACATTTAATGGCAACGTGACGATTAATGGTAACCAGCAAACCCATGGTAATAGTGAGTCAAGTGGTGGCACGTTGAAACATAATGGTAAAGATATCGGTTCAACGCATAAACATAGCGGCATTCAAAGTGGTAATAGCAATACAGGAGCGCCCATATGATGACCTTTGATGTGAATAAAAACAATGATATTCATTTGGGAAATAGCGGCAATTTAGCTATCGCCAATGGTGAACGATCATTGAAAAATCGCTGTGAACACTATGTCAAAGCGATACGCGGTGAAATGCTGCATAAGCTGGATAGGGGGATTCCTTATTGGAAAACGACATTTGGACGCCAGGCTGATATTCCGCTCTTTGAATCCGCGTTTCGGGATCGTATGCGTGAACTCAATGATGTGATATCGGTCCTGTCTTTTTCGGCTTCATTGGCGGATAACACACTGAAATATACCGCTGTGATCCAAACGATTTATGGGGAGATAACACTCAATGGCTGATTATCAATTCATTACATCGCAAGGCGTTATTATTCCTGATACCAGCACATTACGCGATGATGTTGAAAGCGAATTTAAAAGTGTGTTTGGCCAGGATCTGGATGTTTCGCCAGAAACACCACAGGGCGCACTGATCACCATGGAAGTTGAAAATCGGGATGCGATTGTGCGAAATAATGCCGAACTGGCTAACCAAATTAACCCTGATTTAGCCGGCGGTATTTTCCTTGATGCAATATGGGCGTTAATGGGTGGACAGCGTTTTGATGCGACACATTCTTTTTTATCTCAGGTGCAATTCACCGGTATTGCCGACACCATTATCCCGAAAGGTTCACAAGCTGCCTCGCTCAATGGTGATTTATTCGAAACCACTAAGACTTTAATTATCGGTCAAGATGGTTCCGTGACGGGGGATATGCGGTCCATTGAAACAGGGGCAATTGAATGCGGAGTGGGACAACTCAATAAAGTGGCCAGTTCGGTATTAGGCTGGGAAACCGTTCATAACCCGAGTACCGCAGTATTGGGGCGTAATGCGGAAACCGATCTACAATCAAGGCGACGACGTAAGCAGACGTTAGCGAAAAACACCGTCAGTGTGGGGGAGGCGATCACTTCCGCACTTTACGCATTAGAAGGTGTGCGTTCGTTGGCGTATCGAGAAAATTACACTGACCAACCGATGGTTTTTGACGGTATCACTTTAGTTCCTCATAGCATTTATGTGTGTGTTGAAGGGGGCGATAAAGAGGCGATTGCCCGTTCATTGTTACGCACAAAGACACTGGGTGCCGCTTTTAACGGTAGTGAAAAAGTTGAAGTATTGGAAGCTATCAGCGGTCAAACTTACCCAGTTAAATTCGATAGAGCCAAAGAAATTGTGCTGTTTTGCCGAGTAATGGTAAAAAAAGCGACGGTGGATGCACAAACAATTATCCCCGCCGCGGTTGAGGCGTGGGCAAATGGTGATATCGATGGTGAGGGGGGGTTAGTGGTTGGGCGAGATGTTTCTCCATTTGAAATTTCGGCAGGGATTAATGCTGTAGAACCTCGATTATTTATTACAGGTGTTGCACTTTCGAACGATGGTAAAACTTGGTCACCCAATAACTACGAAATCAAAATGAATGAGGTGGCAAGGCTCAAACGTAGTGCAGTACAAGTGGTGATCACATGATAAAAATCCAATCCTTCGATTTTCATTCTGATTTATTAAAAGCCATTCTTTGGCAATATGAGGATGCTGAGAATCTCAAGGCGTTAGCCAAATACAAAGCGGACTACTTTGATCAATCCACGATACAGTTTTGGCGTGATTGGTACCGTGATGTGTTTAATATCGATACAGCAAATGAGTTCGGGCTTAACATCTGGGCGCGTATTCTTGATGTGCCATTGGGGATTGATGTTCCGCCCAGTGATAAAACCAAAATTGGCTTTGGTTTTGGCAAAAAGAAAGCCAATTTTAACGCTAACTTTCGGCGTAATGCCGATTACACCTTATCACTGACCGTCGACCAAAAACGCCTCATTGTGCGTATGCGCTATTTTAACCTTACGCAAAGCCCAACGGTGACCAATATTAACGAATTTCTTAAACGATTCTTTTGGCAAGCAGATAGCAAAGTGTTTGTGCTTGATCCGCTGGATATGACCTATCTGTATTACGTGTTTAATTTCAATCCTGACGAACATTTACGAGTACTTCTTGAAAACTTTGATCTCATGCCACGCCCATCGGGAGTTGGTGTCAAATATCGTATCGTGACGAAGAAAGCTTTCGGCCACGGCCAACATCGTAAAAACTTTCTAAGCAGTAATTTCGGAGCCTAAAACCCATGACAAAAATATTTAAAATCCCCTTTGCAACACAAGGGGATCGTAATGCTATTCCTGATGCAGTGCAGGGGGATGGTTCAGTTTCTTACACTCAAGGTTACAGCTATGACTATGAGCGTGATCAACAAACTGACCCTGCTGCTAAGGATATTGAACGTGAAAAAATGAATGCGTTGTTTCACGATATCACGGGAGCGATTGGTGAATTGCAAAGTTATGGCATTCCCCTATGGGCAGTGGAGGGGAAGCCCTACCCAATTCGTAGTGTTGTTTATCATAAAAATAAAACATGGCAATCCAAGATTGAGAATAACAATGTTGAACCTGCCGCAGGGGCTGCATGGCAAGAGCTGAAAGCGGATTTAACGGCGGGAGATATTCAGGTTTATAACAAAACCGAATCGGACAAGCGGTTCCAACCATTAGGCAACTATCAAACCGCCGGCTACAGCTATTCGAAGGCAGAGTCAGATACGCATTTCCAACCGAAAGGAAACTACGCCCCAGCGGATAACTATGCCGTCAAAGGCGAAAGCTACACGAAAGCAGAAGGGGATACACGATACCAGCCAAAAGGCAGTTATCAGCCCTCGGGGGATTATGCCTTAAAAGGAAGCAGTTACACGAAAAGCGAATCCGATGGCAAATATCAACCAAAGGGCAGTTATCAAGCGGCAGGCTACAGTTATTCAAAAGCAGAATCTGACACTAGTTATCAACCCAAAGGCAATTATGCCCCTGCGGGGAATTATGCGCTTAAAGGTGACAGTTACACCAAAGCGGAAGGGGATGGGCGATATCAGCCAAAAGGCAGTTATCAGCCGTCAGGGGATTATGCGACAAATAGCACAGTAAACTCAAAATTTGACGCAGCGAACAGCAATGCAAATAACCGTGTGCCAAATACGCGCAAAGTGAACAATAAGCCACTCAGTGCAGATATCACAATTACAGCGAGCGATGTCGGTGCTTACACGAAAGCGGAATCTGACACTAAGATAGCAGACGCTAAAAAAATGGGTACAGATGCGCAAGTCACAGCAAATGCGGCTAACACGAATGCTACAAACGCAAACAATAACGCAAATGGGCGCGTGCCAAATACCCGTAAAGTGAATAATAAAGCGTTGAGTGCTGATATCTCATTGAATGCAGGGGATGTTGGGGCGTATACCAAGGCTGAAGTTGATAACAAAATTGGTGCAATGGGAGGAAAAAATACAGCGAGCAAGGCTGCTAGAGGTTGGTGGAAAGATGCTAGCACTGGAATTATTATTCAGTGGGGTTCCGATTTGACCCAAAAAGATACGCTTAAAAAATTTACGTTTCCCACACAATTTCCTAATGCGTGTTTTTCTGTTACGGCAACTATGAATAATGCCACAGGAAATGAAGCAATCAACGTTAGGGAATTCACTAAAGATTACTTTTCTGCAATCGGCATCAACGGTAGAGGGAGTTGGTGGGATTTCCATTTTACATGGATAGCAATAGGACATTAATAATTAAGATAAATTGAGAAGTGGGTCTCTAACATAGAGACCCATTTAACAATGAAATAGCATGAAATTTACATGGTTAATTATTCTTTTAATAATGTGCTATTTTCTAAGTATTTTTAAATAAGCGTATAAAATATACTGATAGAACGCTTGTAAATATTCTTTACAATATTTTAAGTGTTTAAATGCATATTTACGGTGTGTAATGTTTTGGGGGGTTATTAAACTTATATTTTTCCACGGCGATTTTTCTTTTGCATTCAAGAAGTAATTAACCTCATGGTAATACTTAGACCAGCTATGCCAAGGTTTAGTTACTCCAATAAAATGGACTAATACAGGGGGAGAAACAATACGGATAGCTCTATTCTTATACTTATCGTTAAGGTTTATTTTGAGGTTAAAGTTAGTATCTAGCTTTAACCAATCACCATTAATCGCAATATTTAGTGCGTCTTGATCATAATACTTGATAACAGATAATAATTTATTATCTGTAAAAACAGATATTGACTTTTCTGTTATCTGTCTGCGTTTCCATTCTTCAGTATTTATTAGCATCACACCAGAGTTAAAATATCCTTTTTTAATACCTTCAGCATTAAATAATTCAGACATTTCTATTGAGAATGAATCATTCACATCCATGACAGCGGCGACTGGTGTAGACGTTAGATCTAATTTTTTTAGCTCTTTAATGCTTCCTGCACAAAAAACATCAGAATCCATGTATAAAATTCTGTCACATTTGTTATAGAAATAATCCGCTATAATGAGCCTAAAATAGATGGCATAAGACCATTCTTTATTTGTTGGAAGGCTTCTCAAGGCATCTACATTTAAGGTGTATAGCGTTATGTTTGTATTGTAGAGATTTGTAATTTCTTTAAAAAGTTCAATATCTCTATCACTCAAAATATCCGTGAATATGTGAAAATGAAAACTCATATCCTTGTTATTTAACAAAACTGAGCAAATGGAAACACCTGTTCCAAACAAAAAATTTTTGTCGGCGCCATATGCAACATGAAGAGAGTCTGATGTATTTTCGTCTGAACTACTACCAAAAAATAACGCGTTGTTATTTACGGCATTTTCAAAGCAAATCATTTATCTTCCTGATTTTTAGTCAATTGTCTACAATTGATGGGTTTTAGATTAAAACTATAGTATGTGGACAACCTATTAGGTTTACGTATGTAACTATAATAGCAAACAATATAAAGAGCTAAAAACAAAAATTCACCATAACGCTAGCCTTCCATCACATTAAGCATTTTTTTACTGATTCAGGATAACCATCATCCGTTTTTCCAAATATTCTCCGGTCTTAGCGTACATATGTCCCATAATCTCACAAGATAAATAGCTACGCTGTGCTGCCTATCAATATCTTCTCATTTGTGTGTTTTTTTGTTGATGGCTCCACCTGCAAAAGTGATTTCTAACACAAGAACGTCATAAGGACTATTAACGCCAACTTTCATTTCTGTAATTCGAAGAACGATCTCGACATTACTTTCTCTGCAATTATTTTTTATGCTGGCACCCATGAGTCATCTTGCTAGATCTCTTCCCATATTTGACCTATCTTCTCTTTTCCATCATCTGTTTTAGCGTCGTTGATAGTGAGTGATTGTGACGAACCTATCGCGATATGTAAGCTTAATAGCGCGAATTACTCACCGATTCTTTGCATTATCTGTTCTTGTCGTGTATTACCCGTTTTATCGATTAGCTTGTGCTTGTGCTTTTTATCATAAAAGAGGGAGTATTTTGGGAAGGTCTAATAGCGTAGTGATTATATCCATCTAATTAAGAATAATATAGTTTTTTTATGCAGTAGAATAATTGACATTTTAATTCAGAAATATATTGAAAGTTTTATATAGATGAATAAACACAATAAATGTTGATGTGAATTTGATCAGGGTTAAAGAATTAAGGATTGAAAACAATCCTTAATTCTAGTGTGCGAGCGCTTTATTTTATTTAACGATAACTACACTAAATGATTCCCAATTTTTTGATTTTTCGTATTGGTAGTAGTAATACAAAACACCATTAATAACAAAGAATGAGGCGGTTCTAATTTGCATTCCAGTCGCGTTAAAGGTGAAATCATAGACATTTTCAAGGCTACCATTATCCTGAACTAAATAGAATTGAATCGTTTTCTCTTCTAAGTTATAACCGTAAATATATTGCTTGTTCAGCGTTAAGTCTTGGACATATTGAAGGTTGCTGAGATAACTGTTTAATTTACCTTTATGAACAGGTGCGCTTGTATCAATAATTCCTTTATCATTTACACTATAAATAAAATACGCTTTTTCTTGAGGCGTATGACCTAAGAAGAAGACTTTTTTAGCAGCAGAATATACAAGCGTTGTCGGATAAAATTGTTCAAATATACCGGCTTGGATACCTGATTGAATAAGTGCCATATCATATCCTTTATTTATTAGTTGAGTTAAATATTTCTTAAGCACATTTATAGTATGAAAATAAAAGAAAATTAAAAATAATGATTATTATTAGCTTGTTTTAGCATTTGAAATTAATAAGCAAATAATGAGTTGAATTAAATATTCACAACTCAGAAAGATTGTGATAATAATAAGAAAAAAATCACAAAGGTCTTAATTATGTTTGAAAGTTTTGGTGTTTTAAATTTTTGGACTTACATGGCAGGGCTGATCCTAATCATCATTGTTCCGGGGCCAAACTCTTTATATGTTTTAAAATCAAGCACTTCACATGGTACTCGTGCTGGGTATCGTGCAGCGTTAGGTGTGTTCACGGGCGATGCGATATTGATCTTCCTTTCATTCATTGGTGTTGCCTCTGTCATAAAAGCCTCCCCCACGCTGTTTATGATCGTGCGTTATTTGGGGGCTGCTTACCTATTATACTTAGGGAGTAAAATTCTTTTTGTTACTTTTAAACAGAAAAAACTACCCAATACTGGTGATGATTCGGTCGTGGTCAAATCAGAAAAAATCTTCACGAGAGCGCTGATCCTCAGTTTAACCAACCCAAAAGCCATTCTCTTTTATATTTCCTTTTTTATTCAGTTTATTGACTTTAGTTATGCACAAGCATGGGTACCTTACCTTGTGCTAGCGTCAATCCTTGAATTTGTTAGCTTTCTCTACCTAAGTTTATTAATTTTTAGTGGCTACCTCATTGCGCGTTTTTTACGTGAAAAACAAGTGTTAGCTAAATTAGGAAATTGTGCAGTAGGCAGCTTTTTTATGGGATTTGCAGCGAAACTGGCAATTTTCAGTAACTAATCATAATCTTTTTGAATAAAGTTTCATTGAATCAATGGGTTGTAATTATTATCTTTGACGTTGCTGTTGCGCTAATAATAACGGCAACGTTCAGGTATTTTTTAACTCACCTAGGTATCTACATGATTCATCATCTGCATGCAAGCCAAGCTATTTGGGGTATAATCTATCAAAATAGACAGTGAAGAGGTTGGTGTGACGCAAGTAGAGATTGATGAGTACTGGATGAATCGCGCTTTAGAATTGGCGAAAAATGCCCAAGATGCAGGTGAAATACCTGTAGGTGCACTATTAGTTAAGGATAACCAATTAGTTGCATCTGGATGGAACCGTTCAATTGAAAGTCATGACCCTACAGCTCACGCTGAAATTATCGCCTTACAGCAAGGTGGTAAGGCACTTAATAATTATCGACTATTAGACACCACACTGTATGTGACTTTAGAACCCTGCATTATGTGTGCAGGTGCATTAGTGCATAGTCGAATAGGGCGCTTAGTTTATGGCGCCAAAGATTTTAAAACAGGGGCTTGTGGTTCATTTATTAATCTATTAGAACGCCCAGGATTAAATCATTATATTGATGTAACGGGTGGGGTACTCGAAGAAACCTGCTCTACGATGTTAAGTGCTTTTTTTAAAATGCGCAGAGCACAAAAGAAAGAACAAAAAAGAATGCTAAGTCAAATTCAATGTGAGTGTGTTGAAAATCGAAACAGCAAAAATGCCTGAATAAACGAAAGCGATATCTAACAACACATTCCTTATCGACCAATCAGATAATCATTGATTAATTCGTTACAGTATCTTCTTTATCCTGCTCGCTTTTTTCTGGGTTGATGGAGAGGAGATATTGTCCTAAAGAGGGCTGGCCATTTGCAGGTGAAATGGCTGGCAGTTTGTATGCATTGTGGGGGGATTGTTTCTGTTTTAGGCTGACTTTCTCTTTCACATCACTTTGCGTGGTAGACGGCGGCACGTTATCGACGATGGTTTCCGGATCCCCTGACGTCTCAGTGCTTTCAGTTTTGTCATTGGGGCTGTGAGGGGAGACAAGCGGTGGAAATAAAATCAATGATTTTTCGGCAATAGCCAATGCACGTTGCTTCTTATCTTGATTTTGTAAATAGCCGACTAAGCTTTGATGGTAGCGACGAATGTTTTCAACATAGCGATAGGCTTCATGCCCTCGCGCATAACCATAGTTAAGCTGTGAATAATACTTTTTTTGAGTTAACAGAGGGAGTCTCGATTTTACATCTAACCAGCGGTCTGGGTCTCCACCTTGTAATTCAGTTAGTTTTCTGACATCTTGCATATGGCCATACCCCATATTATAGGCGGCCAGTGCAAACCAAATTCTATCATCATCGGCGATAGAAACTGGAAGGCGTTGCATTAAATATTCTAAATATGCAGCTCCGCCTTTAATACTCTCTTCAGGATCTAATCTATCTGCAACGCCCATTGTTTCGGCGGTTGGTTTGGTGAGCATCATGAGCCCACGAACCCCTGTTGGTGATGTCGCCAACGGATCCCAATGCGATTCTTGCCACGCAATAGCCGCTAATAGTTTCCAATCAAGCGCCGTAGCATATTTTTCAAACAGTGGTTGATAAGTAGGAAGTTTTTTATTGATAGCATTGATAAATGACATGGTATCAAAGTAGTCAAATGAACCGACATGGCTAAAATATTTTTCATCGAGCCTTGCGAGCAAATCGGATTCATTGCTGGCATTAAAAAAATCAAGTAGAGCAGCGTTCAAGCTATCATCATTAAGGCGTTTCATGTACCAAGTGATGGCATGGTCATCGACTAAATCGAATCCGACCGCAATTTCAGGATGAATACGTTGTTGTAATGCAACAGAAATAGAGTCTTCTAGCGTATAGTCAATCAGCCCTTCCGCCACCATCTCTAATAGCTGGCTAGTTGTGTATTCGGTTGTTTCTTCCCAAACCAACTCAGGATGTTTTTCAGCCGCCATTTTGAGGGTACTAGCATGAGCAGAACCTGCCATCACGACGAGCTTACCGTTAATATCCTCAAAACTTTTAGGGCGTGTAGAGCCTTTTCGGTAAACCAGTTGCTGTGTGACATTGAGATAGCTAGGCCCTGTTTTCATTTTTTTCAGCCTATCTTTATTATAGAGCAATCCAGCAACACCAATATCTGCATTGCCATTCTCAATATCATCGAAAATTAGCTCAACGGTTGGTCGCAGGGTGATGTTCAATTTAACGCCGAGATAGTCGGCAAAGCTTTGAACAAGCTCATAATCAAAACCATGCAAGTTTGCTTCGTCATCTTGATAGATCAACGGAGAACTAATTGCACTCACTCGTAGCTCACCGCGAGAGATGATTTGGTTGAGCTGATTGTCTTGCGTATTGGGCCAACGGAGATTAAGTCCAATAATCATGGCCGCTAAAAGCGCAACAATCACAATGATTAAATAGTTAACCTTTATGTTATTCAAGAAAATATCTCATATGTATACCCTCTGAACTTTTCATTGCTTTATCAATTGAGCAAATTAAGTTGCCATCCGAATATTTCATTATAGTGGCGCTAAGAAACTTTGCTGCCTACTTGTGGCTCGGAAAACCATGAGGGGTTTTATGCCGGTGTTGTTGTAAAAAAATAATTATAAGTAATGGTTATATTTCCAGTGTTTGGACATTTTGCTCAACAATTATGATCCGTGCAACCAATATTGTGCTATTTCATTCCTAATAATTTTTAACGGTTTGCTTTATTTTTAGTCACGCAAACGGTTTCGTATTGATTCGCATTGCTCTATAATGTCTCCCAGTTCCCCTGCTTTTATGATCAGGGCTGGCGTTTAAATGAGAGAAATTATGACTATGGAAATTTTGCGTGGTTCACCTGCTCTATCAGCATTTCGTATTACTCGCCTTTTGGCGTTGTTTGCTGAAAAACAGCTTCCTGTTACGGATATTTATGCTGAATATATGCACTTCGCTGAACTATCAGCACCTTTGAGTGATAGCGAGCAAGGCAAATTGCGTAGTTTGCTAAAATATGGACCTTCTCTCGCGGAGCATGAGCCATTTGGCACACTGATATTAGTGACCCCACGCCCTGGTACCATTTCTCCTTGGTCATCCAAAGCGACTGACATTGCACATAATTGTGGTTTACCTCAAGTCGAAAGAATTGAACGTGGTCTCGCTTATTATGTGCAGGCGGATGCTTTATCACAGGCACAATGGCAAGCCATTGCGGCACTGCTTCATGACCGCATGATGGAAACGGTTTTTAGCGACTTTGAGCAGGCTCAAGCGCTTTTTGTTCATCATCAACCACAGCCAATGAAAGTTATCGATATCATTCGCTTAGGGCGTTCAGCACTTGAAAAAGCGAATATCGAAATGGGGTTAGCGCTGGCTGATGATGAAATCGACTATTTGTTTGATGCATTTACAGGATTAAAACGTAACCCAACAGATGTTGAGTTATATATGTTTGCACAAGCAAACTCAGAACACTGCCGCCATAAAATTTTTAATGCTGACTGGATCATTGATGGTGAAAAACAGCCGAAATCGCTGTTTAAAATGATTAAAAACACCTTCGAGACAACACCTGATTATGTTTTATCGGCTTATAAAGATAATGCCGCAGTGATGGAAGGCTCTTCTGTCGGGCGTTTCTTCCCTGAACCAGAAGGTCGCACTTATCGTTATCATCAAGAAGATGCTCATATTTTGATGAAAGTGGAAACGCATAACCACCCAACAGCAATTTCACCGTGGCCAGGTGCTGCAACAGGCTCTGGTGGTGAAATTCGTGATGAAGGTGCAACAGGCCGTGGGGCAAAACCAAAAGCAGGGTTAGTGGGTTTCTCCGTGTCTAACCTCCGTATCCCGGGATTTGAGCAGCCTTGGGAAGAAGATTTCGGTAAACCAGAACGCATTGTTACTGCGCTCGATATTATGCTTGAAGGGCCTCTAGGGGGGGCCGCATTTAATAATGAATTTGGCCGCCCAGCGCTTTTAGGCTATTTCCGTACCTATGAAGAAAAGGTCAATAGCCACAACGGTGAAGAGCTACGAGGCTACCATAAACCGATTATGCTAGCGGGGGGGATTGGTAATATTCGCGCTGATCATGTCCAAAAAGGGGAGATCCCAGTTGGTGCAAAACTGATTGTGCTTGGTGGCCCATCAATGAACATTGGGCTTGGCGGTGGTGCAGCCTCTTCAATGGCCTCGGGTCAATCCGATGCGGATCTGGATTTTGCGTCAGTACAGCGTGATAACCCTGAAATGGAGCGTCGCTGCCAAGAAGTGATCGATAATTGCTGGCAGTTAGGTGATAACAACCCAATTCTCTTTATTCATGACGTTGGTGCGGGTGGTTTATCTAATGCAATGCCTGAACTCGTGAGTGATGGTGGCCGAGGTGGTTGTTTTGAATTACGCAAAATTCTTAATGATGAACCGGGCATGAGTCCATTAGAAGTCTGGTGTAATGAATCACAAGAACGTTATGTATTAGCGGTAGCCCCTGAACAAATGCCCCTATTTACCGCCATTTGTGAACGTGAGCGTGCTCCTTTTGCTGTGATTGGTGAAGCCACTGAGCAGCGTGAGCTCGTGTTGAAAGATGAGCATTTTAATAATCAGCCTATCGATATGCCTCTGGATGTGCTACTCGGTAAAACCCCTAAAATGCTGCGAAATGTCGACACATTAAAAGCACAACCCGATGCGCTAGATAGAACATCGATTAATTTAAATGAAGCGGTTAAGCGCGTTTTACACCTGCCTGCTGTGGCAGAAAAGACCTTTTTAATCACCATTGGTGACCGTAGCGTAACGGGAATGGTTGCGCGTGACCAAATGGTTGGGCCATGGCAGATCCCTGTCGCCGATTGTGCCGTGACGACTGCTAGCCTAGATAGTTATTATGGCGAAGCGATGTCTATTGGTGAGAGAACACCTATTGCATTACTGGATTTTGCCGCTTCTGCTCGCATGGCGGTTGGTGAAGCGTTAACGAATATCGCTTGTGCGTATGTGCAAGACCTTAAACGTGTGAAACTGTCTGCTAACTGGATGTCGGCAGCCGGTCACCCTGGTGAAGATGCAGGTTTATATCAAGCGGTTAAGGCGGTTGGTGAAGAATTATGTCCTGCTCTGGGATTAACGATTCCAGTAGGTAAAGACTCAATGTCAATGAAAACGCGCTGGCACGAAAATGGGGCAGAGCGTGAGATGACTTCACCATTGTCATTGATTATTAGTGCATTTGGTCGCGTTGAAGATGTGCGTTTGACCGTGACCCCAGAATTAAAACAACAGCCTGATTCTGCATTGATGCTGATTGACCTTGGGCAAGGACATAATGCTCTAGGTGGTTCTGCACTTGCTCAAGTTTATCGCCAGTTGGGCAATAAAGCGCCCGATGTTCGTGATCCTAAACTGCTGTCAGGCTTCTTTACGGCTATCCAAAGCTTATTATCAGAGCAAAAGCTATTAGCTTATCACGACCGTTCTGATGGTGGTTTGTTTGTCACATTAGCGGAAATGGCCTTTGCTGGTCACTGCGGTATTAACGTGGATATCAGTGAATTTGATGAGGATATTTTAGCCGCATTGTTTAATGAAGAGTTAGGTGCGGTGATCCAAATTAAACAACAAGATAGACCGTATGTTGAAGCTTGCTTTGCGGATGCTGGCTTGGGTGAGTGCCTACATTATTTAGGCACAGTAACGCAAGAGGATGCGTTAGTGATTAATAGCCGTGACACGGTAGTTTATCATGAATCACGTAGTACATTACGCGAATGGTGGGCGGAAACGACATGGCAGATGCAACGCTTACGTGATAACGAAGATTGCGCCGATGAGGAACATAAGGCTAAGTTAGACTCTCAAGACCCAGGTTTGAATACGCACCTGACCTTTGACATTGCTGATGACATTGCCGCGCCTTACATTATGTCTGGTGTTCGTCCTAAAGTTGCTGTTTTACGTGAGCAAGGGGTGAACTCTCATGTTGAAATGGCAGCGGCATTTGACCGTGCTGGTTTTGATGCTGTCGATGTGCATATGAGTGATTTGTTAGCGGGCAATCTATCATTAGCAGGTTTCCAAACACTGGTTGCATGCGGTGGTTTTTCATACGGTGATGTATTAGGTGCTGGAGAGGGCTGGGCGAAGTCGATTCTGTTTAACCCTCAAGTACGTGACGAATTTACCGCTTTCTTTGAGCGCCAAGATACCTTATCTCTCGGTGTGTGTAATGGATGCCAAATGATGTCTAACCTGTATGAGTTAATTCCAGGGGCAGAGTTCTGGCCACGGTTTGTTCGCAATCGTTCTGAGCGTTTTGAAGCTCGCTTTAGTTTAGTTGAAGTGGCGAAGAGCCCATCATTATTGCTGCAAGATATGGTTGGCTCACGTATGCCTATCGCGGTCTCTCATGGTGAAGGGTTCGTTGAAGCAAGACAGCCTACTCATATTCAGCAACTGGAAAACAAGGGATTAGTCGCGTTACGTTTTGTGAATAACTACGGGCAAGTGACTGAGCAATATCCGGCGAACCCAAATGGCTCTGTAAATGGGATCACGTCTGTAACCTCAATGGATGGCCGAGCGACGATTATGATGCCTCATCCGGAGCGTGTATTCCGTACTGTGAGTCATTCGTGGCATCCTGATAATTGGGGTGAAGATGGCCCATGGATGCGTATTTTCCGTAATGCACGTAAACAATTAGGTTAACTCGATTAAATATAAAGTGGATAGCCCCGTCTGACGGGGCTATGAGGTTGTTGACAAAGCGGGATAAAAGCGTGGTTTTTCCCGCTTTGTGTTATCAGTCGAAAATCAATAAATTGATTTTCCTCGTTTATTTTCAAAACCGATTCGACTTGCCGCCAAATATAATAGGTTTAGCGGCAGTCTGATAGCCCCGTCTGATGGGGCTATTTTTTTGTTTGCCGCGAATTAGATTGGAACAGTTTCAATGATGCTGATATGACTGTTTGTTGGGATGATTTGGGTGATCCTTAGACCCGCTTGCGAAAATAATTCCATAAATTCGTTTTTTGTCCGTTCGTTACTGTCATGAATCACACTCAAACATATAAGTTCTAACTCTTTTCCAAAATGAGGCGCATTATCTTCAGGGATAACAGCATCCATGATCAGTAATTTTGAGGTGGGCTTCATTGCGTTGCGAATAGTTTTAAATATCTCAACAAGTTTATCATCGGGCCAATCATGAGTGATGTATTTCAACAAATAGATATCGGCCTCTGGACACTGCTCAAAAAAAGAACCCGATTGCAATTTCCAGCGAGTATTATCGTTTAATTTGGACAAAATATTTTTTTCAAGCACATGCTTTTTATCAAATAAAATCCCTTTCAATGAGGGATTACGGGCTAATACTTCAAGAAGTAGGTTGCCTAAGCCGCCGGCAATATCGGCAACAATAATATTTTGGGGAAAGGTATAGTTTTGTAGGATAAATTCATTTTCAATCTTTGATAAAGAAGCCTGCCCTTCATCAAAACCATCCGGTTGTGAAGCCTTTTTTTCCCAGTACTCAAAGAATGTAGCGCCGAATAGCTCTTCAAATGGCTTTCTTCCATAAGCGAATTGTGCAAACCTTGCACTGGTTAACCAAAAGGTTTTATCTGTCAGCCAGAGGATTGCGGGACGTAATGAGTAGGGGTGATCCGAGCATAAAAATGCGGCTTCTGGAGTGAGCGCGTAATGGGTTCCCCCTTGGCAGGTAAAAATGTTACGTGTCGCAAGTACTCGCAGGATTTTTTTAATTATTTTTGCATCCACATTCATGCTATCGGCTAACTGATGAATGGTTTTTGCTCCCTGTGTTAAATGGTCTGCGATATTTAACTGCACAGCAGCACGTAGCGCAGCTTGGAAGACAAAACCGATAGTTTGTTCCAGCACATGCAGCGCGGGCTGCATATCAATGGTTTCTATCCTATTGTTTGATTGTACGTTCATAAATTTCCTCATTGAGTTTTCGAAGGCTAAAAAAGATCACCTTAACTTAAGTATTGTTGATGTTTTTAGATTGGTGAAATTTCCCGTTAAAAATAACAAGTTAATAAATATCAATATAGTTAGTCATTTTGTTGTTGTTTTTTCTTTTTGATACTTACAGCTAATACTTTTATTAAGTAATTTTATTAATGATTTTGTGGTTTTAGGGGTAGGCAATCAGGCGTATTTACGGATGTGTATAAATTTAGCGACAAACCCACTATTAGACTGTCGCTAATTGGCGACATTTAAATTATTGAAATTAAAGGATAATTTATATCCGGGTGATAGGTGTCTTTAATAAGAGACAATTTGTGATAATGGGTGATAGGTTTAGGGCCAGAAAAAGAAATTAATTGTGAGATTTTAAATAAAAACCCTTAATTTTCAATTAAATAAAAAATATATTGAAAAGTTGGCACGATGTATGCATAATAATATTCAGTTGCTCATTCAACATTATTATGTCGGTCCACAATAAGGTGGGAACATACCACATAAAGCAAGAATGATGCCAAAGTAAGGTGCCTACCGTCCAACAGCACAGATATTCGTCTTTAGACCTTATCAAACACCGGACGACACGTGGAGTGAGGCACCACCTATATGATTATAGAGAGATAATCATATATCACATCAGTAAATCGCTGGCGGAATAGAGTTGAACACTTTATTCCGCCTTCCTGTTTTTATCCCCAAATTCATTCTTTTCATATTCATTCTTTTCATATTCATTCTTGTTTTCAAATAGATTGGCACATTGCTTGCTGTGACTAGCGGGATCATCCTTTTTTGAAGTGGAAAACTGAACTGTCGTAATCAGGTTCACCTAATGTACTCAGTTCTGCTACCATGGAACCACGTTTAATAGGTGTGAGATGAATGCATTGAGTAAATGGCGTCTATTTCCGCGCTCCCTGCGCCAATTGGTTGTCATGGCATTTTGGTTAGTGCTATTACCGCTATTGGTATTGGCTTATCAGGCTTATCAAAGTTTGGAGCAATTAAGTAACCAAGCGGCTCAAATTAATAAAACAACACTTTTGGATACTCGCCGTAGTGAGGCTATGGGGGGATTAGCTTTAGAAATGGAAAGAAGCTACCGTCAGTATTGTGTATTAAAAGATGCCTCTTTACATTCGCTTTATTTAAAACAATTCTCTGATTATCAACAAATGTTCGAACGGCAGAAAACAATACTGCCTAAAGAAACAGATACTTCAGCGCTTTCTCAAGCATTGAGTGAGCTAAAAACAGTGGTTTGTGAAAATAGTGAGCCACCAAAAGAAGTCACGACCGCATTAAGCCAATTTTCTGAACAAAATAATGTATTGATACAAGAAACGCGTGATGTCATTTTTAGTCGAGGCGAGCAGCTACAAAAAGCGATTGCAAATAAAGGGCAACTCTTTGGTTGGCAAAGTCTGATCCTATTTCTATTAAGCGTTTTATTGGTTGCGCTATTTACACGGATGATTATTGGACCTGTGAAAGGGATTGAGCGAATGATCAATCGGTTAGGCACGGGAAGGACCTTAACAAATAATCTTAAGCAATTCAAAGGACCCCGTGAGCTACGGTCTTTAGCGCAGCGTATTATCTGGTTAAGTGAACGCTTGGCTTGGCTAGAGTCACAGCGACATGAATTTTTACGGCATATTTCTCATGAACTTAAAACACCATTAGCCAGTATGCGTGAAGGCACAGAATTACTTGCGGATGAAGTGGCAGGGCCACTCACCGCTTCACAAAAAGAAGTCGTCGAAATTTTAGATCATAGTAGTAAGCATCTTCAGCAACTTATTGAACAGCTTCTCGATTATAATCGCAAGTTGGCTGATAGTCCGCCAGAAGCACAGCATGTCGACTTACAAAAATTGATTGAAGACATTGTTATGGCTCATAATTTACCAGCGAGAGCGAAAAATATTCAAACAGATATCCGTTTACGAATTGATCATTGCCTTGCTGAACCAACGTTACTTGGACGTGTTATTGATAATATCTACTCCAATGCGGTGCACTATGGCAGTGAATCAGGTAATATTTGGATCACAAGCCGCAGAATAGATAATAAGCTTGTCATTGAAGTTGCTAATACTGGCACGCCTATTCCTGAATCAGAGCAAAGTATGATTTTTGAACCTTTCTATCAAGGGTCACTGGTGAGAAAAGGGGCCGTCAAAGGAAGTGGTCTAGGATTAAGTATTGCGCAAGATTGTATTAAGCAAATGGGGGGTGAATTGTCACTTGTTCCCCATAAATTAGCAGATGTCTGCTTTAGAATTGAACTGCCTTTAACTGCAGAGAATGAATAATAATGGCAAATAGGTCTACAGATGTTTTGACAGCACTGCATTTGACAATGCTGTCAAAGCGATACATCGAATTAACGAAAAAAACAACGACATTTATCCAAAAGCGAAAAACGGTACAGTTAGGCGCATTATTATTGTCATTAATTTTGACAGGGTGTGCGACTAAAAGTGGACAATCGCCATTAGATACATTGGCGCAAGTTGTGGTACCCGAGGTCAAAGTCACAGACTACCGTTATGCTGATTGCCATGGAATTTGGGATAATCAGCAGCAGAGTGCGCGTGAAAATGCCCTTTTTTGGCTGAGGATGATGGATTGTGCCGATCGTCTTGATCCGAAAACAGCCCGCGCACAAGCCTTACAACTGTCTATTGATAATTGGTCGAATGCATTTCAACAAAGTATTCTTATGGGAGCAGCAGAGCCCTCGATTGCTGAGCGACGTAAAATGGTCGATAGCATGAATACCTTTAGCCTTAACTTCCCGACGGCAATTCGTCCGTTACTTCAGCTCTGGCGTGAGCAGCAAGTACAAATTATCAATCTCGCGGAAGCCAATTCTCGTTTTAAGCGCTTACAGCAAGAAACAGATAATAAGCTTGATCGTATGAAAGAGGAGAATGCTCGACTACTCTTTGAGTTGGACACGACATCACGCAAATTAGAGAATTTGACAGATATTGAAAGACAGCTCTCTTCCCGCAAGCAAAATACCAATGAAACAGAAAAAGAGGTAGAAGCAGTTGATAAAAATCAGGCCAAAGAAGCGGTTAAAGTAGAGAAGCCTGTTACTGAGAGCGAAAATTCAACCACAAATAATCAATTGGAGAGTGAGCGTAATGACCAGCCGTAAATCAGCAAATCTATTGTTGGTGGATGATGATCCTAGCCTGCTGAAATTACTTGGTATGCGCTTAAGCAGCGAAGGGTTTAAAGTCATAACAGCTGAAAGCGGAATGGAAGCGTTAAAGCTACTACAAAAAGAAAAAGTTGATTTAGTCATTAGCGACTTGCGAATGGATGAAATGGACGGCATGGCGCTGTTTGATGAAGTTCAAAAACACCATCCTAACTTACCTGTGATCATCTTAACTGCCCATGGCTCTATACCTGATGCCGTTGCAGCAACCCAACGGGGGGTATTTAGTTTTCTCACTAAGCCTGTTGATAAAGATGCATTGTATAAAGCGATTGATGACGCACTGGCATTGTCTTCAACACCGATCAGTGATGAAGAGTGGAGCGAGGGGATTGTGACACGTAGCCCGTTGATGATTCGGCTGCTAGAACAAGCCCATATGGTGGCACAATCGGATGTCAGCGTATTAATTAATGGGCAAAGTGGTACAGGTAAAGAAGTCCTCGCGCAAGCCATTCACAAGGCCAGTCCTCGGGCGAATAAGCCATTCATTGCTATCAACTGTGGCGCTTTACCTGAACAGTTATTAGAGTCAGAACTCTTTGGTCATGCAAAAGGGGCATTTACAGGTGCTGTGAGTAGCCGTGAAGGGCTATTTTTTGCAGCGAGTGGTGGCACCTTATTTCTTGATGAAATAGGTGATATGCCAATGCCTTTACAGGTGAAATTACTGCGTGTGTTACAAGAGCGTAAAGTACGGCCATTAGGGAGTAACCGTGACTTAGACATCGATGTGCGGATTATTTCTGCTACCCATCGTAATTTGCCTAAAGCCATGGAAAAAAATGAATTTCGGGAAGACCTCTATTATCGTTTGAATGTCGTGAACTTACGGATACCTGCACTGAACGAAAGAGCAGAAGATATCCCTATTTTGGCGAATCATTTATTACGTGAATCGGCATCAAGGCATAAACCGTTTGTACGTAGTTTTTCCACCGAGGCAATGAAATGCTTAATGTCAGCCAGCTGGCCGGGTAACGTGCGTCAATTAGTTAACGTAATCGAACAATGTGTTGCGTTGACGACAACACCTGTTATTAGTGAAGCATTAGTGAGCCAAGCTTTACAAGGTGAAAATACGGCATTGCCAACCTTTGTTGAAGCGCGTAACCAATTCGAATTGAACTATTTACGCAAGTTACTGCAAATGACGAAAGGTAATGTCACTCAAGCGGCTCGTATGGCGGGAAGAAACCGTACAGAGTTTTATAAGTTATTGGCTCGTCACGATTTAGAAGCGAATGACTTCAAAGAATAATGAATAACATAGTCTACATTTATCCTGTTAAGTGACTCAAGACATAGTCGCCGTAAACGAGTCACGGCTAAGAGTGAATGAAGGTATCAATATAAATGCTCGGGAGAATAAATACCTTATGAGCCGTAAGCTTAATATTTCATTAGCTCAATTAAATTGGTTAGTGGGTGATATTGAAGGTAACTGCGATCGTATGTTGCAGGTTTTTGAGAAACAAAAAGATATTGCTGACATTGTGATGTTCTCTGAGCTATCACTCACGGGATACCCCCCAGAGGATCTGCTATTTCGCTCCGATTTTAACCAGCGCTGTTTAGTGCAATTAGAACGTTTACAAAATGCGAGTACTGAAACCGCCATTATTGTTGGTCATCCATGGAATGAAGCGGGTCAAATGTATAATGCACTCTCTTTTTTCTATCAAGGAAAGTTATTAACGCGTTATTTTAAGCAAGAATTACCAAATTATGGTGTCTTTGATGAACCGCGTTATTTTTCTGCGGGCAATAAATCCGCTGTTATCGATTTTAAAGGTTATCGCATAGGCTTACTCATTTGTGAAGATATTTGGTTCGATGCCCCTGTTGATGCCATTAAACAAGCTGGCGCCGAGTTATTATTAACGATTAACGCATCTCCGTATGATCGTCATAAAGAACATATTCGTAGTGATTTGCTGGTCGCTCATTGCCAACGCACACAGCTGCCAATTGTCTATTTGAACCAAGTTGGCGGTCAGGATGAACTGATTTTTGACGGCGCGTCTAAGGTTTTGGCCAGTAATGGTGATATGACTCATCAACTCATGGAATTCGAAGAACAAGTGGTGAACTGCCAGTTCAACGAACTCAGCATCGTGCCTATGGAAAAGTTACCTCCTGTATTGTCGCCTGTTGCTCAGGTTTATCAAGCACTCGTTATGGCAACTCGTGACTATATTAATAAAAATGGTTTTAATGGCGCGATACTTGGCTTATCGGGCGGGATCGATTCAGGTCTTACCGTTGCGATTGCAGTAGATGCAATTGGTCAGGAGCGTGTTCAAGCCGTCATGATGCCATTTCGTTACACGTCAGAAATGAGCATTCATGATGCGAAAGAGCAAGCTGAACTGTTGGGAGTTGAATTTGATATTGTGTCAATTGAGCCTATGTTTGATGCTTTTATGGCACAGCTTCAACCAATGTTTGAAGGAACGCAAGTCGATACCACAGAAGAAAACTTACAAGCGCGTTGTCGTGCAGTTATTTTGATGGCAATGTCAAATAAACGTCGCCGTTTAGTGCTGACAACCAGTAATAAGAGTGAATCTGCTGTTGGTTATTCGACTTTATATGGTGATATGGCGGGTGGTTTTGATGTGCTAAAAGATGTGCCAAAAACATTAGTTTTCGAGCTAGCACAATACCGTAATACCGTGTCTCCAGCGATCCCACAACGCGTGATCGATAGACCACCTTCAGCGGAATTAGCGCCGGGGCAACTCGACCAAGATAGCTTACCACCTTATGATATTTTAGATGCATTGCTGGAAGGCTATGTAGAAAAAGATTATTCTGTCGCACAACTGATTGAACAAGGTTTTGATGAGGCGATTGTGCGTCGCGTTGTGCGCCTTGTCGATATTAATGAATATAAACGCCGCCAAGCACCTGTTGGGCCTCGCATTACGGTGCGTAACTTCGGGAAAGATCGTCGTTATCCAATCACGTCGGGTTTTGGCCGTAAAAATTGGTCATAACAGGAACTATTTATGAAAAAAATTGATGCAATTATAAAACCTTTCAAACTGGATGATGTCCGAGAAGCCTTAGCTGAAGTTGGGATTACTGGTATGACGGTAACCGAAGTGAAAGGTTTTGGTCGTCAAAAAGGCCATACAGAATTATACCGTGGCGCAGAATATATGGTGGATTTCTTGCCAAAAGTTAAAATTGAGATCGTTGTGCCTGATGACATCGTTGAAAACTGTGTCGAAACGATCATGCAAACGGCTCAAACAGGCAAGATTGGTGACGGCAAAATTTTTGTCTATGATGTTGCCCGTGTTATCCGAATTAGAACAGGGGAGCAAGACGAGGAAGCGATTTAACCCGCAACCCTCATCTTATTTTGTGTCATCACCTTGTGCTCTTCTTTTGCGGGCCCTAGTGACATACTTGTGTATGTTCTTAGGGATCCGCACCATCAATATCCAGCGGAAGCATTATATTTTTCAGGCGTTGTAACGCTCTCGAAGCCCTATTATCGTTGTATCAATCCCTCATTGTGTAACTCCTGATTTCTGCCATTGAGCTGGTTTTGTGTGTGCTCGCACAGCTCTTTTTTATGGCTATTTAGCGATACATCACCCCTGTTTTATCGAAGCCAACGCTCAGGAAAATAATGGTAGAGGGGATTGAGTGTGGGGAAGGGAAGGTTAATCTGTCAAGCAGTAAAAGATATCGCTGGTTTGATAAAAGGCGGTAATGGCATAAACACAGGAATGGGATTAGAACAGTGTTTAATATGCGAAACCATTACCGCTAAATTTTAAATTAGTTTAAGGATAGGACTTTGTGAGGGCCAAAACACTCATAATGAATATTATCTTCAGATATCCCCATTTCAATCAATTGCTTACCAATGTATTGCATAAAACCAACGGGGCCACAAAAATAGAAGTGCATATTCGGCTCTACAAGCCACTCTTTTACTTGTGAAAGATCCATCAATCCACTGAATTGATAGTCGAAACCTTGCTTATCTTCTGAACGAGGCTGATTAAACCATACCGCAGAGTGACTGTTTTGATGATGAGTTAAATGCTTGTTAACTTCATGCTGGAACGCATGAACCGCACCATTTTCCGCTGCGTGTAGCCAATTGATTTGTGCCTCATGGCCTTCTTTTGTTAACTGATTGAGCATACTCAACATTGGTGTTAAGCCGACCCCCGCAGAAATTAGCGTGACCGGGGTTTTATTATCAATATCAATGAAGAAATCGCCACATGGTGGCGCTAAGTAAACAATATCACCTTCATTGAGATTTTGATGGATATGGTTAGAAACAATACCTTTATCTTCTCGTTTTACAGCAATACGATAGCTGCGACCATTTGGTGCGGTCGTGAGTGAATATTGGCGGATCTCTTGATTGGCCAAACTATCATCATTGATATAGAGGGTAATATATTGCCCTGGACGATAATCAGCGACAGGTTGACCATCGACAGGTAAAAATTCAAAACTCGTGATGACATCACTTTGTGCTTGTTTAGCAGCAACTCGGAATTCACGTAAGCCTTCCCAACCACCGACTTTATCGGCATTTTTGCGATAAATCTCCGCTTCACGGTGGATAAAAATATCAGCGAGAACACCATAGGCTTTACCCCACGCATCAAGGACTTCTTGGCCTGGGCTGAGTAATTCATCAATGGCGGCCAGTAAGTTTTCGCCAACAATTGGGTAATGTTCAGGTTTGATGTTTAAACTTGCATGTTTTTGCGCGATTTTTTCTACCGCAGAAATTAACGCTTCTGGGGTTTCAATGTGTGTTGCATAAGCACAAACAGCATTAAATAACGCCTCGCGCTGTGAACCGTTACTTTGATGCGTCATGTTAAAAATATCTTTTAGCTCAGGATGTTGCTTGAACATTCTTTCATAGAAGTGAGCCGTTAATTTTGGTCCTGTCGCAGCAATGGCTGGAATGGTTGATTTAACAATGGCGATAGTTTGGCTGTCTAGCATACAGGTTCTCCTGAAATAATTTCATTAGAAGATGAATTTTTATAACATGCATTTTCAATACAACTTATAACTTTTAATACACAATGTAAATAGGTCTATTACAAAAAGAGTTGAAAAATAGAGGCTTTATAAAATCAGATAGAAAAAAACAGTATTTAATGTTTTTACAGTGTGAATATGACTGATTTTATCTCGATACAACCGAACTCTTTTTAGGGCAATTAAAATATATGCAAACGTTTGCGTATATTTTTTCTTTAGGGCTATCACCCTGAAGAAAAAGAGTTTACACTGTGTGCTATTGCGATAGTTTTGTTATCAACTTATTGAATGGCTGAGGCAGGAGAAGCGAATGTTAAAGCGTGAAATGAATATTGCAGATTATGATCCACAACTGTGGGAAGCAATGGAGAAAGAAGTTCAACGTCAAGAAGAACATATTGAATTAATTGCTTCAGAAAACTATACCAGTCCACGAGTTATGCAGGCTCAAGGATCTCAGCTAACAAATAAATATGCCGAAGGTTATCCGGGTAAGCGTTATTATGGTGGGTGTGAGTATGTTGACGTGGTTGAGCAGCTAGCAATCGACCGTGCAAAAGCGCTATTTGGTGCGGACTATGCAAACGTACAGCCTCACTCAGGTTCACAGGCTAACGCAGCTGTTTATATGGCGTTACTGCAACCCGGTGATACCGTATTAGGTATGAACTTGGCGCACGGTGGTCACTTAACGCATGGCTCACCAGTTAACTTCTCCGGTAAGCTGTATAACATCGTTCCTTATGGTATCGATGAAAGCGGTAAAATCGACTATGAAGACATCAAAGCACAAGCTCAGAAACATAAGCCAAAAATGATCATCGGTGGTTTCTCTGCTTATTCAGGCATTGTTGATTGGGCTAAAATGCGTGAAATCGCAGATAGCATCAATGCTTACCTATTTGTTGATATGGCTCACGTAGCGGGTCTAATTGCAGCAGGTGTGTATCCTAACCCTGTTCCTCATGCACACATCGTAACGACAACAACACACAAAACCTTGGCGGGTCCACGTGGTGGCTTAATCTTAGCGAAGGGTGGTGATGAAGAGCTGTATAAAAAACTAAACTCCGCAGTATTCCCTGGTTCTCAAGGTGGTCCGCTAATGCATGTGATTGCGGGTAAAGCGGTAGCACTGAAAGAAGCGATGGAGCCTGAATTTAAAACGTATCAACAGCAAGTTGCTAAAAATGCGAAGGCAATGGTAGAAATTTTCCAGCAACGCGGCTATAAAGTAGTGTCTGGCGGTACTGAAAATCACCTATTCTTAGTTGATTTGGTTGATAAAGATATCACAGGTAAAGATGCAGACGCAGCATTGGGTCGTGCGAATATCACGGTGAACAAAAACAGTGTTCCTAACGATCCTAAGAGTCCATTTGTTACCTCTGGTATTCGTGTAGGTACACCAGCCATTACGCGCCGTGGTTTTAATGAAGCGGATGCGCGTGAGCTGGCGGGCTGGATGTGTGATGTTCTGGATAACCTCAATGATGAAGCGACCATTGAAAGTACCAAACAAAAAGTATTGAATATTTGCGCAAAATACCCAGTTTACGCATAAAATTAAATTAATTTAATTTTTTAAACCCGCTTCTACACGTTGGTAAAAGCGGGTTTTTTGCATTGAAAAAAGGAGGAATAATGGTAATCCCATCAACTCGCTGGCTGGCGATTGATTATTTTACCTATTTTTTCGCTTACAGTATTTTTCTACCATTCTGGCCTATATGGTTACAGGGGGAGGGAATTGATGCTGAAATGAGCGGGATACTGTTGGGGGTTGGACTCGCTGCACGTTTCCTTGGTGCAATGTTCATTACACCGATGGTAAAGGATCCATCAAGCCTCATTAATGCATTAAGAATATTGGCGGCATTATCGTTGTTATTCTCTATCGCTTTTGCGTTTGGTTCCCATTGGGCATGGCTATTTTTTGTCATGGTTGGATTTAATTTATTTTTTGCACCATTGGTGCCACTCGGTGACTCATTAGCGGGAACATGGCAAAAACAATTTCCATTCGATTATGGACAAATTAGGCTTTGGGGCTCCATTGCTTTTATTATTGGCTCGATAGTTATGGGCTATTTTGCTGATATATTAGGTCATAAATCAATTATGGCGGCCTTAATTATTAGCTGTTTAGCGTTATTACTCACGACGATGTTAAAACCCGCCATCATGCCTAAAGGCGCCCCGATGGTTGCAGATGAAGATAAGGTGTCTTTTAAGCAACTTATTGCCGATAAAAATGTCGTTAAGTTTTTAATTTGCGTCACCTTACTGCAAGGTGCTCACGCAGCATACTATGGTTATGCTTCGTTATTTTGGAAAGAGGCTGGCTACTCAGATGTTGTGATAGGTCGATTATGGGCGCTTGGCGTTGTGGCTGAAGTGATTGTTTTTATGTTGAGCAAGAAGTTATTTCGCCGCTGGAGCTCGCGTAACTTACTTTTACTCTCTGCTGTGAGTGGAATTATCCGTTGGGGACTCATGGGGGCTTTCACTTCATTACCTATTCTCATTATCGTTCAAATATTGCACAGCGGTACTTTCACGGTATGTCATTTGGCGGCAATGCGTTTTATTAGTGCGCGCAAAGAGAATGAAATTATTCCATTACAAGGTGTTTATTCGGCATTAGCCACGGGGGGAGGGTTAGCGATTATCACTGTCATGGTGGGGGCTATTTATGAACGGGTTCCCGATCAGCATGGCATTGTCTTTTATTTAATGGCTCTTTTGGCAATTCCAGCTTTGTTTATACGACCAAAAATCGCTGCACACTCATAGAATCATACACTTAGGTATATTCGAGCCATATTGATAACAGAATATACTGTGATGAGAAAGTATCTGTGCATGAACTCACTGCTCAGGATGCTAGGGCCATTATACCGTCGACTAATCAACACGAGTGCGATTTGGGGATGATGAGAGGAAAGGCAAGAAAATAGTGAGTATGACTTTAGACTTTGTTATAAATGAAAGACGTTGAGCGATGCTCAACGTCTTTTTCATCATGATACGACAACGCGATCAACGTTTTAATGCTTCTGACAGCTCTTCACGCATAACAGACAAAATATCTTTCACGATGCGTGGGCTACCCGCAACAATGTTACCTGAAGCTAAATAGTTATGGTTACCTACGAAGTCAGTCATGATGCCGCCTGCTTCACGCATAATTAGCTCACCACCCAAGAAATCCCAAGGTTTCAAACCAATTTCATAGTAGGCATCAACACGGCCAGCGGCGACATAGCATAAGTCTAAGGCTGCTGAACCTGTACGGCGGAAGTCAGCACAGCTATCAAACATTTTGCTCATGATATTCATGAACACAACGGAATGTTGTTTTTGTTTGAAAGGGAAACCAGTAGCAACGATTGCCCCATCTAATTCGCGAGCATCAGCACCACGCAGACGATAACCGTTTAATTGTGCACCTTGGCCACGAACAGCGCTAAATAACTCATTACGCATTGGATCGTAAACCACTGCAACTTCAGTACGGCCTTTAACACGAACAGCGATAGATACAGAAAAATGTGGGAAGCGTTTGGTGAAGTTTGTCGTACCATCCAGTGGATCAATTACCCATTGAATATCATCTTCTTTACCGAGTAATTCACCACTCTCTTCAGTAATGATGGTGTGCTCTGGGTATGATTTACGGATGATCTCGATAATGAAATGTTCAGCTTCACGATCGACATTGGTAACGAAGTCATTGGAACCTTTTTGTGAAATCTGGACATTGTCAGGCGTTTCATAGCTTTTAGCTATATGATTACCAGCCTTACGTGCTGCACGTATGGCGATATTAAGCATCGGATGCATGGGCTTTTTCCACTGGAATGTTAAAGAACGAAAAACATTGAGTGGGCGGATTATATAGATGTTCGTCACAATAAGCAATTTTGTGTTAAACTCTTGCGATTATTTTTTGAAAAACGACTAAATCATGTTAGACAATATCCGCATTATTCTTGTTGAGACCTCACACACAGGCAATATGGGCTCTACAGCCCGCGCTATGAAAACGATGGGGTTATCCAATCTTTATCTTGTTAATCCTCAAGTACAACCTGATTCACATGCCATTGCGCTCTCTGCGGGGGCCAGTGATGTCATTGGCCAGGCAACAATTGTCAATTCGTTAGATGAAGCATTAGAAGGGTGTCAGTTAGTGATTGGCACTAGTGCACGCTCACGGACACTCTCTTGGCCGATGGTTGCGCCACGTGAATGTGGAGAAAAATCAGTTGAGCAAGCGAAAACGGCGCCTGTTGCCATTATTTTTGGTCGTGAGCGTATCGGGTTGACCAATGAAGAATTGCAGAAATGTCAGTACCATCTCTATATTCCAACCAACCCCGAATACGGTTCTCTCAATCTGGCGATGGCAGTGCAGTTAGTCAGTTATGAAATTAGAATGGCATATTTAGCCTTAGATGAAAAAAATGCGGTTAACTCAGATTCGTCTGAGGTAGAATATCCCCCTGCACAAGATATAGAACGTTTTTATGTGCATCTTGAAAGCGTATTGAATGAGTCTGGGTTCATTCGTAAGGCACATCCGGGATTAATTATGAATAAATTAAGACGGTTATTTACCCGTGCTCATATTGAAACCCAAGAGCTACATATTTTACGTGGTATCCTGACGTCGATGGAAAAATGGGCTAAAAAATGAGTGGTTACTCCGTGCAGAATACTTGAGTAAATTAGTCAGGTAAATAGTTGACTAAATTAGTCGGGAATGTCACAATTGGCCTATATTTTACCACGGAGTATATGTTATGAGACTCACTTCCAAAGGACGTTATGCAGTAACGGCGATGCTAGATGTCGCATTACACTCTCAGACAGGGCCTGTGCCCCTAGCTGATATTTCTGAGCGTCAGGGAATTTCCCTCTCTTATCTTGAACAGCTTTTCGCTCGCTTACGTAAAAACGAGCTCGTGTCGAGTGTTCGTGGTCCAGGTGGTGGTTACCTACTTGGCCGAGATGCCGATCAAATTTTTGTTGCTCAAGTCATTGCTGCGGTTGATGAATCTGTTGATGCGACGCGTTGCCAAGGTAACAAAGAAGGTTGCCAAAATGGTGATCGTTGCCTGACTCATGCGCTATGGCGCGATTTAAGTGACAGAATTACGAGCTTCCTTAGTAGCATTAGCCTTGATGAGCTGGTTAAGAATCAGGAAGTGATGGATGTTGCCGATAGACAAGATAATGAAAAACGTCGTGCAACATTAGGTGGACTTTCACCTGAAACAATTATTAATGTCCGTGCTTAATTATACAATATTTTAATAAATTGCAGTTAGATACATAACGTGGTGGCGTTTCAACCATTAAGCACCGCAAGTATCATTGGAAAATGAAGACAACGTTGTCTTTTGGAGTAAGTGAGCAATGAAATTACCGATTTATCTTGATTATTCAGCAACAACACCGGTAGATCCCCGTGTTGCTGAAAAAATGATGCAATGTCTAACAATGGACGGCATTTTTGGTAACCCCGCTTCGCGTTCCCACCGTTTCGGTTGGCAAGCAGAAGAGGCCGTTGATATTGCACGTAATCAAATCGCTGAATTGGTGAATGCCGATCCACGCGAAATTGTCTTTACTTCTGGCGCAACAGAATCTGATAATTTGGCGATCAAAGGTGCTGCTAATTTCTATCAAAAGAAAGGCAAGCACATTGTTACTTGTAAAACGGAGCATAAAGCCGTTTTAGATACTTGCCGCCAATTAGAACGCGAAGGTTTTGAGGTGACATACCTCGCTCCGCAAAAAAATGGTTTGATTGATCTGAAAGAGCTAGAAGCTGCTTTACGTGACGACACCATTCTTGTTTCTATTATGCATGTGAATAATGAAATCGGTGTTGTACAAGATATCGCGGCTATTGGTGAAATGTGCCGTAGTCGCAACATTATTTTCCATGTCGATGCAACTCAAAGTGTCGGAAAACTGCCTATCGACTTATCAGCTCTGAAAGTTGATTTGATGTCATTCTCTGCACATAAACTGTACGGCCCTATGGGGATCGGTGCTCTTTATGTACGTCGTAAACCACGTGTTCGCCTTGAAGCTCAACAGCATGGTGGTGGTCATGAGCGCGGTATGCGTTCAGGTACATTGCCTGTTCACCAAATCGTCGGTATGGGTGAAGCTTATCGCATCGCGAAAGAAGAAATGGCCGAGGAATCTGCACGGTTACGTGAATTACGTTTACGCTTGTGGAATGGGATTAAAGATATTGAAGAAGTGCACCTTAATGGTGACTTAGAGAACGGCGCGCCACATATTCTGAATGTCAGCTTCAACTATGTTGAAGGTGAATCGCTGATGATGTCTCTCAAAGATTTGGCTGTATCTTCAGGTTCTGCATGTACCTCTGCAAGCCTTGAACCTTCTTATGTTTTACGTGCACTGGGAATGAATGATGAACTTGCACATAGTTCAATTCGTTTTTCTTTAGGGCGCTTTACAACAGAAGAAGAAATTGACTATGCAATCAAACAGATTCATGGCGCAATTGGCCACTTACGTGAACTGTCTCCTTTATGGGAAATGTTCAAAGACGGCGTAGATCTTAACAGCATCGAATGGTCTCACCATTAATCAGACAGTTTCAGGAGCTTAAAAATGGCATATAGCGAAAAAGTAATCGATCATTATGAAAATCCACGTAATGTGGGTTCATTTGATAATAGCGATCCAAGTGTGGGTAGCGGTATGGTTGGTGCGCCTGCTTGTGGTGACGTGATGAAACTGCAAATTAAAGTCAATGATGATGGCATCATTGAAGATGCACGTTTCAAAACCTACGGTTGTGGTTCAGCCATAGCTTCAAGCTCACTCGTGACTGAGTGGATGAAGGGCAAAAGCCTAGACGAAGCAGAAGCGATTAAAAATACCGCTATCGCGGAAGAGTTAGAATTGCCACCAGTGAAAATTCACTGCTCAATTCTAGCGGAAGATGCAATTAAAGCAGCCATTGCGGATTATAAAAGCAAACGCCAAGGCAAATAATGCTTAAATTCCGGCCTCTAGGTTGTAGAAACATAGATAAATAAAATCTGTGCGACAGAACCATTGGTCGGTATAATAATGATGATTTTGAAGGCGGATGCTGCGATTAAGTGGGTATCTGCCTTGTTTGTTTCTATAGTGAGGTTCGCAATGTCTATTTCTCTAACAGAAAGTGCTGCGCAACGTATTCAAGCTTTTCTTGCAAGCCGTGGTAAAGGCGAAGGTTTACGCCTTGGTGTGAGAACATCCGGTTGTTCAGGAATGGCTTATATTCTCGAATTTGCAGATATTATCAATGAAGAAGACACTGTGTTCGAAGATAAGGGTGTCAAAGTGATCGTTGATGGCAAAAGTATCGTCTATTTAGATGGCACTGAGCTGGATTTTGTCAAAGAAGGTTTAAACGAAGGCTTTAAATTTAATAACCCTAATGTCAGCAGTGAATGCGGCTGTGGGGAAAGCTTTCACGTATAACGTCTTTCTATAGACAATATTCTTAACCAATGCGCTTTTCGTGAGCTACACGATAGGTAGGTGCTGTTAAACGACATTGGTATTCTAGTTCGAGAAACTAAGCACTTATGGATTATTTTACTCTTTTTGGGTTAACACCCAGCTATGCGATAGACAATGAACAACTAGCTCAATGTTTTCAATCGCTACAGCGTCAATATCATCCAGATCGCTTTGCAACCTGTACTGAACAGGAAAAAATGCAAGCGCTTCAGCAGGCTGCAACCATAAATGCGGCTTACCAAGCCCTTCGTCATCCACTAAAACGTGCAGAATATCTGTTGTTATTACAAGGTATTGATATTAATAACGAACAACATACTATGCATGATACTGCATTTTTAATGGAACAACTTGAGCTACGCGAAGAACTAGACAATATCGAGCGCCACAGTGAGGCGAACGATTTACTCACTGAGTTTATGGCTAAAGTAAAACAGATGCAAAAAACGCGCTCTCTTGTGATGGTTGAACAACTTGATCGTGAGCAGTGGGAACAGGCGGCTGACACAGTACGAAAATTACGTTTTCTCGATAAACTGCAACAACAGGCAGAACAGCTCGAAGAACGTTTACTGGATGATTTTTAAGAGAAACGATTATGGCTTTACTGCAAATCAGCGAACCGGGTATGACGGCTGCACCTCACCAACGTAAGTTAGCAGCGGGTATTGATCTCGGCACAACTCACTCTTTGATAGCGACTGTGCGTAGCGGTGAGGCGGCGGCTTTGCCTGATCACGAAGGACGCTATTTATTACCTTCTGTTGTTAATTATCAGGCTGATAATAAACAGGTCGGCTGGGCAGCGAAACAATTAGCTGAACGCGATCCTGTAAATACCATCATCTCCGTCAAACGGATGGTGGGGCGTTCATTGGCCGATATTCAACAGCGTTATCCTGAGCTACCTTATAATTTTACGGCAAGTGAAAATGGTTTACCGTTTATTCAAACCGCTGCGGGGCAAGTTGATCCGATTCAAGTCTCTGCTGACATTTTAAAAACGCTAGCGAAGAGGGCAGAAGCAACGTTGGGGGGGGAAATGGACGGTGTGGTGATCACTGTTCCTGCTTACTTTGATGATGCCCAGCGCCAAGGTACAAAGGATGCAGCCCGTCTTGCAGGATTGCATGTCCTGCGTTTGTTAAATGAGCCTACGGCTGCCGCTATTGCTTATGGTCTTGATTCAGGACAAGAAGGGGTTATTGCCGTTTATGATTTAGGCGGAGGAACATTTGACGTTTCTATCTTACGCCTGAGTCGTGGTGTTTTTGAAGTGTTAGCGACAGGTGGCGACACAGCCTTGGGTGGTGATGATTTTGACCATGTGCTAGCACAGTGGATTGCAGAGCAAGCAGGCTTAGTCACTCAAGGTAACCACCATTTAACCCGTCAGTTATTAAATGTCGCTACAGACGCTAAAATTGCCCTCAGTGAGGCAAATACAGCATCAATTAACTTGCCACAATGGCAAGGTGAAATTCAACGTGATGTCTTTGAGCAACTGATCCAAAACCACGTAAAACGTACACTGATGGCGTGTCGTCGTGCCTTGAAAGATGCACAAGTAGAGCCAGAAGATGTACTTAATGTGGTGATGGTTGGTGGTTCGACGCGTGTGCCTCTCGTCAGAAATAAAGTGGGCGAGTTCTTTGGCAAACAGCCCCTTACCTCGATTGATCCAGATAAAGTGGTTGCAATAGGAGCGGCTATTCAAGCGGATATTTTGGTCGGAAACAAACCGGATAGCGACATGCTATTATTGGATGTGATCCCTCTATCTCTAGGCCTTGAAACAATGGGCGGACTGGTAGAAAAAATTATTCCCCGTAATACCACGATACCTGTAGCACGAGCTCAAGAATTTACCACGTTTAAAGACGGGCAAACGGCGATGTCGGTTCATGTCGTTCAAGGTGAGCGTGAGATGGTTGCTGATTGTCGTTCATTAGCCCGCTTTACATTACGTGATATTCCTCCGATGCCAGCGGGGGGCGCACATATTCGTGTCACCTTCCAAGTTGACGCGGATGGTTTATTAAGCGTGAGTGCCATGGAAAAATCGACAGGCGTTGCAGCTTCGATTCAAGTCAAACCATCATATGGTCTCACGGATACTGAAATTTCAAGCATGATTAAAGATTCAATGACTAACGCGCAAGATGATCTTAGTGCGCGCCGCTTAGCGGAGCAAAAAGTTGAAGCTGCAAGAGTCCTTGAAAGTTTGACAAGTGCATTAGCACAAGATGCCAATCTATTGACTCCAGAAGAAGAGTCAGCGATTGATAATGCAGTCAATGTTTTAATTGAAGCGGTAGAAGGTACAGACCCTACCGCTATTGAGAATGCCATTAAACAACTGGATAAGCAATCACAGGAGTTTGCTGCGCGTCGAATGGATGCTTCTATTCGTCAAGCGTTATCAGGCCAATCTGTGGATGAGATATAATTATGCCTAAAATAGTTTTTTTACCTCATACAGAGTTATGTCCGGAAGGTGCGGTTGTTGATGCACAACAGGGCGAGTCGATTTTAAATGTTGCATTGCGTTCAGGTATTGAACTTGAGCATGCATGCGAGAAATCATGTGCTTGTACTACATGTCATTGTATTGTTCGTGAAGGATTTGATTCCCTAGAAGAAAGCAGTGAATTAGAAGATGACATGCTTGATAAAGCGTGGGGATTAGAGCCAGAAAGTCGCTTAAGCTGTCAAGCGCTCGTTGCTGACGAAGATTTGGTTGTTGAGATCCCAAAATATACAATTAATCACGCTCGTGAACATTGATACTGATACAATCAACTGTGTGGGGAAACGAAGATGAGCCTTAAATGGTCTAATAGCCGAGAAATCGGCGAAGCATTGTATGATGCGTATCCGGATTTGGATCCAAAAACAGTACGTTTCACAGATATGCACCAATGGATTTGTGAATTAGAAGATTTTGATGATGACCCACAAAAATCTAATGAAAAAATCTTAGAAGCCATTTTGTTAGTTTGGCTAGATGAGTTTGAATAATGGCCAAATTGAATCGATGAACCGGGCGAACAGTCCGGTTTTTATTTATGAGCACTATCTTGATACCTATTTAGCCTCTAATAAGTTAAGTTACTTTTATCAGCTATAGAAATAGATAAAAGCTGCCTGTAAAAAAACAGATAAAGTGGGAGAAACAATGACAAAACAGATTATGCCAGTAATGATTTCATTTGAAGCCGCAGCTCCTTGTTGGGGTGAAGGTGCACTGATCAGTTCTGGTGATAAAGGAATCACTATTCATTTAAAACATCCAGGCAAGCTTTGTGCAGTACAAAGCGCAGGACGTAAATTGGATAGCCAAGGTATTCGTAATGTTTCTTTGACAGGTGAAGGTTGGGATCTGGAAAAAAGTTGGGCATTTTGGCAAGGTTTCCGTGCACCAAAAGGGGCGAGAACAATTGAATGGCCAATTTTGCCAGAAGCTGAACGCCAAGAGTTAGAAAGTCGTATCCGTACGATTGATTGGGTGCGTGATGTGATTAACGCGCCAGCTGAAGAGCTAGGTCCTGAGCAATTAGCGCAACGTGCTATTGATTTACTATGCCACATCGGAGCTGAAGAAATCAGCTATCGCATTATTAAAGGCGAAGACCTACTTGAGCAAGGTTATGCAGGTATCCATACTGTCGGTCGTGGCTCAAACCGCTCTCCGGCCTTATTAGCACTGGATTACAACCCAACTGGTAATGCGAATGCACCTGTTTTTGCTTGTCTTGTTGGTAAAGGCATTACCTTTGATTCAGGTGGTTACAGTATTAAACCTTCTGCATCAATGAATTCAATGAAGGCAGATATGGGCGGTGCTGCAACATTGGTTGGTTCATTGGCACTGGCGATTAATCGTGGTTTGAAAAAACGCGTCAAGTTATTCCTCTGTTTGGCGGATAACATGGTCAGTAGTAACGCGTTTAAATTAGGTGATATCATTCGTTACCGTAATGGTAAGTCAGTGGAAGTGATGAATACAGATGCCGAAGGCCGTCTGGTTTTAGCTGATGGTTTGATTGATGCATGTAAAGAAAAACCCTCTTTAATTATTGATGCCGCCACGTTAACCGGCGCAGCAAAAACAGCGGTGGGTAACGACTATCATTCCGTACTCAGCTTTGACGATAAATTAGTGGCTGACTTAATGGATTCTTCCGATGCAGAACATGAGTTGTTCTGGCGTCTGCCATTAGCCGAATTCCACCGTCAGCAGCTGCCATCAAGCTTTGCTGATTTGAATAATATCGCAGCACCATCTAATACGGCGGGGGCGAGTACCGCAGCGGCATTTTTATCTCATTTTGTTGAAAACTACCGCCAAAATTGGCTACATATCGATTGTTCAGCCACTTATCGCAAATCTCCGGTTAGTCTGTGGGCTGAAGGTGCCACGGGAATTGGAGTGAGAACAATTGCGAACTTGCTGATGAAAAAAGCAGGCTAAAAGGTTATTCGTTTTCTTAACAGGCACGAAAGGGGCGACTTTTCGTGCCTGTTTTTTTATTATAGTTACAATTATTTTTACATAGGGCATGAGCATGTCGCAGCAATATGAATCGAATAAACCTTTAAGCGCCGATAATGATATTGAATTTACTGAGTTAATTATCCCTGAAGGGGCCTCATTAAAACTCAGTGTGCTTGAAACAGAACCTGAAGCATTGACGGAAGCTTTAATCGAATGCTTTAAGCAACACAAAGTAGTCCGTCGTGCCTTTTTAGTTTCTGCCCAAGCTGATGATGATACTGACGAAGCCATACTTATGGTGGCATTGGAGTTTGTACCCGGAACTGAAAATATCGATGAGATTATTCATCAAGCGGGGACTTTAGCTTGTGAGTATTTAAATGATAATGAGTCTATTGATTTTTGTTTAGTTAACGAAGCTGAAAAAGGGATTAGCCATTTTATCACTGAACATGTTCAACCTTTCTACCAGCGTAAGTTAGGTAGTTGGCTACGCGATACTATCCCGATTAAAAATACCAAGTAAGTTTCCGCAGTGGGCTAGATAATGGCTCACTGTGCTTTTGGCCCGCCGTTGTTCTTTCTTATCTAATCACTATTTCCTCTAGCCCAAATAGCAGGGCGATATTTTGAGCACGTGTTCGAATTCTTCTGTTTTTCAGAGTAACTTTCACGGCGAAGTAGCTGAGTCGCTAATGACCCTTTCTGCGCTTAAGTGATACGGTTATCGTGCAATGACAAGCAGTAGGGGCACACTGTTTCTGCTAATTAGAAATAGTTAAATGACATCAATATGGCTAGATCACGAGATGATACTTTGAGCTATGCTAACGGCGTAAATACTTTATGATGAGTTTGTTTGTGATGAGTCACGTTATCGCTTGAAATAGGACGAGTGTAGGGTCATTTCAAATGTGATGCCCTTTCTAAGGCAATAATCCATTGCACCTAAAAATAAATATCTACGATGATTTTTATAGGTTTATTTTAGATAAGGCTCAATAATGAAAAAAGTACAACGACACTCAGCTCATGATGCGGCATTTAAAGGTTTTATGGCGCAAATAGAGAATGCTAAAGATTTTTTCCATTTTCATTTACCTGCTCACATCCATGCGCTCTGTGATTTTGAAACACTCGCGTTAACCAATTCTTCTTTCATCGATAAACAGCTGCGTTCACGGTTATCTGACGTATTATATTCGGTCCAAACCGCAGAGGGTGATGGGTATATTTATTTACTTGTTGAGCATCAATCGTCACCTGATAAATTGATGGCTTGGCGATTAATGCATTATGCATTTTTAGCTATGAATCAACATTTACAACAAGGTCATAAACACTTACCGCTCGTGGTGCCTGTTTTATTCTACCACGGAGATTGCTCGCCTTATCCATATTCACAACGATGGACAGATTGTTTTCCATTAGCGGATGTGGCGAAGGATTTATATACCCGCTCTTTTCCCTTGGTTGATGTCACAGTCATTGATGATAATGAACTTGTTAATTACCGTAAGGTTGCCATCATGGAATTAGCCATGAAACATAAACATTTACGGGATGAAAGTGAACACGTGATCTCCTTATTGGCTCAGGCGCTCAATAATCACTATAATACTGATAGCGATGTTATTACTATTCTCAATTATTTATTTTTTACGATGGATGCAGCAAATGTTGAGAAAATAGTCCAACAATTGAGTGAAAAAACTGAAAAGCATCAAGAGGTTATTATGAGTATCGCACAACGTTTGCAAGAGAAAGGTGCCAAAGTGGGCTGGGCAAAAGGGCACCAGAAAGGATTGGAAGAGGGCCTTGAAAAAGGAAAGCATGAGGCAAACCTAGCGACAGCAAGAACGCTTTTAAAAAACGGTATTAGTCTTGAGTTAATTATGGAAAGCACCGGGCTAAGCCGAGAAGAACTTATTTCTCTTCAATAATATGATAAGTTCCCCGTTTTGTTGATGCGAAAGGCGCTCTTTTCTTGAATTATTGCTCTTAAACGTTGAGAAAATAATCCAACAATTGAGTGAAAAAACTGAAAAGCATCAAGAGGTTATTATGAGTATTGCACAACGTTTGCAAGAGAAAGGTGCCAAAGTGGGCTGGGCAAAAGGGCACCAGAAAGGATTGGAAGAGGGCCTTGAAAAAGGCATTGAAAAAGGCATTGAAAAAGGCCTTGAAAAAGGTATTGAAAAAGGCATTGAAAAAGGCCTTGAAAAAGGTATTGAAAAAGGCATTAAAAAAGGAAAGCATGAGGCAAACCTAGCGACAGCAAGAACGCTTTTAAAAAACGGTATTAGTCTTGAGTTAATTATGGAAAGTACTGGACTAAGCCGAGAAGAACTTATTTCTCTTCAATAATATGATAAGTTCCCCGTTTTGTTGATGCGAAAGGCGCTCTTTTCTTGAATTATTGTCTTCGCATATTATAAGTCGTCGCAATATTTTCTATTGATATATTTGCTCATTATTTTTATACCCGCTATTGCCTATTTCACCCGCCGTATTGCCCCAAATAGTAAGATTTTTTCCGTTTTGTCTTATAGGTGCTCACCGCACAATCTGTTAAATTATATAATTGATTGATACAAACTATTTTAGTTTTCGCCTATTTTATCATCAGGTCAAAATTTTTATTGCTCTCATTGAGTTAGATGAGAGTGAAAGCTCAATATATTAACTATTAAAGGAAGAATCGGTCATGAATCAACATTTTAGTTGGGCTTCATTGGCGGGTCTAAAGACAAAAAAACGTTATATTGCAGCGGCATTAGCTTCTGTCATTGCACTAACGGGTTGTGATAACACAGACGACACAAGCAAAAAAGATACAAATATTGCAGCAGAAAACAAATCAACGGTAGAAAATCCAACGAAGACTGCACCACTTGCAACGGAAAATAAATCTGCAACGAAATTATCTAAAGAAGAGATGATCAAGCGTTATGCAGGTAAAGAGTTAACGATTCTTGATGCCTCTGAGTTACAGCTAGATGGCGCGAGTGCAATTGTCGTTACTTTCTCTGTTCCCCTAGAGCAAAACCAAGATTTTAGCCAATTTTTAAATTTAGTTGATGTTAAATCAGGTAAGTTAGATGGCGCTTGGGAGCTATCTGATAATCAAATGGAGTTGCGCTTTCGCCATATACCGCCATCAAGAGAGCTAAATCTTACGGTCAATACGGGGATCAAAGCGGTCAATGAACGGACAATAACTCAACCATTTGAGAAAAAATTACAAACGGCACAAATTATCCCGACAGTTGGGTTTGCAAGTAAAGGCTCCTTATTACCTAGCAAAGTTGCACAAGGCTTGCCAGTTATCGCATTGAATGTCGATAAAGTGGATGTGAACTTTTTCCGCATTGATGAAAAACAATTGCCACAATTTTTGGCAATGTGGCAATACCGTAGTAATTATGAATATTGGTATTCAGAAGAGTTCCTCAATAAAACCGAACTTGCCTACACAGGGCGTTTTGACCTAAATCCAACCAAAAATACTCGTGAAACGGTTTTATTGCCGCTGAAAGAGATTAAAGAACTCCAGCAAGATGGTGTTTATTTAGCGATTATGCAAAAAGCAGGTAGCTATAGTTATCAATTCCCTGCAACCGTATTTACGCTCAGTGATATTGGCGTGTCATTGCATAGCTATCAAGATCAGGTTGATGTATTTACACAATCACTGGCAAAAGGTTCTGCACTAAAAGGCGTGGAATTACGTATTCTTGATGAAAAAGGGCAATTAGTTAATAAAGCCACTACTGATGGTGATGGGCATGCCAAATTAGATAAGTTAGCGGGTGGGAAACTATTGTTAGCGACCCTTGATGGTCAAACAAGTATGATTGACCTGACACAGCCAGCACTAGACTTATCCGAGTTTGATATTTCAGGTCCAGTTGGTTATGCAAAACAGTTCTTTGTGTTTGGCCCTAGAGATTTGTATCGCCCAGGTGAATTGTTATTGGTGAATGGTTTATTACGTGATGGTGATGGCCAGCCAATTAAGGCTCAGCCAGTTAAAGTCGATGTTTTAAAAACCGATGGGCAAGTCGTTAGAAGTTTTGTGTGGCAGCCTGAACAAGATCACAATGGGTTATACCAGTATCAATACGAAATTCCAAAATCCGCTGAAACAGGCGGCTGGTCTTTACGCTTTGATTTAGGTGATGGTTCACCGTTGCGTTACTATAAATTCAACGTTGAAGATTTCATGCCTGAGCGCATGGCATTGGAGATGAGTGCTCAAGAAAAACCTATTCTGAATAATGAGCCTGTTGAGTTTGATATTCAGGGGCGTTATTTATATGGCGCACCAGCCGCAGGTAATGAACTTCAAGGACAAATTTTTATTCGACCTGACCGTGAAGCGGTAGCAAAACTACCCGGTTTTGAATTTGGTTTTGAAAATGAGGAAGGGCTACAACGTAAGCTGGATGAGTTTGATTTAACATTAAATGATAGTGGTGAAACCGTTATCGCTGTACCCCAGAGTAATTGGGAATCTTTGCGTTCACCAATTAAAGTTATTGCACAAGCGAGTTTATTGGAAGCGGGGGGGCGCCCTGTGACTCGCCGAGCAGAACAGGCGGTATGGCCGGCGAAAGCAATGGTTGGTATTCGTCCATTATTTAATAAAAAAGAAATTTATGATTATCGGACTGACCGTTACACACAGCGCTATAACGTCGATGAAAACTCTCTTGCTGAATTTGAACTGGTATTTGCTGACGCGGCAGGTAATAAGCTTGCGGCCGAAAATTTAACCGCTCGTTTAGTCTATGAACGCCGTGATTATTTCTGGAGCTGGTCAGAAAGTGGTGGCTGGACATCAAATTATGATCAAAAAGATTTGATGATGGCGAATGAAAACATCAAGATTGAAAAAGATGGTACTGCGAAAGTGTCTTTCCCAGTTGATTGGGGTTCTTTCCGTCTTGAAGTGATTAATGAAGATAATAAATTAGTTAGCAGCCTACAATTTTGGGCGGGTTATTCATGGCAAGATAATGCGGGTGGTAATGGGGCTATACGCCCTGATCAAGTAAAACTAAGCTTAAATAAACCTGCATATTTACCTGGAGAAAAAGCAAAAGTTCGAGTGGAATCTCCTAAAGCGGGCAAAGGCTATATTTTGCTTGAATCCAGTAGTGGTCCGCTATGGTGGCAAGAGATTGACGTCCCTGAAAAAGGGATGGAAATTGAAGTGCCTGTTAATAAAGAATGGGCACGCCATGATCTTTATATCACTGCGGTAGTTGTACGCCCAGGGGATGATTCGAAAGAGGCGACAGTAAAACGCGCTATCGGTGTACTCCATCTACCATTGGCGGATGAGAATCGTAAAATTGGCTTATCACTGACCGCACCCACAAAGATGCGACCTAATCAAGATCTTACCGTTAAAGTGAAAGCAACCGCGCAAGATGGTAAACCATTACCTGAAAAAGTGAATGTGTTGTTGTCCGCGGTAGATACGGGTGTCTTGAACATTACTGATTTTAAAACCCCTAATCCGTATGAAGCCTTCTTTGGGCGCAAACGTTATGGCGTAGACCAATACGATGTATATGGTCACTTGATTGAGGGGCAGGGCAAACTTGCTAATCTGCGCTTTGGTGGTGATAGTGAAGAAGCCGCGTTAGAGCGTGGAGGAATGAAGCCGCTAACAGAAGTGCAAATCATTGCGGAACAAGCTCAACCTGTGACACTGGATAAAAATGGTGAAGGTGAAATCACATTACCAATCCCTGATTTTAATGGGGAATTACGCGTGATGGCACAAGCTTGGAATGACAAAGATTTTGGTCATGCCGACAGTAAAGTTGTGGTTGCCGCACCATTGATTACACAAATGTCGATGCCACGTTTTATGGCTGGTGGTGATAAATCTTACTTTGCACTGGATCTGACTAACACAACTGATAATACACAAAATGTCACGGTGACCTTTAAAGCCTCGGGTATGGTGAAATTAGATGGGGCGACCTCGAAAGAACTCTCTTTAGTGAAAGGCAAACGAACAACAGTTACCTTACCTGTTCGTGCTGATTACGGTTATGGGGAAGGTCAAGTGTCGATGACAATCAATGGTATTAACATCCCCGGCGAGTCATTGAAAGAATACAGTAATAGTTGGAAAGTCGGAGTACGTCCTGCTCAACCAGCAGAAACTCTTTCTTATGCGATTGCGATTGAGCCCGGTGAACAATGGACATTACCAACGGAAGAGTTGCGCGGTTTATCACCGGATACGCTTGAAGGGCAGGTACTGTTGACGAGTCGTCCTCCACTGCAAATCGCACGTTATATTCGTGAGTTATTTGCATATCCATATGGCTGCCTTGAGCAGACGATCAGCGGACTATATCCTTCACTGTACTCCTCGCAAGCGGAATTAACGAAGCTGGGTGTGAAATCACAAACGGATGATGATCGTCGGAAAGCCATTGAAATCGGTATTCCGCACTTATTAAGCATGCAGCGTCCTGATGGAAGTTTCTCGTTGTGGGATCGGAATGGCCGCGAAGAGTATTGGCTGACGGCTTACGCAACAGATTTTTTAAATAGAGCTCATCAACGAGGCTATTCAGTACCTCAAGATGCGTTAGTGAATGCAAATAGCCGTTTGTTAAGCTACTTACAAGATGGTAATCAAATCAATTATCCATATACCAATAATCCGGATGCATCGCGCTTTGCTGCTCAAGCTTATGCAGGCTTGGTATTGGCCACACAGCAGAAAGCTCCTTTAGGAGCCTTGCGCCAATTGTACTCTAGGACCAATGAATCCAATAGTGGGTTACCGCTAGTGCAGTTAGGGATCGCATTGAATCTCATGGGAGATAAGGCACGTGGTGACAGCGCCATTATCGATGGATTGAAAAAACAGCGTAGTCGTTACAGTTATGATGGTGACTATGGTTCAACGATCCGTGACGATGCAATGATAGTGGCTTTATTAAATGAACATCAATTAATGCCGAAATCGCGTGATCAAAAACTACAGATATTGTCCAATAACCTAGTTTCACAACAGTACTTCTCAACTCAAGAGAGTAATGCGTTGTATCTAGCGGGTCGTTATTATGTGAATGATTCCGAAACGCCATGGAAAGCGGTTATCAATGGTCAAGAGCCACCAATGACATCGGACAAACCGGTCAATGAGTTCTTGAGCAAACAACAGCTACAAACAGGCTACAGCATTGAAAATGCGGGTACCAATACATTGTATAGCCGTTTGAATGTGGTGGGATACCCGATGTATACACCAACGCCGAGTTCCAATGTATTAAGTGTGAAACGTACCTATTTAGATTTACAAGGCCAACCAATTACACTTGACCGTTTAAGATCGGGCGAAATGGTAGTTGTGAAGTTGGAAGTAAACGCTTCACAGATGGTTCCTGATGCATTAGTCGTTGATTTATTGCCAGCAGGTTTAGAACTAGAAAACCAAAATTTGGCAAACAGCAGTGCAAATCTCAGCGAAACAGCGCCAAACTTACAAGAAGTGATCGATGATATGCAGCAAGCACAAATCAGTCATATGGAATATCGTGACGACCGTTTTGTCGCTGCCGTTGAGGTACAGCAGTATAAACCAACCACTTTAGTGTATTTAGCTAGAGCGGTGACGCCGGGTGTATACAACATTCCTGTTCCACAGGTGGAATCCATGTATGTGCCTGAATGGCGAGCTGTCGGTAATGCTAGTGGTCAATTAGAAATCGTTCGTTAATCTTTGCTAAACCCTTATACTGTGTAGTGCTAGTCGTATAAGGGCTATTTCTTTGCGGTAGATCCATTTATGAAAAAAGGGTTACGACGCACTGGGATGACATTGATCGTCTTGGTGATTTTTTTGCCTCTGCTATTTTTATTGCTTGATAGGTTATGGCCATTACCCATCAAGCAAATTGAAATGGCACGTACCGTAGTGGCCGAAGATGGCACACCACTTTGGCGTTTTGCTGACAGAGAAGGCATTTGGCGCTATCCCGTAAAATTAGATGAAGTATCACCTGAATTTATTGAAGCACTCCTCACCTATGAAGATCGCCATTTTTATCAACATCCGGGCGTTAACCCTTTTTCGTTGCTGAGGGCATTATGGCAGGATGTGAGTTCAGGGCGTATCGTATCAGGGGGAAGTACGATTTCTATGCAGGTTGCTCGGTTAATTGACCCTCATGACCGAACAATAACAGGTAAACTCAAACAACTCTGGCGTACCGCACAGCTTGAATACCATTATTCAAAAGATGAAATCTTGGAAATGTACCTGAATCGAGCCCCTTACGGGGGAACTATTGAAGGAATTGGTGCTGCAAGTTGGGTGTATTTAAATAAATCGCCAGATAAACTGACGTCAGGTGAGGCGGCGCTCTTTGCGGTATTGCCACAAGCGCCAAGCAGACTGAGACCTGACCGTTATCCCCAAAGAGCGCAAGCTGCACGCGATAAAGTCCTTGATAGGCTCGCTGAATATCAGGTTTGGTCGGCAGATAAAGTTGCTGATATTAAACAGGAACAAATCTGGTTAGCTCCGCGTAAAAATCCTCATTTAGCGCCTTTATTAGCGCGTCGCGTCGTCAAAGATGTTCAAGATTCAATTATTGAAACCACAATTGATGCAGGGTTACAGCGTCAGTTAGAGGATATGGCGATTAATTGGAAAAACCAGCTGCCTAAGCAAACTTCATTAGGATTATTGGTTGTTGATCATACTGATATGAGTGTGAAAGCTTATCTTGGGTCAATTGATTTTACAGATAATAGCCGTTTTGGTCATGTTGATATGATCACGGCTTGGCGTTCGCCGGGGTCGACACTTAAACCCTTTTTATATGCACTCGCAATGGATGATGGATTGATCCATGCCGAATCACTGTTACAAGATGTACCACGTCGTTTTGATGATTATCGACCAGGTAATTTTGATAGTGGTTTTAATGGTCCTGTGAGCGTCAGTGATGCATTAGTGCGTTCACTGAATTTGCCGGTAGTGCAAGTACTTGATGCTTATGGGAGTAAACGTTTTACGGCCAAGTTACGTAATGTTGGGACAGAATTACGTTTTCCTTTAGCAAGTGAACCCAATTTATCACTCATTTTAGGTGGAACGGCTGCACGTATGGATGAGCTAGTAGCAGCTTACAGCGCTTTTGCTCGCCAAGGAAAAGTTTCACCACTGCGCTATCGACCCAGTGAAGTGATACGCGATCGCCAGCTTATCTCACCGGGAGCTGCGTGGATTGTGCGACGTATTATGGGGGGAGAGGCGCGCCCTGTGCCAGACAGTAGTTTAAGCGCACAAGTGAATTTAGCATGGAAAACCGGCACCAGTTATGGCTATCGTGATGCATGGGCGATAGGGGTCAATCCGCGTTATACCATTGGTGTATGGGTTGGGCGGCCAGATGGTACACCTGTTGCAGGGCAATTTGGCTACGCAACGGCTATTCCGATAATGAATCAGGTGAATAATTTATTGTTAGCTCGTTTATATCAATCAACCCAATTGATACCGAAAGATACTAAGCCCGCAAGCGTTAGCCAAGCGGTGATTTGTTGGCCGAGTGGCACCGCGTTGCCAAAAGAGGATAGCAATTGCCGGCAACGTCGCTTAAGTTGGATTTTGGACAAGACGATCCCACCAACACTCATTGCGAAAGGACAGGAGTCATTATTAGGGCTACGCCAGAAAATATGGGTCAATACTCAAGGTTTACAGGTTGCGCCAGATTGCCCTAACGCAATAGAAAAAGAGATCTATTTGTGGCCGATTACATTAGAGTCATGGCTACCGTCGGGTGAGAAACGTGCTAACCGGTTACCTCGTATTGATCCCCAATGTCCACCAATGAGGAGTGAAATGCCGCCACTGTTGATTTCGGGCGTGCGTGAAGGTGAAATTCTACAGCGGTTACCAGGTAAAAGTAGTTTAGATGTACGCTTAGTGACGCAAGGTGGGCAAGGACAACAATGGTGGTTTTTAAATGGCGAGCAAATAAAAGAAACAGGACACAATGGCAGCGTTTTACTGACTTTTGATAAATCAGGAAACTACCAAATTTCTGTTTTAGACATGGGGGGACAAGTGACCTCAGTCAGTTTTAAAGTGAAGTAACGAATAAAAAGTGTTACTTAGTCAAAAAAATAGTCTTTTTTGCTATAAAAAGTTTAACAAAATGTTGATGTAACTGTAGGAAATTGTAATCGTAGCCCCTATAATCAACGCCTTGTTTCTGTTACTGGGTAGCAGAAGATTAACACTATAAAAAACAACAACTGACACATACTTTTCGTTTTTGAATTACTTGAAAAAGTTAAGAACGCTGGGTAAAAGTCACGATATCGCTAAGAGGTTATTTATGACGGTTCAACGTACATTTTCTATTATTAAACCAAACGCAGTAAAGAAAAATGCTATTGGTGCAATCTATCATCGTTTTGAAAGCGCTGGTTTTTCAATCGTTGCCGCCAAAATGCTGCATTTGACTCGTGAGCAAGCTGAAGGTTTCTACGCAGAGCACAAAGGTCGTCCTTTCTTTGAAGGTCTGGTTGAATTCATGACTTCAGGTCCAATTATGCTGCAAGTTCTGGAAGGTGAAAATGCGGTTCAGCGTCACCGTGACCTGATGGGTGCAACTAACCCAGATAACGCATTAGCAGGAACGTTACGTGCTGACTATGCGGATAGTTTCACTGAAAACGCAGTTCATGGTTCTGACTCTGTTGAGTCGGCAAATCGTGAAATCGCGTATTTCTTTACTGAAGATGAAATCTGCCCTCGCTAATTAACAAACTAATGCATTAGCATTATTCTAATAAAGTTTGTACAATGCGACGCCCTGTTAATATAATTGTTAACAGGGCTTATTTTATTATGAACGTTGTGCTATTCACATAGCACTCGCCGAAAGTGTAACAACGAGGCAACTTAAACATGTCCGATATGACAACAAGTGCACAATGTGCAACTTCCTCCGCTATTTCTGTCACACCAGAAAAAAACACACAAAAAATTAATCTCCTCGATTTGAATCGTAAACAAATGCGTGATTTTTTTGCGCAAATGGGTGAAAAACCATTCCGTGCCGATCAAGTCATGAAATGGATATATCACTACTGTTATGACGATTTCGATCAAATGACAGATATAAACAAAGCATTGAGAGCGAAACTCAAGGAAGTCGCTGAAATTCGTGCTCCTGAAGTCGCTGAAGAACAGCGTTCAGCTGATGGTACGATAAAATGGGCGATAACAGTAGGTGACCAGCAAGTTGAAACGGTTTATATTCCAGAAGATGACCGCGCAACATTATGTGTCTCTTCACAAGTGGGTTGTGCGTTAGAATGTAAATTCTGTTCTACAGCGCAGCAAGGATTTAACCGTAACTTACGTGTTTCTGAAATTATCGGGCAAGTTTGGCGTGCGGCAAAAATAATCGGTTCATTAAAATCCAGCGGACGCCGTCCTATTACTAACGTCGTCATGATGGGAATGGGGGAACCGTTATTAAATCTGAATAACGTCGTCCCAGCGATGGAAATCATGATGGATGATTTCGGCTTTGGTTTATCGAAGCGGCGTGTCACCTTATCGACTTCTGGGGTTGTACCAGCACTCGATAAGTTAGGTGATATGATTGATGTGGCGTTAGCGATTTCATTACATGCTCCGACGGATGATATCCGTGATGACATTGTACCGATTAATAAAAAGTACAATATTGAAACCTTCCTTAGCAGCGTAAGACGTTATTTGTCTAAATCAAATGCGAATGGTGGTCGTGTCACGGTGGAATATGTGATGCTGGATCATGTCAATGACAGTATTGAACAAGCGCATCAATTAGCGGAATGTTTAAAAGATACGCCAAGTAAAATTAACTTGATCCCTTGGAATCCGTTCCCAGGCGCACCTTATGGTCGTAGTTCGAACAGCCGTATCGATCGTTTTTCAAAAGTGTTGATGGAATATGGCTTTACGACGATAGTGCGTAAAACTCGTGGTGACGATATTGATGCCGCTTGTGGTCAGCTGGCGGGAGAGGTCATTGACCGTACTAAACGGACATTGAAAAAGCGCATGGCTGGGGAACCTATCAAGGTGAAAGCAGTCTGAGTTATAGATAATATCTAAATATTTGGTCTAATTATCATTTAGGTCATTTATGGATAGGCAAAATGACCCTCATCACCTACAATGATTTGTAGGTGATGATATTAATAAAATTGTCACGTTAGGATTATTACGAGTAAAGCTAAGGAAAATAGCTTTATATTTCATTCACTCGAACACAGTGTTGCTAGCAAATGACTATCGATAACAATACCGAACAAACTCCAATTACAGTAGGAAAACTACTCTCTCAAGCGCGTGAGCGAATGGGATTAACGCAAGAATCGGTCGCGGAGCGTCTGTGTCTTAAAGTTAGTACGGTAAGAGAAATCGATGAAGATGTAAAACCTGCTGGTGTCGAACCCACCTTTTTACGTGGTTATATGCGTTTATACGCACGTATGGTGAATGTGCCAGAAAGTGAATTAAATGCGCTACTTAGAAATGATGAGCCGATTGCAACATCAACGGTTTCATCTATGCAAAGTTACTCATTAGGTAAAAAACGTAAGAAGCGTGAAGGTTGGTTGATGAAGCTAACTTGGTTAATTGTCATTGTATTAATTGCAATGGTCGGCGTTTGGTGGTGGCAAGATCACCAAAAACAACAAAGTGAATTTGTCACAATGGCTAATCAAAATGATTTGCTATTATCCCAACAAAATAGCAGTGAAAATCAAGTGGAAGTGACGAGTAACGCCACGGAAACGCCTCCTGCAACAGAGACGCCAACGAATTCTGCGGTCGATCTCACCTCAATTCAGCCAAACGATAATCAAACAACCGAATCACAACCGGTTAAAACTGTGCCACTGCCAAATTCACCAAGCGCAACAGTGAACATTGATCGTACCCAATCAATTGAAGAACCTGCAACGGCACCTGTCGTTCAAGATGCACTCGCGATGAGTTTTAAAGGCTCATGTTGGTTGGAGGTTCGCGATGCGAATAATAAAGTCTTGTATAGTGGTATCAAGAACAATGGTGATACCTTGGATTTACAAGGCAAATTGCCTTACCGCTTAAATATTGGAGCTCCCGCAAACGTTGATATCAAATTCAATGGCAATGCGGTTGACTTAAGCCGTTTTATTAAAGCGAATCGTTCTGCTAAGTTAAAAATACCAGAAGCATAAAGTCACAAATTAAGAAGACGCAAACTGTATCCTAAAACTAGAATTGTGATAGTTTGCAGTTTGCGTTTTTGTGTATAGTGGTCATCGCAGCAATGATTATCCACTACACAACAGTGTTTAAGAGCACATGGATGTCCAGAGAGTAAAATTAAAATGCATAATGAATCACCGATAAAAAGACGTAAATCCACCCGAATTTATGTAGGTAATGTGCCTATTGGCGATGGGGCACCTATCGCTGTCCAATCTATGACCAATACGCGCACGACGGATGTTGAAGCAACAGTGCGGCAAATCCAATCATTAGAGCGTGTAGGCGTGGATATCGTACGGGTATCTGTACCTACGATGGATGCAGCAGAAGCCTTTAAACTCATTAAGCAGCGTGTGAATGTGCCATTGGTTGCTGATATTCACTTTGACTATCGTATCGCGATGAAAGTCGCGGAATATGGTGTTGACTGCCTACGAATTAACCCAGGTAATATCGGTAGTGAAGAGCGTATTCGCCAAGTTGTGGATAGCGCTCGCTATCACAACATTCCTATCCGTATTGGGGTCAATGGCGGGTCACTGGAAAAAGATATTCAAGAAAAATACGGTGAGCCAACACCTGAAGCGCTAGTTGAATCAGCGATGCGACATGTCGATATCTTGGATAGATTGAATTTCGATCAGTTCAAGGTCAGTGTTAAAGCATCGGATGTTTTTCTTGCCGTCGGCTCTTACCGTTTATTAGCACAAAAAATTGACCAACCACTGCACTTAGGTATTACCGAAGCTGGTGGGGCACGCTCTGGTTCTGTTAAATCAGCAATTGGCCTTGGCATGTTGTTGGCTGAAGGTATTGGCGATACATTGCGTATTTCGTTAGCGGCGGATCCAATTGAAGAAGTTAAAGTCGGTTTCGATATTCTAAAATCATTACGGATTCGTTCTCGTGGCATCAACTTTATTGCTTGTCCAACGTGTTCTCGTCAAGAATTTGATGTGATTGGCACAGTCAATGCCCTAGAGCAACGTCTTGAAGATATCATCACCCCAATGGATGTATCCATTATTGGTTGTGTCGTCAATGGTCCCGGTGAAGCTGAGGTTTCCACCTTAGGGGTGGCTGGTGCGAAAACCAAAAGTGGCTTCTATGAAGATGGTGTTCGTCAAAAAGAGCGTTTTGATAATGACAATATTATTGATCAGCTAGAGGCGAAAATTCGAGCAAAAGCAGCCATGCTTGATGAAAATAACCGCATACAGATAAACCAAATAGAAAAATGATTGTCAAATAACTGGCTCTAATGGGCCAGTTTTTGTTTTTATGGTATTTTGGCGAGCACTCAACGGCACTATTTTGAGTGAAAAGGACAGGGGCAACCCTAAAAAGAGCAGAATATTCCCGATTGAAGAGGAATATTATGGTTTGTTGATTGAACCTAATGACATTTCGCTTTTATAATCGAGGCTATTCGATTCCGAAAAATAGAGACATAACGTGGCAAAAAATATCCAGGCCGTTCGTGGCATGAATGACTACCTGCCGGCAGACACTCGAGTCTGGCAGAAAATTGAAGCAGTTCTCAAAAATATTTTACAGGGTTATAGTTTTAGTGAAATTCGTACCCCGATTGTAGAGCACACCCCGCTATTTAGTAGAGCGATTGGTGAAGTGACGGATGTGGTTGAAAAAGAGATGTACACCTTTATCGACCGTCATGACACAGACAAAACTGAGGTTAGCCTCACTTTACGCCCTGAAAATACTGCTGGCTGCGTCCGTGCAGGTATTGAGCATGGTTTGCTGTACAATCAGGAACAGCGCTTATGGTATCTAGGGCCAATGTTTCGTCATGAACGTCCGCAAAAAGGTCGTTATCGCCAATTTCACCAACTAGGTGCCGAAGTGTTTGGTCTTGCGGGGCCAGATATTGATGCTGAGCTGATCATGATGACAGCACGCTGGTGGCGTGCATTAGGTATCAGTGAATATGTGACGTTAGAGTTAAACTCAATCGGTTCTTTAGAAGCTCGTGCAAATTATCGTGAAGCATTAGTGGCTTTCCTTGAGCAGCATAAAGAAAAGCTCGATGAAGATTGTCAACGCCGTATGTACACCAATCCATTGCGCGTACTTGACTCAAAAAATCAAGAAGTACAGGCATTATTAAATGATGCACCTGAGCTGTTTGATTATTTAGATGATGAATCTCGTGAGCACTTTGATGGCCTGTGCAAATTGTTAGATGCGGCTGGTATTCAATACCGAGTGAATCAACGTTTAGTGCGTGGTCTGGATTACTATAACCGTACTGTGTTTGAATGGGTGACAACCGCTCTTGGCTCACAAGGTACGGTGTGTGCAGGTGGCCGCTATGATGGCCTAGTTGGTCAACTCGGTGGTAAGCCAACACCAGCAGTTGGTTTTGCGATGGGTATGGAGCGTATGGTGCTCTTGGTTAAAGATTTGAACCCTAACTTCACTGCTGATGATTCTGTCACTGACGTGTATTTAGCTTCATTTGGCGATAATAGCCAACAAGCAGCATTGTTATTAGCTGAACAAGTACGTGATGCGTTGCCAAACATACGTGTGATGACCAATCACGGTGGCGGCAACTTTAAGAAACAATTAGCACGTGCAGATAAGCAAGGTGCAAGAATTGCGCTGATTTTAGGTGAAGATGAAATTGCTAATCAGCAAGTTAGTGTGAAACACTTACTGACTGGTGAGCAAGAAACCGTATCGCAGCAGCAATTAGCACAGCGTTTAGCTGAACTGTTAGGTTAAGGAGAAACTAATGGAAGTTTACACAACTGAAAACGAACAAGTTGATGCTATCAAACGCTTTTTTGCTAATAATGGCGTGGCGTTAATCATTGGACTTGTTGTCGGTATTGGGGCTGTTCTAGGATGGAATTATTGGCAGTCTCACAAGAGCAATGTGTTACAAGAAAGCGCTCAAAAATTTGAAAATGTCAGTACACAACTGCATTCAGGTTCAGCTCAAGGTATTGAAGCTGCACAAAAATTCGCTGCTGAAACAAATGATGTATACAGTGCGATGATTGGGTTAGAACTTGCTCAAGTTGCTGTTGATAAAGGTGATTTAGCGTTAGCAGAAAAATCATTATCAGATGCTTTAACCAAAGCAAAAACCGATGATATGCTGGATCTCATCAACTTTCGTTTAGCGCGAGTACAGCTAGCACAAGGTAAAGCTGATGCCGCGATAGCGTCAGTGGGTAATATTAAAGCTAAATCATGGCAAGCAGCAGCACAAGATATTCGTGGAGACGCTTTACTCCATAAGGGCGACAATGCAGGCGCAAAAGCTGCATATACTCAAGGGCTGGAAAGTGATGGCTCACAAGCAATTAGAAGCCTTCTTACCCTTAAACTGAACAACGTATCTGTACTCTAAGTAATTTGCGTCGCATCTAGGCAACAAGTGCAAGCATCCGAGCAAGAAATTTGTTCGGATGACTGAATGCCGATAATGATGTGACTTGGAATATGGTGAGTATAATTTATAAGAAGAAAGGAAACGATTATTATGCAGTTGCGGAAAACACTTTTGATTGGCCTAGTCGCTTCAGCTTTACTTGCAGGTTGTTCCAGCGAAACTGATTCTATCGTTATGGCGCCACTTCCTCAGGTTGAAAACCAATTTACACCTTCGATAGTTTGGGATAAATCAGTCGGAAATGGTGTTGAACAGTTTTATTCTGATCTGTCACCTGTTTGGGATGGCAGTGCAATTTATGCCGCTGATCGCAAAGGGCTAGTTAAGGCGTTTGAGCTTGATAGCGGTAAAGAAATCTGGTCAGTCGACCTTTCTAAGCGTACAGGTTTTCTTTCTGCTAACTTATCCGCACTGTTATCGGGTGGGTTAACGGTTTCTGGTGACCATATTTATATTGGAACCGAGCGTGGAACCGTCATCGCATTAAATAAAGAAGATGGTTCAGTCGTTTGGGATGTGGAAGTTGCGGGGGAAGCGCTTTCTCGTCCAGTCGCAAGTAATGGCCTCGTCATGGTTCATACTAGTAACGGTATGCTCCAAGCACTTGATGAAAATAATGGTGAAATCAAGTGGACAGTGAATATGGATACACCATCCTTGTCACTAAGAGGGGAATCAGCTCCGAGTGTCGCTTACGGTGCGGCCATTGTGGGTGGGGATAATGGCCGTGTTAGTGCGGTATTATTGTCTCAAGGCCAACTCATTTGGCAGCAACGTATTTCCCAGGTGACAAGTTCAACAGAGATTGGGCGTTTAGACGATGTGGATATGACGCCAATTATTGATGATGGTACTATTTATGCGATTGCGTATAACGGTACATTAGCAGCACTTGATATGCGTTCTGGGCAAATAAAATGGAAACGCGATTTAGGCTCCGTCAATAACATGGTCTTATCTGGTGAGAATTTATACCTTGTCGATCAAAATGACCGTGTATTATCAGTACGTAAGAGTGATGGTGTGACCTTATGGACCCAAGAGGGTTTGCTTAATCGTGGCTTAAGTGCCCCAGAAATGTACAATGGGTATATTGTTGTGGGTGATAAAGAAGGTTACTTGCATTGGTTAGATATGAGCACTGGCGGTTTTGTGGCGCAAAATAAAATCAATAGCTCAGGTATTCATAGTCGCCCAGTTGTTGCTGGTGATAAGCTCATGGTTCAGGCAAGAAACGGGACAGTTTATCTGTTAACGCGTTAATTTTCTGACAAGCAGCAAATTTCTCGATAAAATCAACAGCTCCTAATATTGGGAGCTGTTTCGTTTTTTGTTTTCTAGGTCAGTTTCACTGAAAACACCGAATTCTTTTAGTTAATTAAAGTAGTGAGGCATCAAATAATGATACCCGTCGTAGCGCTGGTTGGGCGTCCAAACGTAGGAAAATCCACGTTATTTAATCGATTAACCCGTACCCGTGATGCACTGGTAGCGGATTTTCCTGGGCTGACTCGTGATCGCAAATATGGTCGTGCTGAAGTTGAAGGGCATGAATTTATTATTATCGACACTGGTGGTATCGATGGTACTGAAGAAGGCGTCGAAACACACATGGCTGCACAGTCACTGCAAGCGATTGAAGAAGCCGATGTGGTTCTCTTTATGGTCGATGCACGCGCAGGACTTATGCCAGCAGATGAAGGTATTGCTAAGCACTTACGTAGTCGAAAGAAAAAAACCTATCTGGTGGCGAATAAGACCGATGGTATCGATGCTGATAGTGCCATTGGTGATTTTTATTCACTCGGCCTAGGTGAAATACATTCTATTGCGGCGTCACATGGCCGTGGTGTAACCCAACTCATTGAAAAATCATTAAAGCCTTTTATTGAGATAGAAGAAGAAATTGAGCTAACCGAGGAAGAAGAAAATGCCGCTTACTGGGCTGCACAAGAAGCGGAAGCTGAATTTGACGAAGATGAAGATGATTTTGATCCAACCACATTACCGATTAAATTAGCCATTGTTGGTCGACCAAATGTTGGCAAATCAACACTCACTAATCGTATTTTAGGTGAAGAGCGGGTTGTCGTATTCGATATGCCAGGCACAACGCGTGATAGTATCTATATCCCAATGGAACGTGATGGGCGCGAATATGTCCTGATTGATACGGCGGGCGTACGTAAGCGTGGTAAAGTCACTGAAACGGTTGAAAAATTCTCAGTTATCAAAACATTACAAGCCATTGAAGATGCTAACGTCGTCTTACTCGTGATTGATGCTCGTGAAGGTATTTCTGACCAAGATCTATCATTATTAGGCTTTATTCTTAATGCAGGCCGTTCATTGGTGATTGCGGTCAATAAATGGGATGGTATGAAGCCTGAAGACCGCGAACATGTGAAAGACATGTTAGAGCTGCGTCTCGGCTTTGTCGATTTTGCGCGCATCCACTTTATCTCCGCGTTACATGGTAGTGGTGTGGGTAATTTATTTGAATCTGTGCAAGAAGCTTATGAATCAGCAACACGTCGTGTAGGTACTGCACTGCTGACGCGGATAATGAAAATGGCAGAAGATGAGCATCAACCGCCTCTTATTCGTGGTCGTCGTGTGAAAATGAAATACGCGCATGCGGGGGGGCATAATCCTCCTATTGTGGTCATTCATGGTAACCAAGTCTCTGATTTACCTGATAGCTATAAACGTTACCTAATGAATTATTTTCGTCGTTCATTACAGGTCATGGGGACACCGATTCGTATTCAATTCAAAGAAGGGGAAAACCCTTATGCGAATAAAAAGAACCAGTTAACAGCAACACAATTGCGTAAACGTAAACGTTTAATGCAACATCTGAAAAAACGTTAATCCTAGAAGTCGCACATATTTGTGATACTTCGAGAAAGCCGTGACAATTTACTCTGTTACGGCTTTTTAATAACTATTTGTTATTCGTTGTGGTGAGCTAACGTGTATCGATTCCAGCTCCCAATTATGCAGATTACAGAGGGTAACCATGCAAACTAAATCTTCTACACGTCTAAATAAGTACATCAGTGAGAGTGGTATTTGCTCAAGGCGTGATGCGGATCGTTACATCGAACAAGGAAATGTGTTTATCAATGGCAAGAGAGCGACCATTGGTGATCAAGTTTTTAGTGGTGATGTTGTCAAAGTGAACGGACAACTGATTGAGCCTAGAAATGAAGAAGATTTAGTGTTAATTGCGCTGAATAAACCAGTAGGCATCGTGAGTACTACTGAAAGCGGTGAAAGAGACAATATTGTTGATTATGTGAATCACAGTAAACGTATTTTCCCGATAGGTCGGCTCGACAAAGATTCCCAAGGGCTGATTTTTCTCACTAACCACGGTGACTTAGTGAATAAAATTTTGCGCGCGGGCAACGAGCACGAGAAAGAATATATTGTGACCGTTAATAAACCCATTACCGATGATTTTATTCGTGGTATGGGCGCGGGGGTACCGATTTTAGGTACTATGACGAAAAAGTGTAAAGTAAAGAAAGAAGCTCCTTTTGTCTTTCGAATTACGCTGATTCAAGGATTAAACCGCCAAATCCGTCGTATGTGTGAATATTTCGGTTTTGAGGTCACAAAGCTTGAACGCGTACGGATTATGAATGTGAATCTTTCAGGGATCCCATTAGGTGAATGGCGTGATTTAACGGATGATGAGTTGATTAAGTTATTTGATATGATTGAAAAATCAGATTCAATGGCTCAGGCTAAGAAACCGGCTAAAGCGAAATCAGTGGCGACAAAACGGGTAAGTAAACCGAGTGCAGGTAACAAACCAAAGGCAACGACAGATACTGCATCTCGTAAACGTTTTACTCAACCGGGTCGTAAGAAGAAAAAACGTTAAATTTTTATCTCATAAAGTCAGCCGTATTATATGGCTGACAAACTTTGTCAGTGTTTGACCGTTGTTGCATTGATATTCTTAAATGTAGATCCCAACGCCTTCCCAGCTTTTACGTGTAATATCCACCACCTTATGATCAAAGAGTTGTGTTGCTGTTCTTAGCGTCGCTTGGGCAAACTCATTAAATGTTGTTCTGGTCGTGAGTGTTTTATCAAACATCGTACGGATCCAAATTTGTCCCGCTCGCTCCCATGAATAACCCCCTAACATGGTCGCTAATAGGTAAAAGGCTTTATTAGGTATGCCTGAGTTAATATGAACGCCGCCATTATCTTGGAAAATCGATAAGTTTCGATAGTTTCGCATATGCCCAACTTGTGGATCTCGATTATTTTCGGATAGGCGATATGCAGTGCCTGGTGCTGACATAGAGCGTAAGGCAGGTGCTTTTTGTTTATCAATGAACAAGTTTTCACCCAGTAGCCAGTTAGATTGAGTCGCGGTTTCATTGGCTGCATATTGCTTGACCATGATCCCGACCACATCGGCGACAGATTCATTTAATGCCCCTGACTGGAAGACATAGTCAAAGTCTGTCGTGAAGGTAATAAAGCCATGGGTTAACTCATGAGCAATAATATCAATATCATTGTAAAACGGACCAAAATAGAGATTATCGCCGTCACCGAAATAGATGGCCTGTGAGTTCCAGAATGCATTAGGGTAATTTTTATCAAAATGAATGACGGCATTAATTTGTGAATCGCAGCCAAAAATTTTATTAATATTCAGTTTTTCTTTAAAAAATGATCTCACATGGCCAATGGAATCATACACAGTTTGTTCTGCTGTTGATGGCTTTATAGGGTCGCCTTCCTTCATAACGATCTGATAATCTTCATGAGGCATATGAAGTTCATAGGGACTTGGATAACTTTCATCTAATGAGAGGTCGGAACGTGAACAAATAGGTAGATTTGAATGGACATGATTGGGTAAAAACTCTCTTTCCTGTGCATCTCTGATAATACGTTCATAATTGGTGCCAGGGCGTGCTGAACAAGCAAATAACTGTTTTAGATGCTCTTTATCTTCTGTTGAATAGGCGGTGCTCATCAGTTCATTGATATGAAATAACGTAGATTTTAATTTTTTACATTTCGACTCCTGATAGAGATGTGCAATAAGGTACGGAGGAAGATAGGAACGACCAAGAATATGACTCATAAACAGACTCCATTTTGTGTGTGAAAATGGAATCATAAGATAATGAGCTGTATATGTAACTATGTGATTAATAAGTAAATTTATTAACTATTATTGTTTTTTATCACAAAAGCCGCCAAGTCTTATGACGACTTTTATTAAGAGTAAATAATGTTACTATTTGTTCAACCAGTCTTTATTAGTCACTAAAAAATCACTATAGAGTTTTGCCTCGGGGGTATTTGGTTCAGGGTGATAGTCATATTCCCAGCGAACCAAAGGAGGCATAGACATTAAAATGGATTCAGTGCGCCCACCGCTTTGTAAACCAAATAATGTGCCCCTATCCCAAACAAGGTTAAATTCAACATAGCGACCACGTCGATATAATTGGAATTGACGTTCTCTTTCCCCCCACGTGTGATGGCGACGTTTCTCAACGATAGGTACATAAGCGTCGAGAAAACCATGGCCAACAGCTTGTGTGAAGTTAAAGCAAGTCGTGAAATCAGGTTGGTTGAGGTCATCATAAAATAGTCCGCCTACGCCTCTAGGCTCATTACGATGCTTCAAAAAGAAGTACTCATCACACCAATTTTTATACTTAAGATACGTCTCTGAACCAAAAGGCGCACAGAGGTCATGAGCGATGGTATGCCAGTGAACCACATCCTCTTCAAAACCATAATAAGGGGTTAAATCGAAACCGCCACCAAACCACCACACTGGCTCGTGACCCTCTTTTTCGGCAATAAAGAAGCGTACATTAGCATGAGTCGTTGGAATATAAGGGTTTTGAGGGTGAATGACTAAAGAGACGCCCATGGCTTGGTAGCTGCGTCCTGCTAATTCAGGACGATGTGCCGTAGCGGAAGCGGGGAGTTGTTTCCCTTGAATATGGGAGAAATTAACGCCAGCCTGCTCAAATAGCGCTCCTTGAGTCAATACACGGCTACGTCCACCACCACCTTCAGCACGTTCCCACGTTTGTTCAAGGAAGGTTTCCTTACCATCCAGTTCAGTGATTTTTTGACAAATCGTTTCTTGTAGTTCAAGTAAAAATGTTTTTACTTGAAAAATATCAGGGTAATTCATTGTTTTCCAATAGAACGGTTGGTAAAAAAAAGTGACTAAAGTATACCCTTTTGAATGAAAAAAGGCATATTGAAATATTGATTGTGTGTGAAAAGCGGTGATAATGACAGAAAACTCAGTTAAAACGGGTCACTAATATGGAAATACGTATCTTCCGGCAAAGCGATTTTGAAGAAGTTATCACATTGTGGGAACGATGTGATTTAAATGAGTTTGGGGGAGACCCTGAACTTGATATTGAACGCAAACTCCAATGTGGCGCAGACCTTTTTTTGGTTGCTGAAGTGTCGGGCGAAGTGGTGGGCACGGTAATGGGGGGCTATGACGGGATCAGAGGAACAGCATGCTATCTTGCTGTACATCCAGATTATCGTGGCCGCGGTATTGCTAATGCGCTCGTGAGCCGATTAGAAAAAAAATTACGAGCGAGAGGATGTGGTAGGATTGAGTTTCTGGTTAGCGAAGAATCGGATGCCGCCATTTATATGTTTGAAAAAATGCTATACGAGGAAGAACAGCCAGCCCGACTCATTTATGCGAAAACACTGACGAATGATCTCGATTTTTAATGTTGTTGATGATTTATTGGGTGATGAGTTGGAATGTTTTTAGGAATAGGTTGTCACAGTATGCATCAAGTAATCCAATATGAATTGAGGATGTTATGCCCAAAAGTGTCATTGTGAAGCTTTCTCAGATAGCTATTTTGAGTGGTACATTTATTCTATCGGGGTGCGCAGGCTCAGGTGGGTTTTGGTCTTCACTTTCGCCAATGAACTGGTTTAGTAGCCCTATAACGGCCAAAGCTGCTGGGGTAGGAGGGATCACGGGGTTCACCCCAATGCAAGCTGACATCATCAAAGAGCGTCTGGATGATCGTTATGTCATCCGTAGTGGAATGCAAACTGAACAAGGTGAGATTGTCACTGTATTTCAAGGCTTAGATGATGATAAGGTGAAAATTGAAGTATTTGGCCCTGAAAAAGGCTATGTTTCACGCATTAGCGTCAGTGATCCTGATATTGTCACCGAGTGGGGAATTAAAATTGGTTCACCGTTTAGTGATATTTATGAAAAAGCCTTTGGTGCCTGTAAAATCGCTGAGCCTATTGATGACCAACCTACTGTTGAATGCGTCGCACCACAGACGGCACATATTGTGTATAGCTTCACAGGTAAATGGCAAGGACCAGAAGGTTTAATGCCGCCTGATGATGAATTAAAAAATTGGACAGTGTCGCGAATTATTTGGAAGAAATAATCGCTCAGCTGCTGGTTCGATTCATTCCCTATTTGCTATGTCGCTCAATCTAAATATAGTGAGAATTTTGAGGGTGTGAGTGCGTTCAATGACGTTGTTACGGAGTTTAACTTTCGTTATTAAGCCCTCAGCTCACTATTAATGCCTAGCCTTAATCAGCCCCTTAAATTCTTTTTTGTATTATTTTCCTGTGCGCCTGAATATTTGCGTTAAAACAAGGTGAAAATCATCATTGATGAGATACTATATCTCACGCACAAATAATAAATTATTTCAAAGAGGTTGATTAGCATGTCTCATTCTCAGAGCGGTATTCTGAAAGATCATAGCCGTTTCGGTATTTTTATTGAAGCAATGGTGCAAGGGCCTCTTGCTGACATAAAAACGGGATGTCAGCGTTTTGTCGACGCATTAACACAATTACAAGAACAGTACCCATCTGATAGGTTAGGCGCGGTTATTGCATTTGGTTCTGATATTTGGAAGCAATTATCAGCACCTGAAAGCGCACCTGAATTAAAGCCTTTTCGTCAATTAGGGAAAGGTCTTGCACCCGCAACACAACGTGACCTTTTTATTCATATTCAATCTCAGCGTCACGATATTAACTTTTCATTGGCACAGGCTGCACTGAAGGCATTTGGTCCTGCGATTAAAGTTGAAGAAGAGATCCATGGTTTTCGTTGGGTCGAAGAACGTGATTTGAGCGGATTTATTGATGGTACCGAAAACCCTCAGGGAGAAGAAATCGCTGAAGTTGCACTGATTGCAGATGGCATTGATAAGGGAGGCAGCTATATTCTTGTTCAACGTTATGAGCATAGTTTACATAAGTGGGATCGCTTCTCAGAGCAAGAACAAGAAAAGATGATTGGCCGTACTAAGAGTGATAGTGTGGAGCTTGATGAAAGTGAACGTAACGTTACTTCACACGTTTCTCGTGTAGTGGTTGAAGAGGACGGTGAAGAGCTGTCTATCATGCGTCATAGTTTACCGTATGGTACAGCGAGTGGAAAACATGGATTATACTTCCTTGCTTACTGTGCGCGTCTCCATAATATTGAACAACAGCTTCTTAGCATGTTTGGTGAGAAAGATGGCAAGTATGATGATTTATTGCGCATGACGAAAGCCGTTTCAGGAAGCTACTATTTTGCTCCTTCAATCGACACGTTATTATCGCTATAACATCGCCGTATTGCCGCCAGTTGGCGGCAATTGATGTTTTCATAAACACCTGATTTGTTATTCCCATCTTATCGCCTATCCATGAAGGGCGCTCATGTGACTAACCTATTGATCATCAATATAATTTGATTGCTTATTGCCATAATTTCTTGATTATATCAATTTGATATATTAAAAGGCGATTGATAGCTACACAGTTATAACTAAAGCAGCTAAAGTAGCTTAACAGCGTAGTTTTGGTTTAGTCATAAGTAGGTGCCTAATGCAGAAAGCGATCTTAAAGAAAACAGTCTTAGCGGGTTTCGCAACCTTCTCACTTATGGGTAGTGCGCCACTGATGGCGGCTGAACTACTTAATAGCTCTTATGATATTGCACGGGAATTGTTCGTTGCATTAAATCCTGAATTTGAAAAACAGTGGAATGAGCTACACCCAGATGACAAGTTGACCATCAAGCAATCCCACGCGGGATCCTCTAAGCAAGCTTTAGCCATATTGCAAGGTTTGAAGGCCGATGTTGTGACTTATAACCAAGTCACAGATGTGCAAATTTTGCACGATAAAGGGAATTTGATCCCAGAAAATTGGCAATCAAGATTACCAAATAATAGTTCACCTTATTATTCCACGATGGCGTTTTTAGTCCGTAAAGACAACCCGAAAGGGATTAAAACCTGGGATGATTTGGCACGCGAAGACGTTAAATTAATTTTCCCAAACCCAAAAACATCGGGTAACGGTCGTTATACCTATTTAGCGGCATGGGGAGCCTATGCACAAGAAAATAAAGGTGACGAAAAGAAAACGCGTGAGCAAATGAAACAGTTTTTGAAAAATGTTGAGGTATTTGATACTGGCGGGCGCGGTGCAACCACCTCCTTTATTGAAAGAGGACTGGGTGATGTATTAATTAGTTTTGAATCGGAAGTGAATAATATTCGCCAGCAATATGGTGAGTCCGATTATGAGGTTATTGTTCCTCCGGTGGATATTTTAGCTGAATTCCCTGTGGCTTGGGTTGATAAGAATGTCGAGAAAAATGGTACGCAAGATGTTGCCAAGGCTTACCTTTACTACTTATATAGCCCAAAAGCACAGCAGATTATCACGAATTTTAATTATCGAGTGAACGATAAAGACGTGATGGCTGCAAATAAAGATAAATTCCCTGAAACACGTTTATTCACGGTTGAATCACAATTTAAAAGCTGGCCTGCTGTGATGGAAACGCATTTCGCCACCAATGGTGAATTCGATAAATTGATGGCAGAAGGGCGACGTTAATGCGTCAGTCAGGGAAACGTTTTTTGCCAGGATTTGGCCTCACACTAGGTAGCAGCCTATTTTATACCTGCTTGATATTACTGCTACCTTTGAGTGCTTTAGTCATTCAGCTATCGGAAATGACATGGCAACAGTATTGGGATGTGATCAGTTATCCGCAAGTTGTGGCGGCTTATAAGGTAACCCTCCTTGCGGCATTAGTCGCGAGTTTGTTTAATGCCGTTTTTGGTATGTTACTGGCGTGGATTTTAACTCGTTATCGTTTTCCCGGCCGTACTTTTTTGGATGGCCTCGTTGATTTACCGTTTGCGTTACCTACAGCGGTAGCGGGTTTAACATTAGCGACGCTATTTGCTGCTTCGGGTTGGTATGGGCAGTATTTGCATCAATTCGATATTAAAGTCGTCAATACGTGGCTTGGTATTGCTGTCGCCATGGCATTTACCAGTATTCCGTTTGTCGTGAGAACGGTACAGCCTGTGTTAGAAGAGCTTGGCCCTGAATATGAAGAAGCTGCGCAAACATTAGGTGCAAGTCGCTGGCAAACTTTTCGTCGAGTAGTATTACCGGAGGTTTCACCTGCGCTTATTGCTGGCACCGTATTATCTTTTACCCGTAGTTTGGGAGAGTTTGGTGCGATTATTTTTATTGCGGGGAATATTGCTTGGCAAACTGAAGTCGTATCTCTAATGATTTTCAGCCAGTTACAGCAGTTTGATTATCCTGCCGCCAGTGCGATTGCTTCAGTGATTTTAGCGGTTTCATTAGTGCTGTTATTCACAGTCAACATAGTACAAAGCCGCTTTGGTAAAAGGTTGGGGGGCAAATAATGGCTCAAATCACGCCAATTATGGTGAGTTCACGTCAACCAATCAATTGGGCTAAATGGTTCTTGATTGCTATTGGTGTCTTATTTTCAGTTCTATTACTGGTCGTGCCCATCATTTGGATCTTTATGACCGCTTTTTCGAAAGGGTTAGATGCGGTTTTAATGAATTTAAACGATGCCGATATGCTGCATGCAATTGGTTTAACAGTACTTATCGCGTTGATAACCGTGCCAGTCAATTTAATTTTTGGCACGATGCTAGCTTGGTTGGTCACACGATTTCAGTTTCCCGGTAGGCAGTTATTATTAACATTGGTGGATATCCCATTTGCCGTATCGCCAGTGGTTGCTGGTCTACTCTACCTATTGTTTTATGGGTCCAACAGTTGGTTTGGTGGTTGGCTAGAAAGCTATGACATCCAATTGATGTTTTCGTGGCCAGGCATGACCCTAGTGACTATTTTTGTGACTTGTCCTTTTGTGGTGAGAGAGTTGGTGCCTTTGATGCTGAGCCAAGGTAGCCAAGAGGATGAAGCCGCTGTGTTGTTGGGGGCATCTGGCTGGAAAATGTTTTGGCGAGTGACATTACCCAATATTCGTTGGGCGTTACTGTATGGTGTTGTTCTAACGAATGCGCGAGCGATAGGGGAATTTGGGGCGGTTTCTGTTGTTTCCGGTGCGATCCGAGGGGAAACCTACACATTACCATTACAAGTGGAATTATTGCATCAAGACTACAATACCGTCGGTGCGTTTACTGCGGCTGCAATCCTCGCTGTGATGGCAATTATCACCTTAATTATTAAAAGTGCATTGCAATGGCATTTGAGCCGGCAGCGATCCGAATCAGGAGTTCATCTACCATGAGTATTCAAATCGAAAAAATTGGAAAATTATTTGGTAGGACACAAGTGCTACAGGATATCTCATTGGATATCGCATCGGGTGAAATGGTTGCGCTGCTTGGGCCATCGGGGTCAGGTAAAACAACGCTATTACGAATCATTGCTGGTCTAGAGCAACATAGCTATGGGGCGTTGCGTTTTCATGGACAAGACGTTAGCCGGATCCATGCAAAAGATCGGCACGTTGGCTTTGTGTTTCAACATTATGCTTTATTTCGCCATATGACCGTGTTTGATAACGTGGCATTTGGGCTAACGGTCGTGCCAAGAAAACAGCGTCTATCATCACAAGCGATCAAACAAAAAGTGACTCAATTACTTGAGATGGTGCAATTATCTCATTTAGCTTCTCGTTTTCCTGCTCAACTGTCTGGTGGGCAAAAACAGCGCGTGGCTTTGGCTCGCGCCTTAGCGGTGGAACCACAAATTTTACTGCTAGATGAACCGTTTGGTGCGTTGGATGCACAAGTACGTATTGAATTACGTCGTTGGTTGCGCCAGCTACATGATGAATTAAAGTTCACAAGTGTATTTGTTACTCATGACCAAGAAGAAGCCATGGAAGTTGCGGATAGAGTCGTCGTTATGAGTGAAGGCCATATTGAACAAGTTGGGACGCCTGATGATATTTGGCATCGTCCAGAAACGCGCTTTGTGCTTGAGTTTATGGGGGAAATTAATCAACTTCATGGTCAAATCAATGGTTCCCAGCTGTTGATTGATGGTTATGAATTCCCTCTGCATCATGCAAGCGCCCATCAAGGGGAAGTGGATATTTTTCTACGCCCTTGGGATATCACACTCGTGAAAGAGGTGGATGAACAGCATCGTTTACCTGTTCGAGTGGTTGAGTCAGGGCCTAGAGGGCATTTCTGGCAGTTAACGGTACAACCGATAGGTTGGGGAGCAGGGCAGTTATCAGTAGTATGGCAATCATCGCAGCAGATCCCAATACGTGGGGAACATTATTTTCTTGGGAGTCAGAAAGCGAGAATTTACCAAGGGGATCATGAGTTGCTATTTCCCCGACTCGCGCAAAGCGCCTGATATTCGTCCAGTCTGAAAGGTAGATAGTGCAAGTATATCGCTTCAATATCTCCGCGATAGGGTAATTTATCCTTCTATATTGTTTTCTACGGGGCCATATGGCCCCATTTTCGATATCTTATGACGCCTTCTTGTCAATCAAAGCCATGAGCAGCTTTTCATATATCGATATTAGTAATAAGTCTAATCACTATTATTAATTACTGATATATAAGTGAATTTTTTTCATGCTGCTAATTCCTAGGTGTTAGGATACTATCTATAACCAACAAGATAGTGATAATAGATAAAGAGAATAAGGAATTAGCAGTGGCAACTCTTGAACAATTTATAGGTAATACGCCGCTAGTAAAACTACAGCGTTTAACAGAAGGGATGGATGCTGAAATCTGGGTTAAGCTAGAAGGTAATAACCCAGCAGGCTCAGTCAAAGATAGGGCGGCTTACTCTATGATCACTGAAGCTGAAAAGCGTGGCGAAATAAAACCTGGCGACACGTTAATTGAAGCAACAAGTGGTAATACAGGGATCGCGCTAGCCATGATTGCGGCAGTTAAAGGCTATCACCTTAAATTATTGATGCCTGAAAATATGAGCAAAGAGCGTCAAGCCTCGATGAAAGCTTATGGTGCCGAACTTATTTTAGTGAGTACTGCGGTGGGGATGGAAGGCGCCCGAGACTTGGCTCAAGAAATGGAGGCGCGTGGGGAAGGAAAGGTGCTCGACCAATTTAATAATCCAGATAACCCACTGGCACATTTTAAAACGACAGGGCCAGAGATATGGCAGCAAACTAACGGCCGTATGACCCATTTTGTTTCCAGTATGGGAACGACGGGCACAATTACGGGGGTGAGTCGCTATTTGAAGTCACAATCACAAAATGTGCAGATAGTCGGATTACAACCTGCCGAAAAGAGCCAAATCCCCGGTATTCGCCGTTGGTCTCCTGAGTATTTGCCCGGAATTTTTCATCAAGAACTGGTTGATACCATACTGGATGTGAACCAACAAGAAGCCGAAGAGACGATGCGAGCGCTGGCTAAGCAAGAAGGTATTTTTTGTGGTGTTAGCTCTGGTGGCGCTGTGGCTGGTGCACTGAAAGTGGCCAAAACACATCCAAACGTGGTGATTGTAGCCATTATCTGTGATCGGGGCGATCGCTATCTTTCTACTGGCGTATTTGATGATTAATGGCGTCAGTGTTATTCGTTGTTTTTCACCGTAAGGTAAAAATAACAATGGCTAAGCTCGGTGAACGGTGAGAAGTGATGATACTGTCATTTATCGACCGTTAGCATTGTTTGCGTGGATGTATCGAGGGGCGAGTGTCATTATTTTGAGTCGTACAGGCCGTTGAGAGCGAGAAAAAACCACCAGCGACATTGATGCCATCTGGTGGTTTTATTGAATAATTTAAAACGACTGTATTATTTTTTGATTCGCATAATAACAGTTTCACCGACGGTGACTGCACCACTCAGCTTAGTCAGTTCTTTAATTTCATCCATGTTGGAGATCACAACAGGCGTTAAAACTGATTTCGCTTTTTCTTCCAGTAGTGCTAGGTCAAACTCAATAACTAAATCACCTTTTTTGACGAATTGACCTTCTTCTGCGATACGTTTGAAACCTTCACCTTTCAGTTCGACGGTATCAATACCGAAATGAACAAACAGTTCGATACCATCATCGGACTCAATAGAAAATGCATGATTGGTTTCAAATATCTTACCAATAGTCCCATCTACAGGTGCGACGATTTTATTCCCCGCAGGTTTGATAGCAATGCCATCCCCAACAATTTTTTCAGCGAAAACAACGTCGGGAACATCTTCAATATTGACGATTTCACCTGATAAAGGTGCGATAATTTCAATACTGCCACTGCTATTCTTATCATCCGAAACCAGTGATTTCAGTTTGTCAAACAGACCCATGGACCTTCTCCTAATCGTTTTTATATGGGACCGAACTAATGTGCTGTTCCTAGCATAACGTTTTTTCTTGGATAAAGGTATCAACAAGTTTCATCAATTCGTCAGCGGTTGGTTGAGCAAGTGCTTGTTCAGCCAATGCCTTAGTATCCGCAAAGTTTGCATTACGAATTAATTTTTTAATACGAGGAATAGAAATTGCACTCATACTAAATTCATCTAAACCCATGCCAAGCAACAATAAGGTTGCACGTTCATCACCTGCTAATTCACCACACATTCCTGTCCATTTGCCTTCTGCATGCGATGCATCGATAACCTGTTTGATCAGGTTCAAAACAGCAGGTGACATCGGATTGTAGAGGTGAGAAATCAGCTCATTACCACGGTCAACAGCTAGAGTATATTGAGTGAGATCGTTTGTCCCAATACTGAAAAAGTCAACTTCTTTTGCTAAATGATGAGCAATAACCGCCGCAGCCGGTGTTTCCACCATGACACCCACTTCAATTGCTTCATCAAAGGCTTTGCCTTCTTCACGTAATTGACCTTTTAGCATCTCAAGTTCTGCTTTTAGTTCGCGAACTTCCTCAACGGAAATAATCATCGGGAACATAATACGCAGTTTACCAAAACTTGAGGCTCTTAAAATAGCTCTTAACTGAGAATGTAGAATTTCTTTGCGATCAAGGCAAATACGAATTGCACGCCAACCTAAGAAAGGGTTCTCTTCTTTAGGTAAGTTCATGTATGGTAAATCTTTATCACCACCAATGTCCATTGTACGTACAATCACTGCTTGGCTGCCCATTGCTTCCGCAACGGCTTTGTATGCTTGGAACTGCTCTTCTTCAGTGGGGAGCGAATCTCGGTCCATGAATAGGAATTCAGTACGGTATAAACCAACCCCTTCAGCCCCATTACGTTCAGCACCCGCGACATCACGCACAGTACCGATATTTGCACAAACTTCCACTTGATGACCATCAAGTGTAATCGCTGGCAAATCTTTTAATTTAGCCAGTTCATTCTTCTCTTGCTGGTACTCTTCATTAAATTTTTTCAGCTTGTCGATTTCTTGATCTGACGGATTCACATAAATGTGATTGTTCACACCATCGAGGATTAGGTAATCACCATTTTTAATTTTAGTTGTTGCCTCGGAGGTACCCACAATCGCCGGTAGTTCAAGTGAACGGGCCATAATAGAGGTATGTGATGTCCGGCCACCTAAATCCGTGATAAAGCCTAAAACCTTCTCTAAGTTTAATTGAGCGGTTTCTGAAGGGGTTAGGTCAGCGGCAACAAGAATAACTTCTTTGTCGATAGCGCTTAAATCAACAATTGGTATGTTGAGAATATTTTTTAATAGACGTTTACCAATATCACGAACGTCAGCTGCACGCTCTTTTAGATATTCATCATCAAGTGCTTCGAGCGCTTGAGCTTGGTCTTCAATAACGGAGTAGACGGCAGCGTCAGCGGTTTTTTTATCGCCTTTGATGAGGGAGATAATCTCTTGTTCAAGCTCTTCATCTTCCAGCAGCATAATATGGCCTTCAAAGATCTCAGCTTTTTCTGCACCAAGATTTTTTTCGGCTCGCTCTTTAATAAGGCTGAGTTGTTCGGCTGATTTGTTGCGTCCTTCAATAAAGTGTTGGATCTCGGTTTCTATCTGGTCGTCAGCAATTTTTTTTGTGCTAACAATGATAGGATCTTCTTTGAGGATTAAAGCCTGACCAAAAGCAAAACCTGGGGATACTAAAATACCTGAAATCATAATATTACCTTACTACTGCGGGTAGGTGTTCTGATGTTGAAGAGATAACAGTAAGTCTATCAATATGTAAACTGATATCCCTGAATGATGCCATTCAGGGATGAAGATTAACGCGGTAACACTGGTTCTCTCGCTAGCAAGATTACTCCAGCTCGCCCATCAGTTTAACTAAATGTTCAACTGCTTGTTTTTCATCTTCGCCTTCGGCAGAAATGGTCACAACAGTACCTTGAGTTAAGCCTAGAGTCTGTAGCTTGAACAGGCTTTTCGCACTTGCTGATTTGCCACCAGAAATCAAAGTAATATCAGAAGTGAATGCTTTGGCTTCTTTCACAAATTGCGCGGCAGGGCGAGTATGTAAGCCATTTGGTGCTGTAATAGTGACTTCTTGCTGGAACATATTATTTCCTCAATAACTTTAGTTTTTTATAATGACCCAAGCTATTGTAGTTGAATAAACTTGAGTTTGCGTATAGTTAGATTATTAACTGTTAAAAAGGTTTCCTACTTTGTCGAGAGTCAACACTTTTTCAGTTTCTCAGTGCAAAATACACCCTTTAATCTTCAAAGAATACCGTAAACAGCGACTATCTTTAACTTAAGGTGGATTAATTTCGCGCCTCAAAATAATTACTATGTTTAATACTAAACCCTCGTTCAGAAATCATCTCAATACGTGCTAAAGTTTGATCCATACCACAAAAAAAGCACCATTGAGGTGCTTTTTTAACGATAAATTAACGGTTTTAATATTATTCAGCCGATAGGTCAGCAAACAGAACCGTTGATAAATAGCGTTCGCCCGATGAAGGTAAAATGACGACAATATGTTTATCTTTGTATTCAGGCTCCGCTGAGAGTTTTACGGCGGCTGCGAGTGCTGCACCGGAGGAGATGCCAGCAAGAATACCTTCTTTTTCCATTAATTGGCGGGCAGTGTGAACAGCTTCGTCATCGCTGATCTTAAATACTCTGTCGATAAGTGAAATATCTAAGTTGCCAGGGATAAATCCAGCACCAATGCCTTGGATCTTATGTGGACCGGGCTTCACTTCATCACCGGATAGTGTTTGGCTAATGACGGGGGAGGTTTCCGGTTCTACAGCGACCAGTGTGACATCCTTACCCTTGGTTTTTTTCAAATAACGACCGATACCCGTGATCGTTCCGCCAGTCCCGACACCCGCGACGACAACATCGACCTTACCGTCGGTATCTTCCCAAATTTCTGGTCCTGTGGTTTGTTCATGAATTTCTGGGTTAGCTGGATTACTGAATTGTTGAAGTAAAACATATTTGTTCGGATCGCTTTTGACAATGTCTTCGGCTTTTTCAATAGCGCCTTTCATTCCTTTAGCGCCTTCCGTTAAAACAAGGTTAGCACCTAAGGCTTTCAACAGTTTACGACGCTCTACACTCATGGTTTCAGGCATCGTCAGTGTGAGTTTGTAGCCTCTGGCTGCTGCAACATAGGCTAAAGCGATACCGGTGTTACCACTCGTTGGTTCAACTAATTCTTTTCCCTCTTTGAGTAGTCCTTTTTTCTCTGCATCCCAAATCATATTCGCACCAATACGACATTTAACGCTGAAACTTGGGTTGCGAGATTCAACTTTAGCTAAGATATTACCATTACCAAAATGTTTTAAGCGTACTAATGGGGTATGGCCGATGGTTAGCGAATTATCATCATAAATTTTACTCATGGGATATCCTTATAATTAAGGCAATTAGCCAACTAGAACTGGGTTTGAGAAAGAATATTGCTTCCCAACATACGTGAACTCATTATTATTGCAAATATAAATTAAACATAAGCTTATAACTAATCGCTATCTTAATTTTATAACCAATTGCTATATGTATGAAAATATTCTGTGTAAAAGGTTATGAGCCAAAAGCATCACTTACCACATTTAGTATAACGTTGAATAGGACGTTAAAATGAGAAAGCGCGATAGAGTTGTGAGCTCTAGCGCGCTTTTGAATGGCTATCGAAGAGTCAAATTAATAACGTGCATAACGCGCACGATATTGGTCTACCCACATTAATGTGGCGCCGCAAACCGCGACTGGCATAATCAATAAGTTGACGATAGGGATCATCATTAGCACGCTTACAGCACCGCCAAATTGAATGTTATTCATGCGATCTTTTGCTAATGCTTGTTTCATATCGTTAAAACTAACGCGGTGGTTATCAAATGGATAATCACAGTACTGAATAGACATCATCCATGCGCCAAATAGGAACCAGAGAACGGGAGCGACGGTTTGTCCAATACCGGGGATAAAAAATAAAATTAAGAGACCAATCGCTCGGGGAAGGTAATAGCCAATTCTGACGAATTCACGCTTCACCATGCGTGGCACATCCTTAGCAACATCAATAATACCGCCATCAGGTGCGGGAATACCGGTTAATTCGGATTCCAGCTTTTCGGCCAGCCAGCCGTTAAATGGCGCTGCGATAATGTTGGCCACGGTACTAAAAAAATAAGTGAATATTAATAAGATTGAAATAACAGCAATCGGCCAAATGAGATAATCTAGCCATTGCAACCAACTTGGCACATAGCCCATGATTTGGTCAATCCAACCACCAAGCTTGCTGTATAACCACCAAAACGCGCCACCAAGTAAAATAATATTGGCTAAAAGTGGTAGAATGACAAAGCGCTTAATGCCTGGGCGCGTGACAAGACGCCATCCTTGAGCGAAGTAATAAAAACCAGAGTGATTTTTTTGTTGCGAATCTGTCGATTGAATCATACTTCTTGTTCTCTCCTTTACGGTTGACCATGTATCATATAGATAGGTTTTTAGGCTGGCTAGTCAGTATTTGCTTAAAAAATCAGCAAACGAAAGCAGAATTGTCTCTTTCTTATAAGAAAATCGTTCAGAGGGTTGCACTTAGAGCGTTTGCCAAATAATCTTAAGTATATCCGTCATATTTTAAGTTGAATCTAAGTTGACGGCGTTCAGTGACTTGAATTCCTTAAAATCACACGGTAATGTGGCTCTAAGGGCGGGTGGCTGCGCATTAGCTTGCAACTTAAAGAGTTTGACTTAGTTTTTTGCCGTGGTGGCATTATCATTCAACAATTAGAGATAGCAGCGATGCAGGATTTGCGTCTAATATTAGTGGTCGTAGGTGCGATAGCCATAGTTGCGTTATTACTGCATGGTTTATGGACTAGCCGTAAAGAGCGCTCAAAATTATTTCGTGATCGTCCCGTAAAACGCCGAAAACATGACTCTCAGGATAAATCATCTCACTATGATGATGATTCTGCACTATTCAATGAAACCCATGTGGTTGAGCCATCGACCTCGTCACCTGAGGTTTCTGAACCTGCACGTCAGGTGAAAGAAGAACGTCGTGTCGAACCTGATTTGCCACCCATTTCACCTACTGTTCGTGATACTGAGCCCGTATTCACGATAACGCCCGAGCATTCAGAACCTAATGAACCTGAAATTGCTCCGCGTCCTCATGCTGTTAATGAACCCACTGCGGTAAAACCTGAACCTGCACCGTCGCAAGGGGCTCAGCCAAACACAGCAATCAATCAGCGAGCGACAACGGTACCAGAACAACCTGAATTTGATTTTGATACAAGCGACAACCAAGAGGAGCCACAGCCGATACACCATGAACAGGAACAGGCGCACACTGAGAAGAAAACTGAACAACCGCAAAACCAATCTCCAGCGAACAACAAGGAGACGGTTCTGGTTCTTCATGTAGCTGCTCATCAGGGCCAAGTTCTACAAGGTGAAGCGCTGTTGCAAAGTATTCTTCAGGCAGGGTTCCAATTTGGTGAAATGCGCATTTTCCATCGTCATGTGCATCCTTCAGGAACAGGACCTGTCCTCTTTAGCCTTGCAAACATGGTTAAACCGGGTTCATTTGACCCAGAAACCATGTCTGATTTCACCACACCGGGTGTCTCGATGTTTATGATGGTGCCTTCTTATGGTGATGCAGGACAAAATTTCAAGTTGATGCTACAGGCAGCGCAACGCATCGCCTCCGATGTCGGAGGGGTCGTCCTTGATGATGAACGTAAAATGCTGACACCTCAGAAAATTGAGGTGTATCATGCCCGGATACGCAATACATTGAATTAAAAATCAGTATTAACTAAACCCCCTTAACTGGGGGTTTTTTATCTTTATTGGTGAAACATGACAACAAAACAATATCTTGAGACACTCAAACAGCAATTACGCCATCATGAATATCAATACCATGTATTGGATGCACCTGAAATTCCCGATGCTGAATATGACAAATTGATGCAAGAGCTCAAGGGTATCGAAGCAGAACATCCTGAGTGGATCACCAGTGATTCTCCAACTCAACGCGTAGGGGCCGCACCATTGGCCGCATTTGATACGGTGCGCCATGAAGTGCCTATGTTGTCGCTGGATAACGTATTTGATGAAGAAAGCTATCTTGCGTTCGATAAGCGTGTCAGAGATAGATTAAAAAACAATCAAGAACAAACATTTTGCTGTGAACTAAAATTAGATGGCCTTGCGGTGAGTCTGTTGTATGAAAATGGTGAACTTGTCCAAGCAGCGACGCGTGGTGATGGTACTGTCGGTGAAAATATCACCTCAAATGTCCGAACGATTCGTGCCATTCCGCTACGTTTGGTAGGTGATAACATTCCTACACGAGTGGAAATTCGCGGGGAAGTGTTCATGCCACAAAAAGGCTTTGAAGCTTTAAATGAAGAGGCTCGCCGTACAGGTGGCAAAGTGTTTGCTAACCCACGTAATGCGGCAGCGGGCTCATTACGTCAACTCGACCCACGAATTACGGCTAAAAGACCATTAACTTTCTATTGTTACGGCGTCGGCTTGGTAGAAGAAGGCTCTTTACCCGATACGCATTATGAGCGTCTCATGCAATTTAAAGCGTGGGGGCTACCGGTCAGCGATTATGTCCAATTACGTACAGGTGCTCAGGCCGTATTAGACTTCTATCATGAGATAGAAAAAGCGCGGCCAACCCTCGGCTTTGATATTGATGGCGTAGTGATTAAAATTAACGCCATAGCGACTCAGGAAGAGTTAGGTTTCGTTGCACGTGCCCCGCGTTGGGCGACAGCCTTTAAATTCCCTGCACAAGAGCAAATGACCCTTTTAAAAGACGTGGAATTCCAAGTTGGTCGTACAGGCGCTATTACGCCTGTGGCTCGTCTTGAACCTGTTCAAGTGGCGGGTGTCATCGTCAGTAATGCTACGCTACATAACGCTGACGAAATTGAGCGTTTAGGTGTGCATATCGGTGATACTGTCGTGATCCGTCGTGCCGGTGATGTTATTCCTCAAATTGTTAGTGTCGTCGAATCAGAACGTCCTGCTGATAGCCGTGAAATTGTCTTCCCAACCCATTGCCCTGTCTGTGGTTCAGACGTTGAACGCGTAGAAGGTGAGGCAGTTGCACGTTGTACTGGCGGTTTGATTTGTGGTGCTCAGCGCAAAGAGGCACTTAAACATTTTGTTTCCCGTCGAGCCATGGACGTCGATGGAATGGGCGATAAAATCATCGACCAATTAGTCGAAAAAGAATATGTGAAAACCCCTGCTGACCTGTATCAATTAACCGCGGGGATTTTGACGGGGCTTGATCGTATGGGGCCGAAATCAGCACAAAATTTGGTCGATGCATTAAACAAATCCAAATCAACCACATTAGCTCGTTTTATCTATGCGTTAGGTATTCGTGAAGTGGGAGAGGCAACCGCTGCAAATTTAGCGGCACACTATGGCACGTTAGAGGCAGTGATGACGGCTGATGAAGAGTCCCTAAAAACCGTACAAGACATTGGTCATGTTGTTGCGAAGCACGTAGTTAACTTTTTCCGTGAAGAGCACAACCAAGCTGTTATTCATGATCTCGTACATAAAGCGAATATCCATTGGCCACAAGCGGTTGCTGTAGATGCGAGTACTATCGACAGTCCATTTGCAGGAAAAACCGTTGTCTTAACTGGCTCTCTCAGTCGACTCACTCGCGATGAGGCGAAAGATAAATTAGTTGCCTTGGGCGCGAAAGTTTCTGGTAGCGTTTCTAAGAAGACGGATTTGGTTATTGCGGGTGAAGCTGCGGGTTCAAAACTGGCGAAAGCGAATGAGTTAGGTATACCCGTCATTGATGAAGATGAGCTTATTGCGTTATTAGGTGCCTAATCTTTTTATTGACGTATCGTATTTAAGTTGCAGTGCTGTTAGCGGTATTTATGCCTCTGCTGACTCACTGCTGCTTAAAGTTTATTGCATCAATATTTGAAGAAATGGTGTATTACCTATAAAATGCGTATTGATATGACCTGCATCAATCTTCCTGCCGAGAATCGAATTTCTCCTTAAAAGTGTGAGCCATATAGTCTTTTCACAAAATACACAGTGTTCATTTTCATGCTAATGTGATGCTTATCGCATTTAAATGTCGTCTATTACATAGAATAGTCATATGACCGCATTATTAAATTTGTATGGAGTCGCATATGACCTCGATCCTGCATTTTGTTTTATCCCTTATAGTCATTGGCGCACTTGCCGTATTAGCGAGTAGTAACCGTAAAGCGATACGGTTACGTTATGTTATTCAACTCCTCGTTATCCAAGTTGCATTGGCATATTTTTTCTTACATTCGAATATAGGTTCTTCATTCGTACTTGCTGTTGCGGGGGTCTTTACCCATTTATTAGGTTATGCAGCGGAGGGAACCAAATTTATTTTTGGGGGTATGATCGAAGAAAATTTAGCATTCTTCTTCTTACAAGTTCTTTGTCCCATTATCTTTATCTCCGCGCTCATCGGTATTTTACAACATATCAAAGTGTTGCCGATTGTGATCCGTGTCATCGGGACGGTATTATCTAAAGTTAATGGAATGGGCAAGTTAGAGTCATTCAATGCGGTCAGTTCACTGCTCTTAGGACAATCAGAGAACTTTATTGCTTATAAAGATCAGTTAGGCAAAATGTCTGAGCGTAGAATGTATACGATGGCAGCGACCGCGATGTCGACAGTGTCGATGTCTATTGTGGGTGCCTATATGACCATGTTAGAACCGCGTTTTGTGGTCGCAGCATTAGTGCTTAACATGTTTGGTACTTTCGTCATTCTCTCTTTGATTAACCCGTACCCACCAGAAGCGGAAGAAGAGTTGCAAATGAGCAACATTCATGAGGGGCAAAGCTTCTTTGAAATGCTGGGTGAATATATTCTTGCAGGTTTTAAAGTTGCGATTATCGTATCAGCAATGTTAATCGGTTTTATTGCATTGATTGCCATGGTTAATGGTATTTGTATGGCTATCTTTGATATCAAATTCCAAACCATGTTGGGCTATGTATTCTATCCATTCGCTTGGATACTTGGAATTCCAGCCGACGAAGCATTACAAGTAGGCGGTATTATGGCGGTGAAAATGGTAACCAATGAGTTCGTTGCGATGAGTGACTTACAAGCCGTTGCTGCTGGACTATCGACCCGCTCAGTGGGGATCCTATCGGTTTTCTTAGTCTCATTTGCTAACTTCTCTTCAATTGGTATTGTTGCAGGTGCTATCAAAGGGTTGAATGAGAAACAAGGGAACACAGTTGCTCGTTTTGGTCTTAAATTACTGTTCGGTTCAACCTTAGTGAGCTTCCTATCAGCGGCTGTTGTTGGATTGATTCTGTAACTCACTAAAAAGTGTTAAAGTGTTGAGCGGCATTCATGATGAATGCCGCTTTGTTTTTGGAGGGCAAATGGAAAAACAAGATCTGATCGATATAGCAAACACATCAATGCCGTTTGGCAAATATAAAGGTCGTGTTTTGATTGACCTTCCAGAAGAATACCTCTTATGGTTCTATAAAAAAGGGGAATTTCCACAAGGGCGATTAGGGCAATTGATGGAAATGGCATTAGGCTTAAAAATAGAGGGGCTAGATGGCCTTGTAAAGCCTTTAAAGCGTTCTTAGGCTTGTAATTGATTAACGGCTATCATCGTCTGTGAGAGCCGTACATAAATAAATTGAGTGATTATTTGCTACCAATCCATAGGTCGTGTTGCCACGGTCTGATGTGTTGGAAAAAGAGGTAAAATGTCTAAGGCAATTTCTTCAATAACGTCTTTAGCAGGACGCTGAGAAAATTGAATGCCAAGGGCGGCATGATTAACACCCGCTGACTGCCATTGTTCTAATAATTCGATCAGCCCATGACGTCCTGTTCGTAGCACGTAACCCCCATTTAATGCTGTTCTTGGATAATTAGGGTCATCAACTAAATCAATCCATTCATTAGTGATATGCGGGCGAAAATGATTGTCTGGTATTAAATTACGCCATGTCCGAATTTTCTCAGCGAGTCGTATCGGGCCTTGTTTATCGCTAGTGGAACCGGGGTAGGTTAACCATCCATCTGAATGATCTGCAATCCATTGCAACGACTGTCCTGAATTACCCGTCACAATTAAAGGGATTTCTCCTGTACTAGGCTTAGGAAGCAACTCTACCCCCGTAAATTGTCCAAGTGATGAATTAACGGTTAATTCCCCGTGTTGCATCAATTGTCGGAAAAGCTGTATAGACTCTGCAAAACGTTCTGCTCGTTGATTGTGTTGCAAACCATAAGCAGGAAACTCGATATATCTATCACCAGAAGCGACACCTAGCACAAGGCGGCCTCCTGATAGTTGGTCAATGGTCACTGCCATTTTGGCAAGGTCGATAGGATGACGTAAGGTAAAAATGGCACTGCCTGTGGCTAAAGCAATATTTTTTGTTTGGGCTGCAATAAAAGCAAGATAGGTAAAGGGATCGAAAAGTTGCCCTGCGTCGCCGAAATCAGCCGTGAATAAGGGAATATCGCGTACCCAGATGGCCGCGAAGTTATGCTTGTCAATTTCTTGAATCAATACACTTTGTCCAGTCAGCACACGAATATCATTGCGGTAAAAACGTAGAGGTAAAAATACCCCGACTGTTAATGAATCGGCTTTGAACATCCTTTGATAGCCTGGATGATTGGAAAAGGCCATATTGTTTATTTCGTTAATATTATTCATTTTATCCTTTTAGGCTCCAGTGGCGGGGGCTGGCAAAGTGATGCCTTTGACGACGGCAGGGCGTTTAGCAATACGCTCGTACCATGCACAAAGGTGCTCAAAACGGCTGAAGTCAAAATTAACAATACGTGCAATATGCAACCAACCAAAATTAGCAATATCTGCAATGGAATACTGTTCTCCAGCGAGATAGCGGTGATGTTGTAGTTGGTTATTTAAAACGGATAAAGCATTGTCACTTAGATGTTGATAACGTTGGATGGCTTCAGGGATCTGTAACTCACTAAAAATTTCAAAATGAACTCTTTGCCCTAGCATTGGCCCAACACTTGCGGAGTGAAACTGTAGCCACTTTATGGTTTCCCAGCGAATTCTTAGGTCTCTATCGAGAAGTTTTCCGGTTTTTTCAGCTAGATAGAGCAAAATTGCAGCTGATTCAAATAAAGTTATCCCTGTTTCCGTATCCGTTATCACAGGGATCCGTCCATGTGGGTTTAAATTTAAAAAATCAGCCTGTTTATGCTCCCCCTTATCAATATTAACGGTATGCAAACGGTAGGGGAGTGCTAATTCTTCTAATAGAATGGTGATTTTAAAACCATTTGGTGAGCTGTCAGTATAGAGTTCGATCATTTTATTTCTCGATGAGTTAAACTAAACATATGATGTAAGACTTTTTAGTATTTCGTTTAAAACCAGTAAAATAAAACGATTTAATCTAACTCTGAGTTTAGAGAAACTAAATTATGAATCCCGTATTACCGCTATTAGCATTACGCGCTTTTACCGAGGTGGCTCGGTACAACAGCATAAAACAGGCAGCGCAAGTTCTCGGCGTGACTTCAGGTGCAGTTAGCCAACAAATTCGCTTGCTAGAAACGCGTGTAGGGCGCCCATTATTTATTCGGCAGCGCTATCACATGGTACTAACCGAGGAGGCTGCTCGCATCTATCCTACGCTTTTACAGGCATTCGAACAGATCGAAAGTAGTATGCGGCAATTGGAAGAGACGAAAGTCAAAAATAGTTTAACCATTAGCACCGTTCCTTCTTTCGCCGCCTCATGGTTAATCCCTCGATTAGGCGATTTTAGAACTCGTTATCCAGAAATTGAATTACGTATCGAAGCTTCTGCAAATCTCGTTAATCTAAGAAAAGATCCTGTTGATATTGCGATCCGTCATGGATTGGGAAAATATCCGGGATTGCATACAGAGCATCTAATGACGCCAACGTTACTGCCAGTTGCTAGCCCACATTTTTTCACTCATGGTAAAATTACAAAAATGCCCGTCACCCCAGAGGCGTGTTTAAATTACCCATTATTACAAGACAGTGATCGTGCAGACTGGTCATTATGGTTAACCGCTCATGGCGTTAAAATTGATGAAAGAGCAAAAAAGGGCAGCACCTTTGATGATGATTATTTACTGATTCGAGCGGCTATTGCAGGGCAAGGGATTGCGTTGGTGCCTCAAGCCTATGCTCAACAGGAAATGACTGAGGGAAGATTAATTCAAGTGCTTGATAAGCCTTGGCCAGCTCAATTCGCGTATTATTTAGTGATGTTGGAAGCCTCACGGCAACGACCTGAAGTAGATGCATTTGTTTGCTGGATACAGCAGCAGGCTGCAATGAATATAGAATAATAACGAGGTCAATTTCTAATATTTAGGGGGAGACTGAAAAAGAGAGTGGTGGAGCTAAGCGGGATCGAACCGCTGACCTCTTGCATGCCATGCAAGCGCTCTCCCAGCTGAGCTATAGCCCCAACAAAATGATTTTGATACCACCTAACAGGGAATTAGATGGTGGAGCTAAGCGGGATCGAACCGCTGACCTCTTGCATGCCATGCAAGCGCTCTCCCAGCTGAGCTATAGCCCCAAACAAAATCCTTTGGACGGAGGGCATAATATTCAAGCAATGCTAGGGTGTCAATCAAATAATGTGAAATTGAGTTTAACTGCTGAATTATAGAGCATTTAATCATCAAGAACGGGGTTTAGTGAGGTATTGGCCGGTGATTAATCGTTGCGAATGATTTATTAACAAAGCTAAACATGGCAAAAAGCCCTATTTTAAATAGGGCTTTGGGGGAGGCGTTATTGTGCAGACGCTTCGCGTTCGCTGATGAAAGCTAATGCTTTATCAATACGAGTGATTGAACGCGCTTGACCTATCGCATGTACAGTCACATCTAACGCGGGTGATTGGCCGGCACCTGTCACTGCAACACGTAATGGCATACCGACTTTACCCATACCGACTTCAAGCTCTGCGGCTGTTTGCTCAATGGCTTGATGAACATTTTCAGCTGTCCAATGAGTGATTGCCGCTAATTTTTGTTTGACGGTTTCTAATGGTTGACGAGCAACAGGGCGCAAGTGTTTTTTCGCGGCATCGGCATCAAACTCAGCAAAGTCTTCATAGAAGTAATGGCAAGATTCTGCGATTTCCTTCAACGTCTTACAACGTTCGCCTAACAATTTCACTAGCTCAGCTAATTGTGGGCCGTTTTCAGTATTGATATTTTGTTGTTCAATATGCCATGCAAGATGAACCGCGACTTCTTCAGCAGGTAACTGATTAATATAGTGGTGGTTTAACCAAAGTAATTTATCGGTGTTGAATGCACTGGCTGATTTGCTAATGGCATCTAGGCTGAAGTATTCAATCATCTCTTCACGAGAAAAGATTTCTTGGTCGCCATGTGACCAGCCCAAACGAACTAAATAGTTGAGTAGCGCTTCTGGTAAATAACCTTCATCACGATACTGCATTACACTGACTGCGCCATGACGTTTAGACAGCTTTTTCCCATCATCACCTAAAATCATTGAAACGTGCGCGTATTCTGGAACCGGCGCGCCCAGCGCTTTGAGGATATTAATTTGACGAGGGGTGTTATTAATATGGTCTTCACCACGGATAACGTGAGTAATTTCCATATCCCAGTCATCAATCACCACACAGAAGTTATAAGTTGGTGAACCATCTGTACGGCGGATGATGAGATCATCGAGCTCTTGGTTACTGAACTCAATAGGACCGCGGATGTTATCATCAAAAATAACTGAGCCTTCTTGTGGATTACGGAAACGAACGACATGAGGCTCGTCTGGTGTGTGATTATGGGCGTGATCTCGGCAGCAGCCATCATAGCGCGGTTTTTCACCAGAAGCCATTTGTTGGTCACGTAATGCTTCTAAACGCTCTTTAGAGCAGTAACAACGATAAGCGGTGCCCGCGTCAAGCATTTGATCAATGACCTCGTTGTAGCGATCAAAGCGCTTCGTTTGATAATAAGGGCCTTCATCCCAATTCAAATTTAACCAGTTCATACCATCCATAATGGCATCGATAGCTTCCTGGGTTGAACGTTCTAAATCGGTATCTTCAATACGCAGAACAAATTCGCCCTGATTGTGACGGCTGAATAACCAGGAATAAAGCGCAGTACGCGCTCCACCAACATGTAAATAGCCTGTTGGGCTAGGTGCAAAACGGGTTTTAATTTTACTCATCGAGATTGCCTTAATTGCGATACGTGGTTTCTAACATGTTGGGCTTCTCTAGACTAAGAAGATCGATGAAGCACAAACTTATCTTCTACTTTAGGTTCATTTGATGAAAACGGGGTCAGCAGCACACGTTATTCATCACGAGAAACTCGACAACAAGTCTAAAATGTTGCTCTATTCTATCACTCTAAAGTGATACCTCAATCAAGTTATCGATAGTTGAGGCAAATAAAATCAGTCGTAAAAGAAAAATAAAGGAGATTTTTCAAGCATAAAAATATTTTTGTTCTAGTATTGTATTTGTTGGGTGATATGGATTAACCATTTATTGGTTAAATAAGGTTCTTTTCTGGCGAATATTGGTACATCTTGCTTATTTTTACAACGAACAGAAAAAATCTATTCAAAAACCGTTGACTCAGAACGAGGGATCCCTATAATGCACCTCCATCGACGGCAGGGCGATTAGCTCAGTTGGTAGAGCATCTCCCTTACAAGGAGGAGGTCACTGGTTCGAACCCGGTATCGCCCACCACTGTCGACGATAAAAGAAGTAAATGAAGTAAATAAATGGGCGATTAGCTCAGTTGGTAGAGCATCTCCCTTACAAGGAGGAGGTCACTGGTTCGAGCCCGGTATCGCCCACCATTTATTTACAAATATGTGAAGCTTGTCATGAAGTGGGCGATTAGCTCAGTTGGTAGAGCATCTCCCTTACAAGGAGGAGGTCACTGGTTCGAGCCCGGTATCGCCCACCACTTCATTAGTTACTCGCATTATTCATAATACTGATTACAAAAGTTTATAGATGGGTCGTTAGCTCAGTCGGTAGAGCAGTTGACTTTTAATCAATTGGTCGCAGGTTCGAATCCTGCACGACCCACCATCTTAAAATTCAAAATCAGTCATACCAGATGGGTCGTTAGCTCAGTCGGTAGAGCAGTTGACTTTTAATCAATTGGTCGCAGGTTCGAATCCTGCACGACCCACCATCTTATTTATTCCTCTAAATCATCCAACAAACGTTGAAATTCCTTATTGCACATAGCGTGCAGGTGAGAAACTGCATTCAAGTTCAAGTTCAAGTTCAAGTTCAAGTTCAAGTTCAAGTTCAAGTTCAAGTTCAAGTTCAAGTTCAAGTTCAAGTTCAAGTTCAAGTTCAAGTTCAAGTTCAAGTTCAAGTTCAAGTTCAAGTTCAAGTTCAAGTGCAAGTGCAAGTGCAAGTGCAAGTGCAAGTGCAAGTGCAAGTGCAAGTGCAAGTGCAAGTGCAAGTCGGAGCGCAGCAGGGCAGCGTTGCTTTTGTCACAACGACTCGCAGGGGGAGGCCAAAGGCCGAATCATCCTGTACGACCCACCATCTTATCGACTCCTCTAGATCACCCAGCAAAGGTTTAAATTATCTATTGTACTAAACGGGTAGCTGAGAAGTTGTATTCAAGCTCGAGCCAAGCGAAGCGAGACAGCGTTGCGCTAGTGCTTCCCAATGGACATTAACTTTATTACACGCCTAGCCGCTTTTTATTCATAGGAATCGACCTAAGTCTAGCGGAACATCATCGCGAATATGCAAAACAAATAATAGTTCGTTGCATAGCATCCAGCTCCAAACTGTAAAACAGAAACTCCGCAACGCCTTTCAAAGCTCATTTATGGTGAAGTTAGAAATGATGTATTGCCATGAATGGGCGCAAAAGAAATACAGCAATCCTAAAACATAACTTAGAAGCGTATTTAGTTTTGATTGATGATTATCTTTCGATTAATAAATGTACGGAATAGCCTTAAGGATATACTTAATATCGCTTTAGTTTAACTCTTTAGCATTATTCTATATGTATCCAGATTTTGTTTTATTAAGTGTCTGGACGAGAGATTGATCGTGTTACTTGGGAAATTCGGTGGCGAATTCATTAAATATCGCGTATGTCATCGGCGAGTACGCTTATCTGAGTATATGCAGTATGAAGTATTTTTCGCGGAACAAATAGGAAGTCTATTTGCTTATCACTCAAATTAAAGATGCTCTATTTTTAAGCAACAGAATCGGGCTTGTTAAGTGTAAATTTTTCTTAATCATATTATTTCATTTATCCTCTTGAATAGAGAATATTCTATTAACGGTCATGTATAGTTGATTTTCTTATTGTCACGCCGCGTTATTTCATTGTGGGTCTAGCAGCAAAGCTGGCTGTGTCAGCTCTTTAATATGTTAAAGCTTAAAAAATGATTCATCTTGATAATGTTAGTCTTAATAGGAGTAATGAATCTTCTATAAGATAGGCTTATTAATACTAAATTTAACAATCAATAAATAAAATATCATTTCGAGCAGTTGTGGTGTGTTTTGTGCAAAAAAAGAGTATCACATAAAGATGTTTTTATTATTGTTCGTTTTACCTGATAGGGTGTTTTTACACGTAAAAATAGTAAATATCTTCCCTAATAAGTGCTTATATTTCATTTGCCTAGCGAAAAAGAGGAAAATCAAAAATAGTGGGCAATATTCTATAAAAGTTGATGATATAAAAAACTGCCAATGAAAATTTTATAGATATAATTCTCGCAAGTTTAATTTACAACAGGAATATAATTACAAATAATCGTATATAGAGGGATTTATCAGTATAAAAATCTGTGTATTTGTGGAAATTTAATTTTTTGTTTTTTGTGATATGCTTCATGTATAGCAAACCAAAATGATACTTAGGGTTAATGTTTTGTTATGTTGAGTACATTGGCTATAGTCTATTTTTTATGCTGCTTTAAAAATCGAGTATTTTTTGCCGATTGTAACAAAAGGACTATTGTTATAAGTTATTGATATTTAAGTTATCAAAATGATAATATGGGAAAGATTTCCATTTTTTACTTAGTTTTACAGTTTTAGTGTATTTATCGTATTATGTATATTCATAAAATGAATATTACTTTGAAAAATCATTAATACTGTTACAGTGTTAAATTATTCTGTTTATTTCTTTTATTTTTAGATTTTTTATCGGTTAAATGAGCTTAATTTAGATAATAACTCTGTAGCTACCTGTTGGGTTGAGTTCGAACAGAACAACAATTATTAATTGTTAAGTTAATTAACTCATTGAAAATTAAGAGTAATATGCGAGCTGTGGATTTTTTGTGATTATGAAAATATTTAGTTACATAGTTGCAATGTCTTTTTTGGATTAGTTGAAACTAATTATATGGCTAGTATATCATCCCTCTCAAGATATATGCTGAATCGTCGTTAACACACCCTAATGGCTATATCATAAATAAAGATAACAATAGAAAAACACAGAGAATCACCTGCTGATTTTTTATTTCATTAATAATATAAGTTGAAGCGAGAATGTTTATGAATACAAAATATCCTGTCGCTTGTGCAGTTGGACAAAAAATTAAATCGTTAAGAAAATCTCAGGGCTATACCGTTTTCCAGTTAGCTAAAGAGATTGATATCAGCGAACAACAGCTATTCCGTTATGAGCGTGGAGTAAATCGTATAGATATTGATTGCCTAGTAAGAGTACTAAAAGTATTAGATGTGAATATGGGCGAGTTTTTCAGTGAAGTTCTACAAGATGATTCTCATGCTAATGAGGACAAAGAATCTAAAGGGTTTGACGACTCTATTTATTCTCTCATTTAAAGAACAGTTAATTATGTTTCAAAATGAAACTTAATTAAGTGAACAACGCTTAATTGTTTCAATTAAGAACATTATTATACTAATAGCAATTGAGAATTCTCTCTATTGAGAATACTGATAAATTCTTGTATCTATCTTTATTTATCTGCTATCAAATAAAAGCCCTATTATGGGCTTTTATTTTTTTATCAATAGAATTTCAGGAGATTGTCTAAGTGAAAAACGGAGAGATGGATAAGTGGATAAAAGAAGGCGACAGATTCAACATCAGTTAATTTTATTATTCACCAAATTAACTGATGTTATGAATTTTTTGACTAATTCTCTTCTTGGGAAATAGGCTCTAATACAGCAGTAACAATCCGAGAACCAATCATCTCACTAATTCTTATCTGTAAGCTGGCAAGGCTAATCACCGTGCCTTGTGTCGGCTCACTTGTGGTAATGCTATAAATAAACTGGTCGAGAGTTTGGTTATTTTCATTATCAATCAAAATGCCGTAAGACTCATAGATTTCATCTAATCTTGTTGTTCCTTTTAGACTAAGTCCGGAGGTCGGCAGTTCAATAGGGCTGAGATCCGGAGAAACTTGTTCCGAAAACAGACGTTCTAAAAAAGGACGATTTTCTGGTTTTAGCACAACAAACAAATGGTCGTCAGCAAATAACTTTGTTGAGCCTCGTGGTGGAAGCACTCCTTTACCACGGGTTATCATCGCAATGACCGTTTGGTCAGGCAGTGCGAGCTGAGATAAACGTCTTCCCACGGCAGAACAGTCCTCACCTAACGTGTATTCCACTAGGTCAGCATCGATTTGGTCTACCGCTGTAATATCTAGCGTCGCGGCTGGTAGCAGCGGAGGGGGTTGCATCAAATTCAGTTTTCGTGCGACATATGGCAAGGTGGAACCTTGTAAGGTTGCAGAAATCAGTACAACGAAGAAAACCACATCAAAAATGAGATTCGCGCCTGGCAACCCATAAATAAAGGGGAAAATCGCCAAAATAATAGGGACAGAACCTCTGAGTCCAACCCACGAAACTAGCGTGATCTCTTCACGGGTAAAGCCAAAAAATCTCAAAACAGGCACAACGGCAATAGGGCGAGCAATAAAGGTGAGTACCAGTGCAATAACGAGCCCTTCAAACCACACCTCGAGCAACGAGCTTGGATTGACTAATAGGCCTAACATAACGAACATAATGATTTGGCTTAACCAAGCTAATCCATCATGAAACAAAAAAGTGTTACGCTGGAAAACAAATCGTGCGTTACCAATAACCACACCAGTGACAAAAATAGATAAAAAACCACTACCTTGTAGATTACTCGCAAGACCAAATGACAACAGGCCACAGGCAGCGACAAGCACAGGATAGAGACCCGTTGCTAACAACTTTATCTTATTAATGATTTTGATGGATATCCAACCAACGCTGAGACCAACAATCGTACCAATTCCCATTTGGCTGACGAACAGTAACAACAACTCTGTTCCTGAGGCGGTTTGGTTCATCAACAGCTGCAATAAACCAACAGTTAAGAAAATTGCCATTGGATCGTTGGTGGCACTTTCTATTTCTAACGTAGACTGCAAACGCTCATTGAGATAGATACCGGCATTACGTAATAAAGAAAAAACGGCAGCCGCGTCTGTAGAACCGACGATGGCTCCGAGTAAAAGCCCTTCAAGTAATGGGATCCCAAGAATATAGGCCGCAGCGAGTCCAGTAATCCCAGCGGTGATCAGAACACCGAATGTTGCTAGGGTAAATGCTGGTTTCCAAACAAGGCGAATAGATTTTACCGACGTTTGCAAACCACCATCAAATAAGATCAGGGCTAATGCGAGTGAACCTACGGCATAAGAAACGTTAACATTATTAAACGCGATTTGGCCGATACCATCTTCACCTGCTAGCATTCCTATAAATAAGAACATAACAAGCATGGGTAAACCTAATCGAGCTGAGAGCTTACTGGAAAAAATGCCCAGTAAAATGAGGATTGAAGTGAGTAATATCAGTTGTTCTATAGTCGGCATAATCAGATTTAAGTTAGGGGTTGATAACACGCTGATGATGCAGTAGTGTTGCGTATAACGTAATCAGCAATATGATAAAAAATTAAAATTGATATGGCATTGATACTGTTTTTGTTGAAAGTAGCTGAAAAACATTTCAATCTGCCTATCGTTATGATTATACAATAAATAATATAAATGAATTGACAAATAACTGCATTATATTAAATGAAATTTACATTTGTTGCCTATTTTTATAGCCTTTTAATGGCAACTAACACTAAAAATCAGCCTTTTATTTATGCTTTTTGGTAAGACTGAGCGATAAAGTGTCTAAAATTTGGTTTTTTGTATGTTTTTAATACTAATCAATAGGCTATATGTGTTAAACACAGTGATGAGGTAAAAAAAGCCTGAAAAACATGCGGGAATAGTGAATAAAAAAGCGATTTACAGATGAAAGTGAGGTATGGCCGATATAAATGTATATCGGCCGAAGAGAATTAGTGATAGCGAGCCTTTTTAGCAAGGTAATCACCGATCATTTGCATTCCTTGCACAATAATAACCAATGTGACTACGGTGATTGCCATCGCCACGTTGTCAAAACGTTGGTAACCATAATTGAGCGCGAGATCGCCTACACCACCACCGCCAACGGCGCCTGCCATTGCGGTTGCGCCAACTAAAGTAATACTTGCTGCGGTTAGGCTAAGGATTAATGAGGACTTCGCTTCCGGTAAAATAAAATGCCAAACAATTTGCCAATTAGTGGCACCCATTGAATCCGCGGCTTCAATGATCCCAGAATGAACGCTTAACAGCGAGTTTTCGATTAAACGTGCAGTATAAGGGGCGATATAAATAACAAGCGGTACGATCGCCGCGGTGGTGCCAATTGAAGTTCCAACCATAAAGCGTGTTAATGGGATCATCGCCACCAGTAAGATGATAAAAGGTAATGAACGAATGGTATTGATCATTGGATTAAGAATGCGATAAATCCATTTATTTTCCCAAATCCCATCTGGGCGGGTCACGACAAGCAAAATGCCCAGTAAAATACCCAATAATGAGCCTATCACCAGCGCAATAGAAACCATGGTGAATGTTTCAGACATAGCAAGTAAAAACTGCTTACTTGTTAATGCGGTATCAAACCATTGTGTCATAGAACCCCCTTGCTAACAGCAACACCACGCTGGCGTAAAAACTCAACACCTTGATGAATATTTTCGTTGTCACCAATCAGTTGTACAAACATACTGCCAAGCACGACGCCACTGATTTCCTTCATATTGGCAAATAAAATATTAATTTTAATTTTATCTTGTAAGATCAGTTCATTCACAACAGGTTGTTGAGCTGAACTTCCTAAGAACTCCAAGCGATAAATATTATTTTGATGCTCTAAATTGTGGAGAACACGTTCAGGTATCTCTTCATTGAGGACGGTGCGAACAAATTTTTGGGTGGTTGGATGTTGTGGATTCGAAAATATCTCTAACACAGTACCTTCTTCGACGATACGTCCCGCCTCCATCACCGCAACGCGATGACAAACTTGTTCAATCACCTCCATTTCGTGCGTCACCAGTAAAATCGTGATTTTTTGCTCACGATTAATCTTTTTGAGTAAGGATAAAATTGAAAGTGTTGTTTGTGGGTCTAGCGCCGACGTAGCTTCATCACACAAGAGAATTTTAGGATTATTAATTAATGCACGAGCTATACCCACCCGTTGCTTTTGTCCTCCTGAAAGCTGTCCCGGATATTGGTGTTTTTTATCACTGAGCTCAACATAAGCTAAAATATCATCAACTCGCCGCTCAATGTCTTTTTTACTAACGCCAGAGAGTAACAGTGGCATCGCAATATTTTGAGCAACAGTTTTGGTTTCTAGTAAATTAAAGTGTTGAAAAATCATCCCAATACTTTTTTTATGATCGCGAATTTCAGATGCACTATGATGAGCAATGTTTTGCCCATTAATGACCACTTCACCAGATGTTGGTTTTTCTAGCTGATTCACTAAACGAATCAATGAGCTTTTGCCCGCACCGCTGTAACCAATAAAGCCAAAAATATCACCTTCATTGATTTGCAAATTAACGTCTTGTAGAGCCGTGAGGGAGTGTCCTTCCTTCTGGTATATCTTTTGAATATTTTGAAACCTAATCATATGTCACCCCACATGATTCGTTTGCTTGACGCGTTGCTGATAAGGCAACGCAGGCTGCCATTCATCACCAAGTAATTCGGCTTCAGTACTCTGTTTTACTTGTTGTAAGTGCTGCTCGTGGTAAGCGAGATACAATTTAGCGGCGATATGTTCCGCCAACTTTTGGGCGCTAGTATTGGTATTGGGGATCAAGCCAATCATGGGGCCCATACTTAAGGAGGCGGCTAAATTAAAGCAGTAGATATTGCTGAGTTCTGGTAAGTCACATTCCGCTTTCGGCAGGAATTCAAAATGCCCGCCTAAATAAGGGTAGGCGCTAAACTCGGCATTCTGTTCTTCGTTTGGTGGGGTATACATATCTGCCCATGTTCTAATAAAAGGAGCAATGTTGCTAAACGCGTTGTGTCGCTGCCAGTTAATGCGGTAACCAGTCGCTAAGATCAAATAATCAACGACGTAATTACCGGTTGTCGTCGAGATATGTAATTTATTGTCTTTGACATCAATCTGTTTAATTTGAGTATCGAAATTAAAGTAAGCATTGTCATGACGAGAAACTCTTAGCGTACTGCCGTGTGGAGCCGGTGTTTTCGCTTTAACGACATAATCACTGTAATGCCATTTTTGTGCATCGGTTAGGTGCTCATAAGCTTGGGTGAAGCCAGGGTTGCCAGCGACTTTACCGCGATTGACTCTGGGCATATCTTTAGCGCGGATCAGTAATTCGACCGAACGCGCACCATGCTCAAGGGCGGTTGCTGAACTATCCATTGCCCCCGCGCTATAACCAACAACGGCGATATCTAATCCATCAAAGCGACTATAGTCGCTACCTGCATAAGAGTGTTCCCAGTAACGATGAGGAATGCCATCCATAAAATCAGGAATATTGGGTTCACTAAAGGATTCCATCCCCGTTGCTAGGATCACATGTTGTGCCTGATATTGCTGTTGCCCATGATGAGTTTGGAAAGTCAGTATGCAACCTTGCGAATTGAGTTGAGTATCGATTAATTGATACTCATTTAACACCGTGGGTGCGGTCATTTTTTTAAACCATTGTAAGTATTCATCCCATTGTAAGCGTGGAATTTTATCGAGAGCTTCCCATGCATCAGTACCAAACTGAGCTTTAAACCATGCTTGAAACGTTAACGAGGGGGAAGCGAGCGCTGGACCAACAACATGTTTTGGTGAGCGTAATGTTTCCATCAAAGCAGGCTGTTTCCAAGGACCTTCGTTGCCTTCTGGCGCTTGATCAAAAACAATTGCTTCAACACCTTGTAATTTAAGAGCAAATGCGGCAGTAATCCCGGACATTCCTGCACCGATAATCGCGACATCTAGTTGATGATTATCCGTAGAGTTTGGGGATAATGACCAGCGGTTAAGGGGTAAATTAAGATATTGTAGGTCTTGAATAATGTGTTCTTCCAAAGCCTTTAAGCCATTTAACTGTTTCATAAACTTATTCCTTGTCTTGCGTGACTTCAAAAGGCTCGCCTAAAGACAGCATCAGACGGTTCGCCCAAGAGAAAAAGGCGGTTGATTGAATAAGATCGAGAAGCTCCAACTCAGTCAGTCCGAGCTGACGAAGGGTATTAACGTGCTGAGGAGTCGCCTGTATTGGTGTTGCCGAGAGTGAGGCCGCTAAGTCAGTTATTGCTGTTAAGCGTGCATCATAGCCATTAGCTAAAACGTCTCCCGCTGGTGTTGCGAGTAACCTTGCTACATCGGTTTGGCGATCCTTAGCATATTGGCTTGCTTTACGCGCATGCACCGAAGCACAATAGATACAACCGTTAACTTTACTCACAACAGCCGCAGCAAATTCGCGTTCCCAGCGAGGTAAGCCATTAGCGGTATAAAAAATATCACGATCAATCATCGTACGTATTTCTAAGATGTTGCTGTGGTGAGCAAGCAGTAAAAAATATTCGGAATTGAGTTGGCCAAATTTTTTCATCACTTGTGCTTCATCAGCAGTAAGGCTGTGTTTATCACGAGCCTGCAACCAAGCCTCCCAGCCTAGTTGTTCTTGCGTGAAAGCGACTGGCGACGGTCTGCCTTGATGAGTGAGAGGATGGTTGTTCCAAGGGCCAGCCGTAATAGGTTCAGCTTGGTTACTGGTTGCACTTGCATCATGCAGCAATTTCAACCCTTCAATTAAGCGAGCTTGGTAAGTCACAAAGGTGACTAGCTGAGCTAGCAAAATAATATCTTGCTCATTCCATCCGCTTTCTATTAGCGAATGAATAAGCTGATAGTGCGTTTGTTTTGGATGACTAACCAAGGTTTCTACATACTTTGTAGCAGCTTTAAGTGCTGGAGTATCGAGAGCAGGTGAACGTTGTGCTAATAGCTGATGATAAAAATCAGCTAACGCTGGACTGCCTGTTTGCTCGGCAACAAAACGAGCCAATAAAAATTTAACGTCACCGGTTAATTGTGTCGAGGGAGCAGAAAAAATCGCTTCAAAAGCAGCTTGAGTATTTTCTGTCGTGTTTAAACGTTTCTTTCTAGCTTCAGCTAGCGTAGATTCTGGTGTTAGGTTTATTAGCGCATTAACTAAATCGTAATTTAAAATAGGCATCTTATAACTCACTTTTTTTTAACGTTTTTATCCTCTCCATTACATCTCAAGCAGATGGTTATTCGAACGAACAAATTATTATATTTTTATAACTATAAGTTATAAAAGAGGTTATATATATTCTTTTTGTATTAAGTTATAACGAGATGATCTAAATAGGATGTAAAAAATATGATTATACTGACCACATTATTGACACAGGGTCGTAACATCATGTTGAAACAAAAAATAAAACTTTTATCACTAATGGGTATTGTGGTTATCGCGTTAGCGGCATGTAATGATAATAATGAAAAGGGTAACCCCAATAAGAAAGAAATAACGATTGGCTTTGGTGTTGGTAATTATATCGACCAAGTCGAAAAAGGTGTTGTGCCTATTTTGGAGAAGAAAGGCTATAAAGTGAATTTACGTCAATTCTCTCAAAATAGACAAATTAACCCTGCTTTTGAAGAAGGCTCAATTGATGCGTCAGTGAACCAAAGTCGTGCATATATGGAAGCCTATAATAAGAAAAATAATATTAATATGGTGGCATTGACTGATTCGCCTAGTGCACCACAAAGTTTGCGTTCGAATAAACATAAATCTCTTGATGAAGTCAAAGACGGTATGATCGTCGCTTTATCAAATGACCCCGTGAATGCTGAACGTGGGGCTCGTATTTTAGAAGAATTAGGTTGGATTAAAATTAAACCTAATGTCAGTACATTGACATTTAGCGTTAATGATATCGAACCGGCTAAATATCGTTTAGATATTCGAGAAACAGATGCAGCACAAGGGTTACGCTTATTAGATGACGTTGATTTCGTTGTTGTTAATGGTAACTATGTTGCAAGTGCTGGACAACGAATTGCAGATGGATTAGTCGTCGAAAACTCACCATTAGAACACCGAGTGATTGTGACCGTGATGCAAGATGATGTGAATTCACAGTGGGCGAAAGACTTAAAAGAAGCATTCGAATCAAAAGAATACGCAGATTATATTCGCTCCCAACGTATTTATGATGGCTTTATTGAGCCTCAAGCATGGGCCTCTTATCCAAAACCCTAGTCTTTTTATGATGTTTAACATTGTTATTTATTACCACCTAATATCCTATTAGGTGGTTTTATTTTATCTCGATGACCCTGTTAGCCACTAAAATTTAATATGAAAATTTTTCTTATTATCGATATGGACAAAAGGGTGTTTTTGGTTAATTAATAACATAAGCAAACTGAAAATAAAAAAATGTAATAGCGATATCATCAGGGGAACCGTTATGACGAATGAACTTATCACAGCACTCAATCTATTAAAGTCAAAAACATGGATTGATTTAACACACGCTTTCGATAAAGATTCTCCCCATTTTTTTATGTTTGAATCAGCAAACTTTAAGACACTATTTGATTATCAAGATGGCTTTTTTGCACAACAATTTACCTTTCCTGGGCAATATGGCACACATATTGATGCTCCATGTCATTTTGTACAAGGAAAACGTTACTTGCATGAACTTGAGCTAAAGGAGTTAGTGTTACCCTTGATTGTTATCGACCAGTCAGCAAGAGCAAAACAAGATCCTAATTTTGCCTTTTCACGAGAAGATGCCCTTAATTTTGAAGCGGAACATGGAAAAATAGAGCCTGAAACGTTTGTTGCGTTACGCACTGATTGGAGCCATCGCTGGCCATCACAGCAAGCAATGGAGAATAAAAACGCGGAAGGCCATAATCAAATCCCAGGATGGGGAATGGATGCATTGAAGTTTTTATTTGAAGAAAGAGGCGTAAAAGCGATCGGCCATGAAACTTTTGATACCGATGCAGCGAAAGATTTCCGTCACAATAATGCGCTATTAGGTGAATATTATGTCTTAGAACAAGACACCTATCAGATTGAATTAATGACTAACTTAGATAAATTGCCAACGCGTGGCGCGGTTATTTTCAATTTGGTTGCTAAACCTAACAATGCAAGTGGTTTCCCTGTTCGCTCTTTTGCTATTTTGCCATAAATCATTTTCTCTCTATCAGCCTGTATCTGTTCTTAAACAGGCTGATAACCCCTCTTAATATTCACAAAAGTCATTATCTATCTTGCACTTCAGCGCATATCGTCCCTTAGGTCGATAGTCAAGCAAAGTTATTTCTATCTATATTAATACTCGAATTAACTTTATTTTAACAAATGCTGGTGGGGGTTGGATGAATTCAAGAACCGTAATCATTACCGGTGGGGGAACTGGAATTGGTGCCGCATGCGCGCAGGTGTTTGCAGAGCAAGGTGATAACGTATTGATTGTTGGACGACGTCCAGAACCGTTACAAGCCGTTGCTGCTCGTACCGGAGCGATTGCCATCGTCGCCGATGTGTCGACTGGAGACTCATGGAATGAAACCATCTTACCGCAAATCAAACAGCATACAGATGCTATCGATGTTTTGATTTGTAATGCGGGCGGAATGGGGCTAGGCCGAGTGGAAGATATGAATGACCAACAATGGCACCAAGGAATGAAAGCGAATCTCGACAGTGCTTTTGCCAGTGTTCGTGGCTGCTTACCATCGTTGATACAGCGTCGCGGTAATGTCCTTTTTGTTGGTTCGCTTGCCTCTTTAGCCGCAGGACCAGAGGCCTGTGGGTATGTGACAGCAAAGCATGCGTTAATTGGGCTAATGCGCTCTGTCGCACGTGATTATGGTCGTCAAGGCGTTAGAGCAAATGCAATTTGTCCGGGCTGGGTAAGAACACCAATGGCAGACGAAGAGATGCAACCTTTGATGGAACAACATCAATTCACGTTGGATGAAGCCTACCAGTATGTATGCCGAGATGTTCCCTTACAGCGTCCTGCTAGCGCACATGAAGTTGCATTAGCGTGTCGATTCTTGTGCTCTGCGGATGCTTCTATGATTACCGGTGCAGCACTCGTTATCGACGGTGGTGCGGCTGTTGTTGACCTACCTACACTGGCTTTTACCTAAGGAGTTATTATGATTGAAGAAGTGGCCTTTATCCAAGTTGGCGCATTATCTGATGGATTTGCACCTGATAGCTATATATTAGATACCAATAATCAACTAACAGGTAAAACATTCCAATTAACGTTTGCCGAGACAGCAGCTCAGGAAACAATCTCTTTTCCAACCGAGCAACAAATAGAATGGCAAGGTGTGGTACGTGATTGTCGTATCACCTCAATTCGTGAAGGCATTTATTTTATTAATTTTATTTCACCAGAAGATTGGCGTACAAGTATTACGATCATTATTAATGAAGCAGAGGATAATTGCGTATTAGTGCGGGGCACGCTTCCCACTGAACAAGATATCCGTATGTCAGCTTTTACAAAAGTCGAACAAAATCAACCCTTGACAGACGTTGATGTCGATATTCATTTTGGTAGTCTGAGTAATACTCAACATCCACTACCTGCTTATACTTCAGAGTTGATTGGTATGCGTAATATGTATACCTATAACCCTAAAGAGCGTTATGAACATGTTTATTTAAATGAACAATTTTATGCGTGGCATTGTTTAGATGGCGTAGAAAAAGGATTGGCGGATGTTGATCGCTGCCATTATATAAAGGTATCCGACAATTTATATTTATTCATTTGGCGCGAAAAGATTATCCCAACGCTCGGTATTATTCTCATTGATTTACAAGGTATGAGAACGGATGGCGGAATTATGGGGTATCAAGATCAGGAATTTAGTTCAGTTAGCCTATTCCCCGTTGGGGCACATGCTACTATTTTAAATAAAACTCACTACCCTAAATAAGTATTCTATAGGCCACTCGCCGTAAACAGCGAGTGGCTTTTTTTTAAAGGACTAACACTATCCATGCGGCCGCTAAAAGCATACACAGCAGCGCAACGATGCCCCCCGACTTGGCAAATTCTGAAAATGAGATTTTGACGCCGTAAGCGGCAGCTTGCTCAACGACAATAATGCCGGCAAGACTTCCAAATACAAATAAATTACTTGAGAACCCAGAGCCTAATACTAAGGCTGCACCTAATGAATCGGCATTGCCACTTGTGGATAGGAAAGGGACAAGTAACATCACGGCGGGGTTATTCCCGACAATAGTACTTAATACTCCCGTGACCAAAAATAGAACAATAGGGTTGTTTAATTCAACGCCATTACTGCGCAAGTCATTTAACATTTGTTGTGGTAAGCCAGTCGATGCAAAGGCGGCATTGACAACAAATAGCCCCATAATCAGTAATAGTAAATTACCATCAACGAGTTTCAACATATCACTTGAGGCTATCGAACGGTTTAAAAGTAAAAAGCCCGCAGCCGTTAAGGCAATAAGTTCTCTTGGTATATCACTGATAACGAAAGCGATGATCACAATGAATGTGATAATACCGGCTTTGGTGGTTTCCCATACATCAAGTTTTGTCGCGGGGTCAGTTGGTGCAGTAGGGGCCGAGGGCGTTGTCGCCGTTTTAGCGAGATACCAACGATTACGATAGAGAAAAACTAAAATAGCCCATGTAATAGGTAATGATAGCAAAGCTGGGATCGCCGAAGCTTGTAATAAACCAATAAAGGAAATATCTAACCCTTGTGCCGCAATCATGTTTTGAGGGCTGCCAATTAATGAACCTGAAGCACCATTGTTAGCGGCAAAACAAAATCCTAACAGAAAGGGAATTGGGTTTAATCCACGAGATAAGGTAATTGAGACTAACAAAGGTGTCATGGCGACAACAACGACATCATTTGTGAGTAAGGCGGAGAGTAGTCCGCCAACGGCAATTAATACAGCAAGTAGTACTGGAGCACTGACGTTTAGCATCGCAACGCGGTTCGCCGTCCAGCTATAGAATCCGGATACGACAAAAGATGCGGAAACGACCATCAAGCCAAATAACATCCCAATAGTACGATAATCGATAGCATTCCATGCATGTGGTGGCGTAATACTCCCTACAGCCATCATGGCCAAAGCACCAATAACCGCAGCTCCTGTTCTATCGACTTTAAAACCGGGCAATTTACCAAACCCCATCGCAACATAGACTAGCAGAAAAATAATGATCGTGAGGCTCATAACCTATTCACTCTTATTAGTAAAATTACGGCTAATTTAGCGGTGAAGAATCAATGAAGCAAGTAGAATAACCTTTAAATAATAATAAGTTGCAACATGTCATTTAATGATGATTTTAATGAGATGAAATAGGGTCGAGATGTTGAGAAATTGAATTTCCTCACTTCAAAAAAGAAAAGCGCATCAAACGAGAGCGATATGCGACGAGATGAAAGTTTATTACAAAAATATTGAATAACAGTAACAATAGACCAAATGGTGAATTTTACTGAGTTAAAAAGTAGGCAACCTAAAAATATTTTGTGATGCCAATCACTATTTAACAAAAAACATCGTCGTAAAAAATGTGATGAAAATCACGTTAAATTGGTTTGATGAACAAAAAATACGCAATGTAGTTTTGCTACATGCCGTTATTGAGAGTTTGATCACTAAAAACATAGGGGGAGTGAGGGGGGAATAGTGATATCAATCACAAAAAGCCCGCGTGGTACGCATCCGATAGCGGTCATGCTAGAGTGAAACTGTTCAAAAATCACAAACGTTATTTGGCGATAACGTTATAACCGTATCATTTTCGTACCACGGGGTTCTATTATGGTAACATCAAATGTCAAATTAAAGGTACAGAATTTTGGGCGCTTCCTGAGTAACATGGTTATGCCTAATATTGGTGCCTTTATCGCGTGGGGGTTGATTACCGCGCTCTTCATTCCAACGGGCTGGTGGCCAAATGACACGTTGGCGCAACTTGTCGGCCCGATGATTACGTATCTTCTTCCCTTACTCATTGGTTATACTGGCGGTCGCTTAGTGGGTGGCGAACGTGGCGGCATTGTTGGGGCGATCACCACTATGGGGGTTATCGTAGGGGCGGATATGCCAATGTTTATGGGAGCGATGATAGCCGGTCCATTAGGAGGATTTGCAATCCGTCGTTTTGACCGCTGGATTGAAGGCAAAGTCAAAACAGGTTTTGAGATGTTGGTGAATAATTTTTCATCAGGCATTATCGGGATGCTGCTCGCCATTCTTGCATACCTTGCGATTGGTCCTTTAGTGGAAGGTTTATCCAAAATACTTTCCGCTGGGGTCAATGTGATGGTGGCCCATAATCTATTACCGTTGACCTCAATATTTGTCGAACCAGCCAAAATCTTATTTCTCAACAACGCGATTAACCATGGTATTTTTTCTCCTTTAGGGATACAGCAAGCCACAGAAACAGGGGCATCCATCTTCTTTTTAATTGAAGCAAACCCAGGTCCAGGTTTAGGCGTACTGCTGGCTTATATGTTTTTTGGTAAAGGCAATGCGAAACAATCAGCGCCCGGTGCCGCGATTATCCATTTTTTTGGCGGAATACATGAAATCTATTTCCCCTATGTGTTGATGAATCCGAGATTAATTATTGCTGTTATTCTTGGTGGAATGACGGGCGTATTTGTGATGAGCATCTTTCATGCGGGGCTTGTTTCACCAGCATCTCCAGGCTCTATTTTTGCCGTATTGCTGATGACGCCGAAATCATCATTAATCGGTGTGATTTTATCGGTCACGAGTGCCACATTAGTTTCATTTTTAGTGTCGGCTATTTTATTAAAACGAACGCGTTTAGGGGATGAAGATGAGCTTGGTAACGCAACGCAAAAAATGCGTGAAATGAAAGCGCAATCGAAATCTTCAAGTGGAAAAAGTGACAAGGCTGTAGCAAACCAGACAGCAAATTTGAGTCAGGTTCGCAAAATTATCGTTGCCTGTGATGCAGGAATGGGGTCCAGTGCGATGGGCGCCGGAGTCTTAGCGAAGAAAGTGCGTGATGCTGGGCTAAATGAAATTGCAGTGACCAATATGGCAATTAATGATCTCCCTGCCGATGTAGATATTGTTGTGACACATAGAGATTTAACTGCACGAGCAAAAAACTATGCGCCTCATGCACTTCATATCTCACTGACAAATTTTTTAGATAGCCAAACGTATAATGACCTCATCACGCGTCTTATTGCTGAAAAAAGCCCACACGCCGCGAATGACAGTCGCTTGATTAAACAAACGCTAATCGCGGCAAATGATGAACATTATGATCCAGAAGAGCAAGAAGAAGCATTGTTTACTCTCAGTTCACAGCATATTCATCTTAATTTAAGCGCACCGAATAAAGAACAAGCCATTCGCTTTGCGGGAGAAAAGCTCGTTGAAGGGGGATATGTTGAACCTGAATATGTGGAGGCGATGCTAGAAAGAGAAAAGTTAACATCAACCTATCTAGGCGAGTCTATCGCGGTACCACACGGCACAATTGAAGCGAAGGCACGCGTATTAAAAACAGGCATTGTTATTTGCCAGTACCCTACTGGTGTTCGATTCGGTGATGAACCAGAAGATATTGCCCATTTAGTGATAGGAATTGCTGCCCGTAATAATGAACATATCCAAGTCATTACAAAAATTACCTCTGCACTTGATGAAGACGGAATGATTGAAAAACTCTGTAAAACTCAGAGTGTTCAGGAAGTTCTCGATATTTTATCAACACAAAGTGCCGCTTAAGGAGATTGCTATGAAAGTCATTCATTTTGGTGCAGGTAATATTGGACGTGGATTTATCGGCAAACTATTAGCAGATGCAAATTCAGAAATGATTTTTGCAGATGTTAATCAACAGCTTATTGACCAATTAGCACATCAGCAGTCCTATCAAGTCCATGTGGTTGGTGAAGAACATATCGTTGAAAAAGTTCAGCGAGTGAATGCGGTTAACAGTATGGATCCAAAAACAGTGGAGCATATCGCCATTGCAGATATGGTGACGACTGCTGTCGGGCCTCAAATATTAGAAAAAATTGCAGCAACATTGGCAAAAGGTATACAGAAAAGAAGGGAAATCGGCAACAGTAAACCCTTGAATATTATTGCCTGTGAAAACATGGTAAGAGGAACAAGCCAGCTGAAACAGCATGTGTTAGCTCATCTTTGCGATTCAATGCATCAATGGGTAGAGGAAAATGTTGGTTTTGTAGATTCTGCTGTCGACCGCATTGTACCTCCTATGGGGGCGGCAAACGATGACCCGCTCGATGTAACGGTAGAGACATTTAGTGAATGGATCGTTGATCAAACACAGTTTGTTGGCGACATTCCTGAAATCAAGGGAATGGAGCTGACAGAAAATTTGCTGGCATTCGTTGAGCGTAAGCTATTTACTCTAAATACTGGGCATGCAATTACAGCGTATTTGGGGCAACTCAAGGGATATCAGACGGTCTACGATGCGATCAATGATCCGCAGATTGCAGAGATTGTGAAAGGAGCCATGCAGGAGAGTGGGCAAGTCTTAATTCAACGCTATCGCTTCGATCCTATCAAGCACCAACAATACATAGATAAAATTTTAAAGCGTTTCGCTAATCCTTACCTCCATGACAATGTTGAGCGAGTCGGGCGCCAGCCTATGCGTAAACTCAGTCCTGAAGATAGGCTAATTAAACCGTTACTTGGCACCCTTGAATACCAATTAGCGAATCACTATTTAGTCATTGGTATTGCTGCTGCTTTGCATTTTAGGAGTGAAGCTGATCCTCAAGCAGTTGAAATGGCTAAATATATTAGCGAAAATGGAGTCGATGAAGCTGTTAAGCGATTCTGTGGGTTAGTCGATCACCCACAGTTGGTTCAAGCTATTTGTTATGAATACCAGCACATGAATAAATAAATGGATAGCTTTATTCTTTTTATAGCCTCAAAATTATAAAGGTAGTCAACTTATCACTTGGTAGTTGTTGAATTTTCAGCTACCAAGTGGTGTAAAGAGTCATTATGGAAAATAGACAGTATACAGAAAATCAAGTCCTTGAAAGGCTGAATAAACATTCAGATATCAGGCCATTTATTCAGGAAGTGATTGTTCTGATCACCGAAGCCATTGATCAACTGATGCTAAAGGTTTTTCGCAAAGATGATTATGCGGTTAAATATGCTGTTGAGCCACTCCTTGAAGGCAACGGTCCATTAGGGAAACTCTCTGTACGCTTAAAATTATTATTTGCCTTAGGGGCTATTTCTCGCGAATTATATGAAGATATTGAACTTTTTCTTGCATTAAATGAAGTTCTCTCAACAGAACAATTGCCATTGGCTTTTACTGATGATGAGATTATTGGACCAATAAAAACACTGCATTGCATTGACCCCTTACCTGAAATGATGCTGTTTAATTTACCTGAAGATTTAATTGACCAACAATTAATTGACTTACAAAAATATCGCTATCAAGAGATGGTTAAATCAGCATTAGTGCTTTCAGTGACCTCTTTAATTTCTCAGATATTAGATACTGAGGTTTTTTAATTCAATAACACCTTTTCAGTGATTCTTATTACAACCATCATAATAGATGAATCTATTATGTTTTCTATTCTGTACAAACTCGCCATAAAGATAATATTCTCTTTCTGTTTAAAGCCAGAGTTAGCTTATCTATAAGTTAAAAAATCATACTATTCGTTATAAGAATTAATACTTTAATATGACTTTTATATAGAGAAATGTCTTAGGCTACCTTAGATAAGAATCATTTTTTATTGATCATCAATACTCGGGAAATGTAATGAGTCATAATTCTAAATCATTAAAGGAGAAGGTTATTATGTCAACGGCAATAACAAAAATAAACATTGATACACGCTATCAAGAAATTAACACGATTAACTCAACGTTACCGGATTCAGAAACAAATTATACCACGAAGGTGTTAGCATATAGCCATGACGCCATGCTTAGATTGAATACGGTCATAAGCTCACTCGTTATTGATGTGAACCTCTTACTACCTCTGTTCCAACAAACACAGAGAAACTCGATACTTGGGGATGCGGTATTAGCTAGCATTAACATGATATGTGATAAGGCTAATCACTTAGAAATAGAGACAAGAAACAGTTTTTCGGCAATCGCTATTGATGATGAAATAAATCATCAATCAATCTATAAAGCGCAAATACAAAAATCCATTGGAGGGTTTGAAAATAATTTAAATAACCTAGTGTTACAAAAAGCATCACTCATGTCAGTTTATACTGATAAAGTAAAGGACGTTAATCACTTCTTGCCTTTTTTAGATGAAGTGACTGAACGTATTAACAAAGAAATTTCACGTTTGAGCGATTTTTTAGAAAAGTTAAATGAATTACTATCATTAATTCTAAAAATAAAAGAATTGATTACTATGATAATAACGGTGATTAAGACTTTAATGGAAATAATTAAACGCTTTGATGTATATAGGGTTAAAGGTAGCTCTTCTGATGGCTTAGTAAACCTTGTTAATGAATTAAAAGATTATCTTGATGGCTTTTTGAATACATAAAATTAAAAATTCTATACTTTATATTATTCAGCTTATGAGATAACCCAATAAGATTATCTTATGAGGCTATCCTAATAGCCTCTATAAACGGTATGGCGTGTGTGATTATTTATAACGACATTATTGTTACACTTCACGTCTACCAAGGTACCTTTCTTTCATTAAAGATGTACTAATTGCAATGTCTAAAATGGGGGATGGGGGAAGGTAATTTGCCTTACCAAGTGCATTCATGGCTTCAATTAAAGGATGCTCAATGCTTAAAGCATAATCAGCGAGTAATGTACCTGCTATCGTTTGTTTAGATATACCTGCACCATTACAGCCTCCGGCACTATAAACCCCATGCATTAATTTCCCCCAAACAGGTGCTCCATTGCGGGTGACACTAATGGTACCAGACCAAGTATTAACCAGTGGTACATCTGATAATTGCGGATAAATTCTATTAAAGAGCTGCTTGTGTTGTTGCGTCACTTGATAGGTTTGTTCGGCTGTTATACGGCCTTTTAAAGCAGGGGTAACATGTTGACGAATTAATAAACGGTGATCTTGAGTATAACGTAAGGTCGCGCCTGCAATAGCATTCACAGGTGTTAATCCCCAACTATTCATTGCAGGTAATCTCTGTCTCTGCTCAAGGGTCAGTGGTGCACTAATGCTTGCAAACGTTGCCATAGCGGCTTGGTAATTCGCTATAGGTCTCAATTCGCGAGAAAGTGCATTGGTGGCTAGCATGATATTGGGCGTCCGAATATTACCGTAGGGCGTAAAAATCGTATGTACTTTCGCTGTGTGAACCGCCATGACAGGGGTATTATTATAAACGGTGATATTTTCCGGAAGGCTATTTGCTAGGCCGACCACGAGGTTGGCAGGATTGACCAAAATTGAATTAGGCGTATAAATGCCTTTATTGTAAAAATGCGTACCGAGCTTTTGATACAGAGCGTCTTTATCTAAGAGTTGATAAGACTCATGCATAAGATTAAGGTTCTCAACATATTCCTGCAACACACGTTGGTTTTTGGTATCGACTTGGCAGTGATATTTGCCTACATTTTCCCAATCACACTCGATATTAAATTGCGCTATTAATGCCGTGAGTTGATTTATACCTTCTTCAAGTAATGAACGATAAAATTGTGCCTTTTTTAATTCAGCAGTCGAGCTACCAATATTATGAGGCAATCCAATAATAAATCCGGAGTTCCTTGCCGATGAACTGTCAACCGCGGTTGCTGAATCAATCAGAATAATATTTAGGCTCGGATTATTTTGCGCGAGCCTTCTAGCAAAAGAGAGACCTGCATAGCCTGAACCAACAACGACCCAATCTGCATCAGTATCGTTATTTAGAGTAGGGTAGGTATTGATCACTAAACCTTCTTTTAACCAACCATTTTTATTTTGATTAAATGGCACTGAAGCGTATTTCATCGATTTTGCCTAATAGTATCTGATATTGATATAGCTGATATGGAGGTGTTTAAATCATAATCAAAAGATTAAATAACACCGAAAGATCATGACTATAGCGTAAATCTGATTTTTTGATAGTGAAGAAAACTCAACTTGAAATAAGGCAAAGGCGCTATTAGGATAATCTGTAAGCAAAGAAAATCGTATCGCTTTAATGAATGGTATCTATGACGAACGTGTCACATCGATCGTGTATCAACAACGAACAACTGGTTATAACTCGATATTTCATCCAATGATAATAAGGCAAGTAGATGACACCTGCATTATCAGACATTCTCTACCCAGTAGCCGGTAAGTGATATTTTGATAACTAAAATTATTTATTATCAGTTAAATTAAAATAAACTTTATTCCCTGATAGGTTATATTTCATCTGGAAATAAAGCTATAATAATTTTTAATATGATATATTATCGTTATTGACTAATTTATTGCCCCTCGTTGAATAGATAATATTTCTTCTTGAATAAACTTTCGACGTTGCTCTTGAGATTTAATTTGTTCTCCCAGTGAGTCTAATTCAGCTTTATACTTAGATGATTGCTCACAAATATTACCGTAAAAATCACTCCCTCTTTTTTCGCACTCTTTCTGTGAATATCCATATTCTGAGCTTAATCTAGAATGAGTCAGATAAAGGGTATGGATATTTTTTTCAACGGAATTTAGTGTCTGTCTGAGCGCAAGAATGTTTTCATTATTTCTTTTATTGATTTCTAATTGCGTAGTATGTGCATTTTGTGCTAACTGTGAAGTAAGAGTATCCCTCTCTTGCATTAATTGATTATTCTTTCGGTTTAAATCTGTAATGACTTCATTATATAAAGCTTTAACATTAGCTACGTTTTTTTCTAACCTAGAGTCTTCGCTATCGATTTGTTTTTCTAAGCGATTTTGAATGTCTTTTAATTGACTAGCCAAATGATTTTTATCTTTATTTAACTCTTCGATACGGGAAACTTTCTCTTTAATAATCAGTTCATCGATAGCAAAGTATGACCCTACGCAACTTAAAATTGCTACAATCACTATTAATTTTATATTCTTACTGTCTGTAATGTATTTAAATGATGATTCTAAAAAAGACATTTTCATAGTCCAATGAGAGAAATATTATTTAATTACATCATGTTATACAATTAAGGGAAAATCAAATTAAATATAAAAATGTTCTATAAAAGTAATTTCATATCATTGGCCATAATCATGACTATTTAATTAATTATCAATGACTTATTGATGTTTAAAAAGTGTCTAAATGTAATTGTGAGTATTTAAAATATAGAATAGGTCGCACCGCAGTATTTTTATTATGGCTTTAGCCAGTTTAAGTCGCGTTAGGGTCTTAAACATAAAACATCGCTTTATGGATGATCATGTTGTAAAGAACTCATACTATCCATACAGCAGCTAAAAGCCTACACAATAGGGCAACGATGATTGGCACTGTAGGCGGCAGCTTATTCAATCATGACAAGTCGGCGAGGCTACTAAATGCAAATCAATCTGCACTCGTATTTTGATTTAAGGCCGAGTATGGGGGAGTAAGTCAAGATTCCATTTAACCAACTATTTTTGTTTTGATTAAATGGCACGGATACGTATTTCATCTAATCTTGCATAATAGCATAATTATGAGCATAAATAAGATTTAAAGCTCATAGATATAACATAAATTTACTTTTTGATAGAGAAGAAAACTTAATTTCACAGAAAACAGAGAGTACTCGTGTGGTCACAGAGTCATAAAACGAGGCATAGTATTTTCATAAATACTGTCTCTAGCGAATGTATAAATCTTCCATTAATCATCAGGTATCTGCTGGTTTCTTTGCCAATAGGGCAATAGAGAATCCCTATCTTAGCGGGAATTCTCTATTTAGTGATTAATCAAGGGAGGTTATTAGTGTTTTTCACTCTCATTATTGGTTTTAGACGCATTTATCATATTTAAGCGCTCTTTCCATAGAGGATGGGTACTTAATAACTTACTATTCATTTCAGGTGATATGTTAGCCAACTTTATAAATATTGACTCCATCATCGCTAATGGCCGTTCTTGTTTTAACATATGCTCAATGGCAAATTGGTCAGCTTCTAATTCCATATCTCGAGAGTAGTTCAATGCCATTAATTGATTACCTGAATTTAACAATATCTCTTCAATTCCCGATGATTTACGCAGTATCCACATGCTGACAAATTTTAACGATGACGAATTCACTAAAGAGTTCATTATGTGATGATGATAATGGTGCCCCATTTCATGCAATAAAACGGAAACGAGTTCATTTTCATCTTCAATTAAGTTAACTAGCTCATCAGTAATAATAATTGTACCATCAGTTAATGTTAAGGCGTTGGCTTGTTTCGGATAGTCTCTAAAAATAAGCTGTGGCTTTAACTGATAGTGATTAAATTCTTTAGGCGTAATTCTGTCAAATAGGGCTTTAAGTTCTCGCTGCTTTTTTAATGGCAATTTACTTGGTTCAAGTACACTTTTATCTAACAGGACAAGTGTTTCTTGACCAAGGTCTTTTTGAATTTGAACAGGCGTCTCTTTAGCAATAACCGATGCCATTGATGGCAGAAAGAATTGGAAAAAGAGATATACCATAGGAATAATACAGGCGAGTAAATAAAGGCTAGCCATTTTATAGCGTTCTAAAAAGTGAATAACACCAAAATGGAGCTTGCTTTTTTTCAAAACAAGCTTGTTACGTAACTTTTGCTCTTTTTCACAGATAAAGCATCCACCATCAGAAAAATAGATAGAGTCTGGTAGTGATCCTAGCGGCTCTGATAAACGAATATCTTGATATGCATATGTTTTAACTTCATCGTTTACATGAAGGATGATTTGATGATTATCATTATCTAACTCAATAAAGGCACTGTGTTTCAGTGCCTTTTTATTATAAGTATATTCACCCGCTATGTTCACAACGATAATCCAAAGTCGAAGGAATCAAGCGTTTCATCATGAAAAGAATTGGCATCAGTCTCATCATGAGCGAGTTCATTTTCTAGAGACATATCACCTGTAATTTTAGTATTTATGGCGAAATATCGTGCATAGCGAATTTGAGCAATCGGTGTCGCTAGCCCTAGCGTAAATATAATAATAAGACTATTAGAGAACAGTAGAATAAGATAAGAAAAATAGGTTATGGATGAGCTAAATTTTAGCTCGTTACTGAACTCTAATTTATTGAAAAACTCACGTCTCATCATGAGGTGAATGTAACTATAAGAGAGTAACAACCCCACGTAAAAGTACAGATATATGAATAAAAACATGAAAATAGGCATTTCCGATTCGCTGGCGCTGTTTTTGTATATTGCAATGGCCTCTGCTATAGAGATGATGCTAAACCCGCTTAAGATGATGAAAGGGAGCAGTATTAAAAACGCGATACTATAAATTTTAGCAACTGCTCGATAATTCATTTGTAGTTTAAATGCGGATTTTCCAAAGTAAAAGTTATTGGCAAAATACTCATACAATTGTTTTGTTCTTATTGCGGAAACTACATATATAGAGATAACGATTAAAAATAAAGTAACGTATGTGCCGATTAAATATTTACTATAATGTAAATGGTCATAGCTATTCGATGAATTAAATATAATGATTAAACTTACAATATTTCCTATTAAGAAAGAAACACCTGCGCCAACTAATAAAAGTAAGAGTGGAAGAATGAAAAAGTGCCAATATCCTTTTTTATAGCTACCGAGAAAATTAAATCTTACATTTCTATAGCTTGTCATAATGGCATGGAAACGGCATGAGCGAATAATAAAGTAAGGTAGCATCAAGCAAAACAAAAACAGAATAACATATGCTATTGGTAGGTAAATATAGTTAACGACTAAATATAATGCAAAACAGAAAAATATAATAATCCTAGATATTAGAATACTTACAGGTGAAGCATGATATTCAAGGCGTGAGCCATTAATCTCAGTGTTACCTAAGAAGTAGCGTCGGGTTCTGACGGTGGCCCACGCTGAATAGATACCTAGAGTGAGTATCGTCAATAAAACATTCACTATCCATATAAAGAAATACTCAGTATTATCACCATGAAATTTAACATGATGGACTTGACTACGCATATCTTCCTTTTCAATATCAATATCCAAAAGGTTTTTTGTTACATTTTCCATAAAGATCACTCTATTTATGTTTTATTTATAGCACGCTTGAGGAGTAAAAAGTAACTTACACGCAGACAATTAGGTTGAAACTAATGAGATATAACGCATAGTGATGTATATTTAGATGAAAATAATAGTGGTAATGAATTTTCAGTATAAAACACAGTAAGCTAAATATGACTCAACAGTTTATTCGTTAAAGGTGTAAATTCCCAATTTTACCAATCACAAATTTTGTGACTTAATCTAAATTATTATTAAGTGAAACTCAATATAAATAAATCATCATGTGGAGGGTTATCTTCATAAAAGGATAATTTATGGTTATTTTATTGACATTAATAGGGTAAAATAGTGAATTCAAGAATTATCCTATTTTGAGTGAATACACGGTATTGCTCATACTTTGTGTGAAACACATCTGGATTTGGTGAGTTTTGTCATGAAATAGAATGTGTTCTTTTTAGATATAGAGGGTACCGATACTATAAGTATTTCTTTTATATTTGGCGACAATAGCATTTTTGATTTATCGATTATGTTGGTTTAATATGGATAGTTGTCACTCTCCATTTATCTAAGGAAATAGAATAAGAGGTTGTACAGTAGCTACCAGATACAAAGGATATCTCTTCTAGAGATAGAAGATTTGTATTGATGTTACTTAGCTAATGAATCATGAAAAATAGATATAGGTTATTTAGACTAGAAGATATTAATTATGGTTAATTTTATTCACCATTCAAAATGTCAATTCAGTTAGCAGCAAGAAACATCCGAACGTTGTAAGGTAATTTATATCTTTTTAGTTAAATGGATATAACGAGCTCTTAGATAGGCTTTGTTGTTTTGTGATTTACTATGAGTTAGTGAGGTTTTAGTGAAGGTTTGTATTATTGGTATTTCCGGTGCAGGTAAAACAACATTAGCTAAAAAATTATCAATTAAATTTAATACACCCGCATATGCGTATGATGATGTGTACTGGGATAAAAGCAACGGAGAATACATTAAGAATACTCAGGAAGTGATGAATTCACTGATTTCTGACATAAAATCTCAAGGAGGTTGGATAGTTGAAGGGGCTTATGACCGGCGAATGACTCCATTCTTTGAAGAGTGTTCTTTGATTATCAGATTAAAGACCCCATATAGGGTATGTGCGTTCAGAATAATAAAGCGGTTTCTATTAGCAAGAATCGCAAGACAAAAACCTAAGGAAACGTTGCTAAACACAATTGAATTGCTTCGTTTTGCAAAGAAATTTGATAACAAGCTAGATATCTTTTTTAATTCAAATCAATCACTACTTCAAAAAGTGGTTGAAGTGAATGATATCAACCAGTGCTCACTGGCAATCAACAAACATTTCATTGAAACTGCATAGTATGAAAGGGGAGTAATGTCATTTCCTATGTTGCAAATAGTAACCTTTAAGTGCTCCTTACAAGCTCAACTCTTTAGTATTTCCGTATAATCACATAACGTATGTATTAGTGTACAGTGTGAATTAGGATGCGTTATGCGAGTCTAGAGCACATGCTTGGTTATTCTGAATATTCGTCATAAAAAGGAAATGAATATCAGCGTATCCAAAAATGCTCTACTTTTAGCATCCACTTTTTTTTGCGACATAAAATATTATTATGGAAATAGGTAATTATTGAGTAAGAGGTCAGAATGTTTAATGTCGCGATTGTTATTTTCGATGAGTTTACGGATATTGATTATTTTTTGATGCGGGATATTTTTGGTCGTTGTCGTGAGGACTGGAATGTCAGCGTTTTGGGAACCAAGCCTTATCACACCTCGACGCTTGGGCAAAAAGTCGACACGGATGGACATGTCTCATTAGCAAATCAAGCTGATGTTGTTTTATTTAGTAGTGGCCAGCAAGGTATTCCTAATGCCCTTGCAGATGAAGATTTTATGCGATCTTTTAAGCTTGATAGTCAGCGACAAATTATTGGTTCTATTTGTGCAGGTTCCTTTATTTTGCATCAACTTGGCCTATTGGATAATACCCAAGCGACGACACACCCAGATGCAAAAAATGCATTGATAAGCATGGGGGCAGATGTTGAAGATAAGCCTCTTGTTATTCGTGGTAATATTGGTACTGCTGGTGGTTGTTTATCGGCATTATATTTAACGGGATGGATTGCAGAAAAGCTTTTTGATAGTAATAAACGCCGAGAAATGCATCGCCAGATACTCCCCGCAAACCAACACGAGTTATATGAAAAAATGATTGTAGATGCGATCGCAGAAGCCAAAATATAGTGTCATTTTACGTTTGTGAGTATTTAAAATATAGAATAGGGCGCATTTGATTTGCCCCAAAAAGTTGGATGCTTTTAATTTAACGTAAAGGGTACAGACCATTGTGTGGCCTTTTTTATTTCACTTGTGAATCTTCTCGCTCAGAAAATGCCTGTAACTCTCTAACGTATCTATTCCATTGTCTCCCTTTTGATTCTTGAGCGTAATCACGAATAGACACAGTTCGATCATGAGTTATAGACTGATCTACGCGAGAGATTTCAAATATAACAACCGTATTACCGTTAACTAGATAGGTATATATATTCTCACATTGCTCAATCATTTCATAAATACAGAATATTGACTTTAATTCGGCTGGGTGCATGATTTGTCTTAAATAAGGGGTTATCACCTCGCTCTGTATTCTGAGAAATTTTTCCATATAGCTTTGGTCAATGTGTTTATTGCGCATCGGCGAGGCCCTTGTTCAATTTACATTTTAGATAATGATATATTAATAACACTCACCTAGTGAGGTTTTTTTATTGTAGAAAATAATTAATCACAACGTTCATCATGGTGGCATTTTAATATCATAGGTGCAAAACTTAATAGTCATAACAGTTGCTAGATTCATTGCTAGCCCCTTGCGTATAGCGAGCATATAAAGTAGTTGAGGAGTCAGCATGAACTACTCAGTAATTTAAAGATGAAAAAGAGAAGAGAGCTTACAAATGTATTTAAAAGCTGCTAGAGGTACTGGTATTAAAGTTGAAGCTAATGTTAGAAACTTCAATGATCTATTACCAAAAGATATGTTTGATTCTGGTCGCTTAGGCTCTACAACAACATGGGGTGAAGCTATCACTGGAAGAGTTAGCAATCAAAGCGATAGATTCAGTGAAAATAATCCTTATGGTCAAATGATTCACCAGGAATAACAGGTAAAGGTAAATGATTGATAGAACTATGATGTACCAAAATTATTTATACTCAGGATTTTTTTCCCTGAAAGCTTTATCAATTATGTATCAAGAACGGAATTAGAGAACTTGGAACCGTGGTGGCTGTTTTATTACTCTTCACATTATGTTGATTTTTGGTGTGAGAAAGTCAGAGAACTCTATCCAGAAAGGCGACTAATTCCTTTTGCTAACTGGAGTTACTCAGATGATATTGTTTGTTTTGACGGTGACAATACATCAGGAGACCCAAAAGTATTCTATGTTCATGCCTTCGCCTCGGCAGGCTGGGAAGATAGGGGATACACAGATAACTTTACTGAATGGCTGAAAATAGCTCGTCTCGACTCAGAACGCTATAAAGCAGAGCTGGCAAATGATGAATAGTCACTATTCTTGAATAAATTCAGGAGGTACTTGTTCAGATAACCAGACGCCATTATCAGCCTGATAGAATTTAAAGCCCTGTTCGTACATGTGTAGAGCTCTTATTTTTAGTAGCACTGGTTTTCCATGACGTTGCCCTACCAAAATTGCAGTATGTTCATCTAATGAAAGATGAACATACTGTCGTGACATAGGGAATAAACCTTGTTCTCTGATTGTTGGTAAAAATCGTTTAGTTGTTCCATGGTATAAAAAGCGTGGAGGGACTTTTTCTTTATAATCAATATTCACTTGTTGCGAGGAATGCCCTTGTGAGGCTCTAAGACGTAATCCATCATCTGAGATTGTAAAGCGCTTTTTATCATTATTATCAACGATATTACGAATAAGAGTATAATCGAGCACATATCCTTTTTTAGCAGAACAAAGGATAAGATCATCTATGACTGCCCACCCTTCTTTATCTAAAGATAGGCCAATGGTCTCTGGTTGGTGACGTAATATATAACTTAAAAACTTACTGATATTTGTGTTGTTTTTACTCACAATAATAGCCTCAAGCAACGTCGGACACTGTGAAATAGATAGTGGTGAACACCATTGGACTAGGTTCAGTTCCACCAACATTTTATAAATATGATCAATGGTGAACTAAAAAGAGATCTTAGCCCCACACTAGGCTTTCCTTAGTCTCTTCTTTCCCCCTCAGCCAGCTGCATAATCAACTGTCCGGCTTGGCGAATGAGGGTACCACCAATACTCTCTCTTAAAAATAGGTTATGTCAATTTAGCTGTGTTTCGTTTGGTATAGCATGAAGAGTTACTGAGATTGGCTTGATGAGGTTTTTGTTTAAGTGGGAATAGCTTGGTTTAGCTCACCATAACCCTACAGGTTTCGAATTTAACTATTAACCTTATTGATAATAAAGGATATTTTTTGTTAACTCATGAGTTTCAATTTAGCTCCTAAATGCATTTATATGGATTTTGAAGTCGCACCTGGTATTTTTCGTTACGGCGAAAAACATCGTGTGGGTTTATGGAACAGAATCGTACTGGTTACCAACTTCAAGATTTGTTAAAAAATGAGATATGTCTAATTGTTATTTATGTAAAATTATGTCATTTTTTGTCTTGATATTTAACTTAGTCAAAACAACAAATACACGTAATGCAATTAAAATCCACACTCACCTATTTGTATAGCTTTATGTCGGTTATGGCATTATCGCCTTTACTAGCAAGTGCCTCCATGCTTCGACCTGAGAATACCGATACGTTGTTTCAGCAACAAACTCAGCAACAACAAGCACAGCAACAACAATTTGATGCTAAAGCCCCGAATGTGAGCTTGTCTGTGCCCATTGCAAAAAGCCAATTGCAATTTCCAAATGAAACACCATGTTTTTTAATCGAACAGGTTGTTGTTAGTGGACAAGAGGCCTTACCTCATTGGGTACCCGTTCAGCGCTTAGCAAATCAAGCCGTCGGGCATTGCATCGGTGTGCAAGGGATTAACCATTTAGTGACGGATATGCAAAATAGGTTGATTAGCCATGGTTGGATTACCAGTCGGGTGCTGGTTCCTGAGCAAGATTTATCAACGGGTGTTCTCCGGTTAGTTGTCATGCCAGGTAAAGTACAAAAAGTTGTTTTTACCGATGATTCATCACAATACAGCACGCTATATACTGCAATGCCAGCCCATTCAGGTAATTTATTGGATTTGCGAGATATTGAGCAAGGCCTCGAAAATCTACAGCGCCTACCAACCGTACAAGCTTCAATGGAAATGGTGCCAGGTGATGGTCCGGGTGAAACCCAAATTGTGATTAAGCGCGAACAATCACGTTATTGGCATGCGGGAGCTTGGGTTGACAATACAGGTTCAAAAAGTACGGGTAAAAATCAAGCGGGTGTGATGATAGCATTGGATAATCCAACATCACTCAGTGATCTTTTTTACCTTACCGCCACACGCGATTTAAGCTTCTCCAGTGATAAAGACACCACTAACTACAGTGCACACTACTCGGTACCGTTTGGTTATTGGCAGTTTGCTACCACCGCGAGTGATTATGAATATACCCAAACTATCGCGGGTGCGAACAGCGATATAAAATATCGCGGTAAAAGTAAAAGCCTGAATTTGCAACTGAGTAATGTACTTTACCGTGATGCCACAGCGAAAACCACCGCGACCTATGATGTTAATTTACGTGAGACGCGCAACTTTGTGGGTGAAACTGAAATTGGCAACCAAAAACGTCGAACGACGGCGTGGAAGTTAGGGCTAAACCATCGCCAATATATAGGGCAATCAACCATTAACTTGGGTGCAAGTTATCAACATGGCACACGTTGGTTTGGGGCCATGCCAGCGTTTGAAGAATTTCGTCGTAAAGATTCCCAAGATTACGCGACAGCGCTAGCGATTGTGATGCAGTTTCATGCATCGGCGAGCATACCTTTTACTTTGGCAGAACAGTCTTTGCGTTTCGACACACAATACTCACGTCAGATCAGTGACAGACCATTAACGCCTCAAGATCAATTCAGTATTGGTAACCGCTGGACGGTGCGAGGGTTCGATGGCGAGCGTACTCTCAGTGCCGATGAGGGGTGGACACTTCGCAATACCTTGTCATGGGCACTCCCTATCTCAGCTCAAGAGCTCTATGTTGGTGCAGACTACGGCAAAATCAGTGGGCGCTGGGCAGACATGAATTTAGGGACTCATCTTGCTGGTGGTGTTGTCGGTTTACGCGGAGCGATTAATCCAGCTAATTTGAGCTATGACTTATCACTCGGTACGCCTTTCTCTAAACCGGATGGTTTTAGAACCGATCCTGCTACTTTTGCTTTCTCTGTAAACTGGAATTATTAAGGACGCTCAGGATGAACAAGTTATTTTATCGCCTCATTTTTAATGCCGCGCGCCAAATGGTGATGGTGGTTTCCGATATTACGCGCAGCCATCGTGCGGGGCCAGCGGGTTCGAATAACAATCGCGTCGAGAAAACAACAAGATGTCAGGTGCGCTGGTCAGTTAAACCGATAGTAACTTCCTTATGGTTCACATTAGGCATGGTGAGCTTTAACGTTTCAGCCTCGACTATAGTTGCCGATGGTAAGGCTCCGGGTAACCAACAACCCACGATTGTGAATACACAAAATGGTTTACCCCAAGTCAATATTCAAGCACCCAACCGTGATGGGGTTTCTCGCAACCAATACAGCCAGTTCGATGTTGATCAGAAAGGGGCTATCCTTAACAACAGCAGTACCAACACGAACACACAATTGGGCGGTATTATTCAAGGTAATGATTGGCTCGCCAAAGGGGAAGCCAAAATTATTCTCAATGAGGTGAATAGTCGCGACCCAAGTCAGCTCAATGGCTTTATTGAAGTGGCTGGGAAAAAGGCGGATGTGATCATTGCCAACCCAGCGGGGATCACCTGTAACGGTTGTGGCTTCATCAACGCGGATAAAGCCTTACTTTCTGCGGGTAAAACGCTGATAGAGAATGGCAAAATCAAAGGGTTTGAAGTTGATAAAGGCAGCATCAATATTGTTGGGCAAGGTTACAATGGCAATGGAACTAACTACACCGCTCTGATAGCCCGTTCAGTGAATATTAATGCCAAATTGCATGCTAAAGATTTAGCGATTACAACGGGAAAAAATACCGTTGCAGCGGATGGAAAAACCATTCTCAAGACAACAGATAATTCCTCCACCGATGATAAGCCTGAATTTGCTTTAGATGTTGCCGCTTTAGGCGGCATGTATGTCAATACCATCAAAATGCGGGGGACAGAGCATGGTGTGGGCGTGCGTAATGCGGGGCATATTGGGGCAGAGGCCGGTGATATTACCCTATCGGCTGACGGTAAAATTGGCAATATTGGCGTGATCAACGCAAGCCAAAATATTGCCCTTAATAGCCAGCAAGGCATAAACAACTCAGGGACTGTACTTGCACAAAACGATATTCAGCTTAAAGCAAAACAGGCCATCACTAACACCGATAAAGGCCAAATTGTTGCTGGGCGTGATGCAACACTGCGTGCTGAGCAAGTTAACAGTGATAATAGCGCTTTATTAGCGGCAGGGGTTGATAGTAAAGGCAAACTGACTTCAGTGGGCTCGTTAAGGGTTAACGGTGATAAAGCGGTTGTGTTACAAGGGGATATCCTTGCTAAAGACGAATTAACGGTAACAGGCAGCGCCATAGATTTATCCCATTCCAATACCCAAGCCAAGAATATCACGTTGACGGCGAGTGCTGCGGATATTCGTACTAAAGAGGCGCATTTACTAGCAACAAACAATGCGACATTGACTGCTAAGCGTGGGATTGATAACCAAAAGGGAGAGGTTGTCGCCAATCAATTGACTCTGACAGCACCTGAGTTTATTGATAATCAGCAAGGTAAATTAGTTCAAAAAGGGAATTCTGAAAATACCTTGAATACTCAGGTATTCAGTAACCAACAGGGAGAAATCAACCTTGCAGGTGATACTTTAATAACGACGCAGCAGTTGAATAACCAGTCTGGGCAGCTATTAAGCCGTGATGGTAAAGTCGATATTCAAAGCCACAATCTGAACAACCAACAAGGCACGATTTTAACATCAGGCAAGCAAGGCCTCACCATCAAGTCCGATAAGTTAGATGGGCAGAAAGGGGAAATTCTGACCAGTGGTACATTGAGACTAACCGCCAAATCGACCAATCTTGATCAAAGTACCACACAAGCAGAACAAATTACTTTACAGGCCACTGCGTTATCTCACCGTCAAGGCAATATGTTGCAGACAGGCGATAAAACACTAAAGCTTAATGTGGTTAATGGATTGGATAACACCCAAGGAAGTATCGCATCTAAAGGTGACTTGAACATACAGGCAGGCGCTGTTAACAATACGGACGGTAAATTACTCACCAGCACGAACTATCGTTTAGACCTAACGTCTGCTGGCGAATTGAATAATACGCGTGGGGTGATTCAAACTGATAAGGCCCTGATGCTCAACGTGGATAAACTGATCAATCAGCAAGGTAAAATAAGCAGTTTATCCGGTGCCGCTTTATTAACAGCAAATCGCTTAGACGGTGAAAAAGGCACTATTTTTGCGCAAAACACATTGCGTATAGACAGCGCAGATATCAACTTAAATCAAGGATTCACGCAAGCAGGCCAAGTTTCTATTTTATCCAACAACTTTAGCCATCAGGGGGCCACCTTACTGCAAACAAGGGAAGGCAAAACTGATTTACATATTCAAAATCAATTTGATAACCAGAAAGGTGAAATTTCCAGCAATGGCCAAATTGATATTGTCGCAAACGAGCTAAATAACCAAGACGGTAAGATTATTGCGGCCAAATTGGGTCATGTGACGTTGAGTATCCAACAGGCGTTGAATAACGCTCAAGGCACATTATTAGGTAATCAAGGTATTCAGCTGGCTGCGGAACGCTTAATTAACCAATCCGGTAAAATTATTGCCAGTTTTGGTGATAACCAATTGACACTTAAGCAGTTGGATGGTGAAAAAGGGGAAATTCTCTCGAAAGGCAAACTGGCCTTAACGGGGGAGGAACTCAACCTCAATGACGCGGTGACGCAGGCAGACAACATCCAAATTGAGGGGCAAAACCTGTCCCATCAACGTGGAAAAATGCTACAAACGGGCAGTGAAAAAGGGCAAATCAAGCTCGCCGATACCCTTGATAACCAGTCAGGGAATATTAGCAGCCAAGGCACATTGAGTGTCAATGTGGATAAACTCTCCAACCAACAAGGCGTTGTGGTCGCGGCTAAAGTCGGGGCGTTGATCCTAAATGCCAAGCAGCATGTCGATAACACCCAAGGGACCTTGTTTGCGCAGCAGGATTTTACCCTTAACACGCAGTCATTCAGCAATATTGACGGCAAAGCAATTAGTAAACAAGGGGATATGCAGCTTGCCACTGAAGATTTGCAAGGGCAGCGCGGGGAAATCATTGCTCAAGGCGATTTATCACTGAGTGGTAAAGACATTGACCTGACAGCCGCCAATACCCAAGCACAACATATCCAATTGCGAGCGAATAATTTAACTCATCAGCAAGGGACAATGACCCAACTGGGCGAACACCAAGGCACTATTGAGGTATCCCAACAGATTAACAATAACGCAGGGGATATCATTGGTAACGGCTCTTGGTTGATCAAAACCCATGCCCTTGATAATCAGCAAGGTAAAATATTCAGTGCAAGAATGGGTCAGCTTGATTTACAAATTCAACAAGTACTGGATAACACGGGTGGGACATTGACCGGCCGCCAAGGTGTATTTGTTGAAACGCAATCATTAATTAACCGTACTGGTAAAGTGATTGCCAGCATGGGGGATGTCACCTTAAATAGCCAATCACTTGAGGGTGATGAAGGTGAAATATTGGCAGCTAACACTTTGAGTATTGATGGTGGAGCGCTCTCGCTAAATCAGGCTGTCACCCAAGCTGAACACATCTTAATCATGGCGAATACCCTTGATCACCAAGGGGGCAAGTTATTACAAACTGGCGATAAAGCGGGGAAAATCACCTTACAAGGGAAGCTAATTAATCAAGCGGGTGAAATAGGCAGTAATGGCGACTTCTCATTAACCGCCAACAGTCTCGACAATCGTGATGGACAAGTCATCACCGCAAAAAATGGTCATCTTAAGGTTGATTTAACCCATGAATTATTGAACCAAGACGGGGCACTCATTGGTGAGAATGGACTGAGCATAGCAGCCAGTGATATCGAAAACCAGCAAGGAAAACTGGTTGCTCGCCATGGTGATGCAAAACTGGATGTGACTAAGGGTATCAATAACCAAGCAGGGTTAATCGCCGCAGAGCAATTGTTGCAGATGCGCAACCAAGCACTACAAAACCAGTTGGGGTATCTACAAGCTAACACCGTTGATATTAATACCCATCACCACCGATTTGATAATACACAAGGCTCGTTGTTAGCGAAGCAAACACTCGTGTTAAATAGTGGCCAAATTGACAACCAACAAGGCTCAATTCAATCTGGTAGTGACATACTGATTAATACTCATGGTGAGCAGCTAAACAACACGCAAAGCGGTGACAATAAAGGCATTTATGCGCAAGGTGGGTTAACCCTAACAACGGGGGAGCTCAATAATGAGCAAGGCCGTATTGTGGCGAAAAGCACGCTTAAACTGAACAGCCAAGGTGTTAACAATCAGCAAGGCTTGGTGGGCAGCCAGTCTGAGCTCTCAATGACAACGCAGCAATTGGATAACCGTGAAGGCATGATTAAAGGCCACTCTGTGAGTATTGATACACAGGGTCAGAAACTGATTAATCTTGCTAAAAAAGCGGATCAAGGCATCTTTGCTAGCCAAAACCTGGCGATGACCGTTGGCGAGTTAATTAATCGTCAAGGGCAAATACAAGCAAATCAAATTTCGCTCGATAGCCAAAAAAATCGGTTTGATAATACGGAAGGAGAAATGCTTGCCGTCAATAATTTAACGGCAAATACGGGAGCGCTCGATAACCAACAAGGTCGACTTCAAGCAGGCCAGCAATTGACATTGAATACCCATGGCGAGGTGCTCAATAATAGCCATACACAAAAAAGTGGCGGTTTATTAAGTGGGGGCGGCTTATCGATTGACAGTGGGAAACTGCTTAACCACCAAGGGCAAATTCAAGGCGCTGGGGCGGTATCACTCACCACGACAGGGGTTGAAAACCAGAACGGAGAAATTTTTGCTGGTCAGTCGATGGATATTCATACCCAGCAACAGGCATTGCTAAATCAGCAAGGGACATTAGCGAGTAATGGCAAACTTGAGCTGAATACCGAGAATTTGAATAATATCCAAGGCGTAGTTCAAGGAAAACTTGGACTCACCGTGAATGCCGAGCAGATCGAGAACCAAAAAGGGTTATTACTAAGCCAATCCTCGTTAAAAGTGACAGGGAAAAATCTCGATAATGCTGAAGGGGTTGTTCAGTCTCAGGGGAACGCAACGCTAGATATTCATCAACGGATTGAAAACCAGCAAGGGCAACTTTTGTCTGGTCAAAACCTGAACGTGAAGACTCAACAACTCAATAATAATAGCGGTGTTATTCAAGGCCTCAATCATGTTGAATTGGCAGTAAAACAGCAAATTGAAAACCAACAAGGTTGGGTCAAAGCCAATGAACACCTTGATATTTCTGCGAAATATATTGATAACAAAAATACATCTCAAGCAGGTAAAGGCCTTGAGGGGGCAAGTGTTAGCCTCAGAACCACGCATTTAGATAACCAAAGCGGGGCGGTTCGTGCAGGGCAAGCGATTGAAGCGAATATTGCACAAAACCTGAATAACTCCCAAGGGATGCTATCTGCGGGGACAAAACTGAGTATAACCGATAATGCGAGAGGCAAAGCCTTAGCGGTATCAAACCAGCAAGGGGTGATAGTCAGTAATGGCGATGCCACTATTACTGCGAACCAACTAACGGGTGAAGGTAAGCTTATTGCACAAAAAGTGTTATCGCTGGCACTCAACCAACACTTTGAAAATACTGGGCGTATTCAAGCAGGGGAAAACCTAACAGCTAACTTTACACAAGGGGTTACCAATAAAGGGTTAATTTCTAGCCTTGGCGAACTGGCTTTATCTACAACGACAGTGATTAACTCACTTTCTGGCGAAATTAGTGGACAAAATACTCGAATTAAAGCCAGTGGTCAGGTATTGAATACAGGGCTTATTGACGGTGTATTAACCCACATTGTTGCTAATTCTTTAGATAACCTAGGAACCGGTCGTATTTACGGTGATTTCCTTGTCATCGCAGTGAATTCCTTAGTGAATGATAAGCAAAGGGACAAAGCGGCGGTGATTGCAGGACGTAAAGAAGTCAATATTGCGGTTTCTGAACTGTTAAATCGTGACCATGCCTTAATTTACAGTGATGGTGATTTAACCCTCGGTAGCCAATTAAACGACCAGCTAAAAGCCACAGGTCATGCAAAAAGTGTGAAGAACCACAGTGCTAACATTGAGGCTGCCGGTAACCTCACACTAAAAACGGATGTTCTTGAAAATAAAGATATTCATTTGCAACTGACTGACGATGCCGTCGAAGTAAGCCGTGAACATTTCGACTGGTACGACTTTGGTAATGGGCGACGTTATAAAATTCAGCCGCGTAATGGAAACCAAACACGTTACGCGATTAATGACGATGGCACGCTGAACAAGGAAGTGGGTATTCATTATGAAAAATCCAATCGCTGGCGGATGTTTGAGTATGGTAATTGGACTAAAAATTTCTATGAATATGAGTACGACCGTATCATTTATGAAACCCAAATTATCAAACGAGATGCGGCGCTAATCACCAGTGGTAAGCACTTAACACTAGATGGGCAACAACTGAACAATGAAAATTCACGCGTTGTTGCGGGGCAAAACCTGATCTTAACAGGCTATGAGCTAAATAACGAAGAGGCACAAGGTGTTCGCCGTATCTTTGAAGATGGAAATACGATTTATCGCTATAAAGGCGGTGGTAAATGGAAAACGCGTACTAGCACGTCAAAATACCAAGGGGTCAATAGCGAAGAAGATTTAGCATTACATTTATTAGAAGTTACCGAAAATGCGGGCAATATCAATAAAATGCAGCTCGATTCAGTGAAAGTGAACCAACTGAATGGGCAAGCAGAACGCGTTTCTGATGCTAATCAACAAGAAAATCAAGGTGCCACAGTTACTGAGCAGGCGTTAAAAAATAGCAAAAACACGCCATTAGACCTGAGGCCAGGCCAGAAAATGGAAGTGGTACAATTACCTGCAATTTCAGGCAAGGTTGATGTCAAAGATGACAAATCGGTTGACCCATCACTGCAAGTCGATGATGCAAATATCAGTAAAGAAGTGGATATTCAAGAGCAAAGGGATGCAGGTAAAGGGGAAAACGTCACCGCAGAAACTGGGCCTCAGGGTAAAGGTAATCTAAATACCGTGATAAGAACGGTTGGGCCAAACATTCAATTACCTGATAACAGCCTTTTTAACCTAACGCCGAGTAGTGATAGCCAATTTTTGATTGAAACTGACCCGCGTTTCACTAACTACAAAAAATGGTTGTCGAGTATTGATATTGTCACCAACGAGCAGCTGCATAAGCGTTTAGGTGATGGCTACTATGAGCAACGTTTAGTTCGTGATCAATTGATTGAAACGACAGGGCAACGCTTATTAGGTCATTACAATAGTGATGAAGAACAATACCGTGCATTACTGACTAATGGTGTTGCGTTTGGTCATCAATTTAACCTGACTCCGGGCATTGCATTATCACCCGAACAAATGGCGAATTTGACCACGGATATTGTGTGGATGGTGAATAAAGAGGTCACGTTGCCAGATGGCCACGTTGAAATGGTCAGTGTTCCGCAGGTGTATGTCCGAGCTCGTCAAGGGGACTTAAACGGTAATGGTGCATTGTTAGCGGGACGTAATGTTTCTGCCAATATGACAGGCAACATCCTCAATAGTGGTGAAATCAGTAGCCGCGAACTGACAGATTTACGTGCTGAAAATATCGAAAATAGCGGGCGCATTCAGGGTAAAGATGTACAACTTGATACTCTAAAAGACATTAAGAATGTTGGTGGGGAAATTCGTGGATTAGATAGCGTTTCGCTGTCCGCGGGGCGCGATATTCTCAGTGAAACTGCACAGCGTGGAGATGGTCAATCACAATGGCTTGACCGCCCTGCCAGTATTTATGTGACGGGTGATAATGGTCAGCTTACCCTGAAAGCGGTACAAGATATCAACTTGATTGCCACAGATATCGGCAATTTAGGCGTTGATGGCAAAACCTCCATAATTGCGGGGAGCGATATCAGTTTAGAAACTCGCGATGTCAGCTCGGCATTTGATTACACGCATAATTCAAGCAATTACTATCGTGGCGCTAATAGCACTGAAGTCGGCACGCAAATCCAAACTCAAGGGGATTTAACCTTATCGGCAGGGCAAGATTTGTCTGCGCGTGCAGCGAATGTGACCAGCGGTGGTGAGCTGGCGATAAAGGTGGGGCGTGACATTAATATGACTTCGGGTATTGAAACCCGTGACACGGCGAAACACACTAAACATACAGATAAAGGTTTCTTATCCAGCACAACGAAAGAGACCCATGATGAAGTCAGTGAACGTACCGCTATCAGTAGTACGTTTAGCGGCGATAATGTGAAAGTGACCGCAGGGAACAACGTTAATATTGAAGGGAGTAATTTACTTGGAACCAACAATGTCACTGTGACTGCTGGAAATCAATTAAATGTGACCACCTCTGATGAAGCGTCCCATGAAACACATATGTCGAAAACAACCAAGTCAGGCCTAATGAGCACTGGCGGCATTGGTTTCACAGTGGGTTCAAACTCACAAAAAGTGACTACGGATACTGACAGCAACCAGAAAAAAGGCAGCGTGATTGGTAGCACGGCAGGCGATGTTACATTGACAGCGGGTGGCACTGCAAACATTCATGGCAGTGATGTGATTGCGGCGAAAGATATCAATGTGACGGGTAGTGATGTGAACATTACAGCGGCCGAAAACAGCCGTACCGATATCACCACGGTAGAAAGCAAATCCAGCGGGTTGACTGTGTCGTTAGGCGGAACTGCGGGTAGTTTATTGGATGGTATGGCACAGACCGCAAAATCGGCTAAACAAGAAGATGACGGGCAGTTAGCGGCTCTTAAAGGGATGAAGGCGGGTCTGCAAGGTGTTCAGGCTCAGCAAGCGGGTGAGCTGGCGGGTCTGAAAGAAGGCGGTAGTACGGCAGATGCCTTTGGCGTCAATGTGTCTTACGGCAGTAGTTCTTCAAAATCCACCACGAAAACAGAGCAACATACCGCATCAGGTAGCAGTTTAAGTGCGGGGGACAATATCAATCTTACAGCCACAGGCAAAAAAGCCGGCAGCCAAGGCAACCTGACGGTACAAGGCAGTCAGCTGGATGCGGATAAAAATATCACGTTAACCGCCAAAAATGATATCAACCTGACCAGTGCTACCAACACCCAAACCGTGGATGGTAAGAACGAAAGTAAAGGCAGTTCAATCGGTGCGGGTATTAGTACAGGCGGTTGGAATGTTAATGCGAGCGTGAATAAAGGCAATGGCTTTGAGAAAGGCAATAGCCAGTTCTATACCGATACAGAGGTTAATGCGGGCAAACAACTGACCCTCAACAGCGGCAAAGACACCACGCTGACAGGTGCGCAGGTGAGCGGTGAAACCGTGAAAGCCAATGTGGGTGGGGATTTGACCCTATCTAGTCAGCAGGTGACGGACAAATATGATTCGAAGCAACAAAGTGGCAGTGTATCTGGCAGCATTGGAACAGTGTTGAATACCAGCGCTTCAGTGAGTGCTAATAAATCCGAGATGCACAGCGATTATCAATCGGTGGATAAACAAACGGGTATTAGTGCCGGTAAAGGCGGCTTTGATATCACCGTTGGCAATCATACGCAACTCGATGGGGCGGTGATTAGCAGCACTGCGGACGCTGAGAAGAACAAGTTGGATACGGGCACGCTGGGCTTTGGGGATATCAAAAATAAAGCCGAGTATAAAGTCGATAGTCAAAGTGGTGGCTTTAGCTCGGGGGGCGCGTCAGTCGGTGACCAGTTTATGACCAATGCCGCGGGTTCATTGCTAACCAATGTGAATAATAAAGGTAAAGACAGCAACACCACCCAATCGGCGGTATCTGAAGGTGAGATTACAATTCGTGATAAGGATAGCCAGAAACAAGATATCAATGACTTAAGCCGTGATACGGATAATGCCCATGAAAAGCTCAATAGCATTTTTGATAAAGAGAAAGAGCAAAAACGGATAGAGCAGAATCAGTTAATTGGTGAGATAGGCCAACAAATTACCGATGTGGCATTGACGGAAGCCACCATTAACGCGACGAAAGAAGTGAATAAAAATAATCCCACGTTGACAGGCAAAGCACGTGAAGAGGCGATTCAGGCAGAAATCAACCAATCCGGTTGGGGCGTGGGCGGTGACAATCGCCGCATCGTCGAGGCAGGAACAGCATTGGTTCAAGGTTTAGCCAATGGTGATGTGAGCAAAGCGGTGGCGAATGCCAGTGCGCCGTATATTGCAAACTATATAGGTCAACACATCGAAGATGATAAAGCGAAAGTTGCCGCACACGGTATTGTCAATGTTGCATTAGCGCTGGCAAAAGGCGAAAATGCAGGAGCACAATCGCTTGGTGCCATGACAGCCGAAGCGGTGGGAATGTTGTCAAAAGAGCTTTACGGCAAAGATGCTAGCCAGCTTACTGAAGACGAAAAAGCGACAGTGAGTGCGTTTGCGAGTTTGGCGGCGGGTATTGCGGGTGGCTTAGTGGGTGGCGATACATCGAGTGCAGCAAATGCAGGTCAAGCAGGGAAGACCACAGTTGAGAATAACTATCTGAGCTCTCAAAATGTTGTTGATATGATGAGAGAACTTGAAGAAGCAGATAGAACAGGCGCAGATAAAAAAAGGATTTATGCTAAATACGGTAAAATTAGTGAGGACAATAGAGATAAAACCATTGCTGAAATTAAGGATGGTAGTTCATCTGTTGCTATCGCTGCGTGGTCTGATTTAAATGGCGGTATTGATGTCGCTGACGCCCTGAAATGGTCTGCCCTTGTTGATGATTTGAGCAGTGAAGATCGCGCTCAACTTGTTAATTTTGTGAAAGCGGAAAATGCACAAAGTGCCCAAGCGATTTATGACTCACTATCTGTCACAGCTAAAGGTGCATTAATAGCTAAAGAAGCAGGTGAAAATATTGGAATTGGTGGCGCTGTACCGGGGGCTGGAATATCTGTTGCTGGGATTAAGGGCGGGGGCAGTAAAGGTGGTAAACAAAAAGACTCAGAAAGTAGTTCTCAGTCTCCACAAAATACAGGTAATAATCATCAACGACCCCCTCGAAATACGACTAACCTTGCGGGTGGTCCATTAGAGAATGCTCAACAAGTAAGTGGAAGGTTCCAAATTGAGAATGGACCTAAAAACGGTACTGTATATCGAGCTGATAACCAAGGAAATATTACAAGCTATGCGACTTATGATTCTAACGGTATGATTTTGAAACGGGTTGATGTCACTGGTGCTGCACACGGAGGTGTTTCGACTCCTCATGTTATAGAGTATGGGCGTAATGTATTACCTAATGGGCAAGTAAGGGTTCAGTCTCCATCAACTAAAGCGTTACCCCGACCAGTTCGTGAGGATGAAATTCCATGAAAAAAATTATATTAATTGAAGAGCCATATGATTTAACTCGTTATGAACTATGGAAAAATAACTGGGGCTCTCCAAACGATATGACGATTAATGACTATATTAGTGATTGTTGTCATCCAGAAGATGTACTTTGTAGTGTGAAATTATTGATACCTGAGTTCGTTGATATAGATGGTTGCATATTATTAAGTGATAGGTATGAAGAAAGTAACTTTAATGAGTGGAAAAAACAATTTGGAACGAATCGTTCTGCAATAGAAAAAATGTTAAATCATGTACACTTATATGACCTATTCACAGGCAATTTAGATAATACATCTGACTCAATTTTCTTGCAGTTATGCCAAGTTATGAAGTGTTCTTGGGAAATGTCCCTTAAAAAAGCATTTCCAACAAAAGAATTTTTAGTAGATTTTCATAATTTAGAATCTGATTATGGGCCATCTCTAACTTTTTATCAAAAAGATAGGTAGTGAGCTCTAATTTCTAAAACCTACTACCTTTGATGTGTATCGATAGTGTCACTCCCCCTCACTCAGCCGGATAATCAACTGTCCGGCTTGGCGAGTGAGGGTATAGTGACTGCCTACCTCAAACCCCATCTCTTTCAGCCACTTACCGCTTAAGGTGAGTTGCGGGCTGGGGTTGGGTTTACCGCGGTTCGGGGCGTAACCCACTGTATACTGTCTGGTTTTGACCACTTCTTCTTTAGTCGTCGGTGTTTTTACTTTACGACAAAGTACTGTAAACATATGCTCTACAAAAACCAAAAGCTCATGTCGGGGCGTTCGAATCCAAACGCGAAAATGCACTGGGAAAATTGTCTTGTAACTCACTGAGTGGACTAGGAAAAAGTGGTTTTATCTGGCCAAGTTGCAATGGAATGAGTTGTTGTTGAGAATAATGCGGTTGCTCTTCCTTCTCCTTTCGGTCCTCTTCCTGTGCCAGTTTTCCCCGGTATAAATGATGCCGATGCAAATAAGAAAATAGCTTTAGCGCTGGATAACGCATTAAAAAATATTGGTAAATCTATCAACGATTTTATCAATGCCGAAGGTGAAGTAAATATTGCTGAGGTAAAAGCGGCGTTATCACCGGAACAGCAAAAGCAATTTGATATTCTCTGGGAAAGAAACGCCCTGACTGTAAACCAGCCGCCTGTTACGATGGAATCTCTGGCTAAACAAGCGGGATTTGGTCAGGCATTTGTCCGAGGGGCAAGAGAAACTAAGGATCAAAATGGTAATACAGTCTATATCATGGATAACGGTGGGGCAGGGAGCCAGATTCGCAGGGGAGATATTGTCAAATTTGTTGATGAGTTTATTTTTGTTTATTCTAAAGAGGGCATTTTCCAAGCTGCCCTTAATGCAGATGGTACAAAAAACATTACTGCATCAAAGAATTCTCAAGGACGGGAATTAAATGTAAGTGGTATTTTTGCAGATAGCCATTCATCAGGTAACAATGACTCTTCCAAACCTAATATTGGTAAAGGATTAACAACTGAGCAAAAAAATGAGTTAGGTGGCAGCAGTTCTGGAGCTCCGGGTGGTTGGGAACCTCAGGATGAGGAAAACGCTCGTAATAGAGAGCTCCAACAAAAACGCTTTGATGAATTATCAAAAATTTATGATAAAAACTCCCCTTCTCAGGATATAACTATTGATGGTCAGACAATTAGGCAGGGAATAGGAGGGAATCGTTATTCAACTAGAGTTTATGAAAGTCAAAATTTAACGGACCAACAGATATATAATTATGCTGAGCAATTGGCCGCTCAACCACTAACTAAGGTAAAAGATGGGATTTATACTGCGAAACTGGCTGATGGAACAATGATAACTCTTAGGAGTGTATCTAGTTCAGCAGAGCAAACAGGTGCTCGTTGGACAATACAAATAAGGAACAGCCCTACTTTAAAACAAGTAGAAAATGGGCTTGGAAAAAATGCAGAGATAAAATTCAGGTAGGGAACTATATGGTATCAAATGTTGAATATGAAACGGTTGTTGAATACGCTAAAACCCAAGCTTTAGACGGGTTATGGGCCTATATCACACCAGACATGCTTCCTTCTCTACATGTAATTTGTGAAGATTTTTCCTTTCCGGAAAGGAAAAAAATATTTTTTTGGTTCTTAAAAAAATTATTGTATGAAGGTCATTTAAAATTAGCTAAGCACGGTAAATTTTTAAGTGGCTCGATAGATGAACAATTGCAATGTTTTTATGACGCATTTCCTGAGACAGAAGAGGAATTAATTGATCAATTTTGGTTTTTTGATGAAAGTTGTCCTGGGGGGGCAGTCTGGATACTTCAAGATGGTACACAGGAATGGACATAGAATTGAATGTTAAGTTGAGAATAACCATTTAAGTCCAGATGATCAAAAGATAAGGGATAAAGCACTTGAAGACCAAAAAACAGGTAAAAACCTAAAAGAGGCGTCTTTAAATATTATCTATCTGACTGATAAAGATAATTATACCGAAAAGTTACTTTATCAGTATAGGCAAGGCACACTGAATAAAGCCGAAGAAGCGGTATTAACTGAATATCTCAATGCGTATGGTACGCAATTGCAGTTAAGAGGGATGAGTGAAGCGGATGCTTTCAAAGCCGTCGAACAAATACTAAAATATCCGAATTATTTGCCTGATTTAACAGCTGAATATAATAAAGCATTAAGCCAACTCAGTACTCAAGCTAGGCATGAATGGCAAGCGATGATTGGTACTGATGCTTTATTAGCCGGTCCGGGTAGAGCTAGCCAATTAATGCGATTGGCGCTGATTTCAGGTGGTTCTTACCAAACAGGAACTGGTCTTGCTCAAATTGCAGATGGCAAAATAGCTGATGGCTTAATCAATTTTGGTATTGGTAGCGCAACTGTATCAGGTGGCTATCTCGGAAATAAAGTTACAGGTAAGCCGAATGTAAAACCTGATGTAACCCCACCTAAAAACATAGAGTCTGGACATGCGTTACCTACAGAGAAAGTTAGTCCAGAGTGGAAAAACTCAATTACACAGTCACGTGTTAATGTAAGGGTTGGTGATGGTTCTACAGGCTCAGGACTTGATTATGCATGGAAGAAACACGGTGGTGAATGGGGTGCTAATAAATCCCATTTTACAGTGACTAAAGATGAGTTAAAAGTAATCTTACAATCAGATACTGTTGTTAAATCTCCTGTGATTTATTCCCAAACTACTGATAACTATATGCATTTTGTTGATATGGGGCGACCAATAGGTATTGATGCGAAAAGTGGAGGCAATCCTACAGCTACAATGACTGTTATTACAGATAAACATGGAAATCTAGTAAATACATTCCCAGGTAAAACAAGGGTCAATTAATTATGTATACTTTTTTATTGTGGGATACTGAGCGATATGATTCAGTAATGTCTGTGAGTAACTATGATGGAAATGAAAATTTATTTATTTCATTAAATAATGCTACTTTCCCAATATTATCAGCGTTAACTAATTGCGATGAAGAATTTTTTACAGGAAGTGAAATGCTATTAGCACTGAAAAGAGAGTTTAATACTCTGAAAGACCAGCTAACAGAAATGCAATCAATAGATTATATAAACGAAATAATCAAATTGATAGATAAGGCAAGATACGACAATCTGAGTATTGTCATAACACCATTTATTACTAGCTCACTGAACGATTAATTATAAGAAGATCCCTGTAAATACAGGGATTTTCTTTGACGATCTTACTCGCTCTCTCTCAACCGGATAATCAACTGTCCGGCTTGGCGAGTGAGGGTATAGTGACTCCATACCTCAAACCCCAACTCATTCAACCACTTACCACTTAGCGTGAGCTGTGGGCTGGGGTTGGGTTTACCGCGGTTGGGGACGTAACCCACTGTATACTGTCTGGTTTTGACCACTTCTTCTTTAGTCGTCGGTGTTTTTACACTACAATCGCGCTTAGCCGTGGTGACTACACCTGTTAGTTGCACTGGTTAGCGGATAAAGCAGGCTGCAACCTGTTTTATCCGCGTTTAAATAATTTACTTCATCACGCCAATCACCTGTTTAATCTTCTCTTGGGCGATTGCCATATCTAAAAAATGACAAATCATATCTTGGTCTCCAGGCTTCAACGTATCGATCTGTTTACACAGTTCTCATTCAGGCTGAAATCAATCAATCGGGTTGGGGTGTCGGTGGAGACAAACGGCGCATAGTCGAATCAGGTACAGCGTTAATCCAAGGGTTAGTGAATGGTGATGTGAACAAAGCGGTGGCGAATGCGAGTGCGCAATCACTGGGTACAGTGACGGCAGAAGCGGTGGGGATGTTATCTGAGAAACTGTATGGCAAAGCTGCAAGCCAACTGACGGAAGACGAAAAAGCAACAGTGAGTGCATTTGCGAGTCTGGCGGCGGGCATTGCTGGTGGCTTGGTGGGTGGTGATACCTCAAGTGCGGCAAATGCAGGTCAAGCAGGGAAGACCACAGTTGAGAATAACACTATGTCTGGCGCTGGGCTCGGTGGGAATCTTGGATTCTGGCTTGCTGATATCAAAGATTGCGATCAAAATTGTAAAGCGGAAATTGCTAAAGGTATTAATGACGGTAATTTAGAAACCTCGGGACATGCCGCTGGCGTTGCTGGATTAGGATTATATTCAGGAACAGGGCTTATTGTAGCGGGTATAGGTGGAAGTGCTAATTACCTCATTCAGTTATCTGGAGATAAACCCATTAATTACACTGATGTACTCATTGCTGCTCACGTAGGTGGAATTACTAAAGACTCTAATTTTTATGGTGTAGTAGGGTGGAATGCTTTTGGTGGGGGGCTTTCAAGTGAATTAAAAGGTGAAGATCCATTACTCGGTGCTGGAACAACCGGAATTAGTTCAGGAATCGGTTATGGACTAGGCGGTCTCATAAAGTGGGGAAGTAATAAATGGAAGTATGTGGAGACAAAAGGTTTAGATCCTAAATATAACCCTAGATTACAAGGTGGTGCGAATAAAGGACAATTAGGGTTATCAAAAGACTTATCTCCAGCTAAGGGGCCTAGCGTAGCTGGTAATGTTACCAGTTCAGTAGTAACAGAAAAAACAAATAGTAGAATTAACGATGAAATTAAGAATGACACGGGAAAGTAAAATGAATAACTTTCGATTTTTATTAGTCTTGCTGCCATTATTTATACTTGTAATATTCGTTGCCAGTTTAGTTTCTTCGATACTTATTGATATTATATTAGCTGCAATTCATGGAAAAGAATTTAATTTCAGTATTGATGAGTTATGGACCCTTGTCAAACTTAGCACGATTGGTGGTAGTGTAGGTGCATTAGGCCTTTGGATATTGAATAAGTTTAAATGTAATTAACTAAAAGATAAGCTTTGAAAATGAATAAGGTTTATCTTATTAGTCACTTTACTCCTCAGCCAGCCGGATTATCAACTGTCCAGCTTGGCGAGTGAGGGGAAAGTGACTCCCCACCGTAAACCCCAACTCATTCAGCCACTTACCGCTTAAGGTGAGTTGTGGGCTGGGGTTGGGTTTACCTCGGTTCGGGGCGTAACCCACTGTATATTGTCTGGTTTTGACCACTTCGTCTTTAGCCGTCGGTGTTTTTACGTTACGAAAAGATATAGTAGAAACTTGTACTGTAATACCAAAAAACGCACGTCGGGGCGTTCGAGTCCAAACGAGAAAATGCACTGGGAAAATTGTCTTGTAACTTACTGAGTGAACTAGGAAAAAGTGGTTTTATCTGGCCAAGTTGCAATGGAATGAGTTGTTGTTGAGAATAACTATCTGAGCTTTAATGAAGCTAGAGAATTTGATAGGGCAATGACGAAATGTAGAAGTGAAGGAAGTGACTGTCAGCCAGTTATTGACCAGTATTCTAAATTGAATAGAAAAAACTCTGATAAATACAAAGCAGATTGTGATAGGTATTCGCTGAACTGTACTGCCGGATATGAAAGGTTAAAACTTGATGGCGGGATTTCAGCAGCAGAAAGACCGACATGGTTATACGGCTCTTTAGACAATGAAGATGTCAGAAATGCTGTTTTATATGAAAACCAAAAAGATCTCGAATATGGCATGAGTAAATCAGATAACTGGGATAGGTTGGGAGCATTTGTTGCAGAGCCTGAAAATGTGTTTGGATTATTAGCGGGTGGCAAGTCTTTATTAAGCTCGAATATATCGACTGGCGCTAAATTAACGGGTTCTGGTTTAAGCATGGGCGCTAATGGTGGAGTTCAGCTCTATAATGGAAATACAGGTGATAAATTTGATTATTTAAGCTTCTTTTCTTCGGGAGTTACAGGTTGGGGGGGAACAGGAAAATCACTCCAAACTAATATGGGACTCAATGTAGGAAGTGCTTACCTGACAAGCCAAGTATTAGGAAATGACTCTGAAGCAGCCATGATCGGGGCAGGCTTTGGAACTATGTTAGGTTATGGCCTTGGGTCAAGCATTACAAGTAAAATGGAAGCAGCTGAAATTAAGCATCACTTTGGGATGTCGGCGAGTAAAAAAGCATTTGAATACAGTGACAAGTCAAAATATTCAAATTTTATCACAGAAGGAACAACGATTAGCCCTGCTCCGGGAATTATTGGAGGTGGGTTAGGTTCATTTAGCTTGGAATATGGAAATTCAGTTGTAAACTATAATGTTTTAGAAAATAAAAAACCTATTGAAGTAAATGAACAAGCAAATAAGGGAGAAAATAAATGAAGCCTTCAATATGCTATTTATTTTGTCTAATATTACTCTGCGCTATAGTTTTTTCAATTAGTGCTGTATCAGTAGAATGGCTTTTAAATGATAAACCAGTCCTTGAGCTGGAATGGAAAAGTGGGTTTGAGATAGGCAGCATTATTGGTGGCTGTGCTGGCGCTGCCATATGGTTAATGTATCGTTTCAATATACGTTAGGAATTATTGAATGTAGTAATCCTAGCCCTATACTGGGATCTCCTGAACCTCTTTACTCCCCTTCTGCCAGCCGGATAATCAACTGTCCGGCTTGGCGAGTGAGGGTATAGTGACTGCCCACCTCAAAGCCCAACTCATTCAGCCACTTACCGCTTAAGGTGAGTTGTGGGCTGGGGTTGGGTTTACCTCGGTTCGGGGCGTAACCCACTGTATATTGTCTGGTTTTGACCACTTCTTCTTTAGTCGTCGGTGTTTTTACACTACAATCGCGCTTAGCCATGGTGACTACTCCTGTTAGTTGCTGTGGTTAGCGGTTAATACGGGTTGCCGCCCGTATTAATCGCGTTTAAATGACTTACTTCATGACGCCAATTACCTGTTTAATCTTCTCTTGGGCGATTGCCATATCTAAAAAATGACAAATCATATCTTGGTCTTCAGGCTTCAACGTATCGACCTGTTTACACAGTTCTCATTCAGGCTGAAATCAATCAATCGGGTTGGGGTGTCGGTGGAGACAAACGGCGCATAGTCGAATCAGGTACAGCGTTAATCCAAGGGTTAGTGAATGGTGATGTGAACAAAGCGGTAGCGAATGCGAGTGCGCCGTATATTGCAAATGAAATTGCCAAAAATATTCCAGAAGATAATAAAAAAGGTAGACTAGCCGCTCATGCGATTGCAAATGTTGCATTAGCGCTGGCAAAAGGTGAAAATGCGAGTGCGCAATCACTGGGTGCAGTGACGGCAGAAGCGGTGGGGATGTTATCTGAGAAACTGTATGGCAAAGCTGCAAGCCAACTGACGGAAGACGAAAAAGCAACAGAGAGTGCATTTGCGAGTCTGGCGGCGGGCATTGCTGGTGGCTTGGTGGGTGGCGATACATCGAGTGCAGCAAATGCAGGTCAAGCAGGGAAGACCACAGTTGAGAATAACTTATTATCACCAGAGAAAGAAGATCGCCGGTTTAAAGCGCTTGAAGCCCAGAAGGCCGGACAAAACCTGCTGAAGGCTTCACAGGATATTTTTTATCTCACAAATGAAGATAAATATAACGATAAGTTAATTGCCGGTTATAAAGCAGGAAAACTGGATGATGCCGGTAAAGCAGAGCTGGCGCGTTTTCTTAATGAGTACGGAACTCAATTACAGCTTTACAGAGGAATTAATGAAGCGGAAGCGTCTCAGGTTATCGACTCAATATTGAAACAGGATTCAATCGGCTCGGTTTTAACAAAAGAATATAACGAAGCATACCGATACCTTAATTCGGCTGGAGTTCAGTTGTCTCAGGCCGTGATAGGAACCGATGCACTGTTAGCCGGACCCGGCAGAATCAGCCAGTTAATGCGTTTATCATTAGCTGCCGGTGGTTCTTACCAGACAGGAAAGGGGATAGCCTAAGTATCTGATGGTAAAATTGCTGAAGGTGGCACAAATATCGCACTGGGTTCAGCTGCTATATTCTGCGGATATGTTGGTAATAAAGTTGTTGGTAAGCCTAGTGGTGGAATTATTTCTCCGAGTAACCATATTTGGCAAGAAAATACTCTCGTAAAATACCCATTTTATGATAAACCACAACAAGGGGGCACTTTAAATATAGGTGCTGGTAACAAACCTATAGAAGGTGCTTATAATATTTCCCATCCTGATTACCCTAAAGGAGCCGGTGTATATGCTGGTGATGCTAATAATTTATCGAATATTGCTACTGGGTCCCAAAAAACGATCATCATGGAAAATCCTTCTGGGTTTAAACCATTTAATAATGAGGTTTTAAGAGTGTTGGATAGAAATGGGACAATTATAGTTAAAGGTTCATGGAGTAATCCAATAATAAGAAAAATTGAAAATGAAGCTAAAAAACATGGGTTTATTCTAACTGAAAAAAATGTTATCCCAAGTACTGGTTTTTCACAGACTGATGGGACACCGATAAATAATCCAACAGTTACTGAATATAAATTTAAAAAGGCTGATGATAAATGATTAAGTATAAATTAAATATAACAGATTGCTATCCTCAAGTAATTTGCTTGGATAATAATATTGGTTTGAAATCATATTTCTCAATTTTAGATGCTATTGATAAAAAAGAAAAATCATCTATTTTGTTGAATAACATCATTGTAAATATTGATGATGAATCATGGTATGGCGTAATAACTAAAAAAAATAGCAATAGTATTGTAGCTAATGCATTGAATAACTTACGTATTGATGAGTTAGACATTTTTACTTTAATGATACTACGAGCAGAATTAACGGTTTCAGGAATTAAGTGTGTATATATTAAGTTATCAACTAATAATGATGACTATTATCACTCCATAGGGAATGAGTTTTGTATTGGGGATAAGCATATATGGCTTGCTGGCTACTGCTCTGATTTTGAAAACTCGACAATTAATATAATGCTAGTTTTTGATGGGGAAATTGATTTGAATTTTCATGAGTCAGATGTTGTTATTGAGTCGATTAATTATAATAATTTTATTACTTCTGATAATGTCAATGATTTTAATAAGGCGTATGATTCTTTCATCGCTTTGAAAAATACAACCATTGAGAGTTTGGGTTTTAATAACATAAAGTCTGAACTCTTAGAGTTTGATTGCAATGTTAAGTATTTCGATTATAGCGAAGTTGGAAATATTGCGATCAAGAATTATAATTCTTAATAGTTGAGAATAACTATTTGAGTGCTAAACAAATCACATCGTGGATTGATAAGTATGATACTGCAGCCACAGATGAGGACAAAAAGAAACTGATTGCCATTGCGGAAAACTTGGATAAAGAACAGTTACAAAAAGCTTTGGATACAAAGATTTCTAAAGATTATTTAGAGAAACAAAAGAATGAACTCACTACATTATTAAATTCAAGCAACTGCAATTCAGATTGCCGTTATATAGCACAAACGAGTATCAGTCAGTTGACTCCAATCATCGAAAACTATGGTGATTTAGAAAGAACAAATAAAATTCCTAGGGCTGCAATAGCAACGATTACTCTGGCTTTACCAATGGCAAGTAAAGTCGTTAGCCCTTATGTATCAACTTGGTTAGGTAGCACATCTTTAGCTAACCGCGTGATAGGGGTAACAACCACAGGCACGGCAAACTTAGGAATGCAGGGATATAACATTTATAAAAATCCTGAAAATACTGATTTTAGTTATGCAAATTTCGGGACGTCATTATTAACAGGGGGGATCACACCAGGAATGGGATATTGGGGAACTGTCACAACCAATACAACAGGCGCTGGAGTATCAAGTTTAATTGATGGGAAGTCGCCTTGGGCTTCTATGGGCGGTGCATTCATTGGTTCATCAGTAGGTTATGGTGTTGGGCTAGGGACTACAAACGTTTTAAATAACAAATTGAATCCATGGTCAAGTGGCCTCAAAGAAAAGTACCTAGTAGAAATGCCGTCTATATATGCTGCTCCGGCTGTATCATCGATACCAAATATAACTGGAAGCACACTAGGAGCTATTGGATTTGAATCATCAAATAAAGTAGTTGAAGAATTATTAAAACCTGAAGATGAAAAATGAAAATACTTATATACTTTTTACTTTGGTCTTTTAGCATGTTTATAGCTGCTTTTATTACTATAATTCTTATTAGATTTTTGATGAAATTAGTATTCTATTTTGAAACTGAAACCTTTAATTTTGGATTAAAGGATTTCATTAGTGCTTTAGAAATAGGAAGTGTTGCAGGCATATTTTTAGGAATAGTAGTTTGTTTTGTAAATTATCTAGAAAATAAAAGACGCTAATATTTCTTACGAAGAAAAAGATTAGCGCCACACATAGTCTTGTCTGACTACTTCATCCCTCACTCAACCGGATGATCAACTGTCCAGCTTGGCGAGTGAGGGTAAAATGACTCCCCACCGTAAACCCAAGCTCATTCAGCCACTTACCACTGATTATCAGCTGTGGGCTGGGGTTCGGGCGCTGTCGGTTGGGCAAGTGCCCCACTGTATACTGTCTTGATGATACATCGAGTGCAGCAAATGCAGGTCAAGCAGGAAAGACCACAGTTGAGAATAACTTCTTATATGCTGAAAAAATCATTACTTTCGTTGGTGAATTCGCTAATGCAAAAACACCGGCAGAGAGAAAACAGTTACAACATGATATTGATAAACCAGATAAAAAACTTCAGTCACAAGCGGAAAGGATGGGGAATATCAACCAATGACATGAAGAGTGCATTATCAAGCCTAAAAACATTAGAAGGCTTGCCAGATTGTAATGTTCAATGCCAAGAAATGGTAAAAGATTCAATATCTAAACTCGATCCAGCATTAGAAAATAGAATCAATAAGCATTCATCACAAACAGAGAACCTCAAAGAGCTAACAGGTATTTTAGCAGCAGTGATTGTGATGAATGAAAGTGGGTTGATTGATGGTCGAGCCACTACATCAGGAGGTGTGAAAGGGGTACCTAACGGAACTGAAACTCCTAAAATCGATAATTCTGCGAAAAATAATGGGCAAAAGGGGAAAGAAACTAGCCCGATAATTAATCAACCCCATATAACCGTGATCTCACCGGAAATAGAAACTAAGATACTGTCAGGGCAAAGGGTTGGAAACTCAAATAAATTAATTGGGGGACACTCTCCTTCAGTGAATAATGAAAATCCAAATTATGCGGTAGAAGCAGTAAGATTAAATCCAGATGGTACAAGAGTTGTAAAATTTACGACATCAGTTTCCTGATGGAAATCTATCCAAAATTAAGACGAGTACACTTTTCCCTGAAAGTTGGTCAGATAAAAATATTATTGACTCGGTCAAGAAGATTGGTAATTCCACAGCTATTGGGCAAAGAAGTTCAACGGGTGAAACGTTACATCGTGGTACAATTAATGGCATAGAAATTGATGTGATTAAAAAAAGAAATCAAGTTACAGCTGGGTATCCTGTAGGTGGGAAGCCAGCTCCTGGCTTTAATCCGACCGATTGAGGCATGTACATGTATAAAGAATTTGATTTATGTATTACTGATTTTAGTAACGACAATGAACCTAGAGATTATTGGTATGATTGCGGCATCGTTGAATGCTCTAGAATTTTAAGTAAATTCAATGAACTAGACTGGTCTAATTTGTTTGATGTGTTAGAGCACAAATCTATATTTTGGAAAATTAGATTGGTCGAATGCTTGGGGGATTTAAAAAATAGTCATGAGTTAAATATTATTTTAACGCTCATTGATACTGATGATTATGACTTATTTATTAGTTGTGTTGACTCGTTGAGAACTATGGGAAGTCACAGTTTATCTGAAGATGATTTGGATAAGATTAACGATAAAATATACCATCTTGAGCAAAATGCTTCTTTACCAGTGAAAAGTGTTTTAGATAGTTTTTCACATAAGTTTAAGCGTAAATAGCCCCTGCTTTACACAGGGGTTTCTTGAGTACTCTCACTCCTCAGCCAGCCGGATAATCAACTGTCCGGCTTGGCGAGTGAGGGGATAGTGACTGCCTACCGTAAACCCCAACTCATTCAACCACTTATCGCTTAAGGTGAGTTGTGGGCTGGGGGGAGGTTTACTTTGGTTGGAAACGTAACCCTCTGTATACTTTCTGGTTTTGACCCCTATTTTTCTTTAGTCGTTGGTGCTAATTGTCGTATCTAATCCTTTTATTGACTTCTCTTTTTATTCAAAAATACCTTCATAAGCCACCGACAAGCGCAACTCAAAGCAACAGGATGGCAGTTTAAGCAGCAGTATTGGAAGCGGTTTGAATACCACGGCTTCGGTGAATGCTAATGAAACCGAAATGCACAGTGATTATCAATTGGTGGATAAACAAACTATCAGAAAGTCGATATGATTTATCTTTAGGCTTTGCCGTTTTTACTTGTTTAATTTTTAGCTTCATTGGGGGTATTGAAATCGAGCAGAATATACGATACCCCCAATACTCCCCCCAGAAGTTTGTTTATGTCAGTTTAGCTTTGTTTAGTTCGGTATAGCATAGAGTTGCTGTGATTGGTTTGGTAAGGTTTTTGTTTAGGTGGGAATAGTTTGGTTTAGCTTGTCATGGCGTCCCCTGCAGGAATCGAACCTACAACTAGCCCTTAGGAGGGGCTCGTTATATCCATTTAACTAAGGGGACTCAAAGAAAGTATTATAATGTTAACGTCCGGCATTCTACTTCTGACTTCTAATTGAATCAAGTTGTTACGTTGAATTTCTTTTGTAAAAGCGCAAAAAAAAAGACGTTAGGTTAACTTTTGTTCAATGTGATGTCTAAGATATAAAAGTAGCCAATTTAGCGGCATATTCCTAATGTCGCTATCCATTAGGTGATGTAAAAAATGCGTTTAGAAAGAAAACAGGGCTTATATTGGTCTGGTGAATAGAATAAAAAATAAACAATCTGACTCAACAAGGCTGTAGCTCAGAAACAATAAAATAATTAGTCAAAATAACCGTAAGTTACCCATTTATTGTCTACGATACGGTCTCAGACTTAACCAATCGTGCATTTGATCACTTTTCTTATAAAAAAAGCTCACTTAAATAGGGTATAATTAACATTATTGCTGCTTGGTCATTTTGAGCACTCAAATTGGTTAACAATTATATCTATTTGGTTTTAATATAAACACATTGGTTTATAATTCGAAGAAAAGTGCCATGACTGTGGTACAGGGAATGGAGAGTATTATGAAGTTTCGCATGAGTGGCATGCTTCTTGCGGGAGTCTTGCTTGCTGGGTGCTCGAGCTCAATTAATCCTGAAACTCAGGAGCGTTCAGATCCGCTCGAAGGTTTTAACCGAGCAATGTTCAATTTTAACTACAATGTGTTAGATCCTTATGTGTTGAGGCCTGTGGCTGTTGCTTGGCGTGACTATGTGCCTATGCCGGCGCGTAACGGTTTAACCAATTTTTTTGTTAACCTTGAAGAACCTGCTAGCATGCTAAATAGCTTCCTACGAGGTGAAGTCACTCAAGGTTTCAAACACTTTAACCGTTTCTTTCTTAACACTGTATTTGGTGTTGGTGGGCTTATTGATGTTGCTTCAATGGCTAACCCTCAGCTCGCTAAGGAAGAGCCTAAACGTTTTGGTAATACATTGGGCTACTATGATGTGGGTTATGGTCCTTATGTGGTATTGCCAGGGTATGGCAGCTTCACACCGCGAGAAGAGGGGGGAAATCTAGTCGATGACCTGTATCCGATGCTGAGCTATTTAACATTTTGGATGTCAGCAGGTAAATGGGCCTTAGAAGGGATTGAAACGCGGTCACAGTTACTTGATTCCGACGGGTTGTTGAAAAATTCATCAGATCCGTATTTGCTAATGCGCGAGGCTTATTTCCAGCGTAATGATTTCTTGTCTAGTGGCGGGGAATTGAAAGCTACAGAAAATCCTAATGCGGCTGCAATTGAAGGCGAATTAGATTCTATTGATTAGAAATAAGGATTAAGTCTGAGTTGAAGCTATCACTCTCTTTTGCGACTAAGCATTAGAGAGTGATAAGAGTATTATTCATTGCCTCGTTTTCCTCGAGAAGTGATAGCGTCAATAAGTGCAATAACACCTAAAACACCGATAAAGCCAACCGTAAATAATGTTCCCATACAATATCTCCTATGTTGTCATATTTGCCTCTTTAGTCATTAACGGTTAGCTTTTTATAGCGCTTAAACGTTAATTTATTTTGCCTATATGTCAGTGATACCACACTGAATTAAACAATAACTATATTGTACTCAGCATAGTGACAAGAACATGCAGGGTGTGTGATGTTATGAAAAAGAAGTGCAAAACTATTTACAACGAAATGATTGATACAAAAGAAACTGAAATAGTTTTACAGTGGTAAGCTGAATATAGTGCCAATGATAAGAATTTCACTAATCAGCTACAACTTAATTTATAGATTCAGCTGGGTAAAAGTCAAGCGTAACTCAGGCTAGAAGGGCGTTAATCCCCATTTTTAGCTAGAACGTAGTAGTGTATTTTGCTATTTAAATCAGAATGCCATGTTTATTTTTAATCAAGAAAAGCAAATGCTAGTTAAATCGTTCGGAAAAGACGGTGTTTTTAGTGCGAAAAAGGTTATTTTATTTGTGCGCTTTTTGTTTAATGACAGTGAAGAAATTTTTGAAATAGGTAGAAGAAATTACGGAAGATTGTATAAACTTCAATGATGAATTTTTTACTGATAATACAATTGAGTTGTTTAGATTATCTTGTTGTATCAGAAAATATAACAGGGGAATAACTCCCCCTGTTATATATTTGAAATGGCAGATTAGAAGGTATAGTTAAAGTTCACACCGTATAGCCACGCCGATCCTTCAGATTTAAATTGATATGCTGGAAGTGGAATTTTATCACTCTCACTTAGTTTTTCTGAAATATTCACTTTCTTACCATACATATAAGAAATACCAAGGTCTACAGAAGCATTCTCGTTAAATGCATAGGTTGTCCCCGCACTTAACCAGTAGCGATCTTGGTCTGGGATAGAAATTGAACGATATTTGGTTGGAACAGGACTTTCGTCATAGGCAATACCAGTACGGAATGTCCAGTTATCATCATAGTAATAAGTGGTACCGACAGCAAAACGCCAAGCATCTTTAAAGTTTTCAGCCTTGTGGAATAATTCTTTCCCATCACTACTGCGATATGCTGTTAAATCTTTGAATTCGCTCCAGCCAGTATAGGCTACGCTGTAGTGTAGTGCCCATTGAGGGGCAACTTTATGGTAACCTGAGAATTCCCAAATATCAGGCAGGTTTAGGTCAAGTTTACCTTTGATTTTTTCACCACCAGTACCGACTAATGGTAGGTTACTTGGTAAATTGGCTGGTAGGTCATTTGAGTATTTACCGTCTTTAAATTTAACCGTCACTTTAGAGCGGTAAGTCAAACTAAAGCGGTTGTCCGGATTGAGTTCATAGAGGATACCCGCGTTCCAACCGTAACCCCAATCATCGCCTGTGAGTTTTGCCATTGTGGTACTAGCTGGAATAGGTGGTAATCCAAGTTGTGGTGTTAATTTCCCTAAATCACCTGCATGGCGGGTGATTTCAGCATCGGCATAAACGGCATTGACACCTAAGCCAAAGCTAAAATTCTCATTTAAGCGATATGCCCCACTTAAATTTAAATTAGCGGTTTTAAGGTCAGTTTTACCGCCGATAGGGCCAGCAGCATAATTTTTACTGAAGTCAGTTGCTAGGCCAAAGTTGGTGGTCATGGATGTGCCCACAGCCCACTTATCATTGATAGGAAAAATAAAGTGAGCATTAGGTACTAGTGCACTTGGTGCAATATCATTTGCAGTCAAGTTACTTCCTAAAGGAGATGCCCCACGTCCTTTAATATCAACACTAGGGTCGATATAAACCGCACCGACTGAAATGGCTGGACGATCGAATAACATCATTGCAGCAGGGTTACGACTACCTTCACTTGCGTTATCGCCAATTGCGCCGGCACCAGAAAATGCGCGTCCGAGCGCAGATGTGGAATATTCATTAAGCAAAAAACCAGCGGCACCCGCATTGGATGAAATCATTGCCACTGCTATTGCTAAAGCTGATCGAGTAAATAGGTTTTTCTGGCTCATGACCAAAACCCTCTTGTTTATTATTTATAGTAGGCGACTTCTATCGCAAGAAGCGCAGAATTGTAGGGTCGCTTGCCTCTATGACAAATCAGACCAGTTACTAGAGTATAGGTCTGACCACCTCATGTGTTGCAAGTATGTTTTTTGTTTATCTCTAAAATGTTTTCAAAATTGAGACGTATTTAACAAAATAGCAACATATGATGAGGGCGATTCTACTTTTAATGATTATTTATGGGGTTAGATCAAACTTATAGCGGATAGTCTGAGATTCTATTGGCGACACACTGGTTTTTCCCTCTTTTTCAGCGGTATGATAACCACTTAACAGTGTGTTGATTTGGAGAATAAAATGACTGATGCGATTAACCGTTGTAGCGCGGAAGAGACTGCTGCTTGCTGCTGTGTAGATGTAGGTACAGTTTTGGATAACAAAGATTGCACTGCGTCGTATCAGCATGTATTCGCAAGCCAAGAAGAGGCAGAATCCATGTTGAAACAACTGACTGAAAAAGCAAGGTCGGTTGAATCAGATCCTTGTGTTATCAACCATACTATTGACCATGTTGACGGTAGGTTTGAGTTATCGGCTAATTTTACGTTTAGCTGTGAAGCAGAAAGTCTCATTTTTCAATTAGGTTTGCGTTAATCAAACGGATGATTAACTTTTCATTTCCTTCACTATGGTAAAATTTAACGATAGTGAAGGATCTTTATTGTAAACATATCTCTTTTTCCGCGCTTGGTTTCTTTTCTTTTTTCTTTCATTAATCTTCATCAAGTTGTGTGCAAGCTCGCATTTTCTCAATGTTGCTATTTTCCGAATGTAAATTTTATGTTAACAATGGTGACAGGTCAGACCTCTTTGGGCGGTAGTACATTATCAACGTGATGTTGAAGAAAGTGACACTTTCTCTATCAACTCTTAAAAGAGAGGGAGAGGAACAGCTTATTCACATATGCCATCATATTTAAAATATGGGTCTAACAGGTTACTGCCGTGGTACACATGAAAGGTTTATAGGTCATCAAACTTTTTATCACTTTTTAGCAGGAGCTACCATGAACCAACTTTCCCACCATGGTGAAAGCAATTATCCGGCAAAGGAAAGGATCGCAATCATTAGCGGCCTTCGTTTACCTTTTGCCAAGCAAGCGACAGCATATCAAGGAATTGCAGCAGTTGATCTGGGAAAAGCCGTTGTTGCAGAGTTGCTAACCCGAACCGGTATAGAAAAGCAACTTATTGAACAACTTGTATTTGGGCAAGTTGTACAGATGCCTGAAGCACCTAATATTGCACGGGAGATCGTATTAGGAACAGGCATGAGCGTTTCGACAGATGCTTATAGTGTTTCACGCGCGTGTGCTACTAGCTTTCAAGCAATGGCGAACATCGCTGAGAGCATGATGGCAGGGCATATCTCAATCGGGATCGCCGGAGGGGCAGACTCATCTTCGGTATTGCCTATTGGGGTATCTAAAAAGTTGGCAGCCACACTTTTATCTTTGAGCAAAGCCAAATCCTTTGGTCAGAAACTGTCATTAATGTCTAAATTGCGTTTAAAGGATTTATTGCCCGTTGCGCCAGCTGTTGCTGAATATTCAACTGGTTTGCGCATGGGGGATACCGCAGAACAAATGGCAAAAAGCTATCACATCACCCGAGAACAACAAGATGAGCTTGCCCATCGTTCACATTTGCTTGCGACTAAAGCTTGGGAAAGTGGTGTGTTGCAACAAGAAGTCATGACGGCATATATGCCTCCATTCAAGCAAGCATTTACACAAGATAATAATATTCGTACCAACTCTATCCTATCGTCTTATGCTAAGTTAAAACCAGCCTTTGACCGTAAACACGGTACTGTCACCGCCGCGAATAGTACACCATTAACAGACGGAGCTGCCGCTGTGTTAATGATGACCGAATCTCGTGCTAAAGCGTTGGGCTATACACCGTTAGGCTATATTCGTAGTTTTGCATTTTCAGCCATCGATGTTTGGCAAGACATGTTATTAGGTCCATCCTATGCAACACCGATAGCCCTTAAACGGGCAGGTTTGTCACTACAAGACTTAACGTTAATTGATATGCATGAAGCCTTTGCCGCCCAAACATTGGCCAATATTAAACTCTTTTCGAGCCGCCAATTTGCCCAAGAAAAATTGGGGCTATCAAAAGAAATTGGCGAAGTAGATATGGATAAGTTTAATGTGTTGGGGGGATCTATTGCTTATGGGCATCCCTTTGCTGCAACAGGGGCGCGTATGGTGACGCAAACTCTTCATGAATTACGTCGACGTGGTGGTGGGTTTGGTTTAACCACAGCATGTGCTGCGGGCGGTTTAGGTGCCGCAATGATTTTGGAGGTGGAATAATGACACACCATTCGGAAACCGAAGTTCAAGCAGAGTGCATCCAAGATGCATTTCGCCTTGAGGTTCACGCTCAAACGGTTGGCGTGATTTTCATTGATGTGCCGAATGAAAAAGTTAACACGCTAAAAGCGGAGTTTGCACAACAATTTTTGGCCATTTTACAGCAGGCGCAATCGACTTCTGGCTTAAAAGGGCTAGTCATCACCTCGGGTAAAAAAGACAGTTTTATCGCGGGTGCGGATATTAGCATGATCGCGGATTGTAAAAGTAAAGAGGAAGCCAGTGAGTTATCGCGGGAAGGGCATAAACTCTTTGATAAGTTAGAGAACTATCCATTGCCGATTGTTGCTGCTATTCATGGTGCTTGTCTTGGTGGGGGGCTAGAATTAGCGCTCGCGTGTCATGTTAGGGTCTGTTCCAATGATACGAAAACCCGTTTAGGTTTGCCTGAGGTACAGCTTGGTTTACTACCTGGGTCTGGGGGCACTCAACGTTTACCTAAATTGATTGGTATTCCCAATGCGTTAGATATGATGTTGACAGGGAGGCAGTTACGCGCAAAACAGGCACAGAGAATGGGGCTGGTTGATGATGTCGTACCGGACACCATTTTGTTAGATGTAGCGATAGCGATGGCTAAAAAAGGCAAAGTCCAACGTGCTCCACTTCCGTGGCAACAAAGGCTACTCAGTAGTAGTTTATTACGTAATAAAGTTTTTTCTAGTGCCAAACAAACAGTGATGCGCAAAACCAAAGGGCATTATCCTGCACCAGAAAAGATAATCCAAGTGGTCAAAACGGGTGTTGAAAAAGGCGCTAAAGCAGGGTACGAAGCAGAAGCAAAAGCGTTTGGCGAGTTAGTCATGACACCAGAATCAGCCGCTTTACGTAGTCTATTCTTTGCTACAACATCATTGAAAAATGAAACGGGATCTTCAGCTAAGCCACTAAAATTTAATCAAATTGGTATCTTAGGTGGCGGTTTGATGGGGGGCGGCATTGCATTTGTAACAGCAATGAAAGGTAACCTTCCTGTTCGTATCAAAGATATTAATGATAAAGGGGTAACTCACGCATTAGGGTATAGCTGGGATTTATTAACACAAAGAGTTAATAAAAGGCGAATGCTTGCGCGTGAACGTAGTGCTGTGATGGCGAAAATATCAGGAACCTTAACTTATCAAGGTTTTGAGCATGCAGATATCGTTGTTGAAGCTGTTTTTGAAGATTTGGCTTTGAAACGAAAAATGGTGACCGAAGTACAAAATGTGACTCAAGGAAAAGCCATTTTTGCATCAAATACATCATCGTTACCTATTCATCAAATTGCTGAACCTGCCGCTCATCCAGAAAAAGTGATTGGTCTGCATTACTTTAGTCCTGTCGATAAAATGCCTTTAGTCGAAGTGATCCCCCATCAAAAAACAGATGATGAAACGATCGCAACCGTCGTGGCGTTTGCCAAACGCCAAGGTAAAACGGCAATCGTGGTTGGGGATGATGCAGGTTTTTATGTAAATCGTATTTTAGCCCCTTACTTATGTGAAGCTGCCGAATGTTTAATGGCTGGGGAATCAATTGAACATATTGATAGTGCTTTAGTCGATTTTGGTTTCCCTGTCGGGCCATTCAACTTACTTGATGAAGTCGGTATTGACGTAGGAACGAAAATCTTACCTATTTTAGTGAATCGCTTTGGTGATAGGTTCAAGGCGCCTGATCTTTTAGACAAAGTGAATAAAGATGACCGTAAAGGTAAGAAAAACGGGAAAGGTTTTTATTTATATGGACATCAACCATCCTCTAAGCTGCGCTTTTGGAAAAAATCTAAAAAACGTCAGGTAGATAAGAGCATCTATTCATTAATCAATGTGCATCCAAAAAACCATTTAAGTAAAATTGATATTGCTGAACGCTGTGTGATGCTTATGCTCAATGAAGCTGTTCGCTGTTTAGATGAGAAGATTATTCAAAATGCACGTGATGGTGATATCGGTGCGGTCTTTGGTATTGGTTTCCCTCCTTTCTTTGGTGGGCCATTCCGTTATATGGATAGTCTTGGGATCCAAAAAACAGTGGATACGATGAATAATCTAGCCGAACGTTATGGTGATAAATTCCGTCCGTGTGAGCTTTTATGCAAAATGGCAGAAGAAAATAAGACATTTTTTCAGTAAGTGATGATTGAGAATCATTAGCTCACTAGATAAAGCACGGATTAACAACTCAGAATACAAGGCCTGATATATTTGCTCCAGTTGGCAATTATCAGGCTTTTTATTTGTTGAGTAGAACGATTATTGTTAAGGTAAACGGTTGGAAAATAGTATTTGTTTATGAAATACCTGACATACCTTGATTAAGAGAGTGTGCCAAATTTTATGTGTTTTTCAGACAAAATCAGTGACAAAAAACTACTCAGGTCATTTTATTTGCTAGAAGTTTGATGCAGAATCACTCTTCGCCCCACTGATGGTGACTTTTACAACAAATTATATTAACAAAAAGATTAGCCAATGCTTGTCGTTAGGCTACTCAGATGGTGGATTATGCAAGTTTATATTATGCGTCATGGTGATGCGGCGTTACAGGCTGCGAGTGATGCGGCTAGAGTATTAACCCAGAAGGGAAAAGATGATTCGGCCTTGATGGCTCAATGGTTGAATAAACGTAACCCTGCCATTGATAATATCCTTGTTAGCCCTTATGTCCGTGCTGAACAAACATTGCAGGTTGTGCGAGAACATCTTAGCTTACCTCATCAAGCGACAGTCATGGATATGTTGACCCCCGGTGGTAATGCGGCATTTGTGGCTGATCATATTCGTGATTTGGTAATAATGGGCGCTAATGCAGTGCTGGTGGTTTCACATTTACCGCTGGTGGGGTATTTGGTGTCGGAATTATGCCCCCATGAGGCTCCACCTATGTTTATCACCTCCTCAATTGCATGTATTGAGTTGGATGTGAAACGTCATAACGCTCACCTTGAGTGGATGTTAAGTCCAGCACAGCTTTCTGTGAATCAGTAATCACGGATTTATGTTATCGATTTGCCCCTTAAGGGGCCTTGAATTTTTTAAACGTAAGTTTTTTTTCAACTGACTAAACAGTCGCTTGCTAGCGTCTAGTATGCTCTTGAGTTTCAATAAGTAGTAGCAAAGATGCATTACCTCCCCATTCTTTAGGTGCTTGATGGAAAGCGATAATATCAGGATGTTGTGCTAACCAAAGTGGGGTTTGCTGCTTTAAAATATGTTTACCATGACCATGCATAATACAGGCGCAGAAGACATTTTCGCGTTTACATGCTGCGATTAGTGCGCCAATTTCTTGTTTAGCTTCCATTTGAGTTAGGCCATGTAAATCGAGGAATAGTTCAGGAACATAGTCTCCTCTACGCAACTTTTTCAGCTCATACGGGTTTGACCCCGGTTTTAAATAGCGTGTAGGACCTTCATCTTCCAACTGGGGTTGGAACTCATCTGAAAAGTAAAATGAAGCATCAACTTGTTCTTGTTGTACTTTTTTGACAGAAGGTTGTGTCACTTTAGCGCGAATAGGTGGGTGCAGCATTTGATCTTGCTGAATTTTTTTGGTTCCGCGAATAGCCTCTTTAAACAGAAGAATATCATCTTCTTGTAATCCAAATTTATTTTTCATTTTTTATAAACTGTCTTTTTTCGTCAATCTTATTTTCTTTAGTGTAACCTATTTTGGGATGTGGCGGATATAACGTTGAGAGATAAGCTTTAGCTAACAATTTTTTAACTAAATATCCGAGTTTATATTGACAAGCGTTGTTTTATTAGGCTAATTGTATATACATATATAGACCTTTTATTCTAAACGCTATATTTAATGGCGTAGCACCTGTATCAAGCTGTTGTGTTACTGAGACTTTTTATCATCACATTTAAGCATGATTGACGTCATAGAAAACATAACAAATTGTTTTATCAATATAAAAAGGTATTACTAACCCTTATAGGACTCATTATGTCATTTAAAACACTTGCTCATGATGTTATTTGGCGAAATGGACGTATTGCAACCATGGATGCGAATCTCAATGTGGCGTATGGGCTTTTAGAAAATCACGATATGGTGACGCGAGATAACTTGATTGTTGCAATTGTTCCAAAGGGGGAACTTGATAGTCGTGATGCGAAGGTTATCGACCTCGAAGGGCGCTTAGTGACGCCAGGGCTAATTGACTGCCATACACATCTTGTTTTTGGTGGTAATCGTGCCGCAGAGTGGGAACAACGTATGAATGGTGTCTCCTATGAAGCGATTAGCCAGCAAGGTGGTGGAATTAATTCAACAGTTAGGGCAACACGGTCGCTCAATGAAGAGCAATTATATCAAGTCTCACAGCCGCGTTTAGAAGCTTTGATCCGCGAAGGGGTGACGACAATTGAAATGAAATCAGGCTATGGTTTGGACTTAGAAAGCGAGCAAAAGCAGTTGATGGTTGCAAAAAAACTCGCTGAATCCTATCCAGTGACCGTGAGTTCCACGCTATTATCAGCACATACTGTACCTCCTGAATATAAAGATAAATCAGATGAATATATTGACCTGATTTGTTGTGACATTATGCCTAAGTTGTGGGAGCAGGGGCTATTTGAAGCGGTAGATGTATTTTGTGAAAGTGTCGGTTTCTCACTTGAGCAAAGCCAAAAATTATTTTCTGCGGCTCAAAAGTTAGGCATTCCAGTCAAAGGCCATGTTGAGCAGCTATCAAATCTTGGTGGCAGCGAATTGGTGGCTAGTTTTAAAGGGCTTTCAGTTGACCATATTGAATATCTTGATCTTAAAGGAATTCGCGCATTAAAAGAGAGTGGTACGGTTGCTGTATTGTTACCGGGGGCATTTTATTTTTTAAGGGAAACGAAGTTGCCACCGATAGACTTATTGCGTGAACACCAAGTTCCCATGGCAGTATCGACAGACTTTAACCCAGGAACAAGCCCTTTTGCATCGTTGCGAATGATAATGAACATGGCAGCCGTTTTATTTAGACTAACACCTGAAGAGATTTGGGCTGGCGTGACCTGCCATGCCGCGAAAGCTTTAGGTCGTGAAGATAGCCATGGACAATTAAAAACGGGCTATCAGGCAGACTTTGTCGTGTGGAATGCTGTCGATCCTGTTGAAATGATTTATGAGCAGGGGAGTCAGCCTTTGTATATGCGAGTTTATCAAGGAAGAATTAGCCATCAAAATGACTAACTAAACAGCGGGATATATTGTGCTAAGGGTTATTTAATAATGAACTAAGGTATCAATGGAAATATCCATCACATTATTTTTATTGATTCTGAAAAATAAGTTGAAAAACGTCCATTTATCCCGTTATTTGTTGGTTATGAAAGGTATTAAATCACTATCACAGTTCGCTTGATGGTTGCTGGTTGTGGTGATGAGTGGGGGAATGGGAATTTCAATATCGATAAGGTTTCCCCACTGCTTAGCAACAGGCGGCATTATGGAGCGCGTAAACTGAGCCTTATTTTTGATTTTTAAAGTGATTTATTAAATAATAAAATTCTTATTGCTTAATGTTATGAGTATTATCAATACTTTGTATTATGCAACTAATAGCCTATAAGATAGGATGAATTGCTGTTTTTGAATCTTAATAGGCATACTCATTAGAGTGGAACTATTAAGTTTTATTTGCGACTGTCAGTATTTGTGTTGTTTGTTAGTACAACCCAAAGGTATGAAGGTAACCCTTATATTTCATGTGCTTATATTTTAAATACACGCGAAGGGTTTGGCATTTTACGTTTAAAATGGAAATAATTGTGACAGCCGATAAAAAGGGGAATCGGGACACGCCTATCCCACTCTACTTGCAAGTAAAACAATTGATCATAGAGAAAATCCATACAGGGCAATGGCAAGCGAATGATCGCGTTCCTTCTGAATCAGAACTCGTCAAACAGTTTGAATGTAGCCGCATGACCGCAAATCGTGCATTAAGGGAACTGACCGCAGAGGGATTACTAGTCCGCGTGCAAGGTATAGGTACTTTCGTTGCTGAGCCTAAAGGCCAATCGGCATTATTTGAAGTCCATAGTATTGAAGCTGAAATTCTTGCAAGAAATCATCATTATAGCTGTCGAATTATTAAATTAGAGCAGGTACCTGCTTCAATTTCACTGGCTAGTGAACTGAATATTTCCCCTGAAACCCCAGTATTTCATTCCATCATTGTGCACTACGAAAACGAAATTGCGGTGCAAATTGAGGATAGATATGTCAATGCATTGGCTGCACCTGAGTATTTACAACAAAACTTTACGACCATCACACCCCATGATTACCTGTCGATGGTTGCGCCTTTAACTGAAGGTGAGCATATTGTGGAAGCGGTTGAGGCCGATGAGCGAGCCGCTAAATTATTGAATATTGCTGTGGGATCATCCTGTTTGTTAATTTCTCGGCGGACTTGGTCTCAATCTTTTGTTGTCACCAGCACTAAACTGCTCTTTCCAGGACATCGCTATAAATTAAAAGGGCACTTCACATCTTAATTAAAAAAAGCAACGCATTATTGTGTTGCTTTCTATCTTCACGTTAATCAATACCTATACAGCCAGTATCCTGTCGCACAGACGATTATCAATATTGCACTGAAAATAAAAAACTTAAGCCATGAACGCTTTTTTGAAGCAGGTTGCGTATCAGTGGGCTGTGCATGAATTGTTGGTAGTGGGTCTACTTCAGTCTCAGTTGTCCACAGAGATTTAATGATCTGATGCAACTTCAGTTGCATGTCATGTGAAAGAACAATAGACGCATTATTCTCATCCAAAATGTGGAGAGTCGTGGTGATTTTTTGTGAAAGGGCAATCAAGTAGCTGCCGCGGATCGCCGTATATTGACGTCCATGATGTTCAATATCATCAAGAATGGTTGTTGGATATTCCGTAGAGCCATCACTGTTCATATACGCGAATAGGGAGGGGGGAGAGTCACTATTATCCCCTGAAATCAATTCAAAGCTAATTTGTGAGCCAACTTTTTTTGACGCGATCCAAAATAGAGTATCACTCAAATGATGAGCAAACTCTTGGGTCAATTGCTCTAGCCTCTCACTATTAGTCTCATGTTGCCTCTTTGCAAATTGAGCGAATAGGTTGTTTTCCATGATTTATCCGAATTTAGGTGTGCATTTTTTATCTTTAGAGATTTTAAACACATAGATAAGGTAAATAGTCTGAATTGGTTAGTCTCTTTAGATAATTTTGCATTTTAAAAAGAAAACTGACATTGCGTGTGCGGAAAAACAAATGATGTGAACCAAATGTAAAATTAATGTGATCTGAGCTGCATAATTAGAAGAAAAATTAACCGTTTTAAACATGGTGGTTTTAGTCATTGTTATTGATAAATAATAAAAAATTGGGTTTTTTAATCTTTTTTTTCTTAATGGTCATGTTAAAAAGATTATTGATTGTACATGTATATACAACTATATCTATAGGGAGACATTATCAGTACAAACTGAATCTTTCGAAGAGGGTATGAATGTGACAACGATAAATAATAAATACAGGAATGGTGATATTAGGGCACCTCGTGGTAACGCTCTTAGTGCAAAGAGCTGGTTGACTGAAGCGCCATTACGCATGCTGATGAACAACTTAGATCCTGATGTCGCTGAAAATCCACATGAACTGGTTGTATATGGTGGCATTGGCCGTGCTGCTCGTAACTGGCAGTGCTATGACAAAATTGTTGAAACCCTCAAAAATTTAGAAAACGACGAAACCTTACTTGTACAATCAGGTAAGCCTGTGGGCGTTTTTAAAACGCATGAAAATGCACCTAGAGTGCTCATTGCTAACTCCAATATCGTTCCTCATTGGGCGAATTGGGAACACTTTAACGAACTCGATGCGAAAGGCTTGGCCATGTATGGCCAAATGACCGCAGGGAGTTGGATTTATATTGGTAGCCAAGGCATTGTCCAAGGGACATACGAAACTTTCGTTGAGGCAGGGCGCCAGCATTATAACGGTGATTTAACCGGACGTTGGGTATTGACGGCTGGATTAGGTGGTATGGGGGGCGCTCAACCATTAGCTGCGACGCTTGCGGGAGCTTGCTCACTGAACATTGAATGCCAACAAAGTCGCATTGATTTTCGTTTACGTACAGGTTATGTCGATGAACAAGCGACAGATTTGGATGACGCATTAGCGCGTATTAAACAATATACGTCAGAAGGGAAAGCCGTATCTATTGCCTTATGTGCTAATGCTGCGGAAGTCTTACCTGAATTAGTCAAACGTGGCGTTCGCCCTGATATGGTGACAGACCAAACGAGTGCCCACGACCCTTTGAACGGCTATCTACCTATGGGTATGAGCTGGGATGAGTACCGTGAACGTAGTGTGAAAGACCCTGAAGGTACCGCAAAAGCTGCGAAAGCATCGATGGCGGAGCATGTTAAAGCGATGCTTGCATTTCAAAAGCAAGGTATTCCAACTTTCGACTATGGCAACAATATCCGTCAAATGGCTCTCGAAATGGGCGTCAAAAATGCGTTTGACTTCCCTGGGTTTGTACCAGCCTATATTCGCCCGTTGTTCTGTCGTGGCATTGGCCCTTTCCGTTGGGTAGCACTATCTGGTGATCCTGAAGATATCTATAAAACCGATGCTAAGGTTAAACAACTTTTATCTGACGATAAGCATTTGCACCGTTGGCTTGATATGGCGCGTGAACGCATTAGCTTCCAAGGTTTACCCGCACGTATTTGCTGGGTGGGTTTAGGAGATAGAGCTAAGTTAGGTTTAGCGTTTAATGAAATGGTGAGAAATGGTGAAGTTTCAGCGCCAATTGTTATTGGGCGTGACCACCTTGATTCAGGCTCAGTGGCAAGTCCAAACCGTGAAACGGAAGCGATGAAAGATGGCTCAGATGCGGTATCGGATTGGCCACTATTAAACGCACTGCTGAATACAGCAAGTGGAGCAACATGGGTTTCTTTACATCATGGCGGTGGTGTTGGTATGGGCTTCTCTCAGCATTCGGGGGTTGTGATTGTCTGTGATGGTACAGATGAAGCCGCTGAACGTATTGCCCGAGTGCTACACAATGACCCAGCTACAGGCGTTATGCGCCATGCCGATGCAGGTTATGATATTGCGATTGAATGTGCGCAAGAAAAAAATCTTAATCTACCGATGCTTAAAACACGCTAAGAGGTGCCAAAATGACTAAGTTAACTATTCATCCGGGTAAAATGACATTGAATGATTTGCGTCTTGTTCTTTCACAGGAAGTCATCGTTTCTTTAGACAAACGCTCTCATTCGGCAATTGAAAAAAGTGTGGCAACGGTAAATAAAATTATTGCTGAAGATAAAACAGCTTATGGCATCAATACCGGATTTGGCTTGTTGGCTAACACACGGATTGCGGCGAAAGATTTGCAATCATTGCAACGTTCAATTGTCATGTCACATGCAGCGGGTGTCGGTGAACCTCTTGATGATGAACTTGTCCGCTTGATTATGGTATTAAAGATTAATAGCTTAGCGCGTGGTTTTTCAGGTATTCGCTTAGAGGTTATTGAAGCGTTGATCGCGTTAGTGAACCACCAAGTTTATCCATTTATACCTGCTAAAGGCTCAGTAGGGGCATCGGGTGATTTGGCGCCACTAGCACATATGAGTTTAATTTTATTGGGGGAGGGTAAAGCACATTATCAAGGTAAATGGATCAGTGCGAAATCGGCTCTTGATAAGGCGGGACTAAAACCATTAAAGCTGGAGGCTAAAGAAGGTTTAGCGTTATTAAACGGTACTCAGGTATCGACCGCTTTTGCATTAAAGGGGCTATTTGAGGCGGAGAATTTGCTGCTAAGTGGTATTGTGTGTGGCTCATTGAGTGTCGAGGCAGCATTGGGGTCACGTAAACCATTTGATGCACGCGTCCATGAGGTTCGTGGTCAGAAAGGGCAAATCGATGTGGCGAAGCTGTTCCGTGATGTCTTAACACCAACCAGTGAGTTGGCTCAATCACACGAAAATTGTGTCAAAGTGCAAGACCCCTACTCATTACGTTGCCAGCCTCAAGTCATGGGCGCATGTTTGACACAAATTCGTCAGGCCGCCGAAGTGATCCTCATAGAGTCAAATGCGGTCTCTGATAACCCTCTCGTCTTTACAGATAATGGCGATATTATTTCTGGTGGTAACTTCCATGCAGAACCGGTGGCGATGGCGGCGGATAATATCGCGCTAGCGCTGGCTGAAATCGGTGCGTTGTCTGAACGACGGATTGCTTTACTGATGGATACTCACATGTCTCAATTACCTCCTTTCTTGGTGAATAATGGAGGGGTTAATTCAGGGTTTATGATTGCTCAGGTAACAGCGGCTGCTTTAGCAAGTGAAAACAAAGCATTGGCACATCCATCAAGTGTGGATAGTTTACCAACCTCGGCAAACCAAGAAGACCATGTGTCTATGGCTCCAGCGGCAGGGCGTCGTTTGTGGGAAATGGCGAAAAACGTGACGGGAATATTAGCCATTGAATGGTTGTCTGCGTGTCAAGGCATGGATTTCCGTGACGGCTTAAAGTCAAGTGAAACGCTAGAAAAAGCACGTAAGATCTTGCGTGAGAAAGTCGCTTATTACGATAAGGATCGCTATTTTTCACCGGATATCGATGCAGCAATTAACCTCATCGCTGAACACCAATTATCAATGTTATTCACAGAGGGCTCACTCTTTTCCAATTAAGTCTTATACATCACGCAAATAATATACTCTAAATCATTCAGGATGTAGCCGCCTAAGCCGTAGAGCAGTCTTGCTCAAAGGCTACATCTTGATGCATCGCGAGTGTAAGTGGTCGGCAATGTATCGACCGCTTGTAGTATTTATCTGCACGACCATTATTAAAAACAATTATTACAATAATACGAAGGATAAATCATGCAAAGCACAACAAAACTTACGCGCGGACTTTCGGCGCGGCACATCCGGTTTATGGCCCTTGGGGCAGCGATTGGTACAGGCTTATTTTATGGTTCGGCAAAAGCAATTTCTACAGCAGGTCCTGCGGTGCTGATTGCTTATATTATTGGCGGTGCCGCGGTCTTTATGGTGATGCGCGCATTGGGCGAAATGGCCGTACATAACCCCATCGCGGGCTCTTTCTCTCAATATGCGAGTCATTATTTAGGCCCGCGAGCAGGCTTTTTTGCAGGTTGGACTTACGTCTTTGAGATGCTCATTGTATGTTTGGCTGACGTGACAGCCTTTGGTTTTTACATGAAACTCTGGTTCCCTGACGTCGCTCAATGGATTTGGGTCTTGAGTATCATCTGTTTTATTGGGGCAATTAATCTATGTCATGTCAAAGTCTTTGGCGAAATGGAGTTTTGGCTCTCTATTATTAAAATTGTCGCTATTGTAGCAATGATCGTGGGTGGTGCGGCGATTATGCTGTTTGGTTTTGGACAAGCCTCTGATCATGCTGTTGGCATCGCTAACTTATTTGAGCACGGTGGCTTTATGCCAAATGGGGTTGCTGGTGTGATTGCGTCATTTGCAGTCGTCATGTTTGCTTTTGGTGGGATTGAAGTGATAGGTATCACAGCAAGCGAAGCGAAAAACCCTGACGTCACTATCCCTCGAGCAATCAACGCTGTACCTATTCGTATCCTATTATTTTATGTTTTAACCCTCTTTGTATTGATGTGTATCTATCCTTGGAATCAGATCGGGCAGCAGGGCAGTCCATTTGTTCAAATCTTTGATAGTTTAGGTATTTCATCTGCCGCGAATATATTGAACGTCGTTGTGATTACGGCAGCTATTTCAGCGATTAACAGTGATATTTTTGGTGCCGGTCGTATGATGTATGGCATGGCCCATGAAGGCCAAGCTCCGAAAGCGTTCACTAAATTAACTAAAAATGGTGTGCCTTGGATGACAGTATTGGTTATGTCACTTGTACTGCTCGTTGGCGTCATATTAAATTACTTGATCCCAGAAAAAGTATTCTTAATTATTGCTTCTATTGCAACTTTTGCCACGATTTGGGTATGGTTGATGATCCTCGTTTCACAAGTTGCGATGCGCCGCAAAATGACAGCGGAGCAGGTGAGTAAGCTGAAGTTTCCTGTGCCATTATGGCCGGTTGGCCCCGCGCTCGCCATCGTATTTATGTTGTTTATCTTTGGAGTATTAGGCTATTTCGAGGACACACGTATCGCCTTATATGTTGGTATTGTTTGGTTAGTCATCTTGGCCGGTGCGTATGCGCTGTGGGTGAAAAAACCTGAAACCACCAGTCAAACTCGCTATGAAGCGGAGTCGGTAGAATAACGAATGTTTTCATTTGGGCCTCCATGAGTGGAGGCCTAATCAGGTGAATTCTCTTTCTTGTCATTTCCTTATTATTTTATTGAATTAATCTGCTGATTTGTGTCTCACTTCATGGCAAACTTGAAGGCTTTCGATACACAGTCTGGAGAAACCCTTCTTGGAAAAGATCTTCGTTGATGAAGCTGTTGCTGAACTTCATACCATTCAGGACATTTTGCGTTGGACAATGAGCCGCTTTAATGCTGCCAATGTTTATTATGGTCACGGTACCGATAATGCATGGGATGAGGCGTTACAATTAGTATTGCCAACGCTTTATTTACCCCTTGATATACCGGATGAACTACTGACATCGCGCCTGACTCCGACGGAGCGTCATCGTATTGTTGAGCGTGTATTGCGTCGCATCAATGAACGGATTCCAGTTGCTTATCTCACTAATCGCTCTTGGTTCTGTGGTCACGAATTTTATGTGGATGAGCGTGTGCTAATCCCTCGTTCACCCATCGGTGAATTGATCAATAATCACTTTGTTGGGTTGTTAGCGGATGAACCTCAAACTATCCTGGATATGTGTACTGGTAGTGGTTGTATCGCGATTGCTTGCGCCTATGAATTTCCTGAAGCAGAAGTCGACGCTGTTGATATTTCGACGGATGTGCTGGCGGTAACAGAGCAAAATATTGCTAATCATGGTTTAGAACATCGAGTTATACCTATCCGCTCTGATTTATTCAGAGATATGCCAGACGTGAAGTATGATTTGATTGTGACCAATCCGCCTTACGTTGATGCTGAGGATATGGATGATTTACCGGAAGAGTTTCGTGTTGAACCCGAGTTAGCTTTAGCTGCGGGCAGTGATGGTTTAAAACTGGTTCGTCGTATCTTAGCTAATGCGCCTCGTTTCCTGACTGAAGATGGTGTGCTGGTTTGCGAAGTCGGTAACAGCATGGTCCATTTGATTGAACAATATCCAGAGATCCCATTTATTTGGTTAGAGTTTGAGTATGGTGGTGATGGTGTCTTTATGCTAACTCGTGAACAATTAGTTGAGCATCATGCACACTTTCAACTTTATATTGATTAAGTGAATCCTGCACGGCATTCTAATCAATCACAACATCACAATAACAATCATTGAATATTAAGTAGGAATTTGGCATGGCAGGAAATTCAATTGGGCAACTGTTTCGCGTGACGACATTTGGTGAATCTCACGGCTTAGCCTTGGGGTGTATCATTGATGGCGTACCACCAGGACTCGCCTTGACAGAAGCGGATTTACAGGGGGATCTTGACCGTCGTCGCCCAGGAACGTCTCGTTACACGACAGCACGCCGCGAGCCTGATCAGGTTAAAATTCTGTCTGGCGTGTTTAATGGCATCACAACGGGAACCAGTATTGGCCTGTTGATTGAAAATACTGACCAGCGCTCTCAGGATTACAGTGCCATTAAGGACGTATTCAGACCGGGGCATGCAGATTATACCTATGAGCAGAAATATGGTCAGCGTGATTATCGTGGCGGTGGGCGCTCTTCTGCTCGCGAAACAGCGATGCGTGTTGCAGCAGGTGCGATTGCTAAAAAGTATTTACAAGAGAAATTTGGTATTACAATTCGCGGCTGCTTGACCCAAATGGGTAGCGTAAAATGCGAAATCAAAGATTGGTCAATTGTGGAGCAAAATCCTTTTTTCTGTCCTGACCCGAGCCAGCTGGATGCACTCGATGAGCTTCTGCGTGGATTGAAAAAAGAGGGCGATTCCATAGGTGCTAAAGTCACGGTGGTGGCTGAAAATGTGCCTGCGGGCTTAGGTGAACCTGTCTTTGACCGTCTAGATGCAGATATTGCACATGCCTTGATGAGCATCAATGCCGTTAAAGGGGTTGAAATTGGCGATGGGTTTGGGGTGATCGGCCTAAAAGGCAGTGAAAATCGTGATGAGATTACGCGAGAAGGCTTTACTTCGAATCATGCTGGGGGAATTCTTGGCGGTATCAGTAGCAGCCAGCCTATCATTGCCCATATTGCGATGAAGCCGACCTCCAGTATTACAGTGGCAGGTAAAACCTTAAATCGTGATGGTGAAGAGGTAGAAATGATCACGAAAGGCCGTCATGACCCTTGTGTCGGGATCCGTGCGGTGCCGATTGCTGAAGCGATGATGGCGATTGTTTTAATGGATCACTATTTACGTCATCGTGGCCAGTGTGCTGATGTTGTACCCGCGATGAAACCATTTAGCGAATTGTAATGGCCTATTCGTATGAGGGAGGAGATATCCTCCCTTATTTTAATGTGAAGGTTTGGATGACGCCTGCTTAAAAATACCTCATCTGGGCAGTGATACCCTGTTAGCCTTAACATACGTTATGTGTTGCGGGGTATATTACATATCTCAATCATGGCAATTCTGTAATTTGGATAAAAAATGGATTGGCTGACCGTTGTTGCACCTGAAGTTTATCTATTACTTTTTTGTGTTGCGTTGTTTGCAGGGTTTATTGATTCTATCGCGGGGGGTGGTGGCTTATTAACCATACCTGCACTATTGTCGGTTGGTATTACTCCTGTTGAAGTGCTAGCAACCAACAAGCTCCAAGCCGTTGGAGGATCTTTTTCATCGACGCTTTATTTTGTAAGGCGTAAGGCGATTAATCTGCGAGAGCAGATGTTCCCTTTTATCATGACAATCATCGGCGCCATGTTAGGTGCGATTCTCATCCAAATGATTAACACGGATTTTCTCAAACAGCTACTCCCTATTATGGTGATCTGTGTGGGTCTTTATTTCCTGTTATCACCTTCTATTGGTGCACAAGATCGTAAACAACGCATTAGTATGCCTGTTTTTGGGGTTGCTGTCGGGATGACTATCGGTTTTTATGATGGTGCATTCGGGCCTGGTACAGGATCATTTTTAGCGTTAGGTTATGTATTGTTATTAGGTTATAACCTCGCGAAGGCGACAGCTCATGCTAAGCTATTGAACTTTGCTTCAAATTTTGGCTCTTTGATATTTTTTATTATCGGAGGTCATGTTCTTTGGGTCTTAGGTTTTGTTATGCTTGTAGGGCAAATGGTGGGAGCAAGGTTAGGCGCTCGTTTGGTGTTAACTAAAGGGCAAAAGTTGATCCGACCAATGATAGTCATCATCTCCTTGTTGATGAGTATTAAATTACTTCATGATAGCCATGGCGATGCCATTAAAGCTTGGGTTGTTTCGTTATTTTAAGATGATTTGAATTTCCATGAGTAAACACCATTATCAGCAGTTGATCGATATTTTCGAACAATGCTTTTACAAAGAATATAATACTAAATTGGTGAAAGGTGACGATGAGCCAATTTATTTGCCTGCCGATGAGCAAACACCCTATCACCGTATTGTGTTCGCGCATGGCTTTTTCACGAGCGCATTACATGAAATTTCACATTGGTGCATTGCTGGTGAAGCACGGCGTCAACAGGTTGATTATGGGTATTGGTATTGCCCTGATGGCCGTGATGAAAAAACACAATGTGAATTTGAAGTTGTTGAAATTAAACCACAAGCTTTAGATTGGCTGTTTTGTGTGGCGGTAGGTATCCCTTTTAACGTCAGTTGCGATAATTTAGAAGGTGATTTCGAACCTGACCGTATTGCATTCCAGCGTAAAGTACATGCCCAAGTGATGGAATATTTAGCAAATGGTATCCCTGAAAGGCCATTACGCTTTGTGAACGCATTACAATCGTTTTACAATACGCCACCACTTTGTGCAGAAGCCTTCCCTTATCCGGAAGACATTTTTGCCTAATGATAGATTAACGACAGTAAGGATTAAGCATGCTTGCCGATTTTGAAACACGCATACTGACAAAAATTGATGATATGGTCGAACACGCGAGTGACGATGAACTCTTTGCGGGTGGCTATTTGCGTGGGCATTTAACCCTTGCTGTAGCAGAACTTGAACAAGAAAATGAAAGTAGTGCGGATGCCCTTTATCAGCGTGTTGAAGCCAGTATTCAACAGGCCATTAAAGGCGGAGAACTCACACCACCTGATCAGGTATTGGTGTTAGATATGTGGAAATCATTACTTGATGAAGTACGTTAAGCGACTTGTCATTTTTTGTTAAAGGGGAGGAAACTCCTCTTTTTTTATAGGGTTTTTTATGTTTTTTATTCGTCAGGCCGTACCTTCTGATGCCAACAAGTTACCTGAAATTGAACGCTCGGCTGCGCAACTATTTCGTGACCATCACCAATATGCTTGGATTGCCGCTGATGATGTACAGTCAGAACAAGATCACTTAACACACATTCAACAGAATATGGAATGGGTTGCTGTCAATGATGAGGACCAACCTATTGGTTTTATCAACGCTGAAAAGTTAACCGACAGCCTGCATATCAATGAGGTGTCAGTTTGCCAATCTTGGCAAGGCAAGGGAGTCGGCCGGAAGTTAATTCTTCATGTTCTGAATTATGCATTGCAGCAGCAGTTTGCATCTGTTTCATTAACCACTTTCCGCGACGTTCCATGGAATGCGCCATATTATCAGCGCTTAGGGTTTTCTTTGATTGAAACCTCAGAGCTAAATTCGGAATTGAAAGCTATCTTAGCGCAAGAAGTTGAAGCGGGCTTTAATGCTGAAGAACGTTGTGCGATGCGTATGAGCCTGAAATCAATATAACCATATTGTGAGTTTGGATACTGAATTAAAGCGTTTTTTCGCGAATGAAGTGGAATATATCTCGTGATGGGCTTAATCATCAATTTTCTGAAGTAAGACAAATAGCTGATTAAGCCGCTGTTCAATTGGCGTTGTTATCTTTAAACGTTGATGACAACGCATCGCTTAGGCGTCGTCAGTATTTTCATTGTCAGCAAAGCAGCTTATGGTTTAGATGATGGCTTGCCTACTTTGACTTCCCGACCTTTTAGTAACTTTCTGACCCAAAAGCGGTTTGGATGTAAAGCCGCGAGTGTTTCATCATCTAAAGGTAAAGGCTCATCAAAAATTTGTGCGGCGAGCAACTCAGCACATAAAGGCGCCGTCGACAGACCTCGTGAACCTAATGCCCCTAACATAAACAAACTAGGGTAGGCAGGAGCAGGGGGGATGTCAGCTTGTTGCTTAATCTGTTCAGGCAAATTTTCGTAGGCCACCATTAATTGTGCAAAGTTAGGAATATTGCCCACCAGTGGCATATGGTCACGGATAACACAGCGGATCCCTTGACGAGACTGTTTACCTGAAACATCAACCTCTTCAGGCCAGCTAACATCGGCTAAACTATTGATGAGTTTTTGGCGATTATCCTGTTGGTCAGCTTCACTGTAATCAAAATCCAACTGGTCACGTTGGTAGCTAGCACCAATACAATGTTGCAGATTATTTGGATTAACAGGGGTCAAATAGCCTTCGTAACATAAGACATTATTTAGTTGGCTAAGGGTCTGTGTCGTTGGTATGTGGCTGACTTGCCCTTTGACGGGGGTAACCGGTAATTGCTGAGTTTGTGGAAATTGATTGAGCAAGTGACCATTAGCAATAACCACGGTTTGATGCACAAATTGCTGTTGTTGACCCGCGATCTCCGCCGTTAATTGCCAACCTTCACTAGCGTTCTGTAACTGTGTAATATCATGATTAAAATAAAATTTTACGCCATTATTATTAAGATACTGCATAAGGGCATCACAGAGTTGAGCAGGAGATAACCAGCCCCCATTAGCATAATGGATCCCTGAATGATTGACGTCTAAGCCTGCCAATTCGCTTAATTGCTCGCGTGTTTTTTCGGCTGCAAATGCCTCTGGCCAATCAGTCTGGAGCATCGCGTCAATTTTTCGACGACTTCTGTCATGATAAGCCAGTTCAGAGACGCCACACCACTGCCCATCAAATTGAAGACCTAATGCCGAAAGATGATGGTAAAAGCGATGCGCATATGGAAATGCACTCACAAAGAAGCGTTCTAATGGGGTATCACGGCCATTAAGCAAAGGATAAACTGCACCTTGGCGATTACCCGATGCATTTTGGGCAACGTGTGGATCTTTGCAGTAAATAGTGACATTAGCCCCACGTTGGATTAAGGCGTATGCGCTTGCCAAACTGGCGAGCCCGCCACCAATAATAGCAATATCAGTTGGTTGTGAAGCTGGCTGTCGCGTAAACCAAGGTGTCATTTTTATGTCATGTTTGGCCGTTAAGCTACCTGTCAGCATTTCTCGTTTACGGCCGAAGCCTTTGATTTTTTTTATGGTGAAACCTGCTTGCTGTAAACCTCGTTTTACAAAACCCGCTGAGGTAAAAGTGGCAAATGTTCCTCCTTCTCGAGCAAATTTAGCCATTGCAGTGAACAGTTGTTCGCTCCACATTTGTGGATTTTTGGCAGGCGCAAATCCATCTAAAAACCAAGCATCTATCTTATTGTTTAAATTGCAATTAAGTCGAGGTAATTGTTCGTTTACATCACCAAACCATAAGTCAAGAATGATTTCCCCATTTTTTAACACAATACGTTGATTACCTGGTAAAGGTTGAGGCCATTGTTCACATAACATGTTTGATAGGGGAGCAAGCTCAGGCCAAGGGCTGTGTGCGGCTTGAAGGTCTTTTCGACTAAGAGGATATTTTTCAAAGCTAATAAAATGCAAACGCTGTAGCTTTGCTTGAGGATGATTTAACTTAAACTGTTCAAAACATTGACATAAAGTGAGAAAGTTCAACCCAGTACCAAAACCTGTTTCAGCGATAACACAGGTTTCAAAAGGATGTGTTTCAAAGCGGCTTGGAAATTGATTTCCTTGCAAAAAGACATAACGGGTTTCTGCAAGGCCATCTTGATTAGAAAAATAGACATCATCAAACTGTTCTGAAATTGGAGTGCCTTCTTCATTCCAGCTAAGGCGGGCTGCTTCTACTACCGACTTTTTCACACTCATGCCTGTTATTATGCAAATAATCGTTAAATTTTAGCGCTGAACAAGCGTTAAGGCTACCTTTGAATAAAAAGGTTATTGTACTAGAGGAAAAAAAAATACAAATATTTACCCTGATCGGACTTGTTCAGCTTACAAGTGTAAGCTAAAGTGGCAACCTGTAATCCCGTACTCACATTATTAAAAGACATGAGGTAATGAATGAAGCGTGCAGTCATCACTGGCCTGGGTATTGTTTCCAGTATTGGTAATAACCAGGAAGAAGTACTGGCTTCTCTGAAGGAAGGTCGTTCCGGGATCACTTTCTCAGAAGAATTCAAAGAGGCGGGGCTGCGTAGCCACGTCTGGGGTAATGTAAAAATGGATACTGACGGCTTGATTGACCGTAAGATCCGCCGTTTCATGAGTGATTGCTCCGTTTATGCCTACCTATCTATGGAACAGGCTATTAGTGATTCGGGCTTAACAGATGAACAGATTTCGAATTTACGCACGGGGTTAGTGGTTGGCTCAGGTGGCGGTTCTCCACGCAATCAAGTCGCTGGCTCTGACGGTATGCGTGCAAAAGGCCTTCGTGGTGTTGGCCCTTATATGGTGACTCGTGCAATGGCATCGGGTATCTCAGCTTGTCTAGCCACGCCATTTAAAATCAAAGGGGTGAACTACTCAATCAGTTCCGCTTGTTCAACATCTGCACACTGTATTGGTCATGCGGTAGAGTTGATCCAACTTGGCAAACAAGATGTTGTCTTTGCTGGTGGTGGTGAAGAACTGAGCTGGGAAATGACCTGTGAATTTGATGCCATGGGTGCGCTGTCAACGAAGTACAATGAAACGCCAAGCAAAGCATCAAGAACTTACGATGTTGATCGTGATGGTTTCGTTATCGCTGGCGGCGGCGGTATTGTGGTTGTCGAAGAGTTAGAACATGCATTAGCTCGTGGTGCTCATATCTATGCTGAAATCGTTGGTTATGGTGCGACTTCAGATGGTGCAGATATGGTTGCTCCTTCTGGTGAAGGTGCTGTGCGTTGTATGCAAATGGCGATGCAAAGTATTGAAGGCAAAGTCGATTATATCAATACTCATGGTACTTCTACGCCAGTCGGTGATACTAAAGAACTCGAAGCTATCCAAGAAGTCTTTGGCAGTGAATCACCAGCCATTTCAGCCACGAAAGCAATGACTGGGCACTCTTTAGGTGCAGCAGGGGTTCACGAAGCGATTTATAGCCTGTTGATGTTGGAACATGGTTTTATCGCACCAAGTATCAACGTAGAAACCTTGGATCCGAAAGCGGAAGGACTGAATATTGTCACTAAACCAACGGAACAAGCACTAGAGACCGTCATGTCAAACAGCTTTGGCTTTGGTGGAACGAATGCCACTTTAGTCATGAGTAAATATAAAGGCTAATTGAATCCTAGCTGACATGTATGAAATGAGAAAGCGAGAGTATAACGCTCTCGCTTTCTATTATTAGTCACTCCCGCCACCACCACAGTCTCCTCCTCCTGAATCACCGCTAGAAAAGTTGTAATCATGACTTGAAGATGAATTATCTGAAGCGGTTGTCGCTGGAAGAGATTGATGACTTGATGAGGCAACCTTTTGTTGTGAACGAAAGATATTTTTTCTGATATCAATAATTTTAGATTTATCTTCAAGGATACCAATCGTAATGGTACTCACATTTTTATTGATACGTAGAATTAAGATGCCATTACAATAGATATAGATCTTTCCATCGGCTTTCACTAATAAACGGCCATTATCATCTATCTCAGTGATGGTAGAAGGGAATTGACTACTGATTTGGTATCTATCATTTAATAGCGTTGCAAACTGATTATGACGAAGTGGTTTGGGCTGCCATTTTAATAAGGATTGCAATACGCTAACTAACATAGTGAAAATGATTCCATTCGAAATTATAGTCGACAATATAAAGTATAAATCGAGACTAACAATAGAGTCACTCTCTGATTTTTTAAGTAAGTTCTCTATTTTTATATTGTGTTACTGCTTTAGAATAAAAAAAGCCCCTATATAAAGGGGCAATGTTTAGTCAAAAAGAGCGATATTGATTGTTGAGCGAATTTAAGAGTGTTCGCGGGTTGTCGCTTGATGTTGACGTTTTTTACGAATTAATTTCACGATAGGGGGTAACACAAGGACTAATACCGCCATCACGAGCAAACATTGAGAGATTGGGCTATTCCAGAGAATATTAAATTCGCCATTACTGATTGATAAAGAACGGCGTAAGCTTTGCTCAAGCATCTCCCCGAGAACGAAACCAAGGATTAAAGGGGATAATGGAAAATTCATTTTCCGTAGGATATAGCCAAAGACACCAAGCCCCATCATCAGAAGCAGATCGAATGTTGTACTATGCACAGCATACACGCCAACCGCGGATACCGTAGCGATTGCAGGCACTAAGAACCAAAGGGGCACGGTTAACATGCGGGTGAATAAACCGATTAATGGAATATTCATAACGAGTAAGACAATATTAGCGATCAGAAGCGCTGCAATTAATCCCCATACGATATCTGGCTGCTCAGTAAACATGCCAGGGCCTGGAGTAATATTATACAGTGTCAATGCGCCCATCATGACGGCAGTAGTTCCTGAACCGGGAACACCTAAAGTGAGCATGGGAATGAATGATCCACATGCAGAAGCATTATTTGCAGCCTCAGGTGCCGCGACACCACGTACATCACCGTTACCAAACTGGCCATTTGCACCACTGATTTTTTTCTCTGTCATATAGGTGATAGCACTGGCAATGGTGGCACCAGCACCGGGGAGCACACCGACAAAGAAACCGACCAAAGAAGAACGTAAAGTTGGACCTGCACAGGCTTTAGCTTCTTTGCGGTTAAATAGCATGCGTCCTGTTTTGCGGATTAAACCTTGCCCTGTTGCAGTGCCTTCTAACATCAGCAGTATTTCGCTGACAGAGAATAGCCCAATCACCACAACAATAAATTGGATACCATCGGATAAGTTGACGCTACCAAAAGTAAAACGGTATTCGCCTGAGTTTGCATCGACGCCAACAGTAGCGAAGGCAAGACCAATTAAGGCTGCTAATAGCGATTTAATTGGGTTCTGACTCATCATGCTGCCAAGACAGGCGATGGCAAACACCATGAGGGCAAAATATTCCGCGGGGCCAAACGCGAGAGCCCACTGGGCGAGTAGAGGGGCGAATAAAATGATCCCAAAGATAGCAATGGTTGAACCAATAAATGAACTGACAGCAGAGATGGATAGCGCAACCCCACCTTTACCTTGCTTAGCCATTGGATAACCATCAAGCGTTGTCATAATGGCGGCGGCATCGCCGGGGACGTTCAGTAAAATAGAAGAGATTCGGCCACCATATTCACAGCCTAAATATACCGTCGCTAATAATATTAAAGCTGACTCTGCGGGAAGTTTTAGCGCAAAGGCCAGTGGTAATAGGATGGCAACGCCATTGATAGGACCTAGCCCCGGTAACATGCCAACAACCGTGCCAATAAAGCAACCAATAAGTGCGATTAGCAAATTTTGTGGAATTAATGCAACTTCAAAACCTTGCGAAAGATACATCCAAGTTTCCATGGCTATCTCCTTAATTAAACAGGTTGCCAATAGGCAAGGTGACATCCAGTAATTTGTCGAAGGCATAGAATAGAACGACACCTAATATTGGGCCGGAAATGATGGCGGCTATGGGTGTCGCGCCAAACAACAGCGCAATACTGATCGTCAATAAACTGGTAGATAAAGGAAAGCCTAGCCACTCAAACACCCAAGCATAAATGACCAATGACAGGATGAGTAATACTAAGCGACGTAAAACATATGGCTTTGGCCATTCAATTGCTTCTTGTTTACCAAAAAGCAAGATGAAGGCACATAAAGCCATTAATGAAAGTATGGCTATCGGGAAAGGGCGGGGGCCCAGTGGTTCATAAGAAAACTCACTTTGGATCCCCCAGCCAATATAAAGACCGATACCACACAATATTAGCCAGACGATGGCAAATATGCGTTGGCTCATCAACGGCCTCCGTTATTTCGCTAAACCGAATGAACGAGCTTGTTCACGGTATTGTTCGATCTCTTCTTTGACATAGTTGTCAAGTTCTTGGCCGACTAAGTTGTATTCAAATAAACCACGTAGCTCGCGTTGTTTTTTGAATTCATCGGTTTGTTGTAATTTTTTGAAGGCTTCAACCCATTGGTTATAATCTTCATCCGACACTTTCGGTCCCATATAGAAACCACGAATAATTGGCCATTCGATGTCATAGCCTTGTTCTTTCGCTGTTGGGATATTTTCGAGGCCATCACCCAGGCGCTTGTCGGAATAAACGGCTAACACACGCACTTTGCCATCGTTAAGGTAAGGGGCCATTTCACTCATATCACCAGACATGACCTGAATGTGATTACCGAGTAAAGCGGTTAATGTTTCACCACCACCTTCAAAAGCGACATAACGCATTTTGCGTGGGTCAACATCGATTTGTTTTGCCAGTAACGCCGTCTTCATCCAATCTTGGCTACCAATTGAGCCACCAGCGCCAAAGACAATGCTATTCGGGTCTTTCTTGAAAGCGTCCATGAGTTCTTTCAGGTTTTTGTAAGGTGAATCTTCACGGACAGCGATCATGCCATAATCACTACCAACACTGGCAAGCCAGCGTACATCGTTTTCGTTATAACGACCGAATTTCCCTTGGGCGAGGTTCAGTAGCGATCCGCCGGAGAATGCCACAATGGTTCCTGGTTCAGCAGGGCGTTGAGCAACAATCGCATTATAGGCGACAGCACCAATTCCCCCTGGCATATAGGTCACTCGCATCGGTTTTTCGATTTCTTTGGTTTCCAACATGGAAACTTGAACCAACTTACATGTTAAATCAAATCCGCCGCCCGGTTTTGCTGGTGCAATACATTCAGTGCGTTCAGGTAATGCTACCGCTTGATTAAGGCCAGCAAAGAAAAGTGCAGCAGCTAATGTGGTTAATGATATTTTTTTCATTCTTTATTTCCTCACGAAAAATCAGATAAAGAGAGACTTCATTGTTGTTTTTCTAATCATTATCATTGGCTAGTAAAGCTTTCATTTACCTTTCATTAACAAATGAAGTTGTTTTTTTGTGATGTATATCAGATTGCTTATTATTTGTTATTTTAAATTGTTAATTTAATGTTAATTTGTGTTTATGGGTATTCTTGTGAACCAGCTTGAAAATATTGCACTTAAGCATTTCATTTCTCAGGGGTTAATGCGAACGTATATTTATCATGGGATGAATTGAGAGCATGGCAAATGAGGATATTATTAGTTGAAGACCATGATGAGTTGTCATTGTGGTTGCAAAAAGCACTGAGTGCGACAGGTTTTGCGGTTGATATTGCGAGTGATGGTGCAATTGCCGACCAGCTATTACAGACGGAAAGTTATTCGCTAGTCATATTGGATGTTTCTTTGCCCAGAATCAGTGGCTTAGATGTACTCGCACAGATGAGAAAACGGGGCCAAGAGACCCCTGTGTTGTTGCTAACAGCAAACTCCGATGTCTCTGACAGAGTCAAAGGATTAAATGCGGGGGCGGATGATTATCTTACTAAACCTTTTGATTTATCTGAGCTAGAAGCACGGATCAGAGCGTTATTACGACGTAGCCAAGGGCAAGTTAATGAACCCCAACGTTTTGGTTCACTTTGTTATCATGAAGAAGGGTATTTCTTAATAGGGTTAGAACCGTTAGCGTTAACGCCAAGAGAATTTGCCGTATTGAATACCTTGTTTCATCGTCGTGGACGGCCAGTGTCAAAGACACAATTATTTGAACAGGTGTTTTCATTATCAGAGGAAGCCAATTTACAGAGTATTGAACTCTATGTACATCGTGTAAGAAAAAAACTCTCGGGAACCGATGTCAATATCAATACGCTTCGCGGATTAGGATACCGATTAGAGCAGTGTAGTGTATGAAATTAGTCTCTCATCCACGCTCTCTCTTTCATCAGTTGCTGCTCTTCTTCGGTATCCCCCTCATTGTATTAGGGGGATTTACAGTATATACCCACTACTACAGTGCAAAAAATGCAGCTAACCAAGCATACGACAGAACCTTGCTCGCATCGGCACGTACTGTTGCAGAGCGATTAAAAGTAGAAAATGGTCATTTGATTGTTGATGTCCCGTATGTTGTTTTAGACAGTTTTGAACGTAATATTAATGACCGTCTGTTTTATCAAGTGATTGAACCTAATGGGAAGACTATTTCAGGCTATGATGATTTACCTGAGATCCCACCTAATTGGATGCGTTCTCAACACTATACAGCGCTTGTCTATTTTTATGATGCCGAATATAAAGGCTTACCTATCCGAGTTGCCACGTTTTACCAACCAGTTAATGAAGGTGGGATGATGGGGATGGTGCAGATCCGTGTTGCCGAAACGGTTTCTTCACGCCATGAATTTGCTAGACAATTATTAATATCCTCGTTAATGAGTCAAGGCACCGTCGTTTTTCTCACCTTAGTATTAGCGTATTTACTACTTAGTAAGTTATTAACACCATTGAAAAATCTATCTCAATTGATGATGGGACGTTCGGCTAATGATTTAACGCCATTCCCTGATATTTTGCCATGGTCAGAGTTATCACCGCTTGTTGATGCATTAAATCGCTATATTGAAAGGCTTAAAAGAATGGTAAAGCGACAAGAGCGCTTTAGCGCGGATGCTTCACACCAATTAAAAACGCCTTTAACCGTCTTAAAAACACAGGTTTCGGTGGCGCTGAATAGTGATGATGAACAGCAGCGGCAGCAAAGCTTGCAGGCTATAAACAACACCTTAGACAGCACGATTATATTAACGGATCGCTTATTACAGTTAGCGCGTTTAAAAGCGCACGAAAAAGAAGCGATTCGTCAATATAGCGCAATTAACTTAGTTGAATTAGCCCAACAAGCCTGTTTTACTCGCTTAGGGCAAGCGGAAAGTAAAGGGATTGATCTTGGTTATGAAGGCGAAGAGCAATCATGGATTAAAGGAGAGCCGATATTATTGGCAGAAATGTGTGCGAATCTCATCGATAATGCCATTAAATATACCCCTGATAACGGTATTGTGACTGTTCGGGTGTCATTGAGTGAAGATAACAAGTACACCATATTAGAAGTGGAAGACTCAGGACCGGGTATACCAGATAAAAAAATTAACCGTTCAATGGAAGCATTTACTCGTCTTAATAATGCATTGAGTCTTGAAGGCTCAGGGTTAGGACTGGCTCTAGTGAAAGACATTGCCATTTACCATGGTACAGAATTACAACTTTTGAAAGGAAACGAGCTAGGTGGATTATTAGCCCGAGTTGTTTTTCAAACCAGTAAAGAGCTGGGCAAAAAATAATACAAATGTTATTGAGAATGTTTGTCTGATTTTTAGCGAAAATAGCCAATGCATTAGGGGGAGAGTTTCCCCCTAATCGTGAATGTTCTATTTGTTTATTTGTTTAAAATCCCACTCTTCTAATGCTTTTATTGCATGGGGAACTTTATATTTCGCGGCTAACTGTAGGTAGTCATAGGCTTTTTGCTGGTCTTCTTTACTTTTTGAACCGACTAAACCATGGTAATACAATTCTGCGAGTTTATATTTTGCTAAAGCATGATGTATGCCTTGTTCTAAATCAGTCATTGCATAATATTGGGCGGCACGAGCGTAATCTGTCTCGATACCATCTCTCTCAAAATAGAGTAAATCGCCTGCCAGATGAGCCGTGTTACTGTCATTCAACTTAGCCCCTAGGTCAAAATAATAGAGCGCCTTTTGAACATCTTTTGGAAAATTAAGGTCATCTTCATTTAGATAGAGATGGCCAAGCGCATTGTAGGCATCCGCGTTACCGTTTTTACCTGATAACTCATAATAGTAAACAACTTTCACGGGATCGAAAGGTGCTTGGGTACCTCGTGAATAAATGATGGCTAATGAATAAGCCGCGGAGGCGTCACCTGTTTCTGCTTTCTGCTGTTTGTCGATAATTTCATCTCGATAATCACCATACTGCTGTTCATTTTGTTGATGCTCATATTCAGCTTTAACGGCTTCGCGTTCGGTATCAGAGAGAGTATTAAGTAATTTTATCTCAGGGATATTTTTCCCAGCCATTAAGCCATAATAATAAACTTTTTTAGCATCACCTTTTTCAAGATAAGCATCATAAAGCTTATTGATAGCTTGATGACCACGGTATTCTAAAGAGGTTTCATACCATTTAATCGCAGTATCAAGATCTTTTTTAACACCACAGTTTCCATAAAAATAGACATCACCTAGTTTATTTATAAGTGCACTAGGGCTGTCCGTGTGGTAATAATCATTGCCTGAGAAATGACTTTTTTCTAACCATTGAGTTAAATACAACGTCGCAGCATTTTCATCAAAACGTTTGTTTTGACAATTCTCATTAGAAAAACTGGCTTGATATAAGTATTCCATTGCTGTCGGATAGCCTTTTTCATAAGCCATTTTTAGGTAACCTAATGCCTTCTCCGGATCGCGTTTATTATAATAGTCGTATAACTGTATCAGTGCTTGATTGCGTTGAGCTGCTTCATCTTCTAATAGGGCTAGGTAGCGCTGATTATCACTTGGGTGTAGTTGCTGATTATTTTTATCACTAATCCCCTGATGATAAAGCGTACTTAAATAGTCAAAAGCAGACTGTGATATTTGCGTATCGCTCGATTTTAAACCTTGATTAAGGTATTTAATCGCTGTTTGGTATTGCTCAGAATATGTTTTTATCTCGGCATTATTCAAATCAAACCAAGCTAGCTGAACTTGTGAATAGATATCACCTTTTTCGGCGCCCTGTTGGTAAAGTTGATATTTTGTCTCATAATCATCCCTCGCTAATAGCTTATCAAGGTATGGAATAGCACGTACATCACCAGCATCAACGCTTTTGCGATACCATATTTGGGCGGCTTGGCTTTGCATATTATCTTGATACCAATTAGCTATATTAAAATAGGCTTTAGTATCACCATTTAGGGCGGGGGATACGGTGGTATTAAAGAATTTAATACTGTCAGCAGCATGTTCTGAATTTGGATATTTATTTAACCAGATAATTGCGTCTTGCCAATTAGGAAGTAACAGCCACTTTTTTTCCTCATGATCATAATAACCATTCTGGAGTAGGCTTATATACTGATTAATTGCTTGCTCATGGTTTTCGTTAGCCGCTTGTTCAAAATAATAAACGGCTTTTTCAATATCGCGTTTTGTGCCAAAACCGTATAAATACGCATTAGCAAGTTCATATTTGGCTAATAGACTATCATCTATCACATTGAGATAAATATCAAAATTGTCCATTAATTTGATATCATAGTCTCCTATTTCACCTGCGGCTTGATAATATTTTCGAGCTTTGGAGCGATCGATATTAACCAGTTTGCTACCGGTTAAATATTGCTTGGCTAATTTATCAGCGTATTCTTGATTACCTAATTGAATGAGTTGCTGGTAATAACCAAGTACTTTGTTTTGGTTTTTTTCAATCAGATCGTTTTTAGTGTAAAAGTGAATGCTGTCTATTAATGCTTGCTGATGATCACGCTGTGCACTGGCAGCGAGATATTTCAGCCAAATTTGTTGATTCGGATTCTGCCCATATTGACCTTTTCTATAGGCATTAGCGAGTTTATAGAGTGCATCACTATCACCGTGATTGGCTTTTTCGAGTAATTGAGTGAAATCACGATGGTCGGTTTTAATTCTTTTAAGTTGTGATGCCATATGGCTATTAGCAGGCGTTTTGATGCTAAAGTAATAAGATATCGCTTTTTCATAATCAGGATTGATGCCATATAGGCCTTTTTGGTAAATTTCACCGAGTTTAAATAAACATGTGTTACTTCCTAAATCCGCGCACTTTTGGTACCACGTCACTAAATCTTTCTGAGTTAAGCCCGTCAGGGACATAAACTTTGTCTTGTTATAAGGCTGACTATTTTGATAGTTAATGTCATCAAGGTTATGGATAATATAGATGGTGGCATCAATACTCCCCAAGTCTGAAGCCTGTAAAAGCAGATTGAAATAGGTTTTAAGTTCACTCTCTGTTGCTGAACTGATATCTTGAATTTTGGCAAGATGATTTATTGCATATAAATAAGTGATATGCGCATCTTTTCCTACTAATGATTCAACAAGTGCTGTTGCTTCGGCATTGTGCTCATTCAATGCAAAGGCGATAACCAATTCTTGGGCTTTTGGATGATGCATACCGTAATTAAATAAGAGGGCATATGCATCGTGAAGCTCTTTTTCATTCAGTGAACGATCATATTTGTGGTATTCGAAAGCATTAATAACCTGTTTTAAGGCTGCCTCTTCTTGTCCAGTTTGGTATTTTAATAATGCGTTTGCATAATGGAGCGCGGCTTTGCCTGAGTATTTACTGGTCACTTCATAAAGTTGAAAAGCTAGCGCGTGATTTTTTTGTGGATCCTGTTGAAGTAAGTAGTCGGCGTAATAGTAGCCTAATTTTGATAAATAGGGTGGATTGGCATCCTCTTTCAAAAGTGAAAGGATAAACTGTTCATCTAGGCCATTAACGGGTTGTTCATCATAATAAAGTTGTACTAATTTAATGCTCGCTATATTTTTTTCTGGCTTAAGAGTTAAGCTTTGTTTAAAGAGAGCAACCGCCTTGGTGAGATCTTTTTGGGTACCAATCGCATTGGCATATTTATCAGCTAATTGATTGATAATATCGGGTTCAGATGAGTAATCTCGAGCTTTTGCATTGAGTTCAAAAGATATTTTAGGATCATAAAGGTCAGTGCGTTTATTACCGTACACGCCACTTGCGGTGATGAGCATTTCCGCTGAGCTTGGAAACTGATTGAGCCCTTCAAGCGTATATTTTGTGACAATGGCATTCAGTTCTTTATTCGGAAAATGGTAGTGATTAAGCGAGTGATTAATTAAATCAAGGATTGCATCTAAATTTCCCAAATCAGCGGATATGGCGAGATATTTATCAGCGAGTTCTCGATTAGTTTTAAAATGAATATCGTGAATATGACCAGAATATATCTGGTAGAGCTGAAAGACGGCATCTGGATAGTTTGCATTAGCGGCATCAATAAGGTATTGCGGTTCTGACTTTGTCATTACATAGTGTAGGTAGAGGGCTTTTGGCGATTTTTTCTCGATTAAAGGTTGTAAATACTCGATAGCTTTAAGAAGATCTTTATGAAAACCATCGCCAGAGTAGAACCTTTCAAACAGCGTATAATAGGCACTGTCATCACCTTCAGCCGCGCGCTGTTCAAGTTGCTGGCGTTGCCTATTTTGCTCTTTAGGAGTGAGATAACCCTGTACAGAGAGGGGAGCGGCTTCTAAATATGATTGATTAAAATCGAAGTATTGCATAGCATCTTGGATACTTTGTTCATATTTATCAGCAAGCTGTATATTTTTTTCTATGCCATAACCCCCCTCACGATAAATGTGTGAGAGCAATAGCGCGGCGATAGCGAAGTTATCCTTTATCAAAGGCTCCAATAGACTAACGGCTTTTTGATAATCCTTATCATATTGGTAAGCGATACCCGCACTACCATATTTGGCGAGCCGTGAGCCTTGTTGACTTGCTCGCGTAAAATAATATCGAGCAAGTTCATAATCTTTTTTAATCTGTGTATGTTGGTTATCGAGGTAAATTATCCCTAATAGTTCTTGAGCATTTAATACCCCAAGGTCAGCGGCTTTATTTAATGATGTCAGTCCATATAAATCATTCGGGGTGTCAGCTATTTGTTTGTAATAACGAAAATAGCCTAAATTGTACAAGGCACTAGGATTATTTTGATCAGCAGATTTGATTAGCCATTCTATCGCCAGTGGTTTATTTTGGGCTGTACCAATACCATTCCAGTACATCATTGCAAGACTAAACGCAGACTGTGGGTCACTGTGTGCCCGCTGATTAAAATATTTAAATGCTGAGGCAAAATTCCCATCATAATATAATTGGTAACCCATCTGAGCGGAATGAGTTGCCTTTTTTTGAATTAAATGCAGCCCTGAAATAACAAAAATAGCGATGAATACAATCAACACAATTTTAACGCGTTTAGTCATTATTATTCCTATTGTGACTGATCTTTATTCACGAACAGAAAAATTCTATTTAAATATCAGCCTGTCATATTTGGTTTAATGAATTTAGGTCTAACTAAAAAAAGAACGGTATATTAAGTGAAATTTTCATTCAAGGATAAACCATTGATGCTGATTTATTATGGACAAATATCATAAAATGATAAAAGAAAGGACAAAGGAAGTGAGTGGCTAAGAATATGTTGATTGAAAAACATAGCCCCACAAGTGTGGGGCATATGAATTACGACATTGCATTGCTTGAGGTTTAATTTTACTGCTAGGTATCGTTTAAGCAATCTTTTTCCTGCTCAATTTTTTTCTTGCTTTTGAAAAGCTGTGTCAGCGGTGTACGTAGCTGTTGGGCAAGCATGACACCCAATAACACAATTCCACCGCCAATCAGATGGTAGCTCTTCAGTTCTTCACCGAGGGCAAAGATGGCAATAATAGCTGTAAATACAGGGGCTAAGTTCATAAAAATTGAGGTTGTATTTGCCCCTAAACGCATCACACCTTGGATCCATAATGCTGGTGCAAGAATAGAAGCGGCAATCCCTGCAAAAGCAACTAGGCCGATATTATGACGATTCAAAGTCACGTCGTCGGCTAATAAAAAGTTTGGTATCAACAAAATAACACCAAAGAAAACCTGAACGTAAAGTGAATCCCAGCTCGATAATTGAATCGCCCAACGTTTAGTCAATACGCCATAGAGTGCATAGGCAGCGGAGGCGATGAGCATTAATAATTCACCAGTGCCTAAACCTTGAGAAAAGAGAGCGGCTGGATTGCCTTGGCTGACTAACCAAGTAAGGCCAGCGAGTGATAATAAAGTACCGATAAAAATCCCAACCGTTGGAATAACACGGAGTACAAAAATACTAATTACCACGGTAAGTAATGGGATCAGGGAATTCATAATCCCCATAAAGGTCGCACTGACAGTATGAGCCGCATAATACGCTAAGCTTTGATAGAGCATCATACCAAGGGCGCCTAAAATCGCTAATTGCCACCAATGCTTTTTCACGGTTTTCCAGTTTCGTAGCACTGAACGTAAGACAAAGGGGGTCATGACAAGCAGCGCCAACGCCCAACGGTAAAAGGATATTGCGGCAGGATCGATAGCAGTTGCCGCGGCTTTATTCACTATCGCATTCATTGACCAAAGTAAAACCGCAATCAGCGGAAATAATAAATTTTTCATTAACAGCTTCTCCCTAATGAGTGGTGCTAGTATACCTTTGTCAGATTTTTTATATATACTGATAACCAGACATTCGATAACGGTTTTCAGACAACATCTATGCAACAAATGCAAAAATCACCAACAAGGCTTATTAGTGAGTGCAATATTATTGAACCTTCCTTTATTGCCTTACGCCATGAACAAATAGATACGCAGAGTGAATATAAATCTCACGCTCATCCGTTTGGTCAATTGTTATATGTGGTATGTGGGATCATGGAAATGGAGATTGAAGGAAAACACTATCTTGCCCCACCCGAATTTTGTGTGTGGATCCCTGCTAATACGCAACACGCAAGTTTTAATAAACAGAGTGTGAAATTTCGCATTATCGATTTTGCACAACGTTTCAGTGAGAAACTGTCATCGCGTGCTTGTGTTATCAAGTTAAGCCCCATTTTTCAAACGATTATGAGTGACCTTTATCAGAGAGGCGTGGTTGAACCTCAAACGGATGAAGATATTCGTTTAGCAAGTGTATTAATTGATCAGTTTTCGATTTCGCCATGCCAAGAAACGTATCTTCCTATCACAAAAGATAAATTTTTATCTCCAATCTTAGATGCTTTACAAAAAGATCCGGCAGATAACTCAACATTGGCGGATTGGGCTAAACGCAGTTATACCTCAGAACGCACATTATCACGTCGATGTCAGCAAGAGTTGGGGATGTCATTTAGTGAATGGCGGCAGCGGTTACGCTATTTACATGCGGTATCTGCACTAGAGCAAGGTAAAAGCGTGCATGAAGTCGCACTGGATGTTGGCTACAGCTCGGCTTCGGCATTTATTGCGATGTTTCAACAAATATCAGGAGTGACACCAGACCGTTTTCGAGCCAAAGATGAATGAAACACAAGTAATCGTTCATAGGCAATAGACTCGGAACGTGGCAAAATACGCGGTCATAAAATGAAACAACCATAAAATAATTTGTTCGTTGAGAATGGTACGAATAAAGATATTGGGGCTAATTAAGTGAAAATTTTGGTTGATGAGAACATGCCATATGCTCAGCAGTTGTTTAGTAAGCTGGGTGAGGTTAAAGCTGTACCGGGTCGTCCAGTACCTGAAGCGGAATTGCTGGACGCGGATGCATTAATGGTTCGTTCGATTACAAAAGTGAATCGTGAGTTATTGAATGAAACGCCAGTAAAATTTGTTGGTACTGCCACGGCCGGTTTCGACCATGTCGACACGGCATGGCTTAATGAAGCCAATATCGCATTTTCGTCAGCACCGGGCTGTAATGCGATTGCGGTTGTGGAATATGTTTTTTCGGCACTGCTGATGTTAGCTGAGCGTGATCATTTTGATTTACGTGACAAAACGGTAGGAATTATTGGGGTCGGAAATGTTGGAGGTCGCCTAGCTCAGCGATTATCGGCTTGGGGGGGCAAAACACTATTGTGTGATCCTCCCCGCGCGAGAAGTGGAGACACAGGAGACTTTTTACCTTTAGAAACCGTGTTGAATGAAGCAGATGTACTGACATTCCACACACCGCTGAATATGGATGGCGCCGATAAGACATACCATTTAATGGAGGCTCAGCGTTTATCTCATTTACGTGACGGCACCATTTTAATTAATGCTAGCCGTGGTGAAGTAGTTGATAATCAAGCCTTATTAGCTTTGTTAAAGCAAGGCAAAAAAATAAGTGTCGTGTTAGATGTATGGGAGCCTGAACCTAATCTGGATACAGAATTATTGCAGTGGGTTGACATCGGCACACCGCATATTGCCGGCTATACTCTTGAAGGTAAAGCCCGCGGTACCACGCAAGTCTATGAAGCTTATTGCCAATTTTTAGGGCAGCCGGATAGTATTGCACTGGCGTCGCTACTACCTATTCCTGAAATGAGTGCTATCACTTTTCAGGGTAAATTAACGCAAAGCCAACTCAAAAGGTTGGTGCATCTGGTGTATGATGTGCGTCGTGATGACGCAGCATTACGTGAAGTCGCCGCAATACCTGGTGAATTTGACAAGCTACGAAAACACTACCAAGAACGTCGTGAATGGTCATCTTTGGCAGTCAGTTGTGATGATCCACAAACGGTATCTCAATTAACCGCACTGGGTTTTAATGCACATTTGATTAAGTGATCTTCTTAAATATTACGAGAAAGGGGTATATTGCCTTTCATTTAATACGTATGGATGATTTCATTTAATAGTTATATTTTTTGGAGAAACAGCAATGACTGAAGGTTGGAATATTGCGTTATTAGGCGCCACCGGTGCTGTTGGTGAAGCTATTTTAGCACTATTACAAGAACGCGAATTTCCTGTTGGCGAATTACATCTGTTAGCGAGCGAACGAACGGCTGGGGAGAGCATTCGTTTTAATAGTAAAAGCTACAGGGTGCAAGATGCTGCCGATTTTGATTGGTCACAAGCTCAAATTGCTTTCTTTGTTGCTGGGGAAGAAGTGAGTTTGCGATATGCAGAGCTTGCTGCACAAGAAGGCTGTATTGTGATTGATGCGAGTGGTGTATTTGCACTTGAGCCAGATGTGCCGTTAGTGGTTCCCGGCGTCAATCCACATGTTCTTGCGGATTATCGCAACCGAAATATTATTTCGTTAGCAGATAGCTATGTCAGTCAATTATTAAGTGCGATCAAACCATTGATTGAGGCCGCAGGCCTTGGACGTATCACGTTAACTAACATGCTGTCTGTTTCTTCTTATGGTAAAGCGGCGGTGGATGAGTTGGCGGGACAAAGTGCACGTTTGTTAAATGGTATCCCAGCGGAAGAGGGGCGATTTAATAAACAATTAGCATTTAATATGCTGCCAATGCTGGCGGATACCGCAGGGAGTGTGCAACAAGAGCGCCGTTTGGTCGATCAAGTACGTAAAATTTTGCAAGATGAAGGGATCCCTGTTGCGGTGAGCTTTATCCAGTCTCCTGTATTCTATGGAAATGCACAGGTGGTATATCTGGAGACATTACGTCCGGTAGGTGTTGAAGAAGCTCAAGATGAACTTGAACGTTTTGAGGATATTCAGGTCTCAGAGGAGGGGGATTACCCGACTCAGGTGACTGAAGCTTCTGGTAATCATTACTTAAGCATTGGCTGTATCCGTAACGATTATGGTATGCCTGAAATTTTACAGTTTTGGTCTGTTGCCGATAATGTACGCTTTGGTGGTGCATTAATGGCCGTTGAAACCGCTGAAAAGCTGGCTCAGGAGCTGTTTTACTGATGTCAGATTCAACGCAGTTGTCTCGTATTGCATTAGGCATCGAATACAATGGCAGTCGTTATTATGGGTGGCAACGTCAACAAGAGGTAAAGAGCGTTCAAGGTTGCCTTGAAGAAGCGTTATCGAAAGTGGCGAACCATCCTATTCATGTATTTTGTGCAGGCCGTACAGATGCAGGTGTGCATGCAACGGGGCAAGTGGTGCATTTTGATTCACCTGTCATTCGCAAAGAAGCTGCTTGGACAATGGGGGTAAATACCCATTTGCCAGAGGATATTGCGGTTCGTTGGTGTCAGCCTGTTGATGACGAATTTCATGCAAGGTTTAGCGCGACGGCACGCCGCTACCGTTATGTGATTTTCAATCATCGTTATCGCCCTGCCATTTTATCGAGTGGAGTCACGCATTTTCACTATCCACTTGATGAAAAAAGAATGCATGAAGCGGCACAAGCTCTACTGGGAGAAAATGATTTTACGTCCTTTAGAGCAGTGCAGTGCCAATCACGAACCCCTTGGCGTAACGTGATGCATGTGCAAGTGACTCGCCACGGCAATTATGTTGTGGTGGATATTAAAGCAAATGCTTTTGTGCACCATATGGTCAGAAATATTGTGGGAAGTTTGCTGGAGATTGGTTGCGGAAATCAGGATATTAACTGGATGGCTGAATTGCTAGAACTTAAAGACAGAACAAAAGCCGCAGCAACTGCGAAGGCTGATGGTTTGTATTTAGTTGCAGTGGATTATCCTGAAAAATTTGCCTTGCCTCAAAATACCATGGGGCCGGTTTTCTTAGCAGACGAACTGATGTAAATCTAATTTTATACATAGCACGGATGCTATTCATAATGAGGGTTTTTATGGAGTTTATCAGTTTTATAATCGATTTTATTTTGCATATCGATGTCCATCTCGCAGAGTTAGTTGCTGAATATGGAACTTGGGTATACGGTATCTTATTTCTGATCTTATTTTGTGAAACGGGGTTAGTGGTAACACCATTCTTGCCTGGGGATTCACTACTCTTTGTCGCGGGGGCAATTTCTGCACTCGATAGCAACGATTTAAATGTTCATTTAATGGTCGCATTAATGATTACAGCAGCGATTATTGGTGATGCGGTTAATTACACGATTGGACGAATTTTCGGCGAAAAATTGTTTAAGAACCCTGATTCGAAAATTTTCCGACGTGTTTATTTAGAAAAAACACATGCTTTTTATGAAAAGCATGGTGGTAAAGCCATTATTTTAGCGCGCTTTGTGCCTATTGTTCGAACGTTTGCACCATTTGTTGCGGGAATGGGAAAAATGTCTTATCGTCATTTTGCCTTTTATAATGTGACAGGTGCGTTATTATGGGTATTATCATTCACTTATGCAGGTTATCTGTTTGGTGACTTACCCTTCGTACAACAGAATTTGAAATTATTGATAGTGGCTATTATCTTTATCTCAATTCTTCCGGGGGTGATTGAAGTGATTCGTCATCGCCGTAAAGCGGCAAAAGAAAAACGTGTAACTGCACAAAAAAATGGTAATCCATAACGGATTAAAAAGTTTTTATCCACAGTGAAGTTTCATTGTGGTTTAATGGCACAAAATAACATACTGGCGTTTTACCTGAAGGGATTGAGTAATCTTTACGACAGTTACCCTGACGGAATAGCCAGAAATCAATCAGACGAAAAGGTCCATTAATGAGCTGGATTGAAAAAATATTAAAAAAAGGTAACTTGACCCAATCAAACAAAGTCAACATCCCAGAGGGTGTTTGGACTAAATGTGATAGCTGTGGGCAAGTCCTGTATGGGGCGGAACTCGAGCGTAATCTACAAGTGTGCCCTAAATGCGATCATCACATGCGTATTCATGCACGCCAGCGTCTTGAAACCTTCCTCGATGAAAATTCGACCACAGAATTAGGTAGTGAACTTGAACCAAAAGACGTTCTTAAGTTCCGTGATTCAAAAAAATATAAAGATAGGCTGTCGGCGGCTCAAAAAGAGACCGGTGAAAAAGATGCTATCGTTGTGATGAAAGGAACGTTAAAAGATATGCCAATCGTTGCGGCTGCTTTTGAATTTTCCTTTATGGGTGGATCTATGGCTTCCGTTGTAGGTGCACGTTTTGTTCGTGCCGTTGAACAAGCCCTAGAAGATAATTGCCCATTAGTCTGTTTTTCATCGAGTGGCGGTGCGCGTATGCAAGAAGCACTGTTATCACTGATGCAAATGGCAAAAACCAGCGCCGCTTTAGCCAAAATGCAAGAGCGTGGTTTGCCTTATATTTCAGTGTTAACTGACCCGACTATGGGCGGTGTTTCAGCCAGTTTAGCGATGCTTGGTGATATCAATGTCGCAGAACCTAAAGCGCTGATTGGTTTTGCCGGCCCGCGTGTCATTGAACAGACTGTTCGTGAGAAATTGCCTCAAGGCTTCCAACGTAGTGAATTCTTGTTAGAGAAAGGGGCGATCGACATGATTGTTCGTCGTCCTGAAATGCGTGACACATTAGCAGATGTGCTCGCTATGTTAACCAACAAACCAAGCTTTAACACCTCTGACGTTTCTTTGGTCGTTGAAGAAAAGGATGTGAAAATCGATATCGTTAATGACGATGTTGTCATCGATGCTCCTGAGCAAGTAAAGGACTCTGCTAAGCATAAAAAAGATGATGAATAATCCATTTTCAATACCTAATGCCGAGTCTCCATTGGAGGCTTGGCTTTCTTATCAAGAAAACTTGCACAGTCAAAATATCGATATGGGGCTGGAGCGAGTTGGAAAAATCGCTCGTAAAATGGCATTAACGCAACCAGCCCCCCGCGTTATCACCGTCACCGGTACCAACGGAAAAGGAACGACTTGCCATACGCTTGAATCTATCTTGATGGCAGCAGGCCTGAAAGTTGGGGTCTACAGTTCACCACATCTTGTTCGCTATACTGAGAGGGTACGTATTCAAGGTGCAGAGCTGTCGGAGGCTGATTTTTGCCGCGCATTTGCAGATATTGAAGCCGCCCGAGGCGATACCTCAATAACTTACTTCGAATACGGCACGTTAGCTGCTCTGAAACTATTTAAACAGGCTGCTTTAGATGTTGTGATTTTGGAAGTGGGTTTAGGTGGGCGATTAGATGCAACGAATGTTGTGGATGCAGACGTAACCGCAATCACCAGTATTGCTCTTGACCACACGGATTGGCTGGGATCAGACCGAGAACATATTGGTCATGAAAAAGCCGGTATCTTTCGTGGTGGCCGTTATGGCGTGGTTGGCGAACCGGATATGCCTCAATCTATCGGTGAATATGCGGATAAAATAGGAACTCTTCTGTTTCGTCGCGGCAAAGACTGGTCCTTCGAACAGCAAAATAACAGCTGGTCATGGCACAGTCATCAATGCCAGTGGTCGAATTTACCTGTGCCTAATGTACCGCTAGCGAATGCAGCAACGGCATTAGGGGTTATCTGCTGCTTGAAAGAGATTGATCGCACACTGGCCGATAAAATTACCGACCAAGCAATACATGAAGGGTTGAAATCAGCACAGCTGCCTGGGCGTTTTCAGATAATTAATGAAAAACCCTTGATGATTTTGGATGTTGCACACAACCCGCATGCGGCAGGTTATCTGGTTACGCGTTTAGCACAGTTACCCACCGTGCCAGGGCGTAGGGTGAGAGCGGTCATCGGTATGCTTGGCGATAAAGATATTCAAGGCACATTAGCGTGTTTATCTGAGCAAGTGACAGATTGGTATGTGGCACCGCTGACGGAGTTTCGTGGAGCCCCTGCATCACAGTTGAGCCAGTATCTTGAATCTCCACAGGTGTTTGATTCTGTTGATGATGCATGGGCGAAAGCTTGTCTTGATGCGACGGATGAGGATGTCATTATTGTTTGTGGTTCGTTTCATACTGTCGCACATGTGATGATGTTGTTAGAAAAAGCAAAAGGATAGAGTCAGTGGCAAGTAAATTTCAGAATCGTCTTGTCGGTGCCATTGTATTAGTGGCGGCGGGGATCATTGTATTACCGGCGTTACTGGATGGTGATAAGAAATATAATGAAAATGAATTTGCGGCCATTCCTATTATACCGAAACCGGGTGATGAGCAGGATATTGAAGCCATTGCACCACTGACACAAAATGCCGCATCTGGAGAAGCATCGGAAGCGATGTTGTCAGAAGCGCTGTCTGAGCAAAGGCAGGAGCAACAACAAAGTCAATCAGCTTCCACAGCTCAAGACGTGCCGGCTATTCCTGCTGAGCAGCCAATAAAGGTGGAGCCAAAGCCTGAGCCGAAACCAACGCCGAAACCTGAAGTTAAACCAGAACCTAAGCCAAAACCGGAGCCTAAACCTGAAGTTCAGGCACCGCAAGGTAAAGCGTTTGTGGTACAACTGGGTGCGTTGAAAAATTCTGCAAAAGTGGAGGAAATTGTCGCTAAATTAAGATTGTCAGGATATCAGGTTTATACGGTACCTTCTCGACCTGTTAATGGGCAATTGACACGGATCTTCGTTGGACCAGAAGCATCAAGGCAGCGTTTAGAAAGTGCTTTACCTGAATTGAGGTCAATAACCGGTTTACAAGGTGAGATTAGGGCTTTTAAACCATGATGCTTAAATAGGAATATCATAAAAAGCTTGAGCTTTTAATCAATTACAGCGGCGAAGAAGAATTTTTCTTTTCGCCGTTGGTTTTTTTAAATTGTATGTAAATTGGTTACGCAAACGTTTTCGTTTTCTGTTAGAATGCACTCCAGCCACTGCCGTGGGTGCGAATTTTGGAATAAGATATGGTCTGGTTAGATTACGCAATTATTGCCATCATTGGCTTCTCGGCACTGGTAAGCCTGATCCGTGGGTTTGTTCGAGAGGCGTTATCGCTGGTTACATGGGGCTGTGCATTTTTTGTTGCGAGTACTTTTTATCCTTATTTGGCGGAATATTTTACACGCTTTGAGGATGTACTCGTGAGAAATGGCATCGCTATCGCTGCCTTGTTTATTGCGACATTAATTGTCGGGGCAGTAGTTAACTATGTAATTAGTTCTCTAGTTCAAAAAACTGGCTTATCGGGTACAGATCGTGTTCTGGGGATCTGCTTCGGGGCGTTGCGTGGGGTATTGATTGTATCGGCATTACTCTTTTTTCTCGATACTTTTACACCTTTACCTCAAAGTGAGGATTGGCAACGTTCAGAACTTATTCCGCAGTTCAGTCATATAATCAGGTGGTTTTTTGACTACCTGCAAAATGCGTCAAGTTTCCTACCGGAGAATATTTCTCCGTCTGGCTGATGAGGAAAGACTAAATGTGCGGTATTGTCGGTATCGCCGGTGTAACACCGGTCAACCAATCAATTTATGATGCTTTAACGGTGTTACAGCACCGTGGGCAAGATGCAGCAGGGATTGCTACCATTGATGGCAAAAATAATATTCGTTTACGTAAAGCGAATGGCCTCGTAAAAGATGTTTTTGAAACGCGGCATATGCTTCGACTACAAGGTTGTATGGGTATTGGTCATGTACGTTATCCAACCGCAGGAAGCTCGAGCGCATCGGAAGCACAGCCCTTCTATGTGAACTCGCCTTTTGGTATCACCCTTGCTCATAATGGTAATCTGACAAATGCGCATGAACTTACGCGCCGTTTATTTGAAACCGCTCGTCGCCATGTTAACACCACCTCAGATTCTGAGATCCTATTGAATATCTTGGCTTATGAATTGGATCGCTTCGATCATTTTCCATTGGAGCCAGATAATGTTTTCACTGCGGTTGCAGAGATGCATAAAAGATTACGTGGGGCATACGCTTGTGTTGCACTGATTATTGGCCATGGGATGCTAGCGTTTCGTGACCCTTATGGTATCCGCCCATTGGTCTTAGGACGTCGCGTATTAGAAAATGGCGCGCAAGAGTACATGGTTGCTTCAGAAAGTGTTGCTCTTGATACGTTAGGCTTTGAATTCTTACGTGATGTAGCACCTGGTGAAGCGGTTTATGTGACAGAACAAGGGCAATTGTATACGCGCCAATGTGCAGAAAATCCTCAATTAACCCCCTGCTTATTTGAGTATGTCTACTTTGCTCGCCCAGATTCATTTATCGATAAAATATCGGTTTATAATGCTAGGTTACGCATGGGGCAAAAGCTTGGCGCGAAAATTGCGCGTGAGTGGGAAGATTTGCAAATTGATGTCGTCATCCCAATTCCTGAAACATCTTGTGATATTGCCTTAGAAATCGCTCATATCCTAGATAAGCCATACCGCCAAGGTTTTGTGAAAAACCGTTATGTTGGTCGTACTTTTATCATGCCAGGTCAGCAAGAGCGCCGTAAATCAGTTCGTCGTAAACTGAATGCAAATCGTGCTGAATTTCGTGATAAAAACGTATTATTAGTTGATGACTCAATCGTTCGTGGTACGACTTCCGAGCAAATTGTTGAACTCGCACGTGAGGCAGGTGCAAAAAATGTTTATTTTGCCTCTGCGGCGCCAGAAGTTCGTTTCCCAAATGTGTATGGTATTGATATGCCAAATGCAAATGAGTTAATTGCTCATGGTCGTGAAGTTGATGAGATCCGTAAATTAATTGGTGCTGATGGGTTAATTTTCCAAGATCTTAGCGACCTTATTGCTGCTGTTCGTGAAGAAAATCCGGAAATCAATGAATTTGAATGTTCAGTGTTTGATGGTATTTATGTCACAAAAGATATCGATCAAAGCTACTTAGATTATCTTGAGAATCTACGTAAAGATGACGAGTTAAAAATTAAAGATCAAAACGAAATTGAAAATTTAGAAATTTACAACGAAGGTTAATTATTTCTAGGTTAATAAGAAACCAGCCGATTGTATTATGGCTGGTTTTTTTATGAGAAAAATCATAGTGTCAACATTTGGTCAGTGGTATTACCCGTGTTTAAATAACTCAGTAAACAACATGAATAAACAAAGGCAGTGCCATGTTCTCATTCATAAATGCCAGCGAGAAATCTGCTGAACACCATTTAGCTTGTGCCTTCTGTTTCAACGGGTCGGTAATGATCCTCCAAGGGTGAATTGATACACGGCTTGCCTAAGGGGAACGGCCTGACGCGAAAGCGATGCTCAAAGGTCAAGAGGCTAGCTGTATGTAGAGGCACAGTGCAAGAAAAACATAAATACTCCCCGTATTGCCTGCTACAGAAGCGAGAATCATTCCCTCTAATAAAGTCGAGGAGGGAATATAATGGCAATGAGTGATGGACCTACTTAAACCAATGATTAAGCCCCTTAAATCAGCTCAAGAATATGACGATAATGGGGAGCCATCCTTGATAAATAGCGGACTCAACAGATGCACCACTGGGCTGTAATGCTATAAACATTAATAACCGATCAGTCAAAGTCAGAATATTAAATCAAAAGAAAACACATTGGCTTCCGAAGGATGGAGTGCTGAATATGGTTGTTCGCGTGAAAAATAATGTGTTGTTGCAACCGATAAGTTAATCACGATTAAGATTTCCAGTTATATCCGATGGAGGCTTTGGCGAGATGGGGTATTTTAATCGAATTACTTATGTGTTTAAGGAACTCTTCATGACGGATTTAACCGCCTTACCAGATGTATTAAAACCTTTTTTAGATAATATTACCGCGACAAAAAAGCCGACATTGGATATGTCTTTAACGTCAGTCGAGAATCCCATTTTATGGGAAAGTCGTATCGGCGGAGTACCTTATTTGCCTGTAGGCACAGATTTTCCCGTTGATAGTCATGGCGTTCCTCTAAAGCTGTTAGCGCAAATCAACTTTGCACAAATACCTCCACTTGAACACTACCCAAAAACAGGGCTGTTGCAGTTTTTTATTGGTGGTGATGACTTGTATGGTGCAGACTTTGATGATCTACAAGCTCAAAAAGATTTTCGCGTTATCTATTGGGAAAATATCATTGAAGACGCTTCACAACTGCAACAAGACTTTTCTGCAATTGAATCGGCTTATAACGATGAGTATTACTCTCCGATTGAAGGGCAATTTAGTATCGAATTTACGCCATCTACGCAATATATAAGTTCGGAAGATTTTCAGTTTGGTCGCAAAGTGTTAGGTGTTGATAATCTATATGATTATGAAGAGCAGTTTGCAGGTGAAGATTTTTACGATGAATGGTTAGAGCCATATAATGAATACTTTGGCGCTAACGGCCATCGCCTTGGGGGTTACCCATTTTTTACTCAAACCGACCCAAGGGAATATCGTGAAGAAATTCAAGATTATGTCCTATTACTGCAAATAGACAGTGATTATGAGACCGGCATTCTGTGGGGAGATATCGGTGTCGGTAACTTCTTTATCCATCCGGATGATTTAAAAAATAAAGATTTCAGTAAAGTGGTATATAACTGGGATTGTGGTTGATAGATTTAGAGGCTTTTCGTTGCGATAATTGCTACTATTAGCATGGATAAACATGAATCGTACGGGGAGCAGGATGAAGAAGCTAATCATTGGATTGACAGGGGCAAGTGGTGCAATTTATGGCGTTAGGCTATTAGAGGTGCTAAAACCTGTTAAAAATGTGGAAACACATTTAGTGATGAGTGCTGCTGCCCGCCAAACATTATCACTAGAAACTCGCTATACAGTCAAAGAGGTTCAACAACTGGCTGACCATAATTATGATAGCCGCGATATTGCCGCGGCGATTTCATCGGGCTCTTTTCGTACAGCAGGTATGGTGATTATGCCATGTACCATGAAAACACTTTCAGGTATTGTTCATAGCTATACTGATACGCTAGTGACACGAGCTGCCGATGTCGTATTAAAAGAAGGTAAAAAGTTAGTATTAGGCGTTCGTGAAACGCCGTTACATTTAGGGCATTTACGACTACTGGTTCAAGCTGCTGAAATGGGGGCGGTGATCATGCCTCCAATGCCCGCTTTTTATCATCAACCGCAAACGATTCTTGATATTGTAGACCAAACGGTTAATCGCATTCTTGATCAATTTGATATTGAATTAGAACAAGAGCTCTTTACCCGTTGGCAAGGCGCAAAATAATCACTAAAGCTTATTGAGGTTGATATTTCATCAATAAGCTTCATTATCATGTTGAGCGATGATGCTAGTGATAGGCTTATTTATAGCATCATTAAATTCATATTGTTCAAGTTTATTTATAGTGATTTTTCGATAATTTGGGAATGATTTTGGGGACTTTTTTTAGATATTCGTGATATTCCTTACCTAAGGTTTCTTTTAAATCAATTTCTTCTAGATAAATACCCCAAAAAATATAAATCGTCATGCCGATATTAAATAGTAATCGTCCACTCGTCATATCTGGCGTGAACCAAAAGGCGATTAAAAAGCCAGTCATCATAGGATGGCGTGTTAATTTATAAAACCCTCTCATTTGAAATGGGATGTGGGTATATGCTTTATTTTTCCATTGTAACCATGATTGGCGTAAGCCATATAAATCAGTATGACTGACCATAAAGGTTGAAGCAATACAGATTATCCAGCCTAGGCCTCCGATAATATTTAATAGGATTGCGCCCATGCTATGACTAGGTAACTGCCATAATTTTCCTGGAAGAGGCTGCCAATATATGGCTAACAAAATCAGAACGACACCCGAAACAAACACATAAGTATTACGTTCAATGGCAGGTGAGCAAGGGTAACGTTGTTTGAATTTTAATCTGGCGGGTATGGAGTGCGATAAAGCAAATAATATCATTAAACCAATATTTATTAACCAAGGCATAATACCTGATATACTGTCATTACTCATCATATTATGAATGCCAATATTCGTTAACAATAGAAATAAAAAGCCAATGCCAATTAAAAATAAGAGATAGCTGACAACACTGTAAATTAAAATAAGTAATCTTTTCATATCAATTACCACCCGTGTAGTTAGGTAATAGTTCAATGTTCAAAAATATATATAGACGAATATTAAAAAAATAAAAGGTATATGGCTGATAATCACAATGATTAATTAATAAGGTGATTGTTTTATTTATTTATTGTTTTTATGCGATTTTAGACTTGTTTAATCCTACGGCGTAAGATAATAAGAAGAAAAGCCAGTGAAAGCTTGGCAAAATAACATGTTGTCATAACATGAGAAAATAAACTAAGCCATAAACTCAGTTATGGCTCTTTCATTTATTGGTTTTTAAATAGGTCTTCTAAAGCAATTTTTAATTCAATATATTCAAACTGAAAACCCGCCTCTTCTAAGCGTTTAGGGATTGCTTGTTGGCCACCTAGAACGAGTGCAGCAGCTTCACCGAGAATGGCTTTAATCGCGAATGCGGGAGTGCGGACAAAAGCAGGACGATTAATGACCTCACCTAAGATTGCCGCAAATTGGTCATTGTGCACAGGGTAGGGGGCGGTCATATTAAATGGTCCTGATAATGTTTTATTATCAAGTAAGAAACAGATAGCATTTACCATATCATTGATATGAATCCATGGCATAAATTGTTTACCATGGCCAATTGGCCCGCCAGCACCCATCTTGAATATAGGGAGCACTTTCGCAAGCGCGCCACCTTTTAGTGAAAGGACAATACCGGTACGCAGCAGGCAAACACGGGTGGAATCCGATTGTGCGTTTTGTGCCAGTGCTTCCCAATGCTGACATAAATAATGAGTGAACTCATCATGTGGTTGCTCTGATTCATCGACAACGACTTGGCCTTGGTCGCCATAATAACCAACAGCGGATCCCGATAAAAAAGTATGGGGGGGTGTATCGCTTGCAGCGATTAATTCTGTTAAACGCTGTGTGATTTTCCATCGGCTATCGCATAATAGCTTTTTCTGTTCCTCACTCCAGCGTTTTTCCGCAATAGGTTCCCCTGCTAAGTTAATAACAGCATCGAATTCATTCAGATTCGTTTTATCTTGCAATGAAGTCCAACACTCGACAGCCTTGCAAAAATGGCTATAGACTTTTTGCGGAGAACGACTTAATACAGTCACCTCGTCTGAACGCGCGACAAGCCGTTGAACCAAAGGGGTACCTATCAGTCCTGTACCACCAGTAATCAGTATCCGCATAATCGCCTCCTGTGAAAAGTTGGATGAGTTAAATAAGGCTCATTTGAGCTAACTATAGCAGCAACTCAGCGATTTTGCTGAGACTGTGTTTTATTTTCTTAAAATAGGTGGTTGTATAGAGAAATAACCGACGATTAAAACCGCCAAGTTGTGATTGTCATACTCAAATTTGCTTGCTATGGCTTGCAAGCTGATCGCGAAAAGAATACCTTGTAACAGGCTGTTCGCTTGACCGATTTCAGCAATAATTCTATGGCATAAAAACTGTGTTAACAGATTGATAAAAAGGTTTTAAGGATGGATGAACAAACCGAGGTGGTTGAGTGGGTTGATATTGTTGATGAAAACAATGAAGTGATCGCCCAAGCTACACGTAGGCAGATGCGAGCAGAAAACTTGCGTCACCGTGCTACTTATATTGTTGTCCACGATGGAATGGGCAGAATTTTGGTACAACGACGTACCAGTATAAAAGATTTCTATCCAGACTATTTAGATGCCACTGCCGGTGGTGTTGTCACTCAAGGTGAAAATATTCTTGATTCTGCTAAACGTGAAGCGGAAGAAGAACTCGGGATTGCAGGTGTTCCTTTTGCTGAGCATGGCTTATTTTATTATGAAGGGGAAAACTGCCGTATATGGGGTGGTTTATTTAGCTGTGTTAGCCATGGGCCATTTGCACTGCAAGAGTCGGAAGTTGCAGAAGTCAGTTGGTTAACACCTGATGAAATTAGTGCTCGTTGCGATGAATTTACGCCTGACTCGTTAAAAGCGTTGTCATTATGGCTAACACGTAATAATGAGTTTGATAAAGCTATTTCATGTTCTGATCAGTCATAGTGACATATAGACTAAATGGAAAGGATAACCTTTTAATCCTTTCCTTGGTTCGCCTTCATACTATTCCGCTTTATAGGTTTACTTATACTATATTATAATAATTAGTTATAACTAATAAGGGTTTTAATTGCTATATTTATGCACCCGCAGGGTTGTACCTTCCCGCAGATAAATTCTTGGTACTCATCTTGGAACATCACCCGAGAGAATAAATAATGACATTTCATAAAGATGTATCTTCTTTAAAACAACAACACCTAGAGAATGTAACGAATAATGCCCGCAAAATTATGGAACGAGAGGGGATTGAAGCGCTCGTTGCGACAGTAAGCGATAACTTTTATCACCTAACAGGTTTTGCAAGCTTCTTTATGTATACCTTTAGGCAGACGGGGTCCGCTATCGCCGTTATTTTTCGCGACCCATCGATTAAATCGCTTGTGATCATGAATGAGTTTGAAGCGGCTAATTTACAGCTGGAAATGCCAAATGCACAAATGCATACATTTCCAATATGGGTCGATGTCGATGACCCCTATAATCCCGATAATGGAAAAGTCATTAAACAAAGACCAATAAACAGCCCAATCGAAACTATCTTCACTCTTTTGAAAGATGCATTAGCGGAAGCGGGTGTTTATGGAAAACCTGTAGCGATTGAACTAAACCAAATTACTCACATGGGTAAAGTCTGGTTGGATAAAGTGATCCCAGGGTTAAATCTAGTCGATTCAGCTCCACTATTTAATGAATTACGCGTGATTAAGAGCGAATGGGAAATCTCACATTTAAGAAAAAGTGCACAGATTACAGAAGCAGGCATTCAAGCTGCTAGTGAGCTTATTAAAGTGGGGTGTACCTCAGCGGAATTAACGGCCGCTTTTAAAGCCAAAGTGATGGAATTTCCAGAAACTAATTATAGTCGATTTAACTTAATTTCTGTCGGCAGTGATTTCTCTCCTAAGATGTTGCCTGAAAATATACCCGCTAAAGAGGGTGACTTAATTAAGTTTGATTGTGGCGTCGATGTTGCGGGCTATGGTGCGGATATCGCTAGAACATTCGTGGTTGGTCAAGCCAATGAGAAGGTTCAAGAAATTTATCAAACCATACATAAAGGCCATGAGTACATGCTAAGTCGCGTTGCACCGGGTGTCCGGCTAAGTGATGTCTTTAATGAAACGATGGCTCTCATTCGTTGCTCCGGATTGCCACACTATAATCGTGGTCATTTGGGGCACGGTGATGGGGTGTTTGTTGGTTTAGAGGAAGCTCCCTTTGTGAGCGCAGCAACGACGGATGTATTCCAAAGTGGAATGGTGATGAGCCTTGAAACGCCATACTACGGAATAGGTATTGGCGGCATTATGATTGAAGATATGCTACTGATTACCGATGATGGTGTTGAAATGTTTAGCCATTTATCTCGTGATTTAATTTCGCGCGGCTAATCAATAAGGAATCTATTCATGAAATGGTATCACTTTTTGGTTATTTTCCCATTATTAGCGCTGACCGTTGGTATTTATTATGCCAATCGGGTTGAGCCTTTTGTGATGGGACTGCCTTTTTTAATGTTTTGGATAGTCATTTGGGTGGTTATTAGCGCATTAATTATGTTGCTAATTAATGTGTTGGATGCAAAAGACACTAAGGAAAAACAATGAGCTCAGCATTAATTGTTATTACGCTGTTTTTCCTATTGAGTATTTATTTGGCCTTAAGGGCGAAAAAAGGCAAGACTATGGATCACGAGGGGTGGTCTGTAGGTGGGCGTAGTTATGGCGCTTTATTAGTCTTTTTACTCAGCGCTGGAGAGATTTACACCACTTTCACCTTTTTAGGTGGGAGTGGTTGGGCATACGGTAAAGGACCTGCAATATTATATACCTTAGCTGTGAATGCTTTTATGGGAATATTTTTATATTGGGTTCACCCGCGTGTATGGCGTTTTGCGAAACAAAATGATGTTCGAACTATCTCTGATTTCTTTGGGGCTAAATATCAGAGCCAAGGCCTAGCATTATTGATTAGCTTAATTTCCATTGCCGCAATGGTTCCTCTTTTTGTATTACAGCTTAAAGGGCTTGGCATTATTGTTTCTCAAGCCTCTTATGGCGCAATTCCGGCAGATATGGCGATTTGGATCGGGATCATCGCTGTGACATTATTTGTGATGATATCGGGAATTCATGGTTCAGCATGGACATCAGCCTTAAAAGATTTGATGATTTTAATTGTTGTACTATTTATTGGTATTTATATCCCATTGCATTACTACGGTAGCTTTGGTGATATGTTTCGTGCAATTGATACAGCAAGCCCCGGTTTTCTGACTTTCTCAGATGAAGGCCTCAATATCCCGTGGTATATTTCAACGATCTTCTTATCTGTGGTGGCTTATTTTTGTTGGCCGCACTATATGGCCGCTGTATTTACCGCTAAAGATGAAAAATCATTAAAACGTAATAGTATTTTAATTCCGGCATACAGTCTGATCATGCTATTCGCTTTTTTTGTCGGTTATGCAGCGATATTACAAATACCGCACCTTGATGGTTCAATGGTTGATTTGTCTTTATTCGAGATCTCTAAATCGACATTCTCACCTATTATTGTTGGCTTTATTGGGGCAGCAGGTATGTTAACTGCCTTAGTGCCAGGTTCAATGTTATTGTTGACGACATCAAATATGTTAGCAGGTGTTGTACAAAAAGCATTGAATGTGAGTGAAGAAAAACGTCAATCAGGTATTTATGCACGGTTTATGGTACCGTTGGTTGCATTAGTTAGCTTGTATTTTATTTTCCACAGTAATGACACCTTAGTGGCTATCATGCTGTTAGGGGTTAATATAGTTGCGCAATTCTTCCCTGCATTATTGATGAGCTTTAGGAAAAATAACCCAATGACGGCGGTAGGCGCTATTGCGGGAATCATCGCGGGTGTTATTTTCCTTGCAGTAACCTATATTGAGCATATTTCATTATCACAACTGTTTCCTTGGTTAGGGAAAGGGTTTGAATTTATGAATATCGGTATTGCTGCCTTTATATTGAACATTATTGTTGCCACTATTGTATCGTTAGCCGTGGGTAAAAAACACAAAGCCGCTTAAAGGTTAGAATCGATAGAGCAAACATGTTTGCTCTATCGCTAATGTTATATTCTCAAACGTATTGGAAACGGTTTTTTATTTAAATCGCGATGACAAGGTTACGCTTAGCACTCACTGGTTAAGCTGTTTCTTATTTTTTAACATAGCGTTCTTCACGGGGCATTTGCCATTAATTGGCTATCAAGCTTTTTTCTACTCTAGGCGCTTGAATATCATCGAATGTTTTATCTGCCACTAATGAGCTGGATAAACTGACGGCATTCTCCCCATCTAATGTCATAAATGAATAAGATTTATTATGAAAAAACTTATCTAAAAACTTAAAAAAGTGCTGTTTATTCGTGGTTTTGAAGAGACCTTCATTAGGTTCAAAAAATTCAAAGAGGGGATTGCCATTGTTGTATTTAACGACTATTCCCATAGAGTGGGTATTACTACTCATATTTCCAATAATATTTTTTTTATTTTCCAGACAGTGGTCAATGTGTTTTTTTAAACTTTTTGAGGTGAATTTTATATTATCATCAATAAGTTCAATTGAATCGTAATTTATGCTATTAAGGTTTTCAGCTTGCATGAATCTATTTTTTGTAAGGTCTAGGTAATAATTCTTTATTAAAGAAAAAAACATAAAAAACAAACCGGTATCTATCTCATTTCTCTCATTGAAACAAAAGTCTTGGACATTCTTAACTAACTGATAATATTTATTATTATCTACTTTATCATCAGTAGGGTTAAGAGTATCTTGATAAAGTTTATTAGTGAACTCATATAGTTCAAAATATGCCTCTGCTTCATCTTCCTTAACTGACGATATATTGATCTTAAATAATCTATTGATGTACTCATGAACACTCTCATGTGAGTGTTTTCTTGACCTGTTGAATTCAGAGATAATATTATTGATAAAATAAGCTATTTGGTAGTGCTTCTGAATATTGTAAGCTTTATTGAAATTTTGGTTTAATACCGCTTTGCTATGTTTTTTTAACGATTTGTAATAGGACGGCCTTAAGTAATTAAGTGGGTTTTTCTGCGTGATATTTTTATAGGCTTTATAGGTTTCTGTGATGTACGTTTCTTCTTGTCCTGCATGAGCATAATATAAAAATGCATTCGTTAATCCGTAACATATGCCTTTTTTGAAGCTATTCACGTTATTAACTCCCACTATTTTTCTAGTGAAAATATTTTTATGCGTATCTTTGTAATAATCGATAATATTAGCTTGATCAAATTTTATTGGGTATGCGGTAGCACCTAACATATCAATCTCCATGTTATTAATGTCTTAAGTGCCTTTATTATTGTTATTTATAGTAATTAGTCTTGCAATTTTCAGCAGTTATAAGAAGGGCGCTTAAACAGAATGCAGATTTTGGCCAATAAAAAAGTCAGCCAATGTTATTTGGCTGACTTGCGTATTAAAATAAAAAGACTATTTGATATTAAGCGTTTTCATTTTGTACGGCTTGGATAGCAGTCAGTGCAACGGTATAAACAATATCATCCACCAGCGCACCGCGAGACAGATCGTTAACTGGTTTACGCATACCTTGCAGCATTGGACCAATAGAAACAAGGTCAGCTGAACGCTGAACAGCTTTATAGGTGGTATTACCGGTGTTCAGATCTGGGAAGATGAACACCGTTGCTTTACCTGCAACAGGCGAATTTGGTGCTTTTGATTTAGCCACATCAGCCATTACAGCGGCGTCATATTGTAATGGACCGTCGATCATTAAATCAGGACGTTTTTCTTGTGCTAAACGTGTTGCTTCACGCACTTTCTCAACATCACTACCCGCACCTGAATTACCGGTTGAGTAAGAGATCATCGCAACGCGTGGTTCGATACCAAATGCTTTGGCTGAATCCGCTGACTGGATAGCAATCTCAGACAGCTGTTCTGCGGTTGGGTCTGGGTTAATCGCACAGTCACCATAAACAAAGACTTGCTCAGGTAACAGCATAAAGAATACCGATGAGACTAATGAGCTACCAGGTGCTGTTTTGATCAGCTGTAGCGGTGGACGGATAGTATTCGCTGTGGTGTGGACTGCACCAGAAACAAGGCCATCAACTTCGCCTTTTTCTAGCATCAGTGTGCCCAATACAACGTTATCTTCGAGTTGCTCACGAGCAACAACTTCAGTCATCCCTTTGTTCTTACGTAGTTCAACCAAACGAGCAACGTAATTTTCACGAACTTTAACAGGATCAACAATCTCAATACCTGTACCTAATTCAATACCTTGAGCAGCCGCTACACGGCGAATATCTTCTGGGTTACCTAGCAGAACACAAGTTGCGATACCGCGTTCAGCACAGATAGAAGCCGCTTTAACAGTACGTGGTTCATCACCTTCAGGTAGAACGATACGTTTACCTGCTTTACGTGCAAGCTCAGTTAATTGATAGCGGAATGCAGGCGGAGACAGGCGGTTAGGGCGCTCAGAATCAGCGACCAGAGACTCAATCCATTCGCTGCTAATGTGGCGAGCGACGTAGTTTTGAATTTTTTCGATACGCTCATGGTCATCGGCAGGGACTTCTAAGCTGAAGCTTTGTAGGTTCAGTGACGTCTGCCAGGTGTTGCTTTTGACCATGAATACCGGTAAGCCAGTTTCAAATGCTTGCTCACAAAGTTGACGAATAGGTTCGTCGATTTGATAACCACCAGTTAATAGGATCGCACCAATTTCTACGCCATTCATCGCAGCCAAAGACGCTGATACGAGAACATCTGGGCGATCTGCTGAGGTAACGAGCAGTGAGCCTGGGCGGAAATGCTCAAGCATATGAGGAATACTACGGGCACAGAAAGTGACTGATTTCACTCGACGAGTTGTAATCTCACCTTCGTTAACAACTTCAGCATTCAAATGTTTTGCCATATCGATGGCACGAGTCGCAATCAGGTCAAAGTTCCAAGGAATAGAAGCCAAAACCGGTAGGGTTAAGCACTCTAAATCTTTAGGCGTGATATTCGCGACAGTTGCTTTCGTTGAATCATCAAAGATTTCAGAAAGGTCAGGGCGAGTACGGCCTTGTTCATCGACAGGGGCATTCACTTTATTGACAATCACACCAATAATGTTTTTATTGCGTTGACCACCAAATTCGTTACGTACTAACTCAAGACGCTCTTTCATCTGAGTAATATTGCTATTACCTGGCGCTGTGACAAATACAATTTCAGCTCCCAGTGTTTTCGCAATTTCATAGTTTAGTGATTGTGCAAAAGAGTGTTTGCGGGTCGGCACTAAACCTTCAATTAAGACCACTTCAGCATTTTTAGTTTGCTCATGATAACGCGCAACAATCTCTTCCATCAGAATGTCTTTTTTTGAAGAGGTCAATAATGACTCAACATATTCCATTTTTAATGGTTCGACGATGGTAGTAAGACTGGAATGAGAGCGTAAAACTTCAGTGGTTTGATCTTTGTTACCAGAAATGCGTGGCTGAGCGATAGGTTTAAACACGCTCAACTGGACACCTTTTTGTTCCATTGAACGAACGACACCTAAGCTGACGCTAGTCAAACCAACGCTAGTGCCGGTAGGAATTAACATAATTGTACGAGACACGGGAACCTCTTTATCGGTTACTCTAATAAACAACAGTATTATAAAGTAGTACCGCCAGCGGGTTAGGCTGGCGGTATGGGATCTTAAGCTGTTAAACGAGCAGAATCTTGGGCAATTACGAGCTCTTCGTTGGTTGGAATAACCAGAGCTGGTCGGCTGTTATCAGTGGTGATTAAGCCTTCTTTACCGAAGCGTGCTGCTAAGTTACGTTCATGATCATACTCGAATCCAAGTAGCGCTAATTTTTTCAGTGTTAATTCACGTACTTGTGCTGAGTTTTCACCGATGCCACCAGTAAAGATAATTGCATCAAGGCGACCTTCCATCAGTGCGCTATAAGCACCGACATATTTCGCTAGGCGGTGACAGAAAACATCCATTGCACGTTTTGCGTCTGCTTTAGTTTCGTAGTTATCTTCAACATAACGGCAATCGCTGGTGACCCCCGTTAAGCCCAAAAGGCCAGACTCTTTAGTCAGCATTTTGTTAATTTGATCGACACTCATGCCTAATGAGTCATGCAGATGGAAAATGATAGCAGGATCGATATCACCGCTACGCGTTCCCATAACTAAGCCTTCTAATGGTGTTAGCCCCATAGAAGTATCAACACATTGACCATTAACAATCGCAGTGACTGAACCGCCATTACCTAAATGGCAAGTGATAACGTTAAGTTCTTCAACAGGTTTGTTGAGTTTTTTAGCCGCTTCACGTGACACATAGTAGTGACTCGTGCCGTGAGCGCCATAACGACGGATGCTATGCTCTTCATATAATTCATAGGGTAGTGCATAGAGGTAAGCTTCTTCAGGCATTGTTTGGTGGAACGCCGTATCGAAAACCGCGACGTTTTTATTCACTAATTCAGGGAATGCCTTTTTCGCTTCCTCGATACCAATCAAGTGAGCTGGGTTATGCAAAGGTGCAAATGGAATGGCTGCTTTAATACCTTCAACAACTTCATCAGTAATTAACACAGAAGAAGTGAATTTTTCGCCGCCGTGAACAATACGATGGCCAATAGATGAAATTTGAGCAGACAATTCAGGTTTTGCTGCAAGAATCGTGTTAACAATGAAATTTAGCGCTTCACTGTGTGCAGCACCTGCACCTAATTCCGCTTCATGCTTAGCGCCATCCATTTTCCATTTAATACGGGCTTCCGGCAAATTAAAGCACTCAGCTAATCCAGATAAATATTCATCGCCATTAGTTGGATCGATGATGGCGAATTTCAGTGAGGAGCTACCGCAGTTTAGAACCAGTACCAGCTTACTTGACATGGAAATACCTATCGTTAATTGTTGTTGTGAAGCCTTTAATTAGCAGACTGCATAAAAAGACTTTGTAAAAAATTATGAGCAGCTAGTAGAGCCTAGCGCATTTAACACCTGATATTTCATGATTGATATCATGATAATGATGAATACATAAAGATATCGATGTCTAATTAAGGGGTTAAAAGGCGATGTTGTTATGGTGCTAAGTTTTCTTGAGTTAACTTAACGCCAGGTGTTGAAATAATACGCAAAAACCCCAATCTATATCAAAGCTGTCGATGAATAAAAGCCAAATATTAGCTACAAAAATTCTCCAGCAATGCTAAACGCGGCAATTCTACTAAAAATATTTTATATTTTGTACGTTTTTTTTAGAAATAACCGCTTTGATTGATTAAAATCATAAGCATCGTGAAAAATACGCATTTTATGCAAATTTACCTATCAATCAGAATAGCTGATTTCGCCGAAAATGGTCATGTTTATGCTTAAATAATTCAAAATTATCTCTTAGTGTGTATACATAGGCATTATTGATAAAATAGCGTAAGGTAGGTAACAAGACTTGTTATTTCGTGATATAGATTTGTTAGTTGCAGGAAGGTCATTATGAGTACATTGCAAAACTCACCGCCAGGTTTTTTTAAACGCTTTAGGTTGGGGAACCTGTACCTAAAAACATTTCCTATGGAGAAAAAATTATCTCCCGTTTTTCCTGAACTGCGTATGATCAAAGCGACACGTTTTGGCATCCGCTTTATGCCGCCAATTGCGATATTTACCTTAACTTGGCAAATAGCCTTAGGGGGGGAACTCGGGCCAGCAGTGGCGACAGCCTTATTTGCTTGTAGTTTACCTATGCAAGGATTGTGGTGGTTAGGTAAGAGAGCATCAACGCCGCTTCCTGCCAGTTTATTGAATTGGTTTCATGAAATTCGTGAGAAATTTACTCAAGCAGGTATCGCAATAGCCCCTATCGAACAGCAGCCTGATTACTTGGCGTTAGCGCAATTATTAAAGCGAGCATTTAAGCAATTAGACAAGTCATTCATGGATGACGTTTAAGTGAAAAGCTCGATTTAACAACAAGTAATGAAAAAAGGTTGTCTAGATCAATAAAAGTGATGTTTTCACTGTCCATCATGAATATTGAATGCGAAGATAAGTTAAACATTTTCCGAGGAGAATCATGATGGAAATGACCAATGCACAACGCTTAATTCTATCCAATCAATATAAAATGATGACTATGCTTGATCCTGAAAACGCGGATCGTTATCGCCGTTTACAAACGATTATTGAGCGTGGCTTTGGCTTACAAATGCGTGAGCTTGATAGAGACTTTGGTGAGTTAAGTGAAAGTACTTGCCGCACGGTAATTGATATTATGGAGATGTATCACGCATTGCAGGTGTCATATGGTAATATGAGCGACGCTCAAGGCGTTGACCCTCGTCGTGTACAATTCTTAGGCTTTGATGCTGCGACAGAAGCGCGTTATTTGAGTTATGTTCGTTTTATGGTGAACACTGAAGGTCGTTACACGCATTTCGATAGTGGAACTCATGGTTTCAACTCGCAAACGCCTATGTGGGATAAATATGTGCGAATGTTGGGAATCTGGCGTGCATGTCCTCGTCAATACCACTTATCGGCAGTCGAAATTAGTCAAATTATCAATGCATAATGTGTTGTTTAAGGGGTAAAAGTGGAGTTAAAAGCAAAAGGTTTTTTATTTGATCTCGATGGTACCTTAGTCGATTCATTAGCCGTTGTAGAGCGTTGCTGGTGTTTATTTGGTGAAGAGATAGGCGTAAGTCGTGATGAAATTATTCATTTTATCCATGGAAAGCCTGCTTTAACGAGTTTACGACACTTTATGCCTGAAGCCAGCGAAGATGAAATTAAAGCGCGTTTTCGCTGGTTAGAAGAGATGGAAGCCTCGGATACTGAAGGTGTTATAGCCCTATCTGGTGCTGTGGCATTACTTCAGCGATTAGATGAGTTAGCGGTACCTTGGGCCATTGTGACATCGGGAACCGTACCGATTGCCCATGGTCGTCAACAGGCCGCAGGATTACCAGAACCTAAACACTGGGTTACGTTTGAAAAAGTGTCTAAAGGTAAACCAGACCCTGAACCTTTTTTATTAGGGGCGAAAGCCTTAAATTTAGATCCAAAAGACTGTATTGCGTTTGAAGATGCTCAAGCTGGGATTTATTCAGCTCTTGATGCCGGTTGTCAAGTGGTTGCGGTCCATGCACCAGAGAGTATGCCAAGAAGAGAACAAATTCATGCGATAATCAGTTCATTAACGCAAGTTTCGGTAACTCACTCAGACAAAAATGGTGTTTTTACACTATTAGTGTCAAAAAATGTTTAACAGTGAATTAATCAAGGAATTTCCCCGTAAAACATGATTAACTAAGGAAAATGACTAACACTATTTTTTTCGTCAAAAGGGGATATTTTGAACGGAGAATTGTTGTGGGTGTTAACCCTCCTGTTGATCGCAATTGTACTGTTCACCACAAACAAAATTCGGATGGATGTGGTGGCATTACTCGTTATAGTGGCCTTTGTTCTAAGTGATACTTTGACTTTAGAGCAAGCGACCGCGGGTTTTGCGGACCCTAACGTATTATTGATAGCGGCTTTATTTGTTATTGGTGATGGCTTAGTACGAACCGGTATCGCCTATCAAATGGGGGATTGGCTAGTACGAGTGGCTGGTAGCAGCGAAAGCAAGATGTTAGTTTTTTTAATGATCACCGTTGCTGGGCTTGGTGCCTTTATGAGCTCTACTGGTGTTGTCGCTATCTTTATTCCTGTCGTGCTGAGTGTTGCAGCACGAATGAAAATTTCTCCAAGTCGATTAATGATGCCTTTAGGCTTTGCCGGCCTGATCAGCGGTATGATGACGTTGGTCGCAACACCACCGAATATGGTGGTTAACAGTGAGTTGGTCAGAGAAGGTATCAAAGGCTTTCAATTCTTTTCAATTACACCGATTGGTTTGGTGATTTTACTGGCCGGTATCGCGTATATGTGGGTTGCGCGCCGTTGGTTAGGTAGCAGTGAACCAGACAAACTTCCTGAGCGTTACCAACGTAGTTTCCGTGATTTGATTCGTGATTATAAATTAACGGGTAGGGCGCGTCGTCTGGCTATTCGTAAAGGTTCCCCCTTGATCGGACATTCTCTCGATGAACTACATTTGCGTTCTCGCTATGAAGCTAACGTCGTTGGGATTGAGCGTTGGCGTAAATTCCGCCGTGTTATGGTGAGTGCAACTGGTGGCACAGAACTTAGAGAGCAAGATGTATTGCTGGTGGACATTTCTGTGAGTGACGATGAACTACGTCAATTTTGTTTTGAGCAGAAATTAGAACCAATGATATTACGTGGTGATTACTTTTCAGATCAGTCCCGTGATGTTGGTATGGCTGAAGTTTCTATGAACCCTGACTCTGAATTATTGGGTAAAAGCTTACGCGATATTAAGTTTCGTACTCGCTATGGCCTCAATGTGGTGGGGATTCGTCGTGATGGTAAAGCGATGGATGGTAAGCTTGTTGATGAGCCTTTACGCCTTGGTGATATCTTATTAGTCATTGGGGATTGGAAATTAATTCGTATTTTATCAACCAAACCTCGTAATTTTATTGTATTGAATCTGGCCGCAGAGGTTGAAGCCGTCGCTCCTGCTTCGTCACAAGCACCGCATGCTTTATTTTGTTTGGCCTTAATGGTTGCCATGATGGTCACTAATGAAATTCCCAACTTTATTGCCGCATTAATTGCTTGTTTATTGATGGGAAAATTTCGTTGTATCGATATGGAAAGTGCTTATAAATCGATTCACTGGCCAAGTATCATACTGATTGTCGGGATGATGCCATTTGCGCTAGCATTACAAAAAACTGGAGGGATCGCCTTAGCAGTAGATGCATTGATGGAAATAGCCGGTAATTTGGGACCACATGTGATGTTACTGTGTTTATTTATACTTTGTGCCTCTATAGGTTTGTTTATTTCAAATACCGCGACCGCTGTTTTAATGGCGCCTATCGCTATCGCGGCAGCTCGTCAAATGGAAGTCTCTCCTTTACCCTTTGCCATGATTGTCGGTATTGCGGCTTCTGCTGCATTTATGACGCCTGTTTCCTCACCAGTCAACACATTAGTACTTGGCCCAGGAGGTTATAAATTCGGCGATTTCGTTAAAATAGGTGTTCCTTTCACGATAGTGGTAATGATAATCAGTGTATTGATTGTGCCTATTCTTTTTCCTTTCTAATAATAATGAAGCCCTCTTAACGAGGGCTGCTAGTTTCTTATATTAATGAAAAAACTTAATGTTTAACACCTTAAAGATTTTCTCATCACCGGAGAAGGCGATATTCTCTATTGAAAATAAATAGCGATTCTACGGAGGGGAGAATGAGAAATAGCGCACATAGACGAAATACCTATTATGGGGAAGCGGATTTTGAAAATTTTTGGGGAGAGGAATTAAGTGAAGTAGTCATACGGCATCATGTAGAAAGCCATGCTATTTATAATAATAGCCGACTATTAACTGAGAAGGTTTATCATGATATACCCGATAAAACAATATTAAAGAATGTTTTTTATTTTTTATATGAAATAGGAATAGATAATTCTTATGATTATTGGTATGTCAAAATTAAGACTAAAAGTGGCAAAGTATATAAAACAAAAACTAATTTCTATTGTTCTATTAGAGAAAGTGACCATGGAAAAGTGATATTGGGCGTTAACGGTGAGTCGAGAAGACTGTATTTGGATTTTCCGAGTTCATCGAATTGTTCAACGGCCTTAAATGAAGCGGATTAAACAAACAAAACTGGAATGGTAAGACGCATTCCAGCTTAGAAAGTTAATGACTAATTTCATCCAGTGAAAGTTTGAATCCCGGAACAAAAATGTCGATGAAATAATCCATTTCAGGGCTTTTTCTTTGCGCAAGAATTTTTTCAAGACGCTTTTTGGCTAATTTAAATTCACTATTTCCAGCGGATAATTCTTCTAGACATTTCAAGTAAGCACAGAGTGAGTCTGCTTGTTTTACTATACTATGTTCTTCATTTGATTGTAATTCTTCGATAAGCAGCGGTTTAAAATCTTCCTGTAATTCTTCAGGTAACATATCTAATAGCTTTTGCTGAGCAAATTGCTCGATTTTTTTATATTCATGGGCAATTTGTGAATTGTGATATTTAATCGGCGTTGGGAGATCGCCCGTAATCACTTCACTTGCGTCATGATACATGGCTAACAAGGCGATGCGCTCAGCATTGACATGACCACCAAACTTACGGTTTTTGATGATGCCCAGTGCGTGAGCGACCATCGCTACCTGTAAACTGTGCTCTGAGACGTTTTCAGTGCGTACGTTACGCATGAGTGGCCAACGATGGATGAGTTTCATTCGTGCAAGGTGGGCAAAGAAGTAGCTCATATAACCTCATTAAACAGGTAAAAAGGGAATTATAATATAGTTTATTTAAAATAGATATTGGTTTATTAAAGCTTAATAAGATGAAAATCAAATCTAATTAATAATTAAAATGCTTTACGAATATCATCATTCATTTATTTTATTATTGTTTAAACGTGACACTGTTTAATCTCACGGAGTCAATTCATTGTTGTTAAATTAATGGAGGTAAATGATGGGGGTTGAATTAGGCTGGAATTTGGGGTTTATCACATTTGAAAATTTTTGGCATGAAAAATTAAAATATGTGAGATTATATCACACGACGGATAATGGTAAGCCAACAGATATGACACTGTATCATGTTGAACATGGGAGTATTATCAAAAAAGCAGGTTCATTTGAATATGATGGTCAGCTAAATTATTGGCGATTAGAAATTATTACAGAGAGAGGAGAGAAGTTTATAACAAAAAATAACTTCTATTGTACGATAACAGAAGAAGATGATCCGGAAGTTATTATCGGTATTAATGGTGATGCAAGAACAATGTATGTTGCATTTTCTCACTCTAGTGGATGTAAAACTAAATTATTAAAAGTTTAATGATGTTAATTTAAATTGTTATAAAAATAAATCAATGGTGTGATACCAATCTAAAAAAGATAGCGAATGTTGGGTTCATAATAAATTAAAAACATCATTTATAGAGCTTCTATTATGGATGCTCTTTAATTGCCTGTATATTTGTTTTTAATTATTGTTTGATCTGCGGTGATAAAAATCTATAATCAGCATAAACATTCTTAATAAATAATAGTAGGGGACATCATGAAATACTTTCCAATTATATTATTGCTGTTTTTCTTAGCTGCTGTTTATTTTATTTCCATTATCTAACGATTAGTCATCAACAATCAATTTATGTGTATTGTCTTTTAAAGAATACCAATGAGAAAGATAGTACAATCATGATGAGATGATTTTAGATTGTTACTCAACATTATTTGATGAGACGGGGCTCTTATTTGCTTTGATAGTGAGTGAGAGCTTGTTATTTATTATCCACTATTGCATTTGCTTATCGTGCTATTTGCCATAAAAATGGCAACTCCCTCACAAGAGGAAGTTGCACAGTCACTGTCCATTACTGACGATAATTCTCGATAAAACGGCCAAATTTATTAATCGCCATTTCAAGATCATCTGCATAAGGTAAGGTGACGATCCTAAAGTGGTCTGGCTCAGGCCAATTAAATGCCGTTCCTTGTACCAAAAGAACTTTTTCTTGTAGTAACAGATCAAGGATCATTTTTTGGTCATCATGGATATTAAAGCGTTTAATATCAATTTTAGGGAACATATAAAGTGCCCCCTGTGGTTTGACACAAGAGACCCCAGGTATCTGATTAATTAGCTGCCATGCGCGCTCTCTTTGCTCATATAGACGACCACCAGGTTGAATAAATTCACTAATACTCTGATAGCCTCCCAAAGCGGTTTGAATAGCATGCTGCATTGGAACGTTAGCGCACAAACGCATAGATGCTAACATTTCAAGTCCTTCGATATAGCTTTTAGCTTGTTGTTTTGGTCCGTTTAAGACCATCCAGCCTTGTCGGAAACCGGCTACACGATAGGTTTTTGATAAACCGTTAAAAGTGACAGTAAGTAAATCTGGAGCTAATGCGGCAATAGAGTGATGAACGGCATTATCGTAAAGAATTTTGTCGTAAATTTCATCGGCGAAAATAATAAGGTTGTTCTGGCGAGCAATCTCAACAATTTCCAGTAGAAGCTCTTTGCTGTAGACCGCGCCTGTCGGGTTATTTGGGTTGATAATCACGATACCCCGAGTACGAGGGCTGATTTTTTTACGAATATCGTCAATATCAGGCATCCACCCTTGTTGCTCATCACACATGTAATGTACGGCATTACCGCCAGACAGGGAAACCGCAGCTGTCCAAAGAGGGTAATCAGGTGCTGGAACCAGCATTTCATCGCCATTATTGAGTAACGCTTGCATTGCTTGCACGATTAATTCAGAAACACCGTTACCGATATAGACATCTTCAACAGTCATTTCACGAATATCGCGTGCTTGATAATGCTGAACAATCGCTTTACGCGCAGAATATAATCCTTTTGAATCACAATAACCCTGTGAGCTAGGGAGATTACGTAGCACATCTACCAAAATTTCATCAGGAGCTTCAAAACCAAATGGTGCCGGATTACCAATATTAAGCTTGAGAACTTTATTACCTTCTTCTTCTAAACGTTTTGCTTCTTTTAATACAGGCCCGCGTATGTCGTAGCAGACATTATCAAGCTTATTGGATTTCTTTACATTATTCATTCTTTCTCTCATTACCCTATTTGGGAAGACATAAGTAGGGGGAACTCCGGCTTAGCATCTACTCTACTCCTACCTCGGAAGCTTTTGAAGATAGTAGATAATTTTTGGTGTAAAAGGTTGGTTTATGTTGTAATCCAATTGTTGATATCTAAAGATATAACTTAGTTTGGGTTTTACATTCAATTGTATCGGTTAATTTGGAATTTAATATTAACAATTGGGGCTGTTTTGGAGGAAAAAATATAAATAATGTACAGATAAAGGCAAATCATAAAAACATTGTATCAAATTGTAAGATTGATGACGAAATTGGATGTATAGAAATAAAAATTCATAGATTTCCGCGGTTTTTTAACGAAAATAAGCTCTTTTTGTTAGCAATATTGATTATTCTAGTGAGAGAATAATGAATAAAAATGAAAGAATTTATCTTAATGCATTGAAATAAGGATGTTTTTATCAAGTTGGGTGTATGTGTATAAAGGCGTTTACATTAAAATAATTGCAATTACATTAAATATGTTACTATTTAGAGGATGGCAAAAAAAGAAGGTTGTATTTGTGATTTCAATTAAATCGACTGTTTAAAAAGCTTTTTTTGTCATTTGGTGGTGCTTTCGTTTTTGGAGGTGCCTATTAAGATAAAGTGCAATAAATGCGAGTCTAAGGATTGATAAGCATTAAACAAGTTATTTAAGTTATTAAATAATCTGATCTCAGGGAGGAGAGCAGGAACACCAGGTATCATAAAATTATATAAGAGAATTCATGATGATAAATTCCAATCGTCCAATAATGAACCTTGATCTGGATTTACTGAGGACATTTGTCGCAGTTGCCGATCTGAATACATTCGCCGCGGCAGCCGCTGCGGTATGTCGAACTCAGTCTGCTGTTAGTCAGCAAATGCAACGTTTAGAACAATTAGTTGGCCGTGAATTATTTGCTCGTCACGGTAGGAATAAGTTATTAACGGCTCATGGTTTACAATTGCTAGGTTACGCAAGACAGATCTTACGAGCTAATGATGATGCAACAGCATCATTGACTTATAACGATGCAGAAGGTGAGCTGAGAATCGGTGCATCCGATGACACTGTTGATATCTTACTTCCATTCTTACTTAACCGTATCGCATCTATTTTCCCTCGCCTTGCGGTAGAAGTCCGAATCAAGCGTGCACACTTTATTGAGTCCATGCTAGATAGCCATGAAATCGATTTGGCGTTGACAACGGCACGTATTAGTCACCATCCGAAAACAGCGCTCAGAACAGTTCCTGTGTTATGGCACAGTGCACCTGATTTCCAATTAAGAACAAATGAACCTATTCCCCTGGTGGTGATGGATGAGACGAATCCATTCCGCAAATTGAGCACCGATGCTTTGGATGATGCGGGTCTTGCATGGCATGTCGCTTATGAAGCCGCATCGCTGCCAGCCGTGAGAGCAGCAGTCAATGCGGAAGTAGGGGTCACAGCACGTCCGATGGAAATGCAAAATGCGGATTTGCGTATTCTTGGTGAAGCTGACGGTTTACCTCGCTTACCCGACATTCAGTATTGGTTATACAAAAATGCGGATGAGCAAAAGGATTTTGTCCTCACGGTGTTTAGTGCAATTGAGAACAAGAAAATTCCTTATGCTGTTGCACCCATGAATGATGAAGCCGTTGTAAATGAAAATGAAGGGGCATTTTAAGCATTAATCATTATTGATGATTATTAAATGATTAATATGTACTCAAGAGAAAAGCCGCGAAAAATTCGCGGTTTTTTTTAGGCCCAAAAAGCCAAAAAAGAATAAAAAAAGAACGTATTAACCACTTAATAAGTATGGTTAAAAAGCATGTAACGTGAAATAATTGTGATGTAGATGGCAGAACATGAATTTCGTTTTTTAGTTACGAAATTGTTATGTTGTTAACAATCATATTTTGCTGAATTGATAAAATAGCGCTGCTGGGTCAGGCAGTTACTTGATTTAGTGAATAAAAAATCGTTAATATGACTTAGCCTAAATTTGAATATTCTGTAAACAGTATGCGCATATTTTCAATAAAAATGTGCGCTAGATCAAAAAAAAAGAGCAAGTTTTCATCTAGTAAGACAGGTTTTTCCTGAGATAATAGTGTAGTAAAAGCGAATAATCAGTTAGACTAGTCATTGTGTTTACTAGGTGTATTATCACACTGACACGTTTTAGCTGCTTTTGAGTACTTTTTGTTGCAATCTTGTTTTTTACTGGTTGGTGGATTGTAACAATTACGGGTTATTTTGCTTAATTTAAGCAAAGTAAATAGTCAGAGAGAGGACAAACCAAACGCAGTCTTCAGGCTGATTTTTATGTTTGGTGATGATTTTTGGTCTTTCTTCTCGGTTAACTGGGCAATTATGGTGCAATACTGCCGTGATGTTGATAAGAGCAGATTACGCACCATGTGTAATGAGTAAGCAACGAGTATGTCTGAATCTATCCTAGCGTTAGCCCACAACTGGGCCTTTGCGATATTCTTTGTCGGCGCCATCGCCCTTTGTTCGTTTATGTTGGTTGCTGGTCATTTTCTCGGCAGCCGTGCCAAAGCCAGAACAAAACATGTACCTTATGAATCAGGTATCGATTCAGTAGGTAGTGCCCGTCTTCGTATGTCAGCCAAATTCTATCTGGTTGCCATGTTCTTCGTTGTTTTCGATGTTGAAGCTATGTTCCTCTTTGCTTGGGCTGTCGCAGTCCGTGAAGTAGGTTGGTTGGGCTTTATCGAGGCAGCAATCTTCATTCTGGTATTGTTGGCGGGACTGTTTTACTTGATTCGCGTCGGTGCATTGGATTGGACTCCTGTCCGTTCACGTCGCGCAGTAAAAGGTCCTAGTGAAGTTATTAAAATCAGCAATCGTCATCCGCAGTAAAAAGCGAGGCATTATACAATGGATTATACGCTCACCCGCATAGATCCGAACGGTGAGAACGACCGTTACCCCCTGCAAACTCAAGAAATTGTAACAGATCCACTTGAGCAGCAAGTTAAAAACAGTGTTTACATGGGAAAACTTTCTCATGCGCTACATGATGTCGTTAACTGGGGACGTAAAAATTCTCTTTGGCCATATAACTTTGGTCTCTCATGTTGCTATGTTGAAATGGTAACGTCGTTCACAGCAGTTCATGACGTAGCCCGCTTTGGGGCAGAAGTACTCCGTGCTTCACCTCGTCAAGCCGACTTTATGGTCGTTGCAGGAACCTGCTTTACTAAAATGGCTCCGGTAATCCAACGTCTTTATGATCAGATGTTGGAACCAAAATGGGTTATCTCCATGGGGGCATGCGCTAACTCTGGTGGTATGTATGACATTTATTCCGTTGTTCAGGGAGTAGATAAGTTTATCCCTGTGGATGTCTACATTCCAGGCTGCCCACCACGTCCTGAAGCTTATATGCAAGCATTACTTCTATTACAAGAATCTATCGGGAAAGAGCGTCGTCCGCTTTCGTGGGTTGTGGGTGACCAAGGGGTTTATCGTGCCAATATGCAATCAGAAAGAGAAAGAAAGCACGGTGAACGTATTGCAGTGACTAACCTGCGTACCCCAGACGAAATTTAAGGCTTAAAGCCATACAGCGTAACAGAGCAATGTGTTGCGAAATAATAAACCTGATCAAGCGTTATGGTGAAGAATGATGACAGATCAGATAGCGCAAGAAAGTACCCTGCCTGGATGGCAGACACAGGATCACTTAAATGATCCTGTACTTCTGGAACTGCGCAACCAATTTGGCCCGGATGCCTTTTCTGTTCAAGCGACCCGTACTGGCATGCCAGTTATCTGGGTGCGGCGCGAGCAGCTACTGGAAGTCGTAGACTTTTTGAAAAAACTACCAAAACCTTATGTGATGTTATTTGACTTACATGGGGTGGATGAACGTCAAAGAATACATAGACAAGGTTTGCCAGAGGCAGACTTTAGTGTTTTCTATCACTTCATCTCTATCGATCGTAACCGTGATATTATGGTGAAAGTCGCATTAAGTGAAAAAGACTTAAATGTGCCTTCCATGGTGTCATTATTCCCAAATGCTAACTGGTATGAGCGTGAAGTTTGGGATATGTTTGGTATCACCTTCCAAGGTCATCCGAACTTACGTCGCCTGCTTATGTCACCGAGTTGGGAAGGCCACCCATTACGTAAAGACTATCCTGCCCGTGCAACAGAATTCGACCCATTTGAGTTGACCAAGCAAAAACAAGATCTGGAAATGGAAGCGTTGACTTTCAAACCAGAAGAGTGGGGCATGGCTCGTGGGAACGAAAATGAAGATTTCATGTTCCTGAACTTGGGACCGAACCACCCTTCATCGCATGGTGCTTTCCGTATTGTATTACAGCTTGATGGCGAAGAAATCGTAAACTGTGTACCTGACATTGGTTATCACCATCGTGGTGCAGAGAAAATGGGGGAACGTCAGTCTTGGCATAGCTACATTCCTTATACCGACCGTATCGAATACCTCGGTGGTTGCGTTAATGAAATGCCATACATATTGGCCGTTGAAAAGCTGGCCGGTATTGAAGTCCCTGATCGTGTTAAAACGATTCGTGTCATGCTATCTGAATTGTTCCGTATTAATAGCCATTTGCTATACATCAGTACTTATATTCAAGATACGGGAGCGATGACACCGGTATTCTTTGCGTTTACCGACCGCCAAAAAGTGTATAACGTCGTTGAGGCTATTACGGGTTTCCGTATGCACCCAGCTTGGTTCCGTATTGGTGGGGTTGCGCATGACCTACCGAGAGGTTGGGATAAATTATTACGTGAATTATTAGATTGGCTGCCAAAACGTCTTGATTCCTATGTGACAACAGCCCTGAAAAACTCCATTTTAAAAGGCCGTTCAATCGGTGTTGCTTCATACACTAAAGAAGAAGCTTTAGCTTGGGGAGTCACAGGGGCAGGCTTACGTGCTACCGGCATTGATTTTGACGTACGTAAATGGCGTCCATATTCAGGTTACGAAAACTTTGAGTTTGATATTCCAATCGCACATAACGGTGATTGCTATGACCGTGTGATGATTAAAGTGGAAGAGATGCGTCAAAGTATGCGTATTCTTGAGCAATGTCTGAAGAACATGCCTGAAGGGCCTTTCAAAGCCGATCACCCATTGACGACGCCGCCACCAAAAGAGCGGACGCTGCAACATATCGAAACCCTGATCAATCACTTCTTACAAGTGTCATGGGGTCCGGTTATGCCAGCCAATGAATCATTCCAGATGATTGAAGCAACCAAAGGAATTAACAGTTACTACTTAACGAGTGATGGCAGCACGATGAGCTACCGTACTCGTATCCGTACACCGAGCTATGCACACTTGCAGCAAATTCCAGCGGTGATTAGGGGTAGTCTGGTTTCCGACTTGATTGTCTATCTGGGTAGTATCGATTTTGTAATGTCGGATGTGGATCGCTAACCATGCATAATGAACATAATAAGCAGACCAGTCTTGATGGAGTCAATGTTTTTGAGCCTCAAGAAGCACAGCACGGCTTTGTGTTAACGGAAGCTGAACGTGCAGAAATTGAAGGTGAAAAGCACCATTATGAAGACCCGCGCGCTGCCTCCATTGAAGCACTGAAAATTGTGCAAAAAAACCGTGGCTGGGTTGAAGATGGTGCCATTCACGCTATCGCTGAAGTGCTGGGTATTCCCGCGAGTGATGTTGAAGGTGTGGCGACATTCTATAGCCAAATCTTCCGTCAGCCTGTAGGTCGTCACATTATTCGCTATTGCGATAGTGTGGTTTGTCATATTACAGGTTATCAAGGGTTAGAAGCTGAAATCATTAATCAGCTGAATATTCGCCCAGGCCAGACAACAAAAGATGGCCGCTTTACGCTGTTGCCAACCTGTTGTCTGGGGAACTGTGATAAAGGTCCTACCATGATGATTGATGAGGACACGCACAGTTACGTACAGCCTGAAGATATTAAAAAGTTACTGGAGCAGTATCCATGACAAACTCCTTTAAACAAGTGATCCGTACTGCGGAAACACATCCGTTGACATGGCGTTTGCGTGATGACAAACAGCCTGTTTGGCTGGATGAGTATCGCAGTAAAAATGGATATAAAGGTGTGGAACGTGCGCTTAAAGGCATGGCACCGGATGAAGTGGTGAATCTAGTTAAAGATGCTGGATTAAAAGGACGCGGTGGTGCAGGTTTCTCCACCGGGCTGAAATGGAGCCTGATGCCAAAAGACGAAAACATGAAACTGCGTTACTTCTTATGTAATGCGGATGAAATGGAGCCAGGCACCTATAAAGACCGTCTATTGATGGAGCAATTACCACATTTATTAGTTGAGGGTATGATCATCGGGGCTTATGCACTAAAAGCTTACCGTGGTTATATTTTCTTGCGTGGTGAATATGTCGAAGCGGCAAAGCATTTACGACACGCTATCGAAGAAGCGAAAGCCGCGGGCTTACTCGGTAAAAATATTTTAGGTTCAGGATTTGATTTTGAACTGTTTGTACATACTGGCGCTGGACGTTATATCTGTGGTGAAGAAACCGCCTTGATTAACTCCCTTGAAGGCCGCCGTGCAAACCCTCGTTCAAAGCCACCCTTCCCAGCAACATCTGGCGCATGGGGTAAGCCAACGTGCGTTAATAACGTGGAAACTATCTGTAACGTTCCTGCCATTTTAGAGCATGGAGAGCAGTGGTATATCAATCTCAGTGCAGGCAAAAGTAAAGATGCAGGTACTAAATTGATGGGCTTCTCTGGTCGCGTCAAAAATCCGGGATTATGGGAATTACCGTTTGGTACGACAGCGCGCGAAGTGCTGGAAGATTACGCGGGCGGTATGCGCGATGGCCTCACGCTTAAAGCATGGCAACCAGGTGGTGCAGGTACTGACTTTTTAACGGGAGATCACCTTGATTTACCTATGGATTTCGAATCTATCGGTAAAGCAGGAAGCCGTTTAGGTACTGCATTAGCAATGGCCGTTGATAACGAAATTAATATGGTGTCTCTGGTTCGTAACCTTGAAACCTTTTTCGCTCGTGAATCGTGTGGTTGGTGTACGCCTTGCCGTGATGGTTTGCCATGGAGCGTAAAAATTTTACAAGCGTTGGAAAACGGGGAAGGGCAACCGGGTGATATTGAAACGCTGGAACAGCTATGCCGTTTCTTAGGTCCGGGCAAAACTTTCTGTGCTCACGCACCGGGTGCGGTTGAGCCATTACAGAGCGCTATCAAATATTTCCGTGAAGAGTTTGAAGCGGGTATCTCGCAAAAAGATCTGCGCAATATAGCCCAGATAGCAGGTATTCAGCCCAACCTGTTAAAACAGCGTTGGTAATATTTTTTGTGAATGAGCAACCACAAAAAATCGATTTTTCACGAAGAACGTATTTTTGATTAACGCCTGCTGTGAAGCGGGCCTTTGGGAAGCATGCTGACTATGGCTACAATATATGTAGACGGCAAAGAATATGATGTAAACGGGTCTGAAAACCTGTTGCAAGCCTGCCTTTCTCTGGGGCTAGATATTCCTTATTTTTGCTGGCATCCAGCGCTGGGAAGCGTTGGCGCTTGCCGCCAGTGTGCGGTTAAGCAGTATCAAAACGCGGATGACACCCGTGGTCGCCTTGTTATGTCCTGTATGACACCGGCAACGGAAGGGACTTACATCTCTATTGATGATGAAGAAGCCAAACAATTCCGTGAAAGTGTTGTTGAATGGCTCATGACCAACCACCCTCATGATTGTCCAGTCTGTGAGGAAGGGGGCAACTGCCATTTGCAAGATATGACGGTGATGACCGGTCATAATATGCGTAAATATCGTTTTACTAAACGTACACACGTTAATCAGGACTTAGGGCCATTCATTAATCATGAAATGAACCGCTGTATCGCCTGTTATCGTTGCGTTCGTTATTATAAAGATTACGCAGATGGTACCGACTTGGGTGTCTATGGTGCACACAACTATGTCTACTTTGGTCGTACTGAAGATGGCACACTGGAAAGCGAATTTTCAGGTAACTTAGTTGAAGTGTGTCCAACAGGTGTGTTTACAGATAAGACGCATTCAGAGCGCTATAACCGTAAATGGGATATGCAATTTGCACCGGGTATCTGCCAGCAGTGCAGTCTCGGTTGTAATACCAGCCCAGGTGAACGCTATGGCGAGCTACGCCGTATTGAAAACCGTTATAATGGTTCGGTAAACCACTATTTCTTATGTGATCGCGGTCGTTTTGGTTATGGTTATGTGAATCGTAAAGATAGACCTCGTCAGCCATTACTGAATAAAGATGGCGTTAAGCAAGTTATTTCCGCTATCGAAGCAATGCAAAGTGGTGCACAGATTATCAATCAAGCGAAGAAGGTGATTGGTATCGGCTCTCCTCGTGCAAGCATTGAAAGTAACTATGCATTACGTGCCTTAGTGGGTGAAGAAAACTTCTACTCAGGTGTATCAGCGGATGAGCAACGCCGTCTTGAACTGATGCAAAATATCCTAGAAAACGGCGGTATTTATACACCAAGCCTACGTGAAGTAGAAGGTTATGATGCTGTTTTGGTTCTGGGGGAAGACCTCACTCAGACGGGCGCTCGTATGGCACTGTCTGTTCGTCAAGCAGTGAAAGGTAAAGCTCGTGAAATGGCAGCAGCTCAAAAAGTGGCTGATTGGCAAATCGCGGCGATCATGAATATTGGTCAACATGCCAAGTATCCGCTGTTTATCACTAACGTAGATGATACACGTTTAGATGATATCGCGGCATTTAACTACCGTGCGCCTGTTGCTGATCAAGCTCGCTTTGGTTTTGCTATTGCGAATATGATTAATGGTGATGCGCCCGCAGTCGCGGATTTACCGAGCGAGTTAAAAGCAAAAGTACAAACCATCGCAGACGCGCTGGCGAGTGCCAAGAAACCATTGATTATCAGTGGTAGCCATTCGGCAAGTGATGCAATGATCCAAGCAGCCGCTAACGTTGCTTTTGCGCTGAAAGCGAAAGGAGCACAAGTTGGCTTGTCTTATCTAGCTTCACACGCGAACAGCTTTGGTTTAGCGATGATGAAAGCGCCTTCACTCGATAGTGCTTTTGCGCGTATCAACGCAGATGAAGCGGATGTGGCTATCGTGATGGAAAATGACCTTTACCGTCACAGTAGTGTCAATAAGGTTGATAGCACACTGGCTAAGTTGAAGCATTTGATTGTGGTTGACCATCAACATACTGCCATCATGGATAAAGCAACCTTGATCCTGCCAGCAGCAAGCTTTGCTGAAGCAGATGGTACGCTGATTAACCAAGAAGGTCGTGCACAACGTTTCTTCCAAGTCTTTGACCCATCTTTCTACGATAAAGCTATCGTGATGAACGAAAGTTGGCGTTGGTTGCACTCACTACAAACCGAAGCACAAGAGCGCGATGCGGATTGGTCACAACTTGATCATGTCATTGCGGAATGCGTGAACGCTTTACCTCAGTTCGCCGGTATAGTCGATGCTGCACCAAAAGCGTCTTTCCGTATTCGTGGTCAGAAGTTAGCACGTGAACCGCACCGCTACAGTGGTCGTACCGCGATGCTAGCGAATCAATCTGTTCATGAGCAGCGTCAACCTCAGGATAAAGACACGGCATTTGCTTTCTCTATGGAAGGGAACAATAGTCCAACCGCACCGCGCCAGCAAATTCCATTTGCATGGGCTCCGGGTTGGAACTCACCACAAGCTTGGAACAAGTTCCAAAGCGAGGTGGGCGGGCACTTGCGTTTTGGTGACCCTGGTGTTCGTTTGTTCAATTCAACAGAAAGTAAAATAGGCTACTTCACTGACATTCCAACCGCGTATCAAGCGACTGAAGCGCAGTGGGTTGTTGCGCCTTATTATCACTTGTTCGGTAGTGATGAAATGTCACAACGTTCTGATGTGATCCAACAGCGTATGCCTGAACCTTACATTATGTTGAATGCACAAGATGCCGCAACGCTAGGGCTTGCGGCGGGGACTAAAGCTGAATTTAGTCACGAAGGGCAAACTTTCAATTTGACAGTTCGTGTTAGTCAAAACTTGTCTTGTGGCCAAATTGGTCTACCTCTAGGTATGCCGGGTATTGCACCAGCCATGGCGGGTGTGTCAGTCAATAATCTACGGAGGGGGGCATGATGGATTGGATATCCCCAGAAGTGATGGAAATCCTGATTTCTATCCTAAAGTCGATTGTCATCCTATTGGTTGTTGTGATCTGTGGGGCATACATGAGTTTGGGGGAACGCCGTATTCTCGGTTTATTCCAAAATCGTTATGGTCCTAACCGTGTTGGACCGTTTGGCATGGGGCAGTTAATGGCCGACATGTTCAAAATGCTGTTCAAAGAAGACTGGATCCCACAGTTTGCCGATAAAAAAATCTTTACGCTGGCACCCGTGATTGCGTTTTGTTCACTGTTCCTTGCGTTTGCTATCGTTCCTGTTAGCCCGACATGGCATGTTGCAGACCTAAACATTGGGATCCTATTTTTCCTAATGATGGCGGGTCTTGCTGTCTATGCGGTGCTCTTTGCCGGTTGGTCAAGTAACAACAAATACTCACTGCTGGGCGCAATGCGTGCATCGGCTCAAACAGTGAGCTACGAAGTGTTCTTGGGACTTTCATTGATGGGGGTTGTGGCTCAGGCTGGCTCCTTCAATTTGATTGATATCGTCAATTCTCAAGAAGGCATGTGGAACGTCATTCCTCAGTTCTTTGGTTTTGTGACGTTTGCGATTGCAGGTGTTGCGGTATGTCACCGTCACCCGTTTGACCAACCAGAAGCAGAACAAGAAATTGCGGATGGTTACCACGTTGAATATTCAGGTATGAAATTCGGCCTATTTTTCGTCGGTGAGTATATCGGTATTGTTACTGTCTCTGCATTGATTGTCACACTGTTCTTTGGTGGCTGGCATGGGCCGTTCTTGCCGTCATTCTTGTGGTTTGCCATTAAGACTGCCTTCTTCATGATGATGTTCATCTTGATCCGTGCATCTTTACCGCGTCCGCGTTATGACCAAGTGATGTCCTTTGGCTGGAAAGTCTGTTTGCCACTGACTTTGCTTAACCTGCTGGGTACCGCAGCAGTCATTTTATACAACGCTCAGTAAGGGGTGATTGAACCATGACATTGAAAGATTTATTGGTCGGTTTCGGCACTCAAGTACGCAGTATTTGGTTGGTCGGTTTGCATGCGTTCCAAAAACGTGAAACGCAAATGTATCCCGAAGAACCCGTTTACTTGCCGCCCCGTTACCGTGGTCGTATCGTATTAACCCGCGATCCTGACGGCGAAGAGCGTTGCGTTGCCTGTAATTTATGTGCAGTTGCTTGTCCTGTGGGTTGTATCTCACTGCAAAAGGCTGAACATGAAGATGGGCGTTGGTATCCTGAATTTTTCCGCATTAACTTCTCTCGCTGCATTTTCTGTGGGTTGTGTGAAGAGGCTTGCCCAACAACAGCCATTCAATTAACGCCTGACTTTGAAATGGGTGAATGGCGTCGTCAGGATCTTGTTTACGAGAAAGATGACTTATTAATTTCAGGTCCGGGTAAATATCCTGATTATAACTTTTACCGTAAGTCGGGTATGGCGATTGCAGGTAAAGACAAAGGTGAAGCGGATAACGAAGCCAAACCAATTAACGTCAAAGACCTGTTGCCATAAGGAGCGATATTCATGGAATTTACATTTTATATCGCCGGTCTGGTTGCTGTTTTAGCAACTTTGAGGGTGATAACCAATACTAACCCGGTACATGCGTTGTTGTATCTGGTTGTTTCTCTACTGGCTCTGTCGATGGTGTTCTTCTCGCTTGGCGCTTATTTTGCGGGTGCGTTGGAGATCATCGTTTATGCAGGTGCCATTATGGTGCTATTCGTTTTCGTAGTGATGATGCTTAACCTCGGTCGCTCTGTACAAGAACAAGAGCGTGAGTGGCTAACGCCGAAGAACTGGATTGGTCCTGCTATTTTATCAGCAGTACTTCTTGCACTTCTGGTTTACGGCATCATGAGTCTGTCATACCAAGAGGGTATTGCTGGCACAATGATTAGTGCGAAAGAAGTGGCTATCAGCTTGTTTGGACCTTATGTCCTAGCCGTTGAATTAGCATCACTGTTGCTACTCGCTGGTCTTGTGGTGGCGTTCCACGTCGGTCGTGACCGTAATGAAAATGGTGCTGATATTGTGAGTAGCACCAAAGCGAATGCGGAGGAACAATAATGATACCTCTTCAACATGGTCTGATTTTAGCGGCGATCTTATTTGTAATGGGACTAAGCTGTCTTGTTATTCGCCGTAACTTGCTTTTCATGCTGATCGGACTGGAAATCATGATTAACTCAACTGCTTTGGCATTTGTCGTTGCAGGGAGTTTCTGGGGGCAACCAGACGGTCAAATTATGTATATTTTGGCCATTGCACTGGCTGCTGCGGAGGCGAGTATTGGATTGGCGTTGTTACTGCAACTCCATCGTCATCGTCAGAACCTGAATATTGATAAAGTCAGTGAGATGCGCGGATGAACTTACTCTATTTAACAATTCTGTTTCCGCTACTGGGGTCTGTGTTATTAGCATTTTCCCGTGGTCGCTGGTCAGAAAATGTTTCAGCAATTGTTGGTATTAGTGCCGTCGGTTTGGCTGCTATTGTCGCCGCTTATGCAGGCATTGATTTCCTAGAACACAAGGCGTTGATGGCAAATGCCAATGATGCTTATGTTTATACACAACCGCTGTGGACTTGGATGTCAGTGGGTGATTTTACCATCCCATTCACACTGCACCTTGATGGTCTATCTCTCACTATGCTTGGCGTAGTGACGGGAGTGGGTTTCCTGATCCACGTTTATGCTTCTTGGTATATGCGTGGCGAAGAAGGCTATTCACGTTTCTTTACCTACACGAACCTGTTTATCGCGAGTATGGTGGTTTTAGTTCTCGCCGATAATATGATGCTGATGTATCTCGGTTGGGAAGGGGTAGGGCTGTGTAGTTATCTGTTGATTGGTTTTTATTACACCAATCCAGATAACGGCAAAGCGGCGATGAAAGCTTTCTTTGTAACCCGTGTTGGTGATGTGTTCTTAGCTATCGGTATGTTTATTCTGTGGAATGAACTGGGTACTCTGAACTTCAGTGAAATGGCGATTTTGGCACCTCAGAAAATGGCTGAAGGCGGCACGGCAATTACATGGGCAACCTTAATGATCTTAGGTGGTGCGGTAGGTAAATCTGCACAGCTTCCACTACAGACATGGCTGGCCGATGCGATGGCGGGTCCAACACCTGTTTCTGCACTGATCCACGCAGCAACCATGGTAACCGCGGGTGTTTATCTTGTTGCTCGTACTCATGCCTTGTTCCTGATGGCACCTGAAATTTTACATCTGGTAGGCATCGTTGGTGGTGTGACACTGCTGTTTGCAGGTTGTGCGGCATTGGTACAAACCGACATCAAACGGGTACTCGCTTACTCAACCATGAGCCAAATTGGTTATATGTTCTTGGCTCTTGGCGTACAGGCGTGGGATGCGGCAATTTTCCACCTGATGACACACGCATTCTTTAAAGCGTTGTTATTCTTATCCGCAGGTTCTGTGATTATTGCTTGCCACCATGAACAAAATATTTTCAAAATGGGTGGGTTACGTAAGCAAATCCCTTACGTCTACGCGGTGATGTTAATCGGTGGAAGCGCATTGGCTGCATTGCCTCTGTTTACCGCTGGTTTCTACAGTAAAGACGCAATTTTATGGGGAGCAGAAGTGGATGGGCAAACTGTACTGTTATGGGCAGGTCTCATCGGGGCACTACTGACTGCAATGTATACCTTCCGTATGATTTTCATCGCATTCCATGGCGAAGCGAAAATCCAAGCGCACAAGGTCAAAGGTTTTACTCACTCTGTACCTTTGGGCATTCTGGCCGTTTTAGCGACATTCGTTGGTGCACAGATTCACCAGCCGTTAGAGGGGGTATTCCCGGTTAATCCACTGGAACATGAAGCAGGTAAGTTACAGCTGGAAATTCTGTCGGGTAGCCTAGCCGTTATCGGTCTGTTGATTGTGACATTCATTTATCTGTTCAGACGTTCTATCGCTACAGCAATCGCGAAAAGTGCACCGGGTCGTTTCTTCTCTACGTGGTGGTACCATGCATGGGGCTTCGACTGGTTGTATGACGTGGTCTTTGTGAAACCTTTCAAAGGGGTTGCATGGCTACTGGAAAGCGATCCTATTAACTCACTGATGAACTTGCCAGCTTGCTTGTCTCGTTGGGCAAACAAAGGGTTAGCAGTGAGTGAGAACGGTCAAGTCCGTTGGTATGTTGCCTCATTGGGGCTGGGTGCAGTGCTGATTCTTGCTCTGCTGCTTTTGGTTTAATTAAGGGACACATTGCGCCATGCTATTACCTTGGCTAATACTCATTCCCTTCATCGGTGGCCTGCTAAGTTGGCAGGCTGACCGGTTCAGCCATCGCGCACCTCGTTGGGTTGCGCTGGCTTCAATGGGAATAACATTAATATTATCAATCCAGTTGTGGCTACAGGGAAATTACTCTCTGGCAAACCCACAAGGTATTCCACAATGGCAAGCCGTATTCTTTATGCCATGGATCCCATCGCTGGGTATTAATTTCCATCTTGCTATTGATGGGTTATCGCTACTGATGGTGGTATTGACCGCGATTATGGGCGCTTTCTCAGTTCTCAGTTCGTGGAGCGAAAACCAAGCTAACCAAGGTGCTTATCACTTTAACCTGTTGTGGATTATTGCAGGGGTGATGGGGATCTTTACGGCAGTTGACCTGTTTTTATTCTTCTTCTTCTGGGAAATGATGTTGATCCCAATGTACTTCCTGATTGCTAACTGGGGGCACAAAGGGGCAGAAAACAGACAACACATTAATGCAGCAACTAAGTTCTTTATCTACACGCAAGCCAGTGGCTTGATTATGTTAGTGTCGATTGTTGGATTAGCATTAGTCCACTTCAATGATACTCGCGTGTGGACATTTAACTACAATGAGTTGCTTGGTACTCAGATGTCTAGCACGGTTAGCTTTATGCTGATGTTAGGCTTCTTTATTGCCTTTGCAGTGAAAATGCCGTTAGTTCCATTCCATGGTTGGATGGCAGATACCCAAGAGCAATCGCCTACAGCGGGTTCTGTTGATATCTCAGGTATCATGTTGAAAACAGCAGCTTATGGTTTGCTGCGTTTTACCTTGCCTCTATTCCCTGAAGCGTCTATCCAGTTCACACCAATTGCCATGACACTTGGTGTAATTAGTATCTTCTACGGTGCATGGTTAGCCTTCAAACAGACTGACATCAAACGCTTAGCGGCATACAGTAGCTTGTCTCACATGGGGTTTGTAACCGTTGCTATCTATGCAAGTTCAGTGCTTGCGTACCAAGGGGCGGTGATCCAAATGATCACGAACGGTTTATCGGGTGCGGCATTGATTATTATCAGTGGTCAGCTGTATGAGCGTACGCAAACTCGTGATATGCGCATGATGGGAGGATTGTGGAAACGTATTAAGTGGTTACCGGGTCTGTCTTTGTTCTTTGCCGCTGCAACATTAGGTATGCCAGGAACCGGTAACTTTATTGGTGAATTCATGATCCTATTTGGAACATTCAGCCAATTCACTCTCGTGACTTGCATAATGGTCTTCGGTGTTGTGTTCGCATCGGTCTACTCACTGTGGATGATGCAGCAAACTTATTACGGAACACCGAAATCAGATAGCGAAATGAAAGGGTTAACAGCGCGCGAATTTGGTGTGCTGCTGGCTCTGGCTGTATTACTGGTTATTATCGGTTTCTATCCGCAGCCACTGCTGGATACTTCAGCGGGTGCGATGGAAACATTACATAACCTGTACACTGTTTCACTTACAACATTAAGGCCGTAATTCGCCATGACAATAACACCTCAACAATTGATCGCAATACTCCCGCTGTTGATCGTCGGATTGACCGCGGTGGTTGTGATGCTGTCCATTGCGTGGCGACGCGATCATCTAACAAGTGCCACTTTGACAGTATTCGGCTTCGCAGTTGCGTTACTCTCTCTGTTCTTTATTGCAGGGAGTTTACCAATGGAAGTCACTCCGCTTATTCGTGTTGATGGCTACGCCATGTTTTACACCGCGTTAGTCCTCATTGCGGGTATGGCGACCAGTATTTTTGCTTTTCATTGGTTGGAAGGCTTCAAGGATAATAAAGAAGAGTTTCACTTACTGCTGTCTATCGCTGTAGCAGGTGGTGTGCTACTTTCAATGGCAAACCACATGGCGTCAATGTTCATTGGTATTGAGCTAATCTCTCTGCCGTTGTTTGGCTTAGTGGCTTATACTTTTGAACGCAAACGCTCATTAGAAGCAGGCATTAAATATATGCTGCTATCTGCTGCCGCCTCTTCTTTCTTGTTGTTTGGTATTGCATTACTGTATGCGGAATCAGGTAGCCTGAGTTTTGCCGCGGTTGGTCAAAGCCTAACAGATAGCCAAATTCATGCTCCATTGATTTTGGTTGGTTTGGGGATGCTGATTGTTGGTTTTGGCTTTAAGCTATCACTGTTCCCATTCCAGTTATGGACTCCGGATGTGTATCAAGGTGCGCCAGCCCCTGTATCTGCATTCCTTGCGACAGGCAGTAAAATTGGTATCTTCGCGGTACTAATGCGTATCTTTATGGAAGCACCAGCGGCACAAAGTCATACATTGGCGATTGTTGTCAGTGTTATTGCGATTGCGTCGATTCTGTTTGGTAACCTTCTGGCTATCACTCAGAAAAGTGCAAAGCGCCTGCTGGGTTACTCATCGATTTCACATATGGGCTACTTATTAGTTGCATTGGTAGCACTACGAGTCGACCCCATAGCATCACAAGTTACCGTAGCGATTTATTTAGCCGGTTACTTGTTTGCAAGCTTAGGTGCATTCGGCGCGATTAGTATTGTCTCTAGCCCATACCGTGGTGATGACCAAGACGACATGAGTGCTTTCCGTGGTCTGTTCTGGCACAAGCCAGTACTGGCAACGGTATTGACAGTGATGATGCTTTCATTGGCAGGTGTGCCAATCACATTAGGGTTTATTGGTAAATTCTATGTGATCATTTCTGCTGTGAATGCTGAATTGTGGTGGTTAACCGGAGCCGTGGTTGTGGGGAGTGCAATTGGCTTGTTCTATTATCTACGCTTTATGGCTAGCTTATATAGCCGTGATGCAGAGCACGCTGACCGCTATACAGGCCCAGAAAAGGCAACATTTGGTACCGTCGTGGCAGTGATCTGCGCCATCATCGTTATCTTAATGGGGGTATGGCCACAGCCGCTGATCAATATCGCTTCAAGTGCATTAGCAGTCATTAGTCTGTAATAACAACGTAGCACAGACATAGCATGTAAAAGAGCGGTAATCGAAAGGTTACCGCTCTTTATTTTTTAATCTGCTAACTGGCGTTGATATTGGTACTCAGTTTCCACAAGAAATTCCATTAATACTTCACAGGATTCTATTGCATTATAGACATTGAATGTTTCTTCATGTAAACAATCAGCCATATAATCGATCCATTGCTGAAAATAGCGTTGTAGTTGTTGAAAGTTAGCAGCAATCTCCTGTCGCTGATGATCGATTTGCGTGACTTCTTTACCTAATATAAGAAAATAGGTTAGTCGGTTATTTCTTTCTTCATACTGTTTTGATTTTTCATGTAAGATAGCCATTTGGTCGATTAAATATAAACGCACATCCACTAATTTCATAAAATCCAAACCATTATCAAGAATGACCAGTAAGCGTTTTGCACAATCAATAGCGATTTTTAATAAATCTTTTTTGGACGGCGGAATATTTAACGATTCAATAAACGCTATTTCTGGAAAAAACTTTTCAAACATATCAGATAATTTATAGTTTAAAATGATCTCTTCGGCGGCTACAATCGCATTAATTTCTTGATTAAGTTCTTGTATCTTTTTTTTATTCTTGGTCGCTAACCCGATAAGCTTGTTTTGATGAGCTAGATAATATTCACTTTTTAACTGATTTTCCTCCTTAAGTTGTACCGCTGTTAGGTAATCTGTGATACTTCGCATTGATAATTTTAGTTTTTCTATTTCAGTCTTAACTTCAGAAAAATCATCGATAAATTCTGTAAGTATTAAATCATGATGTTTATGATGAAGTTCAAACGTTGTATTTATGGGAGATAATTCGTTAATTGTGCTATTGATTATATAACGTGTTTTTAATTTCATTATAGGTAATGAGTCTCTCACTAACTCATTAAGTATTTCTGCTTTATCAGAGATGTTTTTTATACGATTAAAAATAATAGGGTCATAATCTAGAATGTTTTGATTAAATGCACTGAGTTTATTAATACACATCCTCATCTGATAAAATTCAATAGAAGGTAAGGTTGGGGATTTGGCAGTGAGCTTCATAATGTGACCTTTAATATAGATGAGTGTTTTTTGTTAATTGAATGTCAAATAACTCAATGAGTTGTTCTGAATAAGTTTGCACAGAAGCCCAGGCGGTGATAATTTTTTTAAAACGAGTAATAAATTTTAAAAGATTAGCGGCATTATCAATGCGAGCGAAGGTCTCTATCGATTGCTTGATTTCAGTTAAAATCACTAGCCACATATAATCTAAGTGATCAATTGCTAAGCGAGCATCTTTAAAATGACTTTCAATTTTTTGTAGGTTAATTTGAATGTCAAAGATAGTTTTCTTTATAAAACGGTCCTGATTTATTTTGTCATTAATGTTGCTTATCTCTTTTAATAATTCATTTTTTTGATGGCGGATTTTTTCTGCTTTGCTACCAAAAATTCCGCCAGTAATCACTAAACCAATGAGTCCACCCGCAAGCCCTGTAAAGCTCAATTTAACAAAATGGCTATATTCTTTTTCTAATTGAAAAATTTCTTTTTTGAGTAACGCTATTTTTTCAAGATGATAGGTTTCAGAGTCAGTTGCATCTGTGGAGTCTAGCTGCATATAAATAGATTTTACCTTAAAAAGGAGTGAGTCAACATGTTGTCGATTGGATAGATTTCCACCAATAATGTGAATGCGAAAATCTGAAATGCTATTTTTTATGCTCGCTGTTTTATTGGCTTGTATTTTAATATCATCGTGGATAAGACCGAGTATACTTAATAGCTCAGTAGCAATTTGCTGGTCGTCATTTTGGTAAGTAATGCCATCAAGATCTTCATTAGAAAGGCCCTCAACACTATTCGCTATTTGTTGGATAATAGGCATGTCATTTATATAATGAATAATTTGATTTCCAGTCTGGACAATATTTCTGCTAATTAATGATAAATTAACAGATTGCTGTTTAACCTCTTGTTCAATACTGTCCCAATGACTTGCATGACGGTGAATCAATTGGATAGTTTCAGTCAGAACATTCGTTTCTATAGGTAAGTTTGTGGACTCACCAATTTTAAGCCAAGATAATATTTCTAGTGTAGAAGTGGGTAATGATAGCGCAAAGTGAATATATTTATGGATATTTGACAGGTCTTGGTGAGTAAAAATACCGGCTGACCTTGCAGAATAGGGATCTTGATTAGTTAATAATGCAAGAGTTGCTGTTCCAATATTCTCTTTTTCAATTATTTTATCATAAGCTATGTCACTCATAATGGTTAATTTCCAATTTAACATTAGGGGTTAAATAAAAGGTATACAGCAGAAAATCACTAAATGGTTGCCACGTTGAGAAAGATAAAATAGAAATAATATAATCTCTAATCAAATGGTCCATTTAACAACATTAGATTTTCATTTACCCGCGTAAGAGTGAATAAGCTACTTGAAGCATGCGGTAAAAGTAGATACTAAAATATGAAAAAATATATTAGAAATTGATATGTTAATATAATTAATATGAAGTTTATTATCGATTTTAGCTTTAATATTAAACGATAAATAATTATTTTTGTTTTTAGTTATACAGTAAGACTCTATTTAAATTGCTGCTAATTATTCACGGTTTAGGGTGATTAGCAGAATCAAAAAATCCTATTAAGAATAGAATTAAATTTAAGCGATTATTTTTAATCTTATTGCTATTTGAGTTAGCTTGTTCACCATAAAGGATGATCATTATTCTTATCAAGCGCTATTTTTATTTTAATCAATTAACAAGAATCAATGGCATTTCACATAAAGTGCTGTCTTAAGCATATTGTAATATGACGAGGTTACTATGAGTGGCTTTATTATAGATAAACATGTTTAATAAATAATCAGCATACATAGGTTTGTTTATCTTTTAAGCTATTACGGCGCAAGCGTTTGATACCTACTAAAGGGGTATTTAAAGTTAAATTTATTATATTGTACAATAAGATAAGTATGTTTTTATTGCTGTGTTTATCATCAATAACGAAGACAAATTTGATTTTATTATGAGTTACATCTATTGTCAGAAATAATCAATGTATTAATAAATTATATTGCACTATATAATTATGAATAGTCTTTGTTGAGTGTGGCAGTAGGGATCGAAAGTGGTACATAAAAAAATAGATAATTTAATAACTGAAATTCTTCATCAACTGTCAACTTTGGCATTGGGCAACCAAGAATTCATTCGTTTACACTGGCAACTAGGTGAATCTGCTACATTTCCTGGGTTAGCTTGGCTATCTGAACAATCCTGCTATCCTCAATTTTATTGGTATCACCGTACAGGAAGTGATGAATGCAGCACGATAGGCAAAGTAAAAACCTTTCATTCCATTGTTGATGCTGAACAATTTTTATCTGAGCATACTGAATATCCCGACATGCGTTTATGGGGACTCAACGGCTGGAATGCCGTAGGTGAAGGTATTTCGCTTGAAGATAAGCAACATGCCACTTTTTATTTTTTACCTCGTTTAGAAATTTATCGTGTCCGTTCATCGGTATCTGTTTACCTAAATATCCAAGGGGAACAAGACCGTTTATCGGCTATTGAATTTTTACAGCAAATAAAACCCGCACCAACACAACCTCTTACATTACATACGGAAATCGTCGGTCATGAACATTTTCCTGAAAAAGAGCAGTGGTGCAGCTTATTGACCGAGGCCATTACACGAATGAAAGCGGGTCATATGGAAAAAGTGGTGATGGCTCGTGAAACAAAATTGAGCTTATCCCAACCAATCGCTGCGGCTGAATTTTTGTCTGCGAGTCAACAAGTCAATTTTCAGTGCTATCATTTTATGATGGCGTTTAGTCAAGAATCGGGTTTTATATCATCGACGCCTGAACGTTTGTACTTACGTCAAGGCACACAATTACACTCTGAAGCACTTGCTGGTACGGTGGCGAATCATCTTGATGATACGATTGCAGCAGAAAATGCAAAGTGGTTATTGGAAGATAGTAAAAATCAACATGAAAATTTAGTGGTGGTGGATGATATTTGCCAACAATTACAAGGCGTGGTGACGGGTATCGATGTCTCTGCGGCAAAAGTTATTCGTTTACGTAAAATTCAACATCTTTACCGGTCGATTGCTGCGACGCTGATTTCTCCATCTGACAGCGAATGCTTACAGCGTTTACAGCCAACAGCAGCAGTCTGTGGTTTACCGCGTACGGTGGCTCGGCAATTTTTAAGTGAACACGAGCCTTTCTCACGTCGTTGGTATGCAGGTACTGGTGGCTTTGTGAGTCTAAATAAAAGCGAGTTTGCGGTATCGCTACGTTGTGCGCAAATTGAAAATCAACAACTCTCGTTATTTTCAGGCGCTGGGATCGTCAGCGATTCAGATCCTGAGCAAGAGTGGATCGAGATTGAAAATAAAGCGGCTGGGTTGAAATCTCTGCTGGAGCGTAGCGAAAAACCTTAGTCATAACAGGGTTATTTTCTTTTGGTTTCAATTAGTTCATTAAAAATTGTTCTAAGATCAAGAAATTTATATTAAGCGCATTACACTAACTGATAATAAATAACTTATTGAGCTCATTATGTCGAATTCTGTTTTTAATCTGCGTTGGGCTGAGATTATTATCGAAGCGCTCACTCGTCATGGCATGAAACATATTTGTATTGCGCCTGGTTCGCGTTCCACACCTTTAACTCTTGCCGCGGCAAAGAATAATAAGTTGCATTGCCATACACATTTTGATGAAAGAGGTCTAGGACACTTAGCGTTAGGGTTAGCGAAGGCAAGTCTTGAACCTGTAGGCGTCATTGTGACATCGGGCACGGCGGTGGCAAATCTCTATCCATCATTAATTGAAGCAGGCTTGACGGGAGAGAAAGTCATTTTTTTGACGGCGGATAGGCCGCCTGAGTTAATCGATTGTGGTGCTAATCAAGCGATTCGCCAGACGCATATTTTTGCATCGCACCCAGCTCAAAGCTTGATGTTGCCACGACCAACCCGTGATATTTCACCCAAATGGCTGGTAAGCGCCATTGATAATGGTATGAATCAATTGCGTCATGGCGCTTTCCATATTAACTGTCCGTTTGCGGAGCCTTTATATGGCGAGACGGAAGGGGATTATGACTGGCAGCAGCAGCTCGGTAATTGGTGGAACTCTCAGTTACCTTGGTTAAGCGAACCCTTAACGAATACAGTAGCGCATATTGCGGATTGGTATTTTTGGCGACAAAAAAAAGGGGTTGTGATTGCGGGGCGAATGAACGCCCAAGAGGGTGAGCATGTCGCGAATTGGGCGAAAACATTAGGTTGGCCATTGATTAGTGATGTTTTATCACAAACAGGGCAAATTCATCCTTGTGCTGATTTATGGCTCGCCCATCCGCAAGCTAAAGCGTGGCTCGATGAGGCTGAGTTAGTGATACAACTTGGTTCGAGTTTAACTGGCAAACGGTTATTACAGTGGCAAGCACAATGCCAACCACAAGAGTACTGGATTATTGATATGATCCCAGGACGCCTTGACCCAGCAAACCATTATGGACGCAAATTGACTTGTTCAATTAAAGGTTGGTTGGATGCTCATCCCGCCCAGCCTAGAAGCCCATGGTGTGAAAAGCTATGGGCTTTGACAAAACGCACTCAACAGCATGTCACCGCGAAGTTACACAACCAGTTTTCTGAGGCGGCGGTCGCTCATCAATTACCTCAACTGTTACCCCCTAAAGGACAATTATTTGTTGGTAATAGCCTGATCGTACGGTTGGTTGATGCTTTGGCACAGCTGCCTGAAGGTTACCCTGTGTATAGTAATCGTGGGGCAAGTGGTATTGATGGATTGATATCCACCATGGCTGGTGTGCAACGCGCCACAATAAAACCTACATTAGGGATTGTCGGTGATCTTTCCGCCCTCTATGACCTCAATAGTCTTGCCCTCTTACGTGCGCCTTCAGCACCGACTATTTTGATCGTGGTGAATAACAATGGCGGACAAATTTTTTCGATGTTACCTACACCAGAAGAGGCGAGGGAACCTTATTACTGCATGCCGCAGAATGTGAATTTTGAGCATGCGGCCTTGATGTTTGGGTTACAGTATGCGGCGCCTAAAGACTGGTTATCACTCAAAACCTTGGTTGAACAATTTTGGTTTAACCAACAAGGTTGTTTGTTAATCGAATTGATTGTTGATAGTGACGAGGGCGCTCGTACATTAAAACAATTACTCGATGAAGTCGGTAATCTTTGATGTTAGCGGCATATCGTTACAATGAGAACCAAACAGTGCCTTGGCTAGTGTGGTTACATGGATTACTGGGTTGCGCGGATGAGTGGCTACCGATTATTAAACTGTATCCACATTTGCCATCATTATGTATCGACTTACCTGGGCATGGGCGATCTCAGGAGATAACTTGCTCAAGTTTTGCTGATTTTGATGAATACCTCATCCAGCTCCTGCAATACCATGGTATCGAAAATTATTACCTCATTGGTTATTCTTTAGGGGCGCGGCTGGCTATGCACACGGCATGTTACCGTCAGCCTACAGGTTTATGTGGCTTAGTTGTTGAAGGGGGAAATGTTGGCTTGAAGACACAATCAGAACGTGATGCCCGTTACCTGAATGACCACTCTTGGGCGCAACGGTTTCGCCATGAGCCAATCGAAAGCGTATTGTACGATTGGTATCAACAACCTGTATTTGCTAGTTTAAGCGATAGCCAACGTCAGCAATTAATTTTATTACGACAAGCCAATGATCCCCGTCGTATTGCCGATATGCTAGAAGGCACTTCATTGTCTAAACAACCATTTTTAGCCGATAAACTGCAACAGTTAACACTTCCATTTCGCTATTTTTGTGGTGAACAAGACCAAAAATTTCGATGCGTTTCGCAACAATATGCTTTGCCGATTACGCTAATTAAGAATGCAGGGCATAATGCGCATCGGGAAAACCCGAATGGCTATGCCACTGCACTTCAGTATTTTCTATCATCTGTGGTTAAAGGAACTTGATAATGATTTATCCTAACGAAGAAAAACTCTATGCCCCAATCGAATGGCAAGATTGCTCTGAAGGGTTTGATGATATTTTTTATCACAAGTCACCGGAAGGGATTGCAAAAATTACGATTAATCGTCCACAGGTGCGTAACGCGTTTCGTCCACAAACCGTTAAAGAAATGATCCAAGCCTTATCTGATGCGCGTTATGACGATAAAGTTGGTACCATTATTCTAACGGGTGAAGGGGAAAAAGCATTCTGTGCAGGCGGTGACCAAAAAATTCGCGGTGATTACGGCGGATATCGTGACGAGAGTGGCACTCATCACCTGAATGTTCTAGATTTCCAGCGCCAAATTCGTACATGTCCGAAACCCGTGGTTGCGATGGTAGCAGGCTTTGCTATTGGTGGCGGTCACGTCTTGCATATGATGTGTGACCTCACAATAGCAGCAGATAATGCGATCTTTGGTCAGACTGGGCCTAAAGTGGGGTCGTTCGATGGGGGTTGGGGTGCATCTTATATGGCGCGTATTGTTGGACAAAAGAAAGCACGTGAAATTTGGTTCCTGTGCCGTCAATACGATGCAAAAGAAGCCTTGGATATGGGGTTAGTGAATACCGTAGTGCCTTACGCTGATCTCGAAAAAGAAACAGTCCGTTGGTGCCGTGAAATGCTTGAAAATAGCCCAATGGCACTGCGTTGTTTGAAAGCGGCACTGAATGCAGACTGTGATGGTCAAGCAGGGCTGCAAGAATTGGCCGGTAATGCAACTATGTTGTTCTATATGACAGAGGAAGGCCAAGAAGGGCGTAACGCATTTAATGAAAAACGTGCGCCAGACTTTTCTAAATATAAGCGTAATCCGTAATGCGTAAAGCAACACTTTATACATTTAGCCTGCCGATGGAGGCAGGCGTTATCCTACGTTACCAACGTCTGAAAACTCGTGATGGATTGCTGGTTCGCTTACAAGATGGGGATAACGAAGGATGGGGAGAAATTTCTCCTCTCCCCGAATTTAGTCAAGAAACATTGCTAGAAGCGACTGAGGAAGCCAAGCAGAGACTGACTGAATGGGTCAGCGGTCAGCCATTGGCGGATAGTGCATTACCCTCAGTTGCTTTCGGTTGTAGCTGTGCATTGGCGGAATTATCAGGTGAATTGCCTGAACAAGCTGATTATCGAAAAGCACCATTATGTAGTGGCGATCCGGACGATTTAATCTTACGCCTTGATGCTATGGAAGGTGAAAAAATCGCCAAGGTTAAAGTTGGATTGTATGAAGCGGTACGTGATGGCATGGTCGCTAATTTGTTGCTGGAAGCTGTACCTGACTTAACGTTACGCCTTGATGCTAACCGTAGTTGGACGCGAGCGAAAGCCGATGGCTTTGCCAAATATGTGAACCCAGACTATCGTGATCGAATCGCTTTTCTCGAAGAACCGTGCAAAACCCGTGAAGAATCACTGCAATATGCCGCGGATACCGGTATTGCGATCGCATGGGATGAGAGCGTTCGCGAAGAAGGTTTTAAAGTCGAAGCGCAACCGGGCGTGGCAGCGATTGTGATCAAACCGACGTTAACGGGAAGCCTTGCCTATTGTCGGCAGCTGGTTCAAGAAGCTCATCACCATGGTTTGCAAGCGGTGATCAGTTCATCAATTGAGACCAGTTTTGGGTTAACCCAGTTGGCAAGAATTGCTCATCAACTAACACCGAATACGATACCTGGGCTCGACACGTTAGATCTTATCCAGTCTCAACTTATACGTACTTGGCCAAATAGCACGCTGCCTGTTATGCAACTAGATGAACTTATTATCGAATGGCAGAGTTAACACCGTTTAAAGACTGGCCTTGGCAACACTGGGCCAGCCATCAACCTGATGCAATTGCGTTGATAACCGATGTTGCTTCACTGACTTGGCAACAATTGAATTTAAACGTCATAAATCTTGCTTATCATTTTGATAAACAAGGACTCAAAAAAGGCCAAACGGTCATTTTACGGGGCAAAAACAGTGTTGAATTGTTATTAAGTCAACTCGCTATTTTGCGCTGTGGGGCGAAAGTTTTGCCGCTCAATCCTCGCTTGCCCATCTTATTGCTTGAAGAATTGCTTCCGCATCTGAATATTGATTTTGTGATTGATTTTGCAGATGGCCTGCTAAATGCATTTCATTATTCGACTTTAACGCTGCCGCCTGATCTCACTGTTTCTCAAAAATTAACACACTATGATCTGCCATGCTTTTGTGAATTAACTCGGCAACCTGCAACCTTAATTCTGACATCCGGCTCTACGGGGTTACCGAAGGCCGCGGTTCATTCCATGTTTGCTCATCTTGATAGTGCTAATGGCGTATTACAGGCGATGGACTATCAACAGAGTGACTGCTGGTTACTTTCTTTACCGTTATTTCATGTTTCAGGGCAAGGAATATTGTGGCGATGGTTAGGAAGAGGGGCGAGATTAGCGATTAAATCTTCTCCATTAACACAAGCGTTGCAAGGTATTACCCATGCTTCATTGGTACCAACACAACTGTGGCGACTTCTCAATCAGGAGGAAAATCCGCCATTAACGCTACGGCAAGTATTACTTGGCGGGGCGACAATACCCACCTCACTAACCAATTTGGCATCAAGCCAAGGTATTGAGTGCTGGAGTGGTTATGGCATGACCGAAATGGCTTCAACCGTTTGTGCAAAACGCGCTGATGGCAAAAAGGGCGTAGGATTGCCCCTGATAGGTAAACAGGTTCGCTTGATGGATAGTGAAATACAAATCCAATCACAGAGTCAAGCCATGGGGTATTGGTTTGATGGGGAAATCAAACCGTTAAAAACCCAAGATGGTTGGTTTAAAACCAATGATAAAGGTGCATATATCGATGGAGAATACCATGTGATTGGGCGCTTGGATAATTTGTTTATTAGTGGTGGTGAATGCGTACAACCTGAAGACATTGAAAGCATTATCAATAACCACCCCGCAGTTAGCCAGAGTTTTATTATTCCTATTGATGATGCGGAGTTTGGTCAAAGGCCTGTTGCCGTCATTGAGTTAATCGACAAAAGCGTATTAGCGGGTATTGCTGATTGGTTAAAAGATAAACTGGCTCCATACCAATATCCTGTGCACTTTTATCCTTTAGACGCCGAATTAAAAAATACCGGTATTAAAGTCTCTCGTCAGCAGGTAAAAAGTTGGGTACACCAACAAATATTCTCCTCTTAATAACAACCGATTGTTATGGAGAGTCAATCAGCTTCATTGGCGTCTGTAATAAAAAAATCAGGCTCTAGAAATAAAGCCTGATTTTTCGATTAGATAACCAAATTATTTAAGGTTATTCAGTGCTTTTTCGACACCCGCGCCATACTCAGGATGTACCTGCTTAAAGAGGTCGATTTGACGTTTCTGGGTTTCTTCAGAGGCTTCAATCAATTCACCAGCAATACGTTGGAACATGCGTTGATGCTCTGCATCATCCAACAGCTCGTATAATGCACGGGGCTGGCTGAAATAATCCTCATCTTCACGATGGTTCCAATGATCAGCTGCACCTTCAAGGGTTAATGGAGGCTCACTGAAATTAGGTTGTTCTTGGAACATACCTGCACTGTTCGGCTCATAAGTTACGCCGTTACCACTGTTACCGTCAACGCGCATTGCCCCATCACGATGGTAGTTATGGAATGGGCAACGCGGTGAGTTAACTGGGATTTGATAGTGGTTCACACCTAAGCGATAACGTTGAGTATCCCCATAAGAGAATAAGCGTCCTTGTAACATTTTATCAGGAGAAAATCCGATGCCAGGCACAATGTTGGCTGGGTTGAATGCGGCTTGTTCAACATCTGAAAAATAGTTAGCAGGGTTACGGTTTAGCTCAAAATAACCAACATCAATCAATGGGTAATCTTTATGTGGCCATACTTTAGTGAGGTCAAATGGGTTATAAGGCACTTTTGACGCTTCATTTTCAGGCATGACTTGGATCTGTAGCGCCCAACGCGGATAGTCACCTTTATTGATTGCATCAAATAGGTCACGCTGAGAGCTTTCACGATCTTTACCAATAATCGCTTCTGCTTCATCGTCCATCAAATTTTCAATGCCTTGCTGGCAACGGAAATGGAACTTAACCCAAAAGCGTTCATTTTTGTCATTGATAAAGCTATAGGTATGACTACCAAAACCGTGCATGTGGCGATAGCTACGTGGAATGCCTCGGTCACTGACGTCAATGGTCAGTTGGTGGAGTGATTCAGGTAAGTGAGAGAAGAAATCCCATTTATAGGCCATTGAGCGCATATTGCTATAAGGGCAGCGTTTAACGACGTGGTTTAAGTCAGGGAATTTCAGTGGGTCACGAAGATAGAATACTGGGGTGTTGTTACCAACTAAATCCCAGTTTCCTTCTTCTGTATAGAATTTTAATGCAAAGCCACGGATATCACGTTCTGCATCTGCGGCACCACGCTCACCGGCTACCGTTGAGAAGCGAGCAAACATATCCGTTTTTTTGCCTACAGAAGAAAATATTTTTGCTCGGGTATAGCGAGTAATATCATGGGTAACCGTAAAAGTACCAAATGCACCTGAACCTTTAGCGTGCATACGGCGCTCAGGAATGACTTCACGGTCAAAGTGAGCGAGTTTTTCTAAAAACCACACATCTTGTAATAGCATTGGGCCACGTGGGCCAGCTGTCATTACGTTATTATTATCCACAACAGGGGCGCCAGATGCGGTAGTGAGACCTTTCTTTTTCATCACAATACTCCAGTAATTTACAGACAATAAAACTATAAAATTCATTTAATATGCATCAAAATAAACGGTAAATGCAGATAATTCCGTATTATCATTCGATTATAGTTGATTGGTTGGATAATAACTAATACATGGTGCCGATTGCTGTGATAACTGATTAAAAATAAATAGAAACACCCGCCTATGTTGTAGAAAAGTCGTCTTGGTGGCATGAAAAGTAAAAAACAGTAATAACTACTGAGAATAGGATTTATATATTGTAATATTAACGAATAATTTCTATTTATTGGGGCAATAATATGCGTAAAGGATTATTCTTTGTCGCCGCAGCGGCATCATCACTTATGTTTGTGGGCACTGCTCAAGCGATATCTGTCAATGCGAGTGCTGGTGAGCATTACACTGAATTAAGTGCTGGGATCGGAACTAAAGGTTCAGGGCTTGCATTTGATGGCTCATGGGCGCGTAGTGACCATGATGGCCAAATGGGGAGCTTAGGCGCAACCTTTGGTTTGCCTTTAGGGCCGTTTTCAGCCTATGTTGGTGGTAAAGCATTATATCTTTCACCTGAAGACAACAAAGATGGTATGGCTCTTGCCGCGGGTGCAGGGTTAGGTTGGCAAGTTATGCCGTCACTGAACATTTATGGTGAAGCTTACGGTGCGCCAGCGTCACTGACTTCAGGTAGTGATGCTTATACTGAAGCGAAAGTAGGGGCGACTTATACTGTGTTTAAACCATTATCAATTGATGCGGGCTATCGTATCATTGACATTAAAGGCAATCATAACAATCCAAGCAACAAAATTGCGGATGGTTGGTATGTTGGAGCAGGTTTAAGCTTCTAATGAGTTAGCACTTTATTGAGCTAAATAGAGAAAACCCGTACATGGTACGGGTTTTTTGTTGGCTAGTGCAGGCTCAAAATTACCCGACATTAGGTAAGAATCCTGCAACAATAGCGAATTGAATCGCAATAACAGCGACACCACAAAGTAGCACAATACCCAACACAACAGAGCCCCCTTTCACTTGGTAGTGGGCTTGATTAGCGGTAGGCTTTTCAATCGCTCTGACACGTAGAGTCAGTAAAGCAGGAATGATAAGCGCCAATACAGACAACGCCACTGCCGCATAGGTTAAGGCTTGCACAAAACTACTGAAAAACAAGGCAGAAAGTAGAGGTGGTAAAAAGGTTAATACGCCTGTCTGTAGACGCCCAAATAGACGATTACTGCGTTTAAAGAGATCCGCAAGGTAATCAAATAACCCAAGAGCCACCCCTAAAAATGAAGTCGCTAGCGCAAGATCCATAAATAAACTCACCGCAATATTAACCCGTGGAGTTGCGACAACATCACGAATAGCCGTCAGTAAGCCATTTAACCCAGCTTCTTGCGCTAAAATGCCTAAAAAGGTATTGGCTGGAATGGAACCTAACGTAGCGATTTGCCATAAGATATAAGCGACGAGAGGGATTGCACTACCTGTAATAAAAATAATACGCAGTTTACGGACGTCACCATTCATATAGTTCACTAAGCTTGGAACGCTGCCATGGAAACCAAATGAGGTAAAGATAACCGGAACGGCCGCAAGCAGTAAGCCTTTCTCGACAGGCATATTGGTTAAATTGACGCTTTCGACATGGGGTAACATTACCGCCAACATAATCACTAAAAAGATAATTTTAGCTGTAAATAAGAGGCGATTAATAAAGTCGACGGAATGGGTACCGATACATACCACGGCGCCGCCGATGAGTGTAAATAAAATAATTGCGGATTTTGTTGAGAGATGTAATCCCCACCAAGACAGTAAGCTATCAGAGATCAGTACGCCAGCACCGCCAATATAGGCTGTGGTAAGAGCGTACATTAATAATAACATACTTAACCCAGTCACAATCTGCCCTACGGGACCGAGATACTTTTTAGCGACTGAACCTAAACCCATATCGGGTGGATTATATTGATAGACTTCCACGAGAAGTAATGAGGTATAACTCATTAACATCCAGAGACCGATAAGTAGGCATATGATACCTGTGAAACCGACACCTGCTGCGGCAAGTGGCATAGCCAGCATCCCTGCACCGATTGTTGTTCCTGCAACGATTAAAACGCTACCTAGCGTACGATTTTTCACAAATTCCTCTGATTAAAAGTCGTAGATTAATAAGTTGTGCAGGTTATGCGATCATGATTTATCTGTCAAATCTAAATTACAATGAGTGTAAATATAATTTTACAGTGATGGGTGTTTTTTATTATGACTGCTGAAAATAACAGCGAATAAATTTTGATTATTAATTAATTTCAGTTATGAATATTAACTATCAAAAGTGAATTTATGTGGTTAATTATGTTAATGGTGTTAATTAATGAATTGATTTTAATGTGGTTTTTAATTTAACGGGACAGTGTCTCAATAAATTAAAATTAATTTTGTGACAAGGCAGGAAAATAGTGTGGAAAAATAATATTAAATTTTTTCACTCATTAATATAAATCAAAAATCTGTCAATCTTTCATCCGGATAATGTAAGGATACATTAATGAAAAGGATGAACTTATGGACTTTTTGATACAACTCGCCATTATTCTCGTCTGCTTGTTTTATGGCGCGAGAAAAGGAGGAATGGCATTAGGGCTGTTAGGCGGTGTCGGTCTTGTGATACTGGTTTTCGGCTTTGGCTTACCTCCTGGAAAACCGCCTGTTGATGTCATGCTTGTCATCATCGCTGTTGTTGCAGCATCAGCGACGTTACAAGCATCAGGCGGTTTGGATGTCATGCTACAAATTGCAGAACGACTACTACGTAAAAACCCAAAATACATCTCTATTGTGGCACCTTTTGTTACCTGCATTTTAACCATTTTGTGTGGTACAGGGCATGTGGTGTATACCATCCTGCCAATTATCTATGATGCCGCGATTAAAAATAATATTCGTCCTGAAAGACCAATGGCAGCAAGTAGTATTGGTGCACAAATGGGGATCATTGCTAGCCCCGTTTCTGTTGCAGTGGTATCGCTCGTCGCAATGCTGAATGGCATCACCATTAATGGTCAATCTCTTGAGTTTTTAGACTTATTAGCCATCACTATCCCATCGACTCTGATTGGTATATTGGCAATCGGTATTTTTAGCTGGTTTAGAGGGAAGGATCTCGATAAGGACCCAGAGTTTCAAAAATTTATTTCAGTGCATGAAAACTATGAGTATGTATATGGCGATAGTGCCACACTGCTCGATAAAAAATTGCCAAAAATTAATTGGGTAGCAATGTGGATCTTCTTAGCATCCATAGCGGTGGTGGCTGTGTTGGGCGCATTCTCTGAGTTAAGACCTCTGGTGAATGGTAAGCCATTATCGATGGTGCTTGTGATCCAGATGTTTATGTTATTGGCGGGTGCTCTGATCATCATTATTTGTAAAACTAACCCAGGGCAAATTTCGAAAAATGAAGTCTTCCGTTCTGGGATGATTGCGATTGTGGCGGTCTATGGGATTGCTTGGATGGCTGAAACCATGTTTGGTGCCCACATGGATCAGATCAAAGGGACTTTAGGGGCATTGGTAAAAGATTACCCTTGGGCTTATGCGGTGATCCTATTATTGGTTTCTAAATTTGTGAATTCACAAGCGGCTGCATTGGCTGCTGTCGTTCCGATTGCGTTAGGCATTGGTGTTGACCCTGCGTATATTATTGCATCAGCGCCTGCTTGTTACGGCTACTACATACTGCCAACTTACCCCAGTGACTTAGCCGCTATCCAATTTGACCGTTCAGGTACAACACGAATAGGTAAATTTGTCATTAATCACAGCTTTATCTTGCCGGGTTTGATTGGGGTTGGTGTGTCCTGTGTATTCGGTTGGGTATTTGCTGGATTATATGGCTATTTATAACAACTGAGCAGGTTAAGTCATTAGCAGCGATGACATTGTGTTAGCGTTATCGCTGCTATTGTTAGCCGATTTCGATATCAGAAAGGGGGTGACAGCAACAAGGCAAAATTTCACCTTCTTGAACAAAGGCAAGTGGTTTTTGTTTATAACCGACTTTTCCTTTCAGCAGCATCACTCGGCACGAACCACAGTAACCTTCTCGACACTGATACTCCACAGGAATGCGGCTATCTTCAAGAGCATCAAGTAAGCTAGAATGGACTTCGGTGTGATAGGGGACTTGTACACCCTGCGATAAGCGCAGGGTGACTTTATGGCTTGCCATGATTAGAGTTCGAAATCACTCAAGTCATCAGTATTGACTTCAGAGTCAATCTGACCGACCAGATAGGAACTGACTTCAACTTCTTGTGGGGCGACTTGCACGTTATCAGAGACCAGCCATGCGTTGATCCAAGGTATTGGGTTTGAGCGAGTCTCGAATGGCAGTTTTAACCCAACAGCTTGCATACGAATATTAGTAATATACTCAACGTATTGACACAAAATATCTTTGTTCAAGCCAATCATTGAGCCTTCACTGAAGAGATATTCTGCCCACTCTTTCTCTTGCTCTGCCGCATCCACAAACAGTTTATAACACTCGTCTTCGCACTCTGCTGCAATTTCAGCCATTTCAGGGTCATCTTGACCTGAACGTAACAGATTCAGCATATGCTGAGTGCCTGTTAAATGTAGCGCTTCATCACGAGCGATCAGTTTAATGATTTTAGCATTGCCTTCCATTAGTTCGCGTTCTGCAAAAGCAAACGAGCATGCAAAGCTAACATAGAAACGGATAGCTTCTAACGCATTAACGCTCATCAGACACAAATACAGTTGTTTCTTTAGGGCACGCAGTGACACTGTGATTTGTTTGCCGTTACAGGTATGAGTCCCTTCACCGAACATATGATAATAGTTCGTCATCTCAATCAAGGTGTCATAATAAGCAGAGATATCACGCGCACGTTTGAGGATTTCCTCATTTTCAACGATATCATCAAAGATAATCGCTGGGTCATTGACGATATTACGAATAATATGCGTATAAGAACGTGAGTGAATTGTTTCTGAGAATGACCAAGTTTCAACCCAAGTTTCCAGCTCAGGGATTGAAATGAGTGGCAATAATGCCACGTTAGGGCTACGACCTTGAATAGAATCAAGTAGCGTTTGGTATTTCAGGTTACTGATAAAGATGTGCTTCTCATGGTCAGGCAATGCATTATAGTCAATGCGATCACGAGAAACGTCAACTTCTTCTGGACGCCAGAAAAATGACAATTGCTTTTCGATTAGCTTTTCGAAAATCGGGTATTTTTGTTGGTCATAACGAGCAACGTTAACCGGTTGGCCGAAAAACATCGGCTCCAACAGTTGGTCATTTCTCTTTTGTGAGAAGATGGTGTAAGTATGTGACATAACAATTCCTATTAAATTTTACACGCGCCGCCTTCACAATCTGAATCCGCTGACTCAACAACTTCTTCCAGATCACCTTGAACATCTTCCGCGCCATCGCGAGTGTTATGGTAGTAAAGTGTTTTCACACCAAACTTATAGGCGAGCAATAAATCTTTTAGCAATTGATTCATTGGTACTTTGCCAGTTGCAAAGCGTGTAGGGTCATAGTTGGTGTTTGCAGAGATCGATTGATCAATAAACTTCTGCATAATACCGACTAATTGTAGATAACCGCTGTTTGAAGGCATTTGCCATAACAGCTCATACGCGCCTTTTAGATTTTCATAATCAGGAACAACTTGACGTAAAATACCGTCTTTCGATGCTTTAATACTGATATAACCACGAGGTGGCTCAATACCATTAGTTGCGTTAGAAATCTGTGATGATGTTTCTGACGGCATCAAAGCAGACAAGGTTGAGTTACGCAAACCATATTGTTGAATATCTTTGCGTAGCGCTTCCCAATCATAATGCAGCGGCTCATTGGTTAACTTATCCAACTCTTTCTTATAGGTATCAATAGGTAGAATACCTTGCGAATAGGTTGTTTCATTGAACCAAGGACATGCGCCTTGTTCTTTTGCTAATTCGTTAGAGGCTTTCAATAGATAGTATTGGATCGCTTCAAACGTTTTATGGGTCAAATTATTGGCACTGCCATCAGAATAACGGACACCGTGTTTCGCCAAGTAGTAAGCATAGTTAATGACACCGATACCTAAAGTACGACGGCCCATGGCGCCTTTCTGAGCTGCAATGATGGGGTAATCTTGATAATCGAGCAGGGCATCTAGCGCACGTACAGCGAGCACCGCAAGTTCTTCCAACTCATCAAGACTTTCAATCGCACCTAAGTTAAAGGCAGATAGCGTACAGAGTGCAATTTCACCTTCTTCATCATTGATGTTATTCAATGGCTTCGTTGGTAGTGCAATCTCTAAACATAGGTTTGACTGACGCACTGGCGCAATCTGTGGGTCGAATGGGCTGTGAGTGTTACAGTGGTCAACGTTTTGAATATAGATACGGCCTGTTGAAGCACGTTCTTGCATCATTAACGAGAACAGATCAACCGCTTTAACACTAGACTTACGGATATTATCGTCTTGCTCATAAGTGGTATACAGGCGTTCAAACTCTTCTTGATCAGCAAAGAAGGCATCATATAAGCCTGGCACATCGGATGGGCTAAACAGGGTAATATCTTGGTTTTTGATTAAGCGCTCATACATCAACTTATTGATTTGAACACCATAGTCCATATGACGAACACGGTTACCTTCAACACCACGGTTGTTTTTCAGCACTAATAAGCTTTCTACTTCTAAATGCCATAGTGGGTAGAAGAGTGTCGCTGCACCACCACGAACACCACCTTGCGAACAAGATTTTACCGCAGTTTGGAAGTGCTTATAAAACGGAATACAGCCTGTATGGAAGGCTTCGCCGCTACGAATTGGGCTGCCTAATGCACGAATGCGGCCTGCATTCACACCGATACCCGCACGTTGAGAAACATACTTAACAATTGCACTGGATGTCGCATTGATAGAATCTAAGCTATCGCCACATTCGATCAACACACAAGAGCTGAATTGACGGGTTGGTGTACGAACCCCCGCCATAATTGGCGTTGGTAGCGAAATTTTAAATGTCGATGCGGCATCATAAAAGCGACGGATATAGTCAAGACGCGTCTCTTTCGGATAATGAGAGAACAAGCAAGCAGCAACTAAAATATACAGGAACTGAGCACTTTCATAAATCTCACCCGTAACGCGGTTTTGCACTAAATACTTACCTTCAAGTTGCTTCACCGCAGCGTAGGAGAAATTCATATCACGCCAATGGTCAATGAAACTGTCCATTTGCTCGAACTCTTCTTGTGAGTAGTCTTCCAGCAAATGCTTATCATATTTACCCATTTCGACTAGGCGTTGGACGTGCTTATACAGCGCTGGTGGCTCAAATTGACCATACGCTTTTTTACGTAGGTGAAATATCGCAAGACGCGCTGCAAGATACTGATAGTCAGGGGTATCACCTGTAATCAGGTCAGCCGCTGCTTTGATCATGGTTTCGTGGATATCAGAGGTTCTGATCCCATCATAAAACTGAATCTGTGAACGTAACTCCACCTGAGAAACTGAGACATTATTTAGGCCTTCCGCAGCCCAAGTTATCACTTTGTGGATTTTATCGAGATCAATGCGTTCTTTATGTCCATCACGTTTTGTGACTAACAGACTCTGGTTCATGAGCAAGTACACCTTGGTTGACCTACAAAATAGCATATCGCTAACATAAAAAAGCTCATAGATTAACTCCATGAGACTTGTAGTGTTAGATTTAAATTACATACTATATGTAGTGGTTTGTTGATTTTACTATAACAAGATAATGTTAATGTGCAGCTTTAGCAAGTGCACAAATCTGAGTCTTCTGTGGATAACTTTAGGGATAAAAATGATCACCATGTCGGTAAGCTGCAATATAAAAGGAATTCTATTAATCGAAACTCGCCACATGGTGATAAAAATTAATTTTGTAAAATGAGATCGTTTGCTGCTTTCTTAAACGTAACGCTTGCTATTTATTCGCTTACAGTATGGAGCATATAATTGACGTCAACGTTAGGGCCTAAGTAAAATTTATCCTTCAAAGGATTATAATGTAACCCAATGATATGTTTGTCTTTTAATTGGGTTTCATCGACCCAGCCTATCAGCTCAGAAGGGCGAATGAATTTTTTCGCATCGTGAGTTCCTTTAGGTACCATTTTCATCACATATTCGGCCCCGATCACCGCCATCAACCATGCTTTTTTATTACGATTAATAGTCGAAAAAATAACATGTCCACCCGGTTTCACTAATTTAGCGCATGCACGCACTACGGATTGAGGATCAGGGACATGCTCTAACATCTCCATACAGGTCACCACGTCATAAGCGTGTGGATACTTGTCAGCATGCTGCTCAACGGTTTCTTGCACATATTCAACAGGGATACCTGATTCTAATGAGTGCAAGCGTGCGACCATCAAGGGTTCTGCTCCCATATCAAGGCCTGTCACTTCGGCTCCTTCTCGTGCCATACTTTCTGATAAGATCCCACCGCCACAACCAACATCCAAGACTTTTTTACCAAATAAACCATCGATGCGTTGCATGATATAGCCGAGGCGCAGAGGATTAATGCGGTGAAGTGGGGCAAATTCACCTTCTAGATCCCACCAGCGAGAGGCGATCGCTTCAAATTTCTCAATTTCCTGCTTATCGACATTTTGATACGCTGAAGTTGAAGTATCATTCATGAGTGGAGCTCCTGTTACGAAATAGGTGTCCGAGCCGTAATACGTGAATTTATGGTGACTATGAAACATTTTTGTTGCTCTTACGCAATAAACTCAAAGTATCCGGACACATAAAGACATTTTTCCGCTATTATACATAGCTTGAAAGACAAATACTCACTTCTCATTTTTTTTATTAAATTGGCGAATTGTGGTATAGTTCTAAACCTTTGAATCCGAAGTTATGAGGGACAGTGGTTCCATGAGCGACATTGCCAGAGAAATCACACCGGTCAATATCGAAGAAGAACTAAAAAGTTCGTATTTGGATTATGCGATGTCCGTTATTGTCGGCCGCGCACTTCCAGATGTTCGAGATGGACTGAAGCCAGTACACCGCAGAGTACTGTTTGCGATGAATGTATTGGGAAATGATTGGAATAAACCCTATAAAAAATCTGCCCGTATAGTCGGGGACGTTATCGGTAAATACCATCCACATGGTGATATCGCTGTTTATGAGACGATTGTTCGTCTTGCGCAGCCTTTCTCTATGCGTTATATGCTGGTAGATGGTCAGGGGAACTTTGGTTCAGTTGACGGAGACTCCGCAGCTGCAATGCGTTATACGGAAATCCGTATGGCGAAAATTGCCCATGAAATGTTAGCGGATCTTGAAAAAGAAACCGTTGATTTCGTCCCAAACTATGATGGTACAGAGCAAATCCCAGAAGTAATGCCGACAAAAATACCTAACCTATTGGTTAATGGCTCGTCGGGTATTGCTGTAGGGATGGCAACCAATATTCCTCCACACAACTTAGGGGAAGTCATTAGTGGTTGTCTTGCTTATATAGATGATGAAGATATCAGCATTGAAGGCTTAATGGAGCATATTCCTGGGCCTGATTTCCCGACCGCTGCCATCATTAATGGCCGTCGTGGAATTATTGATGCTTACCGCACTGGCCGCGGCAAAGTCTATATCCGTGCCCGTGCAGAAGTTGAAGTCGATGAGAAAAATGGTCGTGAAACCATTATTGTTAGCGAAATTCCTTATCAGGTAAATAAAGCACGTCTTATCGAGAAAATTGCTGAGCTCGTTAAAGAAAAACGCGTCGAAGGGATCAGTGCATTACGTGATGAGTCGGATAAAGACGGCATGCGTATTGTGATTGAAGTTAAACGTGATGCGGTTGGTGAGGTTGTGCTTAATAATCTCTATTCACTCACACAACTTCAAGTCTCTTTTGGGATCAACATGGTTGCTTTGCATCAAGGCCAACCGAAGATCCTTAACTTAAAAGATATTATTGCCGCGTTTGTTCGCCATCGTCGTGAAGTGGTGACACGCCGTACTATCTTTGAATTACGCAAAGCACGTGAACGCGCTCATATCCTTGAAGCATTAGCCGTAGCATTAGCGAATATTGACCCTATTATCGAACTCATTCGTCAGGCACCAACGCCTGCTGAAGCGAAAGCAGGCTTAGTTGCACGCCCTTGGGATCTGGGTAATGTTGCTGCCATGTTAGAACGCGCTGGCGACGACGCTGCACGTCCTGAATGGTTAGAAGAGCAATTTGGTGTTCATGATGGTAAATACTACCTGACAGAACAACAAGCTCAGGCTATCTTGGATTTGCGTCTGCAAAAACTGACTGGCCTTGAGCATGAAAAACTGCTGGAAGAGTATCGTGATCTTCTGAAACAAATTGAAGCATTACTGTATATTCTACGTAGTCCTGAGCGTTTAATGGAGGTCATTCGCGAAGAATTAGAAGCTATTCGCGAAATCTATAACGATGCTCGTCGAACAGAAATCACTGAAAACTCTGCTGATATCAATATTGAAGATTTAATCAGTGAAGAAGATGTGGTCGTTACCTTATCTCACCAAGGCTATGTTAAGTATCAGCCATTGTCTGATTACGAAGCACAACGTCGTGGTGGTAAAGGTAAATCTGCGGCACGTATTAAAGAAGAAGACTTTATTGAACGTCTGCTGGTGGCTAACACCCATGATACGATTTTGTGTTTCTCCAGCCGTGGTCGCCTATATTGGATGAAGGTTTATCAATTACCTGAAGCAAGTCGTGGGGCTCGTGGTCGTCCAATCGTTAATCTGCTGCCACTCGAGCAGGATGAGCGTATTACAGCGATCTTGCCAGTTCGCGAATACGAAGAAGGGTATTATGTCTTCATGGCAACCGCTAGCGGTACGGTGAAGAAAACCCCTCTGCAAGACTTCAGCCGCCCAAGAAGTGCCGGTATTATTGCGGTTAACCTCAATGACGGTGATGAGCTGATTGGTGTTGATTTAACCAATGGTTCAAATGAAGTGATGCTGTTCTCGGCGCAAGGTAAAGTCGTTCGTTTCGCTGAAGATGCTGTTCGTCCAATGGGGCGTACCGCAACAGGTGTTCGTGGTATCCGTTTAGTGGATGAAGATAAAGTGGTTTCATTGATTATTCCACGCGGTGAAGGTCATATTTTAACGGTGACTGAAAATGGCTATGGTAAACGTACGGCTGAGCAAGAATACCCAACGAAATCTCGTGCCACTCAAGGTGTTATCTCCATTAAAGTGAGTGAACGTAACGGTAATGTGATCGGGGCTATCCAAGTGGATGAAACCGACCAAATTATGATGATTACCGATGCCGGAACTTTAGTGCGTACACGCGTCTCAGAAGTGAGTGTTGTAGGCCGTAATACTCAGGGTGTCACTCTGATTAGAACAGCTGAAGATGAAAAAGTTGTTGGTTTACAACGTGTCGCTGAAACGGAAGAGGATGAAACCTCTGATGAAGATAGTATAGAGAATAGTGCGGATGCTGATACAGATTCAGCCGAATAAATGTGAAGCTGAATAATTTAACGGGCGGTTTACCGCCCGTTTTGCTATCTATAACTAGCAGGTCTGACATTTATCGCTTTTTATCAGTTGTATCGAGTATACTTAATCGTCGTTACATAGCTGGTGTAGGATAAAACTTGAGATACTTACCATCATTTAGAACATCATTACGTTTATCACGTGATTTATTTCGTATCCTTGGTTTAATGCTATGGGGAATGGGGGTATTTATTACTCTGTTCTTTCTCTACACTCAATTCAACGAAAGTAAATCCGATATACGCCAGCAATTCTATTCAAGTTTTGAGAATATGCAGGCATTTATCTTACAGACAGGAACAACCTTACGTTCTATTCAGTTTATGACGGAACAGCATGAGGAGAAACTGGTTAATCAACCTAATTATCCGACACTGCCTGTGACCGGCTCTTATACCTTATATCCCTTATCCCCTGAAGCCGATTGTGTATATTTCGAAAATAGCACAACGAATTATCTTACGGCATTCGAGCAATTAATTTATTTTTGGAAAGACAGTATTGCTGCGCCTCAAGGGTTAAATCACGTGTTTGTGATTGGTTCTAAGAGCTACTGTATGATGGATTTTTCGATCCGAACGACAGTATCAGATATCGAAATGCTTAAGAAAATTGGCTATGAGAATATCAGGTCATACCAAAGCCTTAGATTACAAGGGCAAGAACGCAATTTATATACGGTGGTTCATGGCGCACAAACGGATTCAGGACAACTTTATTTAATCCAACCTATCTATGTTGACGGCCGTTTGTATGGATTTATCGGTTTAGAGAGAACGATTAGCTTAAACCAATTTAATCAGCGTTCTAATAAGTCAATTGAATCGGTTGTCGTTAACGCCTATAACCAACCCGTTTTATACAGCACTGCGGACTCTAACCCAAAAAATTCCAGTCTATTATCTATTTCTGAGCCAAGCTTTTTTGGTTTTAATTCCGATTATTCAAAGCTAATTTTTAAAAAGCGCTTAACGCCTTCCTTAATGACGGTTATTTATGCAGTACCAACCAGTGAGATATTAGCAGAGCATAAGGTAGCCATCTTTTATAGTGTGATTATTAACATTATTACAGGAGGGATGATCTTTTTCTTAATTTTGCTGTTAGAACGAAAAATGCTAATACCCGCGGCGAATACGGCTATTCGCCTCGAAGAACACGAACAATTCAATCATAAAATCGTAGCTTCAGCACCTGTCGGTATTATTATTCTAAGGCTCAGTGATGGTGGTAATATCTTGAGTAATGAACTGGCTCATGACTATTTCCGTTTATTAAGTGAAGATGATAAGCAGCGTATACTGACGATTATTCGACAAAAATCGAGTAATTATATTGATGTGGTGACAACGAGTAGTACACATCTACAAATTAGCTTTGTGAATTCACGTTATCAAAACGAAGATGTGGCGATTTGCGTGCTTATCGATATTAGCATTCGTGTGCAAATGGAAAAATCGTTGCAAGATGTCGCGGATGCCGCAGAGCAAGCGAACCATGCTAAATCAATGTTTTTAGCGACGGTAAGCCATGAATTACGAACACCGTTGTATGGAATTATTGGTAATATTGAATTATTACAGCGAGCTGAATTATCAGATAAAGCTAGTCGGTTGGTTACAACGATGGATAATTCATCATCACTGTTATTACAGATTATCAGCGATATTTTGGATTTTTCTAAAATAGAATCCAAACAGTTAAAAATTGAAAATAAACTATTTAATTGCCGTGACGTTTTTGCTTTTGTTTTAGCCAATTATTTGCCTTTAATTGCCAAAAAACAGATTGCAATCTATTCCTTTATTGAACCCAATGTGCCGGATTTATTGCTGAATGACTCTGTTAGGCTACAACAAGTCATCTCTAATATTGTTAATAACAGCATTAAATTTACAGACTCAGGTTTTGTGATTTTTTATGTTTGGCGTGATGAAAACTATTTAAAGATTGAAATTAAAGATTCTGGAATAGGGATGTCTCAGGCGGTTGTTTTGCAACTATTCGACCCTTTCTTTCAAGTTTATGATCAGAATAACGTGGGTCATAAAGGGACTGGTCTAGGCTTAGCCATTTGTGAAAAATTGATTAGCTTGATGGATGGTGATATCGAAGTTAATTCACAAACGGGGCTAGGTAGTTCATTTATTATTCGAATACCTCTTTATGGGCAAAAATATATTGAACAAAAAACACCGGAGTATCGTTTTAGTTATCGGATAGCAATTAATTGCCAAAATCAATTTTTAGCTGACTTTTTAGCCAAATTACTCAGATACCATCATTTTGTGGTATTTTCCGGTGATGAAATAGAAAAAACAGAAAGTTATGATTTGCTTATTACTGATAGTGAAGAGCCACATAAGTGTAATGTGAAAAAGGAAATCCAACTCAGTGGTTTTTATGTGGGTGACTTACGTGAAATAGCGCCTAATAAATGGCTATATAACACTTATCAAAATGAAAAATTACCCTTTATTATTGATAAAGTGATTTCAAAAACAGTTGAGGGGCAAGTCGCAAAAGCAGAGTCAATCAAAGCGAATTCACTTGAAATTGATGGCTCACTATCTGCTTATCAAGTATTAATTGTTGATGATCATCCAATTAATAGGGTGTTATTGAGCGACCAGATTGCCAATATTGGCTTTTGCACATCGACTGCGGTTGACGGCCTAGATGCGCTAAAATACGTAGAAAATCATACGGTTGATATTGTCTTGACGGATGTCAATATGCCTAATATGGATGGCTATGAGCTTGCTAAAGAACTCAGAAAACGGGGTTCAGCGGTCCCGATTATTGCATTAACGGCGAATGCAATGGCAGATGAAAAGCAGCGTTGTATAGATTCGGGAATGAATGATTGTTTATCAAAACCGACAAAAATCACAATACTGAAAGAAACATTATTAAAATATGTGATTGCCCAATAGGTATAGAATGAAGCGAGTGGTATCGAGAGGGAAGAGAAAAACCCATTTTATAGGGTTTTTCATCAATAATATAAAGATAATTCAATAGGTTAATCGCTAGGTGAATTATCAATACTGACAGAAGATAGGTAGTTAAGCAATGCGATATCATTATCAACACCAAGCTTCAACATCGCTGATTTCTTTTGGCTACTGATTGTTTTAATACTACGATTCAGCTTCTTAGCAATTTCTGTCACCAAAAAGCCTTCTGCAAATAGGCGTAAAACTTCACTTTCTTTTGGTGATAAGCGTTTGTCGCCGTAGCCACTTGCATTGACCTTCTCAAGCAGTTTACTCACACTTTCAGGGGTAAATTTTTTACCTTTTTGTAATGCGGCTAATGCTTTAGGTAAGTCAGCGGGAGCACCTTGCTTCAGAACAATCCCTTCAATATCCAATTCAAGGATAGCACTTAAGATAGCAGGGTTATTGTTCATTGTCAGAACGATAACCGAAAGGTCCGGATAGTGGCGTTTAATGTATTTAATTAATGTAATACCATCACCGTATTTATCACCTGGCATCGATAAATCAGTGACTAAAACATCAGCATTTAAACGTGCTAAATTATTAATTAAAGATGTTGAGTCTTCAAATTCACCAACGATATTGACCCATTCTATCTGTTCGAGTGACTTTCTGATACCGAAAAGAACAATAGGATGATCATCGGCAACAATGACATTTAGGTTATTCATATTATTGGTTACCTTCTAGCATTAGTTTTTTCACTGAAATATCCAGTTCTCTAATGCAATTACTTATTTTTAAGCTATTTTCTTCTGCTATGTAAAGTTCCAAATCTTCACAAAGCTTGTGAAGGAACCTAAAATCTAGCATAGCAAAAACTCCTTTTAAACGATGTGCTGTGTTTTTCAATTCGGTCAAATCCTCAACACTTTCGCTATTATACAGTTTATTAATATCTATCGGTACTGTTGTTATGAACAATTCCTTATAATCGCTTTTTGATAAAATATGTTGATAAGTGTGAAGTATACTTTCCATTGATTCATCATTGGTTTGAGCAAGCTCTTGGCTAGCAAATGGAATATGACCAATGGACTCTAAATTATTATCATCAGATGCTGCGTGTTCGATAAGCAAAGATATAGCATCAATCAGCTCATCTGCAAAGTTATAGTTAACTTCTAAATGCTGTGATGTGATTGAGTTGACACCTAGCACCGTTCCAGAAACTTTTATGATGTTTTTAAACTGGTTTTCATCATTATCAGTGATCAATAAATCCCAATCCGAGTGTGGCGAACTTTCATGTAAGTCTAAAAAGTCAGCGCCGTAATGTGTTAGTGTGTTTCTGATTATTCTTGAAGCATCAGCATTATGAATAGCTAAACGAATATGTATATCTTCAAGTAAAGTCGGATAGCTATCGGCCATTGTTGCTGATTTAACAGGTAAAATAAGTTGGTAATGAGAGCCAATAGCAGGGCTACTATTAATTGTAAAAGTCCCATTCATCTTTTTACTGATTGCTTTACATAAATAGAAGGTAATGCCGGAACGGCTAAATCGTGATGAGGTAAGTACTTGCCCCGAAAATGGATGCTGAAGATTACTCAGTTCGTGCTTGGTGAGCCCCATACCACTATCTCTGATATCAATGATAATATGGTTTTTATCTTCTTGATAATTAAGGGTAATAGACACTTTTCCAAAAGAGGTGGTATCGATGGAGTACTCAAAAATGAGTTGTAAAAGATGTCTTAGATAGGTTGGATCTAATGAAAACATAGATTCAGGATTAATGTTATTATAAAAATAAAGCGTTAATCCTTTACTTCTAAGACGAAAAAGATTTTGTTTTAAAAATTGAGTGAGTAGTGAACTAACGGAAATTTTCTCAGCAGATGATTTACTGGCAGATGACTCAAGTGAATTTAATAAATTAATATTATTAAACCAGCGGCTAATATGAGTTGTTTGCAGGACGATGGTATCAATGAAATCTTGCTTATTTGCTGTCGGAGATTCAATAAGTCCTTCAACGGCGTTATTTAACAGCGTTAAGGAAGGTTGAATTTCCTTCTGCATATTCTCAAAGACAACCTTTCTCAACTGAATATTTTTCTTATACTCACGGTTAGCGAGTTCTTGTCGCCGTTGTGTCAATGCTTCTTTATCTTTATCAATAATAATGAAAAGATAAGTATCTTCTAGCATGTTAATTTTAACGAGAATGACTTCATAAACGTTGTTCTCAATCGAGATTTGGATCATGTCATGGTTATTTGTAGCCAATTCCTTGATATGGTTAAGATCCATAGACGGTAATAAGGAGTTGGCCGCATTATTACTGAGCAATTTTTTATTGGTTGTAAAGTCATACACCAAAATACCGTAACTAATGTTGTTAATGATGTCGTGATTAAGCGTATCTTTCAGCTTCAACTCATGTTGCATAATCGAGTTAGGTGAAATAATCCGTTTACGAATAAAGATACTGGTAAAGAAAGCCAGTAATGTCACAATAATGATGCAAGTCAACAGCCAAAGGTTATAACCAATGATACCAACAACCAGATCTTTTAAGGGAACACGATAATAAACCTGATAATTGCTACCTTCTATCTGTTGTGCAAAAACGATACTAGTGCCTCGAAGTTCAACATTAGAAAGCTTATTTGTGTCACTGTTGCGTAGTGATAAGGAAATATTATCGCCTTTAAGATTGGTTGGCAGTATAGAGTTGATTGATATATCAAAAGAAATAACACTGGTTAACTGCCCTGGCGAGTTAAACATCAAACGGTAGGTATAGTAATAGATATGCTCAGGTGTCAGTTTTTGTAGATTAGAAATAATCTCTCTTCTATCTAACAGTGTCGACTGGGTTAACATGTCTGTACGCTTTTCTTCCGCGGTTAACGTGAGATAGCTCTCTTTAAAGCGTAATTCAGGTTTTAAAATAGAATGTGTGGTTACCAAGACTAGCGTGTTATCAGAACCATTAAGAAAATACATTGAGTTGTATTCATTGCGTGCCCCCCAAACAATTTCCATGTAGTCGGCAAGCTTACTTGCTAACTGAATATTTTGCTCCTTATCATTACCAAATAAAATAGCATCGATAGTTTGGTTTGAACTGCTTAGCCAAAAAACATCGTGGCGGATTTTTGTAAGGTGAGGGGGCGAGGGAAGCGTTGTGACTTCAGAAAGTGGCGTCAACTTCTCATTAACCAGCTTGTACATCAAATTGGCTTGATAACGGTAATCTTCAATCTGATAGGCCAGCTGTTTTGCCATGGTATCCAACGCGGCTTTACGGCTGATAACCCATGAATGATATGAATTATAAAGCGACAGAGATAGCATCACGACCAGTAACAGGATAAAGACGTAAAATAGGCGGGAAAGCAATGTCGTTTTTATTAGTAATTGTCTGTACATATTATGGTGAGCAGTCCTGTCGGCAAAAATATATTAATTGATTAAAAATCATACGCCTATGAAAATATGAGACACCGATTTTGCACAGATATTAACACTTTTATTATGAAATAGAGAACAATTGAGTGAAGATTAGCCAAACAGAATAAAAAAATCAATTTTTTTACTTTCAGGGGTAGACAAGCTGCGTCGATTCCTCCATAATCGCGCCCCATGGAAGGATGGCCGAGCGGTCGAAGGCAGCGGTCTTGAAAACCGCCGATGGGAAACCATCCTAGAGTTCGAATCTCTATCCTTCCGCCATATTCGCCGGCTTAGCTCAGTTGGTAGAGCAACTGACTTGTAATCAGTAGGTCACCAGTTCGACTCCGGTAGCCGGCACCAAATAAGAACCCGTTATCTCTCAATCAGATAGCGGGTTTTTTCTTTTTTGTAATTCATGTCATTTGACCACCTCTAATAACTGATGGGACATATTTGGGACATCTTCACCAAAAAGAGCATCAATTTTCATTGCGTGTTCTTTCAAATGGGATGGTGCAAGATGCGCATATCTCTTGACCATTTCTATGGATTCCCAGCCGCCCATTTCTTGAAGCGCAGATAGTGGAACTCCAGCTTGTACTAACCAACTAGCCCATGTGTGCCTTAGGTCATGAAATCGAAAGTTTTCTATGCCAGCTCTGCGCAATCCTGTTTTCCAAGCTGTATTATGGTTAATTCTCATTTTGCTAACTTTAGCTGTGGGCGTTCCATCTGACCTATGCCATGCTTCAGTATGAACAAATACAAAGCGCTGGTGTTTTCCTATTTGTTCTCTCAATACCTTGCAGGCGGTATTATTTAGGGCAACACCTATCGCTTTCCCTCCCTTTGCATCTTCAGGGTGGATCCAAGCTAGATCTATCTGTGATCATTCAAGATGGAGTATGTTTGAACGTCTTAACACTGTAGCTAATACAAAGATAACAACCGGTCTAAATATTTCAGGCATATATGATCGGCTGTCAGAGGTTGACCAGGCGCTATCGTTGATAATAAACGCTTAGGCCGCACATTAGAACTAGTAAAAATGGTTCAAGATAAGCGTGATAATACCCGCTTTCAAGCCGTCCCAGCAGGCAATCGCCCATCTCGAAGACATAAAAAACCGACAGAAAAGAAACCCCAATGTACACTCAATAACGACGATATGCTTGAGACTTTAACAAAACTTCAGATTCGTTCAGAAGAAATATTTGGAAGCAAAGTTTAAAATAATATTATGCGTGCTATAACGGTGAAATCATGGATGCTAATGAAGCCATGGAAAAACGATTGGCTATTATTGTCGAATTTTGAAAAACCTTAAAAGTGTACATAATCGCTCCAATGAATGTTTACCTCCTAGAGGATTAGATGAATCAATTTATTATCGGAGTGAGGGTGATGAACCTTCGGTTAAAACGGCACTCAGTAATCCTTGGGTAAAAGGAACTGAGGATTTTGCCATAACCTCAACAAAAGGTGTTAAACGTTCGATAAATACTGCTGCTGAACTTGGTGTGTTACCTCCGCCTTTGCAAGGTATGAATTTTCTTCTTAAATCTCGGGTATCTCAAAGTCCTCGCATCATGAAAGAAAATGTTGAAGCTATCTATTTATTGCGGTTTGTTTATGACCCCTATGAAAATCTTTCTGAGGTTATCAATATTATCATTGGGTCTATCGTTAACCAAATGCCGCCAACGAGAAAACGAAAGCTATCGGATTATATTCAAATGGCAGGTGCTATTTCTAATATAAACAAACCAATTAATTTTAATGATAGATTTAAAATTGATGAACAAGTGAATGTATCGGTTAGAAATTTTGCCGAAGGCGTGACGATTGATATCATGACGGAATCACAGATTCGGAAATTTATTGTGGCAGCAATAATCACGCGTATTGTTGCGTTCATTATCACAAAGTCCCCGTCTTTTTTTAAACCTTTAGGTGGTCCCCGTGCGGTGATCAGTCGAACAGTCATTGTAGCCACTCTGATATACAGCTATGGGACCATTGAAAAAATGGCGGAAGCGGCAAAGCGACTGAAGAATAAGAATCGCGCCGTCTATGACGCGATGGACAAAAGTCAAATTACCATGGCCTATTATTTCGTTGAAGAGGAATTAAGCCCATTAATCACGTTAGCTGCAAGCCCAAGTAATGCCGCGAGTGATGATGCTTTTGTTGCTGAAATTCGACACTTAATTAATAAGTATAAAAATTAGAATACACTATCATTAGATATACTGTAGCCAGATGTGCCAGCCATAATTTGAGCTGTTGTAATATCACGATATCGGATCGTCAATCGCTCTTCCGGTTCGATATCATTACGTAAAATATTGTTTGAGCATTGATGAGAGTAATCAATAATCGATGCTTCGTTTAATTTTACCGTGAAATATTTTTCAATTCCGCCATTCTGAGCTGTTCGATAATAATTGAAGACGAGATTGAGCGTTTCATTATTTGAAACCGCAATTAACAATAATGGCGATGATTTATCTATCTATTTGGTAAATTGGATAGGTTGGTGCGGCAAATTTTGCGATCTGGATATGGAAAAATTTAATTCAGTGACAAATATCGCATCTTTTTTATCTGTTTGATAACGGTTTCCGATTGAATCTAAAGTTCCACAACCGCGTGATATCAAAGCTTGTTGTTTTCCTTCTAACGTTAGATAGATTAAATTAGCCATTAATAAATAAATCCATAATTAGGTGAATTTTGGTTATGCTAAGTAATAAAATTATAATGGTCACTGTATTCCTACTCTTATGCAATCCCGTATGGTCTTATTCTGAACCAACGATCAAATGTATTCCTGAGGAAAATAATTTTCCGGCGTGTGAGGCTTTAGCAAACCAAGGGGATGATGAGGCATTATTAATTGTCGGGCGTTTTTATGAAACGGGCACTGGTGTCGAAAAAATATCGAAAAGGCAGAAGAAATTTATCAGAGACTGTCGGATAAGAACGATGCAAACGGGATGAATCGTTTAGCGATGCTAAAAGAAGACCAAGGAAAAAAAAATGAGGCTATTTTGCTTTATCAAAAAGCGGCAGAGCTTGGATCATCTTCGGCTGACTATAATTTAGGCATATTATACGAGTTGGATAATAATTATACCAAAGCGAAAGAGGTGTATGAAATTGCAATTAAAAAACATAAATCAAGTAGTGCAATGATGAGTCTGGGTGACCTATACCGTAATGGTCGTGGGGGAGAGATAAACACTGATTTAGCTGAAAAATGGTATAAAGAATCGATAAAATTCGGTAATGATTTTGCGATTACTCGATTAGGTTATTTGTACGGTGATTTAGAAAATTATGATGATGCAATAAAATGCTATGAAAAAGCCATCATCAAAGGGGATCCTGCGGCAATGAATTCAATGGGGTTGCTTTATCAGCATGGTTTTGGTGTTCAACGTGATATCAATAAAGCAGTAAAACTCTATCAAGATGCTTCCAATAAAGATAGTCTTGGTGGTTTAATTAACTTGGGATTGATGTATGAGGAAGGACTTGGTGTGCCTCAAAGTTATGAGAAAGCTGTCGAATTATACAAAAGAGCTTATCAACTAGGTTACACCGATATTCAATTACGGATTGACTACTTAGATAAAAAAATTCATAAAAAAAATAACTAATGTATGGATTTAACATAAAGGTGCTTAAGCTACCCAATGCTTAGGCATTCAAAATTCCCATCTTCCTACCGTAAAAAAGACCATTTTGTGTTGCTCATTTGTTATCAAAATGGCGGTTTCGGTTTCACGGTAAAAATAACGCCAACCGGCTATTTTTCCAGAATTGCCAAGATTTTTGGGTTGGTACAGGTGTGGCTATTTCGGGGGGGAGGGGCGGTAACTTGGATTCGATTAACAGTATTGCCTGTTTAACATCATGGGTTTTGGAGGAACCAGTAGAATATTTCTTAGCAAAAAGTAAACCGAAGAAAAAATGACCATATAATATATATAATGACAATTAGTACATAGGACCACCTTAATTTTTTATTTCTTTCAAAAAAGAACAATAAGATACATGGTATTAATATTAAAATAGGCTCAATTATATACCTACCTCCAAGGGGAAGTTGACAAAGATTATCTACATCCCCATCACCAACCATCCATTCATAGTCAGATGTTGAAAGGATATTAATTAATAGTAACAAAAAGATTAAATACAGAAACGCGCCTATTTTTAGTATTATTTTCATATCAAGAAATTCCTAGAAGCTTTCTAATTCTATCTCTATTTTCTAAAATCCTCCTACCATAAGATGTCCACTCTCTAATAGGTTCTCCTTTGTTTGAGTAATAAGATTGAATAAAATCATCTAGTTTTCTAGCCGTTCCTCTCTTTATATTTGGTTAAATAATCAGCATCACCAAATGTATTCCACCATACTGTGTCTAGTAAATCCCATTTAGGGTAATCAGGAAAATTGTTCTGCACAACTGAATCAGGACACTTTTCTTAAGGAATTTTGTTCATACTCAATGGGTGGCAGATCACCGTTGGCAGTATGAAACCTTTGCAAATCACAGTTCTCATCTCGAAACGAAGCGTTACCAATTAGCAGTGTAGGGTCAGAATGGTAAATGCGTAATTGTCAATAAACAGGCCATTTCCTCGCTGTAGGTTTAGATGACTTCATTCCTTAAATATCTAATGAGAACATCAATTACACCCGAAACGTCATCATGCATAAGAATGGAAGTACAAACTAAAAAGATAAAAAAATTTCCAAGTTTAAAAAACATATCTACATTATTTCCATATTTATAATGACTTAATCTTAATACCTATTGTAACAAATAGAAACATTTATCCAATAAAGGTTATTGAGCATCGAAAATAGATGGTTGGGTTAAATATCACTAAAGATACACACTTTCAGGAGTAAACGGCTCAAACAAAAATGCCCCCCGAAGTATCTTAATGCTCTGTAGGCGATATTAGGTTAAAGAGAATAGAACGGCGGTTTGCCGGTATTAGTGATAGTTAACATTATTTATGAGTATATTGGCGCAATCAAAAACAACGACTGTGCTGTTTTGAGCGTTTTTAGTGCAGATTAGCAGCGGGTAGCATGCCGCTTTGGGATATTTTCATTTATTTATGAATACAATCACCAGCAGGTGACAATATTTTTGGCTTTAATATAGATAATACATGACAGTTTTAAACTGACGTATGGTTAATACGTCAGTTTATGAGCTCTGGATAAAGCGTTTAGTGATAAGCGGGTTATTTTTTTATAATTCGCTGATAGATTAATGGGCTATATAGGATAATAGCTAAAGCGATATACCCGAATATCCAGCTCAATTGGAAGTCATGGGCATAAACACCAACAAAGCTAATAATTAGTGCGGTTATTCTAAAGCCGAAAAGATTAAAAAGAGAGTATAGTAACTCGAAAAGAAAACTAAAAATTCCCACAATAGCTTCTATAAGAGAGTCCATATTTATTCCTTATTTCCATCATTTCTCTATTTCGAATAATTTTACAGTATTAAGTCAAATTTTTATAGGGGAAATGATGATAGACAGGGGCATCATTGTTATAAAACAGTCATTAAATTCTGGTGTTTATTTTTTATCTCTTTGATTAAAAAGATAATGTAAATGTTATTGGATTGAAATAGTAGACATCGTTGATTGTGCTTTTTATCGAGGGTAAATGTTATAAATTTTTTCTATAGGGCAAAAATGATGCATTTTTTAGAGACTAGCTTTATTATAATAAACACCTTATTTGAGTGGTTCCGAGTTAATCGGATCTGACAGCAATAAATGTATGCATTATGTCATGATATGGAGCAGAAAATATGTTGCTTAGTAAAGCAGAGAGAGTCGCCCTTCTTCGTTAAAAACCATTATTAATCAACGAGAAGGGCAATAAAATGAATTATACTAAAGTGAATATTGATGAGTGGAATAGAAAACAACATTTCTCATTTTACCGTCAGGCGATGCCATGTGGGTTTAGTTTAACGACTCAGCTAGATATTAGTACGCTAAAATCGGCAATTGTTAAGCAAGGTTATAAACTTTATCCTGTTATGATTTACCTTATCTCTAAAGCGGTCAACCATTACCCTGAATCACGTATGGCCATAAAAGAGGGGGAGCTTGTACTGTGGGATCAGGTCAACCCTGCTTATACGATTTTTCATCAGCAGACAGAAACATTTTCACAGTTATGGACTGAATATAATGATGACTGGTCGATATTTTTATCTCATTACCAGCAAGACCAATTATTATATAAAGATTGTCTCGATTTGATGGCTAAACCAGACTACCCGGAAAATCATTTTTGCATTTCGATGATCCCATGGGTGAGCTTTGAAGGGTTCAATTTAAATGTGGCTAATTTCACTGATTATTTTCCACCTATTTTTACGATGGGAAAATATCATTATTCAGGTGAAAAGGTGCTACTGCCTCTTTCAGTGCAAGTACACCATGCAACTATTGATGGTTTTCATATGGCGAGAATGGTGAATCAAATACAAACACTGTGTGATAACGTTGAATATTAGTATCGCTGTCGTTATTCATTAGTATAAAAGAAAGTGCTGATAACGATGATTATCGGCACTTTTTATATTTCTAGAGAAACTGACTCATCATCACGGTGCTTCTGATTGTAGATTAATCCCCATTAACTAATCGCACGGCTAAATCAGGACTGAATACACCCGCTTTAGGGCCTCCATGGCAATCTGCTTTAGGTGAAAAATCCCCATCTGATTCGCCAGGTGGTTTAATCCATGCTGTTTTAACAGTAGCAGAGATATCTTTCGGGCCTTCACCAATTTTACGACCCATTGGATTGCACCATTGGTTAGGTAGTGATGAGGCTCCATTACCATTACGAGAAGTATCAATAATGATATTCGGGCGAGCATTAGAAAGTGCGGCGATAAATTGATTTATCTCTTCGCCATATTTGATAGTTGGCTCGGTAGGGTGATAATTAGAAACATTTAATGAGAAACCATAAGCGTCTTTTATACCCGCGTTGACCAACTGTGTTGCCATTTCTTTTGCTGGCTGCCATCGCATATGACCAGCATCTATATATAGATAAACATTCGGACTTAGTGTTTTAAAGCGAGTGACAGCATAATTGAGTAATTCAATCCTTTCTTTACGTTGTGATGGCGTTAAACAGCTCATATCGGCTAAGCCATCAGGCTCAAGAATGATCGTCACCTTAGTATCTGAAATTGTTTTAGCGAGTGTATTAATCCATGTTTGATACTTTTGAGTGTTGGCACTGTTATCCGCTGACGCTTGTCCAGAGCAATCTCGGTTAGGTAACCCGTATAGAACAAGCATCAATTGAGTTTTTTGTTTATTGGCCTGCGTGATATAGCCTGAAATTTGCTGAGTTAATTCTGTTTCATTTTCTTGAATTTTGGATAGCCAAATTGCGGTAGGAACAGAGGCAATTTTTGTATTGATGAGTACGGCTCTTGGGTCATGCTTATTTTTTTCTACCCATAATGCAGCTGAAGATTTGGGGTCAATAAAATAGTCTGCTGCCATGAGCTTACCTATATAACAAGCTGAAATTAAAAATGGAAAAATGATTTTATTCATAGTATCAACTCCGGTTTTAATAAGATGTAATAGCGTAATCAGTTGATATAAATATTAAACATATTTATTAATGCATTAGCTGCTTAATCATTTAGTTTTACCCTGCTAAACCGGATTGAATAATTTAGATTAACAACATGATTTGATATGGTCTGTAACGAAAAAGAATAATAGACAGTATCAATATTATTATTTTAATAAGATGAATTTTTAACATGACGGAGTGATAAAGTAAATATACTTAGTTATTTTGGTGTGGTGATTCTTGAACTGAGTTCTCATTGTTTATATTAATAGAAATTATCAATAATAATGATGTCTTAATTCAGTTATTAAAGATAGATTGGATATAACTAAAAAAACACCAAGTGTTAGCTTGGTGTTTTCGCATATACGCTCAATAGTTAGAATGTTTTTTCATATTCTTGAGCTTTGACTTCATCATAGTTATGTTCCCATTTAGCAATAACCAATGCAGCAAGGGCATTACCGATAACATTCAAGGCGGTTCGTGCCATATCAAGAATACGGTCAACGCCCGCAATAAAGGCTAATCCTTCTAATGGGATACCTACACTGCCTAAAGTGGCGAGTAGGACAACGAAAGATACACCCGGTACACCAGCAATTCCTTTTGATGTAATCATTAACGTAAATACAAGAATTAACTCTTGGCCGATAGATAATTCAATGCCATATAACTGAGCAATAAAGATAGCCGCAATACTCTGATAAAGTGTTGAACCATCAAGATTAAATGAATAACCAATAGGAATAACAAAGCTGGTAACAGATTTAGGCGCCCCGTATTTTTCCATTTTATCCATAATACGTGGCAATACGGTTTCAGAACTTGCTGTTGAATAGGCTAATAATAACTCGTCTTTTAAGATTTTCATTAAAGTAAAAATATTAATTTTACAATAGCGAGCAACGAGTCCTAACACAACGATTGCAAAAAATAAGATAGCACAATGTACAAGGATCACTAATTTTAATAATGGAACGAGTGAGGCAAAACCAAAGTTGGCAACGGTGACTGAAATAAGAGCAAATACCCCGATAGGAGCGTACAGCATAATCATGTTAGTGACGCGGAACATCGTTTCTGAGAACGTTTGTAGCACATCCAGTAAGGGTTGCTTTTTCTCTTTAGGTAATGAAGAGAGCCCTAATCCGAATAATACGGCAAAGAAGATCACGGGTAACATTTCACCACTCGCCATAGAAGCAAAAATATTACTTGGTACCATGGTTAAAATGGTATTAATGATACCGGAAGGGTGACTTTCTACTTCTTGCGTGGTTTTCTCATATTGTGAGATATCAACTTGCGTGAGTTGTGACATATCAATGCCAACACCGGGTTGAAAGATATTGGCAAAACTGATCCCGACAACTATCGCAATCGTTGTAATCACTTCAAAATAGAGAATCGTTTTAAATCCTAATGAGCCGAGTTGTTTAGTATTACCAACACCAGCGATACCCACAATAAGCGTTGAAATAACAATTGGCACGACGATCATTTTAATTAACTGAATAAATATTTTTCCCGCTGGGGATAAAACATTCACAATTAACCAATCTTTATATTCTACGCTTTCATGCAAATAGGCGCCGACAATAACCCCTAAAATCAGTGCAATTAATATTTGCCATCCTAGGCCAAACTTAAATGTTTTCTTCGTGGAAATGTGGTTTGAAGTCATAATGAAATCTCAAATATATTAATATTTTTTATGTTTGTGTTTTTACGATCGCAATTCTTATAACTAATATTCGTTAAAACTACAACTATTGATTCGTAAATATTGAATCATTTAGTTGAGTGATTGATGTTAGCAATCATTTTTTATCTTTGATTTGTATATATTTGTAACAGTATCTTTCAGTTACTCATAAAGAAAGGGATTGTATGGGGAATCGGTAATACGAACTTTAAATAGATAATGTTTTTTTATTGTTTTCATTCTGTAACTTAAATGTTATTAGATGGATGAAAAGTATTCTAAAAAAAGACATTAATAGAATGGAGATATTAAATAAATGAAGGCGCCATTAACTATAAATAGAAACTATTTTTATAATTAATATTCTAAATAAATTGGTGAGATATCAGTATCGTGATGACATGAAGGGGATATTTCATAAAATAGAGTCATTAGCTCTTTATGCTCTGAAAAGCCTCGCTAATAGGGATGGATTAATAGAACAAAAATTAATAGAGCAAAAATTAATAACCGGATTGACGACGCTTGTAGGCCGCAAGTAGGGTACGCTCCGATAAATCTAAATACTGGTGTAATTTTTCAGCGGCTTCAAGATTATGACCTGCATCCAATAATTCTAAGATGGACTGATTCTTATCAATATAAGGCGCATATAAAATTTTAGGGTCATTCAGATGACCAAAAGCCAGTCTTAACTCAGCGGCGATATTACGATAAAGTTTAATCAGTCTTTCACTATCAGATAATTCAACGATAGCGGTATGGAATTTCATATTTGCAGTTCCAACGCCAACCCAATTTTCAATTTTCTCTTGTTCGTGAGCTTCACTGACGGCTTGTTTCATTTTTTGTACAGCTGGATGCATTGCATATGCGTGCCTTAATGAATCACATTCAATCAACCGGCGAACTTGGTAAATATCGATGATTGCCGCCATGTCAGGGATAGAAACAAATACTCCCTTATTTGGTGCATAAGTCAGTAATCCTTCTTGCGTTAAAACCCGAAATACCTCACGTAATGTGTTTCGAGAAATCGCTAATTCTTCACTGAGAGCCGCTTCTGATAAGCGTTGGCCTGGCGTGAGTTCTCCAACCGTAATTTTGTGGCGGATCGTTTCGGCGATAGTGACGGATAAGGTCTGCGCAACAGGTTGTTTAGTCATATAAGTCGGTTTGTTATGGATGAATAGCCAATAAAGCGTGCCATAAAAGAATATCTTCACATATTCCCTAAAGGGCTTCAAGGTTCCTTTTGGTGCACTATGACATGGTAACCCATTATTTTGCACTTGATTGGTGCATCTACCTCTTGGAACGCATTCAACTTATGTTAATTATTTGCGCGTTTTGTTAAAAAAGTGATCACCATTTGATTTTTAACCTACCAACCACGATTTTTATTGCTTACTTATTCGCCATTCACTATTAATTGTTCAACAATGCATTAAAGATAGATTAACAATTAATTTCATTAGTAGAACAATGGCACGTTTTTTGCCTTTATCACTATCACAACATCAATAACGACAAAAACAATTCGAAAGGAGTATGCATATGGCAGCTCAAGAAAACACAACCACCAGCAGTGCTGAATTTGTAAAAAATAGGCGCACTTCATTAATTGGTGCGATTTTCTTAATGGCAACATCCGCAATTGGTCCCGGTTTTATCACTCAAACTGCAACCTTTACCGTTACATTAGGGGCTGCATTTGCTTTCGGGATCCTCGCGTCAATTATTATTGACTTTGTTGTCCAACAAAATATTTGGCGAGTAGTGACATTAACGAAAATGCACTCCTCTGAGATAGCCAACGCGACCATTCCTGGCAGTGGCTATGTGTTAGCTGTATTAGTCATATTCGGAGGGCTCATCTTTAACATCGGAAATATTGCGGGCGCTGGGTTAGGGTTAAATGCCCTCGTCGGATTAGATCCTAAATGGGGAGGACTAATCAGTGCATTATTAGCGATTTATATTTTCTCTTCTCGTAAGGCGAGTACATTCATTGACCGTGTAATAATTGTGTTGGGGTTAGTCATGATAGGGCTGACACTATTTGTGGCCTTTGCCTCTAATCCACCAGTTGGGGAAGCATTACGCCAAAGTGTCCTGCCAGATACTGTTGATTTTGCAATGATCACAACGATTGTGGGCGGTACAGTAGGGGGGTATATCTGCTATGCAGGTGCACATCGCTTATTAGATAAAGGTGCGGTGGGTGTTGAAAATATTCATGTTGTTTCAAGTGCTGCGACTAAGGGGATCCTAGTTGTTGGCCTCATGCGTTACATCTTATTCCTCGCTATTCTTGGCGTGGTAGCAAGCGGTGTGACCATTGATATTTCAGGTAAGGCTGCAAATCCTGCATCTCAAGCGTTTCAAGCTGCTGCGGGTAATTTTGGATTGCGTATTTTTGGATTGATTTTATGGGCAGCGGCTTTGACGAGTGTAATAGGCGCTGCTTATACCTCAATGAGCTTTATTACCGCATTTAAAAAATCCATTACAGAAAGGCAGCGTAACATTGCCACAATCATATTCATTGCAATTTCATTAGCTGTTTATTTAATGATGGGAACGGCACCAGCAGCCTTATTGGTATTTGCTGGTGGCTTCAATGGATTAATTTTACCGATTGGTTTAACCATCTTTGTTTATATCGGGTGGAAGCGTGCTGATTTGATGTCCGGATATCATTATCCGCGTTGGTTGCTATGGTCTGGCGTTATTATTTGTGCCCTAACATGGTACATGGGCGCCATGTCGGTTGAAGCTATCTTTAATTATTTGAAGTAGAGGTCAAATAGCACAATGAAAAAAATTATCGATTTAAACAGTGATCTCGGAGAAAGTTTTGGCCAATGGCAAATGGGTAATGATAACGCCATGCTGAAAGTGGTTAGCAGCGCCAATGTTGCCTGCGGATTTCATGCTGGCTCTCCTGAAGGGATCTTTAACACGTTAATTGAGGCTAAAGCCAACCATGTTGTAGTTGGTGCTCATGTCGGATATCCAGATTTAGTTGGTTTCGGCCGTCGGAATATGGATATCTCATCGAATGAACTGATTGCAGATGTGATTTATCAAATCGGGGCGCTGAAAGGGTTAGCGGTAGCTGCGGGTTGTCACGTTGATTATGTCAAACCTCATGGTGCACTGTACAACACCATCGCCCATGATAAACGTCAAGGAATGGCAGTTATTGAAGCGATCTGCGCTATTGACTCTCAATTGGTCTTGGTTGCACTTGCTGGCTCACCGTTGATTGAATGGGCGAAAGAAAGTGGGCTTACTGTCGTTGCAGAGGCATTTGCAGATAGAGCGTATCACGCGAATGGTACCTTAGTTTCGCGTAAAGAAGTTGGTTCAGTTCTACATGATCCTGAGCAAGTAGCACAGCGTATGCTGCAATTTGTCAATGAAGGTGGCGTGATGTCGATTGAGGGAACCTTTACACCGATTGATGCAGGTTCGATCTGTGTACATGGCGATAGCCCCGGTGCACTGGCTATGGCGCAAAAGGTTCGAGAACTGTTGCAACAAAATGGCGTTGAAATTACTGCTTTTGCGGGGAGAGGGCAATGACTAGGTTATTTAAAGCCTCAGAAAAAGCAATCGCCGCGGCGAGAGAAGCAAGGGAGGCGATCCGCCAAGGTTTTGACAAGCCAACAGCAGGTTTAGCGGCAGGTTTGACACAAGCTAATATGATCGCATTACCTCGTGATTGGGCATTTGATTTTTTATTGTATGCCCAGCGTAACCCCAAAAGCTGTCCTGTTTTAGACGTGTGCGAAGCGGGAAGTTGGCAAACAATTTTAGCTGAAGGCGCTGATTTACGAACAGATATCCCACGTTATCGTGTATGGCAAAACGGCAATTTAGTTGATGAAGTAACGGACGCGACCCATATTTATCAGGAACATCCGGACTTAGTAACCTTTTTAATTGGTTGTAGCTTTACCTTTGAAACGTCATTAATGGAAGCGGGGATTGATGTCCGCCATATTACGGATAACACCAATGTACCCATGTATAAAACCAATCGCTTATGCCGCCCAGCAGGGCGTTTACAAGGTGAGCTTGTTGTCTCGATGAGACCTATCTTGGCGGAGCGGGTAGCTGATGCCGTCAGTATTACAGGGCGTTTTCCATCGGTTCATGGCACTCCTGTTCATATCGGGGCGCCTGAACAATTAGGCATCAAAAATATGATGGCACCTGATTTTGGCGACCCAGTCCGTATTGAAAATGGTGAGATCCCCGTATTTTGGGCTTGTGGTGTGACGCCGCAAGCTGCGGTGATGAAATCGGGAGTCCCCTTTGCGCTTAGCCATGCACCGGGACATATGTTTATTACTGATATACCTGATGCTGCCTACCATGTATAGGAGGGGGTAATGCGATTCTTACCGGTCAATTTAAGCGCTTTTATGATCGAGCTACACAGTCTTGAAGAGACGATGGCATTGACTCATTTACTGCGCAATAGGGCACACAAACTGGCAATTGAAGAGATAACACCAGCGGCAAGAACAGTGCTTGTTCGTTTTAATTCAATGCTCACCAATATTGATAAGTTAATTGACCAAATTGGCCGTTTAGACATTTCAGCAACGGAGCTGAAATCGGGGCCGCTCGTGACGATCCCCGTTCATTACAATGGAGAAGATCTTGCTGATGTGGCTGAGCATCTTGGTACATCGATTGAAGATGTCATAAGGAGACATACGGAGAATGAATACCAAGTGGCATTTTGTGGTTTTGCTCCCGGATTTGCTTATATGGTGGCGAAAAATGCACAGTTGAATGTACCTAGAAGGCCATCGCCGAGGATCCGTATTCCAGCCGGCTCGGTGGCATTAGCGGGAGAGTTTAGTAGTGTTTACCCGCAGGCTAGCCCTGGGGGATGGCAGCTCATCGGTGTCACGGAAACGGCTGTTTGGGATTTGTATCGAGAGGAACCCGCGCTGTTAAAACCGGGTTATCGAGTCAATTTTGTTGATGCCGCCAGAGCAGAGACGACTTACAGTTTACCTCAGCCGACTCATCACCATAAAAGTCATGAAAAAATGGTCCTGAGTGATGATTTGACGGTGCTAGCAACAGGCTTACAAACATTAGTACAGGACTATGGACGAATGGGATTGTCGGCTTTGGGGATCTCCGAGTCGGGAGCGATGGATAAAGGGGCATTACGTAGCGCTAACCGCCTTGTTGGGAATGATATTCATGAAGCTGCATTAGAAATCACTCAAGGTGGCTTTAAAGCGCAGGCAAACAGACCTTTATTAGTCGGGGTAACCGGAGCCAGTTGCGATGTTGAAATCACCACAGCGGAAGGGATCCACTATTTTGCGCAGCAATATCAGCCAATTCAACTCGCCAAGGGCGACATTATCCATTTGGGGACGGCGACTAAAGGGGTTCGTAGTTATTTGGCTATACGCGGTGGCATTGAGATGACACCTATTTTAGGAAGTTGTTCTTTCGACACCTTAGCTCAAGTTGGCCCAGCGCCACTCAAGGCGGGGCAGCGCTTAGCCGTGAAAAGCCTTAAGCAGCAAACTGTCATTTCACTCAATGAACTGCCCGTTTTAAATTATCCAAGCGCTCATGAAATTGTTGTATTAGATATTGTTTTAGGTCCTCGAACTGACTGGTTTACACAGCAAGCGGTACGATTATTAACATCGCAATTATGGCAAGTGACTGCGGCATCGAATCGTATCGGTTTGCGATTAGCTGGGGATAAGGGGATCGAGCGCGCTAAACATCAAGAATTACCGAGTGAAGGGACTTGTGTTGGTGCAATTCAAATTCCCGCGAATGGTCAACCGGTCCTATTTTTGAATGATCACCCATTAACGGGGGGCTATCCGGTTATCGGGGCAGTGTGTGAATATCATTTAGACCTAGCGGGTCAAATCCCTGTTAACGCAAAAATACAATTTAATCCAATAAAGGTATTCAACGAATTTGAAGGGAGTCGGGACACTTATGCCTACAATTAATCATAATATTCAACATAAAGTGTTGATCGCGAATCGCGGTGAAATAGCGGTAAGAATTATTCGTGCTTGTCGTGATATGGGGTTTACGTCTGTGGCCGTTTATGCAGATGCAGATATTGCGGCATTACATGTCCAAATGGCGGATGAGGCCTATGGTTTAGCGGGTAATACCCCCACTGACAGCTATCTGGATATGCACAAACTGATTAGGATCGCGAAAAAATCAGGGGCTACGATGGTTCACCCTGGTTATGGATTTCTTTCAGAACGTGCAGAATTTGCACGTGCCGTGCAAGAGAATGGCCTTATCTGGATTGGACCTAATCCAGAAACTATTGAAATATTAGGTGATAAGGTAAAAGCTCGCCAACTGGCCATGCAAGTGGGCGCGCCATTGGTCGCAGGAACAAAAGAGCCAGTGAAAGAGGCGAAGGAAGTCGTGGCGTTTGCTCACGCGAATGGTCTCCCCATTGCTATAAAAGCTGCATTTGGTGGCGGAGGACGAGGTTTAAAAGTGGCATGGCAGATGGAGGAAGTGGAAGAGCTCTACCACTCGGCAGTGAGGGAAGCGACAGCAGCATTTGGACGCGGCGAATGTTTCCTTGAACAATTTCTGCATAATCCTCGCCATATTGAAGCACAAGTGATTGCTGATCAGCATGGCAATGTTGTTGTCGTCGGGACTCGTGATTGTTCTTTACAGCGTCGTAATCAAAAGTTGGTGGAAGAATCGCCAGCGCCTTTTCTTTCGCAAGCATTACAGCAACAAATCATTCAAGCATCTGTTGATATTTGTGCGAAAGCAAATTATATCGGCGCTGCTACAGTCGAGTTTTTACTTAGCCAAGATGGTAAATTATCTTTCCTTGAAGTGAATACACGTTTACAAGTAGAGCACCCTGTGACGGAAGAAACGACAGGTATAGACCTAGTCATTGAACAATTACGTATTGCCCAAGGGTTACCATTAAGCATCAATGAAACACCTAAGCCCAGAGGTCATGCTTTTGAGTTTCGTATCAATGCTGAAGATGCGGGAAATGGTTTTTTACCTACACCGGGCGTGATCCAGCGTTTTGATCCACCATCTGGCCCAGGTGTTCGTTTAGACAGTGGTGTTATGGCAGGGTCAACTATACCAAGCACATTTGATTCACTAATGGCGAAATTGATTGTGTTTGGCCGCACACGAGAACAGGCCATTCAGCGTGCTCGCCGTGCTTTAGCCGAATTTACTATTGAAGGTGTAGCATCGGTATTGCCTTTTCATCGTGCAGTGATAGAACAAATGGACTTTTGTGAGCAATTTAACGTGCATACACGTTGGATTGAAACCGAGTTTAGGGTACAAATTCCGCCAGCAAAACGTCAGCTCCCTCAAAATGAGCAGCCGTTAACTCATACTTTTATTGAAATTGATGGTAAACGTTGCCAATTAGGATTGCCCGCACAATTATTAGCAGGGTTATCGTTACAATCTACTGAGCAAGCCTCTACGACAACACAAGCCAATGACAAGCAGGATCATTTGCTGAATGCGCCAATTTCAGGTGTGTTATTTAACTGGTTAGTTGCTGAAGGTGATGAGGTGGCTCAAGGGGAGGTGATTGGTGTGATGGAAGCCATGAAGATGGAGGTTCAGGTAATGGCACACCGTGCAGGTAAATTGAAATATATTGCTAAAAAAGGTGATTATATTAACGCAGATTGTGCCATCGCTGAAATTGCCTAGCTGTTTGGTGGGAGCAAGTTACAACGGGCTCCCACGTTTGCCAATGTTATCGAGAAATACGCGTTGGTAATGAACGTAATGGAGGATTAGGCGCAGGCACACTGTGTTGGTCCTCTTTTTTAATTTCGTCGCTATCTCGATAGACTTCACCACACATAAAGTACAGGTTTGGGCGTTTGGATTCGAGGTAAGATTTACGGCTGATACATTCTTGTTGCGTAAAAATGGTCTCAGTAACAGGTAGCGCATCACATGCATCTGTGCCGCAAGGGCTTACCCATAAGGCCCATCCAATGAGTACCATATGTCCTGCCATTCGAACTGCTCCTCCAACAAGTATGAAAGTAACACTGGGCCACAGCGAGTGGCAGCACTAACGATGACAAATTAAGTCACTTGACGGCATCTGTTAGCGACGATAAGTGTAAAAAGCGAGCATCAATTAATAGATTGAACACAAATGTTATCATTGGATTCAGCAAATGTATGTAATGTCGTGAATAATCATTGTAAATTGGCATTAAATAGCAAATCAATAAGTTAAGATTGTAACAAGTAATAATCTCTATTAGAGGCCTATCATTGTTAATATTATGAATTAAAAGGCGTTAATAATGCGTCATTATGTCGTAAAAAAATATTTTTTCAAAATTAGCAATACAAAATAGATGTTATTATCACTATCTAAACAATAAGCATTCTAATTATGATTCAGTTAATGTCACCCCCAAAGACATTTTTGGACTTGGTGTAAGAAAATAAATAGGTAATAGGCTAAATGGAAGGGGATGGATGAAGCGGAGTAGCATTATTCTATAAGATGTTTTTTGCTTATATTCGTTATTGTTGTTCAGCATGTTTGATATCGAAAGTAAGAAATATCATGGGATAGTCACAAATTGCGTTCGGTAATGTCTTATTTAGACTGTGTTGAGTATCCACCACTATTATTAACCATTTTTATTTATGATATATCAATAATGTCAAATCTTTTATGGGGAAATGTAAAGTCCACAATAGACGCTCTAAATTAGAATGAAAACCGATAAAGGCAATGGGTTGGATATTAAAATATAGACTTGTCTGTTTTGTTTTAAATAAAGGTTTCTTAAAAAATACTGATGAATTGATAAAGTACTATGACTCATTTTAGCTAGTTGATTAATTGCAACACTATGATAATAATCAATTTCTCAAACGAGAACACCTGGCGCATGTAAATATGGATAACTGAGTTTATAGCCTATACGAATATAATATTGGTTTGGTGTTATTTGTCGTGAAAAATAGCGATGTATTCACTAAATCATTTAACTGTTCATTTTTTAATGAAGGCATCGGTATCTTTTAGGTTAATTTACTTAGGCTATGTGGATTGATAGATTTTAATTATTTTTATTGAATAGCGATAGGAGAACCCTATCAGGCTGATTGATTTATAACCACGATTGGTCGCTAATTTTGGAACCGCTTCGCAAAAACGTAAAATATTTGTCTTATGATTGTTGTTTTAAGAGCTAGCTCATAACAATGATAATGGGTTTTATTTACGATAAAAAATAACTTATCACTACAGAAATTGGGTATCTAACGATTATGAATACCATGGAGAACGTTTTGACATTTTGGTTCGAAGAATCGACACCAAAACAGTGGTTTGAAAAAAGTGCAAAATTTGATGCGGTCATTACCCAACGTTTTGCCGGAACCTTAGAACGTGCGGCAAAAGGCGAACTTGCTTACTGGCGAATTTCTATCCGTGGTCGACTCGCTGAAATTATCGTTCTAGACCAGTTTTCAAGAAATATTTGGCGTGATACGGCAAAAGCGTTTGCACAAGACCAAATGGCTTTAGTGTTAGCTCAGGAAGCGATCAAACAGCCAGACTATAATTTATTGCCTTTATCTCAACGAAAATTCATTCTCATGCCGTTTATGCATTCGGAATCCAGTTTTATTCATCAACAAGCGGTGGAGTTATTTCGAGGATTAGGCGACGACAATACATTGAATTATGAAATGCAGCATAAAGCCATTATTGATCGTTTTGGGCGTTATCCGCATCGTAATGAGATATTAGGGCGGGTATCAACGAAAGAAGAAATTGCATTTTTACAGCAACCTAATTCATCTTTTTAATCATCAATTGTAGTGCTGTGCTTGAGGCTCTCTAACCGCAGTATTCATAGCGTTCGCTTAGCTTCAATTCTGTGTTTGGGTGAGTGAAATGACTTGGCGGTGATTTGACGTTGATAATCTGTAATTCATACTCAGTGTTACAAAGCTCACAGAATAAAATTGTCAGTGTTATTTTGTATAATGGGCAACGACAAGAGAAAGCCTGCAATTTTGCAGGCTTTCTCTTTAGTGGGAAAACAGGTGTAATGATGAATTACATCGTAATTTGCCACAGGTTATAAAAAGCGATACGCCCAGCAAGTTCTGCAAGTAAAACGGCACCCGCACAGGTTGCGAGAGTCGCTTTTGGGGCACGTTGTTTTAATGCCATGCCGACAAAACCAGCTAATGCGATCACCAGTACAACAACTTGGAATCCCCAAAAACCAGTCTGTTCTGCGCTAAGTGCAGGGCCTGTTTCGGATAAAAAGGCCTGATAACCAGCACGGCTTGCGAAGATAACGACAGCACCGACTAAGAAAGCCGCAATACCTAAACCACGAGCACCGATAGCAATCGCCAAGGCTCCGCCACCGACTAACATGGTCATCCACATTTGTAATGTGGTGTAGCTAGTATTCCAGTTTGCAATGGACGCAATATTATAAACTTGCGGAATTGACCAAACAAAAGCGAGGCCAGAGATCACCGCAGCAATGTTCGCGAGTTCGCGTAACAGCGGTTTTTTATAAAATAATGTGAAAAACAGTGTTGCCGCGGCAAAAGTGACAAAAACGCCACTTAAGAACGCCTCATTACTCATTGGCGAACGACCAACACCGAGTAGCATGTTGAAAAAGCGTAGCGGTTGGCCAACGTGTAAGCCACCAATAGCTAATCCAATAATCATCACCACAAATGCGAGAATATTGGCATTTTTCAATTGTTTTTCATCAATAGATCCCATTTTTTTGCTCAAATACGCAAATAAAAATAGACCTGCCGCCGATTGCCCTAGGACGGTGAAAAAGACTAATGGTAATTCATGCATTTTACACCTCCGCTGGGTTTTTGAGTTCGCCACTTTTATCGCCAGATGGTTTGGCATCTTTGTGTGGCTTAATGACGATATTTGGATTAGTCAGGCTTGGGTCTGGCATTGGTGCAATACCGCATTCCGTGCCATGAAGCTCACGAAGGACATTGATATCATCAAAATCCAGCGCTCGTTGTGGGCATGACTCAACACAAACAGGTTTCATACCTTTAGCGACACGCTCGTAGCAACCATCACATTTGCTCATCAGCTTTTTCTTCTCGTCATATTGAGGCGCGCCATACGGGCAACGCAATTCGCAATAACGACAGCCAACACAGACGGATTGATCGACAACAACGAGGCCATCTTCTGCACGTTTGTGCATCGCTCCTGTTGGACAACCTTCCACGCAGGTTGGGTTCGAACAGTGGTTACAAGAGATGGATAAATAGTAGCTATAAACATTTTGCTGCCAAATACCATCTTGTTTCTGCCAACTACCACCACCAAATTCGTATACACGACGGAATTTAGGGCCTAAATCGAGATCTTTTTCGTCCTTACAACTGACCTGACACGTTTTACAGCCAGTACATTTTGTGGAGTCAAAATAAAAGCCATACTGTTTCATCAATTAACTCCTTAAGCGCGTTTCACTTCAACAAGGTTAGTATGTTGTGGTGTTCCTTTTGCCAATGGAGAAGGAACTTGTGAGGTTAGGGTGTTGATACAGCCTCCCGTATCTAATCCCGCTGTATCTAAGGTACGCCATGCACCTTGTGGAACAGCGATAACACCCGGTAATACGCGCTCAGTCACTTTAACTTTAATCTGAATGCGACCACGGTCATTGAATATTTCAGCGACATCACCATTGCTTAATCCACGTTCTTGGGCATCAATAGGGTTGAGCCAGAATTGATGTGGAATAGCTTCACGTAACATCTCAACATTAAAATAGCTTGAGTGAACATGACCTTTATCATGGAAGCCCGTCATTAATAATGGGAATTTTTGTTGGCTACGTTGCTGTTCAACGCCTTCTTTATTGACGCAATATTCCGGAATTGCCGGTATACGCTGGCCTTCTGGAAGTTCCCAATTTTTAACACGCTCTGCTAATTGCTCTGAATAAATTTCAATTTTTCCAGAAGGTGTTTTTAATGGATTTGCGACAGGATCATCACGGAAATCCTTCAGTGCAATGTATTTTGATGTATCGGCAAATTGACGGTCGATAATGCCACCACCATCGGTTTCACTGAACTCAGGTAAATGAGGCATTTTTTCACGGGTTTTGTTGTAGCAATATTCAATCCACTCTTCATAAGTACGACCTTCAGTGAATTGCTCTTTTACTCCCATTTTCTCTGCAATGTCAGCTAATACATCATAGTTAGGGCGGTTTTCCCACAGAGGTTTAATCGCATTTTGCAAACGGACTAAATAGTGATAGGCGCCACTTGCATAGGAGTTATTGATAAGATCATTTGTCTCAACGGGGGTAACATCCGGCAACAGCAAATCAGCATATTGTGCCGATGGCGTGTGGTGGTTATCCCAAACTAAGATAAATTCACATTTTGATTCATCAGATAAAATATCGTGGGTTTTATTCAAGTCAGCGTGCTGGTTACCGATCACGTTACTTGAGTAGCACCACATAAATTTGATGTCGTTATTGAGCTTATCTGCCCCTTTGATACCGCCATTTTCAGCAGTTAACTCTTTACCGCGGACAATAGCTTCAGTCCACATAAATGAAGGTAATGTCGCTTTAACAGGGTTTGGTAAAGCGAAACCAGCAACAGGGTAAGCAATACTATTGCCCCAAAGGCCTGTATTGGTACCTGGGCGACCAATATTACCTGACATGATAGGAAGCATCATGATAGAGCGGCAGGCTTGTTCGCCATTTTCAGTACGTTGTAAACCCCAGCCTTGTGAAATCCACGCATGCTTTGAATTACCAATTTCGCGAGCTAATTGGATAATACGTGAAACCGAAATACCGGTTAGCTGACTAGCCCATTCAGGAGTCTTAGCGATGCCATCTGGACCGTTACCAAGGATATAATCCTTGTAAGAACCATTACGTGGTGCGGAAGCGGGCAGTGTGCTTTCATCCCAACCGACACAGTAATTTTTCAAAAATTCTTCATCGGTTAAGCCTTCTTGGATCATGACATAGCCTAGCGCTGCAACTAGTGCAGCATCAGTACCCGGATAGATAGGGATCCATTCTGCGCCAAGTGTGGTTACACTATCAGTACGGCGAGGGTCAATGATGATGACTTTCGCTTTACTCTTGTCTAATGCGTTCAATGTTTCATAGAACTGACCGCCACCAGACATACGTGTTTCAGCAAGGTTATGACCAAACATCACAACGAGGTCTGAGTTTTGGATCTCAGAAAGCAGGGATTCTTCCACACTACCATAAACATATGGTGTGATTTCCATTAACTGAGCATAGGAATAGGTACCGTAGTCACCTAGGAACCCACCCGTCAGGCTGAGAAGACGTTTACATGCCGCACGACCATGCAAGTTAGCCCCTGTTGAACCTGTACCGTATTGGTAATAAATTGCATCGCTGCCATATTTATCAATGGTGTATTTGAGTTTTTCAGCAATGATGGTTGTTGCCTCATCCCAACTGATTTTTTTGAATTTGCCTTCACCGCGTTTACCAACGCGCACCATTGGGTATTTCAGGCGATCAGGATTGTAGGTTTTCCAACGTACTGAACGGCCACGTAAGCATGGGCGAATTTGGTGCTCCCCTAATGTAGAGTCGTCGTACATGGTTTCGTTAGAAATACGACTGATAACACCATCCTTAACATGGACTTTGAGTGGACAACGGCTACCACAGTTAACTAAGCAAGCGCTATAACTGATTTTTTCGTTGATTTCATCAGGCATGATTTCTGGTGTTTTTGCTTGAGCAGCAAAAGGTAAGGTGATTGAGCCTGCGACAGCAGCTGCGGTAGCCACTGTTGCGGAAGTTTGAATAAACTCCCTTCTGGCTCAGTTCTCCAAAATGAGTATTTTTATTTGTTTTATGCATTGACATTGCCTATATGTAAAGTTCGATATCACTTTCCTATGTATGTTAAAAAAAGTTGTAACAAAGCAACATGACCTACATCAACAATATCCATGATAAATCAAAGGCTATCATGTTTTATCACATTAATATTAAAAGGGTTTTTTCGGCAATTTAGGGAAATATAGCGATTTACATTATCTATCGATATGTATTTATTTATATAATGAGAGGTGCTAAAAGCAGTAAAAGAGGGTGTTTTCCCTCTTTTACTGTACTACCAAAGTTGTAATACCATTAGATAAATTAATTAGTTACTCTTGGGTATTTGAATTTGCTATGGTTTGACCAATCGCGCGCATATCTGTACCCGTTGGTGATTGATGAACGCGTAGATCAAATTGTGGCAGGATGGAAAAAATATGGTCAAAAATATCCGATTGAATACGTTCATATTCAACCCATGCCGTTGTGTTCGTAAAGGCATAAATTTCAATCGGCAAGCCATTTGAGTCAGACTCAAGCTGCCTTACCATGATTGTCATCCCTTTATGAATATTCGGATGTGATTTCATATACGCCTCAACATAAGCACGAAATGTACCGATATTGGTCAGCCGGCGTTGATTCAATGGTGTTGCTTTGTCGTCTGGAATCGCAGAGTTGAACACTTGAATCTCAGATATTTTTTGTCCCATATAGGGCTCAAGTAAATTCGCTTTTTCTAAAGCGGTAATTTTTTCAGGTTCAAGAAAATGGATGCTGGTGGTATCTAAACGAATACTACGTTTAATACGGCGACCACCTGATTCAGTCATGCCTTTCCAGTTTTTGAATGAATCCGAAATCAAAGCATAAGTTGGAATTGTGGTAACGGTGTTATCCCAATTGCGAACTTTAACTGTTGTTAGACCAATATCGACGACTGCACCATCAGCGCCATATTTTGGCATTTCAAGCCAATCACCAATGTTCACCATATTATTTGCAGATAGTTGGATACCTGCAACTAACCCCATGATGGGATCCTTAAAGACCAACATCATGACGGCCGTCATTGCACCTAAACCACTAAGTAAGATAAGTGGAGATTTACCGATCAATAATGCAATGATCATGATGGCAATGAGCACGGTAGCGATCAGTTTTATGCTCTGAAAAATGCCTCGTAATGGTAAATGGGCTGTTTTTGCTGCTCGTTGTAAGATACTTAATAAGATATCGAGAATAGAATAAAAGGTGAGCAAACCGAAAAGTAAACACCAAGCCTGTGATGCCACGGTTAATATTTGCTGTGCGGTTGAGCCAGCATGTAGCCATAACACGGCTTGAATATTAACAACAACACCTTGGATAACAAAAGCGATGCGGTTAAATAAATTGAATTGGGTTAATTGGCGCTGCCATCCACTGTCTTTTTGCTGTCCACTTTTCTCGATACGAGGAAGAATAATTTTATGCAAAATAAAATGCAAAACGAGGGCAACGATTAAAATTAAGCCTAAGACCATTAAAAGCGAAGCAATATCGGCATATTCTTGATTAAACTGGCGTACCCAGTCTAGCAGTTGCTGCTGCATGTGCTCTCCTTTTTTATTGACATCAAACGTACAAATAAATGTTTTGGTTAAAGTATTTCACTATAAGTTACGCATAGACAATAACATAAATGTGACTCAATCTCATCTATAGTGGACAAAAAAACTGGGATAGGCAAAAAATTAAGTTGAAAGTACAATTCAATGGATGAAATTAAGTTTTAAATAAAAAAATTATGTATTTAATAGAATATTATAAATTAATAAAAAACATCAATAGCGAATTTACGTATAATTACCTAATATAAGACAATTTCCGATTGTTGAATTTCGAACGGCTGATTACTTTAAGCGGGATGATTAGCGGCGGAGTTGCAATGATGGAAAAACTGAAAATGGGAAGATGCACTCTTTCTATCTTATTAATGATAATACCTTATAGCGTTCAGGCAGATGCTCGGAATCACCACTGGGAAGGTCATAGTCATCATCAATATTATGACGATAGACCGCATAAACATAAGTATAAAGAGCATAGAAAACACCCTAATGCGCCTCGTTATTATCCTAATTACGGAATGATAATACCAAGTCCTGCTATACCAGTTTTAAGTGTTAATTTAAATGTTGCGTCGATTAGACCGATTGCAATTGATTATGGAATTACAGGCTATTCACGTTTACCACCTAAAATGGCAAGACAAATTATTGTTGGTCAGCCATTACCTGCTGGTATAGGGAGGCATCATTTACCGAGAGGGTTTGTATCCCAATTACCTGTTTATGAAGGGTATGAATGGCGTATAAGTGGACGCGATTTGCTACTCGTCGCAGTCAGCACAGCGGTTGTGGTTAAAGTGATTCAAGATGTATTTGAATAAAAAAACAGCCTTAAAACAATTTAAGGCTGTATTGCTAAATAATATGCATAGAACGCTAAAGGTGAGGTAATAAAGGCTTTCGTTTTTTACATAAAACGCTTAGCAAGTAGTTCAATAACTTCTTGAACGTTGCTAATAAATTCTTTGATGCTATTCATGGAAACTCCAAAAGTTAAAGTGTGATCTAGATCACTTGAATGCATTTTAGCTTTTGGCTGTAGAATGTCAAGCACCTAGCTAAACATTTTTTGAATCTTTAAAAAAATTTTGATATCAGCAGTTTCCAGTTCAATATTTTTGAATTATCAATCACTTACTGCTATTTTTTAGCGCTCCAGCCAGTAGGAATAAATTAAAAGAACTAAACAGTAATTCAATACCAATAAAGAGCGTTAACAATGTGATTGACGTTTGCGCATTACCGCTTAACAGCATGTAGGCAATGATAAAATCGAGAATACCAATTAAAATATTCATCATTCCCGCCGCAGAGCTGAAAAGTTTAGCGCCAACGAAGATACGGATCACACCACCAATTATGAAGAGAATAGCGACAAATACCGCTAAGAATAATAAGCTTTGTAAGGGGTCGGTGATAAAAGCATAGCCTAAGATTAAGTAAGCAATACCTGCAATTAAGCTGAATAAGACAGATACATTTGCATACAGTCGATTGAATACAATATTTAAAATGACGGCTATACCGCTAATCAATAACATAACACCGATCAATGAACTAAATGCGATACCAGAGACAATCGGGTTAGTTATACAGACCACCCCACCAATGAGAAGCAATAAGGCGACCAAATAGATAAGCGTTCTATGACCTTTTAATTGTGAATCTGCAAGATTTTTAAGTTGATTTTGATTGAGATTAAGCATAATAAAATTTCCCCTTAAATCAAATGAGTGGCAACTGTATGGGTCGATTTGAGTTAATATCCAAAATATAGACCATTAGTGTTTAATTCAATAGCTATTTCACAAAAACACTAATCGTGGCTATTGTTAATACTAGCGATTAAGTCCAAATACGATGAGTTAAAGTGGCAAGAATAAAATTGAACAATACAATACTCAAATAATGAGTGGTTAAGTCAATAACTCAAATAATAGTGTTTTTGTAATACTAATGAGTGAAAACAGATATATCGCATCGTGAAACTTGGTATTTATAAGCTTGAAAAGGAAGTAAACATTATGATTACCTACATAAATGGTCAATTTGTGCCAGAAGAACAAGCATCAATATCCGTATTCGACCGTGGTTTCTTGTTTGCTGATGCAGTCTATGAAGTTACCGCTGTTGTTAATGGTCGTTTGGTTGATTTTAAAAATCATATGACACGCTTGCAACGTTCATGTCATGAATTGCAATTAGCTTTACCTTATACAGAAGAGTCGTTATTAAAAATTCACCAACAGATCATTGAAAAAAATAATCTCACTGAAGGGTTAATTTATTTACAACTCACAAGGGGCAATGCTGGACAGCGCAATTTCTTGTTTCCCGATAAAACGATTACACCCACATTAGTGATATTTGCCCAACAAGCTTCGATTATTGATAATCCACGCGCTACAACAGGGATTAGTGTCGTAACATTTGACGATATTCGTTGGCAACGATGCGATATTAAAACCGTTGCTTTGCTGGCGGCATGTTTAGCAAAAGACTATGCGCATTCTCAAGGGGCGGATGATGCACTTTTTGTGTCAAATGGCGATATCACAGAAGGGAGTTCAAGCAACTTTTTTATCATTACACATGAAAATATAATCAAAACTCGTGCTTTAGGTTATGAAATATTACCCGGTATTACGCGGCAAGCAATTTTAACGCTTGCTCGGGAGCAGCATTTAGCTATTGAAGAAGGTACTTTTACTGTTGAAGAGGCAATGGCCGCAAAAGAAGCTTTTATTACTTCATCAACGACATTCGTTTGGCCTGTTATTGAAATTGACGGGCGGAAAGTGGCCGGCGGAAAGCCTGGACCACTAACACACCGGTTGCGTGAAATTTATATACAAAAGATGTTAGTTGTATAAGACATGAAAAAGAGTCCATTCACTTTAGTTTTCCTTGCAGGAAATCGGCTAGGGAGGAAACGGTGACCATTCCTTGTAATGCTTGCATACTTTGATGATGTAGCTCTAATGTTGCTGCGGCGCATAGTTCATCAATGACTGTAACTTGATAACCGAAATCATGAGCTTGGCGAGCACTGCTTTGAATGGTCATCACTGAACTGACCCCACCAAAAATAACATGTTTAATGTTATTTTCTTTTAACCAATGGTTGAGTTGGTTACCTGTAAATGCGCTGACACCTTTTTTTACTATGATGACGTCACGGAGTTGAACATCTAATTTTTCAGCCCAATGGCAGCCAGCAGAGCTTAATTTTAATGCACCGATCGCTTTTGCATGATGGAACATAGGGGAACCCGCTGGGATATCATGATAATCATCCGCAAAGCCCACTTTTACCCAGATAATAGGGATATTATTTTTACGGGCAAAATCGGCGGCTTGATTCGCTCTGTCGATAATATGGCGTTCTTGAGTTTGTGGATAGCTGGTATTTAATAAACCATTTTCGCCAACAATTTCCTGAATTAGGTCGATAATAATGAGTGCTTGGGACATGAGCTTTCCTTTAAACAAATAAGTAAAAAGACTTACAGTGTTTAAGTATAGACTAAACACTGTTTAAGACTCTGTTAACCTAGTTGCAAAAAGGGCGTTAAGGCAAATCGATAATAAAACCAACACCTTTTTTATCTAGTCCATCGGTGACACGTATCGCTGCATCTATTTTTGTTGCGAGGTTATGAACAATGGATAGACCAAGTCCACTACCTGTTTCTGTTGTACCGGGAACACGATAGAAACGTGAAAATATTAATTGGCGGCTTTCTTCTGGAATGCCTCGACCATTATCTTGTACGGTAATCGTTGCGCCGAAAGGCGATAAATCTTTAATTGTGATTTTAATCTTTCCTTTTTTATCACTATATTTAATCGCATTTTCCAGTAAGTTGGTAAAAATTGTTGTTAATGCTAGTTTATCAGTGGTAATAAAGACATTATCTGCACTTTGTAGTTCGATATCGATATCTTGGTTTATAGCATGTGGTACATGCAATGAAGTAATATGAGAAATTAATACGGGTAAGTTAATCTGCTCTTTATTTACAGAAAAGTCTTCAGCCTCTAAGCGTGCTAAATCGATAAGCTGGTGTGATAACGACGCCGCTCGATTTAATGCTGCCTGCATGTCGTTAACGATTTCTTCTTTCTCTTTTACATTCTGTATTTGCATCAATAAATGAAGCTGAGCAATGACCGCGGCAATGGGGGTACGGAGTTCATGTGCAGCATCTGCCATAAATCGTTTTTCACGTTGGTTTGCAGCATCAACGCGTGACATGAGATTATTGATTGCCGTAATAATAGGACGAATTTCTTTATACTGCTCTTTTACTGAGATGGGAGTTAAATTCCCCGGTTTGCGGCTAGCGATAATCGTTGCAGCTTGTCTTAGCGGTCTTAAACTAAAATAAGCGGTGATGATAATTGCAATTAGCATGATGCCTAATATAAATAATAAAGGTATTGCAGTACCTTCAGCGGGGCTACCTATTATTGATTTCCTGTCAAAGTAAGACTCTCCAAGGATCACCTCGATGGAGTGTTCATCATTCCATGCGAAGGTAAAGTGCCAATTAGGATACTGTTTTTTGAGGTCATTGAACAAAATATTATCGGTTATTTTGATTTGGTCACTATTGCGATATAACACATCACCATGTTGGTTACGCACGGCAACAAATGGTCTATAGGATACCTCTAAACCATTTTCCATTGCGTCAGTATACATTTTTTGCAATGAGGTCATGATACGTTCAAAATATTCTGGGTTATTAGCAACGGTACCTAAAGTAGACGCAAAACCTTCAGTAACGATTTGCTGCTGGAGGTTAAAATCATCATCAATATCAGGTAAATAAAAAAATTGTAACCAACCTACTAATAATACCCATAACAGAATTACTGAGCTTATCTGTAAGAAAAAAGTATAGATAAAAAAGGATTTAACTTTCACTTGATTGCGCTTCTTTTTTAAGTAAATAACCGATGCCGCGAATAGTAATAATACGATCTTTACCTATCTTGCGCCGTAAATTGTGAATATGAACTTCAAGTGAATTACTTTCTATTTTATCATCTAACCCAAATAAACGTTGTTCGAGATCCGCTTTACGTACCACGTTATCTGCATTTTTTACTAATTCATATAATAGCTGATATTCTTTTCCTGAAAGCATTAATAGCTGATCATCTAATAGAACTTGATGGTTGATTGGGTTTAGTTGCAAATTATCCAATTGCCAAATTTCTGAAGAAAATCCTGCCATACGACGACTTACGGCTTTAACACGAGAAATAAGCTCAGGCATAGCAAACGGTTTTGTTAAAAAATCATCGGCACCGGAATCTAAACTGGCCACTAAATTATCCATCTGGTTTCGAGCGGTCAGAATAATAATTGGAATTGATTGGCCAGAACGACGCCAAGCAATTAATTCCTCATATCCATCACCATCAGGTAAACCTAAATCTAATAACATGAGATCAAAATTACGTGAATTTAATTGTTGTTTAGCATCGTTAAGTAATCGTACCCAAAGGGGATTAAAACCAGCAAGTTCTAGACCACGACATAATGCTTTGCCTAGTTGGAGATCATCTTCAACTAATAAGATATTCATTTTATCACCTCTCTAGCGTGCAGTATAAGCAGCTAATATTTTTCCGACAATATAACTAAGGTAAATTCAATGAGAGATTTAATGATCTCTTAAGGTTTGTTTAACCCATTTTTAAGGTACGAAGCGCGAATAGGATTACTATTTTAACATCTTTGCAATCCTTGGAATAACTAAAATGAAATTACAATTAATTGAACTCCCTATTTTCGTTACTGTTATTCTTATCTCAATGTTTTTAATGGGAAAAAACTTTAGTCCTTCAAAGGAAATGCTCATGCCAACGCTTTCATTTAATCAGTTAGCTGAGAATACACATACTAGAAATGGTATTGAAAACGAAAGGATAAAAGACGAATTTAAAAAGAATTTGAAGCCTATAAAAGAAATTAAAGCATTTATTCGACAAAAAATTTATTAACAGAACCAGATAGGATATTTTAATGAAACGTTTGTGTTCAGCGGCAATATTAGTCACTGCCTTGTCACCCTACAGTGTTGTCGTCGCAGGGGAGAGTGTCATAGTTTTGGGAGCAGGGGGTTCTGTTATGCCTGCTTATGAAGGATCTAATAAATACTTATTTTCGCCAACCGTTGATGTGAACTACGGATATATTTCCGATGATTACGGCGTATTTAGCTTAGGGTTAGAGGGAGCAGAATGGGCTATTGGTTTAACCGAAAACTTAACGGTTTCCAGTCGGTTAGGTTATGACGCAGGACGAGATGAAAAAATAGGTATTTTGGGTCATAAGAATGAAGATTTAAAAGGTATGGGGGATCTAGATAGCTCCATGCTCGTGGGGGCAGAAATTAATTATTCGATTAATAATTTTCAGCTTTACCTTTCTGCCAATATGGCAACGAAAGATCGCCATTATGGTGGACGAAATATTGGTAGAACTGTCAATGTTGAAATGGGGGGGATTGGTTATTATCAGTTTAGTCATCGGTGGGATATCGAATATACGCTAGCAACCACCTGGGGGAATAAAGCTTACAATCAAGCTTATTTTGGCGTTTCTCCACTACAGGCGAGCCGTTCCCGTTTTAGTGAATATGATGCGGGGAGTGGATTTAAAGATGTTCATGGAGGCGCTATCCTAAACTATAACTGGAATGAAAATATAACCTTTTACACGGGGGTTGGGGCTTATTATCTTGTCGGTGATGCAGCAAAAAGTTCCATCACGGAGCAACGCCTAGGTTGGGTAGGTTTAGGTGGAGTAAGGTATACTTTTTAATTTATCATTCTGTTGATGATAAACAATAAAGGAATGCTGGACACGATAGACGATATCCAGACATTCCTTTAATTTTATGCATACTTAATCCTCTAACGTTTGTTCTGGGATCCAGCCATCATCCATCCATATTTCTTCTAATATCTCTTCGATACGAACCTTGTCTTGGGCAAGTTTGGTTCCAGAAATATTAATACGTTGACCAGAGCTAAAACCTACCCGAGTCACCATATCTGGGTATTGTGGGCTGAGTTTGCGCGTTATCTCAGACTCAAGAGCTTGCAACATAATATCACTAGGTTTTTGTGGTGCATTTTTATCAAATAAAATTTCAATGCGTAACATAGTCGCCTCTAACTAATACTGTGTTTGTATACAGTATTTTTAGATTGAGTCACGAATAAAGTCAATATCAGATCGATAATATTTTTTCAATGACACATAAAATATGTGCAACCACGGTTTTTTACTTTTTAAAGTTAAAATAAAACAATGCGCTAGTAAGGGTTAACACTGGATAAAAACTTAAAATGAGTTGCCTAGAAAAAGAGAATAAGTATGCTAAATAGGTTTTTTTAAGATGATAGGATAGGTTCAGGTCGCATGCTCACAGTAACAAGGTTGACTAGCAGAAACGTTTTAGAAATAGCAAATGTAAACCAACTGTATGATTCAGCATTCCCCGCTCATGAAAAAAGAAGTTATCAAGGGCGGCAAAGTATCCTTAGTCATGGGGATTATTATTTATACTATTTTTCTGATAACGGTATTTTTATTGGCTTTATAGGCAGTTGGAGAGTCGATGATTTCTTTTATATTGAACATCTTGCAGTTTCATCGGCTCTAAGGGGGCAGGGTTATGGTCAAAAGGTCATACAGTTATTTGCTAAACAGGTGAACAACATTATCTTGGAAATTGATCCTGTCATTGATGAAATTAGTCAAAAGCGATTACGTTTTTATCTGCATTGTGGATTTAAACAAAATGAATATGCACATGTTCATCCTAGTTATCACCCAGAGTTTAAACCTCATCAGTTGGAAATATTGAGTTATCCAATAAAAATCAACCCGCAAATATATCAACGATTTAATCAAAAATTAATCAATGTTGTTATGCAACCTTCTTTACTCTAAAAATATGATGTTGCCAATTAACTAGGCTAATTGGCAAAAGTAAATAAGTTCGGGATCTCCCTCATCAAGATTATCGATGAAGCCACTTGGTTTGAATTGGGCTTTATCGAGTAATCGTTGCATCGGAGTATTTGACTGGTTAGTCGATGTAAATATTTTTTGAGTAAGGCAAGTCTGTTTAAGTTGTTGTAGCAATGAAAGACCAGCACCTTGCTGTCGAAAGGCTTGATTAACCATTATCATTTCAATAAAAGCACATTCAAAAAAATGGTAGTGTAATACCCCATAAGCGATAATTTGGTTCTGTTGTTCAATCAGGTAACAATGTTTGTTGTTGACCCATTGAGATATTTTTTGAGCTCGTTCTGCCGTTGTGACACTATCAAGCTGAATGAGGGATGCTATATCAGGGGGGGTTGCTAGTCGAAACATGTGCAATGAGTATTCCTTATTGATAAACATGACTGAATTGTAAATGTGCTTAAATGATGTATGGCTGCGATGATAAACAGTGCTAATTTAGTGAATAAATAAAACACAATGGGTTATTTCTATGAAAATAATCAAAAAACTACTCAATAGTCAATATGTTGGTTATTGTCTTACTGTCTTTATGATGGTCATCTTTGGTGTGCCGCCATCTGAATGTGAAAAAGAGATGCAAAACGATAAATAAAATTGTGTTGCACTGACTACTTGCTCAGTTTGGGTATGTTTTCGCATTTTCAGTTTAAATCAGTTAGAACAAGCTTGCGGAGATATTGATACATAATCCGAGTATAGCCATATTGAAAATAAAAGAGATGATAGATTGTAATAAAACAGCACGGCGCATAGGTGTCGATGCAACCTCAATGTCTGCTGTTTGTGATGCAACAGCAATAGTAAAAGAAAAATACATAAAGTCAGAGTAGCTCGGTTCGAGTAATTTATCTGGAAAACGTAACCATGGCTGCTGCGGATTAGCATTACTATAATATAAGTGTGCATAGTGCATCGTAAAACCGGTGGGAAGAAGTAGCCATGATGAAATTAAAGTCGACGCTGTGAGTGCATAAGGGATGAATTTATCTGACTTAGAGAAATCACCATGACCGCCTAATGCAAAAAATAAAACTAATAAGCTTACACAGCATCCTGCAACCAAAAAGAAAATAACCATTTGAGCACTTTCGTCTTCAACTTTCGTGATTTCACGGATGTTTTTAGCTTTGTGATTCATAATACGCACAAAAAGAAATAATAAATACATCCAGGCAAAAGCATTCCAGCTGATGATCAAACTCATCATAGTATTTTGATAAGAGAGTAGTGCGAAAAAAGTAGCGAAGGCAACAAATAATGAAATAATAAAGCGTGGGCGAGAGAGAAACACATGACGAAAAAGGCGCATAACGCGTATCGCGTAATGTAACATGACACATACCTTAATAAATATAAAAATAATATTTATTATATCAAATGTTTGAGCCTATGTAGCAATAATACAAGCCCATAATAGGGGGGGATTTCAAGTAAATACATTGCCAATAAACTATATCGACACATTAAATTTACTTTATGTGGAAAATAGGACTGTGTTACGTTATAAATTGATCGATAGCAGAATCTATTTGCTATTTTGAATCGTCAGTATCGTTATTTTATTATTATTTAGATGATCATTTTATGAATAAAATATTTTATATCATCATTGGATTATTCCTGCTCGGTGCGGCATTTTTATTTGGTATGTCAGTCGTCTATAAAAATGAAATTAGTATGATAGAACGGGTCGAGCGTGCAGTATTAGGTTATTTAGATAACCCTAAAGCGGAATCGTTTAAAAACGTCACCTATTATTTTAACAAAATATCACATAATGGTGGCGAGGTAGGGTATGTTTGTGGTTTTGTATCACGACACTATGATTTTTCAAGAGAAACTGAAGATAAGCGCTTTATCGTAAAAACCTATATATGCCCTGACGGCACAGTCCATATTTCCATCCCAATTATTGATGGGGTAGATGAAATGTTGACGGAAGAGCAAATTGATAATTTATGGAATAAGTTCTGCAAGGGACCGTCAACAGATTTGCCTGCGTGATGGCGATAGTTATCTCTAAATAGCTTTATCAATTGATTTTTCAATCGATTTACAGACAGGGGAAGTCCCTGTTGCTTGCTCAATTTTGGCGGGTAACTTTCCTTCGGGAGGATCAATTTGAATCGTGCATCCATTTTGATCAGACACTTGTTTCGTTGCTGTTGAGCAACCTAACATTAGGGTTACTGCAATTAGAATGCATGAAGTTTTTATATTCACGGTTTTGACTCTTTCAATGGAAGCAATAAATTTGCTATAAATACTTTAATAAATCGAAAAATATATTGTTAGTTTTAATAAAAATCAACTAAACAATAATGACCATCTCAATAAGAGCCTTGCTCTGACTATATATTTAGATGATGCAATACGCTTATTCAACTTATTGTAGTCATTTTAATATGATGAGTATATTAAAATGAAAAAAATAATAAAGGGCATAAAAGTGGTTCAATAATTTTTATTTGAGTTAAGTGTTTAGTGAAAATAAAAATTGATATTCATAATGATGGATAACGAGGATTATCTTATTTTGATGATCTCACTGCGTGGTTTCTATAATTATTAAAGTCACGACTCATCATCCAAAATAGGCGCTGGTGTTTTATTGCCTGAGCTCTGCATTTATCCTAATATTCACATACTTAACTTAAAGATGGTGATGTATGAAAAAGAGATTAGTCATTTTATTTTTAGGTTTGCTTTCATTTGGCTCAGTTGCTGAAATCACAGAAGATGACAAAGTGCCAGACATGGCTGCAAGTATTAATCGTCAAAAAGCGCTCCTTTGTGGTGAATTTAAGGAAGCGGTTAAAAGTCGTACCTGCAAGCGCTTGGTTGATAACATGGTATCCATGGCATATTTCCAAGGGCAGGTGAGTGTGAAGTGCAAGCAAAAAGCTGATGATCCTGAGTTCAAGAAAGTACCAAAGATTGATGAATTTTGTGGGAAAGCTGAGAATCTAATAAGTGACTTAAGCCCTAATGAATAACCCACTCCGGCAGGCTTTTTATTTACTTCAATTTGCATTCCCGCCAAGCTAACACTGAGTGGGGGCTAGTCTGTCCTTGGGCTGAGTGGGATGAAACGTTGGTGTAATCATGTCAGGACTTTTGCCACCATTTTACCTTTTGAAAATTTCAGGCACAAAAAAACCAACCTCTTACGGTTGGTTTTTTTAGGGAATTCTGGTCGGCATGAGAGGATTTGAACCTCCGACCCCCGACACCCCATGACACCGATTGTAATATATTGATGTTATTGATTTGAAAGGAAAATAATTAATTGTGCTGGTTATGCAAACAGTGCATAATATGCAAAAACCACACTATACGAATCAATGAGTTAAGTTGACTTTTACCGCCCATTTTTAAGCTATTTCAAAGTGCGGAACTTGTACCCATTCAACGTGATTTTCAGTATAAATTTTTGTTGATTCAGCATCACTATGAGCCATCCTTGCTTGCGGATCGTAACCTTGATCTTTAAACATGAATGCTGCCAGCGCTCGTATTTCATGAAACGTTGGTCGCTCGTCCAATGGTAAATTAGCAGCAACACCAACACGATCTCTAAGCTCTGAGAAAGCACGACTAAGATAATCAGGAGCAACTTGAGTGGGATGGTTTACTCGCTTACTCATATTATTCGGAATTCGAATTGGTAGCCTATGCACAATGTAGGGGCTGGCTACATTGTCACGACTATTATCAATGATTTCTTTTAATTTTTTTCCGATGGGAATTGCCACATGAGACGCCTCTTTGTGCTGCACCTTCTGTCTGTGAATGTAGATCATACCGTAAATCCCGTCCTTTTCTTCATCAAACCAAACACAACCGCAGGTGTTATTTTTTGGGGTTTTAATATTGTATTTAATACGAGAAACCTCAAGTCGGGCTTGTGTTGTTTGTAGCGCTAGATCCATAGCTGTTCGCAACCAGGGCTCCGCTGATGCGCGGATCTTAATAAAATCACTGTAAGATAAACGACGTCGCTTTTTGCCGTCAACGCGCTTCATTTTTTTACGCTCTGCTGGATTGTCTAGCATAAGTGACTCATCCATCGCATAACTGAATATTTTCTTTAGAAAGCCAACTTTTCTATTTTGCACATTAGCTGAAGCTTCGGCGTGAAATTCGTTTATAAATCCGTTTACGTGCTCAAGCGTAACCTCGATAGGTGAGATATCATTGAAATAAGTCTTAACCCTTTCCAGATCGTTATTCCAATCGCTAAGAGTGCTTTCCGCCGGCTGTTCATCATTAACCATCCTGCTAAATAATTTATCTAGATGCTCAGAAAACGGAAGAGACTCGCCATTTTTACCGCCGGAATCTACAATTAAAGCATTAACAGAAACCGTCTTTTCCGGTCTCATGATGTTGTTATATTCTTTTGCAATCGCGATCGCTTTTGCTTTATCTGCGCCAATGCTTTTGCGAACGCCATTCACCAGCGTAAAGCGATACTGCTTTTCCGCTTTGTCATAGTAGAGAAAGTCAGGCAAATGCCTGAACTCTCTTTTTCGTGGTCGACCTGCCATCAAGAAGCCCTTATTAAATCACTCACACATGATGAAATATCAGACTCAACTCCCCAGCGCTCGGAAGCATAAACCCAGACAGAACAATCAACGATCCTGCCTCTAACTTCGCCAATTTCCACCCAGCGCTTTATGGTTCTGTTGTCCGGTATTGAGCCTTTTTCAAACTCTCTTTTAGCCCACGCGCTAGCTTTCATAAGTTTTCCACTAGACATAATTACCCCCACACCTGCCGCATACAGATTTAAATATCGTCGTTAACTGGTTTAATTAAATGCTGGTGGATAATAGACACATACTTAGCCTGATGGATTGCATCAGCTAAAGCATTGTGTTGCTCACCCTCGAAGGTTAATGTCCGCTTAGGGTCAATGCCAGCGTTACGGCCTAACTCCACAATTGTTCTAACATCTCGATTATTCCAGAATTTCCAAAACGGGTTAAAATCACATGCATCGTAAGCGCTAGCTAAGACAACATTGTCAAAATCGCTACCATTACCCCAAACACATACATTGTCAGATAAATGTTCTTCAGCGAAAGCGGATAGGGCAAGTAATGCTGATTGAATGGTTCTAGCATCCTCATCAACGATAGCGGCTCTAGCTTCACTGCTTTGTTTCATCCACCACAAGACCGTATCAGCATCAATGTGTAGGCCGAGCTTTTCGCAACTAACAAGATCAACAGCCAAATAGAATTCGGGACCTAATTCACCCGTCGAGGGTTCAAAAGCTACTGCACCAATCGAAACGATAGCTGCATTACTTTTGTTGCTCATCGTTTCCAGATCTAACATTAAGTGTTTATATTTCATTAAATTTCACCTTAAAAGTTTAGCCACAGACATTCGGTACGTTTTACAGAACCTGCGTGTCCATTTGCTGCTGTTGTCTTTACTTCTTTTCGCCAGCTCGAGAGTTGGCTGTTATATAGATCGTTGTCATAACCACAAATAATAACTTTTCCTGAAAGCTGGCCAGCGACGGTTATTAATTGCTGGTGTCCCCACTCATCCATTTCGTACCGATATGTTTCGCTTCTCATGCTCCTTGTTTCATGTAAATAGGGTGGATCGATAAAATGCAATGTGCTGGTGGTATCATGGTCTTTCATGCACTGAACAGCGTCACGGTTTTCAATTAATACCCCTTGTAATCTATCCACTACAGCGAGTAGGTTTTCTGGTGCCCGTGTCCATATTTTTTGCGCTGTCGCTGAATTACGTTTAGTGTCTAATCTAAAACCTGTTTTGCCTTTTGTTGCACCGGCACTACCAAAACCCATAGTGGCACGCACAATTGTTTTTCGTGCTCTTTCAATAGGGCAATCTGAAACATCATAAGCACAATTAAACTCAGTGCGTGAATAGGGCGTTAATAAGCAAGCATCAATAAGTTTGTTAGCTTGGTCTTTATCACGTAGAACGCGAAATAGATTTACTATTTCATCATCTAAATCGTTATAAACTTCAGCTTCAGAACGAGGTTTACGCAAAAGAACCGATGCAGCACCGCCGAACGGCTCAACATAACAACGATGATCTGGAAAGTGACTAATCACCCAAGGGGCAAGTCGAAACTTGCCGCCATGGTAGCGAATAACAGGGTGCTTGATTTTATTCATAATCACACTCGCTTAAACTCAATAACCCACACCCAAGGGTTACTTTCAAAATTACATTCAGGCTTACTAATTGAATCCCATAAATTGCGAAACCAACAAAACGCATCAGTACTGCCACCAGTTAACTCTCTCTCCAGCGGGTAGCCCTCGGCTTTAAAATCATCGTCGCTAGCTTCTTGTAATCGCTCTACTCGAACATCAGTAATTTCTAGCGTGATACGTGAAGCCCAGCGAGGCATGTGAATGGATGGAGTCCACTTAATTTCCTCATGCCATCCTTCTTCTAAATCAGAGGGTTTATGCGTAGCTTTGTATGCAATTGTTGATTCAGTGCATAACCCTGCTTTAAATGTTTCACGAACCCAAAGGCGATCGCCAACACCACCGTGCGGGCAGGCTATGCCAGCAATACCAGCCCATACACCCTCGTTGTCCTGCATCATTTCTTTAATATTGATCATGGACTGACATATATTACTAGGCCACGAAAAACCACCGTTTTCATTTGTTTTTGGCTGTGGTTTCATGATTCTGCGTGTTTGAGTTTTACGGCCATCAAGGATGGCGCGTACCATTTCTGAGTTAAAAATAATTCCGCGCTCTTTCATGACAACCACCATTAATCATCAATATATTGATAGTTTTCGTCCATACCGTAATCACTAGGTGATATAGTGGGGTGGCATAAGTGAAAGGCGAATTTACGCCAATGTAATTTTTCAGACTCAGATTGTTCCCTATAGGGTTTAGCTATATTGATGTTAACTAGATCCCCATTAACAATATCGAATGTCCCGCAATTACTGCCTAGGTCTTCATCAGCAAATCGAACAGCAAAGCTATGCTGGCTAAACTTATTTCCAAGTGCTGCATAAATTTGCTCAGGTGTAGACCATGCCGTATCAAACTTAATTATCAACTCGCCTCCATTGGTAATATGTCTTTTTAATCGTTTTTTATAAATACGTTTTTCGTAGCATTTAACATGTGTTGGAGTATGGCGATGCCCATATTTAACTTTTTTATATTTACGCTTCACTGGCATCAGTACATCATATGCTCCCCATTTTGTTCCCCAATTAGATATGCGCCAGCTATACCAAGTGGCATGACCATATAGGGCTTTGTTCTTGATTGACTGCTTAGCTTCATTAATTAATTTTTTATACCGTTTCGCTCCAAGTTGCTTTTTAAACCGCTCAAAAACACCTTTGTCGTTTTCCCTTATAGCTGCCGCCATCATTTCAGTATGAGAGCCAGAAGTAATATTTAATGTTTTCGGCATTTTGATCAGTCTATTAAAATCAAAGATACCGTCACTGTTGATAATGCTATTAAGTACATGCAGTTTTTCTTTTGAAGTTCCTGATGTCATAATTAATTCATTGGTGACATGATTTGGCATAATTAATACTCCACGCAATATTTAGATAATAAGAGTCCGTCTCTTAATAAAGAGAATTAAATTCCTTGGTGTTGGCTAAATAATTTAAAGCTTGGCTTCTCCGCCAAGTGAATCAATTAATGCTTTTATTAATATATTTAATTCTGAGACTATTAAGAAGAAATCAGCGTCAAATCGTTGATTGTAATCCTCCATCCCAATATCATCATTTTTTTCTAAAAATGCAGCATCAAATTTAAGCTTAGATAAAATAAAGCTATCATCAATACAGAATGTAACTCTATCTTCATAGCCCAGCGATAATTTAGTAACTAATTTACCAGCTTCAATATTCGTTTGAACTTCATCAGAAATTAAGTCTTGTTTTGTATATTTAGCGATTCCGCCTTCCTCTAGGACGGCTTTCATTTCTGATTGCTCGCCAAAAACAAAGCCTTTTGGTAATTGACCGCTTCTAACCCATTCTGTTAGCGTTAATTCAATAGGGTCTTTCGTTGTTAACGGCACTACAGGTAAAGAGCCTAATGCCTTACGCAGCAGGGCGAAGCAGTCCTCTGCGCGACGAGGTGACGACACCAGCCCAATAATAAGGCGATCAGTAATATTAATCCACACGTCAAACCGCGTGTATTTAGAGAACGCACGAGGTAATAACTCATGTATAACTTCATCTCTAATTGAGTCACGCTCAGTTTTCTTAAGCCTACGGCCTTGGTCTAACTCTAATTTACTTACTTTCTTTTGAGTTTCATCTTTAATAACTTGTGCTGGAATTATTTTCTCTTCTTTATAAAGTGAAATAAGCATCTGGTCATTTACTTGATGAGTTAAACACTCAGATTTACCGATCCCCAAGGGCGGAATAAAACCAAATCGAGATATATCCTGTGAGCCACAAGGCTCATATTTTAAAGGTAGTAACTGTTCTTCGAGATTATTAAAATCAATATCACGAGTTAAACGATATATAAGACCACTGACAATAATTAATTAACTTACCTAGTGTGAACTGACTATACGCCAGTGGCCTTATGTATTAAGTAAAAAAGTGGCGGCTTGTCACCGCCAAAGCGAGCAATGGCAATTAATTAACAGATTCGTTATTTTTCTCTGCTTGTATTTTTAAATAAATTTCTTTTCTATGAATCCCAATATCCTTCGGCGCTTCAATTCCAATTCTAACTTGATTTCCTTTTATTCCGAGAATAGTAATTATAATGTCATCACCGATCATTAATGTTTCTCGTGTTCTACGAGTTAAAGTAAGCATTTAATCCCTCTCTATTACTCCACACAGTTAAAAGGTTGCCTGATTATTTAGCCACATCAGGCGGCTGTGGTATCCTTGGTGTCACCACAACAACCAAGAGAATTTTAAAGTGCAAGATAAAAACTTAAATGATTATCCAAGTGATGTACGTATTGCTGGCCTTGAAATGCTATTTAATTTATTAATTTCATCACAAACTGATGAACAAAAAGCCAAGTTCTCAGCGACTGCACTGGAGCTCATTAAAGTCATTAAACTATCTCCTGACGAAGTAAGAGTTAATGGCCTAGAAGATTATTTGGCTAATGTTTTAGAAAGGGCCATTGAGCTATAAGTAGTCATTCCTAAGCCACCAGCAATTTTTCGTGCTGTGGCTTTTATCTTATCTCTGGTATTATCATCATTCATTAAATCAATGATTTTCTGGTACTTACATTCATTACCCATACCATTACTCCACACATTACATCTAATTAAGCACTAACAGTAACCGCACACATATCCATGCACTCTGCAATTTCTTCGTCGAGCTTTTCGAGTTTAGATTGCAGGTTGTCACGTTCTTCGCGCAGTTTTTGCAGGTTGTTAATCTGCTTAGCTTTTGTGAGGATCCACTCGCGCACATCATCTTGTGACATTGGTACGCTAAAAGTTACGATCGGTTCGTTTGAATTTGCTTGCATAAGTTTATCTCCATTGCTTTGTTGTAAATAATGTATATTTAATTTGCGCAATGTGCAACTTTTTATTTGCGAAATATGCAAATTTTTTATTTTGATAGAAAAAAACCCAGATTTACTGGGCTTAAGAGAATAAGGTCGATTTAGGAGTGACGCCGAAATGCCTGAGTTTGGCTTATAAGGACTTTACCGTGGATACACAGCCGATGCTCGTTGCTAGGATTTATTTCCCAGTTTGTGTAAAGCGGGTTATCAGACAAAACCATTATCTTATCTGGCACTACTTGTAGTCGTTTGACGTGAATATTCCCATCAAAGGAAAATACGTATATCCCATCGCTATCTATGTGATTTATAGAGATATCAACAAAAATGAGATCGCCGGGTTCTATAGTCCCCGACATGCTATCACCCTTAGCATTAATCACTTTAACTGTTGAAGCAAGTCTAGAGCCAAACATTAATTTTGCTTGCTCAGACTCATATTCTATTGAATGAATCACATCAACAACTTCACTAATCTGATTGCATCCTGGGCCAGCGCTTGCGTTTACATCAAGTAATTCAACCCTGTATATACTTTCACGCATCTCGTTAGATTCCGTAATACTGTTTTTATGTACAGTATAATCTAACTCTTCAGAAAATAAATCAATAACCGAAACTGATAATGCGGAAGATATTTTCATTAGCAATTGTTCTGTAAATGATTTTTGCTTACCTGTTTCTAAGCGCGAAACATTTCCCGGATCGCTATCTATCGCATCCGCAAGCTCAGCTATGGTTATTTTCTTAGCCATTCTGATGGCTCTAATTCGGCTTCCAATGTTCATATGTTAATTACAAATCTTTTTTGCGAATTATGCAAAGTAAGTTGCGCAAATTATCCCAATGAAATATTATGCGAATTACGCAAAATAAAGGAGGGGTTATGCAAACACAATTAAGATTTTTGCGAAAAAAGCAAAATCTCACATTGTCAGAAATAGCTAGGTCAGTTGATATTGATGTAGCAAGCCTTAGCAGGATCGAGCGTGGACAACAAAAAACATCATTTTCAACAGCTGAAAAGTTATCTCTTTTTTTTAATGGTGAGATATCCGTACTAGAAATTATATTCCCTGAAAATTACCAGAAAGAACCAGTTGAGTTAACTACCAACAAAAACACGGAATTGTAGATATGTGCAAACAAACACTAAAAGAAGTCGTGAAAGAGATGTGCAGAGCATATCCCGGCGGGCGTTCCGCAATGGCGGCTGCACTTGGGATTAGTGAAACCACATTTAACAACAAGCTGTATGAAAAGAATGGCTGTCGGTTCTTTGAGCTAGATGATTTGTTCGCTATGGAGGATTTATCTAACACAAATTTTTTTACTGAGCATTGTGCGGAAAGAAGAAATTTATTGCTGGTGGAAAAAATTAAGGCAGAGGAACTGGATGAGCCTGAGTTATTTCGGCTGATGTCAAGAGCGGCAGGAAAACGTGGCGAGCTGGCGGTATTTATGGACAAGTCACTAGAAGACGGACGGGTAGATAGCAGTGAGGAAAATCACATTATGAAATTATTAGATAAAGCGATTGCTAGCGGGAGGGCTGCTGTAAATGCATTCATTAAATTACATAAGAAAGGGTGACGCTCAGGATATGCGGTCCCGAGCGTCGAGTGCTAACAACTTTTTGTGTGGAGTAATTAGCATGAGTAGTTTAGCGCACTTAAGTTACAAAAAGCAATTTCGTTGTTTACCCGCTGCTAAGCATGGTGCGTTTCAATATGTAGAGATCATAACTTCAACTGATGAGTTTGGAAACTACCAAATTAATCAGCAGTTGGTAGATAGCAAAGCATTAAGGGATAGCTGGGCTGATTTTTACTATCAAAGCGGGAGTGAGGTCAGTGAGCAATGAAAAACACAAAAACCTTAATCGCTACTTCAGAGATAAGCGTGGCGTTGTCGTTAAAGTCATTGAGTGGGATCCGCATAAACAGCGTGTTATTTTCATGTGGGGCAATTACCCGCATCCCTGTTTTGAGCCACTTGAACAATTCAAAAAATATTATACAGAAGTTAAGTAGGTAGCAGCATGAGCGTAAAACTATCAAGTTATGTGTGGGATGGCTGCGCAAGTGCAGGTTTGAAAATAACCTCTGTTGCGATTATGGCCCGACTTGCTGACTTTTCAAATGACGAGGGCATTTGTTGGCCTTCGGTTCCTACTATTGCGCGTCAAATTGGCGCTGGCGAAAGCACAGTAAGAGCGGCAATTAAAGAGCTTGAAAAGAATGGCTGGTTATCAAGAGAAAAGCGGCGCAAGGGAAATCGTAATGCTAGCAACATCTATCAACTGAATGTTGAAAAATTATTCTTAGCTGCAAGGGCTGCATTTCCTCAACCAGCAGATTCTGACACCTCAAAACCTGACGCGTCAAATTCTGTTGCATCAAATTCTGCCCCATCAGAATCAAGCAAAAATAACCGCTTTGACCCGCCAGAATCTGGGGGCGATCCGTCAGTAACTTCAAAACAAGATCCATCAGTAACTAACTCTTCGTCGCAGAATTCTGGCGAATTAAGCGACAAGTCTAAAAGTGATTTTTTAAAACGTTGTCCAGAGGCGGTGATTTACAGCTCAAATCTTCAAAAATGGGGCACTGCTGATGATCTCAAATGCGCAGAGTGGCTATTCAACCGCAAGCGTGAAGTATTTCAAGAGCTTGGCTTGAAGGCTCCGAAGGCACCAAATTTTACAGACTGGGCTAACGATGTTCGCTTAATGCGTGAAATCGACGGTCATTCACACAAAGAAATTTGTCAATTCTACAAGCGTGTAACTCTCGATGACTTTTGGAAAAGGAATGTCCAATGCCCAAGAACGCTGCGCAGCCAATGGGATGATCTAACCCTGCGTTTGGCGGGTGAGCAAAAAGTCAGCATCGATACAGTCGCACGTGATGAGGCATTTACACGGATCATCGGGTCACGTTCAAAGCCGCAAGGCCGCATTGAGGAAATAGCCGCAGCACTGGCTGGAAAAACAGGCATTCGCACGATGAAAGAGTTTCAGGGTCGTCAAACGTGGATCAGTATCTGGAAGCAAGCGACAGAACAAGCAGCGCAGGAGGCAACAGCATGATGCACAGTGAATCAAAAGAAATTTACGGGGCTAATGTCTTTGGTCTAGTTGCGATGTTGCACCAGTTGCGCCGATGGTGGATCTTGCGCGAATTAAGATTGAACTGGGTCGAAAATTACAAATATTTAGTCATGTGCCGCAAGCATCCCCACTTAAACAAATACATTGAATATTTCAGCATTCAACAACGTTATGAGCGCATTAAGTTGTTTGCTATGCCCCACCAGCAGCGGGGTGCTATCTGATGAGCGAATACGTTGCAAAAATTAATGAACTCAAAGCAAAATCAGCTCATGAGCTGAAAGAAATTGGGGACCAGTGGAAAACGCCAGAAGATATCTATTGGGGTATTAATTCTTTATATGGCCCATTTAATTTAGATCTATTCACCGATGGGGAAAACAGCAAATGTCCTCATTTCTACACTGCAGAAGATAATGCGTTGACTCAAGACTGGTCGGAAAAGCTAAAAGAAATTGGCGGGGTTGCTTTTGGTAATCCTCCGTACTCCCGTAGCTCATATCACGAAAAACAGGCAATCACAGGTGTTCGTCACATTATGTCTCATGCTTCAGCAATGAGAGATCTGGGTGGTCGCTATGTATTTTTATTGAAAGCGGCAACAAGTGAGGTGTGGTGGCCAGAAAATGCAGACCACATTTGTTTTATCCGTGGGCGTATCGGTTTTGACGTTCCGAAGTGGTTTATCCCTGCAGATGAAAAACAAAAACCAACCGGTGCGTTTTTTGCTGGGGCAATTGTTGTTTTCGATAAAACATGGAATGGAAAAGCATTTGATTATATCAGTAGAGAAGAACTAGAACAGCGCGGGAAGGCATTTATAGAGCAGGCACAGTGGTTAGCTAAAAAGATGGAGGCAGTAGCGTGAGAAAAATGCATGCAGCAATTTATTTACGTAGTGTGCAAGTCATTACATCTGTACGTGACAGAGACACTTTTACTGTTAGCCATGTCCATAAGCTAACCACTTTAACAAAAAGGGAAGCACATACAGCAATAGACAGACTACTGGAAGCTAAAGCAATAAAGCTCGTTGGAAAGTACAAAATACAAGGAAAAGGCAACTTAGTTAGTCATTACACGGTATGCGATAACGCTATTTCACAACTTAGAAAGGTTAGGGGGTTTGTTGTGGAGCCGGTTGTTAATTTGGGGCAAATAAAAGAAACAGTGCAATTGTTGCCAGCTGCGGAAATTCAAGAAATAGACACTATCAATGAGCAACAGGAACCAATCGCACTACTTGATGATCACAAGAAAGATAGAGAAGACTTTGCGTGTGAGTTAAAAGTAGTCAAAAAAGCCAATGTCGCTGGCATGGGATGCATGCATTTAAAACACTTAGATCAACTATTAGCAGGGGTGAGAGCATGAGTTACATAAAAGATACTCAGTTAATATTTTGGCTAATAGTCTTTGTTGGATGGAGCCAAGTCTCTTTTGAATTAGTTTACTTCCCTGTTTGCGTCGTTATTGCTGCGTTCTTTGTTTATGTGTTTATACCCGCCGCAATTTATGGCCCTAAATTAATTAAAAAACGGATGGTAAAAAAAGAAGGGGGTAACGATGCCTAGATCTTTAAGTTTCACGTTACCTTTCCCTCCTAGCGTGAATGCCTGTTGGCGAACTGTTCGCGGCACTATGATCATTAGTGAAAAGGGGCGCAAGTTCCGCGCTGATGCAATAGCAGCGGTATATGAACAATTAAGAAAAAAGCCAACTGCAATAGTTGGTGATGTTTCAGTGATTGTGAAAATGTACCCACCTACACGGCATAGAAGAGACATCGATAACTACCTGAAGGCTCCATTTGATGCTTTAACACATGCAAACGTATGGAAAGATGATGATCAGGTCAAACATGTTGATATGAGATGGTGCGAAGTCGTAAAGGGTGGACGCTTCGAAATTGAAATTCGTGCGCTTTCAATTCCTAGTGACAAACGGGGATAAATATGTATTCTAATAGACTGTATGTTAATCCAGTGATATGCGGACATTGGGTTAATGAAGTAAAACAACTTGTGGAGTAATACATCATGAACCAATTGGTTATTGATGGCGTTAGCGTACGCCAAGATTTTAATGGTCGTTTTTGTTTGAATGATTTACACCGCGCATCTGGTGGTGAAAATAAGCACAAGCCGAGCTATTTCCTGAATAACGAGCAAACAAAGGCACTGATAAGTGAATTATTATTCGATGGCGGAAATCCGGCATCGGAACAAAATCAGCCTGTTATATCCTTCAAAGGAGGCGCTGTTCAGGGTTCTTATGCATGCAAAGAGTTAATTTATGCATATGCAATGTGGATTAGCCCATCATTTAGCTTAAAAGTCATCCGTACGTTCGACGCAGTAGTACAGCAAAGAAGCCAAGCTCAGTTAAGCGACAAGGTTCAAGCAGGTACTATTTTGCTAGAGTCGATGGCTAAAACCCTTAACTTATCTAATTCCTCTAAATTAGGTGGCTATCAAAAGCTTCAACAAATGGCTGGCTTACCTAATCTATCTCCAAGCTATGCGATTGACGCACCAATCGATGCAGCCGACGGCTCAAGCCGTGCGACGCACTCACTAACTGAATTAATCCGTAAAAACAACTTAAATATAACCGCACAAGCTGCCTTTAAGCGTCTGGCTGAACTAGGTTTAGTTGAAAGATTATCTCGCCCTAGCACCAAGGCAGCTAATAAGACTAAACAATTTTGGTCTATTACGGCTAAAGGGCTTATTTACGGAAAGAATATCACTAGCCCAAGTAACCCAAGAGAAACTCAACCCCACTTTTTTGATAGTAAAAGCGCTGATCTCATCAAGTTAATGGTGGTAGGGAGCGCTGCATGATAAGCAGTTGGATCCTCCCTGCGACTATTGTGCCTGATATGGGGATTGTGATGTTTAAGCCTGGTGTAAATCAATTATCTGACTTCAAAGGTTTAATGCAGATATCACCAGTGCTAAGCGAATCGAACAAATCAGGCAAGGTCACACATAAACAAGCTTTACTTGATGACAAGCGATTACTCCCATTTTTTAGAAATAGAGATGTATTCGCTAAAGCTGGTGGAATAGAGGCATTAAAAGGGCGTATTAAACAGAACATTAATTATTGCCAAATCCATGACGATAGTGATGACTATCATCATCATGAGCTAACAATAACGAAGATCGGTAATCATTATGTTCGTACATGTTGGTCACATGACAATCAATTACGTGAAAATCCCGCTCTTTATAATGCGTCATCAATAGCGAAGGATAATTACTATCAAAATATACTGTGGGCAGTCGGTGAGGGATTATGTTACCCGAAAGGCACCCCTCTATCGTTGGGTGACTTGTTCACATGGACTGTTCAGCATCAAATTTCACATTTATTGCCCGACGAAATATTAAAGCGGTTGCTGGGCGTTAGTGCTCCACCTCTTCACGATGGCCCAACGTTCACGCCTCAAGGCGTGGCGATGGAAAAAGCTAAACTGGCGTTGAAAATAGACCCTGATCCACCAGCACTGTATTTAAAAAATCCTAAACGGCATCGATGGGAAAATAAAAATCTGCTCCAAATTATTAAAAAGCTGCCTTGCTGTGCGTGTGGTAACCCTGCCGATGATGCACATCACATCGTCGGATACGGCCTGAGCGGTATGGGTACAAAAGCCCATGATTTTTATGTTATCCCTTTATGCCGTGGTCATCATGATGAATTGCACAGGGATCCGCATAAGTGGGAACAAAAATACGGCTATCAATTAGATTTTCATCGTCAGTGCTTTGACCGTCTTTTCGGTCTAGGCGTTTTTGGTTAATGCGTTGTGCGGAACGCAGTGGGGGATTACATGGCTATTTATTCACATGATTTAGAATATTTAAGTATCAAAGCTTATGATGCAGTAAATAGTTGCGTTGGTACAACGAAAGGGCAACTAGAAGCATTTGAGGGGTTTGGTTTGACTGATACTAAAACGACACCAAGAGTTAGAGCAAGAAACCTAGAATTAAACGGCCGTCTTGTTTGCCGAGATACAGACCCCGTTTATGCATTAGAAACCAGAAGCAATAGAACACCAAGGCCAATGATTGATCCTCATACATTTGAAATGAGTTCATGGAGAAGAGCTATAAATGCACTAAGTGATGAGCACCGATCATGGATTATGTATAGATATGGTAATGACTTAAACTTCGAACATCAGGTGAATATTTGTAAATACATCTGGTGTGAATTTAATGAATATGCAGCTGCGTATAATTTAAGCAGTAAAGTTAAGGGACGTCTAAAGGCATTGATTTGGTTATCAGTACAAGAATATGAGGCTGAAAATTATTCACAAACCAAACTTGCTGAATTGGCTGGCGTGAGTCGATATAACTGGAATAAAACCTATCATCTCCACTGGATCAAGATGTTATATATTTGTGGCAATCTGGATGAGAACTCACTTTTTTTAATGAGAAATAAAAGGCAAGAACAGAAAAGCAAAAATGAAGTGTAAAACTTGCAAAAGTTAACAAAATGAGCCATATTTAAGGCTAATTTGGTATGTTGCCAAAATTGTTTATAACCTCGCTATGCGGGGTTTTTTTACGCCCAAACTAAACATAAGACTTGCTGTTACGTTTGGTCAGAGTTACATGTGTAGTTATGCACAATAACTGAACAAGCAGAGACTTGAAAAAGCAAATACCATCCCTATATAGGAGTTACACCGCATTTCACTCAATCGTGGCGTCCCATACTAGGTAAATTTGGATTGCGGTGTATACCCGTCAGCAATGGCGGGTTTTTTATTATACGCATTTGCATTATCAGGGCTGTAGTCTATATTGATAGAGTGAATCTAATAAAAGTAAGTGAACTCATTTGTTTGCCCGTCGATAGTGCTGTGCTATTTGCGGGCTTTTTTGCTTTCTGGAGGTTTGTATGCCTGATGAATTTGAAGGCTTTGACGAGCATCCTGATTTTTAATTCCTCCCAATTCGAGGGAGTAACTTATTGATATTGTTCCGATGCCGGATTTCCGACAACGACAATTCAACTTGTAAGTAATCCTTACAAGTTCAACTATCCGGAAATTCCGGATAGTTTCTTCTAGCTACTGTGAGTAATTAGCTATGGTGCAATATTTGATAAATAAAACTCATTTGTATTCAAGTTAATAAAGTCTTTTTGGGGAAGATAGATTCGTCCATTATCATGAATGATGAATTTATATCTATATTCCATTTCATCTTTGAATTTTGATGGTTTATAAAAGTCCATATTTGCTATTAAATCAATAAACTCCTCATATGATGGAAGGTTGTTTTGGGTTATATGTAGCACTCGGTCGATGTATTTTATTGGTCGATGTTCGAGGTTAACTGAAAAACCGAATTCAGACAGTGATCCATTCCTAGCGGGAAAGAAGTTAAAATCAGCTAATTTTAACTGTTCAAGCATTAATTGGGCCGTTTTAATACCGAATTGTTCAATCTTATCATTTGATATTTTCCAGTGGTCATTATAGCCACTAAAAGATGGCGGTTTCACTGGATTCATTGAACAACAAAAGATGTAACTATCAAGCCCAGAACGCTCTATAGTTACTTTTGCTGATTTAAATTTAACTTCGTGAGCCATCACATGATCGATTTCAACCTTATCACCATGCATGGAAACTGATCCGTTGAAGCGAGGTATCGGTTCTGAAGTATCCCCAAATCCAATTATCGACTGGAAAAATAAGTTTGCAATTTTTGTTGGAAGGATTATCCCATCAGAAAAATCAATTTGAATGGTGAAAGTGCCTTCTTTTTCATCTCGAAGTGAATCATTTTCAATTTTTCTAAAATGGTGAAGAGCTCCGAGACGCAACGTTGAGCCTGACATTACATTGTATTTTTTATCGCAGTATTTAAACAATTCCATTTCTAATCCTACTTTAGAATAAAGAGATATCATTTCATATGATAATAAAAGTTCAAGTGTTACCAATGAAATGTTAGATAAGTAAGCCAGATAGCCTCAATATATTAGCCTAACTTACTTATTTGCAGTAAATTTACATGGCTGATATTCAGCTTAAAATTACTGCATGAGGTATATATGAAAGATGGGATTTACTACGTTACTTTTCGAAGTAACATGCAAGATTTTGGGAATGGAACGGTAGTTGTTCGAAATCATGAAGTTAATGGCGGCGATTTTGTGTATTCATACAAAGGTCGAGTATTAGCAAATGATGTTATTTTGCAATTAGAGCAACATGACAAGTCAGTAACCTCTGTATTTGGTGATATTGGCAATTTTACCCTTGGCTTATTTACATTAACCACTCCTACTGGCTACATACTGAGAGGTGGCGTTCAGGGGATGCCAGAAACTATGATTGAAGTTGAAGCAAAGTTTATCGGGGATTTATATTAAGGCATCTCGATAAATGACAAGGTCACTTAGGTGGCCTTTTTTATTGGAGATAATATGAAAAATATATTTATTAATCTATGTATTAAATTGTCTGGTAAGACTAAAGAACAGTTAAGTTTAGCCTGGTCATTTCATTACTTTCTAACCCGCTCAAAATACAAAGCCTATTGGCGAGCTGTATTTCATTAACTTATCGAAAACCTCATGCAGAGAAATCGATAGCTGCGCATAAGGCGGAGTTGCGCCCGTCACTTATTCAGTTCTAGCTGCTATTGCTGGTGGCTTTCAATTAACTAAGAGAAACACAAATGAGCACATCATTAGGTATCACCCTCGGTGCTGCTGGCGGTGGCGCTATGGGCGGTCTCCTTGTGGGTGCCGACTATGGTGTAGTTCTTGGGGCGATTATTGGTGCCTCAGCTTCCGTTATTGCATCAAAAGACAATAACCGACGAAAAATCTTACATTTCATTCTTGCACTTGGTGCAGGGATATTAATCGCTAAAGAAGCCTCAGATGTTATTGCACAGATATGGAATTGGGATATTAGCCCTAAGATAACGGCGATTGCTATTTCAGCACTATTGATTCCCGTTCTCGTCTTAATGGCAAACAAGGATAATTTGAGAAAGCTATTTAGCCGGATCATGACATCGATAGATAAGAACTTCAGCACCATCACTCAAGCGATAAAAGACTGGCGCAATAAAGGAGGTTCCTAATGGAAAACCTTCTCTTATTTGGTAATGACATCATTAGTTGGTGTAAACAGAATCCACTCGGGGCTACTGACATACTGTTTATGACAGGCTCAGCAGTCACTGTGTTTCTTTGTCGCTATAAAAAGTTTCGTGATTCTATTGTGGGTACAGCGCTATTTATTTGCTGGATCTACAAGATCTATGAAACAACCGTTGGTGACCGAGTGTCAGCACCATCGGATGTCTTATTTAACGGTGTTATGTTTCTGGTGATCTTCTCGGCGGGTGGAAACATCATGTCAGTTGTTGTTATCCGTCATTTCTTCGAAAAACTAAAATCACTCTGGCTGCTTATTAAGCGGCCTTTTCTTCGTTAAGGCGGCTATATGAATAATCAGCAACGAAAAATCGCACGAGGCGAACGCAACAATAACCCAGGCAATATTGATTATAACCCAGCGAATAAATGGCAAGGGCAATTACCACATGATCCTGCTATAGAAAAACGCTTTTGTCGTTTTGTCTCAGCTGAATATGGCATTCGAGCTATCTATAAATTACTGCAAACTTACCAGCGTAAATATGGACTGAATTCTGTATCAGCAATCATTAACAAGTACGCGCCCCCGATTGAAAACAATACTTCCAGTTATATTAATCGTGCGGCTACTTCTATCGGTGTCGGAATCAATGATCACATCAATACTACTGATAAGAAAACAGGCATTGCATTAGCAACGGCAATTGTCAGTGTTGAATTGGGTTATCAGCCCTACAGCGAGGCTACGTTCGAAAAAGCGTGGAGCTTGTTGTGAACTGGAAAATGCAAGTTTTTACATTAGTTGGTGTGATGATCCTCGGCGGTGTCCTTAATTGGACTATTACTGAGAATCAGAAACTAACAAGTGAAAACAAATCGCTAAACAGCAAACTATCGACAAGTCAGCTATTGAACAGAGTAACTCAATCAGCAATTACTCTTCACTATCAAACATCACTCGACAACATCAAAGCAAAGCAATTTGAGGACTCAGAACATGTCAAAGTTAAGACTGTTATCAAAACAGCACTCAAAGACAATGAGTGCGCTAATACTGCTGTTCCCAATGATGTTGTTAGTGAGTTGCGGAGCTACAAAAGAGAAATTGATTCCCGTTCAGCCGGTTCCATTGCCCCCACATCTAACCGCTGATTGTGAGCAACCTGATATCCCAGAAAAAATGGACTGGAAAGATATGTCACAGTTGCTAGTAGATGCGATGAATTCAATTGCAAAGTGCAATTTAGATAAGAAAGCCATTCGAGAGATTGAGGCAGAAAGAGCAAGATAATTTAAGATAATCTAGTTAGTAGCATATATACTGTATTTAATTGTTATTCATTTGAGAGTATATATGCGTGATACTTTAGTTTTTATTTTTGTTCTATTTGCCTGTGTAGTACTGATTCGGCATCAAATAAAATCCAAGGTTACATATAAACATTTTTTGTTGTTTTTTATTTTAATATCAGCAGCAATGATTACCTATATAGCAGATGCCATGTATATGTGGATAAAGTTTGACCTTCCTTTGGATTACTGGTTAGTTCTTACTTTATCTGCCGTGCTTATAACTTCAGTATTTTCTCTCATCAGGATACTTAAAGATTGATTTTATTTAATTCTACAAATGCTATTCATTGAGTGGCATTGATAGAGTTTTATATTTAGCGAATAGTTTTAGGTCTTAAAATTTACGGGGGTTTAATCACTCACCTCGCAAACAGTTAGAATAATATTCCAAATAGCCATCAGTTAACCGCTGGTGGCTTTTTCATTTATGGAGACAGTCATGTCAGATAAAAAAGAAATAGCCACCCTATCTATAAAGATATCAGTCGATAGCACTGACTTAGATAAGCTGGAAGCACAATTAAAACGTATTGAAGGTCTGATGGTTAGTGCAGGATTGAAGCAGCCAGCAAGTGTCGGCTTTAGTGCTGATAAGTTCTTTATTGCAAGCGGTCAAGTGCTTATTAATGAAACGTTAGTTACAAGCGGAACAATCACAAGCGCAAAAGTACAAGGCCCTGCAATAGCAAAAGTACAGTGCCCTGCAATAGATGACGCACTGCGACAAGCAGCGGAAAAAGGCGCAATAGAGGGGACAGAGCAAGCGCTGCTTAAGGTGACCACTGGTGTTAATCATAACGATGACCAGTTATCTTCGATGGCTAAGCTCGATGATACAGATCGCGAGATAAAAGAAACCGGTGCCACTGGAATACTAGATAGAATAAGAGAAACCCTTCATAGCAGTGGCAACAAAGCAGTTATCGCTGCGCTGGATAAGGTTATTGATATAAATCCACCCGTTAGTCGTGAAGAGTTTCAAGAGCTTAGGCGGATAGTAGAAAGCGAGCTTAGTCAATTGTATTCTTCGCTTGCGGATATACGCGCTTCAATGATTCGGAGTGAAGCCGCTGCTAATAATAGACTTCTGCAAATGCAAAAAGAAATAGACGGAGCCAGATCTATTTGGAGATGATTATATGAGCAGAAAGCCATTATTGCAGCGGCTTCATGAATCAGACCCTGATTTATTTAAGTCGATATCAAAACTTATCCTTCTTCACTTAACAAAGACAGCAATAGTAAATTGCAGTACTGGTAGTGACGGTCAAATAGAGTGTGCTAGTCGGTTGATTGAGATAGATAAGCAGAGAGCATTAATTAATGCTGATATAGCTGATCAGCAAAAGATTGTTGATGGGCTGATTGCAACCAGAAAAAAATCTTAACTCATTGAAACTGATTGGCTCTGCAAGAAACTCAAAAGGTACTCCCGAGGGGGTGCCTTCTCCACGGGGCGGCGTGCTCGCGGGAAACGGCTCATTTTCAAATTTTCATGCTGTCAGCAGCAGGTGCGCTAACCGGTTGATTTAATTTGCTAATATCAATATTGAGGTGACAGTTTTCAAAATGAGCTGTCACCTCAATATGTTATATCTATCTGATAATAAATAAAAATATCAGTTTTCACCTGACAGAGTGAGGTGTCAATGTCCAACATCAGCAATCTGGGGGACGCCTACAACTGGAGCGTGGCTAAGATTGCTGAAGCATTCGGCTTAAATCGCGGTACAGTTAAAAAGCGATTGCTCGATGCAAATACTCCCATTGCAAATACCGTTCGGGGAAATCCCGTTTATGCTTTACGGGATATTGGCCCGATACTTTTTGGTGCCGACCCTGACGCGAATAAGAATAGCTTTCAAGACCCATCACAAATGCTGCCGAAAGATCGTAAAGACTGGTTCCAGTCTGAAAACGAACGGATAAAGCTCGAAACCACACTTAAACAACTGGTGCCGGTGGCTGATGTGCATTTGGAGATGGCGGTATTGGTAAAAGCAATTACCCAAGTGTTAGATACATGGCCAGACAAATTGGAGCGCGATAAAGGCTGGAACGCCGAGCAACTAACAGAAGCACAAATTATTGTTGATGAGTTGCGTGATATTTTGGCCAGCAAGGTTTTGGATGCGGAGGATCCTGAAGAATGACAGTGCGTTATGCCTCTGCATCCGGCGTGAGAAAAGATGTTGCCGCGTTACTAAAAGCTCCGCGCAGAATGCCTATTGCAAAGGCGGTTAAGAAATACATGCGAGTGCCCATGGGGGAGGGGTCTTCCATTCCGTGGGATGACTCGTTAACACCCTACATCATTGAACCAATGAATTGCTTGGCAGATCGTCGATATGATTCCGTGATATTTGTCGGACCCGCACGAACAGGTAAATCGCTCGGGCTTGTTGATGGTTGGATTGTCTACGTTATTGTTTGTGATCCCGCTGATTTTTTACTTGTCCAAGTTTCCGAAGAAAAGGCGAGGGAACACTCCAAAAAGCGCCTAGATAGGACATTCAGGTCAAGTAGGGAAGTGGCTAAGCGATTAAGCCCGCACCGTAATGATAATAACGTCCATGATAAAACATTTAAGGCGGGCAATTATTTAAAAATTGGCTGGCCTTCGGTAAATGTACTTTCATCATCAGATTATAAATTCGTCGCAATTACTGATTATGACCGCATTACAGAGGATGTTGATAACGAAGGTGATGTTTATACGCTAGGTTCAAAACGGACAACCACTTTTATGTCAGCTGGGAAAACGCTGGCAGAAAGCTCCCCCGGTCGAGAAATTACAGACAGCAAATGGCGAGCCAAAACACCGCATGAGGCCCCACCAACAACCGGTATTTTGTCACTTTATAATCGCGGTGATCGTCGTCGCTGGTATTGGCCTTGTCCACATTGCTCTGAATATTTTCTACCCATTCGTGAAAATATGGTGGGCTTCTCCGAAGGCGATGACCCAACAAAAGGGAGTAAAGCGGCGCGTTTACAATGTCCTCATTGCATGGGGATCATTGAGCCAGAGCAAAAGCGGGAACTTAATAATAAAGGGATTTGGCTTAGAGAGGGGCAATCCATTGATAGTCAGGGCACCATTACTGGCGAGCCAAGAGAATCACGAATTGCTTCTTTTTGGATGGAAGGCCCCGCAGCGGCTTATCAAACATGGGAAAAGTTAGTTTATAACTTACTCAATGCTGAGCAAGAGTATGAAAAAACAGGCAGTGAAGAAACGTTAAAATCAGTCATTAATACGGACTGGGGGCAAGCCTATTTACCGAAAATTAGCCAAGAGCAACGAAGTGGTGATGATCTCAAATTGCGCGCCGAGTATTGGGATTATGGCGTAGTGCCTGATGGTGTGCGCTTTCTCGTGGCAACCGTTGACGTGCAAGGTGGCAAGAAGCGTCGATTTGTTGTTCAAGTGATTGGCTATGGCGCAAGAGGAGAGCGCTGGATAATAGACCGTTTCGATATTACGCGTTCCTTGCGCTTTAATGATGATGGTGAAGCTCAAAAAATTGACCCGTCATCATACGCGGAAGATTGGAAAGTATTGATTACTGACGTTCTCGATAAAACCTACCCACTTCAAGATGGTAACGAAATTGAAATGGGCATTCATAGCATGGCGATAGACACCGGCGGTGAAGAGGGGGTGACCGATAACGCTTATCAATTTTGGCGTAAATGCAAAAAAGAGGGGCTTGCTCGTCGTGTATATCTCTTTAAAGGTGATGGTAAAGCTAAAAGCAAGCTAATCACTAAATCTTACCCCGATAACACGGAACGCTCCGATCGTCGCGCCAAAGCGCGTGGTGATGTCCCTATTTATTTATTGCAAACCAATGAATTAAAAGATCGTATTTCTTCGCATTTAGGGCGGCAGACGGTAGGTAATAACTATATTCATTTTCCGGACTGGCTTGATGATTCTTTCTACGATGAGTTGACGTACGAGGAGCGCGACAGCAATGGGAAATGGGCTAAGCCGGGCAAGGGAGCTAACGAGGCTTTTGACTTAATGGTTTATGCGCATGCGTTAGTTATTTTACTTGGATATGAAAAAATCAAGTGGGAAAATCCGCCAAAATGGGCGCAATTGCCTGACATAAATCGCGATAATCCGTTAATGGCACCGAAATCAACAGTCATTGCACCACCATCTATTCAAACTTCACCCGAAAAAACAGATTCTACGCCAGTCTCTAGCTCGGCATGGGTACCTGTTTCTGAAACGTCAGGAGGCTGGGTATGACCCGCGAGCAAATTAAACAAATGTTAGATAAGTACTTTGAGGCTGAAATGGGAGTGCTAGAGGGGAAAAGCATTAGTCTCAACGGGCAATCAATGACCATGGAGAACCTCAGTGAGATTATCAAGGGGCGAGAGTATTGGGAGCGGCGATATTTACAAAGTAGTGCGGCGAGTCGCAGATCGCCCGGCTATAAGTTAGCGAGGTTTCAATGAATTTTCTTGACAAGGCGATATCCGTCGTCTCTCCGGGATGGGCGAGAAATCGGCTACGCTCTCGGGCGCAAATTCTAGCGTATGAAGCCGCAATGCCCTCTCGATTACATAAGGCGCGGCGAGAAAACCGCAATGCCAACCAGTTAACACAAATCGCGGGTCAATCGCTTCGGGAGCAAGCGCGTTGGCTCGATAATAATCATGATTTGGTGATTGGCATTCTCGACAAAATGGAAGAGCGCATTGTTGGCGGCAAGGGGATCATTGTAGAGCCTCAGCCGCTTTCGAAAACGGGGCAAATTCACGATGCGCTAGCAGGGCAAATTAGGGCTGCATGGTCTGAATGGTCGATAAAGCCAGACGTCACTGGGCAATATACGCGCCCGATGCTGGAGAGAATGCTAGTCAGAACATGGTTGCGAGATGGGGAGGTTTTTGCGCAGGTCGTTAAAGGCAATCAAAAAGGGCTTAATAAACAAGCGAGTATTCCTTTTTGGCTTGAGGGGTTGGAGCCTGACTTTGTGCCGATACACCTTGATAACCCAAGCAAGGGGATCCGGCAGGGTATTGAGCTTAATGAGTGGGGGCGACCCAAATCTTATCTAGTGTATAAAAACTTACTCACTGCCGGTCAGCAAATGGGAGATTTAAAATCTATCCAAGCAGAAAACATGCTTCACCTTAAATATGTGCGTCGCTTGCATCAGTTGCGTGGAAATAGTTTGTTTTCTGGCATTTTAATGCGTTTAAGTTCACTGAAAGATTATGAAGATGCCGAACTGACCGCCGCCCGTATTGCTGCCTCTTTGGGAATGTACATTAAAAAAGGGGATGCAGGCACCTACGATACAGACGAAGAATATGGTGACCGGCACATTGATATTGCTCCGGGGATTATCTACGACGGGTTAAGGCCGGGCGAAGAGGTCGGCATGATCAAATCAGACCGACCCAATCAAAACTTAGAAAATTTCCGAAACGGGCAATTGAGAGCAGTGGCGGCAGGGAGCCGAGGAAGTTATTCCAGTATCGCACGTGACTATAACGGCACTTACAGCGCCCAGCGGCAAGAGCTGGTGGAGTCATTTGAAGGATATTACATCCTGCAAGATACCTTTTGCGGTTCAATGAGTCGGCCTATTTACCGTCAATGGCTACAAATGGCCATCTCTTCGGGTGTGATTGTTGTTCCTCCGGATGTTGAGTTGGCATCACTCTATAACGCGACGTATAGCGGTCCTGTCATGCCATGGATTGATCCATTGAAAGAGTCAAATGCGTGGAAGGCGCAAATTCGCGGGGGTGCAGCATCTGAAAGTGATTGGGTTCGCGCGCGAGGCGGCAATCCAGCGGAAGTTAAACGCCGCCGTAAAGCGGAAATTGATGAAAATGAGCGACTTGGGCTAGTTTTTGATACTGATCCAGCGCATGACAAAGGTAGTGACAATGCGAAAGAAGAACGAACACCTCGTACCGCCGAAAAACAGTACGAAGATGAGTAAGCCGTTAGCGTCAGCACCGGACAAAAGTTGGTTTCAAATGAAAGCAACCAGCGAGACTTCGGCTGATATTTATATTTATGACGAAATTGGCGGGTGGGGGATCAGTGCTCGGCGATTTACCGAAGACTTAATTTCTCTTGGCAACATTAACCACATCAACCTGCATATACATTCGCCCGGTGGTGAGGTGTTTGAGGGTATCGCGATTTACAATCAACTCAAAAACCACAACGCCACTATTACGGTGTATATCGATGGGTTAGCCGCATCAATGGCATCGGTCATTGCCATGGTGGGCACTGAAATCATTATGCCAACCAACGCCATGATGATGATCCATAAACCATGGGGCGTTTCGTGGGGGGATGCGAATGATATGCGTGATTACGCCGACCTGCTCGATAAAGTGGAAAACGTCTTAATTCCCGCCTACATGGAAAAAACAGGGAAAACGAAAGAAGAAATTGAAGCCATGCTCGGCGAGGAGACGTGGTTGACGGCAGAAGAGTGCGTGGAGCACGGTTTTGCTAATACTGTGATTGAGCCAGTCAAAGCTATGGCCAGTCTTTCATCCAAACGCATTGAGGAATTTAAATCCATGCCAAATCCATTAAAAAACAGCCTAACAAAACCAAAAAACACCATTGCGCCCGTTAATGATCCAGCACCGCAACCACAAAACTCAACCAATACACCGCAACCGAACACTGCCGATATTCAAGCTCAAGCGCGACAGGCTGAGCAGGCTCGCATGAACGGGATTAAGGACTTGTTTGCGATGTTTGGCGGTAAGCATGATGACATGATGATGGAGTGCGCGCTTGATGTGAACTGCTCAATTGAGGATGCTAGAAATAAATTACTCAATAAATTAGCGCAGGAAGCAACACCAACGAACACCGTCGATTACGGTGCTCATATTTATGCCAATAACGGAAATATTGTGGGTGACAGCGTTCGCGCATCGCTGATGACCCGAGCTGGCTATGACGAAGCGCAAGCAGACAACCCTTATAACTGCATGACACTGCGTGAATTAGCGCGTATGTCACTGTCCGATCGCGGTGTAGGAGTTGCAAGTTACAACCCAATGCAAATGATCGCAATGGCCTTTACACATACGACTTCTGATTTCGGTAATATTTTGCTGGATGTCGCCAATAAATCCATTCTACAGGGCTGGAATGAGGCGGAAGAAACCTTTGATCTATGGACGAAGAAAGGGCAGCTCAGTGATTTTAAAGTCGCGCATCGAGTGGGGATGGGCGGTTTTAATTCACTTCGTACGGTTCGTGAGGGGGCAGAGTATAAATATGTCACCACGAGTGACAAAAAAGAGACGATTGCACTTGCCACCTACGGGGAGCTTTTTAGCATTTCACGCCAGGCGATTATCAATGATGACATGTCAATGTTAACCGATGTTCCAATGAAGCTAGGTCGCGCGGCGAAAGCGACCATTGGCGATTTGGTTTACGTTATTCTGACCAAAAATGAAAAAATGCAATCTGACAGTAAGCCTCTCTTTAGTGCAGATCATAACAACAGCATCAAAGGCGGCATGGACGTCGCTACCATTGGTAACGGCAGAACGGCCATGCGCAAGCAAAAAGAAGGTTCCCGTACGTTAAATATTCGCCCTGCTTTTATGCTCGTACCAACCGCGCTAGAAATCGCCGCCACTCAGGTTGTTGGCTCAGGCAGTGTAAAAGGAGCGGATGTGAACGCGAATATCATCAATCCTATCCGCAATATTGCGGAGATTATCACCGAGCCGCGTTTAGATGATCAGAGTGATACCACGTGGTACATGGCCTCGGCAAAAGGTACGGACACCATTGAAGTGGCGTATTTGAATGGTGTTGATACACCTTATATTGACCAGCAAGAAGGCTTTACTTCTGACGGTGTTACCACGAAAGTGCGTATTGATGCCGGTGTTGCACCGGTTGATTACCGTGGTTTGCTTCGCGTTGAAGCGGAGTAATTTGGGATAAACAAACTCATCTCGCCCTAACGGGCTTTTTTTATATCTAAAATCCGGCTTTTCGGAGCCGGAAGGAGAAGTTATGGCTAAGAATTATCAACAACAAGGCTTAACGGTTGAGATTAAAAATACCGGTACAACCGCCATTCTCAGTGGCGATCTAGTGATGGTGGGCGCGTTAGCTTGCGTTGCTGCAACGAATATTGATGCAGGTGGAACCGGTGATGGTTTTGCTGAAGGTGTTTTTTTGCTGAAGAAAAAAACGGGCGTTGCTTTAACAGCGGGTCAGGCCGTGACCGCCGATAAAGGCATTGTGGCTGATAAAGGGGGCGTTCCAGTGGGTGTTACGTGGGAAGCCGCAGAAGCTAGCGCAGAATTGGTGCCGGTTAAGCTCAATGTTTTCCCTGCGACCGCAGCAGCGGCGGGCGGCTAATCGATGGGGGCGTTTGAGCGCTTAATGGATCGTGTGGATGCAACAACAGCAAAGCGATTCGGAAAATCCATCATCATTAATGAAAAAGCCTATGTGGGTGTGGAATCTCATTTTTTGCCTGAAATGGGGCCAATTAACGGTGATGGCATCTCCTACGTAGTGTTTTCTGAGGAATACAAGCCAAGGCCAAGAGACATTGTTGTTGCGGATGATCTTACCTATACCGTGACCCGATATCAGCGATTTAACGGGAAATGGTTAATTTTTGTTGAGAATGCCGATGATGAAGGGAGCACAAGAGGCGATTAGGCGCTTACGCTTACTGAATGACAGCATTGTCCCCACGGCAACAGCACAAGCGATCAATCGTGTAGCCTCAAGGGCGGTGAGTCGAAGCGTCAAGCAAGTGGCAAAAGAAACCCGAATTCCTCAAAAAATTATCCGAAAACGTGTCCGTATCAGGCGAGCGAGTACTCAACACAGCACGCCCAAGGCAAGGTTGACTGTAAACCGAGGTAATTTACCGGCAATTGCTCTGGGCACCGCGCGCATGCAGCTATCTCGGCGCCGTGGTATGGCGCAAACCAGTACGTTAAAGGTAGGACGGTTTACATTTAAAGGCGCCTTTATTCAACAACTGAATAATGGTCGTTGGCATGTGCTACAGCGCGTGGGGCAAAGTCGATACCCCATTGAGGTGGTAAAAATCCCCCTCACCAAGCCGTTAACGGACGCATTTGAAGAGCATGCGATAAAGGTGCGAGAGGATGATTATGGGAAAGAAATGACGTACGCGATCAATCATCAGCTAAAACTGCATTTTAAGGGGGGGTAGTGATAAAGCACACCAAGATCCGCAATATCGTAATAGACGGCCTTAAGCCCTTTGTTGGGGAGGCGACCATCTATGATGGGCGAGTGGTCAGTATCAATGAAAACGAGTTTCCCGTCATTGCTGTTTATCTCACCGATGTGCAGCCATCACCCAAGTACCTTGATACCAATGGCTGGAACGCAGTTTTGCATATTGAATTATTTCTTAAGTCTTCACAGCCGGACGCCAAACTTGATGAGTGGGTAGAAAGTAAATTGTTTCCCGCCGTCGCTGGGATGAAACGACTGGGTGAAGCGATCGATAGCATCACACAACAAGGGTTTAGCTATGCCCGTGACGATGAAATGTCGTACTGGGCATCGGTTGATCTCACCTATTTTATTGAATATGAAATGTAAGGGGCGCATATGCCAATCATGCCAAATCCGCTAGAACCGACTAAAGGCGCTGGCACAACACTGTGGATTTACACGGGAACAGACGACCCAACGAAAGATCCGTTTGCCGAAACAGGGTTCACACGACTTGGTAAAGTCAAAAATCTTGAACCGGGAGAGATCACCGCTGCAAGTGAAGATGACAGTTACTTAGATGATCCCAATGGGGATTGGGAAAATACCACACAAGGTGAAAAATCATCAGGTGAAACCAGCGTTACTTTAGCTTGGCTGCCGGGCGAGGAAGGGCAAAAAGATCTTGTTAAATGGTTTGATGATGGTCAGCCTCGTTTTTATAAAATCATGTATCCGAATGGTGCGCTTGATTTATTTAAAGGTTGGGTGAGCGGATTAGGAAAAACCATCCCTATCAAAGAGACGATCACTCGCACCGTTAAAATCAAAAACACCGGTCGTCCTACACTTGCCGAGGAAATCCCTGAAAAGCCAGCAAGCAAAACGGTTACTCAACCAAAAGTCTAACGTGATTCATTCGTTGTAGCCACATTCATTGTGGCTTTTTTTATTTCCATCAAAGGAACCTAACATAATGTTTTTAAATAAAAAGACAATTCATCTTCATGATAAAACAGTTGTTTTGTATGAGGTCACTGCATTACAACGCGCCGATTACTTTGATTTTTTAGTGGAAAAAGAAAAAGAGTCCGAAGGGTTAGAGGGCGCGGCATTGACTGCTAAATCTATTCGCACATTGGCGGAAAGTCAGGCGTGGCTGGTATCTCGCTCTTTATGGAATAGCGATCGCGAGCGTGATGTTGATGAAATTAATAGCGAAGTATCTGCTAGTTGGGGGAAGAGCGCACTAGAAGAAGCAGTCGCGGCAATACTCGACATCAGTGGCATGGCAAGTCAAAACGATAATTCAGATGATGATCATGAAGATGCCGAGCCGCTGGAAAAGTAGCACGGCGTGAGCGCGTTTTTGCTTTACGCTTTGCGCGTGAGTTTGGGCGTCCGGATTGGCGACGTATGTTAAGCGAAGTGAGTGCTTCAGAGTTCAATGATTGGATTGAGCATTTCAGCAAAACACCGTTCACGCCGCAATTGATTGATACTGAATTTGCCGCGCTTCAAAGAACAATTGTTACATCAATGTGTGGCGCGGACGTCGAAATGACTGATTTTATGTTGCTAACTGATATTGATTTTGATGATAACGAAATGTCTGACGAAGCCATACAATTAGTCGGCTCAGCAATACCAGGAGGGCTACGTTATGAGCCAACAACAGATAGCTGATCTTGTTATTGATATTGGTGCGAATACTACAGACTTTGAAGAGAAAGACGGTAGAGTTGCCCGAAGGTTAAAAGAGCAAGAGCGTGAGCAGCAGCGCTCCATGAAGCGCCAGCAGAATTTGCTAGACCGGATGGCGGCGCGGGAGGCGGAAAAGCTTCAAAAGCAATCAAGCCAAACAAAACAACTCGAAAGTGAGGCTTTATCAGCAAAGCAGCGCTCTTTACAGTCACTGCAAGCACTACAACGAGAAGCGGCTCAGGTGGCTAGCTCACACATTCAGCTCATGTCTGAATTAGAGAAAAAAAGCAGCGAGGCGTTTACTTTTAAGCCAAACCTCACTGAGATGTATACAACGCAACTCAATGAATTTGAAAAGCAAAAGAAAAGCTTACGAGAGATTGAAGAAATACGGATCCGACTACAAAAGGATAAGGATAGGGAGCTTTTAACGCTAAAAGAGTACACGGCATTACAAGCCCGAGCAACAGCGCTAAGTCGTGAGACTGAGAGCGCTGAACTCTCTGCAACTCAAGCCAAGCAGCGCTTTATTAGTAAGTTAAAAGAGCAGGTCACACAGCAAAGCCTTTCCCGCACTGAAATGCTTCGGCTGCAAGCGGCACAGCTTGGCGTGTCAAGTTCCGCAGACATTTATATTCGCAAACTGGAAAAGCAAAACTCAGCGCTCAAAGGGGTTACACTGACCTCGGGTCAGTATCGTCAAGCTATGCGTCAGCTCCCGATGCAAATGACAGACATTGTCACCTCTTTAGCGTCTGGCATGCCACCGTGGTTGGTTGCGGTTCAGCAGGGCGGGCAAATTAAAGACTCATTTGGTGGCTTTGGTAATTCCCTAAAAGCGATTACATCACTGATCACGCCGTGGAAAGTTGCCATGTTCGGCGGCGTGGGTGCCCTAACTGCCTTTGGCGTTGCAGCTTACCAAGGATCCAAAGAGCTTAGTGAGTACAATAAGCAGCTGATTTTGACTGGCAATTATGCAGGCAAAACTAAAAGCCAACTTAATGATCTGGCTCGGGCTTTATCGGGTGATGGCATCACGCAATACAAAATGGCCGATGCTTTGGCTCAAGTGGTCGGCTCTGGTTCATTTAGTGGTTCTCAGGTGGACATGGTGGCGAATGTTGCCGCTAAAATGGAAAAAGCCACGGGTCAATCGATTGATGAAACTATAAAGCAATTTCAACGCCTTAAAGATCAGCCTGTTCAGGCAGTGATGGAGCTTGATAAATCGCTACATTTCTTGACTGCTACACAGCTTGAACAAATCACAACCTTGCAGGAGCAGGGGCGTAGTTCTGAAGCCGCTAAGTTAGCCATGGAGTCTTATGCTAACGCTATGGATGATCGAACTAAGCAAATCAAGGAAAATCTAGGAGCACTAGAAAGGGCGTGGGTCTGGGTTGGTGATGCGGCTAAAGAAGCATGGGATAAGATGCTTGATATAGACAGAGAGGAAACAACTGAAGATGAAATAAAAAGGCTAGAGGACTATATATCTAGGTTTGATGGCTCAATATATACATTTGGAATGGATGATAGGAAGCAGCGGCTAGCTGAATTAAGGGAAATTAAATTTCAGAATGATATTAAAGCCGCTAGAGATAAAGCAGAAAGAAATGAAGAGGAGCGTAAAAAAAGGCAGTTTACTGCTGATCAGAAGTTAAAAAAGGACTATGAAAATGCAGAGGATAGACACCAACGAAGATTGAGCGAAATTAAAAATTCTGGCGCCTCAAAGTCTATAATTGATGAATCAATTAAGCGTGAAGAGATTCGTTATAAGAAGGAGTTATCAAGAGAAACGCCAAGAGTAGCTAAAACACCAAAAGGTAAGGCGTATAAACCTGATCTTGGCACTCGTAACGATGAGTCCGCTCAAGCTGAGCTAACCTCTCTTCAAGCTCAATTAAAACTCCTCGAGCAGCATTCAACAGCCACTGATTTTATTAGTCAGCAGCGTAAAAACTTACAGTTAGAGCAAGCTAAATTTGATGTCTTGGAAGAGGCAAGCAAGACGCGTAAGTTGTCATTTGATGAACAATCGTTGCTTAAGAACAAGGAAAGTATTCTTGCGAGCAAAAAACAGCTGGCAGATTTGGGTGATAAAATCGCCAAACAAGAGCATCTAAATAAACTGCAAGATCAGGCTGATAAGTATGTTAAGCAGCAGGAAGCAAGGCAAAAGGCAATCACGGACTCTCTAGGTAAATCTACTTTAGAGCTTCAGCGAGCCTTGGAGGTTGAGCAGCTTCGCTCGGTTTATGGTGATACACCGCAATGGGATAAGGTTCAATCAGCTAAACAATCCACCTTTGATAAAGAGGATGCGGCGCGTAAAGACTGGCTAGCAGGGATGGAAACAGCTTGGGGTAATTATAAGGATGTGGCATTAGATGCAAATGCTCAGATTCAAAATGTGACGTCTGCGGCTCTTAGTGGTTTCAGCACTCAGTTGACAAATGTTTTATTTAATTCTGAAGCAAAATTTAGGGATTTTACTGTGTCAATTCTTAAAATGATTGCTGAAATGCAAATACAAAAATTTCTTGTAGGTGCTGGTGGGTTATTTGATTTTGGAGGGATTACGCCAAACGCTAAAGGCGGTGTTTATACTGCTCCCGGACTGAGCGCATATAGTGGGCAAGTCGTTTCCAAGCCAACATTGTTTCCATTTGCGCGTGGTGCAGGTTTGATGGGGGAGGCGGGGCCGGAGGCAATATTGCCATTACGGCGAGGTGCTGATGGTAAGTTAGGCGTCATTGCAGCAGCCAATAAAAGTGCTGGTGGGTTTTCTCAAGTGAACCATATCACCATTCAAAATGATGGTAGCAATGGGGAGATAGGACCGCAAGCGCTAAATGCTGTATACAACATCGCGAAAAAAGGTGCAGAAGATTACATGAGAACCCAACGGCGTGACGGCGGTTCATTTTCCGCCTAAGCACAGAAACACAAGCCTCCCGAACGAAGGCTTTTTAGAGGTGGAATAATGGAAGTATTTATTTGGCCAATTAAACCGGGAATGAAAACGGATTTCTCCCCAAGGATCAAGGAGGCTCAATTTGGTGATGGTTATGCTCAACGCAGCCCCGATGGCATTAATCATCAACTTAGAAAAATAAACGTGATGCTGTCACTTAAACCTCAAATAGCAGATGAGGTATTATTATTTCTTGCAAAGCATGGCGGATATAAGTCATTTATTTTTCAGCCAATTAAAAGTAATAAACCAATAACGGTCATTTGCAAAAAGTGGTCTTCAGATAAAAAAGCGCTAAAAACTGAAATTAGCGCTGAATTTGAGGAGGTTATAACATAACAAAAGATTCTATATTTGGTTATGTTATCTATGGCATTGGAGATGATCTCGGTTATCATTACCTGCATCTAAAAGATGCAAAATAGGGAATTGTAATGAAAAAATTAATGTTGGGCTTGCTGCTTTTTTCGGTTGAATTTGGAGCTAATGCAGAGTGGAAATATGAAAGTGATATAGACCAAATGCGAGGAACGACATCTTATCTAGCAACCATAACTGCTAAACCACTAAGCAGTAGCACTGCTGGTGATTTAACTATTGTTATCTCTAGTGATGATAATAAAATATCTACAGGCTCAGGAATGTATCTTATCGGCGAACGCTTTGATTGTGATAACGAAAGGTTATGCAAAATAGCAGTGAAATTTAATGCAGGAAAGGTGTTAGATAATTACATTAGGCTTAACAAAGATCACTCCTTAGCTTATTTTGTCCATGATATGGAATTTATTGAAACCCTGAGAATGGCAAATTCAATTTTTATTGAAATACCCATCAGAGGAAAGGGGTTAGTACAATATAAAGTTAATCCGTCTGGCATGAAATGGAGTGGTGTAGTTGAAGAGGGTGAATTCATTACATCAATAGGGAGTGTTAACTTTGTCAATTCTGAGATCGAACCATCCAGTGATGCTTATGTAAATGATAGAGGGCTAAAATGTAATTTAGTGAAGAATTTTAGCTTTGGTTTAAATAAAAAATTCATCGGTGATGCTTCTATTTGTTTTAGTGACAAAAAGGCAATATATGTTGAGATAGATAATGTTATTGCCAAAAGAAATGATTTAATTCAAGAAATTAATAAAGCTCGCAATGATAATGAAGATCTTAATGGTGATGTAAGGATGTGGTTAAATTCAGATGATGGTAAATACTTATCGTCAGTGTACATGAGCAAGAGCAGGAAAAAAGGGTACGCGATACATATGTTTTACCATCCAAATGGAAACGCTCTTGTGGAATAACATTGATTGAGCTATAGAATCATGTTTTATCACAACCACCTTCGGGTGGTTTTTTAATGGGAGTAATAAATGCAAAATATCCCACCTGAATTGCTTATCTCTATTACTGAATTAGAGGCTGACGCTGAATTAACTTTATATGAAATAGACTTTACACATATTGGCGGCATTCTCTATCGATTTCATGATGGCGCTAACGAATTATTAAAACCGGTTGTGTGGCAGGGGAAAGAGTATGAGCCTTATCCGATTTCGGGAAGTGGCTTTAACTTCAACGGCAAAGGCCCCGCAAGCCGACCGACGATAGCACTATCAAATGTTTTTGGTTTGATAACGGGGATCGCAAGTCCTTTAGATTCAGGGGTGGGTGGCTATGTTATTCGGCGAAAAGTGAATACGCGTTTTCTCGATGCGGTAAACTTTGCGAACGGTAATGAATATGCAGATCCTTCGCAAGAATCAGTCAGTCGTTGGGTCATCGAGCAATTAACCACGATTAACCCAGAAACGGCAACATTTGAACTCGCCACGCCGAGCGAGACTGATGGTGCGATGTTGCCAGCTCGAGTTATCCTCTCTGATGTATGTCCTTGGTCGTACCGCTCGGAAGAGTGCGGCTATAAAGGTGCTCCCGTTGCGGATGAACTAGGCAACCCAACATCGGATCCAACAAAAGATAAATGCGGGAAGCAGCTATCTGACTGCAAATTAAGAAATAACACAAGCCGAATAGGCTGCTTCCTTTCTACATCTCGCCTCAGTCAGTAGGACTTTTTATGTTAGAACAAACCATTTTGGCACATGCAAAAAGCATGGCGCCACAGGAGTCGTGCGGCCTAATCATCAGACAGGGTAATTCAGAGCAGTACATTTCCTGTGAAAACAAACATGCGGCTCCTGAAAGTCATTTCTCTATTTCGGCTGAGGATTACATACAAGCTAGCCAGCAGGGCGAGGTTATTGCGATTGTGCATAGCCACCCAAACGGAGTGCCTTTTTTGAGTTCAGCGGATAGAGCGCATCAAATCAAAACTGATTTGCCGTGGTGGCTGGTTTGTGATGACCGAATTACTAAATTTGATTGCGTTCCTCGATTACTGGGGCGTGAATTTAATCACGGTACCAATGATTGCTATGGCTTATTTCGTGATGCCTATCACCTAGCCGGTTATCCATTACCTGACTTTGAACGGCATGACAATTGGTGGCGACAAGGTAAAGAGTTGTATCTCGACAACTTATCAAGTAACGGGTTTAAGCAAGTTAAAAAAAATATTCAGCCTGGTGATGTAATTTTATTTTGCTACGCCAGTTCACGCGCCAATCATGCGGCAATTTATTTGGGTAATCAAATGATATTGCACCACGTCCCCAATCAACTCAGCAAACGTGAGGTTTATAACGAAAGATGGCAGAGACTAACACACTCAATTTGGCGTTACCGCCATTGGCAACCATCCGCTTTTACGGGGATCTCCAACGATTTGGGCGGCGATTTGATTTAAATATTCGTACCGCCGCTGAAGGTCTTCATGCGCTTTTCTTACAAATCCCACACTTAAAAACTGCATTTCGCGATGGTTGGTACCAAATTCGCATTTCAGGCACCGACGTTAACCCTAAAGAATTACATCAGCGTGTTTATGAGCCGCTAGAGCCAAATGCGGTGATCCATATTGTTCCACGTATTGAAGGAGCGAAGACGGGCGGCGTTTTTCAGTTTGTTGCTGGGGCTGCAATACTCGGTCTTGGTTGGTGGGGGCCGGCTTGGATGTCGGCAACCGTTGCAACAATGATGATGTCTGCGGGGGCGGCAATGATGTTAGGCGGTGTGGCGCAAATGCTCACCCCTGTACCTAAGCGTCAAAACTTGTCGAGATCTGAGGAAGAAAAAGGGAATACCTATTTTAGCAATCTTGATAACGCTGTTGCACAAGGGATGCCGGTTCCGGTCGCATACGGTGAAATCATGTGTGGTTCTCGAGTGATATCGCAAAGCGTCGAAATTATGGATGACGGTGAAGCAACGGATATTGATGTGGGTAAACATGGCGGCAGTGGGGAGACGTAATTATGGGTAAGGGTGGCGGCAAACAGCATACTCCGTATGAAGCGCCAAACGATTTAACATCACGACAAAAGTTATCAATTATTGACCTTGTGAGTGAGGGGCCAATTGAAGGGCCGGTCGGTGATTTGCAGGGAGTATTCTTAAATGATACGCCCGTTATTGATCAGTCAGGAAACAGTAACGTTAATGGAATGACGGCTCAATGGGTTTCTGGAACACTGGAGCAACCACCGTTAGAGGGCTTTGCTTCTTCATCCAGTGAGACCCCCGTGGGGGTAGAGGTGAAAAAAAGCACCCCCGTTACTCGCACGATCACATCACGAAATATTGACCGGCTTCGTTTAACGTTTGGCACACAGGCACTTGTTGAAGTTAAAGATAACGGGGATCGTGTTGGCACTTCTGTTGAGTTACAAATTCAAGTGCAACGCAATGGCGCTTGGGTGACAGAAAAAAATGTCACTATCCGAGGAAAAAGAAGTAATTCACCTTATTTGATGGCGGTTGTTATTGATAAATTACCACCGCCGCCATTCGGTGTACGCATAGTCAGGATCACGGAAGACAGTACAAGCGATAAGTTACAAAACAACACCATGTGGTCAAGTTATACTGAGATCACCGATATCATTCAAACCTATCCCGGCTCTGCGGTTGCAGGGCTTACTTTTGAGAGTGAGCAATTCGGTAACCAATTCCCACGCCGCAACTATCTTGTTAAAGGGCGCATTATTCAAGTGCCTGATAATTACGATCCTGAAACGAGAACTTACTCCGGTATTTGGAGTGGCGTTTTTAAACCAGCATATACGAACAATCCGGCGTGGGTGCTACGAGATCTTTTAACCCACCCGATCTATGGAATGGGTAAGCGGCTTAATATTGCCATGATTGACAAGTTTGCTCTCTATGTCATTGCTCAACATAATGATCAGTTGGTGCCTGACGGCTTTGGCGGCAAAGAGCCTCGAGCGACCTGCAACGCTTACATTACCGATTTGCGAAAAGCTCATGACGTCATCAGTGATCTCTGTTCAATGATGCGCCTCATGCCTGTGTGGAACGGGCAGCAAATGACATTTGTTCAAGATCGCCCGAGCGACACAGTGTGGCCATACACAAATGCCAATGTCATCAATGGTCGATTTAACTACAGTTTTAGCCCATTAAAAGCACGTCATAATATTATCGAAGTGCGGTTTATTGACCCATCCAACGGATGGAAAACCAGTATTGAGCTGGTTTCTGATGATGCATTAGTTGCTAAATTTGGCCCTAATGTTTTAAGGGTGGATGCGTTTGGTTGTACCAGCCGAGGTCAAGCCCACCGGTATGGCTTATGGATCTTAGCCACGGAAAGATTGGAGTCTCAAACCGTTGATTTTAGTGTTGGCGCTGAAGGCCTACGGCACTTACCCGGTGATATTATTGAAATTATGGATAATGACTGGGTTTCTGAGCAAGTTGGTGGGCGTTTGCTTGCTATTGATGCTACTCAGAAAATATTCACATTAGACAGAGAAGTGACCCCACCAAAATCTGGTACCGCTATGATCTCGGTAATTAATGGCACAGGAAAGCCGGAGCGCGTTAAAATTACAAGCTTCCTATCCGACAGCCAGATAAAAGTTGAACAAATGCCAAAAGGGGTCAGAGCTAAAGGCATTTGGGCGATAGCGCAACCTAATTTAGCAAGACGGCTATTTAGGGCAATGACCGTTTCTGATAATGGGGATGGCACCTATGCGATTACAGCGGTGCAGCATGTTCCAGAGAAAGAAGCGATTGTTGATCAGGGGGCTAAATTCGAACCGCTACCTGATACGCCTTTGGGTGGGTATTTACCCCCAGTTGAAAACCTTTCAGTTGAAGTTAGTCCCGACAATGAAAGCTGGCAAGTTGAGGCGAATTGGACGACATCAACTTCTGTACGTGGTGTTGACTTTCTTCTTAAGTTGACCCAAGCAGATCGCATTGTTGGTACCGCGAAAACATCGGATAACTTTTACCGCTTAGGCGGCTTGCCCCAAGGCAACTATATTTTGTCAGTGTCACCGCAAAACAAAGAAGGGCAAAAGGGGGTGCAATCATCAGTATCATTTGATATTAACCCACCGCCACCGCCGTCTTACATTGATGTTGAGCCGGGCTTTTTTAGCCTAGGGGTTATCCCTCACGTTGGCGGTCAAAATGCCCTGCGCTTGCAATATGAATTTTGGTTTTCCGAGAAGCAGATACAGAATATCAATGATGTTGAGTATCTAGCGGAATACCTCGGTAGCGGTACGATGTGGGTTATTCAAGGAAGAAAGCTTAAAGCTGGCCAGACATATTATGTTTATGTCAGAACTGTAAACCCAGTGGGCAAATCGCAGTTTGTTGAAGCTAGAGGCAAGCCAGAGGATCGCGCTGATGAAATACTGGAAGTTATTGGCGATAATTTTCTTTCTACCGAAGCTGGCCAGAAAATGCAGGAGCAAATCGACTTCAACAAAGACCAAGTGGCCGACTTGAAAATTGACAGTGCAGTCTTTGAGCAGAAAATCATCGGTATTGATCGCGAGCTAGGTACTGTCAATGAAGCAGTAATGATGAACACTCAGTTCAGTACAGAATTACATTTTAGCTTGAAAGAAGAAGTTGCTGATCGCAAAGCTGAGATATTCCGCATTGAACAAGTGCAAGTTACTGATAGAGAAGCTGCTGCGCGCTGGCAAGAGAAAATCAGTGCTGAAGTAAGCTATAACGCTGCTGAAATTCTCAATATCAAAGATACTCAAACGAGCTATGAGAAAGCGACAGCTCAACAAATTAGTCAAGTTAAGGCGGAATTAGGAGAGACAAATAAAGAAGTTGGTGACATCAAAGGTCGTGTTACTACAGTCGAAACCGCAACAGTTGACTTGAAACAAGCGCAAGCGAAGTTTGAGCAGTCAACGACAGCAGAATTCGGGGAAATGCGTGGTTACATTACTAACATTGAAACGTCACTGACTAACATCGAGTTTGCAGTATCAGAAGCGATTATGCAGACAACTGCACAAGTTAATGAAACTAACTCAGAGTTACTGAAAACGAAAGCAGAAGTCACTCGACTTGCAACAGCGACAGCAACAAATGAAAAAGCTACTGCACAATTAGTTGAAAGTGTAAAAGCGCAACATGATCAGTCAGAAGCTGAATTTATTGATGTGCGTAAGTCCATCGCTGAGAAAGACAAAGCACAGTCAGAGCGCACAGAACAAGTGCGCGCAGAACTCGGGAAAGACATCAACGCGAACAAAGATGAAATTGATAAAAACAAAGGGGAACTATCGAAAGTTAGTGCTGCTGTGACAAACAATACACAGTCAATCGCAACACTAGAAGAAACGACAACTCAGATTAAGCAAACTCAACAAAGTCAGTACGATGATACTCAAGCCAGTATTGGTAAATTAACTGAAACAACCGCAAGCAACACAAAAGCGATAACGGAAGTCAAAGAGCAGAGTCAGTCTCGCTTTGAAAGCAATGAAGCGACGATTGCAAACATGCAGCAAACAATTGTTAATGCTGAAAGCTCACTGTCTGAAATGGGTATGCAGTTGACTGCGGAGGTTGGAAATCAAGCAATTGAGCAACTGAGAATTAAAGCGTCAATTACTCGTTTAGATACAGTAACAGCTGACAAGTTTCAGGCATTCGCACAGTCATTCGAGAAAATTGAAACTCAATTCAATGATGTAAACTCAAGTATTACGACTCTCAAGAAAACTGTATCCGACAATGAGAAGTCACAAGCGGAAGTTAACGAGCTGATTAAATCAGAAATTGGTGAGAATAAAGCAGCAATTGAGAAGCGGGCAGAAACCTCTGTAGATCAACAAGGAAACTCTCGCGCTTACTTCAGCATTAAAGCGGGTGTATTGCATAACGGGCAATACTACGATGTTAAAATGATGATGAGTGCGCAGGTTAAAAACGGACAAGTTGTTACACAAATCGCTTTTGCCGCGGATGAGTTTATTATTTTTAATAATGCCAATGGTCAATTTGTTACTCCATTTGCCGTGGTTAACGGACAAGTATTTATTGGTTCTGGTTTTATTCAAGATGGTTCGATTACTAACGCTAAAATTGGCAATGTCATCCAATCCAATGACTTTAAAAAAGGAGAGAAAGGCTGGCAAATACCTAAAAATGGTAACCCCGAGTTTAATGACGGGACATTTAGAGGAAAGGTCTACGCAACTGATGGTGACTTCAGAGGAACTGTCCACGCTGAAAAATTCATTGGTGATGTTGCAACAGGAGTCTTATACAAAGGGGTGTCAAAGTATTTTTACAAACAATCCTATATGTCCATAGAAACATCAATCATCTATGTGGGTGGGATGCCCTATGACGTTGATTTGATTTTGCCAACAATGCATTTCGCATCAGAGCATAAGTCACCAGCAATTCATTATCCAATCAAGATTGAAGTATTCGCAAATGGAGTGAGTCAAAGTGTAATCACAACAACTGTTGACAGTCCAGATACAACATGGGCTGCTGTTGCATCTTGTTATATTAAAATACCCAAAATGCAAAAAGATACGGAAATCAAAATACGATTAACAGGCCAAGGCAGCGGCGGTGATAACTCTGATTGTACATTAAGAATCCACCCTGCACTTATACTCGCATGCAAGAGCAACGCACCATCATTCAAGTAACTCAATCAGTTCAAAACAGGCCGCTTAATTGCGGTTTTTTTACGTCCAAATTTCAAGGAAATATTATGTACAACATCGGCACAGTCACAGCGACAGCAAATAGCACAAAATTAGTGGGAACAGGCACGAAGTGGAAAGAGAACATCAATCTTGTGCTTCCAATGCAATCGTTACAAATCCAGATTGGTAACACTGTTCACAACAACAGCATTCACTCAATACAATCGAACACAGAACTAACGCTCAACTTTCCGCTTCCAGCGTCGCAAACTGGCGCTAAATACGTTATTTTCACAACAACAATGGATTCAATTTCAGCAGCAGCAAACGCGATTGTTGCAATGAACGTATCTAACGTACAGTTCAGTGATATACAAAATCGCATCATGACTGAAAGTGGCGTGATTGATATTAAACTCCCTGATGGAACAGTTCGAAAAACACGCACAGAAGCAGAGCGGGATAAACTGCTAGACGGGAAGTTTGATAAAGCCGGAGGGACTATCACAAAAGATGGAGCTGCAATAACCCTGAAAAACACTAGTGATTACAAAAATCATTATATGCAATTTCAAAATGCAGATGGGAAACGCAGGGCATACATTGGATTCGGTTCTGATTCACACAAAGGCTTTTCTATTACAAATGATGATCTAGGCTCAACATTAGTTCTTAAAGATGGTGGTGCAACGTTAAATGGCGTTGATATCATGAGGGTTGGTGATTTCGGGGTGGGAGAGCCTATAGTATTAACAGCCAGTGATAATCTTGGTAAAACAACAAAGATGGGCATTTACATGCAGCCGTATACAGGGCAAGCTACCATCGCAAATGAATACCCAATCGAACGGGCTGGAACGTTGATAGTCACACCTACAGGGGGAGGGAATGTATTACAAGAATATCGAGCACATAACAGCCCTGCGCTCATCTATTACCGCAGTATAAGCAACCAAGGTACATCAGTAAGTGTGCCTTGGATTTTACAATACAACACTGGTAACACAACAAAAGACTCAAATGGCAACTTAAAAGCCGCATCTCCGATTGTTAAAGTTTTTGCTGATCACATTGAGCTTAACGAAGAGTCAGAAGGCGTTGAACTCGAAAAGCTCGGCACTGGTCGCTATAAGCTGAAAGGCGTACTCGGTATGAATTCCGATGCTAGCTGGGGTGGTATTCATGGCGGCATGGTCATCCCAAATGGTATTAACAATCTACCATTAGTTTGGGGTAGCTTTGATGTATTGCCCGATGGCGATATTATCATCGAAACACGCTATCGCAAGCATGAGTTAAATGAGCGTCAAGAAGCTGAGCGTTTAATGACTTATCCTGAGTTTCTGAAAGATGAGCTTGTTGAAGTTGACACTGAAGAAGGCAAGAAAGAAAAGCTACTTAAAGTTGAGCGCGAAGACTATGAGTATTGCGATATTCCCAACGGACACTGGATCGACGTTCGCGTAAACATGCCATCCAGCTCTATCTACAACCTCAAGCAAGCAGAAGCAGAGCGATTAGCAAAAGAAGCCGCAGAGAAGCAAGCTGAAGAAGAGGCTAAGAAGGCTGAATTGGAAGTGGAGGAAGGCGATGATATATAGTGTAATTGTGTCGTCATTTTACCGTCATTTTACCGCCATTTTACCTTTTTAAAATTTTACCCACAAAAAAACCAACCCTAACAGGTTGGTTTCCCTATAAAAAATTGGTCGGCATGATAGGATTTGAACCTACGACCCCCGACACCCCATGACGGTGCGCTACCAAGCTGCGCTACATGCCGAACTGCCATAATAGTACTCATTTTCCCCATTAAAGCAAGACTTGAGTTGCACGACTGATTGATTTTTAAACGTTAATTTTCATTAAATCGCTTAAGCTCAGTAAAGATTTTTAGTAGCTGAGCAAGATCCGGTTTTTGGTCTTTCATTTCTTTACCCTGCAAGTCATAGATACTAAATTGACCATTTTTATCCATATATAAGGTTGCATCATCCGTTGTGATCACGACATCGTTATCATCCCCAGTAATGATCCAAGGGAATTTACGTTCTGGGCTGAATAAATCCTCGCCTTGGCTGTAGTCATCTGGGGAGTTAGAGACATGCAGCAACCGTTGCATAATTGTTGTCAATACATCTTGATGACTGGTGAGCTTATCAATTTGCTGGCTAGGTGTATTCGGCCAATAGATAAATAATGGAACTTGCATTTTTTCACGTGCAAAACGTTTCTGATTAAACCAGTCAGTGGTTTCGGATTGCTCAGCACCATTATAATTCGCGGTAATCACCACGATAGTATTTTTCATCCGCCCATCACGTATCAATGTTTCAATAACTTGATTGATTTGGGCATCCGTTTGTTGACTACCTGGCTGGCCTTTTATGTTCAAAAATGAGAACCAAGGCGATTCATTTTTCAAATTAGTCAGCCATGACGTCCATTGTGTAATGGTCTGCGCGTCGCTATCGGCTGCTTTTGCTGGCAACGAATAATCCGCCAAGATAGCTTGACGAAACAGCGGTGAATTAAACCCATCGGTAGAGAACAGACCGAATTGATAGCCTTGATGTTGTAACGCCTGTATGAGTACAGAAGCATTACGTTCATTCAGAATATTATCAAAGTAGCTAGCGGAAATACCGTAGAACAGGCCGAATAGGGCCGTATCATTACGTAAACCAGTCGTATAATGGTTAGTAAACTCGGTACTCATATCTTTAAAGGCGTTCAACGATGACATGTCATCTTGCTGCTTTTTATCGCCTAAATCGTCCACCACAATGAGCAGTAAATTATAGCCTATACCTTGGTCATAGTAGCTAAGTGGTTTCAATGGGTACTGGACTTTTAACGCTGTAGGGCTACCTTGCTGGAATACACGATTTTGATGTTCGGATAAGTCTAACAGTCCATATCGGTCAAGGAGTTTTCTGGCGGTCATAGGCTGAGACAGTGGGTAGTTATAGCGCTGCATCGTGATAGGACGATAAAAATTGGCATCTGACCATGCATACATCAAATGAGACATAACAAAGGTCGCGATGAAAAATCCAGCTAAAGGCTTACCAAAAGTTTGTCGGTTCAGACTACGTAATTTTTGCCAACTCCAAGTTGCGAATAACATTTGCACTAAGAAGATGATCGGAATAACAATAAACATAAGTTGCCATTCACGTGCCATTTCCCCTTGTTCAGGGTTAATGACGAGATCCCATACTTGTGGTGTTAGATGCAGGCCAAATTGGCTAAAGACACGAATATCAAAGATTAACAATGTGGTGCCAGCAGTCGCAAGGGCAACACAAATTAGCCTCAGCAACCGCTGAGACATGACAATAAAGGTCAGTGGAAAAACGATGAGTAAGTAGCAAGCAAAGACAACGAAGCTAAAATGTCCTATCCAACTGACGAAGGCAAAAATACGCCCAGCAAGTGTGTCGGGCCAATCAAAAATAAACAGATAGCTACTACTTAGTCCCAGACTAAGTAGGATATTGAAAAGAGCAAACCAGTGCCCCCAACTGATCATCTGGGAGACTTTGTCACGGTAGCGCTGATGGGTCACCATACTGTTTATTTCATTATCTATTTAGTGGGATTTGTCATCTTTAACAGAAGACAGTAAAGCATTGGCGAATGAGTCTGCAATCATTTTACGCTGTGCTGGTGCAACTGACGTGTTGAGCAGATTGGTCACCATATTGCCTAACACCATAAGTGAGAGATCTACAGGAGTATGGTTTTTTTCTAACACGCTGACAAGTTCAGCAAGTAGAGTTTCAACTTTTTCATCGCTATAGCGAGATGACTGTGGCATAAATTCTGACATCCTAAATTAGTAAAAGCCCACCTATGATAGCGTATAGCGGGATGATTTTCTTCTTTCTTAGCAAGAAATTTATCTTTGAGTGATAATAATGCTTATTAAGATTATTCGAATGAGTATTAGTTCAGCATTTAGGTGTAAAAATAGGCGCAAATGACAGTTTCGGTTGCAGATAAATAGTATCAGTGTTTGAATACGCGCGAGAATATTTCTGCTTGAATAAGGAGCCTACAATGAGTCTGGAAATTTCCCAGATAGCTTTACATCAGTTGATTAAACGTGATGAACAGACACTTGAAGTCATGTTGCGCGATTCTTTATTGTCAACCGATAACGTTGTACAAGACATGATGGCAGAATTACACCGAGTATATAGCGCAAAAAGTAAAGCTTTTGGTGAGTTTAATGAAGAAAGCGAGCTGGCCGATGCGTTGAAACTGTTGCGTAAAGGTGAAGAAGAATTTCTTGGCTTTAGTCGAGCAATGACCGTGCGTTTAAAAGATGAATTGGCTAAATATCCCTTTGCTGAAGGTGGGGTCGTGTTATTTTGCCAATACCGTTATCTTGCTGTTGAATATTTATTAATCGCGGTGCTCAGTAGTTGCGATAGTATGTTTGTAACCGACAGCCTCGATTTATCGACCACGCATTACCTCGATATTCCTCATGCAGACATTGTTGCTCGTATCGATTTAACGGAATGGGAAACCAATCCCGAATCTACACGCTATTTGACCTTTTTAAAAGGGCGTGTTGGTCGTAAAGTATCTGATTTTTTTATGGATTTCTTGGCTGCGTCAGAAGGTTTGAATGCAAAAGTACAGAATAAAGGGCTAGTGCAGGCGCTCGATGATTTTTGCGATAATGCGCAAATGGATAAGAACACACGTCAAGCTTATCGTCAGCAAGTGCATGCATATTGTACGGAACAGTTACAATCCGGCGAAGAAATTGAGTTACAAGCACTGTCTAATGAGTTACCAATAGTAGAAGAACAGAGTTTTGGTGATTTTGCCCGTCAAAATGATTATCAGTTAGAAGACAGTTTTCCTGCGGATAGAGGCACATTAAAACAGCTGACTAAATTCTCGGGAAGTGGCGGGGGAATCACGATCAGTTTTGATGCGATGTTGATGGGAGAACGTATTTTTTGGGATCCAGTGACGGACACTCTGACTATTCGCGGTACACCACCGAATTTACGTGATCAGCTACAGCGTCGTGGTGGAAAATAAGTGTATGTTGAAAATAAATAACGCCGCAATTGCGGCGTTATTTACTCGGCGTCCCGATAAATTCTAAAGCTCGGCTTGTGGCTTTAATTAAACGCGCAGGAAGTCAATGTGCGTCACTTTTGGTTTGAACGGGTGACGTTGAACAGCCTGAACTTTGACTTTAGTTTCTTTACCATCGATAACCAGGTTCAGAACTTCATAAAATTCTGCTTTACCTTCTTGGTTAATCACTTCATCGTGGCTAAGAGTCACAGAGATAGCTTCTTGGTTGCCACCGTAAACGATAGCTGGAAGCTGGTTTGCTCTGCGCAGGCGGCGGCTCGCACCCTTACCCTGCTCTTTACGTGCAATTGCATTGATAGTTAACATTACTATTTCTCTATACAAGAAAAAAATAAAATCCTGCTACAGGCGACCCAGCAGCAGGTTCGATATTTGGCTTGGTGTTGTTGAAGTACGCTAATGCGAAACATCCAAGCGGGCGGCATTTTAACGGAAAATGCCTACAACGGCAATCATAATCTAATTAACATCAAGAATAGAGTTGGTCAGCAACGCGGAAGCGTCCTTGATAATCGAATATTTTTTGGCGGATCTCCCAATAGCTTTCTTTTTTACGAGCAACAATAAATTGCGGGTATCGTAATGCGGACTGTTGGGTAACGATATCATGGGCTGACGACCATTTGAAAGGAACGCCAGGCGCTCGTAAGTGTTCACGCAAGAAACGATGCTCAAATGCACGACGTTGTGGTGTTGTATGAAGGCGAAAACGTTCTGAGACAGAAGTACCATCCTCATCATAATAGGTGATTTTTAACCATTCACCTTTATTATCGCGACCTGTTGTCATCTCCATTCCACCACAACGTAAAATTAAAGCATCTTTTAGTTTCAATGCGGCTTTTAGCATATCGTCAGGATCCGATAGCACCTCATCACATTTTTGACAGCGTCGTGCAGCGATATCATTTTCTGCTCCACAGTGAGGGCATTGCTTAAAACGAAAACGAAATTCACATTGTTGCTTGTGTCCTAACGCATTTTCTTCCCAACCTTGGCAACGGCGGCCATAGTGCTCAATAATTTGGCCATCTTCTGTGCATTTTCCCCAAAAAGTATTCGCAAATTGACAGAGTGGACAAAAAACTTGTACAGGCACACTATTCGAATTAGGTTTGCTTGAACCAACTTCAGGGCGAAATAAGTCATGAGGATTACCCGCGTAGTCTAAAATCAAACACTGAGATTTATTAGGTGATAATCGCAAACCACGTCCAACAATCTGTTGGTATAAACTGACCGATTCAGTAGGGCGTAAAATGGCGATAACATCCACATGAGGGGCATCGAAACCGGTTGTTAATACGGAGACGTTAACTAAAAAATGCAATTGTTTATTTTTAAATTGTTGGATAATCGCTTCACGTTCCATCGCCGGTGTGTCTGCGGTGACTAAGGCGGCAGTATTTTGGGGGAGATAGCTGAGTACCTCTTTTGCGTGTTCGACAGTTGCAGCAAAAATCATGCAGCCTTGTCGTGGTGTCGCATAGTCAACGATTTGAGCCACAATCTTCGGCGTAATGCGTTTTTGTTTTTGGATAGAAAGATTGAGTTCATGTTCATTGAAAATGCCCGCGGAACTGAGTGACACCTTGCTAAAATCATATTGCAGTACAGGCATGTCGAGACGTTCAGGCGGTACTAAGAAATGATTTTTAATCATATAGTGTAACGGTAATTCGTAAATACATTCGCGGAAAAAGCAATTTTCATCACCTCTGACCATGCCATGATAATGATATTGGTAAATCCAGCCTGAACCTAGTCGATAAGGCGTAGCGGTCAGCCCTAGAATTTTTAGCATTGGATTATATTGGCTAAGGCTATTGATAATTTGTTGGTATTGGCTTTTTTTATTTCCGCTAATACGGTGGCACTCATCAATAATGACCAGTGAAAAGTTGTCATGAAAGCTTTCTAGGTTGCGCGCGACAGATTGTACGCTGCCAAAGACCACTTTGCTGTGGGATTGTTTACGATTTAAACCCGCAGCAAAAATATCCGCTTCTAGGCCATAAGCCCTATATTTAGCATGATTTTGTTCAACAAGCTCTTTGACGTGAGCTAACACAAGCACTCTTCCTCGAGCTAAGCGAGCAAGTTCGGCTATCACTAGGCTTTTTCCTGCGCCTGTAGGTAGCACAATAACAGCAGGTTGCGTGTGCTGGCGAAAGTAGTGAATCGTCGCATCGACAGCATCTTGTTGATAGGGGCGGAGAACAAAAGGCATATTATTCAGCATTAATTAAAAATAGTGAGTCTCTCAGTGTTAAATTTAGGTTAACACAATGGCATGAGCTAAAAACACCACATAATTTTGAGACGCTATCACTTGTGATTAGTTATTGATATAATAAAAGATGTGAGCATAATCACAATAACCTTTCAATTTTATTTCTAACAACTTGGCCGCTTTATAGGGTTGAGTTGCTATTCCATCAAATTAAGAGAATTTATGCGACTGGATAAGTTTTTGTCCCAGCAATTAGGGATTAGTCGGAGTCTGGTAACTCGCGAGCTACGTGCAGGAAAAGTCACTGTCGACGATGAAATTGTTAAATCAGGTGCGCTACAGATTAGCCCTGAACAATCGGTTGCTTATGAAGGCAGTGTTTTAGTCCATGTTACAGGTCCTCGTTATTTTATGCTGCATAAGCCTGAAGGCTACGTCTGTTCAACTGACGACCCGACACACCCGACTATTCTCTATTTTATTGATGAACCGTTAGCCGATAAGCTGCATTCGGCAGGACGCCTTGATATCGATACAACAGGGCTTGTGCTATTAACGGATGATGGTCAATGGTCGCATCGTATAACGTCACCTAAACATCATTGTGAAAAGACCTATCGGGTCGAATTAGAACACGATATTGCCGATGATGTCGCACAGCGCTTTGCTGAAGGCGTCATGCTTAATGGTGAAAAATATCCAACTAAACCTGCACAATTAGAAATAATCACGCCCAAAGAAGTCTTATTGACGATCAGTGAAGGTCGCTATCATCAAGTCAAAAGGATGTTTGCGGCTGTTGGAAATCATGTTTGTGGCCTACATCGCGAACGTATTGGTGATATATGGCTAGATGCTGAGTTGGCACCGGGTGAATATCGAGTGCTGACAGAAGATGAAATTAATAGCGTGACAGTTCCGCGCTAAATACCAAACGTAATACAAAAGAAGTTTAGTCATGCGCAGTTTATATACGCTTACTGTGTCATTGGCTCGTGCGCCTTAAGCGGAACGAGATAGGAGTTTAAAAGAGTGCAACAGCAGACATCATCCTACTTAGGATTGATATTAATATTAGGTTTATTATCGATGCTTATGCCTTTGGCCATTGATATGTACCTACCGAGTTTCTTAGCTATGGGTGAGTACTTCAATGTCGATGAAGGGCGCATCCAAATGACGCTAAATAGCTATATATTTGGCTTTGCGATAGGGCAACTGTTTTATGGACCAATGGCGGATAGCCTAGGACGTAAGCCTGTCATTTTAGGTGGTGTTATTGTATTTGCTATCGCATCGGCAGCTTGTGCACTTTCTGAATCCATCGATTCACTCATTCTGTTTAGATTCCTACATGGTTTTGCGGCAGCGGCAGCGAGTGTTGTGATTAACGCATTAATGAGAGATATGTTTACACGCGATGAATTTTCGCGAAGTATGTCTTTTGTCGTGTTAGTGATGACGATTGCGCCTTTACTTGCGCCAATTCTCGGCGGAGAAATGATGCGGTGGTTCTCATGGCACGCTATTTTCTGGAGTATTGCGATTGCTGCTGTTTTGGCTGTTATTCTAGTTAGCTTATTTATACGTGAAACGTTGCCTGTTGAGAAACGTCAGCCATTCCATTTAGGTAATACCTTAAAACAATTTGCGACCTTGTTTCGTGCAAAGCAGGTTCTATTTTATATCCTCGCAAGTTCATTTTCATTTTCAGGCATGTTTTCATTCTTGAATGCAGGGCCATTTGTCTATATTGAGCTTAACGGTGTATCTCCTCAAGATTTCGGTTACTTTTTTGGTATTAATATTGTTTTCTTATTTTTAATGACAACCTTAAATAGCCGTTATGTAAGACGCTTTGGTGCGGAGCATATGCTCTACCTTGGAATTATTGTGCAATTTACCATGGGTATTTGGTTATTAGCCACAACAGCACTTGATGTCGGTTTCTGGGCTTTAGTGCTTGGTGTTGCTGTCTATGTCAGTGGCATTGCGATGATCACGTCTAATGCGATGGCGGTGATTTTGGATAACTACCCACATATTGCAGGAACCGTATCTTCATTAGCGGGAACGATTCGCTTTTCGATTGCGGCGTTAATTGGCTCATTGATATCGTTGATTCCGGCTAAATCCGCGTGGCCGATGGTTAGCTCGATGGTCGCTTGTGTTGCCTTTTCTATGTTATTTGTTTTATTAGCTAAACGCGCTAAAAAATAAACGACGATCAGTTTCTATCATGTCAAGCGGCTTCTGTTGTTTTAAGCCGCTTACCTGCATTAATTTCAGTTAGTCACCATATTTATTTGAATAGTGTTAAGTAAAAATTAACTACTCGATAAAACCGAATTCATCCTCAGTAAAATTAGAATTTCTGTATAAAAATGATCTGGGTCAACTATCATTTGATTAACGTTTGTTAAATTTATGTATTAAACTAAGCTGATTGGAGTTAAGTGAAAAATTGGTTGAGATGATGATTTTTATTCAAAATAACTCAGTTTATTATTAACCTCCGTTTAGTTATGTAAAAAAAATGGCTAATAGTTAGTCTTAATGTTGAATTTCAATAGTAAAAAAAATTTAAAGTTTAACATTCTGGGTAAAAAAATTCGTATGCAAGGATTTGTGTCACAAAAATTTAACGACACGAGCAATAATTAATGTTATATTTAGGTATGATAATTTAACAAACACGTTACTTTTGTGAGTTGTAGCGAATTCGGTTTGAACGAGGTTTGATGAAGTTTACTGAGCTCTAAGGATTAACTTAGAGGAGGGAGAATCAAATTGCTTAGGAGTAGGGGGGATTTATGGAAAAAACTCTACTCAGCGTTGATTAGGTAAATGGATCTCGTTCAGCAAATAATATGATGGTTAGGTAGCAATAGGAATTTGTTGTGGAAAAATCAGGTCTTTCGGTAGTGCACAGGCTGCCGCAAAGCTACCGCTGGTTATCTGGAAAAATAGGGACTGATGTTGAAGTGGTACCTACAGATGATTTTGGTAGCGATAAACTTGTGGGGCTGAAATTACTCAGTCATGACTGTGCGACAGATTGCATCGCAATGAAGCAGTTATCAGAATCATTGTCTGAATTGCAAATTGAAAGTGCAATTTTAGAGTGGCAAAAAGAAGTTTGCCTCTTTATTCATGCAAATGATGAGCTTGCGGCAATGTGTCGCTTAAAGGCCGATGGCGTTGCTATTGCCGAGCTTGGATCAGGTTTCTATTCGTCTTAATAAAACCGTATTGAATACAATAAAAAAGCTTCCAGTTTTTAAACTTGGAAGCTTTTTTATTGGCAAGAGATTAATGAGATTTTACAGCTTATGAGCCATTAATAACACGACGGCCCGCGTAGTATCTTTTGCTCCAATACTCATTGGTCATTTCAGAAACGATAACACCGCTACTGGTAGAAGCGTGAACAAATTTATTATCGCCGATATAAATGCCAACGTGTTTCATGCGACGACCTGTTTTAAATAAAACTAAGTCACCTGCTTTTAAATTATTGCGTTTGACGCTCTGTCCTGAAGACTCTTGTTCCGAGGTGGTGCGAGGCAAAGCAACACCGAATTGTTCGATAAAGGTGCGCTGAACAAAACTTGAACAATCAATACCACTCTTTGTTGTACCGCCTAGGCGATAGCTGACCCCTTTCCAGTTAGCGTATTGGTCCATAATTTTCGATTTGGTATCGACGCTCTGGACGAGTTGTTCAAACTCATCTTGCGAAGCCATCGCTAAAGAGTCAGAAGAACCATTTAACATGCGAGGTTCAGAGTGGGGAGTACGTTGAGCATTCTTTGAAGAATTAGGGGTAGTACAAGCTGAAAGTGCCGCGGCAATCGCGATTGCTGGTATAATGCGCAAAATGTTGCGCTTAAATTTTTCAGATGTTGCCATTATTCTCGATATCCCTTGCCATTTTGTTTTGTGTTTTTCCACACAATAAACGTAAACTTATCCCTGTGAAAAACGCATTTTATCAAATGCAACACTAGCTTTTCACAGAAAGTGTTTAATACAGAACAACTAAACTTTGTATATGAATGTAAATAAACTGCACGCCGTAGAAGAAGATGTGTGATATGTAAACACAATAACAGCCAGCTAGGCAGACACTCATCGTTAAAATTTGGCAGTTGCATACTTATTTCGCCAAACATAGAGAGCATACATAAACAGAACTGAAATGGCGAGTTAATAAGGGGGTAATTTACAAAACATTATATTAAATACGAATAGAGTAAGGGTTTTGGCGGCTTTTTGTTAAAAAAATAGAACTTTAACTGTTAAGTGAACAAAGAATATAACAAAAATAACGATCTAGATCACATTTTAAGCTGGCTTGCTGCAATTATTAAGGATTAAGACACTCTTAAATGTAAAGAAGTTTAAATTTACTTAAGCTGACCAACTTAAATAGTGATGGCAAACTCATTATCGTTAACCATCACTATACTGTAGGCATACCAAGTTAGCGAGTTAGTATCTGCATGTTGGCGAGTTTAATATGGTATTCGTTATATATTCGTCGTTCAAAATCAGCAAATCGGCGAGAGAGTGTTGTTCGCGCTAGCGTTGACGAAAAATAATCGACGGGAATTAAATTTGCACTGCCGAGGTTATCAATGATCACAAATTGACCATGAGGCTTATAGCCTAATTGGTAGACAATATTGTAAGGCTTTAATGCCATTGTCACTATGGCGTCTTTAAATATCGTTTTTTTAAAAATATCATACGCAATTCGCATATTTTTTTGATGTTTTAAAAAATAGTTTTTATTTTTAAAAAAATAATCAAGTGTATTAGATACAGCCCCTGTTTTATCTTTAATTAACTGAAATACATAACCCGTCCCCATGTTTGTTTCCTGAGTACCATAATAATCGGAGATTGTCTCTGACGACGATTTATTTCGATAAATCCGTTTGTAATATTTTATTTCGCGTATCGTCTCTTTATCATCTCTATCTGCATGATGCACTTTTACGCATAAATCCTCACGTTCAGGATGATGATAACACGCTCGTTGCCGTCCACTGGCAATCAATTGCGATGGACTAAGTACGATAGGCTTTGCAAGTAATGTCTTCATATTATAGCCATTAAGTGAATGTGAATTAGGTCGACCAAGGCTGTTGCCTTATTTATAAAAATAAACAGGCTAATTTTAATGGATAAGAAAGAAGGAAAGTGGCAATCTGTGTGATCGCTTGTTATTTTGTGATCAGGCTATCTTATTATATTTTATTTCTTAGAGTTAAAGAAAAATAAAAAACTACGGCTATCAGTTAAATATCATTTCATTCATTCAAATTAGAATCTCGTCATTCAGTGATAAAAATAAAAAACAATTTAAATATAAATAATTTATTACAAATGACGATAACTTAATTTTTAATGGATGCTTTTTATGAAACTTATAGTCAATAAAATTTCCATAGCAGCAATATTGGCAATCACAGTCATTAACTATTCACCAATAGCACAAGCGAAAGAAAAAACAGTAATCGGTAGTGGCACGATTACATTTACGGGGGCTATCGTTGCATCGCCATGTCAAATCGGGACATATCAGGAAAATGTTCAAACCACTTGCTGGAACGATAGCGGTAAGCCCGTGACAACGCAAATCTCCCTAAAGACCTTAAAAAAAGGCACTCAAGAGCTGCCAAATAACAAAGGGACTCAAAGCTTTAAATGGATAGATAAAGCACAGACTCTGGGTGTGTATACACTGATATATAACTGATTTGAAAAGAGTCATATGATTTAAAGCAGCAAAGCGAATTCAAATTGTATAAAGTTCGAAAGCCCTATGGGCGTCCGCCCATAGGTGATAACAACAATTAATCGCAGCGACCCATATAACGACGCTCAGGAATATGGATACGAATTTTTTCGCCGCTGGTGAGGTATTCAGGAACTTGAACCGTTAAACCGGTAGCCATTGTTGCAGGCTTTGTACGTGCGCTCGCAGAAGCCCCTTTAATGGCGGGAGTGGTTTCTACGATGACCATATCGACAGTTTGAGGTAATTCGAGTGCAAGGACTTGACCATCCATTGTTAGCACTTGCATGCCAGGTAGGCCTTCTTCAGGAATAAACAATAATTCCTCTTCAATATCCGCACGTTTAAATAGATAAGGCGTATAGTCTTCATTGTCCATAAAGACATATTCATCACCATCGATATAAGAGAAACTAACAGCTCGGCGAGTGAGTGAGATAGTCTCTAAAATATCATCACCTTTAAAACGCTCTTCGACTTTTTGCCCTGTTTTAATGTCAGTAAAGCGCATTTTGTATAAAGTGCTGGCACCACGAGCGCTTGGCGCTTGAATATCAATGTCTTTAACCAACAACAGTTTGCCATTGTAATTCACTGCAAAACCGCGTTTGATTTCATTGGCCTTTGCCATATATAACCTTCTTGATTGTCTTCATAAAAGAGTGCGACAAAATTACTCGCAGATAGGCGATTAGGCAAGATAGTAAACACATTTTTCAGCAAAAAAATCTCCCCAGCGACTTAGCTGGGGAGGGATGTTCAATTAATAGACTGGGAGTAACCCAAATAAGGAAAGTATGTGTGCTACAGCATTAATGACACCGAATAGAATGACAAACAGAATAATACTGATACCACCAGGAGCCTGATAGCTGTTGTTTGGAAAACGTTTACGACTCGCTTTAGCCATTAATGCAGGTACGATGACAGCCCAAATTGTCGCGGCAAGACCAGCAAAACCAATCGCGTAGATAAAACCATTAGGGAAAACGAGTGCAAAGACAGTTGGTGGCAAAAATGTGATTAGGGCAGATTTAAAGCGACCTTGTTTGCTGTCATTAAATTTAAAGAAGTCAGCAATAAAATCAAATAAACCAAGTGATACACCTAAAAATGAACTTGCCAATGCCATATAGGAAAATAGCGTCAAAAATTGGGAAATGAAATCGCTATTCGTCGATGCATTCATTTGTTTCAATAATGCACCAATGTTATTGCCTTCTTCACGAATTTGAATAAACGCGGAGCGTGGGATGTTACCTTGAACCGCATACTGCCACAGGATATAAATCGCAACAGTAATAATAGCGCCATACACAAGACTACGTACAACAGAACGACTATCTTTATTGTAATACTTAACTAGACCTGGAACATTACCGTGATAACCAAATGACGTTAATAAGTAAGGTAATGCAGCGAGTGCATACGGTAAATAGTGGGCATTACCTTGATCGACTTGGTTGAGTAGAATTGAAGGGGATGCTGTTGTGACCATGCCACCAATAGACATCACAAAGGTGATGACCATACCGCCGATTAAAATCGTGCTTAAACGGTCAACGGCACGTGTCGATAACCAAACAAAGAAAGCGACCAGAAGCGCAAAGAACAACCCAGAAACGGCTTGAGGAACCGCCATGTAACTAGATAAGTTCTCAGAAATAATGGAGCTTCCCGCGGATATATAAGCATAAGTCAAAATATACAGCACGAAAGTAATGGATAGACCATTAAGTGAGTTCCATATCGGTCCTAATAAATCTTTGACCATAGTATGAAAGCTGGCACCAGCAGGGTAATTCATATTGGCTTCTAAAATCATTAACCCTGAAAGCAGCATGCAAACAAAGGTATAGATTAAAAGCACGATAGAGCCTGTAAACCAAACACCAGAGGTCACCATGGGGATTGAAAACATACCAGCGCCAACGGCTGTACCCGCGATAATCATTGCGCCACCTAAGATGGAGGGCTGTTTGATTGTTTTTGTTGTATCAACAGACATGGGAACTCCCGATTAATGTTTCTTTGTACTAGCTTAATGATACAGACGGTGTGTGTTGATGTAAATAATAATTAACGGACAAATGTAAAAAATTAAGAGTAATTATAATGAGTTGGATGATTATTGTACAAATGACGCAATGCCATTTGCACAAAAGGAAGCCTTAAGCGGGATGGTGATAAAATTGTTGGTTCAACCATAGGTCGATAGCATTGCGGCTAGCTTCAAAGTGTGGTTCAGGCAACTCATTAGGCGCAACCCACATTAGGCTTTCACACTTATCAGCCTCCATAATTTGCGGCTCTACGTCACCGTTGTATTCAACATGCATACAAATAGAAACGGTATGTTTGCCTTCCTGTTGATAGGTATTCACATTATTACTAATACCAAAAACAGTTGGGGTAGTAATATCAATACCAATTTCCTCTTTTATTTCACGAATAGCACATGCCTCGAATGATTCACCCGCATCGACGTGCCCACCGAAAATAGACCAGTACGGTGCGTGTTGGCTGCTGCGTTTCCCCATTAAAATTTGGCCTTGTTGATTCGTGATAATGACTCCCACACCAACGACAACACCATCAACAATAGACATGAGTTCTCCTTATATTCTTTATTTTAAGCCGGCTAATATTGCCAGTTTAGTCTAGAAAAACAATCAGGAAAAACTACAAATATCACTGAAGCCATTGTGTTTTAATGGTATAACTATGGTTAGCATGTATACGACAATAACGATAAGGGAGATTCGAGGTTATGACTCGCCGGGTTGCTACAATTACATTAAATCCTGCTTATGATCTTGTTGGGCTGTGCCCATCAATCGAAGTCGGTGAAGTCAACTTAGTGAAAACAGCTAGCCTCAATGCAGGAGGCAAAGGGGTTAACGTCGCAAAAGTTTTACGAGACCTTGGAATCGATATCACCGTAAGTGGTTTTATGGGAAAAGATAACCAAGAAGAGTTCCAACATTTTTTCAGTGATAACGGAATGGCAAACCGTTTTCATATGGTGCCAGGTAGGACAAGAATTAACGTTAAATTGACGGAAAATAACGGTGAATCGACCGATTTTAATTTTTCTGGTTTTGATGTTAGTAAAGAAGACTGGAATCGTTTCTCAACGGAATCACTCAATTGGTTAGGCCATTTTGATATGGTGGTGGTCAGTGGAAGCTTACCGAATGGTATTGAAGCTGAGGAATTCACTCGCTGGATGAGCCGACTGCGTCAATTGTGCCCGTGTATTATTTTTGATAGCAGCCGTGAAGCATTAAAAGCGGGTTTGAAAGCATCGCCATGGTTAGTGAAACCCAATCGCCATGAATTGGAAATGTGGGTTGGGCGCAAGTTACCCGATCTGAAAGATGTCATTGAAGCGGCACATGAACTTCGCGATAAAGGCATCTCTCATGTGGTGATATCGTTAGGTGAAGAAGGCGCGTTATGGGTCAATGCCTCAGGCTCTTGGTTGGCTAAGCCACCACATTGTGAAGTTGTCAGTACCGTTGGTGCTGGTGACTCGATGGTAGCGGGTCTAGCGTATGGATTGTTAAATGGTGAGTCGAGCGCACACACACTCCGTATGGCAACGGCAATTTCAGCACTATCGGTCTCACAACCGGATGTTGGCTTAAAAAATCGTAATAAACTTGCGGATATGATGGCAAAAATTGAAATGGAGTCTTTGTAAATAACCCCATTACAAGATGCATAATTTCAAGGCGGTTAAGGAAATTTACCGCCTTGATTCTATTGATTAGTTTTGCTGTGACTTCAACCACGCAATCTCTTGAGGCCAAATATCAGGATTAATGGTTTCCAAAATCAGAGGAATGCCATCAAAACGTGGGTCTTTCATAATATAACTAAAAGGGGTATAGCCAATGTTGCCTTCACCTAAACTGTGGTGGCGATCGACTCGGCTGGCAAATTCACTTTTTGCATCATTGAGATGCATGCCTTTAAGGTATTGAAACCCGACAATGTCTGAAAACTGTTGAAAGGTGTCTTCGCAAGCGTCTTCCGTACGTAAGTCGTAACCAGCGGCAAAGGCATGGCAAGTGTCAATACAAACGCCAACGCGGCTTTTATCATCCACATCTTCAATAATTTTTGCTAAATGCTCAAAACGATAACCTAAGTTTGAGCCTTGGCCCGCGGTGTTTTCAATAACAGCGATAACACCTTGCGTTTCATTTAATGCGATGTTGATGGATTCCGCAATACGTGCCAAACAATCATCAACTTCAATTTTTTTGAGATGGCTACCTGGGTGAAAATTGAGTAAATCAATGCCCAACTGCTCACAGCGTTGCATTTCATCAATAAAGGCAGCGCGTGATTTTTCTAAGGCTTCGACTTCTGGATGACCTAGATTAATTAAGTAACTGTCATGAGGTAAGATTTGATGCTTACCATAGCCATATTTGGTGCAGTTAGCTTTAAACTTTTCAATGATTTCTTCGGTCAGTGGAGGGGCTTTCCACTGGCGCTGATTCTTTGTGAATAACGCAAATGCCGTGGCGTTAATTTCATGGGCGCGAATGACGGCTTGATCAACACCTCCGGAGGCGCTGACATGTGCTCCAATATATTTCATTATTGACTCCTTTTTTAAGGAAGTATGCCATTAATAGGGGAATAAATGAAATGAACAAACAAGGCCGCATAAATAGCGGCCTTTAGAGAAGAGATGGGAAGGTAATTAAAGTATCATTTGGATAATCGCGTTGATGATGACGCCACCAACAATCAACCATGCAAATAGGATCAGCGCCATTAATAAAGGTTTAATACCTGCTTGACGTATTGCGCTAACGTGTGTGGTGAGGCCGAGTGCTACCATTGCCATTGCTAATAATACAGTATCTAAAGTAATAATGTGTTTCACGATGACTGTAGGTAATAAATCAAAGGAATTAAATGCAGCCACTAAGATAAAAATCACCGCAAACCAAGGAATAGTAATTTTGCTTTTTTGTGTATTTTCACTGTTAGTGACGATTGAACGACGGCTTAAATAGGCGGATAAAAGAATTAAGAAAGGCGCTAACATCATGACACGAATCATTTTTGTAATGACGGAAGCATTTTCAGCATCAGGACCGATAGTATGGCCGATAGCAACCACTTGAGCGACTTCATGGACTGTTGAGCCTACATAAATGCCAAAAGTATCTTGTGTTTGGGTAAACCAACCGAAATGTGCGTTAAGCTGATAAAGCCATGGGTATACAAAAATCGCAATAGTACCGAAAATGACCACGGTAGACACTGCAACGGCAACTTTACTCGCAGAAGCCTTTACGACAGGCTCTGTCGCCATTACCGCCGCAGCCCCGCAGATACTACTCCCCGCACCGATTAAAAAGGTCGTTTCATCATCGAGCCCAAAGACTTTTTTACCTAACCAGAAAGCCAAGAGGAAAGTGGAGGTAAGCGTTAAAGCATCAATGAGTAGCCCTGTGGCACCCACATCGGTGATTTGTTGAAAAGTTAAGCGAAAGCCATACAGTATGATACCGGCTCGTAAAAAATAGTGTTTGGCAAACTTTATACCGTTATCACAACGCGCACTCATCACAGGGTAAACGGTGTTACCCACAATAATACCTAAGAGGATTGCGAGAGTTAGCGCCCCTAAACCCACATCAATAAACCATTGCTGTTCACCAAGAAACATCGAAAGAGCGGTTAAGATCCCCGCTAAAATAACACCTGGAATTAGCTTGAGAGCGGGATGACTTGTGCTCTGTACTAATGTTTTTGTATTGCTTTTATCCATAACTTTACCTTCTGTTACTACTGATACCCATTAACAAAAGCTGCTAATTATGGGTATAGATAATTTTGGAATAAGCATATAACAAAACTTTTAATAATTTAAATTGATTGTTTGTATATAATCAATCTAAAAAACAGGTTATAAGTTTCTTCTGGTAAGTTGGTAATAAATCATTAATATTAACAATATTATTACAAACTCAAGTGAACAATGTGGGAGCTACCTGTATGCGAATAACACTTAGGCAACTCGAAGTATTTACGGAAGTACTGAAAAGTGGCTCCACCACGCAGGCATCTCAGTTACTCGCTTTGTCACAATCAGCAGTGAGTGCTTCTTTAACTGATCTGGAAGGGCAACTCGGAGTGCAACTTTTTGATCGTGTTGGTAAACGTCTTGTAACGAATGAGCATGGGCGGTTATTGTATCCAAAAGCGCTAGCATTACTTGAACAAGCCCTTGAAGTTGAGCAACTCTTTAAAAAAGAGATGGGGGCTGTGCGCCTTGCCGCCAGTACCACTATCGGCAACTATATGCTACCGCCTTTGTTGGCAGAGTATCGTCATGAGCACCCCACCATCCCACTCGAGCTGAACATTAGTAACACGGAAGAAGTTATCAAATCGGTAATGGAATTTCGTGCCGATGTCGGGTTAATTGAAGGGGTATGCCATAGCCCAGAATTAATCACAGAGCCATGGCTAAAAGATGAGCTAGTTATCTTTGCTGCACCAAATAACGCTTTAGCTGGCAAACCGTTAACATTAAAAGAGTTGCGTGATGCCCCTTGGGTATTGCGTGAACGGGGTTCTGGAACGCGTGATGTCCTTGACCAGCTTTTGTTTGCTCATCTCCCTGGTTTTCATATTTTCATGGAACTCGGAAATTCCGAAGCGATTAAGCATGCTGTACGTTTTGGTATGGGAATTAGCTGTTTATCAAGGCGTGTTATCGATGAACAACTGGCAAATGGTTCTTTAGTTGAGCTACAAGTTGCCGATCTGCAATTGCAACGTACACTGTATTTGATTTATCACCGTCAGAAGCATTTATCGAACGCGATAAAAAATCTATTGGCATATTGCAAATAACATATTGAATATTATATGAAAATATAGGGTTTATATCAGTGTTATGCCTAATGCGATGACTATTTGAACAAAGATTACCTTCATTCAGTATAAGTGTTTTACTAATAATTCTGTGTGGATTATGAAGGTATCTTATAACAGCTAAGAGTTACTTAGTTCTGACAGGATGTTTTGCTAGAATTCTCTTAATATTGATTAAATAAAGAAATACAGGGAACAGATGTCAGAACAACATACCACTACGGTACAAAGTAGCGGACCTCAAAAATTACGCCGCGAGTTAAAAGCCCGCCACCTAGCAATGATCGCTATCGGTGGTTCGATTGGTACAGGCCTTTTCGTTGCATCTGGTGCGACCGTCGCACAAGCTGGCCCCGGCGGGGCACTTCTTTCTTATGCGATTATTGGTTTAATGGTCTATTTCTTGATGACCAGTTTAGGAGAACTTGCGGCTTATATGCCAGTCTCAGGCTCTTTTGCAACCTATGGCGCTAAGTATGTCGATGAAGGATTTGGTTTCGCATTAGGCTGGAACTATTGGTATAACTGGGCTGTCACCATTGCTGTTGACTTGGTTGCTGCGCAACTTGTGATGACCTATTGGTTCCCAGACACCCCAGGTTGGATTTGGAGTGCGATCTTCTTAACCATTATCTTCTTGCTGAACTATATCTCAGTAAAAGGATTCGGTGAGGCAGAATATTGGTTCTCTTTAATTAAAGTTACCACGGTTATTATTTTCATTGTTGTTGGTGTGCTGATGATTTTTGGCATCATGAGCGGCGCTGAAAATGCAGGGTGGCACAATTGGGAAATTGGTGACGCTCCTTTTGCGGGGGGATTCTCTGCGATGATTGGTGTTGCAATGATCGTCGGCTTCTCGTTCCAAGGAACGGAATTGATCGGTATTGCAGCAGGTGAGTCACAAGATCCCGCGAAAAATATCCCTAAAGCGGTGCGTAAAGTTTTCTGGCGTATCCTTCTATTCTATATCTTTGCGATTTTAATCATTAGTTTGATTATCCCTTATACTGATCCAAACTTACTGCGTAATGATGTTAAAGATATTAGTGTCAGCCCGTTCACATTGGTCTTTGAGAATGCAGGGTTACTATCGGCAGCAGCGGTAATGAACGCCGTTATTTTGACTGCGGTATTATCGGCGGGTAACTCAGGGATGTATGCATCGACGCGTATGCTGTATACCTTAGCGCGTGAAGGAAAAGCGCCACGTATTTTTGCTCGCCTTTCAAAAGGCGGCGTGCCACGTTATGCCCTAGTTGCGACAACGGTGATTGCTGGTTTGTGTTTCTTAAGTTCCATGTTTGGTAACCAAACCGTCTATTTGTGGTTGTTGAATACTTCCGGTATGACAGGATTTATTGCTTGGTTGGGGATCGCGATTAGCCATTATCGTTTCCGTAAAGGTTATATTGCGCAAGGTAAAGATCTCAAGGATTTGCCTTACCGTTCAGGCTTCTTCCCAATTGGACCTATTTTTGCTTTCGTACTTTGCTTAATCATTACGTTAGGGCAAAACTATCAAGCATTTTTAGAAGATAAGATTGATTGGGTAGGGGTGACCGCGACGTATATCGGTATTCCATTATTCTTAGCAATTTGGTTTGGTTATAAGATTGTCAAGAAAACCTCATTCATTCGCTATAAAGACATGGATTTCCCAAGCTATCGCGAAAATTTGAATAAATAATTAAGATTGCGTTGGCAGCCAAAGAAAGAGCTAACCTAGTTATAGGTTGGCTCTTTTTTTATGAGCTTGAGAAGCGATATCAAATGGTCATTTTTTGAGGTGTAAGAAAACGCGCGTTCTTATGACTGACTTACGACGCGTCGTGAAATGAGTAACAAGCCATCGTCGTTTGGATAGCACAAGGAAGAGGTGTTTAGCCTAATGGCACTGAAAGTAGGGTTGCCCAATTGTCACTAAGTGCTTGGGTGATAGAGTCAATATTTGGTCCTTTTTATTCTTATTTAATAAATGAAAATATTAATTTTCAATTAATTAACAAAAAGTTCGTGTAAGATCACACTTCAATACCAATATGGAATTAAATTGGCAATCGTATTGATAAGTATTCTTATTTGCTTTATTGTTATGGCACAAAAAATGGGGATAAAGAGGTACGTTGTGAAGTTGATGATGAAATCGTTAGGGAAGGGAATGGGGTTAGCTTTATTTGCAAGCTCAATGTTGAGTGTTAGCTTCCATTCTCTGTCAGCAACAGTGACAGATGTTGCTGGGCGGACTGTTGAAGTTCCTGACAATGTGAATCGCATCTTACTTGGTGAAGGCCGTTTATTGAGTGCGATAGCCTTACTTGAAGGTGACAAACCCCTTGATAGAATCGTTGGTTGGCAAGGTGACTTACGTAAACTTGACCCACAAACTTACGCGACCTATAAAGCAAAATTTCCTCAAATCGATAATATCCCCCTGATTGGCAATACAAGTGCAGACAGCGTCAGTGCTGAAAAAGTCTTAACACTTAACCCTGACATTGCCATTTTTGGTCTATCTGGTCATGGTCCCGGTAAAAATAGTGAATTGGTGAACCAGCTTGAAAAAGCGGGGGTGCCTGTTGTTTTTGTCGATTTTAGGGATAACCCATTACAAAATACCTTGCCAAGTATCCGCATGCTTGGGAAAGCATTAAATCGCGAGCAAACAGCAGAGAAATTCGCTGATTTTTATGAAAAAAATCAAAAGTTAGTGACTGATATCACCAGTAAGATCCCTGAAGATAAAAAACCAACGGTATTTATTGATCTACGAGCAGGTGCTTTTGAAGACTGTTGTGGAACCGCAGGCAACGGAAATATGGGCAATTTTATTGATCTAGCGGGTGGTAAGAATATTGCTAAAGAGGTGTTACCGGGGGCTTTGGGTAACATGAATCTTGAAAAAATTATTGCGGTAGACCCTCAAATCTATATTGCAACAGGTGCTAAAGCACCGAGAAGTCAGGATGTTGGCGTGCAGTTAGGTGCACAAGGCACCATCGAAGAAGCGAAAGCAAGCCTGAAAAAAATTACTGAGCGCAAGGGGATTAGCTCATTATCTGCCGTGAAAGACGGTAAAGATTATGCGATTTGGCATAACTACTATAACTCACCCTATAACGTGCTAGCGACTCAGGTGTTTGCGAAATGGTTTTATCCAGAACAGTTCGCTGAACTTGATCCACAAAAAACGTTAAATGAATTGCATCGTCAATTCCTTGCCGTTGAGCCGTCAGGCGTTTATTGGGTCAGTGAGAAGTAAAATTTTGTAGGTAATTATAATAATGAGTCTTACTACCGAGACAATGTCAACTGTTAAGCAGTCAGTTCAAGAAAGTGATAATGGTGTAAAACAACATTATCAACACATGTTACGACGTCGAATTGCATGGATAGCCGTTATCATCGCTGCAATTTTATTGTCACTGGTTATTGATTTTACCTTAGGTCCATCAGGTTTATCCTTAGAAAAACTTTGGCAGACGCTTATCTCTCCGGAATCTGTTGAAGCAGGTACAAGAGTGATTGTGTGGGATATTCGCCTGCCATATGCTCTGATGGCTGTGGTTATTGGTATGTCACTTGGCCTTGCTGGGGCTGAAATGCAAACCATCTTGAATAACCCATTAGCCAGTCCATTTACACTGGGGGTGTCAAATGCTGCGGCATTTGGTGCGGCATTAGCTATTGTTTCAGGTATTGCTATCCCTGGTGTACCTGATCAATGGGTCATTTCTGCCAACGCGTTTATTTTTGCGTTGTTGGCTGCATTGATGCTGGATGCCGTGACCCGCTGGACGCGTGTTGCAACGTCAGGTGTTGTGTTATTTGGTATTGCACTGGTATTCACGTTTAACGCACTCGTATCCATGATGCAGTTCATTGCGACAGAAGATACGCTGCAAGGCCTAGTGTTTTGGACAATGGGAAGTTTATCCAAAGCGACATGGGTAAAACTGGGTGTAATGGCATTAGTCTTCGCATTGATTTTCCCTATAGCGATGATGAGTTCGTGGAAACTGACAGCGTTAAGACTCGGGGAAGATCGCGCAATCAGCTTTGGTATTGATGTACGTCGTTTACGTTTAACCACGTTACTTCGTATCAGTATTCTGTCTGCTTTAGCCGTGGCATTTGTTGGACCGATTGCCTTTATCGGTTTGGTCGCTCCACATATTGCAAGACTCATGTTTGGTGAAGACCATCGTTTCTATTTACCGGCAAGTGCATTGATCGGTGCATTAGTTTTATCAATGGCGTCTATTGCATCTAAAAATATTATACCGGGTGTCATTATTCCAGTTGGAATTGTCACGTCATTGGTTGGTGTTCCGTTCTTCCTTAGTATTATTTTGCGTCATAGAGGTAACGTGTCATGACAGATGGCCTGATTATTGATCAATTTAATGCAGGTTATCCGAAAAATCCTGTGATTGAAGGGTTGAGCACACATGCTTTACCTAGAGGCAAAATAACGGTGCTGTTAGGGCCGAATGGCAGCGGTAAATCAACCTTATTACGTTCGTTGGCCGGATTAAATAAATCAACGGGACAGTTATTGTTAGATGGGGTGGATTTAACAAAACAGAATTTTGCTCAGCGAGCTCAAAATGTGGTGTATTTACCACAAAGCCTGCCTGCTGGAGTACATCTTTATGTTTTAGAGTCAGTGATTGTTGCTCAAAGAGCGTCAGGCGGACTCAGTAATGAAAATAGTAAAGATGAAGTGATGCGTTTATTACGCCAATTAGGTATTGAACATTTAGCATTAAGTTATTTAGACCAATTATCTGGTGGGCAAAAACAATTAGTGGGTTTGGCACAATCATTAATTCGTCAGCCTAATTTATTGTTATTAGATGAGCCATTAAGTGCATTAGATTTAAATTATCAATATCATGTAATGGATTTAGTCGCGAAAGAAACAAAACGACGTAATATTATTACGGTGGTAGTGGTGCATGATATTAATATAGCCTTAAGACACGCTGAGCATGTTTTAATGCTAAAAAAAGGTAAGTTAATTGCTCAAGGAGAACCTGAGGACGTCATTACGCCAAGCAGCTTAGCCGATGTCTATGGCGTGCGTGGTCGTATAGAGCGTTGTTCGCAAGGTGTGCCACAAGTCCTTATTGATGGGTTAGTTGAGAAATTAGCGAGTTAATTTTATAAGTCTTAAAGATGTCTATTAAATATTATCAATAGGCATCTTATAGACAAGTAAGATGATATTTTGGAATAGTCATTAATTATAGAAAATTTATGAAAAACAGTAATAACCGTAAATTTTCTATAGGTAATTGATATTATCTAATAATCAAAAAAATAATAACAGTAAGTATAAGGTTATATACCTGAATATTGAGCTGATGTCATATCAATAAATTCAAATCAAAATTATCTCTTGGAGAGTTGGGAATGGTAGTTTTTAATAAAAGAAAAATTGCAATGAGTATTATCGCAGCAATTACAGCAGCACCTGCATTTGCGGATGATAGCAAGGATACCATCATGGTGACCACCGCATCTGGTTTCCAACAGAAAATCGAAGATGCGCCTGCATCGATTTCAGTGGTGACTCGTGAGCAACTTGAAAATAAAGCTTACCGTGATGTCACGGATGCACTGAAAGATGTTCCAGGTGTTCTTGTAACTGGTGGTGGTAGTAGCTCCGATATTAGTATCCGTGGTATGGATGCTAAGTATACGATGATTTTGATTGACGGTAAGCGTGTTGATACGCGTACAACTCGACCAAATAGTGATGGGTCTGGTATTGAGCAAGGTTGGTTGCCACCACTGCCTGCTATTGAACGTATCGAAGTTGTTCGTGGTCCTATGTCTTCTCTTTATGGTTCAGATGCGATGGGCGGGGTCATTAACATTATCACTCGCCGTGTGCAGCAAGAGTGGACGACAAGTTTACGTGCAGATACGACAATTACTGAACGTAGAGATTCAGGAAATACAGGACAAGGCAGTTTCTATACTTCTGGTCCACTGATTGATGGATTATTAGGCGTGAAACTTAACGGCCAATATTCACATCGTGGTGAAGATAAAATTATTGATGGTTTCGGTCGTCAAATCATCGCAAGTGGCGGTGGAACACTTTCATTAACACCAGATGAAAAGAATACCTTTGATTTGGATTTCAAAAAAGATAGTCAGCATAGGGATTATCGTGAAGGCTATACGTATAAAGAAGGTGACAGTAGCAGCTTTAGTAAATATGAGATGACCCATACAGCATTAACTCATACAGGGGTTTATGACCTAGCTAACACTGATACTTATATTCAATACGATGAAACTAAAAACCCAACTCGTAAGATGAAATTTGATGATCTCGTCATACGTAATCAAAGTGTATTCTTAATTGGTGATCACAGCTTAAGTTTAGGCGGTCAATACCGTAAAGAAAAATTAGAAGCAGGTGATAATAAATTTGCACTAAACAAACTTGACCGCTATAGCTGGGCACTGTTTGCAGAAGATGAATGGTTAATGACTAATGACTTTGCATTAACTGGTGGGATCCGTATGGATAAAGATGAAAACTATGGTTCTCATTGGACTCCTCGTCTTTACGGTGTTTGGCATGCAGATGACCAATGGACCATCAAAGGTGGTGTGTCTACTGGTTATAAAGCACCTGACTTACGCCAATCTTCCGCAGAATGGGGACAATCAACGGGTGGACGCGCAGGTAACGCGGTTATTTACGGTAACCCGAATTTGAAACCGGAGAAAAGTGTTACAGAAGAGATCGGGGTTATTTGGAATAACCAAGACAATATTACCGCCGGAATCACGATCTATAATACAGATTTCAAAGATAAAATTACAGAAGTGAGACGTTGTGATAATAGCAATCCGAATATCAGAGACTGTACATTAGATGATGGTATTGGTGATAATGGTAAACCGTATCGTTTTGTTAGCGATCGTGCAAACGTGGATAAGGCAAGAATGCGTGGTGTTGAATTAACATTCAACTGGGGAATTCTGGATAATTTAGCCTTTGCTGCAAACTATACTTACACTGATACAGAGCAAAAAAGTGGTGTCAATAAAGGTAAGCCGTTAAACAAACAACCTAAACATATGGGGAATGCGACGTTAACATGGGATACCACAGAAGAGTTGCAAACGTGGACTCGTATGAATTTCCGCGGTAAAACGTCTGATTACCAAGGCCGTGGTGAAAGCATGAATAACGGTACAGCATCCTATGCACTGTTTGATTTAGGCGCAAGCTATAAGTTGAATAAGAATGCAAACATTGTTGGTGGTGTTTATAACATTCTTGACCGTCGTATTGATTCGACAAACTATGGTGCTGAATTAGAAGGTCGTCGTTACAATATTGGTATTAACTATAACTTCTAATCGATACAGTAATTGACTGATTGAGGCCTTCTTATCTTGATTAAGAAGGCCTTATTGTTTTTAGGATAAATACACATAAAAAATGCCTTTTAATCGCTAATTTTTATAGAAAAAACTAAGTTATTAGCGCATGCAGCAAAATCTGGGAATTTATCAAAAATTCTCATTAAATATTGGCCGTTTTTTTTACAATAGCTATTGCTATTTCAGCAAGTGAAGTGCAAAATGCGCGAACTAAAAAAATGACTGATACCTTAATTCTGGTATCGGTTTTTTTTTGCTTGTTAAGTTCGAACTATTTCGCGGGGCCGGATAATAGGCCGGATAGATAAATTTATATTTTTACGTGTAGCAAAGAAAATATGCTACCGATTTGAGGAATGCTTGCATGGCTTACTTTTTCGCATTCGCAGCAGGGCCTGGTGGCCGTGGTTGCCGCATTGATGACTACGGAGCAGTTGGTTGCTTCGCAACTTCACCATTCAACCTTTCATCGTTCTTTTCTGCCTATAGGCAGATGCAAAGTCTTCCCAGTAACTGTCGATTAAGTAGGTCAAATAATACTCAATCGAAAGTTATGGGAGGGCTTTATCATGCCAAATAATTCAACGCCATTATCCATCGGTAGCAACCAAACAGGTGCCAACAACCGTGTTGAACTAGCAAAAACACTCACCTTATTACAAGTGGTGATGATTGGTCTTGCTTATATTCAGCCAATGACGATTTTCGATACATTTGGCATGGTATCGGATAAAACCGGTGGTCACGTCCCGACTTCCTATATTATTGCACTTGCTGCGATACTATTTACTGCGCTGAGCTACGGTAAACTGGTCAAACGTTTTCCATCTGCTGGCTCAGCGTATACTTATGCTCAAAAATCAATGAGCCCACATATTGGCTTTCTGGTAGGATGGACCTCGTTGCTGTCTTACATCTTTATGCCAATGATCAACATATTATTAGCGAAGATTTATTTACAAGACATCTTCCCAACCGTTGAACCTGCTATTTTTGTTGTGGGATTAGTCATTTTAATGACAGCGGCTAACTTACGTGGCATCAACGTTATTGCAAACCTAAGTACCGTGATCGCAATTATTCAAGTAGGGGTAATGGTTGTCTTTACCTTTATCGTTATTCATGGTGTATCTAACGGTGAAGGGACGGGAGAGGTGTGGACCTTCCGTCCATTTGCTGATGAGCATACCGAACTTATCCCTTTGATTGCAGGAGCAACGATACTCTGTTTCTCATTCTTAGGTTTTGATGGATTAAGTTCGCTATCAGAAGAAACGCCAAATGCAGGTAAAGTGATCCCGCGCGCTATTTTCTTAACCGCATTAATCGGTGGGATTATATTCATTACAGTATCATTTTTCTTGCAGCAGTTTTTCCCTGATGTTTCACGCTTTAAGAATATTAATGAAACTCAGCCTGATATTATGAGATTTGTTGCTGGTGCATTTTTCCAGTCAATCATTTTGGTTTTCTCATGTGTTACAGTATTGGCTTCAGGAATGGCAGCTCATGCAGGTAGTGCTCGCTTGATGTACGTTATGGGGCGTGATGGTGTATTCCCTGAGAAAATTTTTGGTCACGTAAGTCCAAAATGGCGTACACCTTCTTATAACGTCCTGATGGTAGGGGTGCTAGCACTCGGCGCTATCTGGTTTGAGATGGATTTCGCCACGGCATTGATTAACTTTGGTGCATTGATTGCCTTTACCTTTGTGAATATCTCCGTGATCAGCCAGTTCTTTATTCGTGAACGCCGTATCAATGGAATTAAAAACATTCTAAATTATTTGATATTACCTGTTATTGGTACACTAACGGTATGTGTACTCTGGTTAAATATCGAAGAAGATTCAATGGTATATGGCTTAATTTGGACCGCGGTAGGCCTAGTTTATATGGCTATCTTGACGCGTATGTTCCGTCGACCAATGCCTCAAATGAGTGATTATTAATTGAGTCAATAGAATAAAAAACAGCGCTTTTAAGCGCTGTTTTTTTTATGTATAAATCAATGCACTTATCTGTCTTTCCCGCAAATTTATTCAACAACTAATCGTAAAACTGCATTAATATCCCAAACTAAAACTTTTCATAATGTGGTATGGTGAGTAGATCACTATAACATGACAAGCTATTCACAATTTATTGATAATCATCCTGACAAGAAGGCGTAGAAATGAATGCAGTAAACAGCCCTGAAAATCAACGATTATTGCTTACATTGAAAAATATTGTAGGTAAAAAAAATATCCTGACTGAACCGCACAAAACGGAACGTTATCGTAAAGGTTTTCGCTCGGGTTTCGGTGATGCTATTGCAGTCGTCTTTCCGACAACCTTATTAGAACAATGGTATGTCTTCAAAGCCTGTGTTGAAGCTGACAAAATTGTCATTATGCAAGCAGCTAATACAGGCTTGACCGAAGGTTCAACCCCCAGCGGTTACGATTATGACCGTGATATTGTCATTATCAGCACACTAAAATTAAATCAGATTCAAGTATTACCTGAGTTTAACCAAGTCGTTGCTATGCCTGGAAGTACGTTATATGACCTTGAGAAATTATTAAAACCATTAGGTCGTGAGCCACATTCACTGATTGGGTCATCCTGTATTGGTGCTTCTGTTGTTGGAGGGATTTGTAATAGCTCCGGAGGTTCATTAGTACGTCGGGGGCCAGCCTATACCGAGTTAGCGCTGTATGCCCGTGTCAACGAGGAAGGTAATGTTGAATTAATTAATCATCTAGGTATTCATTTAGGTGAGACACCAGAAGAAATATTAACGAATTTGCAAAATCGACGTTACCGCACAGAAGATATCGAACTGAGTGAAAAACTGGCTTCAGATCACGAATATGCAGAACGAGTGCGTGATGTTGATGCGGATACACCATCACGATTTAATGCGGATGAACGACGTTTATTTGAAGCGTCGGGTTGTGCCGGTAAATTAGCTGTTTTTGCTGTGCGTCTTGATACTTTCCCCGCGGATACCTCAACACAGGTATTTTATATTGGCTCCAATAACCCAGACGTACTTGAAGATATTCGACGCCATATTTTGAGTGAATTTAAAAACTTGCCTGTTGCGGGTGAATATATGCACCGTGGCTGCTTTGATATTGCCGAAGTTTACGGTAAAGATACTTTCTTGATGATAGATAAGTTTGGTACAGATAAAATGCCGCTCTTTTTTACCATCAAAGGGCGCATTGATGCGGTCTTGAATAAAGTGCCATTGTTACCATCCAATCTGGTAGACCGTACAATGCAAGCGCTAAGCAAGCTATGGCCATCTCATTTACCACCTCGTATGAAACAATTCCGCGATAAATATGAGCACCATTTAATGCTGAAAATGGCAGGCGACGGGATTGAAGAAGCGAAGGTGTGGTTAAAATCATTCTTTGCAACGGCGGATGGCGATTATTTCGAATGTACGGCAGAAGAAGGAGCAAAAGCGTTTTTACATCGTTTTGCTGCGGCTGGCTCTGCTGTGCGTTACCATGCGGTTCATAATAAAGACGTAGAAGATGTATTACCATTGGATATTGCTTTACGTCGAAATGATCGTGATTGGTTTGAAAAATTACCACCAGAAATTGAGAAATTGTTAGTGCATAAACTGTACTGTGGTCACTTTATGTGCCATGTCATGCACCAAGATTATGTATTGAAAAAAGGGGTTGACCCTAAAGAGTTAAAAGAAAAAATGTTGGCCTTGTTAGATGAGCGCGGGGCGCAATATCCAGCTGAGCATAATGTCGGTCATTTATATAAAGCTCAGCCTCAGCTGAAATCATTTTATAAACAAGCGGATCCGACTAATACCATGAATCCTGGTTTAGGTAAGACCACGAAACGCAAACATTGGGAAGGGGATTGTGGCTGCCCACATGACCACTAACTGAGCGTTATTGATTAGTTGGGCAGGTAACCTGCCCAACTATTATTAGCTTGCTAAATCAGCGGCGTAATTGACGAGCGCTTTTAATTGCTTACAGCGTTCAACATCCTCTTGGTGTTCTACCATCAATAATTCAATGGATTGCATGTATTCCATTAACCGGCTTTCGGTAAAGTACTCCCTGCGGTGCTGCAACCAGCGTTGTTGCTCTTCATATGAGAGAATGCTTGGATAATTACGTGCTTTATAGCGAAAGAATAACGCTTTCATCCGTGGATCTTCAAAGGTTAGATCAAGGGCTGGTAGGTTTTGTGGCGATGTTTTTCGAATGATTTCCATGGTAGCGCGGTCAGCACTACTAAAGAAACCACTATAAAGCTTAGCATCGACATCGTCAGGTTCATCGAATGGTTGAGCTTGAGCAAAAATTTCAATGACCTTATTACGGATGTCAGGATGTTTGCGTAAGATTTCTAAGTTACGGAAACAGATGTCACGATCAATGCCTGTTCGCTCGGCATCTTCGTTACGCAACGTTTTAGCGGGAGCAAGTATTGGGCACTTATTGATATGCACTAGCTTTATCGGCACGGGTAATGCATCACCTAATTCACTTTTTGGCGTATACAAGCGTTCACGAAGCTGATCGACAGTTAAATTGATGAGGGGTGAAATATCAGCGGATAAATCACACATAATAACCGCATTACGATTATCAGGGTGCCATGCTAGCGGTGCGACAAGGCTAACATAAGAACGTAATGCGCCAAACATACCGGAAACATGCACTAATGGCGTCATTTCGACAATATCAATTAATTGGCTAACTTTGTTTTTATTTCTCAATTGATAGAAATAATCAAACATTCTCGGTTGCGCTGCTTTGAGTCGCTTAGCCATATTGATTGTTGCTAGAACGTCAGACATAGCATCATGAGCATTTTCATGGGCAACACCATTAGCTTTAGTAAGGTGTTCAAGACGCATACTCGGCAGTCCATCCTCATTTTCAGGCCAATTAATGCCTTCTGGACGAAGTGCGAAGCAAGCACGCAATGTATCCAATAAATCCCAGCGTGAGTTATTTTGTTGCCAGCTATAGGCGTAAGGGTCGTAAAAATTACGATAAAAAATATGACGAGTGACTTCATCGTCAAAACGAATATTGTTGTAGCCCATGATACAGGTGTTTGGCTGGCTAAATTGATGATGAATACGTTTCGCAAATTCAGCTTCATTAACCCCTTGGGCTAATGCTATTTGCGGAGTAATACCTGTGATCATCACGGCTTCAGGTTGGGGGAGATAATCATCTGATGGGGCGCAATAGAAGACTTCTGGCTCATCAATGATGTTGAAATCGAGATCTGTTCTTACACCCGCAAATTGTGCTGGGCGATCAAGTGCAGGGTGCTTGCCAAAGGTTTCATAGTCATGAATAAAAAATGTAGGCTGTTTTTTAGTATCTTGCAACGTGATTCTCCGTTAGCCTTATTGCTATTTTAGCGATGAAAATAATTTGTGATGGCTATCTACAGAAAATATACGCTAAAAGCGGTATGTCACAATACTGCTCAGAAGGAACACTGTAACTTCACACTACACAAATATTTTATGGCCTATCATACCTGATACGTGACAAAACCTGAACCTAAGCTATCGTCGGCTCTGCAAATCAGAGAATGTTAATCACTGTATTAACTTTTAATTTATATCTCAGTTATCGACGCTTTATTTTTATTTATCTTTTTGATTTCAAATGCAATTAATAATAAAAATTTGTTTTTGGAAATTTAAAAAGTCGGTAAATCAGCGTAAAAATATGCGTAAATGCGGTTTTTTTGATCTATTATTTTTAAGGTCATAGACAAAAAAGGAACGTATGATGAATACATATGATGAAAGAACGCGCTTAATTTTAGCTGAAATAGGTCGAGTCACATTGGGGCTGCTGGCTAGCGATGGAGTGACTAAACAGGGTATCGTAGATAAATTGAAAAATGATGCAAAAGAAGAAGATAACCCGGCTCGCAAAAGTATCCTTGATGATGCCGTCAACTACCTTAATAGCCAAATCTAGATAACACGAGCCCTCAAATGAGGGCTAGGGATAGTATCGCCTGCGTTTTCCTTGATATTCTCTAACATATCGGAACCATAATAAAAGCAATGCCACCGTTAGGTGTAAATCATTCAGCTAGTTTTAGTGATCTATTTCACAAAACATAATTGTTAACGTTAACATTTGTGCTTAACATCACAATATAACGGTGAATCAGTAGTCTATTAAGAATGTTAACCTTAACATTTTAGTTAATTAAGGGAACGTGTAGGCAAAATTTTAATGAATAGTGAATCGAAAAAATATTATGCTTCATTGAGTGCGCTGCTGTTTTTTTTCTTCTTTACTTGGTCATCCACATTTTCTGTTGTTGCTATTTGGCTTCGAAAATATGTGGGTTTAGAAGGCACGGATACAGGAATAATTTTTTCTTGTATTTCAATAGTTGCACTTTGTGCCCAACCTCTTTATGGCTTCTTACAAGATAAACTCGGCTTACGCAAAAATTTACTGCTATTCATTGCCGTATTATTAATATCATCTGGACCATTTTTTATGGTATTTGGTCAATTACTACAATGGAATGTGGTCGTTGGCAGTTTGATTGGTGGGTTATTTATTGGTATGACTTTTCATGCGGGGATTGGCGTACTCGAGTCTTATACTGAGCGTATCAGCCGACTACGCGATTTTGAGTATGGCAAAGCAAGGATGTGGGGGTCATTAGGATGGGCTGTTGCCACATTTTTTGCTGGGCGCAATATTAATATCGATCCTAACTATAATTTTATTATGGCCATGGTTTCCGGTGGATGTTTCTTCGTTATTCTTTTAAGGCTAAAAACCGCAAAAGCCAATGCGTTTAACGATTTAGAACATGGTAAGCCTTCAAATATTACCATCAACGATGCCTTGCAATTATTTGTCCTTCCACGGTTTTGGGCGCTAATTCTATTTGTGCTGGGTACTTGTATTTATAGTGTTTATGATCAGCAATTTATGGTTTATTTTGCGCATCAGTTCCAAGACGAAAAAACCGGTAATGAAATGTATGGCTACCTGAATTCATTACAGGTTTTCTTAGAGGCTGGGGGAATGTTTCTTGCGCCATATATTGTTAATCGTATAGGTGCTAAAAATGGTTTGTTGTTTGCGAGTAGTGTCATGGCGTTAAGAATCATTGGTTCCGGACTCGTTGAAGGCCCGCTTATGATTTCTATTATGAAACTCCTACATGCTGTTGAGTTACCGATATTATTGATCGCCATTTTTAAATATAACAGCCGCCATTTTGATAAACGTCTATCTTCTACCCTGTATTTAGTTGGATTTAGTTGTATCACCTCAATTGTTGCCAGTATTCTGTCGCCGTTAGCCGGGTGGGGCTATGATAAAATTGGTTTTGCGGAGACTTACTTAATCATGGGTGGCTTTGTGGTAATGACAACCATATTGTCTGTCTTCTGTTTACGTAGCGACAAAATGGAGCCTGTTGAGCAAACTGTCAATTTACAAGAAAACCATTCGGAAACATTAACGCAAAAGGTTTAACTGAAACAATTCAGCCTATTGATAGCATTCATTGAGTAAAAATGCCATTTTCTCTGTTTTTATATCAATGAATATGTGAAATAGGGTTGTCACATAAGGCTGTTAGAAGGTATTGTGTTATATCTATCGTAGTTTTAGTTGTATGTTAGCTAGCAATATCCAGTGGGTTGGAATAGCGAATATGCTCGATGTTCATCGAATAGCCTTATGTGTTGCTGACATATCACTCGAATTATTTAGGGTATAGAAATAAATGCGTTTTGTTTTTCTAACAGAGGGTTTTTAAACATGGACAACGCTAGCAAGCCGTCTTTCCAAAATGTGTTGGAATTTGTGCGTATGTATCGTCGTAAAAATAAAATTCGCCGTGAAATTACGGATAATGAAAAGAAAATTCGTGATAACCAAAAACGTGTTTTATTGCTTGATAACCTGAGTGACTATATTAAGCCAGGTATGACGATTGAGGAAATTCAAGCCATTATTGCGAATATGCGCAGTGACTACGATGACCGCGTTGACGACTATATTATTAAAAACGCAGAGCTTTCTAAAGAACGCCGTGAGATCTCGAATAAACTCAAAGAGATGGGCGAGCTGAATAAAAAAGACGTCAAATAATACCGTATGAGAGCCGAGTTTAACTCGGCTCATTTGATATTGGCCTTAGCGCCAATTCGGCTGCAAATCGGGGTCAATAACCGCATATACTTGCTGGTAGCTATGTTTATCATCCACAAGATTTGCGAGTAACATCGCCACATCTTCTCGACTGACAACACCATGAGCTTCGCCTTTGACTAGCTTGGCGTTATAAGTCGCTGCTGTATTCATTAAGCCACCCGGTCTTAAGATAGTGTAGTTTATCTCACTTGTTTTTAAATAAGATTCAGCCATGGTTTTTTGGCGAACTGACTGACCAAAAAGTGATTTTGCTCTAGGGGATAAGGTTGACCAACTGTCACCACAACCGATTGACGTGACAAGTAATAAACGACTTATCTGAGATTGTTCTGCCTTGCGGATGATATTGTAGTTACCGTAAAAATCGGCTTGGCCACCGCCTATCGTAGTAAAAATAATGCTATCGGTTGTTGTGTCAGCGAAAAGAGACTCTAAAGAGGCGATATCAGTGGCATCACCAATAAAGGCTTGCATGCCTGCTGCTGCTAATGTTTCAGCATCTACTTGATGACGAACTAAGACGGAAACGCGGTGACCCTGAGCTACGCCCCATTTTGCTAATAACAGACCAATACCTTTTGTCGCACCAAAAATTACCCAATGAGCCATGTCATTTTCCTTGCGGTAATATTCATTAAATAGGAATGTGATGGTTTAGGTTGGTATTATTAACAATGCATTAATATTTATCTACAAATAAAAAAAGCCCTGCAATTAGCAGGGCTTTTTGTCGTAAAGAGAAGGGTTATTCAAAACTTGCGGGTTTTGCCATTCCAGATGTTGCATGGTTAGTTGCCACGTGGCCACCAGCACCTTTACCAACAAAAGTTGATGCTTCACGTTGGTAAACTTTAATCTCGAATGAAGATTCAACGACTTCAGGCGCAGGCGCTTTCATCATTGGCGAGGTTGCGTGGCGGATAGCCTTGTTAGTGACTATCACAGCAGGTTTTGATACTTTTTCTGCGATAACAGGTGCTTCCACGGCTTCAGTTGAAACTTGTTCAACCTCAACAGCCATAGACTGTGGTTGTATGACCCGTGTTTCTTCTGTATCCGCAACAGGTTGAGCTTGTTCAATAACGGTATTTTCAATCACTTCTTCTACAATAGTCGTAGATTCAACCGCAGGTTGTTTTTCATCACTCACGACTTGTGATTGAACAGTTTCTTGAGCTGACTGAGCAGGCTGTTCGGTATGTACAGCGATAACCGGTTCCGCTTGCGGAGCACTTGCAGGTTCAAGCGTCATGACTTGTGAATCGGTTGATTCAGCAACAATCTCAGCTTCTTCGACGTCTGTTTTTTGCGTTTGCTCAACAGTGACGACCTCAGTAACTTCTTGCGAGGATTGAGTCGCTGAAGAAGAAATCGCTTCCGCTGCCTCAACCGTTGCTACGGCTAAAACACCTTGTTGTTCAAGCATTTCTTCATTGGTGATGATCGCCATGGATTCTTGCTGTGGTTGAACAAGCGGGTAACTGATACACACTTTACCTGAAGCCAGCTCAGGAGAAGCAACAGCGGCGAACAGCGGCATTGGTGATTTAGTTAAATGGCGCTCATCACGATAACGACGGCGACGTTGACCACTGACACGCAAGTGACGTGGTGAACGACGTGAGCGACGAGGAATGATCGTGTCTTGCTTCTCTTCCTCATTGCCTTGGTTATCTTGTGAATGCTCCTCGTTAACGTCAACAAGTTCGATATCTTGCTCAGCGATGTGTACTGGTGCCGGTAATGCTGCAACCGTTTTAGCACTGTTTTGGGTAACGACTTCAGCCTTGGTCGGATCTTCGTTTTGTTCAACAATGTCTACGGTATCAGTGATACGTACCTTCTGAGTTAACTGACGACGCTGACGGCGCGGTGTGACTGGGCGCGGTTGAGCTTCTTCTTTCTCAGTAGCGGTGGTATCGGTATCTTGAGTCGCATCTTGTTGAGCTTTAGCGGCCTGTTGTTGGCGTTTCTCATCTTGACGACGACGACGTTCAGCACGTTGCTCACGACGCTGTTGTTGTTGAGCTTCGCGGCTAGCATTATCAACAGTTTGCTCTTCTTGTTGACCGGAATTTTTATTGTTACGGCCTTTACGATTGTTATTATCGTCTGCTTGAGCATTACGGTTAGAACGATTTTCGCGGTTATCGCTGTTTTCATCACGATCACGGCGATTATTACGGCGATTGTTGCGGCGTTCATTATGACGACGTTTATCGTTACCCGAGTTCTGACGGTTTTTCTCGACAGGTTTTTCGGCAACTTTCTCTTCTTCACCGAATATCTTTTTAAAGAACGCAGCGAGTTTGCTGAATAAACCCGGTTGAGCATCGACTTTAGCCGTTTGTTTTGCTGGCTCAGGACGTGTTTTGCTCTCTTTTGGCTTAGCCACTGCTGTTTGCTCTACAGGTTCTTGTAAAGCAAATGCAGAAATAGCCGGCTGCTCAGGCATTTTGCGTTCAGCAGCAGCGTCTTCTGTACCATTTAATGTTTCGGTTTCGTGGTATTGCGCAAGGTTGTAACTCAGAGTGTTAACTTCTTCACCTTTACGAATACGGATCACGTGGAAGTGAGGGGTCTGCATTTGGTCGTTTGGTACGATAACCACACGAACATTTCGCTGACGAGTCTCAATTTCACTTACGGCTTTACGTTTTTCGTTGAGTAGATAAGAAGCGATTTGTACAGGGACAATCGCATGAACTTCATGAGTATTTTCTTTCAGTGCTTCTTCTTCAATTAAACGAAGTACAGATAGCGATAAAGACTCATTATCACGAATGGTTCCGGTTCCCGAACAACGAGGGCAGACATGGTGGCTAGATTCACCCAAAGATGGGCTTAAACGCTGACGGGACATTTCTAATAGGCCGAAACGTGAAATACGTGCGATTTGAATACGCGCACGATCTTGACGAACAGCTTCACGTAAACGGTTTTCGACTTCACGTTGATGCCTAACTGGCGTCATGTCGATAAAGTCAATAACAATGAGACCACCAAGGTCACGGAGGCGTAATTGACGTGCAATTTCATCTGCCGCTTCAAGGTTAGTATTAAATGCAGTTTCTTCGATATCACCGCCACGAGTAGAGCGTGAGGAGTTAATATCAATAGCGGTGAGAGCCTCTGTGGTATCAATAACCAAAGCGCCCCCTGAAGGAAGACGAACTTCACGTTGGAACGCAGATTCGATTTGTGATTCGATCTGATAGTGGCTAAACAGCGGAACATCACCGCTATAATATTTGATTTTGCTGGCAAAATCGCCACGGCCAATGGCTTCAATATGGTTACGCGCCATCTCGACAACTTTTGGGTTATCAATCAGGATTTCACCAATATCAGGACGCAGATAATCACGGAATGCTCGTACAATCACATTACTTTCTTGGTGGATTAAGAAAGGAGCCGGACGGTTTTCAGCCGCTTTTTTGATGGCTTCCCAGTGACGTAGACGATACAACAAATCCTGTTGTAAAGACTCTGCTGATTTGCCAACACCTGCGGTACGGACAATCAAACCCATACCATCTGGAATTTCGAGCGAAGACAACGCTTCTTTTAATTCCGTACGATCTTCACCTTCAATACGACGAGAAATACCGCCAGCACGTGGGTTATTTGGCATTAAAACCAAGTAGCTTCCAGCTAGGCTAATAAAGGTAGTGAGTGCGGCACCTTTGTTGCCACGCTCTTCTTTATCAACTTGAACGATCACTTCTTGGCCTTCCTTGAGAACATCTTTAATATTAGGACGACCTTGGGAGTGATAGTTGCTTGGGAAGTATTCGCGAGCGATCTCTTTGATGGGAAGGAAACCGTGTCTTTCAGCACCGTAATCAACAAAAGCAGCTTCTAGACTAGGTTCAATACGAGTGATTTTACCTTTGTAAATATTTGCCTTTTTTTGCTCATGACCTGGACTTTCGATATCCAAATCATAGAGTCGTTGCCCGTCAACAAGGGCAACACGCAACTCTTCCTGTTGAGTCGCGTTTATTAGCATTCTTTTCATATTGTTACTTACTCATTATTTTTCTTTCAATAATAGAGCAGCGAAAAAGGGAGCTATTGTAAACCGATGGCCTCGTGATTTTTACAAAACCGCCTGCCTCCCGGCAGTCGTTCGTATAGAGACGCGCAGTATTCGGTGAACCTGATTTTTAGATTAAAAATTCAGCGTTCTTAATCAGGAAGCCGTCATAATTGTATTAACGGAAGTTCCTAACCCAAAAAGCTAATAATCGTTGCTCGCTAATTATTTGATTTCGCGAAGCGTCTTACGCCATTGCTGCACTTGTACTCAATCAAATAGTAAATTTGTATCTTATGCCAATTATCGTTTTATCGAACATGGTGGCAATTGCATATTATTCCATTGCCGACCTCATTATAGCAAGTCGAGACATGAGTTATATGAAAATTTTATTTAGAAATATGACTAACAAGCTATTCTTTGACCAATTAAAAAAAAATGATAAAAAAATTTACGGAGTCGGTATGATATATCCTGCAAATAAGGTCGTAATTTAATCAACCAGAGTTAACATATTTTTGAATGAAAACACAAAATCAAGTTCAGTTTATCGATATTGGCGATGACGAAGCCGGACAACGAATCGACAATTTTCTGCTCGCAAAATTAAAGGGTGTGCCTAAAAGTATGATTTATCGCATTATCCGTAAGGGAGAAGTGCGGGTGAATAAGGGGCGCATCAAACCTGAGTATAAGCTTGCCGCAGGTGATCAAGTTCGTGTTCCGCCAGTCAGGGTTGCAGAGCGCGAAGCAGCGCCCGTTTCGGCAAAACTGGATAAAGTCTCCGCTTTGGCTGATTGTATCCTGTATGAGGACGACGCAATATTAGTGATTAACAAGCCTTCTGGTACGGCAGTGCATGGCGGAAGTGGGCTTAGTTTTGGGGTCATTGAAGGATTGAGAGCATTACGTCCAGAAGCTCGTTTTTTGGAATTGGTGCATCGTCTTGATCGCGATACGTCAGGGATATTATTAGTGGCGAAGAAACGCTCAGCACTGAGGGCGTTGCATGAGCAATTACGTCTTAAACAGATGCAAAAAGATTATCTGGCGTTAGTACGCGGGCAGTGGCAATCCCATACTAAAGTGATTCAAGCGCCATTACTGAAAAATATTTTACAAAGTGGTGAGCGCGTTGTTCGAGTAAGTCCTGAGGGAAAACCTTCAGAAACGCGTTTTAAAGTTGAAGAGCGTTTTGCACAAGCCACGTTAGTCAAAGCCAGTCCGGTTACGGGGCGTACGCATCAAATTCGCGTCCATACGCTGCATGCAGGGCATCCGATTGCATTTGATAACCGTTATGGGGATAAGCAATTCGATAGCCAATTAGCCGGTACAGGGTTAAAAAGATTATTTTTACATGCGAGTTCGCTGAAATTTATACACCCTAAAAGTGGCGAAGAGATGCGCTTACAAGCGCCACTTGATGACGAATTGAATCAGTGCTTGAAGGCTCTACGCGCACAAAAACAACATTAATATCGTGAGATTGCTAGTAAGAGGTCGGTAGGGTTCCTGCCGACCTCTCTAGCCTCTTTTTAATCGCTTAACGGATTAAATCCGTAGTGACGTAGCATGTCCAGTAATAGGATTAGCGGTAAACCAATTAATGTGTTTGGATCGCGTCCTTCTAACTTATCAAACAAAGCGATACCAAGCCCTTCCGATTTAAAACTTCCTGCACATTGATAAGGTTCTTCTTTGCGTAAGTAAGTGTCGATTTCGTGATCACTTAAAGCGCGAAAATAGACATTAAATAATTCACATTGCACATTATAACTGCCTGTTGCGGAGTCTAATAAGCACAGCCCAGTATAAAATGTTATCTTGCTTGCTGAGGCTTGCTTCAACTGTTTAAACGCATTGTCGTAATTGAGTGGTTTACCGACAATTTTCCCATTAATGACGCAAACCTGATCCGAACCAATGATTAAATGTTGTTGATGCTGTTCGCTAATGGCATGGGCTTTTGCGTGGGCGAGACGAGTCACTAATGCTTCAGCGGATTCATTTAATATCGGGGTTTCATCCACATTGGGCGCAACGGCTAAAAAGGGCACACCTAGCTTCTTTAGCAACTGCTGCCGATAGGGTGAGGTTGATGCTAAAATAATCGATTTCATATTTTTTCTCGAAACTCATAGCCAAAAGGGTGAACTCATTTTAAACTATCCGGCGCTTAACAGGCGATTTTTTGGTGAAAAGGCGAGTTTTGTCCGCCTTTTTCTTTGACTATAGCTCATTACAAAGTTAATATGCGCGCCTTATGCAAAAGGTAAAATTACCCCTGACTATCGATGCGCAGCGTGCAGCTCAAAAAAACCTCGACTATGTCGGGAGTTACACGCCTGAGCAGGTAACACGTATTGCTGAATCAGTAGTCAGTGTAGACAGTGATGTTGAGAGCGAATTATCATTTAAAATTGATAATCAGCGTCTGACGGTCATAGAGGGGCATTCTGATGTGGATGTCACCCTACAATGCCAGCGTTGCAGAAAAGATTTCAAGCATCATGTTTACGTATCGTATTGTTTTAGTCCTGTCGTCAATGACGAAAAGGCCGAAGCATTACCGGAAGCCTACGAACCAATTCAAATTGATGAATTTGGTGAAATAGATTTGCTGGGAATGATAGAAGATGAAATAATTCTTTCCTTACCAGTGGTTCCGGTTCATGATTCTGAACACTGTGAAGTGTCCGAAGCGGACATGGTTTTTGGTGAACTACCTCCAGAGGCGGAAAAACCAAACCCATTTGCCGTATTAGCCAGTTTAAAGAAAAGTACTTAAGGAGTAAGGTCAATGGCCGTACAACAGAATAAACCAACTCGTTCAAAACGCGGTATGCGTCGTTCACATGATGCACTGACTGCTACCCTAGTTTCTGTAGACAAAACTTCAGGTGAAACCCACCTGCGTCACCATGTGACAGCAGACGGTTATTACCGTGGCCGTAAGGTTATCAACAAGTAGTTTCTGATTTACACGTTGATACTTTGGCTAATCTAACCATTGCGTTAGATGCTATGGGCGGGGATGTTGGTCCCCGCGTCACAGTGCCTGCTGCATTGCAGGCTCTGGCATCTAATCCATCACTCAAATTACTGCTAGTCGGTCAACCTGACGCCATTCAACCTCTGCTTGCACAACAAAGTGTCGAGCTGACTTCTCGTGTCGAAATTATTCCTGCTGAAAACGTGATTGCTAACGATGCTAAACCCTCTACGGCAATAAGACAAAGCAAAGGAACATCGATGCGAACGGCGTTAGAGTTAGTCAAGACTGGGCAAGCACAAGCGTGCGTGAGTGCCGGTAATACTGGGGCGCTGATGGGCTTGGCGAAACTGATGTTGAAATCGATTGAAGGCATTGAGCGACCTGCGTTGATGACAATTTTGCCGAATCAACAAAAAGGTCAAACAGTGGTGCTGGATTTAGGGGCTAACGTCACGTGTAACAGTGAAATGCTGGTGCAATTCGCTGTGATGGGGTCAGTGGTTGCAGAAGAAGTGGCTAAGATTGTCTCACCGAGAGTGGCACTGCTGAACATCGGTGAAGAAGAAACCAAAGGGTTGGATAATATCCGCGAAGCCGCCGCACTCCTCAAAGAAACTGCGGCAATAAATTATATCGGTTATGTTGAAGGCAATGAATTGCTAACAGGCAAAACGGATGTACTAGTCTGTGACGGCTTCGCAGGTAACGTCACGCTAAAAACAATGGAAGGGGTGATCCGTGTCATTCTTTCATTGTTAAAATCAACAGAAGAAAGCAAAAAGAATAAAAAACCTAGCTGGTTGATGCAACTGGCTAAAAAATGGCTTAAAAAACGACTTATGAAGCGTTTTGGGGAGCTGAACCCCGACCAGTATAATGGTGCAACTCTGTTAGGATTAAAAGGAATTGTCATTAAAAGTCATGGCGCAGCAAATGAAAATGCATTTAAAGCGGCTATTGAACGTGCAGTTCAAGCAGTAGACAGACAAGTTCCAGACAGAATAGCAGCTCGACTGAATATCGTATTACCCAGGAGTGATCAATAACCTATGTATAGCAAAATATTAGGCACAGGCAGCTATTTACCCGCACAAATTAGAACGAATGCTGACCTGGAAAAAATGGTTGATACTTCTGATGAGTGGATTGTGACTCGCACAGGTATTCATGAAAGAAGAATTGCAGGCGAAGATGAAAGTGTTGCGGTAATGGGGTTTCACGCCGCACAAAAAGCGTTAGAAATGGCTCAGGTCGATAGCAGTGACATTGGGTTGATTGTTGTTGCTACAACGTCATCGACTCACGCGTTCCCAAGTGCCGCATGTCAAATTCAACAAATGTTAGGTATTCACGATTGTGCGGCATTTGATGTTGCTGCTGCTTGCGCGGGTTTCACCTATGCGATTAGCATTGTTGACCAATTTGTAAAAACGGGCATGGTAAAAAAAGCATTGGTCATTGGCGCTGATGCACTCTCTAAAACATTAGACCCGAATGATCGTGGTACGATTATCTTATTTGGTGATGCAGCAGGGGCCATGGTTATTGGCGCTTCTGAGCAACCCGGTATTTTATCGACACACCTTCATGCCGATGGCCGTTATGGTGATTTGCTGGCGCTGCCAAATCGTGAGCGCGGCTCAGAAGATGAAGCCTATTTAACCATGACGGGCAACGAAGTATTTAAAGTTGCTGTACGTGAGTTAGCTCACATTGTTGATGAAACATTAGCGGAAAGTGGTATTGCAAAAGAAGAACTCGATTGGTTAGTGCCGCATCAAGCGAATTTACGCATCATTTCAGCAACAGCAAAAAAACTGGATATGACCATGGAAAAGGTGGTTGTGACGCTTGATAAACATGGTAATACCTCTGCTGCATCGGTGCCGACCGCATTTGATGAAGCCGTGCGTGATGGGCGTATCCAACGTGGCCAGTTAGTGCTGTTAGAGGCATTCGGTGGTGGCTTCACTTGGGGCTCTGCACTCGTTCGTTTTTAATTTACTGAGAAAATAGACATGACACAATTTGCTATGGTTTTTCCCGGTCAGGGATCTCAGTCTCTTGGTATGTTGTCTGCATTAGCGGCAGAAAGTCAGCTTGTAGAGCAAACATTCGCTGAGGCGTCTGAAGCATTAGGTTATGACCTCTGGGCACTTGTCCAGAATGGACCAGAAGAAGAATTGAACAAAACATGGCAAACTCAGCCTGCTTTGTTAGCTGCATCTGTCGCTATCTTCCGCGTTTGGCAAGAAAAACAAGGGCCAATGCCTACAATGATGGCAGGGCATAGCTTAGGTGAGTATTCTGCGTTAGTGTGTGCTGGTGTCATCGATTTTAAAGCCGCCATTAAACTGGTTGAATTACGTGGTAAATTAATGCAAGAAGCGGTCCCAGAGGGAACCGGAGCCATGTATGCGATTATCGGTTTAGATAACGAATCTATTGAAAAAGCTTGTCAGGAAGCCGCACAGGGTCAAGTTGTATCGCCTGTGAATTTTAACTCTCCGGGACAAGTCGTTATTGCAGGTGAAAAAGAGGCAGTAGAACGCGCGGGTGCAGCCTGTAAAGAAGCTGGGGCTAAACGTGCGTTGCCATTATCAGTCAGTGTTCCTTCGCATTGTGCGTTAATGAAACCAGCGGCTGAAAAATTAGCGGTTGCATTGCAAGACATCACGTTTAATCAGCCAAATTTCCCAGTTATCAATAACGTTGATGTAAAAATTGAACAATCAGCTGAAAATATTCGTGATGCTTTGGTTCGTCAATTGTATAATCCGGTTCGTTGGACTGAAACTGTAGAATTAATGGCAGATCAAGGTATTGAACACCTTGTTGAAGTAGGCCCAGGTAAAGTGTTAACTGGTCTTACCAAGCGTATTGTCTCTAATTTAACTGCCGTTGCAGCCAATGATCCTGTATCATTAGGCACTGCGTTAGAAAACCTCTGAGGACGATATGAGCTTTGAAGGAAAAATTGCACTGGTAACAGGCGCGAGTCGCGGTATTGGTAAAGCAATTGCTTTAACACTTGCTGCGCGTGGTGCGACTGTTATTGGTACAGCAACAAGCGATAAAGGAGCAGAAGCGATTTCTGCTTATTTAGATGGAAAAGGCAAAGGTTTTGCTCTGAATGTGACAGACCCTGCATCAATTGATGAAACCTTGAATAATATTCGTCAACAATTTGGCGAAATTGATATACTGGTTAACAATGCAGGTATCACTCGTGATAACCTTTTGATGCGTATGAAAGATGATGAGTGGCAAGATATTATTGACACCAATCTATCATCCGTTTACCGTTTATCTAAATCCGTATTACGCGCCATGATGAAAAAACGTTGTGGGCGCATTATTTCAATCGCATCTGTTGTGGGTGTGATGGGAAATGCGGGGCAGGCGAACTATGCAGCAGCGAAAGCTGGGCTAATTGGTTTTAGCAAATCATTAGCACGCGAGGTTGCTTCCCGTGGTATCACCGTCAACGTCGTTGCTCCTGGTTTTATTGAAACTGATATGACCAAAGCATTGACAGATGAACAGCGTGCAGGCATTTTATCTCAAGTTCCTGCCGATAGGCTGGGTGATGCGCAAGAAATTGCCAGTGCTGTAGCGTTTTTAGCTTCTGATGAAGCTGGTTACATCACAGGTGAAACATTACATGTCAATGGCGGCATGTACATGATCTAAAGAAATGATGGAACCATTTGCATTATTAGTGTTAATTAGCGCAAAATAATGCAAAATTTAGGTTCCAACAGCCGGGATTGGGTTGTATCTTTTCCTGTATTTTATAAACTACGAAAACCATCGCGAAAGCGAGTTTTGATAGGAATTTTAATAGTATGAGCACTATCGAAGAACGCGTTAAGAAAATCATCGTTGAGCAACTGGGTGTTAAAGAGGAAGAAGTTGTAACAACAGCTTCGTTTGTTGATGACTTGGGCGCTGATTCTCTTGACACAGTTGAGCTGGTTATGGCTCTGGAAGAAGAGTTCGATATCGAAATCCCTGACGAAGAAGCTGAAAAGATCACAACAGTGCAGGCTGCGATTGACTACGTCGAGAACGCATCTAAGTAATTGTTTTAAAACTTATCTAGGCGGTCACTCGACCGCCTATGTTTCTTTGGTAACTTTTTCCCTCCTTGGAGGATATACGTGTCTAAGCGTCGTGTAGTCGTAACTGGACTGGGCATGTTATCTCCTGTCGGCAATACAGTTGAATCATCATGGAAAGCTGTTTGTGACGGACAGAGTGGTATCAGCCTCATCGAACATTTTGATACTACAAACCATGCAACTAAATTTGCTGGTGTAGTGAAAGATTTCAATTACGAAGATTATGGTATCTCCCGCAAAGAAGCACGGAAGATGGACCCATTCATCCAGTATGGTATCGCTGCTGGCTATCAAGCCATCAAAGATGCAGGTCTGGAAGTAACAGAAGCCAATGCTACTCGTATCGGTTTGGCGATTGGTTCTGGTATTGGTGGTCTAGGCTTAATTCAAGAGAACTGTGAAGCACTACAACACGGCGGTCCTCGTAAAGTTAGCCCATTTTTCGTTCCTTCTACGATCATTAACATGGTCGCAGGTCATCTGAGCATTATGTACGGTTTCCGTGGCCCAAGTATTTCTATTGCCACTGCTTGTACCTCAGGTGTGCACAATATCGGTCATGCGGCTCGTATGATCGCTTATGGTGATGCGGATGTTATGCTCGCAGGTGGCGCTGAAAAAGCAACAACACCATTAGGTGTTGCTGGTTTTGGTGCTGCACGTGCTCTTTCTACTCGTAATGATGACCCACAAGCAGCTAGCCGCCCATGGGATAAAGACCGTGATGGTTTTGTGCTGGGAGATGGTGCGGGTATTATCATTCTTGAAGAGTATGAGCACGCTAAAGCACGTGGTGCTAAAATCTATGCAGAAGTCTCTGGCTTCGGCATGAGTAGTGATGCCTATCATATGACATCACCTCCTGAAAATGGAGAAGGTGCAGCGTTGGCGATGATGAATGCTCTGCACGATGCTGGAATTGAAGCAAACGACGTGGGCTATATCAATGCTCATGGGACTTCAACGCCAGCGGGTGACTTAGCTGAAGCCCAAGCCGTTGTATCTGTCTTTGGTGAAGACACTAACGTACTGGTTAGCTCAACCAAATCGATGACTGGTCACCTATTAGGTGCAGCTGGCGCGATTGAGTCTATCTTTACGATCTTATCATTGGCTGATCAGATTGTTCCGCCAACGATTAATCTGGAAAACCCAGATGAAGCCTGCAAACTGGATTTCGTTCTAGGTGAAGCAAGAAAAGTGGAAAACATGGAGTATGCTCTGTGTAATTCATTTGGTTTCGGCGGCACCAATGGCTCATTAATTTTCCGTCGTTATCACCAAGAGTAAATTAATCTAACATTATTGCCTTATTATTAGCGCTATAATGTATTTAAAGCCCCAGTATGTTCCATACAGGGGCTTTTCTTTTATTGTCATTTTGCAGTCTCAGTCAGTTTAGTTTATGATAATAAACATCCTGTTACTGACTGATTTATCAGCCATTATTATAAGAATTATCAATGTCATATTGGGTTAATGGAATTGCATGCCGTCATATTGATGTTTCTGATCGCGCTGTGCAATTTGGTGATGGCTGCTTTACGACGATTCATGTGTTTAATCAGCAGCCCAAAATGCTTGAGCACCATATTAGGCGCTTAGTGCAGGATAGCGCTCGTCTCAAGTTACCTCAACCTGATTGGCAACGTCTGCAAGAGCAAATTCTCGCCATTTGTCAGCAACAAAGTCATGATGAATGGGTACTCAAAGTGATCATGAGTCGTGGTACAGGTGGCCGAGGCTATAGTTCTTTGGGGTTCAATCAACCAACAGTGATTATGTCGATAGCGCCTTTCCCCTTGCATTATCAAGCATTGCAGAAATCGGGTATTCACTTGATGTTGAGCAGTGTGCCGATCAGCAAGAACCCATATTTAGCCGGCATTAAGCATCTCAATCGTCTCGAACAGATCTTAATTCGTCAGGAAATTGATGAAGCTCAAGCGGATGAAGCATTAGTTGTTGATTCAGATGGTATTTTGATTGAATGTTGCAGTGCAAATCTCTTTTGGCGCAAAGGTGAAACAGTATTTACTCCAAACTTAACGTTTTCAGGGGTAAATGGATTAATGAGACAAAAGATTATAGCGCTTTTAGCAACCAGTCAGTACGATCTACAAGAAGTTGAACGATTCCCTGAAGTTTTAGGATGTTGTGATGAGGTGTTTATTTGTAATGCTTTGATGCCGATATTACCGGTTGCGACGATCAACTTAGGTAAAAACAAGCCTCTCTGGCAATATTCCTCTAGAGAATTATTTGAATATTTGTTGTTACGTTGCCAAATTTAGTCACAGAAATGGTTGATGAATGAAACTAGCTAAAAAAATATTTATTGCAGCGGTCGCGATTGTGTTGATTGCAGGAAGTGTAGCCTACGTCTTGTATCAACAAGTTTTAAACTACGCGAAAGAACCGCTTAATTTAACCCAAGAAAAAATTTTTACCGTGCCATCGGGAACGGGGCGTGTTGCGCTTGAGGGTTTATTAGTTAATCAAAACATCATTAATCAAACTGATAAATTCCAATGGCTGTTAAAGTTTCGTCCCGAGTTAGCCAAAATGAAAGCAGGAACATACCGCTTGCGGCCGAATATGGATATTGAACAGATGTTGGCATTAATTGCGAGTGGTAAAGAAGCACAGTTTTCTATCCGTTTTGTTGAAGGTTATCGTTTATCCGATTGGACGAATATTTTACTTGATGCGCCTTATTTGCAGCATGAGATTGAAGGAAAAACCCCGACTGAGTTATATGCACTGATTGGCTTTGATGGCGATACAACTCTGGAAGGTTGGTTATATCCAGACACTTATTTGTATACCGCGGGAACACGCGATGTCGATATTTTGAAACGAGCTCATCAACAGATGAAAAAAAATGTCGAGGAGATATGGCAGGGACGTGATAAAGATCTGCCTTATAAAAATGCTTATGAGATGTTGATCATGGCATCAATTATTGAAAAAGAAACCGGCGTCGATAGTGAAAGAAATCAAGTCGCTTCAGTGTTTGTGAACCGATTGAAAAAAAATATGCGTTTACAAACCGACCCAACGGTAATTTATGGTTTAGGTGATAAGTATCAGGGGAAAATTTATCGTAGTGATTTAGATAACTATACGCCATACAACACTTACCGTATTGATGGGCTACCTCCAACACCGATCGCAATGCCGAGCCTTGCATCGATTAAAGCAGCAGCCCATCCGGCTAAAACGGATTATTTATACTTTGTTGCAGATGGTACTGGTGGTCACACATTCAGCCGTACGCTGAATGACCATAATCGTGCAGTCAAAGTGTATCGAAAAATTGAAAAACAGAATGATAAGTAAAATGAAAAATGCCTATATTGTCATTGAAGGATTAGAGGGAGCAGGGAAAACAACGGCGATTAAAACTGTTGTTGAAACTTTAAACCAAGCGGGTATTCAAGATATTGCTTTTACGCGTGAGCCGGGGGGAACGCCGTTAGCAGAAAAATTACGCGAATTGATCAAGCAAGGAATCAGTGGTGAGAAAGTGACCGATACTGCGGAGCTGCTTATGCTGTATGCAGCACGTGTTCAATTGGTTGAAAATGTCATCAAACCCGCCCTTGCCGCGGGCAAATGGGTTGTTGGGGATAGGCATGATTTATCTTCCCAAGCTTATCAAGGCGGGGGGAGAGGGATTGATCGCGAATTGATGCAATCCTTGCGTGATTTGGTGTTAGGGGAGTTTAAACCTGCTTTAACCTTATATTTAGATTTACCACCAGAACTTGGTTTACAACGCGCTCGGGCGCGTGGTGAGTTGGATAGGATTGAACAAGAATCCTTGGCATTTTTCGAGCGTACTCGTGCTCGTTATCTTGAATTAGCCGCAACAGACGAAACCATTTTGACGATCGATGCCAGCCAAAATATTGAACAAGTACAACAAGATATTCGCCAAACACTCAAGCAGTGGTTGGCGAAGTAAGGTGAGAAAATGAACTGGTACCCTTGGTTGAATGAAACTTATCGTCAAGTGATAACGTCCTATCAGCAAGGCCGTGGGCACCATGCATTATTGTTGCATTCACTATCTGGTAATGGTGTGGAGGCGCTATGTTATGGGATCAGCCGCTGGTTAATTTGTCAAAACACCGACGGTCTAAAAAGTTGTGGTCAATGTCATAGCTGCCAGCTGATGTTGGCCGGTACACACCCTGATTACCATGTATTAGAACCTGAAAAAGGTAAAACCACCGTCAGTGTAGATGCAGTAAGGAAACTGACGGAAACCTTAAGTGGCTATGCCCAGCAAAATGGGGCGAAAGTTGCTTATATTCCGCGTGCTGAAGCGTTAACCGATGCGGCGGCAAATGCCTTATTAAAAACGTTAGAAGAGCCAACACAACAGACTTATTTTTTATTAGGCTGTGAAAAGCGAGAAAATTTACTCGCGACACTCCGTAGCCGCTGTTTATATACTTATTTGTCGCCTCCAGAGTTGCAGACGGCATGGTATTGGTTACAAAAACACATTGCAGGCGTTAACTATAATGATGCATTGACCGCATTAAAGCTCTGCCAAGGGGCGCCAGTAGCGGCGATGTCACTGTTGCAGCCTGAAAATTGGCAGCAGCGTCATGCCTTGTGTCAAGGGCTAGCCCATGCAATGCAGCATAATGATATGTTGTCTCTGTTATCTGTCATGAATAATGATAAGGCCACTGAATTGATTGGCTGGTTGCTCGGATTGTTAACCGATAGCATGAAATTACAACAACAAGCTGCACAATTCTGTTTAAATCAGGATCAGTTGCCTCTCATTAGTGTGCTCGCGTCACGAATGACCTATACGCAATTGTTTAACGTTTATGAAGCTTGGCAACAATGCCGCCACCAATTGATGACAGTGCCTGCACTGAATCAAGAGTTACTTTTAACCAATCAGTTATTACAATGGGAAGCATTAATTGCGACTCTAACACGATGAAAAAGAGTGAAATATGTTTGTAGTTGATTCACACTGCCATCTCGATTGCCTTGATTATGAAAAATTACATACAGGTGTCGATGATGTTATCGCAAAAGCATCGCAGCGCGATGTGGGTTTTATGTTGGCGGTTGCCACAACGCTACATGGGTTTGATAGTATGAAAACCCTGATAGGCAAACGAGATAATGTTGCATTTTCTTGTGGGATCCATCCGCTTAATTTAGATGAAGGCTATGATTTTGAGCGTTTAGCACAGTTAGCGGCAGGGAAGGAAGTGGTTGCGTTAGGGGAAACGGGACTCGACTATTATTACCAAAAAGAAAATGCGGCACTGCAACAGGAGTCTTTCCGTCAGCACATTCGCATTGGTCGTCAGGTAAATAAACCGGTCATTGTACATACTCGGGATGCACGAGACGATACTTTGGCCATTTTGCGTGAAGAGAATGTGACTGATTGTGGCGGTGTATTACACTGTTTTACCGAAGATAAAGACACCGCGAAACAATTACTCGACCTTGGGATGTACATCTCTTTTTCTGGTATTGTGACTTTTCGTAATGCAGAACAAATTCGTGAAGCAGCAAGAATTGTTCCTTTAGATAGGATCTTGGTCGAAACGGATTCACCTTATTTGGCACCAGTTCCTCATCGTGGTAAAGAGAATCAACCGGCCTATGTCCGTGATGTAGCAGAATATATGGCTGTTCTCAAAGGGGTGAGCCCAGAAGAAATGGCGCGTATTACCACTGAAAACTTTAACCGCCTCTTTCATTTGAATGTCGGCGATAACAACGCGTAATTATTAGTCAATATTAAAGGAAGTTGAAATGGCAGAAGAAACAATTTTCAGTAAGATCATTCGACGTGAAATCCCTGCTGATATCGTTTATCAGGATGAGCTTGTTACCGCATTTCGTGATATCTCGCCGCAAGCGCCTTCACATATTCTTATTATTCCAAATAAATTAATTCCAACAGTGAATGATGTAGCTGCGGAAGATGAACAGGTATTAGGACGTTTATTTATCGTTGCAGCAAAAATAGCTCAGCAAGAAGGTATTGCTGAGAGTGGCTATCGCTTAATCATGAATTGCAATAAAGATTCCGGGCAGGAAGTGTTTCATATTCATATGCACTTAGTTGGTGGTCGCCCTCTAGGTCCATTACTCGCCAAATAAGGCAATGACGTGAAGATAGTCGAATATGTACTAATACGTGTGTTGGCGCTCAGTATGGTGGTCTTTTCACTGAGCGGCTGCCTGTGGGGAAAAAATGATGGCTTGGTATTTAATGAACAACAACGTGTCATTATGGAGCCCTCGGTTTTAGCGCATGGCATTATCGTAGAACAACCCGTAGTGAGTGTTGAAAACTATGCGGCAGTGGCTAAAGTCAATATGAGTAACAGTCAATCCGAGGCGGTGACCATCATGTACCGCCTTTATTGGTATGATAATAACGGCTTAAAAATAGCGACAACGCATGATATACAGCAAACAATACCTGCCAATTTATCTATTAGTGTTAGTAATCAAAGTACTTCATCACTGGCGCGTAATGTACGTATTTATGTCTTCTTACCGAAAACGCTTGGAGAAAAATAATGAAACGTATCCTATTTGTTGCAGCGGCAGCGATGATATTGGCAGGGTGTCCTTCTTTTCAATCAGAAAGACCAAAAACACCACCGCCTGTTGTACCGGTTGAACCCGTAGAGCCGACTGAACCAGTCACACCGCCACCAATCGATAAGGTCCCTACGCCACCTAAACAAAAAACGACGGACTGGTCTGCGGCGGTATCACCATTGGTGAGTGAAATGTCTGGAGCAAGCGGTATTGAAAGTGGCAAAGTATTGTTAGTCGATTCAGTCAAAAACAACACAAATGGTTCATTTTCCGTGCAAAACGCAACCTCAGCGATTGTAAAAGCGGTTGATAGTAGTCACCTTTTTAAAGTTGTTCCTCAAGATGTTGTGAATACAGCACGTAAAACGTTAGGTCTATCACAAGATGATAGCTTAGTCACGCGCAGTAAGGCGATTGGGCTGGGGCGCTATGTGCAAGCAGACTATGTGTTGTACAGTGTAATTTCAGGCTCAAATAAGCAACGTGATATTGAAATGCAGCTTATGGCAGTACAAAGCGGTGAGATTATTTGGTCAGGAAAAAACGATATTGACCAATAATGATTCATTGAGGCTACTGTTAAGGCGTTATTTTCCAAAGATTGATATTAAACTCTGGGAAATAACGCCCTTAGCGGGGCTGTCTGGGGGAACTTATCGTTTGAGAGCCGCCTTGGCAGATCAAGTCGTTGAGTTAATTGCTCGTGCACAGGGGCAAGTTCAACATGCGCTCTATGTCAACCGTCGTAAAGAAGCAAAAGTGCTACAGCAGTTGCACGGGTTCGGCCAAGCCCCAAAACAGCTAGCAAGAAACAGAGACTGGTTATTACTCTCGTGGTGTGATGGTCAACATCCAAGCCATACTCAATATTTATCACCTGAATTTCAATCGTTATTAGCGGCAACCATCGCTAAATTGCATACTCAACCCTTATTAAGTTACCCGTTACAGCTGCGGCAAGAGATGGCTCATTATGGGGAGTTGATTGATCCAAAGCGTAAAAACCCACGATGGCTACGGTGGCATAAATATTTTTTGTCCGCCCCAACGCCTAAAACGTTAAAGCTTGCTCCCGCCCATATGGATATTCATCGGGGTAATATTCTCTATACAGAGGATAACAGTATCATTTTGTTAGATTGGGAATATGCTGCGAATACAGATATTGGGTTGTCATTAGAAACCTACTTTCAAGCCAATCAACTAAACACCCAACAACGACATGACTTCCTATCAGAATATTGTAATAAACATCAATCATATACAGATGCTGAACGGTTGGCTGCTCAGTGTCGCCAATGGACACCATGGGTAAAATATATGATGTTGATGTGGTATGAAGTGCAATGGAATCAAAGTCAAAATAGCGATTTTTTGTTACACTCTGGAGCATTAAGGCAATATTTTCATTTGCCGTATTAAACCGCTTTGTTTAACACAAATGAAAGCATTGAAATGCGTGTTATGACCGCAAAATAGTTTAAATAGTGAGGCATGTATGGGTCCGATAATGCTAGATGTTCAGGGCTATGAGCTGGACAGTGAAGAGCGTGAAATACTGGCACATCCGTTAGTGGGGGGATTAATTTTATTCACCCGTAATTTTCATGATGCAGCACAATTAAGGGAGCTAGTGCGTCAAATTCGTGATGCATCACGCCACCGCCTATTGGTCGCTGTGGATCAAGAAGGTGGGCGTGTTCAACGTTTTCGTGATGGTTTTACCGCGTTGCCTTCCGCACAAGCTTTTGCTGCATTAAACAGTGAGTCAGAAGGGGCTAGGTTGGCCGAAGAAGCGGGTTGGTTGATGGCATCTGAAATGATAGCCATGGATATCGATATTAGCTTTGCGCCGGTACTTGACCTTGGTCATCAAAGTATTGCCATTGGTGAACGTTCTTTCCATGAAGATCCGGAAATAGCCATGGTTATGGCAGAACGCTTTATTAAAGGTATGCGTAATGCAGGCATGAAAACAACGGGTAAGCACTTTCCAGGGCATGGAGCCGTAAAAGCGGATTCACATAAAGAAACGCCTAGGGATGACCGTGACCTTGAGATCATTCGCAAAAAAGACATGTCAATTTTTAGAGATTTTATCCAGCGTGATTTATTGGATGCAGTGATGCCAGCACATGTTATCTATACTCAAGCGGATGAACGCCCTGCAAGTGGTTCGCCTTTTTGGTTGAAATCCATCTTACGTGAGCAACTTGGTTTCAATGGTGTCATTTTCTCGGATGATTTATCGATGGAAGGGGCCGCTATCATGGGAAGTTATCCGGAACGCGCTGCGGCTTCATTATCTGCGGGCTGTGATATGGTATTAGTCTGTAATAACCGTGATGGTGCAGTCAGTGTACTAGACAATTTACCCAAGCAACATGGCAGCTTAGCCTCATCGTTATTCCACAGTGGACGGCAATATAGTCTTAAAGAGTTACAAAGTACTCAGCGTTGGCAAGAAAGCCACAAACAGTTGGTTGGTTTATCCCGTCAATGGCAAGAACAACGTTAGTGAATTGACCTTACAATGCGATGATATTGTCCTATTAGGCAATGTTGTTGTCGTCAGAATAAAAAAACACCCAAGTGTTCATTCGTTGGGTGTTTTTTTCTATCATTTGATTTAGCGGGAAAGGCCGTTGATAAGTCGTTTAGTTTTGCACTCTGTCTTGTTCTCTTACACAACCTAAAAGCTTTATGCAATGGGATGAGTGTCACCAAGAAAATCGGGTGCTTAAGTAGGCTAATCACGAGAGTGACTTGCTAAGTGTTTATGTTTTCGTCGAGTGAAGGGTTTACTGTAATTGCTAGCAGAAATAGGAGAACAAGTCATAACGTCATGGTATAAGTGATAACAAAAGTGAAAGAGAAAGCAATCAAGCGGATACGATACTAGTCACGGTTTGATAGATAAGGAACTTCACTCAACATATCCCTTCGTATTGATCTTATGATAGGCGTCCATTCGACATATCTAAGTATTTTAGGTACAGCTGAATAGAGTGATACAAACATTATCCGAATTGTATTTGCTATCGCCCTTATAAAGAGGGTAAGGTCGCAGGCTAGACTAACTAATTATCATTATCAAATAGGTTGGAAATTATTTCGAATATTGATTAATATCAATATATCGCTAGCTGACACGATTCGTATTTTGCATAATATGAAACTAACCTGTGATCGATGTCATATTAATCAGTCAATTTGATATGCGTCAATATTTGGTATGACCAAATAACCAAGCGTGTTATTCTCAACATGGAGTTGAGGTTTATCGATGAAATGAGTGTTATTTAAGTGTTTTATCTTTTAAAAGGCTTAAATAACATTAATTTATTTTGTAATGAGGTATCCATGGCCTTTTCTCAACCAAAGATTGTGATAGTCGGTGGTGGTGCTGGTGGTTTAGAGCTAGCAACCCGTCTTGGGCGCAAATTAGGACGTAAAAAGCGTGGGGAAATCACCCTTGTCGACAGGAATCCAAGTCATTTATGGAAGCCTCTGCTGCACGAGGTTGCTACGGGGTCATTAGATGATGGTGTTGATGCACTTAGTTATCTAGCTCATGCACGCCATAACGCATTTAATTTCCAACTAGGTTCATTAACGCAAATTGATCGCGATAATAAAAAGGTCATTTTGGGTGAGTTGAGAGATAAAAATAATGAACTGTTAGTTCCTGAACGTGAAATTGACTATGACATATTGGTGATGGCGCTAGGAAGTACATCCAATGATTTTGGTACGCCGGGTGTCAAAGAACACTGTATTTTCTTAGATAATCCTCAGCAAGCACACCGCTTCCATGATGAGATGCTTAACTTATTTTTACGTTATTCAGTCCGTGATAATGCGGAAGAAAAAGTGAACATTGCGATAGTCGGAGCTGGTGCGACTGGGGTTGAGCTATCAGCTGAGTTATATAACGCGGTAGAACAGTTAACCAGTTATGGCTTTAAAGGGCTGGATACGGATGCTTTGAATGTCACCTTGGTTGAGGCAGGTGAACGTATTTTGCCAGCGCTACCTCCTCGTATTTCAGGAGCCGCGCATCAAGAATTAAACAAACTTGGCGTCAAAGTCCTGACGAAAACCATGGTAACCAGTGCAGATGATGACGGTTTGAATACCAAAGAAGGCGAAAAAATTCGTGCTGACTTAATGGTGTGGGCCGCAGGTATTAAAGCCCCTGACTTCATGAAAGAAATTGCAGGGCTAGAAACTAACCGCATTAATCAGCTGGTCGTGAAACCAACATTACAGACAACGCGTGATGATACTATCTTTGCGATTGGTGATTGTGCCTCATGCGCTAAGCCAGAAGGGGGCTTTGTGCCACCAAGAGCGCAGTCGGCACACCAAATGGCAACGCATTGTTATAATAACATCTTAGCAATGATGAAAGAGAAACCATTAAAAGACTATGTCTATAAAGACCACGGCTCTTTGGTATCTCTTTCACGTTTCAGTACCGTAGGTAGCTTGATGGGGAATTTAATGCGTGGCGATATGATGGTTGAGGGGCGAATTGCACGTTTCGTCTATATCTCATTGTATAGAATGCATCAAATAGCGCTTCATGGTTACGTCAAAACGGGATTAATGATGTTAGTGGGCAGCATTAACCGTATTATCCGTCCGAAGCTGAAGCTTCATTAATTTTCTATGTCGTTACCTTCTACACAGAAACCCTCGTTCAGTGTTGAACGAGGGTTTTTATTCTGATGAATACTATTGTTATATTAAATATTAATTCAAATGATTAATTACCCTTCACATGATACTAAAAAAGATTAACCACTTTATTGATAACGTGTTCATTCAATAAAAATAGTTCTATTAATTCTAAAAATAGAGGCTTATTTGTGAATTATTTAGTAACAAATCATTGTTAGTTTAAGTTAATCTACGTATTGCTTAGTGATTAAACATGATTTTTTAATGAGCCTTAAAGGCTTTTTTATTAAAAAATAGTTTGCATATTAATGTTATATATAATAGTTAACTATCTAATATATAACATTATCTAATAAACTAAGAAAATGTATAAAATTTCATGATTGATAATTTTCTTGTTTAATAAATAGTTATCGATAATTTATCGGTTTGGGATAAAGCATTAAGTGACTAACACTAAAAATATAATAAAATAAATTGATCATAATCAAGATGTAAAATTAAATTACATTTTAATTTATTGACCTAATGATGGATGAGGTCAAAGTGAATTTTTCAAAAGTTATCGTGAGTTAAGAAAATTCCAAAAATTGTGGCTATATTGTCTGCAATCATCGAATTATCAAAATGAACGGATACAATAGAGATATTACTAATTTTGTAACTAATAAGGGCGCCTATGAAGCTAACATATAAGTTTTTATTAGCAGCAATAGCTATTTGCCTCATTATTATTGCATCAATAGTATCGTTAAGCTGGTCTGAGAAGCCAACCAAACACGCAACAGTGCTGTCTATTGAACCTATCAAATCACATCGGCTGATTGAGCATGAAAACTGTTCGTTCATGGGAGTGCTGGATGGGTTTAATCAAGCATATTTATCACGTTACCATCCAGCACAAAGTGAATGTAAGATGGTATTTATGATCCAAACATTACAAAGTCAGTCTTTGCCTAAATTAGTGGATCGTGAATATCGTAGCTGTGTCATTACTGAGAAAGTCGAACAAATCATTGTGGGTTATGATGTGGTGTATCGTATTGGTAATACGCTAGGTAAAGTGCGCACAGCATACGAGCCGGGGCTATTGATACCTCTTGATCAAAAAGGTCGTTTAGATTTAAGTGCTTCTAGTAATGAACTTTGTGACGTTGCTCGTAGCGACGCTAATGCACTAATACCTTTTTATTGTGTCAAAAATGATGAAAAAGTATCAAACACATTCAATAACGCTGTTGAGATTTATCCTGGAAAGAATACGTACGCCTATTTTGATTAATATTTATTGAAACAACCTCCAGAGAAGGCTCAACTGAAGGTTGTTTCAAGGCATTTGAGCAGAGAATTAATCGATTAAGTTATCCGCAAAGTCATTTAATAACTGTTTGATAAATTCAATACGAGCATGTCTATCATTTAAATCGTGAACAAATTTGAGTCTCACAGGCCCATCGAGGCGGAACGTTTTAGGTTGATTCTGTAATAAACTGATTAAGAAGTTTGGCGACACTTTATTTTTCTCGCCAAACTCAATAAATCCACCTTGCTCATGAGCTTCTATACGCTTAATACCCAATTTTTCTGCTTCAAGCCTAATGGCTGCACTCGCCAGTAAAAAGCGCCCAGCATCGGGTAACATGCCAAAACGGTCCACTAACTCTGTACGCAGCTCGCTTAACTCCCTTTCATCACTCGCACTTGCTATACGTTTATAGAATGATAAGCGAATATTGACATCATGAATGTAATCATCAGGCAGTAGCACGGGCATGCGTAATTCGACTTCCGTTTGCTGATTCACGAGATCTTCCAATGAAGGCTCTCGTCCGTCTTTTAATGCATCTACCGCATTCTCTAATAACTCCATGTACAGTGTAAAACCGATTGTGGTCATTTGGCCGCTTTGCTCTTCACCAAGTAATTCACCGGCTCCTCGAATTTCAAGATCATGAGTTGCTAGTGCGAAACCAGCGCCGAGATCTTCAAGTGAAGAGATTGCCTCTAAACGCTTATGGGCATCAGTTGTCATGGCTTTAGGATGCGGGGTCAACAAATAAGCGTAAGCTTGGTGGTGAGAACGACCTACACGACCACGTAATTGGTGCAGCTGTGCTAGTCCAAAGTGATCAGCACGCTCGATAATGATTGTATTTGCCGTTGGAATATCGATACCTGTTTCAATGATCGTAGTACAAATTAAGACATTGAAACGTTGATGGTGGAAATCACTCATCACGCGTTCAAGCTCACGTTCGCGCATTTGACCGTGGCCAACCACAAAGCGCGCTTCTGGAACCAATTCTTCAAGGCGTTTTTTGGCTTTTTCAATATTTTCGACATCATTGTATAAATAGTAGACTTGTCCACCACGTAATGTTTCACGCAAAATCGCTTCACGAACAACCAGGTCATCATACTGACGCACAAAGGTTTTGACGGCTAAACGGCGAGCTGGCGGTGTCGCAATAATCGATAAGTCTCGCATACCACTCATTGCCATATTCAATGTACGAGGAATCGGTGTTGCGGTTAATGTTAAAATATCGACATCTGCACGCATCGCTTTGATACGCTCTTTATGACGAACACCAAAACGGTGCTCCTCATCCACCACAAGTAAGCCTAAGTCATGCCAGACGATGTCGCTTTGTAGCAATTTATGCGTACCGATCAGAATATCAATTTTCCCTTCCGCAGTTTCCTCAATAATTTGCTGCTGTTCTTTTGCCGTTTTAAAACGGGAAAGCATTTCGATTCTTATTGGCCAATTTGCGAAACGGTCGCGGAAATTATCGAAATGTTGCTGAGCAAGTAGGGTGGTTGGTACAAGTACCGCCACTTGTTTATTGTTGTTGATAGCTAAAAAGGCCGCGCGCATAGCCACTTCGGTTTTACCAAAACCAACATCACCACACACTAGACGATCCATGGCGATAGGTTGGCACATATCGCTAAGGACGGCATTAATAGCTAATTCTTGGTCGGGCGTCGTTTCAAAGGGGAAGCCTTGACAAAACTCTTGGTATTGCTCTTTATCGTGCTTAAATGCAAAGCCAGGCTTGGCTGCACGTTGCGCATAAATATCGAGTAGTTCTGCTGCCACATCACGTACTTTCTCTGCCGCTTTTTGACGGGCTCTGCCCCAACTATCACTGCCAAGACGATGGAGAGGTGCGTTTTCATCTGCACCGCCAGAATAACGGCTAATAAGATGTAGAGAGGAAACAGGTACATATAGCTTATCGTTACCTGCATAGGTCAGGATCAAATATTCAGCTTTAATGCCACCGGCTTCTAAGGTGGTCAAACCTTGATAACGTCCAACGCCATGTTCAATGTGTACAACGGGTTGACCGGGACGTAATTCGGCTAAGTTGCGGATGAGCGTATCGGTGTTGATCGTTCGACGGTTATCCGTACGGCGCCGAACAACACGCTCCCCAAGTAAGTCACTTTCACAAATTAAAGCGCGGTGCTGCTGAGGCTGAATAAAGCCATGTTCAGCGGCGCCGACCATAATAGCAAAACGGCTGTCGGATGGACTGGTATAACGGTTAATAATTTCAGGACGAATTTTTATGCGACCTAATAGTTCAGTCACCGTTTCACGTCGACCTTCACTTTCAACAGAGAAAACCACGGTTCCATCAAAATGTTCAATAAATTGACGGAGCTTTTCCAATGGTTGCTTGCTTTGCCCTTGAGTACTAATGTCGGGTAAAGGTTGATAGTCTAAATTGGTATTCGCTGCTTTATCCGCTAATTTCTCAACCGAAAGCTGAACTCGAGGCCATTGTTTTAATGCTTGGTTAAGTTGTTCGACAGTGAGCCATAAATCGGTTGGCGGTAGCAGAGGACGCATGGGGTCGACACCGCGGCTTTCGAAACGCTGCTGGGTATCTGTTTGGAAACGTTCTGCTGCTTCTTGATAATGTTGCGAAATAAACAGTGTGTTAGCAGGCAAATAGTCAAATAGAGAGGGTAGCGGTTGACTGAAAAATAGGGGTTGCCAGTATTCAATACCGGTAGGCAACGTTTTCTTACTTACCTGTTGATAAATATGCTCAGGATCGCGTCTAACTTCAAAACGTTCGCGCCATTGGCTGCGAAAACGCTCAATAGCCTCTTTATCGGTAGGAAATTCGTGTGCGGGTAATAAATTGATGCGTGCTACTTCTTCAAGGGTTCGTTGGCTATCGACATCAAAAGTCCGTAAGCTATCAATTTCATCATCAAAAAAGTCAATTCGATACGGTAAAGTGCTACCCATTGGGAATAAATCGAGTAACGCGCCTCGAGTTGCATATTCCCCATGCTCTAAAACCTGTTCAACGTGACGATAGCCTGCTTTATCAAGTTCATCACGCAAGCTATCACGTGAAAGTTTATCGCCTTTCGCCATGACTAGCGCGTGACTAGTTAAAAATTCAGCAGGGCATACCTTTTGCATTAAGGTGTTGACGGGCAGGATCAACACGCCTTTTTGCATTGTCGGTAGGCGATATAAGGTTGATAAACGGTGAGAGATAATTTCTTGGTGTGGTGAAAAATTATCGTAGGGTAATGTTTCCCAATCAGAAAGTATTTCTATCGGTAGTTGGGTAAATTGTTGAATTTCATCGCGTAGGCGCAGTGTGTTCTGCATATCTCTTGTGATGATGACCACAGGCCCTTGATGACGCTCTATCATCTCTCCACATTCAAGCGCACCAGCGGCCCCAATCAAGCATCCTAGATGACGGACATCACCACCGCGCGTAGGGAGTTCATAACGAAATTTTGCAGACATAAAAATATTCGGTTTCTCAATGCATCATGGTTAAACAACCTGTTTTACCCCGTACAATTGTCTGAAAGTAAGACAAACAGGCCGTGCCAATAAGAAAAAAAACCACAAAACCGGGGCCGGGTGGTTCCATTCATCATTCGTACCCTTTATTATCGCTGAACACTTCGCTTTGGCAACAGGGGCGTTACAGATTTCATGTCTCAATCTGTCTCAATATTTATAGGTCTGCGTTATATGCGCGGACGAGCTGTCGATAAATTCGGCCGTTTTGTATCCAGTCTATCAGCGATTGGTATCACGTTAGGGGTCGCTGCACTGATCACCGTGACCTCTGTCATGAATGGGTTCGAACGTTCGTTACAAGATAGCATACTCTCTTACATGCCGCAGGCCGTTTTAACATCGGCTTCAGGGCATATCGATCCTAAAAAATACCCAATAGCGGATTTACAGCATCTACAAGGGGTTAAACATATTACGCCCATTGTTCAGTCGGATGTGGTTTTACAAAGCCGTTCGAATGTTGGGGTAGGCATGATGGTGGGTGTCACGTCAGAGGAAAGGTCACCCTTGTTAGATAATGTAATTGATGGGCAGCGCTCAGAATTGGTCGCAGGGCAGTACCGCGTGTTTTTAGGCCAAAAGTTAGCTGAAAATTTAGGTCTAAAACGGGGTGATGAAGTTCGTTTAATTATACCGGGTGTGAGCCAATTGACGCCAATGGGACGTATTCCTAGCCAGCGTCTATTTACGGTGGCTGGGATATTTCAAACCAATGGGGAAGCGGATGCGAGCGAACTGATTGTGGCACAAGATGATGCGGCAAGAATGATGCGTTACCCGTCAGGGCATATTACTGGCTGGCGATTATTTCTCGATGAACCATTAAAAGTCGACACATTGAGTCAGCAAAGTTTACCCGAAGGATTGGTATGGACTGACTGGCGAGAGCGTAAAGGTGAGTTTTTCCAAGCCGTTAGAATGGAAAAAAACATGATGGGCTTGTTACTAAGCCTGATTATTGCAGTTGCGGCCTTTAATATTATTACATCACTGTCATTACTGGTGATGGAAAAACATGCGGAAGTCGCCATTTTAAAAACCTTAGGTCTGAAGCGTGGCCGTATTTTGGCCATTTTTATGATCCAAGGGGCAGGTGCAGGAATTGTGGGAACCCTGATAGGCACACTACTGGGTATGCTACTTTCGAGTCAATTGAATATTTTAATGCCTTTATTTGGTATGTTACCAAAAGGCGTTCAATTACCTATCGTGCTTGATTTTTCTGGTATTTTAATTATTGCGATATCCGCAATGCTGATTTCGCTGCTTGCGACGCTTTATCCTTCTTGGCGTGCGGCGGCTGTGCAACCTGCTGAGGCGTTACGTTATGAATAAACAACCACTTCTTGTCTGTGAGCATTTAAGTAAAATCTATCAAGAAGGGACACTATCAACACAAGTATTAAAAGATGTCTGTTTTTCGATGAATGAAGGCGAAATGATGGCCATTGTTGGTAGCTCAGGTTCCGGTAAAAGCACACTACTGCATCTATTAGGGGGTCTAGATACACCGTCAGAAGGTGAGGTGATTTTCCGCGGTCAGCATATTAATCGACTTTCTTCTGATCAACGAGCGGCTATTCGCAATAAAGACTTAGGATTTATCTACCAGTTTCATCATTTGTTACCTGATTTTACGGCATTAGAAAATGTAGCGATGCCACTATTGATTGGTGGCATCAAAAAAGCCGAAGCTTTTGAGCGTGCAACTCATATGCTGGAGGCCGTCGGGCTAGCTCATCGCTCAGGGCATCGTCCTTCTGAGCTTTCAGGAGGCGAACGTCAGCGTGTGGCGATTGCCAGAGCATTGGTGAATCAACCTGCACTGGTACTGGCGGATGAACCAACAGGTAACCTTGATTTGCGTAATGCAGATGCCATTTTTGAATTATTAGGTGAATTGAATAGCACACAAGGTACGGCATTTCTAGTCGTGACCCATGATATGAAATTAGCCCATCGCTTATCTCGCCAGCTAGAAATGCGTGATGGTCATCTACAACAAGATGTTACTCTGGGGGCAGTGTAATGTCTGGATTACCACTGACTTTACTCACTGCGCTACGCTTTAGCCGAGGTCGCCGTCGTACGGGCATGGTATCACTGGTGTCTATTGTCTCAACACTCGGTATTGTGCTTGGTGTGGCAGTACTGATTATTGGCTTGAGCGCCATGAATGGTTTTGAACGCGAATTGAAAAATCGTGTGTTGTCAGTTGTTCCCCATGGGCAAATTTACGCAGTTAAGGCGCCTTATCAAGATTGGCAGTATGCAAATAATGTGATCCGCAATACGCCGGGCGTTAAAGCCGTTAGTCCTTATGTTGGTTTTACAGGCTTGTTAGAGCGAGGAGCTAATCTCAAAGCGATACAAATAATGGGGGTTTCACCAGAAACAGAGTCTGAGGTGAGTGAACTGCCGAATTTTGTTCTCGACGATGCTTGGAAAAATTTTAAGGCCGGGGAACAATCGATTATTTTAGGTCAAGGCGTGGCGAATGCATTGAATGTCGCAGTAGGCGATTGGGTCACTATTATGATCCCCAATACGGATGCGAGTTTAAAAATACAACAACCTAAACGGATCCGTGTTCAGGTTGCCGGTATTTTTCGTTTAAGCGGTTTGCTGGACCATCAACTGGCCTTGATTCCGCTGGCCGATGCCCAAGCGTATTTAGACTATGGCGAGGGTATTACAGGATTTGAAATTAAAGCAGATGATCCGTTTAATGCCGATAAAATTGTTTATGATGCAGGGGTGAAGACAATGCATCATGTCGTCGTGAAGAGCTGGATTGGCGATTATGGTTACATGTACAACGATATTCAAATGGTGCGCGGTATTATGTATTTAGCCATGATCCTTGTCATCGGCGTTGCATGTTTCAATATCGTTTCAACACTGGTCATGGCAGTGAAGGACAAGAGCAGTGATATTGCGGTATTACGTACACTGGGCGCTAAAGACAGGCAAATTAGAGCGATATTTTTGTGGTACGGTCTGTTAAGTGGATTAGTGGGCTCATGCATTGGTGCGGTACTGGGTGTGGTGATTTCCTTAAATCTAACCACCATCATCAAAGGTCTTGAATATGTGATTGGCCATCCTATTTTATCAGGTGATGTGTATTTTATCGATTTCCTGCCTTCTCAACTGCATCTGTTAGATGTGGTGTATGTATTGTTGACGACGGTAGTATTAAGCCTAGTCGCTAGTTGGTATCCAGCGCGTAGAGCTAGCAAATTAGACCCTGCACGTATTTTGAGTGGTCAATAAAGCGTAATTCGCTGGGGTAATAGCGCCCCAGCGATGCTTAGCGAGTGATATTGCTCTGTGCAAGTTGGATCTCTTTATAGCTGCGTCGTTCAATCATTGTTTCATTCAAACCGTATTGCTGAGCGAGTCGCAGCATCTGCTGGGTTAATTGGGGAAGCAGATGAGATTCGTTAGTCATAATCGCAAATTCCGCGAACCACCCAATATCGACCAAATAATCAATGGTAATGTGAGCATCACCAAGAAAATAGATACTACGCACTTTACTGGCAGTAAAATAACACTGGTATCCTAAGGTGGTGAGCATCTTTTTGACGTGAGTACAATCCTCAATATCAATCGCTTTACATTCAGAGGCTTCAGGCCCTTTCACTATCCACAGTTTAATTCCTGAAGGGTGCATTTCTCGTACCGACATACTTATACCCTGTTGCGCTAGTTGCTGATCTGGGGTATCAAAAAAGTAGTCAGTTTCCGTATTGTCGGCAGTAAAAAGGTCGGCGCCATTAGCCTTGATAGCGTGTAAAAATTGCTGGTGGTGAGGTAATTTGAACTTAATTTCTGCCTCATATTGCCCAACAAAATGTTTGCTCATTGTTATGCTCATTTATCTATAAATTGAAGATTATTATTCCTTAACAAGAATGATTTTTCATGTCGTAAAATGTGTTTTAAAGGAAGAGCATTGACTCTTCCTTTAATCAAGAGGGCTATTTGCTTTTTTTCATGATCGATTGGTCGAGGTAACCCATGACAAATGCAGAAAGAACAAAGGTTAGATGGATGATGACATACCACATTAACTTATTATCAGGTATATTTTTTGAGTCCATAAACACTTTTAATAAATGAATCGAAGAGATTGCAACGATTGAGGCTGCGACCTTATTTTTTAGCGAGGTGGCATCCATTTTACCTAGCCAGTTCAATTTTTCGCTGCTGTCAGAGATATTAAGTTGAGATACAAAATTTTCGTATCCTGAAAACATTACCATCACGAGCAAACCGCCGACTAATGCCATATCAATTAAAGATAATAAGATCAGAATTAAATCAGGTTCAGGAATAGAAAATATATTGGGGATAACGTGCCACAGCTCTTGGAAAAACTTAATGGTTAACGCTAATAAGGTCAGTGATAGCCCAAAATAGACAGGTGCGAGTAACCAACGTGAAGCATACATCGTTTTTTCAAATAATTTTTCCATGCTAACCTTTTATCTGTGATGAAATAATTAAGACGTGCGTAAAGTGGGGCTATTTTAGCTCGTCTCACTCAAGACTTCGATATTTGATGGTCGATGAAAATACACTATTTTGTAAAAGAGCGTGTTTTCATAATCCTTAATTAAAATTGTCGCTAAACATTCATCCTCACACTTTCTGTTGTTATCTATTGCGTTATACTTACATTCGATTTAGGTTTGAGTCATCAACCTTGTTATTCAAGGTACTGTATGGCATCTGTGCTATAAAGACATGGAAGAAGGAAGTATATCGATGTTGCGTTTTCGTCATAGGCTAAAGAAACTTAAAAAAATTAAAATGTTACGTCGTCAACGAGATCGCAAACGTTTTTTTTACAGTGAAAATAGAATAACCAATATGAAAAATGTGAAAGTAGTCGTATTAACAGGAGCCGGAATTTCAGCCGAATCAGGCATTAAAACGTTTCGTTCCTCCGATGGATTATGGGAAGAACATCGTGTTGAAGATGTTGCAACCCCTGAAGGATTTGCGCGAGACCCTAAATTAGTACAACGTTTTTATAATGAGCGTCGCCGTCAGCTGCAACAAGAAAATATTAAACCAAACCTTGCACATTTTGCATTAGCACAGTTAGAAGCGTTGCTAGGCGATAACTTTCTGCTCGTTACTCAAAATATTGATAATTTACATGAACGTGCGGGCAGCAAACGTATTGTGCATATGCATGGTGAATTATTGAAGGTACGTTGTAGTTGGTCAAATCAAGTTGTGGAATGGAAAGGGGATCTCAGCGTGGAAGAACGCTGCCATTGTTGCCAATTTCCTCAACCACTAAGACCCCATATCGTCTGGTTTGGTGAGATGCCCTTTGGTATGGACCAAATTTACCAATCGCTTGAAGAAGCGACAATTTTTATTGCAATTGGCACTTCTGGACATGTTTACCCCGCTGCGGGTTTTGTGCATGAAGCGAGGTTAAATGGGGCACATACCGTTGAGCTTAATCTAGAGCCGAGTCAAGTTGAAAGTGAATTTGAAGAGAAGCATTATGGTCTTGCTAGCCAAGTGGTGGTGGATTACGTCAATCAGCTTATGAGTGAATTGAGTTCGACTCGCGAAAGTCAATGATAAACCCCTGTATGTGAGGGATGCTTCTCCCCCTCACATCATCATGCTTATCAATTTATATTAGACGTTCTCATCTAACATAGCCGGCATGGTAATTTCTTTTACACAGGTTGCATCACTAGTACTTAAGATAAACTTCACCGCATTTAATACGTCTTGTAATGGGATCAGTGCTCCTTCAGTTCGTGAAATAACATCTTCGATAGGCGTTGATAAATCATATTCAGTTGCTAAATAACCGAGGTTTATAACTGAGATAGCGATTTTATCTTGGCGTAGTGTTTCCCTTAACGATTGAACAATACCGCGTAATGCGTATTTTGAAGCAGAGAAAGTCACTTCATGACCATTATGGTTATCCAGACCCCAAGTTGAACCAATTAAAATGATTTTACTCTTTTTTCCAAGACGTAGGTTTGGCAACATTGCTTTAAGGTGCAAGATACAGGCGCTAATATTGGTCTGAATCATATTGACTATTTCAGTGTCTTCTGTTTTTTCAAACAGATATTCATCAGTAAAAGCATGTTTTTCCCAAATACCGACGTTAAAGATGAGACAATCAATGGGCGTATCTTGAAGAATGGTTTTGACAGTTTGCGCTGAATGGTTATCTGCTAAATCAGTTTGAATCCAATGGAAGTTATCGCCAATGAATTGAGGAATTGAACGAGAAACCCCATAAATAGTATCTTGAGCCGTAGGAATACCCTCTATGAGTGCTTTTCCTAATCCTTTACTAACACCATACACTAAAAATGTTTTTTTCATCATTATTCTCTTTATTTTCAACTGATTAAAGCTGTTTAGAAGTTGTTGTGAGTCAATGTAGAGTCTATACAGGTAATAAATAAAGTCATTATCCGTTAATGTGGATGGCAAGTATGTAATTATAGTACAGCTGTGGTTACTGTTAGTATAAATATTTAATGTTCAAATTAATTAAATAACACCTATTAAGTGTCAAATAATTAATGGGAATGAATGATTAATATGTTCAATGTCTTTTTGAGTGGCGACTCTTTAAAATCAATGCATTTTTCATCCAACAAAGTTTTATTGTGGCTTGATTGAAAATATGACTAACACCGCTGTCATTATAATGAAGTAAGTTTTTATTTTAATAAAAGATAAAAATTAATAGGGCTTGAAATAGTACCCTGATATTTTTTATTAATAGATGAATTAAAATGAAATTTATTTTTATAGAGCTCCTTGTCAATATAATGTAGATGTAGGGAAGCGTTTCTTAATCGATAATTATTATATTTTCAATGTGAGCTAATGGGTTGATAAACATTAATCAGCAAGATAGCTAAAAACATTTTAATGGTAACAAGAATAAGGCATATTTAAAAATGGCAATACCGCAAAAACAACAACTATTTTGGTTTTTACCGACGCAGGGAGATGGACGCTACTTAGGAACGTCAAAAGGGGGACGTGCGGTCACTCTAGCGTATTTACAACAGCTCGCGATAGCGGTAGATAATATTGGTTTTCATGGTGTGCTCGTTCCCACAGGAAAGGCATGTGAGGATCCATGGGTAACCGCGGCAGCACTGGTGTCAGTGACACAAAAATTACGATTTTTAGTCGCGGTTAGGCCTGGCTTACAACCACCAAGTCTTGCGGCTCGTATGGCAGCAACACTGGATAGGCTTTCTGGTGGAAGGGTGCTGATAAATGTGGTGACAAGCGGGGATCCGATAGAAAATAAAGGTGATGGCCTCTTTTTCGATCATCAAGAAAGATATCATATGACGAAAGAGTTCCTTGAAGTTTATAAACCGCTAATGAATGGCCAACAAGTTAATTATCAAGGTGACTATATTCAAGTTGAAAATGCCCATCTACTGTATCCGCCGCTACAACCTTCAGGACCCGCGCTATATTTAGGAGGCTCATCGGCTGAAGCAATGGAAATTGCCGCAGAATATGTTGATACATACTTAACATGGGGTGAACCATTGGCAGAGGTCGCTGAAAAAATTAATCAGGTTAAGCAACACGCAGCCGATAAAGGTCATTGTCTGGAGTTTGGTATTCGCCTACATGTCATTGTGCGAGAGACTGAACAAGAAGCTATCGATGAAGCCAACAAACTGATTGCTCATCTTGATGATGATACCATTGCACAGGCACAAGCGACCTTTGCACGGATGGACTCGAAGGGGCAGGCTCGTATGCAGGCCCTGCATAAAGGTTCAAGAGAGAATTTATTTATAGCGCCTAATTTATGGGCGGGGATTGGTTTAGTGCGTGTTGGGGCAGGAACGGCACTGGTAGGGGATCCACAACAAATTGTCTCACGCATAAAGGAATACCAAGCTATCGGTATCACCAAATTTATTTTATCGGGTTATCCACACTTAGAAGAAGCTCATCGATTTGCAGAGTTGGTCATGCCATTATTAGAGACATCAACAGAGATATTGGCTGCAACATCGACATTAAATGAACAGTCGAAAGGAGAAGCTATTGGGGCACATTCACGTCCGAAATAATCGTCTGTAAATTAATATAAAACGTTAACTGTTTCAACGTATAAGGTATTAGTTATTTCGTTATTTTAAATAGATTAAAATGAAATTTGAATTGAAATAATAATGACAAATTTACCTATTTATCGTCACCAATAGAGAATAACGAGAAAAATAGGTTTATAAAAATTATTCAATAAGGCTATTTTATTATCATCTCTACGATGTTTTTGCCTAAAACGATTTGTGATTAACCGCAAAAGTGATTTGAAACAAGAATTGTTGATACGTTCATCCCCATAATAAGGCAATAAATATTAGGGGGGAATAAAGCATGGATAAACTTTTAGAGCGGTTTTTTGAGTATACCGCTTTTGACACACAATCAAAACTCAACGCAAAAACAGTACCTAGTAGCACAGGGCAATTAAAATTTGCTCGTGCTCTCGTCAATGAATTAAAAATGTTGGGCTTTGAAGACGTCGCGCTTTCTGAGTATGGGTGTGTAACGGCTTGCTTATCTGCCAATGTTGATTGGGAAGTCCCCACCATCGGCTTTATTTCACATTTAGACACGTCACCTGATTTTTCAGGTAAAAATGTGGCTCCACAAGTTTTGGAAAATTATCGTGGTGGTGATATTGCTCTAGGGATTGGTGACGAAGTGTTATCGCCCGTAATGTTTCCGGTCTTACATGAAATGATTGGTAAAACGCTGATCATGACCGATGGCAAGACATTACTGGGCGCTGATGATAAAGCGGGTATTGCAGAGATCATTACGGCTTTAGTTCGTCTTAAAGAGAATAAAATTCCACATGGTAAAATTTGTCTTGCTTTTACGCCTGATGAGGAAATTGGCCGAGGGGCACAACATATTGATTTAAAAGTTTTTGATGCTCGTTGGGCTTATACGGTCGATGGTGGTGCTGTCGGTGAACTCGAATATGAAAATTTTAATGCCGCTAATGTCGCTATAAAAATCGTAGGAAATAACGTTCATCCGGGAACAGCTAAAGGGGTGATGGTGAATGCTTTAGCATTAGCAAATCGTATCCATGCTGAATTACCAAAAGAAGAAACACCTGAAAATACGGAAGGTTATGAGGGTTTTTATCACCTAAACTCAGTGAAAGGCTCTGTTGAAAAAGCAGAAATGAATTACCTTATTCGTGATTTTGATAGTCAGGGCTTTGAGGCACGTAAGAAAAATATCATTCGTATTGCAGAGAAAGTAGGGCAAGGTCTACATCCCAGCTGTTATATTGAGCTGACGATCGATGATAGTTATTACAACATGCATAAAGAAGTGATGAAACACCCACATGTTATTGAAATTGCTCATCAAGCTATGAAGGATTGTGGTATTGACCCCATTATTCAACCTATTCGTGGCGGTACTGATGGTGCTCAATTATCTTATCGAGGACTGCCTTGCCCGAATATTTTCACGGGTGGCTATAATTTCCATAGTAAACATGAGTTTATTACATTAGAAGGCATGGAGAAAGCGGTAGAAGTGATTATGCGTATCGCTGAATTGACTGCGCAAAGAGCAAAAAACGAGCAGTAAATAGCATTGTTACCGTACCTTATGGAGAACATAAGGTACGGTATGATAGAAATATTTAATTAATCATCGAAATACCAATAACCGCTATTGATTAGTGCTGTGATTAACGCAATAAAATTCACATCATCAATAGCATCACCGAGTTGCTGAACGTTAACGGAATCGTAACGGCATAGGCTATCAGCAGCTTCATAGCAAGTTGTTTCTAGGCATTCGCCATTGACAAAAAACTGGTCGCCAACTCGTAGTGCTCTCAACCCATTGAGTTTATATAAGGTCTCTTGCTGAGTTTTGAGAAGGTCATAGATTTCGTCTTGCTCATAAGGTGGTTCCGGTGGTGCAAGATCCAGTTCATGACGTGACTGAGAAATGAATTCACCCAGCCATTTACGGAAAACGTCTGGTTCATGCAGCATAGATTCCATCATTTCCCGTAACTTAATCTGCTCGCCTTGTAAAATCTCGGCAGGGTTATCTCTAAATGACAAGTCTGGGTCACTGTAACGATAACTTCCTAAGTCATTTGAGATCAGATAATCTGCAAAGCTACTCATGAGTTCACGTGTATTCGGCGCTCGGAAACCAACAGAGTAGTTTAATGATGGTTCAATCGCATAACCTTCATGGGGAAATCCAGGTGGAATATACAGAATATCACCCGGCTCCATTTCTTCATCGATAATCGCATCGAATGGTTGAACCTGAAGAAGGTCAGGGTGCGGGCAATGCTGTTTCATCGGCACTTTTTCACCAACACGCCAACGTCTACGGCCTTCACCTTGGATAATGAAGACATCATATTGGTCCAAATGAGGCCCAACACCACCCCCTGGCACAGAATAGGAGATCATGAGGTCATCCATTCGCCAATCAGACAAGACTCTAAAAGGCTTCATCAAAGCTGCACTTGGGTGATGCCAATGGTCTACTGCCTGCACTAAAATAGACCAGTTTTCTTCGCCTAAATGCTCATAGCTTTCAAAAGGACCATGAGCCACTTGCCATATGCCCTCATTGTGGCTGACAAGGCGGCTATCAACTTCATCTTCCATCGCTAGTCCCGCGAGTTCGTCAGGCGAGATAGGATCAATAAAACGTGTAAAACCGTTTTTGATGAGTAAAGGGCGTTTCTGCCAATGACTATCGAGAAAACTCTGCCAGTCAAGATTCAGTTTATAATCCATCTTATTGTCCTAGGTTAACATATCTGTTGATAGTATACCTGAATTTGCCACTACGGCAGATGGTAAACAGACACGATGATCACAGATTAACTATCTTCATTGACACTCTGTCGACGGAAAGTCACTTGTACTCTGGCGCCGCCAAGTGGGCTATCACTGATCGTGATATTACCGTCATATTGGTCAATAATTTCAAGGGCAATGGATAATCCAAGGCCTTGACCTGGGCGTAACGTATCTACGCGTTGTCCACGGACGAAAATGATATTACGCTGGCTTTCTGGCACGCCAGGCCCATCATCATCAACAGTAATCACTAAACTATCTTGCCCAACAGCTGCTGTCACCTCGACAAATTCAAGGCAATATTTACACGCATTCTCCATAATATTACCCATGACTTCCATAAAGTCATTTGGTTGGCCTAACCAGGTGATTTCAGGAGAAATATCGACTGTAATCGACACGCCTTTATTTTGATAGACTTTATGTAAAGCACTTGCAAGGCTATCTAACACAGAGGGGACTGAGGTGATTTCGCGTAACATCAGGTTATTATCGCCTTGAGTAGAAGCACGGTGTAAATAGTAACCAACCTGTTGAGAGATACGACCAATCTGTTCTAACATGATAGGCTCTGCTTGCTCAATGGTCATTTGCTTCCCTGTTCGCAGTGAACGCAAAGTCGATTGCAAAACGGCCAAAGGCGTTTTTAAGCTATGTGTTAAATCAGAAAGGGTAGTGCGATATTTGCTATAACGTTTGCGTTCATTAGTCAGCAAGTTATTTAAATTGCGAACTAAGCCACGTAATTCATTTGGTGGGTTTTCATCCAACATTTCACGTTCGCCTTTTTCGAGGCTACTAATTTGTGATACTAAAGATTTTATTGGACGTAAACTCCAATATGCAGCCAGCCAAAGTAGTGGAATCACTAAAATTAAGTTAGCCAGCAGCACATAACCAAACCACTCCCAAACTAAGCCTGTTTTTTGTAAGTCTTGGGGTAACGTATCAACCACAACAATAGTAAGGGGAGGGAGATTTTCTGTTGCGCCATATTGGTTTACTGAAACGGAATGCGTTAATGGCTCATCGTTGTGGTTCATATCATCTAACTTGCTGTTAAATTCCGGATTATTTTGTAACAGCTGGCGTGTTTCACCAATATCGGTATCAATTTCGTACAGGCCTTCTTTTTTTAGCCAATCACGACGAATAAGATTTTCGACATTAGGCACTTCACGTTGTCGCCAAAGTACTTGTCCATTTTCATTATAAATGATGATAAGTGTTGGATTATTCAGTGTGAAATTTGGCGGTACACGAATATCAATTTTGTTATTTTGCCACTGAACTAGGCTATAAATAAGATTACTTTGGCTACGAAGTAAGGTGTATGTGGTTTTATCAAAGCTAATCAGATAGCCTAATATCGCAACGATACCGTAAGAAAGCGTAAGCGCGAGGATAACCGCTGAGGTGGCACATAAAAAACGTGCTCTCAGCGATAAAGGTTTAAGTTTAAATTTTTTTGAACGCATATTAGCCATTCACATCAAAGCGATAGCCTTGTCCACGGACTGTCACTATCACATCTTTTGCGTGGAATTGTTGTATTTTCTTCCGTAACCGCCCCATTAATACATCAATAGTGTGACTCTCACGCAGCTCCGCGTCAGGGTACAGCTGACGCATTAAGGAATCCTTACTGACCACTTTGCCGTTATTGCGGAGCAAGGTTTCAATAATGGTGTATTCAAAAGCAGTTAATTTAACGGACTCACCATTTACCATAAATTCTTTTCTTGATAAATCAATGACAAAGCCATCTAACTCTAAAATTTGAGAGGCAAGTCCACTGTTTCTCCGCATCAATGCTTGCATCCTAGCGACTAGCTCTTCAAGGTGAAAAGGCTTGGTGACATAGTCATCTGCACCACTGTTTAATGCTTGTACTTTCTCTTGCCAGCTTTCACGCGCTGTCAGCACTAAAACAGGGATATTGATTTGTGTGCTACGCCAGCGTTTAATCATGGATAAACCATCTTCATCGGGTAAGCCGAGGTCAACCATTGCAATATCTGGGCGGCTTTCATGTAGAAAATAGTCAGCTTCTTTAGCGTCTTCAGCTGCATCAACTTGATGACCCAGTTCTTTAAGTTGTACAGTTAAGTGGTGACGAAGAAGAGCATTGTCTTCAACGATAAGAATTCGCATCTAAAACCTCATATTAAAGAAGAATTACAGGTTACTTGACGATAGTTATCGCCATAATAGTCGCACTAGAGGGGATATGGTAAAAAGATATGTGCTTTACAACAAGAGATTAAGTAAACCAAAGGCAAACAAAACAGAGATATGTCAAAAAAAGAGAAAAGTAAGCGAAGAATTCTTCGCCTACTTGATTCCACTAAGACTTATTGAAATAAAACGCTATTTTAACTCATCAATAAAAGTGACAGCGTAACCGATGTAATTGGCAGGTGTCATTGCTTTCAAGCGCGTCTTTTCTTCTTCAGGGAGGTCTAATCCATCAATAAACTGTTTCATGCCTTCCGCAGTGACTCGCTTACCGCGTGTTAGCTCTTTTAGCTTTTCATATGGTTTTTCAATACCATAACGGCGCATAACGGTTTGAATTGGCTCAGCCAGAACTTCCCAGTTTTGATCTAACTCATCGAGCAGATGCTGCTCATTAACTTCTAGCTTATTCAAGCCTTTAAGAGTCGATTGGTAGGCAATTAAAGCGTAGCCAAGACCGACGCCAAGGTTACGCAACACCGTAGAATCCGTTAGGTCACGCTGCCAACGCGAAACAGGCAATTTACCAGCAAGGTGGTTAAGTACGGCATTCGCCAAACCTAAATTACCTTCTGAGTTTTCAAAATCAATTGGATTGACTTTATGTGGCATGGTTGAAGAACCGATTTCACCAGCGATTGTCTTTTGCTTGAAGTGATTGAGCGCAATGTAACCCCAAATATCACGATCAAAGTCTAATACGATAGTATTAAAACGGGCGACGCAATCGAATAGTTCAGCGATGTAATCATGAGGCTCAATTTGTGTGGTGAATGGGTTCCATGTGATCCCTAAAGAGGTCACAAAAGTCTCACTAAATTCATGCCAGTTAACTTCAGGATAAGCCGCAATGTGTGCGTTGTAGTTACCTACAGCACCATTGATCTTACCTAAAATTTCCACTTGCTCTAACTGGCGATATTGACGCTCCATACGATAAGCAACATTGGCAAACTCTTTACCAATGGTAGAAGGTGTCGCCGGCTGGCCGTGAGTACGTGAAAGCAGAGGGAGATGACGATATTCATGCGCCATTGCTTTCACTTTATCAATAATTTGACGCCATTGAGGCAGTAACACCTCTTCTCTGGCTGTTTTTAGCATTAATGCATGCGAAAGGTTATTGATATCTTCAGAGGTACAAGCGAAATGGATAAACTCAGAAACGGCGTGCAAGGCGGGGACTTGTGCCACTTTCTCTTTTAGAAAGTATTCAACCGCTTTAACGTCATGGTTGGTGGTACGCTCTATTTCCTTAATACGCATTGCGTCTTTTTCGCAGAAGTTCGCGACTATTTCATCTAGGTAAGCGTTTGCGTCAGCATCAAATGATGGAACTTCTTTGATTTGGGCGGTTGCCGCCAGTTTTTGTAGCCAGCGAACTTCAACCTGAACGCGAAATTTCAGTAAGCCGAACTCACTAAAAATAGTGCGTAGTGCGCTGACTTTATCACCGTAACGGCCGTCAATCGGGGATACAGCGGTCAGTGAGGATAATTCCATTGGTAGCAACTCCAGATTTAAAGGTGAGACAAAATTTCTTTCGCCTGATGACTCAGACGGCTTCGGGAAAACATTAATTGCAGACGGCTTCCCCCAACTTGCTGCCATAATACAGCACTTCGAATACCACACAGCAAGAGCGTTCTGACTTTGGCTTGCACGAGTGAATTTTTTAAAATTTCAGGGGAACCTGTAACTTGTATACGTGGACCGAGTGGACTGATCACATCCACATAAATTCCAGCTAATGCATTAAACACACCTTCAGACATCGGTTCAAAGTAATCCGCTTGGCGCTCGAATTGTTCAATACGTTGTCCAAGTTGGTTCATGGCCTGTTGATCTTTATTGAGACGTCGTTCTAGCACCATGATACTTAACATATAGCGGGTCATTTCGGCAGATAAACCACTACCGCTATTACCGCCTGATAACATGCTGAGCATCGCGCCTAGTCCGACTTTTAGATTCGCAGGGTCGTTACCATAAACATCAATCGTTGAAGATGGATTCATGTTAGTTAAACTGTTGACCATGACTTCAAGGTCATGGTCATTACAAATACCTTCTTGAGCAAGTTTCTGTACCATGTGACTTGCTTGGCAAATGCCCGCGAGCGCAAGTGTAATATCGCGATAATTTTTAGCCACAATTACTCCTGAATACGGGATTCAATAATACCGCCACCTAAGCATACCTCATCAAGGTAAAACACAGCAGACTGACCTGGGGTAACCGCCGCCACTGGATAGTCGAAAGTGACTTCAACTTTACCTTCATTGAGCGGGGTAACAGTACAAGGGATGTCTGCTTGGCGATAGCGCGTTTTAACAACACAGCGTAGTGTTTGTGTTAATGGCTCTCTATCAACCCAGTCTAATTGTTGTGCGATCAGTCCTGTAGACATTAGCCTTGGGTGCTCATGGCCTTGCGCAACAATCAGCTGATTATTTTCAACATCTTTATCGACGACATACCAAGGTTCATCTGAACCTTCTTTTGTTCCACCAATACCAAGTCCTTTACGCTGACCGAGCGTGTGGTACATCAATCCTTCATGCTCGCCGATGGTTTCACCTTCAACAGTAACAATAGGACCTGGCTGTGCAGGTAAATAACGACCAAGGAAATCACGGAATTTTCGCTCACCAATAAAACAAATACCGGTTGAATCTTTTTTCTTTGCGGTGACCAATCCAATTTCTTCAGCGATACGGCGAACTTCAGGTTTTTCTAATTCGCCAACAGGGAACAGACTTTTACTGATTTGTTCATAGCTGAGTGTATAAAGAAAATAACTTTGATCTTTATTACTATCCAAGCCGCGAAGTAATTGGCTTTTACCATCAACATCACGACGGCGGACATAATGACCAGTTGCAATATAATCTGCACCGAGATCTTCTGCTGCAAATTCAAGAAATGCTTTAAACTTAATTTCTTTGTTGCATAGAATATCTGGATTTGGTGTGCGTCCAGCTTTGTATTCAGACAGGAAATGTTCAAAAACATTATCCCAATATTCTGCTGCGAAATTGATGGTATGAAGTTCAATACCTAATTTATCACAAACGGACTGCGCATCAGCCAAGTCGGTCGCTGCGGAGCAATACTCCTCATCGTCATCTTCTTCCCAGTTTTTCATGAACAGACCAACAACCTGATACCCTTGCTGCTGGAGCAAATAAGCTGAAACGGATGAGTCAACACCACCGGACATACCGACGATGACTTTTTTTTGGCTGTTATCTGACATGTAATACTCTCACTGCGGAAAAATTAAGCCCCATACTTTACCATGTTGTCCCCTTGTTACGCCAGCGTTAGCCGGGGGAATATTCTTATCGTTCGTAACAGATTACATCTTCACCGTATTGAGGCACGCCATTGCCATGACAACATAGCTGGGATGTATCTTTAATCAGCCATCTATAGGCTGTTATTATGGTGGAGCATTGATTATCGATAGTGATCACCAAATGCACCAAGTACATCAAGAGGATAGCTAGTTCCTTCAAGGAAACATCGAATACTTTCAGCAACAAGTGGAGAGCGTAAGCATTGACTTTCAAGAATATCTTGCGCACTAACCCAGTGACAGCAAGAGATATCGCTATCTTGAGGTTGAGTTTCACACTGTTCAGTCAGCGCTAAAGAAAAGAGAAAACGTATAAACGGTGTCTCATCAGGCGCAAGCCATTGATGAATTTTAATGAGCCTTTGAGGCTGTCCCTTGATCCCTGTTTCTTCGAACAGCTCGCGTTCAGCAGCAGCGAGTAGCGTTTCATTCGCTTCTAAATGACCGGCTGGTTGATTCCATGTCGCTTTACCATTAACTAGCTCTTCAACAACTAAAAATTTATCGTTTACATGGACAATTGTTGCAACGGTAACGTGAGGTTTAAACAAGAGTGATCTCCTTCCATTCGCCTGGCAATAAATTATTCAGTGTATATTCACCGATCTGGTAACGGACCAATCGTAAAGTCGGGAAGCCAATATTTGCGGTCATTCGCCTGACTTGGCGATTTCGCCCCTCATTAAGCGTGATTTTTAACCAACTTGTTGGAATGTGTTTTCGTTCACGGATAGGGGGCATTCTTGGCCATAACCAACTTGGCTCATCGACTAATTCGATACCTGCGGGGCGAGTTGGTCCGTCATTGAGCACTAAACCGCGACGAAACTTTTCTAGCGAGGTTTCGTCAGGAATGCCTTCGACTTGTGCATAATAAATTTTATGCGTATTTTTGTGTGGCTGCGTTAAGTGCGCTTGCAATTTTCCATCATTGGTCAAAATTAAGAGGCCTTCACTGTCACGATCTAATCGACCAGCCGCATAAACGCCTGTAATAGGAATATATTTTTTTAAGGTATCTCGGCCTTGCTCATCGGTAAATTGAGGGAGCACATCAAAGGGCTTATTAAATAAGATGACTTTGCGTGCAACGACTGATTTAGGTTTAGATGAGAATGCATGAGAATGATTAGAGGCTGGTTTGCGAACAAACTTACGTTGACTTTTTTTATTGGCTGGAGGCTTTGCTTTATGATTCGCTATGGGCATGGGAACTCATTTTAACCGATTAATATTGTATTAATAAAACTCAGGCCAGCATTCTACTGACTGATTTTTTTAGTCTAGTTGATTTTCACACAAAATGACACCGGGATAAGCGTGAGCGAAGCAAAACTAAAATACAGGGCTAATTCAAGCAGTAAAATCATAATAGGATACGATAAGTTAATAAGCAAAGAATAACGCTATGGTATTTATTTCAGTATTATCAATCGCATGAGGACACGCCATTTCACTTATCCTTGTAGGATTTTTATTAGGTATTTACCAAATTAGCCACAGTTAACGAGCAGAAAACGGTGGGTACTTAATCCATCTATTTAAAAAGCGTCATTGTCAGCAGCTGTAGATTGATGCGATGTTATTTCCGTTAATCGATAAATAACGGTTTACAGTAATTTGCTATTTTCGGAGCAATGTACTCACAAAATATCGTTGTTTCTCTATCATTTTGAGGGGGATAAATAGAAAATGCGTTCGATTTACATGTGTCAAACATACTGTAAAAAATACCTATCAGGTAGAAAGGCGACTGAATTTTCTATTGGCACTTTTGTCTTAAAAAGATTGGATAAATCCGTTTTATTTAAAAATAAACATAACGAATAAATATATTCATATAGACTCAGTGATATTTAATAAATTACGTTAATATAAAAAATACATTAACAAATATTATATATATAAATTAAATAAAATTTAACAATGCTATTGATTGAAAGTGACCTGTTAATAGTTTCTTTTTTCACCAATTTTTTATTGGTTTAATAAATTATTGCTACGACATAATTTTTATGTGATATCGCCAATAATTCAAAGGGATTTGTAATGTTATGATTTTAATCCGATTCTTTCTTTTTTATAGGGATGTAACAATCATTGATAAACACGTTTAATGCGATCCACATAAAACCTTGAACGACTAACCATTGGCGTTAGAGAAAGATTGAAGTAGTATTGACGGGTCTCTTACAAAAAATTAACAAGCAAATGCGCAAGTGAAAGGAGAGGTTAATGGAAAGCAAAGTAGTAGTTCCGGCAGAAGGCGCTAAAATTACCATTGATGCCAAAGGCAAACTGAATGTTCCAAACAACCCAATCATTCCCTACATTGAAGGTGATGGTATTGGTGTTGATGTAACTCCAGCGATGTTGAAAGTGGTTGATGCGGCAGTTAACAAAGCCTATAACGGCGAGCGCAAAATTTCCTGGATGGAAATCTATACCGGCGAAAAATCTACTCAATTATATGGTAAAGATGTTTGGTTACCGCAAGAAACTCTCGATTTAATCCGTGATTACCGTGTTTCGATTAAAGGCCCTCTGACAACCCCAGTTGGTGGTGGTATTCGTTCTTTGAACGTTGCACTACGTCAACAGCTTGACCTCTACATCTGCCTACGTCCAGTTCGTTACTATAAAGGTACACCAAGCCCAGTTAAACAGCCTGAGCTGACTGATATGGTTATTTTCCGTGAGAACTCAGAAGATATCTATGCAGGTATTGAATGGAAAGCGGGTAGCGCAGAAGCAGATAAAGTCATCAATTTCCTGAAAAATGAAATGGGTGTCACCAAAATTCGTTTCCCAGAAAACTGTGGTATTGGTATTAAGCCTTGCTCAGAAGAAGGGACAAAACGTTTAGTTCGTGCGGCGATTGAATATGCGATCGATAATGGGCGTGATTCAGTTACTCTAGTGCATAAAGGCAACATTATGAAGTTTACTGAAGGTGCCTTTAAAGATTGGGGTTACCAACTAGCTCTAGAAGAGTTTGGCGGTGAATTACTTGATGGCGGCCCTTGGGTTAAAATTAAGAATCCAAAAAATGGCAAAGATATCATCATTAAAGATGTGATTGCCGATGCCTTCTTGCAACAAATTCTGCTGCGTCCAGCGGAGTATGATGTTATCGCATGTATGAACCTAAATGGTGACTATATTTCTGACGCATTAGCGGCACAAGTTGGTGGTATTGGTATCGCTCCAGGTGCAAACATTGGTTCAGAATGTGCGCTGTTTGAAGCAACACACGGAACAGCACCTAAATATGCAGGTCAGGATAAAGTGAACCCAGGTTCAATTATTCTTTCTGCTGAGATGATGTTACGTCACATGGGCTGGACTGAAGCCGCTGACCTTATCGTTAAAGGTATGGAAGGCGCAATCGAAGCTAAGACCGTAACTTATGACTTCGAACGTCTGATGGATGGCGCTAAACTACTGAAATGTAGCGAGTTCGGCGACGCAATCATCAAACACATGTAATTTATTACGTGGTGTGATTAATAACGGGAGCTTAATAGTTCCCGTTTTTTATTGTCACATTTGAAGTGGTTATCAAAAATAGCCTACATTATCTACAGATAATTTATATCTTGATGACATCGTCCTAAGGAAAACTAGTATGAGAGTATTCAAGTATAGAGGTGGAGATAAAGATGTGTTTTCAAGGGATTTATCTTCATTAGAACAGGATTATTTTTGGTCTCCTAATTATGATAAGTTAAACGACCCATGTGAAGGTCTAGTATTAACAGATCAAGTATTTGATCAATTAGATGTTTTAAATAGTGCGCTTGGTAATACAAAACAAACCTCTTTAAATTCACTTGATTCATTAAAGGAAGCATTTAGTGATTTAATTGCTACTAAAGATAAGTCTGGAATTTATTCTTTGAGTAAGACTTTTACTCATGAATTGTTATGGGCGCATTATGCTGATAGCCATAATGGTTTTTGTATTGAATATGATTTAGATAAGTTGTGTGAATTTGAAGGTGCTAGATATTCTATTTTTGATGTCATATATCAAAATAAACCACCGATAATAAATGTTGACGATATATTTGCATCGGATGCGCAAAATGAAGTTATTCAAAAATTAACAAGTGTAAAGTCTAAGAGGTGGGACTATGAACAAGAAATTAGAATTATCACACCGAGTAAGGGTAAACAGTATTACGATTTCAGGGCTGTAAAGGCAATTTATTTTGGTTTGCGAATGTCCGAAAAAAAATACGGTTGATCATGAAAACCCTTCAAGGAAGGGGAGTTAAATATTTTCAAATGCAGCTTAAATCTAATTCATACGAATTGACATATCAACGACTAGATGACTTGTATCCTACACAATAAAAGTACAAGTATTCAATTTCCCCTATTGATGAATATACTATTGATGTGCAAAACTTAGATAATAAATGGAGCAAATATAAACCTTATTTATTTAAATTAGCAGAGATAGTTAGAAGAGAACCATACTGTCAAGAAGTCACAATGGTTACTCTTGATACTACAAAAAGTACAATTGATAATCCTATTTTCTTTGCTCTATATAAGAGAGTGGAACATAAATACCTAAGAATGAGCTTAACTATCAATCAGATCGATGAACAATTCGCGTTAATTGAAGATTTAGATGAAAATTGGTGTAGCTTACATGCTAAAGCTTAATTAGTAACTCAGTCTCTTGAAAAGGACTTATGAACAAAAAGCACCTCACAATGTGGGGGGGGGTTATGACACTGTTCTTATCAATTGACCATGACATTCTATTTCTCGTATTGAGTATTGATAAGAAGTAGATGACAACGAATACCGTTGGCTTAGTTGTTTTATCAGTTATTTTGGTGATTTTTTATTGTCTGAAATCTGCAATTATCCTAGTATTTACGTACTTAACTTAACTTAAATATGAATATGGTGATGTATGAAAAAGGGAGTTGTAGCTGGTTTATTAACAATGGCTTGCTTTAATGGTTATACAGCGGAGCTAAATAATGAAACTAAAGCGCCATTCGGCTTGAAGTGGAAACAAAGCTTTGAAGACGTCAATAAAAATGAAGATATCGATTTAAGAAATTGCAAAAGTATGCGCGAATATAAGGCATGCGATATCGATTTGTATTTTTCAAATGATAAAGCGCCTTTCACTCCGTGGACTATGAATGCCATACTGTTATTTAAAGATAACGAGCTGATTTCAGTGACAAATGGGTATCATGTGAGTGAATCTAAAAAGAGTGATTGCGGTAGCATACCTGAAGAAATTAAGTACCTTTCGAGTCTGGGTGTTGACACGACACAATTAACGGAATTAACAAAATTATGCGCCACTTTCGAAAATAAGGGTATAAAGAAAACCATTAAAACACACTATGGTACTGTCGAGTTTGTCGTCATGAAAGTTCCTTTTGGTGAAGTCATTGGTATCACCACTTATAAATTGGATAATCAATAGAATTTGCACTTCCACTCAGTTAATATTCCGATGCTCACTCTTGAATTGAGGTTGTGGGACAGCGTTAGAAGCTGTATTTTGCTTTATTACTGATAAATCATAAATTACTTGTGAATATGATGAAAAAAGCTCTCTCTTCAATTGCTCTGCTATTTGTACTTCCTTGTATATTTAGTGTCAGTGTTGCTGATACTAATAACAAAATACAAAAAATTGAAAAACTTCCTCAACCATACTCCGAGAGTGACTTATATGGCTATTGGTTTGATGCTTATAACACTCCAGAAATAAAAATTCTTAAACTTATGATACTAGCTCCAGATGGAGTTGCGATAGACTCATTATTGATTCAAGCAGGGAATGATGTCGAAGAGGTAAAGCAGGAATCTAGATGGCGTTTTGACCCAAAATCCAGTGTGCTAACGCAAGAAGTCACCAGCATGACTTATACAATCAATGGGAAAGTAGAACCAAAAGATCTTGGTAAGATAGAACCGGTAAAAGTTTCAGTTGTTATTCAGAAGAGTGGTGATGATATTTATATGGGTACCGTTTCTAGTGATGGAACGTTAGAAATTTACCAAAAAATAACGAAAGCAATGAAAGATGAAATTCATAAAAAAGCACATGGAAATGTATACGAATAAAATTCAATATCACTTTGATATCTTTCCCAATAATCTGACCGCACCGTTGATTGAGGGAAGTTCGAATTTTGAGGCGTGTAGCTTTAAGTAATTTTATTCAGACTCTGTTATCGAACGCTTCAATGCCGACAAACGTAATAATCAAAAATTGCTGACTAAGGCAAGCTGTTCTGGGTGGATAAAACCCAATATTCTCTTGTTTACATTTTTGCAAATGTACTTCGCTATTCCTTTAACCTTGGGTCATTATCTTTTGTCCACACGCGCCCACACATGTCACATGACCAGTTATTTTTATTTTTGCGTATTCCATAAAAATGACAGAAAGGGCATGTTTTAGGAGTGTATGGGGTCGGTCTCTTTTTGATGGCTTCTTTCATTTGCTTATCCATTATGCTGCTATTTGAATATAAGTTATTTTAACGTAATTTAATGGCTAGCATGGGATTTCATCAAGGAAATCTGTCGGCATTATTATCACTAGACGCATGCAAACTAGCGCTGTTGGTATCATTTATATGTCTCCTGTTGTTAGCACCTTGAAAAATTTATAGTTTATCCCCATAGTTGATTGTACGTAGCATTGGGTGATGTTTGATTAGTTGATTGATAATCAAGGGGGTTAAAAGGAAATATAAAAATTATGTCTTGGGGACTTGAAAAACGATTATGAGTTCCTATTTATATCATGGGTAGGTAAGAGACCCTTAAGTTTAATTAATATTGGAGGAGGAATTATGGCTAACATTAGACCTTTTTCATTATTTCCAACACTTTCTGATAATATACTTTCCAATCGATTTGACCAAATAGACCGTTTATTTAGTCAACTGACAGGAAGTAAGCCTATTTCATCGCCTATACAAACTTATAACCTCAAACAGGTTGATGATAACCGCTATGAGCTGACGGTGAGTGTTCCTGGATATCAAGAAAGTGATTTAACGGTTTCATTAAAAGGTGGTCGCTTATTGGTAGAAGGGAAAAAAGAAGAAAAAATTCAGGAAGATAACGAAAAGTGGATCCATCGAGGTATATCTCAAGGACAATTTACCTTACAGTTTGACCTCGGTAAGAATGTCCAAATAGAGAAAGCGGACCTATCCAGTGGGCTGCTCACAATTAATATTGAATATGAATTGCCAGAGGAGGAAAAACCACAAATGATAGCGATAGAGAATAAAGATAAGCAATCATCATAATAGGTTACATCAATATATTAGGCTGCACATATTGTGCAGCCTTTTTTATTCTTAGTTGGCGTCAATTATTGATGACTTAAACAGAAATGCATTCCCTTTGCAAGAGGAGATAATATAATCTTTATTTATATAATCAAAATAATCGTTTTTTATAAATAATCATGTCATAATCTTTTTGAATTAAAATTAGTTGTTAATGTCTAATTTTGATTGCATACCGTAAAGATAAAATACAGAGAAACATATGTACGCTAAAAATCTATTCTCCCTAAAACTGCTCCATCCTAAATATATTATAACATGGTTGGGAATCATCCTATTGTTTTTATTAGTTCAATTACCTTACAAATGGCTTTTGTGGCTTGGTGCATTTCTGGGGGAAAACTCGAAGTATTTTATTAAAAGAAGAGTTTCAATTATAAAAAGAAACTTAGAGCTATGTTTTCCAAATAAAAATAGTAAAGAAATAAATGATCTCGTTCATGAAAACTTACGATCTTTAGGTATTGCATTATTTGAAACGGGAATTGCATGGTTTTGGAGTGATAAAAGAGTTAAAAAATTATTTCAGGTAAAAGGAATTGATAACTACCAAGAAGCCATTGCGAAAAATAAAGGTGTCATTATAGTTGGCGTTCACTTTATGTCGCTGGAGCTGGGGGGGCGGATAATGGGTCTCTGTTTTCCTGTGAACGCTATGTATCGGCCGCATAACAATAAAGCGATGGAATATATTCAAACTAAAGGTCGATGCAGATCAGGCAAAGGGATGATTGATCGTAAGAATTTAAAATTTATGGTCCAAGAATTGAAAAGTGGGAAAGCAATATGGTTCGCACCCGATCAAGATTTTGGTAAAAAAGGAACGGTATTCGTCCCCTTTTTCTCAGTTCAAAATACCTCAACCTCAAAAGGCACATCAACACTTGCGCAACTGTCTCATTCTCCAACACTTACGGTAACACTGCTACGGAATAAAAATGGTGTGAATTATGATTTAGTGTTAGGTAAGGAACTGATTGATTATCCAACTAATGACACATTACGTGATGCGGCAACGATTAACTCTGTATTAGAAAAAGAAATCATGAAAGCGCCAGAACAGTATTTATGGGCACATAGACGGTTTAAAACAAGGCCAGATGGGGAGCCTTCTCTTTATATGTAAAAGAGAGCATGATGTCTAAGGCGGATATCCACCTTTGACAGTGATGATTATGGTTAAGTTGTCTAGGCAGAGTTTGAAGGTGTTTTTATGGACAATGATGAATAATCATTAATTTTATTAATGGACATTATTTGTATGTTGGAAAATCCGTTTTGGTCATTAATTTAATCAATAAAAATCTAGCTAGTTTAATTGAAGTTTTGAGCATCTAGTCAGATGGTTACAAAGATTTCTTTATGAATAATGATGATAAAACCCTCATGTCGAGGGTTTTAATATTAAGTTAAGATAGTAATGCGTTATGGTCCTTCACCACCGGAATCAATACCACCTATTCCTGGCGTATAGTTGATACAAATTGCTTCGCCAGTGAGAGGGTCAATACTTGGATTTGGCGGACACCATGTTACCGTTTCAGTGGCATAAGCTGCGAAAGCTGATGAACAAAGAATAGTAAGTATAAGCAAGAAACTTTTCATGATAGTCTCCTCTGTTTGTGGGGGGTATGTAAATTTTATTATTAATAATATGCAGAGGATAAATCAGCTATTTTTTATTGTGATGAACATCAATTAAATTTAGTTTTATTTAATTGATTGATTTTAAATGGCAATTAAAAGCCAATCGATAATTAGAATGAATTTTAAGGCGACATGAATATAAAACAAATGGCAGATTTTATTTGAAATTAAAAATGAGAATAAGATTTTTTTAATAATAAGATAGTTGAAATAAAAAGAGGTATATAGCTTTAGGCTAAAGGCTTATTCTTCTGAGAGGCTATCTTGATAGGTGAATTCACTTAAAAAATTTCATGTGGCCTTAATAACCAACGGTATGATATGTGACAACAATTGGATTTAACATGATGACTCATATGTATTAAGGTTAATAAATTCTATTTTTATCAGAGGATTAAAATAGTCAAGCTTATAGTATTGAATACAAAAAGCAGTGCTATTGTTATATGCCCATAAAATCCTATTTGTTGGCTTTTGTTCGCGTTTTTTACCTATAATTAATTTTTTCATGGCATTTGTTGAAGAATAGACTTGAAAAGAATGTGCAATGACAAAATATGTATTGAATAATGTTTTTAAATAGATGGAAATTAAATATGAATAATATGAATTTTGTTCAACAGGCTCTTACAAGCGTACTTGGCAAAGAAATTGGCTCAGTTGCGGTTATTGAACAATATTTTTCACCGAATTACATCCAAATTGTTGATGGTAAGCAAATAGATTATGATGAATTTGTTGCTCATCTCAAAGTACTAAAAGAAGCCACCAATAGTATTACTATCACGATCAAATCTATTGCTGAAGGGCAGAACTGTGTTCATACTCAGCATATTGCACATGCAGAGAAAAAAAATGGAGAGGTGAGTGAATTTGAAGTGTTCGCTTGTTTCCATTTATCAGACGGGAAAATTATTCGTTGTGAAGAACTCACGAGAATGATTTCTGGCGCAAAAAGCGATAGTGATCTTGGTTCAAGAGTATAGTTATTATTGAGGAATACAACAAAATTATCGAGTGATGGTGAAGAGTAGGCACCATCACTCTGCGGGTGATTATGAAGGATAGTTTAATACTAACCCGACACCAACCTCTTGAATTTTAGTATATTTTGAAAGATGAATTTTAGCTGCTAAATCAGTGCAATGACAAGGATGTATCTGTTTAGCATCAAGTTGGCTAAAATAGTCACCAGTTTGGTTTAAGACTTCATCAGAAGCTTGTTGTAAATGGAACCCACCGATAACAGTGACTATTTTATCCATTTTGGTAACTTTTTTCGCATATTCAACGATATTACAAATACCTGCATGCGAGCAGCCTGTAATAACGATTAGGCCTTCAGACGTTTTAATCGCTAATGCACTGTCATCCCATACATAATCATCAATAGGCTGATTGTTATTATCAACTGTCGTACCAATAGGTTCTTTTCCTTCAAAAGTATTAGTTCTGGGAATTTGTCCTAAGAATATAACATTATCAGTCAGATAAAATGGCTTAACGGTTTCATGGTTTTCAAAATAAGCCGTTAATACAGCTTTAGGAATATTAGCGCCGATAACTTTATCACCAAAACGTTTGGGAAGAAGGGCATCTGGATGATAGATCAGACGTATTTTTTTGGGGAAAAGGCTGTTACGACGGTCATAGTGTTGTATTAAATGATTTAGCCCCCAAGTATGGTCATTATGTCCATGTGATAAGGCTAAGTCAGTGATATTTGCTAGGTCTATGCCCATTGTGTGTGCATTATCGATAAATATGTCTGAATAGCCAGTATCAAAAAGAATTTGATGTCCATCAGCATCAATATGATAGCAAACTCCGGGTTCACCACAAAAATAGCTATCAATAAGGGTATTATTATCAACAAGAACGGATATTTTTATTGTCATGTTAACTCATTATATATTTGGTTAATCTCTTATTAGCAACATCGTTATATCAGAATAAAGCCAAAAAATAACTTATTAAAAATGCTTTCTATGTGCAAGAAAATTACGAAGGTAGTGACTAATAAGCCACTACCCAGTTAAAAAATTAAATATTTTGAGTTCAAGTATTCTGTGTTTCTAATGTGTTAGAAGTCGCATCAAGGTGAAATATATCCATAATTTCTTTTAGTAATTCAGATTGTTTTTTTAAAGATTGTAGAGAACTCTGTAATTCCTTAGTCATTGTTGCATTAGCTTGGGTTGTATTGTCCAGCTCATTAATGGCAAGATGAATTTGTCCAACGCCGTGGGTTTGTTCAGTGGATGCATGAGAAATACTTTGGATCATATCATTAATATTGGATGTACTTTTCGCAATGGAAACAATATTGTCATTAGCATCCGCGGCAAGTTGAAAGCAATGATGAATTTTCTCATTCGAATTATCGATCAGCGTTTTAATCTCTTTAGAAGCTTGGTTACAGCTCATGGAAAGCTCGCGCACTTCATTAGCGACGACGGCAAAGCCTTTACCATGCTCACCTACACGCGCGGCTTCTACAGCGGCATTTAAAGCCAGCAAGTTAGTTTGAAAGGCAATATTATCAATTGTAGAGGTAATTTTGCTAATTTCTTTCGAAAAATCGACGATATCATCCATATTTTCAACTACATCAGAAATAAGCTCATTGCTTTTGTCAATCGTTATGCTGGTTTTCTCCATTAATTGGCATGATTCATGAGTATGGGCGCTATTAAGTTTAAAAGAGGAATCGAGTTCTTCTATACTTGCCGCAGTTTCAACTATTGCAGCTGCTTGCTGATCTGCTCTAATAGAAAGATCTTGATTCATTTGTGTAATTTCATTTAGTTCGTTTTTTATACTATGCGCGTTTGAATGGATATTCTTGACAATATCGATCAGTTTTTTTTGCATGTTAGAAACATGTGATTTAAGTAACTTTATTTCAGCAAGGCCAGTGTGATCAAAATTGTGGTAAAGAATGCCTTGGCTGACTTTTTCGATGCCGTCAATGACTTGGTTTAGAGGACGAATAAATAGATATTGAAGAATGAAGCGAATTAATAATGTGACTAGCGTTAGAATCACAATGACCGTAATGATACCTATAATGCTTTTTCGGTATAGCTGTTCACTCGCAACGGATATTTCATGATAGCTTTGATTGAGATTTTGGTGATAATAATTGAGGTTTTGTTCAAATGCATCTTGAAACTTTTGTGTCGGTTGATTCAAAAAATCATACGTTTTGCCTTGTACTAAAAAACTGGACAACTCTATTAGCGCGGTTCTTAGTTCAATATAACTTTTATCTAACTCATTAAATATTAACTCATTTTTATTTTGTGATAAGCTGGCGAATTCTAGCCATTGCTGTTCTGTATCCTCAATTTTTTCATGAAATTGTTTGACTAAACTATCAACGTCAGTATTTGCTGTTTGCATTTTATTAATAACTAATAAATGTCTTGAACTTGCTCTATTTATAGTATTTCTCGCTTGTAAAAGAGATTGCCATGTCTTATTTAACGCGGATTGCTCTTGATAAATGTTGTCCAGTTTATCGACGGTTATTTGGTAGTTTTTTAGATAGCTAAAAAATAACCAACAAGAAGAAAGCAATAATACAATCAGTAATCCTGATAACAGCCAAATGAGTGTAGTTGTTTTAAGACCTGAAAACGAAAATCGGAAATTAGGTAATTTAGTTTTTTTTGCAATAGCAGACATCATTGATTATTTCCTTACATACTGTCGGTAACATGCTTGAGCATGTACAAATAAACTACTTGATAGATATAAAGTGATGACCAAATAGATATAAACAATCTGGCAATACCTTATGGCAGTCGTACAGAAGTCAGGCGTAGGCACTAATCAAAGATATCGGCAAAAACAGTGTATACTTTATATTCAAAAGGAAAATAATTTAAATATATACAGAAGCTAACTTAATGTTATTAAAAATAACTTATTGTTTTAAAATTGTATTGCCCCATGTTCCTCAGGTAAACTTAACGTGACTCGATGCGGTATAAAATCGCTGAGTATTTTTGCTTGTTCAGCGATAATGACGTTCAATAATTGAATAACATGAAGAGGTCATAATGTTTTCATTATTTATAAAGTGCTCGTTAGGTGCGCTTGCAGTTTTAATTATTGCTTTATTATCAAAAAGTAAGCTGTTTTATATTGCTGGTTTGGTTCCTTTATTTCCAACTTTTGCATTAATTGCACACATCATAGTGATTCAAGAGCAGGGAGCGTTAGCTTTACGTAAAACCGCACTATTTGGCTTGTGGTCATTAATCCCTTATATGTTGTATTTATTAACAGTTTATTTGTTAGCGATGAAGACTTCAGCGTGGGTTTGCTTAGGCGTTGCAACCCTCAATTGGATTTTAGCCGCAGCCATATTGATCTATCTTTGGCAAATATATCAATAACTTTGCAAGCAATATAAGTTAATCTCTTATACAATAAGCAACAAAAGCAGATGATATAGGATTAAATTATTTTTTTAAGGTGATTATTTTTCTGTCGCAATTTGTTACAATTTACTATAATAAATCAGTTTACATTTCATAAAAATCACTGTGAGAAATATGTTATTAAGAAGCCTAGTGCTATTGCTTATTGTGGGTGGTGCCTATATTGCCGGTATTATGACTGATATCGCTCAGGTATCAGAATTCGACACTAAGAAAAAAATTGAAAATTCAGTGGAAGATTTTCTTGCTTATCCAACTGCGGCCCAATATAGAAACGTTAATTATCATATGCTGAACAAAACGGCAGATGGTGAAGAGACGGGGTATTATTGTGGGGAAGTCTTCGGGTTTAAGAATGAACTCCCTTACGGTTTCAAGCGCTTTATTGTTAGGTATCATAAAAATGCGGTAGGCAAGACAATGGTATCCATTCCCTTTGTTGAAGAAATAGATGACATTATTCCAAAAGAACAGTTTGAATTAGTGTGGGCGAGATATTGTCAAGATAACAATCAGGCTGATCTAACAGAAAATCAACCTGAATAATTTCAAATTAGGCGACTTTAATGGCGAATGTTGCTAAGAAAGTCGGTAGATAATTATCGATGACAAATCGTGGATTAGGTTGCCAGTCTTCTAAAAAACCTGCGATATTAAAACCAGCATTTATTTGCCCACCAATTAGATCAGTTAATGAATGACCAAAGACAAAAGCTTCCTCATTGTGTTGTTTCAAGCTAATTTGCTCTTCCGTAAGTACTTCTATTTCAGAAAAAGGCAGTTTATAAATAGGTTTAATCAATTGTTGTTCACGTAGCAGTGGATCACGATCACCAATAAACACAACAGGATTAAAAAAACTGGATAGCAATCTTCCCTGTGGTTTTAAGACTCGCTGACACTCTTGCCATACAGGATTGACATCTGGAATATAGAGATTTGAGATAGGGTGAAAAATAAGGTCAAAACTGTTATCCGTAAATAGATGTAGGTCACGCATATCTCCTTGGACAGTTTCTAATTTTAGGTTATCTCTAATCGCAACTTGCCTATCTTGCTCTAATTGTTTGTCGGAAAGATCAAATACGGTCACATCCGCGCCAGCAGCGGCTAAAATAGGCGCTTGTTGCCCCCCAGCAGAAGCGAGACACAGGATCCGTTTACCTTTAATATCACCTAACCATGCTTTAGGTAGGGGAGAAGGGGTTAAATGAATTTGCCAATCGCCTTGTTTTGCTTTGGCTACCGTTTGTGAGTCAACAGGAATAGACCAAGGCTGCTGTTGCTGCGCTTGCTTATCCCACGCTTTTCGGTTGGAAGTTAAAAAATCAGTCATAAAAGAGTACTCCATAATACACATTTTTCTAATGTAACCGATAATGACGGAAATAAAAACAAAAAATGTACTATTTAGTACATAAAATAACAGAAAAAGATCAGCATGGCCTATTTATAAGTATCGAGCCATTAATGAGTGACAAGATAATAATCTACATTATTAAAAGTAAACTGAGCCACTTCCTGCATACCTATTTTTTGATGAGCAATTAAAGAGCGTTGATTACTGGCATTAATAAAGGCAATAGGATTTCCTGCATGCTTGGCACGAAGCGCATCAAAAAGTGCTTGGAGAATACCCTTTCCACGATAGGTCTTATCAATACATACAGGACCGTAAAACCAATTATTTTCCATTAACTCACTAAATTGTTGTGTAATATATTTAGCAAGAGGCAGCAGAGTGTCCGCATATGGGCTAAAACTGAATACAACACCAACGATGAAATTCTTATCATAAGCGACTATCGTATGGGTTGAGTGAGTAAACATCATCTTAACTTTACTTAATGGGTAATCCCCTAATAGTCCACCGCCTTGAGATTCTGAATTAGCTTGTAATAATTGAGCAACATTTTCACAATCGGTTATCTGCATTAAACGATATTGAATAGGCATGTTTTCTCCAAAGACGATTTGAATAATGATTAATATAGCAGGAGTTATCGAAATAAGATGATTGAAATGGCTTTTTTATGATGATGTGAAAATCGATTGTTATAGATTTTATTGTTATTCTCAGCATAATGTCATCATTATTTACTACCCGTTATTTTAAAATGCTTGCTAAATCTTATCCTATTTTATTGCTCATTATTTCGAATGTTTTTATGATGTTTGCGTGGTATGGACACCTAAAGTTTACCGATAAACCATTGTATAGCATTATTTTTTTTAGTTGGCTAATCGCACTTGTCGAATATTGCTTCGCTGTGCCTGCTAACCGCCTTGGGCACCAGTATTACAGTGCTGCGGAACTGAAAACAATGCAAGAGGTGATAACACTCTGTGTGTTTGTGATTTTTTCAGTTCTCTATTTAGGCGAAAGTATCACAATTAACCATATTATTGGTTTTCTTCTGATTTTTGCTGGCGCATTCTTTATTTTTAAAGGTCCATTCTGACGTCTTGCTTAATAAGCGCTCTGTGTCATGAGAAATGTGCGATATTGGCTAACAAGTTAAGCTTGAGTATTATGTTGAATAACATGAAGGAAAGAGGGATGGCGTTGCAAGAGAGAAGTGTTATACCTTGCTGACCATTACAGGAACAAAATAAAGATAAGCGTTGCTGTATAACGTTGAATGACGGATTGACTGAGTTGACTCTGGGCTGAGTGTTAGAAAAGTCTGGGTTTGAGTATGGGCTAATGGGATGTGAAATGAGTTTGTTGTTCTGTGATGTATTTCATTAATCCCCCCATACACCTAGTATGCGGGGGAAGCAATTTAAACTATACCCAACCTTTTTCGCGGAACTGTTTTAATATAATAACAAATTGTTCCATTTCTTCAGGTGTACCTAATGTTAAACGACTCCATCCTAATGCTGGTGGAAATTCTCGGCCTACCATCACATGGGCATCTGCCATTCTTTGCTGATAAGTTTTTACATCACCTTTTACTTTATGGAAAAGAAAATTAGCTTGAGATGGCGCATAGGTAATTCCTAATTCATTTAATGCAGTCTCAACAATTTTTCTGGATAAATTATTTGATTTCAGACTATATGCAATAAATGGCTTATCTTTCAATGAAGCTAGTGCGGCAACTGCCCCTGCTGTATTTGTATTATCTATAGACAAAAATGCATCAATGGCTGCAATGACTTCTGGGTTAGCGATTCCGTAGCCGACTCGAAGTCCCGCTATAGCAAAAATTTTAGAAAATGTACGTGTCACGATAAGGTTTTTGTGACCTTGTTTAACCAGTTCAATTGCAGTGGTAAATTTAGGATCTTCCACATACTCAGCATAGGCTTCATCTAGGATAAAAAATTGTTTTTCTGAAGCATGACTAATCCATTTTGCTAATTCACTGGCAGGGGTGATCATTGCTGTTGGGTTATTTGGATTACAGATGTAGATAATAGACAATCCATCAAACTCATTTGCTAGCTGTTCCATCTTTTGCAGGTCAAAAGTCAGGTCTTCTTTTAACGGCACTTTAGTAATTTTTCCACCGAGTGGGATGCTGTATAGCTCAGCATAGTTAAAGGTTGGATCCGGTGTAACAAGTTGAAAGTTGATATTTTGTTTTTGTGCTTGTGCTGCCAGCATAGCGATGGCGGCTTGAATTGTTTCTGAAGAACCGTTCCCAAGAGAAACATGTTTATCAGATAAAGCGTACTGTTGCCCAATAGCGGTAATCAATTCCGCGCGAGCGCTATCTGGATAGCGAAAAGAGTTCGGTAAAGCGGCCACAACGGCATCTTTCGCTTTCGGGGACATGCCTAACGAGTTCTCGTTAAAATTGAGCAGTAAAGGGTGTTGAGCATCAAGTACAAGAGGGCTTTTAGTTTCAGCGATTGCTTGATTTAATAAAGTTGTGCTAGCCAATCCGCCCATGATAATTGAGCTTGTTTTTAGAAAAGAACGACGATCCATGGTGTTTCCTTACAATAGAAATAGTACAAACTGGATTAGTTATAATTGTTAATTGTTTACTTGTAAATAATTATTTAAAAAAAATGCGTTTTTATTCATTTCTATGCATGAAAATAGATGTGTGGATACGGGGTGGATATATAACGATATGATAAATATGAAAAATTATTCATTACTGTTTTTATCAAAATACTGGGCTTTTTTACTTTGAATTTATATCGATGTGTAATAGATTACATATCGATATTGGAAGATAAAGTCGGAATACAAAATGAAGTTATTTATGTTTTATATTGGTGGAAATGCAGGTAAATCAAATATTGAAGTGCATGATGTGCAATTTGTTGTCGCTCAACAAGCAACAGATGCATGGCCAGCATTAAGGGAAGCGTGGTTCGGTGATAAGGATAAAGTCCACATTGATGGCTATGCAATTATTGATTGGGTGGATGGCTATAGAATTGAGTTAAGTCGCGAACCTTCTGTAAGTTCACAGCGGTTGTATTTTGTTAATGTTGGAGGATATCAATCATCTACTTTAGCGGAACTCCATGAGTTTGATTTGTTTGTTGCAGAATCAGCAAGCGCTGCAAAGCAAAAAGCGATTCATTCACTTTTAGTTAATTGTCAGCAGCAGCATAAAGATAATTTAAAGGATGTTGATGATTGTCTATTGCTCAATCAGGTGGGTGAGTATTACATACATTTAGTTGAGCAACCAAACGGTGAACATTTTAAACCTGAATGGCAAGGTTATCAGCCAATAGGGATTTAAATTTTTAGTTACTGTCATTTTGTCACTGAACAGGGCAGTCTTGCTGCCCTGATTGAATTATGGATTTTGAGAAGAGTCGTTATTTAAAACTTCGATAACGGAAACACGAATAAGGTATTGCTTACCATTTTCTCCTTTAGGCGTATCTTCCGCAATTTTTTTCAGTGTTTCAGAGGGTTGCGCTGTTTGAATTGAGGTTGAGTACTGCATCATGCCATTATGTCGCCCTGAATGAGTATAGTGACGAGGACCATCACAAGGACGATTATTATATTGTTGTTGATTGTGATAACTGCCTCTATGCCAAGTGCCATCACAATAATTATTGTTATATGCAAAAGTTGTAAAACTTACGGCAAATAGGCTTGCTGAAATTAAAAGAGGTTTAAGATAATTCATAATTATACTCCTATTGGGTATCTATTAATGATTATTGTGGCTCTTTTATTTATTATTTCAATCATATTTACCTAAATGGAGGTATAAATCATAATTTCATCAAAATCCCTCTTATTTTATTCACAATGAAAAGAAACTGTTTCAGTTTTTAAAATAAAGTGATTAAGGTGTATTTTTTATTATAAAAAATACAGTTTGTTAATTTAGAAATTTATTTTTTGATATCAATCTTAGGTCGTAGCGATAGTATATAATATAAATAAACCCAATGTTTTCCTTTAAAATCAATGGTTTTTGTTTTTTTTGCTATAAGTCAGTGAAAAACTTGGCGAGTTTACTCAATGAACTAATAGAGGCTATGGCGATATCTTTATTATAGTCATCACATAGAACTAGTAATCTATTAATAGCTTCTTGTTGTTCAATTGAGCATTTATAATCACCTAATGCATTGATAGCCGCGATTTTAACATCATTATTTGAGCCATAGGTGAGGTCAACTAAGTTTTTCACTATTTTTTCTTTCATTTGGTTTATGTTGGTTAAATGAGAATTGTTTCTGGATTATAATGTTGAGAGTGAAAATTGAAAATGTTTTTTTTATTAATATATAATGAAAATTAATAAAAAAAGAATATTAAAGTTTATTTTTTATTTTTATATAAATATCTTTTCAAATAATTTATTTTAACTATATATCTATCATAAAGATAACCAAAATAAAGGTCTGTTATCCCATTGAGGGATAGAATGGAACCAAATTTAATGAAGCGTAAATTTGACTCATTTTGTTCACTTTCCCCCATTTAATACAGTTATAATTAGAGATAAAAGTAAACGCAAAGAAGGGTTATCTGTTGAAACGTGTAAAAACCAAACTGTTTATTGTGATCTTGATTATTATTGCTGGCTTTATATATCAATATGTTACATCAATAAATGATGCAGATATTCAAAAAATGGCTCAGCAACTTGTTGAACAAAAGTTGCCTTCACAACAGAAAGTGACCTTCAAGGATGTTAAGGTGGTGAAGCGGAATCACTATAAAGAGGGGGAAGGCGTTCGCGTGTGTGGTATGTATCAACTGAATGATAACAGTTCAGCTTTACCTTTTGTTGCGAATATTGATGTGCGTGATGGGAAATTTTCTGGATACAATCAATTATTATTGAGTGATACTGAAGCAAACCAAGCAGCAATAACCGGTATCTGCCAAGAGAAACAACAGTAAATCAGAAAGCGTCGATAAAATGCGCTCAATATTATCTGAACAAATATTGAGCGCATTTTTATATTGATGATTATTTGGCTTTGTTTAGAAGCAATTCAGTTTGGATCTTACACGCTGAAATAGAGTCATTTAGCGATGCGGTAAATTCATCTTGGTTTTTAAATTGACTTTTATTATCACGGACTGCTTTGATTGCGACATCTAAGTTTTTTTGCAAATCAGCTTCGTTAGTCTCTAATTTGGCAAGATCAACATTTTTGCTCTTTAATTGGCTAAGTGTATTTATTGCTAATTCATTGCTGCTTTTATCTGAACGATAAGCATCGTTAAGCGCTTGGCCAGTGATATCACAGTAGTCATTGGCAATTTGGCTAATGTTAAGTGGTTCATTAGCACCCATAGCAATGACAGGGGCAAAGCATACAGCAAGTAAAAGACGTTTCATGGCAGTACCTCTAGTTTTACACTAAATGAGATTTAACTTTATAGGGTAACGAACTGAAACTATAGCAGAATAGGCTGAAAAGGTCTTAGTTTACGTATCTTTTCGCATTTTGAAACAAAAAAGAGCCAGTAAAAATACTGGCTGCCATAATGAGCAAAAGCAATGTAAATGAAAATTACGTTATATAATCTATCATATAACGGTGGAAAGAAAAGGCGTTTCGATTTTTAAGCAGGTTAGATTGCTACAAACATGATCTTGATCAGAATTAAAAATGAGAGGAATAATCAAATAGAATGGATATTGTTCACCGGCCTTCAAATGTCGTGAACGTTTAAATTAAAGGCCGGTAAGCATGAGTCAAAAATAATTATTTTGACCAATGGCCATGATGAAGAACATCTTCAACCAGTTCATGGAGAACAATATGTGCTTCTTTATCATCATGAAAACCTGAAGTGTCGAATGTTGTCGCACCACTGTCATGAACAATATATAGGTCACTACCTGGGTAGACTTCTAACACTCTAGCGCGTAATTCAGCGGTAAAGGCATCATAGAGGTTTTTAGATACTGCATCATCAGAGATTTTAATGGTGATTTTCATTTTTTAACCTTCAATAGGGTTACGATTTAGCTGTAAAGTTTATTGTGTTGCACTAATAGAAGCAATGGCTATTTATCATTGTCTTTTTTCGATTATTTTCGGATAGGTTCAGGCGCGTATTTTATCAACACTCTCCCATGAGTGTTCGCGTTCATACCAAATAACAAATGATTGAATAAAAAATTAGCATTATTGATAAATAGATTTATTGGCCTTATTAGCTGAATAACTATATTCAGGAATATAGTAAGTTCATTTTATTACAGCCATTAATATGAGAATATGATTATTATATATGCAAATAAGATAAGGTGTTGGCAGAATAAAAAAATCAATTGATTAACTTTTCTATGATTGGTTGGGTTGCTTTGTAATCTATTGATAAATATTAATAATAATTGTGGTTAACCCAAGGATGTTAAGCGTGGCGATAATAAAATTTGATCTAACATATTCTCAATACAGAAAATGTTTTACAGAAAAGATAAAAAAATATAGTTTTATGATCCTTTGTTCTGTATTTAATTAGGGGCGCTATAAAAAGTGAGTTTATATCGTGAACTTTGTATGCCTGAGAGATGGGATATCAAAAGGCTATCATTATATAAACAATAATCTTTATTTATATATTCATATAAGGAGAATAGTTTGGTAGAAATTGTAAATTATCTAAATAACATTGTTTGGGGCTCTCTCCTCATCTATTTATTACTTGGTGTGGGTATTTACTTTACTCTTCGAACAGGATTCATCCAGTTTCGCCATTTTGGTCATATGTTCGGTGTTTTAAAAAATAGCAACCAGTCCAGTAAAGCGGGGATATCTTCTTTTCAAGCCTTGTGTACCAGCTTAGCCGCAAGAGTGGGAACCGGAAATTTAACGGGGGTCGCTATTGCGATAACGGTGGGTGGTCCAGGTGCTATTTTTTGGATGTGGGTTGTGGCGATGCTAGGAATGGCAACTTCCTTTATTGAATCTACACTTGCACAATTGTATAAAACGAAAGATGACCAAGGAAATTATCGCGGTGGCCCTGCTTATTATATGCAAAAAGGGTTAAATCTTCGCTGGATGGGCGTTCTCTTTTCTATTTTTTTAATTATTGCATTTGGGTTGGTATTCAATGCCGTTCAGGCGAACTCTATCGCACAAGCAACGGCTGTAGCATTTGATTTTAACCCTCTATATGTTGGTATAGTCCTTGTCGTGATGAGTGGTGTTGTCATATTTGGCGGATTAAAATCAATTGCAAAGGTTGCTGAGTTTATTGTTCCGATTATGGCGTTAGCGTATTTGATACTTGCATTTTGGGTTCTCGGTCATCATATAGAGCGGCTACCAGATGTCATCATGCTAATTATCCGTAATGCTTTTGGATTACAAGAAGCTGCTGGAGGAGCAATTGGTTATGGCGTAGGTCAAGCTATGACACAGGGGATTCAGCGCGGTTTATTCTCGAATGAAGCCGGAATGGGATCAGCGCCGAATGCTGCCGCTTCAGCAGCACCATATCCACCGCATCCCGCATCACAAGGTTATGTGCAGATGCTTGGTGTTTTTATGGATACAATCGTGATTTGTAGCGCGACAGCCATCATCATTCTCTCTTCTGGTGTTCTTGACAATCCAGTTGAAAAGATTAATGGGATTGAGTTAACTCAGCTTGCCTTATCGTCAGTTGTGGGGAGTTGGGGGTCGACATTTATTGCAATTGCTATCTTCTTTTTTGCATTCACCTCTATTATTGCCAATTATGCTTATGCAGAAAGCAATATGATATTTTTAGAAAATAATCACACGACCAGCTTATTTATTTTGCGTTTGGCAGCATTAGCGATGGTGATGTTTGGGACGTTAGCGGAAATGCCGCTTATTTGGAAAATGGCTGACTTATCGATGGGGGTGATGGCAATAACTAATTTAATTGCAATTTTACTGTTATCAGGAATAGCCTTTAAGTTGGCTAAGGATTACGATCGACAAAGAAAAGCGGGGGGAATACCGACATTCGATATTGACCAGCATCCAGAATTAAAGTCCCAAGTTGAACAAGGTATTTGGGAAAAAGAACAAGTGCAACAGTGGGTTGATAAACAATCAGTCTAATCATTACACAATAAGAGTCATGTTTTTAACACTGGCTCTTATTGTGTTTTCTATTATATAAACAGTATTAATAATACTTGCTTTCTAATTGTTTGAGCTTTAAGGTTTTTCTTATAGGTGAACAAGGCAATTATCCAACCGAGAAAACAATGAATTTAAAGCGGTATGCAGCAACATTTTATGGTGTGGTCTCGATTTTACTGTGGAGCACAATCGTAGGGTTAGTACGCAGTGCGAGTGAAAATTTTGGTGCTGTTGGCGGGGCTGCATTAATTTACAGCTTAGGAACAGTGATTTTGGTTTTATTCATGGGGTTGCCCAAAATTCACCTTTATCCTAAACGCTATTTAATTTGGGGCACGTTGTTATTCGTCAGTTATGAAATCTGTTTTGTGCTTGCATTAGGGTTAGCGCGAGACCGCCAACAAGCGATAGAACTCGGTATGGTGAATTATTTATGGCCAAGTTTTACAATTGCGTTAGCTGTCTTTTTTAATCGGCAACGATTTACCTTGCTTCTTGGTATTGGGCTGTGCTTAGCGTTTGCAGGTTTAATTTGGGTTATTTCCGGTGATCAACCTATTTCTATTGAAGCTATAGCGAATAATATTTCAAGCAACCCTGTCAGTTATCTTTTAGCTTTTGTTGGGGCGATTCTTTGGGCGTTTTACAGTAATGTGACGAAGCGTATTTCAGGTGGGCACAACGGAATGGTGCTGTTTTTTCTATTGACAGCCGTGGGATTATGGATACTGTTTGCATTTGAACCAGATAAACATTTTCATATTTCGTTATCAAGTATTTTATTACTCGTGATTGCATCATTAGCGACAGGTGGAGCAAATGCTTTATGGACGTTAGCCGTGATTAGAGGCAACGTGGCTTTTTTAGGAACGCTATCTTACTTCACCCCAGTAATATCAACCGCTTTTTCGTCGATGCTATTAAGTACAACATTGACTTTAGGTTTTTGGCAAGGTGTCGTAATGGTAACACTCGGGTCAATAATTTGTTTTTTAGCGACTCGGCGTGTTTCTCTTGTCAAAGTTTCAGTGAAAAGCGCCCAACAAAAATAGAGGGCGCTATAGAAAGGTGAACGGATTAATTAAGCAAGTTCATCATTGAGTTGCGCAGGTTTACCTGAAAACATTTTTCCGATAAATAAAGAAATAATGAAAGCAATGATCCCCGGTATTAGCCAGCCCATACCTTGTTCAAACAGCGGTAAATGACTCACTAAAAATTGTTTAACGCCTTCGCTGAGTAATGCCATATTGTTGAGCGTATCTAACAAGCTCATGAAGACAATAACGGCAATTGTGATGCCATAAGATACTCTTGGTGCCGCCATATAACGTCGAGCAAATTGCAAGAACACAATCGTCACTGACGACGGGTAAATCATCAGTAGAGCAGGGATAGTGACTCTTAACAGCGTATCCAAGCCAAAGGTTGAAACAATGGTCGTGAGTAGTGTGAAAAAGACGACCCAAAAGCGATAGCCTAAACGATGATGGAAGGTCGCAAAATAGTCCGCACATGCGCTAGTAACACCAACCAGTGTTGTCATACTGGCTAATAAAACAATGCCACACATAATCCATGTGCCAATTGAACCAAACAGTGCATCAACGTAGCGTGAGAAGATTTGCCCACCATTTGTCGCGGTATTCGCGACAACTTCACTGGTCGCACCAAGATAGAATAAACAAATGTAGAGAGCCGCCAGTAAGCTCACGGAAATTAAACCGGCTTTAATGGTGATAAAAGCAACTTGGCGAGGTTCAGTGATTTTTTTCGAGGCTAATGCGCGAGCTACGATCCCACCAAATGCCATTGCGGACAATACATCCATAGTTTGGTAGCCATCAATAACACCGCCAAAGAAGGCGTAATCCGCATATTGCTTCACGGGGGCATTAATTGGAGACAGCGGCTCCACAACGACAGCGATACCCACAACCACTAAGAGAACAAGCAAAGCCGGTGTCATGAATTTGCCAATAGCGCTGATCATCGTACCTTGCTTAAGCATGAAAAACAGCGAACAAACGTTGAAAATCAAAGCAAAGGTCAAATGAGATGCTGTACTTTTTTCAACAAATCCTAAAGGGATAAAGCCCATTTCAAATGCCGTATTTGTTACCCTAGGCATGGCAAAAGTGGAGCCAACAATTAAGTACAGAGCAACCCAAAAAATAACAGCGACCCATTTGGGTAAATCAACGGACAGTCTTTCTCCTCTGCCTTTAACGGCGACAGTGACCAGTGTCATGAAAGGCAGAATAACACCTGTGATAATAAAACCGAGCGAGGTACTAAACCAATCGGTACCGGACTGATAGCCTGCCATTGGAGGAAAAATGATGTTGCCAGCGCCTAAAAACAGCGCGAAGACCATCATCCCAAGAATTACCATATCTTTAGTTGAAAACATTTTACTACCTGTTTGTAATGTTTATTTTGCAATGAATATTTTAGTATTACAGTATTTTTAAGGGGGCAGATAGTATCAAATTTAGAGAAGTAAGTAAGGTTTTGCTGTTGAATTATATTTTTAACAGCAGCGAAATTAAGAGGGTGATACGTAAATGAATGGTATTATTTTGTGGTATATCTTCATTTGGCAGTGAAATTCACTGCCAAACAGATTATTGGTGGTTGATAAATTTATTTAGTGCAACAGCAACACCATCTTCATTATTGGTTGTTGTAACAAATTTTGCGATGTTTCGAACATTATCAATCGCATTTCCCATCGCGACAGGTACTTTGGCATATTGTAGCATTTGCACATCGTTATTTTGATCACCAATACTCATGACTTTATCGGGTGTGATGCCGAGTTTCTCACAAATCAATTGTAATGCCGCGCCTTTACTGGCTGTTTTGTTCGAGATTTCTAAAAAGTAAGGGCTTGTATGCATTAAAGAGTAACTTTCAAAAGCGTCTTCAGGAATATAACCGATACCGACACTGAGCTTTTCAGGCTGGTCGACCATCATGAACTTTGTAAATTTCAGGTCAGTGTCCATTTCATTTGCAGGGCAATATACAAGAGGTGTATTGGTCAGATAGGCATCGTGGACCGTGTAATGGCTGATATGACGATTCGCTGTAAACATGGTGTTTTGTGCAAGCGCATGCATATGTACACCCACATCGTTAGCAAGGGAGACAAAATATTGGTAATCAGCGAAATCCAGTAAGTTTTCAATTAAATGAGTACCATCATTGGCTTGATGAATGACACTCCCATTATTACTAATACAGTAATCAGATGCGTTATCTAGCCCGAGCTCTTTAAGGTAAGGGGATATCCCAGAAAATGGTCGCCCAGATGCGAGTACAACACGAACACCTTTATTTTTAGCCTGAATGACGGCATCTTTGACAGCGGGTGTAATTTGGTGCTGAGAGTTGAGTAAAGTACCATCTAAATCAATCGCTACCAGTTTGATAGACATCAACGCCTCCGATTAATGATATTTAATTGAAATACCTTACTCTATTTACAAAAAATGTAAATTAGCTAAAAAAGAGTGGTGACGATAAATGTGTAAGATGGCTTTGCATATTGAATGCGTTATCCCAAGGACTTGCCTCGTCGCTATGGGATAGTTCGGGTGCGCTGATAATATAAAATTACTAAAGTGACAATGGCTTATGGCATTGAATGCGTGAAGAGACGTGATAGTTTCAATGCCAATAAGGCATCTTCACTCACGGTGGTTCGCTAAATGTAATGGTTCTTTGACGTCTAAATCAATATCAACATTTTGCCTAAAATCAAATGGCGTGATGCCATATTCTTTACGGAACATGTAGGTGAAATGCGACTGTGAACCAAACCCAAAGTCTAGTGCAATATCGAAAATAGACTGATCGCTGTTTCTCAACAGGTTTACCGCGCCAGCAAGTCGGCGTTGGCGAATATACTTACCCAATGAAATTCCAGTGACTTCTTTAAAAATTTTCTGCATATGCCAAAGCGAATAGCCTGAGTAGGCAGCAAGCTCTTCTAAATGGATAACACGGCCTAAATGTTCTTCAATCCATTTGCTTAGGGCATAAACAAGTGCTAAGTGGTTGTCTTGTGGCATCTCGATTTAATTACTGAGGTCGTTGACCTTTTGGCGTTAAATTTTGTTCGAAGTACAGTTGTTCTGTCGAATTGAGTTAATTAAAGCATTATTCCTCAATTATGTAATAAAGAACAATAGTAAAACATGTATACCCGAACTCCGTAGGGGTCATTCGTGACCAATCTAGCACGGTATGACGAACCCGTATAAAACTATTTGTCTATCATTATTGATGAAGCGGCGAGCAGAATATTTATCAATATGATTGAAAAATAAACATTAACTTCTGATAGCCCTTAATAAAGCAGCTGAAGTATACACAACTTCATTTGTTTATGACAAAGGCTGGTTGTGCGGAATTGCCATTGAATTGATGAAAAAAAAGTCAATCAAACTGGGTTTTTAACGATTAGTTGGAAAATTGAGCATAAATACAAAAATGGATGGAAATTGCTTATTTTCCTCAAACTTTACTTGAATGACTGATGTAACATTTTATGTTAACCATCATCGACAGATAGCCATATCACCTTACTCGAGAGTGAATTAATTATAACACCATGAAAAGTAATATGTATTACGCCGTTTTTAAGGGAGATCATAGTTGAAATACAAATTGGTGATCGGTATTTGCATCGTGATAACCTGCATTTTCTTATATCTTTTAGCGATGGATAGCCTTTGCGACCAAGGCGGCGAAAACTTTATATATGGTATCTGCGGAGTCACTGACTGGTTACCGTTTTGAATTTATTCTTTTATGCGTCATAATGTGCTCCTTCTGCAATTTTTGTCACGTAACCTCAATATTTAATATGCTAAATGCTCATAATAGGGCAGAGTAGGTATTGAGATAGTGTTAATAATAAAATTCAAATAAACGTGTATGATTTGCTCAATAATTAGAGATAACAAGCAAATATATAGGATGATAAGGGTAAAGTTATGGCGCAAGAGCAGCAGACGCTAAAGCGTGGATTAAAGAATAGGCATATCCAATTGATTGCTTTGGGGGGCGCCGTAGGTACAGGGTTGTTTCTTGGAATAGCCACAACGATTAAGATGGCGGGGCCTTCTGTATTACTAGGGTATGCATTATGTGGTTTTATCGCCTTTCTGATTATGCGTCAGTTAGGGGAAATGATTGTTCAAGAGCCTGTTGCAGGTTCATTTAGCCACTTCGCGTTTAAGTATTGGGGCGGTTTTGCGGGCTTCTTGTCTGGCTGGAATTACTGGTTTATGTTTATCCTCGTAGGGATGACGGAACTGACCGCAGCAGGGGAGTATATGCGACGTTGGTGGCCTGACTTACCTATTTGGATCTCTGCTGCTGTTTTCTTTATTGCTGTTAATGCGGTCAACTTAATCAATGTGCGCTCTTATGGCGAAACCGAATTTTGGTTTGCTTTAATTAAAGTGATTGCTGTAATTGCGATGATTGTCTTTGGTTGTTATTTATTATTGAGCGGTAAAGGTGGCCCACAAGCCAGCATCTCTAACTTATGGGAGCATGGTGGTTTCTTTGCTAATGATTTTATAGGGTTATTAATGGCATTAGCCATTATTATGTTCTCATTTGGTGGCCTTGAGCTGGTTGGGATCACTGCCGCGGAAGCCGAAGAGCCTGAAAAAAGTATTCCGAAGGCGATCAACCAAGTTGTTTATCGTATCCTGATTTTCTATATAGGCTCACTAACGGTATTACTGGCCTTATACCCATGGGTTAATCTAGATGGTGAAACAAGTCCATTTGTTTTAATTTTCCATGAATTAGGTGACATCCTGGTTGCAAATGCATTAAATGTGATTATCTTGATCGCTGCTCTTTCGGTGTATAATAGTGCAGCTTATTGTACAAGCCGTATGTTATATGGCTTAGCGCAACAACAAAATGCCCCTCAATTTATGGCGAAAGTAAATAAAGGTGGCGTGCCTGTCATGGCGCTGATCGTATCGGGTATTGCAACTTCTGGCGGTATTGTGATCAACTTTATCATGGAAGGTAAAGCATTTGCTTTACTGATGACATTGGTTGTGACAACGCTGGTTCTTAACTGGATTATGATTTGTGTTTCTAACTTAAAGTTTAGAGCGCAAATGAACAAACAAGGTATTGAAACGAAGTTTAAAAGTATTTGGTATCCATTCGGCAATTACCTGTGCTTAGCCTTTTTAGCGATGATTTTAATTATTATCTTAATGATGGATGGGCTAAGGATCTCGGTCTTGATCATGCCAGTATGGATTGCGGTGCTATGGATTGGTTATCAGTTCTCTGGGGCGAAGAAACAAGAAGCTGAAAAAAACAAGGCATCGACAGCTAATTAATTAGCTTCAACATCAATTAATGTAATTATTCATTTCATTGATGGGAGGCTTTATGGAGACACGATTTGCCCAATGCCATTGTGGCAGCGTTAAATTCAAAGTAACACTCACCGATGGATTGAATACCCTAAGACGATGCAATTGCTCCTACTGCCGAATGAGAGGGGCAATTGCAGTCTCTGCACCATTATCTGGTATTGAAATTCTTGAAGGCAAACAAAAGTTAACCGAGTATCGGTTTAACACACAGCAGGCTGCTCATTTCTTCTGTTCTGTTTGTGGCATTTATACCTTTCATCAACGGCGCTCAAATCCTGAACAATATGGCGTGAATGTTGCTTGCCTAGAAGGCGTTTCGCCTTTTGATTTCGAAACAGTCAATGTTATGGATGGCATAAATCACCCGCAAGATGGCGGTGGTGGTGTTGTTGGGTATTTAACTTATCGGAAAGCAACGAATCAAAAATAATGCATCAATCAAAATGGCCAGTAACAGAATACTGTTGCTGACCACTTTTGTTGTTATTTAATGAATAATACGGATTACCACTGCCAACGAAGCCAGGCAAATAACACGTTGCCGTTATTATGAGTTCCTGGAATATAAGTGGCTTGAACCGCTAATCGGTCATATTCCATAGAAACTAATGGGAGTGGTAGAGGCAATGGAATATAGTAGTAGTCATCACGAGCCGTCACGCTTAACGTGAAACCTGCCCCCATTTTAAAACCATCCAGTTCGCCTGGGATCCACATTTTTTGAAAAGCATAACCTGCGATTGGCTCGACTTTGTTATGTGAGTCCATGAACGCCATAGCATATAAGGCATGCCAGTCATTATCTTCATCATAGCGATATTTACCGAGACCAAATCCCCAAGGATTTTCATTATAACTGTCGGTTTTTTCTTTATCGTAAGTAAACCGGTTATGCCATGTTAAAACAGGAATATAGATGTCGTATTGATCCGAATCCCAAGTAGTACTGACATTTCGAGTAAATTTATCCCAGAGTCCCTCAGACTCTTGAGCTGTGTTGGTGGATGACGCGAAGCAGATGGAAGTCATCATTAAAGCTGATGCTCCTACAACTTGCTGCAATTTTTTATTAACTCTCATTGTAAATCCGATTCAGGTTAATGCGTGTTTCGATGGCATTGAAGTAGATAAATATGGGTAATAAGTCTCGACTATCATGACTGATAATATGCTTATACACTTTAATTATTTTAGTTTACATAGGTGAGTTATAACAGCATTAATTGAATTTGCCTAATATTGGGCATTATCTTAATTGTCTCTGCATAATCAGCCATGTAAGGAAAGCTATGGCTGATAGGCTGGTCTGCTGCGAGAAAAAATGCGATACTTACTCAGTATTTTTGGCTCGGGGCGTCGCTTAAGACTGAGAAGCACCCGTATTACCTGATCTGGATAATGCCAGCGTAGGGAAGTCGGAAGCGTCAATGATAAACCTTCCAATAGACCACTCCTTATGCTGTGCTTAGGAGTGACATTTCATGAGAATCAATGCGTTAACCATTGCTGGAACAGACCCTTCTGGTGGCGCTGGGATCCAAGCGGATTTAAAAACGTTTTCGGCACTCGGTGCTTATGGAACGAGTGTAATGACTGCTTTGGTAGCGCAAAATACCCGAGGTGTGCAATCAGTTCACGAATTACCTGATACGTTTGTTGCTGCGCAGCTCGCATCGGTACTTAGTGATGTGCGTATTGATAGCGCTAAGATCGGCATGTTATTCAACCAAGAAGTCATTGCTGTCGTGGCGCAAGCCTTAAAGCAATATCATATTCCTCATATTGTTTTAGATACGGTGATGATCGCTAAAAGTGGTGATCCATTATTACTTCCTGACGCAATTGATGCGATGCGACGTGAGCTTCTGCCTTTGGTTTCACTTATTACCCCTAACTTACCTGAAGCGGCGGCATTGTTAGATGAACAAGTCGCGAAAACAGAAGCCCAAATGCTCAGTCAAGGGCATCGATTACTAGAAATGGGGTGTCAGGCGGTTTTAATGAAAGGTGGACATTTAACTGACAGTGAAAGTCCCGATTGGTTGATTACTCCTGAAGGCGAGTGGCGCTTTACGTCACCAAGAGTGAATACGCGTCATACTCATGGTACAGGCTGCACTCTGTCTGCCGCATTAGCGGCACTGAGGCCTCGATTTGCTAATTGGCAGCAAACGATTCCTGAAGCCAAAGCATATTTACAAGCGGCGTTAGAGCATGCGGATAGCTTAGAGGTGGGGGAAGGGATCGGACCTGTTCATCATTTTCATGCGTGGTGGTAAGGTGAACCACAAAAGTGCCTTCTTATGAAGGCTCCATGTTACTGATTGACAGAGTGTGCTTGCTGGCATATTGGCTATGCTGATTGAAAATCAATTAGGAAAATTGAGTATCATTTTTCCTGATAACATAAAGCGGGAAAAGAGGTTTTTTATCCCGCTTTGTTAACAATTTTATCCTGCAATCAGAGGACGTTAGGTAGATAAAGCTTAAGCGATGGTGATGTCTTTATTCAGGTAAACATCTTGCACGGCATTGATTAACTCGACGCCTTCCTTCATCGATTTCTTAAAGGCTTTACGGCCTAATATTAATCCCATACCACCTGCACGCTTGTTGATTACAGCAGTACGAACGGAATCACTTAAATCATTTTGCCCTGAAGCGCCGCCGGAGTTGATCAGGCCCGCACGTCCCATGTAGCAGTTGGCTAATTGATAACGTACAAGGTCGATTGGGTTATCTGTTGTCAGTTTGGTATAAACGCGCTCATCAGTATGACCAAACCCAATGGCTTTATAGCCCCCATTGTTTTCAGCCATTTTCTGCTTAACAATATCAGCGCCAATAGTCGCCGCGATGTGGTTAGCTTGCCCTGTTAAATCGGCACTTGCATGGTAATCAACGCCATCTTTTTTAAATGCGGAGTTGCGTAAATAAGCCCAGAGAACTGTGACCATACCAAGTTCATGTGCCCGTTCAAATGCCGCTGAGATTTCTTCAATTTGGCGACGAGACTCATGAGAACCGAAGTAGATGGTAGCACCTACAGCAACCGCCCCCATTTCAAATGCTTGTTCGACACTTGCATAGAGTGTTTGGTCATATTGTGCTGGATAACTAAGGGTTTCGTTATGATTGAGCTTAACTAAAAAAGGAATTTTATGAGCATAACGACGGGAAACGGCAGCCAGTACGCCATAGGTAGAGGCAACACAGTTACAACCGGCTTCAATGGCCAACTCTACAATATTTTTAGGATCAAAATAGAGGGGGTTAGCGGCAAATGAGGCTGCTGCTGAATGCTCAACGCCTTGATCCACAGGAAGAATAGATAAATAACCCGTTCCCGCTAAGCGACCATGATTAAATAAAGTTTGCATTGAACGAAGGACGCTATTGGGGCGGTTATTATCGATCATGACACGATCGACAAAATCAGAACCAGGTAAATAAATGCTGTCACGGGGAATGGTTTGGCAACGATGGTCAAGAAGCGTTGATGCTTCAGAACCTAACAGCTTGGCGATATCAGTCATGACTTCCTCCATTTAACAAAAGTCTAGGGGATGTTAATCATTAAATTTAAGATAACAAGCCACATTGAGGCGGTAATCGGCAGTGGATCGCTTCAGGTAGTAACTCAAAGGTGAAAGTTTCACCAGAAAGTGGCTCTCCGTCCAAATTAAATACCATTTCATGGGGGGATGAAATTTTGACCCAAGAAGTTGTTTTTTCAATTAAATGCTGATTTTTGTCATTGGTGAACAAATTCGTCAGTAGGGCGGGTATCACATCACGCGCAGGCACGATCAATAAATTCAATTTACCATCATCGATTAACGCTTCTGGAGTGAGTTGCTGACCTCCACCTGCTTGTTTACCATTGCCGATGGCGACGACTAAAGTTTCGCCTTCCCAGTTAAAATGTTCAGTTTCAATTTTACAGGTATCAGTTTTTAGGGTGTCAGGGCGTAATAGGCCGTTAATCACATAGGCCGCGCCACCGAGAGCGGATTTTAGGGCTTCTGGCGTTTCTGTGGTGATGCGTGTACCAAATCCCCCAGTGGCCATATTCATAAAAAAAGCATCATGATTCACTCTAGCAATATCGATAGCAAAAGCTTTACCTTTTACTGCTAATGCTAAAGCAGCATGGATATCCATAGGAATATTAGCGCTAGTGGCGAAATCATTCGCGGTTCCTAATGGTAAAATCCCCATAGCTGGGCGTTGTGTGTCAGGTAAAGCCATTAGCGCGCTTGATACCGCATTGATAGTGCCATCACCGCCGCCTGCAATAATGGTTTCTACGCCTTGCTTTATGGCTTCCTCAATAAAAAGAGGTAACTCACTGTTTTCCCATGGGATACGCACCCAAATCGTATGACCTTCGTCACGTAGTTGATAGATTGATTTTCTGAGTTCAGGATTGGCTGCTTGTTTGCCATTAAGAATAACGAGTGCGCGATGAAGCTTATCGATAGCCATTTTGATCCTTGTAATGAAAAAAAGAGTGATAAAAGTATAGACCCGATAGTTGGGGTAGTGGCAACTATTAAATAATCACATGGCTAAAATAAGTATAATTAACGGGGAGTTCGCAGAGGTAAAAAAAGAAATGGCTAGCTCAAGGGAGATTGAGCCAGCCAAGGAGGTGGTTCCTAGTCTTATTTTATGACTTTCTAGTTCTTCATTTTCGATTGTGACTATACGACATTGAATAGCTAATTGTTGTGATCTATTGCATAAAAATGGATATTAAATACATTTTCACGGAGAATCACTATTTATGAGAATGATTATCAATTGATAATCCTGTTTTATAAGGAAATAATATAAATTGAGGAAATAAAAAATGCTAGAAAATCAATAAATTAAATTATTGATATCTAGCATTATAATCAGAATAGATAATAAGTGTCTGAACTAAGCAGTAGTTGTCATTTCTGGCTGATGAGGTGAACGTGTTGTGGTGCCTGCCAGATTCCGAATCAATAAACCAAAATCGAGTTCAACATCATCGGGAACAGGAAGGTACACAATATGCCCATTTCCTGGTGCCACTTCAATTGCTTCCCCTTTACGGTTATGAAGCGTCTCAAGGGTGAACACAATATTGCCTGCGGGTGTCATTAATTCTAGGCTATCACCAACACTGAATTTATTTTTTACATCAACCTCAGCAAGTCCATTAACGCGTTTTCCTGTGAATTCGCCCACAAATTGCTGCGTTTCTGAAACTGAGTAACCGTACTCATAAGTCTGATAAGCATCATGAGTATGACGACGTAAAAAGCCTTCCGTGTAGCCGCGATGAGCTAAGCCTTCTAAGGTTGAAAGAAGGGTAGGATCAAAAGGTTTGCCTGCAACAGCATCATCAATAGCACGACGATAAACTTGCGCCGTACGTGCACAATAATAAAATGACTTTGTACGTCCTTCAATTTTCAGTGAATGAACACCCATTTTTGTTAGATTTTCGACGTGTTCAATAGCACGTAAGTCTTTCGAGTTCATGATGTAAGTGCCATGTTCGTCCTCAAAGGCGGTCATATATTCACCTGGACGCTTTGCTTCCTCAATCATAAATACTTTATCCGTTGGGGTGCCTTCGCCTAACGTAGGGGCAACATTTTTGACAGGGATAGGCTCATGCATGTGGACGATATTGCCAACCTCGTCTTCTTTACCTTCTTCGACTTTATATTCCCAACGGCAAGCATTGGTGCAAGTACCTTGGTTGGGGTCACGTTTATTAATATAACCTGAAAGAAGACAACGGCCAGAGTAAGCCATACAAAGTGCACCATGAACAAACACTTCTAATTCGATATCAGGCACTTGCTTACGAATTTCAGCAATCTCTTCAAGGGATAACTCACGCGATAGGATCACTCGCGTTAACCCCATCTGCTTCCAGAATTTTACCGATGCCCAGTTAACGGCGTTTGCTTGCACGGACAGGTGAATATCCATGTCAGGGAAGGCTTCACGTACCATCATAATTAAGCCAGGGTCAGACATAATCAATGCATCTGGTCCCATTTCAATGACAGGAGTGAGATCACGGATAAAAGTCTTGAGTTTGGCATTATGCGGCGCGATGTTAACAACAACATAGAATTTCTTACCTAACTCGTGGGCTTCTTGGATCCCTTTAGCGAGATTTTCATGGTTGAATTCGTTGTTACGTACGCGCAGGCTATAGCGAGGTTGTCCCGCATAAACGGCATCGGCACCATAAGCAAAGGCGTAACGCATGTTCTTTAACGAACCTGCTGGAGATAATAATTCTGGTGTAAACATGGTTGGTTCTCTGTCTGATGTCAAGTCAGGACTTACCCTTTAGAGGATAAGTATTTTAAAGGGAGCTGATTTTAGCGCGATTTTTCAGGAAATCAAAATATTCCCCACAAAAAGTAAGTCTAACTGACCTGCATCAATGAATAAGGCTAGACCTCATCCCACCGATAACCAAGACCATAAATAGAGCGAATAAACGTTTTTTCACTGTCGAGGGATTCAAGTTTACGACGTAAGTTTTTCACATGGCTATCAATCGTTCTATCGGTAACAATACGATGGTCATCATAAAGAATATCAAGTAGCTGATCACGAGAGAAAACGGTTCCGGCGTTATCAGACAAGAATTTCAGTAAACGGAATTCAGCGGGGGTCAATTCTAACAGCTGTTCGCCGTAGCGAACCTGAAAAGCATTTTCATCGATGACCAGTTGTGTCTTGCTTTTATCGGAGATGGGGAGACGCTGACAACGTCGTAAGATAGTTTTCACGCGTGCCACCACTTCGCGAGGGCTAAAAGGCTTACAAATATAGTCGTCAGCACCGATTTCAAGACCTAATAAACGGTCGATCTCTTCGGTTTTTGCCGTCACCATAATAATCGGTATTTCGCAAAACTTCCGCAGTTCGCGGCAAATGCTCAATCCATCCATACCCGGCAGCATTAAATCAAGTAGGATAATATCCGGCTGATGTTGTCGCACATAATCAACGACGCCATCACCCCTTTGTAGCAGTGAAGGCTGGTACCCAGCGGCGTGAAGATAATCGTACAGTAGTTGTCCAAGTTTTGGCTCATCTTCAACAACCAATACATTGGCACTTGAAGTTTCTAATACTGTCACTGCTCATTTTCCTTTTGATTAAGCGGTAAATGGATAGCAATGCATACGCCACCTAAAGAAGAAGGGCTAGCATGTATGCTTCCTTTATGGGCTTCTATAATATTATAACAAATTGCCAATCCTAGGCCAGAGCCGCCGCTAGCACGGCTACGAGACTCTTCAGCGCGATAGAAGCGTTCGAACAGGTGGCTACATTGCTGTGCCGTTAACCCCGGAGCACTGTCTTCCCAATAAAGGGAAAACTGGTCATTTTCAACAGTGGCTCGAATCACTATTTTACCGAGAGGGTCGGTATAGCGTAGGCTATTTTCCATTAAATTATAAAAGAGCTGTAGGATACGGTCAGGATCGATATTAATGATTTGCTGCTGAGGTAAATTGGCCTCAACGGTTAACTGTTTTTCTTCAAGTCGCCAATGGGCTTGGCCAATCGTCATATCAATTAATGGAATAATATCCGCAGACTGTATGCGATACACTAATGAACCACGATCAGACAGAGACAGTTGATGCAAATCATTGACGAGTTTAATCAATGTTTGCGTTTCTGCGAGTAAAGAATTAATGGTCTCAGGGGTGGCTTTACGAACACCGTCTTGTACCGCTTCTAATTCACCTTGTAAGACGGATAATGGTGTTCGTAACTCATGAGAGATATCCGCCATGTAGTCGCGACGCATCTGTTCATTTTTTTCAAGGGTTGAAGCTAAATGGTTAAAATCTTTCGCTAATTGCCCCAGTTCATCGTGGCCGACTTCCGCAACACGGATTGAAAAATCACCATTAGCAAGCTGATTAGTCCCATATAAAAGCCGTTTAATGGGCTTTAAAAAGCCTCTTGCTAACAAAAGAGTCGCGATTAAGGCAACAACTAAAGATAATCCTGCAATTAGCCAGCTGGTTAGCATCTGTTGTTCATCAAAGCGGCGGTCAATTTCACTGCTGATACCATCGCCACTACTGGCAATCACCCAACCCACAGTCTTGCCATTGGATGTGACGACTGGTTGACGGATGACATCATCCGGTAAAGGAACATCACGGCCTAAAATCAACTGATCTTGGCTATCGTAAACCCAAAAATAAGAACGCCAACCTTTTGGTTTGGTAGGAGGAAGGGCACGTTGGTGATGTTCTATGCTGCGTAAAATATGAAAAAAGGCACGTTCATTCCGTATTAAAAAACGCCAGCTGCCGGTTTCATCGTATTGTTCAGCAAGAGCATCGGCAATAAGTTCAGTACGCTGTTGATCATTCTCGCGAATATAATCGATAAAACCATGTTGAAAGCTCATGCGCACACCTTGGTGCATGATAACAACAAGCAGTATGCAGGTGGCAAAAATGGCCAAAAACAATCGGGTGCTGACACTATTAAATCTCAGTTTCATTATGTTGCCTTAATGAGTAAGCGTTACTGCTTTTTTGCTATAACGCTGTCTGAGTTGATCAAAGCATAAATACACGACGGGTGTGGTAAATAAGGTGAGAAGCTGACTCATCACCAAGCCACCCACAATCGTGATACCCAATGGTTGACGTAACTCTGCACCATCACCACTTCCTAACGCGAGTGGTAGGGCGCCAAAGATTGCTGCAAGCGTAGTCATTAAAATAGGTCTAAAACGGAGTAAACTGGCGCGGAAAATAGCGTCACGGGCCGTTAAACCTTCATTACGTTGAGCTTGGATTGCAAAATCAACCATAATAATGGCGTTCTTCTTCACTATACCGATGAGAAGCATGATCCCGATTAGCGCGATTAGGCTAAATGGGGTATTAAATAGCTCCAAAGCGAGTAAAGCACCAACACCAGCCGAAGGCAATGTCGATAAGATGGTTAATGGGTGAATATAGCTTTCATACAAGATACCTAACACTAAGTATACGGTGATAATCGCGGCAAAAATCAAAAATAATTGTGATTTTAGAGTGTCTTGAAATATTTGAGCCGTGCCTGCAAACGTCCCTCTAACCGTGGAGGGGACGCCAAGCGCTGTCATTGTTTTTTCGATTGCTGAAATAGCCTCTTCAAGGGTATACCCCTCAGCGACGTTGAAGGCAATGGTTGAGGATGCCGATAGGCCTTGATGGTTTACGCTTAATGGTGCATTTGCAGGTTGCCAGCGAGCGAAATAAGACAATGGTATCGCTTCACCGTTACTATTGATAACAAACATCTTATCCAGTGAGCTGACATCTTGAGTGTACTCAGGAGCAACCTCCATGACGACCTTATATTGGTTCATGGACTCATAAATGGTGGAAACTTGACGCTGACCAAAAGCGTTATTCAATAGGTCATTAGCAATCCGGACATCGATACCTAGTTGAGCCATTAAATCTCTATCATAGGTCATAGCCATTTCAGCGCCTTTATTTTCCTTATCCGAGTTCACATCGGTGACTTGAGGAAGGTCTGCAATAGCTTTACGTATTGCGGGTTCCCACTCGCGTAGGGCATTGAGTTCATCGGCCAATAGTGAAAATTGATAGCTGGAGTTTGCTTGCCGACCACCAACACGAATATCTTGTACTGGCATCATAAATAAGTTAGCGCCCGGTTCTTTGGCTAACTTAGCTCTCAATCGATTAATGACCGCATTGGCGCTCTCTGTGCGTTCATCGAGTGGCTTTAAAGAAATAAACATAGAACCACTATTCACGCGACTACCGCCTGTAAAACCTGTGACACTTTCGACGGCAGGATCAGCCTTGACTTGCTGCATAAAGCGCGTCATTTTTTCTTTCATCGCTTGAAATGAGATACTTTGGTCAGCACGAACAAAACCGAGTAAACGCCCCGTATCTTGCTCAGGAAAAAACGTTTTAGGGATAGCGATATACAAATAGATATTGAGCCCAATTGTCGCAAATAAAATCGCTAGCACACTGCGTTTATGTGATAACACCCAATTTAACGTGACGCCGTAACTTTCTTGTATCCGCTGTAAATAACGGTGAGTGCTATTAGGCTTGTCGGTTTTTATAATCCGTTTTTTTAATAAATGGGCGCACATCATCGGTGTGAGTGTCAGTGAGATAACCAATGATATGCCAATGGCGGTGGCGAGTGTGATAGCAAATTCACGGAATAGACGCCCAACCAATCCTTCCATTAAAAGCAACGGAATAAATACGGCAACAAGGGAAACACTCATGGAAACAACGGTAAATCCGACTTCGCTAACCCCTCTGACCGCGGCAATAAAGGGTTTAGTGCCATTTTCAATATGACGTGAGATATTTTCGAGTACCACAATGGCATCATCTACCACAAAACCGGTTGCAACGGTGAGTGCCATCAATGACAAATTATTTAAACTGAATCCACAAAGATACATGGCAGTAAAGGTGCCAATTAAGGAAACAGGTACCGCAATTGCGGGTATTAGCGTTGCGCGGCCTGAGCGTAGAAACAGTAAAACGACAAGTATAACTAAAGCGATTGCAATGATGAGTGCGCGCTCAACTTCAACCAGGGATGCACGGATCGTTGGCGTTCTATCCTGCGCGACTTTTAAATCAATTGCTGCGGGGATCATATTTTGAAATTCGGGCAGTTCAGCACGAATTCGATTAACCGTTTCAATAATGTTTGCCCCCGCTTCACGACGGATGACAATCAATACAGCGGGTTCTCCTCCAGACATACCTGCGGTACGCACATCTTGGATGGAGTCTTTAACGTTGGCGACATCACTTAATTTGACGGCATTGCCATCTTGATAGTGGACAATAATGGGGCGATAATCCGCGGCTTTCTTTAATTCATCATTGGTTTGCACTTGCCAGCGCTTGTCATCATCATTGATATAGCCTTGAGGCTGACGCACGTTGGCACTGCTGATCGCCGAACGCACTTTATCAAGCGATACACCTTGATTAAACAAGGCCGTTGGATTGAGTTCAACTCGAACAGCAGGCAGCGAACCCCCACCAACAGAAACTTCACTCACGCCTTCAATTTGTGCGATACGCTGTGATAAACGGGTTGATGCAATATCATAAATCTCACCCGTACTCAGGGTTTTTGACGTTAATGTCAAAATCATGATGGGAGCATCGGATGGGTTCGATTTATAGTATCTAGGTTTGCTTGGCATACCGCTTGGCAACAGGTTTTGTGCTGCATTAATCGCCGCTTGCACTTCACGAGCTGCATTATTGATATCTTTATTAAGATTAAATTCTAATGTAATTGTCGTACGACCCAGTGCACTGCTGGAGGTCATCTCACTAATACCCGCGATACTTCCTAATGAACGCTCAAGAGGGGTCGCAATAGAAGAGGCCATTGTTTCAGGAGAGGCGCCCGGAAGTGACGCTGTCACGTTTATCACGGGGTAATCAACCTGCGGCAACGGGGCAACAGGTAAGAAAATAAAGCTCAGCGCGCCACATAGCGAAATGGCGACGCTAATCAATGTGGTCGCTACAGGGCGGCTAATGAACAGTGCAAAGAAACGCTTCATTATGACACCTGTTGTTTACGGCTTTGACGACGAGCTTTTAAGTTATTGGAAAGACTATCAAATAACAGGTAGATTACAGGCGTCGTAAATAAGGTTAAGATTTGGCTCATAATTAGCCCTCCCACCATACAAATCCCCAGTGGTTGGCGTAGCTCTGCGCCGACCCCTGAGCTCAACATGAGAGGTAATGCCCCCAGTAATGCGGCCATGGTTGTCATGAGTATTGGGCGGAAGCGTAATAAGCAAGCTTGGTAGATAGCCTCTTTAGGCGACATGCCTTGCTGGCGTTCAGCAGCAAGAGCAAAGTCAATCATCATGATAGCGTTCTTTTTAACTATCCCGATCAGCAATATGATACCAATCACCGCGATCACATCGAGTTCACTGCCTGCCATCATTAAGGCAAGTAATGCACCCACCCCCGCGGTTGGAAGCGTTGACAGTATTGTAATCGGGTGAATAAAGCTTTCATATAAAATACCTAGCACGATATACATAGCGACAATCGCCGCGGCAATCAACCAAACGGTACTACTTAACGCCGCTTCAAAAGCGAGTGTAGCGCCTTGAAATTGGGTGGTAATTGATTTAGGCATTTCAATTTGTGCTTCAGCGTTTTTGACGGCATTTACCGCTGATTCTAGAGAGGCACCTTCAGCAAGGTTGAACGAGAATGTTGTCGCTGGGAACTGATCTAAATGATTGATGGCTAGCGGGCCATAACCTTCCTGAATGTTGACTAAGGTACTCAATGGAACTATTGCGCCATCAGTTCCTTTCAGACGAACATCATTTAATGCGTCGATGCCATCACGGGTTTGTGTATTATGCTCCAGAATGACACGATATTGGTTAGACTGGGTGTAAATGGTTGAGATCATGCGCTGACCGAAGGCATTATATAAGGCATTATCGATAGCTGACATGCTAATACCAAAACGACTTGCTGTATCTCGGTCAACATTAACGTAGGCAACTAACCCTTTGTCTTGCCAGTCACTACTGACATCCACTAATTCAGGTTGTTGTTTTAATTCCGCCAGTAATTTAGGCACCCATAAAGTTAGCTCATCCAAAGAGCTGGCTTGCAAGGTAAATTGATATTGCGTCCGCGCTAATTGTGTATCGATAGTGAGGTCTTGCATCGGTTGCAAGTATAAATTGACGCCTGAGACAGTATTCGCTATTTGTTGCAAGCGCGGAATAATGGTACTTACACGATCAGGGCGCTCGTCTAATGGTTTCAAGGTAATTTGAATACGTCCGTTATTCAGTGTTGCATTGGTTCCATCGACGCCCACATAAGTCGTGATATTGTCGACCGCCGGATCTGCCAATAATTTTTCGGCCACTTCTTGCTGTTTTTGCGACATTGCTGCAAATGAAATCGATTGACGGCTTTCAATGGTACCTTGAATAATCCCACCATCTTGTAATGGGAAGAAACCTTTTGGGATCCACATATACAGTAATACAGTTAGAACCAAGGTACCGATAGCCACAGAAAGTGTTAACCAACGATGATTTAATACACGTTTGAGCCAAATTGCATAACCTGCAATCATGCTATCGAAGAAACGCTCACAAGCGATTTCAAAGCGATTATGCTTATGTTCTGACTCGGGTTTTAATAAACGCGCACACATCATTGGCGTGAGTGTTAATGAAACCACGGCAGAGATGAGGATAGCAACTGCAAGGGTTATAGCAAATTCACGGAATAAGCGACCAACGATATCCCCCATAAACAGTAACGGTATCAGAACAGCCACGAGCGAGAATGTCAGTGAAATGATGGTAAACCCGATTTCACCGGCTCCCTTTAGGGCTGCTACGACGGGTTTATCCCCTTGTTCGAGATAACGGGAAATATTCTCAATGACCACAATCGCATCATCCACGACAAAGCCTGTGGCAATAGTTAATGCCATTAATGTGAGGTTATTGACGGAGAAACCGCAAAAATACATAACGGCGAAGGTGCCTACCAAGGAAAGCGGAACGGCAATACCGGGAATTAACGTGGCGATACCATTACGAAGGAACAGGTAGATCACCATGACAACCAGTGCGATAGCAAGCATTAATTCGAATTGCACATCGTTGACAGAGGCTCGAATCGTGCTAGTTCTATCCGTTAAGATTTTAACATCCACTGATTTAGGCAGTGTCTCGATTAATTCAGGCAGTAAATTGCGGATAGTATCTGTCGTTTCGATAACATTAGCGCCAGGTTGGCGTTGAATATTAATGACAATCGCTTGTTGCGTATTCGCCCAAGCACCCAAATAAGCATTCTCTGCGGCTTGCTCGATTGTCGCTATATCACCAAGTCGTACCGGCGCTCCATTCTGGAAAGCAACAATTAAACGACGATAATCATCCAGTGACTTCATTTGGTCATTGGCTGATAGGGTGACGGCTCGGGTAGGGCCATCGAAACTCCCTTTTGCAGAGTTCACGTTGGCATTGTTGATCGCAGTGCGAATAGTATCACTGTCTAAGCCTTTTGCTGCCATTGCTTGTGGATTCAAACTGACACGAACTGCTGGGCGTTGTCCACCTGCCAGTGTCACAAGACCGACACCATTGACTTGAGAGATTTTCTGAGCAATACGGTTTTCAATAATATCTTGTACTTGCGTTAGAGGCATCGCATCTGAAGTTACCGCAAGTGTTAATATCGGTGGGTCAGCAGGGTTAACTTTGTTGTAAATTGGCGGATAGGGCAAATCAGAGGGCAATAAACTGGACGCTGAATTAATCGCGGCTTGAACTTCTTGCTCTGCAACCTCTAATGGCAAAGTGAGCTGAAACATCAGTGTGATCACTGAAGCGCCGCCTGAACTTTGTGAAGACATTTGCTTAAGACCTGACATTTGCCCAAATTGTGTTTCTAACGGCGCAGTTACCGCCGATGTCATGACTTCAGGGCTAGCGCCAGGGTAGAGCGTCACTACCTGAATCGTTGGATAGTCCACTTCAGGTAATGCAGATACAGGGAGAAAACGATAACCGATAATCCCTGCGAGTAAGATCGCGACCATAAATAAGGTTGTGGCGACGGGACGTAAAATAAATAGACGAGAAGGGCCGCCACCTTTTTGGATCCCTGGCTGCATCAGGCTTTCTCCGCTGTATTTTTATTTTTTTGCGGTTTGGCTGATTTAGCGACCGTTTCACTATTCACGACCTCAACGCTGGTACCATCCGTTAAACGATCAACACCGTCAGTAATCACTTTTGTATTCGCGGTTAGACCACTTTCAATCACGACTTGATGACTATCTTGCATTCCAACAGTGACGGATTTTTTACTCACATGGTTATCATCACTTAATACCCAAACATAATGGCCTTCATTCCCCATTTGCAAAGCAGCAGTCGGTATGACAACGGCATTTTGCAGTGTTTCGACCTGCATTTTGATATTGACAAATTGGTTAGGGAATAAGCTTTGTAACTCGTTCGTGAAACGGGCTTTCATTTTTAATGTGCCGGTGGCTGGGTCTATTTGGTTGTCGGTGCTCAAGAGGTAGCCTTCACTAATCATCGCAATATTATTGCGATCCCACGCTTCGACTTTGACTTTTTGACCGGATAATTGGGCTTTTTGAACCGCAGGAATATCGCCTTCAGGCAGGGCAAATATGACATCAGCAGGTTGAGTTTGTGTGATCACGACCAGAGGAGTTGCGCTGCCAGCTGAAATGAAGTTACCTACATCGACTTGTTTTAAACCGACGCGCCCTGAAATTGGGGCGGTGATCTTACTGTAAGTGAGCTGTAATTTTGCGTTATCAACAGATGCTTGATCGACTTTAATACTGCCTTCTGCTTGTAACACTAAGGCTCGCTGATTATCGAGTTCTTGTTGTGAAATAACCTTCGTATTGGCTAATTTTTGATAACGGCTTAAATCTAGTCGAGCATTCGCCAAAGTTGCTTTATCTTTAGCAAGCTGACCTTCGGCTTGTGCTAATTGTACTTCAAATGGACGCGGATCAATTTCAGCAAGTAAATCACCCGCTTGCACTTGTTGGCCTTCAGTAAAATGCAATGACATTAATTGTCCTTCAACGCGGCTGGTGACAGTGACGACGTTTGCAGCCTGAACAGTGCCAAGGCCAGTTAAGTAACGAGGAACAACTTTTTCCACCGCATTAGCGTATTGAACAGGTGCGAGCATGCGATTTGGCATTCCACTAGGTCGTGTCGGCCGCGGGGTATTGGAATTATTTTGCGTGGTACTGGAAGGGTTTTCTTGCGAATAAAAATACCAACCTGCACCGGCAGCGATTATGACGGCAACGAAAATGGCTGAACGGGTGAATGTAGTACGGCGTTTTTGTTTATTCATTTAAATTTTCGCTTAGCTCAACAACAAGTAGAAAAACATCACATTAGAAGGACAAAGTCGCAGATATGCATCTGCTATATAGTTAAAAATTAGTCAGTTGCGTTATGTTAATAGTTTAACGTGGGGGTTACACGTAAAAATGAAGGAAATATGAAAAAAACGTCAACTAGTGTGCAGAATAAGCAGGTTAGTAGATTAAATTGTATAAAAAAACCTGTGGCGATTAACAACCACAGGTTTATAAACAAATAACATAACAGAGGGGGTCACATTAGCGTGATGCGCTGGTGTTTAATGCGCCAACTTTATTCTGTTCTGCTTCGCTGTTGGCGGTCCATCCTTTCCAAGCTAATGGCAGGTAAGCAACAGCAACGGCTAATAAAGAGACTCCCGCCACATAATACGCTGGCGCCATATGAGATTGTTGTAACCATGCTCCAGTTAAGATAGGCGTTAATCCACCAAAGATGGCGTAAGCCACGTTATAGGCAAATGATAAGCCCGAAAAACGAATTTCAGGTGGAAATGCGCGAGTACTGATAATAGGGGTAGTCGCGATAGCCCCCACAAAAAAGCCCATCAATGCATAGTTAAATATTAATGTTGAGGCTGCAATATCCGTGGATAAAGACGAATAAAAATACAAGGCAGTGACGGCCAACCCCCCCCATGACAAGGTCATTGAGGCACGGGTACCCATTTTATCGCCAAACCAACCCCAGAAGATACAGCCTAACGTTAATGTTAAAGTTGCAGCGCAGTTTGCTTGCAGTGCGATATCACGGTCGATCTGGTAAAGGCCTTTAAGCACAACATCAGGGGTCATCAAAATGGTCACAACGATAGCGGTAGATAATGACCAAGTCAGTGCCGCAGTGATCATACATGCTTGTTTATGCGATTTTATCACCGTTTTAACAGGTAACTCTTTTGCTAATGCTTTTTTTGCCGCCAGTTCTTTAAAAATAGGGGTTTCTTCTAAGAAACGACGTAAATAAACGGAAATAAAGCCAAAAACACCACCAAGAATAAAGGGAATACGCCATGCGAAATCATGAATTTCCTGAGCGCTATAGCTACGTTCAATAATGATGGCGACAATGGAGCCTAATAAGATGCCACCAGTGATACCAGATGTTAAAGTACCAACGCCAAGGCCATAGCGTTGTTTGGGGGTATGTTCCGCAATAAATACCCATGCGCCTGGCATTTCACCACCAATAGCCGCACCTTGCATAATACGCATCAACAGAAGCAATAATGGTGCAGCGGCGCCAATTGTGGCGTAGGTAGGCAAGAAACCAATGACAAAGGTTGGGAAGGCCATTAAGAAAATGCTAAGAGTAAACATTTTCTTACGACCGATTTTATCGCCAAAGTGCGCCATGATAATGCCACCAAGCGGGCGAGCAAGATAACCCGCAGCAAACAAACCTAGTGTTGCCATCAGAGCTAAAAACTCATTATCACCAGGGAAAAATAGCTGAGAAATAATTTTCGCGTAAAAGACGAAAATGACGAAATCATAAAATTCAAGGGTTCCACCTAAAGATGACAACCCTAATGTTTTATAATCTTCTTTTCTCAAAGGCCTTGCCGAGGGCTGGCTGGTTGTTTGCGCTGTCATAATATTATCCTTTTCAAATACCGAATATATTTTTTTATTTTAAATTCGGAATAACCGCTAAATTTACTGTCGTAGACAGTAAATAATATTAGATGTGTGCAGATAAGTGGTATAAAACCTTGGATGGAACAACCTAGTTAATACGCTGTATCTTTATGCATGCACTCATTTATAGCAGAAAATTCCATATTTTGTAAACTGCAACTCTGTAAACAAGATGAATAATCTAACTATATATCTTTGTTTAATTATATATTTCATCGCGCAAAACAATCACATTATATGATGTTAATAAATAATTTTTTGCAGCAGATCATATATTCTCATTTTTGAATTAAGAGAAAATAAGGCGATTTATTGCTATTTTTGTTGATTAATTCATCAATCCAGTCACAAATAATTAATTTCATTATTTGTCATGAATTATTTCAATAATGACAATCAACAGCGTCGTAAAATGCGAGAAAATAAAAAACAATCAAAAAGCGTGTAATTATTGGGAGAGAGTTTGAAATTAATAATGTGAGTAATGGGGTAGGCTAAGTATTATAATTGGCATACCCAGAGTGTAATTTTCTGGGTATGCCAAAAGGGGTTAAACCAAAAACAGCGTTGCTAAACCTAAGAAGATAAAGAAACCACCAGTATCGGTAATTGCAGTGATCATAACACTAGAACCGATAGCCGGATCTTTACCCACTTTGAGCATAATCAATGGGATAAGAACGCCCATAATGGCCGCCATCAGCAAGTTGAGGATCATTGCTAATGTCATGACTGCGCCCATTGCGAGGTCACCATAGAGGAAATAGGTAATCACCCCCATAATTCCCCCCCAAACGACACCATTAATAAAGGCAACCCCCAGTTCTCTCAACATTAAGAATGAGAAACTACCTGTTTGGATTTGGTGAAGTGCGATTGCACGCACAATCATAGTAATGGTTTGGTTACCTGTATTGCCTCCAATTCCGGCAACGATAGGCATTAAGGTCGCTAAGGCGACTAGTTGGGAGATCGTGTCCTCAAAGACACCGATAACACGAGATGCAATGAATGCCGTACAAAGGTTAATGGCAAGCCAAGTCCAACGCGTTTTCACCGCTTGACCAACAGGGGCAAACACATCCTCTTCTGGGCTCAACCCCCCCATGCGACGGATACTGTTGTCATTCTCTTCGTTTAAATTATCAACGATATCTTCAACGGTTAACCGTCCCATCAATAGGCCGTTACTGTCGACAACAGCTGCTGAAATCAAGTCATAACGTTCGAACGCACTGGCTGCATCTTCACCTTTTTCATCGGGTAAGAAGGTGACCGTGTCTGTTTTCATGACATCAGCGACAATACGCTCTGGTGATTGCGTTAATATCGTCGTGAGGGGGAGTTCACCCTGCAAATAATTATGACTATCGACGACGAAAATTTTATCTGTTGCCTCAGGGATTTTTCCACGTTGGCGGAGATAACGTTGAACTGTTTTTAAAGTGACATTGGGGCGGACAGTGACGAACTCAAAATCCATCATTTGTCCGACGCTGTCTTTTGCATATTGCAGAACTTCACGAATACGACTTCGTAAGCTCGGGTCAAGGTAGGTGAGTAGCCTACGCATGGTATCTTGTGGTAAATGCTCTGCAATATACGCTTGTTCATCAACATGTAAGTTAGCAACAGCGCGAAGTAATTCCCTGTCAGACATATCCTTGATCAGGCTATCCCAAACGGCGACAGAAGCCTCGACTAACACTTCACCACGTTCCGTGTTATCGACGAGACGCCATAGCGCTAGACGCTCATCATAAGGTAACATCTCTAAAATATCGGCAATATCGGCGGCGTGTAAATCAATGAGGAGTTCTTTGACTGCATTGATTTTTTCGCTAAGAGCCTTATCGCTTAAGATAGCGTGTTGGTCATGTTCGACAAGCGTTTGGACAAATTCTTCATCATCCAAAAATAGCGTCAGAATCTGCTGGCGGATGTGAGCCAGTTTCTGAGAATGCGGATTGATTGTTGGTACCGCATCGATTGAGGAAGCAGGTTGTGACATTTTAATCCTTAAAACAATGACGGGTACTTGGCGTACCTGTGTGGATCCATTGGCGAAAAAACACGTATATTTTGCCATTTATTGATCGTTAACCCAAATAAATATCAACAATCAAGGCAAATTAACGTAAAACTAACTAGAACCCTATCTTAGGGAGACAGTATTCACGGTCGTCATACTAATTAGATTCTTCGCGTATATCTAATTTCCAGCCGGGCACATCCTCCCAGTAAGCGCTCTCTTTTTCGAGATCAAGCTGCATCAAAGCATTTTGCGACAAATACTGAGCAGGTAGGTATAGTGTCCAGTGTCCATCATCGGTTTCTAAGCGTAATGATGATGGGATGGTTGTGGATTGTCTTTGGTTATTTAATAGTATGGATAACCGTAAAATTTGTATCAATGGTAAAAATTGTTTTCTTTTATATAAATTAAACTTAGGTATATCATCGAATTTAATCACACGTCGGTGGTTACGTACAAGCGTCGCTAATAGAGTTTGCTGTTCTTGGTTAAACCCCGGTAAATTGGTATTTTGTAGAATATAAGCGGAATGGCGATGTAGACCACTCTGATTAATGTGCAGGCCAACTTCATGCAGCATCACAGCCCAAATTAAAATGGATTCCAGTTGCGGATTGGCTAACTTGGGATTTTGCTGAGCCCACTGATGATATAGCTCCTCCATCGTCTTTAACACGCGCCGTGCCTGCTCTCTATCTATATTATAGTGTTCTGCAAGGCTCAAGGCCGTACGTTGGCGGATATCTTGATGGCGAAAACGTCCTTCCATTTCATAAAGTACACCTTCACGTAGCGCCCCATCGGAAAGCCGTAACTCTTTAATATCTAATGAATCAAAAACAGCACAGAGTATCGCTAAGCCAGGAACAAACACGTGTTTGCGCTCAGTCGAGAGACCAGGGATTGCAACAGCTGAAAAAGTTTTATACTTCAGGGCCATTTGCTTAATCTTTTCGAGCCGTTCGCGGGTAATAATACCGTCACGTTCGCCCATTTCGACAATCACAGCATGTACGGCTTTGATTGTCCCTGAAGCACCCATCGCGACATCCCAGTGCATATGTTTAAACTTGTTGGCGGTCTGCTCAAGCTTTAAACAAGCCGTGAGATAGGCGCGATTGAAGTTTTCTGAACTAATGACTTCATTCGGGAAGTAATTTCGCGCAAAGCTCACACAACCCATTCGACGGCTATCGATTAAAAGAGGTTCAAAACGTTCACCTACCACTAATTCAGTAGAACCGCCTCCAATGTCAATAACCAATTTGCGTCCTTTTTCGGGCTGGGTGTGTTCTACCCCCATAAAAATAAGACGCGCTTCTTCTTGCCCAGAAATGATTTCAATTGGATAAGGGATGATTTTTTTGGCTCGTTTCAAAAACTCTTCAACGTTTGTGGCAACACGTAAAGAGTGGGTGCCTACGATACAGACGTTTTCTTCCGTAAAGCCTTGTAGGCGTTCTGCAAATAACGCAAGGCAGGCAAGGCCCCGTTCCATGGCTTCTTCACTCAGTTCATTTGTATCACTTAAACCATCGGCAAGATGCACGCGTTGTTTTAAACGCGTCAGTATTTGTAGAGCACCGTTAACAATACGCGCAATCACCATATGAAAGCTGTTTGAACCAAGGTCAATCGCTGCGATCTCTTGAGGCCTAGGGGTTGATATATCAGTTAATGGCATAGTATTAAGACCTTGTCTCAGGCGTTTCTAGTGATTTCAAATAGTCATAAACAGCAAGTTGCGCCCGAATTTTGCGCTTATTACCGCGGGGAACATAATGATTACTGAGATCTTTGTCAACATAACGCGCCTTAACGGTATCGTTAAATTGTAATTCAAGGATATCTAAAACTAGCTGTTTCAGTCGACTGTCCACTAGGAGGACGGCCACCTCAATCCGATAATCAATATTACGGGTCATCCAGTCAGCCGATGAAATGAAGACTTTTTCATCACCTGCATTCGTAAATACATAAACACGGTCATGCTCTAAAAAGCGATCAACAATACTGGTGACTTGAATATTTTCACTATACCCAGGTTGCCCAGCAACGAGTGAGCACATCCCTCTGACTAATAAACGAATTTTGACGCCAGCATTGGAGGCGTCATACAACTTGTCGGTCAGCTCTTTATCAACCAAATTATTGATTTTTAACGTAATGCCGCTTGGTAAACCGGCTTGGGCATTCGCCATTTCTTGGTCAATGAGTTCATTGAGCTTGAGGCGTGTGTTTTGTGGTGAAACCATTAAATTGTCAAAAGTGACAGGACGGTATGGGTTTTCAATAAAACTAAACACGCGGCGAACTTCATTGGTAATTTGCTCGTTCGCAGTGAGCAATGAATAGTCGGTATAAAGACGAGCCGTCTTTTCATTGAAGTTACCTGTTCCGATATGGGCATATCGAATAATTTGACCTTCTTCCATGCGTGAAATAATAAATAGCTTGGCATGAATTTTTAGACCAGGAGCCGAGAAGATAACGTGTACCCCAGCCTCTGTGAGTCGCTTGGCCCAGTGAATATTGGCTTCTTCGTCAAAGCGGGCTTGTAACTCAACCACCACCGTGACTTTTTTACCGTTATGGGCCGCATGGATCATGGAATCAATAATGCGTGAGTCTTTGGCAACACGATAAATATTAATTTTTATTGATAAGACACTCGGGTCAAAAGAAGCTTGTCTTAACAGTTCTAATGTGTGCTCAAAAGTATAATAAGGGTAGTAGAGCAAAACATCCCGTTCGCGAATGGCATCAAAGCCGTTACGGAAATTGTCAAACCAGCGGTGACGCAGTCTAGGTAAAGGTTTATTGAGTAGACTTTTATTTCCTTCATTAGGGAAATTAATAAAATCTTTAAAATTGTGATAACGGCCGCCAGCGATCACGGAGTCGTCATTCGATAAACCTAATTTTTCACGTAGTACAGCGACCATTTCGTCAGGCATATCACGCTGATAGACGAAACGCACAGGCTCAGCCGTGAGCCGCTGTTTGAGTGTTGATGACATGATTTCAAGTAAACTTGATTCCATTTCTGTCGCGATATCATATTCTGCATCACGGGTCATTTTCATGGAATACGCATTTAATTCGTCGTAATCAAAGAATCCTTTAAAAATTTCATCCAAGGTGTAACGTAAAATATTATCAATCAGAACCATCGATTTGCGGCGTTTTGGCATTTCGGGTGGCAGATTAACAAACCGAGGAACTTTATCTGACGGAATTTCTAAGAGAGCATATTGCACATTACTGCTATTAATAATCTCAACAGCTAAGTAGGTGTAGTCATCTTTTAAGAACTCCACCAAGTTAGTATCGGGATTAATCAAGATTGGCGTAATATGTTGACGCAGGTGTTGACGAAAATATTGGCGTAACCAAATTTGTTGGCGAGGGGATATTTGCCGTTCGTTAATTAAGAAAATTTGGTTGCGAGCCATTTCAAGCAAGAGGTCGTTGTACAAAATATCGAACTCTTGATCCTGCTTAGCAACTTTATTTTGAATACGTTTAAGTAAATGACGAGCGCCGCTGGCGGAGCCGCGCTCTTCGTTAATTAAGATACGACGTTTTACATCGGCAAAACGGACTTTGTAGAATTCATCTAAGTTATTGGAATAAATACCTAAAAAACGCATACGCTCGATAAGAGGGTTTCGCTTATCTGCTGCTTCTTGTAAAACCCGTTCGTTAAAAGCAAGCCAGCTTAGCTCTTTTTCGTGGTATAGACGTTCTTGGGACATCGTTGCTCCATATTGTAGGAATAGATAAACTTAAGGATGAATAATTACCTTACCTTAAACGTGCTGCTTAATTGTGGCATGTGGATTAACAACACTTTCAGGGTTTGCAGACTGAGCTTTGCTTGCAAAGTATTGGTGTTGAAAAATACACATGCGGATCGCGGTATGATAGCGACCATTGACGAAAAACTCATCGATAAGCTCGCCTTCCGTATGGAAGCCCAGTTTATTGTATATGTGGATAGCTTTGATATTTTCTTTATCCACGATGAGGTAAAGTTTATATAAATTGAGAACAGAGAAAGCATAGTCCATTGCGAGTTTAGCTGCACGTGTTGCGTAGCCATGGCCTTGGTGGCTCGGAGCAATGATAATCTGAAACTCAGAACGACGGTGAACATAATCGATTTCAACCAATTCCACTAAGCCAACTTTTTCACTGTCATTTTCAACAATAAAGCGCCGCTCAGATTGGTCATGAATATGTTTATCATAGAGATCACTCAACTCAACGAAAGCTTCATAAGGCTCTTCAAACCAGTAACGCATTACACTGGCATTATTATCAAGTTGATGGATAAACGCTAAATCTTCACGTTCAAGTGGGCGCAACCTAAACGGATGAACTTGCCCGGTCGTCATATAACACCTCAATTCTATTTAAAAGATACGCATCTACTATCGATATTTTTAAGTCATAAAGACAAATAAATGCCACGAATTATTTTCACTCTTAACCAATAAGGATACCACTAATTTACGATAAAATAATGACACAAAGCAGGAGGCTCTACTAAGTGGTGAAGATTAACGCACTTTGTCGCGGATAGAGTGGCTTATCCAACAAAAAGGGCAGAGATCTCTCTTTGCCCTTAGTGAATGTCATGGTCTAGCGTTGGACAGTGATTAGGCTATTCATTTGCATAGCCTTGTGGTGGTAAACATTGACCATCTAAATAAGCAAGGTTATCTTTCATGACTAAACGGTCATCGATAAACCATTGCACAACAAGTGGATAAATATTGTGCTCTTGTGCTTTCACTCGCTCTACAACCGCTTCTTCACTATCCTCTGCAAAAATAGGCACTTTGGCTTGTAATATCACAGGACCGCCGTCTAGCTCTTCAGTGACAAAATGCACGGAAGTCCCATGTTCGCTATCGCCGTTCTCTATTGCCTTGCGGTGGGTATGTAATCCGGGGTACTTCGGTAATAGAGAAGGGTGAATATTCAGCATTTTTCCCGCGTAATGTTTCACGAAGTCCGCCGTTAAGATGCGCATGAACCCAGCAAGCACCACTAAATCAGGCTGATATCCATCCATCATTGCCATCAATGCAGCGTCATATTCTTCACGACTTGCCAATGATTTTGCACTTAGCGTTAAGGCAGGGATCCCTGCCTTTTGTGCACGAATCAACCCATAAGCATCGGGTTGATTACTGATGACAGCCACTATCTGCGCCTGAAGGCCATTGGACGTCGCATCAATCAGCGATTGTAAATTACTGCCGCTGCCTGAAATAAGAACAACAATTTTTTTCATTAGCGGATAACAACCTGTTCTTCACCCGCAGGAAGCTGAGCAATAGAACCGATTTGCCATGCTTTTTCACCTAAACCGTTGAGCAGCGTGAGTGCCGCATCAACGTCATTTTGTGGCAAGGCAATAATAATGCCGACACCACAGTTAAAGGTGCGATACATTTCGTGATCTGTCACACTGCCTGCTTTTTGTAACCAATTGAATACCGCAGGCCATTGCCAACTCGCTTTATCAATTTGTGCTTGTGTATTTTCAGGCAATACACGAGGAATATTTTCCCAGAAACCACCGCCAGTGATGTGTGCGATTGCGTGGATATCACATTTTTCAATCAGCTCAAGGACGTTTTTTACATAAATACGTGTTGGTGCTAATAGGTGGTCAGCCAGTGATTGACCTTCAAGGTCTGTTGATTCTGGGTCGGTTTGACTCACTTCAAGAATTTTACGTACTAATGAGTAACCATTAGAGTGGGGGCCACTTGATGCTAATGCGATCAGTGCATCACCGGCACTAACCTTGCTACCATCAATGATCTCGGAACGTTCAACAACACCAACGCAGAATCCAGCAACATCATAGTCTTCACCGTGGTACATACCGGGCATTTCCGCGGTTTCTCCCCCGACAAGGGCACAACCTGATTGTTTACAACCTTCTGCGATACCTGTGATCACACTTGCTGCGGTATCAACATCCAGCTTGCCTGTTGCGTAATAATCTAAGAAAAATAGCGGTTCGGCACCTTGTACAATTAAGTCATTAACGCACATAGCGACCAAGTCGATGCCGATCGTGTCGTGGCGTTTTAAATCCATTGCAAGGCGCAGTTTAGTACCAACGCCATCTGTACCTGAAACTAACACAGGTTCCCGGTATTTTTGTGGCAGGGAACATAACGCACCAAACCCTCCCAATCCTCCCATAACTTCTGGTCGGCGAGTTTCTTTCACTACGCCTTTAATACGTTCAACCAATGCATTACCTGCATCAATGTCAACACCGGCATCTTTATAGCTGAGAGAGGTTTTATCAGTCACTACGGCCCCCAAGGCAATTGTGTTTTGGAAAAATAGACTTCAATAAACGCTATTCTAACAGGCTAAGCAAACGTTTGCGATAGCTTTATGAATGAAATCATCATCGTGTTTTTTATCGTAGCGAAATTAAGCTTTAGTGTTTATGGGGGAATGCTTGTTGCAAATATTTATACCGTTTACATAAGGTAAAATGCGATTGAGCATCTATAATTTTACATTGTGATTTTATTGAATATATTTCATTGCATGCATGCGGTTATTCGGTTCAAGGTAGTGGAATGTGCTATTGGCATATTGAGTGAAATGGTGAGTTTAAAAATAAGCTATTTCTGATTGTTTTGACATCAATCAAACATGGCATAGTGGCATCTTCCATAAAAAGAGGTATAATCCCGCGATTTTTTTGTGCGCTGACGTCTAAAATAGTAGGAGAATTCCATGAAGATCGTTGAGGTAAAACACCCTCTCGTTAAACATAAACTCGGCCTGATGCGAGATCATGATATAAGCACCAAACGCTTTCGTGAACTGGCCTCAGAGGTTGGTAGCCTACTAACTTATGAAGCAACCGCTGACCTAGAAACTGAGAGAGTTACCATTGAAGGTTGGTGTGGTCCTGTAGAAATAGAGCAAATTAAAGGGAAAAAAATCACTGTTGTACCTATTCTCCGTGCAGGTATCGGCATGATGAATGGCGTTCTAGAAAGTATTCCAAGCGCTCGAATCAGTGTTGTCGGTGTGTATCGTGATGAAGAAACCTTTAAACCTGTCTCTTACTTCCAAAAATTAGTTTCCAATATTGATGAGCGTATGGCTTTGGTGGTTGACCCAATGCTGGCAACGGGTGGGTCAATGATCGCCACGATCGACCTGTTGAAAAATGCGGGCTGTAAATCAATTAAAGTATTAGTGCTGGTTGCAGCACCTGAAGGGATTAAAGCACTTGAAGAAGCTCACCCAGATGTCGAGCTCTATACCGCGTCCATTGATCAATACCTAAATGAACATGGTTATATTGTTCCTGGGCTAGGTGATGCTGGCGATAAGATATTTGGTACTAAATAATAATTAGCCGACTTTAGAAGTCGGCTTTTTTTTGATGATAAAAATGCATTAAGGGGATGAAAAAATGACACGTCGTGCGATTAGTGTTGAAGAAAGGCCACCACTACTACAAACCATACCGCTAAGTTTTCAACATTTATTTGCCATGTTTGGCGCGACAGTGATTGTACCTATTTTGTTTGGTGTTAACCCAGCAACGATTTTGTTGTTTAACGGTATTGGCACCTTACTTTATCTATTTATCTGTAAAGGGAAGATCCCAGCGTATTTAGGTTCCAGTTTCGCTTTTATTTCACCCGTGATGATTTTGCTACCTCTTGGTTATGAATTGGCATTAGGCGGCTTTATTATTTGTGGTGTCTTATTCTGTATTGTGGCGTTAATTGTCAAAGTTGCGGGTCGAGGTTGGATAAATGTCATGTTTCCACCCGCGGCAATGGGCGCCATTGTTGCGGTTATCGGCCTCGAATTAGCACAAACAGCCGCGGGAATGGCGGGTTTGTTGCCTAAAGAAGGCGCTCCAGTCGATTCAAGTACCTTAATCATTTCGATTACCACACTGGTGGTGACCGTGTTGTGTGCTGTTGTCTTCCGCGGCTTTTTATCCATTATTCCTATCTTAATTGGTTTCTTGGCGGGATATGCGTTGTCTTATTTTATGGGGATTGTCGATTTTACACCTGTCATTGAAGCGCCATGGTTTGCAATACCGACTTTTTATACACCACGTTTTGAATGGTTCGCTATCTTAACTATCTTACCTGCTGCGTTAGTTGTCATTGCTGAGCACGTCGGTCACTTAGTTGTGACGGCAAATATTGTTGAGCGTGATTTAATGAAAAATCCTGGTTTGCACCGTTCTATGTTTGCAAATGGTTTTTCTACTGTCATTTCTGGCTTTTTTGGCTCAACACCGAATACCACGTATGGTGAAAATATCGGGGTCATGGCAATTACTAAGGTTTACAGTACGTGGGTTATCGGTGGTGCGGCTGTGATTGCTATTTTGCTTTCGTGTGTAGGTAAATTAGCCGCTGCGATTCAGTTAGTGCCAGTACCTGTCATGGGTGGGGTTTCATTATTACTTTATGGTGTCATTGGTGCGTCCGGTATTCGTGTTCTTATTGACTCGAAGGTTGATTATAATAAACCGCAAAACTTAATCCTAACCTCTGTCATCTTAATCATTGGTGTCAGTGGGGCGGTGATCCATATCGGTCAAGCGGAACTGAAAGGCATGGCCTTAGCAACAATTGTTGGTATTGTGATGGCTTTAGTATTCCGTTTTATTACTTTTGTGCGCCCTGAAAAACAATTTGTAACGTCAGACCTTGAAGAAATAGAGACTCACCAGTCTAAGAAATAAAAGCATTCTGCAATTGCCGATGTGATGAAAGCATCGGCAATTGAGTTTCTTCTTGTTCATTTATGCTTGAAATTTATGGTAAACTTTCTACTGTTAATTGTTTTGCACAGCCAGAGGTGCTTCTGAACACGCCATCGCAACTTTCACTACCACTCTATCTACCTGATGATGAAACGTTTGCTAGCTTTTATGCAGGCGAAAATGAAGCGTTGTTGTCTGCGATTAAACTCGCCATTAATCAACCCCACGGTAGCTATATTTATTACTGGTCTCGTGAAGGTGGAGGAAAAAGCCATCTATTGCATGCCGCTTGCGCTGAACTTTCCGAACAAGATATGGCGGTAGGGTATGTACCACTCGATAAACGTGCCTATTTTGTTCCTGAAGTTTTGGAAGGTATGGAACACCTTTCTTTGGTTTGTATCGATAACATTCAGTGTATTGCGGGTGATCCTGAATGGGAAATGGCGATTTTTAATTTGTATAACCGTATTTTAGAAATCGGTCGTACCTGCTTGTTGATCACGGGTGATAGGCCACCAAGGCAAATTGAACTTTCTCTTCCTGACTTAGCCTCTCGTCTAGATTGGGGGCAAATTTATAAACTGCATCCACTGAGTGATGAAGACAAAATCTGTGCGTTGCAGCTACGCGCTAGGATGCGTGGTTTTGAATTACCAGAAGATGTATGTCGCTTTGTGTTAAAACGTCTAGACAGAAAAATGGGGACGTTATTTGATATTTTGAACAAACTGGACCATGCATCAATTGTTGCACAACGTAAACTGACAATTCCTTTTGTCAAAGATATCCTCCAGTTATAAAAAGGCAGCCTCTTAGCTGCCTTTTTTGTATCCTTATAAAAGCTCAAGGACTTGCTCGGGTGGACGTCCTAGTTTTGCCTGTTTGCCTTTGACAACAATAGGGCGCTCAATCAGTTTTGGGTTTTCATGCATGGCTTGAATGAGTTGTTCTTGCGTTAAAGTGGTTTCCCCTAAATTTAGCGTTTTATAGCACTCTTCTTTCGTGCGCATGAGTTGGCGAGCATCTGCAAAGCCTAACGCCTTTAACAATTGTTTTAGTTGAGAAACACTAGGCGGATTTTTCAAGTATTCGACGATAGTCGGTGCAACCCCATTGGATTCTAATAGGGCTAGGGTCTCACGGCTTTTAGAACAACGTGGATTATGATAAATGGTTATTGTGTCCGTCATGGTCATCATTTCCTTACGGTTTGGCTTTACTGTCTCTTAATTGTAACTTTCTTAATTCATCAATACGTGCATCATAGCGTTGCTGTTCATAGCTGCCTAAACGACTTTTACGGCTGGCTTCGCTAAGATAATTGATCGCATTATCATAGTTACCCCGTAATGCCATTCCTTCCGCATAGGCGGCCAGCTCTTCATTCCGTTTGCCTTGTTTGGCGGACGTTTCTGCTAATAGATCCCACCCATTTGGGTCGTCAGGATTATTGAATGTATATTTATTCAGCAAAGAACTCGCATTTTGATACTGTTTATTATTAATTAACGCATTGGCAAGGTTAATTTGTAATACAGGGTTATTAGGCGATTTTTTCAATGCGTTTTGTAAGCGGGTCACGGCTTGGGATGAACGACGTTGTTCAATATCTAAATCGGTCATACTATCGATAAACCATGGGTTATCGGGTTGTTTTTCCAGCAAACTCGCCATGATTTTAGTTGCCTCAGCATATTTTTTATCTTGTGATAATTTTAATGCTTTACCGTAGTCCGCGGCCATGCGTTCTTGCGCCGTGCCTTGACTATAATTTTCAAGAATTTGGTCAAGGGCATGCTGTTGTCCCGCTGTATACATTGATAAGATACGCACTCGTGCATACATAAAATCATCGGAAGACGGTACGGTGAGTTTGGGATACTGATTAGAGCGGTTACGCGCATCCGCTAAACGGCTATCGGGTAATGGGTGCGTTAACAGTATTTCAGGTGGCTTTGACATGTAACGAGTTTGGTCTGACATGGTTTGCATAAAGTCAGCCATAGCATGAGGGTCAAAGCCTGCGCGTCTTAGTGTTTGTAAGCCGATGCGGTCTGCTTCTTGCTCGTTAGCTTGAGTAAAGCTGATCATACCTTGCTGAACGCCGGCCATTGTTCCTGTTAAGGCCGCAAATCCGGCTTGTGGGTTTGCCATGACCAATAAGAGTGAACCAATAGTGCCAGCTATAGCAAGCGGTGTGGTACTTTTTTGGTCTTCCATCATACGTGCAAGGTGGCGTTGCGTCACGTGAGAGATTTCGTGAGCCATAACAGAGGCAAGTTGACTCTCGTTTTGGCTGTAACGAAAAAGTGCTGAATGCAATACGACATTACCACCAAAGTAGGCATAAGCGTTAATGTTCGGATTATTCACTAAATAGAACTTAAAAGGTGTTCTAACGGAATCCGCATTTTTGACTAATCGCATACCGAGCTTATTGATGTATTGATTGAGGAGAGGGTCATATATCAACGGGGTACTTGCACGAATTTGGCGCGTGATCGCATCACCCATAATAATTTCTTGGTTGATACTCAGCGTACCGCCAGCGGTCGTACCGATGTCAGGAAGCGTGTCCTCAACGGCACTGTATGCGGGGAATGTCGCGCCGTTGACGCACGCTGCTATCAATAAAACTAGAAGTGGATTTTTCAGTTTTTTATTCATGAAAAAATTGCATCCCGTACAACGATTAATTTTCAGCTTAATCCATGATAGCAAAAGCTATCGAAATGTCTGTTAATTGGTATAATTTTCGCTAATTTAGGAACTGTCTTTAAAGCATCACTTCCCAAGGAGCTATATATGTTGGAAATGCTATTACAATGGTATCGGCGACGCTTTGCTGATCCTCAGGCTGTTGCGTTGTTTACGTTGCTCATTGTTGGCTTCTGTATCATCTTTTTCTTTAGCAATATATTAGCTCCGTTGTTGGTCGCTATCGCCTTAGCTTACTTACTTGAATGGCCGACACATTTACTTGAGCGTATTGGTTGCTCTCGTGTTGTTGCGGTTACGATTATTTTGACCTTGTTTGCGGGAATTAGTGCCATGGTCATTTTAATTATTGCACCAACGGCATGGCAACAAGGGATTAATCTGGTAGGGGATTTGCCAAATATGGTAAATCGTTTTAACGAATTCGCACAAACCTTACCTGAACGATATCCGGCTTTAGTTGACGCGGGTATCATTGATATGATGGCTGATAATTTGCGTGGTCGTTTGTCAGGGATGGCGGAATCCGTCGTGAAAATGTCGGTGGCTTCTTTAATCGGTGTATTTACTTTAGCTATTTATACCGTTCTTGTGCCTCTAATGACATTTTTCTTATTAAAAGATAAACAAAAAATCATTAATAGTGTCCAAAAAGTCCTTCCACGAAACCGTTTATTGGTGGGGAAAGTATGGATAGAAATGAACCAACAAATTACCAACTATTTACGTGGTAAAGTCACTGAGATGATCATTGTTGGCGTTTGTACCTATGCGGGATTCGCTTACTTTGACTTGCGTTATTCGGTGTTATTATCGGTACTGGTCGGGGTATCGATATTGATCCCTTACATTGGTGCCGTGGCGGTAACCATCCCAGTGGTTCTTGTCGCGTTGTTTCAATGGGGGATCGGCAGTGATTTTTGGTCGCTAATCATTGTTTACCTTGTTATTCAAGGGTTAGACAGTAATTTATTCGTTCCGCTACTCTTTTCTGAGGCCGTGAATCTTCATCCGCTTGTGATTATATTATCGGTAGTGATTTTTGGGGGATTATGGGGTTTTTGGGGCGTATTTTTTGCGATACCGTTAGCCACATTGATCAAAGCGGTGATTAACGTCTGGCCTGAAGAAACAACGGAAAACCAAGCTAAACTGGAGTGAAGGGGCGACAATGCCGGCTAATATCGAGTTACAACAAGGTGATATCACTAAAGTTACCGTCGATGCTATCGTGAATGCAGCGAATAGTTCTTTATTAGGCGGTGGTGGCGTCGATGGCGCTATTCACCGTGCAGGAGGCAGTGCAATTCTTGATGAATGCCGCCAAATTAGAGCTAAACAGGGAGGGTGTAAACCTGGGCATGCAGTTATAACGACAGCGGGTCGTTTGCCTGCTAAATATGTTATTCATACGGTAGGGCCGGTATGGCAAGACGGAACATACGGTGAAACACAGGTATTAGCAAATGCGTATTTATCCTGCTTACAATTGGCCAGCCAGTATAAGGTCGCGACCATCGCATTTCCCAATATTAGCACTGGGATCTATGGTTTTCCTAAGGCATTAGCTGCACAGGTTGCTTGCGAAACCGTCGTAAATTACCTTGCCGCTCATGCGTTGCCGATGAAAGTCATTTTCATGTGCTTCGATGCAGAAAATTACCATTTATATCAACAGCAACTGCAACAATAAAACAGGATTGTGGAAGCGTTATTGTTCATGATTTTATCGGTTCAATCTGGCTTAGATTAACCTGTATCGAGTTACGCTTGCTGACGCTAAAGAGGTTATTGCTCCAACGGGAGCAGTAACCGGTTTATTTTTGTTGTTTGGTTGGCTATTCATCGAGATTCATTGTCTTGTCCTCTCTGTCGATAATGCCGGAACATGAATGGGATGAATTTGAATATCATAGCAATAAGCTGTCTCTATCTTTGTTTCGCGTTCAGCGAAGAATAGAGGTGTTGGTACTGTTCAGATGAACAATCATCGTTAGTTTTTGATTGTCCTGTCTTTTGCGCGGTAGGATTAAGGTTGCTGGAGAAAGAAGAGAGGGTTGTGTAAAGCTTAACAACCCTATCAGGTAAAATATTAAGCGTGACTATTTATGTATTCGAGAACAATTTCATGGTGATTGCTGGTTTTGAAATTATCGAATACATGTTCAATAGTTCCATTTGCATCAACAAGGAAACTAATACGATGGATGCCATCATAAGTTTTCCCCATGAACTGTTTTTCACCCCAAACACCAAACTGTTCACAAACTTGATGATCTTCATCTGAGAGCAGTGTGAAGTTCAACATTTCTTTTTCAGCGAAACGAGACAATTTTTCGGGTTTATCTGTGCTAATGCCTAAAACTTCAACACCCTTTTGTCTAAGTGTATCCATTTCGTCACGCAGACCACATGCTTGGACTGTACATCCTGGGGTCATGGCCTTAGGGTAGAAGTAAACTAATACGCGTTGACCCTGATAATCTGAAAGATTGATGATTTCACCATCTTGGTCAGGAAGGCTAAATTGAGGCGCCTTATCACCGGCTTTCAATGGGTTCATTACATATATCTCCGTTAACTCTGCATTTTAGGATTATTAACAATGCTTATGTTGCCTTTTGCATTGAGTATTGTACATAGTTGTTGAAATTTATTCTTTATAATTATGCCATTATCATCCAATGGATGATGCGCTGTAATTTGAATTTCGAGCTGAGCCGGCATGCCATTGTTTGCGGGTTGTGTTTTTGACACAAGCTCCGCGATATTACATTGTTGAGTTGTGAATAAATTCGTAAATTGTTCTACGATACGCGGTGCATCATCAACCATAACGTTCACTGTGACTGTTGATGGATAATCGGTTGTTTGTACACTTTGCGTACGCTTCATCACAATCAACAGATCAAGTTCGGCCCCTTTCAGCGGTAGAATAGCTTCAATTTGGGCTATCGCGTTCCAACTACCGGAAAGCATCATAATAAAGGTAAATTCCTTACCAAACATGGCTAAACGGCTGTCTTCAATATTGCAATCACACTCGCTCACAAGACGTGTAATAGTATTCACAATGCCCGGACGATCGGTTCCTAGCGCAGTAATCACAAGAAATTGCTGTTCTGTCTTAGGCAAAGTCTGTTCCTTATTTTTAATTGGCAGATCCACTTTTTAGCTTCAAGATTCCAAGCATAAAATCTGCTTGTTGATATCGGTAAGGAAACCATAAAAATGAGAATCTGCCAAGTAGGCAGATTCACTCTTGCGAAGAATGATCGAGAATTATTACTTCTGTTTAAGTTATTCATGGCGGTATTAACAAAATTCATTAAAAACCTGTGGTTGGGTGGTTTTCTTCTTTCAAATGAAAAAGTACCATGGAGACTAAACTATTTAGGGGGTATAGCTATGTCTCATTCAAACACAAACTATAAAGCGTTTTTAACTGGCAGTATTGTTGCAGTAATTACACCAATGGATTCAAATGGGCGTTTGGATAAGCAAAGCTTGAAAAAATTGGTTGATTACCATGTTGAGAGCGGTACCTCCGCCATTGTCTCTGTTGGGACCACAGGTGAGTCGGCAACCTTAACGCATAAAGAACATGTTGAAGTCGTTCACACCACGTTGGAACTTGCCGATGGGCGTATTCCTATTATTGCTGGAGCAGGGGCGAACGCGACCGCAGAAGCTATCTCGTTGACAAGAGAGTTTGAACATTCCGGAGTGGTTGCCTGCCTGACAGTGACACCGTATTACAATAGACCTTCACAAGAAGGCTTGTATCAACACTTTAAAGCAATTTCAGAAAACACGAGCTTGCCTCAAATTCTCTATAATGTACCATCACGCACAGGATGTGATTTATTACCAGAAACAGTGGGGCGCTTAGCTAAATTGGCGAATATTGTGTCAATTAAAGAGGCGACAGGGAACTTAGCAAGGGTTCATCAAATCAAAGAACTGGTTAATGACGATTTTGTTCTGCTCACTGGTGATGATGCAACCGCACTTGACTTCATGCAGTTGGGCGGTCAGGGCGTTATTTCTGTTACTGCTAACGTTGCTGCCGCACAAATGGTAAAAATGTGTGACTTAGCGCTTGCGGGCAAATATACTGAGGCTCGTGAATTAAACAAACGTCTGATGGGTTTGCATCATCAGTTATTTGTTGAGCCTAATCCAATTCCAGCGAAGTGGGGCTGCCACCGCCTTGGCTTGATTGCTGACGATACATTACGGTTACCAATGACACCGTTAACCGCAGCCGGTCAACAAAAAGTGGAAGAAGCCCTGAAACTCGCTGGGTTACTGTAAAATTTAGGGAATTTTAATGGCAACACTATTGCAAAAATCGAAGGTTATGAAGGTTGCTGGCCTGTCACTCGTTGTGTTACTGGCAGCCTGCTCCAGCGATCAGCGCTATAAACGTCAGGTCAGCGGTAACGAAGACTATCTCGATGCCGCGCCATTGAAAGTGTTAAATATACCTCAGGGAATGACATTACCATTGCAAAATGGTGAATATGAAATCCCTAAAGTCACCTCATCGGGCCCAGTAGGTAAAGCACTTGATATTCGCCCTCCAGTATTGTCTATCTCGCAACTCGCGGGTTCACGTACTGAAGATAGCGCTGAAGCAAGCCGTTTGTTGCTTGAGAATACACCTGAAAATAGTGCGCTTTGGTCACAAGTCGCAATGATTTTGGAACAACGTAATATTCCTGTTTCTTCTAAGGATGATGGTTCGCACGCGATTGAAACCGATTGGGTGAAATGGGAACGTGCAGACGAAGATGTTCCGTTAGAAAGTCGTCATAAAGTGACTGTTCAGCCGCAAGGCGGGATGATCGCATTGACTGTCACCAACTTAGGCTTGCGCCAAGGTACCGAGTCGATTAATGATCAGGCCGAAATTCAGCGTTACAATAAATTATTGTTGAATGAATTAACTGAGAGCCTGTACGCACTACGTGATACCTCGAATAAAAACAGCATTCAAAGTGCTTATGGCATCATTGATGTTCAATCAGGTAGTGATTCTACAGGTTTACCTGTGGTTATCGTACGTGCGCCATTTGATGCAGTTTGGGAACGTTTACCACGTACTCTCGAAGGCGTTGGTATGAAGGTGGGTGACCGTAGCCGTTCAAATGGTTCTGTTATGGTCACCTATAAGGGGCTAAGTAGTTCCGAATGGCAGAATTTAGGTATTGATGATCCTTCCATTCCTGAAGCAGATTATAAAATTCAAGTGGGTGATTTGAATAACCGTAGTAGCCTACAGTTTATCAACACCAAAGGTGTACCATTAACTCAGAAACAAAATGATGATATGGTTGCTGCCTTGAAAGCCGCTTTCAGTAAAGTGGGTAATAAGTAATTTTTTCTGACTTATCTCAAGCCGTGATCCAGCGATATTGGGTCACGGCTTTTTTTATAACTCACAATCCTGTTTTAACTCTCTTCATGGTCAACGGCATAAAAAGAGCCACCTTGATGACTTCTTTAAAACCTGAATTTTAAAATTCGCTGTCAATGGACAAAAAACCAGTGTTTAAGCTTAAGTAATCGTTTGCGTCTACACGTGAATTTTATTATCATAAATAGGTGAGGTAGATAAAATATTTAATATCAGTTAGTTAGAGAATTAGATGCATTTATTCAATCACTTATCAAAACAGAGCAGATAAGTAACGGTAGAGAGCAGATTTAACCCCTTCTGCGGTTACTTATCTGAATCTGCGGGTGTCATTTTGCAGGTTGATATCCTAATTGAATAATCCCATCTCTGGAGTGTGTAAGATGCAAAAGAAAGCTGAGTTGTATCGTGGTAAGGCGAAAACGGTCTATACCACTGAGGATCCTGACCTTTTAATTCTGGAATTCCGTAATGATACATCAGCACTCGATGGAGAGCGAATCGAGCAGTTCGAGCGTAAAGGGATGGTAAACAATAAGTTTAACCATTTTATTATGAGCAAACTGGAAGAAGCCGGTATCCCAACGCAAATGGAAGCGTTGCTTTCTGATACTGAAGCACTAGTCAAAAAATTGGATATGGTGCCGGTAGAGTGTGTTATTCGCAACCGAGCAGCCGGTTCTTTGGTTAAACGTCTTGGTGTTGAAGAAGGGATGGTGTTAAACCCGCCACTGTTTGACTTATTCTTAAAAGATGATGCAAAACATGACCCAATGGTTAATGAGTCCTATTGTGAAACTTTTGGCTGGGTAAACAAAGAAAATTTGGCGGAAATGAAGCGCTTAAGTTATAAAGCGAATGAAGTATTATCAAAGATTTTTGCCGATGCAGGGTTGATCTTGGTTGATTTTAAACTTGAATTTGGCTTATTTAAAGGTCAAGTGGTTCTTGGCGATGAGTTCTCTCCAGATGGTAGCCGTTTATGGGATAAAGCAACCTTAAATAAAATGGATAAAGACCGTTTCCGTCAAAGCCTTGGTGGCTTGATTGAAGCTTATGAAGAGGTGGCTCGTCGTATTGGCGTAGAACTCGATTAATGAACAATTAAAGCCGTCACTAAAAAGTCGCTCATATAAGAGCGACTTTTTTTTGGGGATTTATTGTTGATTCGTGCAATTAGATTGTTGATTTAACCGTTGGCAGCCCGCTGTCGCTGATAGGTTAACGGGTTTACCTTGTTCGGATAGCCATAATTTTAGCTGCTCAGCCGCTGGGTGGCGTGTAAAGGCCGTCTGGCGCATTTTTTCATTCTTTTCACCATACTCTACTAGTTTATTATCAATAAAAATAAAATGTTGGACGGTGAAGGAGGTGGAAGACGTCATTGTAAAATGTTTTGTATAGAGCAGTAGAGTGGCATCTTGCTGTGTCGCTGAGTCAGCAGGGGATCCCATAATAGAGACCACTTGTTGTGGCGTCATGCCAGTGGTGATAGCCGTTAATGGGTTTGTTGAAGCATAGCCCACAAGGGAAAATGCTAGAATAAATATTACATAGATAGCTTTAATCGTGTGCATAATGTTCTCCGTCTTATTGAATGGGAATAAAGCTATTATTTTTAGGCTAGCCAGCGTGGACAGTTTATGAATATTGGCGTCGTTTAATCAATCGAAATCACGTGAGTACCGATAAATGTCGATGACTTGGCAATAAATTTGTTAGCCCAACATTTAGGGTCGTTTTCTCGTTCAAGACCAAGTGCATTGCTCAATGAATAAAGTGTTGGGGCGGGTAAGACCGAATCAGGTTGTAAATCAGGGTGGCATAACGTATGTTCCGGAGGACCATCAGCAATCACGGTTCCCGCAGATAAGTGGATAGCTCGCTTAAAATTACGTGCGACAAAATCAAGATCATGGCTAATGGCAAGTATTGTTGTTCCCATCGATTGCTGTAAGGCGAGCCACTGTTCAAAACGGCTCAACCAACATGCATCAAAGTCACGAGTAGGTTCGTCTAATAAGAGAATTTTAGGGGCAACAGCACTCAAACAGGCGACGGCAACCATTCGTCGTTGACCCGCGTTTAAATCGAGAGGGTGGCTATCTGCCACATCTTGCAGATGAACACTTTTCAGTGTTTTTAGGGTGCGTTCATTAATCTCTTGTTGAGATAATTTCTGACGACGAAGCCCAAAGGCAACTTCATCTTTCACACGACTATGAAAGATTTGCTTTTCAACTTCTTGAAATAAAATACCAATTTGATTGGCTCGTTGCATGGCGTTGAGCGTTGAAAGCTTGTGACAATTAACCTGAATTTGTCCTTGTGTTGGACGTAATAATCCTGCAATAAGCCGCAATAGTGTTGATTTGCCAGCGCCATTATCCCCCACGAGTGCAACACTTTCACCAGTATTTATCGTGAGTGTCAATTGAGAGATCGTCGCATGCATGGCATTAGGCCAACGGTATTCTAGGTTATCAACGACTATCATGGTAATCCTTAAAGGCATTCAGCAAAGCGTTATCGTCAGTTGGGAGTGCGGCTTGCCAATGGTTTTGATTCATTAAGTGACCCAAAACACGCCAAGCATCAGGCATATTAATAGTCGGTTGCGCCGCAGTAAAAACACGCGTTTTGTCATGGCTAGCAATCACCTTGCCATGCGCTAATAACATTAATTGTTCACAAAAGCTGATCGCAGGAAGCAGGTTACGTTCGAATAAAATCACACTGCAACCTGTTTGCTGAGAATACTGTTTTAAGTTGAGTAACATGGTTTGTGTGGCTTTTGGCGTTAAACGACTGAAGGCTTCATCCAATAAGAGCAGTTTAGGTTGCATTGCGAGGGCACAGGCAATCACAACACGTTGCGCTTCTCCTCCTGATAAAGAATTTGGGTGGCGGTCACGAAGTCTCTCACTATGAGTTAACCGCATAGCGTCATTGACTCGTTGCCTAATTTGTTCTTCAGGTAATCCAAGGTTTTCAGGGCCAAAGGCAATTTCTTGTTCTACGCTAAATCCACATCCTGATAATTGAAGTTGTGGTGCTTGTTGAACCAACTGCCTTTGACTACTGAGTGCAGCCAAATGGTTATTCGATATTGGTTGTGATAAGACTTCAGCGACACCGTCAAGCTTGCCTGTGAGCAGCTCAGGAAACCAACCGCAAAGAAGCTGAGCTAACGTGCTTTTGCCACTACCATTACCACCAAATACCGCAAGCCACTGACCTGCGGACAATTGGATGTCGACAGGTCCGAGAGGAGAAAACTCGGTATTGCTAGGTATGAAAACCAATTGCTGTAAATTTACCACCACCAGCGGATCCCTCCTTCAATGACAATGACCATTAGAAGGCTATAACGGAAAATACTTTGCATCGTACTGTCTTTAGGGGCATCTAGAGTTGTGCGATGACTGACAGAACGAAAGCCTCGCATATCTAATGCCGCGCCACGAATTGCCATCTCACTCAATGTTTGAGTCATGAGAGGCAATAATAAAGCAGGTAATGAAATCAATCGTTGCCAAAGATGACCATCAAGGGGAACGCCTCTTGCGAGCTGAGCTTCCTTAATGCTCGCTAATTGCTGACGTAATTGTTCCAGAAAGAGTAATGGCCCAGCGAATAAATATGAAAAGCTGCTGGGCAATCGGCTGGCGAACAGTGCTCGAATAAATTTTTCAGTTGGTACGTATTGTAACCACAGCTGTGCGCTACTCATAATGGCGAATAGTTGAAACCATAAAATAAGCGCTTTTTGTTGCTGGGGTGTTGTTGTAAATTCACCAGTCAGCCAATAGGCTAGCCATCCGCCATGGATCAACCATAAGCCACACGCCATTGGTAGCATAAACCAACACACAAACCTCCAACGATAGCGAGCCTGTCGCCAAATCAGCAAAGCAGCGAAGCTGGCTAAACTGATTGTGATTAATGGCCAGCCAAACGGCAGCAGCACTACGCTGATACTCAACCAAAGCCATAATGTTAGCGACGTAAAAGGGTGCATACTTATCTGACTCGAGCCATATGCGGAAAATTCTGTTGTGCACGTAACGGTAAGCGGCGTACTAACAACCAAGCGATTAATGCAGAAAGAATTTTATCCGCGATATTGGCACCTAAGACAGTAATAGCGACAGACTCAAGTAAGTTTTCCCCAACAGCATGGAAATAAGCGACAAAGAAATCCGCACCGCTACCCGTTGTGCCAGCAAACAGGTAGGTACGAATTGGTACGGCAACTAGCATCAACGCCAATGTAATAATCACGCCAGACAGAATAACGCGCGGTAATGTACGGAATAGCCCTGCATGAGCGAGCAAACCAGCACTAAGACCTATCATCATAGCAACGGGTGCGAATGCCGCTGCAATAGGGCCACTTAGCAATCCCCATAATAAATTGGTTAATAACCCTGTTAATACCGCAATCCATGGTCCGGCTAACAATGCACAGATCAACGTGCCGATCGAATCAAGAAAGATAGGCAGCTTAATCATGGAGCTGATTTGTCCACCTAACATATTAATGGCGATTGAAAAAACAATAAGTACCAAAGTACGACTTGAAAGAATAGGTGATTTAGACATGGAAATTTCGATCCTTAGTGGATTAACCCGTTATTTATCATGATGGTTGTGGCGTTGGGTAACAACGAGTTCGTCATAACCGGATAATTGACAATATTCTCGAGTGAAGGTGATGTTATCTAACTCTCCAATGACTAATTCTAAGGTTGTTCTCACGGTACAACCGTTCATCATATGCCCACCTTGAACATGACCATTTTCATCTGAGATAGCTAAATGCAAATGTTCACTCGTCGCATCTAAGGTGCCGATCAGAGAAACGACTTCATACTTACCCATGATCTGCTGGGTTTCTTCTCTTCCAGCAAAACGTAGATTAACTTGGGTTAAGCTACCAACACAGCCCGCAATAAAAGCGGCTTTCAATTGATTTTGTTGAATAAAATTACGTAATGTTGGAATGACATCATCGTCTGGCTGCAAGCGAAGGGCGAAATAACGCGCGCCAGAAGATGGAAGCCGAGCTGCATTCATGCTTATGATCCTAAATATACTTATAATTTGAATATGATATGGTTTTTCTATTAATAGAAACGCAGTGATAAAGTTAATTATAATAATTTTATATTTATCTGCTGGTATTGTAAGTAACAATCAATGAGATATCAGCAACAAAGTGTTTTATCGTGATCGTTTGATTAAAAGTAGGCTTAATTTATGTTAAGTAAAGAATAAACGTCTAAGAGGCAATATAACCATTTTATTTGTAAGGTTAATATCGCGAATATCTGTGTTAATTCAGTGGGCTCATTTATCTATTTGCGTGTGATGACGATGTGCAAATAAAAATAATTAATCAAGTTATGCCATTTTTAGGTTTAAACTACGGGTTAACAATTTATTAACTCATTATGGAGGTAACGATGCGTTGGCAAGACCGTCGTCGTAGTAACAATATCGAGGATAGACGATCCGAAAATACCCCTCGTGATTATCGCAATACTGGTGGTGGAATGCGTATTCCTCTACGCGGAAAAAGTGGCCTTGTGATCCTGATTGTTATTGTGGTCGCCGGTTACTATGGTGTTGACCTGACAGGTTTAATTACAGGTGAACCTATTAGTAACCCATCATCTCAGCAAGCACAAAAAAGAGCGATTAGTCCACAAGAAGAACAGCTGGCAGATTTTACGTCAGTGATGCTGGCTTCCACTGAAGACATATGGCAGTCAGAATTCAAAAAATTAGGTAAACAGTATCAGCAGCCAAAGCTCGTTATTTATCGCAACGGCACCTCAACAGCATGTGGTCAAGGTAAAGCCTTTATGGGCCCATTTTATTGCCCAGCAGACAGTAAAGTGTATATCGACCTCTCATTTTACAATGACATGAAAACTAAATTAGGTGCGGGTGGTGAATTTGCACAAGGGTATGTTATCGCTCATGAAATTGGTCATCATGTCCAACACTTATTAGGTGTTGAGCAGCAGGTGAGACGATTACAGCAAGGCATGAGTACAAAAGAAGCCAATAAATTATCTGTCAAACTTGAGTTACAGGCCGACTGTTTTGCGGGAGTTTGGGGACATAATATGGACAAAGAAGGCATATTAGATGATGGGGATCTGCAATCGGCGTTGAATGCCGCGCAAGCCATTGGTGATGATAGGCTGCAACAACAAAGTCAAGGTCGTGTTATCCCTGACAGCTTTACGCATGGCACGTCTCAACAACGCTATTTTTGGTTTAAAAAAGGGTTTGAAACGGGAGATATCAACAGTTGTAACACCTTTTCGGCTAAAAACAACATTTAAGGGGAGTGGATGAAACTTAGTGAAAGTGTTAGCAGCGCCATAAGGACGTTTAGTTATTTTATGGCCAGTGGTTCACACGTTATGCTTGAGGGGGTTGATTACTTATCTCTTTATGGTGAAGAGCCCAGTGCAATTGAACAAGCCTACGCTATTTTTATCAATACCCTTGAAATTGATGAAGCAGGGGAAGTTTTGAATTTTATTCACGCACAAAAAAGAGCAACTGATTATATTCGCAGTTATTGTGATGCATCCTTTAATGTGGAACCCCCCTATGAAGAGTGGGAAGTCGCTTTATATTAAGCACTGAGTGGATTATTAAAACCCCCTTGAGAGAGGTTTCAGTGCCACAGCTAAAGTGTACGATAACTACTATTTGCTTGTGTATAGGATTGAATCATGCGTTAGCGAAAACGCATTATACGATGCAAGATTTTTCATCTGAGGGGATGTTAACATTTTCTATTAATTTACCTAAAACTGGCCATGAGCAAAAACTCATCGTTAGAGGAGAGGTTTGGGGCCTAAAGTCACAGGTTAGTCAGCCACAATGCGAAGGTACATTATTAAATAAAAACACCAATAACGAATGGATAGTGCCAAAAGATTGCGAGTGTGTTTTTTGGCATGTACATCCGTATAAAATTGAGAAAGGGCACATTGATGCTTCTAAACAAGCCACAGTGTTTATTGCCGATGAGCCCCATCATAAAAAACGCGATTACTCTCTGAACTGACGTCCTTAAATTTCAAAAATAAAATAATAGCGATAGGTGGTGAGCCTGTTAAAACGTTATTTCAGGCATATATTGGGCAATAATAATATACGCTTAGGTTTGATTCTTATTCGGGGAGCCAATAACATAGGCGTTACTTTTTATTTTTAGCGATCCTTATAAGCAAAAAATAGCGTTTTTTACAGGGAATATGATATGAGTCAGGTTGATCCTACTTTGATAATTTTATTAGTTTTAGCGGGTCTTGGGATCATTAGTCATAATATGACAGTGACACTAGCGATGTTATTTCTTTTAGTCGTACGTATAACGCCTTTAAATAATTTTTTCCCTTGGGTAGAAAAATATGGTTTAACGATCGGGGTTTTAATCTTAACAATTGGCGTTATGGCCCCTATTGCAAGCGGTAAAATCTCTGCACAAGATGTATTAGGTTCTTTTTTAAACTGGAAATCACTGCTGGCTATCGTGATAGGGATTTTAGTTTCTTGGCTAGGTAGCCGAGGCGTGACATTAATGTCACATCAACCCTCAACAGTGGCAGGTTTATTAGTGGGTACGGTGATTGGTGTGGCGCTATTTCGTGGTGTGCCTGTCGGTCCTCTTATTGCCGCGGGGATATTATCATTGTTGATTGGGAAATCTTAGCAAAGATATGAATGACTCACTTCCTGAAATATGTGCTCAATTAAGTGACTATGGCTATCGGCGCTTACTGGTATTATCGGGTGAAAGCCAGTGGGTGGTTGAACGGTTGCAAGAGATCCAATCCACCATAAGTGGTGACTGGCTGACACTTTCATCAACCATGCCAAATGCTTTACCCGTCAAAAATGCCCATTTATTATTAGGTCGAGAGTTTTTACATGCTGTTTTCGATGCCCGAGAAGGATTACACAGTGAAGCATTAGCCATGCTGGCAGGAACATTAAAAGCGGGCAGTTTATTGATTTTATGTACACCAGCGCAGCATATTTGGGCCGATACGCTAGATAGTGACAGTTTACGCTGGAATGAACAAAATGGCGCGATAGCAACGCCTAATTTTGTTCATCATCTACAACGAGTTATAAAATCACGCCCCGATGTCTTGCTGTGGCAACAGTATCGGCAACCCTATTTTTCGCGACTACCAGAACAAGCACATTGGCAAGCACCTTCAGGTGAAGCAACAGCGGCACAACAAATAGCATTAAACCAATTATTAGCAGCAACATCTGGGGTATGGGGAGTGATTGCCCCTAGAGGGCGTGGTAAATCCACTCTCGCGGGGATGCTGATACAAAAATGGCAAGGAAAATGTTGGTGTTGTGCACCCGCAAAGGTTGCTATACAAACCCTTGAAAAGTACGCTGGTGGCGCAGTGAGCTTTTTCTCGCCTGATGAGTTGCTACGTTATTGCCTGAAGGATGGCGAAATTGATGCAGACTGGTTAATTATTGATGAAGCTGCGGCGATCCCTAACTATATTTTGCGACAATTAGTCAGCTATTTTCCTCGAGTCTTATTAACGACCACGGTGGAGGGTTATGAAGGCACAGGTCGAGGCTTTATCAATAAATTCTGTAGCCATTTGGATAATTTTACATCACTTCATTTAGCGGCACCTATCCGTTGGGCAGAAAATGACCCTTTAGAAAATTGGCTTAACCAAGCATTACTGCTTGAGGAAACTGACATTAGCACAGAAACTCACTCGGTATGCTTAATCGAACAGACGACTCAACAACAGCTAGCGGACAACCCAGAACAGCTAAAAAACTTTTATGGACTCTTAACTAGCGCTCATTATCGAACATCCCCCCTTGACCTACGTCGCTTACTTGATGCCAGCCAGCAGCAATTTATGACAGCAAAATCATCGACTCAATTGGTCGGGGCATTATGGATGGTGGAAGAAGGGAGTTTAGACCATGCATTAAGTTGGCAGGTATGGGCTGGTTTGCGTCGTCCTCGCGGTAATTTGCTGGTGCAATCTCTTGCGGCGCACAGTTATTTTCCTGAAGCAGCACAAATGCGTTCCCAGCGTACTATGCGAATTGCTGTTGCTCCTGCCTATCGCCGGCAAAAAATAGGTTTACAACTACTTGCCGCACAAAAACACCTAGCCCTTGAGCAAGGAAGGGATTTTTTATCTGTGAGTTTTGGGCTGACCCCTGAATTATTAAGTTTTTGGCAGCAAGCGGGTTATCGATTAGTGCGTGTAGGCAGTCACCTTGAAGCGAGCAGTGGATGTTATACCGCAATGGCGATACTGCCGTTATCAGCACAGGCCTCACTGTTATGTGAACAAGCTGAACGGTGTTTATCAAAAGATCTGTTTTGGCGAAAAGACCTTAGTCATTTCAATTTGCCATTCTGTGAACAACAACATTTGAGTGACGAAGACTGGTTAGAACTCGTGGGTTTTGCTTTTTATCACAGAACACTTGAAGCTAGCAGTGCGGCGATACAGAGGTTACTGACTCAACACGAAGGTGGGTTGTTGTTATTGCGTTTCTATTTTCAATTACAATTATCGCTCGAAGAGATATGCCAGCAACTACAGCTAGCAGGACAAAAGGCTTGGTTAAAGCAAGCTCGGGCAGAATTGAAGCAATGCCTTCAACGTGACTACCCTGAGCTTGTGGAAATGGTAGCGCAAAAAACTAATCTTTCTTGTTTTTAGGCCAATCGTCCTCATCATCCCAAAGATGGTTGTTATCTTTATGTGGCGGTATCTCTGGTTTATTATCAAGAAATTTTTTATGATCAAACCGCATCATCTCTTTGATAGCGTTCCAGATGATGCCGACTAAAATCAGTAGGACTACCCACCAATAATCTGCTAACCAATGCATATGTAGCCTTCTATACTTGCCAATATGAGGTTACTAAAAAGGTGGAAGAAAAGTGAACACTTTTACTGGCACACATTTAGCATCACATTAAAGTTTGAAATTCGATAGGGTATTTTCCTTATCGATCATTCAGTTTATTTAACCATGTTTTCGGTGCGGTTGGGAGAGCCATTTTGAACATAACAAAAGGATTTTTAATTTTATTAGGTTGGCTCGCGGTAATACTCGCCTTTTTAGGCGTTGTATTGCCGGTATTGCCAACAACGCCATTTTTACTCTTAGCCGCATGGTGTTTTTCTCGCTCATCACCGCGTTTTCATCACTGGTTACTCTATCGCTCTTGGTTTGGTGGATATATTCGGCATTGGCAAACCTATAAAGGCCTACCAAAAGGTGCTAAACCTAAAGCAATGGTAGTGATATTGGTGACATTTATGATATCGATTTGGGTTGTTAACTTTTGGTGGTTAAAACTCGGACTATTTATTTTGTTATGTTGGTTACTCTTTTTTATGTATCGCTTACCTGTGATTGATAAACCAATCCCGAGTAAAAATGAATTGCCATGATTGCGTTATAAAAAAGCACCAAATTGCTTGGTGCTTTTTGGGTTTATTCCGCTATTTTAATATAGCGATTAAAAACGTACTCTAAATTGGCTAATAACCAATCGTGACCCAAAATATCTTCTTGTTGCAAAACAGTTTTGATGACTTCAGGTGTTAACAGTTGCTCAGCCTCATGTGACAACGGCCAATAACTAATATGCCAAGGCTCATAAGCAACACCGGCATCTTTGGCGGTAAAAGGGCGGTAGAAGTCGTAGGTGGCCATATTGTCACTCAACCATTGATTCAGTTCAGCAAAATAACCGCCTGATTCGTATTCCCAAGGTTCAAGTTGCAGTGACTGCCCCGCGGGAAGGCGTAAAGGGTCATAAACATCGATTTCAGTTCCCCAGTGATGCCGACTTGCTCCGGGCAGGGCGGACCAATGTAAAATTGCCTCACATAACTCGCCTTCCGTTAACAACGTAATGTCTAATGGCTGGCTCTGTTTATCAAGTACAGGGCGTTTCCCTGAGAATTTCTCATTCCAAATCAGTTGCTGGCGAGAAAAATCACGAAATGCACTCGCAGACTGGAGTTTAAAGCCTGCTCTTGCCGCGGCTTGTTGCATGGCTAAAAATGCTTTGGTCGCATTAAACTGAAGGCGATGAGGACCACCTAATGTGACGAGATGCTCCGTTGAACGACCTGTTAGCATTTCAATCGAAATCATAATAGCAATAGCTCCATAATTCGCTCATAGATTAAAGCGAGTTGTTGCAAATCACTGACCTTGACACACTCGTCAACCTTATGAATAGTTGCATTTAATGGACCTAACTCAATGACTTGAGCCCCCATTTGCGCAATGAAACGGCCATCAGATGTTCCCCCGCTAGTCGATAACTCAGTCGTTCGACCGGTTAATTCACGGATAGCTTGGGTCGTCGCATCAACTAAATGACCTGAGCGTGTCAAAAAAGGTTGACCTGATAATGACCAAACCAACTCATATTTTAGCTGGTGGCGAGCAAGCATCTCTTCAACACGTTCTTTGATCATTTTATCCGTTAATTCCGAACTGAATCGGAAATTAAATTGGACAAAAAACTCACCAGGAATAACGTTGGTTGCGCCTGTTCCTGCTTGTACGTTAGCTATTTGCATGCTGGTTTCAGGGAAAAATTCATTTCCTTGATCCCACTGTGTCGAAACGAGTTCATCTAAAAAACGGGTCGCACGATGGACTGGATTATCGGCAAGATGGGGGTAAGCGACATGTCCTTGCGTGCCTAAAATGGTTAAATGAGCGGTCAATGAGCCACGTCGACCATTTTTAACGGTATCACCAAGTTGCGATTGACTAGAAGGCTCACCCACCAAGCAATAATCTAAACGCTCATTGCGCTGCATTAGTGTTTCAACAACTTTGACCGTACCATTGGTTGCTTTAGCTTCTTCATCGGAAGTGATCAAAAAAGCCAACCGACCACGGTGGTTAGGATGTTTTTCGACAAAGCGTTCAGCAGCCACAATCATTGCGGCTACGGAGCCTTTCATATCAGCGGCACCGCGTCCATATAGATGCTGATTAATAATCGTCGGTGTAAAAGGCGGTGTTTGCCATTTAGCAGGATCGCCAGCAGGCACCACATCAGTATGCCCCGCAAAAGCTAAGGTTTCACCATCTGTACCATGATGTGCCCAGAAATTTTGGGTATCACCGAAGGGCATATCTTCCACCACGAAGCCTTTCTTTTTTAATCGTTCGATTAATAAAGCTTGGCAGCCTTGATCATCAGGACTAATTGATGGGCGAGAAATGAGTGCTTGAGCAAGTTGTATAACAGGACAATCCATCGTAGCTCTCCAGCTTATTGGGTAAACTGTTGGTATTCAGCAGCAGAAAAGCCGACAAGATAACGCTTATCTGCTGATACAAGAATGGGTCGTTTGATCATTGCGGGTTCTGCCAACAAGACTTGCTTAGCACTTTCAGCATCGACAACGGCATTTTTTTCCTCGTCGCTAAGTTTACGCCAAGTTGTCCCTCTTTTGTTGACTAAGACTTCCCAACCCAGTTCTGCGATGAAAGAGGAGAGTAAGGCATCATCAATTCCATCAACGCGATAATCATGAAATTGGTAACTAATATCATTGTCTTCCAAGTAGCGGCGAGCTTTTTTGATCGTGTCACAATTTTTGATGCCATACATGATGTAAGAGGAAGTGTTGGACATGAGGTTTTCCTTTGATAACTAACAGTTAGTTGTACATGATGCGTGAAAATGACATTATGATCTACCCCTTAACTCCAGAAAGAAAAGTTAATCTATTGATTAAATAAAAAAGCGACAATCCAGTTTTATCTATTTTTTAGTGAAGCGATAAACAATTTGAAAGTTTATTATTTAGAGCGCATATATATTAAGCTGGCTTCTAAACGAGAACGTACATTTAATTTTTTTAGTAAATTACGGATATGCACTTTCACCGTTTCTTCCGAGATAAAAAGTAATTTCGATATTTCTCTATTTTTTAGTCCCGCGGCTATTTCATGTAGTATTTCACGCTCTCGGCGCGTTAACGATGACACAGGATCATGCAGCCGATGACGATTGCTCAGGCACTGATACACTTTTTCACTAAACACATGATGACCCGCAGCCGCTTTACGCATGCTGTTCATGAGCATATCAAGGTCACTATTTTTGAGTAAGTAACCTTGTGCTCCAGAATCTATTGCGCTATAGACATCTGTTTTAGATGAAGAAAATGATAGAACGAGCAGGTAGGATTTCAGGCAGTATTTGCGTAATGACCTGATCGTTTCGAATGTTTTAATACCATAGATGTTGGTGTCAATAAGAATGATATTAGGTTGTATTTCCTCCGCAATATGTAGTGCTTCAGAGCAATTACAGCTTTCTGCTGTGACATGAAAATCTTCATCTGCGTTGATTAATTGTCGTAAACCATAGCGATAAATCGGATGTTCATCAATGATCATAACGGTTTGGGAAGACATAGTGGATTCCTTTTATGCCTATACTGACAGTATGAAGTTAGTAAATAATGAATATAAAATTAATGTTTATAATATAGGGTCACTTTATTTTTTTATCATTTTTGTGTTTTATTAATATACGATTTTTTATATTAATGGATGTAGTTAAAATAGAAGTACAGATATTTAAAAACAGACGGAACATAAAAAATAATAACGTGATTTTTACATGATTAAAATTATCAAGGATAATTATATCTATATAGAATTATTATTTGGATTAGCAGGGAAAGGGCGCAGTAAATTGTACTGAATCGTCTCATGCAATACTGTAAGCAAAAGAATTTTCTGGAAATTGTCGCCAAGATCATGATTTGCTTGCCTGATATGTTTATACTGTCACTGCTTTTACCCTACCTACTTTGAAAGGACTTGATGATGGATGATAAATTAAAACAAAGTGCTCTTGATTTTCATGAGTTTCCTCATCCAGGAAAAATAACTGTAACACCGACCAAACCATTGGTAACTCAGCGCGATTTGGCTCTTGCATATTCACCAGGCGTTGCAGTCCCATGCCTTGAAATCGCTTCTGAACCACTTAAAGCGTATCGCTATACTGCAAAAGGGAATCTTGTCGGTGTGATCTCGAACGGTACCGCCGTTTTGGGATTAGGTAATATTGGAGCCTTGGCGGGTAAACCCGTGATGGAAGGGAAAGGGGTGCTATTTAAGAAGTTTTCTGGCGTTGATGTCTTTGACATCGAAGTTGATGAAACAGATCCGGATAAACTTGTTGATATCATTGCCTCTCTAGAGCCTACTTTTGGTGGTATCAACTTAGAAGATATCAAAGCGCCGGAATGTTTCTATATCGAACAGAAACTACGTGAAAGAATGAACATTCCTGTATTCCATGATGATCAACATGGTACCGCGATCATCTGTACAGCGGCGGTGATTAACGGATTACGTATCGTTAAAAAGGATATCGGTGATGTACGCTTAGTTGTTTCTGGGGCAGGTGCCGCATCCATTGCTTGTATGAACCTATTGGTGACATTAGGTTTAAAACATGAAAATATCACGGTATGTGACTCGAAAGGGGTCATTTACAAAGGCCGTGATGAGAAAATGGATGTCACAAAAGCCGCGTATGCAATTGAAGACAATGGCACAAGAACGTTGGCTGATGTGATCCCAAATGCGGATATTTTCCTTGGCTGTTCTGGCCCTGGGGTATTAACTCAAGACATGGTAAAAACCATGGCGAAAGACCCTCTTATTTTAGCGCTTGCTAACCCTGAGCCAGAAATTTTACCGCCATTAGCCAAAGAAGTACGCCCAGACGCTATTATCTGTACTGGTCGTTCAGACTATCCAAACCAAGTGAATAACGTGCTGTGTTTCCCATTCATTTTCCGTGGCGCACTCGATGTTGGGGCAACAACGATTAATGAAGAGATGAAACTTGCTTGTGTTTATGCAATTGCCGATTTGGCATTAGCGGAACAAAGTGAAGAAGTGGCTTCTGCTTATGGAAACCAAGACCTATTTTTTGGCCCTGAATATATTATTCCAAAACCGTTTGACCCACGATTGATTGTGAAAATTGCACCAGCAGTTGCAAAAGCGGCAATGGATTCAGGGGTAGCAACACGTCCTATTGCAGATTTTGATGCTTATATTGAAAAACTCAATCAGTTTGTCTACAAAACAAACTTGTTTATGAAGCCAATTTTCTCACAAGCAAAAACACAGAAAAAACGTATTGTGTTGGCGGAAGGGGAAGAGGAGCGTGTATTACATGCGACGCAAGAATTGGTTTCTCTTGGTTTAGCCTTCCCAATCCTAATTGGTCGCCCAAGTGTCATTGAAATGCGTATTCAAAAATTGGGTCTGCACATTGAGCTTGGTAAAGACTTTGAAGTGGTCAATAATGAAAATGACCCACGTTTCAAAGAGTACTGGCAAGAATACTATCAAATCATGAAACGCCGAGGTGTTTCACAGGAGATGGCTCGCCGCGCCGTAATTGGTAATCCGACCTTAATCGGAGGCATCATGGTGCTGCGTGGTGAAGCTGACGGCATGATTTGTGGCACCATTGGCAGCTATAGTGAGCACTACAGTGTTGTGAAAAATCTGTTTGGTTTCCGTGAAGGGGTTCATGCCGCGGGTGCGATGAATGCGCTGTTATTACCAACCGGAAATACATTCGTTGCAGATACTTACGTCAATGAAGATCCAACACCTGAAGAGCTTGCAGAAATCACATTAATGGCAGCAGACACTGTGCATCGTTTTGGTATTGAACCTAAAGTGGCACTCCTATCTCGCTCAAGTTTCGGTTCATCTGACTGTGCGTCAGCACAAAAAATGCGTGATACGTTAGCACTTGTTAAAGCTCGAGCACCACATCTGGAAATTGATGGTGAAATGCACGCTGATGCGGCATTAATTGAATCAATTCGTAAAGATGTTATGCCGGATAGTCCATTAAAAGGCTCTGCAAACTTGCTGATTATGCCAAATATGGAAGCGGCACGTATTAGTTATAACTTATTGCGTGTGACGAGTTCAGACGGTGTGACTGTCGGGCCTGTATTGATGGGGGTTTCCAAACCTGTTCATATATTGACTGCGATAGCTTCCGTGCGTCGTATTGTGAATATGGTGGCATTAGCTGCTGTTGAAGCACAGACTCACCCCCTGTAATTTGATTTAATCTTGAAAGACCTCTGAGTTTTTAAATTCAGAGGTCTTTTTTAATTGAAAATAATTATCATTATCTGTATTTTGAGTGGTTCTATACACAATTATTAATAGATGGAAAAGATAATGATATCAGTAAGATTGAAGGTAAAATCCTCCCTTATCGCGATGGCATTACTGCTTGTTGCAGGTTGTGCGCAGCAAGTCGAACAAAAACCTTTAGAGCTTGATAGCCGATTGACAGGGCAAGGGCAAATCATTGATCTACAAACGGGGCAATCCATCACACCTCAGCAACTTATTGAACAACTATCGCAATCATCGCGCGTTATTGTTGGCGAAAAGCATGACAATCTGTATCACCATCAAATCGAGCAGTGGCTCGCACAGGAAATGCATAAAACACGTCCACAAGGATCTGTTTTGCTTGAAATGATTAAGCCGGATCAACAAAAGAGTGTGGATGCCGTTAAGGCACAAATGCAGGGGAATCCCTACATTCGGGATGAAAAGCTTCAATCAAAACTAAAATGGCAAAAAGGTTGGCCATGGGAGCAGTACGGTGAGTTAACGAAATATTTACTTAAAGCGCCTTACCCTGTGCTTTCGGCTAACTTAAATACTGAGGAAATCACAGAAGCTTATGAAAAACCTCCCGTTCTTAATGGTGTCTACTCAACTCAACCCGTTGTCCAAGAGTTGATTAGTAAAACGATTGAAACATCTCATGATGGTGCATTAACGCCAGAGCAAGTGCAAAAGATGACGGTTATTCAACAAATGCGTGACCGCAGGATGGCAAAATCATTATTACAAGCACCAACGCCAGCAATGTTATTTGCAGGTGGGTATCATGCTACACGCGCGATCGGTGTTCCATTGCATGTACAAGATCTCGCACCAGACGCTGAATTTAAGGTGTTAATCATTTCTGAAAAAGACAATGCCATTGATAACATTCATGCCGATTATGTTTGGTATACACCAAACCAAAATAAAGTGGATGCAAAGTAACCATTTGATAACTATTAGTAATGTATTTGTGATGCTTTTACCATTTTAACTTGAAATAGTTTTCATTTGCATATGTAATTAATTATCATTTATGTTTTAGGCATAGCAAAAATAAATAAGATTAAAATGGGCACGATGACATTAGGGTACTACCAAACCACCAAAATGAGTGGGGCGGTGATTATTGCGATTGCATTACATCTTTTAGTGATTTGGTTTTTTATCCACAGCAATGATGACCAAGCATGGGATGAGCTAACGCCACCTCCATCCGTTGTGATGGAGCTTTCCATAGAAGCGGAAGCTAAACAGTTAACGGAGGTGAATATCGGTCAAGTTCAGGAGGTTTCGGTGGCAAGTAAAGCACAAGAGGCTACGCCTGATGAACTTGACCTTCCTCCTATTCCGGTGAATGAGAATGCAGAACTGCAAGTCACAAAAGCGGAAAAGAGAAAAGCACCAACAGTTCCTAAAAAAGAAAAAAAAGAACCTAAGAAAAAGCCCGTTGAAAACGTCGAAAGTGATAATTCAAAAGCAAGTAATGCCCCTGTAACCAGTGATGCAGCGGCGCTAAAAAAGACGGACAAAATAGCAGCTGACTTCAATAGTCAATCACAAGCGACGCTTGATGCTGAAAAACAGTGGCAAGCGCTAGTGTTAGGTAAATTAAATACGTTTAAACGCTATCCTGAAGATGCCCGCCGACGTAACCGAACAGGCATTCCTGTCGTGACGTTCGAAGTGGATGCACAAGGCTATATCATTCATAGTTCGTTGACGAAAAGTTCAGGAACTCGCTCTCTCGATAGGGAAGCGGAAAGAGTTCTTTCTCGCGCACAGCCTCTCCCCACACCACCGACTGAAATGCTAAAGAACGGCAAAGTGACAGTAAAAATGCCGATAGACTTTGCACTTGAAAATTAATGGTCAATTAGAGTAACAAAATGATTATACGAACAAATTTATTGCCAGCATCAACTCGAATCGCTAAATTTTGTCTAATAGCACTTATTGGACTACAAACCAGTCATAGCCTTGCGGAGGAATTCATGTCAGCACCAAAGGCGAAAAAACAACCTTATACGATGACAACACACGGTGATGTACGTGTTGATGATTATTATTGGTTAAGAGATGATAAAAGAAAGTCACCAGATGTCATTGATTATCTTGAAAAAGAAAATGCGTATAGTCAGCAGCAATTAGCGCAGGGTGAAGGGCTTAAAAAACAAATTTATGAGGAATTACTTTCGCGTATGAAAGCGGATGATGAGTCGGTTCCTTATAATTATAATGGGTATACCTATCGTAGCCGCTTTGAAGCGGGCAATAATTATCCTATCTATGAACGTCGTCCTGTTAATAGCCATGAACCTTGGCAGGTACTTGTCGATGGCAACCAGCGCGCAGAAGGGAGTGAGTATTATCGTTTAGGCACCCTGACGGTTTCGCCGGATAACAAACACATCGCGATTGCAGAAGATAGAGAAGGTCGTAACAACTATAGTATCTCTTTTCGTTCTTTAGATAGCCAAGAGTGGCAGAATGCTGAACTGACGAATACATCGGGTAATATTGTTTGGGCAAATGACAACAACACATTATTTTATGTCAATAAAGATCCGCAAACCCTCTTACCGTACCAAGTTTTTTACCATCAAGTTGGAACACAACAGCAGCAAGATGTGATGGTATATGAAGAAAAAGATGATACTTTTTATGTCAGCTTGTCTAAATCGACATCAAAAAATTATATTTTTATTGGTATCACAAGTACCGAGACTGCTGAGTATCGTTTACTCGATGCAAATCAGCCACGTAAACAAGTTGAAGTCTTTCAAACACGTAAAACAGGGGTTGAGTATTACCCAGATCATTTCCGTGATCAGTTTTACATACGCTCTAATCATCAGAATCCATTATTTGGCCTGTACTCAGCAAAGCACATTGGTGACGATTGGAATACTGTGGTTGCCCCTCGCGATGACATTGACCTAGAAGGCTTTGAGTTATTCAACCAATGGTTGGTACTGGAAGAACGACAAAATGGTTTAGTGAATATTCGTCAAATCAATTGGCAAACCAAAGCAGAAAATTTTGTGAGCTTTGATGACCCTGCCTATATGGCATGGATTGGCAACAATCCAGAGCCTGATACCCACAAATTGCGTTATGGTTATTCGTCAATGACGACACCATCTTCTGTTTATGAAATAGATATGCAGACGCAACAAAAGCAGCTATTGAAACAACAAGAAGTCAAAGACTTTGATAAATCGAAATATCAAAGCCAACGCCTATGGGTAACTGCCCAAGATGGTGTGAAGGTACCTGTGTCATTAGTGTATCGCAAAGATCTGTATAAAGAAGCACAAAATCCATTATTAGTTTATGGCTATGGGGCTTATGGTTACAGTATTGACCCTTCATTCAGCTCCTCTCGTTTATCTTTATTAGACCGTGGTTTTGTCTATGCGATTGCTCATGTTCGCGGGGGTGGTGAGTTAGGGAAAAAATGGTATTTACAAGGAAAAACCATTAATAAAATGAACTCATTTACTGATTTTGTTGATGTAACAAAATCATTGATTAGTCAGGGCTATGGTCAACCAGGGCATATTTATGCCATGGGAGGCAGTGCAGGTGGGTTATTGATGGGAACCGTTGTCAATATTGCGCCTGAATTATATGAAGGTGTTGTCGCTTCAGTGCCTTTTGTTGATGTGGTGACTACGATGCTAGACCCCTCAATTCCATTAACAACTGGGGAATATGATGAATGGGGTAACCCTGAAAATGAAGAGGCGTATTGGCGAATCAAAGCCTATAGCCCGTATGATAATATCAAAAAGCAAAAATATCCCCATATGCTAGTGACAACGGGTTTACATGATTCTCAAGTGCAATACTGGGAACCAGCGAAATGGGTCGCTAAATTACGCGAATATAAATTAGGTGATTCACTATTATTATTAGAGACCAATATGAATGCAGGCCATGGAGGTAAATCAGGTCGTTATAATGCATTGAATGATATTGCTCTTGATTATAGTTTTATTTTAATGCTAGAAGATAAAAAACAATATTTCCCGCAATTAAAAAACTAATATACTAATAACCCATTATTAAATGGGTAATTAAAAGCAACAGTTAGGTTATAGCCTCTTTACTATAACCTGATTGTTGTGCCAAAAATTTCAATATGAAATTTTCTTTTGAAGCAAGTGAGCGCATGTTTAATTATTGCGTTTACAGGAATGGTTTAATGAATAACAAATTAAAACTACTAGGAGCCGGGTTATTATATACAGGGCTTTATGGAATTGCTTTAGCAGAAGACACACAGCGACAAGATAATAAAGACATCATAAACTTTAGTAAGTTAAAGGTTTCAGGTGCACAAACACAAACACCATTGGTTAAGGCTTTAGAACGACCAGGAGCATATAGCGCTGTTGGTACGGAGAATAAACTAGAAGGATTAGATAAAATTATTCGAACAATGCCAGGGACTTATACTCAAATGGATGCAAGTCAAGGTACTGTAAACGTGAATATTCGCGGCTTAAGTGGTTTTGGTCGCGTTAATATGATGGTTGATGGTGTTACCCAAACTTATTATGGTATTTCACCGAGTAATTATACTCACGGTCAGCAACCTAATAATGATTTTGGAGCGTTAATTGATCCGAATTTTATCGTTGAAGTTGAGGTTGAAAAAGGTCAATTAAATGGGGGGAACAGTGTTAATGCTCTTGCAGGGAGTGCCAATTTTAGAACAATTGGCATTGATGATGTGATATTCGATAAGCAGTTATATGGCGTAAGAAGTAAGGCGCGTTGGGGAGATAATGGCTTAGGTTATAACGGAATGGTTGCCGTTGCAGGAAAAACATTAACGAATTCAGATAATGGGTATTTTGGGGGATTGATGGCGGTCAGTGGACATAATATCCCTAGTTCCTATAAAAATGGTGCGGGTTATAATAGTGATGATTTTGCAACGGATAACACCTTTAAACAAAAGCCACAATCACAATTAGCTAAGTTAAAATATAAACCTAATGATAGCCATGAAATAGAGCTCAGTGGTCGTTTATATCAAAATAAATTAACGCGTCGTAAAATAGATAGTGAAGATTATTATATTAAATATAAATATACGCCACTTAATGAGCTAATTGATACTGAATTAATGATTAACTATGGTAATAGTAATCAAAAATTTAGCGGTGATTCATTAGGGTGGGCTTTACGACAAGGAGAATCTAAAAATATTTCCGAAGGTATTAATTTATCCAATACTAGCCGTTTTTCGTATGGTGATATGGATTATGAATGGCAAATTGGCTCTAAGTTGATGAAAAACAAATATGAGCGAAATGTCTCTAGTGCGGTTAATAAGGATACCTTGATTTATAATGCATTCTCACCAAGTGGGACATTAGATCTATCCAGCCTTTATACGCAATTTAACGTCAAATATGATATTTACAGCGCATCATTGAATTTAAATTACATGCACTATCAATTAAAAGGATTTAAACCTGCTTGTGACGATGATGTGAAATGTTTCCCTCAAGGAGATGCTTCAATCGATTTACGTGAAGGGGGATTCAATCCAGGCGTGCTACTCTCAGCTGAAATTATCCCAGAGTTTCAGCCTTTTGTGAGTTATTCTCATTCGATGCGCGCGCCTAATTCACAGGAAGTCTTTTTTTCTCAAAATGGCGGTAATTCGATGAACCCGTTTTTAAAAGGGGAAAAAGCACAAACATGGCAAATAGGCTTTAATAGCGTCAAACCTGATTTAATTGTACAAGGTGACCAGTTCAATATGAAAGCACTCTGGTTCAATACAAAAGTGAAAGATTACATCACGAGTAAACCTTATTTGCTATGTCGACCAAGAACAGAAGCAGAATTTGCATGGTGTTTAATGAACGACGATGTCTGGGATAAAGAGTTTCCTGATTTTATGCAGAAAAGTTATATCTATATGAATGATCCAAGAAACGTTAATTTACGTGGTTATGAACTGCAAGCTAATTACGATGCAGGCGTCTTCTATTCAACATTGTCTTACACCAAAGAAACCAGTGCTCAGCCTGTCTCAATTGCCAGTGTTGCTGACTTCAGTGCAGGTGATCTGACTGAGTTACCTGATTATTATTTGACGCTGGATAGTGGCGTTAGGCTATTCGATGAAACATTGAAATTAGGTTCGACTATTACAGTAACAGGACCTGCTAAGCGGATCGGTGTGGAATCGCTGGTCGACAATAATGGTGATGCATTTAAAGATAAATATGAAAAGCAACCTACCATTATTGATCTTTATGCTGATTATAAAATCAATAAAAATGTCAAATTGATGTTCTCGGTGAATAATGTGACGAATGAGACGTATTCGGATGCCTTAAATCGTTCAAACTCTACCGCTATTATGGAAGAACGCGGGAAGAATAATGCCACTGCAAGAGGGCGTTCCTATATGCTTGGGGGAGAAGTTCGTTTCTAACTTAATTATTGGGGTATCTAGATTAGATACCCCTTAAGACCCTTGATAGCGGTATGAGGCCTATCTCGCGGGTTAAAGGCTATTAATCCTCAAAAATCAGTCTATTATTTTCTGTTGATACGGGCCAATAGGACTCCTGCATTGGCTCGCCATTTTAAAACTGTCTGATCTTGTCCTTGCTAAATTTGATGACATCTTTTCAAAATTAACCTTGAGAAATAAATAGGTTGAAAATTTTGAGAATAACCGATTCATTTATTTGCTGATTGAGCGAGGTGTACGTTTCGCTTTCATTTTAGTCACCTCAGTGACTTCACTTTCTACCCAACCATCATTGAGGCGTGTTTTCAATTTCTGCCCCAATTTCACCTGTGAAGTCTTTTTCACCACAGTGCCATCGGCCGTTTCACTGATACTAAAGCCTCGAGCTAAAGTGGCCAGTGGGCTAACAGTTTCCATTTTTGAGCAAGCTACCGCAAAGCGCTGTTTATAGCGATTAAGTAACTCGGTCATCATATTTTGCAGATGATATTGCGTTTGCTGTAATGAGCTGTGTCGTTTTTGCAATAAAGGGCGCAAATCTTGTTGTGACAGTCGACGCTGTAACTGATCATAGCGCAACTGAGCAACTTGTAAGCGTCGAGTCATCGCTTGATTGATCTTCTGATTTAGAAGACTCAATTGGTGCTGTTGTCTAGCTAAACGAAGTTGTGGATGTTGCTGCTGCAAGCGATGCTGTAAGCGGCTAAAGCGTTGTTGCTGGCCTGCAAGATAATAATCCATTGCCATTTCAAGGTGCTGTTGAGCGGATTGCAATTGACGTATTAGTTCAAGTTGATTGCGGCTGACTAACTCAGCCGCAGCTGAAGGTGTAGGCGCTCGAACATCGGCAACAAAGTCGGCAATCGTGACATCGGTTTCGTGGCCAACTGCACTGACAATAGGCAGTCGACTAGCAAAAATCGCTCTTGCCACAATTTCTTCGTTAAAAGCCCACAGGTCCTCTAATGAGCCACCACCACGTCCAACAATCAATACGTCGCATTCATGACGAATATTTGCTAATGCAATCGCTCGTGCAATTTGTGCAGGGGCTTGCTCACCTTGAACCGCAGTCGGATAGATAACGACTGGCAGTGAAGGATCTCGGCGACGTAAAATATGCAGAATATCGTGTAAGGCTGCTCCTGTTGCCGATGTAATGACGCCAATACGTTTAGCAGGAGAGGGCAGTGGTTGTTTATGTATGGCATCAAACAAGCCTTCCGCCCCTAATGCCTGTTTGAGCAATTCAAAACGCTGCTGTAAAAGGCCTTCACCCGCTGGCTGCATGCTGTCAATGATGATTTGATAGTCACCCCGAGGCTCATAGAGTGTTACCGTTGCACGAACTAAGACTTGTTGGCCATTTTGAGGCCGAAAAGTTACACGCGCATTTTGCCCGCGAAACATAGCCGCACGAACTTGCGCCTTGTCATCTTTCAACGTCAGATACCAATGACCAGAGCTAGGCTGCGAAAAATTCGATATTTCGGCGGTCAGCCAAATTCTCCCCATCTGACGGTCTAAAAGTTCACGAACCGCCTGATTGAGTTTGCTGACAGAATAAATTCCACTATTTTCTTGAGTTGACATGTGAGCTAGATCAAATTCTAAAACAATGACTTAATTGATTGATACTAACCTAGTCAGAACAGTTATCAAGTTTTTTTTCAAAAAAGGACTGGAGGCAAACGGTTTCGGTGTGTATAATGCCGCGGCAATATTTTATACCTTTCCACAACGCTGCCTGGTGAGATATTGCCTATGTTACGCATTAAAAAAGAAGCACTAACTTTCGACGACGTATTGCTCGTTCCTGCACACTCAACCGTATTACCAAACACGGCCGATCTATCAACTCAATTAACTGCAACTATCCGCCTGAACATTCCGATGCTCTCCGCAGCGATGGATACAGTGACTGAATCTGACCTTGCGATTGCTTTAGCTCAGGAAGGTGGTCTTGGCTTCATTCACAAAAACATGTCTATTGAACGCCAAGCGGAAGAAGTTCGTCGCGTGAAAAAACATGAAAGTGGTGTCGTGACTGACCCTGTCACCGTAACACCTGATACAACAATCCGTGAAGTTCAAGAAATGGCTGAACGTAATGGTTTTGCTGGTTACCCTGTCGTTGCTGCTGATAAATCCCTAGTGGGGATTATTACCGGTCGTGACGTGCGTTTCGTTACTGATTTGGATCAGCCAGTAACTGCGGTGATGACACCTAAAGAGCGCTTAGTGACGGTCAAAGAGGGTGAGGCTCGTGAGATCGTGCTACAAAAAATGCATGAAAAACGCGTCGAAAAAGCCCTCGTCATTGATGATAACTTTCATCTGTTAGGAATGATCACCGTTAAAGACTTCCAAAAAGCAGAACGTAAACCAAATGCGTGTAAAGATGAACAAGGTCGCCTACGTGTTGGCGCGGCTGTTGGCGCTGGTGGTGGTAACGAAGAGCGTGTTGACGCGCTAGTTGCTGCGGGGGTTGACGTGCTGTTAATTGACTCTTCACACGGTCACTCTGAAGGTGTTTTACAACGTATTCGTGAAACCCGCAAAAAATATCCTGACCTGCCAATCATCGGTGGTAACGTTGCTACTGCTGAAGGCGCAAAAGCGCTGGCTGAAGCAGGAGTTAGCGCCGTTAAAGTCGGTATAGGTCCGGGTTCTATCTGTACAACACGTATTGTAACGGGTGTTGGTGTACCACAAATTACCGCTATTGCAGATGCTGTAGAAGCACTCGAAGGCACAGGGATCCCTGTCATTGCGGATGGGGGTATTCGCTTCTCGGGAGATATTTCTAAAGCGATTGCAGCAGGCGCTGCTTGTGTGATGGTTGGCTCAATGTTTGCTGGAACTGAAGAATCTCCGGGTGAAACCATCTTGTTCCAAGGTCGTAGCTATAAAGCTTACCGTGGTATGGGGTCACTGGGCGCGATGTCTAAAGGTTCTTCAGACCGTTATTTTCAATCTGATAATGCAGCTGACAAGCTGGTTCCAGAAGGGATTGAAGGACGTGTGGCATACAAAGGTCGCCTAAAAGACATTATCCATCAACAAATGGGTGGACTACGCTCCTGTATGGGTCTAACAGGATGTGGTACTATTGACGCCCTGCGTACTAAAGCCGAGTTTGTCCGTATCAGTGGTGCGGGTATTCAAGAAAGCCACGTACATGATGTGACCATTACTAAAGAGTCCCCGAACTACCGTCTGGGGCAATAATCGATAATGATTCAGGGTAGCTCCGCGAATAATGGCGGAGCTACCAATTTTCTATTTTTGACTTGAATTTTTGGAATTCTCCTCAAATGACAACAAATATCCATAAGCATCGCATTCTTATCCTTGATTTCGGCTCACAGTACTCACAATTGATTGCTCGCCGTATTCGTGAAATTGGCGTTTATTGTGAACTCTGGGCGTGGGACGTATCAGAAGAGCAAATCCGTGAATTCAATCCAAATGGTATCATCCTCTCTGGTGGCCCAGAAAGTACGACAGCAAATGATAGCCCACGTGCGCCTGATTACGTGTTTAATGCCGGTGTGCCTGTCCTTGGTATCTGCTATGGCATGCAAACTATGTCAATGCAACTCGGTGGTGCAGTAGAAGTTTCTGGTGAACGTGAATTTGGCTACGCACAAGTTGAAATCAAGGAACAATGTGATTTATTCCGTGATATTCAAGACTCACTCAGTGAAAATGGTACGCCAGTACTGGAAGTGTGGATGAGCCATGGCGATAAAGTGACGGCTATCCCAGCAGATTTTAAAACTATCGCAAGCACTCCAAGCTGCCCATTTGCCATCATGGCCAATGAAGAGAAAAAATTCTACGGTGTTCAATTCCACCCAGAAGTGACTCATACATACCAAGGCCTGAATATCTTGAAACGCTTTGTACAAGATATTTGTCATTGTGAAGCACTGTGGACACCAGCCGCAATTATCGATGATACAGTCGCACGCCTGAAAGAGCAGATCGGTGATGACCATGTGATTTTAGCCTTATCAGGTGGCGTCGATTCTTCTGTAACCGCATTACTGTTAAACCGTGCGATTGGTAAACGTTTGACTTGTGTATTCGTTGATAATGGCTTATTGCGTTTAAACGAAGCTGATCAAGTCATGGAAATGTTTGCAGGTAAATTCGACCTGAATATTATCCATGTTAAAGCTGAAGATCGTTTCCTTGGTGCGCTGGCGGGTATTCATGATCCTGAAGCAAAACGTAAAGCGATCGGGCATGTCTTTATTGATGTTTTCGATGAAGAAGCCGCTAAACAGACGCAAGTAAAATGGTTGGCGCAAGGGACGATTTACCCAGATATTATCGAGTCTGCGGCATCAGCGACAGGTAAAGCGCATGTTATTAAATCTCACCATAACGTCGGTGGATTACCAGAAGACATGAAACTGGGCCTTGTTGAGCCTCTGAAGGAACTGTTTAAGGATGAGGTGCGTAAAATCGGCCTTGAGCTTGGACTACCTTATGACATGCTATACCGTCATCCATTCCCAGGCCCAGGCCTTGGTGTACGTGTATTAGGCGAAGTGAAAAAAGAGTATTGCGACCTGCTACGTCGTGCCGATGCGATCTTTATTGAAGAGTTGCATAAAGCAGAGCTTTACCACAAAGTTAGCCAAGCTTTCACTGTATTCTTACCTGTACGTTCAGTTGGTGTGATGGGGGATGGCCGTAAGTATGATTGGGTTGTTTCTCTGCGTGCTGTTGAAACTATCGACTTTATGACAGCACATTGGGCACATCTACCTTATGACTTCTTAGGTCGTGTCTCAAACCGCATCATCAACGAGGTCGATGGTATTTCTAGGGTCGTGTACGATATCAGCGGCAAGCCACCAGCAACAATTGAGTGGGAATGATTTCGCGTCTGGCACGACCAGGCACTTGATGGCATAAAAGTCCGCTAAGCCCGCGTAATTGCGGGCTTTTTTATTTTTTCGTCAGGCACTTTCTGGCAGCTGTTAGCAACGGGAAGCACGGTTTTTTCAATGGAATTTTTGATGGTACTCTCTGGTTTCGAATTCAGGTTTGAAAAAGTACCATGTGATAAATTTCGTTTGAGTTATGGTATTTGTTTTTTATAACTCAATTAAAAACAGATAGTTAAACAACTTTTCTGAATTTTTTACAACATGGTATTTTTTGATAAAGGAAAACAATAAACCATGTTGACTGACACCAGGCTGCGTCACCTTAAGCCGAAGGAGAAACTCTATAAAGTTAATGATCGTGATGGTCTGTATGTTGCGGTCACTCCGGCTGGAACTATTTCATTTCGTTATAACTATTCAATAAACGGAAGACAGGAGACCGTTACTTTTGGCCGCTATGGTGTTGGAGGGATCACGCTTGCAGAAGCGCGTGAACGGCTCAATGAAGCCAAAAAAATGGTTGCCAGTGGAAGATCGCCTGCGAGGGAAAAAGCCAGAGATAAAGCGCGTATCAAAGATGCGGAGACTTTTGGGGCGTGGGCTGAGAAATGGTTACGCGGTTATCAAATGGCTGAATCGACGCGTGATATGCGGCGTTCGGTATATCAAAGGGAGTTGAAGTCAAAATTTGCCCAGCAGAAACTTAGTGAGATTACACATGAAGACTTACGCGCATTAACCGATAACATTGTCGAGAGAGGCACCGGCGACAGCTGTACACGCCAGAGAGATTGTATTGCAAGTCTATCGCTGGGCTATTGAGCGCGGTCAGAAGGTGGAGAATCCAGCTGATCTGGTACGGCCTGCAAGCATAGCGAAATTTGAGCCTCGAGACAGGGCATTGACGCCAATTGAAATTGGTCTGATGTATCGGTACATGGAACGGGTAGGAACGACGCCATCAATCAGAGCAGCGGTTAAACTTTTGCTGTTAACGATGGTACGTAAAAGTGAGCTTACTAACGCAACCTGGAACGAGATCAATTTTAGTGAGGCATTATGGACGATACCAAAGGAGAGGATGAAACGACGTAATCCACATTTGGTTTTTCTTTCCAGACAGGCAATGGATATTATGATTGCTCTCAAAACCTTTGCCGGTAGCTCTGATTTTATCCTTCCTTCGCGGTACGATTCCGATGCGCCAATGAGTAGCGCTACTTTAAACCGGGTTTTGACACTGACGTATCGCCTGGCTCAGAAAGAAGGGGAGTTGTTGCCTAAGTTTGGTCCCCATGACTTACGGCGTACAGCCAGCACCTTGCTACATGAGGCCGGGTACAATACTGACTGGATTGAGATGAGCCTTGCCCATGAACAAAAAGGGGTACGAGCTGTTTATAACAAGGCTGAATATCGTGAGCAGAGGGCTGAGATGCTACAAGATTGGGCGAATAACATGGACAACAGTAATTGCTGACTATGCAAATTGGCTCTTCTGGGGGCTGGTATTAATAAGTATGGTTTGGATATTTGGCATGATGGCGATGCAAGGGGAAGGGTTGACAGGCGTACTTGCTGAAATAGTTCGCTTTTTTGCCGTCATTGGTTTTTTTTACTATCTTTTAATCAATGGCCCATCCATATCTCAATCCATAATTAATTCAATGAGACAACTTGCAGCAAATGCTTTAGGAATAAGTACTGGTATTTCGCCCTCAAGCATAGTTGATATGGCGTTTGCGATATTAACAAAGGTCAGTTCAGCCGCATCAATTTGGTCGCCAATGATATCCACCATTATGATAACGGTCGCGATAATCGTTTTGGTAGTGATGTCCCTTATAGCGATAAATATGCTAATCATGTTGGTTTCTGCATGGGTGTTATGTTATGCAGGAGTTATATTGCTTGGATTTGGTGGTTCGAAATGGACCTCTGATATAGCAATTAATTACTTACGAACTGTTTTATCGATTGGCATTCAATTATTCACGATGACATTAATTATTGGGATTGGACAATCATTTTTAGATCAATATTTTTCTCTTATTAAAGATGATGTTCCTGATCTAAATAGTCTTATTGTTTTGCTTTTGGCGTCAATTATCCTATTAGTATTAACGAATAAGCTACCACTGTTGTTATCAGGTGTTGTAGGAGGGGGATCTTTACAAGGGATTGGTGGATTTGGGGCGGGTATGATTACCGGCGCTGCCGCTACTGCCATCAGCGGTGCTGGAACAATGGCAATGGGGGCATCAGCTCAACTCAGCGGCGGAGCCTCTGCATTAAAGGCAGCGTTCGAGTCTGCGCAAGCTGCCATGGCCGAAGAATCTGGTTCAGGTGGTGGAGGCAGTTCCGGTGGAGGATTTGGCGGCGGGGAAGATACCGGTTCTGTAGATACTTCTGGAGGCCAACCCTCAGGCAGTTCCGGTGGTTCGTCAGCAGGGAGCTGTTCAGTTAGCACCAGTGGAGGAAGTCAGGGGTTTGCTTCATTCTCACGAGCTGGCCGCATGGCAAGCCATATGGGAAGCAGCATGGCCAACGGAGCTGCTGAGTACCAGAAAATGAAGCGAAGTAGCAATTCTTCTCGTGTCCAACAAACTATTGGAGGGGAGTTGGCGACTCAGATACGTAAGCAGACAGCTACTCATCGGGATAACTGCGAACATGATGATTTTGCCGATGATAGCTTATCGGGTAATAATAAATCTTGAGTCACGTGCGTCAGTTAACGAGGTAGCGTGAGCTGGCGCTTTCACTGTGCGAACTTTACTCCTGCAATTCAAAGGAAAAACATGTCCAGGACTCCCTATACACGGTTACGTATTGAGGGCTTCCGCAAAGCAGAGGCTTCCCTGAGACTTGAAGGAATGGACCCCAGTGGTACGCCACTGTACGAGTCCATTAAGGCACGTATTATTTCAGGTGAGCTTACGTATGAGCAGGGGCGTTCAGAGATTCTTGCATACTACACAAAAGCAGATACCGCCGGGCCTGTGACAGTGGGAGAAATTCTGACAGAAGAATTTTTAAAACCGCTGAACATGTCTCATGATGAACTGGCGGAAGCTATGGGTATCTGCAAGCGGTATATTGACGATATTATCTGCGGTTTGCGTCGTCTTACGGATGATGAGGCTCGGGTTCTTGCTGCCGTATTTGGTACTGATGAGGATTTTTGGAGCAATCTGCAGAAGTTGCAAGATCGGAAGAAACGACGGTAAAAATAGTAACTCAATGCCATGATACCTGCGCAGCCCCTCAAGTGTCATGAAAGTAGTTCTTCAAGTCATAGCATCTTGAAACACCTTAGATTATCAGGTAACGATCTTATACAATATAGGTCTTTGACTTTCATAACTTCTGGGAGCTTTAATGCATCTAATAATGCTCGATACATGTGTTTGGCTTGATATTTCCTCTAAAAAAGCTGAATTGCCAATGCTTACTGCCATCGAGCATCTGGTAGGGGATGGGAGTATCAAAATACTACTGCCCGATCTAATACGTGCCGAGTACGAACGAAATAAAGATAGGGTGATTGAGGCTACGCGAAAACGACTCTCCAGTGAATTTCGAGTAATTAAAGGGGTAATTGAGTCTTTTGGCGTTGAAGGTAAAGATACTGCGCTCAGGACCTTAGATGATGTTAATCACAGATTGCCTATTCTTTCCGAAGTTAATCAAAATACAGTAAATCGTGTTACCAAACTTTTTGACATGGCCCACGAAGTTATAATCTCTGATGCCGCAAAAATAAGAGCGGCAGAGCGGGCTATCGCTAAGAAGGCACCGTTCCATAAGCAGAAGAATAGTGTGGCTGATGCAATGTTAGCAGAGACTTTCCAAGAGTTTCGGCTGTCGCACATAAGTGAGTACGAAACCTTTAGATTTGTCACTCACAATGTGACGGATTTTTCCGGCAAAGACCACAGGCAGCCACACGACGATTTCGCAGATATTTTTGACGGCAACAGCTCTTTATTCTTTAACACCACAAGCTCTGCAATCGAGGATCTGCTCGATCTTGAAGAATTTCACTATGAGAATAGCTTTGCTTGGGAGGACGAAACTCGTGGGCTTCAGGAAATCATGTCTGCGATGGACGAGCTCTTCGATAAAGTTTGGTACAACCGCCATATGAACATGATGTATCACATAGATAATGGTGATATAGAGGTAGTCCCCGTTGGCACAAAACGCCACGGCAATGATGTGATTCACGAAGATATCCTCGACCAAGCAAAAATTGCAGCCCAACGAGTCAGGGATAAATATGAAGATACTGGGCCTTGGAGCGACTTTGTTTGGGGGATGCTCAATGGGAAGCTTTCTGCCCTGCGATGGGTCTTGGGGGATGAGTGGGACATGCTTGATACGTAAGTAAGGATTATATCGCTTCTATCCATAAAAATATGTGTCGATACCGTTCGACCAAGATTATGGGTTAGATGAAAGACAGATCACATGACGAAGCTATGACGGTATTTTTCCGTGCCAACCCAAATTATGCTACTGAACTGCTTGATGAGGTTAGGCGTAGTGGGGATTCAGCAGAACTTGCCATTTTTGTTCGACAGGTAACTACTGCAAACTTGAACAACGAGGATGATGGGAGAAGAGAATGTTCTTCCATGCTGTAAATAATTTTGGGGGGAAAATATGGAAAAACCGAGAGACGAAGCCCATATTTTTGAGGATTTGGCAGTATTAGCTTGTTCGCCAGGATATGTTCATGCGATTGCGCAAATTTGTAATCGCGATAACGTCATTCATATTAAGGGAACGCTAAAGCCATCTGACATGGATCGATTGTTCAGTGGTGAGCGCCTTATACGGACGGAGCTTACGACGTTGCTTGGTCTCGTGGTAAAAGGACCGTTGGACCTAACCAAGCAACTGAAAGCTGTAATTGATGGCTATGTCCAGCGTACTGATGCGCTTATGCAGGAGCTTCACAACGCAATGTCCTATCCAATCTTCGCTTCTATGTCTGAAGCGATGAAGCAGGGAGGGGAGCCTCCAAACCCGTGGCATGGGCCAGGGATGCGAGAACTAATCTTTTACGGTACAGAATCAGCTTATGCTTTCCAGTATAGAGATTTAGTGCCAGAAAAGTTTGGGGCGGATGATGAATGGCTGCTTAAAAACAAAGGCTTCACTTCTGGTCAGGCGCGCATCATAGCGAAGACAATGTGCACTTTGATGGATGAGAAGGGAACGAAACTTATCGCGGATTTTCAATCAGATGGAGGCTCTCTAGCGACTTGGTTGCCAGTATTCGAGTTCTCGCTAGATGAAGTGGTATTCCACAGTGGTGTTGAGGGCAATATAGTTCAAGCCTTCTTTGCTGCATTTCTCTTTTCAGGGCATAACGATGGGTTTAAGGAGGTTGGGGATTTCAATGAGGTCGCTGCTCGACCGCTCATACCGACCGGGCATGGAACTGTACTTCTCTTTTCACATTACGCCATTTACGAGGCATTATACGAATCTCCATTCTTTTGGATGTGGGACGACAAGGCTTATCGCCCGACAGCTGCTGAGCATCGCGGAGCTTTTACTGAACAATTTGCTGCACGCCGCCTATCTAGGGTTTTTGGCAGTGAACATGTTCATGCGAATGTAAACCTATATCGTGGTAAAGATATTGTTGCTGAGGTTGATGTTCTGGTCATATACGGAGATCGACTCATCGTTTTGCAGGCGAAGGCTAAAAAGCTAACTATTGCAGCACGCAAGGGCAACGACAACCAGCTAAAGGCCGACTTCGCTGCCGCCATTCAGGATTCGTATGATCAGGGGTGGGTGTGTGCGAATGAACTGCTTGCTGGAGGATGCCGGTTGGTGGATGACAACAAGAAAGACATAGCTCTTCCGACTAGCATCAAAGATATCTTTTTGTTCAGCCTTGTGTCTGAACACTATCCTGCACTTGCCTTTCAGGCAAGTCAGTCACTGAAATTCCAGACTACCAATGTCATCCGTCCTCCGTTCGTAATGGACGTTTTCCTCCTAGATACGTTGACGGAAATGCTGGCAACGCCATTGCGTTTTCTAAGCTATGTAAAATTAAGAGTGGCTGTATCAGATAAGTTGATGAGTGGGCATGAGTTAACCGTGCTTGGCTATCATCTTAAGCAGAATCTCTGGCTAGATGGAAATTACGACCTAGTGATGCTTGAAGATTCTGTCGCACAAGATTTAGATGCGGCGATGTTAGTTCGCAGAGATAATCTTCAAGGTGATTATACCCCAGCAGGCATACTCACGAAAATGCGAGGAACACGTTATGAAGATTTGATTAAAGAAATTGAGAATAGAGCAGACCCGGCAACACTTGAACTCGGGTTCCACTTGCTTTCAATGAATGAGGATGCTTGTAGAAATGTTCACCGCATACTTGAAACTATCATAAGGAAAGCGCAGTTCGATGGTAAGCGGCATGATGTTACTCTGGCCTCGAGAACTCCACCTTGTGGAGTCAGCTTTCATTGTAATCCAAAGGTATCTCCTGAAGCGGTTGCTGTGTTGGAAGCTCACTGTGCAAAACACAAGTATCAGCAACATGCAGCTCAATGGTTTGGAGTTTCTGTAAGTCCGAATGGGCGAGTCCAGTTCGGCGTGACGTTGGATTATCCATGGGCGGCGTCTGACGAAATGGAACGACTTACAGCTGACATGAAACCAGCATCTAGAGTAAGTGATGCTTTACCTCCATTTTTACGAGAAGGTAGGCGGATGAAACTTGGGCGAAATGAACCGTGTCACTGTGGAAGTGGAATCAAGTACAAAAAATGTTGTTTAAAATAGATTGGCGGGATATTTTTTTTGATTATTTTTAGTTGCGATTTGAGTTTTAATTATTTTTTTATTTAAGTTTTATTTTATTTTGATGTTTTGCGTGAGGTAGCATTTCATTAAATTTTGCTTGGTCATGAAAGCGGTGAAATACATCTGAATTTGCGTGTTTTTGTGGGGCTTTGAATCGCTACGGATAATCCCGGAAAAAATTATCCACTACAGTAAGTGCTCGAAATCTCGACGTAACCAGAGTAAGGGCGATATATAAGAAAGCTGATTATCGTGAACAGCGTAAAGCCAAGATGCAGGACTGAGCTGATATGATTGACGAGTGAGCATTATGGTGCTCGAAAGATCAGTAGTTCAAAATGGGGTGATAAGAATGAATATGGAAGAAGATCGAAAGAAGGCTGTAGCTTCTTTATTGAAGGATATGGAATCCATTGCTGACCGAATGCGTGAGTTGATTGTCAAAATGCCTCCGCATGATTTGCTCGGGTACATCTACGCTCAGCACATGATGAAAAAAATGGGAAACCAAATTGGGGGCGAAAAGCAAGGCCAAGAGGGTAGCCCAGCTGACGTAGTTAATGAAACCCAGTTCTTACTGGAGTATGTTCACGCGGTTCTGGCATCTGAGGCCGCTCCTGCGGATATGGAATTCGACGAAGCACTGTGCGCTGAGTTGTTTGAATGTAGCCGAAAACTGAGAGAGCTGGCCATGTTCTATGCTATGGCCACCTCTGCTGATACCAAAGATGGCATCTTCGGTCCTAATACGGCCGACATTGAATTCCGTGCGAAATCCACTTGGGTCATGATACGCGGGAATCGTTATCAAGTTTTGGAGGGCGAGTTCTATCGCTACGTTCTGGCGCCTCACAATGATGTTTTGGAGGAGGTGTACGGCATTGGTGCCACCGATATTGCGGAAGGCTTTCAGGCCATGGCCGACGCTACTCGTTCTGGGCAGGCCAATGCAATCATTGAGATGATGAAGCAGTTTGAGGCGGTAAAAGCTTTTTCTATAGAGCAAAGTAAGTCTATGGAAGACGCTATGGAGTCATGGATTGCTGAAAATGAGGAACAGTCCAAAGCGGCCCGGGGGGCGATGGAGGATATGCTTCGCGGCGGTATTGCCAATGTAAGCCGTCACACGAAGTTGCCACCGACATTGCTAGCAGACTTGTCATACCAGCGAGGAGAAGATACTGAGTTCTTCGCAGCGGGCGATTTTAAGGGGACACCCTTTCGGACACTGCCAGCACGTAAGAAACCTCTAATTCAGCTTGGGTCGGACTACTACGCGGTCGATCCCTGTTTTGCTCGCGATGCGGGGTATCGTGCGCTCCTATTTAATCTCCTTCAGCGAAAGCCGGATTACAATAAGGCCTTTAAAGATAGGCAGAAAATGATGAGCGAAGCAGCCTTTGCCGACATTCTCTATGCCCAGCTTCCGGGAGCCACAGTTCTTCAGGAGGTTTACTACAAGGATCCTGATAGCAAGCAGTGGTCCGAAAACGATACTCTAATCCTGGTCGATGATGTGCTGTTACTAGTTGAGGCTAAGGCTGGTGCAGCTGCCACCATTGCATCACCGGCGCTTGATTTTGGCCGCCATGCTCAATCAGTGCAGGACTTAGTACTCAAGGCATATAAACAATGTGTGCGCTTCTTCAATTATATGAATTCGGCGGATGAAGTGTCCCTCTATCACCTCGTGAATGGCAAATACGAAGAGTGTTGTCGTGTGCGTCGCTCTGACTACCGGGTGATGGTGCCGATTGGGTTGACAGTCGAGTCGTTCTCGCCCTTTTCCACGTACTGTAAAGAATTACCGCAGGTTGAGCCTTTGCTTGGAAAGCATGCTTTCATTTCACTGTCCATCGACGATTTGTTTGTGCTCAAGCGACTCTTGCCCACACCGGGGGAGTTCGTCCATTACTTGGAGGTGCGGCAAGCCGTGGCCGGAATACGCGGGGCTCATCTCTTCGACGAGTTCGATCACTTGGGTGCTTACCTGAAGAAGAACCGTTTTGATCAGGATATTATCGAGCAGTTGAAGGAAGAGAAAGCGAACATGGTTATCTGGGATGGCATGAGTGACATCGTCGACAGGACCTTCGAAGGTGAGGAGTGGGAAAGCAAACCGTTACCAAGTCAGAAGTTCCCGGAGGAGGTTCTGAAGCTGCTTGGAGCACTCGATAGCACCCGAGCTAGCGGCTGGCTTTCAGCAGAGAGTTATATCCGTGACCTAGGAGAGGAAGGCCGGAATAATCTGGCCAAGATGCTGTCCGACCTTCGAAAAACACTGATTCAGCATCCCGTTCGTTACTTTGTTCTGGGCGGGGACGGTGTACCGCTCTTCGTTTGGCTTCAACGGCATGGTCATCCAATTGACTGGACTAAGGTGAACAATAAGGCTAGCGCAGTTGCGTTGAGCGCCAAGGCTACTAACGTCATTGGCGTTGTGGCTGAAGTTAGTGCCGATGGTACTTATGTCCAGGCGCGGTCTTTCAAAATTTACATACCGACGGAGCAAACAGCAGAAAACGCACACATTTATGAAGACGCGGCGAGAATGGCCAATCCTGAACGTACGGTCAATCTCGAACGGGAAAAACAAGTCCACTTTGGTCGCAAGAGCAAAAAGATTGGCCGTAATGTCCCTTGTCCATGTGGCAGTGGCATGAAATACAAGAGATGTCATGGACGGTAGAATCAGCTTAGAAATTCAAATGGAGGTTGTGCATAAATTTGTATAACATACTGATTTTTATCTTTAATTTTATATTTGATCCATGTTGTGCGAGAGTCTTCTCAGTATGATTCTGAGCTTAATAAACGTCGATGAGCAGAAAAAATAAAAAAATCTCCGCATGGTATAGATTGTGGTATCAAGAAAGATTGACTTTCTAAGTTACTGTTATTTAAGTTGATTTTAATTTAATTGATAATTGAGTGGGAATAAACTAGCTATTGTTGATAACAGTTTTTAGTTGTCGATAAATTCAAAGGCATCAGTTAGTTACTGGTGCCTTTTTGTTTGGGTAAATATTGTGTAGATGGTGTTGCATGTTCGTTTTTAGGCTGGTTTGAATACGTAAGACGATAACAAGATTCTTCAATTGTGGTGGCAGAAAATGATTAATTCATCACAGCATTAAATATTTAGCCTTAAACTAGCGTTAAATATTTAACCTTAAATTTTTACTCATCTCGTCGCTTAATGACTTAGGCACATCCCACTCTTTGGCTAAGCTCGGCCACGACGAAACACATTCAATGGTTTCATCAATCACTGCATTTATTTTCTTTTTACTAAATAATGGGCTCACCTTCTCTAAACTATAAAAATCTTCTCGAATAAAATTATCACGTTTGCCATTTAGGCTCATCCAATGACTGTTTACCCATTTACTGCCCGGTTTGTAGCTATAGGCCAAGTCGTCAGCAGGGGCCAATTTCCATTTATTTTCTTTCAGCATAAAGGCAAAATTCTTTGAGTGATCATCGTGGTTTCGCGCAATAATGTTAAACGTCATACGTTTGAATAATTGCAGGGCATCTTGTGCAGATAATTTTAATTGGCGAGCAATGGCAAATAACTCAGCATAAGAATATGACCCCGGTTTTTTATAATCGACATGCGCTAATCCATTGAGTGTTTGAATATGAATTTTGTTGTTACCAACGCGATCAAAACGTTGGGTCATAAAATGTCGTCGAACACCTTCATGTAATAATTTACATGGCATCATCTCAATACCACATTCTGTTGCCATTATGTGGTAAACAAACTCCATCGCCCCATAACCTAATGGGTCACCAAAAGTTTCTTGGTTTTTATTGTGTTCACTGACCCCATCAAACTTCATAAGGTAATGTGTAAATCCATTGGGTACTGTTGTTTGTCCCGATCTCACCTGTGTGAAGTCATCATTAAAGGCTAAGACCGCTTTTGGGCGAGCACCGCCGGCGCTCATACCGACAGACAATAGCGATAACATGGCCTCGCGTGATTCTTGACCATCCCGACTCAGTTCAACTGAAAAATTCCCTCGGGTATCCAAGATTTCTTGCGCTATTGCAACAAGTGATTCAATTTCAACTTGTTGTGATGAATTAAGATTACGCATTTGAGTGGCTGGAGAATATTCAAGGGCGCCCATACCTCGTTTCCCTGTGTATTGTAATCTTTGTAGCGGGGTGATTTCTTGAGGGGATAACCCCTTATTTGCGACCCAAGCATTAAGTACAGCATTGCCAAAATCGTCGGGCAGGGAATCTGCAATTAAACCGGGAAGCCCTCTAAAGGTATTGAAATCTAATTCGGGAAAACGAAATATTGTTGAAGACAAAGGCATTTTTAAAGGGGATAGCTCGATCCCTTTTTTAATAAAGCTAGGGTCATATTCAAAAGCACCAATGCCGCTATCTGTATCAAAACTGAGGGCGCCGATGGTTTGATCATGATAATTAACATTAATGACTTCCATTACCATTCGAGGTGCTCCTCTTTATTTTCTTGTCGTTGTCCTGAGGCTCGTTGGCGTTTTTTACCTTGTAATTTAGCTAATTGCAAAGGCGATATAGGTTGTCGTGGTAAAAATAAATCAAGTTGATCCGTTAAATTTAAAGCCTGCATGATGGCAATAAAAATGTCTAGTTGCGCTTTGCCTTTTTCTGCATTAATGACCGTTTTACGTGCGACGCCAGCAAATTCCGCAACTTCGGATTGTGTTAAGTTTTGGTTCAATCTTGCTTGTTTTAGTCGTTCGCCAAGCTGTTCCGCAAGTGCAATAGCACTAATTTTCTTGTTCATATAAAGATCCCATTGGGTGACTTTAAATGCAAAAACAACAAATAATGTTACTATTATGGTACCTTATTGATATTAAGTAAAGGCGTCTATAATGTAACTAAATGTGCTCTTTACTGTCATTTTGATGCAATAAGGTAACCATAATGGAACTTTATATGTTTTGTTGTTTGGTCGTGAATTTCATTAAAGGTATAGATGGCTAAAAGCCCCTATAGTTAAGGGGCTTGTGTTCTGCTTAATTTTATGTCGCAACATAAAATTCTAGTAGAGAAAAGTTAGCTTCCGACAGGGAATTTTTCACCAACTAACTGTTCGCTTTTAAGCCATAATGTTGTCGCTAATTGAGGGTCAATGGCATAAGAACGAAGACCGTAAAAGCCAGGGCCGTCATTAATTGGTGCGACTTGGCAGTCTTCACAGTATTGCCCACCAATTTGGTCAATATCTGCAATAACAGCAGCCCATACAGTGGTAGCTGCCCCTTGAGGAATTGTTTTTGTCGTTAATTCAGATAAACCGGCTTGTTGATTAAGCGTATTAATCATAGTGCCAATTTCGACTTGATCTTCAACTGACATATTACGGCTTAGGTTGGTGGCAATGTTGCCTGGATGAATAGCACAAGCGCGGATACCAAGATGACGATAACGACGGTCAAATTCAACAGCAAATAAGATATTGGCTGTTTTAGAGCGGCTATAGGCAAGCTGTGGCTGATATTCGGTAGTGGTAAAATTAAGATCGTCGATGTCAAAATCAAATAATCGATGTCCCGCAGAGGAAACACTAATAAGACGAGAGCCAGAATGCAATAAAGGCACTAGGTGATTAACTAACACAAAATGCCCTAAGTGATTAATACCAAATTGGCTTTCAAAACCATCACGCGTATGTCCGAAGGGGGTTGCCATCACCCCTGCGTTGGTAATAATGACATCAATTGATTTTGCTTTCTCTAGAAGTCCGCTTGCACATGCACGCACAGAGTCTAATGATGAAAGATCTAATTCAATCAGTTCGAAACGACCTTGTGGGTTAGCACCACGAATAGCGTGAGCCTGTTTTTCGTTGCTAGCAATATGACGAACAGTACCTATGACATGAGCACCGCGAGCAGTCAGTGCTCGAGCAATTTCCACACCAAGTCCCGATGATGTTCCTGTTACAAGAATTCGTTTATTGGTTAAATCGATATTATTTAAAACATCATCCGCTGTGGAGGTTGCACCGAAAGAATTTTGTTTCATGTCACACTCCTAATATAAAAGTATAAAAAATCAAAAACAGTTATTGCAAATTAAGTACGAAAATAAAATATTACATGATGCTTTTTAATTGATTTTTTAACTACATTGCATTTTACCATGACAAAATGTTTTTATGTATTGAGCAATGTTACAAACGTTGAATCATTATCAAATTGAGTAAGTTGAAACCTATTTTATATTTTGACCACATTGGTTAATGTTAACTTAGAAGCATGCTTATCTATAAATATAAATAAGCGGTCTACCCCAAGTTTACAATCTATTAGGTAGTATAATCACGGGCATTATTTTTAGTTTATCTTTTGATGCTGGCAAAAATAATGAAGACTGTCAATGCGTTAAAATAACTAAATATGGATTTAGAATAATGAAAAATAGATGCGCATTCACGGGTTTGATAGAGTTAAAAGCCAATAATAAAACATAACCTAATGATGTTAATTGATTTTTATTTTTTTTGTGGATAACTGAAAATATCGTAAGTTTATTTGTTGGAGATTGTTCATCTTATTTTCACTGAAGCACAGGAAGGCGATTCTTTCGTTAGTTATTGATGAGGAACAATCAGAGATTTAATAGTAACAGGGTAAAATCATGGATAACGGCGTTAGCGATATCCATGGAACATTATCTATATCTATAAAACCTATTCTATATTGATTAAATGTCGTTTTATATGTAGTGCAAAGTTGAAAGGATATTGACTCTTTTACACTGATTCGAATCAGTGAAGTATGTTATAAAAATCAAATGATCACTGGTTATAGAGATAACATCATCTTTATACAAGGAAGGTGGTTTTTAGCCAGTGCAGAATAATATAGACAGGTTTCCTGAGAGATACACCCGTGTTTTAATAAAAACGTTCGGCATTAGGCTTTGATTCTAAAGTTAATATCTTAATATGACGCTGTTTAGCTTATTGTTTTATTGCCTCTATAATTAACCCCGCATCGCCTAAACCGATCTAAACCTATTTAGTCCGGTAAAGTAAAAACAGTATCGACACTATGCTGCTTAAGGTTTAAAAAACCAGTAGCGATTGGAAGATCAGCTTCATTTACAACAAAAAAAAGGGTTATCGTTTACCCTAGTTCGGTAGCTTACAGGCAGGGTATCTGGGGTCCAAGCAGTGATTGTGTTTTGATCAAAGCTCTATTTACAACTTGCTCGGATTACTTGATTTCTGATAAACCAGAGGCGTTCTGCTTCTTCTAGTTTCGCCAGTCTAATTTTCATAAATATTACTCTTAAGGGTAAATAAAATATCTTAACGACAAGAATACATCTTATTACTCGAAACCTAGAGTAGTTTATTTAAAAATTAAAAACCATTAATCACCAATACTCTCATCTTTTTGGGCGATAGCAGTAATCTAAACCGACGTTAAGATACTTATGGCAATAAAATAACAAATGGTCATTATCATAAAAAGGGCGCCTTATGAGAAAAAATAAAAAAAACGTATGTTTAATTTCAGTTTTACTCATCACATCGTTCTATGGCTATGCAAATCCAACGAATAATGAATGTGGTGTACCTGCATTAGCTAAATGTCCTCAGCCTATTGATAGGACTTATCCAAATGTCAAAGATATGCTGAAATGGGATCAAAATGAAAGGTTACTCGGTTTTCGTAATGACTATCGCGCGTATCCTGGGGATGTTTTTCATGCCGTTAATCCTAAGCCCTTGGAAAGAAAAATCCAACGTTTAGACGATGTGACTTACCAATTGAAAGGGATGACATATAACCTTGAAAATTACATAAAGCGTAATGATGTTACTGCGTTAATGGTTATCAAAAAAGGGAACGTTGTCTTTGAATATTATGGACTAGGTAACACTCCCCAAACATTATGGACGTCGCGCTCTGTCGGTAAATCCGTGGTTTCTACCCTAGTAGGGATTGCGCTACAGGAAGGCCGGATCACGTCATTAGATGATGCTATCGAAAAATATAATCCAAGTGTCAAAGGAACGGCTTGGGAAGGCGTGACTATAAGGCAATTACTGCAACACACCTCAGGGGTTGAATGGGGGGAGAATTATGAAAAAGCAAATTCAGATTTTGCCAAAATGACAGAGTGTGAAGCAAACCCAGAAATTTATGCATGCGTTCAACAATTAGTGCTAGACCCGAAACGGCAACGTTATGCAAAAGCAGGGGATGTGTGGCAATACAACTCAGGGGGAGCATGGTTATTAGGTGATACACTTGAAAAAGCAACAGGGGTATCCATTGCAGATTATCTTGAAAGTAAAATTTGGCAGCCTTTTGGGATGACTCACGATGGGGTATGGCAAAGCTATCAGCTTGGTAAACATAATAGTGGCGCGCATGGTTTTAATGCCACATTAGAGGACTGGGGTAAGTTTGGGCTATTTTTTGCAGAAAATGGTGTATTAGCAGATGGTAAACAGACATTACCAGAAAATTGGTTAAATGAATCGAAATCATGGGTACAAGCGAAAAATTCTGTTAATGCAAGTTACCCTGAAGGTATTTATGGCTTTGAGTGGTGGAATAATAGTGTGCCACAAAACACGCAGAATGTAGAACCCAAAATGGGTTTAGATAGTAATAATACATTATGGGCTTTAGGTATTTTCGGACAAATTATTGTTGTTAACCCTAAAGAGCAGTTAGTGATAGTTCAATGGTCAACATGGCCTGTAGCGCATCCTGCTGATGATGGACAACCACTCGAAGCATCTCTAATGTTTAATGCAATCAATAACCAGTTAAATAAAATATTAAATTAAACATTTAATTTAATATCAAGACTATAACGGCCGTTCGTTACAGCGAGCGGCCGTTATATTTTATCATTTAATAAAGGAAAATTTTTATATTACTATTTTCTCTAAAGCTTAATGTTCTCTGCCATTTTATTTTTCTATTGAGTTATTCATAGGAATAAAAATAAGCAGTCGTGAATTAAATAAATTTTCAGCCTATTTTATCTTTAAACTATCCTTCTTAGAATTAAATATTAATGATTATCATGGGTAAATACAATAAAAACATGATGTTATCTTTTTTTAATAAGGTTTTTTGAAGTAAAAAAGGCGTGTAAACTCTTATGTTTATTGGGTTTGATGTTTAAAAATATAAATTAATTAAATGAATTCAATGATATGTGGTTATTGATGCAATGACGATGGAATAGAAAGACATGAATTTAATGGGTAACGGTAAATTGACTTTTTATTTACTATTTGTTGATTTTTCCGTATTGAAAATCAACGGTGCATCAACCAACTGAATAAATAAATTATCAAAGATAACCTATAAAAAATTTATAAATCTTTAAGTTTGTCCTATTGTGAATTATTCATAAAACATGATTTAGTAGCGGAGCAAGAACATCCTTGTATATATTAATTTGAAGGTGCTTATAATGAAAAGATTTTTAGCAGTAGCAACGCTATTGTCACTTGCTATTTCTGGTTCGGCATTAGCAGCAAATAATACAGTAAAAAGCGGGCAAGCCACTCCAACTGTTAAAGAGCAAAAAAGCAATAAAGTACATGCAGCAGGTAAAACCAAATCACACAATACCGTAGAAAAGAAAACGCCAACCACATCTGATAAGGGTTAATCTTCTTTCTTGTTAGAACCTTTTCAGTATCAGTGCCATGGGAAATAAGCTACCCGTGGCGCTGCATCTCTATGGTATACTGTTTTTTATTTATCAAACTATACCTGTTATGAACTATCAATGTCCTTTATGTTTTAACTTATTAACGCTGCAAAATAACAGTTGGCGATGTGAAAATAATCATCAGTTTGATTGTGCCAAAGAAGGTTACGTTAATTTGTTGCCAGTTCAACACAAACGTTCTAAAGATCCGGGCGATAGTGCAGAAATGATGCAAGCACGTCGAGAGTTTTTGAATGCTGGTCATTATGATGCAATGCGTCAATTGGTTGCAGATAAGCTCAATCACTCTATTTCTGAGAAAAAGAGTACGGTATTAGATATTGGTTGTGGGGAAGGGTATTACACGAATTATTTTATGCAAAGCTTAGCTAAGCAGAGTAAAACTCAATCTGTGTTTGGATTGGATGTGTCAAAAGTGGCTATTCGCTATGCTGCAAAACGTTATCCTTCAGTTCATTTTTGTGTCGCCTCTAGTCATCGTTTACCTTTTGCATCGCAAAGCATTGATGCTATTGTTCGTATCTATGCACCCTGTAAAGCCGATGAGCTGGCTCGAGTTTTACGGCCAACCGGTATTCTTATTACCGTGACTCCGGCGCCTGAGCATTTACAAGAATTAAAACAATTGATTTATTCTGAAGTAAAGTTACATCCGCTGAAAGAGGAACAGCTACCTCAATTTAAATTATTGGATGAAAGTCATTTAAACTATGCTATGCCATTGGCGGGAGAGGAAGCATTTGCATTATTGCAAATGACTCCATTTGCTTGGCGTGCTTCTGAAGAAGTCAAACAGGAATTAAAACGTTCTGGGATAAAAAATTATACTGCGGATTTTATGGTTCGAGTTTATCAATTGATCGATTAACGGATATTCAATATTTCCCCCACAAAGTGTATGTGGGGGAGATAAAATTAAGCGCTATACATAAATAGTTCGAGATGTTCAAACAAGATATTGAAGCCGATAGCCATTAAAACAAGACCACCAATAATTTCTGCTTTTTTCCCGAGTAATGGCCCGACATAGCGACCAATCATCATACCTATAGTGGCCATTATCATGGTCATTAAGCCAATCGTCATTGCGGTATGAACAATATCCACTTGTAAGAATGCGAGCCCAAGGCCGATAGCCATTGCGTCAAGGCTGGTGGCAATGGCGGAGAGTACTAAACTCATTGAGCTATTACGGGATGGCTGAGTACAGCAATCTTCTTCATTTTTCGCTTTAATACCTTGCCAAATCATGCGCGATCCTAATAAGAACAGCAGGGCAAATGCGATCCAATGATCCCAGCGAATAACATATTGGCTGGCTAAAATACCGATTGCCCAACCAATGATGGGGGTTAGGGCTTCAATAAAGCCAAAGATAAAACCAGTGCGGAGGATCTCTTTAAAGCGGGGTTTATGCAGGACTGCACCTTTGCAGATAGCGACAGCAAATGCATCCATTGAAAGTGCAAGTGCTAAAATTAGGGTAGCGTAAAAACTCATAATATTAACCTCGGTTGGTGCATCCATATACACATGAATTACCCCCAACCAAAAGGCTTATTCATGTGTCTATGGTCTTGCCAACCAAGATGGCGTCCGTACCACGTTTAAACAACAAACGAGTATGTTGACACGGACATTCTGGATATATTTCCAGAATAGGCTACTCCCCAATGACTTGGAATGAAAGATATCATAAATTAATTTAAAGGCAACACTTAATTTTGTGTGCCTATTAAATAGTATTGAGAATAATTTTCATTTGCAGGAATGGGAGAGTTGAGGTTAACTTAATTTTTAATTAACCTCAATCTTAATGTGAATATATATAACTATTATTTATGATTAATAAGAAATTCATATATTCTTTGCAAATCATCAAGTTGTGATACTTTGATGTAAATTTTTCGATACTCTAAACCAACAATCAAAATACCGTCTTCTGATAAATTCATTGTTTTTATTCTGTCATACAATATAAATGTATTCGCAAAATAAAAACCATTTTGTTTAAAAAATAATTTTGGTGTTCGAATAAAAGCCAAATAGACTGACATTAAAATGGTAGCCATTAGCAAGTATGTGGTTAATATACTGCCATGTCGTGAAATATTAGTATAAATAACAATAAAGATTAATACGATGAATATAATAGCATCAGCTCTATGTTTCCGCTTTAGATTAATTTTTAGTAGAGTTTTCCCTTTACGTATATGTTGAATAAATTCATCGTAAATCGCATACAGTAGCATCAGTAAAATAATAATGGCCAGTATGAAATCATTTAAGGTCATGTTGAGTGCCTTTGGCTAAGTTAACATTCTAGAGAGCTTAAAAGTAAAAATGGGAGGCTGCAACCTCCCATTTCAATTAATGACAGTAAATTATGGTGCTAAGAACTTCAACCAAGCACCCAAAATACCTAATCCGAAGAAGCCAATGATAATCCACAATGGATTAACTTTGCGGCGAAGTAGCCACATACAGGCAAAGGTGAGTAATAATGGCACTAAACCGGGCATCAAGTCATTCAAAATATCTTGAATCGTTTTGATTTCCATGATTTTTGTTTCAGGATTCTCAATACTCGATACCACGACAGGGATATTCACATTTGTCCATTTATTCACGAGTGCCCCCATGACAAATAGACCTAATATCGATGCACCCTCAGTCAGTTTTTGTAAGAAGCCGCCACCGATATCTTGAACAATATCAACCCCTTTTTTATAGCCATAGGATACGCCATAATAGAGCGTGAGTAGGCGAACGAGGTTGAATAGCACGAAGAACAGAATTGGACCCAACAGGCTACCTGTCATCGCGATACCTGCACCCAGAGCAGCAAACACTGGACGAACGGTACCCCAGAAAATCGGGTCACCAACACCCGCTAAAGGCCCCATCAAACCAACTTTGATACCGTTAATCGCACCGTCGTCAATATCAGCACCATTTGCACGTTGTTCTTCCATCGCCATGGTCACGCCTAGAACTGGAGCTGCAACGTAAGGGTGGGTATTAAAGAACTCAAGGTGACGTTTAATCGCTTGTTTACGTTCGTCGTTATTTTCTGGATAGAGGCGACGAATGACAGGCACCATTGAATAACAGAAACCTAAGGCTTGCATACGTTCGAAGTTCCAAGAACCTTGTAATAAGTTAGAACGTATAAAGACACCTCGGATGTCGCTTTGTGTCAGCTTTTTAGCTGTTGGACTTGTTGTATCTACCATGTTGCGATCCTCCTAGTCTAATTCATTATCAAGGTTGTTGTTGCCATTGGCATTATTTTGAGTCACAACAACTTGAGACTTATTATATTTCGGGCTGAGTTGGATATAGAGAATAGCCATAACTGCACCGATAACACCCAGTGCAACTAGGTTGAAATCAGTAAATGCAGCAGTTACAAAGCCCAAGTAGAAGAATGGCATTAGGTAGCCAGCACGCATCATGTTGATGACCATGGCATAACCGACAACCACGATCATACCACCAGCAATGTTTAGACCATCGGTGACAACCTCAGGGATCGCATCCAACATTTGTTTAACTTCAGATGTTCCCACAGAAACTGCAACGATCAGTGCTGGAATTGCGATACGCATCGCTTGAAGTAGTAGTGCCGAAACATGGATCCAGCTAATTGCTGTCAGATTACCATTGTTCGCTGCACGGTCAGCTGCGTGTTGGAAAGCAACAGTGACTGTACGAACGATAATGGTTAATACTTGCCCAGCTGCGGCCAGTGGAATTGCGATAGCGATACCGGCGCCGATACTTTGCCCACCAGCGATAACCAAGATGGTTGAAATAATTGACGCAAGCGCGGCATCAGGTGCAACAGCAGCACCGATGTTCATCCAGCCTAATGCGATCATTTCGAGTGTACCACCGATGATGATGCCGGTTTTCATGTCTCCCAAAACGATACCGATAAGCGTACAGGCAACGAGTGGGCGATGGAACTGAAATTCATCGAGTATAGAGCCCATACCAGCGATACAAGCAACGATGAAAACCAGTACTATTTGAACAACGGTAAGTTCCATTGTTTAATCTCCTGTAACCAAACATGTTTGGTAAATCTGTTTTCGAGTAATGGTTAAAATTTAAAATTATTAACGGCTTAACTAGGACTAATTTTTTAATTTTTTAATCAAATCCATCATCTGAACTTTACTGTCAGAAGAAACTTTACGGACTTCCAATTCGATGTTTTTCTCATTGAGATAATTGAAAGCGTCAATATCTGTTTGATTGATAGACACGGCATTTGTCACTTGAGTTTTACCTTCATGGAACGCCATACCACCGATATTGACTGACTTTATATCTACACCTGCTTCAACGAGTCGTTTTACATCTGTTGGGTTAGTGAACAGCAACATGACACGTTCACCCGCGTATTTCGGGTTGTTATAAACACGAATACATTTTGCAACATCAACAACATGGGCTGTAACGCCCGGAGGGGCAACTTGTTTGAGTAATGTTGAACGAACTTGGTCTTTTGCGACCTCATCACTGACAACGATAATACGTTTTACACGTGTTTCTTTTGTCCAGCGAGTTGCGACTTGACCATGAATTAAACGGTCATCAATACGGGCGAGTGCGATCACCATATGTTCGCCAGGCGCTGCGGTGACAACTTGTGCAGGCGCAGGTTGTTGAGCAGGCGCTGGTGTTACAGCGGCTTCTGGTTCTTTAAATTTCAGCGCGCGGATCCCACCACGGCCAGTTTCTAAAGCAACGGAGATTAACTCCTCAAAGGAAGGGTTATCATCGCGACACATAAAAGTTTCTACTAACATAGGCACGTTAACACCAGTGACTATTTCATAGTTCTTATGTTCGTTTACGATACGACTCGCCGCGTTAAATGGGCTACCGCCCCATGTATCGACTAGAAAAATCACTCCATTGGAGGTCTCTAAATCAGCTAGTTTTGCTGTGTACTTTTCAAATAGGGTGTCCGCGTTTTCCCCTGGTACAAAGTCAATAAACGAGACATTTTCCTGCTCGCCAATTAACATTTCGGTGGTACGGAGAAGCTGCTCTGCCGCCACACCGTGGGTACCAATCATAATAGCTATACTCACTTGATTTCCCTCTTAACAGATATAGAACGGAATTTGTTTATCAGGTCAAAATTGAATCAGGGTGATGAAACCTCCTAATTAAAGAACGGTATTAATAATATTAGCTGATTAAATTCACTCCACTTAGTACAACGAGTAAACAATTATCATGCTAATTACGATCATTAGAAAAGGTAGCATAACATTTTGTATAAGCGTAAAAACTTGTTTTGCGTCAGAAAATTAAAAACATGCAGGTTATTTCAAATAAAATGCAAGTTTTATCTGTATATATTTGTTTCGTTGAATCAATTATCTAAAAATGATTTTTAAATGGATAATTAAACTGTTATCGGTAACAAAAAAAGAATAGGAAATGTAAGGTTTTTACGCGTGAGATTAAAAAAGTGTCAAAAAATGACACGATTCAGCAGTAGGAAGTTCTGAAAGGGAGCCGTTAAAAGATAAAGAATATAAAATCACTTTTCATTAAATATTTATCACAGAATAAAATGGCTCCATGTGATGAGCAAAGTAGGAGAAATATAGAGCAGAAAAAGATATCTGTGAGGTTAAATAATGCTCAAAGTAACCGTTGCTAAATAAATACCGCGTATACAAAATAAAGTGCTATACGCGGTATCAAATAACCGTTTAATGGTAGTGTGAGTGTTTAATCACATTGGACTTTAATGGCTAAACCACCGCGAGAGGTTTCACGGTATTTTGCATTCATGTCTTTTCCTGTTTCATACATTGTCTCGATAACTTTATCGAGAGAGACTCGTGGTTCACTTGTTCGACGCAATGCCATACGCGTTGCGTTGACAGCTTTGACGGAAGCAATCGCATTACGTTCGATACAAGGTACTTGCACTTGGCCAGCAACAGGGTCACAGGTTAAACCTAGGTTATGTTCCATACCAATTTCAGCCGCGACACAAACCTGTTCAGGGCTACCACCAAACAGCTCGGCGAGGCCAGCAGCGGCCATCGAACATGCGACACCGACTTCACCTTGACAGCCAACTTCTGCACCTGAAATGGAAGCATTCATTTTATAAAGAATACCAATAGCGCCAGATGCAAGGAAATAACGGGTATAAAGCTCAGGAGTGACGGGTTCAATACAGTGATTATAATAAGCAAGTACAGCGGGGACGATACCACATGCACCGTTCGTTGGTGCAGTTACGACACGCCCGCCAGCCGCATTTTCCTCATTAACAGCTAAAGCATACATGTTAATGAGATCCACAACGTTCATTGGGTCATTAGACAGTTTGCTTGATGAAGTTACGAGGCGATTCAGTGCTGGAGCACGACGAGGCACGCGTAGTGGCCCAGGAAGAACGCCTTCAGTATTGAGTCCTCGTTCTATACAAGCCTGCATGGTTTTCCAGACATCGGCAAAATATGCCTCAATTTCTTCTTTAGTATGAAGGTCTAGTTCATTCTTCATCATCAAGCTAGAAATGGATAAGCCTGTCTTTTTGCAATGAAGTAACAGTTCTTCTGCTGATTTAAATGGATAGGATACAGGTTTGCTATCGAGAGTGGATTGACCAAAGTGTTCTTCATCAACAATAAAACCACCGCCGATGGAATAGTAAGTTTTGGTGTAAATTTCATCTTCACCTGAAAACGCATGGATGGTCATGCCGTTTTCGTGTAAAGGGAGGTTATCTGAACGGAAATTCATACCACCTTCACGAGGAAAATCGACGGTGTGAGTACCATTGGCTAGCAGTAATTTTTCCGTTTTTTCAACGTTATCGATAAAGCTTGGAATAGATTCAATATCAACGGTTGCAGGTAAGTTGCCAGCAAGGCCCATAATGATTGCAATATCGGTATGGTGACCTTTTCCAGTGAGCGAAAGAGAGCCATAAACGTCAACCGCAATGCGTGTGACGCTTGGTAATAATTGTTTATTTACCAAATCATCGACAAATTCTTTTCCCGCCTTCATTGGGCCGACGGTATGAGAGCTTGAAGGACCTATGCCCACTTTAAACATGTCGAATACGCTTATCACGCAGGACTCCTTAAAAAAAGTAGATATTTAGTGATTTATTTTAAAGGGCGCTACTTTACTGTTATTTAGTAGTGTTAACCAGTAAGTTTAAATTATTTTTTAAAATAAGGTAGCAACAAAAGGCCTATTGATTAAAAATAGCACAAAATGTCAGCGATTTCGTGATGAAGGCGCTATTTTAGTTGAAGAGCTAACTGATGAATAATGGCGGCAGTCAGTCCCCATACTAAATGGTTATTATGCCAATAGAAAAAGATGCGGTTACTGCTTCCTGCCCGTTTTACATCAACATACTTATGTTGGCTCAATGATAATGCATCAAATAGAGGCACTTCAAAGACAGAAGCAACTTCACTAGGGTTAGGGTGATAGTCAATACCTGGAGGCAATAATCCGACAACGGGGGTGACCTCATAGCCACCAAGGCTTTGTTGAGGGGTAAGCTGCCCGAGTATTTGCACTTTTTCTGGAGGAATGGCAACCTCTTCATACGCTTCCCGTAAAGCAGTGGTGATCAGAGAACCATCTTCAGGATCGCTAGCGCCACCCGGAAAAGCGACTTGACCTGCGTGAGAGCGCAAGAAAGGTGAGCGCTGTGTTAACAGCAAGGTTGGTGTTTTTTTATTAATGATCGGAAGAAGTACAGCAGCAGATTTACTCGCCGTACGTTGTGTTTGGCGAGTAACAGGAAGTGTAAACTGAAAACGGCTAATAAAGTCATTCAGTTTAGTCATTATGCTGCAATTCTCCTAACAAGGGTAATATAAGCCGTAATTTATCAAACGTTTCCTGATATTCTTTATCTGCTTGGCTGTCAGCAACGATTCCACCACCGGCCCAGCAGTAAATACGTTTCTTATCAGTTAACAAAGTACGAATCGTTATATTAGTATCCATTTTACCACAAAAGCTAATATAGCCAATTGCACCACAATACCCATGCCGACGATGAGGTTCAAGCTCTTCTATAATTTGCATGGCACGAATTTTAGGTGCGCCAGTTATTGAACCACCAGGAAAACTGGCACGAAGCAAATCTGTTGCAGTATAAGGTGCAGCAAGAGTTGCAGTGATGGTGCTAACGAGGTGATGAACGGCTGGGAAAGCTTCAACAACGAATAATTCCGGCACTTTCACGGAGCCCGGCACAGCAACGCGACCAATATCATTTCTAAGTAAATCGACAATCATCAGATTCTCAGCGCGATCTTTAGGCGAATTAGCTAACTTTTCAGCTTGAATGAGATCCTCTTGTTTATCTTCTAATCGTGGAAGCGTACCTTTAATTGGTCGAGTTTGAATTTCCCCATCCTGCAAAAGAATAAAACGTTCAGGTGAAATGCTTATCACTGCATTATCAGGTAGGCGTATAAAGGAAGAAAAAGGCGCTCGGTTTGATTGAGTGAGTGATAAAAAAGCATCCCATTCATTGCCTTTATAGGTGGCATCAAAACGCTGTGCTAGGTTGATTTGATAACAATCACCATTGCGCAGGTATTCATGTATTTGTTGTATTTTTTGCTGATATTGCTCTTGTGTCATGTTTGAATGCCATGCGCTAGTGAGCGTAAATTGCGTTTTGCGTGGTGCTTTTTGCTTTTTTAGCCAATTAAGACGTTCATGTACATCGGAGTAACTCAATAATGTGACCGTTTTTTCTTGATTATCGACAATCAAAGCCCATTCATATATACCGACGGCCATATCGGGAAAGTGCAGGTCAACATGGGCTATTTGTGGCATTTTTTCAATACGTCGACCGAGATCGTAGCTCCAAATACCTAAAGCCCCTCCTGTAAAAGGGAGCGAATCGTCACGAGCGTGTTTAGGTGTGAATTGTTCAATGGATTGTTGGAGTAATTTAAACGGGTCGTCACTCGAAACTTCGACAGTTTGTAAGTGGGTTTTGGTCGTTTTATCCCCCTCGGTGATGAGCGTTGCAATAGGATCAGCAACGATAATATCGTATCGATTATGTGGATGATCCGCATTGCCTGAATGCAGGAGCATGGACCAAGGTTGATGAGCTAGTGGAGCAAAGTAATCAATAGCTGCATCAGGATGATAAGGAAGTTGTATTTTATTGATAACCATTTGTCTATACTAATCTAAAAATCCACAAAAAGAATTACTGTCCAGATTAGCATATATCTTATCTTAAACAGCTAACAGCTGTTAAAATTAGGCTAAAATTTTTTATTTTCACCTAAATCACTTAATGATTAACCAGTAAGAAGAGAGGTAAAGATGTTTTCAGGCATGCCTGCACTCAATCATCAAGAACAACAGGAAGCTGTTGAACGCATTCATCAATTAATGGCAGATGGAATGAGCAGTGGGGAAGCGATCGCACTGGTCGCACAAGAAATTCGTGAGAAGCATAAAGATAAAGAGCAGATTCATGCTCGGTTTGAAGAATAAAATAAATATGAGTAAAACAAACTATTAACATTTATGCTAAAATCTGATACATATTAGTTAAGTCATACCATTTCTGGCAGTTTATAAATATTTCGACTATTTTAGTTAGATGAGATAAATGTCGTAAAAAATTAACTATGGTCACTGAACTAATTTGTTACCTAACATTTTATAGGGATCGGAGGAAGCATGAAGGCTGGAAAAAAAATCGGTTTTGCTTTAGGTAGCTGTGCATTGTTGTTCAGTTCAATTGCATTCAGCGCTAATCAAGAAGAAGGCAAAGCAGCCCCCTTTATTAGCTGTGAAAAATTAGCAGAGCCTCAAATCGCTGCACAAGTTAAAAATGATTTTATGAACAATCGTCTACCTCGTTGGGGAGATGAAAAGGCATTGGTGGGTAAAAAAGCAGTTGCTTGGGTGAATAATCAAGAAGTGACTAAAACGGCGACAGGTTATCAAGTGCCGTTAACGGTAAGAGGATCTAAACAGGATTTACATTATAACGTGGTAGTTGATTGTGAAAAATCCACGATCACTTATAACTCTACAAAATAATCCTCAATATATTATTTAAGTATTGATAGGAAAGGGAGGCATTTAGCTTCCCTTTTTTATGACGCTTGATAACGTCTAACGATTTTTAGGCTCGTATGGAAGACGAGAAAAATGTTGTGAGAGTTGACGATAGTGGATCAACCTTTCCCTAAAATAGTTTCGAAGATGTTCAGGTTGTTCTTGTTCAACGGCTTCTGCAATGACGGCGATATTATAACGCTCTTTAAAGGCAACTCCGGAAGCTTGAAGATCTACGTTGATTTTATCCATTTCGTCTTTAGGTAATAATGCAAGATTATAGCTCATATCCACTCTCAATCACTTCATTGTAGAGAGGATAGTGTAGCAATTTATGGATAAAAATCACTAGATTCATGATGTTTGAAGAGATATAAATAATTTAATACTTTTTATAAAAAAGAGAATTTTGCATATAAAACACGTAATAAATTAATCAATAACCATAATGATATAATGTATTTTTAAATAAGAATAATTCTTGTTCCTCATGAAAAATAATGAAATGACATGAATAAAGATAATGAGATTGATTATTGTTAATCTTACGTAAAGTTATTAATTATCAGTAGATTATATTTTTATGTTTTATTATTGTTTTAGGGTTTTAATTATTTTTATTATATGCATAATAATGGAATTAATCTTAACAGCTAAGGAAAGAATATGTTAACAAATGATATGATCAATAAATTGAATGAGCAGTTAAATCTTGAGTTTTATTCTGCTAATTTATATTTACAAATGAGTGCATGGTGTAGCGATAAAGGCTTTGAAGGTGCTGCGGCGTTTTTAAAAGCGCATTCTCAAGAAGAAATGGAACATATGCAGCGTTTATTTGACTACTTAAGTGATACAGGTGCATTACCGAAGTTAGGTCAAATTGCAGCTCCACCGGTTGATTTCAAATCTATTGCTGATGTATTTACACAAACTTATCAGCACGAACAGCAGATTACAGCAGAAATTAATAAGTTGGCGCATTTAGCGATGACGACGCAAGATTATTCTACGTTTAATTTCTTACAGTGGTATGTTGCAGAGCAGCATGAAGAAGAGAAATTATTCAAATCCATTCTGGATAAACTGGATATGGTGGGTGAAAGTGGCAAAGCGCTATTCTTATTGGATAAAGATCTAAAAAATATGTCTGCCGCTGCACACGTTTAATATAAAACATCAATAGGCTTATGAATCGTAGTGATTAATTTCAACATTCATGAGCCTTTTTCTTTTCATTTTGTGTCAATAATCACACCTTAAACAGCTAAATCGATTTTTTTGGCGATAAAGCGTATTTCTTCCGTATAATGGTTGGCAATAAATCTAAATTCACCTGCAAATTAAGGGGTTACTATGCCAATCTATCAACTCAAATCATCGTGGCGCAAATTAAGTGCGGTTGCTGTATTGTTTTTAGGCATGTCATTTCAACAGGCATTTGCGCATGCGCATTTAAAAGATCAACTTCCAGCAGAGGGCGCTTCAGTAGAACAAGCTCCAGAGTCAATTACTCTAAACTTCTCTGAAGGTATTGAGATCAACTTTACTAAGGTAAAAGTGACGGGGCCTGATAATAGTGTAGTGAAAACAGGTAAACCGGCATTAGACCCAAGTAATGATACCAAGGTTATCGTACCTATCGAAAGCAACCTTGCGACCGGTAAGTATGATGTTAATTGGAGTGTTGTTTCTGTCGATGGGCATAAAACAAAGGGTGAATATAGCTTTACTGTGAAATAATCATGTCTCTAGAGGCATTTTATACAGTCATACGCTTTTCCCATTTTGTCGCTGCGATGTTGATGTGTGGTATGTCAATATTCGCGGCTGTTCTCAGTGTTGGCGCTTTTCGTCAGGTTCTTCGTCAGCTCCTTAATCGTGCGATTATCTTTAGCGCAGTCATCACGGCACTTACTGCTTTTGCGTGGATGTCTGCGCAAGCTGGGTTAATGGGAGATGGCTGGGAAGATACACTTGATATTGATATTTGGAAGAGCGTTTTTAGTACAACATTCGGTCAAGTGTGGCGTTGGGAATTACTCTTTTCCTTAATGACGCTTGTCGTTGTTTTTATTCGTTCACAAAATCTTCGTTTATACCTGCTGTTAATACTTTCGATTATTCTACTCGGATTACATGCTCTTATTGGTCATGCAGCGATGCATGATGGTTTAATTGGGGGCCTACATCGTTTGAATCAATTCATTCATCTTATCAGCTCAGCCTATTGGTTTGGTGGTTTGTGGCCATTCCTGATTTGCATTCAATTTTTACGTGATAAAAATGAATTAGCTACAGGCTTAGATAAGCAAATATTTATTAGTTTGATTCGTTTCTCACGTGCAGGACATGTTGCTGTGGTATTGGTATTAATGACAGGAATCATGAGTTCGATAACATTATTGCCAAATTGGCCGTTAAGCTATTCTGGCTCAGAATATCAATCTTGGCTTTGGTTAAAAATTGGTTTAGTCGCGTTAATGGTCCTACTCGCCTTGATTAATCGTTATATACTGGTGCCGACGATCAAAAGAAAAGGGCGATTACAATATTTGATTGTTAATAGCTGGATTGAATTGTTGTTAGGAAGTGTGGCCATTTTGGCTGTCGCTATTTTTGCAACTTATCAGCCGGTATAATAATACGATAATGAATTTGATGTTCTAACAAGGTAATTTTCATGAAACTGAAATTAGCGCTTTATTCTATGTTGTTGGTAAGTACCACTTTTAGTGTGGCAGCTGCCCCTATCGAGACCGTGAGTAAAAAGCAATTTGGTGATGATTGGCCATTTACCCGTGAAGAGGTGATGCTAGAGTGCCGAGGCAATGGGGCACTTATTGTGATCAATCCAGCGACACTAATGCAATACCCACTTAATGATGTCGCGGATAGCCAGATGAAGAATAAAGAGATAAAAGCTCAACCAATTGATGTGCTATTAAAGCCCATTGATACACAGAAAACCACAGAAGAGCGTATTCAACCGCTTAAGTTAGCAGCAGAGAAGCTGTGCAACAAAGCCTGATATTATATTTATAGTAAAATAATAAGTGCCGTAAATTGTAAGTATATTACTTATCATTTATGGCATTTTTTTTACCATTTATGCATTTAACCCCAGCTAAACTTGAAAGGTTACACTTATTTTTGATATAGAATTTACCTATCAATCAAATAGCTCGATATTCGAATATTAAGAAATAAATTGTGTTAATAATATGTAAAAAAATTGATAATTTATGTGGTAAGAGTGCGCTTAGCAAGCTAGTATTAAATTGTACTTTGTTACGTCTCAATGGCAATTTTTAGCGCACGGCTCTGCCAGAGCCATTTCCCAAGGCCCGGTAATCGGAATCTACCAGGCCTCTTTTTTTGCCTGTAACTTGCTGTTGATATGATAGCGACTTCATCAATTAAGCCACTCTCATCACCCAATGATGGTTATCTTTGTCATAGCGATGACGATATAACAATACGGGTTTTTCATTAATAAGCGCTGGAATACTGGTATTTTCATCCCAACCGTCTAGCTGCATGCAAAATTCGGTATCCGAATCACAAGGGATACTGAGAATATCACTTTTATGATCATGCATAACAGCATCGTTGATTTCATAGGAAGATATTTTCAAATTAACTATGCTCATTAGATTACCTCTCATAGGGTCTGTGACAATAGATTATCGACTTAACAAAACTAAGCATAGTATAAATGAAACCTATTTCCAAAATATTTTTTTTGGTGGCATTAAAGAAAAGGTGCAATATTGTTAAAATATGCACCTTTCTAGTGATTATTGTTTAGGGATAGATGTCCCCCAGTCTAACCAATCTTTTGGTGGTTCTAATTTTAGAATGAAATGCTGATCGGGCTTGGCTTTAGGGGCAAGAGGCACTGTCGGTGGGGTAGCTAAAGAAATGCCACCACGAACGAACTGTTTGAAAGTACCACTCTTAATCATGCCGCCAGTAAGGCCAAATGACATGTTATAGCCAGATGAGATCCAAAATTGGGTATTATCGCGGATCAGGTATTGGTATTCTTTTCCGATACGTGACGCAACATAGACGCGATCGGAAAGCTCTCCCAAATATAAACCAGTAACAGTTCCTATTTCCATTCCTCTAAATAGTAATGGCGTTCCCACTTGGATTGAGCCTACTTCACTTGCATCAAGTACAATAGTTAACCCATCCAAATAGCGGGAGTCGGTGATATTGGCAGTTTGTAGTTCAAATTGGTAACGATTTCTATTTCCTCTACCGGGTTCAGCGCTGATATAAGGTTGTAGAAGGGTATCAAGGTTATTGAAACCCGCAGGAGAAAGCTCGGGAGTGACAATAGCAAAGCGGCTACCGCTTTTGGTAAAGGCCTGAACATATTCAGGGTAGAGGATCGCGCGCGCATTCACCTCGCGATTGTTCGCTGACAATTTCAATGTGTCTATTTGCCCAATATCAATCCCTAAGTAGCGAATAGGCATTCCTTCTGACAATTTAGATGCATCAAAAGTGGTTAAAGTCACTACGCTACCGATAGCTTTTGCTGCGGTCTCTGTTGGGTAAAGAGTGTGTTGTCTTGTGCTATCAAGAGCTGCACTTTGAATATTATCAAAGCTAATTGCGCCTCGAATTGCCCGTGTCAATGGAGCCGCTTGTACGGTTAATCCGTTACTGTTTAATTTGACTTTTGCGCCACCTTCCGCCCAAAAGACACTCTTTTTGGTTAATAAATGGCGATACTGGCTAGAGATATGAATATTAATCGCAAAGCCTTCATTAGTCGGCTGGATTGAGACAATTTCACCGACCGTGAATTGACGGTAAAGCACGACAGAGCCTGCTTGAATGTCGGGAAGGGTCGTTGCGTTTAATGTGATAGTGGTCGTGGGTGATGAGCCGGTTATCCCCGCTTTTGCATTATCGTCGCTACGATATAACGGGAAAGTTTCAGGCAAGGTCTCTTTCCCTTTACCAACTAATAAGTGAATGCCGCCGTCTAACCACTCTTGAGGCGTGGCCCCTTGAAACTGAATTCCAGTTAATCCTAATTGAACATCAAGGCGGCTGTTTGCAACAAATTTAGTATCAGCAAGGATGAGGTGGCGATATTTATCTAAGATGGCAACTTGAAACATCACTTTGTCGTCAAGTAAGTTACGCTGTAACACCTTACCTACTTTAACGCCACGATAAACAATAGGTTGCCCTTCATTGACGCCATATGTCTCAGGCGACCATAAAGAGACAACTAAACTTTGTTTGTGTTGCTGCTCATCCTGTTTAAGTTCATCTTTGTTCGGATGTAAAACAAACTGCTGTCCTTCTTGTGCAGGCGCACTTTGAGAGGGAGAGTCAAACGCGATAGCACCATTGATGACAGCAGAAAGACTTTCCATTTTGACATTGATGCCCGAGTTCAGGTCAAAGCCGCCTTGGAAACCGGAGACATTCCAAAATTGGCTATTTTCTTTTACCAATTTGGTATAACGTTTTTCAATGACCGCCGCAATGGAAACACCTTTATCATCAGGTAAAATAGAATAATCAGAGATATAGCCCACAGGTACTTTTCGATAGTAAATGGGGGAGTTTTCATGCAAAGAGCCTAAATCTTTTGCCGTTAAATAGATCAGCAATTGCCCTTCTTCCGTTTGCAACTGAGGGGGAGAGTCTTGAGCGATAAAATTGTGTTGCTCTTCACCGGTACCGGGCTGCATTCCAATATAGTTCCCCCCAACCAAGGCATCTAACCCAGAAACGCCAGCTAAAGAAGCTTTGGGTGTGACCAACCAAAATTTGGTACCTGCGGTAAGTGCAGGTTTCATATCTTTATTTATACTGGATTTAACAATGATTTTTTTCATGTCTTGGCTAACCGTGACGGATTGAACTAATCCAACCTCAACCCCCTGATAGCGAATGGGGGTTCTCCCAGCAACCACTCCCGGCGCTGAAGAAAATTCAATGGTCACCTCTGTACCTTGCTCTAACCAGTGTTGGAAGAGCAACCAACCTGCGATGAAGACCGCCACAAGCGGTAAAAGCCAAAATGGTGAGATACGCGCTCGTTTGCGTAAAATGGCTTCTTGCTCAGCAGGTTCATTTTGTTGATTGTGATTTTGCATAAGAGTCCCAAATTAAACGACTATCAAGCCACTCGACAGCGAGTATAGTTAAAATAACAGCAACACCGAAAAACAATGCGGCAGGGCCCATAGTAAAAGACATCAATTGATCGCGATTGATGAGTGTCATCATGAGTGCAATAACAAATAAATCCAACATTGACCAACGACCAATCCATGATACGAATTTCAGTAACTTCATTCTCAGCACAGGGTCAGTACCACTTCTATATTGGATTGAAAATAGCAGTAGAATCATGATCAGTATTTTAATAAATGGCACCAATATGCTCGCGATGAAAACAATGGCTGCAATGGGCCAATTTCCTGAATCAATGAGTGAAACAACGCCAGAGTATATGGTGTCCTCCATTCGTTGCCCATTAATGTAGACAACGGAAATCGGCATTAAGTTAGCAGGAAACAGTAGGATCATCGCAGCAATCAGTGCGGCCCATGTTTTTTGCAAACTATAAGGTTCTCGATGATGTAACGGGCGATGGCAGCGTTGGCACACTCCGCGTTGGTTTGCAGGTGCCGTAAAATGACAGGCTTGGCAAGTTAAGGCATGAGGATCATCAGCTTGCTCACGTTTAGGATAAAATGTCCGCCAAAGTTGTTCGATATTGAGATGAATTAATATCAATAGGCTAATAAGGGTCATTGTGATAAAAGCAATTAGCCCATTACCGATAAATACACTTGCGTAATCTTGCAGTTTAATCGCCGCGATACCGACGCCAATGAGATAGACATCTAGCATTACCCACTCTTTTAAACGGCTCAAGACCAGCAAAACGGGGCGTAAATTTAAGGAAAAGTATTTTCCGATATAGAGATAGATAAGCGCTATTGGCAAAAACAAGGGGGCCACAATCGCACAAAAAGCAATAATACTCGCTGATAGGGGATCCCCTTGATGGTTAATCAGGCTAATCCCTTCAATGACATTGGCGTAAATTTGCGTACCGAGCAAATGAATCGAAATAAGGGGTTGCCAAAATGCAATAGGGGCTAACATCAATAATGTAATCGAAAGAATAAACAAGCGCTTTAATGACCAAGAGCGCCCATCATCTAACTGACTATGGCACCGTGGGCATACGACAACTTGGCGCGCATTATGCGGTGGGATAGATAATTTAAGATTGCAATAGCAGCAATGTTGCGAAATTATATCACTATGATTAATGTGGTTCATTATATTGCTCGTTGGTTTTAGCTGCGCGTGTAATCTAGTGTAAAAAAATTTACGATTTAGTGACAACTTGCTAACCTACAGGTTGCACGAAATGTTAAATTTATTGCATCATTTTATTATTACAAGAAAATTTTATGGATAAAAACAAGTATTATCACGAACTTTCAGATAATTTGTCTGCTCTTTTAGCAGGAGAATATGATCTAATTGCTAGTTTAGCGAATACATGTGCACTGTTGTATGAGCGATTAGAGGGGATTAATTGGGTTGGTTTTTACCTCAAAAATGGGCAAGAATTAGTTCTAGGTCCTTTTCAAGGAAAAATAGCTTGTGTCAGAATACCGTTTGGCAAAGGTGTTTGTGGTACGGCATATAGCCAAAATAAAATACAGCGTGTCGATGATGTGCATTCTTTTCCAGGTCATATTGCCTGTGATGCAGCAAGTAACGCTGAAATTGTGCTTCCTTTGGAAGTTAATGGTCAAGTTTTAGGCGTGTTGGATATTGATAGTCCGAATTTCAACCAATTTGACCAAGATGATGAAAATGGTTTAAAACACCTTGTAAGTCAGTTGTGCCAACATCTGGCAATGTGTTCAATGCCTAATTATCACTAAATATTCGTGTGTTAACTTAATAGGAACGTGGCAATTGTCTGCAACGCTATTATAATGTCGGCTTGTTCATGCCCGTGCTGGTTGGCAAAATCGTTGTTATCAGGAAATTTCATGGAAAATCAACCTAAGTTGAATAGTAGTAAAGAAGTTATCGCATTTTTAGCTGAGCGTTTTCCACGCTGTTTTATCGCTGAAGGCGAAGCACGTCCGTTAAAAGTCGGAATTTTTCAGGATATCGTAGGTCGTTTAACTGAAGAAGATGGTATTAGTAAAACGCAATTGCGTTCAGCATTGCGTATGTATACCTCTAGCTGGCGTTATCTCTACGGTGTTAAAGAAGGCGCTAAACGCGTTGACTTAGATGGTAATGATTGTGGTGAATTAGAGGCGGAGCATATTACTCATGCACGTCAACAATTGACTGAGGCAAAAGCTCGAGTTCAAGCGCAACGTGCAGAGCAAAAAGCGCAAAAACGACCCGCTGCCAAAAAATCAGGTGATAAAAACACCCGTAAGCCGGTAACTGCAAAAGAAAATGCACCGCGCCATCGTCAGTCAGAAAATAAAGAACGCCCACAAAACTCCTCGACTAAACCTCAGCGCCGTAGCGGTGCAGCATCTCCAGAACAAAAACTGAAATCAGTGACTGATATTAACGCACTTCAAGTCGGTCAGACTTTGAAAGTGAAAGTTGGTACTAGTCTGATGGAAGCGTCTGTGCTGGAAATTGCAAAAGACGGTGTCAGAGTTCAGTTGCCAACAGGAATGGCAATGATTGTGCGCGCGGAACATTTAAAGTTCTGATACGGAGGTCAATCAGGGCATGAACAAACTTTTAAAAATTGCATTAGTTGTTAGTGTTGCCACTTTTGGTAGTGCAATTGCTAATCCTCAAGCAGTGACTCCGGTCACTGCTGCTCAGTTACCTGTTTTAAAACAGGACACTCAGCATGGCACCGTCAGTGAAAGGGTAACGTCTCGATTTACTCGTTCACATTATCGCCAGTTTGATTTGGATGAAGCATTCTCCGGTAAAATATTTGATCGTTATCTGAATATGTTGGATTACGGTCATAATGTTCTGCTTCAGTCTGATATTGATGAGTATGCAAAAGACAAAGCGAAAGTCGGTGAATGGCTTGAAGATGGAAAACTGGATAAGTTCTATGACCTGTACAACCTTTCGCAAAAAAGACGTTTTGAACGTTTTGAATATGCGCTAGCGCGTCTTGATCAGCCAATGAATTTTGATGCCACAGACTCAATTGAAGTCGACCGTAGCAAGATGCCTTGGCCAAAAGACAAACAAGAATTAGATAAACTTTGGGATCAAAAAGTTAGGTATGACTGGCTGAACCTGAAGCTATCGGGCAAAGACGATAAAGAGATCAAAGAAAAACTAACTAAACGCTATAATTTTGCGCTAAGACGTTTAACACAAGGGCAAAGTGAGGATGTTTTTCAGTTGATCGTGAATGCATTTGCTCGAGAAATCGATCCTCATACCAGTTACCTTTCTCCTCGTAATACTGAGCAATTTAACTCTGAAATGAGTTTGTCGCTTGAAGGTATTGGGGCTGTATTACAGCAAGACGATGAGAATACAGTGATTAATTCTTTAGTTGCCGGTGGCCCAGCCGCGAAAAGCAAAGAGTTAAAAGTCGGCGATAAGATTATTGGTGTCGGTCAGACGGGTAAACCCATGGTGGATGTTGTTGGTTGGCGCCTTGATGATGTGGTGGCTTTGATTAAAGGGCCGAAAGGCAGCAAAGTTCGCTTAGAAGTGTTATCCGACACGAAAGGGGCTAAACCGCATATCGTGACTATTGTTCGCGAACAAATCCGCTTGGAAGATAGAGCGGTTAAGCTAACAATTAAAAATGTGGGTAAAGAGAAAGTTGCCGTTTTAGATATTCCTGGCTTCTATGTTGGTTTGACCAATGATGTGAAAACTCAACTGCAAAAAATGGCCAAGGATAATGTGTCTGCACTGATTATTGATTTGCGTGGTAATGGTGGCGGCGCATTAACCGAAGCCGTAGCGTTATCCGGTTTATTTATTCCTAAAGGGCCTATTGTTCAGGTTCGTGATAATAATGGTCAGGTTCGTCAAGATATCGATGATGATGATGTCATTTATTACAAAGGGCCGTTGGTCGTGCTCGTCGACCGTTTTAGTGCTTCAGCATCAGAAATTTTTGCGGCGGCAATGCAAGATTATGGACGTGCTTTGATTGTCGGTGAACCGACTTTTGGTAAAGGTACAGTACAACAACACCGTAGTTTAAGCCGTGTTTATGATCAAATGCTAAAACCTGAATGGCCAGCACTGGGTTCTGTCCAATATACTATCCAGAAATTCTACCGTGTGAATGGTGGGAGTACGCAACGTAAAGGGGTAACACCTGATATTGTTATGCCAACAGGGCAAGATCCTGCTGAAACAGGTGAGAGCTTTGAAGACAATGCGCTACCATGGGATAGTATTCCGCCTGCTAATTACAGCAAGGTAGGGGATATTACTGAGGATGTGTCTGAACTCAAAACGAAACACTTAGCGCGTATTAGCAAAGATACGGAGTTCAAGTATATCGATGAAGACATTGCGCATTATAAAGCGAATAAAGAGAGTAAAAATCTTATCTCGCTGAATTATGCCCAGCGTTTGAAGGAAGATAATGAGCTTGAAGCCACTAAACTGAAACGTATAAATGAACGTTATGCAAAAGAGGGTAAACCATTGTTGAAGTCTATAGATGATTTACCTAAAGATTACGAAGGGCCAGACCCATATTTAGACGAAACAGTTAAAATTGCGATTGATCTTGCTCATCCTGAGACCAGTCTATTAACCAATAAAAAATAAATTGGTTATACAATAGATTATAGTCAGGGCCAGCAAAAGCTGGCCTTTTTTATGATGTGTGTAAAGTTATGTTAATTTTTGGTTTTTTCTTGTTAAGCCACTTGAAAAAGTATGAAAAAACCTTATTTATACAGTAAATTCTTCGTGATATTTATTTTTACCAAGGAAACAAAAAAATATGATGCGAATAGCCTTATTCTTACTCACAAACTTAGCAGTTATGTTTGTGTTTGGGATAATCTTAACCTTGACGGGTGTTAAAGGAAGCAGTGTTCAAGGTCTGATGATCATGGCGGGCCTGTTTGGTTTCGGTGGTGCGTTTATTTCGTTATTAATGTCAAAATGGATGGCGCTTAAGTCCGTTGGTGGCGAAGTTATTGAATCACCACGTAATGAAACTGAACAATGGTTGATGAATACGGTGAGCCGTCAGGCACAGCAAGTCGGTATTCAAATGCCACAAGTTGCTATTTATCATGCTCCTGATATTAATGCATTTGCAACAGGTGCTCGCCGTGACGCATCGCTGGTAGCGGTAAGCACTGGGTTGTTAGAAAATATGAGCCGTGATGAAGCAGAGGCTGTTATTGCGCATGAGATCAGCCATATTGCTAATGGTGACATGGTCACAATGACGTTGTTACAAGGTGTTGTAAACACGTTTGTTATCTTTATTTCACGTATTATTGCTCAGTTTGTTTCTGGTTTTATGTCGAGCAACGATGAAGAAAGTGAAAGCAGTAATGGTAACCCAATGGTTTACTTTGCTGTCTCGATGGTATTAGAAATCGTATTCGGTATTTTAGCGAGTATTATCACCATGTGGTTCTCGCGCTATCGTGAATTCCATGCGGATGCAGGCTCTGCAAAACTCGTTGGTAAAGAAAAAATGATTGCAGCATTACAGCGTTTGAAAACGAGCTATGAGCCACAAGAAGAAGGGCGTTTAATGGCATTCTGTATTAATGGCCGTGGTAAAGCATTCAATGAACTGTTCCTGTCGCACCCTCCATTGGATAAACGTATTGAAGCACTACGTTCAGGTGAATACTTAAAATAGTCGAAGAGTCGCAATGATATAATTGATGCTCCAAATTAGACAGAAGCCCGCGTTGAATTAATCACCGCGGGCTTTTTATTTGAAAATAAAAAATTAGTTACAGGCATTAATTTAATATAAATCAAAATAGTGTATTCTCTAAGTGAAATAGCGTAGTTTTTCTTAGGCTGTAAATCGATGAATAGTCTATGATCGATACGGGTAATAGGCCAATAGGCTTTAATAGTGAATGAGTTATAAGGATAGAAAATGGATATACTTGTGAAAACGCTGGTATTTGGTAATGAATTTGCGACAGTTGAAAACCCAGCTCGTTTAGTGCCATTTAAATTTGAAATCTATCAATCTCCAAATGGTTTTTATCATCGTATGTATAAAGAAGTTGGTATGTCTGGTGCCAATTTAGGGCAAAATTTTAAAGTATGGGCCTTTGAAGAACAAAGGGCACAGGATAATAAAACTGCCGACATGACATTAGAGAGCTATATTCAGCATTGCCAAGATATTTATGATGGGAAAGTAAAAGCCTAATTTTAAGCAAAAAAAAGCCCCCTTCATAGGGATCTGAAGGGGGAGCTAAATGAATAAAGAATGGTTTAATTCGAGATCAAAGATAAGCGATTTCAATAAATGATATTTAGTTATTTGTGCAGTTTTAAGTGTAATTGAAAAATTAACGCCCTTAAATAGCACTAATCGTTAAAATAATCTATTGGCGATACCCTGCTTTTATTTGATCTAATGTATTTCGATAAATTTCAGCTTGTTTTTCATCTTCCATTGATGCAATTTCACGCTCCATTTTAATTAAAATTTTACCTGCATCTGCTTGACCAATTGCTTTTAACATATGAGCCAGCAGATTTTTAATACAAGTCACTTCTGCCGCGAGTTCATTAACATCAGGCTGAGTAGGAAAATGTGTTTTCATCAAAAAGCGTCCTTTTAAGAAAGATAAATTTGCTAATATTCTATCATAGAAAGTTTATCCAATGTGCCATCAATGAATGGCTTAATATGAATTATTCAAATTAAGAAGAGATAATTTACGTCATCGCGCTGTACGAAAATTTAAGGAGTGCCAATTATGTTAACGATAGAAGAAAAACAGTGGCTAGCAGAACAGTTTCCAATATTCGTACAACCAAGACCAGAACAAAGTCATAAAGGCACTTTTGGAACGCTAAATATTATAGGTGGCTGTGTTGGTATGACGGGAGCTTGTGTATTGGCAGGGGTCGCTGCGCTTAAAAGCGGTTGTGGTAAAGTCATCATTGGGTTGAATCAGCAGCCACAGGCATTACACTTAGTGGAACAGGCTCCTGAGTTGATGTTACGCCAAGCGAGTCATGTTATGGATGGTGAAACCCCAACGGCTTGGGTCATAGGGTGTGGCTTAGGGACTGCTCACGAGGCGAAAATGTTGCTAGACGGTTCTTTACGTCTTATAGCGCAAAATCAGCGCGTTTTAATCGATGCTGACGGTCTCAATCTATTGGCACAACGCCCTGAAGCTGTAAAACTCTCGTCAGAAACAGTCATCACACCACACCCTAAAGAAGCGTCTAAACTACTACAAACAACGGTCGCACAAATCCAATTAGATAGGCATTTTTCTGCGCAACAGCTCAGTCAACGATTCGGTTGTTGGGTGGTGTTGAAAGGACACCATACGATCATTGCAGCTCCGGATAATCAAACATGGTGTAATGAAACGGGGAACAGTGGTTTAGCGACAGCAGGTAGCGGTGATGTATTATCAGGAATTATTGGTAGCTTACTGGCACAAAAGCTGCCAATAGAACAAGCCGTACGGGCAGGCGTTTGGTTACATGGTAAAGCCGCAGATGTATTGGTACAAAAAGGTATCGGTCCTATTGGCCTAACCGCTCACGAAATTATTGATGAGGCTAGAACGATAAGAAATAGAGCCATTATTTATTGATGGTTTGATATTGAGCGGCTTTAACTGCGGTGAAAAAATGTGATACAATTCACACAAAATCGATTGCTTCTTATTATGTCAGCGAAGCAATATCAAATTTCAGCTAACTCATGACTTCTGGTTTTTAACCAATCACTTTGTGATTGGGGGATGAGTATTTGCTGATACCAACAAAGGCGTAAGCAAGACAATGACACAGGTTTCTAGAAAAACAGCTTGGATCCGAGTTGTGGCACTAGCAGTCGCCGCATTTGTTTTCAATACTACAGAATTTGTTCCCGTCGCATTATTGAGTGACATAGCTGCAAGTTTTGATATGACAGTTGCGCATACAGGGCTAATGATCACTATTTATGCTTGGGTAGTCGCAATAATGTCATTACCCTTGATGCTACTAACCAGTAAGATAGAACGTCGCAAGTTATTAGCATTACTGTTTATTGTGTTTGTGCTTAGCCATATTCTTTCCGGTTTTGCTTGGAATTTCGATGTATTAATCATTGCTCGGGTTGGTATCGCTCTATCACATGCGGTGTTTTGGTCAATTACCGCGTCTTTGGCAATCCGTGTCGCACCAGCAGGTAAAAAAGCGCAAGCATTAGGCTTACTCGCAACTGGTACGGCATTAGCGACAGTTTTAGGACTGCCAATTGGCCGTGTGATTGGACAATTATTAGGTTGGCGAGTCACTTTCTTATGTATCGGTGCTATCGCATTGTTGACGATGATTGCGCTAATTCGCTTCTTACCTAGGTTACCAAGCGAACATTCAGGCTCATTAAAAAGTTTACCTGTGATTTTTAAACGTCCTGCATTAGTGGGGTTATTTGCATTAACCGTTATCGTTGTGACGGCACACTTTGCCGCTTACAGCTATATTGAGCCATTTGTTCGTGAAATAGCACAACAAAGTCAGAATTTTGCAACGTTATTGCTTCTTATTTTTGGTGCAGCAGGCATTGTCGGCAGTGTGATATTTAGTCGTTACAGTCATAAATATACATTATCCTTTTTACCAATTGCGATAGCGGTATTAACAATTAGCTTATTATTATTGATGCCAGTGAGTGGCCATGTTAGCTGGCTGGTTCTATTAAGCCTATTCTGGGGGATTGCAATCATGTGTGTAGGCTTAGGTATGCAGGTCAAAGTGATTGATTTAGCGCCTGATGCAACAGATTTAGCGATGGCAATTTACTCTGGGATCTTTAACATTGGCATCGGTGGTGGCGCCTTATTAGGTAATCAAATTATTGTTCATATGGGAATGACGAATATTGGTTATGTAGGGGCCATATTTGGATTGATTTCATTGGTGTGGTGCATTTTTATTTTTAGGCGTTATAAAGGCTCATTTAACGAACAGCTGCAAGCATCCACTGCGTTACACTAAATTTCCGACGAAAAAGTGAAAAAGCCATAATAGAATTATTTCTATTGTGGCTTTTTTTATGTGAGGGTGCGTTACAGGGATCGCGAACTATGCTAAATTCGCTACTATTTTAATAAGTTCAAAGAGTAAGGATGAGCGGATGAAAGGGCTAGGTTTTTTATTGATGTCTATTATCGCAGAGGTGATAGCAACAACGACATTAAAAGCATCCGATGGTTTTAGTCGTTTTTGGCCGTCCTTGATTGTGGTGATTGGCTATGCCGTTTCTTTTTGGGGGCTATCACAGGTTGTTAAGTTAATACCTTTAGGGATCGCATATGCCATTTGGTCGGGTTTAGGTATCGTATTGGTGTCTATCGCGGCGATATTTATTTATCAGCAGAAGCTCGATTTACCAGCAATTATTGGTATGCTATTAATTATCGTTGGTGTGTTGGTCATTAATCTGTTTTCTAAAAGCAGTGTTCACTGATTCAGGGAGCAGAAATCATCATAAGCGGAGTATAGAATGAATAGAAAAATCAGTAACCTGCTTAATTCTACTTTTGTTAAAGGTTTACTAGGTAGCACAATACTTATTTTAGCGGGGTGTTCTAGCTCAGATTCGATGAATACAGTGCAAGTCGATCGCTCGGCATCCCAATATGCACAACAAGTGGTTAATTTAGGACCTAAAGCCCAAGAGGCCTGTGTTTCAGCGGGTGGACTACCTTCACTTAACTTAGAACTGGATGGTGCTCAGACGGCGGTGTGTCAATTTGCCAATGGGAAGCGTTGTGCTGCCGATGTCATTTTGACGGGTAGCTGTATTTAATAAAATTATTCAGTAGAACCCATCATTAACAGGTGGGTTTATGGTTTGTATTGCAGTTTCAATAAATATTGGCCTCTTTTTATGTTGCATAACCCGCCTGATATCAAACCCAGTATTCAACAGATTTCCATCATACTTTGGGGTTTTAAACTGGGGCAGATGTTTATTCAAACGTTGGCGATACAGATAAAAAAGTGAAGAAGCGATTCAAAAACGTAGCTTGTCAGGAGATAAAATGACCCCCGATAGTGTTTATCGGGAGCCTTAACCGTAAAATAATCAATATCCTTAATTGATGACGGTTTCGATATTATGCTTTTTTGTGTGAAGGGAAAAATTGGCTGATTGTGACGATAATAGCAACTAGCAGGTAAGCGCCATAAACACCAATTAGCCATTGTGGCATATCTAGCCCTAAGAAATCCCACTGTTTAACAGCACAGTCACCAGTTGCTTCGAAAATAGCTGGCGCCCATTCATTCAATGGTAACCATTCAGGGAAATTGACAAAAAAGTCACATGATGCGAACGGGGATGGATAGAGTTGTAGCATAGTGTGTTCCCATGCAAGCTCTAAGCCACGCCATGCCGCGTAAATCCAAATAATGATAGCGACCCAACGTAAAATCACATTACGTGGCGCAATAGCCCCGACTAAGCCCGCAATCATAATCCCAAACAATGCAACGCGCTCATAGATACACATAACACAGGGTTGTAGCTTCATAATGTGTTGAAAATAGAGCGCTGCGCATTCCAACATAAACGCAATAAAGGCCATTAACAGCCAAGCGCCTCGTCCTTGCGAGCAGTAGTTAAAGAATCTGAACATACTTTACTTCCCTAAATTAATGATGCGCACATTTTGCCCCTATCGACACAACAAAAAAAGATGTTAGAGACTATTTATGTGATTTTAGATAAGGATTTACCTAATATTACAAATCAAACCACTCTAGCAGGTATTTCAAAGCAATGGTGACGGGATATCAATGAGAAGAATGATAAAGACCACCCATAATGTGTCATCTGCGTGGTCTTTATGCGTTTCGGTGATGACGAAACTAAGGTAGGCTAATCCAGCCTAAGCTTTCTAGCCAATGTGTCATTGGTATCAGCCAAAACTCGACGCCTAATAAACCAACGACTGTCATTACAATGGTGTAAGGTAAGGCCATCCATACCATGCGCCCATAGGAAAGACGGATCAGTGGCGATAGTGCCGAAGTGAGTAGAAACAGAAAAGCTGCTTGCCCATTCGGTGTCGCAACAGAAGGGAGGTTAGTACCTGTATTGATAGCGACGGCCAATAACTCGTATTGATGATGGGAGATTAAGCCTTCATTGGCGGCTTTTAATGCTTCCGTAATGTATACCGTACCGACGAACACGTTATCTGAAACAGCAGAAAGTAAACCATTGAACAGATAAAACAGTGATAGTTGCGATGATTCAGATGACTGTAAAACAAACTGAATAAAGGGGGTAAACAGTTGTTGGTCAATGATGACAGCAACAATAGAGAAAAAGACTGTGAGTAAGGCAGTAAAGGGTAATGCTTCCTCAAAGGCTTTACCTAACGCGTGCTCTTCTGTAATACCACAAAATGCAGTTGCCAAAACGATGACAGATAAGCCTATAAGCCCGACCTCCGCGAGGTGGAAAGCAAGGGCGACGATCAGCCAAATACCAATCAAACCTTGGACTATGAGCTGCGCTTTTTCTTTTTGGGTACGTTTAGCACTATTCTTTTTGTCATTATTAGTCAGCACTTGGCGAACCGGCTCCGGTAACTCAGCACCATAGCCAAATAATTTAAATTTTTCGACTAAAAAGCAAACCATGAGTCCACAGGCAAAGACTGGTAGGGTAACCGGTGCCATTCGTAAGAAGAAGGTCACGAAATCCCAATCTGCATGTTTAGCGATGATAAGGTTTTGTGGCTCCCCAACCATCGTCATCACGCCACCTAAAGCAGTACCGATACCGGCATGCATCATTAGGCTGCGTAAGAAAGCCCTAAATTGTTCAAGGGTTTGCTTTTTCTCTGCGGTATCAATGAAGCTATCGTTTTGTATATCAGTATGACTATGCTGACTAGATGCATATTGATGATAAATAGAGTAAAAGCCAACCGAAACACTAATGACAACCGCAATCACCGTCAGCGCATCTAAAAAAGCAGATAAGAATGCGCTAGCTAAGCAAAAGGCCAAGGACAATGTGCGTTTAGAGCGCACATTCAGTAACAGTTTGGTGAAGACAAACAGCAATAGCTGCTTCATAAAATAGATACCAGCGACCATAAAGATCAGCAGCAGTATGACTTCCAAATTGTTACTGATCTCATGAGAGATCTGTTTAGGCGTTGTCATGCCAATAAGGACCGCTTCGATAGCCAGAAGGCCCCCAGGCTGTAGCGGATAACATTTGAGTGCCATTGCCAAGGTGAAGATAAACTCGATGACGAGTAGCCACCCGGCGATGAACGGGTTAACGAAATAAAATACCAGTGGATTGATAACCAGAAATATTATTATTGCGAGCTTATACCAATCAGGTGAGTTCCCTAGAAAATTTTTCAAAAAAGCTCTTTTTAAACTAAAATCCATTATGTGCAGTTTTCCTCTTACTGGGTGTATTGTACAGTAAATTCACATACTACTCTTATCTTTCACATAAATTAAGTCTAATCAGTAATAGATAATATATTAATTATATGAGGGTCTTATGATTGGTTTCATTGTTTATGTGTGGTCTAACTATCTCAATTTACGACAATCTGGTATGATTTCTACAATAATCCGTCTGAAAATGTTTGGAATAATAAAAATATGGTCATAAAAGCTCAAAGTCCTGCAGGTTTTGCGGAAGAGTATATTATTGAAAGTATCTGGAATAATCGCTTTCCACCAGGGTCGATTTTGCCTGCAGAACGTGAACTATCGGAGCTGATTGGTGTGACTCGTACAACGCTCCGAGAAGTGTTACAGCGTTTAGCTCGTGATGGTTGGTTGACTATTCAGCATGGTAAGCCAACAAAAGTAAACAATTACTGGGAGACATCGGGTCTAAATATTTTAGAAACCTTGGCTCGACTCGATCATGACCGTGTGCCGCAGCTTATCGATAATTTATTGGCGGTAAGAACGAATATTGCGGCTATTTTTATCCGCACTGCATTTCGTCAAAATCCTGAAAAGTCTCTGGAGGTCTTGTCTGAACGTGAAAAAGTCGAAGACAACTCAGATGCCTTTAGCGCCTTGGACTACAATATTTTCCGAGGATTGGCGTTTGCGTCTGGAAACCCTATTTATGGTTTAATTATCAATGGGTTGAAAGGGCTTTATACCCGCGTTGGGCGTTATTATTTCTCGAATCCAGAAGCGAGACGTCTTGCGCTTAATTTTTATCAGCAGCTAGCCAATTTATGCCGCGAGCAAGCGTATGAACGTATCATGGAATGTGTTAGGAATTATGGTAAAGAGAGTGGGATGATTTGGCACAGTATGCAAGGCAATATGCCTAATGATCTCGCCAATAGCCGATAATTTTAACGGAGTGCACCTCAATTGCCTTCTTTAATCTAACATCTGTTTGTCATCACTAAGGCCAGTTTGGTTTATTTAACCTACTGGCTTTTTTATTTTGTGTCCTAAGTCACTAAATTTTCGTCAATTCTAAAAACTGCGCAATAACAAAGGTATTATTCACACTAAGTAATATGATTAGAGTAATAATCTGTCATGCTGTGGTAAATTAAAATATATTAAAAGTTGTCCTTCCAAAATAAAATCCCAACAAGACAGTGTAAAACTCTAAATTAAACCACGAGCGAGCAACTGTCCAGACCGCAAAAAATACATATTTTATTGTTTTTATTGGTTATATTTAACTTTGCAAAATTTTGCCAATAGAATTTAAAACCAAAGTGTAAAGTATTTGTAATGAAATTTGAATTAATTATCTGAATTGTTAAAAATGTTAATCAACCATATTGGAAAATAAATTATAGAATATTATTCTAACTAAAAATATTTCATGCTACATGGCAGGGGGAATAATGAAAGTTTTAGTATTAGGTGCAGGTGTCATCGGTGTTACGACAGCTTGGTATTTAGCACGAGAAGGGCATGAAGTGACTGTGCTAGATAGACAAATGGATGTTGCCGAAGAAACGAGTGCAGGTAATGCAGGGCAAATTTCCCCTGGTTATGCCACTCCATGGGGAGCGCCCGGTATTCCCCTTAAAGCAGTGAAATGGATGTTTGAAAAACACGCCCCTCTCGCAATTCGGCCAGATGGAACATTGTTTCAATTACGTTGGATGTGGCAAATGTTAAAAAATTGCGATATTCAGCATTATGCAATGAATAAAAGCCGTATGGTCAGAATTGCTGAGTATAGCCGTGACTGCATTCGTCAATTACGTGCTGATACAGGCATTACTTATGAAGGACGTGAAGGCGGTACATTGCAGCTATTTAGGACTGAAAAACAGTTTGATAATGCAGCAAATGATATTGCTGTTTTACAGCAAGAAGGGGTGCCATACGAGTTATTAACGGCAAATGAGTTAGTGAAAGCCGAACCAGCCCTAGACTATGTGAAACATAAATTGACAGGTGGATTGCGTTTACCGAACGATGAAACGGGTGACTGTCAGCAATTTACCAAAAAACTCGCCAAAATGGCTCAAGATTTAGGCGTGAAATTTCGATTTGGTTGTCACATTGAACAAATTCTGACTGAGGGAAATAAAGTCAGTGGCATACGTTGTGAAGGCGAAATATTGCAGGCCGATCGTTATATCGTGGCAATGGGCTCGTATTCAACATCGTTATTACATAATTTAGTAAAAATCCCAGTTTATCCTTTGAAAGGCTACTCTTTGACTATGCCTATCATTGACATTCAACGTGCACCAACATCAACGGTATTGGATGAAACATACAAAATAGCCGTGACACGCTTTGATGATCGTATCCGTGTCGGTGGTATGGCTGAGGTTGTTGGATTCAATTTGAATGTATTAAAAAAACGCTGTGAAACCTTAAAGATGGTGGTGCAAGATCTTTATCAGGGCGGTGGGGATATTTCTCAAGCCACATTTTGGACTGGATTAAGACCAATGACACCAGATGGTACGCCGATTGTTGGTCCGACGGCTTATAGCAATTTATATTTAAATACTGGGCACGGGACATTAGGCTGGACGATGGCATGTGGCTCAGGCAAGCTATTGGCTGATTTGATTTCTGGCAATAAACCCGATATTGCATCGGACGATTTATCCGTATTCAGATATATAGATGGATTTAATACCAAATTAATTCCAAACGGTGATTTATCGCCTGCGCGTTGAGCAATTGGCTGGAAATACATTCGGATAGCATAAAAAGAAGGAAACACGATGCCTCGCCCAATTAGTGCGGTCATTCACCTGCAAAATTTTACCCATAACTTATCCATTGTGCGTCAGCATGTTGGACAAGCGAAAATATGGTCAGTCATGAAGGCAGATGCCTATGGGCACAGTATTCAACGAGTCTGGCATGCGTTAGCCGCATCAGATGGTTTTGCCATTTTAGATTTGGATGAGGCTATTTTGTTACGTGAGCAGGGTTGGCAAGGCCCAATTTTATTGTTAGAGGGGTTTTTCCAACCTGACGATCTACAGCTGATAGACCAATATCAGTTGACAACGGCACTGCATAGCCATTGGCAATTAGATGCGCTAGAAAATGCAACGGTTAACTCTGCAATACCCGTATATGTCAAATTGAATAGTGGTATGAATCGCCTCGGTTTTAGACCTGAAGAGTATGCAGAGGTAGTGCACCGACTCTCTGCAATCAATAATGTGGCTTCGGTGACATTGATGACTCACTTTGCTAACTCAGATACGTTGACAGGAACAGACAAACCACACCAAATCATTAAGTCGTTTATTGATGAGAGTCTACCTGTGTGTATTGCTAATTCAGGTGCCACGTTATGGCATCCAGATACGCATTATGACTGGGTACGTTCTGGCGTCATTCTGTACGGCGCATCACCAAGTGGTTGTTGGCAAGATATTGCTGATAAGGATCTGCGCGCAACGATGACGTTGCAATCACAAATTATTGCAACGCATGATATCGCTAAGGGTGAATCAATTGGTTATGGCAGTAAGTTTACGGCGACTCATCCAATGAAAATTGCGACAGTCGCATGTGGTTACGCGGATGGTTATCCTCGTCATGCGCCAACAGGCACACCCACTTGGTTAAATGGAATGCGTTGCCCAATATTAGGGGCTATTTCGATGGATATGTTGACTATCGATATTAGTGACTGTCCTGGGGCCAAGATTGGTGATCGAGTGGAACTGTGGGGGAAAAATTTACCCATTGATGATGTTGCACAGGCAGCAGGCACTATTGGCTATGAATTGATGTGCGCATTGGCTAAAAGGGTGCCAGTGAAATATGAAAATTAGAATAATTGCATAAACTATTATTAGACATAGCTATAAATTTAGCTAAAAATGTGATCATCTCTGCTAGCATTTTGGCTAAGGTGTGCATCAAGGTATGATGCACACTATTGTTCAATTATCTAATATTTCAGGTTTTATATGTCTAAAACAATTAAATTAACATCACTTGCTGTTGCACTAGGTTTCTTATCTTCCGCTGCGGTAGCAGGCACTTGGTCTGTAGGTGGTTCGGTTTTAGCACAATCAACACCGTATAAAGGCATAAAAACAAAAGATTATGTTACACCAGTTCCCATTGTTAATTATGAAGGGGAAAATTTTTACTTTCATACCTTAGCAGTAGGTTACTATTTGTGGAATGATCAAGTTGACCAATTATCCCTTGACGCTTATTACTATCCACAATTTTTTAAACCAAAAGACAATGATGATCGCGATATGCGTGAACTGGATCGTCGCAGAGACACGGTCATGGGCGGTCTGACCTACAAGCACAGAGCGGATTGGGGAACGATCAGAACCATCGCTTCAGGGGATATGTTAGGCATCAGTAATGGTTTACGTGCGGAAGTTGCTTATCTGTATGGTTTCCATGGCGATAAATGGTCTTTGGTGCCAGGTGTTGGTATCAAATGGGATAGCAAAAACCAAAACCGCTATGAATATGGGGTCTCCTCAAAAGAGTCACAAAATAGTGGTTTAGCTCGTTACCGCCCAGGTGATAGCTGGACGCCATATGTTGAGCTATCAGGTAACTATAAATTTACTGAAAACTGGAGTGCATTCGCCATGGGGCGTGTTGACCGTTTACCAAATGAGGTTAAAGATAGCCCAATGGTTAACAAATCTGTTTCTGCAATTGTTTGGAGTGGTGTGACCTACACATTCTAACGGCTGAATAGAAATGCCTAAAAAGCCCCAGACGTGCAATATGCTTTTGGGGCTTTATTTTATGTATTACTCTTGCGGTTTATTGTCTCGTGTCATCATCACTAAGGAAAGGCGAGCAGGGTGCTGACTTTCGCTTTTCATTGGCTGATTAATGCGTGCTGTTTCGACACAGACCATCTGTTTATAACCATTATTTGGCATATCTTGCATGCTGCATGATAATTCAGCCCATGGATTCCAGCACACGACATCAGAATTATGATAATGATGGATTTCAATAGTGCGTGACCAGCAATCATCTCTGACCAAGCTATACTCTTCTGGCTCAGAATAAATTCTGTCAGTATGAGCGGTTATTTTTAGGGGTTTATCTGCATAGACTTCACGGTCACTTACCTTATCAAAATAATGGCCACCTAGGCCATAGACCGTCGTTTTATGGATATCACCAACGTTGAGGTAAGTGTGCATGGCGGCCGTAGTGTCAAAATCACCATAGCTTTCTAACTCTAATTCACAGGTTTCACCGAGTTTCATACGTAATATGAGGGTAAACTCATGTGGCCAGAGTTTACGGGTATAGTCGTTATCGGTGAGGGTAAAGGTGAGGATCACACCATCTTCGTGTTCATTATGTGCAGTAAACTGCCACGGTAAAATCCGTGCAAAACCATGGCTAGGGCTGCCAGCAGGACCAAACCAAGGCCAACAAATAGGAATACCACCGCGAATAGCGGTGCCTGCTTTGAATGCACTTTCACTGCTGAGCCAGATACACGGTTTTTGACCATGAGGTTGCCAATCAATTAGTTGAGCACCTTGAATGCTAACAGCACCACGTACTTTAGGGTGAGAAATAATAATTAAGGGCAGTTCACCCAACTGACGTTGGCTAATGTAGGCTGAAAGTTGCTTAATAACGGGTAAAGCAAAGAGTGTATCATGCATAATTATTTGCCTGTATATATGGAACAGTGAATACAAATAGGTTAGCAGAACTCAGGAAAACCGTCATTCTCCCTGAGACGTAAGTGGGGGACTCCCGACAAAATTGGCGGTAAATAAAACAAAAGAGCCGCCAAAAGGCGGCTCAAATTAACCTTAAAACATGAATGACTCTTATTTAGAAATATGAGCAATCAGGTCAAGAACTTTGTTTGAATAGCCAGTTTCGTTGTCATACCAAGAAACCAGTTTTACAAAGTTATCATTCAGTGCGATACCTGCTTTAGCATCGAATACTGAAGTCAGTTTTTCACCGTTGAAATCTGTTGATACAACATCATCTTCAGTATAACCCAGAACGCCTTTCAGCTCGCCCGCAGCAGCTTCTTTGATAGCATCACAGATTTGAGCGTAAGTCGCTGGTTTTTCCATACGAACAGTTAAGTCAACAACGGAAACGTTAGGCGTCGGAACACGGAAAGACATACCGGTCAGCTTGCCATTCAGTTCAGGAATAACTTTACCTACTGCTTTAGCTGCACCTGTTGAAGATGGGATGATGTTTTGAGAAGCACCACGACCACCACGCCAGTCTTTGTGAGAAGGGCCATCAACAGTTTTTTGCGTTGCTGTAGTTGCGTGAACAGTTGTCATCAGACCTTCGATGATACCGAATTTGTCGTTGATAACTTTAGCCAGAGGGGCCAAGCAGTTAGTTGTACAAGAAGCGTTAGAAACGATTTCTTGACCTGCATAGCTCTTATGGTTAACACCCATAACAAACATTGGCGTGTCGTCTTTTGAAGGACCTGTCAGAACAACTTTTTTCGCGCCTGCTTGGATGTGTTTACGTGCGGTTTCATCTGTTAAGAAGATACCCGTTGCTTCAGCAACGACGTCAACACCGACTTCGTTCCACTTCAGGTTTGCAGGATCTTTCTCTGCGGTAACGCGAATTTTTTTGCCATTTACAACTAGGTGACCATCTTTAACTTCAACAGTACCGTTGAAACGACCGTGAGTAGAGTCATATTTCAGCATGTAAGCCATATAGTCTGCATCGAGCAGGTCGTTGATAGCAACGATTTCGATATCAGAACGCTCTTGTGCAGCACGGAAAACGATACGGCCAATACGACCAAAACCATTAATACCTACTTTGATAGTCATAGTATTTCCACCAGCTATTTATTCGTGAATTAAGTTGTAGTTAAAGTTACCAAAACCTTGCCAGCCGTCAAGCGGAATCGTGTCAATTATTGAAAAAAATCAAAACTACTCGCACTAATTGCTTACTTGTCAGCCACTTTAGAGGCAAATACATCCGCACGTATTATCGGGATTGTGCGGGATAATGAAACCTGCTATCAGTGATATATGTGAAACCCGTCACAAATCAAAACACAAAGCAGCGTGTTAATTAGTTTAGAATATCTTTATAAAACTTGTTGTTAATTTTTTGTTGCGTCAAATGGGGGTATTATTAGCTTAATACCACTAAGTGATTTCAATATTTGGGTTTGATATGACAGATAAAAGTAAGCAACCGATTGATATTTCGGAGCTAAATGATATTCAGCAATATGTGACTCAACAAGCAGGAACAGAACGTCCTTTTACTGGGGTTTTATTGCATAATCGTAAAGATGGGGTGTATGAATGTCTGTGTTGTGGTACACCACTTTTTCTATCAGAGACCAAATTTGATGCCGGATGTGGATGGCCTAGTTTTTATCAGCCAGTGAATGAAGATGCGATTAAATACATCGAAGATTTCTCTCATGGCATGCATCGAATCGAAGTTCGCTGCCAAAACTGTGATGCTCACTTAGGACATGTCTTTCCTGATGGACCGCAACCTACTGGGCAGCGTTACTGCATTAATTCAGCATCATTAAGCTTTATCGATGAGCAAACCGGCGAAAAGACTCGTGGATAGGGTGCTGAAGCAAGCTGAAGCTAAAAAACAAAATAAAGCATTATCGATTCAGCTAAATTGAAATAGATCATGAAATACCGATAGATGATTTGCTGAGTCTTTTTGAAGGAGTCGTGAAGTGAGTATAGAGTTAGAGCCAGAACAATTAGAGCAACTGTTATCAGTGATGACCCCTGAGATTTATCAGCGTTTAGTGACCGCTGTTGAATTAGGAAAATGGCCTGATGGTGTCGCTTTAACCGCAGAACAAAAAGAACATAGCTTACAAATGGTGATGTTATGGCAATCGCGTCACAATCATGACCCTGAACATATGACGATTGGTACGGATGGGCAAATTACCATGAAAAGTAAGCAGGAGCTCAAATCAATGTTTCAAGGCGAGATGCTGGCGACATTGAAACCACAAAACAAAGACTAGTTTCATCTGCTTGCCTCTTTATCTCAATAAGAGGCAAGTCATATCGATAATACGCTATTGCTAAAACGGTCTTCTCCGCTAATACAAAAGGTTAAGAGACACATTATGAAATTGTCTTCTCATTTACTCTTTTCTTTCAAATAATTTCTTCCGACGATTTTTCAAACATAAAGTCTGGCATGAGAAAGATTTTTACGGCCTCAAAGTCGGCTTTAATTTATTTGTTCACTGTTTATTTAAATTGATGATAATCATTGATAATTAAGGTTATTTATTGGGTTGCCATAAAGAAGCATCAAAGCACTGTTTCGATAAACACGCCTGTAATTTTGCTTAATAAATAAAGATAATTTATGGCAAATAATGATTCTCATGAGCATATCGGCAAGCCTTGATAGTGATAATAAACATGGAAGAGTCACCGGTGAGGAGGAGCTGGTGGGAGCCATAGCAACTCATATTCGCGTTCCGTAGCTATTGTTCCAGTAACAGAACGAAAGGTTACTATATTGACTAAAACTGCTCGTTAAGTTTCAACCATTAAAGCAACAAGAATGCAGCGGTTTAAACAGACGGTGAGCAAACTTAAGTGTGTCACAGCAAGGGCAAAGTGGGCTTGCAACATGATAGCTTTAGTGATCAAAAGAGGATGCAGTTAATCTGAAATGATAGCGGGATGTTTTACCCACTGTATCATCGGATCCAGCGGGTATTTTTATGTCTATTGCAAGGAGTCGGTTGTCAGTAAAGTCGCCCCTTTTTGCGACATTTCAGCTAAGGCAAGCTCACTGTCCATCGCTGATAAGTTTACACCACGGCAACCATCAATCAGCACATCGACGTTATAGCCTAGTTTGAGTGCATCCAGTACGGTAAATTTGACGCAATAATCGGTGGCAATACCCATAATAAATAATTGCGTAATTTGCTGTTCTTGTAGCCATGCATGCAAGCGTGTTTGGCTAATCCGATCATTGTCGAAAAAAGCACTGTAGCTATCTACTTGAGGATTTTCCCCCTTAGTGAAGACTTCACAGATAGCCTCTCGATTGAGCTTTGGATGAAAGTCAGCGCCCGTTTCACCTTGCACACAATGCACTGGCCACCAGACTTGAGGAATGCCATTGAGAGTGCCAATATCCCCCTCACGGGTTCCTGAATTAACGGCAAAACTCAGATGGTTGGCAGGGTGCCAGTCTTGGCTAGCGATAATCGGAATATTTTGTTGTTGGCATAGTTCTATGGCTCTATTCGCTGTCTCTATCACTATTTCACTGTCTGCGACAGCAAGTGCGCCGCCAGTGCAGAAATCATTTTGTAGATCAACTAAGAGTAAAGCGGATTTAATTAAATCCTCATGGGGATTATTCATCGGCATAGCTGAGTTCACCTCTAAGATTATTTTGCATTAATTCCCGAACATGTGCCAGTGTATATTCTTGACTGAGTAAGTAATGTAATTTACTTAAAGCGGCCTCAAATGTCATATCAAATCCACTAATCACCCCAGCTTCGGCAAGAGCGTGGCCTGTTGCATACCCCTCCATATTGACGCGACCAGAAATACATTGCGTCAGATTTACCACGATAATGCCGCGATTTGTTGCATCATGGAGGATTTTCAGTAATTCAGGTTGCTGGGGAGCATTACCAATACCATAAGAACGCAGAATGAGTGCTTTCACGGGTTGCTGGAGAATATTACGTACAATTTCAATCGATAACCCTGGATAGATCATGACAACGCCAATAGGTTGAGGGGTTATCCTATGGGTAATCAACGGACCTATACCGATGGGAGCTGGACATGTGTTGAATGTGCGAATATGAATACCCGCCTCCATCAAAGGAGGACAGTTAGGAGAGGTAAATGCATCGAAGCCATCCGCATGAGATTTGACAGTACGATTGCCCCGATACAGCTTGTTGTTAAAGAACAATCCAACTTCATTAATGGGATAATTAGCGGCAAGATACAATGCATTCAGTAGGTTAGTTTGGCCATCAGAACGCAATGCCTCCAAGGGTATCTGTGACCCTGTCACAATAACGGGCTTGCGTAAGTTCTCTAACATAAAGGATAGCGCAGAAGCGGTATAAGCCATGGTATCTGTGCCATGAAGGATGACAAACCCATCATAATTGTCATAATTTTCGCTGATATCATCGGCGATATTTTGCCAATCCTCAGGTGTGATATCAGAAGAGTCGATTAAAGGTTGATGTTCTCTGATTGTAAACTCTGGCATTTCAGGACGATGAAACTCTGGCATTTTAGCTAGCTGGGCCTGAAGATGGCCTGAAATAGGAATATAACCTTGGGGAGAGTGGCGCATACCAATGGTTCCACCGGTATACACAACATAAATCGATTTCTTCTGCATTTAATTACCTAATTTATTTCTGAACACATTGCCTAACAAGATAAAAAGTGCTTGTTACCATTGGCTCTATTTGGAAGCGAGATAATTCTGACGCATTTAATTGCAGTTATCTACTGCTTAAATGGCTTTTGCTAGGGAGAATGACAAGATAAATCAATTAATCCCCTTTAGATATTCTAAAGGGGATCGGGGAGATTAATGAATATCCGCGCAATTTAGGCAAAAGGCATAACGATTTTGAGGATCGTTCATTTTTAAGAAAAATTGGGCTTGCTGGCGAATATCAGTGGCGACGGCGGGAGGTAAGAATACCTGTAACACATCGGGTACTATCGCTTGTGCGCTGTTGCTCAGTTCGAGAATTAACTGATCCATAAATGACAACTCAGGTTGCATCCAGTCCAATTGTACAGAATCAAGCTTGGCTAATTCAGCGGCTTTGGTGACGGCATCATCGAAATCACCTAATTGGTCGACTAGACCAAGTTTTTTCGCATCACTGCCGATCCAGACGCGACCTTGTGCAATTTTGTCGATCTCTTCCGGTGTTTTATGGCGTGCTTTCGCCACTAAACCAATAAAGGTTTTGTAACCATTTTCGATGGTAATCTGCATCATATCAGCAAATTCAGGGCTTATGCCTTTAGTGGCAGAAATATCAGCCAGTGGGGTTGTTGATACGCCATCCGTATAGACTCCGACAGAATCTAGTGTATTTTCAAATGTATTGATCACACCAAAGATGCCGATAGAACCTGTTATCGTATTTGGGCTAGAAATAATATAGTCAGCTGGTGTTGAGACCCAATAGCCACCTGATGCCGCCATACCGCCCATAGAGACGATAACCGGCTTACCTGCTGCTCGCGCAGAGGCTAATTCATTACGAATCAGATCAGAGGCTGTGACACTACCACCGGGGCTATTAACACGTAAGATGATTGCTTTGATGTTGTTATCTAAGCGAGCTTCTCTAATTTGCGAACTGATCAGGTCTCCACTGGCAATGCCCGGCGCTTGGGGGCCATCCATGATCGCACCTTGTACAACGATCACCGCAATATTGCCGGGCATTTCAGCGCCGATACTGGTGATTTTTGCTGAATAATCATAGATACTCACGTAATTAAAATGTTTCTCTTGGTCATTCCAACCAAATTGCTTCTTGAGCACATTTTCAGCTTGTTCACGCGTATAGATTTTGTCGACCAGTTTTTGGTTTAGCGCATATTTCGCGTTATCACCGTCAGAAGCACGTAATTTATTGAGTAATGCCTCTGTACCTGGAAAAATTCCTTCCGCTGTGGTTTTACGGTTTTTAGCCAAAGTCTCTAGATAGTTACCCCATAAGGCATCTAACCACTGCTTAGTCGATTCACGAGCTTCTGGTGACATATTGTCACGCATTAGCGGCTCAACTGCCGATTTATACGTCCCTACACGGAAAATATGGCTACTGACTTTGAGCTTTTCTAACAGTGATTTGTAATAAAGGGTATTGGTTGAAAAACCTTGAATGCCGACCATTCCTTGTGGTGCAAGGAAAATGTGGTCAGCATAACTGGCTAAGTAATATTGAGATTGACTAAAGCTATCACCAACTGCATAAATAGGTTTACCAGAGTCTTTAAACTCGGTAATGGCTTTACCAATAAAATTGAGCGAAGGTTGGTCGGCTCCAACAAGATTGTCTAAGCGGAGTACCATACCGGTAATACGGTCATCGGTAGCGGCACTGCGGATCGTATCGACAATATCAAATAGCGAGTTTTCTTGCATTCGGCTATTGGGAGTCCCCAAGAGTTCACGGCTCATACGACCAAAAGGGTCAGGTGTTGAGACTTGATCAACAACTACGCCCTGTAAATCAACATACAGTGCACCAAAATAGTTTTGGTCAGGTTTAGAATCGGATTGATATAGCGCTATCGAACCAATGACTAAAAAACACAATACAAGAAAAATGGTATTGAAAACCAGCTCTCGAATAAAATTTAGTATTCGCCAACTAAACTTAAATACAGTGGCGATGATTTCCCATATTTGACGCATAATTTCTCCGACACACGAATTTGCACTTGTTATCTTAATGAAATAAAAACAGTTGTCTGCTAATGAATGATATTTTTATTCATAACAATGTTTTCTAGCGCGTTGTACAATATCGTGATTATATTTTTCAACACACACAAATGATATAATTCAATTTATTAATCAATATAATACTGTAGTCTCTCTCAAGCGAATAAGACTGCCAAAAAGCTTTGTAGACACAGTAGAATAACCTTAAATCGGTTATTTAATCATTAAATAGCATGATTATGATTGCTTGTTTGAATGACTATTATATCAGTTTACTCTGAATCGGAGATGAATATGGATGCTTTAACCCTTTTATTGAACCGCCGTTCAGCTTCACGGCTAACAACGCCAGCACCACAAGGTGATGAGTTACAAAATATTTTGGCCGCAGGCATGCGAGCGCCGGATCATGGTGCTTTACGTCCTTGGCACTTTGTTGTTATGCAAGGTGAAGGGTTAAATCGTTTTAGTCAATTACTGGAAAAAGCGGCAAAAGAAGGCAATTTAGGCGCAGAAGTTGAAGAAAAAGCGCGTAATGCTCCCTTTAGAGCGCCATTGATTATTACCATTATTGCGAAGACACAAAAGCACCCTAAAGTGCCTGAATGGGAACAAATTGTCGCCGCAGGGTGTACTGTACAAGCCATGCAAATGGCCGCAGTAGCACAAGGTTTTGGAGGGATCTGGCGTTCAGGATCTTGGACGGAAGATGCTATTGTTCGTGAAGGTTTAGGTTGCACGCCGAATGACCATATTGTTGGTTTCTTATATTTAGGCACACCTGAGCTGAAGGCACCTGCAAAAGTTCAATTTCCTGATATGCAAGATTTTGTTTCTCACTTTTGATAAGGCCAAGTTCAGTGGAAAAAATCAGATTAACTCAGTACAGCCATGGCGCAGGCTGTGGTTGTAAAATCGCCCCAAAAATATTGGAGCAAATTCTTCATACCGAACAAGCTAAATTTCACGACCCTAATTTATTAGTCGGTAATGAAACGAAAGATGATGCGGCGGTGTATGACTTAGGTAATGGCATCGGTATTATCAGTACGACTGATTTTTTTATGCCGATTGTCGATTCACCTTTTGAGTTCGGTCGGATAGCCGCCACGAATGCAATTAGTGATATTTTTGCCATGGGAGGCAAACCCATCATGGCGATTGCGATTTTAGGGTGGCCAATCGCAAAATTACCCCCGGAAGTGGCAAAAGAAGTCATCGAGGGGGGGCGAGCAGCGTGTGCTGAGGCGGGGATCTCTCTTGCTGGTGGGCATTCGATTGATGCACCTGAACCTATTTTTGGTCTTGCAGTGACTGGCGTAGTGAATACGGAATATGTGAAGAAAAATAGTGCGGCTACCGCAGGGTGTGAACTCTTCCTGACTAAACCGTTAGGTATCGGTGTGTTAACGACCGCAGAGAAAAAAGGGGTATTGGCGTCAGAGCACCAAAACTTAGCCACTGAAACTATGTGTCAGATAAATAAGTTAGGGGCAATTATTGCGCCATTAACGGGGGTGACGGCCATGACCGATGTGACGGGATTCGGCCTACTTGGTCATTTGAGTGAAATTTGTGAAGGTTCGAAAGTCCGTGCAGAAATTTACTTTAGCCAAGTACCCAAATTGGCGAATGTTGAGCAATATATCGATGCGGGTTGTGTTCCCGGTGGAACCCAACGGAACTTTGACAGTTATGGGCATCTCATTGGGCCAATGACGGAAGCTCAGCGCAAGTTACTCTGTGATCCGCAAACATCTGGTGGATTACTCATCGCCGTAGAGCCTTCTGAGGTCGCTAAAATTAAAGACATTGCACAGCAGCAAGGTGTTTTGTTACAGTCTATCGGTAAATTATTACCCCAGCGGGAAAATGTTCCTTTAATTGAAGTGAAAGATTAACTTAATGCGTTTGTTTATTGCGGAAAAGCCTAGCCTTGCGCGGGCAATTGCGGATGTACTTCCTAAGCCTCACAAACGAGGTGATGGTTTTATCCAGTGTGGTAATGATCAAATAGTCACGTGGTGTATCGGGCATCTATTGGAACAAGCAGAACCCGACGCGTATGAACCTCGATATGCACGCTGGAATTTGCAAGACTTGCCGATCATTCCTGAAAAATGGCAACTCAAACCGCGTTCCGCAGTAACCAAACAATTAAAGACAATTGATACTTTGCTCAAACAAGCGACTGAGGTCGTGCATGCAGGAGACCCTGATAGAGAAGGGCAATTGTTGGTGGATGAAGTTTTAGATTTCTTAAAACTTCCGGCCGATAAAAGGAAGCAAGTCAAACGTTGTTTGATTAATGACCTTAACCCACAAGCAGTAGAAAGAGCCATCGACCGGCTACGAGAAAATCGCGAATTTATTCCATTATGTGTTTCCGCACTAGCACGGGCACGAGCAGATTGGTTGTATGGAATTAACATGACTCGAGCGTACACGTTGTTGGGGCAACGAGGCGGTTATCAAGGTGTGTTGTCGGTGGGAAGAGTGCAAACACCAGTACTAGGTCTGGTTGTTCGTCGTGATGAAGACATCGAAAATTTTGTACCGAAAGATTATTTTGAGGTCAAAGCGCATATAGTGACGCCTCAAGATGAACGTTTTGTGGCCATTTGGCAACCAAGTGAATCTTGTATTGATTATCAGGATGAGGAAGGGCGTCTATTTCATCGTCCTCTCGCTGAACATGTTGTCTCGCGAATTACCGGAAAACCGGCTTTTGTCACCCAATATCAAGACAAGCGTGAATCTGAAACGGCTCCGTTACCTTTTTCACTATCTGCATTACAGATTGAAGCGGCTAAAAAATTTGGATTAAGCGCACAAGAGGTGTTGGACATTTGCCAACGTCTGTATGAAACCCACAAACTCATCACTTATCCACGTTCAGATAGCCGTTATCTGCCTGATGAGCACTTTGCTGGACGTCATTCGGTATTGAATGCGATTTCAGTTCATCAACCAGAATTAACCCAGTTCGAACTGCCTGAACTGGATAAAAAAAATCGTTGTTGGGATGACAAAAAAGTTGATGCTCATCATGCGATTATTCCGACAGCTAAAGCAACGGCGGTTAAATTAACTGAAAATGAAGCTAATATTTATCAGTTAGTGGCGCGTCAATATATCATTCAATTTATGTCAGATGCCGTTTATCGCAAATGTACCATTGAGCTTGATATTGAAAAGGGTAAATTTATTGCTAAGGCACGTTTTTTAGCGGAAGCAGGTTGGCGAGTGGTTCTTGGGAATAAAGAGCGAGACTCTGAAAATGATGGTAGTCCATTACCTGTTGTGGCTAAAGGGGATGAGTTATTGTGTGAAAAAGGAGAGGTTGTTGAAAAGCAAACTCAGCCACCAAGACCTTTTACTGATGCAACTTTATTATCAGCAATGACTGGGATAGCGCGCTTTGTTCAAGATAAAGCCTTAAAAAAAGTATTGCGCGAAACGGATGGGTTAGGCACTGAAGCGACACGTGCAGGGATCATTGATTTATTATTTAAACGTCAGTTCCTATTTAAAAAAGGTCGTTATATTCACTCCACCCCCGCAGGCCGAGCGCTCATTCATGTATTGCCTGATATGGCGACATTACCGGATATGACTGCACATTGGGAATCTATTTTGACGCAAATCAGTGAAAAGCAAACGCGATATGATGATTTTATGAATCCGTTAAGCGCCACCTTGACACAGCTGATCTCTCAGGCTCGCCAGTTGACTAATTTACGTGCGTTTCGTGAATTACCACCGGTAACACATGCCAAAGGCACTAAAAAAGCCACTAAATCGGCTAAAAAAATGAAAAAGAGTGTACAAGAGTAGTTAACAATCCAAAAATCATTCTTGTTTTTATCATGATCAATAAGGGAATGAGAGCCACTCCCTTATTGAATGGGGAAAGATTAGTCTTTCGTTAAATCGAATTCAGCCCAAACGGGGGCGTGATCTGATGGTTTTTCCATTCCTCTGATTTCATAATCAATCCCTGTCGCTAAACAGCGGCGAGAAAGAGCCGTTGAGGCTAATAGTAGGTCTATACGTAATCCTCGATTATCATCAAATCCTTTTGAACGGTAGTCAAACCATGAATAGCAATCATTGGTTTCAGGGTGCATGGCACGATAGGTATCGACTAAGCCCCAATTGAGTAATCTTTCCATCCATTCCCGCTCTTCTGGTAAGAAAGAACATTTCCCTGTTTTTAACCAACGCTTACGGTTTGCGTCACCGATACCAATATCGAGATCGGTTGGGCTAATATTCATATCACCCATGATTAACAGTTGTGACTCAGGTGTCTGAGTTGATGTAATATAGTCTTGTAAGTCCTGATAGAATTTTTCTTTGGCAGGAAATTTTGTTGGATGGTCGCGACTTTCACCCTGGGGAAAGTAACCATTCACGACAGTTAGCAGACCATTATTGGTCTCAATATCCGCCATAATAATTCTGCGTTGTGCATCGTCGTCGTCAGTAGGGAATCCTTTACGCACAGCGACAGGTTCACTTTTGGTCAATAGCGCTACGCCATAGTGGGCTTTTTGGCCGTGATAAAATACATGATAGCCTAGCTTGCTGACCTCATCATAAGGAAACATGTCATCATGAACTTTGGTTTCCTGTAGCCCGATCACTTCAGGCTGATGCTTATCAATAATAGCCGCCAATTGATGTGGGCGAGCACGGAGGCCATTTATGTTGAACGAGATAAATTTCATGGTCTTTTATCACCTGTTAGATATTGTCTGTACAGGGGGATTCTATCAGATGCGGAGTTAACTGTAACTATTAAAGAACTATTTAAACAGGACTTTAATTATGGGGAATAAATATTTTTTACCTTAATTATAATAATAACATTACATTCCAAATTTTAAGTAACATTATTAATTGTACAATTAATGAAAAATATGTTCATTGATTTCCAATTGGTGATTTATATTTAATGTGATTTAATAGTCGAGCCATAAAAAATAATGAAATGAAACAGTATAATATATTGCTTTGCATTGTTGGAAAATATAAAAATACTTTTATGAAATATTGTTACTCATTCAATGAAAAGTTAAATTAAAGTTTTCATCTGAAATGTCAAGTGATGGGCTATTCAACATATTGTTTTTAATGATTAATAATGTTGGATTCTGCATGTTTAATAAACAGAATGGGGTCATAGATATGTTCTTTTCAAGAAAATTAGAGGCATTTATGGCAGTTGTTGAAAATGGCTCATTAAGTAAGGCTGCTAGAGTGATGAACCGAACGACGCCACCTATCGCCAAGTCGATTAAAGATTTCGAAACCAGCTTGGGTAAGCGGTTATTTAAGAGAGAAAAATTTGGTATGACTTTAACTAAAGATGGACAAGAATTATATAATGACTTGCGCGATCTTTACTTGCAGGAGAAAGAAATAACCAAAAAACATTTCACGGGCTATATTGTCAATGAAGCAAATATTTATTATGACTGGGGGAAAGAAAACTTTCTTATTAATCTTTATCAAGCCGCTAATAAAAATAATGTCCAAATTAATATATTAAGATTTAATTATGAGGAGGTTGATGAAATAGTCGATTATGATGGAAATACACTAATTTTAAGTTCACAGCCAGTCGTGAGTGAGCGTTTTTCCTTACAACGAAAAATAGAAAATGCATCATTAGGAATTTTTTGTCGAAGTGAGCTATATCAAAAGCATCAACATAATATTATGGCACTATTAAAAAATTGTACTTGGTTATGTGACCCTGCATTCTATAAGAGTAATTTAATGGGGGAATTACTCGAAAAGGTGGAGCTTGAGGGTAACAAAGCAAGTGTTCGGCAAATGGATAACATCAGTAGTTGTCAAAGTTTTCTACAAGTGGGTGATTTTATTGCTATTATTGATTGTTATCCTGAGCATGAAATCGCGGACAACTTACTGCAATATATTCCCTTGAATTCCATTATAGATGAGTGTAGTTGCTATATTTATAAGTCTAAATCACATTCGAGTGTGTTAAATCGCTTTATGGATACTATTGATGATTTAGGTCAGGGAGTTGCTTGAATGGTGGTGGGAGAAGGATTCGAACCTTCGAAGTCTGTGACGGCAGATTTACAGTCTGCTCCCTTTGGCCGCTTGGGTATCCCACCAGATTTTGAATTGCTGTATTCGTTGACAGCGGGCGGCATCATATCAAATGACGCGCCCCTGTAAAGCATTAATTTTTAAAAGCTGTTTAAGTGCTGTTTTTTTACTCTGCATGCATATTTAAACAGCAGCTAAGTGTCTTACAAGATAATAGTTCTATTTCCGTAAACAAAAACGCGTTGCGCTAATACCCAATATAATGCATGGCTAAGCACGTTTTTTTCTACATCTCTACCCGCTCGCATCATATCGTCAGCAGTGAAGGTATGGTCTACATTAATGACGTTTTGCGTGATAATAGGGCCTTCATCAAGATTATCATTAACAAAGTGGGCGGTTGCTCCAATGATTTTAACGCCCCGTTCATATGCTTGATGATATGGACGGGCACCAATGAAGGCGGGTAAAAATGAATGATGAATATTAATGATTTGATTCGGGTAGTGCTGGACAAATGCGGGAGTCAATACACGCATATATTTGGCTAAAACAACATAATCAGGTTGGTATTGGTCGATTTGCGCAATCATTTTCTCATCATGCTGCTCTCGGGTTAAACCTTCATGGCTAATATGATGGAAAGGAATACCAAATTGCTCAACAAGGTTTTTTAGTGTGTCGTGATTACCGATAACAGCTGCAATTTCAACGTCTAAGCCATCGTATGCGCTTTTCATTAATAGGTCACCTAAGCAATGAGCTTCTTTCGTAACCATAATCACGATGCGACGACGACCCGATGAATTTAATTCACGTTTTGAACCTACTGGTAATGCATCATCTAGGTCAGCGAGAAGGGTTTCATCATTAAAAATCCCTTCAAGCTCCGTTCTCATAAAGAACCGACCAGTACGATGATCAACAAATTCATTATTTTGGACTATGTTGAGTTGGTGCTTGTAACAAATATTGGTGATTTTAGCGATCAATCCTTTTGCGTCAGGACATATAGTGCGAAGGACTTTTTTTTGTACATTTTTTTGTTGCATGGAGGTGTCTGATCCTTAACTTACAAAGCGAATTGGCTATCATTCTTTCTTTGCGGCGACTTATGACTAGGTTCATAACGCTCTGGTGCACAAAGATAAATCTTCTCTCTGTGAACCAGTTAGCCGCGTGAATGATAAAGCAAACAATTCAGCAAGCGATACATTCTGCATTTCCGTTACGATGGGTAAAACATAACCACTAATTATTGTTACAGCATTTTTTAAATTTTTTGCCGGAACCACATGGGCATAGGTCATTTCGACCCGTCTTAGGTGTCACACCATCTATGTAATACCAACGTTTATCTATGCGAAGAAAACGGGAACGTTCATGAATAAGCTGTTTATGATCAGCTTTTTCATCAATAAAGCAAGTTGAAAATTCGACATATCCTTCATCGCTATTTTTAGCATAAGAAGAACTAATAACACGAAGAGAGATCCATTTCGTTTGTGAGAAACTTTGTTGGAGTTCTTCTCGCCACTGTTCAGCCTGACAATCAGGATGCCAAGTTGCGATAAGATAATCCGCATTGTGTGTCACATACGCACTATAGCGGGATCGCATCAGTTGTTCTGGGGTTTCAGGCGTCGCTTTATTTTCGAGATAAGGTTGGCAACATTGGTCAAAAGGTGCGGTATTGCCACAAAAACAGCACTGGTTTAAGGATTGTTCCATCTTTTTACTCTATAAAAATAAGTATAGGTAATAAAAATAACTATACTTTAAAAGTGATAGTACAATGATTTTGTCATATGAATAATAGTATTGGTAGTTAATCGCCAATTATAGCCAGAAGTAGGTTCAACATGAAAAATAAAAAGATACTCATCGTTGAAGATGAAAAAATTTTTCGCTCAATGTTAGAAGGGTACTTACAAGCACAAGGTATGCAGGTTTTCGTCGCTGATAATGGTCAAAGCGCATTAATAAGACTCACGGTCGAAAAAATTAGGCCGGATGTTATTTTGTGTGATCTTAATATGCCAGTGATGAGTGGTGAGGCTTTTATGTCAGAACTGGTCGCTCAGCATATTCATATACCTGTCATTGTGATATCGGCGACAACCGATTTTACTCAGTTGGATCGTATGCTGAGGTTGGGAGCAAAAGATGCCTTATTAAAGCCAATCAAAAATTTAGAAGAGTTGAAAGTCACGATTCATGCCAATCTTTATCCAGAGCTATATGATAGTGAACTGATAAATACATTACATCCTCAAGATATCTCATCATTAATGGATTATGATGAGCAGGATATCATTCCTGTCTTAAAACAACTGCAACCACCAGTAAATCAGGTTATTAATGGCTATCGAATTAATTACCGTCAATTAAATGCAATTAACCAATTTGGATTATTACTGGATTTAGCCCCGATATCAGATACACAAATTGGTTTTTACTGTATTGATATTGAGCGTTCGCCTCGAGAAGGTATCATGGCAGCATTTTTGATCCGGGTTGTATTTAATGACTTATTAAAAAATGCGGTGAGTTTTCCTGATAAAAAGTTGCCGAAAATTGATAAAATTATTAATCAGATAAATTATTTATTAGAAGACTCTGGTTTTAGCGGGCAATTTCCAATATTGCTGGGGTATTTCAATACATATAATAAAGCAATTATTTTGGCTAGTGGTGGTTTGGAGGTTGAAGTATCTACCGAAAACGCACAATATAGCTTGTCACGAAGTGTTCCGCTAGGCACTTTAAAGCATCAACCCTCCAATCATTTGGATGTTCGAGGAACATTTTGGCAGTGTCGAATTTGGAATAATCATCAAAATATTAAATTAATGTTTAATCCAGAAGCTTAAGTTTTGTTTAAATTTAATCCATTAGATGCAATATCATTCCTTATTAGGGATTAGTACTATTTATCCAGAAATTATTCCTGTTATACTGCCTCGCACTAAAAACGCACCACATTATTACTGTTGATTTAGTCTATAGAATAAGGTGCTTAGGAGAATTCTGGAGTTATGACGAATATGACACAAAGAAAGGTACGTAAGGCAGTCATTCCTGTTGCGGGTCTCGGCACACGTATGCTTCCAGCGACTAAAGCAATTCCAAAAGAGATGTTACCTCTTGTTGATAAGCCACTCATTCAATATGTGGTTAATGAGTGTATCGCAGCAGGTATTAATGAAATTGTTTTAGTCACTCACTCATCAAAGAACTCGATTGAAAACCACTTTGATACGAGTTTTGAACTTGAAGCTATTTTAGAAGCGCGTGTAAAACGCCAGTTACTTGATGAGGTGCAATCTATTTGTCCTAGTCATGTCACTATTATGCAAACGCGTCAAGGTATCGCTAAGGGATTAGGCCATGCAATTTTGTGTGCTAAACCACTTGTGGGTGATGAGCCTTTTGCCGTTATTTTGCCCGACGTAATTTTAGACCGCTATAGCACCGATTTAACGAAATTTAATTTGAGCGAAATGCTTGAACATTTTGAAGCAACAGGTGCGAGTCAAATTTTAGTCGAGCCTGTTCCAGAAGATGAAGTATCCAATTATGGTATCGTGGATTGTGATGGTGCGGTTTTACTTCCTGGTGATAGTAAACCAATCAGTCGTATGGTTGAAAAACCGAAGAAAGAAGAAGCGCCATCAAACCTTTCTATTGTTGGACGTTATGTCTTATCCGAAAAAATTTGGGATACATTGGCGAAAACAGCACCTGGAGCTGGTGATGAAATTCAATTAACCGATGCTATTGCCATCATGATGGAAAATAATGAACCTGTTGAAGCATATCACTTATGTGGTAAAAGCCATGATTGTGGTAATAAGCTAGGTTATATGAAAGCCTTTGTAGAATATGGGTTGCAGCATGATACTTTAGGCAAAGACTTTTCCCAATGGATTAAAAATTTATCACACGAGTTGAACAGTTCTAAATAACACAGCTTCTCTCTATGATGATTGATAAAAGCTAACTGGAAGGTTGGCTTTTTTTGTTTGTTGATTTTAGAACAGTCGATAGTTAAGGGTAGTGTAATGTAAATTATTATTTAATTTAATTTACATATTGAATGGGTAAATACATCATTTTTTTGTATAACCCTAAATCTGATTATTCAATCACGCGTTTGAGGGTAGGGCAAATTACATAACTTTACTTTATGGTGTGACAAAATTTAAATCATAATGATAAATAACTTGGAGATAAAAAGTTCAACGACGGTTATAGCAGGTTGCGGTGTTTGGGTTAGGGGGCTTTTATTTAATACAGGGAATATTGGCGGTGCTATTTGTATAGACAGGCTTATATAATAAAAAAAACAAATATCAGATAAAAAAAACGCCCTAATATTAGGGCGTTTTTTTGAATAAGGTTAAAATTTTAGATTAAGAAATCGTCCAAAGATTTACCTTGTTCTTCAATGGCAATCTTGATAACAGCTGGCGTACGGCCTTGGCCTGTCCAAGTTTTAGTTTCGCCATTTTCATCAACATATTTGTATTTAGCAGGGCGAGCAGCACGTTTAGCACGAGTGCTAGTGCCTTTACCTGTATCTAAAATTTGAACAAGTTCGTTTAGATCGATACCTTGTTCCTCTGCCATTTGACGGAAACTTTCCAGCTTACGGCTTTTCTCTTCTAGCTCTGCACGAGCTTGATTTTCTTCTTCACGACGTTCTTCAACAACGACGGTTAATTTTTCCAGCATTTCTTCCAGTGATTCTAAAGCAATTTCTCTTGCTTGTGCACGAAGAGTACGGATGTTATTTAATGCTTTTAAAGATTCGCTCATTTTCCTGGTCTCAAATTTAATTGTTGGCCTGTGTACACTAATAATAGAATGCTATTTTATTTTCTGCAATAGCTAATTTACACTATTAGTTTAAAAGTTATCTTTACCAAAAGCAATTTTTTTACAAAAGAAATATTAACTTTTCACTGATATATATACCGCTATTATCAATATCCAAACTAATGAAAAACGGATTCAATTAACCGAAGTTTTTTTGGATTATAATTTGAGGTACTCACTCGTAAACGGTGACATCTTTATTAGTGGTAAAAGCTCAAATAAATGAGCCTAAACGTAAATTTTCTTTTTTTGATACAGCAGGCTAGCTATATGGTTGATAAAATAACAGGCTATTTTGCACAAACGATAGTTCGTTATTTTACCTGTTATAGGAGCAAAAAAGGTGTTTAGTATCAGTCTAAATTCATTAAAGCCAATAGAGTTTTGTGTATTGTGCTGTTTTTAAACCCTTAAAATGCGGATTGTTAATCTAATAACATGTTTTATGGTAAGATTATTTCGTTTATTAATTTAGAGGAACTAGGCTGATGGCTCAGCTATATTTTTACTATTCTGCTATGAATGCGGGAAAATCGACATCCCTGCTGCAATCTTCTTATAACTATAATGAAAGAGGAATGCGCACATTGATTTTCACCGCTGAAATCGATAATCGCTTCTCGCAAGGTAAAGTCTCTTCTCGAATTGGGCTGTCTGCGGATGCGTTACTATTTTCGCCTACAACGAATATGGCTGAAATCATCAAAAGTGAAAATGGGATAAAAAAGGTACATTGTGTCTTAATTGATGAGTGTCAATTTTTAACAAAACAGCAAGTTGAACAGCTATGCGATATTGTCGATAACTGTGATATTCCCGTTTTATGTTATGGCCTGAGAACCGATTTTTCAGGAGAATTGTTTGCGGGTAGTCAATATTTATTAGCATGGGCAGACAAATTAGTCGAATTAAAAACAGTGTGCTATTGCGGTCGTAAAGCAAATAAAGTGTTGAGGATAGGGAATGATGGTATTCCCGTCTACGAAGGCGCACAGGTCGATATAGGCGGTAACGAGAAGTATATTTCAGTGTGTCGTAAGCACTATACGGAAGCCATCGAACAAGCAAAACTAATGAATCAAGGGGTTATTCCTAAGGTTGCTATTCACTTTAATTAACGCTAACTAATTGATGGTTACTGAAATAAAACAGAGGCAGGGCGTTATTAGTTGATAAAAGTGTATAATAAATAATTACTTATTATATTACCAAAAAGGCACTGGTTTTTAATCAGTGCCTTTTTATTAATTGTGCAATTATTTAATTATTTCTTTGAATTTTTCTTTTCTGTTTTCGCGGTTGCGACAACAGGTTCTTCAGTAAATTCACGTCCATAATAGGAATCAAGTAGCAGTTGTTTTAACTCGGAAATTAATGGGTAACGTGGGTTTGCACCTGTACATTGGTCATCAAACGCGTCCTCAGACAACTTATCAACATGCGCTAAGAAGTCTGCCTCAGCAACGCCAGCTTCACGTATAGACTTAGGAATGCCTAAATCTGCTTTGATCTCTTCAAGCCAAGCCAATAGCTTCTCAACCTTCGTATCGGTACGATCACCCGCTTTCGTCAGACCTAAATGGTCAGCGACTTCAGCATAACGACGACGTGCTTGTGGGCGGTCATATTGGCTGAATGCGGTTTGTTTGGTTGGGTTATCGTTAGCGTTGTAACGAATCACATTACTAATTAATAGTGCATTAGCTAATCCGTGCGGTATATGGAATTCAGACCCCAGTTTATGGGCCATTGAGTGACATACCCCTAAGAAGGCGTTTGCAAATGCAATACCTGCAATGGTAGCGGCGTTATGAACACGTTCTCTTGCCACAGGGTTAGTCGCCCCTTCATGATAGCTAGCGGGCAGATAGTCTTTTAATAAGCTCAGCGCTTGTAGTGCTTGCCCATCTGAGTATTCGTTCGCTAAAACAGAAACATAAGCTTCTAGAGCATGCGTCACAGCATCTAAACCACCAAATGCAGTCAACGATTTCGGCATGTTCATGACTAGGTTTGCATCAACGATCGCCATGTTAGGCGTTAGAGCATAGTCTGCTAATGGATATTTTTGACCTGTTTTATCATCAGTAACTACCGCAAATGGTGTCACTTCAGAACCAGTACCAGACGTTGTGGTAATAGCGACTAATTTTGCTTTCACGCCCATTTTGGGGAAGCGATGGATACGTTTACGGATATCCATAAAGCGTAATGCTAACTCTTCGAAATGGGTTTCTGGGTGCTCGTACATTACCCACATAATTTTGGCGGCATCCATTGGTGAGCCACCACCTAATGCAATAATGACATCAGGTTTGAAGGCGTTCATTTGTGCTGCACCTTTACGGACAACGGTTAAGGTTGGATCAGCCTCAACTTCAAAGAAGACGTCAGTTTCAATATGATGTTGTTTAAGGACATTAATGACTTCTTCGACATAGCCATTATTGAATAAATAACCATCAGTCACGATAAACGCACGTTTTGCGCCATCCGTTGCTATCTCTTCAAGGGCAATAGGAAGACAACCGCGACGGAAATAAATTGAGTTAGGAAGTTTATGCCATAACATATTTTCAGCTCTTTTCGCCACAGTCTTAGTATTAATTAAGTGTTTTGGTCCAACGTTTTCAGAGATGGAGTTACCCCCCCATGAACCACAACCCAGTGTGAGAGAAGGCGCTAATTTAAAGTTATATAGGTCACCGATACCACCTTGTGAGGCAGGGGTATTAATCAAAATACGCGCTGTTTTCATTTTCACGCCAAAATAATTAACGCGTTCAGCTTGGTTATCTTGATCTGTATATAAACAAGAAGTGTGACCAATTCCGCCCATTTCCACCAGTAACTCTGCTTTTTCTACGGCATCTTCAAAGTTTTTACCACGATACATGGCGAGTAGTGGGGAAAGTTTTTCATGAGCGAATGGTTCTGATTCATCAATGACTTTAACTTCACCAATCAGAATTTTTGTCGTCACAGGAACAGTGATACCGGCCATTTCCGCAATTTTGTAGGCGGGTTGACCAACAATGGCGGCGTTGAGATTGCCATTTTTAAGAATAACGTCTTGAACGGCTTTCAGTTCTTTGCCTTGCAAAATATAGCCGCCATGGCTAGCAAAGCGTTCACGAACTTGATTATAGATTTCATCAACGACCACAACGGATTGTTCTGAGGCACATATCACGCCATTATCAAACGTTTTTGACATCAAAATAGAGGCAACAGCGCGTTTGATATCCGCAGTTTCATCGATCACTACAGGGGTATTTCCCGCACCTACACCAATAGCCGGTTTACCGGAACTATAGGCGGCTTTTACCATACCCGGACCACCAGTTGCTAAAATCAGATTGATGTCATCGTGATGCATGAGTGCATTGGATAATTCAACAGATGGCGCATCTATCCAACCGATGATATCTTTTGGGGCACCCGCGGCTATTGCTGCTTTTAGAACGATTTCAGCCGCTTTATTGGTTGCATTTTTTGCTCTTGGGTGTGGTGAAAAAATAATTGCATTTCGTGTTTTTAAGCTAATTAGCGACTTAAAAATAGCGGTTGATGTTGGGTTAGTGGTTGGCACGATACCACAGATAATGCCGATAGGTTCTGCAATTGTGATGGTACCGAAAGTTGGGTCTTCTGAAAGCACGCCACAGGTTTTTTCATCTTTATAGGCATTGTATATATACTCGGAAGCAAAGTGATTTTTGATCACTTTATCTTCAATAATACCCATGCCTGATTCTTCAACCGCCAGTTTTGCGAGAGGGATTCGTGCATCTGCTGCGGCAAGCGCCGCTGCGCGGAAAATACGGTCAACTTGTTCTTGAGAGAAGTTAGCGAATTCACGCTGAGCTTTTTTGACACGAGCAACGAGGTCATTGAGTTCGGTAACATTAGTTACTGACATAGAGATTACTCCTGATAAATGTTAAACTTTTTAAGCCAATGAGCAGTGCATCCAGAAACACAACGGTGTTACAAAAGTGAGTAGATAATTATAGTTTATATTTATTATCATACTTTGCTTATCCGCTTATTGGCTTAAAAAGCTTTTAAATCAATATGAAAAGCGTACTTTTCTTAAATTTTCTCTCCCTATCAGTTAAGAATAGATTAACATTATTCATATTTATTAACGTGATCTAAATCACAAAAAATCAAAACTGAAACCTTTCAGCAAGGCAATTTTAGCCAAATTCGCTTCTTTTTTGGAAATTAACCAAAAATATCGTTATTACGCTGGTGAAATAGAGAAATAGCCTGCTTTTTGTATGCTTATTAAGCCGATGGTTAATCGTGGTAACTAAAACAAAACTTAGCACAATGTATTTCATTAATTTAATGATAAACTTTATCTATCGATCATTTTCTCAAACGAGACTTTTTGAAGGTGCTAATGAGTGGGTGCAGGATTACTTGATTTATCAGGCTATATAAAATTTTTTATCGGCCTTTTTGCGTTAGTAAACCCAGTAGGGATCTTACCTGTGTTTATTAGCATGACCAATTATCAAAGTAGTGCAGGGCGTAATAAAACCAATACGATCGCGAATACTTCTGTAGCTATCATTTTATGTACGTCCTTATTAATTGGCGATTCTATTCTTCAGCTATTTGGTATTTCTATTGATTCGTTTCGTATTGCGGGGGGGATCTTGATAGTGACTATCGCAATGTCAATGATCAGTGGGAAAATTGGTGAAGATAAACAAAATAAGCAAGAGAAAACAGAAACTGCCGTCCGTGATAGTATCGGCGTGGTTCCTCTTGCGTTACCTTTAATGGCAGGGCCAGGGGCAATTAGTTCTTGTATCGTTTGGTCATCTCGCTGGCATGGATGGCAAAATTTTATCGGCCTTGCGCTGACAAGTATTGTATTTGCATTTTGTTGCTGGTTACTGTTTCGTTCAGCGTCATTATTAGTTCGTTATTTAGGACAAACAGGTATCAACGTCGTGACGCGTATTATGGGCTTACTTCTGATGTCATTGGGGATTGAGTTCATTGTCACAGGTGTTAAAGCGATATTCCCAGGCCTTCTCTAATCCACTCCAAAAATGACTAATACCTCCTAATTAATCGTCACTAATATGGCGATTAATTAGGTTGTTATCGCATTAGTAATAATATTCTGAACGTTATACTGCTTAAGCAATAAAGCGTATGTGAATTTTTGTACTATCTCGTGTTAATAGAAAAAATAAAAGCCCAATATCATTATTTGATTGTCATCAAAGGGATAATTTCACACATTAATGTGCTGTTATTTTGTACTATTATAGTCTGGCAATACTTATAATAATATGTCGCATTTTTTGTCAAAGAAGGTATAAAAAGTAAGGAAATGTGAGCTGAGTAAATTTTTACGCTATTTAATTTATCTAATGTTAATGATATGTTTAAACCAGTCCTTGGTATTTAAATATAGCAATAACAGATAAATCCTCTGTTAGTACCGTAAAATCATAATGTTTATTGATTTGTATAGTAACGATAGATTTCAGCATAATTACACAATGTTAACAATTTGTTGTTTTTTATAGGTGGTACTTGTGAATTATGAAAACTAATCTAAAAGGTGAGTGGTATCGCTAACTTAGGATATTACTTTGACGAAATAAGCCGATTAAGTGCTGGATTTTGTTGTAGCAACACTTATAACCTTTGAGGGTGATGATGAATTTTCTTTATAAGAGTTTGTGTTCACTACCTATTTTTTTAGTTGCATTTCATTCTAATGCCGCGCCTGTAGCGACGGCAGTTAAACAAGCTATTACGATTAATAATGGTTCTGAAGTTGCTTCATTAGATCCACATAAAGTTGAGGGTATACCGGAAACCAGTATTATCCTTAACCTGCTTGAAGGGCTCATTTATACGGATGTTGACGGTAAAGTCACGCCAGGCGTGGCTGAAAGTTGGACTAATGAGAATTATACCACTTGGGTATTTACGCTCAGAGATAATGCGAAATGGAGCGATGGTTCTCCTGTGACTGCCCAAGATTTTGTTTACAGTTGGCAGCGATTAGCTGATCCAAAAACAGGTTCACCTTATTCAAGTTATCTGCAAAGTGCCTATATTGAAAATGCTGCTGAGATTTTAAAAGGTCAAAAACCACTGGAGTCGCTAGGTGTAAAAGCACTCGATGAAAAACATTTACAAGTCACGCTGAGCCATCCTGTGCCTTATTTTATTGATATGCTTAACCATACGGCGATGAAACCCGTAAATAAGCAAGCAATTGAAAAATATGGGGATAAGTGGACGCAAAGTAATCATTTTGTCGGAAATGGCGCCTATTTATTGGATAAGTGGGTTGTTAACGAACGTATTGTTCTTAAACGTAACCCTTTGTATTGGAATAATCAGAATAGCAAAATAGATGAAGCAACTTTTTTAACCATTTCGTCGGAAGTCAGTGATGTCAATCGTTATCGTAGTGGTGAAATTGATATTAGTAATTCCGCTATTCCCCCCGTTTTATATAAAAAAATGCAATCAGAGCGACCAGATGAATTATATGTTCGTCCTTACTTATGCACTTTTTATTATGAGATTAATAATAACAAGCCACCTTTTACTGACCCCAGAGTGCGAGAAGCCATAAAACTCGGATTGGATAGAGACATTATTACTCATAAAATTATGGGACAAGGGCAGATAGTTGCTTATGGTTTTACGCCTACTTTTATTAATAATAGTGATTTTTCACCGCCTGAGTGGGCCAGTTGGAGTGATGAGAAACGCTATCAACGTGCAAAAGCGCTTTTAGCTGAAGCAGGCTACAATGCCGCGAATCCACTTAAATTTTCTCTGCTTTATAACACTTCTGATCAAAACAAACAGCAAGCCATAGTTGCTGCTTCCATGTGGAAAAAAAATATTGGGGCAGAAGTGAGCTTACAAAATCAAGAATGGAAAACATCATTACAAAGCCGCCACGACGGTAATTATGATGTCGTACGTGCGACTTGGTGTGCCGACTATAATGAGCCTTCTGCATTTTTGAACATCATGTCTTCAGATAGTAGTAATAATACCGCTTTCTATAAAAACCCTCAGTTCGATTCTCTATTAGAAAAAGCATTAGTTGCGCCTGATGATGCAGCGCGCAAGCAAATTTATCAACAGGCGGAGGCCTTGCTTGATCAAGACTCAGCGCTTATTCCTGTTTATTACCGAGTAAGTGTTCGATTGGTTAACCCAGCAATTGGAGGATTTAAAGGTAAAGACCCTCTTGATTATATGGATATTAAGCGGTTATATATAAACCAAACTAATAAATAGTACTAAAATAATATAATAAACAGTTTACCGCGTTGGTAAGCATCACAATCCACAATATAACAATGAAATATGGTATGGGAGTAACGGATAAGATGAGTAAATACATTCATAAAACCATGGTTGCTTTAGGTGTTACTGCTGGATTGATGGCTGGAGGGATGACGAGTAGTGTTGCTGCAACGGTACCTGCTGGTGTTGAGCTTGCGCAGAAACAAACACTCGTTCGTAATAATGGCTCTGAACCTCAATCTCTTGATCCACATAAAATTGAAGGTGTTCCGGAATCCGCTTTAGCTCGTGATCTTTTTGAAGGTCTAACGATCGTTGGACCAAATGGTGAAATTTTGCCTGGCTCGGCAGTCAGCTGGGAAAATAAAGATTTTAAAGAATGGACTTTTAAAATTCGTGAGGGAGCTAAATGGTCAAATGGAGATCCCGTAACGGCCCACGATTTTGTCTATAGTTTCCAACGTCTTGTTGACCCTGATACCGCTTCTCCTTATGCAAGCTATTTACAGTATGCGCACTTGAAAAATGTAGATGACATTATTGTTGGTAAGAAAAAACCAGAAGAACTCGGTGTTAAAGCATTAGATGACCATACCCTTGTTCTCGAATTGAGTGAAGCAGTACCGTATATCCCTAAACTTTTGATCCATTCTTCAATGTCACCAGTAAACAAAAAAGTGATTGAAAAATATGGTGCAAAATGGACTCAACCACAAAACTTTGTGGGGAATGGGGCTTATAAATTAAAAGACTGGACAGTCAATGAACGCATTGTCCTTGAGCGTAGCCCGAGCTATTGGGATAATGCTAATACCATTATCGACCAAGTCACTTACCTACCAATTTCCTCTGAAGTTACCGATGTTAACCGTTACCGTAGCGGTGAAATCGACATGACTTACAGTAATTTACCCATTGAGCAATTTAAAACGCTGCAAAAAAATATGCCAGATGAGCTACGGGTAAATCCTTATCTGTGTATCTATTACTATGAAATTAACAACGAAAAGCCACCCTTTAATGATCCTCGTGTAAGGGAAGCATTAAAACTTTCTATGGATAGAGACGTCATTACTTATAAAGTGAAAGCTCAAGGCGATATCCCTGCTTATGGGTTTACACCACCATTTACCAACGGCATGAAAACGGAAAAGCCAGATTGGTATGCGAATATGACGCAAGAGCAGCGCAACGAAAAAGCGAAACAGCTGCTCGAAGAAGCGGGTTACAACAAAGCAAATCCATTGAAGTTTAATTTATTGTATAACACCTCTGATTTACATAAGCGTATTGCGATTGCCGCTTCCTCAATGTGGAAGAAAAACATTGGCGCAGAAGTCAAATTAGAAAACCAAGAGTGGAAAACTTTCTTAGATAGCCGACATCAAGGCGCTTATGATGTTGCTCGTGCTGGTTGGTGTGCAGACTATAACGAACCTTCTTCTTTCCTCAATATGCTACTGTCCCATAGTAGTAATAATACTGTTCATTATAAGAATAAAGACTTCGATGCTACGATGAAACAGACGTTGCAAGTGAAAACGGATGAAGAACGTGCCGATCTCTATGATAAAGCTGAAAAAATCTTAGATAAAGATTCCGCTGTTGTGCCATTGTACTACTATGTAAACACGCGTTTAGTTAAACCGTATGTGGGGGGTTATACAGGTAAAGACCCTCTCGATAACCTTCATACTAAAGACCTTTATATTATTAAGCACTAACAATAACAGTCCGGCTCTGAGGAGCCGGACAACAATGTGATGATTGGTCCGGCTAAGCAACAGATGTAGGGAAGGGCAATGTTAAAATTTATTATACGTCGCTTACTAGAAGCGATTCCGACACTTTTTATTCTTATTACGATTTCATTTTTTATGATGCGGTTAGCACCAGGCAGCCCTTTCACGGGAGAACGTAAACTACCGCCTGAAGTTATGGCGAATATAGAAGCGAAATATCACTTAAATGATCCGATGTATAAGCAATATTTCAACTATTTAGTGCAATTATCTAAAGGTGATTTTGGCCCATCATTTAAATATAAAGACTATAGTGTTAACGACTTAGTCGCGAAAGCATTTCCTGTCTCTGCAAAATTAGGGGCTACTGCCTTTATCGTTGCCGTATTCTTTGGTGTGTCTGCTGGCGTTATTGCCGCATTAAATCAAAATAGTAAATGGGACTTTACGGTCATGGGGTTTGCCATGACGGGGGTTGTCATCCCCAGCTTTGTAGTGGCACCGCTATTGGTGCTGATTTTCGCCATTCATTTGAAATGGCTCCCTGGTGGTGGCTGGGACGGCGGTAATATCAAACACATGATATTACCGATGGTGGCATTATCGCTAGCCTATATTGCAAGCATCTCACGTATTACACGTGGCTCAATGATAGAGATTATGCACTCAAACTTCATTCGTACTGCGCGTGCAAAAGGCTTACCACTTCGTACTATCATCTTACGTCATGCATTGAAACCTGCTTTGCTTCCTGTGCTTTCGTATATGGGGCCTGCATTTGTGGGGATTATCACAGGTTCAATGGTGATAGAAACGATTTTTGGTTTACCAGGCATTGGGCAATTATTTGTTAATGGTGCATTGAACCGTGACTATTCATTGGTTCTTAGTCTAACAATTTTAGTCGGTGTATTGACCATTGCCTTTAATGCGATTGTCGATGTGTTATACGCTGTTATCGACCCGAAAATTCGTTATTAATCCGGAGAAGACACTGTGTTATTGAATCAAAAGAATAGTGAAGCTCTGGAAAAACTTTCGGAGCAATTAGATATTGAAGGGCGTAGTTTGTGGCAGGATGCACGACGTCGATTTATGCATAACCGTGCTGCAATATTTAGCCTGTTTGTCCTATTTTTGATTACGTTATTTGTGATTTTTGCACCGATGTTATCCCCCTTTTTATATGATGATACGGACTGGGAAATGATGTCGATGCCGCCAGATATGGCGAGTGGGCACTATTTTGGTACCGATGCTTCTGGTCGAGATCTTTTAGTTAGGGTCGCTATCGGTGGGCGTATCTCTCTGATGGTTGGAGTCGCTGCTGCACTTGTGGCTGTTATTGTGGGCACACTTTATGGCTCTCTGGCTGGCTATGTTGGTGGAAAAGTAGACTCCTTTATGATGCGTTTATTGGAGATCTTAAACTCATTTCCATTTATGTTCTTTGTGATTTTGCTAGTGACATTATTTGGCACGAATATCTTATTGATATTTGTCGCTATTGGTATGGTTTCTTGGTTGGATATGGCGCGTATCGTGCGTGGGCAAACCTTAGGGCTGAAACGAAAAGAATTTATTGAGGCCGCTTTAGTTTGTGGTGTGAGCACTCGCCACATTATTTTACGCCATATTGTTCCTAACGTATTAGGTGTTGTTGTCGTGTATGCATCATTACTCGTGCCAAGTATGATCTTATTTGAATCGTTTTTAAGCTTTCTCGGGTTAGGTACTCAAGAGCCGTTGAGTAGTTGGGGCGCATTATTAAGTGATGGTGCTAATTCTATGGAAGTGACGCCATGGTTATTATTGATCCCAGCGTGTTTTCTTGTTGTCACACTATTTTGTTTTAACTTTATCGGCGATGGTTTACGTGATGCCCTCGACCCGAAAGACCGCTAGAGGGAATGACTATGTCTGAAATTAAATCATCTAACCCTCTACTGAGAGTTAAAGATCTCAACGTCACTTTTTCAACGCCAGATGGTGATGTAACAGCCGTTAATAAACTGAATTTTGAATTACGTGCCGGTGAAACCTTAGGTATTGTGGGAGAATCAGGTTCAGGAAAATCCCAAACGGCTTTCGCTCTCATGGGGTTGTTAGCCCGTAATGGCAAAATAGGTGGCTCGGCCATATTTAATGGTCGTGAAATCCTTAATTTAAAAGAAAAGGATTTGAATAGGATGCGAGCAGAAGAGATTTCGATTATCTTCCAAGATCCTATGACGTCATTAAATCCTTACTTAAAAATTGGAACACAATTATCTGAAGTGCTAATGCTGCATAAAGGTATGGGGAAACAGGAAGCTTTTGAAGAGTCCGTACGTATGCTCGATGCAGTAAAAATGCCAGAAGCCCGTAAAAGAATGAATATGTATCCTCATGAATTTTCTGGTGGGATGCGTCAACGTGTCATGATCGCCATGGCATTATTGTGTCAGCCTAAATTATTGATAGCGGATGAACCGACAACGGCATTAGATGTTACGGTTCAAGCGCAGATCATGACGTTATTAAATGAACTGAAACAAGAGTTTGATACCGCTATTATTTTGATCACTCATGACTTAGGCGTGGTTGCTGGGGTGTGTGACAAAGTTCTGGTGATGTATGCAGGGCGTACCATGGAATACGGCACAGCGCGCGATATTTTTTATCATCCTTCTCATCCCTATTCGTTGGGATTACTTGCAGCAGTACCGCGTTTGGATGGTGATGATGAAAGCCTCGCAACCATACCTGGTAACCCGCCTAATTTGTTGCGCCTGCCAAAAGGCTGCCCATTTTCTCCGCGCTGCCAATATGCGAATGAACAATGTATTGAACATGAGCCTGAGCTGAGCGTCTTTTCAACGGATCGTTTGAGAGCTTGCTTTAATCCAGTGGAGGAGTTGGTATGACACAGCATGAAAATAGACCCGTTTTGCTCGAAGTTAATGATTTAAAAGTTCATTTTGCTATTCGAGACAAAAAACAATGGTTCTGGCAGCCTGATAAAAGTTTAAAGGCGGTTGATGGTGTGACACTGCGCTTATATGAAGGTGAAACACTGGGTGTCGTGGGGGAATCTGGGTGTGGAAAGTCCACTTTTGCTCGCGCTATTATTGGGTTAGTGAAATCATCGGGAGGCACCGTCAGTTGGTTAGGACGTGATTTACTAGGGTTAAATGAAAAACAGTGGCGAGACGTACGTAACGACATTCAAATGATTTTCCAAGACCCTTTGGCGTCACTAAATCCGCGTATGACAATCGGTGATATCATCGCTGAACCGTTGAAAACCTATAATCCAAAGATGCGTCAATCTGAAGTGACGGAAAAAGTCAGAAAAATGATGATGCGAGTAGGGTTATTACCCAATTTAATCAACCGTTATCCTCACGAGTTTTCTGGTGGACAATGTCAGCGTATTGGGATTGCAAGAGCACTGATCCTTGAACCTAAACTCGTTATTTGTGATGAACCAGTATCTGCACTTGATGTGTCCATTCAAGCACAGGTGGTTAATTTATTGCAAGAATTGCAAAGGGAAATGGGCTTATCCTTGATCTTTATTGCTCATGATTTGGCCGTCGTAAAGCATATTTCTGACCGGGTATTAGTGATGTATTTAGGTAATGCGGTTGAGTTGGGAACCTATGATGAGGTGTATAACAATCCTCTTCATCCTTATACGAAAGCCTTGATGTCAGCAGTGCCTGTTCCTGATCCGGATAAAGAGAAAAATAAAGCGATAGAGTTATTGGAAGGGGAATTACCTTCTCCCATTAATCCACCGTCGGGTTGTGTGTTTAGAACTCGTTGCCCATTAGCTGATGAAGGTTGTGCGAAAACGAAGCCTTTGTTAGAGGGAAGTTTTAAACATGCGGTATCTTGTTTAAAGGTTGATCCACTTTAACGATGAAATTTAAAAGGGCCGTTAGGCCCTTTTTTAATGCGTATTTTATGCGAAAGCCGTATCAATATTGATCAACGCTTCCATAAAATATGGTGGAAGGGAACGGCTGGATTACGGCTAATCAAAACTCGAGCAAAGATATCGTTAATATCTTCATCTGCGGATTGCGCTAAGCCAATAATCACTTCGCTAAAATTTTCTAAATTAAATTCAGGTTGAATAATGCTTTGCCAATGCGAAGTCAGTGGCACAATTTCAGCAGCGCCACACTCTTCAAATTGCAGGGCAAAAATCACCTGATCAGCAGGCTCTAAGTTTGTCATAGCGCCTTCTAGGAACAAGTCATAGGCTATTTCAATGATTTCATCCTCATCGATAAGTTGTACAGTTAGTGGCTTAGTCATGACAGTTCCTAAAGTTAAATAAATTACAATAACGGGCTAAAGAAGTAGCATAAACGTTCAACAACGCGATTCCAGAATGGTCGTTGTTCCCATTCCTCGATTTCGAGTCGTGTAGAACGGGCGATATAATCATACTGTACCATCGTTAGGTCGCTACCAAAGTTTTTATCATCGATCACAACGGTGATTTCAAAATTCAGCCATAAACTCCGCATATCCAAGTTGACCGAGCCTACGAGGCTAAGCTCTCCATCAACTAGAACACTTTTCGTGTGCAAGAGTCCATCTTCAAATTGATAAATTTTGACGCCGGCTTCTAACAACTCAGAATAAAACGAACGGCTTGCCCAACGAACAAGAAACGAGTCATTTTGCCTTGGCATCACAATACTGACATCGACTCCACGCATTGCTGCGGTGCAAATAGCGTGTAATAAATCATCACTAGGAACGAAATAAGGCGTAGTCATTATGAGCTGTTTACGAGCGGAGAAAATCGCCGTCATTAATGATTGTTGAATCAACTCGTCAGGGAAACCTGGACCAGAAGCAATCATTTGCGTGGTATGACCGTTAGCTTGTTCAAATGGCATAATATTGGTGTCTGGTGGCGGTGGCAAAATACGTTGTCCCGTCTCCATTTCCCAATCAAACGCATAAACAATACCTAACGTGGTACTGACAGGGCCTTCCATACGTACCAAAATATCGACCCATTCACCCACACCAGCATCCTGCTTGAAATAGCGTGGGTCAACCATATTCATACTTCCGGTATAAGAGATATAGTTATCGATCACCACAATTTTACGGTGTTGACGTAAATCCATGCGGCGCAAGAAAAAACGCATTAGATTTACTTTTAATGATTCAACAAATTCAATTCCAGCAGCCCGCATTTTGGCGGGGTAATCGCTACGGAAAAAATGCCAACTACCCGCAGAGTCCACCATAATGCGGCATCTTACACCACGTTTAGCCGCGTTGAGTAAGGCTTCGGTAACGCCATCGACTAATCCACCGGGTTGCCAGATATAAAATACCATTTCAATAGAATGCTGTGCATTGTTGATATCGTTGACGATAGATTTAAGGGATTCTTCACAAGTAGTCAGGAGCTGAATGCGATTCCCTTTAACGCCAGCAATACCTTGGCGTTTTTCACACAACTGAAAAAGTGGCTCGGCGACAGGGCTATTTTCAGTGGCAAAAATATGTTTTGAATGACGCAAGTTTTCAAGCCAAGTCGCGACAGATGGCCACATTTGCTGTGCTTTATCAACACGCCGTTTCCCCAAATGGAGCTCGCCGAATGCAATATAGGCGATAATACCGACTAATGGCAGAATATAGATAATTAATAACCATGTCATCGCTGAGGTGACAGGGCGTCGTTTCACAAGAATTCGAACGGTAATTGCTGCAATTATTAACCAATATAAGAAAAACAATAACCAGCTCAATAGCGTATACACGGTTGCCATAATCGATTACATGCCTCACAAAATAGGAGAGTGTAAAAATAGTCAAAAAATGAAATAGACCTTATAAAATAAAAACTGATGTTAATCCTAATAGAATTTAGCAAAAAGTCATCTTAAAAGCTTTGCTAAATCTTATAGATTAATAATGAAAAAACAATTTATTCTCTTGATAGTTATCTTTTGATATCAAATTCATGCAGAGTTGAAATATTTTACCAATTTTAAGGTTATTCTTGGCTAGCGCGACTAAAGGTCTATAATATTTTACCAATTTCACTCGTAGTTAAATTCAGTAATCAAAAGGATAAAAAAATGAGACGTAGTAGGCATGAAGTGGGTCGCTGGCGGATGTTAAGACAATCCTTAAGACGCCGTCGACGCTGGCTTGAAGGGCATTCAAGGCGCAATATGCATATCTACTCAATCAGAAAATTTGATATCTATAAACGCCGCCGTTCCTTACTATTTACCCAGTGGAGTGAGTAAAAAGAGTAGGGCTCAGTCTCACAATTTTCACTTTGAATGACAAACCTTATTGAATATGATTGCTATTTGCATTTAAACTATCGATCATATTCTTTAGGTTGAAAGTCGTAGGGTAGAAAATTCGTATGCGTTGGATCCGTTGGCCTCTTATTATTATCATTTCGTTGTCTATTCATGCAGGGCTTGCTATGGCATGGATTTTCAATCAGCCGAAGACAGCAACCGTGGTGGAGCCTATGACGATAGCCATGGTTGCATTTGAGTCGGATGAACCCGCGGTCGAGCCTGCCGCCGCTCAACCGGAACCAACGCCACAACCTGAACCAGAACCTGAGCCAGAACCAGAACCTATTGTTGAACCTGAACCCGTTGTTGAACCGGCTATCGCATTAGAAAAGAAACCTGAAGTTAAGAAAAAGCCAAAGCCTAAAAAAGAAGAAAAACGTGAAGTTAAGAAAGAGGCGAAGCCAGTTGAAAAACAGCTAGCAAACAACGATTTAAAACCGCTATCTAACTTGAATGCCGCGGCGCCTAAATCAACGGCGAATGTCACTGCAAACAACAAAGGGGCAACGAGCTCTCAATCTACCAGTCAACGTGGACCTAAAGCTATCCGTAAACAGGCTCCTTCTTACCCAGAACGTGCTCGCCGTTTAGGTAAAGATGGTTACGTTAAGGTTCGCTATGACATTGATGCTGATGGGCGTGTTACCAATATTGAGTTTGTAGAAGCAACGCCAAAAGGTTTATTTGAACGTGACGTAAAACGCGCGATGAATCGTTGGACATTCGAAAAATTGCCTGCAAAAGGTTATGTGACGGAAATATATTTCAAAATTGATGGCACAGTAAGCCAAGTGTAAAGCCGTTTTGTTAAACGATAGAGAAAATAAAACGCCCCCAGAAACGGCTAAATAGGTTTTGGGGGCGTTATTGATTGGTCAGGTACTCGAATTGATATGCAAAGTTACTCAGTGCTCTCTAACTGAAAATATTGTTTTTCCTGAGGTAGTTGACGAGGCGAATTATCATCATTAACAGCCACATAGGTGAAAACGGCATCTGTTGCTCGATAACGATGACCCACTGGCTCTGTCGCCACTTTTTTTACCCATACTTCAATATTAATGGTAATGGAGCTTTTACCTGTTTTTAAACAACGCGCATAGCAGCAAACCACATCACCAACGGCGACAGGTTTTTGAAATTTAATGCCATTTACGGCAACAGTGACAACGCGCCCAAGTGCAATTTCTTTTGCTAAAATTGCACCGCCAATATCCATTTGAGACATTAACCAGCCACCAAAAATATCACCATTTGCATTTGTATCTGCTGGCATGGCTAAAGTACGTAAGACTAATTCCCCGTTTGGTAATTGCATATCAAACTCTTTATCAAAATATAGAAATATTTAAACCCATTCTCATCATAAACTAGAATGAGCGTATCCGTCACGATGAATCATGAACTGATACGCTTATTGCTGTTAAAAGCGTCAAAAGATAACTGGAATGTGTTATCAATAGCTTTTTATAAGGCAATAAAAGCAAATAAATAGACTAAAAATATGCAAAGAAACTGCAAGAAGTGTTTTTTATATTTCATATTGAGACTTGACTGTCTACAATGGCAAAATATTTGCTAAAGTTGGGTCGTAAACTCTAGGGAGATAATATGAGATTGATATTGGCAATTTTATTACCTTGGTTACAGTTTTTTACTATCGGTCGCCCATTCGCCGGCATTATTTGCCTCATTCTACAAATTACGTTAATTGGTTGGCTTCCTGCCGCAATTTGGTCAGTGTATGCCTTATCCCAATACAATACAGATAAGAAAATAGATCAGGCTCTCGGAAGAGGCCGTTAAAAATAAAAAAACCTGCAAATGCAGGTTTTCTTTTTTTTTATTCGTAATCGCGTAACTAATCTATTACTTTTCTTGTTCGATGGGTTCTTTCGACATGTTTTTGTAAATATAAATAACACTGAGGACAGTAAAAATTAACGTTCCCGCGGTTAAACCAAACACTTTAAAATTCATCCAAGTATCCAGCGATAACCAAAACGCGATATAGATATTTAATGCCGCACAGACAATAAAGAAAATAGCCCATGCGCTATTTAATTTAACCCAATGACTATCTTGTAACTTAATTTCTTGATTACTACCTAACATACGCTGAATTAATGGTTTTTTAGTGAACCATTGGCTGATCAGTAATGCCAAAGCAAATAATGCATAAATAATGGTTACTTTCCATTTGATAAAGGCGTCACTGTGGAAAATCAAGGTGAGGGAAGCAAACACCATCACCAGTATACAAGTGATTTTTGCGACTTTTTCGACGTGTTTATAAATCAGGTATGTTGCGAGTAATGCTAAAGGGGTTGCTACCAGTAACGCACCGCTGGCATAAAAAATATCATAACTTTTATAGACAATAAAAAATATCACCAAAGGGATAAAATCAATAAGTTGTTTCATAACAGTGAGTACCACAGCCTCGCATAAAGATAATGGGGTAGTTTAACCGATTTTTAGATGAGTTGTTAAGAATTTGCTTCTTTTTACCAATAAACACGCTTTGTTACCAATCATATTTGCATTATTTTACGGTTATTTGAGATAAGTGATAGATAATCTTTGATACTTCAGATATATATAGTATCTATAATAATTTAACTCATTAATTTTTAGAGAGTTTTCTGACAATGATAAAGGCGCGACTGTTTGTCTGGATGCCCGGCTTAGAAACGTTATTTCATTATCGTTTTGCTGACTTAGGTCCTGATGTTAAAGCGGGTTTATCGGTTGCAGCAGTCGCTTTGCCTGTCGCAATTGCTTATGCTGAACTGATGGGAATTAATGCCATTATCGGTTTATATACATGCATTTTCCCAATGATTTTTTATGCATTATTTGGCACATCAAAACAATTGATTATCGGCCCTGACGCTGCAACTTGTGCGGTGATTGCCGCTGCGGTTAGCCCTTTGGCGATGGGGGATGAAGCAACGCGATGGCAATTGATTATTGTTATGAGTCTCATGACGGGAATGTGGTGTTTGATTGCGGCTCGGTTTAGGTTAGGCACGTTTGCTGATTTTTTATCGCGACCAATTTTACAAGGGCTGTTAAATGGTGTTGCTATTACTATTATTGTCAGCCAAATCGGTAAAGTTTTTGGTATCGTCGATTTGCCGAGTGGTTTTATTGAGCGCTTAGTCGCTTTTCCAACCGCATTATTGGCTACCCATATTCCCACTTTGTTGATGTCAGTTATGACATTCATCATTATCATTACAATAAAAAAAATACGTAGCATGTGGCCATCATTATTGATTGCGATGATCTTTGCTACATTCGTCAGTTATGTTTTCGACATTGAAAAATATGGAATTAGTGTGGTGGGGGATTTGGGGGAAGGGCTTCCTTTCATTCCTATGCCGCAATTTAACCCAGGATTGATGCGTGATTTAATTACCCCTTCTTTAAACTTGGCTGTCATAAGCTTTGTGAGTTTTATGATGACAGCGAGAAGTTTCGCCAGTAAAAATGGCTATAGCATCGACGCTGATCAAGAATTACGCGCTTTAGGTATGGCCAATATTGCGTCAGCATTCTCTCAAGGATTTGCGGTTAGTGCGGCCAGTAGTCGTACCGCGGTAAATGATATGATGGGGGGGAAAACTCAGCTGGTCTCGATTGTTGCTGCTGTCGCGATTGCAATGGTGCTGCTTTTTTCTGTCGATTTATTGGAATATATACCGATGCCTGCATTGGGTGTGGTGTTAATTGTTTCGACGTGGTCATTGCTCAGTATTCGTAATATAGGGTCTATGCGCAAACGCAATAAGCAAGCCTTTACTCTGAGTATCTTTACACTCGGTGCGGTATTAGTTGCTGGGCTGATAAATGGTGTTGGCTTAGCGGTTTTGCTTGGATTATTACAGTTTATTCGCGTTATTTTCCGTCCAACAGACCAACTGTTAGGGGTTGATGACCAAGGGATGCTACATTCAATTTCTAAAGATAATGGCGTTCAACCTGTTGAAGGTGTGTTGATCTATCGGTTTAACTCACCATTGACCTATTTTAACGTTAATTATTTTAAAGAACGTTTAAATAAACATTTGGATAATCAGCCCAAACGTCCAGCATGGGTGATCGTTGATGCCGCTGTTAGCTTCACTCATAACGATGTAAGCGTTTTTTCTGCGTTAAATGATATCGTGACGGCGTTAAAAGCAAAAGGGGTAACACTGGTACTGGCGGGGCGTAGAACATCAATCAACAGCTGGTTGGAGAAGAATAAAATTAATCGTTCAGACGATGACCTGTTGGTTGTACCTGATATCTATTTTGCTATTCGTCTGATCCAAAGTAAGCAACAGAAGCAGCTAAAAGAGCTGGAATCACCTGATCCCGAATAACGCCGAGATATTGATTAGCGTTAATGATGCTAGGCTATAAAGTCAAACGGCACCTTAATGAGAGAACATTTAAGGTGCCGTTGAGCGTCATTTTTAATCAGTAATGATTACTTTTGAGTGATCAGCATATATAACCGATAAAAATACAACAACGCGAAAGCAGCAATGATGTTGTTGATGAAAAAGGACAACCCATTAGCAACGATGTGATTGAGTTGGAGTTTGTTAATTAATATGCTGACGAGCATTTGCGATGCCATCCAAATCAGAACCATCGGTAATACCACTCGCCAGTTGGCATAGGCCATTTTCCAACTTTTCCCCATTGCGCTAAAGGGATTAACATTTTCACTCATGAGTACCGCGGGGGCTAATGAGAAGCCAATAGCCAGCACTATCCCTGGGATCAGCATAATAGTGATGCCGAGTTGCACCAGCAAAGAGCAGACAACTAACAGCAAAAACATAGAAGGCGCTTTAGGTAAAGATGCTGATAACGCTTGAGTTGCGGTGATGTCTTCGCCACGGGATAACCCCGCAATATAGGATAAAACACCGCAAATCAAGATTAGGCTACCAAAGGTAACCGATAGGATAAGACCAAAAGAAACGCGTAAGATACTGCTTTTATCTTCTTCCGAAAGGTCTTGTACCCAATTTTGTAAGCCTGAATTTCCTGAATCAATTAATTGTGCCTGTGCATTATACAAAACGGCAAGCATATGGGCATTTGGTACCATTATTGCGTAAATCACAACACTGACAACCGTTGCTAACAGCACAATTGTGAATAGGCCACCCAACTGATTCTTGAAAAAATTCACACTATCATTGATGAGTGAGTTGGCCGAAATGGACATGTAACTGCTCCTATCTACAAAAACGGGACAAAATTTTAGGTGATTGTAACCGAGTATCTAACGTATAGGTAGAGAAAGTTCAGATAAGACGAGGGGTGAGCAAAAAAGGATAAATGCGGATTATTATTTCATGAAGGACTATTGTTATCTTAAATAGATCTAACTCTACATAAGATGCATTTAAAATATAATTTATATCTTTTGAATAAAATAACAAAAGCGAGGGATCAATTCTTATTTTAAACGTATACCTGACAAAAATTGATTTAAATCAAAATTAAAAAATTTATAAATGAAATAATAAATTCAACGTAGTCAGATTAGGTCATTTTTATTAAAAGATGTGATCTTGATTTGAACATTAAATAAAATTAAACGGTATATTTTATACCAAAATAAAAACACAGGAATGGGATTAATAATGAAAAAACTCACTGCGCTTGTCTTAGCTGCTGCAACTCTTGCACCAGCAGCTTCATTTGCTCATGAAGCTGGCGATTTTATTTTCCGTGCGGGTACTGCAACTGTTCGTCCAAATGCAGGATCTGAAGATGTATTAAATCTTGGTCACTTTAATGCGAATAATAATACTCAATTAGGTCTGACATTCAGCTACATGGTGACAGATAATATTGGTGTGGAATTATTAGCTGCGACACCATTTGAGCATAAAGTTAGTTTAGGTGAATTAGGTAATATTGCGACAGTCCATCATTTACCACCAACATTAATGGCGCAATATTATTTTGGTAGCAAAGAAGATAAATTACGCCCATACCTAGGTGCGGGTCTTAACTATACCTTCTTCTTTGATGAGAAATTCAATTCAGGCGCTAAACAGCTTGGTTTGAGCGACCTAGACCTATCAAGCTCATGGGGCTTTGCTGCACAAGCAGGTATGGACTACATGCTAACGGATAACTGGATGTTGAACGCTTCAGTTTGGTGGATGGATATCGACACTGACGTTAAATTCAAATTCCAAGGTGAGCAACATAAAATTGATACTCGCTTAGACCCATTTGTATTTATGTTTGGTGCGGGTTACCGTTTCTAATCAATTTGTATTGAAGACCTTAGATAATAGGTAAAAAATTAACTCTAATGGATGAGAGTGTCATCGTAAATCCGAGAATCTATATTCTCGGATTTTTTTATTAAGAAATAATATATCCGAAAAATAATCGCTGAGTTTTTATAAATTATCTGTCAGGAAATAATAAAGCCACATCTGTTAACAATAATTAAACATGCACGTAACTCATTGCGTTATAATAAATGGCAGTGATCATTTTATTGAGATATATAAAATTAATTTAGGCTATCAATATCAGCCCAAATTGAGCTGATATTGATAAAATTGACAGGTAACCGTTTAGCGGATTTTCATTGAATCAATCACAGACTGAACGCCTTTGACCTTTTTCGTTGTTTCAATCGCTTTATTAGCGTCAGCTCTTGAATCAACAAAACCACTTAATTGCACTCGGCCTTTAAAGGTTTCAACACTGATTTGTGTTGATTTTAAATCCTTCTCAGCCAGTAGCGCTGATTTTACTTTAGTTGTAATGACAGTATCATCAATATAACCACCGGTACCTTCAGATTTGTCTGTTGGTGCGCAGGCCGCGAGTGTGAAAGCCATAAAGATAGCGACAAATAATGCACTAACGGATTTGAATAATTTCATCCTTTTATCTCCTAACGTTTCAAACTACAAAATACGTTGATTGTTAAGTCATCCAGCAAAAATTTATCAGAGACTATAGATCATGGTGTATCACTGATAATTTTAGTATCAGTAGAAAGCGAAAAAAATTCAACTTAAAGAAGAAAATAGTGGGTATAAAATAGATAGGGTAGACAGATTGCCATATAAGATATGGGCAATCTGTCGTTATGGTTACAGGTTATTTTTGTGTAGCTGCTTTCATTTTTCTCACAAATTGAGTTAATTCAGCTAGCATGATATCTGGGCGTTGCAGATTATTCTCAATAATTTTCACAACAGCAGAACCTGAAATCGCTCCCGCAGCGCCATTGGCAATAGCTTCACTGACTTGTGCTGGTTCAGAGATACCAAACCCTTGTAGAGCAGGGGCTGCCTGATATTGGCTTAATTGACTAATGAGGTTAGTCAATGGTATTTCAGCACGTTTTTCTGTCCCAGTGACACCAGCACGGGATAATAGATACGTATAACCTTCGCTATACTCCCCAATTTGCTTAATTAATGCTTCATCAGCATTGGGTGGGCAGATGAAAATGGGGGCAATACCGTGAGCAATTGCAGATTGACGAAATGGTGTTGATTCTCGCATAGGTACATCTGCAACTAATACAGAATCTACGCCAGCTTGCTGGCAACGCGAATAAAAATGATCAATACCATTACTGAACACTAAATTAGCATAAACTAATAAGCCAATTGGCATGTCAGGATGTGTTTGTCTAATACGAGCTAAAAGTTCAAAACATAGCGTTGGTGTAATATCACTTTTAAATGCCCTTAAGTTGGCATTTTGAATGGTAGGCCCATCAGCAAGTGGATCCGAGAATGGAATACCAATTTCTAAGGCATCTGCGCCACCAGCAATTAAAGCATCAATAATTTTCAGCGAAAGTTCAGCGTCAGGATCACCTAATGTGACGAATGGAACGAATGCACCTTGGTTTACACTGCTCAAACGCTTAAAAAGTTGTGTATAGCGTTCCATTAGATTTCTCCCTTGCTTTTTAAAATATCGTGTACTGTAAAAATATCTTTATCGCCACGGCCCGATAGATTAACGATCAACAATTGCTCTTTATTTGGCTCTTGTTCAGCCAGCTTCAGGGCATAAGCGAGCGCATGAGATGATTCTAGCGCGGGGATGATCCCTTCTTTGCGAGATAACAGTTTAAAAGCCGTTAAGGCTTCATCGTCAGTAATAGAGACATAATCTGCTCGGCCAATACTATTCAAATGCGCATGCTGAGGGCCGACAGAAGGGAAATCCAGTCCTGCTGAAATTGAGTAAGACTCTTCGATTTGTCCTTCGTCAGTTTGCATCATGGGGGATTTCATTCCAAAGTAGATCCCAACACGGCCATGTTTAAGTGGGGCACCATGTTGACCGGTTTCTATCCCCAATCCGGCAGGTTCCACACCGATTAAACGGACATTTTCTTCTGGAATAAATGAAGCAAATAGACCAATCGCATTTGAACCACCGCCAATACAGGCGATGACGGCATCGGGTAAACGGCCTTCTTTTTCCAAAATTTGTTGTTTCGCTTCATCACCAATCATGCGTTGGAAATCGCGTACAATTGTTGGATATGGGTGTGGACCCGCTGCCGTTCCCAACAGATAATGCGCTTTGTCATAACTGCCAGACCAGTCTCTAAGCGCTTCATTACACGCATCTTTTAATGTCGCTGAACCACTGTGTACAGGAATGACTTCTGCGCCCATTAATTTCATGCGAAAGACGTTAGGTGATTGGCGTTCTACATCTTTTGCCCCCATATAAATACGGCATTTCATATTAAGTAATGCGCAAGCGAGTGCTGTCGCTACACCATGCTGACCCGCGCCTGTTTCAGCGATAATCTCGGTTTTGCCCATTCTTTTAGCTAATAACGCTTGGCCTAATACTTGGTTGGTTTTATGTGCACCACCGTGTAGCAAGTCTTCACGCTTAAGGTAAAGCTTTGTTTTAGTACCGTCGGTTAAGTTTCGGCAGAGTGTGAGCGCCGTTGGTCGACCCGCATAGTTTTTGAGTAAGTCATGAAACTCTTTTATAAATTGAGGATCGTTTTGTGCGTCAATAAATGCATCTTCAAGCTGATTAAGCGCAGGGATTAAAATCTCTGGAACATATTGTCCACCAAATTCACCGAAGTAGGGATCTAATTTACTCATTTTATTATTCATCTCTTTATGTCATGCGACTTAATTAGGGTTCAGTTTAGGGCGTTGAAGCCAAATATAATGCCAATCAATGGGGCATTAGCTGGCTAAACAACTGAAAACTTGTTTGATCTTTGTCTCGCTTTTGATACCAGGTTCAACTTCGACACCGGAGTTAAAATCAAGGCCATTGCATAATAGTGTTGCCGCTTGTCGACAATTGTCAGCGTTTAATCCGCCGGCAACCATAACGCGGAACGGACTATGACTAGGTATTTTTTCCCAATCAAAGGTGTGTCCGCTGCCACCAGCGCCATTATCGAGAACGAGTAGGTCAATGGGTTGTCCTTCAAACTGACTAAAGTCAGGTTGCGACATGTTGACCGCTTTCCAAATTTCACAATGTTTAGGTAAGATAGCGCGCAGATTTTGCACATAGTCGATATCTTCATTGCCATGCAGTTGTACCGCGGAGAGTGCGAGTTGTTCTACCATGTGGGCAATAAAATCAGTAGATTGATCACGAAATACACCGACATATTGTAGAGGTACAGTATGGACAATCTGTTTTGCTTGTGACAGTGTCACTTTTCTCGGGGAGCTTTCAGCAAAAATCAGTCCTCCGTATGTTGCGCCAGCTGTGAGGGCGGCTTTAGCATCTTGGCCTCGAGTAAGTCCACAGACTTTATGTTCACCGATTAATAATTTTTGTAATCCTTTGTCGATATCCGCTTGTTCCATCAATGCACTGCCAATTAGAAAACCATTTACGTACTGGCTTAAGGCTTGAATATGTTGATGACGGTGAATACCTGACTCACTGATGATAATCGTCTCTTTTGGTAAACGTGGTGCGAGTTGACGCGTTCGGTTTAAATCTATCGAGAGGTCACGTAAATCACGGTTGTTAATACCGACAACGTGTGCTTTTAGCTTTATGGCGCGTTGTAATTCTTCTTCATTACTGACTTCGGTTAATACACCCATATTTAATTGGTGTGCGACGTCAGCGAGTGCAATATATTCCTCATCATTGACGACGGAGAGCATTAATAAGATAGCATCTGCCTGATAATACCGCGCAAGGTAAATTTGGTAAGGGTCGACAATGAAATCCTTACATAAAACCGGTTGTTTAACGGTATTGCTAACGATGGTCAGGTACGCCATATCACCTTGGAAGTACTTCTCATCGGTTAAGACAGAAATCGCGGAAGCATAGGGGGCATATATGTTGGCAATCACTGCCGGATCAAAGTCTTCTCTGATTAATCCTTTTGATGGCGATGCTTTTTTACATTCAAGTATGAAAGCCGGTTTTTTTGCTGATAAGGCTTCATAGAAACTGCGGCTAGCAGGGGTGACTTGACCAATGAAGCTATCCAAAGGCTGTTTAGCTTTGCGCGCCGCTAAATACGTTAGCTTATCATTAACAATTTTTTGTAATACAGTCGCTTTCATTTTATTGGTTCCTTGACGCTAGAGCAGTAACACGATCATACGCGGCACCACTACGAATAATATTTAGAGCATGTTCGCTATTGGCCTTGAGGTCTTCAAAGCCATTAATACGCATTAGCATGGCAACATTCGCTGCAACGGCGGCTTCGTGGGCTGGTTTTCCGTGACCCTGTAACAAATTGCTCAACAAAATCCGATTTTCATCGGGCGTTCCACCTTCTAGGTCAGACAGCTGATACGGTTGCAAACCAAAATCACTGGCAGTGAGCTGATAAAAAGATAAAGTTCCTTGATTGAGCTCTGCAACTTGAGTTGTTGCATGAAGAGAGACTTCATCCATTCCTCCACTGTGTACCACAGCTGCACGTGTAAAACCAAGCATTTGTAGCGTTTTTGCTACAGGTTCAACCAATGTTTCTTGATACACACCAATTAAGGCAATAGGTGGGCGTGCAGGATTAATCAGTGGCCCCAGTACATTGAATAAAGTTCGTGTTTTTAGTTGGGTACGTACAGGCGCCGCATGGCGAAAACCACTGTGATATTGTGGGGCAAATAAGAAACACACGCCTAATTCATCTAGTGCATCGCGCGCGCTTTGGGCACTTAAATCCAATGAAATACCAAAAGCAGCGAGTAAATCCGAAGAGCCTGAGCGGCTAGATACACTACGGTTGCCATGCTTAGCCACTTTAATACCCGCTTGTGCGGCAACAAAAGCACTGGCTGTAGAGATATTGATACTATTTGCACCATCACCTCCTGTACCGACAATATCGCTGAAGGGGTAATCAGGACGTGGAAAAGGTTGCGCATTTTCTAGGCAAGCCAATGCTGCACCAGCAATCTCTTCTGGTTGTTCACCACGCATTTTCATGCTGACTAATACACCGGCTAATTGCGCCTCAGTTAATTCACCGCGAATGATGGCATTAAATAATTGTTGGCTTTCTTGTTGTGTCAGCGCTTGGGCACGGAATAATTTATCGAAAATAGTTTGCATAATAGGTTCTCTCTTCCCTGGTTATAACGATGGTGTGATTGAGCAAGTTGGTGTTGAAAGAGCCCATGCCACGGTTTTTTCCAGTAAAATGGCACCTTCAGTGGTTAAAATAGATTCCGGATGAAATTGAAAACCACAAACACGGTCATGATCATTACGTACAGCCATCACCATGCCATTCGACTGTGCACAAATTGTTAATTTTTCAGGGATTTGACTACCCACTAATGAATGATAGCGAGCGACAGGAATTGGATTATCAAGTCCGCTAAACATCGCCTGTTGGTCATGTGTTGCCATAGACGATTTACCATGCAGAATTTCCCCAGCGGCAGAAACATGGCCACCATAAGCTTCGATAATCGCTTGATGACCTAAACAGATACCAATAATAGGTAACTTACCGATAACCTGTTGTAGAACGTCAGGCATACAGCCCGCATCACTGGGTTTACCCGGACCGGGAGAGAGCACGAGTAATGGCGATTCCATCTTATTGAGAACGGATAAAATATGTTCTGAACTCACCGTGTTACGATAAATAACGACTTGATGACCACCAGAGCGGAGTTGATCGACAAGGTTGTAAGTAAAAGAATCAACATTATCGAGTAATAGTATGTTAGCCATTAGAACAACTCCTCTGCTTGGTGGGCTTGGGCAATCGCGCGAATAACAGCACGAGCTTTATTACGTGTTTCATCAGCTTCACTTTGTGGTGATGAATCAAGTACTACACCACCTCCGGCTTGTACGGTAGCAATACCATTTTCGACATAAGCAGAACGGATGACGATGCAAGTATCAAAATCGCCTTTACCGGTAAAGTAACCAACCGCGCCACCATAAGAACCGCGGCGCTCTTGCTCATATTCCGCGATTAATTGCATCGCTCTGACTTTAGGCGCCCCCGTCAGTGTGCCCATGTTCATACACGCTTGATAAGCATGAAAGATATCGAGGTCATCACGTAGCGTACCGACAACTTGCGAAACAAGGTGCATGACGTATGAGTAACGATCCACTTTGGTTAAATTCGCCACATAACGGCTACCTGGGGTACAGATACGCGCGAGGTCATTACGTGCTAAGTCCACGAGCATAAAATGTTCGGCTAATTCTTTATGATCAGTTCGCATTGACAGTTCAATACGACTATCAAGGTCTAAATCAATCTTACCTGAAGCATCGCGACCGCGAGGACGCGTGCCAGCGATGGGGTAGATTTCGACCTTACGGCTACTCGCATTGTATTTCAGCGCACTTTCGGGTGAGGCTCCGAATAGCGAAAAATCATTGTCTTGCATAAAAAACATATAAGGACTCGGGTTCTGTGCTTTCAGTTTTTGATATGCGATTAATGGGTAAGGGCAAGGCATTGAAAATTTACGTGATGGTACAACTTGAAATATATCACCACGATAAATCGCTTCTTTCATCGCATTGACCACAGCACCGTATTGCTCATCACTTTTATTGGTTTTTACGCTGAATTTTTCCGCCTCACCTAATGGTAGAGGGGATAAAAATGGACGGCATGCGGCAATGATTTGGTTATGTCGTTGCGTCACCGTTTGAATATGTTCATCAACAGTTGAAAAAAGACAACTTTTTAGGCGAGCAGCCTGATTTTGATGGTCGATCACTAAATAGTGTTCAGCGACAAAGAAGCAGTAATCTGGGCAACGATTGATATTTTTCACTTCTGGCAGTGATTCAAAACTGGCGATCAAGTCATAAGCAAATAGCCCACCGACAAATAAATTGTCACTTTGGTGTGAATTAGCCTGTGCCAGTGTTGGTAGCAAACGTAATACATCTAAGCATGATGGGCTTTTTAAACGACTGTCTTCATCGAGATCACTGCTAGGCTGCTTAAAGGAGACGGTCAAATGTTGGGCGGATAATTCACAATGTTGTGCTTTATCTGCTAAGTGTGTTGCGAGCACAGGGAGTAATTGGCAGCCATTATCGGTGAGTGCGTCGATTTCTACACGTTGACCAAACGCTCGAATGCGTAGAGCACTGTCAACAATCAGCAAGCTTTGTAAGTTTGCTTTACTATTGATTTCGGCCGATTCTAATAGCATCGTCGCCGGTGTATCCTGACACAGATGATGAAATAGCAATGTAGGGTCTTGCTGGTAGTTAATTGGGCTATCCAGAAAACTAAAATGTGGTAATGTTGTGTTTTGGTTATTCATTTTATTGCCTTTTATATTGTTTTTAGACATAAAAAAACCCGCTGATAAAGGCGGGTTTGGCACTAAGGCATATCAAATTTATGCGTGTGCGACTTCCGCCCAATTTGGGAAGTTACGCCACCAACGATTTGATAAATTAATGATAGCCATAAGTGCCTCTCTGGATAATCAAACTAATATCGGCTAGCAAGCCGTCCTGTGTACTAGTAAACTGGATCGCATTGATTGTGTCAAGCTGTTTATTATTTATATTTAGGAAAAATATCCAGAAATTGGAAAAAAGGAGAAAAACACCTTATGTCACAATTTTCGAGTCCATTAATTACTCGGTATGATTTACATTGCCATACGAATGCCTCCGATGGTGATTTATCCCCAAGTGACGTGATTGAGCGTGCGATTGATATGGGAATTGATGTGCTGTCCATCACCGATCACGATACATGTGAAGGGGTTATTGAGGCGCGTGAATACCTTGAACAAACACAACGGCCTCTAACACTCATTAATGGCGTTGAAATTTCAACGCTATGGGAAAATATTGAGATTCATATTGTTGGGTTAAATTTTTCACCTACTGCGCCGTCAATGGTTCAATTATTAAAGCAACAGTCTCAGCTACGTTTAGAACGCGGGATCGAAATGGGTCGGCGTTTACAAAAAGCGGGCATACCGGACGCATGGGAAAATGCATTGCAAATTGCAACAGGTGGGCAGGTGACCAGAGCGCATTTTGCACAGTATTTAGTGAAAATAGGCAAAGAAAAAAATATTAATAATGTCTTTAAACGCTATTTATCAAAAGGGAAGATAGGGTATGTTCCGGCCAAATGGTGCAGTATTGATGATGCAGTGAATGCCATTCATCAATCAGGAGGCGTTGCAGTACTCGCTCATCCATCGAAATATCAACTATCCAATAAATGGATCAAACGGTTAGTTGCCTATTTTAAGCAGTCTCAAGGGGATGCGATGGAAGTATCTCATTGCCAACAACCCGCAAACGAGAAGCAATATTTAGCGGAATTGGCTCTATTAAATGATTTAAAAACCTCTGTGGGATCAGATTTTCATCGCCCTTGTTCATGGATAGAGTTAGGTCGTAACCTTTGGTTGCCGGATGACCAACAGGCTGTTTGGACCCTATGGAATGAGGTGAAAACAGCATAAACCGTTGATGTATAATAAATACGGTGTAAAATATACGCATTATACTTAAGTGGATTCAGGTTAAGTTGCTTATTTTCTATCGCGATAGAGAGAAAAATTTAATGGTGGAGAGGTGACGTTATTTGGCGCTTCTGGGTCATTGAATTGGCACACGATAAGCAAGTTAACTTGTTAAAAACTAACCTAATCATTCAGTGAACATATCATGACAGGTGTGTGCACTAGGGTAAATAATTAATAAAAGATAGTACCATTTTAAGGTTTTTTACCGGATGATGCTGTCAATACTAAAGATCAGAGGTCTGTATGAGTCAGTTTTTTTATATCCATCCGGATAATCCACAAGCACGGCTAATTGCGCAAAGTGTTGAAATTATAAATAAAGGTGGTGTGATTGTTTATCCGACGGATTCTGGTTATGCGATAGGTTGTCGTTTAGAGGAAAAAGATGCGCTGCAACGCATTTGCCGTATACGCCAACTGGATGCAAATCATAACTTCACCTTAATGTGTCGTGATCTTTCTGAACTCTCCAATTACGCCCATGTTGATAATACGGCATTTCGTTTAATCAAAAACAATACACCGGGTAATTACACGTTTATTCTTCGTGGCACAAAAGAGGTTCCGCGCCGTTTGATGAATGAAAAGCGTAAAACAATTGGGTTAAGAGTGCCATCAAACCCAATTGCTCGTGATTTGCTTGAAGCCGTTGGTGAACCATTAATGTCAACCAGCCTGATAATGCCAGGAGATGATTTTACGCAATCCGATCCTGAAGAAATCCGTGACGTACTGGGTAAACAGGTCGATTTAGTTATCCATGGAGGCTATATTGGCCAGAAACCAACGACGGTCATTGATTTAACTGACGATAGCCCAGTTGTTGTCCGTGTTGGCACCGGTGACCCATCTCCGTTCGAATAACGTTAAGTTCGATATATGGATTAATAATAGGGGATCTCCATAAACCTGTGTATAATGCGCAGGTTTTCCAATTCGTTATTTTTTGTCATCATTATTGACGAAAAATTATCTGACGCCTGTGAAGGCGACATTTGAGGGTTATATGAGCGCCAAACCGCAAAAAACTGAAAAGTTACAAAAAATTCTTGCCCGTTCAGGGCATGGCTCCCGCCGTGAAATCGAATCCTTTTTAAAAGAAGGGCGCATCAGTGTCGATGGTAAAATGGCCACGTTAGGTGATCGCATTGAAGTTAAATCATCGACAAAAATTAGATTAGATGGGCGTATTTTAGCGATAAAAGAAGCTGAAAAAGAGATCTGCCGTGTAATGGCTTACTATAAACCTGAAGGGGAGTTGTGTACTCGTCATGACCCTGAAGGTCGCCCGACAGTCTTTACCCGTTTACCAAAACTTGTTGGTGCACGCTGGATTGCTGTTGGACGTCTTGATGTTAATACAAGTGGATTATTACTGTTTACGACTGACGGTGAGCTGGCAAACCGTTTGATGCATCCAAGTCGTGAAGTCGAACGTGAATATGCTGTGCGTGTATTTGGTGAAATTACCGATGCGAAAATACGTCAGCTAACTCAAGGTGTTCAACTTGAGGATGGTCCCGCAGCATTTAAAACAGTTTCATACCGAGGTGGTGAAGGTATGAACCAATGGTATAACGTTACTTTAACGGAAGGACGTAACCGTGAAGTGCGTCGCTTATGGGAAGCCGTTGGTGTACAAGTTAGCCGCCTGATCCGTGTAAGATATGGTGATATTGACCTACCAAAAGGCTTACCACGTGGTGGTTGGACAGAACTGGGACTGGAACAAACCAACTACTTAAGAGAGCTGGTGGAACTGGAGCCAGAAACGGAAACGAAAGTGGCGGTTGAACGTGACCAACGACGTATTAAAGCGAATCAAATCCGTCGTGCAGTTAAACGTCATTCACAAGTCGCTTCAAGACCGGCCTCTAAACGCCAATCATCTAGACCGACAGCGAAGCGCCGTACACGTATCTAACGATATTTGGATTTATTATTTCTTTAAAAAAGGTTATAGAGTTTTCTATAACCTTTTTTATTAATTCTAGTAATGTATTTGTCACAAAATGATAAAAACGTATTTGAGAATACCCGGTGTTTACGGTACTTTCATTAACTGTAAGGATAGAATAAAAGGTTATTGTCTTCTATGATTGGTTTTCGATTAATCAAGACGTTGCTAGTCGTTAGTTTAGGCTTCAGTATTAGCGCTTGTGATGATCCCAAAACGATAACATCTGAAAGTGGGCGTTTTTATTTCACAAACGATTCATCAGAAAGTTTGATATTTTTTATCGATTACCAGCCGATCGTTATTCCACATCAAGGGGTGGGCAGTATTCTATTACGGCCAGGGCCGCATTTGATGACGACAATGTCAGGCAAGGCTGTACAATTTATTGTGTACCCAGGCAATAAAGGCGGCATTCTCAATCCCAATAAGCAAATTTATTATACATACAGTTTTGTTCATGGCACTGAAGGTATTCCTTCTATTCATCATTTAAAGAAACAATCCTTAGTCGTGAATGGTTATCTGCTAAATGGTAGAATCAATAGTAGTAATGATTATATTATTGATAATAATGTGTTTAATTGTGATTTTCACGTTGGGGAAGCGGTGCCTGAAGAGATAAACAGCTCGACAACAGTCAGCCAAGTGAAAACGAAATGTTTGACGCATAAAGAATTAGTAGACTTAATTCATCAAGAGGATGGATTGATATCACAGCTTATTGTGAAAAAAATGGTGAATCACGCCAATCAATCAGTGACAGTTCATTTTGATTACCCTCTCACTCAACCCGATTTCTCAGATGAGGCCTTGCAGCTGCATGCTCAAGAGGTGGTTAATCTGATCGATAGCTTCCGGCGTTCACTCGATCCGCAAAGAAAGCAATTTTATTACAATCAATATCATAATAAAATTTCGCATATGGCGATCATTTATAGCCAAATGGGGAGCGATAGAAGTTCATTACAAGAAAAACGCAAATATGCTGAATTTATGCAGCAAACACGCGCGATATTTGGTGCTGGTACGTTGATGTATCACTAAGTTGCCGATACGCGAGTGAGCCTACCGGCAGTTGAAAAGAGAGTTACCAATCTATCCCTTTTTGGGCTTTTATACCGGCATCAAATGCATGTTTGACAGGGCGCATTTCTGTCACAGTATCGGCTAAATTGAGTAAATCACGATGACAGCCTCGTCCCGTAATAATCACTGATTGATTTTCAGGCCGATGAGTGAGGGCATGTATCACGTCTTCTAGCGGCAGATAATTGTAGCTAATCATATAAGTGATTTCATCAAGCACAACCAAATCGATTAATGGGTCGGTCAGTAACTGTTGTGCATGATGCCATGTATCAAGGCAGGCAAGGGTATCGGCTTCACGATCTTGGGTCTCCCATGTAAAACCTGTGGACATGACATGAAAAGCGACACCATGAGGTTGCAATAATTCACGTTCACCGTTATCCCAGCTGCCTTTGATAAATTGCACTACCGCCGCTTTTTGGCCATGACCTACCGCTCGGCAAACTGTACCAAATGCCGCGGTTGTTTTGCCTTTACCGTTCCCTGTAAAAACAAGCAAAATGCCTCGCTCTAATTGAGCGGCTTCAATTCGAGCATCGACTTTTTCTTTTAGACGTTGTTGGCGTTCTTCATGTCGACTTTGAGACATAAAATCACTCCGTTGCCTTGACTTGTTGAGCCGGTTGAGCATCAAAACTAATGCCAGTTTTACGTAAGCTATCATTACTCATCAAGAATAGATAGATTGGCATGATATCAGCGGGGGCTTTGATGGTCATTGGATCTTCATCTGGCGCAGCGCTAGCACGCATACTGGTTCGTGTACGTCCTGGATTAATGCAATTCACACGTAAGCCAGTATTTTTATACTCCTCAGAGAGAATCTGCATTAGGCCTTCAGTCGCAAATTTAGAAACAGAGTAAGCTCCCCAGTCTGCGCGGCCTTTTTTACCTACGCTGGAACTGGTGAAAACAAGGGATGCGTTTGGCGCTTTCAATAATAGAGGAAGCAAAACTTGAGTTAACATAAATGAAGCATTAACGTTGACCTGCATAACATCATGCCATAAGTCAGCGGGCTGCTCGATGATTGGTGCTACAACACCCAATAGCCCAGCGTTATGTAACACGCCATCAAGATAAGGGTGCTTTTTAGCAATTTCATCGGCTAACTCAACATACTGTTCATAAGGGGCTGTTAATAGGTCTAATACATAGATATCAGCCGCTTTGCCAGTGAGTTTTTCGATTTCTTGGCTAACGCTTTCAAGTTTATGTTTTGTTCTACCTACAAGGATTAAAGAGGCACCGAAGCGGGCATAGGTTAATGCGGCTTCACGGCCAATACCATCACCGGCCCCAGTAACTAAAAGGGTTTTACGACTTAGCAGGTCATGTTTGGGTTGATAGTGGAGCATAGTATTTTTCCTATCCTATTTGTTAACAGTTACGATATCATCTCATTGATTGATGCTATTGGCTAATGTAGCGTAGAGATTTAAGTGAAATTACGATAAAAAGCAGAGTTATTTTACTGGTTGTTTAAGAGCAATCATGAGACTATTTTTATCAAGATAAACATGAGAAGGATGATTTTGTGGAGTATTTCTCTCTGTATGGACTATTTTTGGCAAAAGTTGTCACGATAGTCGTTGCGATTATCGCACTAGCCGTTTTTGTTTTTGGTGTTGGAATGCGTCGCCAAGGTGGTAGAGGTGAGCTAAAACTTACTGATTTAGGTGAGAATTATCGTGAGCGCCAACGCCAAATGCAGCAAGTTAAAATGAATGCATCTGAGCATAAAGTTTGGATGAAAGCATTTAAGAAACAACAAAAGGTGCAGGAAAAAAATGAAAAAGCAGGGGCTAAAATAGGTCAAACGACAGTTAAAAAGCCTTGTTTATATGTTTTAGACTTTAAAGGCAGTATGGATGCGCGAGAAGTGAATTCTTTAAGAGAAGAAGTCAGTGCTATTCTGGCTGTGGCAGAAGCTCATGATGAAGTTTTATTACGTCTTGAAAGCCCTGGTGGGATGGTGCATGGCTATGGTTTGGCTGCATCGCAACTTTCGCGCATTAAAGAAAAAAATATTCCGTTAACGATAGCTGTCGATAAAGTTGCGGCAAGCGGTGGCTATATGATGGCCTGTATCGCGAATAAAATTGTTGCGGCTCCCTTTGCTATCCTAGGATCAATAGGCGTGGTTGCTCAAGTACCTAATATCCACCGTTTGTTAAAAAAACATGATGTTGATGTTGAGTTACATACAGCGGGTGAATACAAACGTACGTTAACTATGTTAGGTGAGAATACCGAACAAGGGCGTAAGAAGTTTGTTGAAAACCTTAATGAAACTCATGAGTTATTTAAGCAGTTTGTTCATCAAAACCGCCCATCATTGGATATCGATGCGGTTGCGACTGGCGAATACTGGTATGGTAGTCAAGCACTTGAGAAAGGGTTGATTGATCAAATTGGTGTCAGTGATGATATTATTATTTCTGCGGTAGAAACCAAAGAAATAATCAGTGTTCGTTATACTCAAAGTAAAAAAATGTTAGAAAGGTTTACGGGGAGTGTTTCTGAAAATGTCGATAAGTTGTTATTACGCTGGTGGCAGCGTGGTCAGAAACCATTTATGTAATTAAATTGAGATTAAGTTTTCTCGCAAAAAATACATTTCATAACTATTATTAATTACCGGCTAAAAGCCGGTAATTTTTTGCTTAGGCATTATTACTTAAGGCGATACTGTTCAGACAGTATATGTGATAGATGTTTATACATATTGAAAGCCGCGGCACTTTTGGTTGTTGGAATACCATTGGCATCGAGAAAAGATTCACCTTTAAAGACTAAAGTGTCACGGTGTTGCTCGACGGTATGAACGAACATCCCATGAATGAAGTCATCATGCTTCCTTATGATCTCATTGGCTTTTTCTAGAAGTTCATTTTGTGTTATAGATTGAATATTGTTATCCATAAGTTAGCCCCATAAAAAAAATAATTGGTTGCGTCTGGCGTTTTATCAGGTAGAGTGTGTGCTTTTCGTTAGCCATAATTAGTTATTATACGGCTAAAATCAGTCAGCTAGCACACTTTGTATTCTTTTTAGCATAGCGTGATTGGTCTGGTAGTTTTTGCTTAAACGCAAACTATTTAAAGAAATTATATTGATATATTGCAATTGTGCCGCAATATAAAAAAGAGATTTTCATTTTGTGCATTTTAATGTAGAAATGCGCCATTGTAGAAATTTAGGTAAAGGTAAATATGGGTAAAGCTCTTGTTATCGTGGAGTCCCCGGCAAAAGCCAAAACGATCAATAAGTATCTTGGCAGTGGCTACGTTGTAAAAAGCAGCGTCGGCCACATTCGCGATCTGCCGAAAAGCGGGTCCGGCTCACAAAAGAGTACAGGCTCATCTACCGACAAAACTAAAAAGGTTAAAAAAGACCCTCAAACAGCGCTTGTGAAACGTATGGGGGTTGATCCTTACCATGGTTGGAAGGCGAATTACCAGATATTGCCAGGTAAGGAAAAAGTCGTTTCTGAATTACAAGCGTTAGCGGAAGATGCAGATCATGTCTATCTTGCGACGGACCTTGACCGTGAAGGGGAAGCAATTGCATGGCATTTACGCGAAGTGATTGGAGGCGATGATTCTCGCTTCAGTCGTGTCGTGTTCAATGAAATTACTAAAAATGCGATTACTCAAGCATTTGAAAACCCAGGTGAGTTAAACATTGACAGGGTCAATGCTCAACAAGCACGCCGTTTTATGGATCGTGTTGTGGGTTATATGGTATCGCCTTTATTGTGGAAAAAAGTTGCGCGTGGTTTATCCGCGGGGCGTGTGCAATCCGTTGCGGTACGTTTGATTGTTGAACGTGAACGTGAAATTAAAGCGTTTGTGCCGGAAGAGTATTGGGAGCTTCATGCAGATCTTGCTGACAAAAATATTGCAGCATTACGTATGGAAGTCACACACCAATTAGGTAAACCTTTCAAGCCAGTTACAAAAGCTCAGACCGAAGCGGCGGTGAGCGTGCTTGAAAAAGCTCGTTTCCAAGTTGTTGATCGTGAAGATCGACCAACGTCAAGTAAACCAAGCGCACCTTTTATCACATCGACATTACAACAGGCGGCAAGTACTCGCCTAGGTTTCGGTGTGAAAAAAACCATGATGATGGCTCAGCGTCTTTATGAAGCGGGTTATATCACTTATATGCGTACTGACTCAACGAACTTGAGCCAAGACGCAATCAATATGGCGCGTGGTTACATCAATGACAATTTTGGTGAGAAATATTTACCAAAAGAAGCTAACGTTTACACGAGCAAAGATAATTCGCAGGAAGCTCACGAAGCAATTCGTCCGTCAAGTGTTGATGTCTTAACTGATTCACTAAAAGACATGGAAGCTGATGCGAAAAAACTTTACCAGTTGATTTGGAATCAATTTGTGGCTTGTCAGATGACACCTGCAAAATATGATTCGACGACATTAACGGTGAAAGCGGGTGATTTTGAGCTAAAAGCCAAAGGGCGTACTTTGCGTTTCGATGGTTGGACGCGTGTCATGCCTGCTCTGCGTAAAAACGATGAAGATAAAACATTGCCACCAATTCAGGTGGGCTCTGAATTGTCACTCGTTGAACTGCTACCAAGTCAGCACTTTACTAAGCCTCCAGCACGTTTTAGTGAAGCCTCTTTGGTTAAAGAGCTTGAGAAACGTGGCATTGGTCGCCCATCAACTTATGCGGCAATTATCTCGACTATTCAAGATAGGGGTTACGTTAAAGTTGAAAACCGCCGTTTCTATGCAGAAAAAATGGGTGAAATCGTCACTGATAGATTGGAAGAAAACTTTAACGATCTGATGAACTACGATTTCACGGCACGTATGGAAAATCAACTTGACCATATTGCTAACCATGAAGCTGAATGGAAAGCCGTGTTAGATGAATTCTTCTCTGACTTTAGCAAGCAGTTGGATATTGCAGAGAAAGAGCCTGAAGAAGGTGGAATGCGTACTAACCCAATGGTGATCACATCAATTACTTGTCCTGATTGTGAACGTCATATGGGAATTCGTACTGCATCAACCGGTGTATTCCTTGGTTGTGAAGGCTACGCGCTTCCACCAAAAGAACGTTGTAAGAAAACCATCAATTTGATACCTGAACATGAAGTATTGAATATACTTGAGGGTGATGATGCGGAAACTAATGCGTTACGTGCTAAGCGCCGTTGCCCGAAATGTGGCACAGCGATGGATAGCTACTTGATTGATAATCAACGTAAATTGCATGTTTGCGGTAATAACCCAGCCTGTGAAGGTTATGAGATTGAAGAGGGTGAATTCCGTATTAAAGGCTATGATGGCCCTGTCATTGAATGTGACAAATGTGGTTCTGAAATGCACCTAAAAACAGGGCGCTTTGGGCCTTATATGGGATGCACAAATGAAGAGTGTAAAAACACGCGTAAGATCTTAAAAAATGGTGAGATTGCACCACCAAAAGAAGATCCGGTTCCATTGCCTGAATTGCCATGTGAGAAATCAGACGCTTATTTTGTATTGCGTGATGGTGCTGCTGGGGTATTTCTTGCGGCAAACACGTTCCCTAAATCGCGTGAAACTCGAGCACCTTTGGTGGAAGAACTGCAACGCTTCAAGGACCGATTACCTGAAAAGCTAAAATATTTAGCAGATGCGCCAGCGCAAGACCCAGAAGGTAATCCAACAGTGGTACGTTTTAGCCGTAAAACCAAGCAACAATATGTCTCTTCTGAGAAAAATGGCAAAGCGACGGGTTGGAGTGCATTTTTTGTAGACGGTAAATGGGAAGCAAAAGAGAAGTAACATTCTTTATATTGCCCCTCTAAAAGCCAAAGGCGATAGACGATTCTATCGCCTTTTTCTCTGTAAGAACTCAAATAATTTTCAGGGGTGACATAGGGTTCATCCTCTCTCCCTGAAATCCCATCTTTGATGAACGGTTTATTATCTTTATCACTTTTCAGGCGCAGTCTTAAAAATGCGTATATTTAGGTTAAGTGTTGATTTATGTGGCTAACCGCAAAGCAATATGATGCGGGTTTGCTATGCTGATAAATAGCGAATATCAATAGTTATCAGTTTATTGATATTTATCCGCTTTTTAGCAACAAACGCAATAATCAATGTAACGATATAAACGTATAAAAATAGACCCACGACTGGAGGTAGAATGAAATTAAAAATGTGTTTACTCGCTGGTTTACTCACCGCTTTTGCAGCTAACGCAGCGGAAAAAACAGTAGTCTTGAAAGAAGCAACTCCACAAGGTGAAGGTAAAGCCATTGGTGAGGTTGTTATTTCCGAAACGGATTATGGGTTACTGTTCTCACCAAAATTAACAGGCCTACAAGGCGGGGTTCATGGCTTCCATATTCATGAAAACCCAAGCTGTGAAGCTGGCGAAAAAGAAGGTAAAACAGTGCCTGCATTAAAAGCGGGTGGGCATATGGATCCAGCGAAAACCGGCGTTCACAAAGGCCCTTATGATAAAACAGGTCACTTAGGTGATTTACCTGGTCTAGTTGTTGATGCTAAAGGTAATGCGGATTATGCCGTATTAGCGCCACGCTTAAAAACACTCAAAGACGTTGAAAACCGTGCTCTAATGGTGCACGTTGGCGGGGATAATTACTCTGACCATCCGGAAGCGCTAGGGGGTGGTGGAGCTCGTATGGCGTGCGGTGTTATTAAATAATACTGTATGTAAATACAGTTATTAGGGAAACCCGACCAAAAATCAATCTTACTATGAGGCTTTGAGTTATTCAGGGCCTTTAATTTATTGAAAATAAATAATTTATTTTTACTAAGAGAAGGGTGATGCTGAATTCATGGATGGCTGTATAAATATACAGTTATTGATAAAACCCGACCAAAAATCAATCTTACTATGAGGCTCTGAGGTATTCAGGGACTTTAATTTATTGAAAATAAATAATTTATTTTTATTAAGAGAAGGTTGATGCTGAATTCATGGGTAACTGTATAAATATACAGCTACCTGTATTTGTCAGAACTAACAAAGGCACTCATTGCTAGCGCCTTTGTTAATGGTTAATTACCAAATACGGATACGCTGTTCTGGCTCAAGATATAATTTGTTATCTTTATCAACAGAGAATGTTTGATACCATTCATCCATATTTCGTACGACACCATTCGCTCTGAATTGGTTTGGGCTATGCGGGTCGGTTAAGATTTTGTTTCGTTCAGATTCTTTATTTGACAGTTCTTGCCAAGTTCTTGCCCAAGAAATGAAGAAACGTTGTAATCCCGTTGTGCCATCAATAATAGGTGCTTCACCATTTGGGTAATTCTCTTTGACGAATTGCTTATACGCGCTCAGCGCGATATTAAGGCCGCCCAAATCACCAATATTTTCCCCTAATGTGAGTTGACCATTCACTTTTTGGCCATCGACACGAAAGCCATCATATTGCTCAACTAATTTATCAGTTTTCTGCTTGAAGTGTTGTTTTGAAGCATCACTCCACCAGTTACGAAGTTGCCCTGTACCATCATATAAGCTTCCTTGATCATCGAACCCATGGCCCATTTCATGGCCGATGACAGCGCCAATAGCGCCGTAGTTATAAGCAGGGTCAACATTAGGGTCAAAGAATGGCGCCTGCAAAATTGCGGCAGGGAATACAATCTCATTTTGAACAGGATTAAAATACGCATTAATGGTTTGAGGTGTCATTCCCCATTCCCATTGACGAACCGGTTGTCCTATTTTGCTCATGTTATCCTGATAGGACCAATTCAAGACTTGCTTATAGTTATCCAATAAAGTATCAGGCTTTAAATTAATGCTACTAAAATCATTCCACTTATCAGGGTAGCCTACTTTAACGGTAAATTGTTCAAGCTTTTTGAGCGCTTCTTCACGCGTTGGGTTATCCATCCAGTCATTATCTTTTAAGCGTGAATTGAAAGTGCCTCTAATATAACTCACCAGCTCAGTAATTTTAGCTTTTGATTCAGGGTCGAAATATTTCTCGACATAAATCTGGCCCATCGGCTCGCCTTGTAAACGGTTTACTGTTTCAAGAGCACGTTCTTTGCGGGATCTTTGTTTTTCAATACCATTCAATTTACGTGAATAAAAATCAAATCTAGCGTCAGAATAATCACGGTTTAAATAGGGTGCTTGGTCGCTTAAATAATGAAAACGTAGATAGTCTTGAAGTGTCGAGACGGGGGTATCAGCATAGATTTTCGCTAACTGTTTTACAGCACTATCATTTTCTACAATGACCTTATTCAATTGTATGTTTGAAAGTTGCCATTGATTTATGAAATTATCCCACTCAAATCCTTCAGTGAAATTTTTCATTTCATCGAGCGTCATGGGATGATAATTTTTGATCGTATCGCGACGTGCTTCTGGGCTCCAATGCACCTGAGCCATGGATTTTTCTAGAGCAAAAATTTGCTGAGCTTTCTGCTCAACCTCTTTTTCACCCGCTAAGTTTAAGATTGTTGCGATATAAGCAATATAGTTTTTGCGAATATCTTCCATCTGAGGGGTGTCGTCGAGATAATAATTACGATTCGGTAAGCCTAAACCGCCTTGACCAAGGTATAAAACATAAGTATCAGGTTGTTTGGCATCAAGGTCGACCCAATAAGAAATAAATGGCGTATAAGCAGGTAATGCCATCAATTTGCTAATATCATTATGGTTTTTCGCATGGCTAATGGCATCTAACTCTTCCTTAAGAGGCGCAATGCCAGTTTTTTCGATGGCCTCTTCATTAAGGTAGCTAGCATACAAGTTACGAATATTTGTTTGATTATGATTGAGCGTGTTGGCCGGCGCGTTTTGAAGTTGGTCGATAATACTTTGTAGCTGCTTTTCTGTGGTTAGGTATAACTCAACAAACGAGTTGATGCGTGGCATACCGGTAGGGATCTTTGCCTTACTGATCCAATCCTGATTCACGTAGCGATAAAAATCATCACCAGAAGCGATGTTGTCTGATAAAACAATCTTTTGATTTCCATAGGAAATTTCTTTGGCATACAGCTGAGGGGCCATGGCGATAGTCGACATACTGATAATGAGCGCCAAAATGTTTTTCTGCATGTAACGTCCTCTCTTCGTTGAGAATTTTAATTTCCATTACTAAGGCTAAAGTGGATTTACCCATCTTACAAAGTTGCTTATCTCCTATTCAATCATAGTTTACGAAAATTGGGTCATAACTTTGCATTTCCTTACTAGTTAACTGTATAAATAGTTTTATATTTAAATTAACTTATGTGGAATTTCATCATCTGGCTATTCACAGTCTGCATTATGGTGTTATATTAGTTATATTAAATATCATATATATAGCTTTTAATTATAAGTAATAATTTTTAGCTATAGCTAAATTCTGACACGCTCTGTAGAGGTGAACCTAAAAATGAAATTACAGCAATTACGCTATATTGTTGAAGTGGTTAATCATGACTTGAATGTCTCTTCAACTGCTGAAGGGCTATTTACCTCACAGCCAGGCATCAGTAAACAAGTTCGCATGCTAGAAGATGAGCTAGGTATTCAAATCTTTGCTCGCAGTGGTAAACATCTCACTCATGTTACACCCGCCGGTGAAGAGGTGATCCGTATTTCTCGTGAGGTTTTGTCAAAAATAGAGGCCATTCGCTCGGTTGCAGGGGAGCATACATATCCAGATAAAGGCACCTTGCATATTGCGACAACGCATACCCAAGCACGCTATGCATTACCGCCTGTCATAAAAGGTTTTATCGAGCGTTATCCACATGTTTCATTGCACATGCAGCAAGGCTCGCCGACCCAAATTGCTGAAGAAGTCTGTAAGGGAAATAGTGACTTTGCAATAGCAACAGAAGCGCTGCATCTCTATAGTGATTTGATCATGCTTCCTTGTTATCACTGGAATCGCTGTGTTGTGGTGAAAAAAGATCACCCGTTAGCGGAGAAGAAAAATGTCACGATTGAGGATGTAGCACAATACCAGATAGTGACTTATACCCACGGTTTTACAGGGCGTTCTGAATTAGATATTGCTTTTCAAAAGGCAAATCTTGAGCCTAAAATTATTTTTACGGCAACAGATGCGGATGTTATTAAAACCTATGTTCGTCTTGGGTTAGGGATTGGTATCATTGCGAGTATGGCGGTGAACCCTGAGTTGGATAGTGATCTCGTTGTGATTGATATGCGGGATAAATTTAGCTATAGCACAACGAAAATAGGCTTTAAGCGAACCAGCTTTTTGCGTAGTTATATGTATGACTTTATTTGGCGTTTTGCCCCTCATCTTACTCGGGATGTTGTGGATAAGGCGATTGCACTTCGTAACAATGAAGATATTGAAGAGATGTTTAAAGACATTAAATTGCCTATCGTGTAATGACACCTTTCAACCCCTTTCTTTACCTTATGTCGCCTGTTTTTATGCGCGACATAAGGTTTCTATTTAAGTCATTTAATGATTACTCATAAGACGAGCGAATTTCTCATATTATATTTCGATACCTATTTTTCTTAAATTTTTTTGTGTTTTTTGATGAAAAGCACAGAGAATTTAAGGATTTGACACAAAATCCATAAAGTAAATATTTTCAGCAACTATAATTACAAGTAATTAACAAAACATTGTGAATTTGTTAGGCAAGTAAGATGACCCATAATCATCATAAAACCAAGGAGGAGTTATGTCGTTGAGTCTAAAAACACAGAGTGCATCAACACTCAGTGTCGGAAGCAAGCTCTATAATTACTTCAGTTTGCCGATTGCTACTAAACAACTCGGTGATGCTACTAAGCTACCCAAATCCCTCAAAGTCCTACTTGAAAACCTGTTGCGTAATATTGATGGCAAATCAGTGGTCGAAGCTGATTTGCAAGCGATCATCGATTGGCAAAAAACGGGGCATGCTGAGAGAGAAATAGCTTATCGACCCGCTAGGGTACTGATGCAAGACTTTACAGGGGTACCGGCGGTTGTTGATTTGGCTGCGATGCGTGAAGCGGTGAAATCGTTAGGTGGTAATGTTAATCAAGTCAATCCGTTGTCTCCGGTGGATCTTGTTATTGACCACTCGGTGATGGTTGATGAATTTGCGACCGACAAAGCATTTGATGATAACGTTGAAATTGAAATGAAGCGCAACCATGAACGTTATCTCTTTTTGCGTTGGGGACAAAAAGCGTTTAACCGCTTTAGAGTCGTTCCACCGGGTACTGGTATTTGCCACCAAGTGAATTTAGAGTACCTCGGTAAAGCAGTGTGGTATGAAGAAATTGATGGTCAATTATATGCCTACCCAGATACTTTAGTGGGTACCGATTCACATACAACCATGATCAATGGCCTTGGTGTATTAGGCTGGGGGGTTGGGGGAATTGAGGCTGAGGCCGCTATGCTCGGTCAACCCGTTTCAATGCTCATCCCTGATGTTGTCGGGTTTAAACTGACAGGCAAATTACGTGAAGGTATTACTGCAACGGACTTAGTTTTAACGGTCACACAAATGCTACGTAAGCATGGTGTGGTTGGTAAGTTTGTTGAGTTTTATGGTGATGGCCTTGCGGATTTACCATTGGCGGATAGGGCAACGATCGCGAACATGTCGCCAGAATACGGTGCGACCTGTGGTTTCTTCCCTGTAGATAATGTCACATTAGAGTATATGAAGCTAACAGGACGCAGTGATGATGAAATTGCGTTGGTGGAAGCTTATTCTAAAGAGCAAGGTTTATGGCGTCATGCCGGTGATGAACCGATCTTTACGAGCACCTTAGAGCTTGATATGTCGACAGTGGAATCCAGTTTAGCAGGGCCTAAGCGTCCACAAGATCGCGTCGAACTGAGCCAAGTACCAAAAGCGTTTCAAGCCGCTGTCGAATTGGAACTGAATAAAAAAGATAAAGCGGCACATCCAACGGTAAATTATCAAGGACAAACCTTTGACATGACCGATGGTGCTGTTGTCATCGCGGCAATAACATCTTGTACAAATACCTCAAACCCAAGTGTCCTAATGGCTGCTGGGCTATTAGCGAAAAAAGCAGTAGAAAAAGGCTTAACGCGTCAACCCTGGGTTAAATCTTCTTTAGCGCCGGGTTCTAAAGTGGTTACCGACTATTTAGCTTTAGCCGGTTTGACGCCGTATTTAGACAAATTAGGCTTTAATCTTGTGGGTTATGGTTGTACAACTTGTATCGGTAACTCAGGTCCATTACCAGAACCGATTGAACAAGCGATCAAAGAGAGCGATTTGACCGTAGGGGCGGTATTATCTGGAAACCGCAACTTTGAAGGGCGGATCCATCCTTTAGTCAAAACCAATTGGCTTGCGTCACCACCGCTGGTGGTTGCCTATGCACTCGCGGGCAACATGAATATCAATGTCAAAACAGACCCGCTAGGTAAAGACCATCAAGGTAATGATGTCTACCTGAAAGATATTTGGCCATCAAGCGCTGAAATTGCCCAAGCGGTTGAAAAAGTGAAAACAGAAATGTTCCGTAAAGAATACAGTGCTGTTTTTGATGGAGACGAAGCATGGCAAGCATTACAGGTTGAAAGCTCCTCTACTTATCACTGGCAGGAGGATTCTACCTATATCCGTCATCCACCTTTCTTTGAAGGTATGAAGGCGGAACCAGAGGTTGTTCAGGATATCCATGGAGCGCATATTCTGGCCATATTAGGCGATTCAGTCACAACGGACCATATTTCTCCAGCAGGGAATATTAAGGTAGATAGTCCAGCGGGACGCTACTTGCAGGAACATGGTGTGGCTGTCGCTGATTTTAACTCCTACGGTTCTCGCCGTGGTAACCATGAAGTGATGATGCGTGGTACGTTTGCAAATATTCGTATTCGTAATGAAATGGTGCCAGGGGTTGAAGGTGGCTATACAAAACATATTCCAACGGGCAAACAAATGGCAATTTATGATGCCGCCATGCTGTACCAAAAAGAAAAATTGCCTTTAGCCATCATTGCCGGTAAGGAATATGGTTCTGGTTCGAGTCGAGATTGGGCAGCAAAAGGCACTAATTTGCTGGGTGTTCGCGTGGTGATTGCAGAATCTTATGAGCGTATTCACCGTTCTAACCTCATTGGTATGGGGGTTATTCCTCTGGAATTCCCACAAGGCACCACACGTAAAACGCTGGGGCTTAAAGGTGATGAGCGTATAGATGTTGAGTACTTGCAATCCATTGAGCCGGGTCAACATATCGTGGTGAAAATCACCTATGGAGATGGGCAGGTGAAAGAAATCGCCACACGTTGCCGCATTGATACAGCCACCGAGATGGAATATTACCGAAATGGCGGTATCTTGCATTATGTGATCCGTCAAATGCTGCACTAATTTTTGGCATTTGTTGGTTAAAAACGCCCATCTGTATTTTTACAATGGGCGTTTTTTATTGTTATTTCGCAATATAATGCGATTAACTTCAGGTTATGATGATGTTGCTGTTAGGCTCTATGAATGGATGTACAGAGTGTTTTTTGGGTGGCGAAATACATTTTGCGGTCGGTAAGGGGGGAATAACTGCTCACAGGGGGATAAAAATGCGTAAGGAGTGGGGACGTATTTTTAAATCGGCGGATACAAATAGCGTATATTGATATTCGATAAGATATAAACGGGCTAATGAAATGATCTAACGTAAAGGAAAAAGATATGGCAGATATTAATGCAACGGATTTTTACAAAGGTGCACTTTGGGCTGCAGATATTCTCGTCTCTACCTCGTCAAGTTCGTCAAGTCATCATTATCAAAATGAAGTTCGAGATATTCTTGAACATATTCCAAATTTATATTCCATTGTGATGCAAACACCCGAAACTGAAGTTTGTGATCTCCGTTTATTGGTAGATAAAGAATTCCCATTAGGTCGTCATGCGGATTATGTCGCAATAGATATAGTCCCCTTATCTCAAAACAACGATATTGTGGCCATGCCAGAAAAAGTAGCCAATTTGGATGAAATGTCTCACTCAAGGGCGGATATCGCCTGCTGGGGAGTGGCTGCAAAGACTGCTGATGAAAAGCAAAAATTGTTGATTACAGGCCTACATGACCCAAGTGTTGCGCAAAGTTATGCCCTACGATTAACAGAACAACTTAACAGGCAAAAAGGGTAAATGAAAATGCCCGTTAATGAATGCATTAACGGGCACTGTAGACAATCATTAGAGGGACAGAATTTTGTCTTCAGCGAGTTGAAGTGCAAAATAGGTGAAAATCATATCAGCACCAGCGCGTTTGATCGCACCTAAAGTTTCAAGCGTCACGCGAGTTTCGTCGATCGCTCCCGCCATTGCAGCAAATTTAATTTGTGCATATTCGCCACTAACCTGATAAGCGCCAATCGGCAATTCAGTACGTTCGCGTAGGTCACGAATGATATCTAAATAAGCTCCCGCGGGTTTAACCATTAGTGCATCAGCGCCTTCTTGAACATCAATCAATGATTCATGAATGGCTTCGCGGCGGTTCATCGGATTCATTTGATAGGTTTTTCTGTCACCTTTCAAACAAGAGCCTGCCGCATCTCTAAATGGACCATAGAGCGCTGACGCAAACTTTGTGGAGTAAGACATGATTGCGGTGTCTGTAAAACCCGCTGCATCTAGAGCGTGGCGAATGGCTGCAACTTGTCCATCCATTGCAGCTGAAGGGGCGATAAAGTCCGCACCTGCTCGAGCAGCGGCCACTGCTTGCAAACCTAAGTTATGGATTGTGGCATCATTATCAACAATGTCACCCTGCATAACACCACAATGACCATGTGATGTATATTCACAGAAACAAGTATCTGACATCACAATCATTTCGGGGACGGTATCTTTACATATGCGTGACATACGTGCGACTAAACCATTTTCTTGCCACGCATCGCTACCCGTTTCATCCAAATGATGAGAAACGCCAAATGTCATCACAGATTTAATGCCTGCTTTGGCAATACGTTCTATTTCAAAGGCTAAACGTTTTTCAGGGATACGTACAACGCCAGGCATACTGTCGATTTGTTTATAATCGTCAATACCTTCTTCAACAAAGATAGGTAGACACAGGTCATTAAGGGAAAGATGCGTTTCTTGGAAAAGGTCACGCATTTTTTCAGTTTTGCGTAATCTTCTCATACGTTGGATAGAATGCAGGTTATTCACCGTAGCTCCTTATTATCAGAGAAATAAATTTAAGTCGTTAAATTTATTTTTCGAGATCATTGATGGGTAACAGTATAAACCTTATAGAGTGAAAGTGAATATATCAGAGAGGGAAAGTCATACAACCGATTGTTATTATTTTAATATTGGTAAAGGAAGAGCGCGATCATAAGCTCTTCCATTTTTGAAAAATTATTGATGCTTAAATAGCATATGCCCCATTTTCTCAGCTTTTATATCTAAGTAATGAGCATTGCTTGGATTACGGCCAACAATTAAAGGAACACGTTCAACAACATTAATGCCGGCTTCACGCATAATATTAATTTTTTTAGGATTATTGGTTAATAAGCGGACTTCGTTAATACCCAATAATTTATACATGTCAGAGCACAGTGTAAAATCGCGCTCATCCGCTTTAAAACCTAATTTAAGATTCGCTTCGACGGTATCTAAGCCTTGATCCTGTAATGCATAGGCACGAATTTTATTGAGTAGGCCAATATTGCGACCTTCTTGGCGATGATAAAGTAGCACTCCACGGCCTTCTTTACTAATCTGAGAAAGTGCTGCTTCTAATTGGAAACCGCAATCACAGCGTAAGCTGAATAACGCATCACCCGTTAAGCATTCGGAGTGGATACGACTGAGCACTGGTTCCGGACCTGATATATCGCCAAAAATGAGAGCGACGTGGTCACGACCGGTTGCTATTTCCTCAAACCCGACCATTAAGAACTCGCCGAAAGGAGTGGGTAATTTGGCTTCGGCAACACGTATTAGCTGCATATTTTCATTCATTAGTTGAAATAACTCTTGCGTAATTAAGAACGTTAATCGATAGGGGATAATCTATCGATGCTATATGGTGTTTAGCATATAGAGAAGACTTTTATTTGCACACGGTCTCCTATTCATTACTATAACAGAGTTAATCACTTGTGAATCAAATTTTATTAATTCAAATACTCAACAGGCATAAATAGCATAAAATGAATAGATCAATATATCCCATCATCGCTTTTGCTGTTTTATTACTTATTCCGCCTACCGTACTGTGGATGAGCGGCTGGTATTGGCTGCCGTCATCGAAAGTAGAATCGATTAAATGGCTGTTTTGGTTAACCGAAACTGCGGGGCTCCCTTATAGCCTAATAACCTCAACCGTTTTACTCGCTCTGACTTTTTATGTTTGTAAGCTCAAATTAAAACACACCATTTTATGGGGGATCGTGATTATCTGTTGTATTGTTGCGGGACAAGGTATCAAAGGGATTGTTAAAAACAGTCTCCAAGAACCACGACCTTATGTGGTTTGGTTAGAAAAAGAGTATGGCATTTCGAATTCAGATTTTTATGAATTAAAAAGAAAACAACGGGCTGAGGTAATTAAACAGTTTGTTAAAGAAAATGCTCAGGTTCCGTCATGGCAACGGAAACATTGGCAGGCTGAAACAGGGTATTCATTTCCATCAGGCCATGTTTTATTTGCCGCAGGTTGGGCGTTATTATTGATCGGGCTATTTTGGCAGCGTAGGCAATATCTACTTTCAGTGATAATTGCTGTGTGGGCTGAAGGGATTGTTTTGAGTCGATTGCTACTAGGAATGCATTGGCCAGTTGATGCTATTGCATCCATTATCATTAGCGCGATTCTAGCCTTGGTGGCATGTGCTGTATTAAAAGAGCGAGCATAAGTCGCGAGTGATAGCACAAAAGTCGCTTAAATAAGCGCCATAAGGCATCAGCAAAGTCGGCGTATAAGATAAATTACTTTGTCTGAGTGCGCCAGAAATGCTACCTTATCAGGTAGATAATTTCATTTCATAAAAACGGATAACGGGAAAGAATGTGAAATATTTTCTGATATTATTACTAGCTGTTGTGATTTTTATCATTTCAATAACGCTAGGCTCAAGCAATAATCAGGTGATTACATTTAACTATCTGATTGCGCAGGGAGATTTTGCATTATCTTCGCTTTTGGCTTCGTTGTTTGGGGTCGGTTTTGTGCTCGGTTGGTTAGTTGCAGGGCTGTTTTATTTGCGTGCGGTGGTTAGCCTGAAAAATGCGCGCCGTAAAATCAAACGCCTTGAATCCCAACTGAGTGTGGATGATAAAACATTCTCTGATTCTACAGAAATTGTGGCTCAGAAGAACAAGGAATAAACTTGTATGTTTGAGCTGCTGTTTCTGTTGTTACCTGTCGCGGCTGCATACGGCTGGTATATGGGGCGTCGAAGCGCTCAACAAGACAAGCAGCAACATGCTAATCGCCTGTCACGAGACTATGTGACGGGTGTTAACTTTCTTTTGTCAAATCAGCAAGATAAAGCTGTTGACCTCTTTCTCGATATGTTGAAAGAGGATAGCTCCGCATTTGAAGCACATCTCACATTAGGTAATTTATTTCGCTCCCGAGGTGAGGTTGAACGAGCAATCCGAATTCATCAATCGCTTGTTGAAAGTGCATCATTATCTTTTGAACAACGTCTTTTAGCCACTCAGCAACTCGGCCGTGATTATATGGCGGCAGGGGTTTATGATCGCGCTGAAAATATGTTTCAGCAATTAACTGATGAGGTCGATTTTAAGCAAAATGCCTTGCAGTCATTACTCAGTATTTTCCAACTGACTAGTGAATGGAGTAAGGCTATCGAGATTGCCACCAAATTAGTTAAATTGGGTAATGAAGAGCAACGTGAAAATATTGCGCATTTCTATTGTGAGCTAGCTAGCCAACATCTTAGCAGTGACGACCTTGATGGTGCATTAAGCTTACTCAATAAGGCAGAACAGGCCGATAAAACCTGTGCTCGTGTGTCGATTATGAAAGGGCGCATTTTTATTGAGCAAGGGCAGTATGACAAAGCCATTGCGGTCCTAAAACAAGTTTATGAACAAGACAGAGAGCTGGTGGCTGAAACCTTGCCTTTATTGCATGATTGCTACCAACAAACTGCGAATATCGAAGATTGGGAAACGTACTTACGTCAATGTGTTGCTGGCAATACGGGCGCAATTGCTGAACTTTACTTAGCCGATATTATTGTTGATAAACAAAATCATGAGGCTGCTGCAAGTTATATTAATGATCAGATTCAACGCCATCCCACCATGCGATTATTTTATCGCTTAATGGATTACCACCTACAAGAAGCGGAAGAAGGGCGAGCAAAAGAAAGCTTAATCCTGTTACGCAAAATGGTAGGTGAGCAAATTAGAACTAAACCCGATTACCGTTGCCACAAATGTGGTTTTACCTCACATTCGTTATATTGGCATTGCCCATCTTGCCGTTCATGGGACACAATCAAACCAATTCGTGGATTAGATGGACAGTGACAGTGTCACTTTTTACCAAATATGATTAAGGCTACAACTAAATGATTTCTTCAACAGAAAACCACGCTCGTGTATCTACTCACTCGCCAGTCATTGTTGCACTCGACTATGAAGATGTAGACGCTGCATTGGCGTTTGTTGACCTAATTGATCCCCGTGAATGCCGTTTGAAAGTCGGTAAAGAGATGTTTACCTTTAATGGCCCGCACTTTGTCAAGTCACTGCATCAACGAGGCTTTGAGGTTTTCCTTGATTTGAAATTCCACGATATCCCAAATACCGTTGCTCGTGCAGTCGCTGCGGCAGCAGAGATGGGGGTTTGGATGGTGAACGTTCATGCAGGTGGTGGCAGCCGTATGATGGAAGCCGCCCGAAAAGCATTAGAGCCTTATGGTAAAGAAGCGCCATTATTAACAGCAGTTACCGTTTTAACCAGTATGGATCAATCTGATTTGCTGGGGGTTGGTATTAATGCGACACCGGCAGAGCATGCTGAACGTTTGGCATTATTGACGAAAGAGTGTGGTTTAGATGGTGTCGTGTGTTCAGCGCACGAGGCAAAAAGATTAAAATCATTGTGTGGTCGTGATTTTAAATTAGTCACGCCAGGCATTCGCCCTGTAGGAAGTGATGTGGGTGACCAACGTCGTATCATGACGCCACAAGATGCATTACAAGCAGGGGTTGATTATATGGTGATTGGTCGGCCGATCACTCGTAGCGATAACCCTGCATTAGCATTACAGCAAATCAACCAATCGATTAAGGCTTGAGTATGAGTGATTCAAATAGTCGCCTAGTCTATAGCACTGAGAGTGGGCGAATAGAACAAGAGAAGCCAAAAATCCAACGCCCTAAAGGAGACGGTATTGTTAGGATCCGTCGTGAAACGGCTGGGCGTAAAGGTAAGGGCGTTTGTATTGTTACCGGACTTGACCTAGACGATGGCGAACTGGCAAAACTGGCTGCGGAATTGAAGAAAAAGTGCGGTTGTGGCGGCTCAGTAAAAGACGGTGATATTGAGATCCAAGGCGATAAACGCGACATAATCAAACAACTTTTAGAAGCAAAAGGCTATCACGTTAAGTTAGCGGGTGGCTGATCGTAATACAGGCTAAGGGGAAAGCCCCTTAGCCATGAATTTATTTTCCGACTTGATGTCCAATAATCCCACCAACAGCAGCGCCACCAACAGTTCCTAGTGTGCTACCTCCCGTTAGGATTGCCCCACCTACGGCACCTACGCCAGCACCTACAGCGGTATTCTTGTCTCGTTTTGACATATTTGAGCATGCACTCAGGCTAATAGCGATAATAGTGGCTAAAGCGAATGTCGTAACGCGTTTACTTGTCGTGTTCATTTTAGTGACTCCGAGTTTTGTGGACGTAACCAAATTATCACAATCAGTAATTATACGAATCAGAATTATCGGGAATTAATATCTATAAAAAACGGAAATATAACTAAGTGTTGTAGACTAAATAAGACGGCAATAAAACAATATGCTACTGATAAAATCAGTAGCATATTTATAGTATAGTATTAAAAAGAATTATGCGGCGGGGCGAGCAACAATATTACGTGTTTCCATACGCACTTCGGCGATATTGACATGAATAATATCGTTGAGTTTGTACGCAGGTTCACCTTTAATTAATACGCTGCCCGTTTCTTGGCTACATTGTATTTCGTCGCGCACAGCATGTAAGAACGGCGCTGGGATAAAAGCAACAGCACCATTATCGGTGAGTCGGACACGAACACCACCACGAGTAATATCGATGATCTCCGCTGGGAAAACTTGGTCAGTCCCCTCAAATGGCTTTAAGAAACGCGCATATAGCCAATCACCGACATCGCGTTCAGCCATGCGGTTTGCACGGCGGCGTTCAGCTAATTTTATTGACAACTCTTCTGTTGGCTTATTCGTTGAAGGCTGGCCAGCAATCACAGACTTTAATAACCGATGGTTAACGATGTCTGTATATTTACGAATCGGTGATGTCCAAGTTGCGTAAGCGTCAAAACCTAAGCCAAAATGCGGGCCGGGTTCACTTTTCACCTCAGCAAATGTTTGGAAGCGGCGGATACGACTGTCTAAGAATTGGGTCGGTTGTGCATCTAACTGACGACGTAGTTGACGGAAACCTTCCAAAGTTAGCAATGCGTCCGCGGTCGTTTCGATACCATGATCTTTCAACGTTTGTACGACTTGGTCAATTTGTAATGGTTCAAAGCCCATGTGGACATTAAATACACCAAAACCTAAGCTGTTTTTCAGTTGTATTGCTGCACACAGGTTAGCCGTTATCATGGCTTCTTCGACAATACGATTTGCTGTACGGCGGCTTTCTACAATGATATCAATGACATTGCCTTTATCATCTAATAGGAAACGATAATCAGGGCGATCTTTAAACACCAGTGCATTTTGTTGACGCCATTGATGGCGTTTATCAGCCATCTCTTTTAGTAACTCGATCTGTTGTTGATCCGCTGGATTAGCTGGCTGCCAACTACCTGTTTTTTCCAACCAATCAGAAACTTCGTCGTAAACCAATTTAGATTTAGACTCAACCCAAGCACTAAAGAATTGAATATCTTCAGCGATACTGCCATCTGCTAATATCGTCGTGGCACAGACAAGTGCAGGGCGCTGCTCATTAGGGCGCAAAGAGCATAGGTTGTCGGATAGCTCACGAGGTAGCATTGGAATGTTAAAACCAGGAAGATAATTGGTATAAGAACGTGCCAAAGCCAGTTTATCTAATTCACTGCCTTCTTTGATATAACTGGTTGGATCGGCAATAGCAATATAAAGCTTTAGATTACCTTCAGGGGTTCTTTCAACATAGAGCGCATCATCCATATCTTCCGTGCTGGCACTATCGATAGTGACAAAATGAAGGTGAGTGAGGTCAATGCGTTCAATGCCTTCATCGTCACGTTCACTATCCACCATTTGTGGCTCTGCACGATCAAGTTGATGACGACGCAGTGTTACCCACCAAGGCGCAAAATGGTCTTCACCATCCGTAATGAATTCTGTAATGTCAGCGTAAAAACCTTTATCACCTTTTAAGGGGTGACGACGCATTTCAGCAACAACCCAATCTCCTTGTGCAAATTCATGGGTAACGTCTTTGGTTGGGCGGCAAGAAATCGTATCTTTTAGTAGCGGATGATCTGGAATAACGAATAAACGGTTATCATTATCTTTTTTCTGAATTCGACCTACAAAACGCGTGAGAAAAGGTTCGACAAGTTCTTCTGGCTCAGCGAATTCACGGTCTTTATCGGTATGAATAGCAGCCACAACACGGTCACCATGCATGACTTTCTTCATCTGCGGAGGAGGTACAAAGTAGCTTTTTTGTCCATCTACTTCGAGAAAACCGAAACCTTTGTCGGTACTTTTTATCAAACCCTCAACTCGTGGGGTTTGAGAATGTAGCTGCTGTTTGAGTTGCGCGAGCAATGGGTTGTCTTGAAACATACTTACCGTTTTTATGGAGGTTGAGTTTGACTCCCATTGTTACGTAAGACAAAGTCTTAGAGCAAGAAAAAATTGCATCGTGAACAAATTACTGGGAGCAGTGTAATATTAATTTTCAGGGTAAACTTTATCTTTAAATTCGCATAAGTCTTCGATAATGCAAGAACCACAACGAGGCTTACGAGCAATACAGGTATAGCGACCATGCAAAATAAACCAATGGTGGCAATCGACTTTAAACTCAGCGGGGACGACTTTTAGGAGCTTTTCTTCCACTTCGACAACATTTTTACCCGGTGCAAAGTTAGTTCGATTACAGACCCTAAAAATATGGGTATCAACAGCGATAGTTGGCCAACCAAATGCTGTATTTAGAACAACATTGGCCGTTTTGCGACCCACGCCGGGTAAGGCTTCGAGCGCGGCACGATCTTCGGGCACTTGGCTGTTATGTTTTTCAATTAAGATCTTACAAGTTTTAATCACACTTTCCGCTTTGGTGTTAAATAGCCCAATGGTTTTTATATATTCTTTGATGCCATCAACACCTAGCGCCAACATAGCTTCAGGTGTATTTGCTACCGGATATAATTTAGCGGTTGCTTTGTTAACACTAACATCCGTGGCTTGTGCTGATAGCAAAACAGCGATCAGCAGCTCGAAAGGGGAATTAAATTGTAATTCCGTTGTTGGATTGGGATTGTTATCGCGTAAACGAGTTAATATCTCAATACGTTTTGATTTATTCATAGCTCACAATCAATTTTATCTAGAAATATGGCTGCCGCATCCTTGTTCTTTTGGGTATTCACGTTCAGGTTGCAGACCTGACTTGAGAGCGGCTCGTTTTTTCATTTTTTCATCAATTAAATATTTACCCGCAAGCATTAATGCTAGACCGATAAAAGCACCCGGTGGCAGCATAGCGAGTAAAAACGGAGAGTCAAGCTGTAACACTTCAATTCTTAATGATTTAGCCCATGGCCCTAAAAGTAAATCTGCACCATCAAATAACGTGCCATTGCCTAAAATTTCACGCATAGCGCCGAGAACAAGTAAAGCCGCGGTAGCCCCTAATCCCATAGCAAGTCCATCAACGGCTGAAAGTGGCACTGGATTCCTTGATGCATAGGCTTCCGCGCGGCCAATAACAATACAGTTTGTCACAATCAGGGGAATAAAAATGCCTAAAGACTCATAGAGGCCGAAAGCATAAGCATTAATTAACATCTGTACGGCGCTAACAACAGAAGCAATAATCATGACATAAATAGGTATACGGATTTCACTCGGTACCCAACGACGAAATGCCGAGACAGCCACATTGGTACAGATTAATACCAGTGTTGTGGCAAGCCCAAGTCCTAGTGCATTGGTTGCTGTTGATGAAACCGCGAGTAAAGGGCATAGCCCTAAAAGTTGTACCAGCGCTGAGTTATTTTTCCATAAGCCTTGGGCAAAAAGTTCTTTAGATTCACTCATGATTATTCAGCTCCACAAATTGGGTAACTTGATAGATTTTGTGGTATTTTTTGCATAAAAACAGCAGTGCGCTTAGTGGCATTCACAACCGCTCTTGGCGTTATTGTCGCACCCGTAAATTGATCAAAATTACCACCATCTTTTTTTACCGCCCATTTAGGGTCCTGCTCAGAAGCAACGTTACCTGTTAATAGCGTGATCCAATCGGAAATTCGAGTTTCAATTTTATCGCCGAGTCCGGGGGTTTCATGATGTTCAGTCACCCTAACACCAAGGACATTACCGTTAAAATCAGTGCCAACTAATAGATGTATCGCGCCAGAATAGCCATCAGGCGCAATCGATTCGAGAGCGGCGGCGACAGGTTCACCATTCTTTCGCGCAATGTACAGTCGATGGGGTTGTTTACCGCCAAGTTGGGCCTCAGCACCGACTAAATAACACTCTTGTCCTAAATCATTATCATATAAATGGGTTGGCACGACTTGGTCAAGTAATTGCTTTTGCACAATCGCCGCTTGTTGAGCAATGGTATCCTTAGTTAACGTATAAACCGTAGCACTGAGAGCCGTTGTACCTGCTGCAAATAGCGCCAAAATAGCCCCATGACGGCGCATCGTATTCAACATACAGCCTCCTTACTTATGTCCATGCCCGTATGCACGGGGTTGCGTATAGTGGTCAATGAGAGGAACGGTAATGTTGGTTAATAAGACAGCAAAAGCGACGGCATCGGGATAACCACCATAAACACGAATTAACCATACTAATAAACCAATCATCACACCATAAATGAGGCGACCTTTTGGTGTTGTGGAGGCTGTTACCGGGTCAGTTGCAATAAAGAAGGCCCCTAACATAGTTGCGCCTGAGAGTAATTGCACTAAAGGTGGAGAGTAGCGCTCAGAATCGATTAACCAGCTTACGATTGCACAAAATGCCAATGTAGCGAGAAATGCAACAGGGATTTGCCAACTGATAATACGGCGATTCAACATGATTACGCCACCGACTAAATAGGCAATATTCACCCATTGCCAGCCAATACCAGCGAGAGAGCCTTGCAAAATAGGCTGCTGTAAAACATCTGAAATAGGATGAGTTAAAAGCCCTGTTTTAAAACTGTCTAATGGGGTTGCTTGGCTCATTCCATCGACACCCATTCGTAAGGCATCAAGCGTAACTCCAGTTGGGGTATGCCCTGTAAAAATAATTGATAGACTTTCTAATGCATTGATATTTAAAGTCTGTAACTCATGGGGAGGTAACCAACTGGTCATTTGTACGGGAAATGAAATTAAGAGTACAACATAACCGACCATAGCAGGGTTAAATGGGTTTTGTCCTAATCCACCATAGCATTGTTTTGCAATAATTATCGCGAAAGCTGTTCCTAAAACGATCATCCACCACGGCGCTAATGGCGGTAGGCTAATACCTAATAATAGCGCCGTTACAACCGCAGAGTTATCTTTGAGTACATTCAATACAGGCTTTTGACGAAGGCGAATAGCAATGCCCTCGACGATAATGGCCGTGATTATGGCTAAAACAATTTGATAGAGAGTACCAATACCAAAAAAGTAAATTTGTGCCGCAATACCAGGCAAAGCGGCCAATATCACCCATAGCATAACAAGGCTAGTGCTTTGATTATCATGGGTAAATGGAGCGCTTGCAATTTTCAAACGGCGATTATTTGGGTCAATAGGCCTAAATTTCATGGTATTTAATCACTTACTCTGTCATGGTTTGTTCGTTTTGTTTTTGAGCCTGTTTCGCTTTTACACGAGCTATCGCTGCGGCAACGGCGACTTTACGAGGATCTGTTTCTTCTTCAATTGGCTGCTCAGCAGCAGGGGAAAGCATTTCCTCTTCATCGGCTTTCGCGATAAGTTGTGCTTTATCTTGTGCTGCTTTTTTGGCTTTAGCACGGGCAATGGCCGCAGCAACCGCAGCCTTACGTGGATCAACCTCAGCCGGTTCGTCAGCGCTGGTTGGCTCTGCGCTCTCTGAGGCGGTAGCCTCCTGTTGAGCCGCTTTCTTGGCTTTCGCACGAGCAATAGCGGCGGCAATCGCTGCCTTACGCGGATCAATCTCAGCCGGTTCGTCAGCGCTGGTTGGTTCAGCGTTCTCTGAGGCGATAGTCTCCTGTTGAGCCGCTTTCTTGGCTTTCGCACGAGCAATAGCGGCGGCAACCGCAGCCTTACGTGGATCAACCTCAGCCGGTTCGTCAGCGCTGGTTGGCTCTACGTTCTCTGAGGCGATAGTCTCCTGTTGAGCCGCTTTTTTGGCTTTCGCACGAGCAATAGCCGCGGCAACCGCTGCCTTACGCGGATCAACCTCAGCCGATTCGTCAGCGCTAGTTGGCTCTGCGCTCTCTGAGGCAGTAGCCTCCTGTTGAGCCGCTTTTTTGGCTTTTGCACGAGCAATAGCCGCGGCAACCGCAGCCTTACGTGGATCAACCTCAGCCGGTTCGTCAGCGCTGGTTGGTTCTACGTTCTCAGAGGCGGAAGCCTCCTGTTGAGCCGCTTTTTTAGCTTTCGCACGAGCAATAGCGGCGGCAACCGCTGCCTTACGCGGATCAATCTCAGCCGGTTCGTCAGCGCTGGTTGGCTCTGCGCTCTTTGAGGCAGTAGCCTCCTGTTGAGCCGCTTTTTTGGCTTTTGCACGAGCAATAGCCGCAGCAACCGCTGCCTTACGCGGATCAACCTCAGCCGGTTCGTCAGCGCCGGTTGGTTCTACGTTCTCTGAGGCAGTAGCCTCCTGTTGAGCCGCTTTTTTGGCTTTTGCACGAGCAATAGCGGCGGCAACCGCTGCCTTACGCGGATCAACCTCAGCTGGTTCTTCAGCGCTGGTTGGTTCTACGTTCTCTGAGGCGATAGTCTCCTGTTGAGCCGCTTTCTTGGCTTTTGCACGAGCAATAGCCGCAGCAACCGCTGCCTTACGCGGATCATTCCCATCGTTTGCTTCCGTAGGTTGAGTGACAGTGTCACCTTTGCTTTCTTGCGCGGCCGCGGCTTTTCTCGCCTTAGCACGAGCAAGTGCAGCGGCTACGGCAGCCTTACGTGGGTCGTTAGTATTATCTTCTGCTATCATTGTAGCGGCTTGTTTCTCGGCCTGTTTTGCTCTCGCTTGCTCTTTACGTGCCGCTCTTGCGGCAATAACCGCACTGTTATCGGGCTCTGCACCTACAATGACATCAATTGCGGATGTGGCAGCTGATTTTTTGGCTTTTACACGAGCAAGGGCTGCGGCAACAGCATCTTTATCGGATGCCTCCACTTGAACAGCTGATTTTTTATGGCGTTCTTCTCGGGCCAGTTTTTCGCGTTCCATCCGCTGCTGTTTCGCTTCAAAACGTAATTTTGCTTCTGCTGCCCGTCGTTCCTCTTGCTTAATCTCACGTATTTCTGCTTTTTCTTGTCGGTAATATTGCACGAGAGGAATATTACTTGGACAAACATAGGCGCAAGCGCCGCATTCTATACAATCAAATAGGTTATGCTTCTGTGCTTTCTCATGCTCTTTACCTTTACTGAACCAATACAGTTGCTGAGGGAGCAGAGCAGCAGGGCATGCATCAACACATAAACCACAACGAATACACGCTTCTTCAAGAGGCTTTTGCCCAACCTCTTCGATACTAGGAACCAGTAAACAGTTACAAATCTTAACAACGGGCGCGTTAAGGTCAGGCAAAGTAAACCCCATTAATGGGCCACCCATAATGACCATTTGCTCAGTTGCAGGCGTAAAACCCGTCTGTTGTAAAAGGTGTTGTACAGGGGTACCTAGACGAGTCCAAAAGTTACCCGGAGAGGCGATCGACTCACCCGTTACGGTCACGACACGTTCGATTAAAGGTTGACCATCAATCACGGCTCGTTTTATTGCAACCACCGTTCCCACGTTCTGCATTAATACGCCGATTTGAGATGAACGAGCACCGGAGGGAACCTCTTTACCCGTCAAAATTTTAGTAAGCTGTTTGGCTCCGCCAGAAGGATATTTAGTCGGAATGACCCGAATAAAAATATGCTTATCATGAGTGGTTATTGCTTTTTTTAAAGCCGCAATAGCGTCTGGCTTATTGTCTTCAATACCAATAAGAATTTGATCAGGATTGAGTAGGTGTTGCAAAACGCGACAGCCTTCGATGACCTCATCTGCATGTTCTTGCATGAGGCGATCATCCGCGGTGATATAAGGTTCACATTCCGCGGCATTCACAATTAAGGTCTTGATCGCATCTTTCCCCCCGGCAAGCTTAGAGGCTGTTGGAAAGCCTGCCCCCCCAAGTCCGGCGATACCTGCTTGTTCAATTTTTTGCAATAGTTGCGCTGGGGTGAGTTGTAAATAATTAGGCTCAGGAAATAATTCGCACCAAGTATCTTCGCCATCAGCGTTGAGGCAAACCGACAGTTCTTTTAAGCCAGAAGGGTGAGCGGTAACCATCGGTTTAATTGCGGTGATTGTACCGGACGTTGAAGCATGGACAGGTACGGTTCGGCCAACACCACGTGTTAAAGGTTGGCCTTTGAGTACATGATCACCCGCTTTAACAATTAACTCACCTTCAGGGCCTAAATGCTGTTGTAACGGAATAATAAGCTGCTCAGGGATTGAAGCCACGCGCATTGGAACTTGGCTGGATTGAAGCTTCATTTCAGGTGGATGTATGCCGCCTGAAAAATCCCAAATAGTATCTTTTTTCAGCCAGTTAAATAAATTAAACATGTGCATCACCTTTTACCGCAGAAAAGGGTGATTTGGGCTGTTGTTCATTAGCTGACACAGGAATATTTTTAACTGGAATACTGTTTAAATCCCATTTCCAGTTTGCCGTCGTCGTTTTCACGGGAACCAGTTCAATACAGTCGGTTGGGCAGGGCGCGACACATAGGTCACAACCTGTACACAAGTCTTCAATGACGGTATGCATCGCTCTGGTTGCACCAACAATGGCATCGACAGGACATGCTTGGATACATTTGGTGCATCCAATACAGTTTTCCTCATCAATAATGGCAACTTTACGAACGGGATTCTGTGCACTCTCATCGCCGTCAATCGGTTGAGGGTCGACATTCAGCAGCTCGGAAATTTTCAACATAACTTGCTCGCCGCCGGGGGCACATTTATTGATCATCTCACCATTATTAGCGACGGCTTCCGCATAAGGACGACAGCCTGGGTAGCTGCATTGACCACATTGGCTTTGAGGCAAAATCGCATCAATTTTTTCGACAATAGGGTCTTCTTCAACTTTAAAGCGTAGAGAGGCATAGCCAAGGACTAAACCAAAAATCAGTCCCAAAACAGCTAAAATGCCAATAGCAATCCATAACGACATCATTAGAATTTCACCAAACCACTAAAACCCATAAATGCTAAAGACATAAGTCCAGCAGTAACTAGGCCAATAGATGAACCACGAAAAGGAGCAGGGACATCGGCAACAGCAAGCCGTTCACGAATAGCGGCAAACAAAACCATGACCAATGAGAAGCCGACTGCGGCAGCAAAACCATAAACGGCTGACTGTAAGAAACCATGCGACTGGTTGATATTTAACAGAGCAACACCTAACACAGCACAGTTAGTTGTAATGAGTGGGAGAAAAATCCCTAATAAGCGGTAGAGTGTTGGACTGGTTTTTCTGACAACCATTTCGGTGAACTGAACAACGACGGCGATCACTAAAATAAAGCTGAGGGTGCGTAGATAGAGAAGGTCAAGAGGCACTAAAATTAACGTGTCCATCAGCCAAGAACTGATGGAGGCAAGTGTCATGACAAAAGTCGTAGCAAAGCCCATTCCAATGGCTGTTTCGAGTTTTTTTGATACGCCCATAAATGGACACAGACCAAGGAATTTTACCAGCACAAAGTTATTAACCAGCACTGTTCCAATAAATAGTAAAAGATAATCAGTCATTTCATAGCCTGAAAACAAAATTAAAGAACAAAGACCGACGTATGTCAGTAAAACTGAGCGTATGATAACAAGCTATTTTTGTGATGCTTATCGATCTTGTGTGAAAGTCATTTTCACGCGGGCAGAATTTTTAATGTAAGGCACAAAGACTCCCGCGCCAATAAGTGGCCAAGCGAGTGTTTTTAGTGCGATATTGTCTTCAACGGCAGCGAAGGCGAAGGTTTTTAATCCCAACAGCAATAACACTAATAGCCAAATAATAAAACGGCGAGGGAAATGTTTAGAACGAATAAACATCAATTTCAAAATATGAGCGGTAAATAGCGCCATCACAACGGTAATAAGAAATGATAAACACCAATCTAACGGGATATAACTGGACCAATTCTCAATAGTGGTGACAATTTGATAAAGTTTAATGGAATACATTACTACCATGGCGCACACAGCAAAAAATGTCATTAAAATAAAGGCGGCTGGAGCAAGGAGCCAACCCGTAATTCGATGATGGTCATAGACAGGCGTCATATCAATTTATTCCATATTTAAGTTCATAATAATTCAAATACATATTGTTACCTGCCTAAGAGCATCTAAGCTAGCGTTTAAAATGCTTTTTTTCAGTGTTCAATGGTACTTAAAATTATTTTGATAGAATCAATCAATGGATATCCTACCATAGTTTTATTTGCTAATTAATTGGTTATGGTGATACTTTTTATACGTTCTGTGGAAACTAATAAAATGAGGTTATTATGTCTGCACCAATTAAAGTGGGTATTATTGGTTATGGTTATGCAAGTAAAACATTTCATGCACCTTTTATTGCCACTTTGCCAGGTTATGAGCTGACAGCAATTTCAAGCAGTCAGCCAGATAAAGTGACGACAGATTGGCCGAATGTTACGGTAGTCTCCTCTCCAGAACAGTTACTTGCAAATCCTGAAATAGAATTAGTTATTATTCCAACACCGAACGATACTCATTATCCGCTGGCGAGCCAAGCACTAGCGGCAGGTAAACATGTTGTTGTGGATAAACCTTTTACTGTTACTGTTGAAGAAGCCGAAGCGCTACAACAACAGGCCCAAAAAGCAGAAAAAATACTTTCTGTGTACCATAATCGTCGTTGGGATGCGGGCTTTTTGACGTTAAAACAGCTCTTTGCTGACGGTTGCTTAGGTGACATTAAATATTATGAATCTCATTTTGACCGCTATCGTCCAGTGACACGCCAAAGATGGCGTGAATCGGCTGTTGCCGGCGGTGGAATTTGGTATGATTTAGGCCCGCATTTATTAGATCAAGCCTTACAATTTTTTGGTAAGCCTACCAGTATTCATGCAGATTTAGCGATGATCCGCCCTAATGCAGAAGCCGTCGATTATTTCCATGTATTGCTTAATTACGCAGATAAAAAAGTGATTCTTCATGCTACCACCGTGGCTGCGGCGGAATCTCCGCTTTATGTCGTCCATGGCATGAAAGGCAGTTATGTTAAATATGGTCTTGATTCCCAAGAAGATAAACTAAAAAGTGGGGCGTTACCCAACGATGAAAATTGGGGGGTTGATGAACGTAACGGAGTTGTGACGCTGTCACAAGGCGATGAATTGATTTCTAAAGAGTGGGTGAACAAAAAAGGTCATTACGGTGGTTATTACCTTAAGATTTTCGACGCAATCCGTCATGGCGCCGAAAACCCAGTACAACCCCAAGAAGCGATTGAAATCATGAAGCTGATTGAAGCCGGTATCATTTCAGCCAAAGAAAAACGTACTGTAGATATTGATTTCTAAAATTAATTTTAAATTAATGAGCCAGCAAAAGCTGGCTCTTTGTTAGGTACTAAAATGAATTTGTTAGCAAAACTTAAAATTGATCCTTTCTTGCTTATCATGATTTGTGTTGTGGTAATTGCTAGCCTATTTCCTTGTGAGGGGGAGATTAAAATCGGCTTTCAATACTTAACGACAGCAGCAATTGCACTGTTATTTTTTATGCATGGCGCAAAGCTGTCTCGCGAATCTATCATGGCCGGAATTGGACACTGGCGACTGCATTTATTGGTTTTTTCTAGCACATTTATTTTATTTCCTATTATTGGTTTAGGGTTGCATTTCATGGTGCCAACTTGGATGTCACCAACCGTGTACATGGGCTTCCTTTACCTTTGCGCGTTACCTGCAACGGTACAATCGGCAATTGCATTTACTTCTGTTGCAGGCGGGAATGTTGCCGCGGCAATTTGTAGTGCTTCAGCATCGAGCATTTTGGGAGTCTTTTTATCGCCGATCTTAGTGGGCTTCTTAATGGATGAAGATGGCAGCCAAGCGATGGATACACTGAATGCAATTGGTGCTATTTTATTACAGCTAATGTTGCCATTTGTCGTAGGGCACCTTTCTAGGCCGTTATTAGCGAATTGGATTAACCGGAATCGCAAACTAATTAATATCACCGACCGGTCATCAATATTATTGGTTGTTTATGTTGCATTCAGTGAAGCGGTCGTTGAAGGGATATGGCAGCGTATTGATGCCTATTCACTCTTTATGATCTCTGTAATCAGTTGCCTTATTTTATTTATTGTTATGGTGCTCAATACATTAGCGGCTCGCCTATTTAAATTTAGCAAAGAAGATGAAATAACGATTGTATTTTGTGGCTCTAAAAAAAGTCTTGCTAATGGTGTTCCAATGGCGAATGTTCTTTTCCCAGCCTCAGTCGTTGGAGTGATACTATTGCCATTAATGATATTCCATCAAATACAGTTGATGGTTTGCGCTGTTCTTGCTCAACGCTATGCAAAGCGCTTAGCTAAATAATTAGTTCTGTGTCGAGTAGAGGTATCTACTCGATAAAATACCTGTATTTAGTTACAACATACTAATGGGTGGAAACAAACTTCATACATTAGCCACTGAGTATAAAAATAAAAAAGCTAAACAGGGCAGAATTTGGTTGAACTGCCCTAAACGGGGATGTTTGGGGTTAGAATACAGCTTATCTGACTTTATCTTAAAATCCGTTTAAACATTTAATGACAGCGGATAGTAAGGTTGAAAATGAATACTCAATCTATTAACTAATTGAATAATAATCTTATTTATTATTTCTATGTCCCATCAACTCAATAACATCGATTTTATCCACTGTTAAAGGAGGTTGTTTATGGCGGGAGAGCGGCTCGAAACTCTCATGCCTTAATGCGCTAGAGCAAGAGTTGATAGCTAGCAACCGTTTGTTCTCTAAGCCAACCTCCCAAAATGAAAAAGGAATATACCCTGATTAGCGAAGGGCGGCTTTTTGTCGTAATTGCTGCTTTTCGCTCTCACTGAGAAAAGACATCGTTAATCCATTGATTTGCGCCTGTTCAATTTCAGCTTGCGTTAATCCTGCCATCGGAGCGGCGATATTATATTCATGGTCTAGCTCAATACCTTCAACCGCGGGGTCATCTGTATTGATTGAGGCTAATACGCCGTGATTTAAAAACATTTTCAACGGATGTGCAGATAATGATGATACTGTACTCGTTTGAATATTGGAGGTCAGGCAGCTTTCAATACCGATTTTATGTGAGGCTAAGTACTCAATGAGTTCTAGGTCTTCATTTGCTTTAACGCCATGACCGATTCTTTGCGCACCTAACTGTTTAATCGCATGCCAAATACTCTCTGCACCTGCCGCTTCTCCCGCATGAACCGTTATTTGCAAACCGGCATCACGAGCTCGGGTAAAGTGGGCATTAAATAGGGAGCCAGGAAAACCAAGTTCGTCACCAGCAAGATCTAGCGCACAAAGCTTATCACGATGAGCGAGAAGACCCGCTAATTCTTGAGAACAAGCTTCTGGTCCGAAAGTCCGGCTCAAAATACCAATTAAATTGATCTTGATATCATACTGCTTACAACCTGCCATTATCCCATCAATCACGGCTTCAACGACACCTTCAATGGGTAATTTGTGTTGCATTGCCATATAGTAGGGAGAAAAACGTAGTTCAGCGTAGTCAATGCCTGCATTATAAGCATCTTCAACATTTTCTTGAGCCACTCGTTTGCAGGCATCTAAATCTGCTAACACAGCGACTCCCCAATCTAATTTTTGTAAAAATCCGACTAAATCAGCTTCTTGTGTCATGATTTGTACGTGAGGGCGTAGAGTTTCTAGCTCATAGGCAGGCAACGCGATATTATGCTGTTGAGCGAGAGAAAGAATCGTTTCAGGGCGGATATTACCATCTAAATGGCGGTGGATATCCGTTAATGGCAGTTGTCTGTTAATCACTAATTGCATCCCTTTATCTTGCTGATAGTTCGTTGTATATATGTTCTTAGTATAGATGTAAAAACGCCAGTCAAAATTGATTGACTGGCGTTTTAAGATTTATTTTAAACTAAATTAGTTTGCTGGTTGTGCGACTTCTGCACCTTCAGCTGGCGCTTCTTCAACTTCAGGAACGATGATTTCTTCTTCTTCATAATCCAGAGTGCTTTCTGGGCTAGACATGATCTTCATCTTAGTTAAGAAGTCAGCTAAAGTGTATTTATCCGCGTTGAAAGTAATATCATTACCTGCAAATTTGATAGTCATTGTCAGGTCATTACCTTTTTCAACCATCCACGGTGATTTTTTCTGCTTAGCTTTTTCAGCACGTTCTTCGTCTGTCATAAACATTTCTTCAAACGGAGAAGAGAACATATCAGAAGTCAGCATCATTTGTGCTTGTTCAAATTCAGCTGTTGCTTGTTCCACATACTGTTTTTTGATTTCAGCATCGACAGCTTTACCTTGATCTAAAATAGCTGCTTGAGCAAGCAACTCGATCGCCATAGGTTTATTCAGCGTGAAATTAAAGTCAAAAGAGGTCAACAGGCTCTTAACTGCTTCATCAACCTTATTCGACAACGCTAATGAAGTCAGTTCGTCTTGATTCCATTTGTTGAAAGTCATGCTTAAGTCAATTGAGCTTTGTCCAGCATCATTTTTCCAGTAAGCAGGGCTAATCGAAAAGGTTGGTTTGCTTTGCAGCAGTTGAGGTAATGTTTTTGTGACTATATCCATAGCAATTTGTTCCCCAGCAGCGGATGGATTACCACTTGCCAGACCTTCTGCTAAGGCTTTGTTATACTGCTCAACAAATTGACCTAATGCTTTTGCATCTAATTTATCGATTGAAAGAACCGCTTTACCTGAACCTAAGTTTTGTCCTAGCGCTGTCAGTCCATCAATGCTATAAGCTAAATTCCCTTTGACCGTTTCTTTTTCAAGAACAGTATCTGAATTGATAGCTAAATTTTTGAAAGAAAATTTAACTTCAGGGATATTAAAATCAGTATCTGCGATAACAAACTCTTGTTTACCCGTATAGAAGCCATATTGAGTTTTCGTTACGTTAGAGATTAATTTCAATCCTTTTAAGGTCATTCCCTCAGATTTATCTGCTTTTTGAATCACTAAATTATCAGTGATTAGAGATGCATCCACTTTTTCGAGGTCAGATGTCGTATTGAACACCATTTTTGAACCGCTGAAAGAGATACTTGCATCTTCTTTCGAATATTCAATCGGTAACAGTTCTAAATCTGAATCAATACTTTTGCTATAACCAATTACAGCATCACCTGAAATAAAAGGTTTACCTTTTGTTATTTCAAATAATTCTTTTGTAGAAGCGTTATTTGCCAATTCAATATGTGCTGCACCTAATTTCGGCATTAGGTTAAATTTAGCAACTTGTGATAGCGGGAAAGGGCCGTGATCAATATCGGTATTGAAAACGATAGTTTCATCAGGACCTGCTGATTCAGCTGCTGAAATAACGATATTTGCTTGAGATGAGAATACGCCACGTTTAAAGTTTTCAACTTTAAATGTGAGTCCAGCTTCTGGCGCATTTGCAGCAAAAAATGCGTTAGTGTTGCTGATAACTTTGTTTAATTCCTTTTCTACTTTAGAGCCAGTATACCATGACGCCCCTGTCCAAGCAGCACCCACAGCAATAATAACACCAACTGCAACTAATGACTTTTTCATTATAAACATCCATCCTTTCAGCACGTTATTCAACATGCAATGAATTTTGTACAAGTTTTAACAAACCGTCTTTTGCGTGCAATCAAGACGAACAAAACGCAAAATAAATCAAAGGTTATACACGCGAGCAAGTTCACCTATACCTGTTAAGCGAACTTCTTTTTCAAAGGCTGAAATAAAAACAGATTCTCCAGAACTGATTTTTAATTCTTCACTGCCTGATCTCAAAACTAACTCACCGTCTATACAAAATAAGATAGAAGCTGTCTCATTAGTTATGTTTATCTCCGTGCCGTTAATAGAATATATATTAAATGCAAAATCTTCTACTGGTATATGGTATTTACAGATATTTCCTGATTTCTGGGGTTCACTAAGTAAACTTTTGCTTGTTTTAGGAACAAAATCAACGTTAGCTATCAATTCAGGCACATCAATATGCTTATTGGTCAAACCAGCTCGTAGGACATTATCTGAATTTGCCATGATTTCTAAACCTACACCTTCAATATATGCGTGTGGCGTTCTTGCATATAAGAACATCGCTTCGCCAGGTTGTAACTCAATCACATTAAGCAGAAGTGGCACAAATAAACCAGTATCTTCAGGATAAAGGCTAACCATTTGTTTTATCGTATTCCAAGGTTCACCTTGGCGGCTATTAAGTGCCGCTTTTAATACACCTAATGCTAATTCTTTCTGCTCCCCAGAAAGACTGAGAATTTGTGCAAATAATTTAGCCAGCTTTTCTTCCGTCGGTGATTGAACAAAAAATTGAATTTCAGGGTGTGCCGCGGAAACAAAATCAAGTAACTCGGCGATCTCTTGCAATGGGCGAAATGCATTCATCGCTTTAAAAGGGGTGAGCGCATAAATTAGCTCAGGCTTATGATTATCATCTTTATAATTACGGATAGGTGAGTCTAGAGGGATACCCGCTGCATTTTCTTTAGCGAAACCAACCTCAGCGTAAACTTTATTCGGATGAACCTGTACAGAAAGGGGTTTTGCTGCACACAATACTTTGAATAAAAAGGGCAAGCGTGATGAAAAAGACGCGGCTACTTTTTTGCCTAGAATTTTCTCAGGATTACTGGCAATGTAATCAATTAATGAGAGTTTTTGACCGGTTTTAGCGTTAACAACATAAGAACTCGCTTTAGGATGGGCACCCATCCATAATTCGGCCATTGGCAAATGTTCTGGGTTAGGGATAGCGTATAACTGTGTGAGCGCAGTTTTACTTCCCCAGTCATAATTTTGAACTTTATTAATCATTTTTAGCATAGCCAAACTCTCTTTTTCTAAAAATCAACTTATTTCCTTGATACTACAATACAATAAACACGGTTAAGTCGCATTATTGAAATTAAATGTGTGGCATCATAGAGGGGTATTGCCAGCTTACCTGCAAGCTGGTGATTTTAAAACCGATTATTCTGTGTATGTACTTAAGGAGATAGTAATGGCAGCCACTCGCATTGAAAAAGACTCAATGGGACCAATTGAAGTACCAGCTGACCAGTTGTGGGGCGCGCAAACCCAGCGTTCTTTAGAACATTTCCGTATATCTGTAGAGAAGATGCCAGTTGCTTTAATCCATGCCTTAGCCGTGACTAAAAAAGCAGCTGCAAGCGTTAACATGGATTTAGGATTACTTCCTAAAGATCGTGGCGATGCGATTATCGCTGCTGCTGACGAAGTACTCGCTGGTAAGCATCCGACAGAATTCCCTCTTGCTATCTGGCAAACAGGTTCTGGCACTCAAAGTAACATGAATATGAATGAAGTGCTTGCAAACCGTGGTAGTGAGATCTTAGGTGGCCAAAGAGGTAATGACCGTCTTATTCACCCGAACGATGATGTTAACAAGAGCCAAAGTTCCAATGACGTCTTCCCAACAGCTATGCACGTTGCGGCCGTTGTTGCTATTCGCGAACATTTACTTCCTGAGCTAAAAGCATTACATAAAGTATTAGATGCTAAGGCAAAAGAATTTAAAGATATCGTTAAAATTGGTCGTACACACCTACAAGATGCAACTCCGCTGACGTTAGGCCAAGAAATTTCTGGCTGGGTAGCGATGTTAGCTCACAATGAAAAACATATTGAAAACTCTGTACCTCATGTGTGCGAACTGGCTCTTGGCGGTACCGCGGTCGGTACGGGTTTAAATACTCACCCTGAATATGCTGTACGTGTCGCTAAAAAAATTGCTGAGTTAACAGGGCAACCATTTGTTACTTCACCTAACAAGTTTGAAGCATTAGCAACGTGTGATGCTTTAGTTCACGCTCATGGTGCACTAAAAGGTCTTGCTTCATCTTTGATGAAAATTGCGAATGATGTTCGTTGGTTGGCATCTGGTCCTCGTTGCGGTATTGGTGAGATTGCAATCCCTGAAAATGAGCCAGGTAGCTCAATTATGCCAGGTAAAGTTAACCCAACACAATGCGAAGCGCTAACGATGCTTTGTGCTCAAGTTATGGGTAACGATGTTGCTATCAATATTGGTGGTGCTTCAGGTAATTTTGAGCTGAACGTATTCCGTCCAATGGTCATTGATAATTTCTTACAATCAATTCGCCTCTTGGCCGATGGTATGCGTAGCTTCAATGAGCACTGTGCGATTGGTATTGAACCAAACCGTGAGCGCATTGAAAAACTTCTGCATGAATCACTGATGTTAGTGACTGCACTAAATACCCATATTGGCTACGATAAAGCAGCTGAAATTGCTAAAAAAGCCCATAAAGAAGGGTTAACGCTGAAAGAATCAGCTTTAAAACTGAATTATCTAACCGCTGAACAGTTCGACGAGTGGGTTCGTCCTGAAGATATGGTTGGCAGCATGAAAAACTAATTAACAGATTAGTTTAAGCTAAAAAAAGCACTTGCTTAACAATAAGTAAGTGCTTTTTTATGTTGCATAATCTATGTACTTTTTATCACGCTCAATCTCCAACGAACATCGCATTTTATCTCTAGACTTCTTGATATAAGTTGAGGCGAGGGATCAATAATTCTATGGGCTTTGATCGGGGGCGGTTGCGAAGAGTAATATTGTCTGCGTTATAATCCGGCAAATCACCGATCACAATATCATCTAATGATTTTTCGACGGCAAATATGATTAACGGATTGGCACAGGCAAGTTGAGTCTGTTTTTGTTGTGCGCTATCCCAAACACGAGCAATAGGCTGAACTTTCACCGGTCTCTGAGTTTTAAGTACGGCATCCTGATTTAGCTGACTAATTAGAGTAATTTCTTGCTCTAATTGCTTCAGCCAATGTTCTCTAGGTATACCTAATGGTTGACGGCCATTTTCTAATGAGGCTTGCAACTTATTTAATACCTGTTCTTTGGTGGTCTTATTGATGACTTTTTTATTTGCCCAGCCAAATCTAACGGTATCGACATCCGTAAGATAAGTTAAAGAGCGATAAGTATTTAACGTCAATAGACCATGGAGACTATCATGAATAAACTCAAAACGTTGTGATTCATCGACGCCAGATTGCTGAGTCACAATCTTCTTTATTTTCACTTTTAATTCATTGATATCTTCTAGTAATGAATGAAACATCCGATAAGTAGAATAGGGCGCATTTATACAAATAGCACCGGGTAACCTAACTGCCGATTTGTTGCTGGTTAACTCTGATTTATCATGAATAAACAACAAATTAAAATGCGCTATAGCATGATTGATTGCATCTTTCCCTGTTATTTTCTCAACCTCAATATGTTTTATTTCATTATTTTCATCACCTTTCATAATTTCAGGGAGACGAAATACGGAGGCAGAAAAAACGGGCTGTTCAGCCATGAGATGACTAAACTTACTTATTTTGTTCTCTAATTGATTAAAGCAATTTATAAGCTCATATTTAGCATTTGTCATAAGCCAATACACCCATTTAGTTACAACATTCTATATATTGAAAATATAACAAATATTCAGCATCGAGCAAAATAAATCTGTCTAACAGAACGAAAGGGGCCTTCTTTCCCCTTTATAAAAAGTCTTATTTGATATTGAGGTCTATCACTTGATAAAAAGCATTATCCGTATCAGCAATCGTCCAAACCGCTAACACCAGTTGATAGCCTAAATTTTCTTTTGGTAATGTACAATGATGCTCGACGACTGAACCAGGGCGTTTGGGTTCATCATACTGGCAAAATGGTGTTAAAACTAATTGATTACGGCTTATTGGTAAATTAGGGTTCCAATTCGGCTTGGTAATAAAGTATTCCCACTTAGATGTTGAATGTCTGGCAGTTAAATACCATTTAAACGTTTGTTGAGAGTGATGAAGATCATTTTTGCTCCAACGAGCGGCTGTTTGCACATCAAGTTCAGCAAAGCGAGTAATACCCGCACTTGCGATTTGACCATCTATAGGGCCTGATAAAGGGAAACCTTTTGCAGCTTCAAGAGATTGTGGCTCATATTGTATTGCACCACACTCTGCATTGAGCTTTTGATTACACAGGTAAGCACGGCTTTGTGGTTCAAATACATAGCCGTGCGCGAATATAAATGTTGAAAAACAGAGTAGAAAAGGAAGTAAAAATAGATTTTTCATTGGTTGCCCTCATCGTTGTTGAGGGCAACATTTTCACTGAATCAAACTCACAAAATAAATTTCATCATTTAATAGGTATTGATAAAGTAAAGACACTGGCTTGATCAGCAGTTAGCCTTTAATTTGTAAGCGATTAGCATACCAATAAGAAGCAGCCCAGCAATAAACCAAGCAACGCCAGCCCATCCAAATTGCAACCAAAAAATCCCACCAACAGTTCCTGCAATACTCGAACCTGCATAATAACTAAACAAGTAAAGTGAAGAAGCTTGGCCTCTAGCCCGTTTAGCTCGGTGTCCAACCCAACTACTGGCGACTGAATGAGCAGAAAAGAACCCAGCTGTTAACACCGTCATGCCCAAAAGGATGAGCCAAAAACTCGAAAATAGTGTTAACAAGATCCCTGACAACATGAGAACTAATGCAGCAATCAGCACACTTCCCAAACCAAATCTAGAGGTTAAACTTCCGGATTTCGATGCGCTATATGTACCTGTTAAATAAATTATTGATAATAAGCCAACAGTAGCTTGGCTAAAATGATAGGGGGCTTCAAGTAATCGATAACCAATATAGTTATACATAGTGACAAACCCTCCCATCAAAACAAAGCCTTCAACAAATAACCATGGTAAACCTTTATCACGAAAATGAAGGCGTAAGTTAATCCACAAATTTTTGGGTTTTAAAGAGCTTGCTCTAAAATGTTGTGAAGGTGGCAATAACCGCCAAAAGCCAATTGCAGCAATTAAAGCTAGGCTGCCCAACAAAACCACAGCGACACGCCATGAATAAAAATCAGCGATAATGCCCGTAACAAGACGTCCGCTCATTCCACCAATAGAGTTACCACTAATATATAACCCCATTGATAATGCGACATAGCTAGGATGGATTTCTTCACTTAGGTAGGTCATCGCAACCGCTGCAACACCACTCAACGATAATCCAACGAGCGCTCTAGCAATTAAAATACCTTGCCAACTTTGCATAAAAGCACTTAACAGTGTGAACAATGCCGCACTTGTTAACGCAACGACCATGACATTTTTTCGTCCAATCGCATCGGAAATTGGTCCAGTAATCAGTAGCCCTAGCGCCATTAATCCAGTACTTAATGATAACGAGAGACTAGCCGTAGCAGGGGAAACATTAAAATCCTCTGATAACATCGGCAAAATCGGTTGCACAAAATAAAGTAATGCAAATGTAGCTAACCCCACGGTAAAGAATGAAAGTGTCACGCGCAAATATAGTGCATCATCACGTTGAATATAGTGCTTTTTAGGGACAGTATTCTTATTTGAGTTATCCCGCGTTCCGTTAGCGGTGTCTTCAGTAGTAAGACTATTTGATGAATGTTCCATAGAGATTTCCTTGCCATATAACCCAATTGATTTCGATCAAAGGATAGAAATCTCAGACTATTTTGTCTAATATATTAATAATTACCAATAATACTTTAAAGATATCATAAAGAAAATGGCTATTGAATTAAGACACTTACGCTATTTTGTTGCTGTTGCAGAAGAGTTACATTTTGGGAGAGCGGCTGATCGACTGCATATTTCTCAACCACCATTGAGTCAGCAAATTCAGTCACTTGAAGAGCAAATCAATGCAAAGTTACTTGAGCGTAATAATAGGAATGTATCCTTAACCCCCGCAGGCACTATGTTTCTTAAAGAGGCTTATCAAATATTGTCTCAGGTCGAAGCTGCCGCCACGAAAGCCGCAAGAATGGAAAAGGGCGAGTTAGGCGAACTTTCTATAGGCTTCACCTCAACAACCCCCTTTATGCATAAAGTGACTATGTGTTTACGTCAATATCGTGAATCCTACCCTGAAGTCGCTATTCATATGCATCAAATGAATACAAAACAACAACTTGCACCATTATTAACGGGTAGGATTGATATGGGTATTATGCGTAATACTCAATTACCTGAACAATTGAATTACCAATTATTGTTTAAAGAACCTTTCATGGTTGCGGTGTATGAAGGGCATCCGCTATTAAAATACGAAAAAACAGGTGTCGATATTCACTTATTGGCTGATTATCCTTTAGTTTTTTTCGAAAGAGAGGTGGGAACGGCGCTTTATGATGAAATACATAATCTGCTTACATCCGCTGGGGTCACGCCTAAAATATCTCAAGAAGCCGGTGAAGCGATGACCATTTTAGGATTAGTTGCAGCTGGCATGGGAATTTCTATTATCACAGAGTCCTTCACTCGCATGAAGATTGATGGTGTAAAGTACATCAAATTTTCTAATATCAATGCAGCATCGGAGGTATGGTTAGTCTACAATAGTCGTAGGACATTACCAGCGGCCGCACAAAAATTAACTCAGTTACTCATAAAAAACATTGTTGGTTAAATCATGTGATTTAAGTCACAATTAACATGTGGTTCAAGGCGTTGATGACTTATATTACGCATAATAGCTGGCTGCTTTAGCATGGGATTTAATATTTCATAATGGAAAATCAAACCGGTCATATCGATCAGATTAAGCAACTAAATACAGGGATTGTTTACCGAGTGATTGATCAACACGGGCCAATCTCGCGTATTGCGTTGTCCAAACAATCACTACTCGCTCCAGCGAGTATTACAAAAATCACCCGTGAATTGATCGATGCTCACTTAGTGAAAGAAATTGAATTCCCCGTTCTTGGCTTACGTGGTCGACCAGCCATTGGCTTAGTAATAGAAAGTGAAGGGTGGCAATTTTTATCTATCCGAATTGAAAATGGTTCTATCAGCTTAGCCCTAAAAGAGATCAATACCCAAACCATCGTAGAACAAAGCTATCCTTTTCACGTAAAAGGCAATGATGAATTTTCAAATACTCTCTCATCTTTAATTAGCCATTTTTTTGCCACTTACTCACAACACCTTGAGCGTGTCACTGCAATTAGCATTATTTTAGATGGTCTAATTGAGCCTTTTTCCGGTGTGATTTATAAATTACCGGACTATGATATTGATCATTTATCACTTGGCCATCACTTAACAGAACAAACCGGTTTACCAACCTATATTCAACCTTATGTTAATACGTTAGCCTTAACCGATTATTTTTCTTTTCATGCTAAAAGAACAGCTAAAAATATTATTTATTTACAAATCGATGATGTGGTTAGTGCCGCCATTATCAATAATGGTATTGCGCTAGATAGCCATACCAGACGTACCATTTATTTCGGTCATGGACAGATTCAGAACAGCCACGAGAGTTGTTATTGTGGCGGGATTGGCTGCTTAGAAAGATCGATTTCGATTCCAGCGATCTTAAAGCGTATTCCTAAATTATTTCATTTATACCCAGAAACCTCGCTTTTAAATGAAGAAATTAATTTCGATAATTTCTGTTTAGGTATTGAAACTGAAGATCCTCTTTGCCTGCACATATTAGATAATATTGCTCAAATACTCGCAGGGCAGCTCTATCAATTAATTAATATTTTTGGCATTGAGTTAATTTTGATCAATTCGCCATTAAATCGTGTCTCTTCGCTATTTTATCCACTTTTATATCAATACTGTCGCTCCCAGTGCATTCATATCTACTGTCAAGAATTGCATATTGAAAAATCTGAAATTACTAAAAAAGAGAGTGAAACTGCTTTAATTCAACAGGCTTTATACGATGGCTCTTTATTGATCCAGTTACTACAAGGTTAACAAAAGTTGATAAAGTTTTTGCTATTAACTAGAAAATTGAGCTAACGCAAACTTAAGACTTGCCCATTCCCATAAACTGATTCCATATCATTTTTCACTGCAATTATGCAGTCGTCTGTCACTTCAGGATAGAAAATAACTATGATGAATCTATTTATTACCGGGACAGATACAGATGTCGGGAAGACAGTATCCACATTGGCCATATTGCAGGCGCTTAATAGCCAAGGAATTAAAGCGGTAGGCTACAAGCCCATTGCTGATCAATGTATTGATACTCCAGAAGGTATGAGAAATAAGGATGCTTTACTCATTCATGGAATATCACAAGAGGTTGTATCATATGATGATATCAATCCAATAAAAATTAAAGATAATTACAATCACGAAAACCGTATTGATTTCAGTAAAATTAAACTAGGCTTAGAAAACCTAAATAGTCAATGCGATACCGTTGTTATCGAAGGTAATGGTGGCTGGCGTTATTTATTAGATGACAATACGTTTTACACTGATTGGTTAAAAGGCCAAAAGGTTGGTGTAATACTTGTTGTCGGAATTCAACACGGTTGTGTTAATCACACATTGCTTACAGCAGAGGCAATACGAGCCGATGGTTTACCACTTGTCGGCTGGATAGCGAACCGAATTAATCCAGGCCTTGCCCATTACGCTCAGATTATTAGTCGATTACAAAAGCACTTAAAAGCACCATTACTCGGTGAGATCCCCTATTTATTGCGGCCAGAAGAGAAAGAACTCTGTCAATATTTAGATAAAGATAAGCTTAAAGAATTTATGTGTGAATATGCTTAGATAAAATTGAAAAGGGCGCTCAAAGCGCCCTAGCTATTTTATTGGTGACGAGTATAAATGATTTTATACGTCTCATTCTGACAGTGGCCAACAACCTGTCCTTGTGTTTGATCGACTTCGTCATTTGGAACAGCCACTAAGCTAAAATTATCAGCAGGAACACCATTATTGATAATCTTTTGCTTAATTTCTTCAATCACACTTTCACATGATGCCTGTGCTAATACAGGGGCAAACAGGATACACAGTGCTGGAAGTATAAGTCTCGTTTTCATAATAACTCCTTAATTAGGTTAATGAGTTATGGGCGAGCTAATGGGCGTCCAGTATTTACATCAAGACAACGTTGTGTATTAGGTTCCCAATAAGCATTTAAATTAAGACTTTTTTCGCATGCATCTTTCGCATCAAACGCGGCATCAACCTTATCGAACTCTTTTTCAGTGCGCGCATTCACTTTTGTACGTAACTGACGTGTTTGATCCCACTGTTCTTTTTCTTGGCGAGCTTGCTCTTTCGTCAGAACACTATCAACATTTCCTGACGTTACACAAGTACTTCCCGCAGTGCAGTTGACATTCGCAGCATGCGCTGAAGAAAGCCCTAACAAAGGAAGACACAGCAATAATGCTGACAAGCCTTGCTTAACAACTTTGAGAGATGAGTTCATCATTAAATCCTTACTAAATGAGTTCCATTTCGCTATTTAACCACAAATATGAGGCGAATCCCTTTAGAAAAGTACGAAAAATCACTCTTCTTTATGAACGGTTAAACCTGCAAATGTTTGGCACACAGGCATTAATTCAAGTGTATTCACATTCATGCGAGCAGGCAAGGTAGAGACCCAATAAACTGTTTCAGCGATATCTTCAGGGGTAAGTGCATCGGCGCCTTTATATATATTAGCAGCTTTAGCATCATCGCCATTGAGTCGAACATTAGAAAACTCAGTTCCGCCAACCAAGCCAGGTTCAATGTCAGTGACACGTACTTTTTTACCTTGAAGATCTGCACGCAAACCTAGTGAAAACTGCCTAACAAAAGCTTTGGTTGCACCATAAACGTTACCACCTTTATACGGCCAATTTGCAGCGGTTGAGCCAATGTTAATAATATGTCCATGATTATTGGCCACCATCGTTTGCAGTACTTCATAAGTCATGTTAACCAACCCTTTAGTATTAGTATCAATCATGGTGGCCCAATCTTCTGGATTAGCATTGAAGGCGGGTTCGATACCCAACGCTAAGCCCGCGTTATTAACTAATACATCAATGTTTTTTAGTGATGCTGGCAAGCCTGCAATTGCTGATTGAATAGCTTCTCTATCACGAATATCAAGCGTAATAGGGTGAAATTTATCGCCTAACTCTTTTTGTAATGCGACTAAACGTTCAGTTCGTCGACCGGTACCAATAACGGTTGCTCCATGCTGAATGAAACGACGAGCAATTGCTTCGCCAAAACCTGATGATGCTCCTGTAACTAAAATGATCATGCTTACCCCTGTCTCTTATTATTGCTTAGTGTTCAGTTATTCTAACGCGCTTGCAGTAATGATCTACAAAAAACTTATTGTTATTACACAATAAAGAGTAGAGGGATGACGCTGTGAGGCCCCAAACTTGGCAGCTACAATCTTCACAATTTGCTGCTCTGAAGCTGTGTAAGTTAATAAAAACGTCATTTTGCCGCATAAAGAAGTCAATCTTTTGCTGAAATAAAGGGCATTAAAATATTGGTGGCTATGTCGGATAAAGAATAAAATCGGGTCAATGTGATTCAAACCATGAGTGATAATCCTAACGGTATCTTGGAAATGCCAGCGGATCGGCCAAAATCTTGTAATAAATTCAATAAAACTGCCTTTCAAATTATTAATTACCAATATTATTACTGGTGCAATAATAACGGCTATCTATCTGTTTTTATTAGTTCTTATAAAAAAATCTTCCTTGCCAGGTTACTCCATTATTTCACTAAAATGCTATCATTTAGATGGCTGCACTCATAACTAACGCGTGATTTTTCACTTTATTCAAAATGTTCTTCTCTCCAAATCAAGGGCACAAAACATGTTAAAGATATTTTTCTATATTCTAATAATGTCTTTTTGCACCACAAGTCATGCTCATTGGGATTCTGCGTACTTCAGAAAGGCTAGTGACGGATTCACTAGTAAATCAAAGTGGATGAGCTCGATTAGGGATGATGTGTTACTTTCTGAGATAGCGATACCAGGTACACATGATAGCGCAGCTTACAAAGGTTTTGTTGATAGCGTCGCAACTCAAACTCTTAATTTTGATCAACAACTTGAATATGGAATTCGGATGTTTGATATACGTGTTAGACATACGAGCGACAGGTTTGCTTTGCATCATGGGACTGTTTTCCTAGACGTCATGTTTGGCGATTTTCTTAACTCCGTTGATAGGTTTCTGGAAAAGAATCCATCCGAAACCGTTATATTTAGATTGAAAGAAGAAATGAAGCCAAATAATAACAACACTCGCTCTATGAGTGAAACCCTAGAATATTACATTTCCTTGCATAAGGATAAATATGTGAAGTTAACGTCTTTAAACACAAGATTGGCTGAAGTGAGGGGGAAGTTTGCCATATTAAGTGATGGAAGGGAGTTTTGGGACTATGGCGTCTCCTATTGGCAGGCTAATATACAAGATGAATATCATCTTAAAACCAATTGGGACTTATACACGAAGTGGGAACATGTTAAAGAACAGTTAGCGACAGCAATAAGCGGTAGTTCTCGTACTACATATATTAACTATCTGAGTGGTTCTGGAGGTTCATTTCCTTACTTTGTAGCAAGCGGTCACTCATCTCCTGGTACTTCAGCCCCAAGGTTATCTACAGGGCTAACGACCCCGGGCTGGAAGTATAGCTATCCTGATTTTCCTAGGGTTTCTTGTTTTATTGGGATTTGTACAATCGCGTTTGAAGGTACAAATATTTTGACAAGAGATAAAATTAATCAATACAACAGGCTGGGCGTTAATCGAACGGTTGGAATAATAATCGCTGACTTCCCAGGAGAGTCTTTAATTAGCAGCATTATCGCTAATAATAAAAATCTTCAAAAATAGCTTGATTGCGTAAGGCTAAATTATTAAGCCTTATGCATTTATATAAACCAGTAAATAAACTTTTCGTTTGATTGCTCATACGACATTACAATCTATCCAAAATAACATTTCCGTTTTTATTTTAAAAACATAAAGTCCAGCGCTAAAATAAACTTGCTCCAAACTGAAGCCTCGCATAGGTCTGCTAAGTCGTTTAACTCTAAGGAAGCAAATGCTCTTTGTGGATCACAATTGTTTCGCATTTTCTCTTCGTCACCATTCTAGAAAATGTGAGAATGATTTGATAAACAAATCAAACAGATGAATAGTTATGAATAGAATGCCTCAATCCAAACTTGACATTGAGGGAGATGAAGTTATTCCGTGATATTAACGACAGAGAAGGGCCTTACGCTTACATCAAACCACAGCATGCGAATTCAAAAGTGTTATTATATTTTATAGAGAGAGAAATAACTTTGTAACTCAAGGTCAAACTGGACAATATTTAGCTGTTTTAACTTACCTTTCCAATTTTATCTATATATTCCACCAAATAGTTAAATTATGATGCATGTTACATATTGTTCATCACGAATTATGTATCCTCGGTACTTTGACACCTGAGGAAATTCTAATGCGAAGAATAATATTACTGGCATTACTTACGGCGGCCCCCTTATTAAGCTATGCCTCTGATTGGATTGTTCCTGATCTAAATATCGGAGAGCCAAAATTGAACCAGTCCGTAATTAAAAAAGATTTGAGTGAAGGAGCCACTCTGTATGAAATAAAAAGAGGAACAGTAGGGAAGGATGGGTATATTCTTTCCACTGGTGTAATAAATTCTCAGACAAAACAAAAATATATAGACGAACTTAAAAATTTAAATATTCCCTTTGAAGTCAATTTCGCCCCTGAAACAGCGCCACTAGGCAATTTCATTGGCCCCATAATTAGAATTAAGGGTTTTAATAACCAAAATGAAGCTAAAGACAAGGCGGATAAATTACAAGCCAAAGGCCTTGAATTTAATGTGCGGTATAGCGCACAGGAAGGTTTGCATACAAGTGGGCCATTCGATATTAGCGTATTAAAGATTGATTTAAATAAATTTGATGGGAAGATTGTTAGCGCCCTAGCTAAAGATACAATACAGGGAGCAGAATCCGTTACATCAATGATTGACAGAAAAAAAGCAATCGCAGGCGTAAATGGTGGTTTTTTTGCCTTTGATAATTCAGTCGGTGATTACGGCGCTCCAGCAGGTATATATGTAAGTAATGGAGAGTTGATACGCGAGGCTACAAATAATAGACCCGTCATTATTTTTGACAACAGTGGTAATAAAACAAATGTATTTTTTGGAACGTCAGTGGTAACAAAATCATTTATAACGCAAGGTGACCTGAGTTACCAAATAAACGGGTTAAATAGAGTTCCGGGAAAATTATTAAATTGTGGCGGTTATGAAAGCAAGCCAACAGAAAAACCTGTTCATGATTTTGTGTGTCACAATGATAACGAAGTTATTGCTTATAACCGCATGTATGGAAACCACACCCCAAATGTAACGGCGACAGAAATAATAATAAATAAACGTGGCGATATTATAAGTTATTCAGATAAAGTAAATACAAAAATAGAGAGTGATAAAACTTACATTCAGGTGACTGGTAATAAAAAGTTGGAATTGAAGAAAGATATACCCGTGAAGCTAGTTCACAAAGTGTTTATTGATAATAAAGAATTCACACTCAAGCCTGGAATAACAATGATAAGTGCGGGGCCTTCTCTTCTTGTGAATGGAAATATTCCTATTGAAATCAGAGCTACTCAGGGCTGGGATCCTTACCCTAAAATAAAGGAGCTTAACCAAAGTCAAGACGATGATGGATTGTCACTCGCAAATGATTCCGAAAATAGAGAGGGGTTTTATGAAGGCTGGGTACTTCGCCGGCACCCTCGGACAGCTATTGGTATCACTAAAGACAATGTTCTTTTCATCGCGGTTGTTTATGGAAGAAATCCAACTAATTCAGAAGGGGCAACCATTACAGAAATGGGGCGTTTAATGAAGGCGCTAGGCGCTATCACTGCGATGAACCTTGATGGTGGCGGGTCATCAGTGATGATTGTAGACGGCAAGCCTACAGGTCCCTTTTCTGATGAAGAAGAAAGGTTAGTCTCGGATGCCATCCTTTTGATTAAAAATAACTAACCAATGTTACCTTGCTCAAAAAGAAGAGCAGTAAACTCAGCTCTTCTTTTATCACTATTTATTGATAGATAGCCCTAACCATGAAGGTACTGGTCTATGTTTACCGTCGGGCTGAGATATTAATGAACACCAGACCCCCGACGTGTCGCATGATGAGGAAGGCCTTGCATCTCCCTTAACGACAAAAGCATTACTGTCTATCGCAATGGCGGCAGACCCACCTCCATCGAGTTCCATTGAACTTGAAACACCTAAACCATAATACAGATTTTTAAGATCCGTTCTACTTATCCCATTACGGTAACTTCCGCCTTGAAACACATAAATCACACTATTATTATCGTCCGCGGCAATGCCTATGCGGGTAGTTTCTGACGAACCCGAATCAGGTGTAGGTTTTGGTGAAACAACACTAAGAGGTAATCCTGTTCCTGCAATAGCAAGGAATTTATAACCACTATTGTCTAACTCTATAGCATGTTGTTCGATCGCTGGATCAGATACACCGTTGCTGTAATATACTTCAATGCTTGAATTTAAATCCATTTTCCAAAACAGGGCATCAAGCGGCGCTTTGCTGCCATCTTCATCAATGAAATAGCTAGGCCCCGCAAAATACTTATTGGGTTCGTTGTGAGTACCTTGTGTTGGCCCGTTAGAAATATTATCAAAATAAATCCCCAAAGGCGTTGAGCATTTATTGCTTTTCCAAGTCGCTCCATTTAATTGAGGCCTCACATCAAAGTAATTTGCATTCAGCGCTACTAATGGCTTTTCAAGCTTTAACCAAGCCTCGTCTGGATTATATAGCTCAGCATACTCAAGCGTACCGTCTGACGTGCGGGCGGAAGCAGTGCCTTCGCATCGAGCTGCTTCCCCTTTGTGAGTATCACCCAGCAAATGAGGAATAATATATTTCTCATTATTTCTCACCCTCGGTATAATTAATAGATTCCCTTTATTCGCAAGGGTATATTTTCCAGAGCCTGTGCTCATTGGGATTTCGTAGTTTCCACCAAAAACGATATGACTTGGTTTGCCAGTTTGCAAAGTTTCTTTTTTAGCCTCATTAATTAACGCCATTACTGCATCGTTGGTGTAGTTAGGCTTTATATAGCCATTCCCAGTACGAACATTATCACCTCTTATTTGGAATGAACCAACAGTACGGCCATTATTTCTAAACATCAACCAAATTTGTTTGATAGTTATTTCATATTCCCCAGACTTTGCAGCAGGATACTCAAACCGCTTCATATACTCACTAACCTTGCCAACATCCTCAGTTATTCGCATAACTTCAGTTTGACCAGTTAACTTATGTTCTATATCAACAATAATATCAATTGAGGTTTTATTATAACTTGCCCCGCTAAATTTGATATTATGCAAATAAACATCAACAAATAATGGTCTAATTTCCTTTCTATCGCATATGTCTGTATTAATACTTAAAGAGACTTTCTTATTATCGTTGTTTCTATTTTCGAATGTATAATATAAACGTCCCCAGCAATTCCAATTTTCAGATCTTTCACTACTATATTCGTCAATATAATTAGCATGCACAACGGAGATATTTAACCCTAATAGAATAGCAAGAATAGAGTATTTAAACATGAGTTAATTTCCTATATTGTATTAAAATGATACCTTTGATTTAATTTTTAATTGTATTAGCTGAAACAATTCCAATTTCAATACTTAAATTTCAAATAATTAATTCACCATGTCATCCTCAAATTGATTTCGATTAAATAAAGTTATAGATGAGTAAGTAAAATTACGCAAACTTAAAAGATATTAATTGTCCTTACGAATAAAGAAGAATCCACAGAATAGTATTATGTTCTTAGACTGATAAGCTATGTACGCCTAGTAAAATTCATTTTTCGATATAAAGAACCTCAAAAATGAACGTAAAACGTCTTGACAACAAAGTGTATGTTCTTACTTGGCTGGTTTGTGGATTCGCAGAGACGCTAAGGGTAGAAAGAGATTTTATGGCTACATCAATAACAGCATACGTATACAGAATTGGTTGTGACTATTATTAAAAGGGTTAATGCACACCGGTAGATATTTCTTCAAGGGTAAAGCTCAGGCTAGTTCATGTCATTTATACATTAGATGTCAGGTATTAAGAAACCAACTCAGATAACCGATCATATGTGGTAAAGGGAAGGGGGATAATACTCAACCGTAATAGTCCTAGTTCTGAGCGTTTTACACTCATAACCATTTCTTCAGGAAATTATTTTTTATTCGCTTCTCGGTACGTAATTAAACATACTAAACCGTAAATATTATTTAGTTCACTTAATGTATAACGCTATGTTACAAAAGGGTCCTGAGCGATTGCGGTAGAATGGTTTTGGGGTTTACCGCAATCGGGAAGGTTCATCTTTACATATAGAGTGCATTGTGCGAGCCTATCTTATTACTTTCCAATTCCAAAATAGGCACATACAATGATAAGCCCAAATATCAGCATAACTCCTGTATTAAGCCCCATTTTAGGCTCCTAATTTTTATTTATTTAAGCGTCCAGTATCAACCATTTTACTAGTTATGACACCATTTTCAGTAACTAAATTATTTTTCATATTACACATCAAAAATTGATATAAATATCTTTTACGTTATATTTATTACTATCATCAGACCATGATAATTCTATTTTATATTTAGATTTCATACCTAAATATGTGCTAGCTAACAGCTCGATGTCTTCGTGAGGATGAAGCATTTCATAAGGAAATTTGTCTTTTAAATCAGAAGTTAATAATGGATTATGCTCACTATCATCAATTTTCAACATTACATTGTAAGCTGTTGATTTTCCTTTGTTAAATACTTTTACTCTTGTGCCTTTTCCTATTTTTAAAACTCTAGCGCCTAAGTCAGCTTTCTTATTTTCAATAAAACTTTCAGTTTCTTTTTCTAATAAAAGCCTTGTGAGTTCATTTTGTCTTTCTTCTAGAATTTTATTTTCTTTTTTATTTCGCCTATTTCTTATCTCGGATGAAATCACAGTATAAATGGAAACAATTAAAGCAAATAAAGCAATCCAAGCACTCGCATCCATTTTTAACCTCTATTTATTATTTGAACGATTTCTTAAACATTTTTTTTATGTCTTTAATAATATCTTCTTTCATTTCGTTAACATTGGCTTGAATGTTTTCATCATTTTCCCGAATTAATTCATCTTTCGTTAATTCATAGCCACAATCAAAGCATTTAGTAGCATCTTGCTCTCCATATATTTCAAATTCAGTATTGCTACAGACAGGACAGTGTAGGGTAATAGATCTGTTATGCTTATTCATTTTAACCTCACTAAAAGTTTTAACTCTAAAACTCCCCGTCCTGTGTACTACGGGGGTAGTCTCAAGACAATTACGGACTTTCCGTAAAATAACTAATTATATCGGGTTCATTTGAACTTACCACGGAGACCTAAGATTGTACATAATGATAGCAGATGATGAAAATAACATCTATTTAGTGCCTAAACGAACCAACACGATTAACCAGCCAGAACACTGGATTTCTTCATTTCACTTTTGGGTTCGCATAATGCATATTATGTTAAATAGAATATAATGACCAATAGCTTCATAAGATGAATCCCTTTCAATGAATTAGCGCTTCTAACCCCTGTTGATTCAGATACGTGTTAAAAATTTAATCACTTCACTTCTCGCCAATCTGTGCATTTTAATGAGATACGTAGTACAGCATGGATAAGAAACAAATACTGACCTAAATCGATGAGCAAACCAACTCTTCCATCCTTGTTTGTTGCAATATACTCAATAAGAAAGCTTTCACTTCTACGTTTCCGCACCAAGAAAAGGAATTGTTCACGCTGAAGTATTTCTTTAAGTGTTGGGAAAATAAATTCAGTAAAAGATTCGAATTTTCTTTCGGGGAATCTAACGACGATATTGCAAATTGCATTTCTGAATTGGATGGTTTCTATCATCACTTGGGTAATAAAAAAGTACTAAAAGCATAGTTTCAATTCAAAATGTATCTTTTGAATCATGCAAAAATAATTGCTCTTCATCAAAAAAATAACAAACAGGCGGAACTGGCGATATAACATTGAAGTAGCAAGCTGGAGCCACATAATTAAACAACACATCTTCAATGTATTTAATATCATAATTTTTAACCATGTAAGCTATATAATCGTAGTCTATAGCGTTATCAACAAAAATAAGTGACAACGTCACATAAAGACGTTCTTCATTATTTAACGAATTGCCCATTTCGTAAGCTCTTCTATTTCATCATCAAGACTATCCGTTACAACTGTTCCGGAAATTATTGCACTTAAGGATTGCGCCGGTGCTTTTACCCTTATTCAATAAACTCAGGATGATATTGAACGGTTTAGCGAAGAATTAACGCCATCAGAATTTCATCCCGATATTCCGTGCCCTCTTTCAGTGCACGAGGTTCCACACCGTAGATTTTGAAACCCTGTTTTTCATAGAGCTTGATAGCGGCGACATTTCCATCTACTACGCTCAGCATGATTTGTTCAACATGCTTAATCGCATAATTTTTCACTGACTGTAATAGTTTTCAGCTATACCTAACCCTCGAAATTCAGGCTCAACAAAAACACTCGATAAATAAGCTTTGTGAGCATCTTTAACGCCATCCTCTTGTTTAAAAACACACAAACCGACAATCTTTCCGTCTATGTATGCACCGAATGCCGTAAAACTATCCAACCGTTTTACAAATGATTGAAGTGGCTGCTTTTCCTCACAATCATAAGTGGAGCCGAACATCTCTGGCGATTTCTTCAACGCTGACAAGCGAATGTTACGAAAATCTTGTACATCAGCTATTCCGAGTAGGCGAATTTTAGGTTCAATCATAGTATTAATTTTATTTCCTGATTATTGCTAGTTAACATCAACACCAAAAATTGGCCATGCTTTGATCTCATTGAGAATCACTTGATTAAGCTTATCAATATCCGCGCCATCACAGACTTGTATTATTACCCCGTTAATCACTGTAATATAAAAATCAGTAAAGGTATGTTCATCCTTAAAACCCCCCTCTAATCCCCAATAAATCACAGAAAAAATGCAAAAATTCCTTTTCAGCCTCATATTCATATAACTTAACTTGAACATGTAGATTTATAGAAAAATTATGGCATCAATCGAATAGTCGAAATATCTATCACTCTACCACTTTCTTCACAAATGTGGCTTTGGCATCTAAAACCTTTCCATCTTTGCTGACTGGTAACATTAATCCAATTTCTGCACCCGTCTCTTTATCCACTAATATTGAACGTGTATCGTACTAAACCGGAAGCAAACAGCAGAATGATCAGCTTATATATGATGTTTTATGCAATAGGTAGTGGTTTGGGCGCTATCAGCTCAACGGCCATGTATGCTTATGCAGGTTGGAATGGTGTTTGTATTTTAGGTGCATTAGTTAGCGTATTTGCACTTATTATTTGGGGGATAACACACAACCGCTCTTTTTGAAAACAGAAATGAAAGAAAATTGCGTTTTACCCGTTATTGGCGGCAAATGTGCAATTGGCAGTGGGATTTATGACTTTAGGGGGGGATTAAAAAAGCAGCGAATTAACCTGACCGATCATCTCTGATTCTTGTAGGATAAAATTGGGCTTGCAAAGATCGTGGAAATTTGGTTTAGCGAAAAGGCACGAGCGCTACGACCGTTGCAATGATTATTAGCATCCCAAAACCGATACTTTATTTTTTGAAGGTATAGGCTGGCGTAGACTGTTCATGGTTGGGTAGCTAAATTATTAGCTACCCATATTTATATGCTAATCAAACCAACCAACTATTTCTAACTTACCTAAATAATAATTAGTTCTCCGCAATAATCTGGTGTCATGTTTTTTTTGTGCATTCGAGTATCGGTATCTACAAGGTTTTTGATATGTTCATAAAAAGTCCAATGAGTTGCTTCGACCGTGTCTTCATTCTCATCATAATGATAAACCAAGTCTGGGGCATCAGATTCAGTTAACAAAAAATAATATTGAGTTTGATTCTCAAATGATACTAAGAATGGTTTTTTATTAACTAATTCCCAGAGCTGCAATGAACATAAATTATCTCGAAGTGTTAATTGAGAAAGTACATGAGAGCGAACACTTTTGATTTCCCTGTAAAACATAAGCAGGTCATCACCAAAAAAGCCACCGCTGCATCGGCCCATACAGCTCAAAAAATCACGAAGTTGGCCAACTACTTTAATATCGTAGAGGCGCTCAATTTTCTGTATTTCATCTCCTGTATATCCTTTGATTTTACTTATATCTATTTCTAACTCGGGATATACAGCGTGTAAATATGCGATTAATGATGTGCTCATTCTTTTCTAATTCCTGTTGTGCCTTGGTAAATAGTTATATTAAAACGTTCGTTTTGTTTTGCAAACTCCAAGCTAGTTTGCTGGCAACCATCACACATACCGGGCACCTTTTGGGATGTATTCTCTACCGCAATCGCAATTTCGGCGTTTTTACCTTTGTAATTATCATTTATATCACTAAACAATTTCTGCTCGGCATGATTGTAATTAGTTTGGCCATTGCTCGTAGAGACACTTGGAATACTTTTACTATTACTCACAACAACTTTATAATTAATACCATCAACGTTAAGTAAAAATAAAATTTATCGAGCTAGTTATCATAATGGAGTGTGAAGCCTAACGAACGTGAGCCACACTTCACCCGCGACATTGTTATTTACGTCCACTACAGCCAGTATGATTTGTTCCACATATTCGCTTGCGTAATCCTTCACTGCCTGTAGTGATACCGCTTAACGCATAATAACGGAAAGTTCCACGGAACCACGTGCTACGCCGGTTATCCCTGCCCCCTTTGAATATAACTCATATTCAAGCGTTTTCGTCATATTGATATTGTTTTCATTTGCGTTAATACGCCCAAGCTCGACCATCGTCTGATCTAAACGTATCGGTAATTTAGAACCGTTATGGTGTACAAATAATTTCACATATGCAGCAGCTCTACGACTTGCGTTGTTTAAATTAACATCAAAAGCATTACCAGAATAAAACTCTGGTTTAACGTTAGCTGAAATTCCGATATAGGCGTCAACTTGATCTTTAAATTGGCTACAATTTATCGTCATAGGACGTTGAACAGAAGCTAACAAAGTACCTTCAGCCGCACCTGAGTCTTGAATACCAAAATTAATTTTATTCGCAGTCTGTAAATTACAAGTTAGTCCAGAAACCGTGATATTTATTGGATCTGATTTTGGCACTAGCACCGACCATACGCCTTCATACTGAGTACGCCAATCTTTAATAGAAGTCCCTATATTATCCCTTAAATAGTATCTTCCACTTTTTTGATTCCCTGTTCCGTAAACTAACAAACGCCCCGTCACTGTTACATTATGTCGTAGAGTAATTACAGGTGTTGATTGGTAAGGTTCAAAAATACAGCTTCGAGAATGTGGAAATTGATTAGTACCAGACCCCCAACCATTGAAATGTCCTGTTACTGTGTCTATCCGTTGGTAAGGATACGTATCTCTTGTTCGTCTATTTGTAAAAGTAAATTCAGGCACTAGCATTAAATCATTACTAATTGGTATCCCAAATACACCATCAATTTCCATCAAAGTAGAATCATTGCATTGATTGAATACACCATTAAAAAAATTGGTTAACGAAACATACGGATAAACATCACCAACATTAGCGTATGTAATATGAGTGTTAGTTGTCGAATAATAACCAAATACCCCGACTAAACCTCGCCCATTGAATACCTTAACGTCCGCAGCGAATGTTGGTAACGTTATACTTGTCAAAACCATTGCTAATAAAATCTTTTTCATCATTTTACCTAAAAATTACTGGCATGTTATAGAAACCACTATAACTAACTCCTAAAGTTGTTATCGTATCTTTACATTCCCAATAATCTTTTAAAATAAATTGAATCTCATTTGCCAAGTGTTCGATTTATATAAGATAAAAAACGACTGTATTGATATCCGCTTAACCACAATGCAACATTATCTTTTAGGCGATAGTCCGTATGGTTAAATTATGAAAAACTACCATCAGGGTTTTATCTCTATCTTCAGTCCCTTTTTGAGAGTCAATCACAGTATTAAATCTACTGTCATGATTATTGGTGAGCTATCGCTAATTTTAAAATGCCTAGTTTAAAATCAATCTTACGATAAACTTAACGCATAATGACGGAAAGCTCCACGGAACCACGTGCTACACCGGTTATTCCTGTCCCTTTTGAATAAAGTTCATATTCAAGCATTTTTGTCATATTGATATTGTTTTCATTTGCGTTAATATGCCCAAGATCGACCATACTCTGATCTAAACGTATCGGTAATTTAGAACCGTTGTGGTGCACAAATAATTTTACATATGCAGCAGCTCTACGACTTCCGCTATTTAAATTGACATCAATAGCATTACCAGAATAGAACTCTGGTTTAACATTAGCTGAAATTCCGATATAGGCATCAACTTGATCTTTAAATTGGCTACAATTTATCGTCATAGGACGTTGAACAGAAGCTAATAAAGTACCTTCAGCCGCACCTGAGTCTTGAATACCAAAATTAATTTTATTCGCAGTCTGTAAATTGCATATTACTCAATTGACGGGATTGACGGAGATTCTAATCCAAAAAAAATTTTTTTCTAGAGGGGGTATTCATGCAGTGAGTAAGCAAATGTAATTGGCTTTTATTTTTAATAAGTCAATGATTAAATATTCTTCATTAAAAATGAAAGTAAAACACCCTGTTGTTCTTAGCTGCGATTTAACACTTATTTAACTTACTCATATTATGCACATCATTGCCAGAAAATAATAACTCTATGAATAAAAAGATATTTTTACATTTCAAATAATAATCTTTAAATTGATTTGAAATAAAAAATTAACATCAAACAAAAAAACAACACATAATACATATTAAAAATTGAAACTCATCAACCCCCTAATTAAGGTTGAATATTGAATTAAAAACAGATTTTTCTTAACAATTATTATTGTTTTATTGAAATATATGTTTACATGTAGTTACTAACATATAAATATAATAGCCTATTACTTAAATATTTTTTTAATTTAACTAAAATTTTTTACTGCCAAATGTAAGAATATATACTATAAGTATAAAAAGATGTGTAAATACTCAATTCGTATCCTTAAATTTAAAACCCAACATAGTGAAGTAGTGTTATTATTCCATTTTGTAACAATTTAATGTATCGAAAGCATTTACAGTAAGATAAGGTGTTAGCAATTAGTAGTTAATACTGATTTAAGGCATTAATATCATATTATTTGAGTTTATTCACAATATTGTTTATGGAGTGATTATCGTAAGAAACTAAACTTGCATGATTGAAGATAGTGTTTTCATCTTCAGGATGATATGTATTGATAATAAGATGAATACAGCAGATACTTATTGATAATAATACTGACGACTTGGTTAAGGCGGTTAAACTCAGTTTCACATCTGCTTGATGAACATTAATTGATCATTAATTTGCTTTTTTATAACCAAATCACATCGAAAAATTCCTTTCAAGAAAACATTTTATTTCTTGAAAGGAATATAGCCGCATCGGCATTATGATAATGTCACTACTAAATATTTTAGTTTAGTCATTAATTTTCAAGTTCACTCATATTGGTGATCTCATTGCGGTTAATTTGCTCATTTTTTCCTGTTTGAGCATCTTTATAAGAAACCAATCCAGTATCATTATCAACCTGAGGTTTACCATCGGTGATAATAGTACGTCCATCCGTGGTTTTTATTGCTTGGTTTGAAGAGCAGCCTGTTACAGTAAAGGCGACAAGAGAGCTTAGAATAACAGCAAACAATGTAACTTTTTTCATATGTTCTCCTTATGTATCGATATTTATGTAACAAGTTCAGTATAGGTAAATTTCTATGCATTGTTAACCTATCCTATGAATAATTACTTAACTATAAAAAATTTTCATTAACGTAAATAAATTTATTTACATATGAATTTATTGATTTATGTGACAGTACCTACCCTAAATAAATTATTTACCGTCAAAGATTGGCTTCAGGAATAGCGGTATAGACATGATTTTGAGTGTCAGCACATCAATAAATTATTCCAACAAAGCCAACGTTCATCAGATAGGATAACATTGCGTTTTTTGGCGGCGTTCAACACAATGCCACATTCACTTAAATAGATAGTCTGAGTGCTAAAGCAATCAATGTTACTGTCAGCACAGGAATGGTCATAATAATACCGACTTTAAAATAATATCCCCATGTAATAGTCATATTTTTTTGCGATAATACATGTAGCCAAAGTAAAGTCGCCAAACTTCCAATCGGCGTAATTTTAGGCCCCAAATCAGCACCAATAATATTCGCATATACCATCGCTTCCTTGATCAGCCCAGTAGCACTGCTGCCCTCAATTGACAACGCACCGATCAATACAGTTGGCATATTATTCATAATTGATGATAAGAAAGCAGTGATAAATCCAGTGCCTATTGTTGCGCTCCATAAACCGCCATCAGCAAGATAGCTTAATATGTTTGAAAGATAAGTGGTTAATCCTGCATTTTTTAAACCATAGACAACCAAATACATACCCAGTGAGAAAATCACTATCTGCCATGGCGCACCCTGTAATACTTGTCGGGTATTGATCACGCGACCTTTAGAAGCAATAACCCAGAGAATTAACGCCCCTATCGCAGCAATAGCACTTATTGGAAGACCTAAAGGTTCTAATACAAAAAAACCTATCAATAACAGTACCAATACAAAGCAACCTGCCTTGAATGTTTTTAGATCTTTAATCGCTAAGGTTGGTTTACTGAGCTTTGTTACATCATACTGCTGTGGAATATCTTTGCGATAAAACCAGTGTAATATCACTAATGTTGCAATGATCGATGCAATGTCGACGAAAACCATAATGGATGCATATTCAGAAAATCCAATATTGAAAAAATCGGCAGAAACAATATTAACTAAATTAGAGACAATCAGTGGTAAGCTAGCTGTATCTGCAATAAACCCCGCCGCCATGACAAAAGCTAACGTTGTTCCTTTATTGAACCCCAACGCCAATAGCATAGCGATAACGATGGGGGTTAAAATTAAAGCTGCTCCATCATTGGCAAATAAAGCGGCCACCATTGCACCAAGCAAAACGATATAACTGAATAGTAACCGCCCTTTTCCATTCCCCCATTTAGCAACATGTAATGCAGCCCATTCAAAGAAACCGCTTTCATCTAAAATCAAACTAATCATAATGATGGCAATAAAAGTGGCCGTTGCGTTCCAAACAATATTCCAAACAATCGGAATATCTTGAAAATTAATCACACCAAAAGTGAGTGCCAATATTGCCCCTATTGTTGCACTCCATCCGATGCTAAGCCCCTTAGGCTGCCAAATAACCAACGTGATCGTCAGAACAAAAATGAATACTGCAATAAACATAACAACCTCAATTTCTAAAGGCTAACTCGCCTTTTTAGTTCGAATCACAATAAAGTGTTGAGAGACCAATGGCCCAAATATGATTTATCATGATCACGCCTTCATATACGATTTATCATATATGTTAAGATAAAAATTTTTTATGAAGAACAGTGACTAGCAGAATTTTTATTTTCTAGCGCATTAACTAATTCTGATATTCGATGTTTTTCTGCTAGATATGTTAGGTCAATGATATCTTTTATCCATGGCAATAATGCGGGTGATAAGCGGTAGTGAACCCATTTGCCATGCTTTGAATCCCGTAATAAGCCAGATTCTCTTAACATAGCCAGATGACGAGATGTTTTCGGCTGAGATAAATTCAAAGCAGTATAGATATCACAAACACACAATTCACCAGAGGCTTTTAGTAACAAGATAATGTCTAACCTAGTTTGATCTGCCAGTATTTTAAATAACTGTAAGGGTTCCATACTCACTCCTTTTCTATCTTCGAGTAATATAATGCCAATGAACATATTCGTCAAATCAGATATGTAGTATCTGTCATGTTAGTCACCCTTTTTATAAATACCTTTTTCTAGCTAAACAAATCTCTGCTTGTATGCGTTATCGCTCAATCTTACCTAAAGCAGGTGTTTTTCCATTTATCAAAATTTTTCTAATTTGTAAGTTATTTGAATATATTCCTAAACTAAATACCGTCTATCTTTCCTATCTATACGTTGATAACGTCACTCCGTAGCTCAGGGATAAGCAGCTAGATCCTTGTGCACATGACACAGCAATCAATATTGACCCTACCTAAAAAATTTATTGCGGTATGTTTCTGAATATAATATAAAAACCAGAGAATCCCCCCCTTCGTCAGGATTTAAAGATGAAGCATCACTCACTACTCGTCGGAGTAGGAATATATATGGTTGGTATGACATGACCATGAAAATTATCAAATCTCCCGATACTAATTTAGCGACATTAACTTGCCCCATATACGATTAATGATGAGTTGAAAAATGAATCCATTTAGTAAAACCTTAGATGCATTATCTCCAGAAGAAATTGCCGCGGTGATGACCTTTGAAGATGGCGACCCAAATGAAAATCCATGGGTACTCGAAAAACCACGAGCATTGAAAATTGATGTTAGCGATTATGATCCCAGATGGGCAGAATGCTTTATACAAGAAAAAAAACGTATTATGGCGATATTGGGGGATACCGCACTGCATATTGAACATGTTGGTTCAACCGCAGTGCCTGGCTTGTCCGCTAAGCCAATCATTGATATTGATTTAATCGTGGCAGATCCAACCGATGAAAGCCGTTATATTCCACAGCTAACTGCTTTGGGATATGTGCATACCATTCGTGAACCCTCTTGGTATGAACACCGAATGCTTTACTTAGATAACCCGCAAGTCAACCTACATGTTTTTGCCCCCCACTGCCCTGAACATCTTCGTCATCGATTATTCCGTGATTGGCTGATCACCCATCCTGATGACGTTAAAACTTACGCGGCCAGTAAAATGCAAGCCAAAAAAGGGATTAATACAATGATGGATTATAACCAGAAGAAAAATGATACTGTGCGGTCAATTTATGAAAAATTATTTACTTCACTAAAAAATAAAATGTAACTAAGCAATAGCCCATTTCCGTGATGAGCTATAAATACATGCGTAAAGACCATATTAACGAGGAAGTCATGCATAGAGTCATTCGCCAATTAAATAAGAACGATATTCAATTACATCTCCCTGTCTTGGCAGAATTGTTACACCAAGAATGGCGTGCATTCACACCATGGGCAACCCCAGAAACGATCACTAACCGATTACAAGCTCGTATATTAGCGACAAATTTAAATGAGGTTTGGTGTGTTTGGCAAAACAATCATTTAGTTGCTACGGCAAGTATCATCGATAAAGAAATAGACTTTATTGATGACGCACAATGGTGGATCGGTGAAATCTACACTCATCCCACATATCGAGGGCAAGGAATTGCGTCAGCGCTTATCCAAAATGTCACCGATGATTATTGGAAAAAAACAGACCAAGATTTATATCTATACACCCCAGATCAACAGAAGTTATATCAAAAGATGGGCTGGTCCATAACTCAAAACTTAATATACCAAGATGAAATGGTCAGTATAATGAAAAGGACAAAGCATATTGACTTTTAAGAATACTTAAAGGTGATTTTTTAATTAATCACCTATTTCTTACTCAAGATTAAATTACTCTATTATGTTGTATAATTGGCAAGAATTTAAACGCCTGAATAGAATCATTTGATTGTTTAATTATTATTGAATTTATTTTTCATTTTACATGTTTATATTGCTAGTGTATTTCAAACTTTTGATTTTATTTTCACAACATAAATAATAAAGTTTATTAAGCATACGGCAACCCCCTTAACATCGATGTTCTAGAAGAATTCAACACAATACAACAAGGCACCTTCCTAATTGAAAAGGATGTCAAATCTATAAATGAACGATATTTAATATTGTTATTTTTATTTCTTTGACCTAATATGTGATTTATTAAAGTTACCATGTTTTTATTGTTTGATTTGTTATTTTTTAGGTTGCCTTACTCTCTAAGAAACCCGTAAAAAATCTATCATTTGATTGTTGCGCTACAGCGTATTAAAAACATCAACCTTTAAATACACCACCTTACTAAATTAAACGTTTGTATGATATTAGATAAATCATAAAACCATTTGACGTGTATTAACGCACTCATAAAAGAGGGATTGCCATTAATTAAAATTAGCCAAAGTTAACTATGAATTATTTTAATAACATTAACTAGATACTATTGCTTATATATCAGGAGCGTTTTATGAAAAATATCAAAAAAAAAAGAGCCAGCACCGATCTTATTACTTACTTGAATTACCTATCCACATGGGAAACAGAAAGTGAAGAGAATATAGATATATTAATCAATGAACATAACCTATTCTTAATGCTAGGTGACTTTGATTCTGACCATATCGTAGATAAGGAATTCGATTATATTTATCATCTAGCGAGTAATATGAAGCTTGAAACCACTGCTGATGATGGTATTAGAATAACTGCTGACGCTGCTGCTATCGCTTCTATCTGGTCATTAGGCTTAAGTATGGCTGTATTTGCAAACCTTGAGGCATCTAGAGTCATTTTAGAAGGTGTTATTTCAAAGCATGCGAAAGAACTCAATGAACGATTAAAAAATGCAGATAATAATATTTCGCATGAAATTGGCAGTAATGTTCATGACTATATCACTCACTATAAAAAGAATAATACATTAATCGCAGCAAAAGCACCTGCTGGATTAGATGCAAGAATTTGTAGAAGTCACTTATTTCAATTTATGGGTGCGATAGAAAGAAAAGAAAAAAAATTAGATGCAAGAATCTTTCGGTTATATGCAGAATCTGCGCGACTACTCTTCCATAGCGATGAAATTAATAAGGTATACAATGCGTTAGATGAATTGAACTTTAGCAAAAAAACAGATGATGATGTTAAAAGATGTATAGATATTATTAAAAATATTAATATACCACCTGATGCGATATATGCTTTTAATATTATCCTTCCTTTAAGTTTTTCTATCATGATTTATAAGTTAAAAATTTCAATGAACACAATTAAAAAACAGTCAGAAGAAGTCGGCATTCCCGCAGAGGAAGTGAGTCCCTGTTCATTTGAAGTCATGGATGCAATAGGTAGATTTGCAACAGTTATCACTATCACACTTAACATGGTTGATATTTTTTTAGCTATCTTAGATATAGTGGCAGTAATACAACAATGTAAGGAACTGTGTGATAAAATAAATGGAGTCATTAGAGTTAATTATAAAGCATACTACAATGGTATTAAATTAGCATCTAATGAATATAAAAAAGCCATAAAAAACTATAGGGAATCAATAATAACTGATTAATTTACTTATTTTTTCTTCAACTCTGATATCAAACAAAATTTAATATCAGAGTTTTTTTTAAATAACGCAGAAAGGTCAAAAATGTCATTTAATATGATAAGTTTTGATGGTGGAGGCATTAGAGGCTTAATCTCTGCTGTCATTATTAAAAAGCTAGATGAAAAATACCACATCCTCAATAAAACCAATGCATTTATTGGCACATCGACTGGAGGTATATTAGCTATTGCTCTTGCTAATGAGATCCCTATCTCTAAGATCATAGAGAGCTATACTGATAATGCATCCATTATATTTATGCCGAATAATAAATTCTCTGCTGAGGGTTTAATACCTGAAAATATTCTAAGTCTATTCCACAGTAAATATACTCATGTTGGAATGAAGAAAATTTTCAATCGCTTTTTTGGTGAAAAAAAGCTCTCTGAATCAAAAAAAATCATTATCGTTAACACTGCGCAGTTACTAAATACGACTAAACAAGGCTGGGAACCGGTAATTTTATCTAATTGCGTTGATAATATTTATAAAAATATCAAAATGATTGATGCTGCATTAGCCACGGCAGCAGCACCAACTTATTTTCCACCCTATCGTATAGATGAAAATAATTTAGGTTATTGTGTGGATGGTGGCGTTTTCGCGAATAATCCAACCACGATCGCCATCAGTGAAATCATCTCACAACAGTTAGTCTCTAGCCTGAGTGAGCTTTGTGTACTATCAATAGGAACCGGATATAAAGCCACAGGAATACCATTAATAGAAATGAGTAATCCTCTCAACGTAGGGGCAAATTTTTGGTTGCTACCTCATATCCATAAAGGACAAAAAAATATAGCGCCATTTTCAATTTTACAATTGATCTTAGACACCTCTTCTGAAATTGTTACCAAACAAGGTTCCCAATTATTAAAAGATAATTTTAAAAGAGTTAACCCCACATTGAGTAAAGATATTCAATTAGATGATTGGCACAGTATAAACTTAATATTAACAGAAACTGATAACTACCTTTTAAGTCAAGAATGGGAAGAGGTCTGTAACTGGGTTCAAGACAGATGGAAATAATGATCATTTATTATGACTGAAAATTAATCATATGATTAACAGACGATAAATATAACCAATCTCCTATGTTACCCTACTGACTACATCAAGTTTACCCTATTCAAATAATCCTTTGTCAATATCAATGACAGTAGTCATGTAGGGCATGCAAATAAATTCACCTCTAGATGATAAATGGCTGGTTATGAATCAGCTTTTCTGCAACTTTCAACCTGTTCTAACTTTCTTTTTATTTCTTCACTCGCATCATCAAATAGCGCCCTTCTGACTGCATTGCTGTATTTAGCTCGACAATATGGCATTAAAAGCGTTGAGATCATCCAGTTTCGCACTTCTTCATCAGGATCCTTAGCAAGTGTCAAATAAATATCTTCACTACTTGTGATGGAAAATATACCGAATAATGTGCTTATTAATTTTTTCCTAATTTCCTTATCAGGATCTTGAACGAGTACTTGCTGAGCTTCTAATGACAATTGATTTACGTAGTTAGATTCTTCCATGAGTTTTATTTTGATACTAGCATTAGTCTCTGCCGCTAATTGTGCTTGAATATTCGAGTGCAGACGAGTGTAACCAGCAAGCGCAAGGCGCACATCAAAATGTGAATCATGAGCGAGTATTTGCTGTACTTCTTCACTTAATGGTGTTCCCATCCAGCTTTCATCACGTTTAGCCAACGCAACTCTTACGCTAAGTAAATCGTCTTTCGCTAATATTAGCTGTGCCGCCGGATCTAATTGATCATATGCCGCCAAAAGCTCTCGAATTTCAGGTTCTTTGTCTCTCGCTAGCATCTCTTGAGTCGTTCGTTTAAGGTAAAACATGATGTTGTTTTTGCCTTTGAGTAAGGTAGCGCGAACGTCTTTTTCTGGAGATTGGGCAAGTATTATCTGTGAGGATTTATCTAAATCATCGCAGCCAGCTAAAGCTTGACGAACTATAGGTGAAGGATCCCGAGCTAACTGTCGCTGTATTTCACTTTCTAGCCATAAATTATTAGTCAGCGCAGCTCTCACTGAGGCAACGGTATCACTCATTAATTTTAGCTTAACGTCATAACAAATATTGTTATTCGCAGCCAAAATTTCACGTACACTTGCACTTTTATGATTTACAAGCTCTTTCTGTACGATTTTAGATATAGCGGTATTTTTCGCCAGTACTTTGGCTAATTCAAGTAACTCATCACCTTGTTTTAGTAAAATGAGCTGTAATGCCTCAGGTAATTGCTTGTTACTGGCTAGAGCGAGTTTACTTTTAGAAATAGTATTGGAGGTTAAACCAAATATATTCATTCTCCCCATCAATGAAGAGTCTGAGTCTTTCCGCCAATCACATATTTGCTCCATCAGACTTTCACCTATTTTAGGGTTTGACGCTAATATTTCTCGCACATCTTCTGAGCCTTTTTTGAATAGTCGGAGATACTGCGATTCACTCAATTGTAAGTTATGTGCTAGGCTTTTTTGCACATCCTCAATATCTTCAATTAATTTATCGGCAACTGAAGGCGTCAATGAAAAATTATCTGCAAGGCGAGTTCGTACTTCTGTATTACTGTTTTCAGATAATAAAGCTTGTATCGTACTATCAAGGGATGGGTTACTGGCTAAACAAAGCAGAACCTCAGGATCGTCTATTTCTAAAAGTTGCTGCTGTATTATTAGGCTAATACACGGATTCCTAGCGAGTGTTTCATATATTTCAGGATCCTGTTCAAATAATATTTGCTGGATTTCATCCTGTAAATTTATTGCACCGGCGAGTGTTTTACGCACTCTAGGCTCAGCGTCATCAGCCACATGCTGTTGTATGACAAGCGGTATCTCACGATAGCGATAGCCATATTTCACTAATGTTTCACGGACCTCTGCACTTTCATCCTTAACTAATATTTCAGCGACCTCTTGTGAGATACTGTTATTCATCGCTAAATCATTACGTACTGGTTCGCAAAGATCTTGTGCCAGTAATATTTGGGCTTCAATGTTAATTTTTCGATTGCTTGCTAAAGCTCGACGAACATCTTCGAATTGACTTTGACTCAGTATTGATTGGAATTCATCCGGTAAAGTATCTAGATGAGAATTACCCGCAAGTTCAATCTGCACTTCTTCTATATCTTGCAGTAATGCTTGTACCGCGGCATGTGACAATGAATTGTGGTTAGCTAATTTTTTACGCACTTTAACATCAGTATGCTGCGCTAAAATTAACTGTGTTTCAGCTGAAATACTTTCGTTATCAGCCAGAGCTAAAAGAACCTTTGGCTGATCTTTGATTAGGATTTTCTTCGTTTTATCAGATAGTTTTGACCCACCATCACGACTTGCTAATTTGATACGAATGTCAATATCCCTATCTCGCGCTAAGATTAGCTGGGCCTCTTCAGTTAGGTCATCGTAATACTCAGTTAATGTTGCTCGAACATCATAAGATTCATCTCGAGCAAGAATTAATTGTACTTCATCTGTCAATTCAGCAAATTTAGCTAGAGCCTCGCGGACATCTGAACATGTATCTCGAGCAAGTTGCAATTGCGCCTTCAACGATAAATTATTGTTATGGACTAGGCTGGTACGTACTTCAATCTCTCTATCTTTAGTTAATAAAAGCTGTTGTTCAGAACTTAGATTTTCATTACGAGCAACTAATTGGCGAATAGTGATATCTTCATCCTGTAATAAGCAATCGAGCAATAAATTGTGAGTGCTTTTACTCGCTAGAAGCTTTTTATGCTCCATTGTGAGTTTTAAGCGTTGATATTGTGAGGCCAATAAATCATGGGGAGCATGAGGGTGAATACACGCTAAATGCAATAAATCTAGGTCATAGTCTGCTTGCCCTTCTCCTATATTAATTCGCATGCTCAACAGCCGTTCAGGGCAATTCGGATTTTCGTATACGGCTGTCCTAATTTCTGGTTCAGAATCATTAGCTAACTTCTCTAATAAATCATCGGGGCAATCTTCATTGGTTGCGACACTTTTACGACGAATAGCATTAGGGTCATCCGCCAGTCTTAGCATCTGTGCAACACTGAGGCCTTCAATTGTCGATGCTGGTTTAAGCTTAAGTTTTTCAAATAATTCTTCGTATTTAGCAACTTGCTCCCGCAGTGTTTCTCTTAAAGGTACGGTTTGCTCAATAGCAAATTCTAACTCTTTAAAGTTTAATTCTCGGCTATCGAGAAACACGGATTCTTTGGCTTCGTTCACCGCATTTTGAATATCAGCACCTGCAAAATCTCTACACTTAGTAACGAGTTTGCTACGCTCTCCAGCTTTAAGCATTAATCCCGTTCCCTTAAGATGAATATCGAGAATTGCTCCCCGTTCAGCGGCATTTGGAAAACCGACATAAAAGACCTCATCAAAACGCCCTTTACGTAATAATTCAGGTGGCAACACCGTAATATTATTTGCTGTAGCAATGACAAACACGGAACCTGTTTTTTCTTGCATCCATGTCAGAAAATAACCAAAAAGCCGTGATGAAACCTCTGAGCCACTGCCATTGTTCATACCAACAAACGCTTTTTCCAACTCATCTATCCAGAGAATACAAGGACTCACAGATTCAGCCATGGTTAATGCACGGCGCATGTTGTTTTCACTCTCACCAACATATTTACCAAGTAATGAACCGATATCTAAACGTAATAATGGCAGTTGAAATAAGCTTGCAGCGGCCTTAGCCGTTAATGATTTACCACAACCTGGCATACCGGCTATCAAAACCCCCTTTGGCGTTTGTATTTTTGCAGTAACAGCCTCTCCCAAACGGCAGAAAATCTGTGAGCGACGATGAAGCCAACTTTTAAGATTTTCAAGACCACCAATATCTGAAGCATTTTCACTGACTTTAATCATCTCAAGCACACCACTTTTAGCGATGATTTGCTCTTTTTCATGTTGAATGAGAGCCAGCCCTGCTTCGTCAAGTTGCTCTTGTTTCTGGCGAACCATAGCAAGTGCTTGGCGAATTTCTTCCTGACTTAAACCACTACAAGCCGCACATAAACGCGGTTTTAGCACTTCAGGAGTGCGTAAACTCACTTGTTGGCACACTATATCGACTAGGTTCGATATCTCTTCACCATGAGGAAGTTTTAGCGGTAAGAGCGTAATTTGTGCTTCGATTTGAGCAGGTATATATAGACTTTCTGATACGAGGATCACCGCAGAATGACCACGGTGATGACGTTGAATGCGGTTTAATAATTGTTTCAGTCTAGCGACTGCCAGTGGATGGTTTTCTAGAGCATTTTTAGCATCTTTAATAATGAATAGCTTACCTGTTAAGTCATCATCAAGTAAGGTCATTAAACCATTGGCTAGTTCAATATTTTCATTTTGGCAATCGCGCGGCTGTTTATGATAAAAATCAACCCAACCATAACCAAGGTTCCATTCTTTGGGATATAACTCTAATTCTGAGGCAACCTCTTGTAATAAGGCATCAACCCTAGCTTCTTCACCTGACTGTATGTATAAGCCTGGATATCCAACAGATAAATAAGTTATTAACTTTTCTTTAATTTCAGATCGATTCATTGTATTTACCACAGCGAAAAAAGTGAAGATGCAAAGTTGCTGATACCACGCCCGATGGATTTGATTGCTTGCCCTGTACTTTCTACAACGCTACTCACCACTTCAATGGCTTTTTTTGCGACGACCTTACCGGCATCATAGATGATTTCACCCACTTTACTGCCCGCAATGCCTCCAGCCACACCACCGATAAAACCACCCGCAGCCATGCCGATAGGACCAAAAACTGTCCCCATCTTCACGCCGACCATCGCGCTTTTCGTCGCGCCCAAAATTGCCATGGAAGCTGTCACTGTCGTGCTACCAATTTCATCAAGCGCTTCACTTTGAGTTAATTCACCTTTACCTAATTTATAAAGAACTTTCGCATTTTGTAAGCCGATACAAGCGATATTGGTGATTAATCCTGCTGGCGTATTGCGTAATAGTGCCCCTAGGTAGCCATTTTTTACCGCAACGACAACAGCACCAGATACTGCAATCTGTGCAGCTGTCTCAGTGGTAGAGCGCAATGAACTTGAAAAAAATTCCTTTAGATCGTCGTTAACACTTGGATTTTGGCGGCCATTCAGTCGATTCCAAGCTCGACGGGCGAGAATTCTTACCCCCTGCATACCAACAGCAATACAAGCACCGAACAGAGCTTGCTTACCTATTTTTTTAGCAATATCAATGCGGTTGGTATCTTTCCACTCATATTGATACGTTTCTCTTTCTGCCTGAGCTTGTTTTTGAAGGGCCTTAGCTTTTTCTTTAGATAAAGGGGTCGAGGTGACACCACCAGCCTCGATCACTTCTGTACTATTAGGAACATCGTTCCCTTGGCCTTCTGGAACTAAACGCTGTTGACCGGAATAGTCACCACGCTCAAATTGGCTATGGGTTGATTTGGCATCTGAGCCATATTTCGATTGATACTGCCCCACCACATTACCGTTGACATCCACAATTTCAATATCAACTGAATTCAAGTCATGAGAATTGACCATTCGTGCACGATAAGGACTTCCTTTCACCGTGGCATCGATATTAAAGGTATCGACATGGTGTTGTTCAGCGATAAAGCCATCCAAATTATAGTTGCCATTGATTTCACCGCCTAAAGTGCTCACTATTTTACGAGCATTAGCCGTTGCATCTGCCAAAGCGCTATCAATATCAGTCGCATATCGACCTACATCAACTGAGCCACTAACCGCCGCATTTTTTTCAATCTCATTGGCCAACCAAGATGCGCGGCTGCGCCCTTGTTCTTGATGACGTTGTAATGAATGACGTGAAACATTAAAAGCATCTGTAGATTCAATCACATCTCGTGTCGTGTTTCGTATTTCCTCTTCATTTTCCCAGATCTCCGGATATTTACGAAATTCATCATGCAGCCATTGATCTAATGGCTTTTCACCTCGTTGATTACAGGATGCAACAAACGATGCAATGAGAGTGGTTGTCTTGTCAGAATTTTGCGTATTTTCGAATAGAACTAATTCCGTGTTTTTAGCCATAACAAGTGAAGCGCTATCACATTCTATTTCCCAATCATTACTGCTAATGTTTTTATCACTCAGTTCGTTATCTTTATTGATGTTCATTATGCTAACCTTTTTAAATCACTATTATTCGATAATCACTTATGTAATATATTGTTCAATAGATCACCGTTAGCATAAAAAAATAAAAATGACGATTTGCTAATGAAAAGGCGCCTATAGCTCAAAAACCACATAAAAAACTTTTATTTTAAGTTTGCCGTATATGCAAGTTTAAACATTTTCCTTATAAATTAATGCAATACCTTGTTGGCATTAGCCAAAAAATGAGTATGACCATTAATGTGTTATCCGATATACACAGTTAAAAATAAGCCATAGCGCAAAGGCTTTATTCAAATAATAAGCAGTGTGATTTTTACATCATTGACTCTTAATGGTAAGAGATATTACGGAGATAAACTTTCAGGTCAATATTTAAATTAGATGTATAAGATAAATTATGGCAGGGTATTTTGAGGGATAAAAATAAATTAATGATACTTTAGCGACCATCAATTTTTAAATAAAAGTCTTATTGTAAACTTAATAAGTTTTACTCACTAAAAACACTAGCATTGTTTCTATCCTCGTAGAGGATAAGCGGCGATAATCCGCCGCTACTAAAATTAAAATCTAAAGAAAAGGATAGTCGGTATACCCTTCTGCTCCTCCTCCATAAAAGGTTTCAGGACGTTGCGGATTTAACGCCGCCTTATGCTGGAAACGCGTTACTAAATCTGGATTAGCAATAAAATCACGTCCAAATGCAACTGCATCAATCAATCCCTTCTCGATCAGATCTTCAGCTTTCTCAACCGTATAGGCCCCCGCACCGATAATTACTCCCTCGAAACGCTCACGAACTTGTTTGCGAAAATCTAAGCTGTATGGTTGTCCTCCAGCCCAATCAGGCTCAGACATGTGAAGATAAGCAATGTGTCGTTTATTCAATTCGTTAATAAGATATAACGCATCTTCAACTTCATTTGGCCCATTATCGGTATTTTGAAAACGACCTAATGGAGAAACACGAATACCAATGCGTTCAGGACTCCATTCTGCACAAACAGCATCAATGACCTCTAGCAGAAAACGTGCACGGTTCTCCCTTGTTCCACCATATTGGTCGGTGCGATGATTGGCTGATGGTGATAAGAATTGATGTAATAAATAACCATGTGCCGCATGCAGTTCAACCATGTCAAAACCCGCTTCCCTTGCATTAGCAACAGCTTGACGAAAATCATTAACGATGCCGGGGATTTCAGCAAGTTCTAATGCTCGCGGTGTAGACGTATCAACTCGAATAGCTCGCCCATGTTCATCTCTTAATGATGTTCTGGTTCCCGCATTGATAGCAGAGGGTGCTACTGGTGCAGCGCCTTCAGGTTGAAGGCTTGTATGAGAAATTCTCCCTGTATGCCATAGCTGTACGGCAATACGCCCTCCTTCACGATGAACGGTAGCGGTAATTTTTTTCCATGCTTCAATTTGTTCGGCACTATGTAAGCCGGGAGCGCCCGCATAGCCTTTTGCCTGAGCAGAGATTTGAGTTGCTTCTGAGATAATTAAGCCAGCTGTCGCACGTTGACGATAATATTCAGCCATCAAAGCCGTTGGAATATCCCCCGGTTCAATGCTACGTAAGCGAGTTAATGGGGCCATAAAAATACGATTTGGAGCAGTTAACGACCCCACTTTAAGCGCTGTGAATAATTTTTTCTGTGACATAAAATCTCCAGATTAGACCGGTCGACTAGTAGTTAGGTAAATAAAAACGCCTATCAACAATCAGGCGTAGTGATGATTTTTTCCACATAAGCCAGAGCACTTTCCATTGGTGCGCGACTTCGAGAAATTTTGGCTTGTAAATTCGCACCTAGCCAGAGTGAATAAAGTACCTGTGCGACAGACAATGGCTCACCCGAGAAGCTCAACGACTTTTCATTTCGGCCATTAACCAGTGCTTGTGCCAGTATAGCCACTACTTGACTGACACCTTTATCCATAGCTGTGTTCATATTCTCTGATAAGTCACATACCTCAGCGGATAATTTGACCGTCAAACAACCTGTTATATGACTAAATGCACAAGTGTTATCCAGCACCTTTCCATAATAAGCCAACAAGCGATCTCGATAATTCCCTGTGCCATGCTCAAAGTGCCCCTCTAGCCGTTGGAGGTAAACCGCATAATAGCGTTCTAACATAGCCACGCCAAAGGCTTCCTTCGAGCGGAAATAATGGTAAAACGAGCCTTTTGGTACCTCTGCGGTTTTTAACAACTCATTTAACCCCATGCCGACAAAGCCTCGCTGAAGACAAAGGTTTTCTCCCGTAACCAAAAGGTGTTCTCGTGTATCCTGTTCTGACTTTCTGTTCATATCTCTACTGTAATAGACCGCTCGGTCTAGAGCAAATTACTTTTTGTTATTATATGGCAAAATAAGCTATATAAAAAATATTACAGTACCTTAAAAAGACTCAAACAACGATAACTTGCGTGAATTTCACTGACTAAGGGGAGTTATTGCTGAAAAATAACGCTTAGCATTATAAAAACAAATATTCTCAACCAGTTGGCCTATCATTTTTTCCTCTGCTGGTATTTCTCCATTCATCACTAAAGTCCCTAGCATATTACAAAGGATACGCCGGAAGTATTCATGCCGTGTATAAGATAAAAAACTCCGTGAGTCAGTCAACATTCCGATAAATAGGCTGAGCAAACCTAACTGAGATAACTGCTCCAATTGCCTCTGCATTCCTTCTTTTTGGTCATTAAACCACCAAGCGGAGCCAAATTGGATTTTGCCCGCAACCTCACCATCCTGAAAATTACCGATTAATGCCGCCAAAACGTCGTTATCGCGTGGATTAGCACAATAGAGAATGGTACGAGGAAGTTCGTTAGTTTTATCCATCTCATCAAGAAGACGGGAAAGTGGATAGGCAATCGGTAAATCACCAATAGCGTCAAATCCACTGTCAGACCCCAGTAACGTAAATTGTCGGCGATTGTTATTACGCATCGCGCCAATATGCAATTGCATCACCCAACCGTATTTAGCATACTGTTTTCCCAACCATCCTAATATCGCGGTAGAAAATTGTGCAATCGCGATTTCATCCAGGATTTTTCCTTGCAAGCGAGCTTGTAATATCCGATCAAGCACCGTTTCATCGGGTATCGGTGCATAACGCACAATATCAATACCATGATCGGATGCGATACACCCATGAAATGCAAAATATTCCAATCGTCGTTCTAGAGCGAAAAGTAAATCGCTAAAACGCGAAATAGCAATATTCGCACTCTCCCCTAATTGTTCAATGTAGTCAGCAAAACCAACCTGCTCGATTTTAAATACACGATCTGGCCGCCAGCTAGGGCGGACTTCTATATTAATTGTTTTATCTTGAGCTATTTGCTGATGGTATATCAAAGAATCAATGGGATCATCGGTGGTACCAACCATATGCACCTGCATTTGTTGCATAATCCCGAGTGTTGAAAACGCTGGCTGAGAAAGCCGTTCATTCGCTTCATGCCAAATGTCATCCGCGGTCGTTGGACTTAATAATTTTCCAGTAATACCAAATGGGCGACGCAATTCAAGATGGGTCCAATGATAAAGCGGGTTACCCAATGTCATTGGAACCGTTTTGGCCCAAGCTAAATACTTTTCATAGTCGCTACTTTCACGACCTGTAATGAATCGTTCTGGAATACCCGCCGAGCGCATAGCTCGCCATTTATAATGGTCAGCTTCTAACCATATTTGCCCAAGGTTATCAAATTGACGATTTTCAGCTATTTCTTGAGGATTTAAATGGCAGTGATAATCATAAATTGGCATTTTGGCAGCATAATCATGATATAAATTCTGCGCTACTTTATTGTTTAATAAAAAATTTTCGCAAAGGAAGGATTTCATAAGAAGCTCCAACGTTATAATGTCGCCACAGCTTGTCGTGCACCAACATCCAGTAACTTCTGATACGCCAATTTCACTGCTGTAATAAAAGAGGGATTATTTGCTAAATGTTTATCAAATATCGATTCAATGGCTAATAACTCTTCAACGACCCCGACGGAAAGACCGTGTTTTGCATATATAGCCGCAAATGTTTTTTTTAGTGGGTCTCGTATATCTATAGTATTACCTTGCTCATCAATACCACTGATATAACGCATCCATCCCGCTATGCCTAATACTAAGCAAGAGTGTTCCGTTCCATGCTCTAAATGCCATAAAACTGAGTCCAATAAGCGTTGAGGTAATTTTTGACTACCATCCATCGCGATTTGCCATGTTTGATGCCTTAACGCTCGATTTGTGAAGCGGGCCATTAAACTGTCCGTATAAGCGATAAAATCAATATCTTCCGATACCGTAACCGTCATTGCTTGCTCATTAAGCATCAGCTTTCGTACTGCATTGCGGTAATCAGGATTATCCATCGTATCCGCGATATAGGTATAGCCGCCTAAATAACCTAAATAAGCCAAAAAGGAGTGGCTGCCATTGAGCAGACGTAATTTCATTAATTCAAAAGGTTTCACGTTCCGCACAAATTTAGCGCCAGCAAGTTCCCATTCAGGACGTCCATGAACAAAATTGTCTTCAATTATCCACTGTTTAAAAGGCTCGCAAATCACAGCACACCGATCGTTTTTACCAAGTAACTGAGTCATTTCATTGGTACTTTCTTCCGTAACGGCAGGGACAATTCGATCTACCACCGTGCATGGAAACGTGACATGTTGTTCAATCCATTCGCTGAGTTTCCGATCTTGCAAAGATGCCAACCCAATAACGGCTCGACGAACCATATGACCATTATCACGAACATTGTCACAAGAGAGCACAGAAAATGGAGGGCGCTGACGTTCGAAACGTCGTTTCAGGGCCGCGGTTATAAACCCTATTGCTGAGCGAGGGGTATCTGGAGTTGTAATATCTTGTTTTATCAATTCATTATTAAGATCCAGTTGACCTGTTACTGGGTCAATACAATAACCTTTTTCTGTTATTGTTAACGAAATAATACTGATATCAGGCGAAGCCATCTTTTCAATGATAGCGTCGACGCCATCAATCAGCGGATGCATCGCTTCTTTCATCGAGCCTATGACTTTCAATGCTGTTGTTGAGGGTCCTTTTTCTACAATAGCATATTGCATCGATTGAGCTTTGAGGGCTTCAATGATGGCGATATTACGCACAGACATCAAATTGACCTCACAATAGCCCCAGTCACTCTGCGTTTTTTCTAAAACAAGATGCATATAAAGCGCTTGATGTGCTCGATGAAATGCCCCACACCCGAGATGAACCATACGAGTTGTCAAACGGTCAGTCGTCCAGTTAGGATAGACAATAACAGGGTCAGTCATCGCCAGTTTATTTTTCATGACGGGTTCCTAGGGGGCTAGCAAGCACAAAATTAGGAAGTCTATTGGTTCAATTTGGAAAAGCATAGTGGCATACAAATCACTATTCGACTATTTCCCTTAATTTATTTGGTTAACCTGATCACAGTATTAATACGTATAAGTTAACCAATGGAGTCGTTAAATGAATTAGCAAAATGATATAACACTTCACTAATTATTTATTACTCAATGCGTTCTATTAAAATAAGCCGAATCCATAGGGGTATATATTGTCTAAGTTTATATGCTGTCATTTTTTATGAGTAGCTTCCATAATCACATTTGGTCAACCAATTTGTGCTAAACTACTTTAACTAAGACGGGAGATTGATATGGCCATTATCATGACATCATCGACTGAAACTAAACGTCCTTACCAAGAAGTGGGCCACTTACTGCGGCAAATGATCACGAATATGGGCTATGCCATCGGCGATAGGCTTCCCCCTGAAAGAGAAATAGCCGAGATGCTAAATGTTTCTAGGGCTGTTGTGCGCGAAGCGTTGATCATGCTAGAACTTGAAAACCTTATTGAAGTGCGAAAAGGCTCCGGTATTTATCTGATTGCTCTGCCTAATCAAAAAGAAAACACGACCTCTGCCTCTTGCGCGCTGAATGCAGCAGGCCCATTTGAATTGTTGCAGGCAAGGCAGCTACTCGAAAGCAATATTGCTGAGTTTGCTGCGACGCAAGTCACCCCTGTTGATATCGCCAATATTCGTCAAGCATTACAACGGCATCATGACAATCAGGATCCTGAAGAGTCAGAAAACAACGACCGCGAATTCCATCTCACCATTGCTGAAGCAACACATAATAGTTTACTCGTTGAACTGTTAAAACAATCATGGGCTTGGCGAGATAATAATCCTATGTGGTTAAAATTGCATACACGAATTACTGATATCAATTACCGCCAAGAATGGATGAAAGATCATCAGGCCATTTTAGCTGCCATGGTTAAAAAAGACCCTATTGCGGCGAAACAAGCTATGTGGCAACATCTCGAAAATGTCAAACGGCGGCTATTAGAATTATCTGACGTTGAAGATCCTAATTTTGATGGCTATTTATTCAACTCTTATCCTGTCGATTTAGTCCGTAATTAATATTTCGCATAACAAGAGATAAAAAGAAACGTTTTTGATGAATTTTGAACATATAGACAGCAGTATACAGAAACAAGTGAAATCCGCCTGCTTACTTATTGAGAAACATCTTGGTGATTCACTCAATACTATTCACCTTTATGGCTCTACTTTGCATGGGGGACTAAAACCCCTTAGTGATATTGATTTGCTTGTTACCATTCATGTACCACTGACGGAGCAGCAACGTAAACGATTAATGAGAGAGCTTCTAGCGGTATCGGCTTGGCCTGGAAGTGATCCTACGTTACGTGCATTAGAAATCACTATCTTACTCAGTGAAACCATAAAACAGTGGCGCTACCCTCCTCATCGCGAACTACAATTTGGTGAATGGTTAAGAGAGGACATTAACTCAGGGATCTTTGAACCCCCACAAATAGATCCCGATGTCGCGATTCTCCTCACCAAAGTGAGGTTACACAATATCGCAATACTCGGTGAAGATGCTGCCCACACATTTGCCCCTATTCCATTAGAGGATTTATCACAGGCAATCAAAGCGACATTGGCTCAATGGAATAGCTCGGATGATTGGCAAGGCGATGAATGTAATATTATCCTTGCCCTCGCTCGTATATTTTATACGTTATCGACTCACGACATTGCATCTAAATCAGAAGCTGTAGATTGGTTATTGAATAGAACGAGTCATATTTCGCATCAACGCATACTTGCGGCAGCACAGCATGCTTATTTAACAGGAAAACCTTTCGATATTTCTGATCCTAAAGCTATCGAAGATTGTATTCTTGCCATAAAAGCGCAATGCAACAACATGTAATTCATTGATATTCGTTTTCTTTCTGTCAGCATTAAATGCTCTAACGGTGACTCATCAACCGTTACCTGTCGCTGACAGAGTTGAAAAATCTTACACGTCATCAAAAAAGGTCAGTAAACTGAATCATTGACAGAATCACGAAATAAGTGACAGCGTCACGATGGAAGTATCCTGTTATTACTCCGTTAGGATCATGACGTGCCTTCACGCCCACATAGGAGTATAGTAGACGCTCCTATAATTTGGATTAATAACCGTTTTCACCATGGAATCAGCAGCATTACCGCAAAATATCCGCCAAATTTTAACTACTGGCACCCCTTTAATTGATGTCCGCGCCCCTGTTGAGTTTCAGCAAGGGTCAATGCCCAACGCGCACAATATCCCTTTAATGAATGATGCGGAACGTTCTGCTGTTGGGACATGCTATAAACAACAAGGCTCAGCAAAAGCAGTAGAATTAGGTCATCGATTAGTCAACGGTGAAATTCGAGCCAAGCGAATTACTGCTTGGCGTAAAGCATGCCAACAATATCCTCATGGCTATATCTGTTGCGCTCGAGGGGGCATGCGTTCACATATCGTTCAGCAATGGCTCCATGAGATAGGGATTGAGTACCCATTAATTATTGGTGGCTACAAAGCATTAAGACAGGCTGCCATTGAGGTAACAAAAGAGTTAGCTCAACGCCCTATCATTTTGATAGGCGGATATACTGGCAGCGGTAAAACGATGATGATACATGAATTACCTAATGGTATTGACCTTGAAGGGATCGCTCATCACCGAGGTTCCTCTTTCGGCAGAACATTGCAACAACAATACCCACAAGCAACATTCGAAAATCATCTAGCGGTGGAAATGCTCAAAAAATCTCAACAACATACACGCTGGATACTGGAAGATGAAGGTCGCACCATTGGCGCAAATAGTCTACCGGAGGCGCTACGCGCGCAAATGGCAAATGCAGCTATTGTGGTTGTTGAAGACCCTTTTGAATTACGTTTACAGCGACTAAAAGAAGAATATTTTGACCGGATGACGCATGCGTTTTTAACTGCTTATGGTGAAGAACAAGGGTGGATAGCCTACAGTGAATATCTGCACCATGGCCTATCAGCAATTCATCGCCGTTTAGGTTCGCAACGCACCATAGAATTAACAACATCACTGGATATTGCATTAGCCGAACAACAAAAAAGTGGTAAAACCGATGCTCACTTAATTTGGCTAGTACCATTACTTAATGAATACTACGACCCCATGTATCACTATCAGCTTAGTCAAAAACAAGACAGAATTGTGTACCGTGGCAATTATCAAGAGGTTTTACAGTGGCTGATAACCCATGGAAATTAAGGGTTATTTTTACAACAAACATACTGACAGAGCCAATTTAATGACTCTGCCAGTTTCAAATGAATTAATTGTTATCTATATAGCTCATTGATTAACTATATTTTAACGGAGACCCCTACGGTGGTTATGAGTTGACCAACTGTATGTTTCCTCACTGGCAACTAATTTATCTTTCTTTTTCTGCACTCTGGCCTTTTTAGCTGCCAATTCAACCTCTTTTGATATTTCAGAGACAATTTCGTTCTTTACCCTACTGTGCTCCGCATTGGTTAATTCACGCCCCAATTTTTTTCTTTCTTGACCTAGCCTTGTACTTACTCTCATGCGTTGAGCATCAGTCATCTCTTGTAGCGTTAACATCTTCATATGTACACCTCAGTCATCGCGTAGGAGTTCATAATATAGCATCCAACGCAATAAACTGAACCTCATTCATATCAATTTCACGCGCTGATATCTTCTTTTCTGAACAAATAATATTCGATGGATAGTTCAACTAAGTAATATTAACTAACCCAATATTGGCGTCATTAAATAACGCTATATTTGCGTAAATTAAACTCGTCATAACTACAGATTCGTAAAGGATCTTGCCTTATATTTCTATCAATACTAGGGTTAACTAATTGATATATTTAGTACGATATGGGGTTTAGTCTAATGCGGTGTTTTACAGGTTTAATTTTGGTTTCAATTACCGCGAATAGCTATGCTGATAATATCTACTTAAAAAATGGTGATTCACTCTCTGGTGATATCAGCCTTATTGATAATAATAAAGCGCTTATTAAGACCAGCTATGCTGGAGAATTAAGAATAAAACTCAACGATATTAAAACATTTAGTATCGATAACCCCGCTGTTGTAAAATCTAATGCTTCCTCTGAGTGGCAGCAAATTGATGCAATACAGGCAGCAGATACAAAACACGTCATATTAATTCATGGTGATCAACAGCAAAAAATGGCTATTAACGAGCGCTTAGTTTTGAGTAAGAAAATCGAAGAAAAACACCCAAAACAAACTAAGATAACGGGCGCTGTAAGTGCGGGGGCAGCATACAATAAAGGCGCTTCCCGTAGTGAAAAATATTCGCTTGATGCAAATATGCAAGTTACCTCCAAAAAATGGCGTCATGGCGTCACAGCAGCCATGATAAGAAATAAAGATAATCATACGGTCAGCACCTATTATTACAATTTAGGTTATGAACTAGACCATTTTATTAATCCTGCTTTCTTTTGGCGTAATTCTGTTAACTATCAGCATGACTGGATTGAAGATATTAAATCGAAAGGTGGCCTAGGAACAGGTCCTGGTTGGCAAGTCTGGAATAATGAAAGAAGCGCCCTTTCCTTTACTGGCCTTATTAGTTACCAACGTATGGCATATCGAGATAACAGTAAAGAAAATTACATGCAAGGAAATCTGGCTTGGGACTTTAATCAAAATCTATTTGCAAAAACTATCAATGTCTATACTAAAGGGCATATCGGCCGAGGATTTAATCACGACGTAAGCTTAGATTTTAATGCGCGTTTAGGAATGATGTACTACCTGACAGATGGATTAAACTTAAATGCGAATATCATTCGAGAAAAAATCAATGCCAATAAAGGTGACTCCAATAATACCAATTACACGATTGGTGTTGGCTATAAATGGTAATACCCCCACTCCAGTTTAGGCTAAGTTCATCCGCCTTTTCAGTGTGACCTCTTCATCTATTTCAAGTTAGAGTATTCCCTTCAGACTTATCATAAACTCATGATGAATATTTTTTAGCTAACCTTAACAGAAGATTAAGGTTTAACTCCGGTTTATGGTAACAAATAGTGTCTCTGATTATATTAAGCCCCATATTCACTATCGGCTTTCTTTATTTATGACACGTTTTTTTTATTTTTGTTTTTTTTCCATACTTATCATCATATCGATACCTTCTCGCGCTGAAAATATGCGCCTGAGTGTAACTCAACCACAAAAAATAGAGCACATAGAGGTTATTAGCTTACCCGGTAAATTTATCGCAAAAAATGAAGTTGCCATTGGCTCACCATTACAGCAACAAATGGTCATCGATGTTTTTGTCGAAGAAGGCCAATGGGTAGAGAAAGGACAGCTATTAGCGACGCTAGAATCGCCACTCCAAAATGCGTCAGTCGAGCAATTACAAGCAGAAACAGAAAAGGCGGCAGCTTATATTCAGCAACAGAAAGCATTATCAGAACAATCACAAAAAGAGTTATCTCGATTAAAACCTCTTGCACACAAGGGGGTTATTTCAGCCAATGATTTTGAAAAAGCGAAATCGGAAGCCGTGGCACAACAAGCTATGTTAAATGCCAGTCGTGCTGAACTGCGCCAGCTGCAAGCACAATTATTAAAAGAACAAAGCCAGCAAGAAAAATCAAAAATCATTGCGCCCATTTCTGGTGTTATCAGTGAGCGACATGCAATACGTGGCATGTTAACGGATAATCAGCTGCTTTTTAAAATCATTGAAAATAATGAAATTGAATTTGAAGCATTCGCGCATTCTTCTGAACTGAAACGGCTATCAACCATTGAATCGATAACATTAAAAGCAAATGATAACAACCAATTTATAGGCAAGTTACGCTATTTATCTCCTAAAATAGATGCAATCTCACAGCTAGGGAAAATACGCATATCAATGACAAATGAACGCCCTAATATTCAACTCGGTGAGTCGGGCACGGCGATAATAAATAAAGCGGCAAAACCTATTTTAACCCTACCTTATAGTGCAATTAGAACCATCGATAACGGTGAAAGGATCATTTTTACTGTCGAGAATAATACCGTTAAACAGCAAAAAATCGTCATAGGCCAAGTACAAGGAGGACGTGTCGAAATAGTAAGCCCACTGCCTACTGATATTAATGTCGTTAATAATGCTCAAGCTTTTCTGACCGAAAATGATAAGGTTATACCTGTAAAGGATATCAAATGAGATTGCAGTTATCCTCTTGGGCAATTACTCGCCCTATCCCTACCATTGTTATTTTTTTAGCATTAACAATAGCAGGTATATTTTCATTTATTCATTTACCTGTTACTGCAAATCCTGTTATTAGCTTCCCTATTGTAACGGTAACCGTTACTCAGGATGGTTCCTCGCCCACTGAATTAGAAAATGCAGTGACCAAACAAATTGAACAAGCTGTATCAGGGATACCCGGTATTCGTCATATCTATTCAACGATTACTGAGGGTATTTCGACGACAACCATTGAGTTTGATTTAAATATTGATGCCTATATAGCAACAAATGATATCCGTGAGCAAATAGCACAAATCAGAAGTGATTTGCCCCAAACTATCGATGAGCCATTAATTAATCGGGTTGATGTTGAGGGTGGCGCCATATTGCGTTACGCCATTTCATCGGATACGCAATCTATTGCAGACCTCTCTTGGTTTGTTGACGATACTATCAGCAAACAACTGATCATGATCCCCGGTGTTCAAAAGGTCAACCGTTTAGGGGGAGCCGACAGTATTATTAGAGTGGAACCTGATGCGAATAAATTAGCCGCATTACAACTTTCTATTATCAGCATTAACGAATTACTGCGAAATGTTCACCAAAACTCAGCAGGCGGATCATCAAAATATAATGACCTACAACACACTATTCGGGTTTTAGGTGAGAAAAAAAATATTGATGATATTAAAAATATCCAACTCCCGCTTAGTGACCAGCAATGGGTTAAGCTAGGTGACATCGCTACGATTTATTTAGGGCAAAAAACAACCAAAACAGTCTCACAGTTAGATGGGAAAGATGTGGTTGGTTTTGCCGTTTTTCGTGCTAAAGGATCCAGTGATACAATCGTTGCCGAAGAGGTCAATCGCGCTATTGCAGAACTCACACAAAAACATCCCGATGTTGCCATTGAATTGGTATCTTCAACCGTAAAATATACGGAATCAAGCTACCATTTAACCATCCAAACACTTTTGGAAGGCGCATTCTTAACCATCATTATCGTTTTCTTCTTTTTGAAAAGCTGGCGAGCCACACTTGTTGCAGCTATCGCCTTACCATTGTCGATTTTACCAACATTTTTTATATTAGCGCTTTTTGATTACAGCCTGAACAGTATTACATTATTAGCATTAACACTGGTCATTGGTATTCTAGTCGATGATGCGATAGTTGAGATTGAAAATATCCAAAAATATATTGAACGTGGTGAACGTCCTTACTTAGCGGCATTAAAAGCTTCCGATGCCATTGGATTCGCTATCGTCGCAATAACATTAACTATTGTCGCGGTCTTCTTGCCGGTCAGTTTTATCGGGGGATTTGTTGGTAAATATTTTGTGCCATTTGGAATTACAGTCTCTGCGGCCGTTTTATCTTCATTACTCGTTGCTCGATTAGTCACGCCACTCATGGCCGCTTATCTATTATTACCGACCTCAAAACCTGTTAAAGAAGATAACGTCCCTAAGTGGATCTTAAAATATACACGGTTCTTATTAGTGACATTACGGCATCGTAAACTTGCTTTGTCTTTAGCGTTATTATTTTTAATTGGCTCGGTTTCAACAATTGCCTATTTACCCGCTGGATTTATGCCTGAGGGGGATATTAGTGTTAGCCAAATTGATGTGGAATTACCACCAGGCACACCGGTTGAAGAAACAAATAAAGCGATCAGTCATCTGGCGAAATTACTCGGAGATAGAGAGGAAGTTAAGTCCATTTATACTATTGCGGGGATCAGTGATGATGCCGATGGTATTGCTCAACATAAAGGCCAGCTTATTCTTACTTTAATTGAACCACATGAACGCGCCATGTCTCAAAAGCAATTTGAAAACTCGATTGCTCATTTATTACAACAAAGTCCTGACGTACGTTATACCTTTAGTAATAGTGATGGGAATAAAGAATTTTCGCTGACATTCACAGGTACTGACCCTGAAGAATTAGAGGCGGCTATGCACACATTACGCGATAGCATTGCAACAGTGAAAGGGATCAATAATGTGTGCGTTGTCAAACCGCTATTACGTAAAGAATTAATCGTTACGCCCTCGACGAATGATTTAGGTCGTACGGCGGTAAGCGCAGATGAAATTGCAAATACCTTACGTGTTGCAAGTATGGGCGAATCTAATTCCAGAAGTGCTAAATTCAATTTACCGGAAAGACAATTAGCGTTGCAGGTGATACTTCCTGATTACCAAAAAGATGATCTTAATGTTTTAAACAATCTTTATGTTCGAAGTAATACGCAGCTGAGTGTTCCTATCAAATCCGTTACTAATATCGATTTTAGTGATGGCCCTACCCAAATTGACCGTGTGAACCGTTCTCGAAAAATGGTCATTGAAGGAAACTTAGAAGGGTTAACACTCGGTGAAGCATTGGAAAATGTGAAGGCTCTTCCCGAATATAACGCATTACCCTTAAGCATTGAACCGCTTGAAGATGGCGATATCGAATACATGAATGATATGTTTAACCGTTTTAGTACCACTATGCTATTCAGTGTATTATTGGTATTCGCTATTTTAATCATCTTATTTAAAGATTTTATGCAGCCTATTACCATTTTAGCGGCTCTGCCGTTTTCCATCGGTGGTGCAATCATCGCTCTTGTCTTGTACGGTGCAATGATCGACTTACCTGTTATTATCGGTATTTTAATGTTAATGGGAATCGTCACTAAAAACTCAATCTTATTAGTTGAATTTATTTTAGAAAAAGAACGTCGCGGTTTAAGCCGTGAAAACGCGATCATTGAGGCTGGTCAAGAGCGAATTCGCCCTATTATTATGACAACATTCGCCATGATAGGAGGAATGATACCGTTAGTGCTGACTACAGGGGCCGATGCAGGGTTCAGAGCGCCAATGGCGGTCGCCGTGATTGGTGGTTTACTCAGTTCTACCGTTCTCAGTTTACTGTTCGTTCCTGTTATCTATAGCTTTATGGATGATTTGAAAAAGAAAATATTACCGCAATTAGCAAAACTGACGTCTGTCACCGAGGCTGATCGTAATGTCAAACATTGGTAAACGAACATCAAAGTATTAGAGTACGCGAAAAGGGGTAATGCCCTTTTCGCATACAGAAGAGGGTGATTAACGCAACGTTTTTTGATGCGGTAAATGGCTTATAATATTGCGACTTTGTTCATTTCCATCTGTGATTTCAACTACTTTCATCTCACCACTTCCTGCGGGTAATGCCCTATCAATCATTAACTCCGCATCTGATTGCGCAAGAATATCTTGCAGTTGTTGATGCTGGTTACACCAAATAGCATCCACATCGTGATCACGCTGATTATCACGTTGTGAGGAAAAAGCCACCGTGCGAGCCTGAAAACGCGTCTGCTTCCCCCCCAATTCGAGGCCATAGCCCGGAGTTGCGGGGTGGGTAATCACCACTTGCCCATTTTCCAACCATGAAGTCACTGAGTTTTCACGCACTTCGTAGCCTAATTTGCTTAAGCCTTCAAGTATGGTTTCCCGTTGCGCACGGATAATAATCGCATTTTCCGCTTGCTCTATGGCCGCTTCTATCTGTTCAATTAACCGCTCAATCTGTGAGATTGGGTTAATTCTTGAAGCTTGATCCGCTTGTTGAAGAAGTGAAGCAAACTCTACATTTTCAAAACTTGCGAGTTCATCTCTCACCTGCGCCAGCCTTTCGATTAATTCAAGGTGTTTTTGATTATCACGTAACTGTTCAGCCATCACCATAATTAAGGAGTCTGCACTCATCTGGCGCTGAGCATTCTCTGGCATTGATTGGAGTTCAGTTAATCTTTCTGTGTGTAATGTCGCCTCTTTTTGACAGCCAAGTACATTTAGTTTCTCAATCATCAAGGCAATTTGTTCACATTGGATTGCAAATGGGCTTTGTGGTCCACCACTTTGCCAAAACAATCTTTTACCTTCTGACTGCGCTTTTAGCTGAGTTAACAGTTCATTTTGCGTTTCTGCTGGTGATTTAGCGGCATTTTCCAGCACTGTCATCGCACGAAAAATAAGCGAGGCCATCTGCTCATCATCTAAAATAGCCTTATTTTGTAACTCTGCAATTAAGGCTATTTCATGAGGTGCTTGCTGCTGAAGCCGCTCGAGTAATTCAGCAAGATTACGTTGGCGATGGTATTGACTACGCGCAGCGATTGCTTGTTCTTCAATGAATTGCTCTCTTATTTGGCGCATTTCACTATTCAAAGTTACCGTAAAACTTGCCATTTCTTGATTAAATGCGTTCAATTCACGGCTGGAAAATTGTGCAATTTTATCGTACTTTTCTCGTAATTTTTGATATGCCGTTGTGATATGAGTTGTCCTTTCGTTGCGAGTGAGCCGCTTTTCACTTAAAGCTTGCCATTGCTGAAACAACCTATTCATCACTGCCAGTTGTCGTCGACTGCGGATCTCATTCATTTCTCTTACAGAAATACGGTGAACAGATGAACTCATAATGAATTATCCTTTATTAATTTAATGAAGCACGATGAATTGCATCAAGTAATCGTTGTTGCGCCTCTTCTTTTGCATAATACCATTCTGTCAGTGAGACACGGTGCCTATGTGGCACAATACGCTCCAACACCCCTGCTCGCCATAGCTCACGTGCTCGAGCACGTTGCAACAGTGAATGATGTGGCATATCACATTCAACGCCTAACAAAAATTTTCCTGTTGCTTCATTTTCAATCAGGCAATCAAAATAGAAAACACCAACATGTTCTGGCGGGGCAATTTTCCATCCATGTGAACGAATGAAGCTGACAACAGACTCAACGAATGCATCTGATTGAATTGTAGTTTCTTCTTGTGCTGCCGCGGTATGACACATTCTACTGAGCAATTTATGGTTTTCTTGTTGCATCAATGGGTCATTCAGGTTTTTGGCATAGGCTAAGTAGCCTTGTAAATAATCACGAGGAATTTCAGGTTTCCGGTAAGTCGTGAGTAAATCAGAGATCTCATCAATAGGCATTGATGACATGATCACCACTTGTTGACGAGCGCGTGTAATGGCGACATTTAATCGTCGCTCGCCACCTGTTTGCCCCAACACCCCAAAATTACGACGAAAAGTTCCCTGAACGTTACGCCCAAAAGTCGTTGAAAATAAGATCACATCACGTTCATCTCCTTGAACGTTTTCCACATTTTTGACAAAAAACGACATGTCTTCATCGTTAGTTTGTCGTTGATTTTCTTCGATATAGGCCTGATGGAACTGCTCATCAAGTTGGATTTTCGCTCGAATATGTTGATTAATCAGTTGAGCTTGTTTTTGATTGAACGTGACGACCCCTATCGACGGTCTTTCATTAAATGGTCGCTTCCACAGTTCAGTTAAATGGTCAATAACCGCTTTCGCTTCATCTTCATTGCTTTGATTCACATAAGTACCATTAATCGGTAATAGCATTAATGGCTTGATATCATTAATAATTCTCTTGGAGTGCTGAGCAGGAATATTGAGCCTATTTTCATAAAAGGCATAATTTGAGAAATTGATTAATTCGCGATACACCGAGCGATAATGAATATCAAGGGAATGAATAGGCAATACAGTGCGCGCAAGATGGAGCAGATCTGGACAATCACTAATTTGGCGATAATCCCATTGCTCATCAACCTGTTCTTGCTGCTCTTCATCTTCCTCATCACCATCTTCTTCGACGACTTTTCCACTGAAGAATTTTGATGGGGGCATCTGTTTTTCATCACCACTGACAATAGCTTGCCGACCTCTAAATAAGGTAGGTAAAGCAAATTCAATAGGCATTTGCGATGCCTCATCATAAATAACAGTATCAAACATCGCGGCTTTCAAAGGAAGTATTTGGCTCGCAACATCGGGTGTCATCAACCAAACTGGTCGTAATTGCATTAACCCAAGTTCACATCCTTCACTGACAAACTCTCGTAATCGCCTTGCTCGTGGCCCCGCGAGACGGGTAATCGCTTCCCATTCACGACGAGTGGCTAATAATAAAGAATTTATATTGAGTGTTAGCGCTTGTTTATTATATTGCTGCAACTGCTTCTGTAATGCAGAGAGCTTAGTAATATGCTCAGTAAGCTGAGAATGATTTAAACTCAAAATGGGTGATCGGGTTTCAATTTTGTTTTTAGCAAATACGAAAAAATAGTGTTTCAGCGTATTCGCTAGAGTATCAACCCAGTGTGGCATTCCCTCTTCGCTTATTTGAGGCTGTAATAATGCCAAACACTGCCAATGTGCATTCGTAAAGTGTGCCGTTTCAGTTCTAAACAATTGAAACTGAATTAAGTCTGGCAGCGCACGTTGCAATTGTTCAATAATTTGTCTTAATGAACCATCTGCCTCAATCGTTTCTTTAAACTGCTGGAAATGTTCTGTTTTCAGTGTAGGTGCTAGTTGATTAAGTGTTTCAATACTCCTTTGTCGAGCTTCTGCCTTAACGATAGCGGACTCCACTTCACGGCATTGTTGCATAAAGCCATCATGCTGCTGAGTTCTTATGCTATCAAGGAAATGTTCAGGTTGTGGGTATTCAGCCAAAATAGTCGCATTGGCTTCAACATGTTTGAGTAATTCAATTAGCCCACTCAGTTTATGTCGCCACTGTTGCCCATATTCTGTTGGCGCTATCGCTAATTGGCCATATATAGGCTGTAATTCTTGATACAATAAGCGCCATTGTTGTTCAACATCGATAGTTTTTAACAGACTCTGTAGTTTACCCTCATCTTTTCCTATGCCACTCGAAGCAATGAACTGGTTTAACTTACTTTTACGTACATAGTAAAAAGGATTGAAAAACTTGAGTAATGAGCCTTGGCGTTTTTCGCTAATAGCGCGAGATAATTCGCTTAAATTGTCGTGATCTAACTGAGTAAACAGTGGAAAATACAAAGGGTCACACGCGGTAGTATCAATCATACATAAACGATCATTCAGTTGCGTTAACTGCTGTATGATCATCGTGCCGACGGTTTGTTTACCATTTTCAGTTAAAAATAGGGTTAACCACTGTGAAAAATGGTGCCATTGTTCCGTCGTCAATGCAGAAAATTGTTTTTGGCATTGACTAAAGGCGGCTCTATGATTGGTTAGCTCGTGAATATTAATTTGGCTTTTACTTACAGCATTCACATTTTCACGCTGTTGTTCATCATCCACCCACTGTGGAAAATAGTGATTAAAACAGTGGTATTGCGGGTCATGTGATAAGAAAGTAGTTAAGCAATTCAATGGGTTATTCTGGTAATTGAGCGATAACCAACGTGGAGCATGGCTTTTCAAATCATGCACAAACTGAATCACGGTATGCCTATCTAATGATGCGAGATAAGGCTGTATTTGATCCTTGTCTAATGAAAAATAATCGGTTTGCTCAGTCAGCAGTAATTCAGATAGTACCTGCTTATAAGAAAGTTTTAGCTGTTCATCCTCGCTAAACATCGCCTGATAATAATCATCAAGTAGGCACTCATGCTGCTTCAGCGTGGCTTGTATTTGTCGACGTTGATGACGCCAATCATCATCATGTAACGCTATGGCTAACCTGCCCCATAACTGTTCAATTTGCTCTCTCACCGCTTGAATAATTTCTCGAGGCTTTTGGTTCTGATTGATCAAAAGTACCCGATCAGTTAATCCATTGGCAACTAAGCGTTTATACACAACGTCCAGCGCTGCGGGTTTTTGGCAAATAACCAGTACGGTTTGTTGGTGCCCTATCGCATCTGCGATTAAGTTCACAATTGTTTGGCTTTTGCCTGTTCCGGGAGGCCCTTCAATTAATAAACCCGTACCTTGTCGAGCCGCTTGTACCACAGACTCTTGAGAAGGGTCAGGTAATGATAAAAAATATTGCTCATCCGTTTTTATCGGGCTGCTCTGTTGAGGTTCTGAATGGTCAAGATTCAGCATAGTGGCAAGCGCCGTTTGTTGAATTGATTGCGATGCGATCAATCTAAGATCACTACTGATCGCCTGACCAATGAATGAGGTATGAAATAGTACGGCTGAACACACAATTTGCGCGCTATTTTCTGGAACTTCCTCCGTAATCGAAGGTAATGGTGTCAGTGCCAATTCTCTTGCTGGCAAGGTGTTGGCGAGTGTTGTCATGACCTCTTCCACACTCAAAGCAGCCAAAGACAGAATTTTATCCAGCACTTTCTGCCATTCACTCATGGCAGGGATCCCAACAAAATTGGCCAACGCTGGATTTAAGCGTACGGCCGCTCTCTCATTATCAAAAGCTAATTGTATTGGGCCTCGTTGTAATTCCGTCGATTGGATGGATACTGGCCATAAAAATAAAGGTGCAATCCTAGGTTTAATTTGATTAGGCTGTGTATTCAGCAATAAAAATGGAAAACCCAAGTACATTCCATTAATACCAGTATCTCTCTGGTACAACTGAGTATCTGACTGTAACGTCCATAAACGATTGTTCACACCTTTGCGCTGTAACAGGAGATCACCGTCTACAGTGATAGGACGACTTTTCCGATTGATCAGATGCTCAAGGAGTTTATCTGCACCCGAGGTAGAACTTGCGCATTCAACTAAATCAACGCGACCCGCGTTTGCGGTTAAGCGCATACGGACTAGATTACCCCGTTGAGTGACAGACACTAATCTTTTCGAAAAAAAGTTTAAAACTTCAAGAATATATTTCTGCGATTCAGGCACTTGCCACTGCTCTTTTGGGATAGCGAGCATGACTAGAATTTGTGGTAATGGTAAGCGGCGCGTCAGTAAAAAAGTGTCTACCCACTGGTCTATCACAAGAATGCCAATACGCTTAAAACCCGCTAACCGATCGACTAATTGTTGAAATAATTCAGCGCGTGGTAATGTTAATTGTTGTTTAGCAATAGTCTCATCAAAATCACTTATATCCTGTTGTTGAGCTAATCGTGCCGCCTCATTGGTTATCGTTTCCAATGAGATAAATTGCCCAATATCGGCACTTAGCAACAGGATATAATCATCCTCTTGCAGCTTCTGCTTCCCAATCAATACTTTTAAGCTATCGTTATGAGTATCCGGAAACTGTTGGTGAAAAATATCCCAACGTGCAGCTAACTGACTGACGGACGTTATCAACAGATAAAGTTTTAAACTTTCCTCATTTAAAGGAATTTTTTGTTGCTCCGCACGCTGTCGAATACGGCATTGACGGTAATAAAGTTGAGCTAGCCAATGTTGTTCGTCAATACGTTGGATTTCATCAGTCAACGGTTCACTAATGAATTGATAACCTAATGCGGGATGCGTCAATAACCAAGCTGGAGTGATGATTTCTCCTTGATAAACAAAAGGAATATTAGGATTCAGGATCCGTAGTGCTAAAGTCAGTTTAAGGTTATCTTCCAGCTCGGAATGACCCACTAAACGTTGTAACTGACTAAGCACGTTCCCCATATCAGCAAATTTTGCTAACCAAGAAGTTATTTCCCCTCGTGTTAACATCGCAACGGCATCATCCCAATGCGTCGCCTCAGCAGCCATCATGGCCAATTCATTAGGATGTTTAAATTGATGTCCCGCAAACTGTAAGCTATGCGATACGAAATCACGATGAGCAGGTGTTGTTTCAAGCGCTTGTACCGGACGACCTTGTAGCCAAGCAGAAACTTGCGGCCACTGCCAACGCAAAAAACGATCCCTATTTAATAAGCCTCGCAATAATAATTGAGTGTTAGGATCCAAATCATCGGGTAGCTCTACACCATTGGTCATAATTTGAATCAAAAAAGCGTTATCATGAATATGCTCAAAACACTGACCTCGCGTAAGCTGTTCAAGCAAAATCATGCCTAAGCTCCACCAGTCAGAAGCTGCACAAACTCCACCAGCAAGCGTTTCAGGCGCGGTATAGCGTGAGATATCTAACGGTGAAACAATATCAAGGTCAAACTCAGATAAGCTAGCCGAGCCATATTCGATCACTACGATATCTAATGGTTCACGACTACGGATCAGTAAGTTAGAAGGTCTCAACGCCCGATGACGCAAGCCATGTTCAGCGAATGTCGCTAGCGCTTGCCCCATCTCCTCGACCAATCGTGGAATTTCATCTGGTCGCCAAAACTCACCTCGCTGAATAAATTGACTGAGCGATCCCCCCGTTAATGTTTCTGTTACATGCCAAGCTCGATTTTCCCAACGCCCTGTTTCATAAAAAACTGGGATATGTTCGACAGGAATAACGTTTAATACCTGATAGATAGCAGGATCAGGCTCTTCGCCCTTTTGATAGAGTGTGAGCACACCTACTTGGCCGGTTATTTTATTTGTGACAGCGTAACGTTCTCGTTCACTATCGACATCATTAATTCGCTGCTGTAAACACCAATTACCTATCATTCGTTCAGCCAAAATCACGGGCTGATTAATATCGCTCTGTTGCTCTTCAGCTATATCCGCACCACATTGGAAGCAAATGAGCTCACCCTCTTCCATTGGATGGCCGTTGGTGCAAACACTATTTTTTATTGGCGGAGTGTCATGAGCTAAGTCAATACCTTGATTATCTTTAGCCGTGTCAATTGAAATAACCTTGTCTTGGTTCGGAGCTTCCCAGTCCTCATCATGAATAGGTTCAAGAGTCAGATCCCAGCCACAAGTTTGATTGTTTATATCTCCTTCACAAAAAATCTCGGTTAATGGACGTTTTGTGTGGCAGTGTGGACAAAAGCGTATCATGGTCATCCGTTATTCCAATTTAGGTTATTTCTTTAGTTGTTTTAGGGGCTGCTCTTGTTGCTCAAGTAATGTTCGTAAACGCAACATATCATGGCGCTGTGGGATGCCTGTTAAAAAGATACGCCCTGTCTGATCAAGTGCTAAATCAAGTATTTTATCATTTTCGGTTAACGCTCTGTCGTATTGAGCAAATCGCGCATCGCCAAGGGGGGTGAGCCGGTGTAATTGCTGATTATCACTTCCTCTAAGAGCTTGCGTTTGTGGCGCATTCTCTAGGTAAGGGCCACTCATCAGCGCATCAATCAATCCATCCATTTCTAAAACCTGCTGCTTGATTTGCTCCCATTCATAACCGCTATAAACGAAAATATCTCCCTGGAAGTGCTGTCGTAACGCTTTCAGCAACTGCTGCAACGCTTTTGGTTGTTCGAAAGGTTCACCACCGGAAATGGTGATACCATCCGCAAAAGGAAACCATTGACTAAGTTGTGCAATCAGCTCACTGATCTCAATTGCATTATCACGTTGATGCCAAGTATCAGGCGATAAACATCCTTTACAGTGCAAAGAACAACCTTGTACCCACAAACCAATTCTCTGGCCAGGTCCTAAGGTTGTAACAGGAAAATGTAGGCGTGAAAGACTGATTTTCATGCTTTAACTGGCCTGCGGCTGTAATGTGATATGTGTCAGCTCGCCAATTTCAATATCTGTTATTTGATAATTTGCTCCAGCTGTCAATTCACTATCAAATATGGCCCGTGATAATGGATTAATTAAATAAGCCTCTAATTGATTGCGAATTCCCCTTCCACCATTCGACAAATCAGACAAACAACGTTTTTTTAGGCCTTCTTTCGCTTGTGGAGAAATGGAGATATTCAACGCTTGTTTATCTAGTCCGGAAAGAATATTACTGACCATTTGCTCAAATATCTGCTCGGCGACATCAGGACGAATAAAATCGAATACAATGATATTTTCACCAATTCGGTTGAGCAACTCAGGTCGATTAAGCACCAATTTAAAATGACGCTCAATTTCATTTTTGACATTACGCGTGACGGTTTCAAATGGCTCATGCGGCTGTACATTCGCGACTCTTTCACCATTATCATCTAAACGGTAAATACCAAGATTTGAGGTAAAAATAATGAGTGATTCAGAAAAATAAACGCGATCGCCACGTCCCGAAGTTAATACACCGTCATCAATAATTTGGAGGAATTTATCCATCAAACGTGGGTGTGCTTTTTCAATTTCATCGAATAACACTACGCTAAAAGGCTTTTCTCTAATGGCATTCGTTAACTCACCGCCAGAATCATAGCCAACATAGCCTGGAGGTGCTCCTATTAGGCGCTGATCTGCATGTTCAGCACTAAATTCCGACATATCAAAGCGGATGTACGCATTTTCATCACCAAATAGCAGCTGAGTGACAGTTTTTGCAAGCTCAGTTTTACCAACTCCCGTAGGTCCTGCAAGAAAGACAACACCACGTGGGCGACCACCTTTGTGATTAGCAACCCCCGTCATAGCCCGTTTAATGATATCCAATAAGTGAGTGATCGCGTGTTGCTGCCCTTTCACTCGGCGTTGAATAACCTGTGGTGCATTATGTATTTTTTGCTTATCAATTTTTTTCCATGGATCTTCAGTTATCCCAACTTTATACCGTCGTACTGCATCGCTGAGACGAGAAACCTCGACCAATTCAATACGGGCTAGTTGAATAATCGCTGTAAGGTCAAGCAACAATAACCCTTCTGTTTCATCAATAAAATCATTGATGACACGCTCTTTTTCTGAATCAACGAGTTGCCCAAAACCTTGCAGTGAAGCCAATAATGTTGGTGCCAATTGGCGTCTTACTAAACTATCCGGTTTGGCAACAGAAATCGCCCGTATCCGTGGATTATTAACGAGAAACCAATCCGGTAAATCAGTTTCCTTTTCCACAATCCAAAACAACGTATTGAAGAAGGGCTGATTTTTCTCTCCAGCAGGCCGAGCTTTCGCTTGATGGGAAACAACCAGTGCACGCGTAAATAGGCTATGTTCAGCGGGGGTTAAATTGGCATGATGCGAAATCAGGCATGACGCAAAATCAATACATAATGCGATCGGCTGTTCCTGATAATTTATCCATTTTTCTAACACTTGATTAAGAAGGTCAATACCTCCGGCCGCACGCCCTCCTGACGCTGTTAACCCTAATTGCTGCATTAACACGTCTCCTTCTTGTGCTTGGCGAGAAGGATGCGTTACCCACTGAAATCCCATAAGGGGGGTATAAGTAATAACATGCGCATAGCCTGCATCAAAAAGACCATTAAAAAGAGCCTGATTAAAAGGTAATGGCGTAACTATATTAGGGGCAATTTCACTGGCTTGCAGGTCACGCACATTACCAAATAGTACGAATTGACTTTTTAAGGGAATAAATCGTAGTAAATCACGCAACCAACGAGGTTTTTGAAAAACAGGCTCCATGTTATTCCTTACATTCTTGTTAGATATTTTTTTAAAGTTTACCGTAAATATCAATGAATAGCGTATTTATATTAATGAGATTTTCAATTATCTGAACATTCTCATACGGCAATAAAAACAGCCTAGGACCCTTTATACTTTATTGATAAATATTAGAACAAAATAGACTCAGAAATAACTCGATATTTTATAAAATTACTTATATTTTTTAACCTATAGAGTGTCCAAAATGGCAGTAGAAATAATGAAATTAACACAGTTATGGCGTAAACAACCATCAAGTGAACACTTAACGACACCTCGAGTGATGGCCCGTGTTTTTGTCGCACCAGGGGAACTAGAAGACAGCATCACTTTTTATGAACAATTGCAAAAAGTCACCATGGATGGCTTCTTTCCGTTCCCTGAACATCAATTACGTCTCGCGATGGTCGGTGCTTTTCTTATTATTGAAGGCCCCGATGAAAAATTAGTGCCCTTTACGAGCACGCATACCACTTTATTAGTGGATGATGTACAACCTTATTACGATAAGCTTATCCAATCAGGAGCAAAAATTATTTTTCCACTCCAAAACGTTCCCACAGGGAAAGCTTTTAATGCCATTCATCCTGACGGAACCGTGATTGAATATGTTCATCATAGGCCAAATCATAAAGGTCAGTAGAAATAAAAAATAATAAGAGATATCACTGATAGATGTGTTTTTAGAAGTCGTGGATAAGTATTCACTCATTTAACATATAGACTATGTCATCTTAAATCGATTTTGTTAAGATGACACACATTGGTAGGATAATGAATCTATTGAGTTGCTAGCTGCTTTCTGCGGTGTAGTAACCATTTATCTAACTCATTAGCAAACTGTTGACGGTCACGCTGATTTAAACTAGCAGGCCCTCCTGTTTGTACGCCACTCGCCCGCATTGTATCCATAAAATCCCTGATAGTTAAACGCTCACGAATGGTTGCTTCACTATAACGCTCACCTCTAGGATTCAGTGCTATAGCGCCTTTTTCCATCACTTCAGCAGCTAAAGAAATATCCGCAGTCACGACTAAATCACCCTGCTGTGCACGGCGTACTATTTCATTATCTGCCACATCAAAACCAGCAGCGACTTGTAACGTACGTAAAAAAGCAGAAGGAGGAACGGTTAGTCGTTGATTAGCAACAAACGTTACCTGAACCTTTTCGCGATCAGCTGCACGGTATAATACTTCTTTGATCACCTTTGGACAGGCATCTGCATCTACCCAAATAAACATAACATCATCCTGTAATCACAATATCAAAGCCTATATTACCAACTTCTTTAGATAAGAGGCATTGCTATTTCAATCGCATACCTAATTTTCTAAATGTTCGAGAAAAAAGATCCTTTCCCAAAGGAAAATCAGTTCAATACCCCAACGAAAAATGGAATTGTGAATGTTTATTCGAGAGAAACTGACCTATTAATATACAAACAAGGGGCTTTAAAGACGCAATTCACCACCGCATTGAAGTGTCCCCGATAATATCAAACATTATCGGAGCCACTTCCCCCTATACAATGTCATCCAGTCACTTTATTCTGCATCTTTAGCTTAAATAAGTGACTTAAATGTGGTAATGAACTTGTCGACATCTTGCTGTGTTGTTGACCAAGATGTACATAAACGTAAACAACTTTGGCCATGTTCAGGTTCACAAATTTTGCGCAATACATAATGAGTCATCAGCTTCTCAGCTAATTCATTGGGTAGAATCACAAAAATTTGATTAGACTCTGGTGGCGCTAGGAACCCAAACCCTTTTTCTTCAAAAAGTTTCACTAACTGAGCCGCTTTATTATTCACATAAGCACCTAGCTGGAAAAATAAATCATCGGTAAATAATGCATCAAATTGAGCAGCTAACAACCAACCTTTAGCCTGTAAAGCCCCTTTTTGTTTTAACGAATAACGAAAATCTGATTTTAGTGTGGGATTTAAAATAACCAGTACTTCTGCTGCAAATGCGCCTATTTTTGTCCCGCCAATGTAAAACATGTCCGTTAATTGGGCGATATCTTCAATCGTTAAATCACTGTTGCTGGACATCAATCCAGAGGCTAAACGTGCGCCATCCATAAACAGTAATAGTCCATGTTTATCACATTCAGTGCGAAGTGCTTGAAGCTCTTGCTTACGATAAACTGTTCCAATTTCAGTTGAATTACTGATATAAACTAATTTAGGTTGAACCGCATGCTCATCATTGTGTTCTGCCAACACTGCCTGAATATGCTTAGGCTCAAGCTTACCTGACTCTGAGCGAACAGTAATCACCTTATGGCCGGTTGCTTCAATAGCGCCAGTCTCATGAGTTGCAATATGTCCAGACTCTACGGCAATTGCGGCTTGATGTGGACGTAATGCATGCGAAATTGCGGTTAAGTTGGTAATGGTCCCACCATTAAAAAAATGTATATCCGCATCAGGACATCCGATTCTCAACTTAATCTTATCTGCTATTTGTTGAGTATATTGATCAGTACCATAGCCATCAAAACGCTTTCCAACTAAGTTATTCAGCGTATTCATGACTGACGGATGTGCTATTTCATTATAATCATTTTGAAAACTGTACATTATTATTCCCAGTGTTATTTTTGTTAGTATTTTTTGAATCACTATTTATATTCTGATAATGGGCTATCTTCAATAGTCTACGTTGCATACCTGTTTTAAATACTGCTTAACCTTTATTGGGTAGTTTTTTAAATTATGACAACATAAATTTATGCATAAAATGATGGCGTATAATTTACCTAATAATATTAAGGGTATTTTTCTGTTTATTTACCTCCAATGAATAACAGGCTGCTACAGTTGAAGGAATTAACCATCTGTATTGAAATATCACCAACCTATACATGATGGAAAAATAATCTATTAACTCATTTTTACTGGCAGCGGCGAAAAGTGATATTAATACGATATTCGCCTAAAACAGGGTGACTCCCCGCTTTGATACTACGTACACCATGGTAATTTAATCGCGACTTTCCCCCCCAAACGACAACGTCTCCATGTTCCAATAATAATGCTTTTTTGGGCGCCTCTCGGGTTTTACCGCCAAAATCAAATATTGCAGGTAGTCCTAAGGAGAAAGAAACAATGGGCTGCGAAAAATCAGTTTCATCTTTATCTTGATGCAAAGATAACTTTGCCCCAATAGAATAACGATTGATTAAGCAAGCATCTGGTAAAAAATTAGGGAAACCGGCCATCTCAGCGGCTTCTTGAGCCAAAGTCATAAAAATAGCGGGCATAGTTGGCCAAGCTTCTTTTGTGACAGGGTCACTCATTTGATAACGGTAACCTTGTCCATCAGTGACCCATCCCCATGGACCACAATTTGTCATAGCAACTGACATACTATGCCCCCCAGGTGTCACCATAAAACGAAAAGGCGATTGTTCTACGACCTGATTTAATGCCAACAATAGCGCCTCACCATTTCCTAATAAAAAGCCTTTTAATAAAAAAGCATTCTCGGCAATGGGTAGTGTGTTTTCTTCATTAGAAAATAGCATATTGGCCCCAGGTTAAATTAGAATGAGTCGTAAATTCTTGAGCGAAATACGACAATATTCGAGGTGACTTTACTAGCTAAAAAATAACATTTGGTTACTTTTTAGTCTCTCCAAATATTATCCCTACATATCTAATTGAAATCTAAATCACTCATCGCTTTTTCTTAAATAACTTTATGGCGCGAATCACTAGCTCTACTGCAACTTTAATTCATGTTCCGAATGTCAGTGAAGGATTGGCTTAGTTCCAAAACGCTTTTTCGAATACCATTACAGAATATTTACCTGAGTTTGATTTCACTTTATTACATCTAGATGATTTTTCTATCGAAACTGTTCAAACGGATAGCAAAATCAGCGCAGGCAAAAAGGACTCTCTTATATTGGCATGTCAGCGATTTTGCACAAGCGATAGCACATTTTTCAGCCTTAGGTGCCCCTCTTTATCGTGGTCCTATGGATATTGCTCAAAGTCTGAAGATGTGTCAAGTTGCCGACCCTTTGCTAATTTGATTGGATGATAAGAAAAATAGAAAACAAATCATAAAGGGATGGTCTGCTTTCTATTTTTCTACCGATGGAACAGCAATGAGTACGACTTTGATGGATCAATTATGCTACGGGCACACATTTGCCGCGATAATCCCGAATATTACGCCTAATATTAATAGAACACATTAACATTTTATGTAACAGTAATTATTCAACGAAAAATAGTTTTGTAGAAAAGTATATTTTGTTTAATACGATTAATTCGAACTTTAACCCATCATTAAATCTGTTTTTGTTTTTTTTATGTGCAGGTTAAGATTTTATTTACCACAGTACCAATATATTATAAACACGGGTTTCTTACTGCATGAAAAAATACCATTGTAAACTCGCCATAACGCTATTATTTATTAGTTCAATTTCTCATGGTCTAACACTCAAAAATAATGATTTTTCTATTACTATAGAACCTGAAACGCTAAAAATCGCCCATGAAAATGAAGTTATTAATAAGGGAATTCAACAGCGTACAACCCAAAAAATCAAAGCAACTGACGATAAAGCCAGTTGGTATTGGCCAGACAGGCAAATGAACGTTTCTGCTAGACTTGAAGGTCAGCAACTTCGTTTACGTTTTACAACTAGTCAAGTTCAAACATTTTTTTGGTATCAATCACCTAAGGACATCTCTGCATTATATATGCCACTGGGTGAAGGTAGCCATATTCCAACTAACAATATTATATGGCAACAATATTTATTAAAGGAACAAAATGGTATTGATACCAATTATGACCTAAAACTTCCTTTATGGAGCCAACAACAAAATCGAGTATATAGCTGGCTATTAATAAATCCATTTAATAATAAAATTAATTTTTCAACACAATCTAAACAACTACACATGTCTTCTGGTCATATTTTCGACCACTTTAATCTTGAGCAACCTTTTGACGTTATTCTTTCGGTTGGTAACTCTCCTATTGATGGAGCGCTTGCGTATCGGCAATATTTAGAATCCATCGGTGAAATAAAAACACTACGAGAAAAATTTACCTATATACATGATGGTTATAAATTAATTGGTGCTACCCATATTTATGTTTGGGGTAAAGGATTACTTGATCAACAGGATATTAAAGATTGGCAAGGGCTAAGCCAATATTTGCAATCTTCGAGCGGCAAACGTATTTGGCAAGCTCTTGAAAAGGATGCACAAATCGCCTTCAAAAAAATCACACTTGCTCCCCCAGAAGAATGGCAGCGGCCTTATTTAACCAATGCCTTAAACAATGCTTTTAAACGCATTATTCCTAATTCTAAAGCCCCTTACGATGCGGAGTTTTTACAACATCAGCAAATGCAAGCTCAAAAAATTAAACGTTTCGCTGCTCTGCAATTAGGTCCATGGTTAACCGCTAGTCAAAATTGGGGACAAGGGTTATCCATTCCTCTAATTAACCAGCTAAATATTAGAGGATTAGATAGAATTTGGTTAGGTGTTGATAATTGGGTTGTCACCTTTTATCAGCCTCAAGCCGTCGATCAGGCATTAGAACTAGGTTATTTAATCGGCAGTTATGACTCCTATGACACAGGGATCCCTGCTGGAGTGAATGACCAATGGCTTACCGCTCAGATTCCCTCCGAGTTACGTAAAAAATGTGCCATTGTGCAAAAAAATGGCCAAAAACTACCGGGGTTTGGAGGTCAAGGCTATTACCTTAATCCAGGCTGTATGCTGAATTACTCAAAAAATAGAATCAAAAATATCCTTGAATTATCACACACTAATAGCCTATTCCTAGATGTTGATGGTACTGCGATGGTGACGAATGACTATCATCCAGAGAATAGAACGAGCGCACAACAAATGGCTCAGGCACGTAATACACGTCTAGAATGGATTGAAAAAAACCTTAGGATCCCTCTCGGGTCTGAAGATGGTAATGCCTTAACAGCCAAACATTTAATGTTTGCTCATGGAATGGAAACTTGGGGATTTGGTTGGGGAGATCAGAGCATCCATAAAGATAAAAATTCGCCTTACTATTTAGGTGCATGGTGGCCTGAAAATGAGCCCGCTACATTCTTCAAAAAAGCAAAATTAAAACAACCTTATTTAACGGTTGAATTTGATCCTCGCTGGCGGCTCCCGCTATATCAAGCTGTATTTCATGATACTATCATTAGTACTCATCACTGGACTTTCGATAATCTGAAATTCCCAGAGGTACAAACAACTCGGGAACTACTCAGCCAATTATATAATACAGCACCACTATATAATTTAAGTCGTAATACAATCCAAAAACGGCTCCCTGACATACTCAGGTCAAATGAAGTTTATCGTCCATTGCACGAGGTTTTATGGGACAAAAAGATGGTGGGCTTCCAATGGCTCGATAATGAAGGATGGGTACAAAAGACAACTTTTAGTGATGGAACCGTCATTATGGCCAATTTTTCTAAACAAGCCTTTAACGATTTACCCCCTCAATCCTTGAAAGCCATTTTGGCAAGCGGAAGAGTTATTCAACAAAGCTACTGACATTCGCGCCACCAGCAGTAAACAAACTAAAGGGCAAAGCGTCCGGATACGACTTGCCCTTTTCTTATATTATAAATTTATAGTTATTTTTATTAATTAGTCGCTTAATTATACGGCTTGTTGTAATTTCCGTTGCGCTAATCGTTTTTCTGACTGTTGACTCCCCCAAACACTAACTAATATCACCACCATACCAACAAATTGTAATAAACTTAGGTGCTGTTCTAATACTATCCAGCCTAATACAACTGCACTCACTGGGCTCAAAAAACCTAAAGAAGCGACCGAACTCGGCCCCAATAATGCAAGTCCTCTAAACCATAATGCATAAGTTAATGCACCACCAATCAAAGTTAGATAGCTGATCCCAAGCATATTCATGACGGTGAGTGAAGGTAATGCAGGCTCTAACCATAAAGCAAACGGTAATAATACCACTCCACCTGCTGTTAATTGCCAAGCAGTAAAAGTTAATGGTGTCACCGGTGGCTGCCAACGTCGACTAAGTACGGTACCCGCTGCCATCGAAAAAGCGCCAGCAAATCCTGCAATGATACCTGTAAAGTCCAGCGCTGCACTTGGAGTTAATAGCAATATTGCAACCCCTGAAATACCTGTCAATGAAGCGACTATTGATAGTACTGAGAGTTGACTTTTCAACAACCAATAGCTTAAAAACAATACAATTAACGGTTGTACAGCCCCCACCGTTGCAGCAACACCACCAGGTAAACGGTACGCTGAAACAAACAACAACCACCAAAATAACGAAAAGTTTAAGATCCCCAATACAATAACCCGTAGCCACCATACGCCTTGTGGCAGCTTACGCAGCCAAATCAATAATAATAACCCCGCAGGTAACGCTCTTAATACCGCTAAAGTTAGCGGAAATCCAGCGGGTAGCATTTCCGTAGTAATTAAATAAGTACTTCCCCAAACAATAGGTGCTAATGCAGTTAGCAATAAAATGGAATAACGATTCATTATCAAACTCGGTTAATTTATCTTGATATCAAGATAGTTTTAACTTACCTTGACGTCAAGATAAATTATTGACATAATTCACCTATGGATCGCATAGATAAAATCACTCAACAATGGGCCAATCAACGTCCCGATTTAGATATTAGTTCGATGGGCTTGATAGGTCGTTTAAGCAATATCGTTTTCCATCTCACTCGTGAAATGGAAAAAGTATTTGCGCAATTTGGCCTTAATCGTTCAAGCTTTGATGTGCTAGCAACCTTACGCCGAGCAGGAAGTCCTTATACCCTATCCCCTGGTGATATGCTTGCTACTCTCATGGTTACGTCAGGGACAATGACAAATCGAATCGATCAGCTAGAAAAAATTGGGTTAGTCGCACGCCACCCTAATCCTGAAGATGGGCGTGGTTTTTTGATTTCATTAACTGACAGTGGATTAGCTCTCATCGATCAAGCAATTGAAAAACATGTTGCCAATCAAGCAAGGCTAGTGGAAGGTTTAAGCCCTGAAGAACAGGCGTCGTTAAATCAAATTTTACGCGTATTTCTTGCCTCTTTAGAAAGTCAATAAATCACCTTCTAGCTTCAAATTATTTGAGCGATATAACACTATCGCCCAATGTATCAACTTGCCACTAGTTAATGCGTTATACAGTGCATTAAAGCCGAGCCATTCGCGAAGAAATAGAAAACTAAGATTTTAACGCAAAAATGTATAAGGCAACCTAAGCATACCCCGACTTTATAACCAACCCTGCTTTTTATGCTGTGCACAAATCGGACATAAACGCTCATTTGGTTGCCAAGCTAAAAAAGAGAGTCGACATTTTTCGCATTGACCATCGTAATAATGGTATATTCTTGCTTGATTATCTTTTGCCACAAAGGGTTTGACGTCAATGGATTGAGGAAAGCATACCACTTGGCAACTCATACAACCTGTGCATTTTTTCTCATCAAAAATAAATTGATTATTTTCTAATTTAATAGCCTGTTCATCACAAACTTTTGCGCAAGCACCACATAAAATACAACTCTCTGCATTTAACTCAATCTGGAACCAACTATCTTGCGGATAAAATTGCTTACGCGCATTAAGACCGGTTCTGACTTGACCTTTACTTAATGGGTTTTCGTCTAATTTTTGTCGAAAAAATAATGAACGTCGCCCACTATCAACTTCAGGTGCTTCAGTCACCACTAGCTGCCAGACAGGCTCTTGAAGATGTTTAAGTTTTACATTCAGTGCAGCAAGTACTGGTAACCACTTATCCACTAATGGTTCAGCAATTTCTATGCCATTAATCTGATATTGCTTATGCCACACTAATAACTCTTCAATACTAGCTAATGGCTCATCATGGCTAATGACTAAACGGTTATTATGATAGGAGCGTTCATGAGGATCGATATTATCGATTGCATCAACGGGGCATGAAAACAAACAATTACCACATTGATAACAAAGTTGATTATCAATAGCAGCACTCATAGAACCTAAAGTAATCGCCTCAACAGGGCAAACCTGTGCACAACTATCACAAGCACTATTTTTGAGGCGTTTTCTTACGCATTTACCATTAATCATAGGCTCAGGAGGAAGCTCCATCCTAATAAAACGCCTCATACAACTAAACTCCATGACTTAGCAATAAGCGCCATTATACCCATTAATCAGAATTTATGGGAATGATAGTAAACCAATGATTGATCATGGACAGGTAATAACAACAGTCACCACGATAGAGAGTATGATGATAACTGTTTTTTATACTCGTAATGCCCTACTCGCTAATAGACTTATTTGCTGTAAAATTTCATCAAGTAATGATTGGTCAATGTTATCTTGATTCAACCTTTTCAATAACGGTCTTTTCGCCACGACGAAACCTAAGACCTGACCAATCATTGCATGTGCACGAATAATTGCAGTCTGTTCATCCAGTTGGTTGATAAACTGAATCAATCCTGATAACCGAATATGAAATGGTTCAATAAAATCACGATAAATAATTTGGTAATTCTCTGTCGGTTCAAGCTGCTCCCTTAAGATCAATACCGAATAATAATTATGCGCTGGCTGTAACAACGCATTCCCAAGACCATTGATTAACATATGCAGTAAAGCATTGGCTTCTTCTGTTTGTCTGGATGACTGCTGTGTCAGTTTCGTGAAAGCCCGATCAAATTCATGAGGATGGCTCGCAGCCGCAAGATCGGACGCAATTTTTTGAATGACAGCGGAATAGACCCCTAACTTTCCTCCCATATGATAAGGAATGGCTGATTGGTTGACCCCTGCATTGTCAGCTAACTGACGAGTTCTTACCCCAGCAATTCCATGAAGAGCAAATAATTTGATGCCTTCATTTATCAATTTTTCTTTGGTTAGCTCAGAAGAAAGCGTATTTTTATTCGTTTCTGTCATATCCCGCTGTGACCTTATGGGTTAAATATCGGCTCGCATCAAATACGTGGAATTAGTATTTAATTCAATGCCTTTTTCTTTGCCAACGACGACGGTTCCGCCTAAATTACATAAATGATAACCAAAGGCGCAATTAGGTTCAAACGCAAACGTCATACCTGCTTTTAGTACTAATTCTCTGCCTGGATTAGGTAACCTTTCTAATTGGCGATACTTTTGTGCAATAGGCAGTGATTCAATGCCAGGCGCTGTGTCGAAACCAATTGGCCCATAAGGATTAATACTATGAATCAATGGATGCACATGCCAACCCTTTGATTTTAATAAAGGTTGTTCCATTTTATCGACAACCTCGCCAAAAGTAACCCCTTCTTTCAAATATTCAATACCAATTTCATAGCACTCACGTGCCACTTCGGCGGCTCTTTCGACGTTAGGATGAACTTTACCGACAGCAACAGCGGCTTGATGTTGAGTTTCATACATGCCATACAAAGCAAATATTTCTGTTAAAACAATATCACCCTCTTGGATTTCACGAGGTTTTTGTGAACGATATTGCCACGCGGGTTGTCCCCAACCAATATATTCAGGGCCCGAACCCATTAAGATTTCAGCCGTAAATCCTCCCATAGATAAACAAGTCGATGTCACAGCAGCTGCAATGTCGGCTTCAGTATTCCCCGGAATTGCAGTTGCACGCATGGCTTCACTCATCGCTTCACCAATCATCGCAGCATGCCGAATATGTGCTAACTCCTCTTCACTTTTAACGGAAGCTAACTGGAAAAATTGTTTATACACGGGAACAAAATGGATATTGGGTAACCTTTTTTTAATTTCTGTTAAGGTATTAAATGGCATTGCCCCATCAAAATAGAAAGGAGGGTATGGCTCTAAGCCTATTACTCCTATTTTGGCGTTGGATGAGATATCTAAATCAATTAATATTTGTGCAATATTACGCCCTGTTTTACCTACAACAATTTGTTCAGGTGAAATCCACTGTAGATCACCACGCATGGCTGCTTGCATATGGTCAGCAACCATCATGGGAGCAAAAGTAACCACGACTGGCGGCTTATCAAGGTGGAACAAAACAACCGATCCTAATCGGTCATTGGTAAAATAATGGTCGATACAAAATGGTGCTGGTGCCGCAGACTCCCTATCACCATATACCATCAAGACTTCAAGACCATTAGCTTGCATAATTTGACGTGCAAGGTTCCACCTTCTATCTCGTTCATTAATAGAAAATGTATTTGGGATCATCGTATTTTTCATAAAAACCTCATTTCATTCATTTGAATGAATTAAATGTAGATCATATCCTAACCGTTTGTCAAAAAAATTTGTGTTATGTGAGTAAATATATGATGTAAATGTCTCTAAGGTATTGTTTAAACATATCTAAATTCATATTTAAAAATGAGTGATTTTTGATTTTAAATTAACCATAGAGAGTCTACGTTTAGCGTATTCAAAGCTTGGACGTCTGACTGAGGGTAATTCATTTTTCCACAAAGGATTAATGTTAATGTGGTAACCCTCTTCTTTGGCTATTGTTATCAATTCCGCCAATTCCTCTTTATTGGCGATAATGCATAACTCATCAAAATGCCCTATCTTTTTAGGTAAAGCAAAAGTGGCGGGAAAATTTGCCTCTAATTCAGTCATTGGATTCGTCGCATCTGCACTATGATGGACCACTTTTTCGGCCTCTCCCACCAGCGCTTTATTGATCAACGAGATCATTTCCTTTGCCCGTGGTGAGGCATTACCTACCTCACGATCTTCATTCTGATAAAAATGAGTTTCATCCATGTAACCTTGTCTCAGGTTTGAGTCTTTAGGTAAATTTTGATATGTTTCAATACGTTGTTTATATATTGAATGTGCGACATCAGGGACGGGTACCCTATCTTGAGAACCAAAATATCGCATATGTGGGCCAATCAATAACAGATCATAATCAGCAGTAATAGGAACAAAGTTTTGAACAGAAGCCAACACTTCAAGTGTTTTTCCTTCAAAATAAATACGGTATTTCTGCTGTTGTGGTAGCCATTTAGCTTCAAATTGATAATTGCGTCGACTCGGTCCTTCAGCAGTAAAGTGCCTAATACCTTGTGAGTTTTCGAAACTAAGCTGATGAATCGCCCCCAACTGTAATAAGGTTTGTAACCGCTCCTCCGTTATTTCAAGCGGTACCGGTATAGAATGTCCTTTTTCAATACAATCACGTACAAAAACGTTATATTTATCAATTTGTTGTTCTGATTTATTCTCTAATTTGCTAAAACGTTGGTCGACACAAATTAACCCTGCCTGTGCCCCCCATGAAGCACTTTTACCTTTAATATGAAAGCCCTTTGTTGGATTACCCGCAGCAATCAGCTGTGTTGCAAAACGATCAACAGGGCGGATACCAATAATACAATCTTGTTCCTTTGCAACTTGATGTAATGGAGATAAATGGCTCGATACTATACCTGTATTCCGGCTAACCTCTTCTACGAGTCGTTCTATGCTATAAGTGCATTTCTGTTCTGTAGAAGGGGTTAAGTTTTCATGATATTCATTACTAATCTTGTGGTGATATTTATGTATTGGGATCATAAGCCTTCCTTAGCTGATCAGGTAAATTCCTTCACCTTGTATCAAAATCCCTCTCCGTTCGCTTGCATAAAGCGACTTCTTGATATTGATATAAAAAATAAATAGTTACATGTATTTATGACAAATAACACCTTGCGATAATACATAATCTAATTATGTCTGTATAATGTGTTAAGCTAGTTAATACATTAATAATTTTTAATGTTTTTGCCTTTTTCCCAGTTGTTCAAGGCAAAAAAATATCCCTGTTCCATGCTGAAATAAGGTCTATCTATGAAAAATTTCGAATTTTATAACCCAACACGTATTGTCTTTGGTGAAGGTAAAATCGCTGAATTGAATAGATTGGTGCCAAAAGAAGCCAAAGTTTTGATCCTTTTTGGCGGCGAAAGCGCTCGTAAAACAGGCACATTAGATGAGGTTGAAAAAGCATTAGGTAACCGTCAAATTGGCCTATTTGGTGGTATTGAAGCCAATCCGCGCTATGAAACCTTAATCAAAGCCGTCGATAAAATTCATCAAGAAGGCTATGACTATTTATTGGCTGTCGGTGGTGGCTCAGTCATTGATGGAACTAAATTTGTCGCTGCTGCTGCAAATTTTTCTGGCGATAGTTGGGACATTCTCACTAGCGGCGGTGAAAAAGTGAATACCGCGTTGCCTTTTGGTACTGTGTTAACACTGCCGGCAACAGGTTCAGAAATGAATAAAAACGCTGTAATTACCCGTGAAGCAACACATTCTAAACGTGCTTTTATGCATGATACTGTGTATCCACAGTTTTCTATTTTAGATCCCGTAAAGACATTTACTCTCCCTCCACGCCAAATCAGTAATGGTGTCATTGATGCTTTTGTTCACGTGATGGAACAGTATTTAACCTATCCAGCGAATGCGCCTGTACAAGATGTTTTCGCTGAAGGCTTATTAAAAACGCTGATTGATATCGGCCCTAAAGCCTTAGCTAACCCACATGATTACGATACGCGTGCGAGTTTAATGTGGACTGCAACTTTAGCATTAAATGGTCTTATCGGTGTTGGCGTGCCACAAGATTGGTCAACACATATGTTAGGACATGAAATTACTGCATTATATGGGTTAGATCACGCGCAAACTCTTGCGATTGTATTACCGTCTATGTTGCTCGAAAAACGCCATCAAAAACAGGCTAAACTTGTGCAATATGCACAACAAGTCTGGGGTATTCATGAAGGCTCTGAAGAACAACAGGCTATTCGTGCCATTGAACTCACTCGAGAGTTTTTTGAACGAATGAATGTGAAAACGCGCTTCAGCGATTACAATTTGAATCAAGATGTCATTGAACCTTTAGTAGAAAGTTTGATCAAAAATGGCATGACCGCGCTGGGTGAGCATCATGACATTACACCTGAAATCAGCCGCCGTATTTATATTGCGTCTTTATAAATAACTCGGTACTTACTCAATGTAGCAAGCTAACGAATTGGAGATAAAAATGAATAATTCAACCTATACCCCTCCTAAAGTTTGGAAATGGGAAAAAGGTAACGGTGGTAAATTTGCGAATATTAATCGCCCTGTATCAGGTGCAACACATGAAAAAGCCCTGCCTATTGGGAAGCACCCTCTACAACTTTACTCGTTAGGGACTCCTAATGGGCAAAAAGTGACTATTATGCTGGAAGAGTTACTGGAGCTAGGGATTAAAGAAGCAGAATATGATGCTTGGTTGATTAATATCAGTGAAGGCGATCAATTCAGCTCAGGATTTGTAGAAATCAATCCAAACTCGAAAATTCCAGCGCTCGTCGATCGGAGTGGTGAGCAACCGATACGAATATTTGAGTCTGGCTCAATATTGACTTATCTTGCTGAAAAATTTTCTGTATTTTTACCCACAACACAGCCTGAACGGGCGGAAACCTTATCTTGGCTATTTTGGCAAATGGGTTCGGCTCCTTTTCTGGGCGGCGGTTTTGGGCATTTTTATGCGTATGCGCCAGAAAAATTCGAATATCCGATCAATCGATTTGCAATGGAAGCTAAGCGCCAACTTGATGTACTCGACCAACGCTTGGCCAATAATCAATATATTGCAGGTAAGCATTACTCCATCGCGGATATTGCGATTTGGCCATGGTACGGAGCATTAGTTAAAGGCTGGCAATACGATGCGGGTGAATTTTTGAGTGTTCATGAATATAAACATCTACTTCGCTGGGCTGATGAAATCTATGCCCGTCCAGCAGTACAACGTGGACGCCGTGTTAACCGTCTGCAAGGTGATCCTGCTCAACAAGTTCGTGAACGCCACGATGCCAGTGATCTACTGTAATTCCGTTAATTCATTATGATGCATTAAGCCTTATACTATTTGTATAAGGCTTTTTATTTTTTACGGATGCTTTGGAAGCTCTTTCATTGTCGCTTTGCCGATAATCTTTAATAATAAAACCGCCGCACAGACCGCCATTAAAAAGTTAAACACTAATCCCAAACTAACTGCATTTTTAAGTTGCTCAAAGGGTAATTGGTATGAGAAATGAGTTAAGCCATATTGCATGACCACTGATACTGCTGTTGCGCCTATTGCGGCGCCAACTTGCTGTAATGTCGCCGTAAAACCAGAAGCTTGCCCTACCATTTGGGATGTTACTTTCGCAAGAACTAGGTTCAACATTGGCGTCATAATCATTCCTTGAGTAAAGCCTATAGCCAGCAGAATAGGACTCAGCCATACCACTGAATGATTTGATGAAAACCAATAGAGACCGGTCAGTAATAATATATAGCTAGCCCCATAAAATACGGCTCCCCAAAATACAATTCGCTCACCATAACGATTTATCCAATGGGGCGTGAGTAATGAGGAAATAACAAAACCAACACTGGCTGGAACAAAAACTAAGCCTGATAAAAAAGGCGTTAACCCGATTCCGTTCTGAAGTAACAAAGACAACATTAAAGGAAATGCGGATGAAGTCGCATAAACACTCATTACCACCCATAAACCAATAACAAAAGAGCGATGACGCAAAATACGCATACTTAACAATGGGGCTTTTTCCTGTTTTTCCATCTTCAGTTCATGACGAACAAACAACGTTAACATCAATACGCCACATAAAAACAGTAGTGAGCTCACTGTTGACCAGCCCCACACGGGCAACATGAGAAACGGTAATAACCCACAACAAATACCCATACTTGACAAGAAAACGCCCCCCCAATCTAAATCAACTCGATTTTTTTCTCCTTCCTGTAAGAATCGAGATAAGGCAATAGCAAGAATACCTATCGGCACATTAACAAGAAAAATAGTTCGCCAATTGAGTTCAAATAGATTTAATGTGATTAACCAACCACCAAACGCCTGCCCTGCAATGGCCGCTAATCCCAAACTCATTCCTAAATAACCGAAGGCTTTTTTAGCCTGAGATTCATTAAAATTTAATCGAATACTGGCATATACCTGTGGGAAAAGTAATGCGGCAGACAGCCCCTGCAAGAAGCGAGCGATAACTAATAATGTCGCTGTCGGCGCAAGTGCACAAAATAAAGATGTGATCGTAAAAAATACCATGCCAGTGCGGTATAAGGACTTTTTACCATAAATATCACCTAAGCGCCCGCCAGTAATTAGCAATAGACCAAAGGCCAATTCATAACCGACAATGATTAATGTTAGTTCGGTTAAATTAGCATTCAATGACTGTTGAATACTAACTATGGCAACATTCACCACAAATAAATCAAAAATTGTTACAAACCCTGCCAATAATAAGACAAAGAGTGCGATACGTTGCTGCTGATTCATAATCTTCTCATTCAGACGACTAAAGAATGAGGACTATAAATAGAAAATTATCATGGTACAATTTAACCATTTATACTATTACTAAAGACAATAGGCTATGAAAGAAAAACAACGTAACCGACCTGAACTTGCTGATTTTTTAAGGCAAAAACGTGAAAGTCTTTCTCCTGAATCGGTTGGCTTACCGAGAACCTCTCGGCGTCGAACACCAGGATTACGCCGTGAAGAAGTCGCGGCACTGGCAGGTGTTGGGCTTACATGGTATACATGGCTTGAACAAGGCCGTGATATTGGTGTATCCACACAATTTCTCGACAATTTATCAGCAGCTCTGCATTTAAATAGCGCAGAGCGCCAGCATCTTTATTTGTTAACCCATAATCGGGAACCTATCGCAACCGCCAAGACCGAGCACCATGTTCCCTCTGCTATTTCTCGACTGATCGCTGATTTCCCTGAAAATTATTTATGTTATGTACTCAATCTTCATTGGGATGTACTGGCTTATAACCCTCGCGCAGACGATTATTTCCATTTCTCTGAGGCGGAACCTTATTATTGTAATTTCCTATATTTATTATTTATGGATCAACGTTATCAGGAACGGTTCGCAAATTGGCCGTTAGTGGCACAGCAATTACTGGCAAGCTTCCGCCGTGATTATGCTCGCACTAAAAATGATCCTAATATCAAAAAGCTCATTAAAATATTAACAGAACAATCCACATTATTTAGCCAGCTTTGGAATAAACACGAAATATACCAGCCATGCACAGGAGTGCGGGAGCTGGTCTATCAAGGAAAAATAGCCGATTATGATTATTCTTCCCTAACTTTTGACATTGAAAAAAGTAACCGCCTATTAGTCTATATCCCTAAATAAGCTAATATGCTGAGGGGTGAAGATATTTTCACCCTTGTCATCTTTGTTTTAATAGGTTATCGATTAATACCATCCAGCCAATATAAAAGTAGTAGTGTATTACACTATAAATATGATGTTATTCCCCCTATACCCTATTTTAAAAATCCGAATACGAGATAGGTATAAGGGAATATTTTGTTTTTATCTTTTTTAGCGATTGTTGCTGCTCCCCCATTCCCTGTCATCACAAAATTCGGTAATTTATAACGTTAACAGTCAGTGCTACAACTCAATAACAATTATAACGCTAGGTCGTGAGTCATGTTGTCTAAATCAAATATTTCAAATAGCGCTTTACTCTGCTCTTCACTGCTATTAACCATTGGACGTGGTGCAACATTGCCCTTTATGGCAATTTACCTAACACGCGAATATCAAATGGCGATTGATATCGTTGGTGTTGCGATGTCTTTAGCGCTGACTGTCGGTGTCTTATTCAGCATGGGTTTTGGTATTTTGGCCGATAAAGTTGATAAAAAACGTTGTATGCTCCTTGCTGTTATCGCCTTTATTTGCGGTTTTATTGCTATCCCATTATCTAATCATGCTGTATTAGTGGTTATTTTCTTTTCGCTCATTAACTGCTCTTATTCTGTTTTTTCGACAGTATTAAAAGGTTATTTTTCAGATACACTCTCCCTTTCCGTTAAAGCGAAAGTATTTTCACTTAATTATACTTTTTTAAATATTGGTTGGACAATTGGGCCACCACTTGGAACATGGTTATTGATGTATAATATCAATTTACCTTTCTGGTTGGCTGCTATCTCTGCTTCTGTTCCTATTTTCTTTATCCAACGTTATGTACAGAGTGTAAAACCTGTTTCTCATCACGATGAAACAAAACACCTTTGGAACCCCGCAGCAATGCTGCATGACAGAGCGCTTGCGTGGTTTATTCTATCGACTTTTCTCGGTTCTCTCGTGTTTGGTTCTTTTACAACGTGGATGTCACAATATGTGATTACTGTTGCAAACAGTGAGTTTGCACAAGCCGTTATTGGCGTTGTACTCCCTGTGAATGCCGTCGTGGTTGTCACCTTACAATATATGGTAGGCAAACGCCTCACGCCTGATAACCTTAAACGTTACATGACGATAGGGACTATCTTCTTTGTCGCTGGTTTAGCCACATTTATGGAAGCGGGTGAAAACTTGTACTTATGGGCGTTAGGTTCATTTATTTTTACGTTGGGAGAACTTATTTATGCACCAGGTGAATACATGCTTATCGATAACATTGCTCCGGAAGGCATGAAATCAAGCTATTTTTCTGCTCAAGCACTGGGTTTACTCGGTGGTGCATTTAACCCCATGATCACAGGGATTGTCCTCACTGAATTACCGCCTAAAGCTATTTTTATCATCTTGATGATCTTCACTGTTCTTGCTTGGATGAGTATGCTCAGAGGCATGAGTGTGAGACAACATCGTCTATTACAAACACAGTAATAATCGTTGGTGAAGCGATAACCACTTCACCAATTACCTTACGCTTCAGGACGTTTAGCATCAAATCCACAAATCATTATTGAAATGACTAATACAAGAATACTCATCGCTCCCATGGTTAGTATTCCATAGTTCATCAATAACCATGACAATAAGGGTAACATTGAAAATAGCACTATATTATTCAAGCTTTCCGATACTGCTAGCACTTGCCCTTTATTTTCACCACTTCGAGTCGCGATTATTGTTGTACTGAGTGGTGCAGCCATTCCCAGAAAATTGCCCCAAATCACTAAGCATAGTGTATGAGCAATTAATGGAAAATAGGCAAAAATAAACGTAGCCACTGCAATCGCCATCATTGAAATCACGAGTAATAACCGTTGACTATCATTCAATAATAAATTGTTCAATTTACCGACAAGCAAATTACCTATAAATAAACCAGCACCAAACGCGCTGATAACAAGACCAATCAATGCACTATCTATTGCAAATTTATGTCGTAATATTTCCCCTGATAATAAAAAAATACTGACGGCCGTACCATTCCATAATGCTTTTGCACCAATAAAATGGGTAATTTTAGTATTACGTAGCCACTGAAAACTGCCCTGTGTTTTCAAAGTATGAATTTGTTTTGAAGAAGGAAGTATTTTACATGCACAAAACCAAACGATCAGACTTCCGAGCGTCGTCATGATAAATGGTGCATACCATGTTAAATATTCTGTTAACACACCGGCTAACACTGGGCCCGTAACAATTCCCACTGTCATACCAATCATTGCCGTTCCCATCGCAGAGGACTGCTGGCGAGAAGGAAAGATATCCGCAATTAAGGAAAAAATAGTTGGCACAATCGCTGCTGATGCTAAGCCACCACAAATACGAAACAGCAGAGCTATCGTGAAGTTTGGAGAAGCAATAATGGCTAGACTATCTATTGCAAATAGAAACATAGCAACTAACAGTAATTTTCGTCGCTCAACTCTGTCAGAAAAATAACCTAATACTGGCGCACTAACCGCATAAGTCAGCGCATAAGCTGAAATTAGCCAGGATGCTTGTGCGCTAGTAACGGAAAACACTTCCGCTAGCGGCGTTAGCGTCGCCGATAACATAAATTCTGTTGTGCCGACTAAATAAACAGCGGCTGCAAAAACTAATAATAAATAACGGTTCGATTGCATAGGATTCTCTTGCGTAAATAAAAACACCTCGTTCTCTGCTGACGTTCAGTCACAGATATAAGCAAAAATGATTAAATGTAGAGTTAAAACAAGACGTTAATAGTGATAATGAAAGACTTTGACGCGATATCAAAAAGCGAGGTGTTCAGAAATAAAGGGAAATGACGATATAGAATTTGGGAGAGGTTATGAGTCTATCGAAGACAACATTTAGCGTCAAATAAAATAATTGCACCCCATCACGACCAAGGCGCAATCTCATGGTTACACTATAAGCTGGCTAATTTTAATGTCTCACCTAATATCTTTAACCCATTACGGCGTCTCGGAATCAATGGTAATGCATAGTTAATTCGTAAATGATGAGTAAAACATCCTGCCGATGAAAAATGTTCTCCTGTAAGCACGATCACTTTATTTCGGTTTAAGACATCCATTAATTTACGGTTATCGACAGGTGGATGCTCAATCCATAAAGAAAATCCACCTTGTGGTCGAGAAATCCGCGTCATCGGTGGAAAATAGCTTTCCACTAACTCACGATACTGGCTTTGTAACGCCTCGTAATGTTGTCGCATAGAGCGTAAATGCGGAAAATAGTGCCCTTCACGCAAAAAATTAGCGACCACTTGTTGCATAAATATTTCCCCCGAGCAATGAGATAAATATTTTAAATGCATGACTTTTTCTTTGTATTTACCCGGTATAACCCACCCCGTACGGACCCCTGGGGCAATGGTTTTAGAAAACGAGCTACAAAGGATCACCCGACCTTCACTATCGAATGATTGTATTGTCGCTGGGCGTGGATATTCGTAAGCTAATCCAGCAAGCACATCATTTTCAATGATTGTCACACCATACTGATTTGCCAACGCCAATAATTGTTGCTTATGTGTGTCAGGCATAGAACAGCCCATAGGATTATTGCAGGTGGGTGTGACGACAATAGCTTTCACAGGCCAATGATGAAAAGCCTCTTGTACCCTTTTCAGTTTAATCCCTGTTTGCGGGTCTGTTGGGATCTCAATAATTTTCCTGCCCAACCCATACAGAGTTTGTAATAACCCTGGAAAGGCGGGTGACTCAATCGCAATAACGTCATTACCTTGTGTACAAGCTTGAATAGATAATGATATTGATTGATGACCGCTAGTCGTCGTCACGATGTCATCTGGAGTGAATGACGGTTTATGAGTAGAAATACTGTGAATTTGCTCGCGTAAAGCGGGCAATCCTTGTAAACAATCATACTCTAATACTAAGCTATTTTTACGACGGCTGATCATGTTGATTTCTTGCCACAACGGTTCCAACGTTTTGCTTTCAATATTAGGTACCGCGCAAGATAGCGAAGTAACGTTATCACGTTCTTCTACACGCAAAAAATCAATAGTTGGGTTCCATTGAGCAATCTGAACTGGCTTTTGTATATAATTGACAGCCTTAGGCAATAGAGCTTCGTTTTTATTTGGGATGACAAAGTAACCTGATTTAGGGACCGCGTAAATCAACTGCATCTTTTCAAGTTCACGGTACGCAAGCTGAGCCGTGGTTAAACTCACCGCATGTTCACGCCCAATTTCCCTTACTGAAGGCAGTTTTTCACCACTCAAAAAATCCCCCCGATAAATTTTTTCTTGTAGTGTCTGCGCGATTTGCTTGTACAGTAACATCTTCCAGCCCTTTCACCGTTTCTCTATTGCGGTAATGTAATACAGATTTGTTCTTTTTTGATCTGTATTATGCAAAAAATAATATCTGTCACTTTTTTGACATTATTCCCTATGCCAATCTAAAAATAGAAATACAGCATAGGAACGCAATATGGAATACGAACATAATAGAAATGGCAAACATTATCCTTCATTTATCTTAGTCACTGCGATTATCTGGATAGCCAAAAAATTATTTTATTTAATAAAGAAAATTTATCATAATTTTAAGAATCGCAAAAAATATGAAAAATATAAAGGTCAGAAAATATAAACTAAATAGATAAATAGTATTAGCATATAAAATATAAACCAACTTATTGATATAGTTTATTTTTAAACTAATCTGCATGCATGCTTATAATATTGACCATACAAAAATAGAAATTTAATTTAGTCTATAGATTAACGGGAGCTTAATAAAATTATTGGGCCTTCTTGTTGTATCACCCCCTGCTCCTTGAGTTTAAATAAAACTTTATCTAAATGACGGCGTGATGTACCTAAAATTGCAGCTAACGTTTCTCTTGGTAAACGAATTTGATGACTGGATAGTTGGGTTAAAATATACAGGAGATTCTTTTCAATAGAGTCAACGGCTGTCATTAGCCGTTGTTCTCCATTAATTAATGACCGTTTTGCTAATTGACGGTTTAAAAGAATGGATAAACGATGGTCTTGAGATAGCCAGACTAAAAAGCTGTCAGAGGGAATGCGGATAACTCGCGCATCTGTTAATGCAATAACATCATAGCGATAGCCTGTTTGTTGACAAAGAGCTTCCATCTCACCAAGAAACTCCCCCTTATAACAGAAGGTAAGTGCAAGCTCTTTACCATTATCAGCAAGTTTATTCACGACAAACTCGCCTTCAATAATAATGTAAGTGTATTTATTATCGGTGCCTTGATGGATTAACTTGTAACCTTCTTGCAGATGAATTGTACAAAACGTATTTTTGACGGAAGGTGGCGCATGACGAAATAACCAATCAACATCGGGCAGGAGTTCTTGTTCACTAAACTTGAGCCACAATTCGCGAAAAGGCGTTTCATCCATCATATATGCCACCTACCATTATTAACCTAAAATTAATCCAGCAATTGCGCCATTCATCAGGTTAGCTAATATTGCCGCACCGAAGGCTTTAAATGCGATACTGGTTAATTCGCCCCGACGTTCTGGACACATAGCACCAATTCCTCCTATCGCAATACCGATAGTGCCTATATTCGTAAAACCACACAAAGCAAATGAAAGAATGACTTGTGTTTTCACGCTTAAGGCTTCTCCGGTAGCTGGGAGAATTGAACCATCTAAATAAGGCTGTAGATTAGCATATGCAATAAATTCATTGAATAGTACTTTTTGCCCTAGCAGCTGTCCTGCAAACTGTGCTTCAGTCCAATCGACACCTAATAACCAAGCCACTGGTGAAAATAACCAACCAATCAGCTGAGTCAGCGAAATCTCATGGCCTGTAAAGCTCGTCGCCCACATCATTATGCCATCAAACATCGCGATAATTGCCAGTAACGCTAATAGCATACCTGCAATGTTTAACGCCATACTGACCCCAACACTAGCACCTTGAGTCACCGCATCAATGCTATTGCGGTATTCTGACTTTTCCTCTTTCATCGAGTTAGCGCTCGTATGCTTATCACTGTTTTCCTTAGTTTCAGGATAAAACAGCTTCGCAAACAATAAACCAGCAGGTGCAGACATGAAAGATGCCGCTAATAAATATTCAATTTTTACACCATATTGCGCGTAACCTAATAGTACGGTGCCAGCAATTGATGCTATTCCTCCGACCAAAATGGTAAAAAACTCTGAGGAAGATAAATATTTCAAATAAGGACGGATCACCAGTGGCGCTTCTGTAACACCAAGAAAAATGTTTGCAGCGGATGACATCGATTCTGCACGTGATGTGCCTAATAAACGATGCAAAGCACCACCAATCAAAATGATCAGTTTTTGCATAATGCCAACATGGAATAACAATGCAGATAACGCAGATAAGAATACCAATACAGGTAATACTTTAAACACAAAGATGAACCCATCAGCGCCAAGCAAATCAAACATCTTGTCTGTTGCCAAGCCACCTAATAAAAACTGAGTCCCTATTTGTGTGTAGTCTAACAATGCAGTGACTTTATCAGCCATCCACATCATGACCTGTTTTCCAATAGGAAGATATAACATGCAAAATGCAAACGTAAATTGCATTAATAGTGCGATAGAAACGAGCCGTAGGCTAATCCTACGGCGGTTATTAGAACAAAGGTATGCAACCAACAGTATGACAGCAATACCTAAAAGGCTATTCAGTATCGACATTAGCGTTCTCCGACTATTTTTATTTCAGTTCGAAGGCGTTCAAATACTGATATTGTCTGTCACTAAGAGCATCAAAAGTGACACCCATATCTTGTAATTTTAAGCGAGCCACTTCACTGTCGATTTCATCAGAAACAGCATACACTTTCTTATCAAGATCATGCTTAAGCAAATACTCTGCACCTAATGCTTGTAAAGCAAAACTCATGTCCATAATTTCAGCCGGATGACCATCTGCACAGGCGATATTGACTAATGCACCTCGACCTAACAGATAAACAGTACGACCATTTTTTAAGCAATATGCATCAATATTTTGACGAGCCTCATACGTCGAAACACTTAATGCTTGTAAGCCTTTCAAGTCTATTTCATCTTCAAAATGGCCTGTGTTACTGATAATCGCCCCTTCTTTCATTAAACTAAAATGCGCCTCAGTTAATACATCACAGCAACCCGTAGCGGTCACAAAAATATCGCCTAATGGAGATGCTGCTTCCATGGTCATCACTTCAAAACCATCCATCTTCGCTTCAAGTGCTTTGATCGGATCAATTTCAGTAATAATGACTTCCGCACCTAATCCTTTTGCACGCATAGCACAGCCTTTGCCACACCAGCCATAGCCTGCAACAACAACTTTTTTACCCGCAATCACTAGGTTAGTTGTTCGCATAATGCCATCAAATGTGGATTGGCCAGTACCATAACGGTTATCAAATAAATGTTTGGATTGCGCACCATTAATAGAGATGACAGGGAAATTCAGTTCATGACTTTTCTCACGCGCTATCGCCCTTAATACACCCGTCGTTGTTTCTTCACATGCGCCAATGACATGATTCGCATATTCTGGATACACACTGTGTAACTCATGAACCAAATCACCGCCATCATCAATAACAATATGAGGTTCACAGGCTAAGGTTTCTTTTACAAATTGTTGATATTCTTCACCACTCGCCCCATGAATAGCGAATGTATTAATACCATTTTTGACAAGTGCAGCCACAATATCGTCTTTCGTTGACATTGGATTGCTGCCAGTCACAGACACTTTGGCACCACCAGCCGCAAACACTTGCGCGAGATAAGCCGTTTTCGCCTCTAAATGAATCGACAAGGCAATGCGTTTGCCTGCAAAAGGTTTTTCTTCACTAAAACGCGCTTCTAAAGCGCGCAAAAGTGGCATATGCGCACGAACCCAAGCAATTTTTTGTTCGCCTGAAGGAGCCAGAGATAAATCTTTATAAATGCTTGTAACCATCTTAAATTCCTTTCACTATGTTGCTTCAAATGAAGAAAACATACAAAACGAACGATCGTTACAATAGGTCATTTGCCCATATCAGATTGAAAAAGTGTTAACAGGATATAATTATGGCAAACAATTTTTCTGAGTGATTATTTATTAAACTCATTACTTCTTTATTGCTTCCTTGTTTAGCAAGCTACGCTTACGTTCTATCCCCCAACGGTAGCCTGACAACGATCCATCTGTTCGTACAACACGATGGCAAGGTATCGCAACCGCAAGCATGTTTGCCGCACACGCGCCAGCAACCGCTCGAATAGCTTTCGGATGACCAATTTGCTTTGCAATGTCACTGTAACTCACTGTTGAGCCAACGGGGATCGTACGCAATGCTTGCCATACCCGCTGCTGAAACGCAGTGCCGCGAATATCTAAAGGCAAGTTTAAGCCAAGTTCAGGCGCTTCAATAAACCCAATCACTTTCGCAACCAGTTGTTCAAATTGGCTATCGCCACCTATTAATTCAGCTTGAGGAAATTTATCTTCTAAGTCTTGTAACAGCTTTTCAGGATCATCCCCCAGTAAAATAGCGCAAACCCCCACTGTGCTTTGAGCTACCAAAACATGGCCTAACGAGCACATCGCCAATGCAAAATAAATGATTGAGCCATCGCCTCCCGCTTTCCAGGCTTTCGGCGTCATGCCTAAGCGTTCCGTTGCCGTTTCGTAAAATCGACTATTAGAACTGAATCCCGCATCATAAATAGCATCCGTAATACGTGGTTGTTGTTGTAACTGTTGCTGCAATTTGCCATGACGATGCGCATCCGCATACGCCTTCGGGGTTAGCCCTGTTTGCGCTTTAAATAAACGATGAAAATGATAACGACTGATCCCTACAACTGCGGCAAGTTCATCTAACTTCACCGTCGTATGACTCTGCTCAATATATCGACAAGCTTGGGCTATTTTTTCCTGATAAAACTGTTCAAGTTGAGCAGCCTCTTTACGACTACGTTTCCCCGCATGATAACCTTTGTCTATCGCTTGCTGTTCGTTATCAAAAAATTCGATATTATCTCGTTTGGGTAAACGCCCCGCCGCCGAGGGATGACAGTAAATTCTTGAGGTACGAACACCATAAACAAAATGACCATCCGCCGCTTTGTCACGGGCGACAATTGCTTGCCAACGCGCTTCATCACTTAACCATTTGTTTGTTGCTGTCATTGTCATACTCCAATCTGCCCTGTGTTACCGCCATTATTAAACTGATCAGGTGGCAACAAACTCCATCTCTTGCTTTTTAGTCCGATTAATCACACAGACAAGAAGCTGGCTGACAAACTTCTTTTCGTGAGTTTTGGCGTATTTTAAGCCATAAGGCGACAATACCGAGTAATGCGACTAAAGCTCCCATATAGCTTACCGTTGAATAATCGTAGCCAAATGATAATACGCTAGCACCAATCGCCGCACCAATGGCATTACCAAGATTAAATGCCCCCACATTCACAGAAGACGCTAAAGCTTGCGCTCCTTGTGCTGCTTTCATCACTAACATTTGTAAAGGAGGCACCACACCAAAGCTAAAAATACTCCAAAATACTAGCCCAAACCCTGCACCGATCGTCGTTGTGCCAATAATAGGAAAGATTGCCATGCTGAGCGCTAACATACCAAAGAAAACAAATAATGTTCCATACAACGATTTGTCTGCAAATAATCCACCGAGATAATTTCCTACCGTAAACCCTATCCCAACAATAATTAACATAAAGGTAATCATTTGGTCAGATGCGTTAATAAACTGCATTAGCATTGGCGTGATATAGGTGTACAAGGTAAACATAGCGCTTGCACCTAACACGGTACTCAGCATTCCTAGCATCACTTGAGGTTTGCGTAAAATACGTAATTCAGCGCGAACATGTATTGTTTGACCCGATAGATGGCGAGGTAACGCTAGGATCAAACTGAGCAAGGTCATCAGCCCCAACCCTGATATGACAAAGAAAGCGGGCCGCCAACCAATCACTTGCGTCAGTTTGGTCATGAATGGTACTCCGCCTATATTTGCAATCGTCAATCCCATAAACATCGCCGCAATCGCACTGGCTTGTTTACTTGGAGGAACAACATTCGCCGCCACTAATGCCCCTAATCCAAAAAAGGCCCCATGATTTAAGCTAGTAACCAGCCGAGAAAGTGACAGCGTCACCAAATCAGGCGACATCGCGGATAACAGATTACCGAGCGTAAAGATGGACATAAGAAAAACGAGTGCATATTTAGGGGGATATTTAGCTAATACTAATGTCATGATAGGGGCTCCAACCATCACCCCCAATGCATAAATCATCACGATTGAGCCTACGGAAGGAATCGTCACGTTCAGGTTATCGGCGATATAAGGTAGCATTCCCATTGGCGAAAACTCAGTCACACCGATAGCAAATGCGCCTATTGATAATGCTAATAGTGCTGTATTGATCTTCATAGATTGACCTTACGAATAACTGTCTTATTTTATTGAATACATTAAAGATGCGTGATTTTTTCATATTGATGTGTCTTGAAAAAGCCATTAAGGTAAGAAAAACTTTTGTTGGAATTGCAAAAATGAAGATGACATTTGAAGAGTTACAAGTCTTTATCAGTGTCGTTGATTGCGGCTCTATGACAGCAGCTGCCGAACAGCTGAATATGACCATATCAACGGTAAGTAGGTTGCTTCTTCGACTAGAGGAAAAAATACAAACCACCCTAATTTACCGTACAACACGTAAGATCAAGCTCAGTGATGAAGGTTGTGCATTTTTGCAAAAAGCGCGAGAGATAGTTCAACTTGCTCAAGAAACCGAGGAAATGTTATCCGCACGTCAAACTATCCCTTCTGGAAAATTACGCGTTGATGCTTCGACTCCTTTTTTAACTCGAGTTATCGCGCCTTTGATGCCACTATTTAGTGAGCAATATCCACAAATTACGTTAGAAATTACCAATTTTGAAGGTGTCACTAATCTGCTAGAGAAAAAAACGGATGTCGCCTTTCGTATTGGTCAATTAAAAGACTCATCACTTAATGCAACATTAATTGGTTATAGTCAGAAACGGCTGTTGGCCAGCCCTGCTTATCTTAGCAAATACGGCATGCCCAACACGATTGATGATTTACATCACCATCGTTTATTAGGTTTTACCACACCGGAAACATTGAATATCTGGCCAATAAACAAAGCGGATGGCACGCCACTTAAAATAACGCCAGATATGTCAGCATCCAGCGGTGAAGTGTTATTTCAATTAGCGCTTCAAGGCTGTGGGATACTGCTTTCTTCTGATTTCGTGAGCCATGAAGCTCTCTCAACAGGTCAACTGGTTCAAGTATTAACAGAACAAACAGACAGAGTAAGGCAGCCCATTCATGCTGTTTATTATCGCAACCAAGCCGTTTCACCTAGGTTACGATGCTTTATTGATTTTGTGAAAAAACATGCTACACAAATTGAAGCAATCTAATGACATATCTCAGTCATAGCCATGATTTTTCCTAAAATGCGATAATGTCACGCCTGTGTGTCGCTTAAAATATCGGCATAAATAAGAGGTATCTTCAAAATTTAATAACACCGCCACTTCTTTGATTGATTTATTCCCAGACCCTAATAGCGCTTTGATCTCCAGTATAACTTGTCTATCTATCAATGCTTTAGGAGTATCATTAAAAAAACTCTTGGTTATCTGTGATAAATAAAAGGGGGTTACTGCTAATTTTTGTGCATAAAACTGTACTTCTCTGTGCACTTTGCAATACTGAGTAATCATGTCCCAAAAACGCCAACACAGCTGCTCTTTACGGCTCTGCTGTGCTTTTTGCTTAAGCGGTGTTTGAGGCATTTTATTCGCAATCATTAAAAAGAAATTTTGCACATGATTACAGAGCATCAAGGTGGCATATTCCCCTTGCTGCTGAATAATAAAACTCAATAACCTTTGCCATTGTTGTAATGACTTCCAATCTTCTTGCTTGACATGAAGTACTGGCGATTCATTGAAAAACGCAAACAACGGATTAGGCAATTGAAATGCAACATCACTGGCAAAGGCTTTTTCAAGCAAAATATAGTCAAACAGTGCTGAGCGTGAACATTGCTGTAGCATGACGAACGTATCGTCATACAACACAACAATATCATGCGCTTTTACAACATATTTGTTGAAATTAATGTTAAAAATGGCGCTTCCTCGCTTGCAAATCAACACGGTTACATAAGCTGTAACAAGCGGCATTAACAGTTGTTTATCAAATGTCGTTTCGCCCAAGCTGGCAACTTGAGGGACATGATACGAATGGTTCACTAAGCTACGCATTAATCGTTACGTCCAGTATAAAAAGAGCAATGAGTTGTTAAAAGTACCTAAAATAGCGAGGTTTTGCGCTTATATCTATCAAAAAAATACCTAAAATAGCGTTCACTTATTTAGATTTTAGGAGATAAAAAAATGATATTGCATACAGAAAGATTAATTTTACGTCCTTGGCAAGAAAACGACGCAGCGGACTTATATGAATATGCTAAAGATGAACGCGTTGGACCTATTGCCGGTTGGCCCCCACACCAGAGCGTTGAAGAAAGCTTAGATATCATCAAAAATATTTTTATGCGGGATGAGATTTATGCTGTTGCACTAAAAGAAGATAACCGTGCCATCGGTTTAATCGGTTTATCAATTGGCTCAGAAAGCAACTTCCCCATTGGTGAAAACGATGCCGAAGTGAGTTATTGGATTGGCGTTCCATTTTGGGGGAAAGGTTTGATTCCAGAAGCGATTCGCGAAGTTATGCGTCATGGTTTTAACGACTTAAAACTCGATAATTTATGGTGCGGCTATTTTCAAGGTAACGAACAGTCTAAAATCGCTCAAGAAAAATGTGGATTTGTTCATTATGGCACTCTTGAGCCTCAATATATTGAATTAATTGGTGAAATCAAAGTAGAAGAGCTCAGCCGTATCACATATGACGAATGGAAAAACCTAAACTAGCTTTTGATAATTACTTAAGGTAAAAAAGCCATTTCTCAATGGTTTTTTTACCTACTTCCCGCCTGTTTTTCTCCTTATTTTAAAATTTATGCCTATTTTTCGTTATAAAACGCAGAGTATGTGCAGTTATTTATTCAATAAACTTCCCTATTAGTGCTATGATTTTTCAACAATTATAATTTTAAAATAAAAATTCATTGCAAATAGGTAAATACATGCAAGACTATGGCATTTGGACAATCATTACTCCCATCGTAACTATTCTATTGGCGATATTCACTCGTCAAGTCATGCTGTCACTGATGTTGGGGATCCTCGTTGGTTTTACCGTGATTAACGACCACAATATCTTGCTGGGTATCAAGGGAACAGTCGACGGCGTTATTGATACATTCGCCTCGCCAGGCAATACTCGTACTATCGTATTCATGGTAATGATCGGCGGCATTATGCGCCTAGTCGTTATTACAGGAGGCGTCCGAGCCTTAGTTCAGTTATTGTCCAATCGAACGCAATTAGTCAAAAATCGGGTTACGACGCAACTCTTGGCGATTGTGATTACTTCCTTGATTTTCATAGAAAGCTCAATTAATCAGTTGGTTGCTGGTGCTGCCACGAAGAATCTAGCGCATAAATATGCGGTTGCGCCTGAAAAAATGTCATACATCATCCAAACCGCCTGTGTCTCTGTTTGCTCTTCTGCCATTATCAATGGCTGGGGAGCTGTGATTATGGGATTGATTGGCGTCCAAATTTCACAAGGACTGATTAGTGGCGAACCTTTTGATATTTTAATTACATCAATAGGTTATAACTTAATGGCATGGTTATCGCTTATAACGATCTTATTCTATGTTTTTACCAATATCTCTTGGGGGCCAATGAAAAAAGCGGAAATGCGTTATCAAGCCAACCACGCAACAGGTATTCATTCGCAAAAAAATCAAATAGAAGACGAAAAAGAGATTATTGACCATCCTAATACACACTCCGTATTCAACTTTTTTATCCCAATTCTGTCGACCGTATTGATGGTTCCAGTGGCTTTATACATCACTGGTGATGGTGATTTTAGTAAAGGAAGTGGTTCCACATCTGTTTACTGGGGAGTTATGTTTGGTACTGTGGTCTCTTTCTGTTGGTTTATCGCTCGCCGACTACTGAATATTGAGAGTTTCTTTCGCGAGTTATTTATTGGTTATGCCAACATGCTAAAAATTAGTTCTATTATGATATTAGCGTTTTTAATGGGAAATGTTTCAGCAGAACTAAATACAGGTACATATATTGCCACCGTTACGCAAGGCGTGATGGCCCCTGGTTTTTCTGTCGGCTTCATCTTTATCATTAGCGCCATCATGTCATTAGCAACAGGCACCTCATGGGGTACTTTTGCCATCATGATCCCAATTGGTGTACAACTCGGTATATCCATTGATATGCCTATCGAATATATGATCGGTGCGGCTATCTCTGGTTCAATATTTGGTGATATGACGTCCCCCATTTCAGCAGATGCGATTGTCGCCTCAATGGCTACAGATTGCGACCATATCGAACATATTCGTACACAAATGCCTTATGCGTTAGTTACAGCAAGTATGGTACTCGCTATTTATCTATACTTAGGTTTTTCACATTAGTTTCCAAGGAAGTTAACATGTCACTACAACAAAAATTAGCCCAATTCACCAAGTTGAATTTGAATAAAACCTCGACGCCTCTTCAGCGTCTTGAAAATTTATCGCGTGTATATGGTCGTGAAATTTTCATTAAACGTGATGATATTTCTCCTCTTGCAATGGGAGGGAATAAACTTCGTAAACTGGAATTTCTTATTGCTGACGCACAGGAGAAAAAAGCGAAAGTCATTGTTACCGCAGGAGCAATTCAGTCTAACCATGTTCGCCAAACAGCAGCAATTGCCGCGATGTATGGATTAAGATGCATTGCCTTACTTGAAAACCCGATTCAAAGTGATGAGCATAATTTCTTGCATAACGGCAATAAGTTGCTGACTAACCTATTTGGGGCTGAATCTGTGATGTGTGAGGCATTAACAGACCCTCAAGCTCAAATGGAAGAACTCATTCAAACTCTAGCTTTAGAAGATGCTTATATCGTGCCTGTAGGCGGTTCTAATGCGCTTGGTGCATTAGGTTATGTGCAATGCGCTATTGAAATCGCTCAACAGAAACCGTTGGAAATCGAATTTGAGAAAGTGATTGTCGCTTCAGGTAGTGCGGGAACCCATGCTGGACTGGCTATCGGTTTACAAGAGTTATTACCTCATTCTCAGGTCATCGGCGTGACAGTGTCACGATTTAAGCAGGAGCAAGCGCCTAAAGTGGAAAAAATTCAGCGTGAATTAGCTGAGTTATTTGCAATTTTAAAAGTGCCTGAAGTACAACTATGGGATGGTTTTTTTGAACCTATGTATGGTATGCCAAATCAAGCAGGACTGAATGCTATCACCCTATTAGCTCGTAGTGAGGGAATTTTATTAGATCCGGTTTATACAGGAAAAGCCATGGCAGGTTTGCTCAATTATCTAGAAAATTCAGATGAAAAAACGCCCGTTCTTTTTATCCATACTGGCGGTGCTCCTGCCCTATTTGCTTACCCAGAAATCAATAAAACGATTAACAATTAATGGAAAAACGGTGCATTTTATAGCACCGTTTCCTCCTATACTTTCCCCTCTGATAATCTCTGTATAATCTAGCTATATTTTAAATATGCTTTATTAGCTTGATATTATATTTAAATTAAACTGACTGACCTTACCTTTAAATCAGTCATTATTATTTTTATCTCATTTTATTGTATCTGTTATTTTCGCTAATAAATTAATAATCGGTTACTTACCAATATATAAAAATAAAAAAGTACCAATAAAATAGAATGCAACAACATTACTTCCCGCGATAAAACTTTACCCATAATAAAACTATTAGTAAGAAATACTACAGCCCTTTAAATACACTCAAATAACGATAGTGCTGTCTCATTTTTTAGCGCTAAAAATGCGCTATATCGCTCCTCCGGTAGGCAACATATAACCAATTGTATAAACTTGATACTCCATCAAGGAGAAAATAATGAATATTCATTTACGCCCAATAACAAAAGAAAATTACGAATCTATATCTTTACTCGATGTATTTGAAGAACAAGAAGACTTTGTTGCTTCAAATACATGGTCTTTGCTTGAGGCTGCCTATAATCCAGAGTATGTTACTAGGGCTATTTACCTCGATGATGATCCTGTTGGTTTTTTTATGTGGGTACCTGCCTCAGACACAAAAATAGCTATTTGGCGTTTTATGGTCGATCAAAAATATCAACACAAAGGAATAGGACGCCAAGCAATGAAACTCGCCTTGGCTGAAATCAAGCGAGCCTCATCATTGCAAGAAATCGAGATTTGCTATAATCCTAAAAATACGGTTGCCAAATCCTTTTATTCATCCTTTGGTTTTAAAGAAATAGGGTTAGATGAAGAAAGCAAAGAGATGCTTGCTATTCTTAGCATCTAGTATTTAATACACTAAATAATAAGATATTTTATGGAAGTTATACTAAGAAAAGCCACAGAACAAGATGCCACGCTGCTCTATAATATCGGTATGGAAAGCTACCTTTACCACTTTGCTAAGCTATGGTTACATGCCGATGAATTAGCCAGTTATCTTTATCATGAATACTCTCCGCACAAAATCATTGATGATATTAACAGACCGGATACTGATTGGTTTATTATCGAGAATACTCAACCAATAGGCATAGTAAAACTAACGTATCATGCAGCGATCACTAATGAATCCATCATAGGCACTCAGTTAAATAAACTGTATTTTTTACCTACTGCAACTGGTAAAGGAAATGGAAAAAGCATATTTAACCAAATAGAATCACTCGCTAAACAGCATGGGGACCGTCTATTATGGTTAGATGTGCTGGCTGAAAATCATTCCGCAGTCAATTTTTATCAAGCAAACGGGATGAGTAAATTTAAAGAAACCGCATTCACTCACCACTCTCAGCAATCTATAGCATTTATCATGAGTAAAACATTATGATTTTGTTGGTAATAAATAATGAAAAATAGAATTCTTGTCACTGGTGCAACTGGCCAAGTTGGGCATTATTTAGTTCGTTCATTACAAGCTCAAGGGCATGAAGATGTTGTTCTCGCCGTTAGAAATCCCGCGAAACTCACTCATTCCCCCTATCCTATTGTCGAAATGGATTACGATAAGCCAAAGACCATTGAAGTGGCACTTTCTGGTGTGAATTCTGTTTTTATGATGACGGGTTATACCATTGATATGCTACAACAAAGCAAAGTCTTTGTAGATATCGCCAAAAAAAGTGGGGTTAATTATATTGTGCACCTTGGCGCTTGTGGTGATGATGAGGCACAAGTCGCCCATTGGGCTTGGCATCAATTAGTGGAACGCTATATCGAATGGTCAGGTATCCAATATACTCACTTACGCCCTGAGTCCTATATGCAGAATTTATTAGGTTACCAAGGGGAAGATAATATCAATAAAGGTGTCCTACATTCTTACTTTGGTGATGCTATATTAAGTTGGGTAGATTGTGCTGATGTAGCCGAACTTGCAGCTTATTGTTTACTTTCCCCTGAACAGCATGCTGGGCAAGTATATCGCTTAGGTTATGAGAATAAAAATTACACACAAATTGCTGAATTATTAACAACGGAGCTAGGTATTCCTTTTCATTATCAAGCCGATGACCCAGATGAGTTTTGGCAATTTGCCCAAACCAACTCTCTCGAGCTTGCCTATATGAAAAGCATTTATGACCATTATGTTGCTTTCACATCTGGAAAATTGTCTCGCGAAGGAATGATATTTGACAATTTTCAGAAAATTACAGGGAAAGCCCCCACTACATTAAAACAATTTCTCATTAAACACCAAAACCATTTTAAACCATAACTAATTTGTTATAACAATAAAATAATTGGTGCGATTGATTTATACGTTCCTGCTGTAATATAAAAGAGCAAAGTTGTAATTTTTAGGCTTTGCCTTTTTTATTTTCAATCAAGAGTTCTAACATCATCAAACAGCCCCCAGCAAATATCCGCAGACCCGTTTTTTCATCTAAACGTTCCGCTGCCTTTGCTATTGCTGATGAAAATGAAATGACACCAACAACTAAAGCCTTTATGAAACTGACAAAAGCAATAAGCTCAATCACTAAGTAAAATACATTTACTGAACGAGGCGATAGTGAATAACAAACAGTGATTGCTCTGTAGGGTAAATTTCACGAATTAAGGTTTTTAAATTATCTAACGTCATTGCTTCTTGTTTCGCGTAATACGCTGAAATTTCATCATAACCAATAGGCTCAACAGAAAGAATTTCAATATCCGTATAATAAGTGCCTGTTTCGAGGGCAAATACTTTCACTATCGTTCCAGGAATATAATTACTTTCACTTTTATCACGAATTGTGATGACTTTTTCACCAGAAACAACCAGTGGTAATAATCGCTCAAAAAAGGTTATCGTGTCAGGCGCTTTACGCATAGCTATCCTTTGATGGAAATGGTTTAAATAAAGATTGGTGATGAAGCATTTCATCACCAAGCATAATTATGATTTCAGATGACGTGCATGAAATGCGATATGCTCGCCAATAAAGCTAGCAATAAAATAGTAACTGTGGTCATAGCCTTCACGCAAATGCAAAGTAAAATCATGGCGTTTACGCTGACAAACCTCATCAAACAATTCAGGTTGTAATTGTTCTTGATAAAAAGGGTCGTCAGTTCCCACATCAACCAGCATAGGGGGAGTCGTTTGCGCCTCATTCAGGAGATTGATCGTATCATAGCGCGACCAGAGGGACTTATCCTCCCCTAAATAAGCCGCAAATGCTTTTTGTCCCCAAGGAACTTGTGATGGTGCAACAATTGGCGCAAACGCTGACAGACTACAATAACGTTCTGAATTACGTAAGCCAATCATCAATGCGCCATGTCCCCCCATTGAATGACCGAAAATAGCGCGTTTATCATTAACGGGAAAATTGGCTTCAATAAGATTAGGTAATTCTGACACAATATAGTCATACATTTTATAATGATGATGCCATGGTTCTCTTATCGCATTTAGGTAAAAACCCGCACCTTGCCCTAAATCATAAGCTTCATCATCTGCAACCTGTTCCCCTCTAGGACTCGTATCTGGCACAATTAAAACGACACCATGCTCAGCAGCAAATTGTTGTGCTCCCGCTTTCGTAATAAAATTTTGTTCATTACACGTTAATCCAGATAGCCAATAAATGACAGGGTACTGTTTATTTGCTGAAGTCGACGGCAGATAAACTGCAAATTTCATATCACAATTTAAGACGGTAGAGTAATGCTGATAAACATCTTGCCAGCCGCCAAAACAAGCGTGGCGTTCAATCCTTTCCATTGTGAGCTCCTTATCAATTTGAAAATACAAGCCCAATAAAAACAGGTTAAAATTGGGCTTGTTAACCGTTAATCGTAGTGGATCACAGTACGAATGGATTTACCTTCATGCATCAAATCAAAGGCGTCGTTGATACTTTCAAGAGGCAGCGTGTGGGTGACAAAAGGAGCTAACTCAATATCTCCTTTCATGGCATCTTCCACCATTCCAGGAAGTTGACTACGACCTTTCACGCCACCAAATGCAGTACCTCGCCATGAGCGCCCCGTTACAAGTTGGAATGGGCGAGTCGCTATTTCTTGTCCAGCTCCTGCAACACCAATAATAATAGATTGGCCCCAACCACGATGTGCACTTTCAAGTGCGGCTCTCATTACGTTAACATTACCAATGCATTCAAAAGTATGATCCACCCCCCACTCTGTCATTTCGATGAGTACTTGCTGAATAGGCTTATCAAAATCGTTAGGATTTAAACAGTCAGTAGCACCAAATTGACGGGCTAATTCAAATTTCGCAGGGTTCGTGTCAATCGCAAAAATACGCCCTGCCTTCGCTTGCCTCGCACCTTGAATAACAGCAAGGCCAATACCGCCTAAACCAAATACTGCAACAGAATCCCCTTCTTGGACTTTGGCTGTGTTATGCACCGCACCAATCCCTGTGGTTACGCCACAACCTAATAAACACACCTCTTGGTGGTTTGCTTCAGGATTAATTTTGGCTAATGAAACCTCAGCGACTACGGTATATTCGCTGAACGTTGAGCATCCCATATAATGATAAAGTGGCTGACCATTGTAGGAAAAACGAGTCGTGCCATCAGGCATAACACCTTTACCTTGAGTTGCACGAACAGATACACACAAATTCGTTTTGCCTGATTGACAAAATAGACATTCACCACACTCTGCCGTATATAAAGGAATAACGTGGTCACCGGGTTTAACGCTGGTAACACCTTCACCGACTTCGACCACAACGCCTGCCCCTTCATGGCCTAACACCACGGGGAATAATCCTTCAGGGTCATCCCCAGATAAGGTAAATGCGTCAGTGTGGCAAACCCCTGTATGACTGATTTTAACTAGCACTTCACCTGCTTTCGGTGGCATCACATCAATTTCAACAATTTTCAGTGGTTCTCCAGGTCCAAACGCGACCGCGGCTCTTGATTTCATATTGATTCCTTATTATTAACGCAGGTATGTTCGAATGAGAGAAATCGCATCATCAACAGATTCTTTTTGGCTTTGCGTAGCCGCTGACGCTTGCAATCCTTCTCGTAAATGACTTTCCAAAACGCCAGCCATTAGCCCATTAACTGCTCCTCTAATTGCGGCTATTTGCTGTAACACTGCACTGCATTCCACTTCATCTTCTAAAGCGGTTTCCAATGCGAGTAGCTGTCCTTTTAATTTTCTGACTCGTGTCAAGACGGCTTTTTTCTCTTTCGGTGAATGTGGCATAGTCTGTCGCTCATTATATACATAGGGGGAGTATAGTATTTTTCAGGTAATCTGTACAGGAAGGGCAAATTGATCGCGCCAAAAATGCTCTCTTAGCCCGATGAACTGTTCAGTAACACAGACTTTTTGTACACTCAATCAAAAGGGAAACAAATGAAGTAATATTATGAAAAATAATGAAATATTATTCTATCAACAAGAACGTCATTTCTGGACTGGCATATGTAAAGACACTATTGCTATTAATGATGCAACCATTGCTTATTTCTCAGAATTACCGATACCGGCCTTCAGCTTTGTTTATTTACATTCAGGGGCATCTGTCGCTGACTTTACGACTGCTAACAACCTATTTGTTAAACAAAAAAAGCCTTATATCCTTGTCGTACACGAAGATATTCTTCCACACATGATGTCACTGATTGCAGAGAAACAGTATCAAAGTGATGGAGAAACCACCGCAATGGTTTTAACTCGAGCTGAGATGGTCAATCACACCGAGGAGGCACTCCCTGAAGGGTACAAAATCGCACTCTGTAATGATCAGTTAATCGAATGGGCACAGCCGCTAATGACTGCATTTGGTACTGAAGATAGTGATGCAGATGAAGATCCTACTGTAATCAATGAATATATTCGCTATCACCAAAGAGCATTACAGCGTGATATTCAGTCTCAACACTATGTATTATTTAATGAAAACAATACGCCAGTGAGTGCTTTAACACTCACGATAAATGGGAATATGGCACGTCTTGACGATATCGGTACGGATACTCAATATCAACGCCAAGGATTAGCGACTTTACTCATTAAACATGCCTTAAAAACGTGTATAAGAAAAAATATTGAGTGTTGCTTTCTAGAAGCTTCTAGTGATGGGCTGTCTATTTATCAAAAATTAGGATTTACCCCTCTTTTCCACTATTACAGCTTTATTGTTGAGTAAGATCGCTGAGTAAAATTAATTCATTAATACGGCTTATTCACTGTCGTTCTTTTCGTGAATGTCTACGCTTTCATCCGCAAAAAGCACTGTATCTAGGAAAAAGGCGCTTATTCTTACTTGAATAAACATTAAGGTAACTTAAAAATGTGTATGTCGCCCCGCATTTATCAATTAGAAGAACAACCTTTGCAGATCAGTGAATTTGAATTAAAAACAGTCAAGTAAGCTAATTAACGCGTTAATTAGCTCACACAATAGGTTTATGGAAGGCATCAATTTTACGCCCAAACGAATATATTGAGGCTTAAATAAACGCGTAAAACTCCCTATTCATCATTAGCTATTAGCCTCCCATTATCGAAGGAGGCTAAAAATGCTATTTATCGATCGCGCGATACCATTTCTGAATATCGTTGACGATGACATTTGTCTGTGACTTCCCTTTATCATCAATAAAAAAGTGGTCAAGGTCTGGGTAAGTCTTGAACGATACATGATTGTTATTAACGTATCCCATCATCCTCATTACGCTATGCGGATCAACATGAGTATCGTTCATGGTTTGTATGACTAAATGGGGCGTTTTAACTGATTGCAGTAATTTTTGATTGTTAATCATTAACATTTCACGCCACCATTTTTTTCCATGTTCACTTGGATAATTATCTTGTTGTAATTTATTTTGTACTACATCCTTAGCAAATTGCTTAAAACCTTCAATGGCGTGTGATGATTCTTCACTAGGTACTGTTTTTTCGATGCTATACAGCACATCATTAATAAAAAATGCGCCACCACCATTAAGTGAAATAGACGCATGAACCATGTCAGTATCAGCCACAATCAAATTTGTCACCACAGCCCCTTCGCTTCCACCAAGTAAAACAATGTGTTGGTAACTATTTTTAAAATGCGCTAACAGTGTTAAATAGTTATCTTTACGTTCTAATGGCGAATCATTCTCCATATAAGCAATAGGACAATCCTCCGCTGAGGCTTCTTTTCCGTCTTTGCCAACTTGACTATCTAACCCTGTTTTTTCAACCAATAAGATATCATTATCTGGAAACGCGATAGCAAAGTTTTCTACCATATTGGTATTATTAATCACACTTCGACAATCAGAACCTTGAATTAAGACCAGCAAGTTTTCAGCGGGTTGCTCGTTTTGTTTGAGAAGATAATAGTGAATCTCTTTGCCTTGTTTATTTTGAATTTTTTGTAATTCAGGTGAACTATTAGCTTGATTCGCTATAAAAAAACTCATACTACATAAAATAACAGGGAGTATTTTCATGTCATAACCATAATAACCAATATATTATATATTCCTAACAAGTATAGACATCTAACGCTATATAAATATACACCGAAAATGCTCTTTTATATAATATAGATATGATAGATTAAAAAGCGTTTTTCATTATGCGATTGAATCAATAGCACCGTATACATTAATTAAGGAAAACAGATAAATACAGCAACATATACGCATTGGCATTTAATTTTGTTCACTACATTTCACCAACCACTGTGGGTTAAAAATAATATGATAATTCTATAACCCGCCATCGGTCAGTTTTCATAATATGTTGTCGCGTATTAAACCTCCACATCTCCTTTTCTAAATAGAAAAAGAAAATATGTTATAAACTATTTATTCCCACATTATTTTTTGTACAAAAACGCATGCTGTTTTTCTACTATTGATAAATTAGCTACATCAATTTCCATAATAATTAACATTATTTATTTTCACGCAGCAAAAGGGTAATCTGAACCTAGTACAGATAAAAATGAATAATTACCTTAATTTCACACTTTCCCCTATGATCTTGTCTCTTTAATCCTTATTATAATCAGCGCTCACCACGAACATTCATGTTCGATGAGAACAACATCAACATTGCATGATACGGGCAAATAATTGCCTTATTTGACATGAGTAGGTTGAAATAAGCTTCATCATAAACCATTTAATAACTAAACTAAATTATTGATACAATGACTTCATCTTCAGAATTATTAAACACAACACCGGCTATGCCTCCGGCAAAAAAAGAACAAATCGCCACACGAATTATTTTCTTCATTTCTGGCTTTGCAACAGCGTCATGGGCTGCAATCGTTCCTTTCGTTAAAATCAATACTGGTGCCAATGACGCCACATTGGGTCTATTGTTATTATGTTTCGGCGTTGGGGCGTTAGTTGCTATGCCTTTAACCGGCGCGCTGGCTGCTAAATTTGGTTGTCGTAAGCTCATGGTTGCAGCGACGATCCTCTTTTGCTTCATGCTCCCTTTATTACCGGCTATTTCACAGATCAGTATTTTGATCGTCTGCCTATTTGTTTTCGGCGTCGGTATCGGACTTACTGATTGCGCAATGAATATACAGGCGGTGATCGTTGATAAAGCGTCTGAAAAGCCGATTATTTCTGGCTTTCATGGTTACTTTAGCGTTGGTGGGATCGCGGGGGCTGGAGCAATGAGTGCTATTTTATTAGTCGGCATTCCGCCAATTATCGCTGCCACGATAATTTCGCTTGTCTGTTTATTATTACTTTCAATGAGCTTTAAAGGCTTTCTAGGTTATGCCAATGCACCGACTGGCCCGCTAATTGCGATACCTAAAGGTATCGTCTTAGTTTTTGGTATTATCTGTTTTGCTATTTTTCTCGCGGAAGGAACCGTCTTAGATTGGAGTGCAGTCTTTTTAATTGAGCATCATGGTTTAAAAGAGTCTCTCGGGGGGCTTGGCTTTACTGCATTTGCTACCACCATGACCATTGGCCGCTTAACCGGAGATCGAATTGTTATGCGTGTCGGTTCCGCTCGCGTAGTATTTTGGGGTGCTCTTTTAGCTTGTTTTGGCTTTATTATTGCAGTGTTATCTCCATATTTATCCATTGCTATTATGGGTTATGCCTTAGTTGGTGCAGGTTGCTCTAACATTGTTCCTGTCATGTTTGCGGCAATAGGTAAACAGAATACAATGCCAGAAGCCCTCGCCGTTCCAGCCGTTTCGACGTTAGGTTACCTAGGGATTTTGGCTGGTCCTGCTGCTATCGGCTTTGTCGCATTTCAATTCACTTTAGCAACTGCACTACTGATGATTGCTTCATTATTAATCATCATTGCTATTATCTCTAAATTTATAAGGGTTTAATGCATCCCCAATATTCTTAGAGGGACATTAATGCGTTGTGCTGAGTCACACTGATGCACCTTAATCATAGCATGGTAAGGTGCAATACCATCTGCTCAAAATAGAAACTTACTTATTGATTAATAAGATAAAACTATAAAGTTCAGGTCAAGAGGGAAACATTTGAAACAAAATAATAAAATTATTATTGTAGGTGCTGGCATTGTTGGCACAACTCTAGCTTGGTATTTATCGCGTCATTTTAAGGGACAAATTACCCTGATTGATGCACATGAAGCAGCCAGTGGAGTCACTCAACATGCATTTGCCTGGCTCAATGTCTCTTATGGTCGCCCTAATGAATATAGTGCATTCAGAAAGCAAGCGCTTGATGAATGGCGTTCGCTGGATAAATTAACGCAAGGCCAACTCGGCATTAATTGGAGCGGAGCCATTAGCTGGCAACATGATAGAGAAGCGACACAACAATTTATTGATTCACATAAAAAAACAGGATTTAACATTACTGCCCTCAACAAGCAGCAGCTACAAGCACTGGAGCCTAATCTATTTACACTTCCTGAGCTGGCAGCTTTTTCTGTTGATGAAGGCTACGTCGACCCTGTTTATGTGACAAAAACGCTTCTTGAGCTTGCCATAAATCAAGGGGTAAACTATTTACCCAATACCGCGGTACGAACGCTGTTACAAGAAAATGATAAAATTATTGGCGTTACGACTTCAACAAGCCGTTTATATGCAGATCAGGTCATTATTACCGCAGGTCTAGGTGCTATCGAGCTATTACAACCGTTACACGTTACGCTACCTATAGCCCCTTCACCTTCAATTATTGCTCATTTTCAAGATGTTAATGCCACTCCCGCTATGCGGCATATCCTCTCGACTCCTGATATGGAAGTCCGCCCTACAACAAACGGAAATACCTTATGTGCGGAAGATTACATTGATGAGCAACCTCAGCACAGTGCGGGCAATATCGCACAAAATGCCTTATCCGTTATTCAAAATTCATTTATAGGTACAGATACATTAGTCTTACAGAAAGCGTTCGTAGGAATGCGACCTATGCCACAAGATGAATTGCCAATTGTTGGGAAAGTTGCTGATTTTAGTGGTTTATATATTATAAGTATGCATGCTGCTATCACACTTGCACCGCTGATTTGCCATTTGGCGCAAGATGAAATAATACATGGCATAGAAAAAACAGCACTTAGCCCTTATCGATTAACACGCTTTGCGTCAGGTAACTGAAATATGAATATTCCGCTCTATTATTTAAGGCATTATCAGTCCATTGAAAAAACGTTTTGGACCTCGATTTGTGAGCACAGCATCCAAATTGAGCAACATACGATTTGTTACCTTACACCGCTAAATTCGCCTGTATTTAACTTTATCTATCTTCAGCCTGAGTCATCTGTTCAAGCATTCAAACAAGCCCATCATCTGTTTGTAGCGCAAAAGAAAAACCATACGTTGGTGCTTCCTGAAGAGATGCAACAAGAAATCGTCAATGAAGCGCTGGCGTTAGGTTACAAACGTGACAGCGTCACGACGGCAATGGCATTATCCCTAGATAAACAACTTACTGTAGAATTACCTAAAAATCAGGTGGATATTGTATTTGCCAACCATGATCTATCCTTATGGGCAAAACCTTTAGTCTCTGCTTTTTATATCTCAGATGAGCACGATAAAGTCGTTAATGAGTATGTTCGTTATCATGAAGATGCTTTACAACAAGGTGCCCCTCAATTCCATCTTGTTCTATTGGTTGATGGTGAGCCAGCCACCTCAATGACCGTCACTATTGAAGGGGTTCTGGCTCGTTTTGATGACATCGGTACCGAACCTACCCACCAAGGGAAAGGCTATGCAACACAATTAATTGCTTATGCACTTGCATTTTGCCGCCAACAAGGTGTCGAGCACTGTTTCCTTGATGCGTCAGAAGCAGGGTTTGATCTATACAAAAAATTCGGTTTTGAACCACTATTTCGTTATATAAACTATGTCTGGTGTAAGTCACTTATTAATTGACGGTTTTTAGCGAATAGGCCACAGATTAAACAACGGGTTTTATAATAGTACATTAACGAGTGGCCTCGCTTTATCACGCTCTAAACATTTAATATTGTATTGAAATAAGCAAGTGTAGGCAGCTATCGACAGCTGCTTATGTGTCACTTGTCTGCTGAAATCAAATAGTAAAGCATTCTTTGTTTGATCATTTAAAATAATCAACAAGTAAAATCCACCTTTCCTTCTCCTTTATACGACCTCAGCGGGAGATAATTTATTATTTACGCTGAGTTTGTATCAGGCAATTAATCTGCATGACACATTGACGATAAGATCACTCAAGTTATGAAAATCAATATTATAGGCTGTAGTGGTAGTGGAAAAAGCACTCTCGGTCATACCTTATCTTCACTTTATTCCATCCCGTATATTGAACTGGATGCACTTTATTGGCAAAAAAATTGGCAGCACTCTAGTGATGAGCAATTAAAAGAAAAGTTAACTCAGGCATTCCTCGCCGCACCAAATGGTTGGGTACTTGATGGGAACTATACCCGTACACAACCGATTAAATGGCAAGAGGTTGATCTGGTGATTTGGCTAGATTATTCATTTTCTAGAACCTTATATCAGTCAATACGCAGAGCGCTATATCGAATCATCAGCCAAAAAGAGCTGTGGCCTAATACTGGAAATAATGAAACATGGAAAAAAACTTTTTTTAGTCGTGATTCTATTCTGCTATGGGTGTTAAAAACCTATCACAAAGGAAAAGCACCAAGAATTGCAAGTATGATAAATAAGCAATATCAACACATTCGCTTTATCCGACTAACAACACCAAAAGAGACTGCGTTTTTCTTAAAGCAAATACAAGAAGATATCAATAACCCGTGATAACACCCGACTCTTATAGGCAAATCACAATGAAAGAAAATTATCACGCTAACAGCTAGCGTGATAACCACATTCACTCGCTTTTATTGAATATAGGCGGTTTGGCAAACTTTCCCCCCCTTGTTACCTTTAATGTGTATCACACGCTGTTTTTAAAGCGACAGTTTGTTGGTATTTTTCAATCCCCAAGTCGATCAAACGACTGATCAACTCTTGGTAAGTCATCCCACCCTGTTGCCATAATTTAGGATACATACTGATATTAGTGAACCCTGGAAGGGTATTGATTTCATTAATAATGACTTGATTATCTTCGGTCAAAAACACATCAACCCGAGACATGCCACAGCAGTTCAATGCTCGATAAGCCCTTAGTGCGATTTCTCTTATTTTATCACTTACCGCTGATTCTAAGTCTGCTGGAGCCACAACAGAGGCACCATTTTCATCAATATACTTTGTATGGTAAGCATAGAAACTGTCGTGAAGAACAATTTCACCACACGGGCTGGCAACTGGCTGTTCATTACCTAAGACTGCGCACTCAATTTCACGCCCTTTTACCGCACTTTCGACCAGTACTTTTACGTCAAATAAGAATGCAAAATCTAATGCCGCATTAAATTCAGACTCATTGGTGACTTTACTGATCCCAACAGAAGAGCCTTGGTTGGCTGGCTTAATAAATAATGGCAATCCTAGCTGCTTAACGACTTCAGCATATTTTACTGTTGTGTGGTCAGATGCCATCAGTGTAATAAATGGGGCAATTTGCAAACCGGCATCACGCAATAGACGTTTCGTCACATCTTTATCCATGCAAGCTGAAGAGCCTAAAACACCCGGACCGACAAAAGGCAAGTTAGCCATGCGTAACAGCCCTTGCAAGGAGCCATCTTCACCTAAATTGCCATGAACGATAGGGAAAATAACATCTATTTGAGGAAGTGGTTGAGCATCTTCGAGTGAAATAAATTGTTGGGTTGATTTACCTGGGATAATCGCAATACTTCGCTTTGGTGTATTCAAGGCAATACGAGAAGGGTCATCACCATGAATTAAAAAATCAGCTTCATCATATTCATGCCAATGGCCCTGTTTATTGATACCAATCAGGCACACATCATACTTATTGCGATCAAGGCCATTGATAATATTCTTCGCTGACTGTAAGGATACTTCGTGCTCTGTTGATTTACCGCCAAAAATGACACCTACCCGTAATTTACTCATCACTCACTCCACCTTTATAAACCGACAAACCTAAGTCAGAAAATATAGCACGACATAAAATGGTTATGTGACAAAATCTTTATTTATCACATAGGGTTGCTGAAAGAATAAACAAATCACACCTAAAAAAGAGCGCTTTCTGACTGGATCCCCTTGGCACTGGCTTGTAGGTTCTCTTTTAACCATTCACTGAAGAGATATCGCGTACTGCCCATACTCGGCGCTTTAGGCGCAAGTAAATAATAAGCCGAACCATCTTCAATAAACCCTTGAGGAGCGATTAACTGCCCTGATTTGAGTTCATCTTCCACCATAAGACATGATGCTATGGCTATACCCTGCCCTGAAGCTGCCGCCTGAATGCACAGATAAAAATGCTCATATGAAACTTGCCTATTGCTCCGCTTAACCTCTCCCATTTGTTGTTGCCATTGCTGCCAAACAGATGGCCGAGAGGCCGGATAAAGTAACGTCATATCATTTGTTTGATTTTGTAAGTCAGCGCTCTGTACTAACCCCATTCTTTCACGACAGATCTCTTCAGCGTAAATACTATCATCCCATTTAAAATCATTACGCCTCAATGCAAGGTCAACACCTGCTTTAGTAAAATCTATAGGCCCCCCCGCTGCAATGAGATGTACCGTAATATGCGGATACGTTCGATAAAATAATGTCAATCGAGGAATAAGCCATTTCATTGCAATCGTTGGTTCACAAGAGATACTAACAACATGGCTATCCTGCTCTTGAGCCAATTCTTGCAGTGTCGTCTCTAATTGGGCGAATATTTCGCGGGTTGTGTGAAATAACTTTTTACCTGCCGACGTTAAAAATACCGCTCGATTACGTCGTTCAAACAGCTCGATACCAATATGTTCTTCCAGCAGACGGATTTGTCGGCTAATGGCACTGTGGGTGACATGGAGTTCATCGGCCGCTTTCACAAAGCTCCCTGTACGGGCAGCGACATCAAAAAAACGTAGTGAAGATAATGGCGGTAGTTTCATTTAAATTATACCGATAAATAGGTAACGAAAACTGACAGATTAGTGTCAGCATAAATCGCTTTTTAGTTAAACACAATCTATTGATAATTAAATTAATCAGTAAGTTAAATTAATCAATAAAAAGCAATTTAACGTTATTTTTTATCATCTATTTAAAGGATTTAGAATGAATGAACTTCTTGCAGTAGCAACAATTACGATACTTGCGGTGATGAGCCCGGGTCCGGATTTTGCAATGGTGACCCGTAATAGTTATGTCTATGGAACAAAAATAGGCTTATTCTCTGCATTAGGTATCGCTTTTGGTGTACAAGTACATGTCTTCTACACCATTTTTGGTGTAACACTGGTTATTATGAATTCTCCCATGCTCTTTACTCTCGTGAAACTACTGGGTGTAGGGTATTTGGTTTATATTGGTTTTCAGTCGTTGACCAACAAACATCAAATAAATGTAGAAAGCACTGCTGTGATGAAGCCAACAACACTGTCCGCTTTTAGAATGGGCTTTCTCACTAATGCATTAAACCCGAAGACCATGCTATTTGTGGTTTCTGTCTATACCCAAGTCATTCAAAGTACAAATTCATTACTGCAAAATTTTAGTTATGGTTTATTTATCTCTTTTGCCCATTGGATCTGGTTTAGTGTAATTGCTTTATTTTTCTCAACACCAACAGTGCGCAGTAAAATTTTAAATTATCAATTGGTTATGGATAAAATCATTGGATTATTATTCATTTTTCTTGGCCTTTCTCTGCTATTTTTCAATACAAAATAATTTTATTTCAATAAATTAGACTCATTAACCATACTTGCCAATTGTAGAAGATCATCGGGAATATCGAGATTGGCAAGTTCGCTAAACGGAATCCAATAAAATTCCGCATATGGCGTTTCATCTGGAGCAACGAGCTCACATAAATACACCATATCTATATGCCAATGGTCGCCATTAACTTTATCAGGAATAAACTCTTTTAAAATCGCCAAAGGCATGGGTAACGCACAAACATGTTCATTGCTTGCAACCTTCGTTGTTGTTGGATAAGCACAATCAATAACACGGCAAACTAACCCTGTTTCTTCAAGTACTTCACGTATAACCGCATCCTGTGGCTCTTCATTTTCTTCTATATGCCCCCCAGGTGGGAGCCAAATATTTAATTTACGATGTTTATGTAATAAAAACTCCCCTAAGTGATTACGTATCAATGCTGTCGCTGTGAAATGTTTGTATTCTTGAGCCATATTCGCTTTTATAAACCTCTATCTTGCCCAACTTTCCAATCATAAGGCATCAATTGTTCTAGCGTCACTTGTGTTTCATTATCTACGCCAATCAATGTTTGTTTATTTTTATAAGATAATTGACTAATGAGCTCCCGACACCGTCCACAAGGAGGCACTACATTGCCAGATGAATCAACTGCTACCATCGATTTGATCACAACCGACTTTCCTGCTTTCAGTAATTCCGCGACTGCACCATGTTCAGCACAAAACCCAAGTGAACAAGCAGTATCAATACTGATACCTGTATAAATATCACCCTCTTCAGTTTCAAGTGCAGCGGCGACATAAGCACACTCAATATAGCTATTAATGATCGTTGGCTTCGCATACTTGCGAGCTATTTCGACTAATTTTTTCATATTCAACAATCCATTTCGTCAGCAAAAAACCTTTTTATTGTATTGTATTTTTTATCCCATTTAACAACGCAATCGTGCGCTATATTCTGTCAGCGAAAGCGAGGCTCTTACTATTTTTAAAAAAGAGATCAACGCTGAAAGAATACAGAATACAAAAAAGCCGACACTAAGTCGGCTTCATGAATAAGTATAAGAAACTAGGCTGCTAAGGCTAATTTAGCACCAAACATTAAGAATATAGCGCCAATACAGCTGTTGGATAATTTAGATAATTTTTTGTTATGTTTAACCATATTAGTCACAGCAACAGCACCAAAAATCAGCATTGATAGATAAATCATGCTACATGTTTCAAGAATGGCGCCCAAAATAAAAAAGGGGATACCCGCATTTGGATAGGCTGGATCAATAAACTGTATAAAGAATGACACATAAAAAATAATCATTTTAGGATTAAGCAAACTCAAAAATACCGCTTTTTGATACGTTCCTTTCGTTGCTAACACCATAGCATCGACATCTGCGACAGCCTCTTTCTTATGAAAGACGCTGTAAAGTGTCTTAATTCCTAAGTAAACTAAATAAGTTGCGCCGACATATTTAATAATACTAAAAAAGATTGGTGATGTTTTAACTAACGAAGCAACGCCTAAAAAGGATAAGAAAATCAGTATAGCGTCACCTGAGAATACACCTAAAGCGGCCTTATAACCATTTTTAACACCATATTTTGCACTGCTAGTTAACACAAATAAAGAATTAGGCCCTGGTACCAATGTAATAAAAATCACACCAATTAAATAAGTCCATAAATTCGTGATACCGAGATTTTCAAGCATAGGAAACCCGCTAACTTAATAAAAGTTATAACAAAAATTAAACATCTCCTGTAGACAATGCCTATGATACACGGGGCTTGAAAACTATAAAAGATATCACTAATCTCAAAATAAAATACAGTCAAATAATCCACAATTTGATTATAAATCCATAATATAATTTCAAATATCTCGCTATGGGTAGACTTATCATTCAACAAAACAACTCAAGTTAGAATCGTATTGAAAAAGGTTTATCTTTTAGTTTTTTATATCAAACTAAACTCACTAACTGAATTTATTATCTGAAATAAAGAGTAAAAGAGTGGGAGTGAAAATTATTACGATTAGCGGTATAAAGTAAGACACGTTTAAGTCAATCTCACTGTGTGCCATACCTCTATTTAAGGTGTTTTAAAAGTAGGAATTTAGATGGAAAGCGCTAATTATTTTCATTTACAAGAGCTGGATGGGTTAGAAATGATACAGGCTCAATACCACCAGCAAAAGTTTTCTCGTCATAGCCACGAAGGTTTTTGTATTGGTGTGATTGAAGACGGTGCTCAACAATTTTTTCGTACTGGTGAGAATCACTATGCTCCTAAAGGCGATATTATCGTCGTCAATGCTGATGAAATTCACACGGGGTCTTCCGCTGTTGAAAGTGGCTGGTCATACAAAGCGATTTACCCTACCCCAGAAATGTTTCAGCGCTTAACCTTAGATTTAAAAAATGACAACTATGGTGTGACACCTTGGTTTCCTAATGCCGTAATTCAGGATGCAGGTTTAGCTGCCCAATTAAATTTATTATTTAACTTATTACTACAACCAGAAAACAGGTTATTCAAAGAAACCTTACTACTCTCTTCACTCAGCTGGCTTATTTTGAAATATAATAAAAACCCGTTTCGACTGAATGATATTACTCCTGCCAGACAACGTATGCAGGATATTTGCGACCTTATGATGAGTACGCCAGAACAAGCGCATTCATTAAGTGAGTTAGCAACAATTGCAGGCTTCAGCCAATGGCATTTTCTTCGACAGTTTAAATTACATACGGGAACAACACCGCATGCCTTTTTAGTACAAGCAAGATTATACAAAGCCAAAAAACTACTTGTACAAGGTGTGAAGCCAGCCGATGTTTCAAACTCTTGTGGATTTTCTGATCAAAGCCATTTTACACGACATTTTAAGCAAGCTATCGGTGTCACACCAAATCAGTACATTCGTCATCTTTAGCATCATCATAGTCTTGAGCGTCGATAAGTTTGATGTTCATAGCCTAATGCTATGCTTATGTATTTAATAATGATTATGACAGCTCCACTATTCATCTTATTTCATCTAATCAGTGATAATTTGTGCTTTGTGAGAGCAATTTTATTCTATCTCGCGACTCACTACGCCAGTATCATAAAAATAACAAGTCGAAAAAAGGTATTAAATCAATGTATTCACAACAACGTAGCCACTGGCAACGTGCTTTTATCAATGGGGCAATGCATATGACCCCTCTAAATTTAGCGGTTATACCATGGGGAGTATTAGCGGGTTCAATGGCCGTTGAAGCAGGACTTTCGTTTTGGCAAAGTGTTGCTATGTCAGCGATGATCTTTGCTGGTGCAGCACAGCTTGTTACTTTAGGATTACTTAATTCAGGAGCTGGTTATCTTACGATCATTATTTCGGTCTTCTTTATTACATCACAGCATTTACTGTATGGTTTAACAATGCGGCCTCATGTAAAAAACTTCTCAACCACGAAGCGTCTTAGTATTGGTTTTTTACTCACTGATGAGCTCTTTGCAATTAGCGCGGCTAAACGCCACCCTCTCAGTTTTTCTTATTTATTTGGTGCTGGGTTTAGTTTTTATATTGTTTGGCTTATCACCAGCCTTTTAGGCATTTTGATGGCCAACTTTATTACTGACCTTAGTCGCCTGCATTTAGACTTCTCTGTTATAGCAACCTTATTAGCGATTGTTGTTCCTTTAACGAAGAAAATAAGCACAATTTGTGGTGTTATTTTTTCATTAGTGACCGCTGTAATACTTTCTCTTTATTCGATAAGTAGTGCTATCGTTATTGCAGGCGTTGGCGGAATGTGTGTCTCTGTTATGGTATCTCGTATGCTTAAGGAAGAAAAATGATCTGGCTCTTGATTATTATACTCACCGTCATTGTATTTTCTTTACGTTACGTTTTTCTAATTCCTCAGCTGCCGATTAGACTGCCGTTGTTTATTAAACAAGCATTGAGTTATTCAGCACCTTGCTTATTAACTGCGATCTGTGCTCCCGTTATTCTTTTAGAAAACCATGAATTGCGGGGCTTTCCTGATAATCCATATCTATGGGGGGCATTATTCTGTGTGATTGCCGCGTCATTACTCAAAAATATGCTATTAACGGTTGGATTAACCTTAGCCTTCTTCTATAGCCTTATATATTTTATTGGCTAACATTTCATGACACGGGATGCGTAAACGTAGACGAAATCATTGTCTTTACGCATCCTCTTATTGATAAAAATAGCATAACGCTCTAGTATGCCCCCCTCAAATCCACTCGGTATTTTTGAATCTCAGCACTGTTGTGGTGATTGATTTAGAAAATCAACAATGACGGAAATCAATAACCATGCTTAATAATTATGTTTTACGTAGCATTCGCTACATGCTAGACCTCAGTAATAATCAAATGGTTGAAATCGTTAAATTGGCTAACTTAACGGTTAGCAAAACAGAAATGATCCATTGGTTAAAAAAAGAGGATGATCCTGAATATGTCGAATGTAATGACAAAGCACTCGCCCATTTTCTTAATGGATTAATTTATTTTCGTCGGGGCAAAAACGAAAACTTTCCAGCGCCCAAAATAGAAACACGCCTTACCAATAATCTTATCCTAAAAAAGCTGCGTATTGCTTTTGAATTAAAAGATACAGACATGATCGAGATCTATCAAAAAGCCGATTTTCGCGTCTCCAAACCGGAATTAAATGCGTTGTTTCGTAACCCTGACCACAAAAATTATCGTGAATGTGGAGACCAATTATTGCGCTATTTTTTAAAGGGTTTGACCGTGAAATTACGGGGTGCTTCTGTCTAAACCAATAGGCTGTTTACGCTTTAATCTATGCAGCTCTACGGGGTCATAGTATCCACTGATTGCATCAAATGCTGCATAAAAGCATCAATTTTTGGTGATAACGAACGGCGGCTTGCATAAATTGCTCGTAATTCAATTGGTGCGGGACTTTCATTAAAGTGAATGACCTCAAGCAACCCTTGCTCTATTTCAGCTTGGCACGGCGCTATCGCTAAAATGGCATAACCAATGCCTTTTAACGCAGCAGCCTTAGCTAAAATACCGCTATTAACACGATATTGACTGTTAATAGTGACTTTTTGGGTATGTTGTTGGTTATCAATAAATACCCAAGGCTGCCCTGATATCGCACTCAAACTTGAAATACAGAGCATATTTGCTAAGTCTGTTATCGCTTTCGGCCTTCCTGTGCGTTCTATAAGATGAGGAGCAGCAACAACAACACTTTGCCACCTTTTAATGACTCGTGAGTGATAACTACTATTTTTCAATTCCCCACGATGAAAAGTGAATAACAAATCAATACCGTCATCAATCACATCTAAAGGCATTAATTGAGTATCACAATGGATGGTTAATTGAGGGTGTCGCAACGCAAATTCAGCGATGATTTCTGCTAATAATAGGCTTCCTGCCTCACTAGGAATAGTCAACCGAAGAGTTCCTGTTAGAGTCTCACGATGACTGATTTCACTCAATACATCATCCAATTCCGCATACAGATTTTGGCTATGTTTTAAGAGAATCTCACCTTGTTCTGTTAACCGCATACGTCGTGTTGTTCTTTCAATTAATCGGCAATTAAGCTGCGCTTCTAATTGTTTGATGCAACGACTGACATTGGAGGTTGGCATAGCTAATTGCTGCCCTGCTCGCGCAAAGCTGCCTTGTGAAGCCACAGAAATAAATACTTTTAGTAAATTTAAGTCGACTGACATTTAACGCCTATTACCGTTCTTTATCATATTTAACGAAGAGCAGATGTTAATTAACATCCAATGAAAACCGCGCAATAATATCATCGTCAAATTGAGCGATATTCCCGCTTAACTCTGCACTTAATTTCGCCATAAATTGAACTAAATAGTTCGCATTCTGTGTTGCCAGTAATTTACCCACTGGCGTTTGCATCGTTTCTGGGAGTTTTAATAACTTTGCTTGGAAATGATCTAATGCCCAACGACTATCATCCAATGCTCTATTTTGGGCAAAAGGATCATCCCCATCAAATAATGTGCGATTAAGCTGACCACTAACGGCAAATACTCTTGCTAAACCAATGGCCCCAAGCGCTTCTAGCCGATCGGCATCCTGCACTATTTTTGCTTCTAGTGATATCGGTTCAACATTGGCACTAAAACTATGGGCAATAATACAGTGAGCAATAGCGTCATGATAGTGCTTAGGTAAACTCGGAAAATGTGTTGTTAAAATACGAAGAGTTTCCGTTGCACTCAAAGATGATGCTTGGCTTCTTTGTGGATGATCTTTTGGCAAAGTCACAACATCATGGAAATAGCAAGCAACCAACACGACCAAAGGGTTAACTTGCTCTGACGCTCCCATCAATGTTTGTGCTGTACGCCAAACTCGCCTGAGATGGAAAATATCATGAGCATTATCATGGTTAACCCAATTCTTTAATAAGTAATTATCAAACTCACTCGCCCAGTGATCAATATCCACAGTATCCCCCGCTGTCTGCTGGTATCGATGGATATCACTATATCACGCAAGTATCGATTTTATCTTTCCTTTTACTTCTATCCACAAAACACACTGGCAATTTAGTCAAATTCATCACATTAACAATAACCAATAGCCATAATTTTTTGATAACGTTCCGCTAATAAAGTTTCCATGTCCAGTTTATTTAGTATTGCAAGGTCAGTCAGGAGTTGTTGTTTTAAATTTTCCCCTGCCTGTGCATAATCGCGATGCGCGCCACCAAGTGGCTCAGCAATAATAGCGTCAATAATATTAAGCTCTTTCAGTCGTTTCGCTGTCATACCCATGATTTCAGCCGCAACTTGTGCTTTTTGTGCATCTTTCCAAAGAATCGATGCACAGCCTTCTGGTGAGATGGCTGCATAAGTGCTGTATTCCAACATATTAATCCGATCACCGACACCAATAGCTAATGCACCACCAGAACAACCTTCTCCAGTGACCACACAAATAATGGGGGTTTTTAAATGCGACATTTCTTGGATATTTCTCGCTATCGCCTCCGCTTGCCCCCGCTCTTCAGCACCAATTCCTGGATAAGCTCCCGCTGAATCAATGAATATCACAACCGGCAGATGAAAACGCTCTGCCATTTTCATTAAGCGCAATGCCTTACGATACCCTTCAGGTGAAGGCATACCAAAATTTCTCATCACTTTTTCTTTCGTGGTACGCCCTTTTTGTTGGCCAATAACCATAACAGGCTGACCTTCAAGACGCGCTAAACCACCAACAAGCGCCTTATCATCTGCAAAAGCTCTATCTCCAGCTAACTCTTTAAACTCAGTAAAAATAAGCGAGATATAGTCAAGGGTATAAGGCCTCATGGGATGCCTAGCTACTTGCACAATTTCCCAAGCACCTAGCTGCGAAAAGATTTTTTTCGTTAACGTAAGACATTTTTTCTCAAGTAATTTAATCTCTTCATCAAAATTAATATCAGACTGTTGGCTATTATTTTTAAAAGCCACTAAAGCGTCGATTTTTTCATTAAGTTCGACAATTGGTTTTTCAAATGCGAGAAAGTGAGCAGACATATGACCCTTTAAATCAATACAGTGATGATCCAAGTGTAGTTAAGATCTAAAGGGCTTTCTATGCATGATAATGGGATAGATTGTTATCAAAAATGGGATAATCCCATCTAACAGTCAATAAAATATGACCTATTTATTGAGTTTTCTATTCGTTCGTAAACCTATCGACATAATTTTTTGAAATTTAGAGCATTCAAGATGGTTTTCTTCAGGGCACTGCGCGATATGCAATATGCCATTCTTCAAAACAGTCAGGTCTTCAATCATTTTTTGAATTTCCTCTGCTTTGGCTATTAAATGGCTGCGATCAATACTTGGACCCGTTTTTTGGTTCAACATAGCCCCTATCTCATCGAGCGAAAATTTAGCCTCACGCCCCAAAGAAATCAGTGATAAGCGAGTCATGACCTCTTTAGCATGATAAACTCGTTTTAAGCCTTTACGACCAATCGGAGTAATCAACCCTCTTTCTTCATAATAACGCAGCGTTGATGGCGGTATGCCTGATAACTCACTGACTTTAGAAATATCTAGTTCATCAACCATATCGTTAATAACTCGCTTAATCACATCTCAACATGACTTAATGACTCGCGATTAGACCCTATCTAAAAGGAGGCTCATCAAATGTTCTTAACTTTCTTGAATGTAACTTATCACCTTCTTGTCTCAACAAGTCAATGGCTCGAATTCCTATCTGTAAATGTTCCGAGATAGCCCCCTCATAAAAACTATTGGCTTGTCCCGGTAACTTTATTTCGCCGTGTAATGGTTTATCTGAAACACACAACAATGTGCCATATGGCACCCTAAAACGATAACCTTGCGCAGCAATTGTTGCGCTTTCCATATCTACGGCAACCGCACGACTTAAGCTAAAACGTCGAGCTGTCGCAAAAAAACGCAATTCCCAGTTACGATCATCGGTTGTGACAACCGTTCCTGTCCGCAAGCGTTGTTTAACTAATTCGCCCGGCATATTGCTAACTTGTTTCGTTGCATCGTACAGCGCTCTTTGTACCTCAGCGATACTTGGAATGGGAATATCCGGTGGCAATACATCATCTAGAATATGATCATCACGCAAATAGGCATGCGCTAATACATAATCACCGATTTTTTGGCTTTCACGTAGCCCGCCACAATGGCCTATCATTAACCATGCATGAGGCCGTAATACCGCTAAATGGTCACAAATATTTTTAGCATTTGATGGCCCAACACCAATATTGACTAGCGTAATTCCTACACCATCTTTTGCTATCAAATGATATGCAGGCATTTGGAATTTCTTCCAAGTAAGGTCAGATGTTGCTGTTTGTGGATCGGCATTTTCTGCCGTTAAATAGTGATGACCAACACAGGATAATGCGCTATAACGGCTATTAGGATCCCGTACTTGTTCGCAAGCCCAACTGACAAACTCATCAACATAGCGATTATAGTTGGTAAATAAGATATAGGGCTGGACATGTTCCGGTGGAGTGCCTGTGTAATGTTTAAGTCTCGCTAGCGAAAAATCCACACGTAATGCATCGAAGTGTGAAAGCGGCATTTCATCCGTCGCTTGAACCAAACCATCTGTTATATCATCACTGATATCGGCCAGATCTGTAATAGGGAAATGAGTGGCAAGGCTACTACTCATACTTCTATCTAGCACTAAATCTGAACCATCGATAACAAATGGGTATGGCACTTCTGTTTGTGATGGGCGAACAGAAAAAGTGACATCATAATCCTGCTGTAAAATACCCAACTGCTCAGTTAAATACTGGCGAAATAAATCAGGTTGCGTAATCGTGATGCTATACTGCCCTGGTTTGACAAAACGTGCATATGCTCTCGTTTTTTCGCAGTGGTCGACTTGTCCTCGCCATTCTACACACAACTCTGGATACGCGAATAACCCTTTTTTTCGAGCCTCTGCACTAGGCAACTGCCCGCTATTAATGTAGGCCGCAATCGAATTTCTTAAGGAATCAATGGCGTTGGTATATAGCAATGAAAGCTTATCTAATACCTCATCAATAGACAAATTTTCATATTTTTGGCATTTTTCTAAAGACACGCATAACCCCTTATCGGATAACATTGTTTCTCTGTTACGCAGTGTATGTCTTTAGCATTTATCAAACAAGCCTCTCTACTTATAATCTACAGATGAACATTCTCTTTTACGAGACGAATATATATTCGCGGTTTATTGTCTGAAAATAAGCCACTTGCAGGCTTGCTTATGTTAAATTCCACTGCTTGGTTTTTATCTGACAACACTCTTCCAGTCTACATTTCAACCATTATTTCCAGTAATAATCCGATATATAAATAAAGTACTCATCATAATGAATACTTTATTTAAGCCGGAAATAATAAAAACGAGTTAATGTATTATCTGAGTAAGCACTAAAGGTAATGTGATTACCGCAATTACCGTCTGTAATGTGATAATTCCAGCCATAAGCTGACTATCACCATTTAATTGACGCGTTAAAATATATGCGGTAGGTGCCGTAGGTATCGCAAAGAAAATGACAAATAGCACCGTTTCAAACTCAGGTAATGAAAAGAGTTTCGCAGTGAAAACAGCTAAAACAGGCATAGCTAACAAACGTAACAACGTTGAGGTCATTAAAGGTTTAAATTCTTTTCTCAGTGTTGATGTTTGCAATGCAGCTCCAATACAAATTAGCCCCAATGGTAAGCTTGCCGCTGCAAGTAATTTTAATAATTGGTCTGACCCAAAAGGCAACCCGATTGGCGATAGATTCAGTAAAATACCAATCAAACACGATAAGATCAGTGGGTTTTTAATAATAGGTAAAAACAGTTGCTTAAAAGAGACTTTTGAACCCGATGTTAATGCTAATACAGCAATAACATTACAACTTGGCACTAATATAGCCATAATAACGGCAGCAATGGCGATCCCATCAGTTCCAAATAAATCAGCAATAATAGCAAGGCCTAAATAGGTATTAAACCGAGTGATACCTTGAATATGCGCACCAAATCGAGGTATTGACATGTTAAAAATGAATTTAAAAATTAAAACTAATACACTGCTTATTGCTAGAACAAAAAATATTGCTCCTGCTAGATATGGTAATTTAGGGCTATCAAGCGGTGCACTACCTAAACTATTAATCAGCAAAGCTGGAAACAAAATAAAATAATTCAATTTTTCAGCGCTGGGCCAAAAGTCCGTTGATATCATTGACGAACGACGCAGCACGAACCCCATTGCTATCAATGCAAACAGCGGCCATAAAACTAATAATACTTGTTCCATATTTTTATACTTTACTGTCGTTAATAACTGTTAACCAATAAGAAGCAACACTGTATCGTTAACAAAATGTGACAGTTAGGTAAAAGTGGCGCTATTTTCTTATTGATATACTGTCATTGAAGATATTTATGAAAAGTGTATGACACCTCACATTTTTGTTTTTATACAGCAGAAGACAAGCATAGTTTTTACACTGCTCTATCTGATCATGGCATGGCAAATTACTGTACTCCCCTATAAATACAGCGATTTCCGATAGTATTTTAGTTTGTTCATCGATACTCTCAATAATAACGTATTATTAGAATAATTTATTATGAACATTGAAACTCTTCGTAAACAATATCGAGCAGGTAAAAAATTTAAATATCTCTTTTTTTGGGGACATCAATCAAAGTCAACTCTCATTACTAAAAGTTGTTTCAGCCAATGGTATCCAGCTGCTTTTACAGTAGAAGGACATCGTTTTGCAAGTGCCGAACATTTTATGATGGCAGAAAAAGCAAAGCTGTTTAACGATCATGAAACACGAGAGAAAATTATTCATGCCCCTAACCCTGGTGCAGCAAAAGCATTTGGCCGCGAAGTTCGAGGATTTAACCAAGAGATTTGGGATGCCCACAGGTTTAATATTGTCATTGCAGCCAATTTAGCCAAATTTTCACAAAATGAAGCCTTACAACAGTTTTTATTAAATACCAATGAGCGAGTCTTAGTAGAAGCAAGTCCAGTCGATAAGATATGGGGAATAGGTCTCGCTGAAGATCATGAAAATATCGATAATCCACTTACGTGGAAAGGGCTAAATCTATTAGGTTTTGCTCTCATGGAAGTCAGGAATCAATTAATCTCACTTAAATAAGCTGTTGAATAGCTATTTTCTTCATCATATTGGCCCTTAATACAATAAGGGCATAAGAAATGTCTTTTAACTTTGCCTGAAATGACCGAAAAGGTGTGAATGGTAAAATAACCCCCGCCACTTGCAAAAATGGTGGGGGTAAGAAACGACCTGAATCGTTTACGGAATAGAATAGAACGTTTTTATTAAGTCATTCAATGAATGAGTGATTACGATATTACAATGGCATTCTATACTCAATAACCCCAGGTTTTTCAGCTACCCAATCATATAAACGTTGGCCTCGTAAATTCGTTTCTTGCGTATGCCAATATAAACGGCCACAAGCCTGCTTTTGAGCTTGTTCGTGAACAAATTCAATGAGATGTTTGCCAACCTGACGGCCCCTTACCTCCGGTGAAACAAATAAATCTTCTAAATAACAAAAATGATTTTCCGCCCACGTAGAACGATGATAAAGGTAATTAACAAAACCTACGACTTTGTCATTTTCAAGTGCTACAGCACAATACATCGGTTCATTTTCATCAAAAAAACGCGCCCATGTTTTTAGGGTCACTTCTTCACTTAAATCTACGTTGTAAAATTCTTGATATTGCAACCAATACACTAACCATTGTGAATAATGATCAGGTAAAACGAACTTAACAGTAATAGGTAACGCATTGTTATTCATAATGTATCCTTTATAACTCAATAGATAAACAATGGCGCTATGTTACCTATCAATCTGGTACTAAATAAGATACACTTTTGATATTTATTTAGGATCCACTTTGATGAGGCGTAAACCACAAGCTCACTTTCCTCACCTGCTTTTGCAATCTGGTGGCATCAAAGAAAGTGTTTACCATACGATTAGAAATGCCATTTTAGATGGTAGGCTCAGCGCGGGTATCAAATTACCTTCAAGCCGTGCTTTCGCGGAAATGATGTCTATTTCTCGCAACTCAGTCATTGCCGGCTATGAACGCTTAATAGACGAAGGCTATCTCATCACCAAAGCAGGATCAGGCACCTATGTCGCCACCACCCTACCTGATGAGTTAGTTAAGTTAACCTCTAAAACCAATTACCTTAACCACCCTCTATATTCTGCCCCTAATCTCAACCCAATGATCAGTCATTTAACGACATTGTGGAAAAATTCTCGGCCTAATACAAATCAACGACAAATGTTTAATATTGGTATTGGCTGCGTTGATCAGTTTCCCCATGATTTATGGGGCAGATTACTCGGAAGAGTTTGGCGGAAGTCAAAACAAGACATTCCCTATTACAACCACCCTGACGGCTATCCACCACTCAAAAAAATATTAGTCGATTATGTACACTCAACCCGAGGGGTTAACTGCCGAGCAGAACAAATTATTATTGTAAATGGTACCCAACAAGCAATTAACCTTACTGCGAATGTTTTACTACACAAAGGGAACTCAGTCTGGTTAGATGACCCTGGATATGATAGTGCACGAGCTATTTTAACTGCTTCAGGTGCGCATATATCACCCGTTCATTCAGATGATGAAGGCATGGATATTGAATTTGCCATGCAACATTACCCCAATGCTAACCTGATATACACTGCGCCATCCCATCAGTTCCCATTAGGTACAACGCTCAGCCTAGCGAGGCGTCTCGCGTTATTAGAGTGGGCTCAAAAGAATAATGCTTGGATCTTTGAAGATGACTACAATAGCGAATTTCGTTATTTATCCAAGCCGATTCAAGCACTACAAGGCCTAGATACCTACCAACGAGTTATTTATGCCGGCACCTTTTCCAAAATGATGTATCCCGGTTTTCGCTTAGGTTTTCTAATTGTACCAGAAGTTCTGATAGAACCTTTTACCATGATGAAGTATTACAGTGATAGCCATTCTGGTTATCTGGAACAAGCGGCTTTAGCACAATTTATTCAAGAAGGTCACTATGCTCGTCACGTGCGAAAAATTCGCAAAATATGTTATTCACGTCAAAACGCATTAATCGATGCTATTAATACCTACTTGCCTAATATATTTGAAGTACAGCGAACTGATTCAGGTATCCATGCCGTATGTTGGCTAAAAGCGGGGATCAATTTGCAACTTATCTTATCTGCCTGTTATCAATTAGGGTTTGGGGTTCAACCGTTATCTCGTTATTGTATTAAAAGCCGACATAATAACGGGATTTTATTTGGTTATGCCGCTCACACTGAAACCGATATTACCAATAATATCATCGAATTAAGTAATGCCTTACGGCGACTAAATGTCATTTAATCAACAAACTCTCAACGTAAGTAAAATTTAGGGTTCAAATCATAATTTTAAGACAAGCTTTGATTTCCACCTTAAACATTAAACACTATCATGCAATCAATTAAACAAAATGTTGAGGTATCGAAATGACGAATAACAATCCTCCCAAAGACCTTGAAGTTGGTGATATTGTTTTTACAAGTATTGGTACTACTTTATTTCGCCAAATTGCCTCCGCCTCTCAGTGTTGGAGTAATCATGTCGGTTTAATTATTGGTCATAATGGACAGGATTATTTAGTTGCAGAGAGTCGAGTACCTTTATCAACCGTCACGACTTTGACTCGCTTTATTCAGCGTTCCGCAGAAAAAAGGTATGGAATACGCCGGCTAACTAGCCACCTTACTGACGTACAAAAAGCGGCTTTAGTCGCCGAAGTCCCATCAAGGCTCAATAAATTTTATCATACCGGCTTTGACTACTATTCTTCTCGCCAATTTTGTTCAAAATTCGTATTTGATATATACCAATCTGCCCTTTCTATCAAAGTAGGTGAAATTCAAACCTTTAAAGATCTATTAGCTAAAAACCCAAATGCCAAACTGAATTTTTGGAAGTTATGGTTTATCGGTGATATACCATGGGAACGAGCAACCGTAACGCCAGCAAGTTTATGGTCACATCCGCAATTAGAGCTTATTTATCGTAGTCACACCGATATCCATTAATTTGATAAATAAGAAAAAGCAGCCAAAATTGGCTGCCCTTTGGCTATCAATCAACTAATATACGTTGATTCGTAGCCCCCCACAGGATTGACATTTCAGTAAATAATGCACCACTGATATCTTCAATTTGTTCTGCTGTGACTTCAGCATTGCCCTGTTTGCCAAAAAAGACGACTTCATTGCCTGGTTTAACTTGCTTTAAATCAGTTACATCAACCATTACTGTATTCATTGATGTCTTGCCTAAGACAGGTACACGCTGACCACCGATCAAAGCATAACCTGCATTACTAAACACTCGACGATAACCATCTGCATAACCAACCGGTATGTTCGCTAATACAGAATCACGTTTTAGCGTATGAGTGCGGTCATAACCCACGGTATTCCCTTTAGGATAATGATTTACAGAAGCAATATTTGACTTAAACGTCATCACTCTCTTGTATTCGTCAGTAGCAATAGTGTCACCATAAAAAATACCACCTACACGCACCATATCTAGCCATGATTCAGGTACTGTAATGGTTGCAAATGTATTCGCAACGTGCAGTGTTACATCTTTACGATCTAATCCTGTCATCTCCAATACCTTCTGAGATTGCTGATTAAAACGCGCTAAATCTTTTTTAATTTGCAGAGCATCTTCTTCTGGATAATGTGACATGATCCCAACAATTTTTAATTGAGGTAGTTGAGAAATCAGTTTTGCTTCATTTAATCCAGCCGCATTAGCCACTTCCAGACCATTACGCGACATTCCACCCGAATTTAGTGCTAAATGAATACGTACTGTCTTTCCTTGTTTTTGAGCAATCGCATTAAGACGTTGGGCCATATCAAGGTTACCAATTAACTCTTCAACATCATATTGCGTTGCTTGCTGCATCTCTTGTTCAGTGGCATTACGTACTCGCATTAATCGACCTTTAAAGCCGAGATCTCTGACCATTTTTAATTCTTGGTTATTTGTTACACCAATGCACTGAATATTATTTTCGATCATAATAGGTGTAACTAAAGAGAGATCGTGCCCATAGGCATCCCCTTTCAGGACCGCACATAACGAAGACTTATCGCCAAGCAAATTTTGTACTTTTTTGATATTAAACTCTAATGCACTACGTGATATTTCTATCCATGCATTATTCACTGCGATTGGCTGTACCTGCGCACTTTCTGATGCAACAGCTTTCATGTTAGCTGGCTGCTGACAACCCGCAACGACAAGTAGAGGTAATAACGCAAGATACCGAAGCTTGAAAGACATCAAATTTACCCTTAAGAAAGATTTCAATAACTCTTGAATCATTTGCATGATTAATCAAGACGATAACATGTGATAACTATTTGTTTGGTTAAATAATAATTAATACATTATTTATCACATAAAACATATATATAGAGGTTATTACTATTCGTGACAAATCTTTCTTAGCGACTCAGAGGATTTACAGTAAATTGGAAGGGAATCAGTCCATGAACTGCATAAATTTGCAATAATTCAGCATAAAAAAAGGCACTCGCCCCCGAGTGCCTTTGGGTACAGATACTATTCGCGATTATTTGTTAGACATACACCACATACCACCATAACTGATGGGGATCATTCCGCAAGGCTCGGGCAGTCTTGGTGATGTTGAAAAGGCCGCAATGGTATTCTGCTTCATGAGTTATTACCGCTGATGGAAAGCATGAAGTCAGTTTTACATTTTCATCGCTTTTCGCATTTCTTTAGCTATAGCTTCAATAACTGGGACACAGACACTATTACCAAATTGTTTGTACGCTTGTGCATTAGAAACCGGTATCTCATAGGTATCTGGATATCCCTGCAATCTAGCCGCCTCTCTTGGGGTAATTTTGCGAGGATTCTTCCCCTTTTGCTCTATTAATATTTCACTTCCATCTTTATAGTAACGAGCAGAAATTGTATTTGTATAAGGTGATTCTTCATTAAAAAGACCATAACCAAAGCCTTTACCATTCAATTTATTCTGAATTTTGCGGCGTTGATGACCTTCCCATAACTTATCTGAAATTGTATATAAATCATCAACATTAGGTTCTAGTATCGAGCCAACTTTTGTTTCTATTCCAATTGGTTCAGGAAATTTAAATTCAACACTCTGATCTAAAAAACCAACGATAAAAATACGCTCTCTATTTTGAGGAATACCGAAATCTCGGGCTTTAAGAATATCGTGATAAACAACATAACCAGCATCTTTAAGATGGTCTAATATAACTTGAAGTGTTCTACCTTTATCATGACCACGAAGCTGCTTAACATTTTCAAGTAAAAATGCTTTTGGTTTTCTTTTCAGAAGGATACGCTCGATATCAAAAAAAAGTGTCCCCCTAGTATCTGAAAATCCTTTCTTCAATCCTGCTTGTGAAAAAGGCTGGCATGGGAATCCTGCGAGTAAAATATCATGCTCCGGTACATCGAGTTCTGAAATTTCAGTTATATCGCCATGAATATTGTCATCGCCAAAATTAGCTTTATACGTCTGAATAGCAAACTTATCTATTTCAGAGGTAAAAACACAGTTTACACCACCAAATGCTTGGTCAAATCCTAAACGAATTCCACCTATACCGGCAAAAAGATCAATGACCTTTATCATAATGCTACTAATTCCAAAATTTTAACGTTGCTGGTAACTCATCTAAAAAGTACGTCTCAAAATCAATAATACTTCTTTTGTTTTTCATTGTATCAGAATTCTTGATGTCATTCCTGACAACCAACACTATGTTATGACGAGCCATTTGCTCTGCTTTTGATGCTGAAATATTGTCATCAACAGTAAGCAAATGAATATTAGGAAGATTAGATCTTGCCACTTCTTCCACAACTTCTTGCCAACGTTCTCTTAATGTTGTTTTCATTGTTCCAACAATTGTCTTATCTCTACGTTGATTAAAAGCACTTATACCCGGTAGAATAGAGTCGACCACTTTACCTAGCCCTAATTCAGTGAAAGCTTTTTTACCTATTGATGCTTGTGATTCAAAAGGATAACCATAGTATTCATATAGGAAATAAATTATCCCTTCAAATGTTTTCCCTGCGCGAGACCTTCTTGATTGAGTATTACTCAAGCAAAGTTGATAATTATAAGGGCTGATATATCCTGAATAATTACCAAACAATTCTGTGATTGTATGTGTTAATGATTCTAGATCGGTGAAATCAGGTAATGATAATTGAGCACACAACTCTTCTAATTTTGCTTTTGGTGCGGCAAATTTTTCACCTATTTCTTTCAAAATTACCGCATTAAAAGCGGACTCTTCTTTTAAGAACTCGTCATAAGCTAATTCACGCAGTTGAATAATAGCTTGAGTAACTTGCTTTTGTTTCAATAGGCCTGTAATTAAATCATGGTTAGTTTCTGTTGCTTTTTGCGCTGCAACTTTAGGAGGAGAAATCAATTTTCCTCTGGTTGTCTTGATAAAACCAGCAAATCTTTTTTCTTCTATTTCTGATAGTTTTATTAAATTCTGAATACTATTGTCCATTAAAACATGCCTTTAAACATAACATTAGTGTAAGGTCATACATATTAGCCCATATTTACCTTTATAGAAAATTCAGTTTCGCATACATTCCCTTTGGAAACCGGTTATAAAGCAAGGGTTAAAAACTATATCTTACAAAACAATGAGTTGCACTTTAAGTTTGTAATCTCTTAAACGGTTACACATTAACGCAAAGTAACCCGTTTGTAACCTTTTACCATTCCTATCTTTCTGTTTTTTATCAAAAACATACAAGACTATTTTAATTTTTAACCATTATAACCACTTTCCAAATACCTCCCACGAATACTCCATTTATATAAAAGACACTCAATAATGCCTGTTTTTTGTTCTAAATTTTATATCTATATTCTTATTATTAACGCTATTTTCCCAAAATCATTCTTGTTGCTAGTAGGCGGAAAATACAATCATCCTGATGAGGTATACAGAGGTATGCGATTTGGGCGGTGTAAGAGACCCCTGAGACATGAATATGAAAGAGGAAAAAGAAAAATTGCACATTGGCGACCTATGGAAAAAATTAACAGAAACTAACTCTCGCTGTTTTCCAGTCCCAACATCTAAGCACATCAGACTTCGTTAAAGTACTCCTTACCACAAGCATACTATTAAACTGGCTGTTCACCATACTTCGCACCGTCTTAACGCTTATAAACTTACGCATGCACGCCGCTTTCAATAAATTCTTAAATTGGTATTTAATAGTATCGATTGGCTGTACTCGCAGGTCACCGGTTCAATATGGTTAAAATTCACCGCATAAACGCCCTTTTCACTACTGTGATTCACACCAAAGATCTCATTATCATATAAATAATCAAACAGTTTCCAAAACTCTATCACTTCCGGTTGGCCAAGTTGAATCGGTCTAAGCATATTGTTTGTGCCATCTCAATAATAAAATCATGCTTTGGTGAATATAAACTGTTTTACCAACAAGAACTAACAACAACTGCGCTTATACTCTCATTGGATGAATTTCTCCGCTGTAAGTACCACCAAATCAGCGTTTAGATCGTCCATAAGTTGTCCACACTTGAACACTTTTCGGCAGTATTGAAACCTTTATATGCAAATTACGCATAAAAAAAGGCACTCGCCCCCGAGTGCCTTTGGGTACAACCTACTGAATTGGTATGATTTACACCTCTTCAGCGGTTCTGGTACTTGTGCGGATGAGGTAATCAAAGGCGCTAAGTGCGGCTTTCGCTCCCTCACCGGCTGAAATAATAATCTGCTTGTATGGCACAGTTGTACAGTCACCTGCTGCAAAAATACCTTTAATATTGGTTTCGCCACGCGCATTCACTTCAATTTCACCCATGCGGTTGCGTGCAACGGTATCCCCTAACCAATTGGTATTGGGTAATAAACCAATTTGAACAAATGCACCTGCAACTTCTAATAAATGAACGCTATCATTCGTCCGATCTTTATACTCAAGACCTGTCATTTTACTACCATCACCCTTAACTTCTAATGTCTGGGCATTAAGGATAATATCGACATTTTTCAGGCTGCGTACTTTATCTTGTAATACTGAGTCTGCTTTCAGTTCAGGCGCAAATTCTAATACGGTCACATGTTCAACAAGACCGGCCAAATCAATAGCTGCTTCTATACCTGAGTTACCACCACCAATCACAGCAACACGTTTGCCTTTAAATAGTGGGCCATCGCAATGTGGGCAGAAAGTCACGCCTTTCGTGCGATATTCTTGTTCACCCGGTACCCCCATATTGCGCCAGCGAGCGCCTGTCGCAATAATGATGCTGCGTGACTTCATCACGCCACCCGATGCTGTTTCAATTTGGTGTAAGCCACCTTCTTCCGCTGCTGGAATTAATTTGGTCACAGACTGACCATCAATAACATCGACACTATAGTCATCAACGTGGTTTTTCAGTGCTCCCGCGAATATCGCACCTTCTGTTTTAATCACAGAAATATAGTTTTCGATATCAACCGTATCCATCACTTGACCACCGAAGCGCTCACCGATCACACCAGTGCGAATACCTTTACGTGCGGTATAAATCGCAGCCGATGCACCAGCAGGACCACTACCAATAACCAATACATCAAATGGTTCGCGCTCAGTTAATGCTTTAGCTGCACGTGCATCTGCATTACTGTCAACTTTATTCACTATCTCACTTAATGTCATACGGCCTTGACCAAATTCTTTCCCATTCAGGAAAACAGCCGGCACGCCCATCACATTGCGTTGTTCTATTTCATTTTGGAACAAAGCACCGTCAATGGCGGTATGAGTGACATTTGGGTTCAAAACTGCCATCAAGTTCAACGCTTGCACAACATCTGGGCAATTATGGCAAGATAATGAGTAATACGTCTCAAAGTGGAATTCCCCTTCAAGGGCTTTCACTTGATCTAATAATTCCTGTGCTTCTTTAGACGGGTGACCGCCAATTTGTAATAACGCAAGCACTAATGATGTAAATTCATGGCCCAATGGTGAACCAGCAAAACGCAACCCACTATCGACCCCTGGATTCGTAATTAAAAATGAGGGTATTCTTTGGCTAGCATCTTGGGTTTCACGAACAGTGATTTTGTCAGAAAGTGCAGCAATTTGATGTAACAGCTCTTTTATTTCGTTTGATTTATTGCCGCTATCTAAATTTGCAACTAACTCAACAGGTTTGGTTAATCTTTCTAAATAAGCCTTCAATTGCGCTTGCATATTGTTATCGAGCATATGATCCCCTTGGTCATAAAATCGGGTGCATAGCACCCGATAACATCAGTCTATTTTTGCTTTCGAGATAAAATTCGAATTAGATTTTACCAACTAGGTCTAAAGATGGAGACAGCGTTGCTTCACCTTCTTTCCATTTTGCAGGACATACTTCACCTGGGTGGCTTGCAACATACTGTGCTGCTTTAACTTTACGTAGCAAGTCAGACGCGTCACGACCAATACCTTCAGCTGTGATTTCGATAGCTTGAATGATACCTTGTGGGTCAACAACGAATGTACCACGGTCAGCTAGGCCTTCTGCTTCACGCATATTTTCAAAATTGCGAGTCAGCGCACCTGTTGGGTCACCAATCATGGTGTATTTAATTTTACGAATAGTATCTGAACTTTCGTGCCATGCTTTGTGAGTAAAATGGGTGTCTGTTGAAACAGAATAGATTTCAACGCCCATTTTTTGGAACTCTTCATAATGGTCAGCAATATCACCAAGCTCAGTTGGGCAAACGAAAGTAAAGTCAGCTGGATAGAAGAAGAAAACACTCCATTTTCCTGCTACGTCTTTTTCAGTGACTTCAATGAATTTACCGTCTTTAAATGCTTGGTTTTTAAATGGTTTGATTTGAGTATTAATTAAAGACATTTTCTATTCTCCTGTTTGGTTGCTTATTAAGTTACTGGTTTTCAGACTTTTTTTCCAATCAGTTAATACTATCGATTTGATAGGCAACACCTAATGATGGAATTAATATTAATAGATAATACATTACAACGCTTACTAAACAATTCAGCAAGCGTTTTTTGACAGTGTTGTAACAATAAAGCACTATGCCATCGTTGCTATCGTTTTACGAAAACGCAACAAGGCAAATGAAAAGAAGACAATACCTATAATTAACAACACGATAAACTGTGGCCACACAATCTGGAATCCTGCTCCACGATATAAAATCGCCTGGGCAAGGCTGACAAAGTGAGTTGTTGGCATTGTTAACATAATGTCTTGAACTAGCTGAGGCATACTTTCACGAGCCGTCATTCCTCCGGAAAGCATATTTAATGGTAATAACACAAGGATCATTAATAACCCGAATTGAGGCATAGAACGTGCTAACGTTCCCATAAAAATACCGATTGATGTAGTCGCGAACAAACTAAGCGCCACACCGCCCATAAATAGCAAAATAGAGCCTTCTATCGGAACTTGTAATAATGTTTTCACCACCAGCAATAATGAAACACCAGAAGCGACAAGTACCACTAGCCCCATCGACCAAATTTTAGACAGCATAATTTCAAACGGTGTTAATGGCATAACCATTAAATGTTCAACGGTTCCATGCTCTCTCTCGCGAATTAAAGCCGCGCCAGTAAGGACAATCGATAACATGGTGATGTTATTGATAATTGCCATTACTGAACCAAACCACGATTGAGTTAAGTTAGGGTTAAAACGCATACGAACTTCCAGATCAACCGGTAAGCTGGCATTACTACGATATTTAGCTAAGAATTCATTCACTTCACCTAATGTGATGTTTTGAATATAACTATTTCCCAAAAATGCTTGGCTCATACGCGTTGCATCGATATTAACTTGAATCTCCGGATGACGACCTGCGAGTACATCTCTTTGAAAATTTGGAGGAATATCTAAAGCAAAGGTATAGGTTCCTCTATCAAGCAGGCCATCAATCTGTTCCGGTGTTACATCCGCTGGAGGGTTAAAATAAGGTGCATAAAAACTATTGATAATACGATTTGATAATTGTGATTTATCCTGATCAGCAATCGCTATCGGTGCATTATGCAATGACCCTGGTGTTACTGTTGCAGATGAGTAAATCGACACCGTAAAAGCAAAGACAATCAATGCTAACATCGCTTTATCTCGCCCTAAACTGCGAAGTTCTTTGACTCCCAAATGAAATATATTTAGTAACTTACGCATCATTGGTTAGGACTCCTGTTTTTTCAGGAAAATAACACTGAGGCCGATCACTATTGGAATAGTGATCAATAAAGGAATAAATGAAGCCTGTAAGTCAAACAAGTTCAGTCCTTTCGAGAAAGTCCCTCGTGTTATTGTCAAAAAATGAGATGTTGGATACACCATACCTACCCAGCGTCCAATACCTTCAAGCGATGATACAGGATCAATCATGCCTGAAAATTGTGTTGCGGGAATGAGCGTAATAATGGCAGTACCAAAGATAGCGGCAATTTGGCTCTTCATAAAACAGGAGATCAGCAACCCCATACCCGTTGCAATTGTTATATAAAGAAAAGCAGCCAGCGTTAAAGTGAGAAAACTGCCTTTAAAACTCACCCCAAAAACAAATACGCTCAATGCACATAACATCAGAAAGTTAAACATCCCCAATAAAATATAAGGGAGCTGTTTACCCAATAAAAATTCCAATTTGGTGATCGGGGTGACATAAAGATTAATCATCGACCCCAATTCTTTCTCACGTACGACACTCAACGCACTGAGCATAGCTGGGATCATCATCAGCAATAATGGAATCACTGCTGGGACAATCGCAGGTAAGCTTTTAACATCAGGGTTATAGCGATAACGGGTTTGAATATCGATAACTGGCATACCGACTACCCCAGCAGGTTGTTTGGCCGCCATCGTACTTAACCACGCTAAATGCATCGCCTGTACATACCCACGAACAGTCTCAGCACGGTTAGGCATAGCACCATCAACCCATACACCGATTTTCACTGAGTGCCCTTTTGCGATATCTCGTGCAAAATTGGGAGGAATTTCAATAGCCACAGAGACTTTGCCGCTACGTAACGCGGTTTCCAATTCATCGTAATCTTGAAGTGGAGGCTGTTCGATAAAGTAACGTGAGCCCGCAAGATTTAGCGTATAGCCTTGGCTTAACCCTGTTTGGTCACGGTCGAGTACTGAGAAACGTAAATTTTCCACGTCCATACTGATCCCATACCCCATAATAAACATCAGGATCACCGTACCAAGTAACGCCAGTGTCGAACGAACAGGGTCGCGTCTTAATTCCATGCCTTCGCGAATACTATAGCTAAACAATCGACGCAAACTAAAACGGCTTTTCAGTGCTTCATCAGCCTGTTTTTTAAGCTCAGGGTCAACATGAAATTCGGGTGCAGTATCCTTAGTTGCCCCCGCTTCCCCTACAGCATCTTGCAAGTAAGCAATAAAAGTTTCTTCCAGTGTTGTTAATTGACGTTTTTTAATAAGGTTAGCAGGCGTATCACAATCCAGAACTTTCCCTGCATGCATTAATGAAATACGGTCACAACGCTCCGCTTCATTCATAAAGTGAGTAGAAATAAAAATAGTGACACCGTCACGTCTAGACAGATCAACCATTAAATTCCAGAACATATCTCGAGCGACAGGGTCAACACCAGACGTCGGTTCATCAAGTATCAGCATTTCTGGACGATGAATAACAGCAACAGCGAGTGATAATCGCTGGCGAATACCCAGCGGTAAATCATCAGGCATTGTGTCTCGCACTTCATCTAAATCAAATCGCTGACACATTTCATCAATACGTTGCTGAATTTGCTCATCGGGAATATGGAATAATTTAGCGTGCAATACTAAGTTTTGTTCAACACTTAGTTCACTATAGAGAGAGAAAGCCTGTGACATATAGCCAACACGTTTACGTGTTTCAATGTCTTTCGGGTCAATCTCTTGCCCAAATAGCCACGCTTGCCCTTCACTTGCTTGTAGTAAGCCAGTCAACATTTTCATCGTCGTTGACTTACCACAACCGTTTGATCCTAAAAAGCCAAATATCTCACCTTTAGGGATTTTAAAATTAACGTGGTCCACCGCAACAAATTGCCCAAAACGCATCGTTAAGTCTTGTGCTTCGATTGCGATGACATCGTCATCAGAGGTGTCACGAGGCGGAATCACAACCTTTTTATGGCCTTGACGCTTCTCTTCTGGCAATAACGCAATGAATGCAGCCTCAAGGTCATCGCATTGAGTTTGTGATTTCAGCTCAGTCGCGTGTCCTGTCGCCATGACTTTCCCATCATCCATTGCAACAAGCCAATCAAAACGCTCAGCTTCTTCCATATACGCTGTCGCGACTAACACACTCATATTCGTTTGTCGTTCACGAATACGTTCAATGAGATCCCAAAATTGCGCACGCGATAATGGGTCAACGCCAGTTGTCGGCTCATCAAGGATCAGTAAATCGGGGTCATGAATTAATGCACAGCACAACCCTAACTTTTGTTTCATACCACCTGACAGTTTCCCTGCCGGTCGATCTTTAAAAGGAGCTAGCCCAGTACTTTCTAGTAGGTCATTAATACGGTATTGTCGCTCTTCTTTTGATTGACCAAATAGACGACCAAAAAAATCGACGTTTTCATAAACCGACAGAGTATGGTACAAGTTTTTCCCCAAACCTTGTGGCATATAAGCAATTTTGGGGCACACTTCTCGGCGATGCTCTTTGTCCGCCATGTCACCACCAAGTACCATCACTTTGCCTTGTTGGATCTCTCTTGCCCCAGCAATTAATGAAATTAAACTTGATTTTCCAACCCCATCAGGACCAATTAACCCAACCATTTTTCTAGCAGGAATTGATAAGGTAATGTCATCCAATGCACAATTATCACCGTAATGCTGGCTGACATGGCTTAAATCTACTATCACATCATCCATCAAATTATGGGTCATTGTGGTAATCTCACCTCTAGGTCAGTTGGCCATTGTGCATCCGCATCTAAACGTACATAAGCTTTACCAGGTAAGCCTGTTTTGACATATTCGAGATGTTTTTCCAGTAATTCTGGAGAAATTCGCGCACGAACACGGAACATTAATTTCAAACGTTCATTCTGTGTTTCAACGGTTTTTGGTGTGAATTGCGCGACACTTGCAACAAAAGTTGCTTTCGCGGGAATAACAATATTGGGAGCCGCGTCTAATACAATATGAACATCACTACCTAATGCAACTTTTCCGGCATCTTCAGTCGGTAAGAAGAAGGTCATATAGACATCACTGAGGTCAACCATATTCAATACTCTACCACCAGCCCCTAATACTTCTCCCGGCTCAGCTACGCGATATTGAATACGTCCATTTCGTGGTGCTTTAAGTACACTATCATCTAAGTCAGCAATAATACGTCTTTCCGTTGCTGTCGCTGCATCAACACGCGTTTTAGCCTGTACAACACCCGCTTTTGCTGAATCAATAGCGGCTATTGAGGCGGCAACTTGTGCTTTAGCGGCTTGTAGTGCTGCTCTTGCCCCCTGAACCTGAGCGGTATCATCATCCACTTGTTGCTGAGAAACGGCTTTCGTTTTTACTAATGCACGAGAGCGATTAAGCCGTTTTTGGGCCGCATCAAGTTCTGCTTCTCGTTGACGAACAACAGCCTGCGCGGCTAATTTTTCACTTTCCCTCTGAACTAAGCCCGACTCAGCAGTTGATACATTACTAATTGCTTGGCGCAATTGCGCTTGCACTTCATGAAGCTGCTCTTGTAGCGCCCGAGTATCCATTTTGGCAAGAACTTGGCCTTCCTTGACAAAATCCCCTTCTCTCACAGTAATAGAATCTATACGCCCAGCCGTTTTCGTCGCGATATCAATTTCTGTTGCTTCAATACGACCGTTACTTTCCGCGAATCCAGCAGGTAGATTATTCGAATTCACGCTCCAATAATAAAAACCACCGGCAGCAATAATTAAAATAATAACAACATAAAATATGATCTTTTGTTTATTTATTTTCATACCATCCCTTCTTTTTTCTTTATGTGAAAGAAAATAGCTAATTTAAATTTCAGTATTACCCATGTTGTCTAATCACAGCAAAAAATAGTAAAACCAAGAAAATAAAAATGTTGATGGCTATTTTTATTTTAACATATTGACGCAACACTCCTTTTTGGACTTACTTATTTGTACATTCGCTATCCCTTTAATTTAATTCTATTTTATCCTTATTCGCCTTAAGTAAAATAGCACATATATCACAAAATACCATATTCAAAAATTAAAAAGACTTTCTTGGCACTTATTGCTTAAAATTTATTTAGCAACAAAAAAACAATGCTAACAATAAATCTTGCTAGCATTGTTTTGTTATAAAATTAACTTTTGATGTAATTAATTTATAAATTTAGCAATCGCTTTTTCATCCAGTCGATAGCGTACCCATTCATCTTGTGGTTCCGCTCCAATACTTTTATAAAAATCAATTGCAGGTTGATTCCAATCTAAAACACTCCATTCTAAACGCTGGCATTTTCTTTCACTGGCAATCATTGCGATATGTTTTAATAATTTTTTACCTGCACCTGCCCCGCGATAATCCGGAGAGACATATAAATCTTCTAAGTAGATACCATTATTCCCTAACCAAGTCGAATAACTGGAAAAAAAGACCGCATAACCCGCTGGTTTACCATCTACATAGCAAATTAAAGCCTCTGTATTTGAATTTTCACCAAATAATGAGTTTTCTATATCGGTAACTGAGGCTTTAACTTCATGACGTGCTTTTTCATATTCTGCTAGTTCGATGATCATTTCCAAAATCAAATTAGCATCTTTCATTGTGGCTGGTTTTATTTCTACATTCATTTTGGTGTTTCCTATATGTTTACGCTTTGATTTTACTCTAAAATTATTACTCACCACAGCCACTAACAGTTTTATTCATGACACTTTTAATGCCATTAGAATCATTTATAACAATACCTAAACATAATGCATCATTGTGATTGATTGATAATGGCTAGGCTTGTTATGATGACGACATTGTTCAACACTAGAAAAAAGGAGGCTTATTATGACGTTGTGTGATCTTATTGATTATTCACACTTCTTTGGTAATCGCCAAAGCTCAGGCTTTCACAGTGAAATACTGCGATAACCCTGCCTGAGCGAAGCTCCCAAAAGATATCTTCCTCAGCTTACTGGGTTGTCGTCCTGACTATACCCTGGCATTGCTATGCCTAAAATTTGAGTAAGCTATGAGCACATTATTATCTGTAAAATCATTAAACTATGATACTTCTACAACCTCTTTATTGAGTGACATTACCTTTACGCTACAACGCGGCGATCGCATTGGTCTTATTGGCCATAACGGCAGTGGCAAAAGTACATTATTGAAGCTTTTGACCGGCCAGTTATCGCCTAACAGTGGCAGCATTACTTATGCTAATCAGTGTATTACCGCTTATATTGAACAGCATCTGCCTGAAGAAGTCGCACAATTGTGTTTAATCGATACAATCATGCAGCAACTCCCAGTTGCAGAGCGCCTATCCGAACGTTGGCGAGCAGAAGTTTTGCTGGCTGATTTAGGATTCACTGAGATGCAATGGACACAAAAAGCCAATCAAATTAGTGGCGGGCAGCATACTCGATTACTGTTAGGTAGAGCATTAATTCAGCAACCGGATCTCATGCTGTTGGATGAGCCAAGTAACCACCTTGATCTCCCCACACTGATTTGGTTAGGTAACTTTTTGCAACAGTGGAAAGGTAGCTTTGTTTTAGTTTCTCACGACCAAGATCTACTTGATAAAGTGACTAACTGCACATGGATATTGCGAGATAAAACGTTACATTTCTTCCGGCTTCCATGCTCATCTGCACGCCAGGCACTGAATCAAAAAGACCTTGCTGATGAAAAACGTCACCAAGCAGAACAAAAAGAGATCGAACGCATTGCAGTGAGTGCCAAGCGTTTGGCTATATGGGGTCAAGTTTATGATAACGAAGACCTTTCTCGTAAAGCAAAGCAGATGGAAAAACATATTGATAGGCTTAAAGACGCCCAAACCGAGCTAACTGACGGCTATCAATGGACATTGGCGCTAAATGGTAAATCAATCCCTGCGGATAGAGTGCTGGAATTAGATCATGCCAACATTAAGACTCCTGATGAGAAGTTGCTTTTCACTACAGGTTTTCATCAGGTCAAGAGTGGTGATCGTATTGCCATTATTGGTGCGAATGGTTGCGGTAAATCCACTTTATTACGTTTATTATGGCAACGTTTTAAAGCGGATGAGCGATACAGTGACCAATTAACGTTTCATCCATCTATCAATGCAGGTTATTACGACCAACAGCTTGAGCAACTCAATGATAATGACAGTTTATCTGATGCCTTACGACCTTTTGCTAGCTTAGTTGATGAACAACGCAAAATGGCATTAATTGGTGCAGGTTTTCCTTATACGCGCCATCAACAAAAAGTAGCCACACTGAGTGGGGGTGAACGAGCACGGTTGCTATTTATTGGCTTGAGTTTGGCTCAATATGAGCTGGTGATGCTAGATGAACCCACGAACCACCTTGATCTTGAAGGTAAGGAAGCACTGAGTGAGCAAATTGCACAATTTGCAGGCGCATTGCTCGTGGTTAGCCATGATAAATGGTTAATTGAAACAAGCTGCCAGCGTTTTTGGTATATCAATAATCATCGATTAGAAGAGTATCTTGACGTCGAGGAGGTTTACCAACAAATCGAACAACAATCACATTTGCAACATAACGACACGATGAACCAAAGAGCTGTTTCACCCGCGATAAATGAGACAGTCTCCCAATCTACCGCTTATGAAGATGAATTGTTGGAAAAGTTACTGTTACTTGAGGAAAAGCTGCAAGCTGACAAACAACGTAAGTTGGCCCATCAAAAGCCACAGCTCCAGCAACAATGGATGGATGAAATAGAAAAAATACAGGCACGACTCAACTTGTAATTAAAAATCCCCCAATAACGGGTTTATTGGGGGATTGAGAATACGAGGGAAACATCCCCTTATCACCGAATACCTTATAGTTTAAGGTAGGCTGTTTTTTATTTTCATGGCCTTTTCTGTTTAAAAATAGGCGACATAACGCTGATTGCCGTCATTAAACGCAAAAAGTTATGCCATGAACAATAAATTGCTAAACTCCCCCTACCTAACTATTTTCTTATTTGGTACGTTGACGTTTAGCTCGTTTAAAATAGGATGTCGGCACTTTTGGGCACACAACCTCTTTAAATTTTTTATCTTGTACAACTTCCGTTTTTACCTCAGCGCCTTCGACACTTTCGCTCGATGGTGTCTTTACATTATCTTTCATATATGAAGACTCTTTTGCTTGAATAATATTATTCGTTTTAGCCATGTTCATTTTCCTCTGTTGTCAATACTGAGTTCACTTGCTCAATACGTTCAACAGCACTATTAATAATTTCAACAACACGAGTTGATTGTTCTTTAGTCAACTCCTGCAAAACAATTTTATGTCGCAACAATGATTTAAATTTATCTACAGCGAGCTCAATTTCTTTGGCAAATTGATTGCCCGCTTTAAGCTCTTGCGCATAATTCAATTTCAGCTTTACTTCAGCTAAAATTTCGGTTTTCAGTAACAAGAAACATTTGCCTTCCGGTGTCAGTGAATAGCACTTCCGCCCTTTGCCCTGTTCTTTTTGTGCTGTGATAAACCCTAGCTCTTCCAATAACGTCAGTGTTGGATATATAACACCTGGACTAGGGCAATAAAACCCTGCGGTTTCATTTCCTATTTTCTTAATCAGCTCATAACCATAATTTGCCCCGTCAGCCAATAAATGGAGAATATAAATACGTAGCTGCTTTGGGTTAAACATACGGCTTAAACTTTTGCCATCACAAGCACACGACTCTGATTGCTGTTCACTGTTCATTCATATTCTCAGAGAGACTCTCTAAATTAAAAACCGATATATCTAATATCATAGTGTATTTTTCAAAGATTTCCAGTTTAGATATATCTGTTTTTTTGCATAAAATGCTAATGATAACCATTCCTATTTTGAATGATCGAAAAAGAGGGATTAATAAATGAATTTCTTGTTGATGCCTCAGTGGCGCTATTTTGAAAGGTTATATTCGTCACTCAGTGATAGGCGGGTTGACGTATGAAGCAAAGCCAATCACGAATAACTTGATTGGCTTTGTTTGTTTTAATGAAAATCGAAGTTAGCCCACATTTGGAATGATGTTAAATGCAATAGCGAATTGAACACCTATGACGACAATTCCACACAAGAAGACAATCACTAATGCTAATGCTCCACCTGTAACTTGATATTTGCGCTCATTTCTTAATCTTGATTTAAATGCTAAGGCACTTGGTAGTAACAAGGCTAGGATGGATAAAGCAATTGCCGCAAAGCCTAATGCCATAATAAACCCTTTTGGATAAAAGAGTGCAAAGACTAAAGGAGGCAAGAAAGTTAATAGCCCAGTTTGAATACGGCCCGACATATTATCTTGGCGTTTAAATAAATCGGCTAAGAAATCAAACAAGCCTAATGCAACACCGAGGAACGAAGTCGCAAGCGCTAGACTCATAAACATCTGAGCAATAAATTCTGTTCTCGCTGACATCACAACATTACGGATCGCATCTAATAGGCCATTTAGTCCTGAATTTTCTGCAAGTATTCCGACAAACGTCGTTGTGCTAATACTACCCAGAGTGGCAATTTGCCATAAAATATAGGCAATCAATGGGATGGCGCTACCGATAATAAAAATTATCCGAAGCTTTTTCACATCCCCACCCATGTATTTCACAATACTAGGTACACTGCCATGAAAGCCAAATGAAGTAAAAAATACAGGAATTGCAGAGAGAATTAATACTTGCTCTGTGGGTGCCGACAATAAGTTTTGCTGTTCAACATGCGGCAACATCAATGCGAGTATAATGACTAAAAAGACAATTTTAGCAGCAAACAAAATGCGGTTAATAAAATCAACAGAGGATGTACCAAAACACACTACACCTCCACCGATGATGGTAAAAATCACAATTCCCATCCAGTCTGCCATTTCAATGGATAAACTGCTTTTTAAGTTCGATGTGATGATTTCCCCTGCTCCACTCACATAGGCAGCTGTCAGCGCATACATGAGGAACATCATACTAAAGCCGGTAATAAACTTACCACCAGAACCTAAATAGCGTTGAGCTACGGAGCCTATACCTGTTTCCGACGACTCATGCTGATATACTTCAACTAACAATAACGCGGTGTAGCACATTAATGCCCAAAGAGCGAATAACATCACTAAGCTTACCATTGAGCCGTTGCCAGCATACCAGCACCAATCGTAGTACCTGCAACAATAAAAACACTACCAAGTGTGCGATTTTTCATATTGAGATCCTAGCTAAGAGTTTTATAGAGCTATTTTTTGTTTTGAATGTGTGAGTTTATTTTCTTCATCTATAAGCTGCTGTAACTTACCCTCAAAGATATTTCTTAGTTCTTCCCAAAAGGCAGTAAAATGCTGCTTGTCACGTAGGCAATGGGTCATAATCGCAGCTCTTAGTACATATAATGATTGCGTTTTATCCCATTCTTGGTCACTGAACCCCATTTCACGGCAAAAGTTTCGGGGATTATTACCATATTCTTCTGAAGTTAAAGATGTTGAGGAAGTTAAAAAGTTATTGGTATAAGAGCGACCCGCCGCATAAGAACATAACTCATATAACCGTTTATTGAGCTGATTTTGCCTTTCTAACGAGCTATTCCCAACTTCCTTAAACATAAAATTAACCATATGAAAATCAGGCGATGGCATAGCGACGATCTGAAATTCCCTATCTTCTATTTTGAATACGTCACAATGATTCATACTCTCAATCATCCAATTCGCCGTTGTTAGCCCCGCGGCGATGACCTTTCCGTAACCGAGAATATTGAGTGGTACTAAACGATGTGCAGCCCAAACCGCGGCTGCTGTTGCCCCCGCTTTTGAACCTTCCATAATTGAAGAGCCTAATAACACATTTTGTTGTTTGTCTGCTTTACGTCCTTTTTCAGCGACCTCTTCAAAAACATAGGCGGCATGGTAAGAAATAAGGTCAACAATACGTTTATCTTTCATGCAGATAGCACCTGCTGCATAAGGGATAAACCCGACCTTATGGGGATCAACAGTAATAGAGTCGGCTTCTTGTAGTGCTTTGAAACTTTGATAGACATCTGGCTTAGGCCAAATGACATCTGAAGGAAAAATACCTTCGCTGTGATAGCGTTTAATCAGTGTGTCATATTCAATAAATTGATTATTTTCATCACGGAACATCGCGCATGCATATCCTGCATAAGCGGCATCAATATGGATATAAAACGAAACACCAAATCGAGCTTCACACTCACGACGTAACTCAATGAGTTCAGCGACATTATCGATAGCGCCGGTTTCAGTCGTTCCGACAACGGCAACAATCGCTAAAATAGGTTCGCCTCGCTCTATCAATGAAAACACTATCTGCCTCATCTGGTCGGTATCTGTGCGATAACTTCCATCCACAGGCAATTGCACAATATTTTGTTGCCCTAATCCTAAAATATCCATCGCTTTAAGCCATGAATAATGTTTAGATTGTGGTACTAATAACTTACCGAGTCTGCCTTGTTCTACGCCTTCACCACGGCACGTCATTTCCCTGACGTCTTCGAATAAACCACGTTTTTTTAATTCATCAATTAGGTCTAAAACAGCTGAAGTCTGCATATTTAATAACGCTTTCTCAGAGCTATCTTTAAGCAGCTGTTTGGCTTGAGGGTGCTTAGCTATTGCTAACGGTAACGTTTTAATATTTCTCGCTACCCATAAACCTTCATAGTTAGCGACAGTACCGCCAGAGGTAATATGCCCCCATGCACGATTAGGGTCATAACCGAACATTGCACACAGATCTGCCCCAGCTTCTAGCTCTAGCACGGTTGTGGTCGGCGACGACTCTTGTGCGCAGTTATTTGGGTTATACATCATCGCCATGACATACGCGAGATTAGAGATCATCAGCGTATCCGCATTCATATGGCCAAGATAACGAGGAGAAAACCAAGGAATTGATGTTGTTTTTAATTTAGAAGAGAGTTGATTTAAAATCCCTTCAGTCCGATATAGCGTATCTCTATATTCTGGTGCATATCGTTCGACGGTTGTGACATATTCAGGGTCTTCGGGATGGTATCCTGAGCGCCAGTGCATGTGTTCTGTTACTGCATATTCCATCATTTCTCTGAAAAAGACCGCGTTTTCAGATTTAGGCCCAAGAAATAAAGCATCCACATTCATTTTTGAGTTATTAAAATTTGTCATTATCACTACACCTTTAAATCATGCCCTCATTGAGAAGCATATTTAATTTAGGTAACTACTATCATTGGAAAGTGATATAACGGAATGCATGTCTCATGAAGACAACAATGTATTAATGACTTTGTTATCTTCATTATCATTTAGGAATTTTATTTGATAGACAAACCGTTAATGTGCCAACTTAGGTATAGATATAATCGATAATTATTAAAATATTAACAAACTCGTCTTTATTTCAATCGGATTTGTGCGCGGGAACAAAATTTCGAAATTTTATCAGCTGTAAAGAGATATTTACGCTAAAACAGCTTGAAAATGTAAAATATTTGTTATAGACGAGGTCTAATGACAAGTCATGAGAAAGGCATAATCTCATGACTTGAATATGTCACAATAAATATAACTACTTATTAATTAAAACTATTTTACCATAGAGATCACCAGACTCCATATAGCGATGAGCATCCGCCACGTGGTCTAACGAATACACTTTGTTAATAAAAGGTTTTAATTCACCTTTTTGCAACATCCCCCATACCTGCTGCTTTAAGTCAGTCGCTATGCTGATTTTTTCAGCGATTGTACGTGAGCGCATTGTCGAGCCAGTATGAATTAAACGTTTAACCATTAAAGGCATTAAATTAAGGTTTTTTGGGTTACCTTGCATCATGCCAATTTGTATAATGCGCCCGAATTTTGCGGCAACTTGATAATTTTTGCTGACATAGTCGCCACCAACTATATCAACGACCATATCAACCCCGCGAAGATTTGTATAATCAAGTGTTTGTTGTACAAAATCATCGTGTCGATAATTCACCACGCAATCGGCACCTAATCCTTTAGCAACCTCCACCTTTTCAGATGAACCTACGGTTGTAATGACCGTTGCGCCAAAAGCTTTTGCTAACATGATTGCGACGGAGCCAATTCCAGATGTTCCACCATGAATTAACACGGTTTCATCTTTCTTCAATTGACCGATTTGAAAAACATTAGCCCAAACAGTAAAAAAGTTTTCAGGGATAGCCGCCCCTTCAATAAAGGATAAGTTTCCTAGCGGCAATGCAATATCTTTATGAACCAAACAATACTCTGCGTAGCCGCCACCCGCGACTAGCGCGCAAATATTGTCACCCACCTGCCATTGTTCAACATTATTTGCTTTTGCAACAATCGTTCCGGCTATTTCAAGCCCCAAAATAGGGGATGCATCTGGCGGTGGAGGATAAGATCCCATACGTTGAAATATATCAGGCCGGTTAACTCCCGCCGCCTCAACCTTAACCAACAAATAGTCTTCAGATAAGGTTGGCAGCGGTTGGTCAATAAGCTGCAATTTTTCTGCGCCGCCATGTTCTGTAATATTTATCACTTTCATGGAAGTGGGAATATTTAATGGGCTATTTGCCATCTACAGCTCCTATGATATTTCAATGTTAAAACCGAATATTGCACTCTTGTTTAAATATTATAAATAATGTTAATTTTTAAAAGTCCCTAAATATAACTTTTAAATAGATATTAAATAGATAACCTATTTTATCTATAAAAAATATTTCACTTCATTTTTATTTAAGTTAAATAAATGATTTCATCACGTTATTGCTATTTATGCAAACCTAGCTGAACACCTTGTTTTTGTAAGAGTTTCTATTTACGATGACTCTGTTTTATATTTCTACTTACCAGTCGCGTTATCTTATGTTAAAATTGACTCATATCAATAATTTTAACTTGTATTGAGCATTTAATATGATCCCAGAAAAAAGAGTTGTTCGTCGCATCCAGTCTGGTGGTTGTGCTATTCATTGTCAGGATTGCAGTATTAGCCAACTGTGCATTCCCTTCACGCTGAATGAACATGAACTGGATCAACTTGATAATATCATTGAACGTAAAAAACCAATTCAAAAAGGCCAAGCACTTTTTAAAGCAGGTGATGAGTTACGTTCTTTATATGCTATTCGCTCAGGCACAATCAAAAGCTATACCATCACTGAAGAAGGTGATGAGCAAATTACCGGTTTCCATCTTGCCGGTGACCTTGTAGGTTTTGATGCTATCATTCATACACAGCACCCAAGTTTTGCACAAGCACTTGAAACATCAATGGTTTGTGAAATTCCGTTTGAAACACTTGATGACCTGTCAGGTAAAATGCCAAACCTGCGTCAACAAATCATGCGTTTAATGAGTGGAGAAATAAAAGGTGATCAGGAAATGATCCTTTTATTATCTAAGAAAAATGCAGAAGAGCGTTTAGCTGCATTTATTCTTAACTTATCGCATCGCTTTGCAGAGCGCGGTTTTTCACCTAGAGAATTCCGCCTCACAATGACACGCGGTGATATTGGTAACTATTTAGGCCTTACCGTCGAGACCATTAGCCGACTTTTAGGACGTTTCCAAAAAAGCGGTATGTTAAGTGTTAAAGGTAAATATATTACTATCGAAGATATGGAAAAACTGACTGATATAGCTGGTAAAATTTCCACTGTCTCCTGCTCATAATCCTAGCTGGGTCACAATATCTATTTTGTGACCCACCATGATTATTTTTCATCAAATCTTGCCTATTTCTCCTCAATACCTTAGTTTATCTTTAGTAAGGAATGTCCAGCCGTTATGAGGATTTTAATATGGCAAACTATAGAAATCTCCTAGTTGCAATTGACCCAAATCAGGATGATCAACCAGCATTACGACGTGCTGTCTACATAGTGCAACGTAATGGTGGACGGATTAAAGCATTCTTACCTATCTATGATCTTTCCTATGATATGACTACCTTGTTATCACCTGAAGAACGTGATGCGATGCGTAAAGGAGTCATCAATCAAAAAGCGGCTTGGATTAAACAGCAAGCCCATTTTTATCTCGAAGCGGGCATTGAGATAGAAATTAAAGTTATTTGGCATAACAAGCCTTACGAAGCAATTATTCAGGAAGTGATCAGCGGTGAACATGACCTGTTGCTAAAAATGGCTCACCAGACAGATAATTTTGAATCGATAATTTTTACCCCGCTCGATTGGCATTTATTAAGAAAATGCCCTTCCCCTGTTTGGATGGTCAAGGATAAAGTTTGGCCTGATCATGGCTCTGTTGTGGTTGCCGTCAATTTATCGAATGAAGAATCTTATCATGATGACCTTAATATCAAGCTTGTCGAGAAAACCAAAGATTTAGCCGCCCGTATTGTGAAAGAGCAGGAAATTCACCTAGTGAGTGCCTATCCTATCGCCCCCATGAATATTGCAATAGAGTTACCCGACTTTGACCCTAGCCTTTATAACAATGCATTGCGTGGACAGCACCTCATCGCAATGAAAGAGCTACGTCAAAAATTCGCGATTGATGAAAAATATACTCATGTTCGTGAGGGGTTACCTGAAAAAATTATTCCTGAGATATGTGAAGAATTACATGCTGGCGTCGTCGTTCTTGGAATATTAGGCAGAACAGGAATTTCCGCGGCTTTTCTTGGCAATACAGCGGAACATGTGATTGATAAGTTAAAATGCGATTTATTAGCCATTAAACCCGATGGCTTTGTTTGCCCAATCACCGTTGATGACGATTAATTCAATAACTTGTTTTGTGTTTTTTAGTGAATATAAAAAGCTCTGTCATATGACAGAGCTTTTTGTTTTTATAGATTATAGTGCTTTTAAAATAGCATCAACGCTGGCTTTTGCATCACCGAATAGCATTTGTGTATTGTCTTTGAAGAATAATGGGTTTTGCACACCGGCATAACCTGTATTCATCGAACGTTTAAAAACAATCACATTATTTGCCTTCCAAACTTCCAATACAGGCATACCTGCGATTGGACTATTTGGATCCTCTTGTGCTGCTGGGTTTACCGTATCATTAGCGCCAATAACCAATACAGTATCGGTATCAGAGAAATCATCATTGATTTCATCCATTTCCAACACGATATCATAAGGAACTTTAGCTTCAGCTAATAGAACGTTCATATGGCCCGGTAAGCGTCCAGCCACGGGGTGAATCCCAAAGCGTACATTAATACCACGCTCACGTAACTTAGCAGTAATATCGTGAACGGGATATTGTGCTTGAGCCACCGCTAAGCCATAGCCTGGGGTGATAATGACTGAGGTAGAATTCTTCAGTAACTCAGCCACTTCTTCCGCGGTTGTTTCACGGTATTCTCCCATTTCCTCTTCACTACCCGTTGAAGAGCCATCTGTGCCAAAGCCGCCGGCTATCACGCTAAAGAAAGAACGGTTCATTGCTTTACACATAATATAAGACAGAATTGCCCCTGATGAACCAACTAAAGCACCCGTCACAATCAGCAAGTCATTGCTTAGCATAAATCCAGCCGCTGCCGCTGCCCAACCTGAATAAGAGTTCAACATTGAGACAACCACCGGCATATCAGCGCCACCAATGGAAGCGACTAAATGCCAACCAAATGCTAATGCAATGACAGTCATAATTAGCATGGTAAATACTTGCAGGCCAACACTGCTTGTCTTAACAAAGATCACTAACAAAATAAATGAAACAACAAGAGCTGCTAAGTTCAATTTATGGCGATTTGGCAACATCATTGGTTTTGATGAGATCTTACCTGAAAGCTTACCATACGCGACGATGGAACCTGTGAATGTCACTGCACCGATAAAAATACCCAGGAAAACTTCTGTCAAATGAATGTTTTCCATAACGGCATCCATATGACCTTCGCTCGCAATGAAACTATTGAAACCAACTAACACCGCCGCTAAGCCCACAAAACTATGCAAGATAGCCACTAGCTCTGGCATTTCAGTCATTTCAACTTTTTTGGCTAAGCGGATGCCAATTACAGCACCGATCACCATTGCAACAATCATCCAACCGATATTGGCGCTATCTGGACCCAAAATGGTGGCAAGTAACGCGATTGCCATACCCGCAATACCATAGGTATTACCACGCTGAGAACTTTCATGCCGCGATAAACCCGCAAGGCTAAATATAAATAGGATAGCAGCAACAATGTAAGCCGCTGTCACAATTCCACTTGACAACATAAGTTACCCCTTATCCTTTACGAAACATTTTTAACATGCGTTGGGTAACAGTAAACCCACCGAAAATGTTGATACTGGCAATCAATATTGCAATGAAGGATAAAAAGCCAACCCATCCCCCAGAGCCTATCTGTAGTACCGCGCCAACAACAATAATGCCCGAAATCGCATTAGTTACAGACATTAACGGAGTATGCAGCGCATGTGTAACATTCCAAACAACGTAATACCCCACCACACACGCGAGAGCAAAAACCGTAAAGTGTGATAAAAACTCTTTCGGTGCAGAATTAGCAAACCAACCAAACAAAATAATGGCTAATGCCATTAAGCCGTATTTCACTGCCGGCGACATTTTCTTCTTCTCTGGCGCCTTTTGTTTTTCTGGCGTCTTAGGTTTCGCCTGCGGCTGAGCAGATACTTGAATGGGAGGAGCCGGCCAAGTAATTTCACCCTGTTTAATCACCGTCACGCCACGGATCACAACATCATCAAAATCAATGTTGATTTCACCGTTCTTTTCTTTGCACAATAACTTCATTAAATTAACAAGGTTAGTACCGTACAATTGCGACGATTGAGTCGGTAGGCGGCTAGGTAAATCAGTATAACCAATGATTTTGACGCCATTATCCGTTACAACCAGCTGATCAGCTTGGGTTAGCTCACAGTTCCCACCGGTTTGCGCGGCTAAATCAACAATCACACTGCCCGGCTTCATGGATTCAACCATTTCTTTAGTGATCAATTTTGGAGCAGGACGTCCTGGGATTAAGGCTGTTGTAACAATAATGTCAACTTCTCGAGCTTGTGCAGCAAATAACGCCATTTCAGCTTTAATAAAAGCTTCCGACATCACTTTTGCATAGCCATCACCACTTCCGGCCTCTTCCTTGAAATCTAACTCAAGAAATTCAGCCCCCATACTTTGCACTTGCTCTTTTACTTCTGGTCGAGTATCGAATGCCCGTACGATCGCTCCCAAACTACCAGCAGCACCAATTGCGGCTAAACCAGCGACACCCGCACCGATAATCATGACTTTTGCTGGAGGGACCTTACCAGCGGCAGTAATTTGCCCTGTAAAAAAGCGCCCAAATTCATGCGCGGCTTCTACAATTGCACGATAACCGGCAATATTTGCCATTGAGCTCAACGCATCGAGTGACTGTGCGCGGGAAATACGCGGTACCGCATCCATTGCTAACACATTGATATTTTTTGCCTTTAAGGCATCCATCAACTCAGCATTTTGAGCTGGCCAAATAAAACTGACGAGCGTTGTACCTTCTTTAAATAAAGGAATCTCATCGTCTAATGGCGCATTTACTTTAAAAACAATGTCAGCAGAGAATGCGGTGTCACGATCAACAATCTCTGCACCAGCTTGTTCATAAGCCACATCATCAAAACTCGCTAAATGCCCTGCATCCTTTTCGATACAAACACTGAAACCTAACTTAAGTAGCTGAGTTACAGTCGAAGGTGTAGCAGCAACACGAGCTTCATTGGCAAGTCGTTCTCTTGGTATACCAATACGCATAATGTTCCCTTTTTAAAGCTAAAGTTATGTTGTATTTATTAAGCTTACTAAAAATTGTTCATTCTTTAATGGAATAGTCCGATTTTTAGCTAAAACGGTTTTGTCTTGTTCTAATAACCTACTGAAAATAACCTTCTTGATCCATAATTGATCGCTATTCTTAGACAGTAAATGGAATTCACAGTGAAAATCTTAGTTTTAGGTCAATAAAATACTGGATAGCACAAAAAATCTGGTAATTATGACTAGTCAATGAATATTTATTTCTTACAAAAAATAAAATAATGAGACAACTTGATTGGTTACGTGTAATAATCACGGTCATGTGATACAACTAAGATTCAGCACTTTTAAAATAAATTGCGCAAGTCGGAAGGATTTTGTATGAAGCTGAAAACTACGGCCATCGCAGCCGCGGTGTTATCATTAACTAGTATTACTGCTACACAGGCAGCTGTTGAGCTGACGCCTAAACAGGCTGAAGAGTTAAAACCTTATGAGCGCATAACAGTGACTGGGCGCTTTAATGCTATTTATGAAGCATCCGATGCCGTCTCACGTAGGGCTGATAAATTAGGCGCTTATGCTTTTTATATCCAAAGCCTTGATGATGTGGGTGATAGCGGTAATATGCGCGTTGTCGCAGACCTTTACCAAAAAGATGCCAAAGCAGTAGAAGAAAGTAAACGTCGTGTATTTGGTGGCATTGAAGAAATGTCTAAAACCGATGCTGCACAGTATGAGCCATTTGATGCCGTTACCGTCAGTGGTTTTTACCCTTCTCAACCTGACCTTTATGAAGCGATTGCTAAAAAAGCGTCAGAAAAAGGTGCCGCTTCGTTCTACGTAGTACGTAATATCGCCGTTAACGATGGTGGCAATACGCTCGCTACTGCTTATATTTACAAAAAAGATGCGCCTAAACGTCAAGTTCAACTGGAAGAAGCCGTTGTACCTGCGGACTCAGAAGCGGGTAAAGCTCTTTTAGCTGAAGGTGGAGAAGCGGCTAAAAAAGTACGCATTCCAGGCGTGGCTTCTTCAGAGGAGCCTACCGTAGCTGTAGGTCGATTCTTTGAAACGTCAAGCAGTGCACCAGGTAAAACAAGCGTTACATTACCTAGTGGTTACGTTATTGAAGAAGTTAACAAGGTTGCCGCTGCACAAATGGTGCCTTTTGATTCGATCACTTTCTCTGGCTATTACACCAACACACCAGAGGTTCGTTATCAAATAGCAAAACGTGCTGAAGCCAAAGGCGCAAAATACTTCCATATCACTCGTGAATGGCAGTCGAATGGCGGTAGCGTAACAATCAGTGCTGACCTATTTAAATAATTAACTAAGTTAAATTAGTTAACCGAAAGCCAGCTTTAGTTAAGCTGGCTTTTTTTATTTGAACCAGCCCATTTTCTGTTATGGCATCATTGAATAAAAATCTTACAAATCTGCATAGTTTTCCATTGCATAACAATCATTTCATTCGTAGAATCCCCCTCACTTTATCAAAGTAACAGATAAACAATCTGCAATTTAAAATTATGCCAGCTTAAATGAATATGCAAATTGTAGATTTAACGTTATTTTAACTTTTGATTGTAGAATAACTAGGACATACATTGAAACATACACTCAGTCTTACTGCACTCACTGCCTTGGTGCTCAGCTCAATGGTGGGTGCTGGTGTCTTTAGCCTTCCTCAAAATATGGCTGAAGTTGCTAGCCCGTTAGCCCTGATCATTGGATGGTCTATCACGGGCATTGGTATTTTATTTTTAGCGTTCTCATTGCTACTACTTTCTCGTATACGCCCTGATTTGGATGGTGGTATTTTTACCTATGCAAAAGAGGGATTCGGTGAGCTGATTGGTTTTTGTTCTGCATGGGGATATTGGCTTTGTGCTGTTGTTGCTAACGTATCCTACTTAGTTATTGTTTTTGCCGCTATTAGCTTTTTTACCGACACTCCTGATAACATCATTTTCGGTGATGGTAATACTTGGCAAGCCTTAATTGGAGAATCTATCCTACTATGGGTGGTTCACTACTTAGTATTGCGTGGAGTGCAAACAGCAGCGGGTATCAATAAACTTGCTACGATGGCTAAACTTATCCCATTGGGGCTATTTATTATTTTAGCCTTTATCGCATTTAAACTTGATATTTTTGATGCTGACTTTACGGGTATTTCGCTTGAATTACCTGTTTGGCAACAAGTTAAAGATACTATGCTCATCACATTATGGGTCTTTATTGGTATCGAAGGAGCTGTCGTCGTTTCTGCTCGCGCTAAAAATCGTCGCGATGTTGGTTTAGCAACCGTGTTTGCAGTTAGTTCCGCACTTATCATCTACATATTGGTTACCCTGCTCTCACTGGGCATTATGCCTAGAGCTGAGCTAGCCGAAATCAAAAACCCGTCCATGGCCAGTTTAATGGTGAGTTTAATCGGTTCGAGTGGTGAAATTATTATTGCTGCGGGGCTAATTATTTCTGTTTGTGGAGCATATCTCAGTTGGACAATTATGGCCGCCGAAGTCCCTTATATTGCGGCACAGTACCAATCGTTTCCAAAAATATTTAATAAGCTTAATAAGAATGATGCCCCTTCTTCTTCTTTGTGGCTAACGAATGGTGCTGTACAACTCTCATTGATACTCATTTGGCTAAGTGGTAGCAATTACAATACATTATTGACGATTGCTTCTGAGATGATCCTAGTTCCTTATTTTTTAGTGGGGGCTTTTTTAATAAAAGTCGCGATACAACGCCATAGCAAAGCCCTATTAATGGTTGGATTTATTGCCAGTGTTTACGGTCTTTGGTTATTGTATGCATCGGGCCTTATCAACCTTATGTTATCGGTTGTGTTATATGCTCCAGGTATATTTGTTTTTTGGTATGCTCGAGCACAACAATCAAAACAAGCCCCACTGAATAAGATCGAAAAACTCCTTGCCCTCGCCATCGTTGCAGCTGCGATTCCAGCAACGTATTACCTATTCTAGCGCTGTTTATCAATCACTACATTGGATGTGTAATTGACGCCAATGTAGTGGCATTTGCTATTGTCTTACGGGTTAACTTCTCGTTCTTATCAACATCTCACCCCTCAACGCCTTAATTTTTGATCAAACACCTTTAGACTATTTTATGAAACGGTTGTACATGCACTGTTGTCGCATTAGGTCAGTATTTTTCACACAGTATGTTGTAACTAAATCAATTTAAAAGATAACCAAGTTATTATTGATATACATAACATTCATACCCTTTTGTTGATTGCCATAAGCTAAACACTAGTAGATAAAACTACTAACTACGTTAGTTATATATTTTGATAGCAAAAAATAGCTGTTAAAAACCTCAAAACAGATAAAAAAATCCCATATTCGGCATCTATAAAATTACCTCTTTTTCACAAAAAAAATCTATTTATTATATTCCGCTCAATCACAGCGGTTAATATTGACAAAAGTTAAATAACACATCATTCACAAGGTTATATAATGAATAGCATCTTAAAATTTCTATTAATTATTTTATTTTTTAATCATTCAATTTCTTTTTCAGCTGATGGTGAAATCAAGTTTATTGGCAGCATAATACCCACAGCTTGTTCAGTTGATACTAATTCTATTAATAAAGTCGTGAATATGGGGAAAATCTCAGTTGCTTCCTTTAATCATAAAAATAGTGTTGCAGCAGCAACACCATTTAGAATAACACTGTCTAACTGCCCTACTGATTATAAAAAGATTCAATTTAAATTTGATGGGAAAAGTGATAACGCGAATCCAACCTTATTAGGGTTATCACCAAACACCACATCAACACCCGCCACCGGTATCGCAATAGCACTTTATGAAGAGAGTAGCGTTCGTCGTATACCATTAAATGGCGGCAGCCAATTTAAAGAAGTGACATCGAGTAAGACTGTTGAAATGAATTTTGTTGCAAAATATATTGCCACGAGTGAACAAGTTACTCCTGGTTCAGCCGATGCACTCGCGCATTTTAGTATTATCTATCAATAGACAGAGGACAAGGGAGAGGCGGAATTTCCTCTCTCCCTAACTATTATGAAAAAAATAGTTCTATTATTATTGTTATTATCCTTTCATGCTTATGCAGGTGTCATTATTAATGGTACTCGTTTTATATATAAAGAAAACGAGAGAGAGTTATCTTTATCTATGGAAAATCCTGAAGAGAAAACAACTTATTTGATTCAATCATGGATTGAAAAAGAGAGTCAACGTTCTAATGACTTTATTATCACACCACCTTTATTTAAGCTTAAGCCATTATCTTTAAATAAACTAAGGATTATTAACGTTAAGCCATCAAACCATGAAGATAGAGAAACTCTATATTGGCTCCATATTAAATCTCTTCCCGCCCTACATGAAAATAGGGAAAATACTTTACAAATCATTGTTAAATCAAGTTTTAAACTGTTTTATCGACCGGAATCATTAACAGAAAACTCAGAAGCTGCATTTAAAAAAATAAACTTTCACTACCAAAATCAGCGCCTCATAGCGAAAAACCCTACAGGCTATTATATTACACTTCGAGAACTACGCTTGAATGATACGGAGATCCCTGAACCTGGAATGATAGCTCCTTTTAGTCAACTTTCTTGGAAAGTTCCATCATCGAAAACCAATACCGTATTTTGGAGTGCATTGAATGACTATGGTGGAAAAACACAATTAACTTCACAAGTGCTATCTATCAATGATGAATAAAAATAAAAATTTACTGGTTATTTTCATGTTGTTTTCATCTTATTCTCACTCCGATAGTTTCAATTTAGATGCACTTGATAATTATCATAACATTCACGACATTGAAAATATCATACTAAACTTAGATCATCAGCCAGCTGGCATATATTCGGTTGACCTGATTGTCAATAATGTAAGGTTATTGACATCTAACATTGCCTTTAAATATATTGAAGACCAATTAACGCCCATATTCAATAAGGAACAGTTAATAAAAATTGGGTTAAACAAGAAAACATTAAATCAAATGGAATTTAATGATAATGGCGAGCTAACCGATAAACTCTCTAAGATCATAATCGGTTACTCTTATTATTTTGATTTCAACCACTTGACACTAGAATTGAATATTCCAAAACATTTTCTAGACAAAGATGAAAAGGAATTGAACTCACAAGATTCATGGAGTGATGGGATAACCTCCGCCTTTATCGATTATCACTTATTAGGAAGCCATAACTCAAGCAAATACATTGAAGATAATTTCAACTTGTCACTTATGAATGGTTTTAATTATTTAGGGTGGCGACTAAGAAACCACTTTAATTATTCCTCACCACAAAGAGAATGGGAATATTATAATACAACATTATCTTACCCGATTAGAAATTTAAAAAGTCAATTAACACTTGGTGAATATTACCTAACTTCTTCATTTTTTATCCCCTTTTCATTCAAAGGATTTTCTCTCTCAAATGATGAGTTAATGTATCCTGACTATGATGCTTATTACTCTCCGGTTTTGCAGGGGATTAACCATAGCCCTGCTCAAGTGACCGTAAAACAAAATAATATCATTATTTTTAATGATTATTTACCTGCGGGGCCCTTTATGCTAAATAAACTCAAGCCACTTAGCCCTAAAGGCATTTTAGATGTGATTATTACTGAAAGTAATGGAACTATTCGGCAATATCAGTACCCGTTTTCCTCATCACTCGTCATGATTAAGCAAGGTCAGTTTCGGTATGCGATAAATAGTGGTTCAGTGAGCCATCAACACTCCACTTCATCACCTTATTTTCTCCATGGAGAAATGAAATATGGCCTTAATAATCATATTACTGTCTATGGCGGTTCTATTTTTTCACAACCGTTTAAATCTTTTCTACTCGGAAGTTCTTTTTCTATTGGTCGTTTCGGTAATATTAATATCAATTGGACACAAAACCAGAGTGTAAATAATAGTTCAAATAATTATCAGCTAGAATATACCAAATTAATATCCTCTACAGGAACTAACATTACACTCGGTATTCATTGGATAAATAATCCTAAGTTACGTCTAATGACAGATATATTTGAAAAAGAAACCGCCACCACGCCTTCCCATCCTCAACAAGGATTAAAAATACATTTATCTCAAAGCTTAGGTTTTTTGGGGAATTTATTATTATCGGCATCACAACAGCGAGTTATGCAAAATAATACCCAACAGTGGAGCTATAACATCAACTATTCTGGGAATTTAAACGAGTATCATTTTAATCTGAATTGCCAGTCGAATTACTTCATGACTGAACATAAACCAGAGTATGTATTTTCTGCATCAATGATTATTCCGATCAATGCTTGGTTGCCAAATACATATTTTAGTTATCAGGCACAACATTCACCAAACAACTATCAGAATCGACAAGCCACACTCACAGGCGCTATTCTTAATGATGATTTGATCTCCTATACACTTCAACATAACCAATTTACTGAACGATGCTGTTCATCTTCGGGAAATCAATCAGAAACTCGCTTTTACACTCAATATCATCATAATAAGTTTTTTTTAAATGCTGGGTACGGCTACAAACAAGATCATCAATTCCATTATGGTCTTCGTAGTTCAATTGTGGCTCATCCTTACGGTGTCACTTTCACACCGAGTCGTGGTGAAACCGCTGCTTTACTTATCGTGCCTGACACTAAAGATGTTCGTTTAGATACGCATCTCAATGTACGCACCGATAGCAAAGGACATGCGATTATCAATCAACTACAACCTTATCGACGTAATCACTTCGTCATTGATACCCTTACTTTGCCTTTAGATGCGGAAATTGAAACCAATTTTCAATCCACCTTACCCACTAAAGGTGCTTTGGTCGCCGTACACTTTCCTGTCAAACGTGGTAAACGCGTATTTTTTACTATTCAATTGGATGATGAAAAATTAGCGCCATTTGGTGCTATCGCGAGCCTAGTCACCAAAGTCGGCGATAGCAGCCACAATGACGTTAATGTAGGTATTATCAATGATGTGGGGCAAGTATATTTAAGTGGATTAGAAACAAGAGGCACAATTAAACTGAAATGGGGAGAACGCCAATCACAGCAATGTGAATTTCATTATCAATTATTAGCATCATATCAACAGCAAGGCTTTTATCATGTTCCGGTAGTTTGTCAACGCAAGGAAGCTTTATGATGACATTCATTTTTCGTTCGTTATGTTTCTACTACATTTTAATGGTTCATACTGCCCACGCATCTCAATGCCAATATGTTGCCAATTTTACACCACATCATACTATTTTATCTTTGGGTTCTATTATGGTGCCCCACCGGCTCGCTGTGGGTTCCGTTATTCGAGAACTCACTGTAAATGAAATCGATAACTACCCTATTATGGTCGAATGCTCTTCACCTGCCTATGCTCAGTGGGGAAATAGCTTATTCACACTTTCATCCGAACACGATAATACTCTTTATCAAACGAATATTGATGGTATTGGTCTTCGTTTTATCCCGTTAGAACAGACTTTTGGCCGAGATAGGCTCCCTTTAGTTAATCAATCTCCCTATTCATGTCATACGAGTAACTATCGTTATCGTTACTGTGGTAGTGCGCTCAAAGGGATCCGTATTCAACTAATAAAAACAAAAAGTATCGTTGGCTCAGGAGAATTAAGCACAGACCAGCTCATTGAAGCCTCTATCGGTAATTTGCCCGTGCAAAGTTATCGCTTTGTTAATACAAAAATTATGACCCCAAGCTGTGAATTCGTTGAAAAACATAAGCGAGTCAAAATGAATAAAGTTAAACAACGTCAATTTCAGGGCATTGGGAGTCACTCAACACCCGTACCTTTTTATTTAACTTTGAACTGTAGCGGTAAAACGTCTGTTGGTATTATTCTTAGAGGCCGTTCTAGTCACTATGCTGATAATTCAGTGATTGCTTTAGATAAAAGACCAGACAGTGCCCAAGGAATTGGCCTGCGCATTCGCTTTCAAGGAGAAGCGCTGCCCCTCAATCAAATTTTTCATTTAGGTACCAGCTTTAACCGAGAGGCTTATGCTGTGTATTTTGATGCTCAATATGTTCAAACTCAAGCATCTGTTCGTGCCGGAAAGGCCAATGCGACTGCAACATTACAGATTGTATACCCCTAAATTTTTTCACATTAAAAGCCCCCACCATAAAAATGACGGGGGCTATCTGTTTTTCGATTTAGTTACTCACTCAATTCACAGTGATTGACTTAAATTCTCCATTGACTGAATGATCCGTTTATCTGAAATTGGATATGGCGTTCCCAATTGCTGAGCAAATAAACTAATGCGTAGTTCTTCTATCATCCAGCGGATCTCTTGTACTTCTGGTAGGTTTTGCTGTATTGGCGTTAATTTGGCCTTCCACTGTTGCCACATAGTCGTCACATGCTCAATTTTACTCATTTGGGCGCGATCTCTATTCGGATCAACCGCTAATTTTTCTAGTCGACGTTCAATACCATTTAAATAACGTAATACATCGGGAAGTCGCTTCCAACCATGCTCAGTAACAAAGCCTTTAAAGACTAAATGCGACATTTGTCCTTTAATATCTGAAAGTGCCATCGCCATGGCAAAATCGACCCGTCCCTTCAAACGCTTATTAATCGCAAATACGGCGGTTAATATCTGTTCGACTTGTTTAGCTATTTGTACAACTGCATCATTGAGTTCTGCGCGCACAAAATCTTGCAGCTTACTAAACTCATTTTCGGTCCAAACTGGGCCACCATATGTTGCAATCAGTTGGTCAACCCCACAAGCAATACAGTCATCGATTAACTCTAATACTTTCCCATATGGATTAAAATACAAGCCAAGCTTCGACTTATTGGGAAGTTTTTCGTGTAAATATTTTATGGGGGATGGGATATTCAGTAGCAGTAACCGACGCACACCCGACCACATCGCTTGTTGTTGTTCAAACTCAGTTTCAAAAACACGGATCCCTACACTGCCCCTTTCATCCACTAAAGCAGGGTAAGCTTTTACGGAATAACCGCCTCGTTTTTGCTCGTAGCGTTGCGGTAGCTCCCCAAAACTCCAGATATGCAGGCCACTTTGCTCGATTCCATCATCAACGACTTCAGAAAGTGTTTCTTGAACCTTCGCTTTTAAACTCTTTTTCAGTGCATCAAGATCTTGACCTTCAGCGATCGTTTTGTTTTTCTCGCCAACCACACGGAATGTCATTTTTAAATGAACAGGTAATTGTTCTAACTGCCAAGCATCACGTTCAACAGTAACCCCTGTCATTCGACGTAATTCGCGTTCTAACTTGTCGAGCAAACTCCCATCAGGCGTAGGAACGCGTTCTAAAAATGCCGCGGCATAATTAGGAGCAGGAACAAAGTTACGACGTATTGGTTTAGGTAATGATTTGATCAACGCAATAATTAATTCCTGACGTAAACCGGGAACTTGCCAATCAAAACCGATGTTCTGTACTTGGTTTAAAATCGCTAATGGAATATGAACTGTCACTCCATCTGCATCAGTACCTGGCTCGAACTGATAACTGAGGCGAAATTTAAGTTCGCCTTGATGCCAGTAATTCGGGTAATCCAGTAATGAAACATGTGTCGCATCTTGTTTGATCAACATGTTTTTCTCAAAATTCAGTAAATCTGGTTGCTGTTTAGAAGCAACTTTCCACCACTTATCAAAGTGACGAGCAGATATCACATCATTTGGGATGCGTTGGTCATAAAATGCAAATAAGGTTTCATCATCAACCAATATGTCACGGCGTCGAGATTTATGTTCTAAATCCTCGACTTCTGCCAATAACTTACGGTTTTCTCTAAAAAACACATGGCGTGTCCCCCAATCGCCTTCAACCAGTGCGTGTCGAATAAACAATTCTCGGCATAATAATGGGTCGATTTTGCCATAATTCACTTGGCGAGCAGCGACAATTGGTAAGCCATACAAAGTCACCTTTTCCGATGCCATAACGGCACCTTGTGACTTAGACCAATGAGGCTCACTGTAATGATATTTAACAAGGTGTTCAGCTAACGGTTCAATCCATTCAGGTTCAATCGCCGCAGCCACTCGACCCCATAATTTAGAGGTTTCAACCAATTCGGCGACCATCGTCCATTTAGGGGGTTTTTTAAATAATCCAGAGCCAGGAAAGAGGGTAAACCGTGCATTTCTTGCGCCCGTAAACTCGGTTTTTTCTACATCTTTTTGACCAATATGAGATAACAGTCCAGAAAGTAATGCCGTATGAATTCCGCGATAGTCTGCTGCAACGCTATTGATAGGAAAACCCTGTTCTTTGACGACTTGTCGCAGTTGAGTGTAAAGATCTTGCCATTCACGAATACGTAAATAATTCAAGAAATCTTGGCGGCACATTTTTCTAAATTGTGAATTTGATAAGGTTTTTTGCTGCTCTTTTAGATAATCCCATAAATTAAGGAAGGCTAAAAAATCAGATTGCTTATCATGGAAACGGCGATGTTTTTCATCAGAAGCTTGCTGCTTATCTAATGGGCGTTCGCGAGGATCTTGAATCGACAATGCTGAAACAATCACCATTGCTTCTCGAACAGCGCCTTGTTTACGAGCCTCAATCACCATTCTCGCTAAACGAGGATCAACGGGTAATTGCGCTAACTGCCGACCAATATCCGTCAGTGTATAGCCTCGTTCTGTTTGTTGATGCTCTTTAATAGCGCCAAGTTCTTCTAATAATTTAACGCCATCCTGAATATTACGTTTGTCAGGGGGCTCAACAAATGGAAATGCGCTAATATCCCCCAAACCAATTGAGGTCATTTGTAAAATAACCGAAGCTAAATTAGTCCGTAAAATTTCAGGGTCAGTAAATTCTGGTCGACTCAAAAAGTCTTCTTCAGAATATAAGCGAATACAAATACCATCCGATACACGACCACAACGACCTTTACGTTGATTCGCTGAAGCTTGAGAAATTGGCTCAACAGGTAAACGCTGTACTTTTGTTCTATAACTGTAACGACTTATCCGTGCATAACCGGTATCAATAACATATTTAATACCTGGAACTGTTAAAGATGTTTCGGCAACATTGGTCGCTAATATAATTCGCCGCCCACCATGTGGATGGAATATACGATTTTGCTCACTATTGGATAACCTTGCGAACAAAGGCAAAATCTCTGTATGGCGTAACTGTAGTTTTGACAACGCATCGGCCGTATCACGGATCTCACGTTCGCCACTCATAAAGATCAAGATATCCCCTGAACTTTCCTGCCCCAGTTCATTTACCGCATCTATAATTCCATCAAGTTGATCTCGGTCACTATCATTGTCATTCCCTATGATAGGTCGGTAACGGACTTCAACTGGATAGGTTCTACCTGAGACCTCAATAATAGGTGCCTGATTGAAGTGACGTGAAAAACGTTCAGGATCAATAGTTGCAGAAGTGATAATGACTTTGAGGTCGGGACGTTTTGGCAATAATTGGCGAAGGTAACCTAAAATAAAATCAATATTTAAGCTGCGTTCGTGAGCTTCATCGATAATGATCGTATCATATTGTAGTAATAGCTTATCGTTCTGTAATTCTGCGAGTAAAATACCATCAGTCATTAATTTAACTTGAGTATTATCACCGACTTGGTCACTAAAACGAACTTTATAACCTACCGTTGTGCCGATTTCACTCTCTAATTCTTGTGCTAAACGTGTTGCTACCGCTCGTGCTGCTAAACGTCTAGGCTGAGTATGACCGATAAACCCTAACACACCTCGCCCCAACTCTAGACAAATTTTGGGGATCTGCGTGGTTTTACCTGAGCCTGTTTCACCTGCGATAATAACCACTTGATGCTGTTTTATCGCATCATAAATCTGTTGTTTTTTCTGGCTAACCGGTAAATTTTCTGGATATACGATCTTTGGTGGATTGAGCTGCTTATTCGCAATTTTTTGTTTAGCAACGTCAATATCCGCTTTTATCGCCTCGAGTACCGCCATTCGTGACTTATCATCACGAATCTTGGCGATACCATGAAGACGCTTTTTTAGTAACCATTGGTCACGTAATGAAGTTTGTCCAATATCAGCTTCGAGAGCTGTCAGCATGGATGTCACTTTGTCAGTCCTTATAATTTTGTTTATGCATAACCTAAAATAGACACGCTCAAACGGCAACAAAACTGAGGCCATTTTTTGTTAATGTTTAGCGCTCAGTTATCAACAGTTTTTTTGACATACTTTATCTGATTTTCTTTCTTTTAAAGGTCATCTATATCTGTATGATAATTAATGAAGTAATTTCAATGCATTCTATGTTCTAAGGTTAAATAATGAATAAAGTATTATTGTTGAAATCAAGTATTCTGGCAGACTATTCACACAGCAACAAAATGGCAGACTACTTTATTGAACAGTGGCAAGGGAAAAATCCGGCTGATAGCATAACTGTCCGTGATCTTGTCAGCAACCCAATTCCAGCAATGGATGCCGAAATTTTAGCAGCTTTCTCACCCGGCGACAGCAAAACTGCACAACAAGAAGCACATTTGGCACTGTCTAACCAGCTTATTAATGAAATAAAACAACATGATGTTGTGGTTATCACTGCGCCTATGTACAACTTTACTGTTCCTTCTCACTTAAAAAATTACTTTGATTTTATTGCAAGATCAGGGGAAACCTTCAAGTACACTGAACAAGGCTCTGTGGGATTACTAGAAAATAAACGAGCTATCGTGCTAACCAGTCGTGGCGGAATTTATAAAGATACCCCCTCTGACATTATGGTTCCTTTTTTAACGCTATTCCTTAATTTTATCGGTATTCAAGATATCGAATTTATCTTTGCAGAAGGAACGGCATTAGGTGCCGAGTCGGCTGAAAAAGCGCAACAACATGCCCGCCAATGCATAGACAAGGTTATTGCGTAACCTTATCGCACTCGATGTGTATCAAAATAGTATGCGTACAACGTTTATTTTGCGCATACTACTTTTTCTTTAGCCATTGACCGTTAATACCACGAACATACTCTCCACTATCTGCACGCTCTACTAGCTTTTGCCCTGCAATTTTACCGACATCCCGTGTTTGTAAGTTATTTTTCTTAGCTATCTCACTGTATTTAATTTCTCGTTCATGGTTTATTTGAGCAACCAATTTATCTGCTGTCGCATTATTCGTATCAACGACCGCTAAATAGCCCGATAATGTCTCACCCACTAACCCTTGTTTTTTAGCTTGCTCAACAGTTAATGCCACGGCTGAAAAAACAAACACACAAGAGAGTATCAACGCTGGGAAAATGGCTTTCATTTCGCCTCCACCTTACCAAAAAGGTCACTATTTTCTTTGAGTAAGTCTTCAACTTGCCTATCTGCTTTGATTTGTATCTCGTGCTCTATTTTTACATTCATATTGATATTAATGGGTTTATCTGGTGTAGCAACTTCAACCCTCAAACACCCTGTTAGCATCATTAACATTAATGTGAATAGACTTGCGCTTATTATTTTCACAGTGAGTCCTTATTCCTTTAGAGATTTTTTTCTAACCACTCTTCTAAATTACTGCCGAAACGTAGGCTACGCCACAATTGAAAAATGTTCTCTTCATGTGTGTAGTTTAAGTGAACTTCTCTTTTTTTCGCCTCTTGAGAGTTAAAACCTTGAATAATGGTTTTCATCGTTAAGAGGCCTAAATTAGTAATATTGACATCTGTTCGGCTGCGAGAAATTTCTAAATACTGTAACCATCCTATCGCTGAACCCGCTGAAATATTATCGGCTTTTATCGATTCAACAAATTGTGTATCAAGACGCAATGCTAATGGGCCACTGTTTTCCAACCAACCATTTTTAACAATCCACTCAGGATTATTAAGATAAAAAGGTAATTCACCATTCACCTTACCTGAAGCGGCAAACTGAGTGACTTTCAGTATGGTGAATAATCGACTCAATTCAATTTGGTGTAGTCTGATTGTTGCTGGTTGCTTTTGTGGCCAACGCAATAAATCAAGATGCACCTCACCACCTAATAGATTAAATCCAACATTGCTGAGTTTTAAAGGTAAAGCGTCTGTAGGTGGATAAGTTCCTGATAAATCGGCTCGAATATCAGTCAGTTCGAATAGATTATTTAATTGTTTTATACGCAATTTGACTGCTGATTTCTCACCTAATGTCCAAGTGCTGTTTTCCAATTTCCAGGGTAAAACAAAGTTTAACCCACTAATCTCACCATCTTTGAGCCACAAGCCTGTGTTTTCTACGCGCCAGTGCCCACCAGCAACAAAGCCTGTTGTTAAGCCAATAGAAAATGCCGCTTGTGAAAAGAGTTTCCCTTCTCGCAATGTCATTCCAAGATCATTTGGGATTAACGTTTGAAATGCACTCACAGATTGTTCAGGCCAACGCGCTCGACCTCTAAAACGTTCACCATCCCAACGGCTAAAGATAACAATTGGCCCAACGTCTTTGGTACTCAGGTCCGCTTTTAATTGAAAATCAGCGGGTGATTTACCTGCAATGGCGGCATTTACCGTGATTTTAGGTAAATAACTCGCTGCACCAAATTGCATCCGATCACTTGTCAGCTGCAATTGCCCTTGCAAATTTTCTTTATTTGCATCACGCTGCCATAACAGCGGCTTGGTTAATATAAGACGTGTTGCAGTCATGGAAAGCAAGCCATACCTTATCTGATCAAAGCCCGTATTTAAGGTATTTAAGGTAATTAACGTATCCTGCCAACTGCCTTGGCCTTTAATATCCCAACGTGCTGCCAATGCTGGTAATTGTGCATTTCCCCAATAGTTCCAAAACCATTTGCCTTTATCGACCGTAAACTTATTCGCCTGACCATCAAGATGGATGGCAAAATTTCCCCAATATTGCTCTTTGACTTTTAAAATAGCTTGTAATCTGCCGGAAATCCCCTCAGCACTTAATGAAGTCCCTGCTAGCGGCAAACGAGCTTCTTGCAATAACAATGTAGGTGAAACTCGGCCATAAGCTCTTAACAACGAGCCTGGAAGAAATGACATTGATGGGGAGACTAATTGCCCTGAGATACGTGATGGTAAATGAATATCCAGCACCATATCGTTATATTTTAATTGGCCATTAAGATTAAAATGAATATCTGCATCTAATAGGTTAATTTTATTTTCAGGTAAACTGAGCACTAAGTTAGCTTTACCTTTTTGCGCCTCGGTCATCATATTCATTCGGCCACTGATCACCATCTCATTTAGGCCCAACTGCCAATTGGCGACTTGTAATGAAATAGCGCCATGAAATGGAATACCACTTTCTTCCCACTGCCAACGGCCTTCCGTTATATTAATAACCTGAGGAGCAACTCTCCAAGGCAAATGGGTAATTTCTTGCCCTGTCTGTTTATCAAACACAGAAAACGTTCCTTGTGCGCCTTCCCATTGAAGCCTGGCATACAGCTGTTTTTGTGGTTGAGATAAGGTAAATTCCGTTGCTAAGCTGCCTTTAGCAGGAAGGTCTTCAGTGGTTAACGGTAAATTTAACTCGCCATTTAAATCGATACGCTGTTCTTGGTCGGGTAATTGGATTGAGAATTGCTCAACGACTAATTGACTATCTGAGGTGATATAAGTAGATAACAATAACTTATCGCCTCGGAGGTTTAATGCTAACGGTTTTTCTCCGTTACGGTGTAACCAAATACTCGCTTGGTATTCTTCCCATGGCGATATTTTTGCCTTTTCGATGACTACCGAAAAATCGGGTAAACTCTCCAACAGCGCAACAATTTCGATGGGGGAGTCATCCTTTTTTGCCGTTGTTGTGGGTAGCTGGCTTAAACACTGATTATCTTCAGTCAATTCATTCATTGTTAAATGCAATGGAAAAATAGAAAAACGGCTCTCTTTAGCATCAAACCACAAACAGTCCCCTGCTTTCAATTGTAGAGTATTTATCAATAATTGATCGTCTTGAAATACGGGCTGACTTAATGAAAAAGTCACATTTTCAGGTAGATAGGCTTTTGCAACAATAGGAAGCCAGCGGGTGATAGTCACCCATAAAATAGATAAGAACAAAAAGCAGCCTATAACGCTTACTAGTAGTATTTTAAGAGCCCTTTTCATCAAACTGCTTCCTTGTTTTACCTATATCAATGACGAGTGTTGGTTCTGATCAAGGTCGTTTTATCTATAAACGACTATAATGGCATATTAAAAGTTAATCGAGGGTTGCTTTCGGTATTTTTTTGGTGATTTACAGCAACAATTATCTTATTCTGACCTAAGTTCTTGGTAGCCACTTTTTCGCTACCCTTTTATTTTGGTTCCTAACGAAATAGTACACGGAGTTCCTTAGATGAAAATCGTTTCTTACAGTACTAAACAGTATGATCGCAAACATATGGATCAAGTCAATCAAGGATCCGGGTTTGATTTTAATATCGAATACTTTGATTTTCCATTAACAGTACAGACCGCTAAAAATGCGATTGGTGCCGACGCGGTATGTATTTTTGTTAATGATGATGCTAGCCGAGAAGTGTTAGAAGAACTTGCAGCACTTAACATTCGTATTCTTGCGCTACGTTGCGCAGGGTTTAACAATGTCGACCTAGTCGCTGCCGAAGAGCTTGGCATTCAGGTAGTAAGGGTACCCGCTTATTCACCAGAAGCGGTTGCAGAACATTCCGTTGGCATGATGTTATGCCTAAATCGTAGGATCCATCGTGCTTATCAACGTACTCGAGATGCCAACTTTTCTTTAGAGGGCTTAACGGGTTTTAACATGCATAACCGGACTGCGGGCATAATAGGTACAGGCAAAATAGGTCAAGCTGCTCTACGCATTCTTAAAGGTTTCGGGATGCGTCTACTCGCCTATGACCCTTACCCAAATCAAGTTGTGCTTGATTTGGGTGCTGAATATGTCGATTTAGATACGCTATATAAAAATTCTGACATCATTTCCCTACACTGTCCGCTAACACCCGAAAACCATCATCTACTGGATGAAAATGCCTTCAGTAAGATGAAAAACGGTGTCATGATCATCAATACTAGTCGTGGTGCTCTGATTGACTCAGTTGCCGCAATTAACGCCTTAAAAGCACAAAAAATTGGTTCTCTTGGTATGGATGTTTATGAAAATGAGCGAGATCTATTTTTTGAAGATAAGTCTAACGATGTCATTCAGGATGATATTTTCCGCCGCCTCTCATCATGTCATAACGTCCTATTTACCGGCCATCAAGCCTTTTTAACTGAAGAAGCGCTGACAAGTATCAGCGAAACAACATTAGGAAATATCCGCCAACTTAATAATGGTGAAAATTGTCCTAACATTGTAAAAGCCTAATTGAGCCAAATGATAATGAAACGGATAATTCCTTTAACATTGCTTGGTTTATTATTGGCGGCTTGCCAGACGCAGAATGTCAGTGCTGATAATAATGATAATGTCACCGAGCAACAGTTAATACACCATAATTTCGTGCTGACAGAAATAGATGGGAAACCTATTATTGATAAAATCAGCGTTCCTAGCCTTTCTTTCGGCGAAAAAATGTTTGTATCAGCCACAATGTGTAATGATTTTCATGGAATGGGTCGAATCAACAAATCAACCCTCATGGTAAAACATTTATCTAAAACAGAACTGGAGTGCGTTGACGAAGACTTATCAAAATGGGATTCGTTAATTAACCGAATGTTAACGGATGGTGCAGACATTTCATTTAGTGATAAAAAGTTGACCCTAACGCAAGGTAGATACAAGCTTGTTTATACACTCAAAGACTATATGAATTAGTCTCTACCACCTTGTTTATTGTATATACATATAAATCCCATTATTTTATTAATAATGGGATTTTTTATGCTTAATAAAGCCTGTTCGCGATTATTAGCGTTCTTATTTAGCTTGGTCAAATAACAAGCTGACACCCGTTATCTGTGAAATATTCTTCATATAGTTCAATATCACTGTACTAAAGGGTATGTCATTCACGATAGACAAACTGCGTAATACAGGGAATATGAAAATATCATCCATAACGTTTTCATTTTTACGATTTTCTAACCATACGTCTAAGGCATCCATATGTGGCTCAAGTTCAACAATTAACGTATGCGTTTCTTTCAATAGAATGCTTAAATCGCCAAAAGCTTTCTCTTCTCGTTCAATATATGCAGCCCTTGCTTCTGGCGTATTTAACTCAGGAAAATCAGCTTGCGTAAAACGTGGTACAACGAGTTTAAAGACCGTTTCTGATACTGTTTGATACCATTTCTCTATTTCAGGAGAAACCGTAACTTGAGTCATTTTAGGCTCGGATAATTGATCAACATAATGAACAATATCTAAACTTTCAGGTAGATAGTTACCGTCATCTTTTTCTAGAATAGGTAACATCTTACGACCGATCATTTTGGTCGGAGTGGCTTTGTCGTCCTCCATCAGGAAGATTTGCTCAACATTGATTTTTTTAAAACCGAAAATCATTCGGGCTCTAACACAAAATGGGCAATGATCGTAAAGATAGAGTTTCATAATGGGAACCTCTTTGGTTGATGGGTGTAATCCTATCGCTTATAACGACAGTATAGTGAATGAATTCTATGTGACAAAGTTATAAAACTTGTTATTAGCTATAGGATCAACCTTAAATATGTTTTAATTTTCATTGAGGTTCTTTTATTTACAAGCAGCCCGCTATAAGCACTCTTTTTCTTCATCCATAAAAGGTTGCTTTTTGTTACAATTAGCAGCAATTTATAGCGAATCGCTTCCCCCCCCCCCCATTATCAACACTTCTCATGCGAACAATATCGATATAAATAACTGAAATGTGACTAAAGTTAGGTTTATTAGACTATAGAATGGGGAAATATCAGAGTAGAGTATCAACAAACTTGATTAGAAATGTATGTTTACATATTGCACCATTTTTAGCATATCAGTTCGGTTATACTAAAAGTCTAAATGCATATTCATTGATAGAGTTTTATAATTCATTATGACAAACTTGCTTTCACCTAGCATTTTTACATTTCTCGTTATCTTTTTAATCTCTTTAGGAGTTTATGATGAACTTCTTTATATCTTACATTTTTTTATCATTAAAATGTAAGTAATATTCCATACCTCTTTATAAGTAAAATGTAATTAGCAAATTGATTTTAAAATAAATATGAAACGCTGATACGTTAAAAATGTTTACCCGTACTGCTTACTCCCCTCACCCATTAATTTTTATAATCTTTTATCGATTAACATTACATTGTTACATCTCTTAATAATAAGTACATTTACTCAAAATAATATTTCCATCACTATAATTTAAAATGGAATTCAAAATTAATATCTATTTATTTAATATTGAATCATTATTTTTTATATTTAAACACTAAATAACTCATACTGAGATAAAAAACAACTTAATTTGACACTCTAATTAAGAGTATCTATTTTTGAGAAAAATAATAACACTGTATTATTATATATATAACATTTAGTACCCATACAAAGATCATGTATTTGTTCTATTAAAAATTCATTATATTAACCATAACAACATCTCTATACCCCCTTCATATGGATACTGCCATTAATTTATTGTCTGTTTAATCCTATAGTACCTAGCGTTAACAATATTAAAAATAATAAAATAAAAATATTAAATATGTGACAATTAATTGTTTGTTTACCATTTAATATATTGTATAATTTTACAATGCATTTAGCATTTATTCTACTATCCCTTTATCAATCGAGGGTGCCAACATGGACATTCATTATTTTATTGGAATTAAAATAAAAGCGCGGCGAAAAGAATTAGGTTTTTCCGGTTCTGATTTAGCCAAGAAATTAAATATAAGCCAACAGCAAATATCTCGCTATGAGAATGGAATCAATAAAATACCTCTAAATCATTTGGTTAGCATAGCAATTGTATTGAAGTGCCCTATAGACTGGTTCTTTCAAGGTTGTATAATTGATGAGGATGACTCAATTCAAGATAAGAATATAAACATAAAGAACCAAGAATTAAAATATGCCGCAGAAAGTGTTATTGTTCATAGCAAAAATGTTATCTGATACTCCGCTATTTTTATTATTACACTCATGATACCTCTACAGCTCAATAATAGTAACACTGTAAATTAACCTTTTAAAAAGGACAAAAAAAAATAACATAGCCCATTAACTGCTATGTTATTTTTTTATTTGATTTTATAAAATTAAATTGTTAGTTATACTGTATTTCGTACGTTGCATAGCTTGCCATTAATCCAGTGGTCACTTCACTCGCATTCTCAGCAGTATAACCAATATAATATTGGAAGATGGCGTCTTTATTGTCTGATATTTTCGGTGTCACTTTCAATTGTTCAGGATCCGCAGGAATAATTTTATTATCCGCATCTAAAATGGTGCTGTTATTGATGGATAATGCAAAGTTAATATTCTTTGCACCATCAACTAACATATTTTTCAGTAATCCCGCTGTTTCAAAGTTTGTTTTCGGCACCAAATAACCATCAGCCCAAGTGACACTCAGCTTATTAAGATCAGCATCAACAACTTCACCATTATGTTCCACAGATTGACACTGCGATAACTTGATAGTGAACATTTTAGATTTTAAATACGCACCACCTGCACTATTGTTGATTTCCATCAGTGAGATGGGAGCAAGATAGATATTGGCATCACTTCCTTGATCATTCACTGAGACTTTACAGGAAACATCAACAACTCTCCCCGCAAAAGATACCTTTCCTTCGTCATAATTTGTTTCAAAAGTGGGTAATGCATTTGCATAACCTACCACTGAAAAAAGTATCGGCATTATCCAGTTTTTCATTGGGATCCCCTATTAATCATAGGTTATGTTGAATTGCATCTTAGCCTGCACTTCACCAGCAGAGATTTTATCTTCATGTTGGTAATAGCGGGCAATATAGTTCATATTAATCGCTTTATCGCGTGCGGTTGCTAACTCACCAACTTTATAAGTTTCACCCCAATGCAATTTTTCTCTTTTATCAGTAAGAACCTGCACGCCAATACCTTGCGCAGAAGATGATTTGGCGGTGTTCGCTAACACCCCATCTTTAGCGGTGGTATTCCGAGCTAATGTGCCATAGAAATTCATATTCACAGAAACGGAATCCGGGGAAATACTCACACCACCATTGCATAATAGATTAATTGGAAATTGTTTTTCCCCTGCTGTGGTTCCCCGTCCTCTAAACTCAGTGCGCCTAACGGTATCTAAATGAACGTCTTGGTTTGCACCTGTCGTAATTTTACAAGACGGAGATACGATGGTAATGGCATCAGCTGATAAATAGGTAATAATCGCAGGTTCAACTGAATTCGGTTTATAGCCATAACGTGTATACTCACCCTGAGTAATTCTCCCTGACCCCGTATTTTCTGCTGTCTTAATGATTTGTAACTTAAATGTTGAGCCAGCTAAATACACATTGATCTTCTTTTTACTTTCCCCTTTGACTTTATAAGTATCAGGGTAAGTCATTGCAACAGCGCCCATACGTTGGAAACGTAGTCCTATCCCTGGGATATTGGTGTTGTAGACTTTATTCGGCCCTTCCGTCACCCCTTTAGCGGTGACGATTGCATCTAAAACAGTTCCACCATAGCACACTGCCCAATAGCTTCCGGTTTCTTTCATCGGCCAGGTTTTTTCTTGTATCACACTACCGACAGGAAGATCAGGTGAGACAATAACTCGGCCAAATTGCATATCGATATTCTCTGCTGGAACCCGACTGTCTCGGGTACATGTCGCATATGCAGAGATACTCGATAGCACTGCCGTGAGTGCTATCCCATGACGTAGAATTGTATTTATCGACATACACTATCCTTACTGGTTCCTGCTTCCAGAGAAAATACACATTGGCCATTATCCCATTTTACAATGGCTTCTTTGGCTTCTTCGTTACTAATAAATACTGTTCCCCCCTGCCCAACGACACCAATAGATTCACCTTGAAGGTTAGTTACTTCAGCACCAAATGGCATAGGTTTTTTATCAAGACGTACAACGTTAAAAGTACGGTTACGTTCAACTTTGGTTCCAAATTTCACTTTAACAATACTGCCTTCATAAGGCACAACTTGACTCGATGTATTTTCAAACACGATATCTTCAGCGCTGCCTTTAGGGTCAATTTCAATATTGTTAATACGATAAGGACGTACATATGGCGCTAGCGCATACCCCCCCTTATTAACACGAACACCGGGTGCACTGATAACTGAAGCACCTTCTGCTCCCTCAGCTTCAATGAGTGCCATTGTCGTTGACGTATTTGGCGTCAGCACAACACCGTCAGAGTGGACGACAACAGAGCCATTCGCACCAACACCAAACTGTCGATACCCTTGCCCTTGGCTATAGTTGGCATTGGTGTTGACATAAGGTGTACGATAACCTGTATTCATCGCAATACTGTGTTCACCACCGCTAGCCGTTGATGTGTTTAGTCCATAAGTCCAGTTATTTTCATCATCCAATGTTCCATTAACGCCAAGCTGAGTTGAACCAAACTTCTCGTTATTAAATATGGTGTTTGACGTTAATGTGGTACTTCTGTTGTCACCAAAATAGAGTGGAATATTTAGGTTTAAACTAATACGGTCATCTTTCTTACCATAGGTACTGTTATTATCCGAATAGACTCGCATAAAGTTAATGGAATAAGAGAGGCGCTGATATTGGTTGTTATAGCTAAACTGATATTGTTTTTCAGTGCCAGAACGCTCCCAATAGCTGGATATACGACCAGTAAAATATAGCCCGCCAAACCCATCAGGTAAGTTTTGGTTTACCGTGTAGCTAAAGCCATTTTTTTCACGCCAACGATTATTCGAAAGTCCACGTTTATCGTAGTCAATCGCATACAGAGCATCATTAACATTAAAATAGTCTTTCGTTGAATAACGGTATGCAGCCAACGAAATATTGGTATCAGTTTGTGATATCAATCGGTTAAAAGTGATGCGATAACTCTGACCATTATCAGTTCGATGCTTTAACGCGGTTCGAGATTGCGTCATATCTAGCGCAACCGCACCAATACCTGTATTGATACCTGTACCAATTAAATAAGCTTGATAGTCATCAAACGCCGTTACACCACCATAAAGAGAAAATGTGTTATTTAGGCCGTGTTGAATAGTCCCTTGCATAATATAAGGACGATTGTGCAAGCCATCTGTGTCCGATTTACCCGCGGCAACTTGATAGCGCGTAAAACCAGGACGCAAAAGTTGCGCTAATGATGAATATGGAACACTGAAACTACTTTCACTACCATCAGCTTCTTTTACCGTGACATTTAAGTCATTACCATAACCCGATGGATAAACATCATTAAGAATAAATGGACCAGGTGGTACTGACGTTTGATATATAATAGAACCATTTTGGCGAACAGTGACCAATGCGTTACTTTGCGCTACACCACGAATTTCAGGCGCATAAGATGTCATTCCGTCAGGATACATGCTGTCATCTGTTGCGATTTTTGCACCACGCAAGCCAATACTGTCAAACAGATCGCCATCAGTGTAAAACTGACCGGCTGTCATTTTGGACTTCATGCTTGCAATAGGTCGTTGCAAGTATGTCTGGTTGCTGTTCCAACTGGTGCTTCCGGAACGTTGCCAACTTAAATTACCAATATGCTTTAACAGCCATCCATCAAAAGATAACCCTGCATTTAATCCTAAATAGGCACTGGCATCATTTTGCCCTTGAGAACCACTCGTATGACTATCATAGTAGTTGGCCATATAGGCAACATTAAGTGCGGGTATACCTTTTTCCCAGAATTGTGGTGCAACATACCCACGTGATAAACGTTGCTCGTAAATTTGGGGAACTGAGATATCTAGACGTAAATTTGATGCGTGAAATTTATCATTCACCTCGCTCAAACCATTCCACTCTTTTAACGGTAAACAAGTAGACTCTTGTGAATTGAGTTGTGGGTTTAGCTTTTCTGCGTCGATACCAAAATTGCTCAACATTATTGGCGTGTAACAAATCCCTAAATGACCTTCTTTTTGTCGAACAACATTTAAATCATAGCGCCCTTTCCAATTGCCATTGGTATACACATCAACGGAATATTTACCTTCACTGATTGGCGCGGTATTGAAGCGTTCTAAATCAATATTATCTTTGCTGCCTACTATGAATCCACTGTTAAACTCGTAGGTGGTACCTTCCGCACCCCATGCGTAAAATGTCGGCATCATACATACAGTGACAAAGCAGGTCACAGAGAGTGTATTACTATATTTATTTATTAACTCTCGCTGTTTCATTTTTCTGTCCTATTTAACAGTTGTTTTAACTGCTATATCCGCCCCATAATCATTGATATTGTTCAAAACAATGTTTTCGCCTACTTTAATTGCTTTTTTCAATACCACTGAACTTTGGCTTTTGGGTGCCAGCATAATCGCTTTATCAGTTAACCCATTTTTTCCATCTGTAGAAATTTTTGTAATAGTAATAAAAAATGGTGTTGGGTTATTTATGGTCAAATTGTTTCCATTAGCACTGACAATTAATTTTTCAGGTGCTAACTCACGACTACCTAAACCTACAGGACGATAAATAAATTTAAAACGTGAACGAATTGCCAGTTGTAAAAAGTTTTGATCTTCTTTTCCAGCCGTTCTAACGGTGGGGGGGATATCTAAAATATTCAGCCACCATAAACTTTCCTGATCTTGTGCTAATTGGTTTTTATCCATTAATTTTATACGGAGAGTTTGTCCCCCTTTCGCATCAATTCGAGATATTGGAGGCGTAATTTGAAATGGTGTTTTTATTGTATCTGGTGTTTCAGATGCATCACCGGTATCTAACCACGCTTGTGCGACGGCTGGTCTATCCGCGGTATTATTTAACTGCACTGTAATTTCTTTTTCATTTCCAGGATAAATAAATCGAGTGCCGTTAACAATAATATTATTCGCTAATGAAGATGCACTGAAAACGAAGCAGAAGAATAAAACAATTGCTTTCATTTGAACCTCTAAATAAAAGCGGCAGTGAGCCTACCGCTTAGATAAATATTACTTTAAATTAATTTAATCTTATTCGTAAGTAATTTCGTAAGTTGCGTAGCTTTCTACAATACCGCTGCTAACAGTATCTGGTGTAGAAGTTGCGTAACCTACGTAATAAGTGAAGCGTGAACCATCAGCAATATCGATTGTTTTTGGCTTAGGCTGAGTAGCGCTGGTTGGGTTGATTTTGGTTTTTAAATCAGAATCAGCGTTAGTTGCTAAAACTAATTGAATATTTTTAGCACCCGTTGAATCTGTGTTAGCTAAATAACCTTCGTTAGCACCAGAAGCACCCGCCAATACGTTACCACCAGTCCAGTTAACGTTTAATACTGTGTCATCATTTGTGCCTTGGCAATTAGTTACATCAATCACAAATGATTTTGGTTTCAGATAAATGTTTGCACCTGCATCTTTAACTTCTTTAACAGAAACAGGAGACAAATAAACTTTAGCATCGCTACCTTGGCCATCAACAGAAATGGTACAAGAAACATCTGTCACTTTACCGTAAAAATTAACTTGGCCACCGCCAGCATTTTCAGTTCCAGCATAAGCAGAAGATGCGCCAATAATTGCAGTTGCAACTGCTGTCAGTAATACTTTTTTCATTATCATTTCCTAATATGAGGGGTTTTATTATTACACTAAACAGGACTTATTAAGTGCCTAGTTTTTTAATAAATAATTAACATAGTGTACTCACCATATATTTAATACGGACACATATTTATTTCTGTGTATTTAAGCTACTACTAATAATTAAATTAAAAATATAGTTTTATCTCAATTAGTCCATCTTAGAATTAATAATCATAACGTGGTCTATATGATTTCGAAGAGAGGATACATAAAAACTTAAATTACATTAAATCGTTTTTATTATTACATAGTGTAATTTTTAATAGATGGCACCTATCAAATGAGTGCTATTGATCGAAAAATTTTATTAAGCCAATTCTCTGAATTACTCGTATTATGCAAGTTTATTACACTTGATAATTTATTTTTCAATTTTATGTTACAAATAAATTCTAAAAAATGATCTTATGATAGTTTTTTGTAAAAAATGAAAACAGCAAAATACATCTAAATATGACCATCATTATCGTAATAACTTATTCCAAATTAAAATCCACTGAAGAATGAGTCATCTAAATTTGATAGCTAACCTCTGCATAATATAAATTAATTTTATGTTATGTAGAGGTTGATATTCATTCTTATTTGAGCATATATTTATGAAATAATGATGACACATCATAATTGGACTATTTACTCACTATTGGAGTAATTCTGAGAAGTTAAGCTAACAAAGAGATATTGTGGTGATAAAATACTGGGTATAACCAATATCGTTAGTGTTGATATTGATAATATTAGTCTAGCAAGTGAAATATCTAAGCTAAATTTACTTGGATTTTGATAATTTTTATTAATTTAATATTTTATTTCTTGCCAATAACTAAAAATGTTTTAATGAATAATGGAGCATCAACGTCTTCTGTTAGTAAATGTTATCAATTAATTTGATATATAGCCGTTTTTTCTACATAAAATTTTATCTATTCAAATTATTTTAAAATTGTAACCAATTGATAATTAATATTAAAAAATAATTTGTTTTCTGGGTAACATAGGTCTATAAATCGGCATTCAGAAAACTCTTAAAACTCATCTACAGAGTAAAAATAGCTCACATTTCAACCAAACCTAACTAAAATCGATATTCGATTAAAGCCCCTATCTATTAGGAATCCTATAATCTAACTAAAAATGTAGATGCTAATTGCTAAAATAGCCACATTTTATACAACTTATTCGGGCCATAACATAAAACACACATCATATATTGAATATCTATTGTCGTTAAAAGTGAGAGTTAGATCTCTTTCAATCTATGAGCTGTACATTAATTAATCTTATTTGTTAATCTATCACTCTATCCCTTTCCGCCATTGGCAAAGTCATATGATGTCCATTGGTACGAACAGTAAAACACCCCATCCGCAAGAGAAAAGCGCCATAGAGTACAGGTAGCAGTTAACCTTTATGCGCTATTAAGCGAATGCAATTCACGCTATAGCTATAGCGCAGTAAAGATGCGTTAATTGCCTTCAAATTGGTGAGTGGCGTATCCCGATGTTTATGACCAAGTGCGCTCAATAACCGCGCTGTAATGGCACTATGAAGACTTGTGCTCAATATCATTATTCTCGGGATGATCTGGTGCGGCAAAGGCAAGTTCTTTCATCCATTCAGAAAGGATGGGCTTCGTTTTTTTTGCGTCAAGCTCCGCTCTCTCTTTTTTAGTTAACCTAATGACGACAACCTCTGTTTTCATTTGATGCATTTTAATTTCCCCCTTTAGAGGGTTAACCATGCCATAGTCAAGCCAAAGACAGGTCTTAATTACTTAATTTTACAAAAACAGAAGATAACGATACAAACAACTGAAATTAATCAATATATGTATTGATAAAAAGAGACTTGAGACTAGTTGCATGTCGAATTAATTGAAAACAACGCCATTTACCCTTTTGATAATCTAATAATGAATATAAAAATTATAATATTGTCAGTAAGTTACTCATTGATTACAGTATTCATACTAAACAAATTTGGCCTATATCATAAAATGAGAAGCGAGAACTTCTGATGTCAATTTCTTTGCACCAAATCCGTAGTGCACTTTTACTCTCTCTATGGGTTATTGCTCCTTGGATTTTCGGTATATTCTATGGACAAGCCATGTTTGGCACTCTTATGTCCTTTGGTGCTTATTTATTAGTGGTTTCATACCCTAAATTACCCAAAAAAAATCCAATTCCCGTATTACTACAAGGGGCTGGGATTTTATCTGTCTTTGCAATCATCGGGATTAATGTCACTTTAGGTAGCCTTTTGTTTTTTATTTATGCTGCTCTTGGTGCCCTTATTCAAGGCTATGCTGAATTACGAGCCACGTATTTGCGTTTACCTATCGCATTAGGCGTATTGGCTTATTTTCTTTCAATAGGACAAATACCTTCCCAAGGGAGTTTATTTTATAGTTGTGCATTTACACTCGGTACCTGTTGGGGCGTTATCATTTCTTATCTTCAGCTCCCTCGAAATGAAGCCCCCGCTTCTGCCACTCATATTGACTTACGTTCTCCAGCGGTACAACGCTTCTCCATTGCAATGGTCTTAGTCGCACTAATAGGCAGTGTGCTCGCGACGCTATTGCCTAGCTCACATCCTTGTTGGTTACCGGCTGCGGGTTTAAGGGTGATGAAATCTGAGCGTATGGCGACGTGGGCGCGATTAAAACAACGGGGGATAGGCACCTTACTGGGCGCTGCTGTTGGCGGATTGTTACTTGGTTTTTATGAAAATCAACTATTACACGTCTCACTGGTGGGATTATTATTATTTGCCATGTTAATAATTGGGGCTAAACGCTACGGTTATTGGACATTCTGTTTAACTGCCATTGCACTGACTTTTAATATTACCGCTACCGCTGGGCCTATAATCCTCGCGTTCGACCGAGTATTGCTCACAATTTGCGCACTCATTATTGCAATAACCATGCTGTTAGTACTACCCAAATCGACAAAATAAGTTTCGACAAGGTTGATATATTGAATGTAATGCTAATATCAACAGGAGGCACTATGAGCCCGACATATGAATTACTCGATGGATTCCAAATTCCTCAAATTGGCTTTGGAACATATGCTTTAAAAGGCTTACAGGGCACGCGGATCATTGAAAGCGCTTTAAACAATGGCTACCGTTTACTCGATACCGCATTTAATTATGAAAATGAAGGCATCGTCGGTAGAGCAATAAAAAATAGTTCTATTCCAAGAGATCAAATCAGTGTGACTTCAAAGTTACCTGGGCGCCACCAGCAATATAATAACGCAATACAGACGATTCAAGAATCTATCACACGTCTAGGATTAGACTATATTGACCTGTATTTGATCCACTGGCCAAACCCGAAAAGAGGAACGTTCGTTGAAGCTTGGCAAGCTTTAATCGACTCACAACGTTCTGGCTTAATAAGAAGCATTGGTGTCTGTAATTTTCTTCCTGAGCACATCGAGATTTTAGAAAAAGAAACAGGCGTGCTCCCTGTCATTAACCAGATAGAATTACACCCTAACTTTAACCAAGCAACACAGCGTCAATATCATGCATCAAAAGGCATTATTACGCAGTCATGGAGTCCATTAGGACGAGCTGGAAATTTATTCTCTCACCCAACGCTGGTCAATTTGTCTAAAAAATATAATCAGACTGTGTCACAGATTATCATGCGCTGGCATTTACAATTAGGTGCATTGCCGATACCAAAATCCGCGCACTCAACTCGTCAGATTGAAAATATTGATGTTTATGATTTTATCCTGTCGTCAGAAGATATGCAGGCAATAAATGCATTATCTTCAGTAGAGGGAAGACTAAGAAACCAAGACCCAGCAGTGTATGAAGAGTTTTAAATACGGTTTAGGAAGTGATACAAGCGGTTGCAGTAACAGCCCTATCGAATAGGGCTATTATATGATCCCGTGTCAATGAACACGTGATTATGTTCTGTCTACGGGACGGTTCATTATATGGTCTTCCCACTCAACCACATCTTTTTCCCTAACGGCTATGTGCCGCACAGAAATCCTTTCCGCATGCATTGCCGCTTTTGACCCCGTCTTTAACGGATGCCATGCAGGCAATGTTTTCCCTTCAAGCAACAGACGATAAGCACAAGTATGTGGTAGCCATTCAAACGTCTCTAAATTGTATCGATTAAGTTTGATACAATCTGCCTCATAGCTGAAACGGTCTTCATAATGTTTACACTGGCACGTTTTGATATTTAATTGATTACAAGCCACATTAGTAAAATAAATTTCATCTGTGTCTTCATCCATCAGTTTATGCAAGCAGCACTGCCCACAACCGTCACACAGTGATTCCCATTCATCGTCAGTCATTTCATCTAACGTTTTTACCTGCCAGAAAGGCTGAGACATAATACTTAATAATCCTATACTTATATCACTCTGGTCGTTAACGAGTGATCATTAATTGAGAGCTTTAACATATCACCCGATGTCAATGGTCCCACACCTTCTGGGGTTCCTGTCAAAATGATATCCCCCGCACGTAAGGTAAAAAAGCGAGACATATAACTAATCAATGGCAATATGGGCGTGATCATATCACGAGTCGAGCCTGACTGGCGAATTTCGCCATTAATCTCTAAGGACAGTTGGGCACTTTGTGGGTCACCAAAGCTATTGACAGGAATAAAACCCGAAATTGGGCAAGACCCATCGAATGCTTTACTTTTTTCCCATGGTTGTCCCGCTTTCTTAAATTTTGCTTGTAAATCTCGTAGCGTTAAATCTAACGCCACCGCAAAACCCGCAATTGAACGAGAAACCCGATCTTCATCGGCATTCTTTAATGGCATACCAATCAAGACAGCTAATTCAATCTCATGATGCACTGCTCCCAGATCTTTTGGGATCACTATCGGCTGGTTTGCATCACATAATGCAGTTTCAGGTTTAATAAAAATAACAGGTTCTTCTGGGTGTGCGGAGCCCATCTCTTTAATGTGTTTTGCGTAATTACTGCCAACACAAACTACTTTATTTGCAGGAAAATCCAATAAGGCACCTTGCCAGTCACGATGTTGGTACATAGTTGTAACTCCTATTATCGTTATTGTATTTTTTGAGCAACGCCGTCAGCCATCAAGCATACACTCAAAGCAAAGTAATATGAGCGATTCCAATGCATAATAGTGCGGAAATTTTCTGTCACTAAGTATGCGCGCCCCTGCGGATCATCAGGGATAACAACCCATGTTTTTACACTGGACGGTAATTGTGCGAATGCTGGTAATTTGACGCCAAGTTGTTGCCACTGAGCAACGGTTTTACCCTGCTCTGCTTTAACCCCTTCGAGCTGTTTATCAAAATCAGCAGGTAATGTAATTTGGTAACCCCACGGTAAAGCGGCTTGCCAGCCTTCTGTCGAAAGATAATTCGCGATGGAGGCAAAAACATCTGCCGTGTTATTCCATATATCCATTTTTCCATCACCATCACCGTCCGCCGCATAAGACAAATACGATGTTGGCATAAATTGGCTTTGCCCCATGGCTCCAGCCCAAGATCCTTTTAATTGCTGATCTTCTGGGATATAGCCTTTGTCCATAATTTCCAATGCAGCTAGCAATTGTTTGCTAAATAAAGCTTCACGACGCCCTTCAAATGAAAGTGTTGCTAATGCTGAAATAACATCTTCTTTACCTTGGGAACGACCGAATCCACTCTCTAGTCCCCACAAAGAAACAATATATTGAGGCGGAACACCATAACGTTTGCTAACCGCATTTAAGATTGCTTCGTTTTCCCAATATTTTTGAGCACCTGCGTTAATGCGCGAGGCGGGTAACACATTCTTTAAATAGCTTTCTAAAGTCACGGTGGCTCTTTTTTCAGGTTGCCCTTTATCGGCCTTAACCACACGCTCAATAAAATGGATATTAGCGAATCCCCGTTCAACCGTGCTCGGTTTAATTCCTTGCGCTATCGCGTGCTGTTTTAATAACTCAACATAAGCCGGAAATTGTGATGGCTCACGATTTTCAATTGGAAATGCTTTATCTAGCGCTTCAACTTCTTGCGCAATTGCAACATTTTGTTGAGTAGTCAATTGTTTCGGTGCAGCTGAAACCGGTGGCTTCGCTGAACAACTCACTAAAAATAAGCCGCTAATTAAAGTAAATAGTAAAGTTGGTTTCATTTCATCACTCCCACCGGTCAATTATCATTTCAGGATTATCCTAATTTTATTCGCTACAAGACTCACGATATTCAGCGAGTAAATTTTCAACTGGTGGTGGAAATTGAAGATAATATCCGACTTCAATTAAATCTGCTTTGACCTTTTCAATATCAGCATTTGCCAATTTATCGCGGTTTGTAAGGGATAATGTCATCGCAAACTGTGGAACGCCGAATTGTTTCATCAGTTCTTCGGGGACTCGAGAAAAATCATCTTTCTTCTCAATATAAAGATATGTTTGATCACGGTTAGGACTACGATATATTGCACAAATCATTATATTTAACTCTTTTTCTTGGTTCATTGGCTTGCTTGAGGAATGCAGTAACTATAACATGCTATTGTTTTACAGAATATCGTCTCCCGAAGTTTGTTTCGGATATTTTAATTTGCTGAGCCCGGATAGATGTCACAGTCGCCAATAGAACTCAAAGGCAGTAGCTTTACTCTTTCAGTGCTTCACTTACGTAGTGAAGAAACTAAACTCATCAAAAAAGCGCTTCAAGATAAGGTAAGCCAAGCACCTGACTTCCTTAAAAACGCGCCTGTGGTTATTAATATTGCCGATTTAACAGCGAATGCGGATTTATACAGTATCCATAAGGCTGTTATATCAGTTGGTTTAAGGGTTGTCGGAATAAGTGGATGCACCGACCCTTTATTACGGAAGAAAGTCAGTGATGCAGGTTTAGCGGTACTGAGTGAAGGCAAAAGCCAAAAAGCCGTTGACATTCAGCCTGAATCAACGCCGTCTAACGTTGAAATTGCTTCGCCAGCGGACCCTGAGTTTAGTTATCGAAAAACTCGAATTATTAATAGCCCAGTTCGTTCAGGTCAACGAATTTATGCCCCAAATAGTGATCTTATTGTCACAAGTAATATCAGCGCAGGTGCAGAATTACTTGCAGATGGTAATATTCATATATATGGCATAATGAGAGGTCGAGCTCTTGCGGGCGCCTCTGGTGATACTGAAAGCCAAATTTTTTGTACACACCTGCAAGCCGAATTGGTGTCTATTGCGGGTGAATATTGGCTGAGTGATCAGATCCCTTCTGAATTTCTCGGCAAAGCAGCGAAACTTTGTCTCGTTGATAACAGATTAAATATTGAAAACTTAATTTAGACCTTATTTACAAGGAATTATTCATGGCACGCATAATTGTTGTTACATCTGGTAAAGGTGGCGTAGGTAAAACCACTTCAAGCGCGGCCATAGCTACAGGCCTAGCACAAAGAGGGAAAAAAACAGTTGTGATCGATTTTGATATCGGTCTGCGTAACCTCGACCTTATCATGGGATGTGAACGCCGAGTAGTGTATGACTTCGTTAACGTCATTCAAGGTGATGCCACGTTAAATCAGGCACTCATTAAAGATAAACGTACAGAGAATCTCTATATTCTACCTGCATCACAAACTCGTGATAAAGATGCCCTTACTCGAGAAGGCGTTGAAAAGATACTCGACGAATTAGGTAATGAATTAGCATTCGACTTTATTGTCTGTGATTCACCAGCAGGTATCGAAAGTGGTGCATTGATGGCACTTTACTTTGCAGATGAAGCGATTATCACTACCAACCCAGAAGTCTCTTCAGTACGCGATTCTGACCGCATCCTAGGTATTCTTGCCTCTAAATCACGCCGCGCCGAAAAAGGTTTAGACCCTATCAAAGAGCACTTATTATTAACCCGTTATAATCCAGGAAGAGTGACTCGTGGCGATATGTTGAGTATGGAAGATGTCTTAGAAATACTCTGCATTCCATTAATTGGTGTGATCCCTGAAGATCAATCCGTATTACGTTCATCAAACCAAGGTGAACCTGTGATTTTAGACACGGAATCTGATGCTGGTCAGGCATACAGCGACTGTGTTGATCGTATTTTAGGTGAAGAACGCCCTATCCGATTCATTGAAGAAGAGAAAAAAGGTTTCTTGAAACGCCTATTTGGGGGGTAAATAATGGCTTTATTGGATTTCTTTCTGTCGCGGAAAAAACCGACAGCAAATATCGCAAAAGAGCGATTGCAAATCATCGTAGCAGAACGTCGCCGCGGTGATAGTGAACCTCCTTATCTTGCTGATATGAAAAGAGATATTTTACAGGTTATTTGTAAGTATGTTCAAGTTGACCCTGAGATGCTTTCTGTACAATTCGAACAAAAAGACGACGATATCTCAGTACTTGAATTGAACGTGACATTACCTGAAGGTGATGAGCTAAAAACAACTGAGAAATAATCATAGCAAATAGCCGTTGTTTTTAAGTGATAAATAGCGGCTCGCTTTATCAGTTTTTCAGTCAATTGAATTGGCTTAATCATTAGTAAGCTAAATAGCCATAATATTTTTTATGGCTTGGGTTTTCTATCGCTAAAATAATGTTTGCGATTCTTTTAGATAAGCTCTCTGCTTGCAATATAACCAAATGTTAAACACCACATCTTCTAGATTACCCTATTAGCATAACGCACTATCTATTCACGCTAATTTTAATCCTCTTCACCAAAATAAAGACTCATCGGCAATAAAACTTATATACAAGATCGACAAAATAACGGGTCAGTTATCTTTTAAGGAATAGAGGCGATTAACAATAACTTTAAAATGATAAACTTCATTCCACATCTTGCCTGCTATTTTGGCTAAATATTGTTCTTTGATTATTTTTCAAAATACAGAAACAACCTTTCACAAAGAGTGAATAAAATGCTTTTAATATGCCTAAGGATTATATGGGCAGTTTTACCCAAGGTCTCATTAACGCTATGTTGTTCTTTGTTGAGAGAGCCTTAAATCCAGCGAGCTCGATTTAAGGCTACAATTTGGTCGAATAACGCGGGGATACAAACTAGTGTGTTTGATTAAGCAGTTTTGTAATGGGTTCCGCTAGCAAGCGACCTCGCCAGCCATCTAATAATTCAGGCTGCTTAGACAAGGATTTAATCCCCCAATGTACCGATAACAACTGATTAATTTGTCGACGAGATGCCAGTAATTCAGCATTAAATTTTTCATGTTCAGCGATTTCTTTTACTACCGCCTTAATTTCTTTAAATAAACTTTTATACTGGGATTGTTCGTTCAAGTTTGCAACCATTGGCGGATAGTCGCTTTCATTCATTTGTTTGGCTTTTTCCACAATACTGAGCAATCGTCTTCCGTGACATCGGATTTCTTGCCCCGTGAGTCCCAAAGCATCAAGTTCACCTAACGAACTAGGCAAGTAACGAGCCACCTTCCATAAATGTTCTTCTTTAACAACAAAATTAATGGCCATATCACGTGCTTTGGCCTGATTTAAACGCCATTCAGCCAGCATTTGCAAACAAGCAAGCTGTTCATCTTTAAGCTGACACACATTCGTGATGTTTCGATAGGCTAGCGCCGGATCCGTGATTTTCTGTCTCCGCTCAACGGTTCTTTGACACTCTTCTAAGGCATCAGCAAGATAGCCCGCTTCTTCCACTTTTTGCATGAGAATTTTCGCTAATGGCAACAGATATAAAACATCTGCTGTCGCATATAGGCATTGTTTTTCACTGAGTGGACGCGCTAACCAATCGGTTCGAGATTCACTTTTATCCAGCGTTACCCCTAGATATTCTGCAACTAAAGAGGCAAAGCCACACGAAATTGGGTAACCTAAAAATGCGGCGATCACTTGGGTATCAACCATCGGCTCAGGGACACATTGAAAGTCATGCAAAAATACTTCAAGGTCTTCACTACCTGCATGCAAAAATTTAGTGACAGTCTGATTAGTCAGCAACGCTTTAAACGGTGAAAAGTCGCTGATTGATAAAGGGTCGATCAATGAAACTTGTTTTCCATCATAAAGCTGTAGCAAACCTAATTGTGGATAATAAGTTCGAGTACGGACAAATTCGGTATCCAATGCAAGCCAATCAGCTTCACTTGCCTGCTGACATACTTGTGCAAGCTCACTGTCCGTTGTTACTAAACGATAATTCAAAACAAATTTCTCTTTTTATATACTCATCACAGTAACGCCGGTAAAAACCGGCGTTACTCATAGGGATGCAAACCGATAAGCTAACATTATGCTGTTGAGCTTTCTTTTTGCTGTTTTTCTTCATCACGTAATTCTCTACGCAATATTTTTCCAACATTTGACTTTGGCAACTCTGTTCTAAATTCAAACAGCTTGGGGACTTTATACGCGGTGAGTGAACGGCGACAAAATGTTTTTAAGTCATCAGATGTTAATTTCGGATTACTGCTAACCACAAATACTTTAACGGCTTCCCCTGTGCTGGTACTTGGTACGCCAATTGCCGCACATTCAACCACATCAGGGTGAGATGAAATCACATCTTCAACTTCATTTGGATAAACATTAAAGCCAGAGACAATAATCATGTCTTTTTTACGATCAACGATACGTATATAGCCTTCACTATCAATTTCAGCGATATCGCCCGTCGCTAACCAGCCATCACGCAAAATTTCAGCGGTTGAGTCAGGTCGGTTCCAATAGCCCTTCATGACCTGAGGGCCTTTGACCCACATTTCACCCGGCTCTCCCGCAGCAACCTCATTGCCGTCGTCATCAACCAGTTTAATCTCTGTTGATGGAACAGGTAACCCGATACTACCACTATAAGCGGTCAGATTATACGGATTTCCGGTCACAAGTGGTGAACATTCTGTTAAGCCATAACCTTCTAATAAGTGCTTACCGGTGAGTTTTTGCCATTTCTCGGCAACGGCTTTCTGGACAGGCATTCCGCCACCGACCGACAACCTTAACTTGGAAAAATCAAGTTTCTGGAATTCGGCATTATGCAACCACGCATTAAATAAGGTATTGACCCCGGTAATTGAAGTGATGGGATAACGAGCTAACTCTTTGACGGTACCAGGTACATCGCGAGGGTTGGTTATTAATAGGTTTACCCCACCAACATTGATAAAAAGGAGGCAGTTCACCATAAGAGCAAAAACATGATAAAGCGGCAGTGCTGTCACCACAAACTCTGAGCCAATTTTTAAGACTGGGCCATAAGCGGCTCTCGCTTGCTCAATATTCGCTAACATGTTGCGGTGTGTCAACATTGCACCTTTCGCAACCCCTGTTGTGCCTCCTGTGTATTGCAAAAATGCTAGGTCATCGCCCGTAATATTCGGTTTAATGTACTGCATACGATAGCCATAATGCATCGCACGCCTAAACGAAATGGCATCCGGTAGATGATATTTCGGAACGAGCTTTTTGACATACTTCACCACAAAATCAACTAACGTCGCTTTAGGGCGAGAAAGCTGATCCCCCATGCGGGTCAAAATCACATGCTTAACTTTGGTATTAAAAACAATTTTCTCAAGAGTATGCGCAAAGTTTGACACAATCACAATAGCGCTTGCACCACTGTCGTTTAACTGATGCTCTAACTCTCTTGGTGTATAAAGTGGGTTAACATTAATAACAACCATGCCCGCACGTAAGATACCAAATAGCGCTATTGGGTATTGCAATAGATTGGGCATCATTAATGCCACACGGTCGCCTTTTTTAAGCCCTAAGCCATTCTGTAGGTATGCCGCAAAAGCACGGCTTCTCTCTTCCAACTTGCGGTAAGTCATCACTGCGCCCATATTAATAAACGCAGGTTGATCCGCATATTGCGAAACCGAATTTTCAAGTAACTCCGCTAAAGAAGCAAAGCGATCAGGATCGATCTCTTCCGGAACATCGCTTGGGTAATTTTTCAGCCAGATTTTTTCCAAAGTATGACTCCTGAATTTTAGTATAGTAATATGACTCAACACCCTTTTAACAAATTATTAACTCAGCGTACCAGTTTGAAAAATACCCTGTGCCAAGGTTGAGAGCTCTATCACTAAATAAATTTCATTCCTTCGAAACAAAAATAGGCGGGACAGTCCGCCTATTTCATTTTAGTGTGTTTTACCAGAACGATATCCGGTATAGATATCGTAATAATACACTCTTCTGAACAATTTTTGGAGAAATTAACACATTACCCGTGCATACGCCTAAAAATAAGTCAGTCGAACTCACAAATCAAATAAAGAGGAGGCTAAATTGCCTCCTCTTGCAAATTGTCCAATTTAATCTTATTCCGTTAAATACGTTTGTACTGGCGCGACCCCGCCAGGGTAGCCGTAACCATATCCATAACCCCAAGGGTGATTATAGTAATAAGGATTACCATAATAGCCATAACCCCATGGGCCAGCCGGAGGTAAAATAACACTTTGTGTTAAATTCCAACGTTGATATCCCGTTGCATCTAAAGTGACATATTTATACGGTATATCACCTATCTTGCCTGGCTGTTCTCCTGTAATTTTACCGACAACCGTTATATAACGACCATTGTAGTCAGCTGGATCAAGGAAGCCATTCACGAAAGCATAAATACGACCTACAGAAGGAACACCTAATTCAGGAGCTGCATCATATTTATTTAACGGAATAACAGCGATTTCTAAACGTGTTTTATTAGGTTGATTAAATACAGAGATGACTTTTCCGCCAAAACGGCCTTCTTGCCCAATATACATTTCAGGCGCATTTTGTACTGATGATAAGTTAACCGCTGGATTTGGTGACGAACCTTGAATTGAGGAAGGAATCGACACACAACCTGTTAGCGCTAATACGCCGACAAATAAGACAACGTTAAGTGTAGTGCGACAGTTAATTTTTATTCCCATATACCACCTCCATTTAAGTGAATTATAAATTCAGACGGCAAGGATTAATATGAATATCATCGTATATCACACGATATGTTCAATGGGCTGAGTGAGAAATGTACTATCAAGTCAATTATAGACGTATTGCAGAACCTTTAGTCAATTTCTATTTGTTTATTTTAATCATTTAATTAAAAAATCATTCCAATTTAGATTATTTAAATTGAAATGATTCATAATTTTAATACGCTAAATAACCCTAAAATAAATACAACAACTGAAAATTAACGCATTAACGACCAGGCAGTTTTTTCCACGTCACTTCATTGCGTAAGTAAGTGGGTTCCACGTTTTCCACTGACTCCACCTTACCTGCTCGCCATAAACGCTCAGCGATAGGCAACATATCTTGTGCTGTTGGCAATTCAACAGTGCTATCATTCAAGACAATATCGTTATCTTGTAATTGTAGATAGGCTTGCCAACCTGTCCCTGCGTGGCTCCATTCCCCAGTAAGTTGGCTAATTTTATCACGGAAAAGATCTGGACTCATGACCGCTTCACTGTCCTCGCCAAGCCATATTCCCTCTGCATTACGTTGATATTGAGCACAATACACTTCTGTCATTCGAGCATCGATTGCGACCAATACCCGAGCATGACCTCCAACGCGATATGCTCCTTCAGCCAATGTCATTAGCGATGAAATGCCGATCATTGGCAAATTAGCGCCTAACGCCAGCCCCTGAGCTATCCCCACACCAATTCGAACGCCCGTAAAACTGCCCGGTCCCCGCCCGAATGCTAATGCATCCAATTGACTTAACGAAAGCCCCGCTTGTGATAAAACGTCTTCCACCATGGGCAACACTTTCTGAGTGTGCTCTCGTGGTGAAACTGCAAAGCGAGAAATAATTTCTCCATCGCATAATAATGCGACTGAACATGCTTCTGTTGCTGTATCAACAGCAAGAATACGGCTCGACATGCCACAACTCCGGCAAATGATTAGATTTGATGCCACTGCCTGTCAACAGTGACCTGAAAATGCGATTTATAGTAGCATAAACTCAAGAGGAAAGAGTACAAAAAAGCCCTTATGGCCTTGGTTTACTTACTATTATTAATATCAGTTCTTTTTTTCTCAAGAAACTCAATCGCTTTAGTTAAACTACGAGTTCTTGGCGATGGCGGTAAACTGTTCAAGAAAACCTCACCATATGGGCGCGTTACTAAACGATTATCACAAATCACAATCACACCATAATCGCTAGTGTCACGGATCAAGCGCCCAACCCCTTGTTTCAACGTAATCACGGCATCAGGGATTTGTACATCAGCAAAAGGATCCCCTCCTCTTAGCTGACAATCCTCAATACGCGCTCGTAATAGGGGGTCATCTGGCGCAGTAAAAGGCAATTTATCGATAATAACGCAGGTTAAATCATCTCCACGAACATCGACGCCTTCCCAGAAGCTACTCGTCGCGACCAATACGGCATTACCTGCCTCAATAAACTGTGTCAGTAATTTATTTTTACTCGTTTCCCCCTGCATAAAAACAGGCAGAGTCAAGGTCACTTTAAACTCTTCGGCTAATTCACGCATCATCAAATGTGATGTACATAAGAAAAAACAACGCCCTTGGTTTTTGATGATCAGGGGTCTTAACATGGTAGCCAGTTTTTGTGCGATGCCTTTTTGATTCGTTTCTGGCAGAAAACGCGGTACACAAAGTAACGTTTGGCTTTGATAATCAAAAGGACTTGCTAATAATAATGTTTTGGCTGAATCAATTCCTAATCTATCTGTAAAATAGTTAAGTTGCTCATTGACTGATAATGTCGCGGAGGTAAATACCCAGCTTGCTGGGGCGCTAGATATCATTTCACTAAATTTATCTGCTACCGTCAGAGGGGTTAATGCTAATAAAAAGTGGCGACCATAACTTTCAAACCAGTAGCTGTAACCTGGAATAGTGACTTCTTTCAACCTATTGAGTCTATTGCGATACAGTGTTACTCGTTCAAAAATAGAATCTAATGTTTGTGAGCGCCCTAGTGACGTTTTAATGACTTCATAACAGAGCTCAAGGGAATCTTCGAGTAGTGTTAACGCTCGCTGTACCGTGGGCGTTTTTAATAATTCACGTAAATTCCCTCGAAAGCTGTTTTCCCCCAAATTTAAACGAAAATCTAAGGTACTTTGAGTTAGCCTGTCTGCACTCTTTTGTAGCTGAACCAGATCCTTAAGCTCTGTTCGGTAACTCATTACCATATCACGAGCAAGATCCAACAATTGGCGACTGCTTAATTGTTGACCAAAGTATTGGCTAGCGATATCTGGGATTTGATGCGCTTCATCAAAAATCATCACATCGGCTTGCGGCATCAGCTCACCAAACCCCGTATCTTTCACCACGCGGTCAGCCATAAATAAGTGATGGTTTACCACTATAATATCGGCATCTAATGCCTTACGACGCGCTTTTAAAACAAAGCACTCTTGATAACGAGGGCAATCACTGCCTAAACAGTTGTCATTAGTACTGGTGACTAGCGGCCAAACGGCATGATCTTCCGCAATATCATGGCACGTACTCACATCCCCTGATTCGGATTCAATTGACCAACTACGCAACCGTACAACAGCAGAGAGAATTTCAGGTTCAAGGCTGCCACCACCTAATGATTGCTGATCTAAACGCTCTAAGCACAGATAATTAGAACGACCTTTGAGCAATGCTGTACGACCGGTATATTGCATCGCATCAATAATCGTCGGTAGGTCACGATGATAAAGTTGATCTTGTAATGCCTTCGAGCCTGTTGAAACAATCACTTTTTTACCTGATCGTAATGCAGGAACTAAATACGCAAACGTTTTACCTGTACCTGTCCCCGCCTCAGCCACTAGCACTTGCTGTTTTGCAATGGCTTCAGAGACAGCATTAGACATAGTCACCTGCGCTGCACGTGGTTGAAACCCAGGGATTGTTTTCGCTAAAAAGCCATCAGAAGAGAAATCGTCGTACACCGCAAACCTATTAATCATTCAATTTGAAGGGGATTACTTTACCATGTCTTGCCCTCACCTGCTGAGCTAAATGGTGTATTCATGCCAGAAGGGATTTTCATTAATAGAACTAACTGTTATTCTTAAAAAAACTCATAGATAAAGCACTAAGGAACCCTAATGACGATTGAAAGGATAGATCCAGATAAGCGTTGGTCTGAAGCGGTTATTCACAATAATGTTGTTTACTACACCAGCGTTCCTGAAAATTTAGATGCTGATATTATTGCGCAAACCACAGATACACTCTCCGCTATTGATATTCTTCTACAACGTGTTGGTTCTGATAAGAGTAAGATCTTAGATGCCACTATTTTCTTAGCTGATAAAGCTGATTTCGCTGGCATGAACCAAGCATGGGATGCATGGGTTGTTGAAGGTAGCGCGCCTGTTCGTTGTACAGTTCAAGCGGCACTAATGAAACCCGAGTATAAAGTGGAAATTAAAATCGTTGCGGCGATTGATTGATTAGCCAATAGGGTGGATTAATCCATATAAAATATTAAAAGCGCCGCATACACACGGTATCGGCGCTTGTTTTTATGACATTTTAATGAGCACCATTCCTAGTAGCAGTACCGCAATGCCGCCCCAACCCTTGTAGTTGAGTCTTTGGTTGAAAAGTATCCATCCCGCGGCAATTGTCGCGATAATCCCAAACGCCCCCCACAGTGCATAAGCGATTGACAGCTCGATTCCTTTTACTGCTTGAGCAAGGGAACTAAATGCCCCTAATACCGCTAATAATGAGAGAATACCTAACCAGTAACGTTTAAATCCATTCGACATTTTTAACAAGATATTCGCTAAAATCTCAAGTACGACTGCTAATACCAAAAAGGCACCGTGCCACCATTCAAATTGCATATCCATAATTAGGCCTCCGTTTTCGTCATCGATTGTGTCAAGCTGCTTGATTTAACAGCGGTGTGTGCTTTTTGAGATGACTTAGTGGCGACAGCCTTTTTAGTACCAAATTTTATCAATCCAATACCGACGATTAGCAAGATTAACCCACCGATTTTCATTGGTGAGAGTGATTCACCAAACCACAGTACGCTAAAGGTGGTGATGAATAAAATACCGATGCCTTCCCATAAGGCATACGCGACCCCTAACGCCACTTTTTTAATCGCAATAGCCAATAAAATATAGGAAAGTGCGATCATGACATACATGACGACCATTCCGGTATAGCCACCACTGACACTGGCGTGTTTCATGGATAAAGTACCGGTCACTTCGGCGATAATAGATAATACTAAAAATATCCAATATATCATTATATAATCTCTCTACAGACAACCGCATGCCTGCTTTTTTTTCATACAGAAAAAACGCACTTTTCGTCAGCGAAAAATTTCATGCGAGTATAAAAAAATAATAAATATCAAGAAAATGCTGGTTTTATTCAGCAAAGTGAATATTTTAGAGAGACGCTATAAAGCACCGCACCAGTGATGCTCACTGGAAAGGATAGCTGAAAGGAAAAGTCTGTGGGTTGTTCTTCTTTGTGACTTACTGATTTTAATGCTATTCACGCTAAGCATGATATCTCATTCATTTCATCGGATGGACATCCACCCAAGTTACTCCGAACCCTCATATAATTGTTAAGACATGCTATTTTTAGCATGCCAAAAATATTAAGTCAATGAATATAAACAGCTTTTTATAATGAATTTTTATTGCATAATTATGCATCTATAACCGCAAGAACCTCAGTATTGTTCATAAGATAGCGAATAAACAACCAAAAAACCCTCACTAAATAACCCTATTTTTTATTGATAAAAATACATTTTTTACTGTTTTCTTTTATTAGACAACACATCAACTGTTTATCATTGACTTCAACAACAAACAGGCTTCTTATATGAGTCATATTCGTAAAATATGTATTTCGTCCGAAAGAGAGATAAATGGCTACCTTCAACCTCACCTCTAATAGTTTTCAAAACGACACAAATGCGACACCACTCCCCTATGATGTCATCTCTATCCAATCTCAGGTTGTTTATGGCTGTGTCGGTAATAGCATTGCCGTCCCTGCATTAATGAAACAAGGCTTGCGCGTTGCCGCTGTACCAACGGTTATTTTAAGCAATACTCCACATTACGCGACTTGCCATGGTGGTGAGTTACCTTCAGAGTGGTTTCGCGGTTACTTAAGTGGCTTAGTGGAACGTGGCTGTATGGCGGGTGTACGTGCCATTTTAACGGGTTACTTAGGCTCTAAAAACAAAGCACATGATTTAGCACAGTGGCTAACTGCTATACGTAAAACGCCCCCTTCTATCCCCGTGATCGTCGATCCCGTTATGGGCGATGAAGACAGCGGCTTCTACATACCACCTGAAATCGCTGACGTTTATCGAAATGACGTTATTCCACTTGCGACAGGGATCATTCCAAATAAATTTGAGTTAGCAACGCTCAGTGGCCAAGAGATACAAACTTTAGATGATGCAACTAAAGCTGCCCGTAGTTTATTAAAGGGGCATACTCAATGGGTCATTATTACCAGCGCATTTCAACCCGATGAAGAGAATATCGACGTCGTTTGTGTCACGAAGCAAGATGTGTCAGTTATCCGCCATAAACGTTACCCAGTCACCCCCAAAGGCACAGGTGATTTATTTGGTGCGGAGCTAACAGCTCAATTATTAGCGGGGTTATCCGTGCCCGATGCCGCGAAAATGGCCTGTTTACGCATTGAGCAAGGAATTATTCATATGGCGGCAACCGGTCGCAGTGAATTGGTGCTTTAATGGCGACCTACAAGAATGTGATAAATCGCCGTTGATATCACGTCAATCAATAAGGCCAGTTGGCTTATCTCTGCAACAACTGGCCTTATAAAAATAATATTAGACGTTATTATTCAAATTCATTCCATGAACGCCCATCACGGGTGATCATAGCGACAGAAGCAATAGGCCCCCAAGTCCCCGCTTGATATGGTTTAGGTGCTTCGTTATCCATTGCCCATGCGTCCATAATGGAATCAACAAATTTCCATGCTTCTTCCACTTCATCGCGACGAACAAATAATGCCTGAATACCGCGCATTGCTTCGAGCAATAAACGCTCATAAGCATCCGCTAAGTGAGTTTGATTGAATGTTTCTGAGAAACTCAAATCCAACTTCGTTGTTTGCAAGCGATGTTTATGATCGAGCCCAGGTGCCTTATTCATGATCTCAATATCAATACCTTCATCAGGCTGTAGGCGGATAGTGAGTTTGTTTTGTGGAAGCTCCTGATAACTTTCTGAAAAAATATTCAGCGCAGGTTTTTTAAAGTAAACCACAACTTCTGAACATTTTGCAGGCAGACGCTTGCCTGTCCGTAAGTAGAAAGGCACGCCAGCCCAACGCCAATCATCAATATCGACACGCAATGCCACAAAGGTTTCGGTCATACTTTGCTTATTAGCGCCTTCTTCCTCAAGATAACCAGGCACCTTATTACCTTGAACAAAACCAGCGGTATATTGGCCGCGAACTGCTTTTTCTCTAACATTCGTATGGTCAATGCGACGTAGTGAACGTAAGACTTTAACCTTCTCATCACGAATGCGATCGGTCGTCAAATCTGCGGGAGGAGACATGGCAATCATCGTTAAAATTTGTAATAGGTGATTTTGCACCATATCACGCATTTGCCCTGCCTGATCAAAGTAGCCCCAACGACCTTCGATACCGACTTCTTCCGCAACCGTAATTTGTACATGATCGATGGTTCGGTTATCCCAGTTATTGATAAACAGCGAGTTAGCAAAACGAAGCGCCAACAAGTTAAGCACCGTTTCTTTTCCGAGATAGTGGTCAATACGATAGACTTGGCTTTCATCAAAATACTTAGCGACTTCATTATTAATTTCTTGTGAAGAAGCTAAATCCGTGCCTAAAGGTTTTTCCATGACAACACGGTTAGGTTGCTTATTTAATCCTGCATGTCCCAGCCCTTGGCAAACTGCACCAAACGTACTTGGCGGCATGGCAAAATAGTGGATCGCGGGATGACGATCCTGCTTAAGCATTTGTGCCAAACTATCGAAATTTTCAGTTTGATTAACATCTAGATTGCAGAAATCTAAACGTGCGCTAAGTTTTTCCCACAGTACCGGATCAAGGTCTTCTTTCAAAAATTCGCTGAATGCTTTTTCAACAAATTCAATATAATCGCTCTGGCTCCACTGCGCACGGCCAACACCGATAATACGCGTGTCTGGGTGAATGTAGCCTGCTTTCTCCAACTGATACAAAGATGGAAGCAATTTACGACGAGCGAGGTCTCCTTTGGTGCCGAAAATAATCAAGTCACAGGCTTGAGCAGCATTATTTACCGCCATATTGGTTCTCCTCAATTTGCGGAATTTATTGTAATTTTGTTACAAAATTAGCCAGATGTTCCGCTAATGTACCCTTTTGAAGGTACTCAGTAAATATTGATGATACTGATCACAGTTTTTATGCTGAAAAAAACAACAAACGTGGCTCGTGTCATCATAACTGAATGGTGACAGCATTTGTAATAAAATAACAAAACCGTCAGTGAACTGACTGAGATGAAAATTAGATACAGCTCATAGTTTCGTAAAAAATTACGCCACAAACTTGGAACATTCGGATAGGTTAACCATAACCCATAGTATATTCCTGTTATAAACACTGCCTTCAAAAACGATATTAATAAAATACAGAGTATCTTTATGGCAGAAAAATTTCTCCTTTTGATGAAATAGGCACTTTCGTTATATGAATATTTTAGAACAAATGAAGAGCAGCCTCGATTTTTTAAGTAAATCAGAAAAGAAAGTTGCCGAAGTTATTTTAGGTATGCCACAGCGAGCTATCCATCTTAGCATTGCAACCCTTGCTCAACTGGCTGATGTGAGTGAGCCCACCGTTAACCGCTTTTGCCGCAAGATGGATACCAAAGGATTTCCTGACTTCAAACTGCGCCTAGCTCAAAACCTTGCCAATGGCACCCCTTATGTCAATCGTAATGTTGAAGAAAACGACACAGTAAATACCTACACCCATAAGATTTTTGAGTCTGCGATGGCAGGGTTAGATAATGTCAAACATACCTTAGATATTACAGCGATTAACCGAGCTGTTGACCTTCTCACCCAAGCTCGCAAGATTAGCTTTTTTGGCTTTGGTGCTTCTGCTGCTGTCGCTCATGATGCGATGAATAAATTTTTCCGCTTTAATATTCCCGTCATCTATTTCGATGATATTGTTATGCAGCGGATGAGTTGTATAAATAGTAGTGAGGGAGACGTTATCGTTTTGATTTCACATACTGGCAGAACAAAAGCGTTAGTCGATATGGCACGTTTAGCCCGAGATAACGATGCGACTGTCATCGCAATTACTTCCGATAACTCCCCACTTTCTCACGTTGCCACCCTTTCAATCATCATCGACGTACCTGAAGATACTGATATGTACATGCCTATGGTATCTAGATTAGCGCAACTAACCGTTATTGATGTGCTAACAACAGGTTTTACCTTAAGAAGAGGTGAAAAATTTAGAGATAACTTGAAACGGGTCAAAGAAGCATTACGCGATTCGCGGTTTGATAGCGTGTAGCGATAACTGCTTTTTGATTATTGATGCTAAATAACTCAAGCTATAGCAAAGTGACAAATCAATACGCCATTAGGTACGGTAATAATACGAGAAGCCACACAGATGGAGGTGACCAAGGGGGTGGCAACGTGGAATATAACGAGTATCGCTTTAATAGTTTTGCAGACCTGATAGCATTAACTAATTAGCAGTATATAATAGCTGTGCTCGTGTCAGCACAATAACTTGTCGCAAAAAGGTCTCGAAAATACGCAAAATGGTTCAAGTTATGTGCAAGCAGAAACGAGAAGTGATCCTGAATGGATAGGTTTCTGTCATGGGCAAGATAGCATTTTTGATATAAAGCATACAATTGAAGTATGAAGTCATTTCATTCAATAAATTAACACCATTACAGGTCAACGGAGTAATACATGACTAGACGGCTTAGAAGAACGAAAATTGTTACTACCCTAGGTCCAGCTACCGATCGTGATAATAATCTCGAAAAGATTATTAACGCCGGCGCCAACGTTGTACGCCTTAACTTCTCTCACGGAACTCCAGAAGACCATATTCTCCGCGCCAATAAAGTGCGCGAAATCGCTGCTCGTTTAGGTCGACATGTTGCCATTCTTGGTGATTTACAAGGTCCTAAAATTCGTGTGTCTACATTTAAAGACGGCAAAGTATTCTTAAATGTTGGTGATAAATTCATCCTTGATGCCACGCTTGGTAAAGGTGAAGGCGACCAACAAAAAGTCGGGATTGACTACAAAGGCTTACCCGCTGACGTCGTTCCTGGTGATATTCTGTTACTGGATGATGGACGTGTCCAACTCAAGGTTCGTGAAGTTCAAGGTTTACAAGTTTTTACTGAAGTGACAGTTGGTGGTCAACTTTCTAATAATAAAGGCATCAATAAACTAGGTGGAGGGTTATCTGCTGAAGCCCTCACCGATAAAGACAAAGAAGATATCATCACTGCTGCAAAAATAGGTGTTGATTACCTTGCGGTTTCTTTCCCACGCTCAGGCGAAGATTTAAATTATGCGCGCCGCTTAGCCCGTGATGCCGGCTGTGAATGTCAAATAGTTGCCAAAGTAGAACGTGCTGAAGCTGTTGCCACTGACGAAGTCATGGATGAGGTTATCCTTGCCTCTGATGTTGTCATGGTGGCTCGTGGTGACTTAGGTGTTGAAATTGGTGATCCTGAGTTAGTGGCCGTACAGAAGAAACTGATTCGTCGTTCACGTCAACTCAACCGTGTAGTGATCACCGCGACACAAATGATGGAGTCAATGATCACTAACCCAATGCCAACACGTGCAGAAGTCATGGACGTTGCCAACGCTGTTCTTGATGGAACAGATGCCGTTATGCTATCAGCAGAAACGGCGGCAGGGCAATATCCAGCCGAAACTGTCGCCGCCATGGCACAAGTGTGTTTAGGGGCAGAAAAAATGCCTGGCCTCAATGTTTCTAAGCACCGTTTAGATGCGGAATTTAGTTCACCAGAAGAAGCGATTGCGATGTCAACGATGTATGCTGCAAACCACCTTAAAGGGGTAAAAGCAATCATCGCTATGACTGAATCGGGTCGTACTGCCCGTATGATGTCTCGCATTAGTTCCGGCTTGCCTATTTTTGCGATGTCTCGCCATGAAAAAACACTTAATCAGTCTTCACTATACCGTGGTGTCACGCCGGTTTTCTGTAGCACACACACCGATGGGATCGCCGCAGCAAATGAAGCCGTCACTCGTCTACGTGACAACGGTTATTTAATGTCTGGTGACCTGGTTTTAGTGACTCAAGGCGACTTGATGGGCACTATTGGTAGTACAAACACTTGCCGTATTTTAGAAGTGGAATAAATCCAAACGGTTATTTTCCTAAACAAAAAGGGAGCGTTAACGCTCCCTTTTTAGTGGACAATGCAAATAGAGTAAAACATCCGTTCTAGTTGTGTTATTCAGTGAACAGGAATAAATTCATTTTGGATATCTATTTCCATACCCAGAGTGATTGAATTAGTCAGCTCGTTATCACTTAATTAGAATGAAGACTGACGATCTTTCCAATTATTAAAAGCCGCTGCAATCACAGTTGCTATTTTATCGTAATTTTCCCATGTATTCTCAACATGGTATACCGTTGGCAATCCTTTCGCTAAAATGCGTTCATAATCGTCGAAATAGCCGCCCTCTTCAGCCTGATAATAAAACTCGGTGAATGCTAAACCTTCTTCATTGACATCTTCATCAATAAATTTTTCATCGCACATTGAGATTAAAAATGTGCGACCATCCATTTTACGGGCGCAAACTGCCGCGATTTCATCAACGGATTCTTCTTGATGAAATTCACCCACTAATCCATTTTGAATAAGCCATGCCAGATAAAAACCAATATGTGTTCCCGCATTTTCATGCGACAAATTTTCGGGATAATCCCCACCATAGTGCCAATCCATTCTATCAAATGCCATTGCAGACCTCAGCTTCATCACAATAAAAATAACAAGAAGCCCAACCCCCTATCAATGTTGGGCTTCTCATGAGTTATAGCGAATTATGGCGAATTAATCTGTCCGATTTTTCTGGGAGTTAATGATATTGCAAATTAAATTGGAGCGTACCATTTGCTTGACCTGCTTGCGTATTATTTGATGTCTGAATATAGGCAGCTTGCAATGGGATACTATAAAGGCCTGTTGCTGAATTTCGCTCTTCTATTGTCATCATTTGATTAATTTTAATTGGCTGGTCTTTGTACTTAACTTGTATACCATACCCTTTAGCTGTGTTGATATCACTAGGGTTATTTAAAGCAATTGTTCCGGGTGCTAAACTATTATCAACAGCTGTACCTGTAAACGTGATCTTAATCGGTGATACTGGGTCGCAACTAAGATTTATTTTAAAATCTTTAACGCTATTTGGACTCACGCTCCCTACGCCTGAAAAACTTCCTTTATCCACGCTATTAAATGGTACAACAATATTATTGTTAATCACTTCACAGCCTGTTGATATGATATCAACGGGCCCTAAACTCACTTTCGGTTCCGTATTCCCATAACTGTCCCTAGTTTTAAATCCATTATTATAAATAATTAACATCGCAGCTTGGGTCGCGGGTAGCACTTGAGTCTTCACATTATTGCGCATCTTATAAAAAACTATTTTTAAAGATACGATATATTCACCAGAACTTGAGTTCACTTGGCATATCATTCTGTTATCCACATTACCGTCAATCGTATTTAAACCATCAACATAAGCATGCCCTGTACATGGACTGATGACATTACCATATAATGCATAACCAACACCGGAGTTATTGAGTTCTCTCACATAGGCACCATTATATTTTGGTGAATTCCCCGGTAAGGATGGAAAATAGAGACCTACCTGAACAGGGTCTGTCACACCACTCCAACTCCAAGCGGTATAGGTACCCAATTCAATCGAAGCAAGTTCTGTACCTACAGGTGCTGTCCTTGAGACATAAATAGGCGTGTTAACTGTATAGGGTAAATTTTTAAATAATGCTCTAAACTCTGCCGCAGCTGATTGTGTAAATAGAAGCATCGATGTACAACCAAGTAATAATAATTTGTTCATGTCCGCTCCTATTGGCAGTCTCTTGCCAGAAACTGAATTTTATCGTTATTGAGATCAATCGTAAGTGGAAATTGGCATTGTTGCTCTATATGGCTTCCCCATTGAACGCGAATTAAGCTTTGTTCAGGAACACCGCTTAAATACACTTCACCATCATTTGCCACAATACCTGTCGTTATTTCATCTTTATCGACAAACACGGTAACCTGTGCACCAAAAGGTATAAGTTGCTGATGGTGAGTTAATTTGAGCATGACACGAGCCCCCCGTTTTCCTTTAAAATCAGCTAATACAATAGCACCTCGAGTTGGCACAACTGTCGTTGTACTTAACCCCACGTCGTTATTTCCAGTTAATGTAGAGGGGTCAACGCTGATTTTATTTCTTTCATAACGGGTCGCACTGGGAACAACCGCATAACCCCATGAGTCGGTATAAAGTGCCTGCGCATTGTTTACTTGCAAATTATTAATATTTTTTGCTTTCACTAAAATCGCTGAATCATAAATATTGCGAGCCGCCGTCACCCCACCTGAATGCAACAGTAATGCACCTGATGCCCCAAGGTTCGCATTTTGATAACGGGGATCATAACTATAACCAGCACTATATTCCCCTGATGAAACAACATAATTACCACTGACCGAGCCACTATTTTCATGACGGCTATGGTTATAATTTTGTGTTACATCAAACTGTAAATTATTATCCGCTAAACGCGTACCGCTGACACTCACCGAGCTGATAGAGTCGCCGTTTCGACTCGTATTATAGCGATAATTAACCCAGTTATTTTTCTGTCCAATAGTAAACGGAATACTAAAGTTAACTGATAACATTTCATTGTTGTTATTCGTGTATTCTTGCTTAGTATATGAATAAGAGATACCGTAATTAATCTGTTTGTAATTTGAGTTAAAACCTATTGTTAAGTTTTTATCAACTCCGCTTCGATCCCAATAATATTGCTGATAGCCATTGAGTGATAAATAGCCCATATCTTTCAGTGATTGGGATATTGATGCTTGGAACTGCTGTTTTTTTCTGCCACTCGCATAAAGATCATTATTTGATGATGAAAAGTCATAATATTCTTTTGTCGAATAACGATATGATGCAAGAGAAAATGACGTTCCCGTACCAGGTAAATATTTTGAGTATTGCACTCGATATGATTGGCCTTGAGCCTCTTTTTTATCAATTAATTCTGTTTTTGACTGTGTTATATCCGCAGAAATAGCACCGATATTACCTAAGTTTATCCCCGTTCCTGCTGTATATGCCTGATAATCTTTCGATAAAATAAATCCACCATAAATCGACAAATTATAAGGTAAACCATATATCGCCGATGCCTGAGCAAAATTAGGCTTACGATAAGCATTATCAGCATTATATTTACCAATATCGACACTGTATTTTAATGCGCCCGCACGTTGCATCATAGGGACAGCAGAAAAAGGCTGAATAAATGAACGAATAGTTCCATTTGCCTCTTCAATTTGAACCTCTAAATCCCCGCTATACGATGTAGGATAGAGGTCATTTATTTCAAATTCCCCTGGTGGCACTGTCGTTTGATAAATCACACTGCCATTCTGGCGTATCGTCACGACAGCATTCGTTTGAGCAATACCTTGAACAACAGGCGCAAAGCCACGTTGACTCTGTGGTAACATACTTTCGTCTGAAGCTAATTTTATTCCACGATACGGATTACTCTCCATAACCCCATTATCAGAGGCGGTTTCTCCAATTGTTAAATGGCTTTTCAGTGAACGAATATCTCTTTCTATATATGTTTGTAAATTATTCCAGTGACTTTCATTAGAAGTACGGCTGTAATTACTGTGGTTACGTAACCGCCATGCCCCCACGTTTATTCCACTGCGTAAGCCAACAAAAGTGTTATTTGTATCATCACGGTCTTTATACCAATTTTGGTTATGGCGAATATTATAATTAACAAAAGCAGCATTAATACCATCATCCCATTCATTAGGATCAACATAACCACGGCTATAGTTATCTAAGCCTATTTGAGGAATACTGATTTTAAGTCTACTATTTCCAAAGTCATACGAATAAGAGGCTCCTGGTATTGTCGCAGAAATATCCGTAACTTTATCTTCATCATTGATATTGCTAAATGCTTGACTTGCTGTTTTTTTAACCCCCCAACTTAATAACATTTTTTTGGATATGAGAGGGGATAGTTTTTTATTATGCTCATCAAAGATAAAACGTAAATGTTGTTCATCAACAAATTTATCATTAACATAAATGTCTACATGATAGTTTCCAGGTACTTGCCCTCCTGAGTAGGATAAGTAATCTAAACTATTTACGTCCGCAATTTGACTTTCTATGCCTGTATTTATTGCATTTATATCAAAAACATCTTTTGTATTAGCATTGTTAGAATATAAGATTATACTGACCGCAATAAATATTTTTGAGTGGTATAGATTCTTACTGTTATAACTTAAGGCAGACATTTTTCATACTCTTAATTAGATGTTTTTTCAATAATCGCGCCATAGTCATTAATAAATTTAACAACCACTTTCTGATTATTATTTATTGTTTTTTTGATCACATATTCTTTTGAATTAGGGTAGATAAGATCAGCACCTTGAATATTTTCGCCATCAACCAATATATCTCTTACTGACAAGTGGTATGGTGTCTGGTTATTGATGACAACGCCATCTGATTTCTTTTCTATAATAACTTTACTAAAGTCAAATGGCTCAATATCTTGCGACCTTAAAAACAGCTTAAATTGTGAATTAATAACTATTTGCAATTGATTTTCAATTTTCGAATCTTTAGGTGGAATTGACTTTATATTTAATAAATATAATTTTTCCTGATTTGAGCCAATCGGCTCACCAACATAAGAAATACGTGCCGCCCCATTACTATCAGGCTCAAGACGAAATAATGGTGGTGTCGCAACAAAAGGTGTTTTACCTTCTCCTTCAAATGGGCTTACCCAGCTTTGAATAAGAAATGGTTTTTCTTTATCACTATTATAAATAGGGATATCAATTTCACGTTTATTTTCTTGGTAAACAAAACGCGTTCCACCGACACTGACCCCCGCAGCTGAAGCTAAGTGTGAAATAGAAAATAAAAGAAAAACTGCTGAAAAAATCATTTTCTTCATAATAAGGCCATTTTTTGTATTTAGAATGAGAGGGTAACTTTGTTACCCTCTATACCTATTATTCAAATTAGCATATGACTGACATGCTCATTCCCTCCAAACAACGTTATTATTTATGTTGCTTAGAATAGTTTTGGCTTATCGATTAAATGTAATTAGAATTTTAGAGTATATATTTGTTATTGGTATTGAATACTATAAATCGCTGTACCATTTGCTGAACCTGCTGTCGCAGTACCCGTTGCTTTATAACGAGCAACATAGTCTAGTTCTACAGAATCCCCTGCCGCATTGGTAAATTCAACCAGTTTTGAATCATCAAATAATTTAATTTGCGTTGTGGCATCTTTTTCAAATAAAGCAATACCTACCTGTGTTGCTTGGCCTGTAGTTTGTGCAATCTGCAAAATATCGCGATCGTTATTATCGCGTGTACCACCGAATCTTACCGTCACTTTTGCATTCGCAGGGCAATCAATCAACTTAATTGTGAAATCTTTTAAACCCGCTACTTGCCCTGCTGTTGCTAAGCTTTTTGATGATACCTTACCAAGATCAACCGTTAAATTTTGTGAGCTGCTATCCACAGCACAGGCTAAATCTGTAATTTCCCCTGTAAACTCAATAGTTCCTGAAGCAAACACAGCCGGAGAAGTTGTTACAGCTAAAGCCACCCCTAAAGTTACTAAGGATTTTTTTAGAATACTCATATCGATTCCTATAATTAGATGTTCTGATATTAATGCCACCGTATTAATAATATATTTACTACATACAAGTGTGCGATGGAAATATAACACCAGACGTTTATTTAGTTAACATCCTATTACATTGAATTTTTTGTTATTATATCAAAACAATAAATGTATTATTTTGATTAATCCTTTAATGACTGGTAAAAATTTGAGCTATTATATTTAAACTGATTAATAAACTCTTCTAACACATATTGAGCTAACGAGTTTTTATTAACATACAAATAAAAACTATAATAAATATTATCCGTTGTTATTTTGAGCTGTTTTAATGCGTTTTTATTCAGTTGATTTTGTATTAAATTTTTCGGTAGCCAAGCATAGCCTATACCACTTTTAACCAGTCCAATGACTGTTTCTAATGATGCCGCTTTGATTGTTTGAGCGCTTTTAACAGCATCTTCTATTGAAGACTCCAGAACAATTTTTACGTGTTTAGATAGGTTTTCCAATAATTGAGCATCCTCCACATGTTGTAACATATGTTCAGGTTCAGTAACTAATACAGCCTCTACTTTCTCTAAAAAAATAGGGTTTAAAATTTCAACATAATGATGGGTAATTAAAATATCATAATCCTTTAAGGAGAATATATCCGATTTTGCTATGGCTTGCTTAGCAATATCAATATCATAGTCTCTGTGTGTTTGAATAAATCCCCCCATTTTATTTAAAATATTATCTGTTTGGTAAAGAGTATCAATCACCAAATTTATTTTTGAATTATTGTTTTTATTCAGCGATTTAGCCTTATTTTCTAATGAGATCGCTTTATTTGTCAGTTCTCGAGATAATGCTAATAATATTTCCCCTTTTGGCGTTAAAACTGCCCGCCTTTTTTCTAATGAAAATATTTCAATATCTAATGTTTGTTCAAGTTTGCTGATTGTATAGCTAATCGCTGATTGGGTTCGATGTAATACTTCTGCTGCTTGTGCAAACCCGCCACAATCTACGACAGCTTGCAAGGTAATCCATTGGTCCAATGTAGTTCGAGTTTTTTCCATAGCATCTCCAAATCAATTTTTGGACTCAATTTTTATTATTTAATAAAAATATATCAACATATTTAACACTCGTTAATAGGTATAAGCACTTACAGTATATTTTACCATCATTAGTTAAATAATATTTAAGTCAAGAAACATCATGAAACTGAATGAGTTCTTTTATAAATTAACTATCTTGCTTATTTTAAGATGAAAAATAAGACATCTGATTTAGATAATGGCGTTGATGCTATAAAATAAGTTTATTAAATAGATTTCAATATAATATTAAAGTAAAGTCTCTTAATACGGTTTATAAAATAAATTAGTCATATTAGGATGATTACTATTGAATATTCATAAAAATTAAAAGCGAGTTTTCAACTCCAAGCTTTCAATTGCTACAAACAAAATGGATTAATATATAATTATTTATAAAAAACCAAAAACAAAATTCAACTTAAGGCACTACAATAAGCCAGATATATACACCTTGATAATTAAAAATATTTCATTATATCAAAGTGACAAATTATTTTTAATTATTATGTCCTCGACAGCCCACTCGCCCGATGTGAGATGAAATAGAAATAATATAAAGACTTTTATTCATTACTAAATGAGACATTCTCTATCATTCGCTTTACCGGATTCTGATATAAAAACTTCAGGTTATTTCGATGTCTTGTTTCTTATCTTTCCGTATTTCCCTAAAACTTATACCAATATTAACTTCAGTTAAAGATTATCATATTTAAACAACCCATTTACTGATATTTATAATAATCCCTCCTTTCCTTTTCAAGAGATTAATTTCTTAAATATCCCCTCACACGTGTAATTTATTCATCATATGGCTTACATTGGTCATTGATAAGGATTTTTGACCTTTTCGCTTGATAATTTACTTAACATTGTACTATTCACAGTGTATACCCACATAAAAAACAAGGCATTTCATGTTGACGGCATAATAATAATTTCATTTATTATCAATAACATCTAAATATATTTGACATAAATAAATCATATTAAAAGTTAAGAAAAAAACCATAATAGTAAAAAATAAATATTTTTTATTTTTTTATTACTCACAATACCTACGGTATTAATCGTAATTCGATTACTAAAAAAGGATAAGAAAAGTCTATACAATAAAATATATCGGCTAAAAAAGAAAAACACTTCAACCTTAATAACATGTTGAAGTGTTTTTTTCGTTAAGTACGTCAGAAATAAGCGAGTATTGAGCCGCGACTATCGATATAAATCATCACGCTGATAAGGTTCTATTTCATCACCTTTTCTGGTTTTTAATAACTTAAGTATCCACGTATATTGTTCAGGATTTGGACCAACAAGGAACTCCAGTTCTTCATTCATTCTTCTGGCAATGTATTGATCATCTTGTCCATCAATATCATCCATCGGCTGTCGAATATAAATATGCAGTTGATGTGTACGATGGTCATAGACTGGAAATAAAGGAACTATCTTGGCTTTGCAAACTTTCATTAAGCGCCCCACCGCTGGCAATGTCGCCTTATAGGTCGCAAAAAAATCCACGAATTCACTGTGCTCTTCACCATGATCCTGATCGGGTAGATAAAACCCCCAATAACCTTGGCGTACAGAGGCGATAAACGGCTTAATCCCCGCTTCCCGAGAATGTAAACGACCACCAAAATGATAGCGTGCTTTATTCCATAAATAATCTGCTACTGGATTTTTTTGATGGTGAAACATGGCTGCCATTTTATGGCCTTTTGCAGCGAGTAACATTGCGGGTGCATCTACAGCCCATCCATGAGGCACCATGAAAATAACATGACTTCCTTGCTGTTTTAAATTATCGATAATCTCTTGATTGTGCCAATGTGTTCTCGCTAGTGTTTTATTCGCACCACGAAGGCAAAGCTCTGCAAGCATCACAAATGATTGGGGGGCAGTTTCAAACATCTTATCAACTAGCTGCTCTCTTTCCTGCTCTGTCAAATCAGGAAAACAATATAATAAATTTATCTTTGCACGACGACGTGCACTTTTCGCCAATTTGCCTACCCATTTCCCCACTTTAGCCAACATGGGATCCCGAATTTTAACAGGTATATAGGCTAAAGCAGCAAACACGCCGGCACCTAGCCAAACACCCCAATATTTAGGCTGTAAATAGGATTTATGAAAGGTAGGCACATAGCCTAATTTACTATCGGTATCTTTATCTATATTCATGATGTACCTAAAAGAACTATTTGCGCTCTTTTATAGCTTAAAACGATAACAAGTGGAAGCTTTACAAAAAAAACTGGCAGATATCAATTATCTGCCAGTAGTGAGATGCTTAATTAAGCTTTAACTGTGGTTTCGTTTCTTTCACCATAGCTAAGTATTCTTTACGCTCTTTCCCTGTTAAACCACCTGAGCTAGGCAATTTCGCTGTCAGAGGGTTGACAGCTTGCTGGTTAACCCACATTTCGAAATGCAGATGTGGACCCGTTGAACGCCCTGTATTCCCTGATAACGCAATACGGTCACCACGTTTAACTTTTTGCCCTGGTTTCACAAGTAGCTGACGCAAATGCATATAACGCGTGGTATATTGGCGGCCATGACGAATAGCAACGAAGTTCCCCGCAGCACCGCTGTACTTAGCCACAATAACTTCACCATCACCAACAGCCAGAACGGGTGTTCCTACTGGCATGGCAAAATCGACCCCTTTATGGGGAGCCACACGGCCTGTTACAGGGTTAACACGACGAGGATTAAATTGTGATGATACACGGAATTGTTTGGCGGTAGGGAAACGCAGGAAGCCACGCTCTAAACCATTCCCCTCACTGTCGTAATATTTACCGTCTTCAGCACGGAATGCATAATAATCTTTCCCACCACTACGCAAACGCACACCAACGAGCTGGCTCTGTTCGTTACGGCCATTCAGCATTTCACGGCTCATTAAAACGGTAAACTTATCGCCTTTTTTCAGTTTACGAAAATCAATTTGCCACTGGAGAGCCTTGATCACTTCACGGCCTTCACTACGTGTCAAACCCGCTTGGCTTGCACTTTGGGCAAAACTACCATTAACGACACCCGGTAAAACACTGTTTTGCCATTCGCCAGTACGGATCTCTTTCTTTTCTTCAAATTTATTGGTACTGCCAACACGGCTATAAACACGTGTTTCACGGCGAGAGACTTCCCATGTGAGTGTGGCAAGTTCGCCTTGTTCTGTTAAGTCCCAATTTAACGTTTGACCAATTTTTAAGTTGCGTAACGCCTTATGCTGGTTTGCTAACGTCGCAACATCGCCTGATTCTATACCGAATTGGGTTAAAATACTTGAAAGGTTGTCACCACTGGCAACGACATATTCATGAGGGATTGGTGCGCCATCGGTTTCCCCTTCGCTACCATCACCATCCGCGACACCTTCATCAGGTAGTTGATCACTACTATCTTGAATAATGTCATCGGTTGCATCCGTTAAAGGTGCAAATGTAAGAGGAATAACGGTATCTACAGAATTTTCGGTATCAGAGTTAGTTGTTGGTAAATGCGCTGGCCGCCAAATCGCGACGGCCAATGTTGCTATTGTTAATGTCCCTAACATGATTTTGTGAGACTTGGACAGGCTACCGTAAACCTGTGCAAGTCCTTTAGCCATTTGCTGCACTAAACAATTCCTTCTTGTTTAATTCAGGCAGCTCGCGTATTGCTTCGACAGTTGCATTAAAAACTGCATATAGCTATCTGGGCCTATTTCCAGCCCGCTACCTAGCGGGTCGAGAGTTCCCATTTTGACTCCCGTATTCTTAGCAACACTCTCTATGACGGCTGGCCTGAATTGAGGTTCAGCAAAAACACATTGTGCTTTATGCTCAACCAATTGAGTTCGTATTTTATGTAATTTCTGTGCACCAGGCTGAATTTCCGGGTTTATCGTAAAATGCCCCAGTGGAGCTAACCGATAGTGTTTTTCAAAGTAGCCATAAGCATCGTGAAAAACAAAATAGCCCTTGTTTTTGGCTGGCTCTAAAATATTAACAATATTCTTATCATTTTGCGTCATTTTTTCATTGAATTTACGAAGGTTTACGTCCAGCTTCTCTTTTTGGTCAGGATAAAGCACTACCAAACGATCGTGAATATCTAATGCAGCCTGTTTTGCAATCTCTGGTGACAGCCAAATATGCATATTATACTCACCATGATGATGATGTTCGTGATCCTCATCATGATTAGCTTCATCGCCATGGTCATGCCCCTGTTCGTCTTCTTCATTATCCTTCATTAACAATGGGATGATATTTTCCTGTTCAGCCAGCGCTAGACGTTTATTCTGCGGTAATGTCTTGAGTGGCTTATCTAAAAACATTTCCATATCGGGACCTATCCAAACGAATAAGTCTGCCTGTTTAATTTTTTTTAAATCAGACGGTTTAAGTGCATAATCATGCGGTGAAGCACCATCGGGGAGTAATACTTGCGTCTCTGTCACGCCATCAGCGATGCCTGCTGCGATAAAAGCAAGTGGTCGGATGGAGGTCACAACATCCGCTTTTGCGACCGTTGCCATCGTTGTCGTCAGTAGTGAAGCCGTCGCCATTCCTATAATAAATTGTCGGGCATTGAATTGAGATTTATGTATCATAGACGTCTTTTTCCGTGATTTTAATTTTGAAATGTTATAATATAACACAACATGAATTCTGCAAGATGTTTTTCATATGCAACCATTACTGAATTTAAATAAAATTTCTGTTTCCTTTGGCGAAAAGCAAGTGCTGAAAGAGGTGAGTTTCTCACTTAATAAAGGCGATATTATTACCTTATTAGGCCCTAATGGTGCCGGTAAATCGACGATTGTTAGGGTTGTGCTCGGCCTTCTCGCACCAACCTCAGGAACCATTGAACGAGCAAAAGCACTGTCTATTGGTTATGTGCCACAAAAACTACATTTAGATGCCACATTACCATTAACGGTTAAACGCTTTTTGATGTTAAAGCCGAAAGTGCGTACAGAACAATTACTACCCGCTCTCGAACGCGTCAAAGCAACGCACTTACTGAGTCAACCTATGCAAAAGTTGTCAGGTGGTGAAACACAACGTGTATTACTTGCCCGCGCGTTACTCAATGAACCCGACCTTCTGGTACTCGATGAACCCGCTCAAGGCGTTGATGTGAATGGCCAGGTCGCTCTTTATGATTTAATCAATCAGTTGCGTACTGAGCTGGGTTGTGCGGTATTAATGGTGTCACATGACCTTCATTTGGTGATGGCAAAAACAGATAAAGTGTTATGCATCAATGGTCATATTTGCTGCTCAGGCACCCCTGACGTTGTGTCAAATCACCCGGAATTTGTCGCTATGTTTGGTTATCGTGGCGCTTCGCAACTCGGCGTTTACCGCCATCATCACAATCACCAACATGATTTAGAAGGTAATGTCGTAACAACGCATACCCACAACAAGGAATGTCAACATGATTGAGTTGCTTCTACCCGGCTGGATTGCTGGCATGCTACTCGCCATTGCCGCGGGCCCACTCGGATCATTTGTCGTATGGCGTCGTATGTCCTATTTTGGTGATACACTTGCCCATGCGTCTCTATTAGGTGTTGCGTTCGGTTTATTATTTAATATCAATCCATTCTATGCCGTCATTGCTGTCACCTTACTGTTATCGTTGATCTTGGTCTGGCTGGAGCGCCGACCTCAGCTCGCTGTTGATACTTTATTAGGTATCATGGCCCATAGCGCTCTGTCACTGGGATTGGTCGTGGTCAGTCTAATGGCTAATGTCCGTGTTGATTTAATGGCCTATTTGTTTGGCGACTTACTCTCGGTAACTTACGATGATATTATCACTATCTTGATTGGCGTGATTGTCGTGTGTGGATTACTATTTTGGCGATGGCGTTCGTTGTTATCTATGACGGTCAATCAAGAGCTTGCTTTTGTTGATGGAGTCGATATTCAACGTCTTCGTCTGTTATTGATGTTAGTCACCGCATTAACTATTGGTATTGCGATGAAGTTTGTTGGGGCATTAATCATTACATCTTTATTAATTATCCCAGCAGCAACGGCTCGACGTTTTGCTCGCACACCTGAACAAATGGCCGTTGTGGCAATTTTGATTGGAATGTTATCTGTAACAGGGGGCTTAGCTTTCTCTGCCTTTTACGATACCCCTGCGGGCCCTTCCGTGGTACTAACGGCTGCGATACTATTTGCTGTTAGTTTATTAGCAAAAGTCAAAAACTGATCTTTTCGCGCGTATGTTGAGGCGTGTTATTCTCTAACGTATTGCGTCATTTTCATCAAAAATCCCTTGTTTTTAACAAGGGATTTTTTTAGCCGATAATGTCGTACAACTTACACGTCTTTCGGTGTTAAACCAAAGTGTAAGTATGCATGGGCCGTTGCCATGCGACCCCTTGGCGTTCGTTGGATAAAACCTTGTTGGATCAGAAATGGTTCTAGAACATCTTCGATTGTTTCACGCTCTTCACCTATCGCCGCTGCAAGGTTATCAACACCGACTGGCCCTCCCATAAACTTATCAATAATCGCGACAAGCAGTTTTCTATCCAAGTAGTCAAAGCCTGCTGCATCCACATTCAGCATATCGAGCGCTTGACTCGCAATGAGCTCATTGATTGAGCCATCACCTTTTACTTGTGCAAAGTCACGCACACGACGCAATAAACGATTAGTTATCCGCGGAGTACCACGTGAACGCATCGCAACTTGACGCGCTCCCTCTTCACTGATTTCTAACCCCATAAATTGAGCGCTACGCTTCACGATATGCTGTAGATCATCAACGTTATAGAATTCAAGACGTTGTACAATACCAAAGCGATCACGCAATGGTGATGTTAATGACCCAGCCCGTGTCGTTGCGCCAATTAAGGTAAAAGGAGGTAGGTCAATTTTAATTGAGCGTGCCGCTGGCCCTTCGCCAATCATAATGTCGAGTTGGTAATCTTCCATGGCGGGATAAAGAATTTCTTCAACGACTGGCGACAAACGATGGATTTCATCAATAAAGAGTACATCATGAGGCTCTAAATTGGTCAGCATTGCGGCTAGGTCACCCGCTTTTTCGAGCACGGGTCCTGACGTGGTACGTAAATTTACGCCCATCTCATTTGCCACAATACCGGCAAGTGTCGTTTTCCCCAAACCCGGCGGACCAAAAATTAATAGATGATCAAGCGCATCACCTCGTAACTTAGCCGCTTGAATAAAGATCTCCATTTGTTCTTTGACTTGCGGCTGACCGATATACTCATTGAGTAATTTTGGTCGAATAGCGCGGTCAATCGCTTCTTCTTCATCATGGATCACTTCAGCAGAAATTAGGCGGTCAGCTTCAATCATCGTTATATTCTCTCAATCAGAGTGCTGCACGTAATGCATCACGGATCAATGTCTCACAATCACTGTCTGGTTTGGCGACTTTACTGACCATACGGCTAGCTTCTTGCGGCTTATAACCTAATGCCACCAGCGCGGTTGTCGCTTCTGCTTCAATATCGGCACGATTAGGTAGATGACTGTTGACATCTGGTAGCTTAATATCCGTATGCTGGTTAAATAAATCACCATTAAGGCCTTTAAAACGGTCTTTCATTTCAACAACTAAGCGTTCCGCTGTTTTCTTACCAATGCCCGGTAGCTTAACCAACGATGAAATAGCTTCTTTCTCTATAGCAGAAACAAATTGCTGTGCTGACATACCCGATAAGATTGCTAAAGCAAGTTTTGGCCCTACGCCATTCACTTTAATCAATTCTTTAAAGAGTGCCCTTTCTTGCTTATCATTAAAACCGTACAGCAATTGAGCATCTTCACGCACAACAAAATGAGTAAAAACAATGGCTTCTTGGCCTATTTCAGGTAGTTCATAAAAACAAGTCATTGGCATATGAACTTCATAACCAACACCTTGCAACTCTAACAGAACAATGGGAGGTTGTTTTTCTAATACGATGCCACGTAAACGACCAATCACAATGAAGCCCTCAGGTTATTTTATTAATAGCGCTGTTTATACCACAAAAAAGGCTGGATGCATATCCAGTCACTATCTTAATCGACCGCGCGTTAATATTAGGCGGGGATCTCCTACTCGAAGTAGGTTCTGGTTAAAGTGGCAATGGGTGATAGCAATGGCTAATGCATCGGCCGCATCCGCTTGTGGGTTTGCAGACAGTTTAAGTATCGATTTAACCATATGCTGTACTTGGCTTTTTTCAGCAGCTCCTGTCCCCACAACCGTTTGCTTTACCTGCCGTGCTGCATATTCAAATACAGGAATGTTTTGATTAACACTCGCGACAATCGCAACCCCTCGCGCTTGACCGAGTTTTAATGCCGAGTCTGCATTTTTGGCCATGAAAACTTGTTCGATCGCTAATACATCAGGTTGATATTGTGTGATAATTTCCGAGACTCCCGCATAAATTCGCTGCAAGCGACTGGGTAAGTCATCAACTTGAGTGCGGATGCAACCACTCCCCAAATACAGAAGTTGTCGGCCTTGTTGGCGGATAACACCGTAGCCCGTGACTCGAGAGCCGGGATCTATACCTAAAATAATCGCCATATCAAAGCCTATTAATATTCATTATTACTTTTAACATCATCTTATCGATATATTTTAGACGCTACAATAGCGACTTCCCAACCATAAGTTGAGTCGATTATTATACATAAATAAGCAAAGTAATTGATAAGAAATGGAAATTGAAAAGAGGCGCGAGAGAAAGTAGGAATATACTCTCAATAAATCTTGGTGCAGCTCAGCAACCAAAGCCTGTTGCTAGGAGCTTATATCACTCTGTGACTACCTAAAATGTCTGTAGCCAACAAGCGTGCACTTCAAGTGTGACGAGTATAGCCTCTTTCTCTACGCGAGTAACATCTGATTACAACTGAGCGGCGACTTCGTCTGAGATGTCACCATTGTGATAAACTTCTTGTACGTCGTCAGAATCTTCCAGCATATCAATCAGACGCAGTAATTTAGGTGCCGTTTCGACATCTAATTCTGCTTTTGTTGATGGGATCATGGAAACTTCTGCACCTTCACTTGTGAAACCAGCGGCATCAAGCGCATCCTTCACTTCACCAAAGGTCTCTGGTGTTGTGTAAACATCGATCGCTCCGTCATCGTAGGTTTCAACATCTTCCGCGCCAGCTTCCAATGCCGCTTCCATCAGTGCATCTTCATCCACACCAGGCGCGTAAGTAATCACACCACGTTTAGTAAATAAGTAAGAAACTGAACCATCAGTGCCTAAGTTACCGCCAGTTTTAGTGAAAGCATGACGAACTTCGGAAACGGTACGATTACGATTATCGCTCAAGCATTCAACCATCACGGCTGTACCACCTGGGCCATAACCTTCATAAATGATAGTTTCCATATTATCATTTTCATCATTCCCTACACCACGCGCAATCGCACGGTTCAGGGTATCACGTGTCATGTTATTGGATAATGCTTTATCCACAGCGGCACGTAAACGTGGGTTAGTCGCAGGGTCACCACCCCCTAAACGTGCTGCTGTCACCAGCTCACGGATAATTTTAGTGAAAATTTTACCGCGCTTAGCATCTTGTGCCGCTTTACGGTGCTTGGTGTTGGCCCATTTACTATGACCTGCCATGAAATCTCTCCAAAAACGTCAATAAAATAATTAAACAGCAAATTCTAAAATAGCTTGACGGTTACTCCATGATTTCGTTAATTCCGCCGCTTTTTCTGGCGGCAGCCAACAAAATTCAGTATGTTCCGTCAAAATTGGTACGCGTTCTTCACTGAGTACCATTTTAAACCAATGCTCTTTACAGTGAGTAACATTAGGAGCATAACGATGCCTGAAATGCGCAAAGATTTCAAAAGTGACTTCGCGCGCTAAATCGAAAAACTGCCCTTCCTGAGGAAGAAACCCAGTTTCTTCGACAACTTCTCGCATTGCCGTTTCAAGGCGATCTTCGTTATTTTCCAAACTGCCGGTCACTGACTGCCAGAAATCGGGATCATCCTGACGTCTTAGCATCAGAACATTACCGCTGTTTTCAGCGGTAATGATCACCAATACCGATTCTGGGCGTTTAAAACCCTTCATAACGAATGAATTAGTCTTCCGCGTCTTTTGCAACGACTGAAATCGCCAATTCTGTCAATGCGTCAGGGTTGGCGTGACTTGGTGCATTCGTCATTAAACATGCCGCTGCCGTTGTTTTAGGGAAAGCGATAACATCGCGAATATTATCGGTACCGGTTAACAACATGACGAGACGGTCAAGACCAAATGCTAAACCTGCATGTGGTGGTGTACCATATTTTAATGCATCTAGCAGGAAGCCAAATTTTTCTGCTTGCTCTTCTTCATTAATACCCAGAATATTAAACACGGTTTGTTGCATTTCACTGCGATGGATACGTACTGAACCGCCACCGACTTCGTAGCCATTGATGACCATATCATACGCATTAGCAACCGCATCTTCTGGTTTCTTAGCCAGATCTTCTGGTGAATAATCACGTGGAGAAGTGAATGGATGGTGCATTGCCGTTAAACCACCTTCCCCATCATCTTCAAACATTGGGAAATCAATAACCCATAGCGGCTTCCAGCTATTTAAATCTGTAATGGCAAAATCGCGTCCAACCTTCAGACGTAAAGCGCCCATTGAATCCGTCACGATATTTTTCGCGCCAGCACCGAATAAGAGGATATCACCGTCCGCCGCATCCGTAATATCAAGCAATTGATTAATGATTTCTTCATTTAAGAATTTAGCGACTGGGCTTTGAATTCCTTCTGCCCCTTTAGCGCGCTCATTAACCTTCATCCAGGCAAGCCCTTTAGCACCATAGATACCGACAAATTGACCATACTCGTCAATTTGTTTACGTGTCATGGCTGCTCCGCCTGGTACTTTTAATGCGACCACGCGGCCTTTCGGATCATTCGCGGGCTGTGCAAAAACAGCGAATTCAACATTTTTAACGATATCGGCAACATCAACCAATTCCATTGGGTTACGCAGGTCTGGCTTGTCTGAACCATAACGACGCATTGCTTCTGCAAAAGTCATTATAGGGAAATCACCTAAATCAACATTCTTCACGTCTTGCCATAATTGGCGGATCATGCGTTCCATGATTTCACGCACTTGTTCCGCCGTCATAAATGACGTTTCAACATCGATCTGAGTAAATTCAGGCTGACGATCTGCGCGCAAGTCTTCGTCACGGAAGCACTTCACGATCTGGTAATAACGGTCAAAACCCGACATCATCAGCAATTGTTTAAACAATTGTGGTGACTGCGGTAATGCATAAAACTTGCCTTTATGAACACGGCTTGGTACCAAGTAGTCACGAGCCCCTTCTGGGGTTGCTTTTGTGAGCATTGGTGTTTCAACATCAACAAACCCTTCTTCATCCATAAAACGGCGGACAAAACTGGTGATTTTAGCTCGGGTGCGTAGACGCTCTGACATCTCAGGGCGACGAAGATCAAGGTAACGATACTTTAAGCGACGCTCTTCTGTATTCGTTTGATTACTATCCAGAGGTAATGGCTCTGATTTATTAAAGACATTAAGCTCTTCAGCAAAGATTTCAATTTCCCCTGTCGCCATATCTTTATTTTTTTGGTTATCTGGGCGAGCACGGACAGTCCCTGTAATCTGTATACAGAATTCATTACGCAATTCCGAAGCTTTTTCAAAGAGGTCTTTGCGCTCTGGATCGAAAAAGACTTGAACGACCCCTTCACGGTCACGCATATCGATAAAAATCAAACCACCTAAATCACGACGGCGGTTTACCCATCCACAAAGAGTGACTTTTTGGCCTTCATGGGCAATATTTAACTGCCCACAATAGTTAGTACGCATACAATATCCTTTTTACTCAGCTTGTTGTGCATTTGCTTGCTGCGGAAATTTGGCATTTTGCTGAACATTCAGAATGTCAAAAAAGGCAGACATTATACAGGAAATTCTGTTGCACAAACAGTTACGTATTAGGAGGCAATACCTAATATTTTTGTTTTTAATCATATTTGCATCGATTAAAAGGTCGCCAACATAACGTAACGAGTACTGTACATTGATAGAGACAGAATTTATGACTGAGGGTAATTTTAAGTGACTCTGTCGGTGATGTACATATTCCAACTCGGGTTTATTTTCTCTTGATTGCTTAATAGACAGGCCATGCCCCCGCCAATATCTATCATTGACTAGCCAATAAAGGACAAAACCATCAATATTCGCAATCTAGGCCACTTAATAACCAAACGACGCATTGACTTGATGATGGCATATTGCATCAGTCATAAAGAAAATGTGATAAATAAAAAGATTCCACGCACCAATAAACTACCTGTTTCATTTCACATTCATCGATTTCAGAATCATTACCGCTGTTATTTGTTATAATTACACTAATTTCAACTGTATGTATAAGGTTATTCGATGAAAAAATGTGTATTCGTTTCTTCACTCCTTTTTGTTCTTGTAGGCTGCCAAACAGTGAAAACTACTGATAACACTAAAACTTTTTATATCGATTCAACTCTCGCGGATTGTGTCGGCGTTGCTCCGATGAAATGTATGAAAATCAAACAGAACCAACAGGCTGATTGGGAACTGTTCTATGGCACTATCCAAGGATTTGACTACCAACCGGGTTATCAATATACCTTAAAAGTCAACCAATTTGATGTCGCCAACCCGCCAGCAGACGCGCCAAGCCTGCGTTATGAGTTGGTTGAAATCATCAACAAAACCAAAAAATAAGTTTATTGTATTTTAAATCCGACCATGAGGACTTTATCACTCAACCACCCCATGGTCATTCAAACACATTCCCCATTGTTTTCATTATATTTGGGTAATATTATTGGTTACCTTAAATGGCGTAAAACAACTGGCGCCTATACACAGCATAGTAAAAAACATTCAACAGAAGGTAATGGCTCATCGTGAACCATAAAATTATCGATAAATTAGGTTTAATTACACTTTCTAACCGAAAAGTTGCCATGGTTCGTTCCCATAATAAAGAATTGTTTTACATTCCAGGTGGAAAACGTGAGCCAGATGAAAGTGATGAGCAGGCCTTGTGCCGTGAAATTAACGAAGAGTTAACCTTAACGTTAGAGAAAGACTCAATACGTTTTTATGGGGAGTTTATTGGCCCTGCTGATGGTAAACAAGAAGGTACGCAAGTGCGTATTCGTTGTTATTTTGCCAATTATGATGGGGTCGCTCAGCCTGCCGCGGAAATTGCAGAACTTGCTTGGTTTAATAGCTCAAATTTAGGCCATTGTTCCGCCACAGCCGCAAGGGTTGTTTCGCAACTACAACAAGACAACCTAATTGATTAAATAACAACCAGAACGTGTTTGGGTTTTATGTAAACTTTGTTTGAATATTAATGATTAATAGTTTTACTATTAGTAAATTTTACTAGTTTCTATTAATATAATGCGTAGTTTTAATCAGTTAGTCAGTCAATTTGATTAAGCAATGGAGTGAATAAATGGTCAGCTCTCTGTATGCTGTACTGGGCGCTTTGTTACTACTTAAGCTATCGTTAAATGTTGTAAAGCTCAGAAATCAATACCGTGTATCTTATGGTGACGGGGGTTTTTATGAGTTACAGACTGCGATCCGCGTTCATGGTAACGCAATTGAATATATTCCTATCGCTTTAATTTTGCTACTGTTTATGGAAATGAACGGTGCACAAGTTTGGATGATCCACCTTTGTGGACTAATTCTGATTGCAGGACGAGTCCTACATTCTTATGGTTTGAAAAATCATGACGGCTCTTATCGTCGTTCAGGTATGGCGGCAACGTATATCGCAATGACGTTAATGGTTATCGCCAATATTTACTACCTACCTTGGATCCAAATTTTTTCTTTCAATCTTTAGTTATTATTATCAATGCGGCACTGTGAACGAGTGTCGTAAAACTTTTATTGCACTTTTGACCGATTGATTTTCAGGTTACGTCCCTTTTCTGCTACAATCCGCAACTACTTTTTGTTTTATATATACAGATCTTATGTCAAGTCAGGAATCCAATAACAAAGACAGCCTCTTTAGCGCCCCAATTGCTAATTTGGGTGATTGGCAATTTGATGAAAAAGTTGCCGAAGTCTTTCCCGATATGATCCAGCGTTCCGTACCGGGTTATTCAAACATCATTACGATGATTGGCATGTTAGCAGGCCGTTTTGTCACCGAAAATAGTCATGTTTATGACCTTGGTTGCTCATTAGGCGCTGCAACACTCTCTATACGTCGTAATATTACAGCTCAGCATTGTCAGATTATCGCTGTCGACAATTCACCCGCCATGATTGAACGTTGCCGTCGCCATCTTGATGCCTATAAGGCAGAAACGCCTGTGGAGGTTATTGAAGGTGACATTCGCGATGTCCATATTGAAAATGCCTCGATGGTGGTGCTCAACTTTACGTTGCAGTTTCTTAATCCGAATGACCGCCAACAGTTATTAAATAAAATCTATCAAGGTCTCAAACCTGGTGGCATTCTTGTGTTATCGGAAAAATTCAATTTTGAAGACCACGAAATTGGTGAATTATTATTCAATATGCATCATGATTTTAAACGTGCTAATGGCTATAGCGAGTTAGAGATTAGTCAAAAACGTAGCATGCTAGAAAATGTGATGCTAACAGATTCCGTTGACACACATAAATCACGTTTAAAACAAGCGGGTTTTACTCACTGTGAAGTGTGGTTCCAATGCTTTAATTTTGGCTCGTTATTAGCCCTTAAAGAGGCTCAGTTATGATCGATTTTGGCCGTTTTTATCAGCAAATCGCAACAGGTCCTTTAAGCCATTGGCTTGATACGCTACCAGCACAACTTAGCGAGTGGAAAAGCAACCAATTGCATGGCGGCTTTAAGTCTTGGGAAAAAATGCTAGATAATTTACCTATCATGGAACCAACCCATCTAGACTTAAAAAATAGCGTCACGGCACTACGCGAACCTGAGTTATCCGCGGGTGAAACACGCCGCCTAAACAATATTCTTGAGCAACTAAAACCTTGGCGTAAAGGCCCTTTTTCGCTCTATGGGATTAACATTGATACTGAATGGCGTTCTGATTGGAAATGGGATCGCGTTTTACCACACATTTCCCCTTTAAAGGATAAGATGATCCTTGATGTCGGTTGCGGCAGTGGTTACCACATGTGGCGAATGTTAGGTGAAGGCGCTTCATTTGTTGTCGGGATAGATCCAACGCAACTCTTTCTTTGCCAGTTTGAAGCCGTAAGAAAATTATTGGGGGATGATCAGCGCGCTCACCTCTTACCATTAGGAATTGAGCAACTGCCAACGCTTGCTGCTTTTGATACCGTATTTTCAATGGGAGTACTCTATCATCGCCGTTCACCACTCGACCATTTGTGGCAACTGAAAAACCAATTAGTCAATGAAGGCGAACTGGTACTAGAAAGTCTAGTTATCGAGGGGGATGAATTTCAGTGTTTAGTACCGGGCGACCGCTACGCACAAATGCGCAATGTTTACTTTATTCCCTCTGCAAAAATGCTGAAAGTGTGGTTAGAAAAATGCGGTTTTGTCGATGTTCGCATTGTTGACCAAGCGATTACAACGGTTGAAGAGCAACGTCGTACTGAATGGATGAAAACAGATTCACTGGCTGAATTTTTAGATCCTCATGATACGACCAAAACTATTGAAGGCTATCCTGCGCCATTACGCGCCATCCTTGTTGCACGTAAACCATAAAATCATAGAATAAGGGTGGCTAATGCTACGCTTATTCTTTTCCCAGCGATTATTCATCATTTTAAATCTGTCGTTATTAATACTAATTTAAATACTTAGGTCATAATAGATTAACCAAACTGTATAAACATTTTATTTCCTCAAAGCTTATCGATATAATAATATTTATATCAATATGAAATAAAATTTAATTATTGTTAATTACAGACTTATTTGGATATTCTTATGAAGCCTTCCCTTATTTTTATCGTTCCTTTCTCTTTTCTTTTACTCGCTTGCTCTCCTCCAGAAAATAGAATTCATACCGCAATAAAAAAAGAGATTGCCACATATTACCCTGACCCTGATTCAATACAATATAAAGATATTGTTGTTCATCGAAATGCCAATGAAGCTATCGTTTGTGGTGAATTTAATGCAAAGAACAATCAAAATGAGTTGATGGGGTTTAAACCATTTGTCAGTGAAATTTATATTGGTGACAATATAGAGATCAACTCTATTCGTGTTGGTAATCGTATTCGCAAAGAGAGTTTTCCTGCCTTAGTTTGTCAGCATGGCAGCTATGATGAAGGTGTTAAAGCACAGAATCGGCAAAATAAAGCGTTTTTAGATAATATGAATGGGTTAGCTCAGATAGAAAGCTATATTGACGATTCATCCGTCGGCAATCGTGTAAGGTCTTACCTTATTAATAGAGCAAAAGAGATCTACGAGAATGAATTAAGCCCCGAAACACTCAAGGTCGTGGACTCCACTGAAGGTCGTTTGGTCACTGTTGTTGCCTATAAAAAAGGTGATGATGTCTACTTTGCTTCTATACTCAACCAAGAGATCTATGAGTTAGAACCAATAAAAAATTCCGTCGTAAAATATATTCATGGGGCTGAAAAAGATAAGAACCTCGTTGTGTTAGGAAATTATACGACGGAAGATAATGGTGAAAAAGTCTCTGAACTGCTCCTATTAGCCGTAGAGATCCTAGAAAATGGTGTATCATATGCAAATGCCGTTTTCCCAGCCAAGTCTTAATTAAACGTCATTTAATTGGGCACATTATTTTTTATAATTGCCCAATCAATTTAAGTGTATTTATCGCATAAAGAAGGTTATCTTATACGCCATTACGTCTATTTTATCGATACAACCAATCATATTATTGACGCCTTTAAAGAGTGAAATTATTGTCGTCGAGTTGATACCTTCTTATTATCGCCCTACTCTTTATTTCTAGAGCAATATTATCTCTAATGGGCTTGGTATATTATTTATCGTGAAAAGAATACATTCGATGATATATTGCTAATATTGATTAACTGACCAAAAAAAAGAGAGATAAATATCCCTCTTTTTTATCGTTCTATTGTTGAATAACGTCGCCGCTATGCCGAAATTTTTTCAGTAATCGAAATAAAATCTTTCATTGCCTCAACTGTTGGCCCATCAACACAGTAATGTGTAAACTCATCATTTTCACTGTTTGATGCCATCGTCACACCAACTTTACGGTAGTTCATGCTTGAGGGAACTGATTTACCCGCTGAGCTGTGCACTTCCGTCAAACCGATTTCCATAAACTTACTTAAATTGGCTAATCGTACCCCAGCGCCAGCCATAATGATTGGGCCATTGATTTCTCGGCTTTTTTCGTTTAGCTCTTTCAGTAATGGTAAACCTAACTCTGCATTTTGTTGTTGTCCAGAGGTCAGGATCCGAGCCACACCTAAGTTTTTTAACTGCTCAAGGGCAAGCAATGGATTAATACACATATCAAAGGCACGGTGAAAAGTAATATGCATTCCTTGTGCTATTTCCATCAATATATGCATACGATCAATATCAATACGCCCTTCGGTATCAAGGATACCGATGACAGCACCAGGAAAGCCCATTTCTTTTACCATAATCAAATCATCTCTGATCACATCAAATTCATTTGTGTCATAGCAAAAATCACCGCCGCGAGGACGAATTATTGGGTGAACGGGAATATGCAGTTTTTCGTTTGCTAACTTTAAATACCCATAACTCGGTGTTAGGCCACCATCAGCTGCACCAGAACATAATTCAATGCGATCAGCGCCATATTCTTGGGCGACTTGAGCGCATTCAATACCAAAACAGCAAATCTCCAGCTTTGCCATGACCACCTCCAAAGATAGAATCAAACTCTGACGTTAAAACTTAATTCATCAACTTAATATGAGCCTGTTATTCGTTAACATTTAGCTAATAATGCCATTAATTTCTGAGCGTTATCGGATAGATATCACACCATGAACAGTTTTTTCCGAATTATTAGTCATAACGTTAATTGCATCACTTATTTTTCGCTTTCTATCACCTGTTTTAGCGTGTAAGGGTGATATTTTACCGTTATCTCCCCATTAGTGACTGCTAATGTTGGATTTGGCAAGCTTTCACTCTGCCCTTTAGGCTGGCTCATTTTCACGCTATAACCTTCTGGTAGCGGTTGAGGTAACAGGTCAAGCGCCGCACTTTCTAACTGTTCAGGCGCGACGTTCATCACCAGCTCAATATGTTCCCATGATTCTTGGGCATACCTTTTATCTTTTGGAAAAGGGAGTTCAACGACAGAGACTTCCTGAGCTGCAATCACTAAAGGTCTATTAAGCTCAAATAAACAAATAGGACGTCCGTTGATTTCATTTTCAGATAAAAGCTGAGCGCATTTTAATAGGCCTTTTTGCCAACGTTGTGCTGTCTCGATATGATGGCAACGAACAGAAATGTGGTCAATCTGATAATCAGTGAGTGAAAGAGATAACTCTGCCGCCATCTTCGCTAATTTTTGCTCAAACTCAGGTAATGCATTCCACAAATCATGCAACTCAAGCACTTCAACAAATTCAGTCATTCAACATACTCTTTTTCATACATTAATATTTCGTGTGTTAAATCACTCGTCGTGAGTATCCTCATTCAAATTGAAGAATGATCAGCAGACAGTGAATAAAACGGCTTGACTGTAGCACGACTCCTCAAAAATATGGTATAAAACCTGCCGAATTTTCTCTTCTTTCTTTTAGTTCTGCGCGTGTAATGGCACAATGCGCTAACTATGTTCGTTATTTAAGGTAATCCGGTGAATATTCAGGCTATTCTTTCAGATAAAATCAGTGCTGCAATGCAGGCAGCGGGAGCCCCAGAAGGCAGTGATGCACTTGTGCGTCAATCAGCAAAAGCCCAATTTGGTGACTATCAAGCAAATGGTGTCATGGGCGCAGCGAAAAAAATGGGCATCAATCCCCGACAACTGGCCGAGCAAGTTGTCAGCCATTTAGATCTTGAAGGTATTGCAAGCAAAATAGACATTGCTGGGCCGGGTTTCATCAATATCTTTCTTGAGCCAAACTGGATCACGACCCAAGCTGAACACGCATTGAGCAGTGACCACCTTGGCTTATCACCCGTGAAATCTGAAACGATAGTTATCGACTACTCTGCCCCGAACGTCGCTAAACAAATGCACGTGGGCCATTTACGTTCAACGATTATCGGTGATGCTGCTGCCCGTACCTTAGAGTTTTTAGGTCATAAAGTGATCCGCGCTAACCACGTAGGTGACTGGGGTACCCAATTTGGTATGCTCATTGCTTATCTTGAAAAGATGCAAAATGAAAATGCCAGTGACATGGCACTGGCTGATCTCGAAGAGTTTTACCGCGAAGCGAAACAGCATTATGACTCAGATGAGGCTTTTGCCGAACGTGCGCGCGGTTATGTGGTGAAACTGCAATCAGGTGATGAGTATTGCCGCAAAATGTGGCGTAAATTGGTTGATATCACCATGCAACAAAATCAGCAAACCTATCATCGCCTCAATGTTACTTTGACTGAAGATGATGTGATGGGTGAAAGTCTCTATAACGATATGTTGCCAGGGATTGTTGCGGATCTTAAAGCCAAAGGCTTAGCGGTTGAAAGCGAAGGAGCCACCGTCGTTTACCTTGATGAATTTAAAAACAAGGAAGGCGAACCAATGGGTGTCATCATCCAGAAAAAAGACGGCGGTTTTTTATATACAACAACCGATATTGCTTGTGCTAAATATCGCCACGAGGTTCTGCATGCAGATCGTGCTCTTTACTATATTGACTCACGTCAGCATCAACACTTGATGCAAGCTTGGACCATTGTTCGTAAAGCTGGCTATATTCCTGAGTCTATGTCACTTGAACACCATATGTTCGGGATGATGTTAGGTAAAGATGGCAAACCTTTCAAAACACGTTCTGGTGGCACCGTTCGCCTTTCTGATTTATTAGATGAAGCGATCGAACGCGCGCAAATTCTAATCCGTGCTAAAAATCCTGATATGCCCGAAGATGAGCTTAATAATGTTGCTAATGTTGTTGGTATTGGTGCCGTTAAATATGCGGATCTATCAAAAAGCCGTACAACAGACTACATTTTTGATTGGGATAACATGCTCGCTTTCGAGGGAAATACCGCGCCATATATGCAATATGCCTACACCCGTGTCGCCTCAATCTTCAAAAAAGCCAACATCACACAAGCTGATCTGACTCAGCCAATGGCGTTACAAGATCCTCGTGAACTCGCACTTGCTACTCGTCTCATGCAGTTTGAAGAAACAATATTGATGGTAGCACGTGATGGTACGCCTCATGTCATGTGTGCTTATCTGTATGATTTAGCAGGTCTGTTCTCTAGTTTCTACGAGCACTGCCCTATTTTAACTGCTGAAAACGATGCACAACGTCAAAGCCGTTTAAAACTCGCACTATTAACTCAAAAAACCTTGAAAGCGGGCTTAGATACATTAGGCATCGAAACTGTCGAACGCATGTAATATACCGCTTGACCATCAACCCATATCCTAGGATATGGGTTTTTTATAGGTATCTTAATAATAAAAAACGCGCCCAAAACAGCGCGTTTTTTATATATGAATCAACAAATAATGTTAAATGCTGTGCTTTTTAAAATCCCTTGGGCGGAAGCCTAAAGCAAACAGAGCCGCAAAATAACTCCCCGCACCGATAATCACGACAAACATTAAACGCAACATGCGCATGGCCATATTCCCGTCTTGCCATTCTGGCATAAACTGCAATACACCAAACAGAACCGCTGCCATGACAATAAGTGCGACGATGAGTTTAAAAATAAAGACTTTCCAACCTGCAAGTGGTTTGAAAATTTCTTGTTTGCGTAACTGCCAATACAGAACCCCAGCATTAAAACAGGCCGCCAAACCAATTGACAGCGCTAAACCTGCATGCTTCATTGGCCCAATAAAGGCTAAATTCATTAATTGCGTTAAGATTAACGTAACAATAGCGATTTTAACTGGCGTTCTAATATCCTGACGAGAATAAAAACCCGGTGCTAAAATTTTCACTAAAATCATGCCGGTAAGCCCTACACAATATGCCATCAATGCATATTGTGTCATCAACGAGTCATGCGCCGTAAACTTATCATATTGGAATAAAGACACGGTTAATGCTTCTGACAAAATAGCTAATCCAATGGCGCAAGGTAAGGCTAACAATAAGCAAAGGCGTAGCCCCCAGTCCATTAAATGACGGTATTCTTGATGATTGCCACTCGTAAAACTTTTTGATAGTGATGGCAATAAAATAGTCCCTAACGCAACCCCAAGAACACCGGAAGGTAATTCCATCAACCTATCGGCGTAATACATCCAAGATACGGAACCTGACTGCAAGAATGATGCGAAGATCGTATTGATAATCAAAGAAATTTGACTGACCGACACCCCAATAATAGCTGGCCCCATCATTTTCATCACTCGCCAAACCCCACTATCACGAAAAGAGATCCGCGGGAGGACAAGCATACCGATTTTTTTCAAATGAGGGAGCTGATAGACCAGCTGTAAAACCCCTCCTACAATAACCGCCCAAGCCAATGACATCACTGGTGGATCAAAATAAGGGGCAGCAAATGCAGCAAAGAAAATCATACTCACGTTCAGAAGGGTCGGGGCAAACGCGGGGACCGAGAAGCGGTTCCAAGTGTTCAATATTGCCCCTGCCAGTGATGCTAATGAGATCAAGAAAATATAGGGGAAAGTAACACGTAAGAGATCGGTGGTTAACGCAAATTTATCGGCATCTGTGGTAAAACCGGGTGCAGTGACATAGATTATCCATGGTGCGGCGATCATCCCAAGGACAGTCACAATGGCTAAAGCCAATGTCAGCATTCCAGAAATATAAGCAACAAAAGTACGGGTTGCTTCATCGCCTTGTTGATTCTTATATTCCGCTAATATTGGCACAAACGCTTGTGAAAATGCGCCCTCGGCAAAAATTCGGCGCAACAGATTGGGCAGTTTGAATGCAACAAAAAAAGCATCTGCCGCGGCTCCAGCCCCAAATACTCGAGCAATGATAGCATCACGGATAAACCCAAGCACTCGAGACATCATCGTCATGGAGCTTATCGCTGCTAATGATTTTAATAAATTCATGATAGGCAAACTAAAAGAAAACAATCGTGCCAGTTTATCAGTGCAGAGCATAACTGACTATGATTGAAAAGTTAAAATCGGATTTTACTCGTCTACTGAAAGCGACAACCCAGCGAGCATAGCCAGTGGCTGGTGTTTAGCAGCTCTTCAGCATATTGAGCAAGACACTTAATCAAGGTTTTATTTGTTTCCAATTTTCATTGGTAAGTGCTGTTAAAACATGATCACGCCATTGACCATCAATTTGCAAATATTGTTTTGCATAACCTTCTCGTTCAAAACCAAGACGTGCTAATAGATTGCCACTACGCAGGTTATGTGGCATATAGTTCGCCATAATCCGGTGCATGCCTTGATGTGTTTGCATATAACGGATAGTGTGAGCAAGAGCCTCATACATCAATCCCTTCCCTTGCCATTTTTCACCTAACGAGTAGCCTAAATAGCATGCATGAAAAGCGCCACGCAGCACATTACTAAAGTTAGCAACACCGATCACTTCATTTTCTTGATTATCTAATAATAAAAAATGATAGGCATTACCCTGACGATGCAATTCGGTCATTAGGTGTAAACGATTGTTCCAACTTGATGGATTGAAATGTGAGCTATCGCGAGTCGGCTCCCATGGTTTTAAAAACTCTTTATTTTCGCTGTAATAATCCGCTAACCGATAGCTATCACGCTCATACGCTAAACGTACAACCATTCTTTCTGTCACAAGACGTACTTTTGGCTCATTTGTTCGATAACCAAACATCGTTAACCCTTTTAAAATTGAATCACCAGAAACGGCGTAATGCTAAAAAATAAAACATTAATAACTCATCGTTCTAACGATAAAAAAATATCATCTTCCCTTGCCTATTCTACTGATATTATTGATGGGAGACATTAAGAATCCTTCCTTCTTTGTTATTTTTTACGATGGTGTGTCATGGCGCAGGTATCACAGGCGAGAAGTCTGGGTAAATATTTTTTACTCCTAGACAATATGTTGGTTGTTCTAGGTTTTTTTGTCGTGTTTCCATTAATTTCCATCCGTTTTGTTGACCAATTAGGTTGGGCGGCAGTCATTGTCGGCTTTGCACTCGGTCTTAGGCAATTTGTGCAACAGGGTTTAGGCATTTTTGGTGGCGCTATTGCAGACCGTTTTGGTGCCAAACCAATGATTGTCATAGGCATGTTACTGAGAGCTTGTGGTTTTGCATTAATGGCAATCGCTCATGACCCATGGGTGCTGTGGCTATCCTGCATACTATCCGCATTAGGTGGCACCTTATTTGACCCTCCCAGAACGGCATTAGTTATCAAATTAACCCGTCCCTATGAGCGTGGCCGTTTTTATTCGCTACTTTTGATGCAAGATAGTGCTGGTGCAGTGATCGGCGCACTGATTGGCAGCTGGCTACTCCAATATGACTTCCATTATGTCTGTTGGGCGGGTGCCTTCGTCTTCGTGATTGCCGCAATCTGCAATGCTTGGTTATTACCGGCTTATCGTATTTCAACGGTTCGAACACCAATCAAAGAAGGCATGGGGCGTGTTCTTAAAGATAAACGCTTTGTCACCTATGTTGTTACCCTCGCCGGTTATTTTATGTTATCCGTACAAGTGATGTTGATGTTTCCCATCGTTGTTAATGAGCTGGCAGGTACCCCAACCGCAGTAAAATGGATGTATGCGATTGAAGCGATGATTTCATTAACGTTGCTTTATCCTATCGCTCGTTGGAGTGAAAAGCATTTTCGACTCGAGCAACGTTTGATGGCAGGACTCTTTTTAATGAGTTTAAGCATGTTCCCGATTGGCATGACAAGCTCATTACAGGTTCTTTTTGGGTTAATTTGTTTATTCTATTTAGGCACGGTGACCGCAGATCCTGCAAGGGAAACGCTAAGTGCTTCACTGGCTGATCCCCGTGCCCGCGGCAGCTATATGGGGTTTAGTCGCTTGGGATTGGCCTTAGGTGGCGCAGTTGGTTACACTGGTGGCGGCTGGATGTACGATATCGGTCATCAATGGAATGTACCACAACTACCTTGGTTCTTATTAGGAACGATTGGATTTATTACCCTGTGGGCACTGCATAAACAGTTTAACCGCAAAAAAATTGAATCCACCATGCTAAGTGGCTAATTCAACGTATGTTTAAGTGACTCAAGCAATCATAAATTGTAACGCTCACCAATAAAAATCAGAACAGAAGACCAACTAACCCCAATTATAGGATAAGATAATGGGGTTACTGTAAAAGGAGTGTTTATGAAACAATTTATCTTGGCGGCAATGATTGGCTGTTTGACGATACTGACTGGCTGTAGTCAAATCACTGAATTTTCTATCAGTGAAAACACACTTAACCAATATCTTGCGACAAAAGTTAAATATAACCATAAAGTCGGTATTTCCGGTGTGGCTGATGCAGATATTCAATTAGCTAACTTGAAATCAGAAATTGGTCGTAGTGAGCCCGGAAAAGTAGCATTAACAGGTGATGCAACCGTCAACTTAGACACTTTATTAGGTAAAACAGAGGCTAAAATTGCATTAACATTGACAGCCCGTCCCTATTTTGATGTAAAAACAGGGTCAATTTACTTAAAAGAACTCAATATTAGCCAATATCAAGTGACCCCAGAAAATATGGATACCGCTATCGCCGCTGTCATCCCTTATTTAAATAGTTCACTGGAAACTTTTTTTGAAACACAACCCGTTTATGTGTTAAATCCTGACAATGGTGCAGCTGAAGCAACCGCGAAAAAACTCGCTAAAGGGTTAGAAATTAAACCTGGGAAGTTAATTATTCCTTTAGTCGAGTGACATCCATAAATTTTTTCGATTGAAAACAGCACAAAAGGCAACGAATAATACGTTGCCTTTTTGCTATTTCGTCTTATTAGAAAGAACTTCACCGCTAATGTTGCACATGAGCAACCTATAACAGGTTCAAAAACACAAAACTTATCGTCAGAATAGTCCCTCATAAAGAGAAACGGCTCACCTATAGGATGGAGCTCCCTCTGAATGAGTGAATCGCAAAAGTGACAGCGTCACTCTGATTCTAATTCGTCACGCAGTGCAATAACTGCATCACGAGCAATTTGAGCTAATGTACGATAAAACGCGGTTGTTGCATGTGCTTCCATTTTTCCCAAAAATGCCCCATACCAGCTCAAGATAAAGCTATCAAATAACTCAATTTGGGCTGCTATTTCATCTTCTGCCGCTTGATCTTCCAACCATGATGCCGCCAATAGCAACGCACCAAACGCATCGACTCGGCCAGCAGTGAGTGTCATTCCTCTTTCAACAAGAAATTCACGAATTTCGGCTTCTGCTATTTCTTCATCATAATCATGAGCGAATACTGAAACTGCCGGTGTTTCACCAGTAAATAAAGCTTGATAGTCAGCAACGATAGCTTTCATATCAACCGATTTGGCCATACGTGCCCACAACTCATCCTGCTCTAATGGCCATGATGCTTTCAGTTTATCTTGGGCGATCATATCCAGTAGTGGCTTAACCACGCTATCATCAGGAGCACGTTGAAAAAGCGTTCCTAGAATACGACAAACGATCGAAAATTCGTTCATTTAAGTTTCCTGTGTTGCATTACGCGATAACTTATCATAAGTATACTCTATATCACTCCAAACGTAGTGAGACAAAAAACGAATCAGCGGCTAGCCATACCAATCACTCTATGGCTAGCACACCTAAACGCAGGAAAATGTTCTCTCGCACTCGCCTACCGTTTGAAGTCTCTCAAGTATACCTTAATACCCCCGCTGCATATCAACAACACCAACAGGTTCTTGTCCATTTTCAATTCGTTGAATATTGCTACTGATCATATCCATCGCTTCTTTCGGTAAAGTAATAGCAGCAATATGAGGGGTTATCGCCACACGTGGGTGGGTCCAAAAAGGGTGCATCTGAGGTAATGGTTCACTGGCAAATACATCTAAAGAAGCACCCGCAACCTGACCTGAGTCAAGTGCTGCCAGCAGATCTTGCTCAACTAGGTGAGAGCCTCGAGCCAAGTTAATAATATAGGCATTTTTTTGTAACTGACTAAATAAGCTTTGATTTAAAATACCGACGGTTTGTGCTGTACTCGGCAGTAAATTGATTATTACCCGAGTGCCCTGCAAGAAGCGACTTAATTGATCCTGCCCATAATAACTTTTCACTTTATGAATTTGTTTTTCGCTTCGGCTCCAAGTTCTCACATGAAAACCAAACTCTACCAGTCTTTTGGCGACGGCTTGCCCTAAGGCCCCTGCTCCCATGACTCCCACCACAAACTCTTCGTGTCGATTGGCTGGAAGAGGTTTCCATTGGCGCTGTGATTGAAATTGACGGTATTCATCCATGCGGCGGAAGTAATACAGCACTTTCGCCATTGCGTATTCTTCCATCTGTTGTGCCATACCTGTGTCTTCTAAGCGCATTAATGGAACGCCAGCGGGTAAAGTGCCAGGGTTCTCATGCTCTTGTTTTAAAATAGCATCAACCCCCGCACCAAGGGCAAATATGCCTTTAAGATCTTTTCGGCCTGCTAGGCACTCATAAGGAGGTAGCCAAACCATAGCATAATCGGCACTTTGCTTATCGCCTCTAACCCACTGACGAATATTGGCTTGTGGAAGTCTTGCTTTCATGCCGTCTATCCACTCATTGGCATCAAAAAATGGATGATAAAATAGAATATTCATGACAACTCCTCTTGTGTTTACCACAGAGTGTGTCGAAAATGTTTTATTTTCAAGCGAATGCAACGAATGATAAGCGCTGTGATTGAGGTTTTGTTAAGCGGATAACGAATTTAATAATTAAGACTTGAAGTTTATAATTATTAAAGATCCTCGTCGAAAGATTAGATAGTAACCAAATTGTTTTTTATTTAACTAAACAGACCATCAAACTGTTAAAAAGCATCAATAGGGAGTTGACGCAAGGCCCACTTTTCCCTATAGTAGCGCCCCGTTGCAGTACGAGTTATTATCTAGCACTGCAACAAGGTATTTAAAATACGGTGAGGTGTCCGAGAGGCTGAAGGAGCACGCCTGGAAAGTGTGTATACGGCAACGTATCGAGGGTTCGAATCCCTCCCTCACCGCCATTTTATTTATAACTGCCTGTCCTCTGAGTATTTATCCTGTTCTGTTGTAAGTCGTTTCTCTGTTTCTTCCTGCTTATTGTCTTGATGATGTGATTGATATTCGCGACTAATTTCTTCCCATACTTCCGCATTTTCGATACCGGCTACTTTGGGGTCAAATACAGGGTCGATACCTAATTTCTCTTGTCTCTCATAGTCACGTAACGCACGAAGAGCTGGCTTAGATAAAAACACAATCGCAATTAAGTTTAGATAGCTCATACTGCCAAAACCAATATCACCCAAGCTCCACATCATGCTAACGGATTGAATACTGCCGATAAATATAATGACCAAAAAGACAATTTTTAGCAGCAGCTTTAAAATAGGGTATTTGAGTTTGCGATCCAAATAAACAATCGTCGTTTCCGCAATATAGTAATAAGCCATCAACGTGGTAAAAGCGAATAAAAAGACCGCTACTGAAACAAACCCTGAGCCCGTTGACTCAAAGACTGTTGAAACCGCCATTTGTGTCCATGCCGTTCCCGCCGCGACGCCCGGTATATGTTCAATGAGTGCAGTCGAGCTCCCATCAGGAAAGACGTTATACATATTAGTGACCAAAATCATCAGCCCTGAGGCTGTGCACACTAACACCGTATCAATGTAGATGGAAAAAGCTTGAATCAATCCTTGCTTTGCAGGGTGACTCACTTCTGCGGCTGCGGAACTGAAAGTGGCTTCCCCTGCACCAGCGACATTCGAAAATACAGCTCGACGAACCCCCCAGGAGACAGCAGTCCCAACGATCCCCCCGAATACCGCATCCATCCCTAACGCACTACGGAAAATCAAACTAAACATAGCGGGCACTTTGTCATAATGGCTAGATAAAATAATCACCATCATCACAATATAAGCGAGTGCCATTAATGGAACAATTTTGTCCGCTGCGCTAGCAATACGTTTAACACCACCAAAAATTAGCCATGCCATGAGTAATGTCACGATTAATCCCGTCACCACAGGCGGAATATTAAACGATGTTTGGAATGAATCAGCTATCGTATTGGCTTGAATACCCGGAACCAATACGCCGTAAGACAGACAAATTACTGCCGCAACAAAAATAGCAAACGGCGTTAGCTTTAACCCTTTTTCGATATAGTAAGGTGAACCGCCGCGATATTGCCCATCAGAGCGTTGCTTATAAATTTGTGCAAGAGTTGACTCAATAAACGCACTCGCACCCCCTAAGAGCCCCATGACAACCATCCAAAATATCGCCCCTGGCCCACCTGCGGCAATAGCCGTTGCAACACCAGCAATATTACCGACACCAACACGACCTGATAAGGCTAAACAAAATGCTTGGAATGACGAAATCCCCTCTTTTGATGCTTTATTTTCTTTGAGTAAACAGATCATTTTAATCAAATAGCGAAACTGCACACCGCGTGTAGCTAATGTAAAATAGAGACCAACGCCAAGTGATAAAATCACTAAAGCATTACCCCAAATGTATCCAACGAGCGTGTTAACGATGGCTTCCATATGAGTACTCCTTCGTTATTGTCATGATGTTTGCAAGGTAAAAAAAAACCTGAACTTAATAAGCTCAGGTCTATCAAGGAATTAATGGTGGATCATCCAAATCACTTTTGTTTGTGTGTATTGCTCGAAAGCTTCCAGTCCATTATCTTTTCCGCCAAAACCGGATTGTTTAAATCCACCAAACGGCGTGGTAATGTTGCCCTCGCTAAATCCGTTAATGGATACCGTGCCAGCATTAATTTGGCGGGCCACTTTCATGACTCGGTGCACATTCTGACTGTAAAATGAAGCCGCTAACCCATAGTGAGTCTTATTGGCGAGAGTGATAGCCTCTTCATCGCTAGAAAACGTGGAGACGGCAAGTAAGGGGCCAAACACTTCATTTTGAAACAGTGACATCTCCGGAGTAACATTGTCGAATATCGTCGGTTCAATGTACCAACCACTCCCGAGTTCACTGTGAATTTTGCCCCCAGCCACCCTTTTTGCGCCCTGTTGTAACGACAATTCAATAAAGGATTTTACTTTTTCAAAATGGGCTTTTTCGATCATTGGCCCAATTGAAACAGATTCATCCATCGGATTGCCAACTTTCCAATCCGCAATTGCAGTAACAAGCTTATCTAACAGTTTACGATGAATGCTTTCATGAACAATTAAGCGCGAACCACAACTGCAATTTTCACTCATATTCCAGAAAGCGGAGGCCATAATATGTGGTACTGCGGCATCGAGATCCGCATCGGCAAAAACGATTTGTGGGCTTTTACCACCACATTCTAAGACTATCTCTTTTAAATTACTTTCAGCGGAGTATTTAAGGAATAATCGGCCCACGTTAGTCGACCCCGTAAAAGAAACAATATCAATATCGTTATGCCGACCTATCGCCTCTCCTACTTTTTCACCTAGCCCACACACTAAACTCAAAGCGCCCTTTGGTACACCGGCTTCATAAGCCAGTTCCACCATTCGATAAGCGCTAAGTGAGGTTAATTCTGCGGGCTTCACGATTACCGAATTACCGGCAGCCAACGCTGGCGCCACTTTCCAAGCAAACATTTGCGCTGGAAAATTCCACGGTAAAACAGCACCAACAACCCCGATAGGTTCTTGAACAATCAATCCCAACTCTTGCTGACCCGTTGGGGCTACTTTGCCGAACATTTTATCCAGCGCTTCTGCATACCAATAAAAGGTTTCCACCGTTGCTGGCATGTCCGTATTCAAACATTCAGTAATTGGTTTACCTGCATCGATACAATCGAGCGCCGCCAGTTCCTCACTATGATATTCAATCAATTCAGCCCAGCGCAGCATTACCTGTTTGCGCTCTTGGGGTGATAAATTTTGCCAACAACCCTCAACAAAAGTACGCCTTGCGGTCAATACCGCGGCTTCAACATCTTGAGCATTACCATCTGCAATAAAACCGATTAGGCTATCGTCGATAGGCGTGCGGTTTTCCAGTTTTGCGCCACTATCACGATAGTTATCGATTAAGTTCCCTGCCCATAATTGACCTGCACGTGCACGTTTAAACACCTCTTCTTTAGTGGTTTTCATGGGTTCTCCTTATTTAATCAGAGCGAGAAAATCACGTTGTTGCTGTGGTGAGATATTTGATAGCGGCATTCTTACTGGGCCAACATCAACAGTGCCCTTGATACAACCGGCTTTGGCTTTCTGGTTATAATCTCCCGACTCCATTGAATAAATGGCAGGATAAATCTCGGACATGATGCGTTTTGCTGTTGACCAATCACCTTGCTGTGCCGCGTTATAAATAGCGACTTGCTCTGCTGGAAAGACATTTCCAGCACCTGCAATCCAGCTTTTCGCTCCCCAAAAGAAAAAATCAACGGGTTGGTCATCACACCCACAAATCACTTCAAAATTGTCAAACGGGGTTTGCAATAAGCGTAGCGCTCGACTGAAATCCCCACTACTTTCTTTAATGGCGACAATATTTTGAACTTTAGATAAATGCACTACGGTGTCATATTCAATTTCAATACCAATTCGAGCAGGGAAGTTATACATGATGATCGGCAATGGCGTTGCTAAAGCGACTTTTTCATAATGCGCGATCACACCCTGTTGATCAGGCAAGCTATAGGGAGGAGGCGACAGCATCAATCCTTCGTAACCTAAGGATTCCGCTTGATGCGCTCGTTTAATCGCTCCTTCGGTAGATAAGTCATTAATACCCGCAATTAGAGTGACTCGTCCTTTGGCGATTTTACTTACTGTCTTAAGAACTGTTTCACGTTCCTCTTCACTTAATGCGTAGTATTCTCCAGTCGTACCACAGACGACTAGGCCAGATACCCCCTTTTCGATTAACGTTTCGGTTAACTTAGCCAATCCACTGATATTTAAAGAATAATCATCATGAAAAGGTGTCACAATTGGAACGACGATGCCATGAAAATTCATATTAAATCTCCTTAAAATATTAAATAAAACGCTCAATTGAATAAGGGGAACAATCGATTGGTGTCGGTTGTTTTTTAAACAAGCAATGCACAATTTTGGCGGTGATTGCCGATTGAGTTAGCCCTAAATGTTGATGGCCAAAAGCAAAAATGTAAGGTCCTTTTTTATCAATAACTGGTAAAGAATCGGATAGCGTGGGGCGAAACCCCATCCACTCAGTACGTTGGTTTTCATTAAGTGGAGTTTTAAGCATGGGATTAGCAAGAGGAATAAAATGGCGGGCACGTTGCATATTGGCAGGACGTTTTAATCCTGCGTACTCAACGGTGCCAGCAAGACGTAACCCCCCCTTCATTGGCGTCATGATAAAACGTCTATCTAAACTTGAGACAGGTATGCTCAAGCGATCCGTTTCATTCGGTAGCATTAAGTGATACCCACGTTCAGTTTCAAGTGGCACGCGAATACGACTGACCATGTTCACTAATGATTTAGAAAAGGCACCACCTGAAATAACGACCTGTTTAGCAACTAACTGCCCTTTGGTTGTCGTTAAAATGACGCGCTCACTTGAGGGAGAGTGAATGGCAGTCACTTCACATTGAGAGAGCACTTCACCACCTAATCTCACAAAATGCTCGGTTAATTTAGTGTGTAACGCTTTTAAGTCGACAACATGGCCAGTATCCGGATAGTAGAGCCCGCCCAATTGGTTGTTCGCAAGCCCTGGCTCACGTGCTAACAATTGCGCTTGGCTCAACCATTGATTACTAACCCCTATTGAATTGAGATATTCACCTTGCTTTTGTAACTTTTCACCGGAGGCTTCTTTTTCAACGACTAATAAAGACCCCTGAATTTTGACTAACTCGGTTAATTGCCATTGGGCGCTGAATTCTTGCCATGCGGCAAGTGCTACACCATTAATCGTAGAAAGTGCATGATGAATATGCATGAAAGGCTTATGACGCATATTACCTAACAAACGCAATAACCACGGTGTTAAGGGCAATAGGTAGCGCCAATCCAAACGCAAAGGACCAAGAGGATCAAATAGCATTGCCGGAATCGCTTTTAAAATCGCTGGGTCGGCGACAGGAAATACTTGTTCAGTCGCGATATGCCCCGCATTACCAAATGAAGCACCAGCACCAATATGATCTTTTTCCACAAGCAAAACATCGATATCATCGGCCTGTAGCGTAAGCGCGATACTTAATCCAATAATGCCGCCACCAACCACAATAACGGAATATTTTTTGTCCATAGGCACCTCTCACGAAGCCGTGATCCCCCAGCGAAACGGGTCTTCTTCATCAATGAGCAAGGTATTACGACCGCTAATATATGCCGTCCCTCGAATCGTTGGGATGATGCCATTACCATCGGCCCAGAGATAACTGGCTTCAAATTGGCTCCCAATCACACTTGCCTGATGCCAAAGTGCCCCTTCATTGAGTTTTCCATCTGCGGCTAAACAAGCGAGTTTAGCGCTGGTACCAGTACCGCAAGGGGAACGGTCATACGCACCACCAGGGCACAATACAAAACTTTGGCTATCTGCTTGTGAATGAGGAGCGAAAAGTTCAATGTGATCAATCTCTTGACCATCTTTTCCATAGATATTTTGCTCGGCTAACGCTGATTTGATTTTCAGGCAAATTTCCGTCAATGCTTTGCTATTACGGTGATGAATTGCTAATGGCGATTGCTCAACAAGAAAAAACCAATTTCCTCCCCATGCAATATCCCCTGTCACAATGCCGACTTCCGGAACATTCACGCTGACAGCTTTGCGATAGCGATAGGAGTAAACGTTTTGAATACTCACACTTCCGTCAGCATGTAATGTTGCCTGCACATCACCAACCGGTGTTTCAATCCTGTGCTCACCCACTGTTATTTTTCCGAGGTAAGCTAAAGAAGCCACAAGGCCAATCGTGCCATGTCCACACATGCCTAAATAACCTTCGTTATTAAAAAATATAACGCCCGCAGCGGCTTGTGGGTTTTGCGGCTGACAAAGTAGTGCGCCAACTAAAATATCATTGCCACGCGGCTCAAGTATGGTGGCCGTACGCCATGGGTCATATTCGTTTTTTAATCGTTGTAAACGCGATGCCATACTGCCGTTACCAAGATCAGGAAAACCGTCAATGACTAATCGCGTTGGTTCACCTGCCGTATGGGAGTCAATTACCTCAATTTGTGTATAACGCTTGTGCATATCACATCCTCTGTTCACATTAATTGTTAACAGAATGCTTGATTATTGTTAAAGATTCTTGATATCTTTCGTGCACACTGATGCGCAATTCAGCACAATATAAAAATATTTCAGAGAACTAATCACATTTGTTGAACCTGCCGGAGGCCGCATGATTAATTTAAATAAATTGCTGTTAATTAGTCAGGAAAATATGCTGTTTCCCGTTGATAATATTGAAATATTATTAAATCACCTCGGTCTCGTCATGCCGTTAATTAATACATTACCGAATGTCACTTTTTTTGTTAAAGATGAAAATGCAAAATATCTTCTTGCGAATGAAAATCTCGCTAAGCGTTGTAAAATGAATACTGTTGATGACGTCATTGGAAAACGTGCCGAAGACATCTTTCATTCTGAATTAGGCCGCAGTTACAGTTCACAAGATTATCTTGTGATGCAGAAAAAAATTAGTGTTATTAATAAACTGGAGTTACATCTTTATAAAGCTGGAATGCTAGGTTGGTGTGTTACGACGAAAGTCCCTATTTTCAATACCCATAACCACGTTATTGGTGTAGCAGGGATTTCTGTTGATTTACAAGACGAAAAGTCAGTAAGCCAAAAATTAAATAAACAGTTAGATCAAGTTGAAAAATTTATTAGTCACCATTTTGATACCCCGATCAAAATAACAACGCTTGCCGACATATCAGGTTTATCATTATCACAGCTTAATCGTCAATTTAAAGCGGTGTTTAACATTACCCCTCAACAATATATTCAAAAAAAACGCCTAGAACATGCTATAGAATTACTTGAAGAAGACCATTCAATTACTGAAATATCCATCAAATGTGCATACGCAGACCACAGTGCTTTTTGTCGAAAATTTAAAGAAATGACGACCATGACACCGAGCCAATTTAAACGAATGAGATTAAATATTGCGAATAAATATGTGATTGATGAACCGCTAATTTAAACAATAAAGTCACGGTTAAAATTAACTTATTCTTCCATCTTTTCGAAAAAACATCTTCTATTAAGATGTTTTTTTATGTCTTACATTTTATTCATGCCAGATAGCAGAATGGCTACCTTACCTATCTATCCTTCATCGGCACAATAATGAATATGATTAAACAGGCTGGAGGATTTTGATTTTATCGGTGTTCTTCAACTTATTATTAATTAAACACCCCCTTCACCTTATTATTTCATTATGTCTACCTGTCAAAATATCATCAATCTATTCTACACTCTGATAACATTTAAGATTGAATGATGATCTTGCTCACAAGCAGCGACATGATTATATTTGACAAATTTGAAAACAACTCTTTTGTTTAACGGATATAAAATATCATTTAATATCAAATTATTAATAACGCTCACACTGAAATTTAATCTTGTTGAGTCCCCCATCAAGGCACTAACTTAGGATAGATCTTATTGCGGTAGAAAGATAATAGCGTATTGATATAGTGTATATTTGCAACATAATGGTTGTGATTAGCAAGGATGAATGGATGACAATTTACGATCTGAAACCCAAATTTCAGAACCTGCTACGCCCTATCGTTAAAAAACTTTATGACGCTGGTGTAACAGCAAATCAGGTAACGCTTGCTGCAATGCTGTTATCGATTTTAGTCGGCGCACTACTGTTTATTTTTCCAAATCCACACTTATTTATTCTATTACCCTTTGTATTATTCATTCGAATGGCCTTAAATGCCATTGATGGTATGCTTGCTCGTGAATATCATCAAAAAAGCCATCTTGGCGCAATGTTAAATGAAATCGGTGATGTTGTTTCCGATATCGCATTGTATTTTCCCTTTGTCCTACTATTTCCTCATAGTTTTGGGTGGATATTACTGCTCCTCTTTCTTTCTATCTTAACTGAATTTATTGGTGTCGTGGCTCAAGCTATAGGAGCTTCACGACGTTATGATGGCCCTATAGGTAAAAGTGACCGTGCTTTTATTTTTGGGACATTTGGACTCGTTATCGCGTTATTCCCACAACTGATGACCACAAACTGGTTTACCATGGTATTTGCTCTCCTTTCTTTATTGTTGCTTTATACCTGCTATAACCGTACCCGCAAAGCTCTGAATGAACTCAGCACAAAAGTGGCGCATAATAAGGAAACTCCATGAATATTCAGGAAGACTATGCGACTCAACGCCCTGTCGTTGAATCACAATTTATCACCAGTGACCGCACTTCTTTGTTTTATCGCTATTGGCCAACAGAACAATCAACAGATAAAGCGATTATTTTATTTCACCGAGGGCATGAACACTCTGGGCGAGTCGCTCATCTTGTCGATGAATTAAATTTACCCGACTATGCCATGTTTGCCTGGGATGCTCGGGGACACGGCCGTAATGATGGCCCTCGCGGTTACAGTCCCTCTTTAGGTACATCAATTCATGATGTTGATGAGTTTATTCGCTATATTTCCACTCAATATCAAATTCCATTAGAAAATATTATTGTTATCGGCCAAAGTGTTGGAGCTGTATTAGTGTCTACTTGGGTGCATGACTATGCGCCACCCATTCGGGGAATGATCCTTGCATCTCCCGCGTTCAAGGTTAAGCTATACGTTCCTTTTGCTCGTACTGGGCTTGCTTTAATGCAAAAAATGCGTGGCCTGTTTTATGTCAACTCCTATGTTAAAGCAAAATTTTTAACTCATGATCAAAAACGTATTGATTCTTTTAATCGAGATCCATTAATTACACGCCCTATTGCTGTCAACATTTTGCTCGAATTATATAAAACGGCTGATAGAGTCGTTGCCGATGCCGGTGCAATTACGCTACCGACACAATTGTTCATTTCCGGTAGCGATCACGTTGTACACCATAAACCCCAGCATCAATTCTATGAACGTTTAAACACCCCGATCAAAGAAAAACATGTATTAGCAAACTTTTACCACGACACGCTCGGGGAAAAAGAACGTCATATACCTATCGCTAAAATCCGTGAATTTATAGATAAACTCTTTTCATTACCTCATTACCGACATAATTATCAATATGAAGATACTTGGAGCGTGAGTGCTGACGCTTATCGCGAACTTACTCAACCACTCCCCCTCTGGAACCCTAAACATCTAGGTTATAAACTACTTAGCAAGTCTATGAGTACGCTAGGTAAAGCTTCAGAAGGCATACGTATAGGTTATGATAAAGGTTTCGATTCAGGCTCTACCCTTGACTACATTTATCGCGATAAGGCTCAAGGTAACGGCTTATTTGGTCGCATCATCGATAGACAATATCTTGATAGCATCGGCTGGCAAGGGATTCGCCAACGCAAAATCAATATAGAGAACATGATCAGACAAGCTATCCGTGACCTCAATGATAACCACCAGCCCGTACGTATTTTAGATATTGCAGCAGGACAAGGGCGCTATATATTCGATGCCATCAATGACTATAGCAAGGTAGAATCGGTCCTCCTACGTGATTACAGCCCTGTTAACGTTGAACAAGGACGACTACATATCAAAGAGCGCTATCTTGAAGATAAAGCGTCTTTTGAAGAAGGTAATGCTTTCGATGCCGATAACTTAGCCGCCATTACCCCTGCCCCAACACTAGGTATTGTCAGTGGTTTATATGAACTTTTCCCTGATAATCATTTAATTCGTGCCTCTTTAAATGGTTTATCCCGCGCCATTCCTTCCGGTGGATTGCTTATCTACACTTGCCAACCATGGCATCCACAAGTTGAAATGATTGCTCGTGTATTGCCAAGCCATCAAGGTGGTCAAGCTTGGGTCATGCGTTGCCGTAGCCAAGGTGAAATGGATTCACTTGTTGCAGATGCCGGTTTCGAAAAACTTAATCAGCTAATTGATAACTGGGGAATATTTAGCGTTTCTATTGCACGACGCCGATAATCCCTATTTCAGCGATTCTCTTTGATAAATAAGGTGACTTCGTTCACCTTATGTCTTGATTAATTAAAGAGTCCTAGACTTCTGGCGCTATAATAACGCCTTATGTACCGCCACAACGCATAAATCCTGTATTTCCCATAAGAATACACAACAAAATGGACAAAAATGGACATAGATGGACAGACTAATGACAACCTCACATCAGCCTTTACCTCCTACTTCACGACGAAAAATTGGGTTATACGCTTTTATTTGGTTGCTCTTTTTAGCCCCTTTTTTCTTCCTTACCTATGGACAAGTTAATACTTATACTGCCACATTAACAAACGTCCCTTCTTACGTATATTCTTGGGAACAGCACATTCCTTTTTTATCTTGGACTATTATTCCTTATTGGAGTATTGACCTTTTTTATGGCCTATCTCTTTTTATGTGTACTTCATTAAGAGAACAAAAGATCCATGGAATCCGTTTAATAGTCGCGTCATTAACTGCTTGTATTGGTTTTCTATTATTCCCCTTAAAATTTAGCTTTTCTCGACCGGACACGAGTGGAATAGCCGGTTGGATGTTTGAGAGCCTTGAATTATTTGATCTTCCCTATAACCAAGCGCCCTCATTACACATTATTTTATTATGGCTATTATGGTTACGCTTTCGTGCTCATACCCCAACAAAATGGCGGTGGTTACTGCATGGCTGGTCACTATTCATATTAGTTTCTGTCCTCACAACATGGCAGCACCATTTTATTGATGTCATCACTGGCTTTGCTGTTGGAATCCTGATCAGTTATTTTTTGCCAATCGACAGCAAGTGGCATTGGAACTACACAGGAAGCCGCCGCAGCTTAAAGATGACCATTAACTATGGCTTAGGTGCTATCACCTGCCTACTATTGGCTTTTATTATTCAAGGGGCTGCATGGCTATTTTTATGGCCTGCTATTGCCTTATTTATGGTTTCATTAGGTTATCTCGGGTGCGGTGCCTCCGTATTTCAAAAGACTCCCGAAGGCCAAATCTCCCCTTCCGCTTGGGTATTGCTTCTCCCTTACCGATTAATTGCTATTGCTACCTATCATTACTATGCAAAAGCATGTCGGCAACCCAGCCAAGTCAATGAACAACTTATTTTGGGAGGACGCCCACTGTATCATTTGTCAGCTCAGTCCGTTTTCGACATGACTTGCGAATGGCCTCGTAATTCTTATAGTCGCGGCTTAACTTACTGTAGCCAACCGCAAATAGATTTGTTACCACTGAGTGCCGCTGATATTGAACGAGCCATGTCGACAATGGATGCGCTAGCCCAAAATGGCGTGGTTTATGTCCATTGTAAACTCGGTTACTCACGTAGTGCGACAGTCGCCGTTGCATGGCTAGTCCATCGCCGTAGTGCTGTTAGCATTGAAGATGCCATTGAACAAGTCATGCGGGCTAGGCCACAAGTGATCCTCAATGCTGCAACTCTTGAGCAATTACATTATTGGTACCAACAGTATTATTCAAAGCGGGCGTAATTATGAGTCACTTATCCAATAAGCAATGTGGCGATGTAATGATTATTTTTACAGCAAGTTGGCGTTATTTATGTTGCGCATCATTACTCGCTTTTATTTGCCAACTAATCTTATTTATCGATTCATTTACACAGCATCTTTATTTCTTTTTAGGAACTGTCTTTTTTATTATTAGTCATTATTATATTTTTAGACTCAGTTTAGATAACCATCTCTTTAAAGTATTATACCAAACCCCCGATGCTCATCATTTTGACCTAGCTCTACAGTTTCTTTTCAAGAAAAATCAACATGCTTTGTCTATGGAACAGCGTTGGATTGGAACAAAAAAACTCTTCAACTACGCCCTTGTCTTTGTCATTAGTGCGTGGGGTTGGCTATTAATTTCAATATTGATGACTAATCAATAATTAAATTTAATTCATCAGCCGTGTTATTTAAAAACGGTTATCACAATAATATAAAATCTTAAGGATCCCTTTTTAGATAGTTCAATGCCGAATATTCGTAGGTTTTTTTACTTTTGTCACTGTAAACGTTATGATAATTGCGAATTCATTGACACATAACAGACTTTTTTGTGTGAGTTCGGCGTATCCTTTGGTCTCTATTTTCCGTTATTTAACCCTGTTATTTTGGTGGGGTACAATGAGTACAAAAAAAATTAATCGTTTGCGCCCTTTTAGCGCTCTTATAGATTCATGTTGGAAAGAAAAATACACTTTTGCTCGTTTTATTAAAGATTTAATTGCAGGGATTACGGTTGGAATCATTGCTATTCCCTTAGCAATGGCGCTTGCTATTGCCAGTGGTGTTCCACCACAGTATGGCCTATATACTGCGGCCATAGCAGGTATTATTATCGCCATTACTGGTGGCTCACGTTATAGCGTTTCTGGGCCTACCGCTGCTTTCGTGGTGATCTTATATCCTGTTTCCCAACAATTCGGTTTAAGTGGGCTACTGGTTGCCACTTTAATGTCAGGAATTATTTTGCTGGCAATGGGATTTGCCCGTTTCGGTAAATTTATCGAATATATTCCTGTTTCTGTAACATTAGGCTTTACCTCTGGTATCGCCATCACTATTGCGACGATGCAAGTTAAAGATTTTTTTGGCTTGCAGATGGCCCATGTACCAGAAAACTATGTTGATAAAGTGGTTGCACTGGTCAATGCCTTACCAACATTGCAATACAGTGATACCTTGATCGGCATAATCACACTACTGGTACTGATTTACTGGCCAAAGCTGGGTTTAAAGTTACCGGGTCACTTACCAGCTTTAGTGGCTGGAACACTGGTTATGTGGGGTCTATCGCTGTTTGATAAACAAGTCGCGACCATTGGTTCCCAATTTAGTTACTTATTACCTGATGGGACTGAAGGTAATGGTATTCCACCTATTTTGCCTCAATTTATTTTACCTTGGGAGCTTCCCGGAAGTGCTCCTATTAGCTGGTCAATGATTACCGCCTTGATGCCTGCCGCTTTTTCCATGGCTGTGCTAGGTGCGATTGAGTCACTACTTTGTGCCGTGGTTCTGGATAATATGACCGGTAAAAAACACCATTCAAACAGTGAACTTATTGGACAAGGTTTTGGTAATATTGCCGCCCCATTCTTTGGTGGGATCACAGCAACCGCCGCGATTGCTCGTTCAGCGGCCAACGTCCGCGCGGGTGCCACTTCACCAATCTCTTCAGTCATTCATTCGCTATTAGTATTAATGACTTTATTAGTACTGGCACCAATGCTTTCTTACCTGCCTTTGGCTGCAATGTCATCCTTATTATTGATGGTCGCTTGGAATATGAGCTCAGCGCGAAAAGTCATTGACCTTATTCGTAGAGCACCTAAAGATGACATCATTGTTTTACTTCTGTGTATGTCTTTAACGGTTCTATTTGATATGGTTATTGCTATCACAGTAGGGATTGTTCTTGCCTCTTTATTGTTTATGCGCCGTATCGCGAATATGACCCGAATTAGTGAGCTACCGGAAACCGATGAAACAAAAAGTCGTTTAGTCGTACGCGTCAATGGCCCCTTATTTTTTGCTGCGGCAGAACGTATTTTTGATGAATTAAGAGTCAAAAGTGAAGGTTATGAAACGATCGTTATGCAATGGGATGCCGTTCCTGTACTTGATGCCGGTGGTTTAGAAGCATTCCAGAAGTTTATCGACCTAGTAAAAAAAGATACTCACATTGTTATTTGTGATATTCCATTCCAGCCATTAAAAACTTTGGCCCGTGCACGTGTAACGCCGATTGAAGGCGTACTGAGTTTCCATAACTCTATTGATAAAGCGCTAGAAGAGTTAAATAATCCACAACACTAGGCTTAATAACTCGCCATTGCAGGTCAATGGCGAGTATGTCATTTGCGCATGATTAAGACGACATGCAGTCACTTTCATTGTGACACTGCAATTTTAAACTGAATTTATATTAACTATACATTTTTGCTTATTTATTAATAAGCTACATATAATTTGAAACAACTTGCCATCCTTAATCGCCCATCACACGATGTATCATGGATAACACAATGATCAGTCTCAATAATTAACATACTTAATCTTAGACGATACCAAGATAACGCCTATAGCGCAGAACCTTGACCGCCATTCGTCAACAAGTATTGATATAGGTGATTCATTCCCAACCAGCGGTTTTCACACCATTGAGGAGCCAATAACGTGGGTCGTCGCGCACTCGCACAGATACGATGATAAATAATATCGACTGGCGTATGCCGGATCATTTCTCCCGCAATGTGTGTGTAATCATCTAATGCAATCGGCTCTATACGTCCTGCAAGCCAGCTTTTTGCCATAATACTACCATCAACAATATGCAACGGGTGTAATTTAATACCATCAGTACCGCAATCCAGTACCTTTTCTAAGGTTTGCATATTCATTTGCGCAGTTTCATTGGGTAAACCACAAATAAGGTGGGTACAGACTTTGAGCCCCAGCTTCCGTGCCTTCACCGCTGTTTGTTGATATTCAGAAAAACCATGCCCTCGGTTAATACGATGCAATGTTTTATCATGCGCGGTTTGTAATCCTAGTTCTAACCAAATTTCATAACCTTGCTCACGATAACTGTTGAGTAAAGCTAAAACCTCATCAGGCACACAGTCAGGGCGTGTACCTACGCACAAGCCAACGATGTCAACCTGCTTCAGCGCTTCTTCATATAACTGTTTTAAGATACAAACTTCAGCATAAGTACTGGTATAAGCTTGAAAATAGGCAAGGTAGCGATTGGCTCGGGTGATCTTGGAGACTTGATGGCGAATTTGTTCACAAATAGATTGAGTTGATTGGCTTTCATCAGAAAAAGAGGCAACATGACAAAAAGTACAGCCACCGCGTCCTAGCGTTCCATCGCGATTCGGGCAATTAAAACCACCATGAAGCGTTATTTTATGGATTTTTTCACCGTAACGGCGCTGAAGATCAGCGCCGAACATGGTCACAACTTGGTTAAGCTGCATAATAGATTAGGATTAACGGCTAGTATCTAGCTCTGGAAAACTTTTCACTAACGAATCGATCGCTTGAACTTGCTGTAAGAATGGCTCTAATTTAGCCAAAGGCAATGCTGATGGGCCATCACAACGTGCATTATCTGGATCTGGATGCGCTTCAAGGAATAACCCAGCAAGACCAACCGCCATACCCGCTCTAGCGAGTTCAGCAACTTGAGCACGGCGACCACCTGACGCGGCTCCAAACGGGTCTCTGCATTGTAAGGAGTGCGTAACATCAAAAATGACAGGGCAACCATTTGATGCTTGCATCATAACGTTAAAGCCAAGCATATCAACAACTAAATTATCGTACCCAAAGTTAGAACCTCGGTCACATAAAATAATTTTGTCATTACCACCTTCAATGAACTTTTCAACAATATTGCCCATCTGACCAGGGCTAATGAATTGTGGTTTTTTAATGTTGATCACCGCGTCAGTTTTTGCCATTGCCGCAACAAGGTCTGTTTGACGGGCTAAAAAAGCAGGCAGTTGAATCACATCAACAACTTCTGCAACTGGTTGCGCTTGTGATGGTTCATGCACGTCAGTAATGATTTTCACACCAAAGGTTTCTTTCAATTCTTGAAAGATTTTCATTCCCTCTTCAAGGCCTGGGCCACGATATGAATGAATTGATGAACGGTTAGCTTTATCGAACGATGCCTTAAAGACATAAGGAATGCCTAATTTTTGTGTCACCGTCACATAATGTTCGCACACTTGCATTGCCATATCGCGGGACTCGAGGACATTCATTCCACCAAAAAGAACAAACGGAAGATCGTTTGCGACTTTGATATCGCCAATGCTGACCATTTTTTGTTGCATGCTGTTACCTTTCATATCGAGACAGTTTGCTGTCTGTGCATAAATTAATGTAACACTACTGGAAGATTATCTAATGAATATATCTGAATTTTAATCATTTCAGAAATAGGATCTTCTGGGCAGTGCTCAATAAAATAGTTTAAATCATTCAGTGCTACATGATTACAATCTAGATGTGCGAGAATTAATCCACGGTCACGAATTTCATAAGGATCTTCAGGGTCTAACGTTAATAATGTTTCACACACTTTTAACGCTAATTCCATTTTCTTCTCTTCCATTAAAGAGGCTTTTAGCGTGTCAAATAATTTACGGATGATCACACTATTTTCAGCCACATCGAGCTGGTCATCTTCTAGTTCAGAATAGGGATCAACCGTTCCTTTCATCCATAAATTTAGTGTATGCCAAGTTAGCGTTTCACCATTAACTGGATTAATAAACCATTGTGAGCCATCATTTTTTTGAGCTGATAATAACAGCTGTGTTGGAAATACCGCTGGTTCAATATCGATTTCTAGTTTTTCAGCGATATAAAGGAAAATCGAGCCTAATGAAACTGGTGTGCCTCGTTTGGAAGATAAAACTTTATCTAACCACAGCATATCAGATAGTGCATAAATGCCATCTGCCCCACCGAATTGCCATTGACGATAAAAAAGCATCAATAATTGGTTAATTTTACTTTCATTATCCGCTTTCACATCAATAGCAGTCTTAGCGGCCTCCACGAGACTATCCAACTGAGCCTGTACTTGCATAAGAGGAAAATCGACACGAATGCTTTGGGAGACAATCATAATACCTTCGCTCAAAGGTATTTTGTTAAATTCAATATTTGCTATGGTTTTCATTACCTTTCCACTGCTTTATTCCACTGCCCAAGCGTAATTCTATCTCTACCGCCATAATCTTGGCAGGTTTCGATATTGCTATAACCATACTGTTTGAACAACTCACGAACTGCCACATCTTGCTGCCATCCATGTTCAACAAGCAACCAACCCTGCTGGCTTAGGTATTCTCTCGATTTAGATACAATATGATCTAAATCTGCCAGTCCTTGATTATCTGCCACTAATGCAGTTAAAGGTTCAAATCTTACATCACCTTGTTGTAAATGGAGATCATTTTCATCGATATAAGGTGGATTGCTCACAATCATATCAAAATGTTGTGAAGAAAGTGAGGAAAACCAATTACTTTGTAAAAACTGCACATTATCAATGGCGAGACGTTGTTGGTTTCGTTGTGCTAAAGACACGGCCTCAGGGTTAAAATCAACACCAACAACTGAGCTATCTAAGCGTTCAGAAGCGAGCGCTAGCGCTATAGCCCCCGTTCCTGTACCGAGGTCAAGAATACGACAACTTTGAGGAGGTAGTCTTGATAAAGCCTGTTCAACAAGGCATTCAGTATCAGGACGCGGAATCAAAGTAGCTGGTGAGACAAATAAAGGCAAAGACCAGAATTCGCGCTCACCGATAATATAGGCAATGGGTTCACCTTGTTCACGGCGGCTCAATAATGCTTCGAGAGCTTGATACTCCTCGGGTGTTAAGGTCGTTTCTGCAAATGCAAAAATAAAACTACGACTCTGCCCTGTAATATGTTGGAGCAGAATTTCAGCATCTCGCTTCGCACTGTCACTGCTCGACAATCTCGCAACCGCTTGATTCACCCATTCGCCGTATTGCATTAGTCTTGCTCAGACAATGCAGAAAGTTGATCTGCTTGATATTCATTAATAATTGGCTGAATCAGCCCATCAAGTTTTCCTTCCATCACTTCATCTAAACGGTAAAGTGTCAGGTTGATACGATGATCCGTGACCCGACCTTGTGGGAAGTTATAAGTTCGAATACGGTCAGAACGATCACCCGAACCTAAAAGGTTACGGCGCTCTGAAGCTTCTGCTGCTTGACGTTTATCCATTTCAGCTTGTCGAATACGCGCACCTAATACAGACATCGCTTTGGCTTTGTTTTTATGTTGTGAACGCTCATCCTGACATTCAACCACAATGCCAGTTGGAATATGCGTAATACGGATTGCCGAATCGGTGGTGTTAACGTGCTGTCCACCCGCACCGGAAGAACGGAAGGTATCGATACGTAAATCAACTGGATTGATCTCTGGCAGTTCAGCCTCAGGCAATTCAGGAAGGATGGCCACTGTACAAGCTGAAGTATGGATACGTCCCTGAGATTCCGTTTCTGGCACACGCTGCACACGATGACCACCAGATTCGAATTTCAAGCGTCCATAAACACTCTCACCAGAAATCTTGGCGATAACCTCTTTATAGCCACCGTGTTCACCATCACTCGTGCTCATTAGCTCGACACGCCAACGGTTAGCTTCTGCATAACGGCTATACATACGGAATAAATCGCCGGCAAAAATAGCCGCTTCATCGCCGCCAGCTCCTGCGCGGATCTCTAAGAAGCAGTTATATTCGTCATCAGGATCTTTTGGCAGCAACAACAATTGTAATTGTTGTTCAAGCTCTTCATTGCGCTCTTTAGCTTCTTTCAGCTCTTCCTGAGCCATTTCTTTCATTTCAGGATCATCTAACATCATTTCTGCTGTTTCGATATCTTCCTGTACAGTTCGCCACGCTGAAAAACATTTAGCGACATCTGTCAGTTGAGCATACTCTTTTGAAAGGGCTCGGAAGCGCCCTTGATCAGCAATCACACCTGCATCGGCAAGGTGTGCTTGAATTTCTTCATAGCGTTCCTGTAATGCTTCCAGTTTTGCGACAATAGAAGGCTTCATTCGTTATATCAGACCCATAATTAAAATGTGGTTATTGATGGTTCAGCCCTAAGCTGTCCCTAAGTAGATTCAGACGTTCCATATCACCATCTCCAGCGGCTTGCTGTAAAGATTTAGTCGGTGCATGGATCAGGCGGTTGGTCAATTGTTGGGTAAGTTGTGTGATAACTTGTTCAGGGTCTGCACCCTGACTAATCGCCGCGAGTGCTTTTTCTGTCATACCCGCGCGGATTGCCTCAGCCTGCGCTCTGTAATCGCGAATTGTAGACACTGCGGCTTGCGAGCGCAACCAATCCATGAAATGGCTGCTTTCTTGTTCAACGATAAATTCCGCTTCAACCGCTGCTGCTTTACGCTGAGCTAAGTTTTGCTGAATAATCGACTCAAGGTCATCCACTGTATACAGATAAACATCCCTAAGCTTTTCAACATCGGGTTCAATATCGCGAGGAACCGCAATATCGATTAATAACATTGGCTTACTACGACGGATTTTCATTGCTCTTTCGACCATCCCTTTACCAATAATCGGTAATGGGCTTGCCGTTGAGCTGATAACAATATCCGCTTGCGCCAGCCGAGTATCAATGTCAGGTAGTGTGATCACCTCCGCATTAACCTCATTGGCTAATAGCTCAGCTCTTTCACGAGAACGGTTTGCTATCATCATTTTCTGTACACCATGTTCACGTAAGTGACGAGCCACTAATTCGATCGTTTCGCCCGCCCCTACTAACAATATATTCAGGTGTTTAAGTGACTCAAAGATTTGCCTTGCTAAAGTACAGGCAGCAAAAGCAACAGAAACCGCATTCGCACCGATCTCTGTTTCGGTACGAACACGTTTTGCGACAGAAAATGATTTTTGGAACAAACGCTCTAGTTCACTCGACAAAGAATGATTATCTTGTGAAAGTGCGAACGCTTTTTTGACCTGACCGAGAATTTGAGGTTCACCGAGAACTAAAGAATCTAAACCACTAGCCACTCGCATCAGATGGCTAACCGCGCGATCACCTTCGTGCCAATACAAGCTTGGTTTCAAATCATGATCGTTGATATCGTGAAACTCACATAACCACTGGATCAGTTGCTCTTGAGCACGCTCTTGTGATTCAAGACTCAAATACAGTTCGGTTCTATTACAGGTCGACAGCACGACGCCACCGCTAACTTGGGGCTGTTTTAGTAACTCCTCAAGTGCATGGTCAATTTTTTCTGGTCCGAAAGCCACTCGCTCACGCAAGGCCACCGGTGCCGTTTTATGATTGATGCCTAATGCTAATAGGGTCATTGTGCTTAACTACATTGCTCACATTGCTAATTATTTTTTCAGCAGTATAACCACACCACTGTTAATTGTTTACCCGCTATTGTAGATGATCTAGGCCACGCTTTCTATGGTCTACACGTAATGAAAACCATAAAGATGATCAACTCCTAACTTTTTCAGTACCAATGATGAAGAAGTTAGCCGATAACAATACTATTAGTCATGTTATTTTACACCGGATTATATTCGAGATGTACCATTTTTTTATTATATATATTAAGAAATTATCAATATTGATAATATATAGTGAGAATACGGTCACTTAACAGATCAAATCCATGATCACTCTCGTTTTCCTATTGTATAGATAGGCAAAACTTCTTCAATCCGATTGATAATTTGGTCGTTTTAACGCAATATTTCCGTTCCTTGTCGCGCTATTTTCTCTTTCCATGTTATCCATGACGATAATTTTCTCGATTGCGATAACAGAGATGCTTCGGCAAGAGTCACCATTATTGAAAGACGCGTTGTTATTTTTCACCCGATGATTTTTGAGAGTCGCTATGCAACTGTTTACTACTTGGTCTTTTCTGGGTCCTTCCTCCACTCGAGGCTTTTGGCGCTTATTACCACTTTCCTGTTTGTTGCTAACGGCGTGTGTCACCACAAAACAGACGACAACATCAGGTACTGGTTCCTCTGCGGATCCTGAATGGAAAGCTCACTTACAAGAAGTGAACGCGCTTCGGAATTACCAAACACGTGGCTCTTTTGTCTACGATGGTGGTCAAAGTAAAACCTATGCCAAATTCTTCTGGCAACAATACACACCTGAAAAATATCGCTTATTGTTAACAAACCCTCTGGGTAGCCGTGAGTTAGAACTCACCGTAGAACCCGATTTAGCGCGTCTGACGACAAAAGATGGACAAACTCATATGAGTGACGTGCCTTCAGAGTTGATTTATCAACTTACAGGCATGGAGATCCCTCTTGACGACCTAACAGCTTGGCTAACGGGCTCTCCGGGACGTGCGACAGAATATGAACTCGATGATAACCATTTACTCAAATCCGTCACCTTACAACAAGGTAATGGTGAAAAATGGCAGCTTAACTATCTTTCCTACGATACCAGCACTAAACCAATGTTACCAAGCAACCTTGAACTGAGTCAGGGTTCGCGCCTAATTAAGCTAAAAATGGATAGTTGGACCTTACAAAAATGACGTTAACATGGCCTTCACCTGCAAAATTAAATCTTTTTCTCTATATCACCGGTCGTAGAGCAGATGGCTACCATGAGCTACAAACGCTGTTTCAATTCCTCAATTATGGCGATGAGATTACGATAACCACTCGAGCTGACGATCAAATCAATCTACTCACCACCATGGCAGGTGTTGAGCCAGAAAAAAATCTAATCGTCAAAGCGGCTAAATTACTCCAATGCTATTGTCGTGATGTCCTTAACCTCTCCAAACCGCTGGGTGCTGATATTCACATTAATAAAATTTTGCCAATGGGCGGTGGTATCGGCGGTGGCTCGTCCAATGCGGCGACCGTGTTAATTGCTTTAAATGAACATTGGGCAACTGCAATTTCAGATGAAAACTTAGCCGAATTAGGTAAAAAACTCGGTGCGGACGTTCCGGTGTTTGTTCGAGGACACGCTGCTTTTGCGGAAGGCATTGGTGAAATTCTGACTCCAGCCACGCCTAAAGAGAAATGGTATCTGGTTGCTCACCCAGGAATTGAAATCTCAACCCCGATGATCTTCACAGATCCACAATTAAATAGAAATTCTCCAAAACGCCCACTACCCGCATTATTACTGGCTCCGTACGCAAATGATTGCGAACCAATTGCAAGAAAACGTTTTCGTGAGGTTGAACAGCTCGTTTCTTGGCTGTTAGAATATGCTCCGTCTCGCCTGACAGGAACAGGGGCTTGTGTTTTTTCTGAATTTGAAACGCAAGCCGATGCCCTAAAGGTGTTAAATAAAGCCCCATCGTGGGTGCATGGTTTCGTCGCTCAAGGAGTGAACGAATCGCCACTGCACAAGTTCCGCGCTGGGATAACCCGTGTATTGCACCAATAGTGACAAACTTAACTGTCTTATTGGTCAACAATATCTCTCTGGACGCAAGCCTGAGGTTTTTCTCGTGCCCGATATGAAGCTTTTTGCTGGTAACGCTACACCGGAACTAGCACAACGTGTTGCTAACCGCCTTTACACTAATCTTGGAGACGCGGCTGTTGGTCGTTTTAGCGACGGCGAAGTCAGTGTTCAAATTAATGAAAATGTTCGCGGTGGTGATATCTTTATCATCCAGTCAACCTGTGCACCTACCAATGATAACCTAATGGAATTGGTTGTTATGGTCGATGCGCTGCGCCGTGCATCTGCTGGTCGTATTACCGCTGTTATCCCTTACTTCGGTTATGCTAGACAGGATCGTCGCGTACGTTCTGCCCGTGTACCAATCACCGCTAAAGTTGTTGCCGATTTTCTGTCTAGTGTAGGTGTTGACCGTGTTCTCACCGTTGACCTACACGCTGAGCAGATCCAGGGCTTCTTTGATGTTCCTGTTGATAACGTGTTTGGTAGCCCTATCCTTCTGGAAGACATGCTCCAGAAAGATTTGGAAAACCCAATCGTTGTATCTCCAGACATCGGCGGCGTCGTACGCGCTAGAGCAATCGCGAAACTGTTAAATGACACTGATATGGCTATTATCGATAAACGTCGCCCACGTGCGAACGTTTCTCAGGTTATGCACATCATTGGTGACGTTTCTGGTCGTGACTGCATTTTAGTCGACGATATGATAGATACTGGTGGCACGCTGTGTAAAGCGGCTGAAGCGCTGAAAGAACGTGGTGCAAAACGCGTATTTGCTTACGCGACTCACCCGATTTTCTCAGGTAACGCCGTCGACAACATCAAAAATTCAGTTATTGATGAAGTCATTGTTTGTGACACAATTCCTCTTTCACCTGAAATTAAAGCGTTGAACAAAGTTCGTACGCTGACGCTTTCAGGCATGCTAGCCGAAGCAATTCGCCGTATTAGCAATGAAGAGTCAATTTCTGCGATGTTTGAGCACTAAGCATTATTAACGAGGTATAACTACCTCGTTTTTTCTATTTGCTCAGCAGCAGAACGTCATGATTTAAGTAGCGCCCCTACGCTTGATATTCAACCGTAGGGGCTTTATGTATTGTCATACAACAACGTTATTCCCTTACCTAACTCTGTTATTTATTGTTATCTACATCTTTCACTCACCGTCAATCTGAACTCAAATGAAAAAATAAAAAGATATTGATGATAACCTTGAGGCCATTCTTTATTGATAGGCTGTATTATCGCCTGTTTATTTCAACTGTTATGTCGCTTTTAACTATCACATAAAAGAAATAAAAATAGAGGTAGGAATAGCGTTGGTAATATACTGGGTTGCAATCAGAAGAAATGCGCAAAACAAATTCAGTGTGTTTCAGTCTATCTAAAGATAGTCATTAAATAATCAGCTACTCATACACCAATACACATAGTTGCCAATGCTCCAGTCATTATTACAGTAACATTCACTCAAAACATTGGTATTCAATCCACAAAATAATAGCGGGTCCCCAAATAATAAAGGTGCTGTAATCAGCACCCTTAGAAACGCTTAATTGACTTGAATACGTTATTTTACTTAATTCAATTTATTTAACACAATAATTCTAAATTGTATTAAATCAGACAAAATGACTTATGGATAGCGGTGATTATCACGGTTTGAATGGTTATAGTGTTTTATCAACCAGTAACGGTCGGCAACTTTGTCTCTTCCACCTAATCTTGCACCCGCCAGCCAAATCATAGCGCCGACAAAAATACCAAATAAAGACCCCATCGTAAGCATATCTGGTAAGTTAAGACTAAATACATGAGAAGATAAATTCAGCGCAATGCTTCCTATCATGACAATTAGACCCAACGCCATTAAAATATTACCAATTAAGAGAGCTGTTTTACGTTTCATATCTACCTCCCGTATCAGTAGATTGATAAGCAAAGCATGTTTGAAACTTCCGAAAAAATATATCTTTATGCTGTTATTATAGTGCATTAAGTAAAATTATTTGCGATGGCAATCACAGGGTTAGACTTTTTTCATTATTTCTGTACAAAAGATGCTTTTTATAAAAATATTTTACCCATAACTACATTTTATATTAAATCAGCCCGCATCAGCGCTATTTCAATTTTGTACATCTTCCCCTCTCAGGGTAAACTAGGCCTAATAATTGAATTAACTGACAGTGAACTATTAGCCGTGAGCAAAATAAAACTAATTGTTGGCCTTGCCAATCCTGGTGCTGAATACGCCCAAACTCGTCATAATGCTGGAGCATGGTATGTCGACCAGCTGGCAGAACGTCACCATCAATCCTTAAAAGAGGAAGCCAAGTTTTTTGGCTACACCGCCCGTATCAATTTGAATGGTCATGATGTACGACTCCTCGTTCCGACGACCTTCATGAATTTAAGTGGTAAAGCAGTTTTATCCATGGCTAATTTTTATCGCATCAATCCTGATGAAATTTTAGTCGCTCATGACGAATTAGATTTACTTCCAGGTGTTGCTAAGATGAAACTTGGCGGCAGTAACGGTGGTCATAACGGCTTGAAAGATATCCAAAACAAGTTCAGCAATAACCCTAATTTTTACCGCTTACGTATTGGTATCGGCCATCCAGGCGATAAAAATAAAGTGGTTGGTTTTGTTCTCGGCAAACCAACTGCTACGGAACAAAAGCTGATTGATGAAGCTATCGATGAATCATTACGCTGTACCGACATTTTACTCAGTGATGGAATGGATAAAGCAATAAACCGTCTGCATAGTTTTAAAGCGACAGCGTAAAATCAGCCTATACAAAGAGTTCATTTCATCAAAAACAACTTTTTGTGTATAATCAGCGCCAATTTTCTAACATTCAGGGCAGCACTCGCCTGCCCCTTGCTATTTTAAGGTGAGAAACATATGGGTTTTAAATGCGGTATCGTTGGTCTGCCTAACGTGGGTAAATCCACACTGTTTAATGCGTTGACCAAAGCCGGCATCGAAGCAGCCAACTTTCCTTTCTGTACGATTGAGCCGAACACAGGTGTTGTGCCAATGCCAGACCCACGTCTTGATCAATTGGCTGAGATTGTAAAACCACAACGCATTTTACCCACTACGATGGAATTCGTTGATATCGCTGGTTTGGTTAAAGGTGCATCAAAGGGTGAAGGTTTAGGTAACCAATTTCTAACTAACATCCGTGAAACGGAAGCCATCGGGCATGTTGTTCGTTGCTTTGAAAATGACAATATTATTCACGTTGCGGGTCAAGTAAACCCAGCGGAAGATATTGATGTTATTAATACTGAGTTGGCTCTCGCTGATCTTGATACCTGCGAACGAGCGATCCATCGTATTCAAAAACGCGCCAAAGGCGGTGATAAAGATGCGAAAGCGGAACTCGAAGTTCTGGAAAAATGTTTGCCGCACCTTGAAAAAGCCGGCATGTTAAGAACTTTAGACCTTAGCACTGAAGACAAAGCAGCCATCCGTTACTTAAGTTTTTTAACGCTCAAGCCAACGATGTATATTGCAAACGTGAATGAAGATGGCTTTGAAAATAACCCATATCTTGACACGGTATATAAGATCGCTGAAGCAGAAGGCTCTGTCGTTGTTCCTGTTTGTGCTGCAATCGAGTCAGATATCGCTGAACTTGAAGATGAAGAACGTGATGAATTTATGGCAGATTTGGGAATTGAAGAACCCGGACTGAATCGCGTGATCCGTGCAGGTTATGAATTATTGAATCTTCAAACCTACTTCACCGCGGGCGTAAAAGAAGTTCGAGCTTGGACCATTCCTGTTGGCGCAACTGCACCTCAAGCGGCAGGCAAAATTCACACAGATTTCGAGAAAGGCTTTATTCGCGCTCAAACCATCGCATTTGATGATTTTATTAAATATCGCGGTGAGCAAGGAGCAAAAGAAGCCGGTAGAATGCGTGCTGAAGGTAAAGATTACATTGTCCAAGACGGCGATGTATTAAACTTCTTGTTTAATGTGTAAGCCTATACTCTAGTTTTAGATTGTCCCATTAAGCATCATTTAAAAACAGCATAAAATTCATAATATTACTATGGTTTTATGCTGTTTAATGTCTCACTGAATTTCATGAAAACTCACACCTAAATAAGTATATTGCTTATTTATCTTCTCTTTTTTCAGTGAGTATAATTATATAAATCCACATAATTACTTGAATTTATTATATTTACTGCCACAAAATACAGAACAGCAAAATCTAAAGAAAAACTTTCCGTATCAATGACTTCAACGGTTTGTACCTTGAAGTGATACCTAATGGTAAAAAAGCTGGCAGTTTCATTTTCAAATAAATGGAAAATCGAGCATGCTGGCATTAGGCAACTACCCATTGGTAACACTAGCTGAAGCCAGCTCTAAATGTGATGGATGCTAGAAAACTCGTCTCAGCAGGGATTAATCCAATACAAGCTAAGCAACTAGATAAGATCAGAAAAGCGAACGAATCTGCAAATACATTTCAAATCATCGCAAAAGAATGGTTGCAAATGAAAGATTGGGCTGATGTGACCAAATACCGTCGCCTTTGATATGTTGGAGCGCATGTATTTCCTTCTATCGGTGCATTACCAATAAGAGAAATTACATCTCACCATATTCTCAAAATATTGCAGCGTGAAGTTCAAAGAGGCGCTCCAACGGTTGCTGCTGAAGCTAAACGAACGATATCCGTGATTTTTGAATTTGCGGTTGCCACATTAAGAGCTGATAGTGAGCCAGTATGGGCAATAAGAAAAGCTCTCCCAGCAAACAAAACACAACATAAAAAAGCCCTCACTACGGATCAAATAGGTCAACTACTCAGTAACTTTGATAATAGCCGCGGCACCTTTCAACTGAACTATTGTATGTGGTTAATGTGGTGGACGCTTTCTCGTCCATCTGAAGTCGCTGAGGCGGAATGGTCTGAATTCGATCTTGATAATGCGCTTTGGACTATTCCAGCTGAGCGTATGAAAGCACGAAGAGAACATATTGTTCCTCTGCCTACACAAGCTATTACGATTCTAAAATCTCTTTATGGTTTTACTGGTAACCGTAAACATTTATTTCCCGATCGTGATTCTTGCCATAAACCAATGTCTACTAACTCACTAAGGCAATTTCTCAAAACGAGAGGTTGGAGTGGTATATATAGCCCTCATACGATACGCACAACAGGCAGCACACGATTAAATGAGCTTGGATATAGACCTGATGCTATAGAAGCACAATTAGCCCATATGGACTCAAATAGCGTTAGACGTTCATATAACCATGCAACTTATCTTGAAGAGTGCAAAATCATGATATTACCACTGGATACGCAATCCCTAGAATACCGTTGCTTGATTCAGGCTATCGTCTGGCAACGAATCGTGGTTTGGGTCGAGGAAATCGAAGTTGAAGGCGGTACAACCAATATATTGAAATCTGTCTCACCATTTGAATACCTGATTGATACGCACAGCGATGACATTTATCGAGATACGCTCCGCAACAATGCCAGTTCTTACCGTTTTCTAGCCACCCTGCGCCCTGAAACCCCATTAGACGTATTAAGGCAACATGGACGCATTAGTTATCAACCCTGCCGGAAGCTACCTTGTATATCACAAGAAGAATGGCAAGGTTTATGGGTGCCGAATGAGGATGGATGGGAAAGCCTATATGAGAAAAATATTCATCAACCAAAAGGGATTGGTGAGTGGCATGATTTACCTCATAAAAGTATGAAGCCATTGGTGCATGGGCTGCAAGAGGATGGCGGAGATTATTTGCGATATTTGATTTATTGGAAAAGCCAGTGCCAATAATCAAAAAATATGGCACATCACGGAAAACACGCCTATTCCCCAAGGAGGTCTAACCGCTTCCTTTTTATATTCTTTGCTGAATCCGACTAACGCTTTATCTCACCCAGATAAATCCTATTCATCACCTATTATTCAATATTGTTTCACATTCAATTTGTCTTTATGCGCAGTAATCCGTTATCTTAACGTAAATTACTTAACATTAAAGTGGGTAACCTCACTCGCGGCTTATTGTATTTTCGGTTACCACGGTGGACACAAAGGAAATAAGATGAGCTTAATGGATAATGCACTACGACCTTTTTTATCCCATAATCGCTACCAGCTTGCTGTACAAGGTTGCCAGACCCACTTAGATGTTGAGCACTTCACGGGACGTGAAGCCATTAGCGAAACGTACCGTTATCAGATTACCTTTACTTCCACAGAGAAAAACCTGCAAGCGCCACAGTTTCTTCGCCGCAGTGCTGATTTTACCTTTTCGTCACCCACTCCACCGCTGGCTGCGCTGAACACACTGACTGAACCGCAAAAACGTGTTCATGGCGTGATCACCCACTTCAAGCGGCTGTCTGGCTCCGCTGATGAAGCACAATACCAAATTGTGATAGAGCCATTTGTCTCTCTATTACGTCATCAAATGCGCTCTCACCGTTTTTTCTTAAATAAATCCGTGCCGGACGTCATTGACCTCATTTTGCGTGAGCATGACATGAAAGGCTGGGAGTTTGAATTTCATTTGCAGCGCCAATACCCCAAGCGAGAGCAAATTAACCAAATCAATGAGAGTGATTGGCAGTTTATTGAACGCCTGTTAAGTGAAGTGGGGATTTTCTATTCGTTCAGCTTGCAGCCGGATACCAAAACCGAAGTCATTCATTTTGGGGATAGCCAACGTGCGTATGTGTATGATTTGCAGCTCCCGTTAAACAGTCCTTCTGGCATGAATGATAATGGCGTGGAGAGTGTGTGGGGATTATCGCTGCGTCATCAAGTGGTGGAGCGTAGTGTGACCACCAAAGATTACAATCACCGCCAAGCAATGCAAACCTTGCAATCCATTGAAACGGACATGACCCGAGGCAATGGCGACGACATCAATTATGGTGATGTGTACCATTATCAAGCTCGCCACCTTGAGCGCGGTGAGAAGTACCAACCTGAAACGGAAACCGCTCACTTTTGGTCACGCCTTGACCATGAGCGTTTTCTGGCTCGTCAGACTCAGTTGCACGGTAAAAGTAACTCACCGATGCTAACGCCATTATTGGTGCTCAAAATTACCGATAACCAACTGCCTTCAACATTACCGTCTGACTTTCAATCTGAAATCTTAATCACACGCTTGCGATTTTCAGGTAGCCGCAGCAATGCCTTAGTCGTGCAGTTTGATGCAACGTCGTACACCGAAACTTTGTGCTGGCGACCAGCTCTCAAACCTCGCCCCGTGATTGCAGGCACATTGATGGCGCGTATTACCAGTGCCAAATCCCACGATATTTACGCTCATCAAAACGAACACGGTTTTTATTGGGTGAAATTCGATGCCGACCGTGATGAAAAACCGACGGGGTATGAAAGTATGCCCGTACGACTGGCGAAACCGTACGCAGGCGATACCTACGGCATGCACTTCCCGTTAATCCAAGGAACAGAGGTTGCCATTGCCTTCCATGAGGGTGACCCAGACCGACCGTATATCGCCCATGCGTTACATGATTCACATCGTCCCGACCACATCACTGACAAAAATAATACCCGCAATGTCATTCGTACCCCTGCGAATAATAAGCTACGCATGGAAGACAAACGCGGGGAAGAACACATCAAATTCAGCACCGAATACGGTGGCAAATCCCAACTCAATTTAGGGCATCTGGTTAATCAAGGGCGTGAAAAGCGCGGTGATGGCTTTGAGCTGCGAACCGACAGCTGGGGGGCGATACGTGCGGGGAAAGGGCTGTTTATCAGCACCGATTTACGCACTAAAGCCTCTTCAGAACAACTGGATATGCGCGAAGCCAAGCAACAACTGGATGATGCGTTGAACCTAGTGAGCTCCCTACGGGAAGCAGCCGAAGTCGCAAAAGCAGAGCTGGCAGACATGAAAGCTCAGCAACGCTTATTAACTGAGTCCATCAACGAATTGCAGCAGGCAGCGTTATTGCTTAGTGCGCCAGCAGGTATTGCCTTAACCTCACCCAAAACCGTACAGGCTCACAGCGGTGAAAACATTACCCTGACGGCCAATAAACAGGCAGATATCTCAGTCGGTAAAAAAATCACCTTAGCCGCAGGCCAAGCCATCAGCTTATTTGCTCATACCCTAGGAATCAAAGCCTTTGCAGCAAAAGGCAAGGTAGAACTTCAAGCCCAAAGCGATGAAATGCACCTCACGTCACTCAAGGACATGACCGTCACCAGTACCGGCGGTAAAACCGTCGTTGCCGCTAAAGATGAACTGCTATTGACCTGTGGTGGCGCCTATATTCGATTAAAAGGCGGGCAGATAGAGTACGGTAGCCCCAATAACCAAACGGTGAAAGCCACTAATTGGGTGGTTGAAGGACCGGCGTCTATGGATGTCACTCACCCGCAATACCCGCAATCGATGCCAAAACAAACCTTGCGTTTTCAACTGAGCTCCTCACCACAAAGCCCGATGAAGGCGCGTGCATTTGAGCCGTATGAACTGTATGCCAATGGAGCACTGATTTTAAAAGGTATGAGTGATGCGCAAGGTAATGTCCAAATTGACCATGATATTCCCACAGATAGCTATCAACTGTACCTACTCAGTGGGGATCGTTATGACATTACAGTGCCACCACCTGCTGAAGATGATGACAGTAACGAGCCTACAGTCAATATTGGATTTAGACCAAGCGCACCTAGCCAAGAGCGTGAAAATGCACGCATTGGCGATGCATGGGGCCAAAACCTTTCAGAGTTTTTAACCGCATTCAAAAAGGATAAGTAATATGTCTGGAGGTAATTGGAGTCAATTCCCGCTAGGAGTTCAACTCCCAACATCAGCAACGCCACCGATGATTGATATACCAGTATCAAGTTGCATGGTGGCACATGTGACGCCAAGCTGGATACCTGAACGAACGAAATACCCCATGAGTTTATTTACCTATGCACCATTAATTAATGGACAACAAACCTTTGCTGCCGTTGCGGAAGCTATTCGTAAAGCGAAAAAAAGTATTGATATTATTACATGGGGCTTTCAACCCTCTATGTATTTTGAACGTAGTTCGGATGCCCGAGAAGGTCAATATCCGATGATTGGCGAGTTGTTAGAGCAAAAGGCCAATGAAGGTGTGCAAGTGCGTGTACTTGTGTGGTTTGATCATGTGGGAAAACATTTTGAGAAAAGCTTTCCCGGTTGGGGGAAACAAGTGATATCGCCATCCCAACTCAATGATTTTCTTGTCTTTGGTGCAAAGCTCGATTATCAAACCCAAAAACAATATCAGTTTGATATCGCTTGGAACCGTAAAGTTCATATGGGCCTTGTCAAAAACTTGTCAGTACGGACTCGTGATATTGCAATGAGTATACCTGATTCGCGATTAAAAGATGTTACGGCGCGAACCAATCATCAATTTTCGAGTCAAGAAACTGAGCTAAGTGCTCGCTGGGCTGCTTTAGCGGCTGGTTCAACGCATCATCAAAAAGCGGTTTTAATCGATTATGAAGAGCCTGAAAATGCGATTGGTTTTGTGATGGGGCACAATATGCACTCGGAATATTGGGATCAAGATGCACATGCCATCACTCGTTATAAGGAAGAGTCATGGCTTGGTCGCGATGGCGTAACTGCGTGGCAGGATACCTCAAACTGTGTGTATGGTGAGCTACTGTATGATTTAAATGATAACTTTGTGTCGGCGTGGAAAAAAACTGATGGTTTTTTCGCCAGCAAAGGTGACGATGTAGAGCAACTTGCACAGAGAGAAAGTCGCTCACGATGTGACTATATCCCGACACCTGAGCATATCAAAAAACTCAACGCCCATTACACATTTTTAGCCAATAATCCTTTAGTTCCCACGGGCGGAAAAATTTGCCGAACCCAGCCACAACACGATGAATACGATATATTAAAAGCCTATGATCATGGTGTTAAACATGCCCGTAACTACATCTATTTTGAAAACCAATATTTTCGTTTGTCATCTATAGCGACCAATTTACGGGATATGGTTGAAGAACGAAACCGACGTTTTTTACAAGCTGCTGAAACTGACAGCAAATTACAAAGCATTAAACCACCTCCGTTCTATCTTTTTGTTGTCACTAATTCAACGGAAAAACCCTCTGTCGGAAGTTCGAATGAAGTAGGCGGTTATCAAACTTATAAGATGTTAGAACAACTTGGTCGTCGAGATTTAATGAAAGAGCACGTTTACGATCAATCGTTCAAACCTAAGTCGGGTTATTGGGGGGTCTATATTCGAAGTGAAGATATCAAAAGCCCTGATGATATTCAGCCTGAAAAAATTGAGGGGCTAGAAACAATGATCTGTACACTTGTCTCTCCTGATTCGGATAGATGGCAGCAAGTGTATGTACACAGTAAATTAACTTTAGTCGATGATACCTTTTTAATTCAAGGCTCTGCCAATATTAATTTACGCAGCATGGCATTCGACAGTGAAATCGCCGTGATATTGCAAGATACCGATGATTTTCCAATTGTGAAGCCGTTAAGGGAAAAGTTATGGGGATTGCATAAGAGGACGGGGAGTGTTTCAAGTGATTTGACAGCCGAATTTAAAGAATGGAAAAAAATAGTTGCTATAAATGCGAGCAATAAAAAAAATAAAGAATCACCTAACGGATCATTAATCCTTTTTGAAGATAAAACTATTAGCCTAAAAAATGCGGATTAACTGATGAACATAGAAATAAAAATCGCATTATTATTGGGATTTATTCTGCTGACGAGCTGTAAGCCTATCGATAAAAAGGACGTCACTGTGACTCAAAAAACAGAACCTGATTTAACTTTCACTTGTGTGTATGAAAAAGACACGCTACCCCCTGTTGATCCGGAAGCGGATGTTTGGTTTAAACAAGCGCGTGAGCTTGAAAAAGTGAATAAACATCAACGAGATTATAAGCAAATTGGTGATCTCTACCGCAAAGCCGCAGAGCGTAATCACCCTAAAGCCATGCTTAACTTAAGTAACTTAATCAGTTATGGCAAAGTGCCCCCGATTGGCGGGAAAGGCCCAGCGCAAGAAGTGTGGGATATTATCCAAAAAATGGCTAAATTGAATATCAGCTATGGTTATTACCAAATGGGACATTATCTCGATACGGGTTATGGTGTACCTGCTGATAGAACGAAAGCGTTAGCTTATTTTAGGCAGGCTGCCGATTTAGGCAGCCCAGAAGGGCAATATGTTATTGGTGATATTTTTCTCGCTCAACGTTTATCAGATAAAGACAATCCTGCTTATCAACCTGAAATTGGAAAAAAAATGCTTGCTTGTGCTGCTCAACAAGGTAATAAAGAAGCTGCATTTACAGCAGCGATGTTTTATAAGAGTGTGGAAAAAAACTTTGACATAGCATTAGAATTTTTTCAATTAGCATCGGAAAATGGACATAGAATCTCAGCTTCAATACTCATTGATACATTTAAAATAGACACAACACCAAAAGACTATTATTACCTAGCGGTTAAACCAGACCCAGAACGCTCAGCCCGTTATGAAGCAATTGTCAAAGAAATGGATGCTTCTGACGAAACCGCCAAGTTCCCCGATATCGATAAAATCGTTCCCCTCCCCCCTGCTGAACTCCCTGAGTGGGATGGGTCCTTTGAATATAAAAAACAGGTTGAAGGACAATAATCATGACTTGTTCCTTTTTATCCTCTAACCATCTAGCCTGTCAATATGCTGTCGTCGTATTAGGCTTGCTATTGATGGGTTGTAAACCCATTGATAAAAAGGACACCATTGTAACTCAAAAAACAGAACCCGATTTAGCCTTCACCTGTGTGTATGAAAAAGACACGCTACCACCCGTTGATCCGGAAGCGGATATTTGGTTTAAACAAGCCCATGAGCTTGAGAAAATTAATAAATATCAACGTGATTATGCCAAAATTGGCGAGCTTTACCGCAAAGCCGCGGAGCGAAACCATCCTAAAGCGATGCTGAATCTCAGTAATTTAATCAGTTATGGCAAAGTGCCTCCGATTGAAGGTAAAGGTCCAGCGCAAGAAGTGTGGGATATTATCCGAAAAATGGCTAAATTGAATATCAGCTATGGTTATTACCAAATGGGACATTATCTAGACACGGGTTATGGTGTAGCTGCTGATAGAACGAAAGCGTTAGCTTATTTTCGTCAAGCTGCAGATTTAGGTAACCCTGAAGCTCAATATGTTATTGGTGATATTTTTATTTCTAAACGAGTATCCGATAAGAAAAATCCTGCATATCATCCTGAAATAGGTAAATCCATGTTAGATTGTGCATCTATGCAGGGGCATGGAGATGCGGCATATCGACTCGCTAGTTATATGCGCAATGTTGAAAAAAATAATATTAAAGCTAGTATTTATTTCCAGTTATCAACAAAAAATGGAAATCGTGATGCCGCATCAACCCTCTCTGATGTATTTGATTTAGCGACTACATCAAAAGACTATTATTATCTAGCGGTTAAGCCAGATCCGGTACGCTCAGCTCGCTATGCGGCTATAGTCAAAGAAATTGACGCATCTGACGAAACCGCCACATTCCCCGATATCGATAAAATCGTGCCCCTCCCCCCTGCTGAATTACCAGAATGGGATGGCACCTTTGAATATAAAAAACAACAGGATAACCAATAAAAGGATCTTAACATGCGCGCACTTGTTCGATTAGGTGACAAAACTACTCATGGCGGCGAAGTTATTTCCGCTTCTGGCTCGATGATGTACGGTAAGCCCATTGCCTTAGTGGGAGATAAAGTCAGTTGTCCGAAAAAAGGACATGGTGTCAATGCCATTTTACCCGGATCAACGCGCATTTTAATATCCGGTCGCCAAGCGGCATTGAATGGTTTTCAAACCGAATGTGGCTGTACCCTCATTGCGAGCCTTTCCTCGTCAGGTGAACAGTCATGATGAGTTGGAAAATCCCCTCTTTAGAGCATCCACCAGAGCCTCCATTACCGCGTGTGGGGCTTTGGTTGTTTTTGGTTGTTCTCATTGGTATTGCTGGATTTGGTATTGGCGTGTATTTATCTTCAATTACCGTATTGTCTAGCGAAATCAGTAACAATCAAATAATCGCTTTATTTGTTGTTCTTCCGGTGATCATTATCTTGTTCATCCGATTACTTGTTTATTCAATCACGGCTTATCGTCATCAACTTTTTACGAATATGTTAGATGACGCCCACAATGAATGGCGTTATTGGGCGGGTAAGCACCTTGGATTATTAACGCATTCACGATTAACTCAAATCGATGAAGAGAAACTAGAGGGCGTACCTTTATCTTCATTACCAATCAATAAAGATAATATATTGACACTAAACGCCTTGAAATCCCTTTCTTCATGGGAAAAACAAGAAACGGCGATACAAAAATTGCTTGCCCCAATCGCGGCATTTTATCATCAACACGCTCTCACACAGCCGATAACACTGTATTGGCAAGCAGAAGAAAGTGGGACTAATTGGACGGAACTTATTGAGCAGGAAGCCGAACGCTTATCATTGACGCTTGAGTCTGTTGAAATATTACCATACATGTCTCTCAGTGAATGGCTATTGACACTGTATGAAAACTCCTTTGAACCTAAGTTATACGCTATTTTAGCATTTCAATTAGACTCAACGGCGAGTGAAGAGGCCGCTAGTCTATTACTCGCCCCTCAAGGATTCTACGAGAGTTTAAGAGTACCTATCAAAGCGAAGATCCTGCGCCCAATATCTACGGATAAAGAATCTTTTTCTGATGCATTGAAAACACAATGTGAATTTCAATTAAGTGGAGAGCAATTAACCGCCATCTGGCATAGTAATATTAGTGATAATAATAAAGGGGAATGTATTCAGGGTTATATTCAGCAAAACATGGCTTGTCTTTCTGAATATTTTTATGATGCTGATGCCCTACTAGGGATAAGCGACTTAGTAAGGTATGGAGTGGTGTTGTCTTTAGCAAGTGAATCACCACAACCTGTACTCATTACTCATCAAAATGGGAACAATCTGTTCTTACAACAATTAGTTACCTAACACCACATACCAAGAAATGGGTATTAATGAATAGTCTAGAGTTACGCTTTTATTCAGGTGCTCCCTATTATGAATAGCCTTTATGCTGATATACTTTTACTTAGATAATGTTATCAGCACTAAGTTTAATACGATACTTTTCTCTAAATGAGTACACCGCTGAGTACAAAATATAAACCTTAAAATAAAATCATTATGATTCAATTAAATAACCTAAACCTAACGGTTTAATGTGTAAGCCTATACTCTAGTTTTAGATTGTCCCATTAAGCATCATTTAAAAACAGCATAAAATTCATAATATTACTATGGTTTTATGCTGTTTAATGTCTCACTGAATTTCATGAAAACTCACACCTAAATAAATATATTGCTTATTTATCTTCTCTTTTTTCAGTGAGTATAATCATATAAACCCACATAATTACTTGAATTTATTATATTTACTGACACAAAATACAGAACAGCAAAATCTAAAGAAAAACTTTCCGTATCAATGACTTCAACGGTTTGTACCTTGAAGTGAAACCCAATGGTAAAAAAGCTGGCAGTTTCATTTTCAAATAAATGGAAAATCGAGCATGCTGGCATTAGGCAACTACCCATTGGTAACACTAGTTGAAGCCAGATCTAAATGTGATGATGCTAGAAAGCTCGTATCAGAAGGGATTAATCCAACACAAGCTAAGCAACTAGATAAGATCAGAAAAGCAAACGAATCTGCAAATACACTTCAAATCATCGCAAAAGAATGGTTGCAAATGAAAGATTGGGCTGATGTGACCAAATACCGTCGCCTTTGATAGGCCCTGTAAATAATTCTGTGTATCTGTAATTTCTTACGGCCATAAGCATAGTAAAATCGTTAATGTTAACTTCTCCATTACAATATAGAGAATCTAACTATAATCATCCTAAATTTTCATAAAGAGAGGCTAATAATATATTATTTAATTAAAGGCGATGTATATTTATTCACTGACAAAATAGTTTCAATAGTAATAGACTGTTATCTCTAACACTCGAAAGATAAGAAAAGATTAATTTCAAAGAGAACAGTATGATGTGATTGCTAGAACAACAATGCTATCAAGTAAATGATGAGCAATGCATAACTTCTTTTAGCGAGTCATCATGATAATAAGTGACCTTGGCCACTTATTATCTAAATACTCATTGTTGAATTAACCAAAAGTGTAATAACGCTCAACATCCTTTTCCGCATACTCTTGGTGTGTATATCGATGCTCTTCGTAGTAATAATAATTTTTATCACGCCCAATAGTAGGCTTAATCACTGTAAAGGTCTCAACATCAACACCTTCAAGTAAATGTGCCTGACACCAGATGTTTTGCCCAACACGGCAAAAATTGCTTTTTGGATAAAAATATAATTCACCATCATCAGGTAGTGTTAATGGTTGAAGTTGTTGATTGAAGTACCATATATGCTGCTTATCACGCCAATAAGCCCCATGATAAACATCAATGAGTTCTACTGTTGACGCATCAGCGTTCTCTATATTTTTCCAACAAATCCTAACATTGTTAGCATCTTTCACTAACCCTAAACGCCAATCAACAATTTCAAAACTGTGGGGATCGAAACCTTCTAATAATTTTGTTCCCTCCCAGACATGTTTTTTATCGAGATAATAATTTTCTTGTTGGCGAAATGTTGCTGCGTCAGCATGTTCTAACACACCGTTATAATAAAAGACTTGATTACCCGATATTGAAAATATGTTGTCAAATTTTGTCACAGTACGAGGGTCGACTCCTTCAATTTTAAAAACTCCCTGCTGGTGGTTTGAGCCGTAAAAAGCATTTTTATCGATATAATGGCTATCATTGATTTTTTGAAAAGTTGCCATATCCACGGTGATAGCGCCAAGCTTAAATTGACGATTTTCTATCACAGAAAACCATAATGTATTGTCAATTTGTAATATAAAGTCAGTGTCGTAATCCCCCTCAAGCAAACGAATCGTTTTTCCTAATAAATTCGTATCTATCAATATGGGCATATTTAACGATAGTTTAGGATGCAGCCATACCGAATTATTGTCAGAATAGATATTGTTTAAACTATCGGTAAATATGCGCTTAAACGTGAAAGGATTAGCATTAGGCAATACCTCATTTTCCCAGCTAACAACCTGAGTTCCATTAGAGAAGAAATCTGTGTTTTTAATATGAATACGGTTATCTGGGGTCGCATTACGCAAATATATATTGTACTGACGTTTAGTTTGATTCCATAATTTGCTATCAATCCATTTTTTTATATTATCTTCACTGGCATCCTCAAGCTCTTGCAACCACTCCTGTGCCCAGTTTGGAGTATCAAAACGAGTGACTTTATCTGATAGGATTGATTTGTCTTTTTCAACAATCAAAGTACCTGCGATATTTTCACCATATATTACCGTCGCGGTAGTATTTCTTGCAACAAAAGAGGCCGTTGTTTTTAAAATCTCAACAAGATGTAAAATATTATCACTAAGCTCATCCGATACTAACCATAATCCACAACGTAAAACTGCCTGCTGTTTATCATGTAACAACAAAAAGCGTAATTCATCTGAAGGGGCATTGAGATAAGTTAAAAACGATTGAGCAATGGTTTGTTGCTGTAATTTCTGGGCATGACCTGATGCTTCTGCTATCGTAAATTCTGATTTTAACCAACGCTCAAAGGCTGCCCGTGATAAAGGTATTTCTCCAAATAAATACTGCGGCTCTGCCATAATATATTCCCTCTTACTAACGCATATGTTCTATCGTCTTGTCTCCCTAAGAGTAAGTAAACCTACATTTCCCTTCAATAAATAGCCATCGATAAAGGAATATACCTCAAATACAATTTAGGGGGATAGACAGAGATGTCAGTGTCTTTTAATGATAACCGTGCATCATGGATAGACAATAAATTGACTTAGGCAACAATATTACCCGTTATTTTGTTAGTAGGGAAAATATTTTTTAGAAACCGCTTAGCGTTTCGTGAATAAATCTGCGCCTTTGTATTCATGATATAGAGAATGGCATTTAAAATTAAATTAACAAAAATATCACTTTAAATACATTTGACCATCATCATGATAAATAGACTAACTTAATTACCCCCTAACAAGCAAACATAATTATGATATTTAATCATAAGAACTACTCAAACAAAAAGCACACGTTAAAATATATCATATCAGTTTGCTTTTGTTATATTACCCACAGTAAAATCCATTACATGGGGCTAGTGACAATGACTTTTTTTGTATTTATTATTAAGAATAGGCTCATTATTAAATATACTAAAAAATCATTGAGTGAATATACATAAATCTTATTCAGTTATTTTATAGACATCATGAGCCATTCTCATTACTCTCACATTTTTCCCTACAATTCCAATGATATTCCTCCTTCTATTTTGCTTGTTTTTTGGATTAACTTTAATACCCAAGATATTGAAATAACAATATCAAATAGCATTTTCTATGCTTCTATATAGGAATTTAATTTTCAATATAAATAATACTATTATCTGTTCATATAGCACCAATCATAAATTCACTTTATAATGAATTGATTGAGTTATATTTTAACGTTCTACAGCTGTATCATTGTTTGATAAGATTTCTTGACTTGAACTTACCTCACCCTCTTCATTATTGATGATGCTATCTTGACATGCTAATAAAAAAGTCGTTAATAAAACCATTATCACCATTGTTATTTTACTCATAAATTCACCTCATCACATTTAATTATCACCATTAATTGATTTTTCTATTATCGATAATCCATAAAAACATTTCATTAAAATCATTATTCATTCTTAAAATGATGCCCATATTTAATATTTATATAACAATAAAATACCGTTAATGGGCTCCACTACTAGAGATAAAATTCCTCTTTGATATCTGTAGTTCTTTAAACTATAGCATAGAATATAAAAAACACCTTTACAGTAAAAAATAAAAACAAATAGCTTTGCAGGAAATAAAACAGGAAGAAAAACCTTATATTTAATACTTATTATGATTGATATCCGTATATTCTCTCACTAATGACTTCATTTTCTTATCTTTATCATAAAACATAACAATAAAAACTGTTATTAAGTGAGCACATGAAAAAAGTTTCATCTTATTGATATTATCATTTAATTAATCAGTAATTTTATGTCTATATTTTATTAATCATCATAAATATTAAAGCCTATTATTAGTTATAGAGTAACATTGATTATATCAGCCTTTATTCTTATGCATCGATTTTACTCGTTATATCATGACTCGTGTTATTGATAATCAACTAATATTTTTCGAGATTTAGATAAGATGATTACGTTTATTAACGATAAATAGGTATATCTTTATAGAGTGCGGTCATTAATAACAAGAGAGACGATAATTTTTTGTTTTATCCATAGTGCAAAGACATCCTTGTCTACTTAGCTTAAAGTGATACTATCATCACTAGATTATTAGCTCACTTTTATCTCACTCCGGCACTCCATTAGTGCCCCTTCTTCGCTATTAGCGCATAAATATAAATCGAGCTTCATTCACTCCGAACTTAATAGTTCATTTGATAGTAATTCAGCCTGTGCCAGTACAGTCTCTGTTGCCAACAATGACATATCGGGCGGATAGCCATAGCGGTTAAGTAAGCGTTTTACGATCACTCGGATTTTTGCTCTAGCAGATTCTTTTATTGTCCAATCTAACGTTACATTGCTACGAATCATTTCAGTCAAAACCACCGCGAGTTCTCTCAGTTTATCTTTACCAATTAACTCTTTAGCACTGTCATTTTCAGCAACCGCAGTATAAAAGGCATATTCATATGGCGATAATTTCAGCTCATTTGCCTCTGCATCTACTTTGTTAATATCTTTAGCTAATTTGATTAACTCATCGATAACCTCAGCTGCCGTTAAAATTTTATTTTGGTAGTTTTTTATCGCTCCACTAAGCATTTCCATTAGTTTTTTACCTTGAATAATACTAGTGGTGGTTCTAACTTTTATTTCATCTGCTAATAGCTTTTTCAATGTTTCTAATGCAATATTTTTATGTTGATAGTCTTGCATCTCCATTAAAAACTCGTCAGACAGAATTGATATATCCGGTTTTTTAATTCCAGCTGCATCAAAAACATCCACAACTGTATCAGTCACTAATGCCTGATCAATAGTTTGTTTAACTCTTAGCTCTATATTTTCATTACTTGTTATTCCTCCAACCGTATTATCGAATTTCACCAAGCGCGCTTTCACCGCTTGAAAAAAAGCGATTTCGGGTGTGGATTCCATTGCTATGGGATGAGGAGTCGCGAGGGCAAATGCTTGAGACAATGCTGTCACTGCGGTGAGAAAACGTATTTTTCCTTTACCTTCATCCAGCCCTAAAATGAAATCTTCTGCTTCTAAAATAATGGCTAATTTACGAGAAGTACTTGCAGTAAAATACTCTCTATAATCAAAACCAAATAGCATTCCTTGCAGAATTTCTAGTTTCTCCTGCATCACAGTAACGGCTTCATCCTGATCTAAGGTTGGTTTACCTTTCCCCCCCGCATCCGAATAAAAAGATAGCGCCGATTTTAAATCAGCCGCAATACCTAAATAATCAACGACCAACCCACCTGATTTATCCTTATACACTCGGTTAACACGTGCAATGGCCTGCATCAGATTATGGCCTTTCATCGGTTTATCGATATATAAGGTGTGCATACTTGGAGCATCGAATCCTGTGAGCCACATGTCTCGGACAATGACTAATTTAAGTTTATCATCCTCATCTTTCATACGGTTAGCTAATAGCTGTCGATCTCTTTTCGTTGTATGATGTTTAGAAATTTCAGGTCCATCAGATGCAGAAGATGTCATCACAACCTTAATCACGCCGTCATTAAGGTCATCGCTGTGCCATTCAGGTTTTAACGCAACTATTTCATTATATAAATCCACAGCAATACGACGTGACATTGCCACGATCATGCCTTTACCTTGATTAGCATTCGCGACTAAACGTTCTTCAAAATGGGTCACTAAATCCTCAGCGATCGCTTTAATTCGTTCCTTGCTACCAATAATTCCCTCAATACGAGCCCATTTTGCTCTCTGCTGTTGAGTCAATGTGAGCTCTTCTTCACTAAATTCCTCATCAAAAGCTTCTATAAGCTGTTTGCCTTCTTCGCTAATTTTGACTTTGGCTAAGCGACTTTCATAATAAATCGGTACTGTTGCACCATCTTCCACTGCTTGGGCAATATCATAGATATCAACATAGTTACCGAATACAGCTGGTGTATTCACATCCGTTTTTTCAATCGGTGTTCCTGTAAATCCAAGGTAGGTTGCGTTAGGTAACGCATCTCGCATATATTTAGCAAACCCATAAACGGTTCGCTTACCAACAACTTCTCCTTGTTCATTTTTAACATCAACCTCTTTTGCACCAAAACCATATTGAGAACGATGCGCCTCATCAGCAATGACCACAATATTGCTGCGATCTGAAAGTAATTCATAAATACTGCTACCCGTATCGGGTTGGAATTTCTGAATAGTCGTAAATATCACGCCACCCGAACCAACTTTCAGTAATTCTTTCAATTCTTCGCGGTTGTCGGCTTGCTTTGGTGTTTGACGTAATAATTGCACCGCAGATGAGAAGGTACCAAAAAGCTGATCATCTAAATCATTACGGTCTGTAATAACCACTACGGTTGGATTATCGAGTGCCAATACAATTTTTCCGGTATAAAACACCATAGAAAGCGATTTACCAGAACCTTGTGTATGCCAAACAACCCCTGCTTTTCTATCACCTATTTTTTGTTCTTGTACTAAGTGCTGCTTATTACGCCCTTGATAACGTAATGCAACTTCTGCTGACGGGGAGTCTGCATTCACATTTGCGGCACGTATTGTCGAAAGTACCGCTGCGTTCACTGCATAATATTGGTGATAAGCGGCCATTTTTTTGACCGTTTTGATCGAGATAATGCCATTTTTATCTTCCTGTTTGCTCGACTCAAATACAATAAAATAGCGGATCATATCGAGTAAGGTCACTGGATTTAGTAAACCTTGCGTTAATACTTCTAATTGTGGTTGCGTTCTTTTCGCTTCAGTCATGCCATTATCGGTTTTCCATGCCATAAAACGCTCAAAATCAGCCGATAACGTTCCAGCTTTGGCTTCCAATCCATCAGAAATAACACTAAAAGCGTTGTAGGTAAATAAGGAAGGAATATCCTGTTGATAGGTTTTTATTTGTTTATATGCCCCTTCTATCGTGGCATTTTCATCAGTCGCATTTTTTAGTTCAATAACGACAAGCGGTAAGCCGTTAATATAAATAATTACATCAGGTCGACGCTCTTTACGATCTTCTCTAATGGTTACCTGATTAACAACAATAAATTCATTATTATCGGGCTGTGAAAAATCCACCAGCCAAATATATTCACCTTGTGTATGACCATTTTTGGTCACCTCAATATTAATTCCTTCCGTCAATAAACGATGAAAATTGAGGTTATTATTCATTAAATCTGGGGAGTTTATTTGTGTAACTTGTTTCAGTGCTTCTTGGTATTTTTCTTCGCTTAAATGAGGATTTAAACGCTTTAATGCTGTTAATACGTTTTCCTGAAGGATGACTTGGTTGTAGGCGCGTAATGAATTAATGCTTGTTGGCTCTATATCAGGACCATAAACATATTTATAGCCTAACAGTTGTAATTGCTCAATCGCCATTTTTTCAATATCGGATTCCGTCATTTTTGACATTATTATCATCCTATCAGGTAGAGGTAATAAAAAAGCAGCGTTCAATTCACGCTGCCTACTACAATTATTGTTCTGCTTCTGGAGTATATTTTACGCGCACTTCCCCACTCATCAGTTTAGGAAGTAAGGTATCACGGAGTTTTTCTAGGGTTTGGATTTGCTTTTGATTATCACTTCCTTTGTGATTTAATAATTGAACTATATCCGTAAATTTAGTTACCAGAATATTCGGTGGTAATTTGAATATAAAGCTGGGTAATGCTTTTTTACTCAAATGGATCACAGACGAGCCATTTGAGCAAGAGAGAGCGTGCTCTTTAAAATCAGAACTTTTTAACAAATAAAATAGGAATTCTTTAGTCAAAGAGTCTGAAATTAGCTCAACCTTAACTAAGTCCATACTTATGACTAAATTGGTATAGTTATGTATGTTTTGAACATAGATAGGATTTCCTATTAGAGACGCATCCTGAGTCAAGTCAGTATGGGCAACAACAATATCTTTATCAATAACTAGCTGAGATTCTTTATAGTTACCAACGAATTCCTTAAATCCATCAGCTCTCAACCCTCCATCGCGTGAAAAATTTTTCAATGTAACAAGAGCTGTAGAAGAATCTTTTAACTCTGAACTTTTGTAAGAAACACCATTAATACATTTAATATATGAACTAAGTGGTACTAAGGGCCATACATTGTTAGCCTCTTCCACAAACCACTGTCGAAAAAGCGTTTCCGCCATAGCTTCTAAAGTTTTATTTTGACGATGAAGAAGATTTATTTTGTCATCCAACGAAGATAACACCGAGGCGATAGCTTTTTGTTCTATACCATCAAGTGTTGTTTCTACTTCAATTGCATTTAATAATGTCTGAGTTAACAAAGGATGACTTGAACCCTGAGCATACTGGTTTAAATCTAAATACTTAAATAAATAATACAAATAATCAGGATTATTATTATCTAAGGCTTTGGCTGATAACGCATTATCAGAAACCCATACAGGACTTTTCTCTAAATACGTTGCCCCACAATACGCCCCTACCCGACCAATAATCAGTGTTTCACCAGCATAGTTATACTTATCAGTAAAGTCTAATATTCCATTACCACCATAAACAGGTATTTTTCCTTTTTCTTTTGGTCTACTTTTACCATTTCCAAATTTGACTAACTGTTTAAGAGTCACATTTTGCCACTCACTCATATCATCACCTTCGCCAAATTCTCAGCAATTGCTTGATTGAGTTTTGCTTCTTCTTCTAATTGAGCTTCGAACTCCGCTTTCAACTGGGTAAAGCGCTCTTTAAAATCAAAATCATCTTCCTCATCGGCAAGTCCTACATAACGACCTGGAGTTAGCACATAATCCAGCTCAGCCACTTTCTCAACGGAAACCGATGCACAAAAACCCGCAACATCTTCATAAACACCGTCTTTATTACGCCAATTATGATAAGTATCCGAAATTAGCTTAATATCATCATCGGATAACACTTTAGTGCGGCGATTAATTAAATGACCAAGATTACGCGCATCAATAAACAGAATTTCACCACTCCGATCTTGATATTGAGTAGAGTTCTTACGGTCACGACGCATAAACCATAATGCCGCTGGAATTTGCGTATTAAGAAACAGCTTAGCAGGCAGATTAACAATACAATCGATTACATTGGCATCTTTAACTAATGCTGCACGAATATCGCCTTCGCCTGAAGTTTTCGACGTTAATGCGCCTTTCGCTAATACAACACCGGCTTGTCCTTTTGGTGACAAGTGATACAAGAAGTGCTGCATCCATGCAAAGTTAGCATTACCTACAGGCGGAGCTCCATGCTGCCAACGAGCATCTTTGCGCAACTGTTCACCAGACCAATCAGAAACGTTAAACGGTGGGTTAGCAATAATAAAGTCAGCACGTAGGTCTTTATGAGCATCATTAAGAAACGAGCCTTCACTATTCCATTTCACTTGTTCAGAGTTAATGCCTCTGATAGCCAAGTTCATCTTCGCCAAACGCCATGTGGTCTGGTTAGATTCTTGCCCATAAATCGAAATATTATCGATATTTCCTTGATGTGACTCGACAAATTTTTCAGACTGCACAAACATACCGCCGGAACCACAACATGGATCGAATATACGACCTTCATAAGGCTCAAGCATATTCACTAATAGAGAAACTATCGATTTAGGTGTATAGAACTGGCCGCCTTGCTTACCTTCCGCAAGAGCAAACTCACCTAAAAAATATTCAAAAACATGGCCTAAGACGTCAGCGGAACGTGATTTCGCATCCCCTAAAGCAATATCACCAATAAGGTCAATCAATTCCCCTAATACCGTCGCATCAAGGTTTTGACGTGCATAAACTTTCGGAAGCACCCCTTTTAGTTGCGGGTTATCCTCTTCAATCGCCTCCATTGCCTCATCGACTAATTTACCAATATTCGGTTGTTTAGCGTTACTGAGAAGGTTTGACCAACGGGCTTTCTCTGGAACAAAGAAAACGTTATAAGCCATGTATTCATCGCGATCTTCAGGATCTGCACCAGCAAACTCACCCTCACCTTTTTTGAGCTTTTCATAATGCGACTCAAAAGAGTCAGAAATATATTTTAAGAATATCAGTCCAAGAACAACATGTTTATATTCGGCAGCATCAATATTCTTACGCAGCTTATCTGCTGATTTCCACAGAATAACTTCTAATGGTTCAACTTTTGTCTCTTTTGGTTTTCTTGCCATGATTCCATTACTTACATCAATAAAGATAATGGAACTATTGTGACTTATTTATTGATGAAAATCTAACTATGGATGGCTTATTTTAAGGATCAGGCCGATTTTACTACCTCGATATCCATCAATAAAAAGGCCACCACTTTTTATGGGGATAAAAATCATAGAAATAGTCACAGTATGTTGATATCTATAATCTTTACAATAACTACAACATTTCTATCGCCAAATCATGCCATGCTTTCGCTCTACGGCTTTGCGGTATATTTTTCAGTGTTGCTAATGCTAATTCATACGAAAGTACTGGCTCAACGACAGGGATGATCGATAAACCATCAGCCCGCGTTTTATTCCACATACTATCAGGCAGCAAGGTGATGCCGACACCTGCTCTCACCATTGCAGTAACTAAATCTAAATGGCCACTACGCCCCACAACCGTAGGCTTTTTCCCATAAATACCGCACGCACTAGTGACGAGTTCATTAATTCGAAAATCATCTGAGAAAAAGATAAATGGTTCATCGACAACCTCTGCAAATTTTACCGAGCTGTGCAGCGCTAATGGATGCTGTTCACTCACCAGTAACATTAGTCGGTCCGATGAAAAAACATGCAAATCAAATTGTTCATTTTCGAATGGGAGCATGACTGCGGCGGTTTCGACTTCGCCCTTCAGCATCGCCTCCATCATTTTACGAGAGCCAAGCTCAATAATTTTTAATTCTATCTGCGGATAACGTTGACTGAACACCATGATAATGTCAGCAAAATACGTCGATGCAATCACAGGGGGAAGTCCGACATTTAAAACGCCAGATAACGGCCCTGCTCTTTCTTTGAGTGCTTTATTCATACTATGGAATTGCATCAATATTTGTTTTGCATGACTGAATAAAATCTCGCCTTCATCTGTCAGTCTGACCCCATCAAATTCTCTGACTAATAATGTATAACCAAGCTCTTGCTCCAGTTTTTTTATACTACGACTAATGGCGGGCTGGGTGACAAATAAGTGTTCTGCCGCTCGGCTAAACCCATTCAGTTGTACGACCTCAACAAAATAGCGTAATGAACGTATATCCATTGCTCCCCCTATGACTTTTAGTTATAGATAGAATAATTATAAATAATTTCCGTTAAAGAAAAATCCACGCTAAAACTAATAAAAAGCAGAATTATCGACCATATTAAGTATTAGGAGATAATATAATGAATAAAACCGTCATCGAATATGTTTTAGCTCGTCTAAATGAGATCGGCATCAATGATATTTTTGGTGTTGCAGGTGATTATGCCTTTCCAATAGAGGATGCCGTCTGTGAAAGCACGAATATGCGCTGGATAGGTAACTGCAATGAACTGAATGCAGCATATGCAGCAGATGGCTATGCGCGTATTAAAGGCGTTGCCGCCCTTTCTACAACATTTGGCGTCGGTGAATTAAGTGCATTAAACGGTATTGCTGGATCTTATGCCGAACATCTTCCTATTTTTCATTTAGTTGGTATGCCTACCAGTGGTGTACAAAAAAACCATCGCTTAGTCCACCATACACTTGGTAATGGTGATTTCGACGTGTTCTATCAGATGAGCCAACATTTAAGTTGTGCTCATGCGATTTTGACACCTGAAAACTGCATTGCCGAAACAGAACGTTTGATAGCGACGGCTCTTCATGAGCGTCGACCGGTTTACATAGGATTACCATCAGACTATGCAGTAATGCCCGTTATAGCAGATAAAAACACTGAAGAAACCATTATTCATAAAAGTAATAGTGAGTCATTATCATCCGCCGTTACTGCTATTTTGGAAAAACTCAACTCAAGCCAAAAAGCCTGTATTATTCCTGGTATCTTAAGTGCTCGTTTAGGCTATGCCGATGATGTTCAAGCAATTATTGATAAAACAGGATTACCTTATGCCACGATGTTTATGGATAAAAGTATTGTCAGCGAGTCCAATCCATCTTATATGGGCATTTACAATGGTAAATTGATGAACACACAAGTTGGCAACTTTGTTGAAAGTTGTGATTGTGTGATGGGAATTGGCGCTGTGTTGACAGATTTTAACTCCGGAAGCTTTACCGCAACCATCCGCCCAGAAAACCGCATTAATATTCTTGCGGATCATGTTAAGGTTGGCTCAGCCATTTATCCGCAAGTCTATATGCATGACGTGCTCGCTCAACTTAAGCAACTGGCTCCAGCATTAAATCACCCAGGTATCAAAGCTCAAGATCTTGGGGCGCCTATCCAAGGTGAAAATGGGCAAATTACGGCGGATTATTTGTACCCTCGCCTCGAAAAAATGTTTAAAAAAGATGATATTATTATCGCGGAAACAGGAACTGCCTCAATGGGATTAGGGTTTGCCTTGCTTCCTGAAAATGCACAGTTCCACAATCAAACCTTATGGGGTTCGATCGGTTGGGCGACACCTGCTGCTTTTGGAGCTGCAATCGCCGAACCACACCGCCGAGTAATTTTAGTCACCGGTGAAGGCTCCCATCAACTTACAGCGCAAGAAGTCAGTCAATTCGCTCGCTTTGGCCTAAAACCCATTATTTTTGTGCTTAATAATGATGGTTATCTTATTGAACGTTTACTCTGTAAAGATCCTGAAGCGTATTACAACGACCTGCCACAGTGGAATTATGCTCAATTACCTGCCGCGCTTGGCTGCAATGATTGGTATTGTCAAAAAGTCACCACCTGTGATGAATTAGATAAGGCAATTCAACATGCAGAATCTCAAGACAGTGCGGCTTATATCGAGATTGTGATGGATAGATATGCATCCTCAGAACTTGCCGAAAAACTGGGGCAATCTATTGCGTCTTTATATTCGTTCTAAATGATTTTGATTGATGTTATTGCTGGCAGCTTTGACGATGGATATCAAGGTTGCCAGCGATGCCCTGAGTCACTGATACAGTCAGGAAAAAGAAATATCCACATCATTTCTTGATTTATGGAGTATTTTTGAAACCGTCAGCGCTAATTCGAGCAGTTCATAACATAGCGTCAACTTTTGCGATGCGATTTGATCTCGAAAGAAAGCGAATTCAAATATCATATGATTAGTTGATGCTTCATGCGCAACTGAGGTCACCTGACCTTCAATACAAGCTTCCACAGATTGGCAAAGACTCGGTGCACCTTCGACCCGGATGTATCCTTTAGTCCCTTGAATAATAAAGTAACCTGGACTAGCAGAATCTTTTGCACCTGAGCACACGGCAATGGCTGAACCAAATTGTAGTGTTAATATCCCTGAGGTATCGATGCCGTTATAACCTTTATTACACACATAATGGCTATTATCAGGAGCGCCCATTAGTGCAGATAACACATAAATATTATAAAGGTTAATATCGTATAGAGCACCGCCGGCTTGCTGTGGATCAAATGCTGCATGCACGCTACCACGTAAATAGTCATCATATCGGCTTGAGTATTGTGAATAGTTGCCTTGTATAACCTTTATTTCCCCTATTTTATTGATATATTGTTGGATGAAATGAAAGCCTGGGGTGTGTATTGCCGTAATCGCCTCAAATAAATACAGTCTCTTTTTTTTCGCTAACAGCACAAGCTCCTGTAACTGCTGCCATTCTGGCGTAAATGGCTTCTCGCATATGACATGCTTGTCTGCCATTAATGCCTGAAACGTATAGCTATAATGCAAATGATTTGGCAAGCCAATATAAACAACGTCAATTTCTGTATCTTGTAATAGCGCCTCGTAATCTGTGTAAAGTTTATTGATAGCAAATTGCTGACAGATCGCTTCCCCCTTTGCAATACTTGATGCTCGAACACATAAAGCCATCACCTCAATGCCCGAAACCTCTGTTAAAGCATCTAAAGCTGACATGATTATTTTTCCAGAACCAATAAGTGCTATCTTCATATGTTATCGACCCATCTAATAGGCTTATACAAAAACGGCGAGCATATTGCCCGCCGTTATAATTTATTTTAGCAATCTCACTTTCACTGATTTGCCTTTAATTTTACCTTGTTGCAATTGTTTCCATGCTTGATGAGCAATAGAGTGTTTTATCGCAACGTAAGCGTGTGTCGGATGAAGAGTGATTTTACCAATATCCGCGCCCTCAAAGCCCAGATCACCAGTCAAAGCACCTAAAATATCCCCCGGACGCATTTTCGCTTTTTTACCACCATCAATACACAAGGTTGCCATTGTCGCTTCAAGCGGTGTGATACTTAACCCTGTTGGCAGTTGTTTCCAGTTAAGCTTCATCTGCAACATCTCTTCTAGCACGTTTGCACGTTGAGCTTCTTCGGGAGCACACAGGCTGATCGCTAGCCCCGTTTCCCCAGCTCGTGCGGTACGACCGATACGATGAACATGCACTTCAGGATCCCATGACAGCTCATAGTTAATCACCATTTCGAGTGATTTTATATCAAGGCCACGTGCTGCTACATCCGTTGCCACTAATACACGGCTACTACCGTTAGCAAAGCGAACCAATGTTTGATCTCGTTCACGCTGTTCCATATCACCATGAAGAACTAATACACTTTGACGACTTTCATTCAAGGCATCATAGACTGCTTGGCAATCTTTTTTGGTATTACAAAAGACAACGCAAGAAGCGGGTTGTTGTTGACTCAGTAACTTCTGTAATAAATCCATTTTTTCATGGCGAGCAACTTCATAAAATTGCTGTTCAATCGCGGGTAATTCATCGACAGTATTTATTTCAATCGTTACTGGATTACGCTGAATACGTTGACTCATCGCAGGAAGAGTTTCCGGCCATGTTGCTGAGAACAATAGTGTTTGGCGATCGACAGGGGCATAACTCATCACCTCATCAATATCATCAGCAAATCCCATATCTAACATACGGTCAGCTTCATCCAATACTAAAGTTTGCAGCGCATCCAGTTTGACTGTTTCTTTACTTAAGTGATCAAGGAGTCGACCTGGCGTCGCCACAATAATATGCGCGGCATGAATCAAAGAATCACGTTGCACACTAAATGGCACCCCACCACACAGGGTTAAAATTTTAATATTGGCCATATAACGTGCTAAACGACGTAGTTCACTCGCGACTTGATCTGCCAATTCACGGGTTGGACATAGAACGAGAGATTGCGTATTAAACTGTTTCGCATCAATATGTTGTAAAATACCTAATCCAAAAGCGGCTGTTTTACCGCTCCCTGTTTTTGCCTGTGCACGAACATCTTTGCCCGCCAGGATAGCGGGTAACGCCGCTTCCTGAATGGGCGTCATCGTTAAGTAACCTAGTTCAGTGAGGTTGGTAAGTTGTTCTTCAGGGAGCGTGTTAAGTTCAGCAAATGAGGTCACAATAAAAATTCCGAGTATAATAAAAAGCTAATGGATAGCCATGATACTATCCCTTTCCTAGCATGTCGTGAGGAATTTACATAAATGGCACCTCAGCAAGTCGCTTTATCGCTTTTTTCAATGTTCATACCCGTATTTACCTATATAGAGCCTATTAGCAATTTTTATTATTGCTATTAATGACTCAATTTCATGCTTTAAATACGGCAAACTCCACAACATATCGAATATATAAATTTCGTAAAATAAAAGGTTAGAGACTATTTTATCTCAACATCTCATCACTGATTATTGCGCTGCTTTTGCGATTTTCCTGTATCCCTATCCTTTATCTCTTAGTCTCACTGTAGAACCGCTATCCAGCAAATAAAAAATGTTCGGTTTAGTCACTCTTTCTTGATAGATTAACTTAAATAAAACTCAATCTTTTATGTTTTATTTATCTATTACGCCACTCTTGACCATCAGAAACTAATAAGATCGATTCGTTTTTTTTCAAAAAACGCGGATTATCACTAAAATTCAAATACACTTCGGAGGTATATTGAGAATTATTGTTGATATAAATTCTTTTCGTTTTATTAAGTAAAGATGCTGTTGGAATAAAAATGGATTCACTCCATTCACTATCGCTAAGATTGATGATAACGACTTCATGTTCTTGCAGGTATCCTTTAATATCATTCGCATAAATATCCTCATCATTTTTAATATCAAAATAAATGATGACCCTTTTGAGTTTTTCTATGGCATTTCTAATATTTGGCAACGCACCGATATGACCACGAACTTCATTCCCTTGAGCAAGCCCCGTTTCAATCAGCAAGTTTCGCATTTCCAACGGATATAAAACATGGTTTGTTGCTCTTTTATACCAAGATTGAATCGCTACAACCGCAGAAGTCACTATAGCGCCAGCAGATGAAGTACCCGCAAAAGTATGCGTATAATCATTATCACCGGCCGGCACACCATCGTATAGATCGCCAATCCCCGTTGTTACAACAGTCCAGTCACCCCATCCTTGTACATGAACCCTTGTTCCATAATTAGAAAAACTGCATTTATTACGGCCTATTTTGGTTCCCGCCCCCACCATAATCACGCCATTGTCTCCCCAACTTCGATACTCGGCAAACTGCTCGCTATCTAAATCCCAATTACCATTACCTGCTGTCGCGACCACGATAATACCGGCATCGGTCGCCGCTTTAATCATATCCCAAATAGCTTTATTGTAATCTGCGGGCTCTCCATAATATTCCTGCATTTCGAATAAAAAAACATCGCCAGCCCTTAATTGTTCTAATCCAATCGCAATATTGGTCGGCCGGGTGCTGTAACCCTCTGTAAATTCAGTAACACCGTACACAACATCGGCATCATAGACCATGCCTGTAATTCCAGACTCATTGTTTTTTGCATATAATACGCCGACTACATTCGTGCCATGGTAATCAAACTCATGCTTTGATAATGGAATTAACTCAACAAAACGCGCGCTTTTTAAATCAATATGGTTAAAGTTAAAACCCCAATCGATAACAGCGATCCTAACACCTTGGCCCGCAATACCAAGAGACCACGCATACATCATATCGATACCATAATAATGTCCCCTATTCCCATATTTATAATCTTGGTAATGCGTAAAATTAGGAGAATCACAAAAAGTATTATTTATTGAAACTGCTGGAGGCAACGGGGACGTTTCCGGTATCTTTTGGATATAGTCAAAATAAGGTAACATTGACAACGCGTTTATTGTGGCATTGAGTTGCTCTTCATTCATTTCTTTTTTAATGCAAGCATAGTAAATACCAACTAAACTTTTTGTATTAACTTTATTATTTTTATTATTATTTCTAATAAAAGAATCTGGCATAGCAGGAATAAAATATAAATTCTTTAATGGATTATCTTCTCTAATACAATCCTTAATATTAATGCTCAATCCATCATTGATTAATAAATAGCGAGATTTCACCTTAACAATTAATCTTTGTAGCTTTTTCACAACTGACTTCCTTTTTTGCAAAATTGAAAATCATTAATGATTTTCAAACCTTCAATTAAAGACAAACACTTTTATTTTCGTATTTTGATGTTCCAGCGTAAGGCAGTCATAACTCCACTATATGGAGACCTATCCTATCAATAACTACATTTACACTTAATAACATAATGCAGTATAAAAATATCAGAATATCTCCTTAATTTAACACCCCGAATCATCTCATAAGATGAGCATTGAAAATAGAGTTTAATATATAACATTATCAAATATTGACATACTCATTAGTCAATAAATAAGTTAAAGAATACCAACTCAATACCCTCCGTGTTGGTAAGTATTGAGATAGGTATTCATCACAATTAAATGCTTAATAGTATTTATTAAAATAGAAAGCGATAATAAATTATCTTTTTTTACATGAATTATTATCTGACATTCCACTCTTCACCATCAGAAACCAACGAAATAGATTCATTCGTTTCTAAAACAACAGGAGTTGAACTAAAGTTAAAATAGACTTCTGCATCAAGTGTCGCATAATTATTAATATAGATTCGTTTACCCATATTAAATCCCGATGCCGCAGGAATATAAGTTGTATTACTCCAATTGCCATTGCCAAAATTAATAATAACTACTTGATAATTATTAAGATAAGAATTAATTTCATTTGCGTAAATATTTTCATTATTGATAACGTTAAAATAAGTAATAGATTTTTCTAGCTTTTCAATCGCATTCCTAATATTAGGCAAAGGCCCGATATGACCATGGACTTCATTACCTTGGGCAAGACCCGTTTCAATCAGTAAATTTCGCATTTCCTCTGGATATAAAACATTGTTTGTTTCTCTTTTATACCAAGATTGAATCGCTACAACTGCGGAAGTCACGATTGGCCCAGCGGCAGATGTACCAGAAAAAGTATTTGTATAATCATTATCGCCATCAGGGAGGCCATTATATAAGTTCCCGCCCCCTGTTGTGACAACAGACCAATCGCCCCATCCTTGTACATGAACCATTGTTCCATAATTAGAAAAATTGCATCTATTACGGCCTATTGCGGTTCCCGCCCCCACCATAATCACGCCATTGTCTCCCCAACTTCGATACTCGGCAAACTGCTCGCTATCTAAATCCCAATTACCATTACCTGCTGTCGCGACAATAATAATACCCGCATCGGTCGCCACTTTAATCATATCCCAAACGGCTTTATTATAATCCGCAGGTTCTCCATGATATTCCTGCATTTCGAATAAAAAAACATCCCCCGCCCTTAATTGTTCTAATCCAATCGCGATGCAGGTTGGGCGAGCGCCATCACCATTAATGTATTCAGTAACACCATATAGAACATCGGCATCATGGACCATACCTGTAACACCAAAACCATTATCTTTTGCATACAATACTCCCGCAACACCCGTTCCATGATAATCATGCTCATGTCTTGTCAGTGGGATTAATTGAATAAAACTCTCTCTTTTTAAATCAATATGATCAAAATTAAAACCCCACTCTATATCTGCAATTCTAATACCTTGACCTGCAATACCGAGAGACCATGCATATTCCATATCGATACCGCTATAATTACCCATAAATCCATTTTTGTAAGTTTGGCGATAGGTAAAATCAGGCGTATCATATGAAGAAGTTTGTAATGATACTGTTGGAGGCGGTACTTCTGATATTTTCTGAACATATTCAAAATAAGGAAGCAATGATAGCTTTTTGATTATTTTATTCAATTGTTCATCAGTAACCTCTTTTTTTAAGTCAACATAATAGATACCTAAAAGATTTTCTGTATTCAATTTGTTATTATTATTACTAAGCTTCATAACAAACGAATCTGGCATAGCTGGGATGAAATGATAATTCTTTAGCTGATAATCGTTTATCATATCCTCTTTAACTCTAAACCTTAAGACATTATCAATTAAAATATGTTTCAATTTTATTTTAACAATCAACCTAACTGTTTTTTTCATAACTTTATCCTTTTTTGGTTTTATCAATCAATTTAATATTAGAATGCTTTTTCTTATTTTCATTGCTTACCAACAAATAAAAATAAAAAATCGAATAGAAGTGCTATTTTCTTATATTAAATTACACCTTTTCATTTTCAGATATCATTTACAGTATGTAAAACCAAGAATAGCATCATCACACGAATATCTTTATAGTTACGTTATAATATATATAGTTTATAGTAATGCACATTAATATAAAAAATCTTCATATAATGAATCAAGAGATCACCTGAATAATAAAATAGCCTTAAAACATTAATTAAAGATATACTTTATAAGATTGATTTATAGTTAATACAATTATTATGAATAATTTTTTATTTTAATTCGATTCATCCTTTTATAATGGTTTTATATCATTCTTATAAAACATCCTTAAATTGGTAGGATAACAACTATTTCTAGAATAATGGTAATCGAGCAATTCATCCTCGTTAAGACGTTTAAAAAAATGTTAGTCAGCCCTAAAAAGACAAATGAAACACAACTATCAACTTAGCATCATTAAAAAATAGTCAATTACTTGTCATGTTGTATAGTTTTTATTTAAAACTATGCAGTTTTATTAAACATTGCCTTATTCGCAAAACTTCGCATCCATATCGCCATATGGATAACTATAAGCATGATATGCTGTATCCATACCATTTCATTTTTATAAAAACCAAACAGCATGACATCGTTAATAACAACAAAAAAAGTTCAGCACAAGATAACGAAATTGAAAAATCATCTTTATTTTCATTGATATACCAAAAACAAAACCAACTAATAACAAAATAACCGTCATTTTTTCAAATAAATATCCAACTTGTAAATACTTTGATCCAAATTATCAAAAAAAACAATTATTTAGTTTAATACACCAAAATCACTTTACATAACAATACAAAAATCCACTATTGATCACATTATCAACATAAAATATCAAATAATATGACCACCGTTAAATAGGAAGTGGTATGAGCATAAACCACTTATCCGTTTATTTAACACTCAAACATTAATTTATTTAAAAGTAAGGGGTATTAAAATGAGTACAACATTTATTGAAAATAACAGCATTGCATTTGCAAGTAATAATAATGGCGAGTCTTGGCAAATCTCACAAAAGAAAGGTATGCTGACGGGGATTACTGGTGCGGTATCAGGCCTAGGTGCAACAGTTAAACTTAAAGGTGATATGACTTTTGATATTATAAGTCTAGAGTCTTCGTCAACCTACAATAAATTACTCAATGAGTATAAGTTTGGTGGAGGCGTTTCAGGCTTCTTTACATGGATTGGGCTTAGCGTTAATGCTGAAGTTCATAAGGAAGAAATTCATGAGGTGCTCGAACAATTACAGAACTCTCAGAAAGTGACTGGTCGAGTGACTATTGATATGAACGTGACAGGTTTATATCCTAATGTCGAAGTCACTGCTATGGCTTATGTTAATGTTCTCCAAATTGAAAACTCAACAGGTAATACATTTAGAATTGCGAGTGCAGGTAACCCTATTGATGATACGGGTGCGACAGATGAGAATGGTAATGACCTACCAACAAAAGACAATAACTCAGTAATTTATTTATAATGTACAGGTTAATTTTTATTTATGCTTTAATAAATAACTAATATGACCTCATACATATTTAATTATGAGTTTATTATATTAATCTATCTACTGTCATATTGCTCAATGAGCAATTACCATTTGCTCATTGAGCTTTATATTTCATTGATTTTCGCGCCAACACAGATTTATTTTATAGATAAAATTCGTCATCAAAAATAGAAGGAGAAATAAAACGAACATATGATTAACTTTAAAAATCGAATGTACTTTATTCAATGGCAGCGAGCTAATTTAACCCAAAAGTCAAATAAAACACTACATAAGACTCGTGTGTTTCGACATTTAAGCGGCCTCTATTATTAAGACAATATCTTTTTAAATATTGTCAATCATTACTTTAATGAAAATTTAATTCTAAATCTAACTGTATTAATTTTTTCGCAATTTGGAGTAAGTTAAAAATGAAAAAAATGTCTCGAGGTGTACGAAATAATAACCCTGGTAATATCAATTACAATGAGGCTCATTATTGGAAAGGACAGCTACCACATGATAGTTCTATTGAAGATAAATTTTGTCGTTTTGAATCTCCGGAATATGGTGTTCGGGCATTATTCGCCTTACTTCGTACCTATCAACGTAGATACTCACTACAAACCGTATCGCAATTAATCACACGATGGGCACCACCCGATGAAAATAATACAGATGATTATGTTCATTATGTTGCTCAAAGTTTAAATGTGTCCCCTGATACGTTTATTAACCTTGAAAACAAAACCATTTTAATCAATCTTTCGACGTCAATCATTAAGTATGAAAACAACTCACAACCTTATGATGAATTAATTTTTGAAAAGGCATGGGGTTTACTGTAATGAATGTCTTAAAGCATCTAACGATGTGTATTTTAAACTGATGATTTAGTATTCCAAGTGGAGAGCTTTCAGCTGTTTTTGAGTTTAAGTGATTTTTAGAAAATTTATTTATGACATTTTAAACTATTGGCAGTTTTACTTATCTGAACCTGTTGATATATATCTCAGTTTACAGAATATAATGGAGAGAGTGGATAAATTAATTAATAGACAATCGATTGATTATCTGTAATTGTTTTTCCACTGCTCAACAAGTTAAAAAACGAATATCGCCATCAATCAGGGTTCGGAACATAATAACACAAACCGTATAGTGATTTTTGAAAAAACATGATTAACCTAAAATTATAACTACTTATTCATTTTTCAAAAAACCATTAATTTGTTTTTTATTTAAAACAATATTGCTATTTATATTGCTACTTGAATCAAGACCAATATAAGTAATGATATTTTACTATTTTAAAATAGTAAAAAACCATAGAGAGGCGCTGACCTCATCGTTCTTAATCACTTTTAAAATATTTTTTGATAAATATATAATATAAGGGCACTTCTGATGAAAAAGACATTTATCACTCTATCGGTGTTATCTATCTCAACAACCACATTAGCTTATGATACGACCTCCCGCCACGGTTATATTGATAATCCACCCAGCCGAGCATATCTCTGTTCATCAATGGGGAATAATCTCAATAAAATGTGTGGCGCCGTCCAGTATGAACCTCAGTCGGTTGAAGGAGCAAAAGGGTTTCCAGATAGTGGCCCTAGAGATGGGGAAATCGCCAGTGGTGGCAATGCGAATTTTTCTACATTAAATGAACAAACTGCTCAGCGTTGGCATAAAGTCGATATCCGTAGTGGAAGAAATATATTTTCTTGGTCATTAACCGCGCCACACAGAACCACATCATGGCAATTTTTTATCACTAAGCCAGATTGGCAACAAAATAAACCTTTAACGCGTGCTGATTTTGATCTAAAACCATTTTGTGAACAATATGATAATGGGAATATCCCAATAAATAGAGTGAAAATAGACTGTAATATTCCAGAACGCACGGGGTATCAGGTTATTCTCGGTGTTTGGACTATTGCTGATACCTCTAATGCATTCTATCAGGTTATCGATGCCAATATGTCAGCTAAATAATGCGTATTTATAGAGTATTATTTAAATAACGCGTTGTTTAAATAATCCGCTAAACAATGCGTTATTTGAAAACTAACTTAAGAGCATAAAAACGTTTTAATATGATGAGAAAACCATTATTGGAAAGTAGATATTTTCCCCTCTACTTATAGCTTATTAACCGAATATGCGGTGATATCAAGCCATATTAATTTGCTACCCGCCTCGCTGGGAGTCAGATGCCCTTCACCAATATCGGGCAACCACCACCCTCCTTGGTTTACTTTCATGCTATTACAATTCGCACCAAACACATCCCATTCACCCGCTAATACATATACCATGCCAGCCTGTCCTATTGGTAAACGATGTTCCTGAGTAATAATTTGACTCGTCACCGACCAGCGTTCAGGATTAAATAAAAGATTGAGTAAGCGAACAGATGAACCTTGTAATTCAAGCTTGGCAAGCTGCTGGGCAGGAGCATAAAAAGTATCGCCAATTTTGGCCATTGAATGCCTCTGTTGTTGACAATCAACAATCGACAAATTGCCGTTATCAAGAGAAACACAAAGACGTTTCCCTTTTGTGTATTGCTTTAAATAATTCGAATCGCTAACCTGCGAAAGACTTGCTCGTAGTGAGAAGTCAGATGCGACAGGCCAACAAAAAATTTCGGCATTAGTACCATAACTCTCTTGCCATTCTTCGATCGGTAACTCAGTCGCATCAAAACATTTAATTTTCATACATTCCCCCGAGCAATCGCTGTCCATTAACTTTCGTTTCTCGTATTAAGAGTGGCAAAGTTAACCGCCCAAGGCAATGTTCCTACATGTAAAGTGTGACTAGCCGCGTTTCTCAGCAATCAACGAATGGCATAAACGACCCAGAGTTTTCATTGCCTGTTCCAACTGCTCATTCCAAGTGAATGACGCATTTAATCTAAATGCATGATTGAACTGATCACTGGTTGAGAACATGCTGCCTGGAGCAATACTGATTCCCTCTTTAAGTGCGAGCTGATAAAGGTGTATCGCATTAAATGGAGGTTCAAATTCTAACCATAAGAAATAGCCACCTTTTGGTGTATTCACTTTGACTGAGGATGGCATATATTGTGCTATAGCGCCTAACATTTGATGTTGGCGTTGCTCCATCGTTTGCCGTAGCTTACGTAAATGATTGTCATATCCACCTTGAGTAAGGTATTCCGCAATGGCAAGCTGGGTTGGCACACTGGCAGATACTGTACTCATCATTTGTAAATGTTGAATCTTGCTCGCATGCTTACCGGCAGCCACCCAACCGACACGGTAGCCTGGTGCTAAACATTTTGAAAATGACGAACAATGAAAAAAATTGCCTTTCACATCGAGGGCTTTAGCGGGTATTGGTTGTTGATTACCAAAATAAAGCTCGCCATACACATCATCTTCAATGAGAACAATTTGATTCTTGTTGAGGATCTCCACCAGCCTTTTTTTATTGGCAGGTGGCATTGTGCCTCCTAACGGGTTCTGATAATGAGTCATGAGCCAACACGCTTTGATTGGATATTTTGCCGCAATATCTTCCAGCGCATCCAAATCAATACCAAACAAAGGATCTGTTTTAATTGCGATTGCTTTTAATTTGAGGCGCTCAATCGCTTGCAATGAACCATAAAAGGCCGGTGATTCAATAACAACCCAATCACCAGGTTGGGTCACTGACTGTAAACTCAGCACTAACGATTCCATCGCTCCTGCGGTGATCACTATCTCATCGGGAGCCACGTGGATCCCTTGGCTAGCGTATCGCTGAGCAATATTTCGTCGTAATTGTTCATTACCCGGCGGTAAATTGGCTGTTGTATTAAATCTTGCTAAACGACGAGCTACTGAGGCTAGTGTTTTTCCTAGTTTAGGCTCATCAAGTAGTGCGGGTTCAGGGAAAGCCGAACCAAATGGAACAATATCAGGATCCTTACAAGCTTGTAGGACACCAAAAATCGACGCATTGATTTCTACATTTTCATTAAGATGTAGTCCTTTACCGCCTTTTGCCGCAGCGAAATTGGTATTTCTGCGGGCAACATAATATCCCGATTGTGGCCGTGCGGCTATCCAACCTTGGCTTTCAAGTAATTGATAAGCTTGCACTACTGTCATCAAGCTCAATCCAGACTGTTTTACACTTTCCCTAAGTGACGGTAACCTATCACCAACTTGCCAGATATTATCTTCAATCTGTTGGCGTATTTGTGCAGCCAGTTGTTCGTATCGCGTCATACCCGCCTCAACTGTTATAGTTAATAACTAAAAAATTGTTACTATTATAGTTTATCGTCTCATGTTCTACTTATCCATACATTTACCTGACTTTTTTCACTATAAGCACAATGCATTTTTCGATAGGTTTGCGATTTGTCACAAACCAACAGTTTTAATCGGTAATTTTGCTATGGATAGCACCGTTATTGTTGGCTGAATATCAAACATGCAGCGTGCGCATTATCAATTCCAATCAGGGGTCAATATGTTTGGACTAACTGCGCTGGAACTGGCTCGTATTCAATTTGCGTTTACAGTCTCGTTCCATATTATTTTCCCAGCGATCACCATTGGGCTCGCGAGTTTCCTTGCGGTACTCGAAGGCTTATGGCTGAAAACTCGGGATAAGGACTATATAAAATTATTTCATTTCTGGTCGAAAGTTTTTGCGGTCAATTTCGGTATGGGAGTGGTGTCTGGTTTGGTAATGGCATACCAATTCGGCACTAACTGGAGCTTTTTTTCCGATTTTGCCGGTAGTGTGACTGGACCTTTATTAACATACGAAGTACTTACTGCCTTTTTTCTTGAGGCAGGATTTCTCGGTGTCATGTTATTCGGCATGAACCGTGTTGGGGAAAAATTACATTTCTTTGCGACCTGTATGGTTGCTCTCGGGACGATTATCTCAACTTTTTGGATCCTTGCATCCAACAGCTTTATGCAAACGCCACAAGGATTTGAAATTGTTGATAACCGTATCGTCCCCGTTGATTGGTTAGCCGTTATTTTCAATCCCTCTTTCCCTTATCGCTTATTGCATATGACAACGGCGGCCTTCCTCGCGGCGGCATTTTTCATAGGGGCGTCAGCGGCATGGCACCTGCTTAAAGGCAATCGCTCTTCCGCCATGAAGAAAATGTTTTCCATGTCACTATGGTTAATCTTAATTTTAGCACCTCTTCAAGCGCTCATTGGTGATGCTCATGGATTAAATACATTGAAACATCAACCCGTTAAAGTCGCCGCGATGGAAGGACATTGGGAGAATAAACCCGGTGAAGCTACCCCATTGATCCTGTTCGGTATTCCTAATATGGAAAAAGAGAAAACTGAATATGCGCTCGAAATTCCCTATCTTGCGAGCATCATTTTGACACACAGCTTGGATAAGCAAGTTCCCGCGTTAAAAGATTATCCCCCCGAAGATAGACCGAATGTGTTTATGGTGTTCTGGTCATTTCGTGTCATGGTTGGGCTGGGTTTATTGATGATCGCCGCTGGCGTTTGGGGATTATGGTTGCGCTACCGTAAAAATCTTTATGAATCAAAAACCTTCTTACGTTTTATGTTTATCATGGCACCCTCTGGTTTGATCGCTATTTTAGCCGGTTGGTTTACCACAGAGATAGGACGTCAGCCTTGGGTCGTCTATGGATTACAAAGGACATCCGATGCCGTCAGTGCTCATGGCGAAATGCATATGAGTATCAGTCTATTAGCATTCTTTATTGTTTACGGTAGTGTTTTTGGTATTGGCTATATGTACATGATGAAATTAATTCGCAAAGGGATCCAGGAGGATACAACTCATGGGCATTGATTTACCACTTATTTGGTTTGTCATCATTGTATTCAGTATTTTGATGTACATTGTTATGGATGGTTTCGATTTAGGGATTGGTATCTTATACCCAGCCCTGAAAGATAGCCAAGATCGCGACTTGATGATGAACAGTGTCGCGCCTGTGTGGGATGGCAATGAAACATGGCTAGTATTAGGTGGTGCGGGTTTATTTGGTGCCTTCCCCCTCGCCTATGCCATTGTACTGGATGCGCTATCGATTCCTCTCACCTTTATGCTATTGGCCTTGATTTTCCGAGGGGTTGCTTTTGAGTTTCGTTTCCGAGCCGATGAATCACACCGCAAGCATTGGGATCATGCCTTTATCTGGGGTTCTATCTTTGCCACTTTTGTACAAGGTGTTGTTGTTGGTGCCTTTATTCAAGGTTTCCATGTCGAAAACCGTGTTTACATGGGAGGCTATTTTGATTGGTTCTCACCATTCCCATTATTCTGTGGTTTCGGCTTAGTTATTGCTTATGCCCTACTCGCTTGTGGCTGGCTGATTATGAAAACCGAAGGACACTTACGACAAACAATGTACCGTTTATTACGCCCATTAACGTTATTAATGCTTGCCGTGATCGCGGTCATTAGTGCATGGACGCCTGTCCTTAATGAGGCTATTTATCAGCGCTGGTTTAGCCTTCCAAACCTATTCTTCTTCCTACCAGTACCGTTATTAGTCCTTGGTTGTGTCTATATCATGTTAATCAGTGCCAAACGCAAACGGTCAGACAGCGTGCCTTTTTTAGCGGCCTTAACATTGATTTTCCTTGGCTTTACTGGTTTAGGCATCAGTATCTGGCCAAACCTGATCCCACCTGCGATTAGCTTCCGTGATGCCGCAGGACCAATGGAAAGTTTAGGCTTCATGCTGGTTGGCGCACTGTTTATTATCCCTATTATTTTGGTTTACACCTATTGGAGTTACTATGTCTTCAGAGGAAAAATTACCCCAGACCAAGGCTACCACTAATCACACTGTTTCATCGCCATGGTGGAAAAAAATAGGTTGGATGGCAATAATTTGGTTTGGGAGTGTCCTAGCGTTATTTGCCTTCTCATCCCTATTTAGGCTGTTAATGACCGCCGCGGGAATGAAAGTGAAATAAATTTCGTTGTTTGGAATGCCGTATTGTGTCAAATACGGCATTTTTTTACTCTAAAAATGTTTGGTTTTCGGTGATTTATATTCAAGAAAAGCATGATATGATAATGATAACAATTCCCAAATAATAATTTTATCATTATCATTAATAAAAGGAGACCGCCTGTGGCAAATGACAAACCAGTCGAAAAAAATATTTACCGCCCGGCGCCACCACAGCTGATTCAGGTCAAATCTGTTACCGATATTAGCCCTTCAATTCGTAGTATCACTTTCACTGGCGAACGGCTTGGTGACTATCCAACCCAATGTGAAGGTGGCCATATTAAAATTTTCCTTGCCCCCGATTTAAAAAGCCAGCCTGCATTACCTATCCTCAGTGAACATGGCCGTAGTTGGCCTACCGATAAGCCGCGTCCGTTTGTTCGTACCTACACGGTGCGTGCGATCCGTCCGGAAGTGAAAGAAATAGATATTGAGTTCGCCATGCATGACGGTAATGAAGGTCCTGCTTACTTGTTCGCTCGTGATGCTGTAGAAGGTAACTGGATGGGAATAACCAACCCAGGTGGCCCAGACCCATTATTACCGCATAGCCAGCATTATTTTATGGCTGGAGACTCTAGCTCCTTGCCCGCCATTGCAGCCTTACTGGAAAAAATGCATGCAAAAGCAACCGGTAAAGTGGTTTTACGTTTAGACCACCCAGACGATATGCGTGAATTAATCAAACCAGCAGGGATTGAGGTGATATGGGTTTGTGGCGGCATCAACAAAACTGAAGAATTAATCAATACCTTCAAATCTTGGGATATTCCCTCTGAAGATGCTTCATTTTGGATCGCTGGCGAAGACCAAATAATTCGCGATTTACGCCGCTTTGTACGTCGTGATAAAGGCTTTGGTCGTGAAAGCATTTATGCTATTCCTTATTGGCGTTATGGCTATGATGAGGAAGGTTATCATCAAGAAAGACATCACGTCATGGATAACCCTGACGATTAAGAAGTAACAATAGCGAATAACATGAAAGTGATGGTTATTACCATCACTTTTTCTATAGCGCAATGCGTGTCAATATGTGCTTTATTCTGTCACTCACTTTTCAATAATTATCATGTGATCTATTGTATTTGCTTAACTTTAAGAAGGAGTTCTTATGCGTATAGGATTATTAACCGCTTTGATAGTCGTCCTTTCAGGATGCTCAACCCCCTCCCCTGATGATAAAAAAGAGGTTCAAGTAAAGAGCGACCCATATGAAGATAGCGTGCTAAATACGATCAAAAAAAATCAGGACATTTATAAAAAACAACAAGAAAGCAAACCTAGATAATCAATGACTCATTTATCAATTATCAAAGGAAAAGATTTATTGCACTCTTTTCCTTTTATTTCAAATGATTAGACATATTCCCATAAATTCTATTTATTCAAATTTAAAAATAAATTTTTGCACCCAATAAATGTTATGTTATAACATAATGGAATTCATTTATGACTATGGGAACATTTCAATGATTAACAAACCCTTTATTGCTATTGCTCTGAGTCTCAGCTCACTATTGATGAGTGTTAATGCTCTAGCCCACAGCCATGCACATCCTCAGTCAGAAAAAGCCAAACAAGCCAGCAAAGGCTTTTTTGATGATGCAGATGTCAAAGATAGAAAACTCAGTGATTGGGATGGGATATGGGAATCTATTAACCCGCTGTTATTGTCAGGGAAATTAGATCCTGTTTTAGAACATAAAGCAAAAACCAATAAAGATAAAACGATTGAAGAATATCGCGATTATTATAAAAAAGGTTATAAAACAGACGTCGATAATATTAGTATTGAAAACAATATCATTGAATTTAGCCAAAATGGTCATGTCAGCCGCTGCGAATATCATTATTCAGGATTTAAGATCTTACAGTATGCATCAGGTAAGAAAGGCGTTCGCTATTTATTTGAATGCCAAGATGCGGCATCGAAAGCCCCTAAATATATTCAATTTAGTGACCATATTATAGAACCGCAACCTTCAGGTCATTTCCATCTTTATATGGGGAATGAATCCCATGAAAAATTATTACAACAAATGGATAACTGGCCGACTTATTACCCATATTCGCTAAATGATGAACAAATTGTTCATGAAATGCTACACCACTAATTGGCATTAATACTTTAAATAGCCCCAGCGAGCTAATTCGCCGCTGGGGCTTAACAAGCTATTAATGGCTATAAGCTAATAATGCACGATGACACAGTGTCGAACGAACACAATCATCAACTGAAAAATTCACCATCGAGACCATTTCATCGCTGCTAAAACGTTGCAATGCATCGGCCAACCCCGATATGACCCCTTCAGGTAAATCACACTGAGTCACATCACCATTCACAATTACGGTGACATTTTCCCCCAGCCGCGTCAAAAACATCTTCATTTGGCTAACGGTGACATTTTGCGCTTCATCTAAAATCACAATGGCATTTTCAAACGTACGACCACGCATGTAAGCAAATGGCGCAATTTCAACTTTCGCAATTTCAGGCCGCAAACAGTATTGTAAAAAGGAGCTGCCAAGCCTTTTCACTAATACGTCATAGACAGGACGGAAATATGGCGCAAATTTGTCAGCCATATCTCCGGGCAGGAAGCCTAGGTCTTCCTCTGCTTGTAAAACAGGTCGTGTGACAATAATTTTATTGATATCTTTATTAATTAACGCGTCAGCCGCCAATGCGGTACTAATATAAGTTTTACCGCAGCCAGCTTCACCATTAGCGAAAATTAACTGTTTATGTTTAATGGAATTAATATAGAGCTTTTGAGCATCATTACGTGGAGTAATTGGCGACATATCACGTCGTTCTTTTGCCATGCCGATTGGCTCAATCCCAGTAAAATCAGCAAAAGAGGATACACTTGCCATTTCGTAACGACCAGCGCGTTCTTTACGTAATGAACGTTTCATTTCACGGCGCGTCTTTGTTGCAGCTTTCTGTCTACTCATAGTATTAACCCTTCCAGGTATCGTTAAAGTCAATTCAAATGACGGACTATTCAGAACAGAGAGGAGCTCCCTTCAAGCTCATGTTGGTTGAACATGCAATAAAAAAACCGGTTACTTATCTCACCATGACAACAACATGATGGAGTAGTAACCGGTCTTGTGCGCATACAAACAAAGACTTAGTTCCCATTAGTTCCTCCCTGCTAGGTTATACCCGTAAACTAATGAATTTCTATGACACTATTATGACAAAATCGATAAAACTTAAATGCTTTGGCTATTATTGAGTTACGCTTATTCCTATTACCCGACTATAACTCTGCCTTCACGTTGTATGCAACAATAAATTAACATTTTTCTCACTGCGTATTTAATTTGTGTTTTAGTCTAGCTTAAGAAAATTCTGACTGATATCTGGCTTATTATGACTATAGTTTATTGATACTTATTGGAAAAAACATTATTTATCACTACTTAAGTAAAATTTCATACCTCTATCAATAGGGATATTATGCTAAAGCTAAATCTATTAAAACCAACATTATCCTTTTCATTCGCTTTGCTTATTTCGGGTTGTCAGCTACTCACACCAACCTCCTCTCAATCAGATTTGAATGCTCTCAATGAGCTTAAAGGCTACGAATTCCCTTCAACTCAAGTACCTAAAGGTACACCGAATGGCCCTTATGAGTTCCACTATGATAATGGTCAATTAGAGTCAAAAAGCTGGGTGAAGAATGGTTGTTTAGATCGTTATCTTGAATACTTCTATGAAAATGGCAAAACGAAAATGTATACGCCAATTCAAAATTGTCAGGTCAATGGACTGGTGAAAATATATCATGAAGATGGGCGTAAAGATCTCGAAATGACCGCAAGCAATGGGAAATTAACGGGTCCATTTAAAGTTTATCATGATACCAAAAGCAACAAACTTCAGGCTTCTGGTGTATTTAAAAATGGTGAACCTCAAGGTACTATTTCAGAATTTGATGAGAATGGCCAGTTAATCCAAAAATTTAATGTCATCAATGGCAAGATAGTGACTGCACAATAAACGTAAAAATCCCCCAACCAATATAATTGGGGGATCCTTTACTGAGAAGATAAAACTAAAATGCCCTTTACCTGATGACGTTAAGGTTTGCAGTTACCTGCTAATTCATATCCCGCAGCTTGTGCCGCAGATTCATCAACAAACATTACCGCATTTTTATCTGCCGTGGTTTTAAAACCAGAACAATGTGACAAATGGTATTTATGCGAATTACGATTTCCTTTTACCTGCGTCGTGGCTTTAGGCGTTTCCGCTTTTAATGCCTTTGTCATTGGTTGTGATGACGCCTTTTCGGGTGTCTTTATCCCTTGCCCGCTATTTTTATGCCCTAATTCCCATTTCATTTCTCCTGTCACGAATGGATTATGGTGTCCCATCACTGCGGCAATACGTTGGTCACGTTGTTTTTCCCATTGGCTCGGTGGATATTGTTTATCCCAAGCCATCAATAATTGCTGCTGCTGACGAGACATGGAAAGATTATAGCGATCGTGCATATAGAAATAGACACGTGCAACTTGCCCTTTGACTTCATTACGAGGTTCAAAAACGCGCTGTTGAAAATCCACCCGACTACGACACTGCCCATAAACATACGCGGCATTTGCGGGTAGCTGAGCATAACTATAATTACTACGGTCACCATTAACTTCACCTATTGATGGTGCTAAGTTATGCATATCCGCTTCCATTTTGCGAAAAATAGCATCTGTTGACACACAATTTTTACGCCCACCATTTTGCCAACATTGTCTTTGATGACCAAAAACCCATGCTGGAACAATATGCTCCCATTCGATGCGTTGCGCTCGATTTTGTTGTTTGCGCACTTGATAACCACATGAGGCTAAATCGACTACCCCCCCACTTTTTCCTGCCCAGTTCCATTCACATCCACAATATAGCGTTCCCTCTCCTTGATGGTTTTGATCCATATACACTTTGGTTTTACTTAAGACTTTTGCTTCATCAAATGTAGCTGGAGCTGCGATAAGTGGGAATGTAAATAACAATAATAAAAATGATAGCACCCATTTTGGGCACCAAAAAACATCTGTTCTACTCAAAATAACACCACTGATGGTTTAAGATTAAACGATTAACATAGATGCTTTACTGCATCCCGTAATATACTGCATATTTTCTGAGCGCAGCTTCAGTTAGCTAAATATAAGCTTTTTTGTCGTGAATGAATATTAGAGGCACACTATTTTACAATTAAAGAATACTCCCAATAGGGCATCATATACTGATATTAAAGCAATTTGATAATCACAATTATCTTAATCGTCGGTAGTGTCTGTCTATTAATTAATCGAATATTTAATAATAAAAGCTAATTAAATAGCTTTAACATCTATTTTATCAATTGCAATATTTTTATAAAAACGAAGATAATAGAATCCTTCAGCAATATTATATTTGCCAAAGGTTTCTATTCAATGTTATACACTCGGGCGCTTACGATATAACCATAAACCAGGAAGGGATAATCCGATTGATAGAGCGCCAACAATAAATGAAGCTCTTAAAAAGTTAGTGACTAATGTTTCAAATAATTCGGGGGTGTAGCCTAAATGAGAAATCTTTACAACAGAGATCATGGCTGTATAAGCACTAATGCCAGGAAACATGGGAATAACTGCTGCCACAGTAAATACTTTAGGGTGTGCAAGCCACGTTCTTGACCATTGGATCCCAATCGCCCCAACAAGAATAGCAGCAATAAAACTTGCCCATTCAATATTGAGACCTAACGTCATCATGGTCATACGGGAACCATGGCCAATAGCCCCGAGCAAAGCACAATATTTTAATGCCTTAACCGGCACATTAAATACCATTGCAAAGCCAACCGCTGGAATTGCCGCAAGCAACATATCTTCTAAGAGTGCGAATAAAAAACTCATGCCCATTCCCTTAAATTCCACACAGCCATTGCAATAACAACACCTATACAGGTCGCAAGCGTCAATAAACTGGCCATCGTCCATCGAGCGAGTCCGGTATTAACATGTCCTTTAAACATATCTGCTACCGCATTAATTAATGGAAAACCAGGTACTAATAACAATACGCTTGCTGCCATAGAAATACTTGCCGTCGGTGCAAAATAAGACATTTTAAGTAATAAGCCTGACACGGAAGTGGCGATAAAAGCAGTAATACAAAAATTAATTAATGGATTCATTTGTCGAGAAGTGAGTACCTGCCGAATATACATGGCGCAGCCACTCGCAATAAAGGTCACTAGTGAACCATCCCATCCCCCACCGTTTAATTTACTAAAACAGGCGCAAGATAGTGCCACCATTAAAACCATTATCCAACGTGGATAGCGTAGCGGTTTTATAGAAGATAACTTTTTCTGTAGATGTTTACGATCGAGTAAATGATGCTCAACTAATATCACGGCATGCTGTACTTCCGTGACGACATGCATATTAATTCCACGGTCAATAATACGTCGAGTAGAAGTTAAACAATGGTCGTTAATGATGGTTGTCAAAACCAATGAATTTGAAGAAATAGCACTATCAACTTGATCTGCGCCTAGAGCGATACCTAAACGAGTTGTTAACTGTTCGACCAACATGCTTTCGGCACCATGCTGAAGCAATAGCAGGCCACACTGCATACACAATCGTGTGATTTCTCTTTGCATCTCAGATACGGCATGCTCCCCCTGCCACTCATCACTTGCATATCCTTTCATTCCCCTTCCCCTCGAATACAGCGCCATTATTCAGATAATTATTTAAACATGATAATCTTTGACAATATCATAAAGAGAAATAATAGCCTGAATCATGATCTCTTTCAGGTTAAAGCATGATTAGTCAGCACTAGCTGCGTCTTTCGTGTTAAGAATAGTTAAAATTAATCGTAAAAAATCATAATTCTAGGATAAACATTGCATGAATAGCCCATTTCCTGCCAAAACCCCTAAAGGACAGCGCCGTAATAAAGCATTAATCAGTGCAGCCTCTGATATTTTTATTCAATATGGGTTTGAAGGAACAACGCTTGATATGATAATTGAGCGTGCGGGAGGTTCTCGGTCGACTTTATATAAAAACTTCGGAGATAAAGAAGGATTATTTGCTGCCGTTATTGAGTCTATGATTGATGATATTTTCACCGATGATGATGACAGCACACCGACCAAACAGACTATTGAATCCATTTTATCTTTTTATGGCGCTCGCTTTTTATTAAATGTGATCAAGCCACAATCTATTGGTTTATATCGGTTAATCCTCGGAGAATATAATCGTTTCCCTGAAATTAGCCATGCTTTTTTCGAACAGGGCCCTGTTCGTAGCTATCGGCTATTAACTGAAAAGCTGCTCAGCCTACCTGAAGTCAAAGTCGATGAACAAACATTATTAAGCATCTCATCTCGATTCTTAGAAATGTTAAAAGCCGATGTTTTTATTAAAACTTTCTGTGTCTCTAACTTTAAACCTAGCGATGAATTTATCTCCAAGCAAATTACGCTTTCCGTAGATATCATCGCCAGTTATATTCGAAAAATTAGCCAATAACCTGTCATGATGCGACCAATGCCGTAGCACGTCGTTTTGCTGCGGCGGTGTCATTTTCAATCAATACTTCAGGTCCATATAAAGCAGAAAGTAACGGCGCCATTTGTTCCATATCTTCTTTATCACTTGCATCAGGTTGTAATGTCACAATCATGGCTCGGCAATGTTCTAACATGGGTTCTCTCGCATGTTTTAACCAACGGCGGACATATTTCATCGCGGCGATATGCTCATCTGAAGCTTTCCCTTTTTTCTGTTTAACGGGTGGATAAACTAACGCAAATTGCATTCTTTTTGCTAATAAGAGATCCATCTCCTCTAGCCATAAACGAGTCTCATCCACTGTTTCAGGGAATGATTTTATGACACAAACAGGCCATTCCGTCGTATCAATCACTATTTTATTCTGCATACCTTATTTCCTTCATGACTAAAAGTGTACTTAACTGTACACTTTTAAAGTTCAGTGAGTCAATAATGATTCTCATTAATATTTATGCAATTTATGCTATCTTGATAATGCCAATATTACAGATTATTCCTAATATGCTTAAAAAACACCTTCTGCTGAAAATATTGATTGATGGAGGAGGTGTCTTTTTGAATATGGGATGCTATTCTCGGCTTATTGTTACATCAAAAAAGCGAATAAATTATGAAAAAATTACTTCCAGTTGTTTTCGGGATATTGACGGCATTAACTGCATTTAGCGCGAATGCAGGAAAAAATTGTGATACTTATTTTCAAGAAATGAATACGCTTGTTAAACAGGCGGAAGAGCAGTACAAAAGTGATCCTAATGTGAAAGAAAGAATTTCTGAAATGAAACAGCAATTAGAAGATGCCAAAAAAGCACTTGCTGATTACCCTGAAGAAGCTCAAGAACAAGCTTGTCAACAAGGTATTGAAGCAATCAAAAAAGCGAAAGAAGCCGTAGAAGGTAAATAATCGTTTTATTTTTATACCCATAGCACTTCACTTATATGGGGATAAATGCCCTTCAAGTTAACGTAACAATATATTATCTCTCAATATGCCATTACATTAACTTAACTTGGGTAAGACCAGTATCATACTGGTCTTACCCTTAATAATATTATCTCACGACTAACACAGAGATTGTCGCATAAGAAACAATACCTGAAGCATTTGAGCCTAATAAATGTGTTGAAATACTAGGGTTACGTGAGCCAATAACAATTAAGTCAGCGCCAATTTCTTCCGCTTCCGCGAGTACTTTATCGCGCGGCGATCCAAAAGCCACTTTATAAGAGATATCTTCATGCGGATAATCGATCTTAGCGATAATTTCTTTTAACTGCTCTTCTGAGCGTTCAACCGCTTTTTTGGCGAATGAAGATAAAAGATCATAATGATAGCTATAGCTCATCGAAAATCTTGATACATCGGGAACTGAGTGAAAAAGATGTATTTTTGCTCCTGACACTTTTGCCAAATAAATTGCATGTTTTAATGCCTTATCTGTCAGAATATCCTCAGAAATATCTACAGGAACCAAAATTTTACTATACATGCGATACCCCCATTAATTATTTATATTTTTGTTATCAGTCACTTAAACCATTTATGACTAAGTTCTGATAACAAGGAGACACTGTTGGATGCTTATCATTTTTGTTCACTAAAAGTATAGTATTAATAAAATCAAACTGCCGTGAGCTACCAGACTATTTGTAAAATCGAGTTCACAATTTTATCAAGACACTAGTTATCTTCTAAATGCCATTTATGCAAAATACGGTGTAAAAAAGGCGTGACAATTAAACCAATACTGATAATGAACACACTCTGTAAAAATAAGCCATAAATAGCAATAAAAAATCGTCCACCTTGAGTTATTGGCGCTGGTTCTATTGATTGACCACTTAACATCGATAATGCGTTAAGCATCGACTCCATTAACGAATGCCCTTCAATAACATAAAAACCAAGAATACCCGGTAATAGCCCAAGGAAAAAAACCAGTAATGATATAAAATAGAATCGTAATACCCTTAATACGAAATGCTCAATTCTCAGCACTTCTTGAGAAAACTTTTCCATAAATACGTTTACCATCCCGATAGAAATAACAATAATCAGGTTGAACTATAACATTCAATGCATTAGGTGAATAACAGTAAAATACGAATCTAATCGTAAATCATCATTTAACGATGAATAAAATAAAAAGAAAGCCTAGTGAACAATTCCATGAGCCTAAGCATTAGCATAGGCTCACGGTCAATATTAACGGACAACCAATACAGAAGTTTCTGCGTAACGAACAATTCCTGCGGCTGTTGAACCTAAGAGGTGAGTGGATATATTAGGACGGCGCGAACCGATGACAATAATATCTGCATTAATATCTTTCGCTGTATTAATGACTTCATCACGAGGTGAGCCAAACGTAATGGTATAGCTGACATCGGCAATAGGTAAATCAATGGAGTCCATTAACATTTTCATATCTTCTTCTGCTTTAACCGTTGCTCGGTCTTTTATTTCCATATAACCCAGCGCGTATGCATTAATAATCGCAGAAGAAATTGGCAATACATGAATCAAGTGAATTTTTGCACCTGATTGTTTGGCTAAATTAACCGCATGACGAACAGCTTTACTTGTTAGTTCATCTTCGGTGAGATCTATAGGAACCAGAATCGTTTTATACATATACCCCTCCTGATAGAAAATAAAATTTAAGTTAACGGTAAAATTATAATCGAATACTCAAGAATGTCTCTAAAACAACAAGATAAATGAGATCTACCGCTACAAATGATTAACGATTATTCTTTTAGCCATCGTGTGATTGTTAATCCAACGAATGTATTTTTAGGATCCAAGAATTGAGTAATAACGTCCTTCTCCAACATCATGCGCTGAAAAACCTAAACGGAATAATTTTTATAGCGCAATTATCATATAACTGTTTGCGGTTAATCCCTTCCGCTTATCTCAAATGCGACTCAGCCATAGACCACATTTTTTCAATCATTTGTTGCGCATATATGGCTTGCTCTCCACTAATATCCGGTGGCGTATTATGGCTTACTGCCTCAATAAAGTGACGGATCGCGCCATCAAAGCCACGCTGCACTAATATCGAGTCCCAATTAGAAGGCTGTTTTTGTATCACACCTTGTTGATTTTCGCTGACCCAATGATTCATATTTGTCACTTGATAAATACTACCATCACAGATGGCCGAGACTTGCTCTTGTTGACTTCCTGCACGACGATGCATTGATGTCGTTATCCAGCATTGATTAGCATTAAGATGATGCTCAGCGTAAAATAACTCTCGATTCGCTGTCGTACTAATACTACCGCTTACTAACGACGCATGGCCTCCCGCCAGCCAAATAGCGGTATCCACTACATGCAAATAATCATCAAGCAAAGTGAAACACACATCGTTAGGGCCAACACTATCACTACGGTGCTTTTCCATCCGTATCGAAGAGACCTGATTAAGTTGTTGTTTTAGCTGCTGATAAAAAGGTGAAAAACGTCGATTGAAGCCAACCATCAGCGAGCGTTTTTGTTTATATGCTAAATGAATAAGCTGTTCTGATTGAGTCAGGGTTTCAGCGAGTGGCTTATCGACATAAACATGCACACCCGCCGATAGCAAACTGTGGATCACACTAAAATGACTTGAGGTACTACTATGAACAAAAACCGCATCGCAGTCTGCTGCTAGTGATTTTATGCCTGAATACAACGGAATACGATAACTATCACAAACGATTTTCGCTTTCGCTTGGTTAGGCGAAAAAGCCCCCATAAGTTGCCAATTCTCAGTTTTACTGAGCACAGGTAAATAGGCTTTCTGTGCAATAGCCCCCAAACCAACAATGCCGACACGTAGTTTTCTCATTAAACCATAACCTGTATATGAGGTTTCACAAATGCATTCCGCTGAGTATAACGAATAATTTCTTTATAAACCCATTGTTTTCTTAGAATTTAAAGCCTATCGCATAAAAACGTCAAAAGGCAACAACTTGAAATTTCAGTTTTTTTTAAGACTGATTAATGCGTAAGAAAATAAAATCATGTTAACACATAAAAAAGGGGTTGATTTATTAAATGAGAATGGTTATCTTTTACCTAACGAATACCTGAGTAATTTACTCAAGTTTTCGTAAACGACATTGCTCACATTGCTTCCAGTTTTAGCAGGCCAACTTCTCTGAGTTGGCCTTTTTTTTTCAATAAATATTGCCAATACTCCGTTTGACGTCCTGCATTATTTCCGACTAATTGCGCTGGAAAAGCTCCATGATTTTAAATGTCCAACGTAACTTAAGCGCTGAGTTGGCACAAAGGTTGGAACATCTCCTGTTCGCATATGCAGAATATCTGCTGGCGTTATCCATGCAGAATTACCTTCAAACAAAGGCAGCCCCGCATATTTATATGCATCTAGGACAAACTGCGAACAAAAGAAACCATTCGCTTGATCAACATCATCACCTAGTTGTACTGTCGCAAGCGTTTTTAAACAAAAATTACGTATTGTTTGGCCAATAAAGGGAAGTTCACAAACACGTTTAGTGAGCATCCAAGGGGCAATCATCACAATACCTTTATAGTTATACTTGCTACCATCATTTTGCATTGAGAATTCGCGAAGTTTATCCGCATGAATAGAGGTTAAACCTGCTTGCCGTAAAACGACCATATTATTTGAATCCGCAATTGCTTGGTCGAGAGAGATAATCCTCACCCCACTCCCTACTGATTCAGCGACTTCACCAGCGCCTAAATAGATTGATGCATGGCTAACACCGCTAATACTGAATAGTCGGATCCCCCATGAATTCAGTCCTGTTGCTGAAGATAATAAAATATCACCAGGTAACATATCAGAGACGGCCAGCACTTCTACCGACTCTTTAATCGGTATGGTGTTCGGCTGCTGAATGCTAAACTTTAGCCGATTACTTTCTTCATCTTTTTTAAATCCGGTTGAACAGCCTGTCACAATAATAAGACAAAAATAGCAGAACAAATATTTGAAGTTTATCAATAGAGATACCTAGTTAATTTTTATATTTATGAGCTAATTTAATGTAACCAAGTTCTGCTATTTTTTCATCGGAAATATCTTAATATTCGATGTTATTCGTGATGTAGAAACGCTTACCACATCACATGTTGACTCGTTAAATCACGTTAAAACTGAATATTTATCTCACAATCAATATGTTGGGGGAAATAAGGCAGGTATGCTATTAGTAAATCAGCATATCAAAATGATTATTTTTTTGTTCTTTAACCCCCTAGCGATGCCAGAGGGTTAACATCCATTCAATTAACTAATAACATATTCTGGATAGAATACTGTCGTTGAATGATATGTTTTTTTCTCTGTCGCTTTATTATTTAATGCAGCAACTACTGATTTATTTTGTAACTCAGTAGGCAGTTGTTGAGTTGCATTTTCTTTTGCAATGATGGAAACACGCATGTTTTTTTTAGAACGACTCAATTTATAAGGCATTCCTAATAAGCGACGTGCTGTATTATTACTTACCATTATCGACTCCTTAACTACAACATTTAAATTCAGCGATATGCTGAATATCAAAAACATAGTCAGTGTTGACCACATGGTGTTATTTTTTTCTTTCCATAGGGAAGCTAAAATAACGATAGTATTATAGCAGCAATAAAACATAAGTGAATGAAATTAAACTAATTAGTTTCATAATGTGATTATGTGAGAGAGAAAAAATATATCCTTAAAACGTCACTAAGTGCTAATCATAAAATAAAACATAACGACATTCACAAATTGAAAATAAACTAATTTATAAGGTTAACTTTATTTTATGATAAAAAAACACCTTTTTATTCATTTAAAAAGGTGTTTGTACTATCATCATTGGTTAATTATTTAACTCGCCCCTCGGCGATTTTTCGCATAAGTATCAAAAGCAACAGCTAAAATAATAATTAAACCTGTAATGATCTGCTGGTAATACGCTGAGACATTCATTAAAACTAGACCATTAATTAATATTCCCATGATGATTGAGCCAATTATTGTCCCGCCTATACGCCCATATCCTCCCATTAATGATGTCCCTCCAATCACGACCGAGGCGATCACACGCAGCTCAAACGTCATACCTGCCACAGCTTCAGCACTCCCTAAACGAGCACTTAATACAAACCCCGCCAGACCAGCTAAACAACCAATGACCACGTAAACACTCACGAGAACGCGTTTTACATTCACTCCAGCCAATCGTGCGGCTTCTTGGTTGCTACCCACGGCATAAACAAAACGTCCCCAACGACTTTTATGCAGAGCCAAATAACCGATTAATGCCACTAACGCAAAAATCCAAATAGGTACCGATATCCCTAATAATTCTCCTCTTCCCCACCAGCGATAGCCGGCATCAAAACCTGATATTGGTGCGCCATCATTAATCACTAACGTTAAACCGCGCCAAATTGTCATTCCGCCTAATGTCACGATAAAAGGAGGGATATTTAATCGAGTGATACCGAGACCGTGTAAAAAACCAATGCCCGTTCCTACCGCTAGGCAGATAGCTAATCCCACTAACCAACTCATTCCCCCCCATGCATTCGGATCTAAACCAACTAAATTGTCACCTTTAATCACGAATGCCGCTGTCATTGCACAAACAGCCAATATCGATCCCACCGATAAATCAATACCTGCTGTCAGAATGACGAGTGTCATACCAACAGCCATAATTCCATAGATAGAGACTTCAGTGAGTATGTTAGTAATATTACGTTCAGTGAGAAAATTACTGTTTTGTGTTTGAAAAAAGAGCACCAGCAGTACCATGAAAATCAATACGCCAAAACGTTCGAAAAATGCAATAAAATCTATTTTTTTACGGCTAACTGCCGTAGAAGATTGTTGTTGTAACATATTAACCTCTCTTATACGGCAGCTTCTGCTGATAAATTTTGATGACAAATCGCCATCATCGTCATTAATTTTTCTTCTGTCGCATCATCACCCGTCATTTCTCCAGTTAATCGCCCTTCACTTAATGTGATGATCCTATCTGAAATAGCCATAACTTCAGGTAAATCAGACGAAATAACGATAACTGCAACCCCCTTTTTAGCCATTTCAAAAATGACCTGATGCACTTCTGATTTGGTACCAACATCGATTCCCCGGGTTGGCTCATCCACAATTAATACTTTTGGATCCATTGCCATACAACGTGCAAGAATCACTTTTTGTTGATTTCCGCCCGATAATTTACGCACTTCTTGCTCTTTACTGGCCATTTTTATTTGTAGTGCTTGCTGATAACTGTCTATCAAGGCGTTTTCTTTATTGGTATCCACTATCCATCCCATTTTTAATAGATGGGATAAGGCGGAAAGCGAAAGGTTATAGCGAATCGACAGCCCCAATGCCGCACCTTCTTTTTTGCGGTCTTCAGGAACAAGGGCAATTCCCTTGTCTAACGCATTCATTGGCGTTGTTGGGTGATATGGTTCTCCATCGAGAAAAAACGTCCCAGTGGTGTATTTATCCGCCCCAAACAAACAACGTGCAATCTCAGTTCTGCCAGCTCCCATTAATCCTGCAATGCCAAGAATCTCACCTTCATGCACATCAAAACTAATATCATGAAGCGCAATACCGTGCGGGTCGAGTGGAGGCTTAGCTTTAGATAAGTGCCTTATCGATAGACGAATAGGCTTATCACGATGATAGGTTTCACTCGCTGGTCGACGTTCAAAAATAACGTTACGGCCTACCATCATACGGATAATTTCTTGGACGGTTGTTTCTGCCACATTACCTGAACCCGTATAGCGACCATCTTGAAACACGGTAAATTTATCGCAGATTTGAAACACCTCATGTAGGCGGTGTGTAACATAGATGACACTTACGCCTCGATTCTTCAATTCTCTGACAACACGATGTAAACTTTCGACTTCTGTATCACTTAGTGCAGCAGACGGCTCATCCATCACGATAAGCTTAGCGTTAAGGGTTAACGCTCGAGCAATTTCAATCATCTGCTGTTGAGCCACACTTAACCGTGCGACTTGAGTCGTTGGCGAAATCGCTAATTGAAGGTAATCAAGAATCGCTTTAGCTTCTTGATTCAACACCTTTTCATTCACCATCCAATGCATTTTAAGCGCTTCACGTCCGAGAAACATGTTTTCAGCTACTGTCATATTGGGAAGGAGATTAAACTCCTGATAAATCGTGATAATGCCCTTTTGTTGACGATCTATTGGAGAGTCTACGGCTGACAGCATTTCACCATTAAACCAAATATCGCCACTGGTTTGCGGTTGAGCCCCTGCTAATGCTTTGAGGAAGGTCGATTTACCTGCGCCATTTTCACCCAATAAAGCATGTACCTCTCCTGGCATCACAGTCATCTGTGCTTGGCTTAATGCCCAGATCCCTGAAAAGCTTTTGGCAAGATTAGTAATTTTAAGTAATGGCTCTGACATAAAAACTCCTTTTCAGGAAAACAGGGCTCGTAGAGCCCCGAATAATGCTAAGTAACTATTTCAATTCACCAATACGTTCAGCTTGTTCAAGGTTATCTTTGCTAATAATGGTCGGTTGGTAATCCGCCCCCGTGATTTCTTGCTTATCGCGAATATTATTCACCAATTGTTCCATCGCCATTTTCACTGCATACCCTGCCCGTTGATCGGCCGTTACTGCCATCCAACCCTCTTTGATACGGCTAAGCGCTTCTGGACTTGCATCAAAACCTGTCACTAGCACTTCACCCGGTTTAAATCCTTGTGCACTTAATGCTTCAATCGCGCCGAGTGCCATATCATCATTAGCAGAGAGAATGACATCCGGTTTTTTGGGTAAGGATGGTAATAAGCTCTCCGTGATCCTCATACCTTCTGCTCTCATCCAATTACCATTTTGATCTGCAACTAAATGGTATTTACTCCCCCCTGCCTTTAAGCTGTCGCGGATACCTTTTGTCCGTTCAATGTTAGAAGAGGAGCCTGGTTGGCCTGTAATTAAGATTAAATCAGCACCATTAGGAAACTGCTGCTTAACATACTCTGCGATGGCATAACCGCCTTTATAATTATTGGCACCAAAATGCGGTACAGGTTTTTCAGCATTAATATTTCGGTCCAGAGTCACAACGGGTAGGCCTGCATTTTGAATTTCAACGACGGCATCAGCGATAGCATTAACATCATTGGGTGAAACAATGAAACCTTGTGCGCCACGCGTGATGGCGTTTTCGATGTCCGCAACTTGTTTAGGTGAGCTACCTTGTCCATCCAAGACTTGAATATTCACATCCAGTTCCTTGGCCACTTTCACCGCCGATTTTTGCATATGCACTTCAAATGGGCTTGCCAGTGTTGGTGGACTAAATACGATTTGTTCATTTTTTGCCATCGCATGCGATGACAAGCCAAGTACAGCAACCAGCGCGGTTAATTTCATGATATTTTTCATTTTGCCCTTCCACTGATTATGAATAGAGATGTGTTTAAATTTCACCAATTATTAACATGGCGATAACATAGGTATACATCAATGAAATATACATTCCAATTTTTATTATATGAAAATTTTATTTTTGTAGCGTTGATAACGAAATTAAGCCAAAAGTCATAAAATAGTGTTAAGAGGATCACAGATTATTCCCGCTATGGCAGCAATAGTTGACAGTATATCGCTGAATTTTTCATGACATTTCACCTATATTTCCTTATAATAAAAATGAAATGTTTGTTTCATTTGATGTGTTTGTTGATTATTTTTAATCTAATCAATAGGTAAGCAGTCACTGATAATCCCTATTTTATTGCTACTTATTTAATGAATAATTAAGTAGCAGTTTAAGATTAACTATAAAATTATTCTCTTATCATTTTTATTTTTTTATATATGATTAACGTTAGTTAATAGGATGGACTCATTAGTAAAGTATTAATCACTTAAAAGGAACTTATATGTTAATTTGCACGATATGTGTATGTCAGAACCAGCAAAACAATATTATTCCGGTCACAAATTCATTTAATGAAAATATAAATAATTCAACTATCACTGGAGCGTCTGATCCATTACACAGTAACACCCTATCACTCTATGATATATGGCAATTCCTGAATGAAAACACCTCAATTTCTCATCACTTAGAGGTGGCCTTGCATAATAGAAAATTAGCCCTTGAAAATAAAAATGAAGATAGACGCTATAATGCATTACTATCTGATTATAGAGAAAAATTAGGTAAGGTTTTTTATTTTAATCAAAATAATTACCCGAGTGATACCGCCGGCGACCTTAAAGGGAACGTATTTTATGCTCAAAATAGTATTATTCCCGCTGTTAACCGGATAGACGGTGATATACACCCTCACCTTGTTCCTGATCGTAAAACGCTTATTATTTTCAAACCTCATGAAACCATTAAGCAGAATGAAAATATTGAAGTGAAAGTCTACAATGATAAAAAAGAAGAAATATATTCAACTCATTTATTATCACCGTCTCAACTCCCCAAAATTGCAGGGAAAAAATACAGCTTTACCCATTTAACACCTAGTGATTTTAACATACCCGAGGCAAGTGATTTATACATTAATTCATCCGACATGCTTGAAAAAGTCATGACAGATAAAAGTTACTTTAATCAAATCATAAGTGAAAACAATATCATACAACTAGATATTGGCAATTCAACATCAAACATTAATTTGAATGCATTAAAAAATCATGTTAATAAAAAAATTATATTTAAATTAGATGATAATGCTAAACTTAATATAAAATACAAAAATAAATCAATTTCACGAGAACACCAACAATCCTTTGTTATGGTAAGTGATGCTTCTGGGAATTGGTATAGCCGCGATGAGGCTAGACTCAATCAACATTTAAAACAAGCGTTACATCAACATAAAAATCAAATCCCTGACTTTTTTGACACTGTGTTTAGTACTAATGCCGATATTAACAAAATATCCAATGATACAAAGCTATTTCATCAAATTATCAGTGAAAATGATGCTATCAAAATAGCGACCAAAAATTGCCATTGGGCAAAAGACTTTATTATTCCTAATGGTCGTCAATATGCCAATAAAAAAATACTGTTCACGTCTAAGGCACATTATAATAGTGATGTTGTTTACGGGGATAATAAAGTCAGCATCGTCACTAATGATAGTCTCCTTTTTGTCAGTGATCAAAATGGTATTTGGTCCATCGCAGAGACTCAATCTAATACCCAAGAAAACAGCTATTATGATATTCCCAATTCATTTACTTTAAAGATTAACACCAATAAAGAATTACTAACCCTATCCAGAGATATTGATTATTTTAATAAAATCATCGAAAATAATGATACAATTCATATCGCAACACGCAATGCAAATTGGGCAAGACATTTTACATTAGAAAACAACGTTAAATTTAAAAATAAAAAAATCTATTTCTCTTCTGAGGCGGATTATAGTAGTCATGTTTTTTATGGCGATAAAAAATTAACCATAAAAACGAATGAAAATCAGTTGTTTGTTTGTGATGAAAACGGCTTTTGGCGCACTTCTAAAGATGAGCCACTGATCAATGAGTTAACTGAAGAGATAAAATATATCGAAAATGGTTGGTCTATTTCTCTCCCTAAACACATTATTAAACCCGGCATTGAGCTTGAGTTTAATTACAAAAACCAGAAAGGTACTTTAGCGGATATTAAAGTTGGAGCTGCTAGTGAGCTCTTATTGCATACAATTGATATTGGAATGTTAACGCCAAACAAAAATCAATTCGCGTTTCAAACAGACCCTGAGCTTCAGCGTCAATACTATCAACAAATTCCTGTCAATCGTATGATTGTATCTAGTTATGCCCCTGTCTATTTAAAAGAAATTGTTTTTCCTAATGGGCAATATTTAATTGAACGTTCAACGGATGAAGGTGGAGGCCATAGAGGTGATATGAGGGAAATAATCGGTAAAGGCCTGATTTCCGATGGCATTAACTTGGCAAATTATGGGGTTAACTCTTCCTCACTAGAAGAAAACCGTTTTTTACCTACCTCACAAATCACTCTCCATCATTCACGTGGTAGGTATAAAAATGGCCTACAAGTACACGGCTGGTCTGGCGGTGCAGGAAAAGCCACATTGTCGAAATCAGTAGATAATGAATTTAGCCATGAACTTGGTCATAACTACCACATAAGCCACTATTTTAAAGGATTCCATGGTGGCGTTCATGCGACAGCCGATAAACCTAATTCAACTTGGGGCTGGGATGCAGACAATAACTTCTTTATTCCAAATTTTGAAAAGGCACAACGAAACCAAACAACCTATTTAAAAGAGAAGAAAGAAGGTGAAATGGCGGCAGAACCCTTTATGCAACACTCTATGGCGAAAGATGCGATGTCTGGCGGAGAAATCTATGATGTAGATTATAACGCCTATACATTACACACGCCTGCAAGTTCAGAAGCTATTCAACAGTATTTCGAAAATAATGCGGTCTTTAGTAAAGAATCATCAACAGGTTATAAAAAATGGAATTCAGATACACAAAAAATGGAAGATTTTTTACTTCCTCATAGCCTAAAGAATATATTCATTGAGGCAAAAATCCAAAACGGTCATGATGTAACCGAAACTCAACTAATAGACTTACTTAACGTCAATGACCACATAAAAATCAATAGCTATAACGCGCATTACCCACCAAATGTTTATATACCAAAAGCAGATGTAACAAATATCAATAAAGTCATAGAAATCGATTGTACTTCTCAGCTCAGTATAGCGCTACACGTTAATGATCAGGTTGAAACAATCAAAGAAAATACAAAAATTTACTATATTTCAAATGGAAACACATGGGAGACTCATTCTGAATATACTTACAGTAAGACACCTTATAAACAAGGTGTTCCCGTTGTCACCTTGGTAGGTTTTTATGATACCAACAATCAATTAAAGAGTTACATTTACCCCGCTTTAGAAGGATCTTATGGCATGGTGTATGACACTCATACGATTAATAAAACTAAACCTTATATTGCAGTGACATTAGCAGATGGAACTAAAAAGAAATATCAGCTTGATGAAAAACAAACGAATAAAGATTTAATGAATAAATTCCACATCAATATTGAGCGTGATTTAAACCCAATAAAAGCGGAGTTATTTATTGATGATCAGCTTATTTCATCAAGAGATATAGCACTTAGCAATCTCTCTCTTAATACGATGGTAAACGGTATTATTCAATAAATTGATGCCTTCTAGCCCTTTTTATTATTGATAAAGGGCTAGAACATTTCTTGCATTAGCAATAATGGCTATTTTTCCCTCGATAACGACTTTCAAATTGCAGTTTTTACGAGGCTATGCTATTTCCAGTATCTCTATTGATGCTTTTTGAGGCCACTATGCTAAAAATTTTAGGTCGTACTACATCCATCAATGTTAGAAAAGTGCTTTGGACTGTAAGTGAAACTCAGCTACCTTTTATTCATGAACCTGAGTGGGGAAAAGAATTAAGTTTAAAATCAGCTGATTATCTTAAACTCAATCCTAATGGGCTGGCTCCCGTACTTATTCATGACAGTGGCGTGTTATGGGAAAGTAATACGATTTGTCGCTATCTTGCCACAAAGGCACAACGTGTCGATCTTTTACCTGAAAATCCTGAAGCAAGAGCAGATGTTGAAAAGTGGATGGATTGGCAAGCAACAGAACTCAATAGTGCATGGAGAGCCGCTTTTTTAACTCTCGTTCGCAACAGTGACAGTTTTAGTCAATACCCTGAATTAATTGCTAAGAGTACCCATGATTGGAATAGTAAAATGTTACTTCTTGAAAAGGCGCTGGAAAAAAACGGTGACTTTATTAGTGGTCAGCAATTTACTGTCGCAGATATTACAATTGCGTTATCGATTCATCGCTGGTTACTCACGCCTATTACTCGGCCAGAAGCTCCCGCGATCGCTCATTATTATCAAAAAATGTTAGCTCGCCCTACTGCAAAATTATATTTAGACCCGAATATTGCTTAAACCCGTTATAGCAGCAGAATAACCTATATAAAGTGGTAGCAGAGATAACTGCCCCACTTTATTTTATAGAATCAATAATAAATATTTAAATTTATTAATAAAAAATAGACAACTCGTTGAGAGTAATTGCCTACTTCACTAATTTACAGATACGGCCTTTGTCATCAGAAACGCGTTTATTGACGACATCATCTTCAGAAATTGAGGCTAGATTAAACTCATTTTTTCCTTGAGCCCATAGCTGCATATTTTCCCCAACATAACGAGCACCACTTGCCGATGGAGCACTTTTTAATACGATAAGTTCATCGCTATAAAGCATCACAGCCGTATCTTCGTCTGGGAATGAAACTCTAATTTTTTGATCTTCGCACTTATAGGTATCTGTCTTTGCTGCAAAAGCAGAAGATGCTGTTAATGCAGATAAAAGCGCTATTGCCGAAACTGTAATAACTTTACGCATAAATTCTCCTTGAAACACTTAGAACCATTATGACTCTACGCCTATATCATTACAAAAATCGTTATTTGATACATAAGATTCATCCGTAATTACTCTTTTTTTGACCTGTAAATTTCGCCCATTAAATTAAAATAAGAATTTATACTTATTAAATTAGTATCATTATAAACTACATGCTAATGCTGTTCATTTAATGACATTATTGTTATAACGAGAATATGTTTTTAAACGGAATAGGCGAAAAAATAAAAATGAAAACCATTGGTTTAATCGGGGGAATGAGCTGGGAATCAACTTTACTTTATTATCAGCAACTCAATGAGGGTGTCAAACGGCAACTGGGTGGCCTTCATTCAGCAAAAATTGTTTTATACAGTGTCGACTTTGCTGAAATAGAACATATGCAAGCGACAGGTCAATGGGCGCTGGCTGGTCAACATTTGGCGCAAGCGGGAAAAAGTATTGAAAGCGCTGGAGCCGATTTTATTGTGTTATGTACTAACACGATGCATAAAGTCGCCGAATATATTGAAGAGAGCACTAATATCCCACTACTTCATATTGCAGATGCAACTGGAGAAAATATTATCGAGTCTGGAATAAAGACCATCGGTTTATTAGGAACCGCTTTTACAATGGAGCAACCTTTCTATAAACAGCGACTTCAAGATAAATATGGCCTTACCGTGATCACGCCAATGCCTGAAGAACGAAAAATTATCCATGACATTATTTATCAAGAACTTTGTATGGGTGAAGTGAAAGATGCATCAAAGAAACAGTATCAACAAATCATGGCTTCATTAGTAGAAAGAGGTGCTGAGGGGATCATTTTAGGCTGTACTGAAATAACCCTTTTAGTCAATCAAGACGATACTTCCGTGCCTATTTTTGATACAACCGCCCTACACGCACAAAAAGCCATTGAATTGGCCTTAAGCTAAATATTGCGTTAAGTCATATTTGGACTCACTATGATTACATGTCTGCTATTTATTAAAATGGCAGACACTTTTTTCATCAGACTAAGTAACTAATTGATATTAAATTTCATTTTTAATCTTAGTTTATATTTACAATGAAAAATAAATGAATAAGCATATTTTATATGGTTAATCTAGCGATAGTATCTCCATAATCGTAAATTAGTTTTATTTTCTTCAAATTCACCAATTAGCTATTTTTTTACTTAATTTATGGGTAAACCCAATATTTAATAAAGAGACATTTTATCGCTTTTATTTTTATTTAACATAGGAATTAGACTATTGAATTATCCATTTTATTTCTGATAATAGTATTACTCTTTTATGCTAGGGATAATAGAATCATGAGGCACTCAAATTCTAGAGGGATCGCTTTAGGTAAATATATTAGAGAATTACGTATATCCCGTCGTATTTCAACATTAACAATGGCAACGGCACTGGAGATATCAGAGAGTCACTATATTCAATATGAAACAGGAACTTCTTCTATTTATGTTGAGCATCTTGTGATTATCTCAAGTATTCTTGATATTGATATTAAGCATCTACTTAATGCTTTCGAAGGCGCAGAAAAAAACATATGGATATAAAAAGTCCATCATTCGTTGAATATTATAGAGTGAGCAGTGAGGCCCCCCCTTACTGTTCAAGCATCATCATATTTATTATCTTTTATAAATCCTCTCCGTACTATTATTAGTCGACATTTTAAAAATTGATGATTCATATATCTTTATATTATCGCTTCACAGAGAATAATAATCATATTTTGAGTAATCGATATAACCCTATGCTATTTTAAAAATAATAATTTTATAAAGCTGTTTTTACTTTAATGACGGCAGATTTTGATAAATACTTGTATTTTATAATAGTATTAACGCTATACTTATTCCGTTATTACACTTCAGAATGGAATACTCAAAATTTTTTTAAATTAATATAAATCAGTTAGATACAAAATGTTCACCCCCACAATAATCATAATACTGGTCTGATAATATTCATTTTTTCATTTGGCTTCTGCTTGTATTGCACCCCGATAGAGGCGCAGTGACCCACTACAGCCCCAAAAAAATTGTTCTGTCTAGACTTATCCATACCAAAACCCCCCCTGTATCTGTTATTATGGCCTCCTTTTTGATAATTTAATGGATCGTTTGTCACATGTAACAGCCTATTCTTTCTGTTTGTGAGAGAAAATATTCATAGGTTGTGCAAATTGTTATATCAACTTAGCATCCAAAAAGAACACATAAGCCATTAATTATCATTAAGTTAACGTATAATCAGCAACGGTACAGAACAGCAAAACATGAACGCACAGAAAGAACAATATAACTTCAATAAGCTACAAAAAAAATTACGCCGTGACGTAGGACAAGCTATTGCCGATTTCAATATGATTGAAGAGGGTGATCGCATTATGGTATGCCTATCTGGTGGTAAAGATAGTTATACTTTGCTATCTATTTTGCAAAGCTTACAAAAAAGTGCGCCAATCTCTTTCACGCTGATTGCCGTTAACTTAGATCAAAAACAACCCGGCTTCCCCGAGCATATTTTGCCTGAATATCTCGATAATTTAGGGGTTGAATATAAAATTGTTGAAGAAAATACTTACGGCATCGTCAAGGAAAAAATCCCTGAAGGAAAAACGACCTGTTCATTATGTTCACGCTTACGTAGAGGTATTCTATATCGTACAGCGACAGAATTAGGCGCAACTAAAATTGCGCTAGGACACCACCGAGATGACATATTACAAACACTTTTTCTGAATATGTTTTACGGTGGTAAATTGAAAGGGATGCCCCCTAAACTAATGAGTGATGATGGAAAACATATTGTTATCCGCCCTCTTGCTTACTGTCGTGAAAAAGATATTGAACGTTATTCGCAGGCAAAAGAATTTCCAATTATTCCGTGTAACCTGTGTGGTTCACAACCTAACTTACAACGTCAAGTGATCAAAGATCTGCTTCGTGATTGGGATAAACGTTACCCAGGGCGTATTGAAACGATGTTTAGAGCAACACAAAATGTTGTTCCATCTCACTTGTGTGATACTGAGCTATTTGATTTTAAAAATATTTCTCATGGTGATGAAGTTGTTAATGGCGGTGATCTTGCCTTTGATCGAGAAGAGATGCCTGCTCAAACTCAGCTCGACGACGATGAGCGACCGGCATTCACGGCACAACGTCTGGATGTGATTGAAGTTAAATAACCAGCCCACCACCCTTGATAGAGGGTGGTTGTTTTGCCCATTTGAGCATTTATTTCCTTACTCACAGAATCTATTCACTCCCGATAAGCTATCTGTAAAGTGAACGTTTGCAGCGCTAATGCTTCAAACACCGCTAATGGCTGTGGATTGCGTAAATTTAGAATAAAAAAAAGCCGATGTAACATACATCGGCATTACAGTGGTCAATTATTCTGTATAAGAACTCAATATGAGAAAAACTACAATTATGGAGCACAACGTTCATCGCTCAACGTTGCATTCACCTGCGGGATTAATAGTGCCCCAAAACCATAGGTCTTTTATTGATTTACCTCAAACTAGGGTCGGTTTATGCCAATAACTTGCAGACTACAGCCAGCGACTTTTTCTCAACCACCAGAAAACGGTTCCGATTAATGCAGCAAGTAAAAGACAAAATACACTAAAAGCGAATCTGGATTCACTACCAGGAATACCGGTTAAATTGACGCCAAATAGCCCCGTTAAAAAGGTAGTTGGCAAAAAAATCATCGCTAACATAGACATCGTATAAATACGACGATTCATCATCTCGGTGATCATGTTCGTTATTTCATCGGACATAATCGCGGTACGTGCTACAAATCCGTCTAAATCTTCAATACAACGACCTAAACGATCTGAAATTTCTTGTAATCGTCTTCTATCAGTATCGTCAATCCACAATAGTTTTTCCGTCGCTAAACGTGCCAGCATATCACGCTGTGGCGCCATATAACGGCGTATGACAATAATCTGTTTACGCAATAATGCGAGCTCACCACGTTCAGGGATATCACCATTGAGAATGGTATCTTCCATTTCTATCAAACGTTCATGTAGGGTATCTGTAAAATCGCTGATTTCATCGGTAATGGCATCAGCAACTTCCACCAGCCAATCTCCGGTACTTTGTGCACCCACGCCTTCTTTCAGGTCTGTTATCACAGAATCTAATGAATTGACTTTTCGATGGCGACTGGAAATGATGAGGCGGCTGTTAATAAATACTCGAAAGGCAACGAGTTGTTCGGGACGTTGGCCAGCATTCGTATTTAATGTTTGTAACGTTAATAAAACACCATCCCCTACTCGTAAGATCCGCCAACGGCCAGCATGACCGCAAAGTGCCGCTTTGACTTGTTCGCCAAGTAGCTCTGACCGTTGGATCCATTTCTCACTCTCACGATTTTTATAGTCATAATGCAACCAAAAAGGAGATTGCTGAGTTGCACTCGCATTAACATCAATGGGAAGAAACCCACCGTCTCCATTTAATTGAAATGCATGTACGGGGTTTGAGCTCTGAAATAATGAACCATAAATCAGCGCCATGCGGCATTCTCCTTCCATTTAAGCGATTTATTAGTTATAGCATAGAGGGAATACAGCAGGAATATCAAGCAAAGGTTATAAAACAAGCGCATATTGAGAATAACACTGAGACCTAATGTTAAAAAACCTGCAATTAAGGAGAGGTCATGAAATAACGACAAACACCGAACCGCCATAATTGCTAAATAACAACGGCTTTTTGCCACAAAAGAACAATAAATTAACATCGGACTACACTAGTATTCTCTGTGTAGTGTTTATTCCTTTTTTGGTCCTCCTTCTGACTCTCCAGCAGAAGGAGTTTTTTCTTTTTTAGCCATACAAAGAGACAGCCCATATCACCTATATAGGCTGAATGTACGATTAATGTGCAATAATATAAAAACTATGACTGTAAGCTACATCTTCTGGGTTTTCTATCGGGTATCCTTTTAGCCAAGGTTTAATCAATCGCCCATTAGTATATTGATAAATTGGCGCTATTGGCGCTTCTTGTGCAATTATCGCTTCCGCCTGATTATAATAACGATTACGTAAATCTTCGTTAGTTTCTATACTTGCTGAAGCCATCACCGCATCGTAATTTTTATTATTAAATTTTGGAATATTGCCATTATGCTGTGAGGTTAATAGCGACAAAAAGGTTGATGGCTCATTAAAATCACCTATCCAAGATGCCCTAATCACATCAAAGTTACCTGTATTGCGGCTATCAATATAAGTTTTCCATTCTTGGTTAACTAATTTAACCTCAACGCCCAATTTTTTCTTCCACATTGAGGCAACGGCAATCGCAATTTTTTGGTGATTTTCCGAGCTATTGTATAAAAGCACTAATTCAAGTGTTTTTTTGGGCCCATAACCAGCCGCTTGCAATAAGACTTTGGCTTGCTCATCCAATTCTTTTTGAGTGTAATTTTCATAAATACTTTTTTGTGGTTTAAAACCAGCGGTTACATCCGGTGTAAAACGGTTTGCAGGCTTCTCTCCAGTACCTAATACCTTTTTGGCTATCACTTGCCTATCTATCGTCATCGCTAACGCTTTGCGTACACGAATATCGTTAGTCGGTGCTCGCTGCGTGTTGAAGGCATAATAATAGGTGCCAAGTTGATCAGGGGTAAACACCTCATTCGGTATTTCGGCAAGTAATTTTTGATAACGTTGTTTAGGGAATGATTCAGTAATATCTAAATCTCCCGCTAAATAACGATTAGTCGCACTGGACTCTTGGTTTATTGGCACAAACGTCACTTTGGTGATCACCGTATTCGCATTGTCCCAATAGAATGGATTTTGGGTTAAAACGATTTTTTCATTAACCACTCTATCGGTAAGTTTAAATGCGCCATTTCCAACTAAGTGGTTCACTTTTATCCAGTCTGCGCCATATTTTTTAACCGTATTCGCATGAACCGGAAATAAACTAAAGTTAGCCGTTAATGAAGGGAAATAAGGAACTGGTTTATCTAAAACGACTTTAAGCGTCTGTTTATCAACGGCCTCAACGCCTAATTGCTCAGCAGGTAGTTTTCCATCAATAATTTGTTGTGCATTATTGATCCCAGCTAATGCCGCAAACCATGCAAATGGAGAGGTATTTTCTGGCGTCACTAAACGTTGCCAACTATAGACAAAATCGTCCGCTGTTACAGGTTCGCCATTCGACCAGCGCGCTTCTGGACGTAATTTAAAAAGCCATGTTTTATTATCCGTCGTACTCCAACTTTGAGCCACGCCAGGAATCGGTTTGCCATGCTTATCTTGATTCACTAATCCTTCGAATAAGTCACGCATAACTTGTGCTTCGGTCAACCCAACCGATTTTATTGGATCTAATGATGCCGGTTCATCTTTAAGATGACGGGTTACCTCTTGCTTTGTTGCCAGTACTGTTCCGGCAGGAACCTCTGCCGAAATAACAGGAGCTGCTGTAAACATCGCGGTGAAAACAATCGCTAAAGATGAAAGTGTGCGTTTATGCATGTTGGGAATTCTGTCGTATTAGCAAAAGTGAACTAGCAACTCTCTCTTATGGATATAAGTCAATGGACAAACAGAAAGAATTAACTAAGCAAATAAGAAGGTACTTTAAATACCATTAATCAATAAAATACCTCGGTTAAAGGTTGCTGACGTTATAAAACGGCCAAAAAAACCTTTCCAGCATCATATTCTTTCAGCGATTAAAAATCTATACACGATGACTTAATCTGTAAGCATTTCATACTTTTAAAATTTATCCTAATCTCTTCAAGGTATTATGAACAATTTTTTATCAATTCATATGATTGTTCATCGACTTAGCTGACTTTTTTTCGCGCAATAATGCGTAAACGCGGTTATCCGCAACGGCATCCCCCCCGAAGCCAAAATCACTGTGCTATGTTGATATTGAATGCATCTAGTGCTAGCTTGGTCGTTAACAAATTGATCAATAATAATATCCACGCTTTCACGCACTGACTCATTAATGGGAGAAATCGATATGTCACAGTCAGTTAAATTAAAAGGTAATGATGTCACTGTTAGCGGTGAGTTTTTACAAGCTGGCCAACAAGCAAAAGCATTCACTCTAGTGGCTAAAGACCTGTCTGAAGTCACTTTAGAAAACTACAAAGGTAAACGTAAGGTACTGAATATTTTCCCAAGCGTCGATACCGGCGTCTGTGCGGCATCTGTGCGCAAATTTAATCAATTAGCAAATGACCTTAACAACACTGTTGTACTGTGCATTTCAGCTGATTTACCGTTTGCACAAGCACGTTTCTGTGGTGCAGAAGGTTTAGATAACGTCGTTACCCTCTCTGCTTTCCGCAATCCTGAGTTTGCTCAAAACTACGGCGTTGCAATGACCAGTGGCCCACTGAAAGGCTTAACTGCGCGTTCCGTTGTTGTCTTAGATGAAAATGATAAAGTGATTTATAGCCAATTGGTTCCAGAAATTACAGAAGAGCCTGATTACGATAAAGCACTTGATGCATTAAAATAAGTCTATTATGCAGCCAGTTTCAAACTGGCTGCTCATCCCTAATCAATCACTCTACGTAAAGCCAATTGAGGGTTTTATGCTGTTTTGCGTTAACCACATTCGCAAATAACTTATTTTCACTCATCATATTCACGAGAGAGTGAGAACAACAGCTGAGAATTTTCAGTGCCTGCTCTTTATTGGCAGGGCATGACGAGGTAAGAATATCAATAATCAGATCACGGGGTTTGTTACCATTTTTGACCAACGCTTCCCAAGTGAAACGATTTCTTTTTTCTAGGTAACGCACTGCCGCTCTATTCATTAAATATAACTCTGCTGCTGAAGCGGCGGACTCAAACATATCATTTTGATAATGACGTTGGTTGAGATATTCTCGCAGTTTGGTATTCACAATAAAGTTAAGAGCAAATTGATCCATAGCAACTCCTTGCAGGCACACGGGCGGCCTTGCTGTTTTCGTTATCATCAATCAAAATATCGCTTTAACACTTCAAATGAATATTCAATTAATTTAAGTATAGTTTGCTTTCTGTGCTAAAAGATATCACTGTGGTCGAAAAAATCGCCAACGATCACATATTTTCAAAAAATGATGAGTTACCTGCATAGGGTGCAGCCTGATTAATCAGGAAACATCCTTATTTCGAGCTTAGTTCCCTTTGCCTCTTCAGTATATTTGTAAGTTGTTTCTCCACCTTCAAATAGTAAACTGATATCTAGCTGTTTATCATTCGGCCAATAATACTCTGCTTCAACGCAACCAGCTTGACTGCATGTCACCTTCATATTTTTATTTCTAACCAGTTTGTTAATAAAGTTAGCGTTGTTTTCAATATCCAGCTGTTTATAGCGTTCAAATGCCGAAGGAATATCTGCCCCATCAAAATAACATTCGATTAAATAACCATTCTCATAAATCTCTTCAGGTGTTTGTTGTTGATTGCGGCACAGATCCTCTAATACTTGTGAATGTGTTGACTCCTGCCCATAGCTCGGCCCAATGAAGCAGACGAATAAAAAGCCTAATATGAGGGACTTATTCATTATCCGGCTCTTTTTTCTGGTTTAGCCCATATTCACGTAATTTATTGGCAATCGCGGTATGAGACACTTCAAGACGTTTTGCGAGTTTACGCGTGCTTGGGTAATCACGATATAAACGTGATAACACTGAGGCTTCATAGCGTTTGGTTATTTCATCTAATGAGCCATTTAATGAATCAACAGCTACTGCGGGCAAATTATCTGTTTCTGGTAAATCAATATCATGTGAATTTAGCACTTCCCCTTCTAGCTGTATCAATCCTTGATAAATCGCATTTCGTAGTTGTCTGACATTACCAGGCCAATAATAACGGCTTAAATAATCAATTAGAGACGGTGCTAGTCGTGGTTTTGTAATATTCAGTTCTTTAGAAAAGTTAGCTACGAAAGCTTCTGTGAGGGGTAATATATCTTCTTGTCTTTCACGTAGTGGCGGAATAGTTAACGTCAAAACATTTAAGCGATAATAAAGGTCTTCTCGGAATTTCTTCTGAGCGACGAGTTCTGGCAGTTTTTTTTGTGTTGCACAAATAACCCGCACATCCACTTTCACTTCTCGCTCCTCACCCACCCGTCTAAATGTGCCATCATTTAAAAAACGCAGTAACTTGATTTGCATTTGTGGCGACATTTCGGCGATTTCATCTAATAAGACGGTTCCACCATTGGCTTGTTCAAAGAAACCTTTTTTACCATCTACTGCATTTGGATATGCACCAGCCGCATAGCCAAATAATTCACTTTCAACCACATCATCAGGCATTGATGCGCAATTTAAACCTAAGAAAGGCGCATTACCACGCGGACTGTGCAAATGGCATGCTTTCGCTAAAATATCTTTTCCTGTGCCAGTTTCCCCAACCAATAATAATGGTTCATCTAGCATGGCAATGCGTTTTGCACGTTCAACCACATGTGACATTGCGGGACTATTGGCGATAATTAAATCGAATCCTTCCGTATCCACACCAACGATTTGTTTTCGTTGCTTTTCGAGTAACGCGACAGATTTTAATAATAAAACGGCACCGGTACAGTGCAACTTACCATTCTCATCCGCCAAAACAATCGGCGTAACTTGCATCAGATAATCATTGCCTTTAACGGTGACTCTTTCTGTGTAAGGTTCGGGATCTTCGCGTTCAAACCAACGTTGTAAACCATGATTGCCAACGAGCTGTGAAAAGGTTTTTTGTTTTATCTTGTTTTCATCAACCCCAAAAATCTGTAATGACATCGGGTTAACTAATTCAATATTCAACTTATTATCAATGGATAGGACAGGCTCTGGGAATGAGTTTAACAGTGCCCATACCGCCTTATGCTCTCGCTCTGACGGCATGAAATAGATGCGACGTACATCAATCACACCATTAATACGACGTATCTCCGCCATTAGTGTGCTGAATACCTGAAAATCAACAGGTGTGAAATTAAGGTAAATCCGTCTCTGTGCTGATATCTCAATACCCTTAAGATCAATATTCTGTAAGACTAATAAGTCAAGCAATTCACGTGTTAGACCGATCCGATCTTGGCAAGTTACTTCGAGACGCATGGATAAAAACCTTTAGCAGAAATGATATAGGCTTATTATTTTAGCTTGATTTACGGTAAGAATACAGCACATGTGTCACATATTGTTGACACCCGTGATTTACAATAAGGAAAAACAGAGAAAATCACTATCAGAACAAGGAATAATAAACGCATTTAATCGGACAAATAACAATTAGGCGTTTTTTTGCTGGAAAGTGTACTTTACTATTCAATCCACCTACCAGCAATATCGTGATTTATTGAGACGCTTTTTTACTGGGCATTGCCCTTTTGATTTGGCTCAGTAATTGCCCACGAAAATCGGCTAACCTTGGCTTATCCTCAATCCATGGCAATGGTCGACACAATTCCATCGCCTTGATGCCTAACCGAGCGGTTAATAGTCCTGCACCAATACCTTGTGCCGCGCGTGTAGATAAACGAGCCGTAATATCTTGAGATAGCCAATCCATGCCTACTTCACGAATTAATTCCGAAGCTCCCGCAAAAGCGATATTAATCAGTACCATTCTGAATAATCGAATGCGACTGTAATAGCCCAACTCAATACCATAAATGGCTGCAATTCTATTTATTAAGCGAATATTGCGCCAAGCAATAAATGCCATATCAACAATTGCAAGTGGGCTGACTGCAATCATCAAAGCAGACTCTGCCGATGAACGGCTAATTTCTTTACGTGCTTGTTCGTCAAGAACGGGTTGAACTAACTGGCTATATAACTCAACAACTTCACGGTCGTTATGCGAGTCATGAAGCGTGGCCTGCCAATGCTGTACTGCTGGGTGTTGAGCAGACAGGGCGGATTGTTTGGCCAGTTTTTCACAGAATGCTTTCCCTTGCCCCATGCCATGACTATGGAGTAACTCACGCGCAATATCACGTTCCTGAGCGCGCTCTTTTAAACGATACAAACGACGCCACTCTGTGACCACAGAACCAACACCAGCAACAACAATTAATCCGCCAGCTGCCGCAGTACCTAGTGCTGTCCAATCTTGAGTTACCCATGAGGTATGGATCCAGATCCCCAATTGCGCGATCACACTCACCCCAAAGATACCTATCGCTGTCCCGACTAGCTTACGCCAAAAACTACGTTTTGGTCTTAGCGCCTCATTGATGAGACTTTCCACTTCCCCTTCCTGAATATCTTGTTCCGCTTCAGCTTCTACGGGGATAAACTTATGTTGCTCTTGTGAATCAAAATGATGGGCTTTTTTTAGTGTTTCAGTCTGTTCAACACGACTATTTTCATTAAAATCGACGCGTTGTTTGATAGGTTCATTCATTTCAATTTATCTCCCAACAAGAACTCAAGCGCACTATCCATTCGAATATGAGGCAACGGCTGGTCAAACGGTGTTTGTCGAGGACGAAAATTTTCAAACTCAAACCGCTGATTTTGCCAAAATGTTTCACTCGGTAATCTTTTCGGCACCTCGCCAGGATAGAATGTCATTGAGTGACCATCACTCAAACGCTCACCTTTTAATGCGGGTAGCTTTTCCCCTTGATAATCAATAATGCCGCTTTCGGTAGCTTGAATTGAGGCTAGCCCCATACAGTCCATGCTGATCCCTTCAAATGCTGCATTTTGCCATGCTTCTTGTACCAGCTGTTGCAATAGCGATACTAAATTAGCATGTTGATCAGGCGTGACATGGTCTGCTTTGCTTGCCGCAAACAAGAGTTTATCAATACAGGGAGAAAATAGGCGTCTTAGTAAAGTACGCTTACCATAATGGAAGCTACGCATCAATTGCGTCAGCGCCATACGCATATCATTAAAGGCATCAGGCCCACTATTTAATGGCTGTAAGCAATCAACTAACACAATTTGGCGATCAAAACGCTGGAAGTGATCTTTATAAAAACCTTTTACCACGTTTTCGCAATAATACTGGTAGCGACGCTGTAACATGCCAAAGTTGGTATGCTTATCAGCCTGAGCAAGTTGTTTTTCACTATATTTTTCAATATTAGGCCATGGAAAAAATTGTAATGCCGGTGCACCTGCTAATTCACCGGGCAGAACAAAACGTCCAGGCTGAATAAAATGCTGTCCTTGTGCTTTACACTGCTCTAAATAAGCGGTGTAGGCTGTCGAAATCGCTGCCAATAAATTCTCATCAGCGGGTGCCAATGGGTCACAGGACTCACACAAAGTTAACCATTCTTGCGCTAATTTACCGCGTTCCCCATTTTGCAGTTTTTGCATTTGAAGTGACCAATCTACGTAGTTTTGGTCAAGCATCGGGAGGTCAAGTAACCACTCGCCGGGGTAATCGACGATCTCAAGGTATAACGATGAGTTATCCACAAACCGCCGGAAAAAAGAGTCATTTGAACGATAATGTAATTTTAAACGTATTTCGCTCACGCCGCGCGTCGGTGTTGGCCATTGAGGTGGATTGCCATATAGTTGCGCAATGCCTTCATCATAGGTAAAACGTTGAATTGAAAAATCACGTTGAGGAATGCGCTTTACCCCAAGTAAACGTTTATCCCGCGCAGCAGAAAATAGCGGTAATCGAGCACCACTATTCACATTCAATAGTTGATTCACAAGAGAAGTAATAAATGCCGTTTTTCCACTACGGCTAAGTCCGGTTACTGCGAGTCTGACATGGCGATCGACACTACGATTTACCATATCGGTCAATTCATTTTGCAGCCGTTTCATAGTTCTCCCACTCGCTCAATATTATTAATGCCTAATTTAGCATAAATTCAGCATCTCTAATTTGTTGAGTGCAAATTGTTTTTATATCGTTCAATAAATAGACACAACGTTTAATATGATTATTTCACCATCCTTTTTGTGAAATAGCCTATCACCCACTTACTGCCTACTATTTTTAATATTTTACCAATAATCCCACCGGGCCCATAAGTGATTGCAAGAGTGACAATGATTTTTAACCCTTTACTAATCGCTTGCTTTTTGGCTTGCCGTTTCAATTTACGTTTAATATCCATTTGCATGGTGCTACCACATGAATTTAATGAATCAAAAAAGCCATTTTAGGGAATACAACCCGAGTTCTATTCCCCGAAAATGTGAGGGCATTCATGTATTATAAATGACGGAACTTACTATTCACGGTATAGGTATCAGACGTGACATAACGTTCTATTTGACGTAGACGTTGTTCTCCCGATTTTAACTGCGCATCAACCTCATTAAATAAATTCGTTACTTCCACACTGATATCTTGTTCGCTTTGATAACCACTCGGTGCTTTTGGCACCACAAAACACATCACAATATAGAGGATCAGTGTTATCCCAAAGCTCATAAACAGTGCTAATACAGCTAATGCTCTGACTAATGCAACCGGTAGGTCTAAAAACTGTGCAATACCAGAGCATACCCCACCAAAAACACGGCGGTCAGTTAAACGATATAATTTACGGTTGCGAAAATCAGTCATTATTTTTGCCTCCAATTAGGATGTTCCGCATCCAGAATATCTTCTAGCGTCTTGATACGTTGTTGCATACGCTGTGATTGTTCTGCAAGCTGCACTAAACGCTGAATTTCATTTTCTGTTAGCTGGCTCCCCTGCCTATTATTTTGCTTGTTGTAATGCAACCACAACCAAAATGGCAGAATAAAAATAAGAAAAACAATTAAGACGAGAGACAGAAAAACATAGCCCATCACATTTCCTTATATCAAATGGTTATATCCGTTTCTCCCTAGTGCAATCGTGAACCGCACTAGGGATTAGGATGATAAATTACTGTTCTTTATTAGTGTTAATTTTAGCCTTAAGAGCAGCTAACTGTGCACTGATTTCATCATCCGCTTTTAATTCAGCGAATTGTTGATCCAACGATTTTTGCTTACCGATACCGTAGCTTTGCGCTTCGCCTTCCATATGGTCAATACGACGCTCAAACTGTTCGAAACGCGCCATCGCTTCATCAAGTTTACCGCTATCAAGTTGGCGACGTACATTGCGGCTTGATTGCGCGGCTTCTAAACGAACCACCATTGATTGCTGTTTCGCGCGAGTTTCTTGCAGTTTGTTTTCGAGCTCAGTAATTTCACCTTTTAAGCGAGCCAGCGTTTCTTCAACAATAATAAGCTCATGTTTCAAGGTATCAACCATTGAATTAACTTTCTGTTTTTCAATCAGTGCGGCACGCGCTAAGTCTTCTTTGTCTTTAACTAAGGCTAACTCAGCTTTTTCCTGCCAATCCGCAATCTGTTTTTCGCCCATTTCGATCCGGCGCTCTAAACCTTTTTTCTCTGCCAAAGTTCGAGCCGATGTAGAACGAATTTCAACCAACATATCTTCCATTTCCTGAATCATCAGGCGGATCATTTTTTGTGGATCTTCTGCTTTATCGAGTAAAGATGCGATATTTGCATTAATGATGTCGGCAAAACGTGAAAAAATACCCATTATTTATATCCTCTTGATGGATTTATCATTCAGTAGAGCCTCAACCCACTTTGGCTTCCAACCAATACGTGACGCTCCATAGTAAAACTGACTTAGCCAAATGATGGCAGTGATATCTTGCTTATTACAATCAGTATATTGCAACCACTGTGCCAACTTATAAAAATAAAATACAAGATATTGATTTATAATGAATTAATTATTTTAGTATCAATAATTATCGTTCTAGACTATAGTCTTGAACTGGTCAATAAAACCAACTATTGGTGAAAATAACCATGAAAAATACGAACGATATCATTATTGGTAATTCTTCCAACTTTTTAGATGTACTTGAGCGAACTTCAGAACTGGCCAAACTTAATAAACCTATATTAGTTATTGGTGAACGAGGAACCGGAAAAGAGCTCATTGCAGATCGTCTGCATTATCTTTCACCTCGCTGGCAAGAGCCTTTTATCTCTCTCAATTGCAGCGGACTCAATGAGAATTTACTGGATTCTGAATTATTTGGCCACGAAGCGGGATCTTTTACAGGCGCTCAAAAACGACATCAAGGCCGCTTTGAGCGCGCCGATAAAGGCACACTCTTTCTCGATGAGCTGGCTACTGCGCCCATGTCAGTACAAGAAAAGCTCCTGCGCGTTATCGAATATGGTGAATTAGAACGAGTAGGCGGTAGCCAATCATTAAAAGTTGACGTTCGTCTGGTGTGTGCAACTAACGCAAACTTACCGATATTGGCGAAGGAAGGCCGCTTCAGGGCAGATCTACTCGATAGGTTAGCGTTTGAAGTCATCCGCATACCACCATTACGTGAACGAATATCTGACATTATGTTGCTCGCGGAGCACTTTGCTATCGCCATGAGTGGTGAACTAAAACGCCCTTATTTCACAGGTTTTACCTCTGCGGCCCAACAGGCCTTAGAGCAATATTCATGGCCCGGCAATATCCGTGAATTAAAAAACGTTGTAGAGCGTTCCGTTTATCGTCATGGAAACAAAGAAGCGCCTGTTGATACTATTATTTTTGACCCATTCGGCGAAAAACTCGCTGAACTTTCAGATACAAATACGCCAATAGTGCATAAGTCTATATCCCTTCCTTCTTTACCGTGTAATTTACGCCTTTGGCAACAACAAAGTGAAAAACAATTAGTCGAGCAAGCTTTACAGCAGTGTCAATTTAATCAACGAAAAGCGGCTCAACGATTATCTCTGAGCTACGATCAAATCAGAGGTTTAATTAAAAAGCATCAGATTGAACTTAATTTAAATTTTGATAACGATGAGTTTTCTAATTGAAATCATATTTAATTTATTCATTATTTTTGTAAAATAACACATGAGTTGAGTAAGTCTAAACAATCGGCTTACTCATCATCAATGCATTATTTTTCTTGTAATGTTTTCGTTCTCATTTCTGTTTGCTCTATTTGACAAGCGAGATAAATATCGCCTGCGCCACTCCCCCCTAAAAGGGTATCTGATTGACGTTGGCATTCGCTATTACGATATACGATAAAATCTTTTTGCGATGTCGCCAATGATTCAAGTGCTGGTTTAGTGGCGCTAGAATCAACGGCAGCTAAGCTTTCTCTAGCTTTTAACAGAGATTCATTCATATTTTTTTCTGCAACAACTAATTTGACTTTTAAGCAATCCGCTATTTGTGTACGTGGATTATCACCTATTTCTTGGTAACATTGCGCTAATGAATTCGCTATATTTCCGTTTGCAGCGAATAACATACTTGAATAAGATAATAATAACGTAGTTAAAATAATAGGCATTGTTTTTTTCATATTGTTAATATTCATATATCACTCTACTATTATCTAATATATTGAGATTTAACCACCTCAACACCAAATGAGTAAAATTACGTACAATCAAATAAATATAAAATAATTCATAACGAAAATATATGACATTTACTTTAATTTAATTTATATCGATAACAATTGAATTTCTAACTTACTCATTATTTGCACTTATAACTGCTTATGACTACTATTTGAGGGTAATAAATGAAAATCATTAAACAAGTGACCTTGTTTTTTTTATTTATGGGTCTTACCTACTCTGTCAATGCCAATAGTATTATCGAATCCCTCTCGTTCTGCGATCATCGGTTTTTTGATAAAGTCAAACACGATTCGCAACTTGATACCCTTCCTCAAAATATCACGCTTTCACAATTATTTAGTGATTCCGGCCTCACCATTCCACTGCAATACACGACCGAAGAAGGCATTGAGTTGACTCGTTTTGTGGCTATCGCGATTGACCTCGAGCGTGACAACAAAATTTCGAATAATAAAATTGATGAAACCTTTTATTATTGGGGGTTTGAAACATCGCTACCTGAACAGGAGGTCATTCAACGTTTATCCACCCAGATCCCACTCACTGAGGGAGGTGAGTTTTATGTCGCTAATTCAATGATAAGAGATGCTATTTCAGCGCCTTGGCAAAAAAATTTAACGCCGATTAGTCGTATCTCCCCAACAAATGACTGGGCAGAAAAACTCTTTTTTATTGAAGCAAACAAGGAAAGTGGGATCGTCAGGATAATGTGTACTTTACAGGGTAATGTGAATGAGAATGATTTGAAAACAGTGGGTTTAATCAATTAACTCTCACACAGACTAGCTAAAAACCACTTTAAATCCATAGTTTTTAGATAAAAAAAAGCCAGCACCCATGCTGGCTATAAAAAAACACTGGAAGCAATGTGAGCAATGTCATGCCAGACCGTAAGCTTTTCACTTAGGTGGCAAAGCGAATGATAATAGTTATCAGTACCATTTGTAAAGCTTTTTAATGAGATTTTTTCTCATTAAAAGGTAATAATATGATTTTAAAAATAATTATATTTTCTTTTTAGATAATTTTTCATCATAATCATTGGTATTAGAACGAAAAATAAGCACAATTTTGCTTATACCCTGTTGAACCATTTTTACGATACAATACGTTTTTTAAGGTTAACGATATCAGTGCTATGCGCCTAATAATTCTTTGGCTTCTATATACTCTTTCACTAACAGCTCAGGCTCTTAGTGACAATATGTCATACAAAGATACCATGGCAAACGATGTTCCAGAGAACATCCGCCAAAATGGCTTTATCTATTGTGTTAATGGCATTGTCACCACATTTAATCCACAGTTAGCGAGCAGTGGCCTGATCGTTGATCCTTTAGCAGCACAAATCTATGACCGTTTACTGGATGTTGACCCTTTTACCTATCGGCTAATTCCGGAGGTCGCCTCTAAATGGGAGGTTCTTGATAATGGTGCCACTTACCGATTAACACTGCGTAAAGACGTAAAGTTTCAAGAGACACCGTGGTTTACACCAACACGTAATATGAATGCGGATGATGTCGTTTTTAGTTTTTCCCGCATGTTTGAAGTCAATCACCCCTATCACTATATCAGTGGGGGTCATTACCCCTACTTTGATAGCTTGCAGTTTGCTAATAGTGTGCAGAGTGTCCGTAAATTGAATAACTACACTGTCGAATTTCGTCTTAATGCGCCCGATGCTTCTTTCTTATGGCATTTAGCCACACACTATGCCCCCATTTTGTCAGCCGAGTATGCAGACCATCTTTCTCGTATTAATCGACAAGAAATGATTGATTGGCGTCCAGTAGGAACCGGCCCATTCCGTTTTGATGATTACCAAGCAGGACAATTTGTTCGCTTACTGCGTAACAATCACTATTGGAAAGGTCAGCCTCGTATGGAGGAAATTGTTATCGATATGGGAGCGGGTGGCACAGGGCGCATATCAAAATTACTAACGGGTGAGTGCGATGTACTGGCTTATCCCGCAGCTAGCCAACTTTCTGTCTTACGTGATGACCCTCGTTTACGTATTTCGATGCGTTCAGGTATGAACATTGCTTATTTAGCGTTTAACACTAGCAAACCACCGCTTAACCAATTGAAAGTACGTCAAGCGATTGCCTATGCAATTAATAATGAACGTTTAATGCAATCAATCTACTATGGTACCGCGGAAACAGCAGCTTCTATTCTTCCTCGCGCGTCTTGGGCTTATGATAATCAAGCCAAAGTAACAGATTATAATCCTGAGCTATCAAAAAAGATGCTACAAGAACTAGGTCTCGAAAACCTGACCCTTGATTTGTGGGTGCCTATCTCCTCACAATCCTATAATCCCAGCCCACTTAAAATGGCAGAGCTTATCCAAGCCGACCTAGCACAAGTTGGGATTACCATGAACATTCGTTCTGTTGAAGGGCGTTTTCAGGAAAACCAATTAATGGATCGCTCCCATGATATGACCCTCGCTGGCTGGGCAACTGACAGTAACGATCCCGATAGTTTCTTCCGTCCGCTGTTAAGTTGTGCCGCGATAGCCTCTCAAACCAATTTAAGTCATTGGTGTAGCCCCTCTTTTGATGAGATATTGCATAAAGCTTTATTGACAGAACAACTTGCCGCTAGAATTGATTATTATCATCAAGCACAGCAGATATTAAGTGATGATTTGCCTGTTTTACCCCTAGCCTATTCTTTACGTTTGCAGGCATACCGTTTTGATATGAAAGGATTAGTGATCAGTGCATTTGGCAATACCTCGTTTGCTGGCGTATACCGTGATATGAGTGAATATGCTCAAAAAATCAAACCTAAACAGGAGCAGCAACCATGATCATCTATTCGCTGCGCCGTATACTGTTGCTATTAGTTACCGTCTTTTTCCTTTCATTGGTAAGTTTTAGCCTCAGCTACTTTACGCCTAATGCGCCTTTAAGTGGTGCCTCATTAGTTGATGCTTATTTATTCTATTTCGATGGTTTACTCCATTTCGATTTTGGCGTTTCCAGCATTAATGGCGAACCTATTACCGAGCAATTAAAGGATACCTTCCCCGCCACCATGGAGCTGTGTATTTTAGCCTTCATGTTTGCTCTCATCGTCGGTATTCCTCTTGGTATGATCGCCGCATTTTGGCGCAATAAACCTGTTGATGTCGCAATCAGTACGTTTGCATTATTAGGCTTTTCGGTGCCTGTATTTGTACTCGCATTAGTACTCACACTGTTCTTTTCATTGCGGCTCGGTTGGCTGCCCGTTTCTGGACGTATTGACCTTCTCTATAATTTAAAGCCGATTACTGGCTTTGCATTAATCGATGCTTGGCTTTCTGACTCACCTTATCGCCAACAGATGATTATCAATGTGCTAGAACATATGGTGCTTCCTGTATTAACTCTCGCGTTAGCACCAACAACCGAAGTCATTCGCTTAGTGCGAAACAGTACCGAGGAAATTGCCAGCGCAAACTATATAAAAGCCGCTGCAACGCGTGGGCTATCAAGGCTGACGATTATTCGCCGTCATATTTTTCATAACGCAATTCCCCCTATTATTCCTAAATTAGGCTTACAGTTTTCTACCATGCTAACATTAACCATGGTGACTGAAGTCGTATTTAACTGGCCCGGACTAGGCCGTTGGTTGGTGACAGCGATACGCCAACAAGACTATTCCGCTATTTCAGCAGGTGTCATGCTAATCGGAGCCTTAGTGATTGCCGTTAACGTGTTATCAGACATTTTAGGTGCGATGATGGATCCGTTAAAACATAAGGATTGGTATGTCCTCAGATAATTTTTATCGTGAACAAAAAATGCCTTCCCCAACGCGGGTAGTTTGGAATATTTTTTCATCTGATATTATTTCGATGATTGGCTTCTATGGCGTATTGTTTTTATTAGCCCTTTCTTTTATAGGCAGTTACCTCGCACCTTATACTATCGACCAGCAATTTCTAGGTTATCAATTACTGCCGCCCTCTTGGTCTCATTACGGTAATGTGGCATTTTTCCTGGGTACAGATGACCTTGGAAGGGATATCCTTAGTCGGCTTATTCTGGGTACTAAATCCACTTTCGGTGCGGCTCTATTGGTAACATTTATAGCCACCATGATAGGGCTGGTGCTTGGTTGTCTTGCCGGTATGACACGCGGTTTAAAATCCGCCATTTTTAACCATATACTCGATACACTTCTCTCAATTCCCTCTCTGCTACTTGCAATTATTGTCGTGGCATTTATGGGGGCGAGCTTACAAAATGCGATGCTGGCTATCTGCTTAGCCTTGATCCCTCGCATGGTCAGAACCATCTATGTCGCCGTTCACGATGAGCTGGATAAAGAGTATATTGTTGCGGCACGTCTTGATGGCGCTTCAAATATTTTTATTTTGTGGTATACCGTGTTACCTAACATCACCCCGATATTAGTCACCGAATTAACCCGAGCGCTCTCTATTGCCATTTTAGATATTGCGGCTTTAGGATTCCTTGACCTTGGTGCACAATTACCCTCTTCAGAATGGGGCGCTATGCTCGGTGATAGCTTGGAACTGATCTATGTTGCACCTTGGTCTGTGATTTTACCTGGCGCTGCCATTATGATGAGTGTCTTATTCGTCAACTTATTAGGCGATGGTTTACATCGAGCCATTAATGCGGGGGTTGAATAATGCCTTTACTAGACATCCGCAATTTAACCATTGAGTTTATGACCGCCAATGGCCCCGTCAAGGCGGTTGACCGTATTTCTATGACGCTGACCGAAGGTGAAGTTCGAGGCTTAGTCGGTGAGTCAGGTTCAGGTAAAAGCTTAATCGCAAAAGCCATTTGTGGGGTAACTAAAGACAATATTCGCGTCACGGCAGACCGCTTTCGTTTTCAAGATATCGATTTATTAAAATTGAGTCCGCGTAAACGCCGAAAACTAATTGGTCACAATATCTCGATGATTTTCCAAGAGCCGCAATCTTGCCTTGATCCTGCTGAGGATATTGGCAAACAATTAATACAAGCCATCCCAAGATGGACGTATAAAGGCCGTTGGTGGCAGCGATTTAATTGGCGAAAACGTCGTGCTATTGAACTGTTACATCGTGTTGGTATTAAAGATCATAAAGATATTATGCGTAGCTACCCTTATGAACTGACCGATGGTGAATGCCAAAAAGTGATGATCGCTATCGCTATTGCTAATCAGCCTCGTTTATTAATTGCTGATGAACCCACTAACGCGATGGAATCCACGACGCAGGCACAAATTTTTCGTTTACTCGATAAGCTAAATCAAAACAATAACATGACTATTTTATTGATCAGTCATGATATGGAAATGATGTCAAAACTCGTCGATAGAATTAATGTGCTTTACTGTGGGCAAACCGTTGAAAGTGCCACACCTGAAGATATTCTACAGCGACCTCATCACCCTTATACGCAAGCACTTATTCGTTCAATACCTGATTTCGAAAGCCCTATTCCGCATAAAGGACGGTTAAATACGTTACCCGGTGCGATCCCATCACTGGAGCATTTACCCATTGGCTGTCGCTTAGGCCCTCGATGTCCTTATGCTCAACGAACCTGTATCGTGGCACCCCCTTTACGTAATATTAAAAACCATCTATTTGCTTGCCACTACCCGTTAAATACGGAGGAACCAAACTGATGGATACCTTACTTGAGGTACGTAACCTCACAAAAACATTTCGTTTTCGTGAAGGGTTATTCCGCCGATATGAATTAGAAGCCGTTAAACCGTTAAGTTTTAATCTGCAAGCAGGGCAAACTTTAGCGATTATTGGCGCGAATGGTTCAGGAAAATCAACACTGGCGCGCATGCTATCAGGTGTCACTGAACCGACCGCGGGTGAAATTATGATCCGCGGTCATCGACTTAGCTATGGCGATTATAGCTATCGTAGCCAGCGGGTGCGTATGATATTTCAAGATCCTAGTACCTCATTAAACCCACGACAACGTATTGGGCAAACACTTGAATTACCGTTAAAGCTCAATACTGATTTGACCGGAATTGAACGAGAACGCCGTATTATTCAAACACTACGGCAAGTGGGCTTATTAGCCGATCATGCAGAATATTATCCGCATATGCTAGCATCTGGTCAAAAACAGCGTGTTGCGCTCGCAAGGGCACTGATTTTACAACCCGAAATTATTATTGCGGATGAAGCATTGGCTTCACTCGATATGTCAATGCGTTCACAAATCATTAACCTCATGTTGGAACTACAGGCCAAACAAGATATTGCCTATATTTACGTAACCCAGCATTTAGGGATGATGAAACATATTAGCGATAAAATGCTCGTCATGGATAAAGGCGTTGTTGTCGAACGGGGCAATACCGCTGAGGTACTCGCATCACCACTTCATGATGTGACACGCCGATTAATTGAGAGCCATTTCGGTGAGCCACTATCCATTGATGCATGGCGCCAGGATATTTGACTGCTCCGAGGAGAACAGCAAAATACCCTTCTTAATGTAATACATGGTAAGATATCGATAATTCGTCAATAAGGAACGCGAAAACTACCCAAGACACGGTGTCTTCTGGTATATTCGCGCTTTCAATAGAAAATAAACAAGGATAATGCTATGGGTTTTTTAACCGGCAAGCGCATTCTAATCACTGGTGTTGCCAGTAAATTATCAATTGCATACGGTATTGCTAAAGCAATGCATGATCAAGGCGCTGAACTGGCGTTCACTTATCAAAACGAAAAATTAAAACCGCGTGTTGAAGAGTTTGCTGCATCTTTAGGCTCTAACCTCGTTATTGAATGTGACGTTGCTGTTGATGCAAGTATTGACGCTCTGTTTGCTGAATTAGGAAAATCCTGGCCTAAATTTGATGGCTTTGTCCATTCAATCGGCTTTGCTCCAGCAGACCAACTCGATGGTGACTATGTTGATGCGGTCACTCGTGACGGCTTCCGTATCGCTCACGACATCAGTGCTTATAGCTTTGTTGCAATGGCAAAAGCATGTCGTGAAATGCTGAACCCAGATGCCTCTCTGTTAACGCTGACCTACTTAGGTGCTGAGCGTGCGATCCCTAACTATAACGTCATGGGCCTGGCAAAAGCCTCTTTGGAAGCTAATGTGCGTTATATGGCCAATGCTATGGGTCCTCAAGGTATCCGTGTGAACGCGGTTTCTGCCGGTCCAATCCGGACACTAGCGGCATCTGGTATTAAAGATTTCCGTAAAATGCTTGCGCATTGTGAAGCTGTAACGCCAATCCGCCGTACTGTCACGATCGAAGATGTTGGTAATACAGCCGCCTTCCTGTGCTCTAACCTTGCAGCCGGTATTACTGGTGAAGTCGTTCACGTTGACGGTGGTTTCAGCATCGCTGCGATGAATGAGTTAGAACTAAAATAAGTGTCAGTTTATCTTGAAACGCCATCTTATGATGGCGTTTTTCTTATTAACGTCCAATAGCAATCTTTCTTTTATATCGCTAAGGTGAACGATAATCATAAAAGTCACGCTCACCAATCATGGCTAAGCCTTCCACTCCCCTGTATACATCATTAATCACGCGTCCATTTAAACTGGATATCTTCAAAATCAAAGCAAGGAACAATCGTAATTATTTATTGATATCGCGCGATTTATCGGTTTGCACTAAGCCAATTAACTATTTTGCGATTAAACTGACACCTTAAAGCAAATTCTTTCCCGCCAGTCATGATATACTCTATAAAATATGTGTCTTCTGATTGCCAACATAACTATTTAGGAGTTTTATGATGAAATTGTATTATGCTCCCGGTGCTTGTTCTCTTTCTCCTCACATTATCTTGCGCGAAACAGGGCTGGACTTCAGCATTATACGCGTCAATTTAAAAGATAAAACAACGGAAGATGGCCAAGATTTCTTAGCTATCAACCCTAAAGGGCAAGTTCCTACCTTGATTTTAGATGATGGTGAACAGTTGACGGAAGGTGCAGTGATTGTGCAATATCTCGCTGACCAAAAACAAGATAGACATTTAATCGCCCCTGCTGGCACGATGAAACGTTATCATCAACTTGAAGCACTGAATTTTATTTCCACTGAGCTACATAAGAATTTTGCGCCTTTATTCACACCAGGAACCCCTGAAGAATACAAGCAAATAGCCAGAGCAACTCTCTCAAGAAAATTCCAATATGTTGATGATGTATTAGCTAAACAAGCTTTCTTTGCAGATGATAGCTTTACTGTTGCAGATGCTTATTTATTCACCGTGAGCAATTGGGCAAAATTAGTGGGTGTTGATATTACTCACTTGAAACATTTGACTGAATATTGCGGCAAAATTGCTAAACGTCCTAAAGTTCAAGAAGCATTATCGGCTGAAGGGCTGATCTAATTTATCATAGCGCTTCATCACTGGAGCGCTATGTAAACGATAAAAATATTAATCGAGTTCTGTGGCGCAAAATTTATGGTTTGGCGTCACTAATTTATCTTGAGCCGCCACTAACTGAAGCTCATACTCGCCCATTTCTTTGGTGGTTAGCATCACTTCATACACTGCTGCGGTAACATGTTCCAGAGCTTTTGGTAAACTTGCGCCTTTTAATAAATTCACCAACATTAAACCGCTGGTTAAATCACCTACGCCCACGGGCTGTTTTTCGCCAAAATCAACCAGTGGACGACTTACATGCCAACTGTGTTCAGCCGTCACTAAGATCATTTCAAAACGATCAGCACGATAGCCAGCTCGGCTCAAATGTTTGACTAAAACAATTTTAGGTCCTTTACGACACAATTGCCGTGCCGCATGTACCGCCTGCTCTACCGTTACAATCGTTTCACCTGATAACGTTTCTAACTCTAGTAAATTAGGCGCAATCACATCACTCATTTGTAGGGCTTGCTGACAAAGAAATTCAGCCACTCCCGGTGCAACAATACAACCTTTTTCAGGATGCCCCATTACTGGGTCACAAAAATAAATTGCTTGTGGATTAGCCGCTTTGACTTGCTTAACAATCGATAGAATATCCTTACCTTGTTCCGCTGAGCCAATATAGCCACTTAAGACAGCATCACATATTTCCAGTTTATGAATTTTGGCTAAACCACTGGCAATATCTGTCAAATGCTGAGCTGGAAAAACCGTTCCCGTCCACTGTGGATACTGCGTATGATTCGAAAACTGTACAGTGTTAAGTGGCCAAACATCGACCCCCATACGGCACATAGGAAATACCGTAGCACTGTTTCCAGCATGACCGAAAACTACGTGGGATTGAATTGAAAGAATACTTTTCATGGAAAATCCAAGGATTTATTATGACGAATGAAGAGAAATTAGTGATTAGCCATTGTCGATATACGCTAATAATTCAGAGACATAGCATTGGTGACAAACACTGCTTGCTATTGTTATCTTGCCAACTGTCGATGCAAAGCAATCCGTAAAGCACGTTAAGACATCACACCTGCCAAGTAGCTTGAACTATCACAAGTACAAATAGCCCGAGATTTTCTCGGGCTATTATCACAACGGTTAGTCAGAGTTATTTCCAGTTGATTAAACAGTCGTTTTTCTTACCACGACGAATCAATGTGAAACGACCGAATAAGCGGTCAGAATCATTAAATACATACATAGGGTCAGTTTGTTTCTGACCATTAATGGCTACGGCATTTGAGCTAATCGCTGTTCTTGCTTGGCCACGTGATGGTGTTAGCTCTGAATCAACTAATGCTTGTTGTAAGTCCGCACCATTTTCAAGCGTAATACATGGCATACCATCTTGAGCAAGCTGTTCAAAATCCGCCTCAGTCAAATCAGAAACAGCGCCTGAGAAGAGACTTTCAGTAATACGACGAGCAGCCGCTAAGCCTTCTTCACCATGTACCAGTCGCGTGACATTTTCAGCCAAAACATATTGTGCACGTGGAGCTTTACCACTGTTTTTATCTTCTTCTTCTAAGGCGTCAATTTCACTTAACTCCATGAAAGTGAAGAACTTCAAGAAGCGATAAACATCGGCGTCGGCGGTATTGATCCAGAATTGGTAGAATTTATATGGGCTTGTTTTCTTCGGATCAAGCCACACTGCCCCACCTTCTGTTTTACCAAATTTTGTCCCGTCAGCTTTTGTGATGAGTGGCACCGTCATACCAAAGACTTGGTTTTGATGTAAACGACGGGTTAAGTCGATCCCAGAGGTAATGTTACCCCATTGGTCTGAACCACCAATTTGTAATTCTACGCCGTGCTCTTTGTTCAGATTTGCAAAGTCGTAGCCTTGGAGTAAGTTATAAGCAAACTCAGTAAAAGAGATACCGACATCATCACGATTTAGACGCTGTTTAACGGCTTCTTTATTGATCATCTGGTTAACAGAGAAGTGTTTGCCGATATCACGTAAGAAAGTCAGCACATCCATTTTGCCAAACCAGTCATAGTTATTGGCTAATTTAGCGCTGTTATCGCCACAATCAAAACTCAGGAAAGGCGAAACTTGATTACGGATTTTTTCCACCCACTCTTGGACGGTCTCTGCGGTATTTAATTTACGCTCAGAGGCTTTAAAACTCGGATCACCAATCAGACCCGTCGCGCCACCGACCAACGCCACAGGCTTGTGCCCGGCTAGTTGGAATCGTTTTAAACACAGCAAGGGAACCAGATGTCCCAAATGCAAGCTGTCGGCGGTAGGGTCGAAGCCGCAATAGAGAGAGATAGGGCCTTGCGCCAGTCTCTCTGCTAACGCATCCTCATCCGTTACCTGGGCAACGAGGCCCCGCTCTTGCAATTGTTTAATCAGGTTATTGCTAGACATCAATGACTCCATCAGTTGAATTTTGTCTATCTATTTTTAATAAAAAGCCCCTGAGATGAGAAGACTCTCCCGATCTCATGGGGATCGCTTGTCAGTTTTCGTAAACGAAGCTATAGCATAAAGCGCCTAGCTTTTAAGTGCCAGCTAAAAAACAATTTATTACGGCGCTAACCTATCAATTTTCCATCCGTCCCCATCACGCTGGTAAATAAAACGGTCATGTAAACGATTAGCTCCCCCTTGCCAAAACTCAACACTATTAAAGACCACGCGAAACCCGCCCCAAAAACTAGGAAGAGGTACTTCGCCATTTTGGAATTTTTGTTTTAGCTCTAAAAACTTACCTTCTAAAATACTCCGAGCCGAAATTCTCGATGACTGTTGAGATGCCCAAGCTGCAATTTGGCTATCTTTTGGCCGACTATGAAAATACTTCACCACTTCAATCGGATTCAAACGTTCTGCCACACCTAAAAAACTCACTTGTCGCTCAAGTGGATACCATGGAAAATGTAAGCTCACCTTATTATTTTTTTCTAGATGCTGAGCTTTACGGCTCCCCATATTCGTGTAAAAAACTAACCCTTTTTCATCGAAGTGCTTCAATAACACAATACGTTGATAAGGTTGACCTGTTTCATCAACCGTCGCGACGCACATAGCCGTTGGATCACTGAGATTTGCCTCACAGGCCTGTTTTAACCATCGTTCAAATAATGCCAGAGGTTCTGGCGTTAAATCGGTTCGTCTTAAGCCGCCTTGAGTGTATTCACGGCGTAGTGCTGCAAGCTTTAAGTTTTGTGCGTCGTTCATCGTTGTCTCATTTCCTTAACGCAATTATTTTTCATCGGTATTGGCAGGGTAAATCGCGCCAAGAACAGTGGCACGCTCAGCACCTGTCACTGACGCAAGGTTACCCGGTAGATTCGCGATCGTTCGTGCAGCGAGCCAAGCAAAAGCCAGCGCTTCCATATCATCACCACTTAATCCATATTTATCGCTTGGGCCAACTTCTGTTCCCGGCAGTAACGCAGCAAGGCGCTGCATTAAAAAGGTATTTTTTGCTCCACCACCGCACACGATTAAACGCTCACAGCCACCACAAAGCAATATTTGTTCAGCAATGGACACCGCGGTTAATTCACATAAGGTGGCTTGCACATCTTGAGGTAACAGTGCGGGGAAATTCGCTAAATGTTTATCTAACCATTGCATATTAAAATATTCTCGCCCCGTGCTTTTAGGCGCCGAACGTCTAAAATAGGGATCGCGTAACATCGCTTTAAGTAGTGGTTGATGCACAATTCCCGAGCTTGCCCAATTACCGTTTTCGTCATAGCCACATTGTTTATGACGCCATACCCATATATCCATCAACATATTCCCAGGCCCGGTATCATAACCTTTGACATAAGCGCCTGGCAGTAAAGCTGTAATATTCGATATGCCACCAATATTTAATATAATTCTTTTTTCTATCGCATGACCCAATACCGCTAAATGAAAGGCAGGCACAAGTGGAGCCCCCTGCCCGCCATACGCCATATCTCGCCGTCTAAAGTCACCGACTGTCGTAATACCCGTTAATGCGGCGACCCGATTATTATCACCAAGTTGCATTGTGAAAGGTGCTTCACCATCAGGCTCATGCCAAACTGTTTGCCCATGACAACCTATTGCAATGATATCGGTAGCCGCGACTCCCGTTTTAGCTAGCAACTGGTTCACAGCATCTGCATAAAGAGAACCTAACTCACGATCAATTTTTCCAACTTCAGATAATGTGGTTTCCTGACCTTGGCATATATTGAGAATTCTTTTTTTCAACTCAACAGGAAACGCAATACTAATACTGGATTGCTCAGCAACAAATTTATCGCTGATCGCTGCAAGAACAACATCGACCCCATCTAAGCTGGTTCCTGACATGATCCCTATATAACGACCTTGCTTTATCATTATCGTTCCTTTAGTTAGCGTTACGGCTTGTGAGTTTAAACCTAAAAAGATTGTGCTTTGATGGAAGTTTTTGTCAACCAGACATTGTGATTTCTCGGGCTGACTCGCAGAAAAAAAGAGAGTTAACGAAATAATCCCCTTCTATGTTTAAAATATACGCAAATCTCATTATTTGAACGCACTGATATCTATATATCACTAATTATAATTTAGTGTATAATTACTAAACTGAATAAACTGAATTTAATAAAGACAAAGATAATTGATCGTAAGAACATATTTTTTGTATGATTAATACTCAATTATGATTGTTCATGAATTTGTGTCATGCAAGAATTTAACAAAGTGTGCCTTAGTTTATGAAATATTTCCTACTTTGAGATATTTTACCTAGTGTTTACACTCTGTTTAAATCAGAATCAGTAGTCTTATACCCGTTTTAACTTGACCCAAATGTAACATTCATATTGCGAATATGGTTAAAACAACTATCCAATGCTATGTTAGTGCCACAGACAGCAAGTCTCATAGGAGTAATTATGCTTAAGAAAGTTTTCGTCGGTGTTGTAGCAGTCGTTGTATTATCTGGCTGTGTCAATACCAGTACACTTTCTGGTGATACTATTTCAGCTAAAGACGCTAAACAAGTACAGACTGTAACTTACGGTACTGTATTGAATGCACGCCCTATTACCATCCAAGCTGGTGAAGATGAAAATGTTATCGGTGCGATTGGTGGTGCAGTACTAGGCGGCCTATTGGGTAATACCATTGGTGGCGGTTCTGGTAAAACGCTTGCTACCGCAGCGGGAGCAATTGCGGGTGGCTTAGCCGGCCAACAAGCTCAAGGTGCGCTGAATAAGAGCCAAGGTGTACAATTAGAAATTCGTCTTGATAGCGGTAAAAATATCGTCGTTGTTCAAAAACAAGATCCAAGTGTTTTCCGCTCTGGCCAACGTGTCATGATTGCAAATAGTGGCGGCACAGTCACTGTATCACCACGTTAATAATAATGAGTATATGTTCACCGGTACCCTACCGGTGAACATACTTTTTATCTTAGGGAATTTATAAACTATTTCCGTATAGCCTCTTCATACCTCTAGTTGTCTATATACTCACCTAATTTGTATTTACATCATCTTGGATTCTAATAACCGATTGATAATGTATAAGTGATTTACCACCATCAATTGCCAATCCTATTTGATTTATTGTTTGTTTGCTCTGTGTGACTTATTCCTTAAAAACCAGTTAATCTTACAAAAGTTTATGAATACTAAAGCTTGTCATGAATAGCGCTTTGAATAACTTTTCATCTTTAATTGGTCAATTTAGTTAAAAACGAGTTATTACTAAACAATAAGCTTAATCAATAATTAAATATCAAAAAACATCTATTTAGCAAAAACTCAGAACAATAATGGCCCCAGCAAAATAGAAAATTAATTCTGCTGTAATAATTGAAACACTAATAATACACTTAATTTATTATTAAACTCTAACTACAAATCTCCTTGTAATCTTAAGATATTTTTTTCTAGCTTTAACAATAGAACGGATAATTGACCAAGCTCATCTTGAGATATATTGCCTAAAATTTCTTTCCGTGTGTTATCAATAACTTCATCTACTTTCTTAATAAAAGGTTCAGACTCCTCCGTTAACTTTATTCTTTTCGCACGTCTATCATTGACACAAGTGTGTCGAGATATCAGTTTTTTTTCTTCTAACTGATCAAGTGTTCTCACTAATGATGGCTGCTCAATACCGATAGCTTTTGCGAGTTGAATTTGAGACTGTTCAGGTGGTAATTGACTAATATTGTGCAATGTAATCCAATGCGTTTGCGTTAACTTAAGCGGTTTCAAACGATGATCAATGAGTGATCTCCACATGCGTACCACACGTGATAAATCAGTTCCTATTTGTGACTCCAATGTTCCCTCCTTATATAACACTATTCTGCCTAACAAATATACAACCAATAAATTATTTTTTAAATTATATATTCACTCCCTCTCGCTATGACAACTAATTATTAAAAATAACCATGATAAATACCCATTTATGGTCATAGTCAATCATTTGATTTGTGATTTCCATCATAAATCAAATTCAATTTTCTTATATATTAAATATCATTTTATTCACTAATATGAACTCTCAATTATCTTGTTAATAAGAATAGCCTTACTCTTCTTTCAAATCTATCTATTTTAACCCTTATAGTAATTACAATTAACAATAAAAAAAACAATTCCAAATTACTTCTTAAAAAACAATTAAATATAGTTATTCTTAAAATCATGCTATTTTTAATCACCGACACTTTATTTAATAATTATTTTGAATAACTAAAATTTAATTGAAGAATATGTGTGGTTATTAACTTTTTTGAATTAATTAGAATTGAAATTAATTATATTCGAATAAAATTTACTTTTTAAAATAGTTACTCTCTATTTCAGTTTAGATATCGACTAAAACAGCTCTTGTTGCGTTGAAGGTGGCTCATCTTTTTGTGTTTTAACCGAGATTGAACGAAGGTAGCGCTGGCGACATAAACGTAGAATATTGCGTTTTTGGCTATCTGTAAATTTTAACCACTGAAAGCGTTCTTCCCTCGAACGAAAACAGCCTCGACAATAACCTTGTTCATTGGTTTGACAAATTCCACGACAAGGGCTTTGAATTTCAAAAAACTCGAGTTGCTCCGCCATATTGATATCACCTAACTAAAAACACCCATTAATGATATACTCCATGAATTAGATTATATCTACTATTTGGTTAATAAATAAACCTATTTCATTGTGTTCGATCCTATAGGTGCGTTATATTGATCGTTAAACGATTCAGTTTCACTTAGTTACTTTTAAGGGAGTTCTTTATGCGCTTACTACATACTATGTTACGTGTGACAGATATGCAGCGTTCAATAGATTTTTATACTAAGGTTTTGGGTATGCGTCTACTGCGTACCAGTGAAAACCCTGAGTATAAATATTCGTTGGCATTCGTCGGTTACAGTGACGAAAGTGAAGGTGCAGTCATTGAGCTAACCTATAACTGGGGTGTTGATAGCTACGAGATGGGAACCGCTTTTGGCCATATTGCGCTTGGTGTCGATAATGTTGCTCAAACCTGCGAAGATATTCGTCACGCGGGTGGTAACGTCACTCGAGAAGCAGGCCCTGTAAAAGGGGGCAGCACGATTATTGCTTTTGTTGAAGATCCCGATGGCTACAAAATCGAGTTGATTGAAAATAAAAGTGCCAGTAAAGGCCTAGGTAATTAATTTACCTTGATGAGTGAATCACTAGGCAGTGTGCTTCCTGCCTAGTTTTAGTTTATCTGCAAAATTTTTTTGGCTTTGGCATAATAGCCACTAACCAGAAACCTAATATAAAAACCTAATGTCTGATAAAAATAATCCCAATGCACTCGTTAACCGCTTCAGAGGATACTATCCTGTCGTCATTGATGTGGAAACGGGTGGGTTTAACGCCAAAACGGATGGCCTACTTGAAATTGCCGCCATTACTTTAAAAATGGATAAAGACGGCTGGTTATCCCCTGATGAGACCTTACATTTTCATGTAGAACCCTTTGAGGGAGCAAATTTAGAACCAACAGCTTTAGCCTTCACCGGCATTGATCCCACTAACCCTTTACGTGGTGCAGTTAGTGAATACGACGCTTTGCACGCTATTTTTAAAATGGTACGCAAAGGAATGAAAGCTACCGATTGTAATCGAGCCATTATTGTTGCTCATAATGCGACATTCGATCATAGTTTTGTCATGAATGCAGCTGAACGTGCAGGCTTAAAACGTAATCCATTCCATCCATTTGCCACATTCGATACTGCGGCATTAAGTGGTCTGGTTTTCGGACAAACGATTTTAGCGAAAGCTTGTGTGACAGCGGGTATTCCATTTGATGGCAAGCAAGCTCACGGGGCCTTATATGATACGAATCGTACCGCTCTGTTGTTCTGTGAATTAGTAAATAAATGGAAAAAACTAGGTGGTTGGCCACTCGCAGAGCAAGAGTAACCCCCCCTTAAGCCCCTTAAGATACAAAAAAACCGCATTAGCTTAACCTATGGGGCTAATACGGTTTTTTAGATTTACTCGGCGTTCTTAACTAAGCAGATACTTACTCCGCACGAGTCTCATCCGCAGAGCGATACTTATCAGCAGTTTCTTTAATCAGTGACTGGAGTTCACCGCGCTGATACATTTCCATGATGATATCGCAACCGCCTACTAGCTCACCATCAACCCATAATTGTGGGAAAGTTGGCCAATTAGCGTATTTTGGTAGTTCTGCACGAATATCTGGATTTTGCAGAATATCGACATAAGCGAAACGTTCACCACAAGCAGATAAAGCTTGAACTGCCTGAGCAGAAAAACCACAGCTAGGGAGCTTAGGAGAGCCTTTCATGTACAGAAGGATTGGGTTTTCTTTAATTTGGCGCTCGATTCTTTCAATTGTCGTCATTTTTACTTCCTTAGAACATGGGTGCTGATTTGCAGTCAGTCGCCATCGTCAGCCATTTTCTCAACGATGGCGACTAAGCTAGAATATTTGACCGGAATGTTAAAACGTGATTGTTTCATACAATATGCCAGTTTTACAGGGGTATTACTATAGCACTCCAAGCTGGAAAAAGGGATTTTTTCTAGAATCCCGTTTTAAGTTACACGAACTTCCTTCAGCAAGGCAGAAAAGCGAGATCTTAAACTCTATTGATTAAGATAATTATCTCTATGATTTTAAGGTGTTTTTGTTGAAAAAATTTGGTAATATATGACGCAGAATATCCATGCCTATAACTCGGCAAGCATCTCATGCTATTATTAATCTATTAAAGAATAAGCAAGACCGCATGAACGTTCGGTTCGTGTATAACTCATAGCAAGATATACGTATTAAATTATTTGCTCACTTTTATGAGCACCACACCCATATGTGTTGTTTTAAACGCAAACAAGGAGTACGCAATGTCATTTGAACTTCCCGCTCTACCTTATGCTAAAAATGCGCTAGAACCTTATATCTCGGAAGAAACCTTAGAGTATCACTATGGTAAACACCATAATACCTATGTTGTTAATCTCAACAATTTAGTCAAAGGTACGGCTTTCGAAGGTAAATCACTGGAAGAGATCATCAAGACTTCAGATGCGGGTATTTTTAATAACGCCGCACAGGTTTGGAACCATACTTTTTACTGGCACTGCTTAGCACCAAATGCGGGTGGAGAACCAACCGGTAAAGTTGCTGAAGCCATTAATAAAGCTTTTGGTTCTTTCGCTGAATTCAAACAACAGTTCACAGATGCTGCGATTAAAAATTTCGGTGCCGGTTGGACTTGGCTGGTTCAAAAAACCGATGGCAGCTTAGCTATTGTGAATACATCAAATGCGGCAACCCCTATCTCTGGTGATGATAAACCTATCCTCACTGTCGATATTTGGGAACACGCTTATTACATTGATTACCGTAATGCGCGCCCTAAATACCTAGAGAACTTCTGGGCCTTAGTCAACTGGAAATTCGTTGAAGAAAACCTCGCTTAATCATTTTCTTTAGAGAATAGCTAAAGGGCGAGTCAATACTCGCCCTTCTTAATTTCACCTTTAATTAAACAGTAAAATTAAAAAATATGTACTGCAAAAGCAATGATCACAGCCAAAGAACCTAACGCTGCTAATAGTCCAAATTTAAAATCTGTATCCATGAGTCCCTCTCATCATAACGAACAGTTAACCAGCAAAATAACCATAACTTATACATGGTTAAATAAGTATGACATGACGATTTATAAAAACCAGTGTCTATATCACAGGTTATAACATCAATTATTTCTTTTGTTTTTGCGCTAGATCAGACAAAATCGATAACTAATCGCTAAATTATTGCCAGTTAAGGCACTATGCCTCAATATGTAGGTAATATTAGGTAATTTTTTAATAAGAATTCATAACAAGACCGATTATTGGTCAGGAGTTTTTTTTTCCCATGGCAACGATTAAAGATGTGGCGAAGCGCGCTGGCGTCTCCACCACAACCGTATCCCATGTAATAAACAAAACGCGCTTCGTAGCTGATGATACTAAAGCGGCTGTTTGGGCTGCGATAAAAGAACTCAACTATTCACCGAGTGCTGTTGCTCGTAGTTTGAAAGTTAATCATACAAAATCGATTGGCCTACTCGCGACATCAAGTGAGGCGCCTTATTTTGCTGAAGTGATTGAGTCAGTCGAGAATAGTTGCTATGAGAAAGGTTATACCCTTATTTTATGTAACTCTCATAATAACTTAGGTAAGCAACAAGCTTACTTACAAATGCTTGCGCAAAAGCGTGTTGATGGGCTACTCGTCATGTGTTCTGAATATCCCGATAAACTAATCCATATGCTGGAAGATTATCGCAATATTCCTATGGTCGTCATGGACTGGGGCACTTCCCGTGGTGATTTTACCGACAGTATCATTGATAACTCTTTTCATGGCGGTTACCTCGCAGGTCGTTATTTAATTGATCGGGGTCACCGTGACATCGGCGTGATCCCTGGCTCTTTAGAACGCAACACCGGTATTGGTCGACTGACGGGGTTTAAAAAAGCCATGGAAGAAGCGAAAGTGACTTTACGTGATGAATGGATCGTGCAAGGCGACTTTGAACCAGAATCTGGTTATAAAGCAATGATGCAGATCTTAAGTAATAAGCAAAAACCTACTGCCGTGTTCTGTGGCGGTGACATTATGGCGATGGGCGCAATTTGCGCTGCGGATGAGATGGGATTGCGTGTTCCTCAAGACATTTCTATCATTGGCTATGATAATGTGCGCAATGCGCGTTATTTTACTCCCGCGTTGACGACTATCCACCAGCCTAAAGAGCGTCTAGGCCAGATGGCATTCGCTATGCTGCTTGATCGTATTGTGAACAAGCGCGAAGATGCACAAACGATTGAAGTCCATCCTCGCCTAGTTGAGCGTCGTTCTGTCGCTGACGGACCATTTATTGACTACCGTCGTTAATTAAGGCGCTAACCATTCGGCGTTGAGTGTTTCACTATCCCCAAGATATTCAAGTAACCAACTCAACGCCGGTGATGTATTCTTTTCCACCCACGTTAAACAGCAAGGACTCGGAGGGAATGGCTGAGATAGCTGCAATTGGGCTAATTTCCCCTCATCACAAAAGGGCTTTGCTCGGTGCTCAGGTACCATGCCAACACATAAGCCATTAACAAGACATGTCATACCATTTTCCCAAAATGGCACCACTAAACGCCGCTGATTATCTAATGCCCATGTATCTCTTTTCGGCAAGTTACGTGAGGTATCTTCAAGGCATAAACTTGGGTATTCGCGCATTTGATCGTCTGTCAATTTTCCTTTTAGCTGTGCCAGAGGATGGTTTGGACTGGCCACACAACGCCATGACATAAACCCCATATCACGAAAACTATAACGCTCTCCGATGGGTGAAGCACGCGTCGCACCAATCGCAACATCAACACGCCCATCGGCGAGTGCATCCCATACGCCGTTAAACACTTCAGGATGAATATATAATTCGATATCAGGAAAATGACGATAGAAATCTAAGATCAGTTGCTCTGTTCGCTGAGGTTTGACAATACAATCTACCGCGATACTAAACTGCCCTCGCCAACCATTTGCTGCCTGTTGACATTGGTGACGCGTTTGTATCATTTTTTTGATAACGGAGCGACTTTGCTTGATGAAAATCTCCCCTGCCTCAGTTAAGGCAACATCGCGGTGACGACGTTCAAAGATAGGTACAGCAAGCCATTCCTCTACTTGCTTAACCGTATAGCTAATTGCTGAAGGAACACGATGCAGTTCTTCCGCAGCGCCACTAAAACTTCCCGTTCTTGCAACGGCATCAATAACTTCTAGAGCATGAGCTGACCACATAATGATACCTTTCAAAAATTTTGATAGCAGATTCCAAATATTACCGTTTCACAATGTAAAAATACAACCTATAAAATAGAGTCTCTGTTAACAATTATGTAAATTCTGGATAAGTAAGCTTCCATGACAAATTCTGCGACAAAAAACTCCCCAGGCTTTATGCTTTACCTTGCTGGTTTGAGTATGCTTGGTTTTTTAGCCATCGATATGTACCTGCCTGCATTTGGTTCAATGCAAACGGCATTAAACACTTCTGAAGGTGCGATTAGTGCTTCTTTGAGCATTTTCTTAGCTGGTTTTGCCTTTGCACAACTTTTGTGGGGGCCATTATCTGACAAACTGGGACGCAAACCGATATTGATCGCAGGTTTATCGTTATTCATTGTGAGCTGTTTAGGCATTTTATGGGTAACGGATGCGACTCAACTCCTTATTTTGCGTTTTTTACAAGCGGTTGGCGTCTGTAGTGCGGCTGTGCTCTGGCAAGCTCTGGTCATTGACCGCTATGATGCTGCGAGCACTCAAAAAGTCTTTGCTTCGATTATGCCTTTAGTGGCTCTTTCTCCGGCTTTAGCACCGTTATTAGGTGCATGGGTTCTTGAACATTATGATTGGGAAATTATTTTTATTGTCTTAATGGCTGTTGGTATTTTATTGTTAATTCCAACCCTGTTATTGAAAAAGAATCCTTCAAAAGACATGACGGTGGATTCCCATGACCAAGAATCTATTTCGTTTTTAAAACTACTGGGTTCACGTATCTATAGTGGTAACGTGTTAGTCTACGCTTCATGTAGTGCGGGTTTTTTTGCTTGGTTAACAGGTTCACCATTTATTTTAAGAAATATGGGTTTTAACCCTGCTGATATTGGTTTGAGCTACATCCCACAAACGCTAGCATTTATTATTGGTGGTTATGGCTGCCGTTTTCTATTAATCAAAATTCGTGCTGAAATATTATTTCCATTACTGTTGGTCGGTTATGCGGTGAGCATGTCGATACTCTTTTTGATGGCGATATACACAACACCGAGCCTCACCATGATCTTAATTCCATTCTGTTTTATGGCAGCAATGAATGGGGCGTCTTATCCAATCGCGGTGTCAAAAGCACTCAATACCTATCCACAGGCTAGCGGTAAAGCCGCTGCATTACAAAATGCTTTGCAACTTGGTTTATGTTTTTTAGCCAGTTTATTGGTTTCAGCGTTACCTTTCGATCCTTTATTATCGACAACCGGTGTCATGGCGGTGACCATCATACCGATGGTTATTGGTTATTTTATGCAATATACAAAAGATTGCACCAAACAGACTAATGAAAGAACAAGTTATCAGAATTAACAACCTGTTAACTCATCAGCCACTGCTTTGTCGTGGCTGATTTCCTCAAAAAACCCTCTTCCGACCATCTTTCTATGATTATCCACACCTTATCTGATACTCTAATTCAGTGTTATCGCTTAAAATTCTCCTTTTTTACCAAAAGTGACATTTTTCGCCATTGTTAAATAAAATTATCACTTCTATACTCGGATAATACTTAGTCCGAAGTGATTTTTGAGTTAATACGATATTCATGGTTTAAACTCAGGGCGCGACGGTATAAATGCGTTCCTGTCTTTGTGAAGCAATTCTTCGCAATCCTACACCTTCAGCAAGCTGAAATTCTATCTCAAAAACCTTCATCTCAAGTTGGAGAGCATATGAGCACTTGTGTAGATGAAACCAAAACTAAAGTTTCTAATTGGCAAAGAATCGCAGAATCTTTATTAAATCAAGCTGGAATTGAAATAAACGGCTCTAGACCGTTCGACATCCAAATACATAATACTGATTTTTATAAAAGGGTTCTGCAAAAAGGTTCTCTCGGTCTAGGCGAGAGTTACATGGACGGTTGGTGGGACTGTGAACGCTTGGATATCTTTTTTTATAAAGTTTTAAAAGCCAAGCTTGATACAAAGCTGCCAAATAACCTCACAGATATCATGAAAATCGCCATGGCGCGCCTACGAAATTTGCAAACAGAAAAACGCTCTTGGATTGTTGGGGAAGAACATTATGATTTGGGAAATGATCTTTTTACCCTAATGCTAGATCCTTATATGCAATATTCTTGTGGCTATTGGAATCATGCAACGACACTTGAGCAAGCACAAGAAAATAAATTAGATTTAATCTGTCGCAAATTGCAAATTGAGCCGGGTATGCGTCTGTTAGATATTGGATGCGGATGGGGTGGCCTAAGTGCTTATGCTGCACGCCATTATGGCGCATCTGTTACCGGTGTTACCATTTCTAAAGAACAACAAAAATTGGCTCAAGAACGTTGCGCTGGCCTAGATGTTAATATTATTTTGCAAGACTATCGCGAACTAAATGATAAATTCGATCGTATCGTTTCTGTCGGTATGTTCGAACATGTTGGACCTAAAAATTATGCAACCTATTTTGATGTAGCACGCCGCAATATTAAAGACGATGGCTTATTTTTGTTACATACCATTGGCTCTAATAAAAATAAGGTAAATGTCGACTCATGGATCGGTAAATATATATTCCCCAATGGCGTACTTCCTTCCATTCAAAATATAGGTCAATCCAGTGAAGGAAAATTTGTCATGGAAGATTGGCATAATTTTGGTGCTGATTATGACAAAACGCTCATGGCTTGGTATGAGCGCTTTTTAAATAGCTGGCCTGAATTAAGCGAGAATTATACGCCTCGCTTTAAACGTATGTTTAGCTATTATTTAAATTCCTGTGCTGGTGCTTTTCGAGCCAGAGATATTCAGCTATGGCAAATTCTCTGGAGCCCCAATGGGGTCAGCGGCGGAATGAGAGTACCACGTTAATTAACCAAGCGAGTATTCTTTAAAACCGTCGTTAAGGCTCTATTATTGAGAAAAAATCTCTTGATAGAGCCTTAATTTCGTCGTGAGTATTAATTTATTAGTCTTTCGACTAAAAAACGTTATTATATGTTATCTTAATAACTCTTTACGTATAGACTATGCTCAAACAGTATTATCCACCAGCTGAATTGAATGGTTTTATTAGCTCCATCTTAATTTTTAAAAAATTTACTAAACCCATTAAAATTTTTCCTGGTACTGGCGCTGAGATTTGGGTTTCCACCAAAGAGTTACATTTATCAACAGCACAACAACAACAAGTTAGCCAATATCAACTTGTCATTCCCCGAGTCGAGACATTTACAGCAAAACCGAATCAAGGAAAATTAATTATATTACGTGTGCGTCATGATGCGGTGCGTTTTTTACTGCCTGAACGTACTTTAGCTTACACGGATAATCCCACCTCGCTTGAGAGCATATGGTCAGAACCTTGGTATCAAAACTTAATCAATGCTTCTTTTAAAGAGCTATTAGAATGTTTTACTGTGACTAAGGCCTCAAAACAGCATCAATTAGTCGATGATATATTGGCTATTCTCTATCGCCATCCAAACAAAAAGATTAACGATATTGCCGATGAAATGGGATATAGTGCACGTTTTATCCAAAAAGAATTTGTCAAAGAATATGGGATCACGCCTAAAAGATATCAGATAAATTGCCGTTTAGAACAATTACTTAAAAGCATGCTTCACGAGCAAGATACCTATCGTTGGCTGGAAACAGGCTATTATGATCAGTCTCACTTTTACCGTGATTTTAAGCGTTATTTTACCATGACCCCGTCCGCCTTCTTAAAGTCCAGCTATTCGTTTTTTTACAATACAAAAGCCAAGTACCCTTTAAGATAGTTCTCAATACACATTAAGGAGAACGGAATGAGTATTGTTGTATATGCACAAATCACAACGGAAAATAAGGATGGGTATTTAACCAAGGATATTATCAAAAATTTAGCTAAATTAAGTCGACGTGAACAAGGGTGTATCAAATACGACCTCTTCACTAAAGATGATGGCTACATTGTTTTTGAAGAATGGGAAAGTGCTGATGCTCTTGAGATGCATAAAAAATCAGCGCATTTTAAACTGTTGGTTGAAGCTATTGAACGTGATAATGCAAGCATCTCGATTAATTTTAGTGAAAATTATCAATGCAAAGATTAATTAAGTAAGTTAATGGCAAGGGCTGCAAAGCGCCCCCTCACCGTTAACTTTTCAAACAAATAGGTTTTCACGCTAATGCATAACACCTTTAATTTGTTTGAATTTTTTAATGCTATAACCGCCGTTGATCTTACGGTGTTATAGCATTTTAAGTAAGCCTCACTGCCTACCCCGCTCGGGTATTTAACTATCGCTCTCTTGTGTAAGCGCTTCTTGGGCTTTCTTTTCTTGTTCTTTCTGCGCTAAAACCCTTTCCACTGTATCTACAATGGCTTGCGTTTGTGGGTCTATTTCTATATTCACTTTGTCCCCTAAGCGTTTTTTACCTAATGTCGTTCTTGCTAGGGTTTCAGGAATTAAATGAACACAAAAACGATTATTGATAACATCGCCTACCGTTAGGCTTATACCATCAATCGCAACAAACCCTTTGTGCAAAATATATTTCATCAGCGATTTGTCATAAATAGACAGCCAAATTTGATGGTTATCTTCTGAGGTGAAAATTTTGCTAATTTCCGCGGTCGTCACAATGTGTCCTGATACCACATGACCACCTATTTCATCACCATATTTCGCGGCTCTTTCGATATTAACGACATCGCCAACTTTCAATTCGCCAAGATTGGTCAGCCTTAATGTTTCCTTGATGAGATCAAAACTAACATACTCGCCATCTATTTTTGTCACGGTCAAGCAACAACCATTATGCGCAACTGAAGCGCCGGTTTCTAACCCGACAAGTAGTTCTGGTGTAAATTTCATCACATGGGTACGAAAATTCGCTCTTTCCGTGACCTCAATAATTGGGGCTGTGCCTTGAACAATACCTGTAAACATAATGATTCTCAGTGCTGTGAATTGATAGACTCAGTTTACCTGACATTTCTTAGAGATCTACCTAATTTGAGTGGTTTTATCTAACCTCGTAATGAATTCTTCTAGGCCATCACACTTGTCTATTAATGACTTTATTTGATATTCAGACTTGCGAGCCATTGGATTAAATTATTAAAAGAGTTAAAATATAACGTTGCTATTAACTATTTGATATATCAAAAATCATTAGCATTTCTTTTTCTAAATTCTATTAATCAGTGTTTATTACTCTAAAGGTGTATGCGTGCAGAAATATTTTACAGAAGCGCGTAGCTTGCTAGCTCTCGGCATTCCGATCATTCTTGCCCAATTTTCACAAACTGCAATGGGTTTTGTGGATACCGTCATGGCAGGTAGCGTCAGTGAAACTGAGATGTCAGCAGTTGCAGTCGGATTTTCTATCTGGCTGCCAGCTATTCTTTTTGGTCAAGGGCTATTAATGGCATTGACACCTATCGTCGCTCAGATGAATGGTTCCGGTCGCCGTAATTTAATTGGTAATCAAATTCAGCAGGGATTATGGCTCGCCTTCTTTCTTTCACTTGGCGTGATTTTTTTACTTTATAATAGCAAGTTAATCATCGGCAACATGCCACATATTGATGAAGAACTGGCAGATAAATCGGTTCGTTTCTTGCATGCCATTATGTGGGGGGCGCCTGGTTATTTATTTTATCAAGTGTTCCGTAGCCAGTGTGAAGGCCTGTCAAAAACCAAACCGGGGATGGTGATTGGTTTTCTGGGTCTAATGGTTAACATTCCGATTAACTACATCTTTATTTATGGCCATTTTGGTGCGCCTGCGTTAGGTGGCGTGGGTTGTGGTGTTGCAACGGCGTCGGTTTATTGGGTTATGTGTTTAATGATGCGTTGGTATGTTCGAAGAGCGCCGACACAACGTGATATTAGAGCGACCCAACGATTTGCGTCCCCTAACCCACAAATTATGAAACGTATTTTTGTATTAGGTGTACCTATTGGTTTAGCGTTGTTCTTTGAAGTGACATTATTTGCCATCGTTGCCTTGATGGTCGCGCCATTAGGTGTTGTCGCTGTAGCGGGTCACCAAGTTGCATTAAACTTCAGCTCAGTGATGTTTATGTTCCCATTGTCATTAGGCATTGCAGCGACGATTCGTGTTGGCTATAACCTTGGGCAGCAATCCACTGAGGCCGCCAAAGTCTCCTCTTATACCAGTTTGGTTGTTGGGTTATTAGTCGCTTGCATGACGGCGATCCTCACTGCAACCTTACGTGAACCTATCGCCTTAATGTATAACAAGAGTCCTGAAGTCGTCGTACTGGCTTCAAGCTTAATGCTATTTGCAGCCATTTATCAGTTATCGGATTCAGTACAAGTTATCGGTGCAGGTATCCTACGTGGCTATAAAGATACTCGTTCTATTTTCTTTATTACTTTTACCGCCTATTGGATTTTAGGGTTACCTATTGGGTATGTGCTCGCTTTAACAGATATCCTATTGCCAGCGATGGGGCCTCAAGGTTTTTGGATTGGCTTTATTGTTGGTCTGAGCGCTGCCGCTATCGGTATGGCAACGCGTATTTGGTGGATCCATAAACAACCTGATAGCGTTGTGCTGTTACGATCAACACGCTAGTTGAGCGAATAATCAGCAAATTATCGTATTGGGGAATGTATTTTCGACTTAGTCGCTGTAAATACGAGCAAACTATCACGAAAATACATTTTCCCCTTGCCAGAACGGCGACAGAAAGTTAATATTCGTTCCCGTTGTCACCCAGACAATTTTGAAATGCGTCCGTAGCTCAGTTGGTTAGAGCACCACCTTGACATGGTGGGGGTCGGTAGTTCGAGTCTACTCGGACGCACCATTCAAAAACGTCAATGAAATCATAATGCGTCCGTAGCTCAGTTGGTTAGAGCACCACCTTGACATGGTGGGGGTCGGTAGTTCGAGTCTACTCGGACGCACCATTTCAAAGACGTCAACGAAATTGTAATGCGTCCGTAGCTCAGTTGGTTAGAGCACCACCTTGACATGGTGGGGGTCGGTAGTTCGAGTCTACTCGGACGCACCATCTTATCATTCTCTAGTATCATCAATATCCGCTTATATTCATGCATTAGTGCACATAACTTGATTTTGTTGCGCAACTTCCCATCTTAAAACCATCATTTTTTGATCTGAAATATCCCTTCGCTCAATTTTGTAAAATTTGATTTGTCTCACAGTTTTTTGTTGTCTATAATAAGCTCACTAGCTGAAAGGTTTCATCAAAAATAAATCAGTAAGTTAGCTTTAGTGATTTAGGTTACAATAACAATAATTTACATAAAAAATGAGATCTAATTCACAACATAATTGGATTAAACACCAGACCGTCGCCTATTCTTAATACAATGTGTTGCGCAACTTTTAATATTCTGCGCACCGTAAATAAGCCGGCGACGATACCGATTTCCTTTATAACCTTTAGATAGACTGCCATGAAAAAAACCAAAATTGTTTGTACCATCGGCCCAAAAACCGAATCAGAAGAAAAATTGAGTCAACTTCTTGATGCAGGCATGAATGTCATGCGTCTTAACTTCTCCCACGGCGACTATGAAGAACATGGTCAACGTATCAAAAACCTACGCGCAGTCTGTGCGAGAACAGGCAAACAAGCCGCTATCCTGCTTGATACTAAAGGACCAGAAATCCGCACAATGAAACTCGAAGGCGGTAATGACGTTTCTTTAGTCGCTGGTCAAACTTTCACATTCACGACAGACACCTCAGTCATCGGTAATAAAGATAAAGTTGCCGTAACCTATGCGGGTTTAACGTCTGATCTGAATGCTGGTGATACCGTTTTAGTTGATGATGGTTTGATTGGTATGAAAGTGAAAGATGTCACCGCAACAGAAGTTATCTGTGAAGTCTTAAATAATGGTGACTTAGGCGAGAAAAAAGGCGTTAACCTACCAGGCGTATCTATCGGCCTACCTGCTCTCGCAGAAAAAGATAAAGAAGACTTGGTGTTTGGTTGTGAACAAGGCGTTGATTTTGTCGCTGCCTCTTTTATCCGTAAACGTTCTGACGTTGAAGAAATTCGTGCGCATCTGAAAAAACATGGCGGCGAGAATATTCAAATTATCTCAAAAATTGAGAACCAAGAAGGTTTAAATAATTTTGATGAGATCCTTGAAGCTTCTGACGGTATCATGGTTGCTCGTGGAGATTTGGGTGTTGAGATCCCAGTAGAAGAAGTCATTTTCGCGCAAAAAATGATGATTGAAAAATGTATTGCTGCACGCAAAGTGGTTATCACAGCAACACAAATGTTAGATTCAATGATCAAAAACCCTCGCCCTACTCGTGCCGAAGCGGGTGACGTAGCGAACGCTATCCTCGATGGTACCGATGCCGTGATGCTTTCTGGTGAAAGTGCGAAAGGTAAATACCCTATTGAAGCAGTCACTATCATGGCAACGATTTGTGAGCGTACTGACCGTGTTATGCCTTCACGTATCGATAACCAAAAACCTGGTCAGCGTTTACGCGTCACCGAAGCCGTTTGCCGTGGTGCAGTAGAAATGTCACAAAAATTGGAAGTACCACTGATCGTTGTGGCAACTTTCGGTGGTAAATCTGCAAAATCGGTCCGTAAATATTTCCCTACCGCACCAATTTTAGCATTGACCACCAATGAAGAGACGGCGCGTCAGCTGTTATTGGTAAAAGGGGTTATTCCAATGATGGTCGGTGGATTCACGTCAACAGATGACTTCTATCGTGAAGGTAAACGTGCAGCGCTAAATAGTGGTCTCGCTAAAGAAGGTGATGCCATTGTCATGGTTTCTGGCGCACTCGTACCAAGTGGAACAACAAATACTTCATCAGTACACGTTTTATAATCGTAATATTACCTATAGCATGACTTTACTATAGGCACTCCGATTATCTTTGAAACGGGAAAAACTCACTTTTTCCCGTTTTTTTATTTATCTCCGACATTTCAATAACACAATTCACAGGACTTTGTCCTAGCGCAATAAACAGGTCGTCGTTATCCGCTAATTTCAGACTAATACTATTCGTCTAATATAGAAGGCTATTTTGGTTTAACATAAAATGCTTTCATTAGATAACTTTTTAATTTATGACATTATTGCAATCTATTATTCATTTGCTATATTAGACTAATATCTGAGAGCTAACTGAGTTCTACCGAATAATAGCCTTGAGAGTTAAAAATTAATTTTCTTATTTTTCCTACTATCTGGCGTAAAGTATTTCTAGCAAAACTGGAAATTAAGTACTAGCATAAGACTAAGTGGGTACCATTCCACAACACATTAAGTGTTAAAGTGGATAAGTAGATGTGGAGCAATCTAATATCTATTTTGTTGGTAGCTTACTTTGATATTTTCAAGATAAATCTATCTAGAGGGTAAAATAATGATTCGTACTAAAATTGTACTGGGCTCTATCGTATTAGCTTCAGCATTACTGGCGGGTTGTTCTAACAGCACTGAAGTGCAAAAACTCTCTTCAGACGTGCAAACTCTGAATGGTAAAGTTGATCAACTGAGCAACGATGTTCAGACTATCCGTGCTGAAGTACAAGCTGCACAACAAGAAGCAGCTCGTGCTAACCAACGTCTTGATAACCAAGTTCGTTCTTACAAAAAGTAAGTTTAAATTAGCTGCGATATAGCAAGTATGTTTTGATATCGTACAATAAATAATAATAAGAGGGCCTAATTTTTAGGCCCTTATTTTTTGTACTTTAAAACCCCAATCAGTGGCTTTCAGACTCCTGATACACAGGCTGAGGCTGTGTAATGGTAAACTGATCGATCGGTTTTAATTCAGGATAATGTCCCTGATCAGAAGCTTCCTCACTCTTTTCTGGTTCGTTGACTGCGTATTCAGGTTCATATTGTCTCTCTACGCCCTGCTCTGCATTCACCTTCACAGGCAACCCTGAACGTCTTGCCAGCTCTTTTTCCACTAAGGATTTATCAATGCCTTCATTCTCAAGGAAACGTTTGAAATCATCAGATAGCGGGATAGGCATCGTTTGGGGATCATCTGTCGCTTTCTTCGAAAGGGGTTGGTGTACTTCAATATAGTAGCTACCATCTGGCTCTTTGGAATACTTAACAGGCTGGTTAATAACCTGAACGCGCGTTCCTTTAGGTACCGTTTTAAACAAGGCTTCAATATCATCAGGGCGTAAACGAATACATCCCGAGCTCACACGCATACCAATCCCAAAATCGGCATTAGTCCCATGAATTAAGTATTCACCTCTGCCGTAGGCTAAGCGTAGTGCATAGAGTCCCATTGGGTTATCTGGCCCAGCAGGTACTACCGCTGGTAATGTAATACCTTCTTTTGCATAATTTTTACGAATATTGGCTGTAGGTGTCCACGTCGGATCTTTAATTGATTGACTAACCGACGTCACCATTTCCGGTGTGTCACGACCTAATTGACCAATACCGATCGGGTAGACGACCACTTCTTGGCTACCAGCAGGATAGTAATAGAGCCTTAATTCAGCAAGGTTGATAACAATGCCCGTTCTAGGCGTGGCGGGGAGTAACATTTGAGTTGGGATAATCAACTCTTTTCCCGCTTCCGGTAAATAAGGATCAGTACCTGGGTTCGCTTCTAACATCGCAAGTAAACCGATTTGATATTCACTGGCGATCATTTCTAGCGAACGCCCATCATCAGGTACGACATAACGCGCATTTTCCCCGATAAGACGCGTATTGCTATCTGGTAATGGATAATCCATTGCTTGCACTGGCGACAGCAATGCACTCGCTATAAACAAACTTGCTACAGTTAACGCTTTCTTCATACCGACTCCAGGGAATAATACCATATGCATACTCTAATTATTCAAGGTGCAACTTAAAGCCTCATGAGTATACCGTTTAGTGAGAGATGTACATAATAGCAACTATATTACATATCTTTAATAGCTATTAAATATTTTAGGCTGTAACCGCTGCCGTGGGCTGACGAAACGACATACAATCATTAATGAATAGGTTAACAATTCACTTAAGTACCGTTGATAGGAATAACACGAAAAAAGAGCAGGGAAATGCATTCCCCTGCTTACCGCTTATTGTAACTCGGTTGCTCGAGACAAAATGGTACGGATCATTGCATTTAACCCTTGAGTGCGTGACGGGGTTAAATGCTGCTCTAAAGCAAGTTGCGAAAAAAATGCTTTTACATCTAACGACAGAATATCTGCTGCTGTTTTATCCTGAAAAAGAATAATGACTATTGCCACTAACCCTTTCACAATAGCTGCATCACTGTCACCAGCAAAATGAATGCGGCCATCCGCTTGCTTTTGCATGTCTATCCATACTTGGCTCTGACAACCTGCAATCAGGTTCTTGTCACTACGCTGTTGCTCTGTTAATGCCGTTAAACGTCCACCAAGCTCTATCATATACAGATAACGCTCTTCCCAGTTTTGGCAACGTGCAAAATTCCGTAGCAATTTATGTTCATCGGGTAAAGCAGGCATACTTCTTTCCTTAAAAAGTCACAAATGTATCTAAGCTTAGTTGGCCTGATTAACGCTTTGTTTATTATCGATTCATGATGGAGATAAGGCTAACTCAGTACAAAACTCGTTATGCTAATAATTAAAAAAGCCAATCGTGATTGGCTTTTTCAGTCAATAATAACAAAAAATCATCAGGCGTTAATGCTTAGCCTAATAATTTTTTAATGCGCAGTAATGCATCACATAAAGAGTCTATCTCTTCTTTCGTCGTATAGATACCCACGGATGCCCGACACATTGCAGGAACATTATAGCGCTCCATTAATGGCAGTGCACAATGATGCCCAGTTCGAATGGCGATACCGTATTGATCTAAAAAAGAACCGACGTCATAAGCATGATGAACTCCCAGATTGAAAGCGATCACCCCTTCACGCTGGTCGTTACCATATAACGTTAACGATGGAATCTGTTTCAACTTTTCGGTGGCATACTCCATCACTGCTTTTTCATAAGCAAATGCGTCAGCTCTTCCTAAAGCATTCAGATAATCAAACGCTGCACCTAGGCCAATAATTGCGCTGACATTCGGGGTTCCTGCTTCAAAACGCCATGGCGCATCGGCATAGGTAATACCTTTCTTAAGGCTAACATGGCGGATCATTGCTCCACCACCTTCCCATGGCGGCATCTTATCAAGAAGGGATTTTTTGCCATAAAGGATACCTATCCCTGTTGGCCCATACAATTTATGTCCAGAAAAAGTATAAAAATCACAATCTAAATCCTGCACATCAACAACACTGTGCATTGCGCCTTGAGCACCATCAACCAGTACATAAAGCTCTGCACCACGCTCGGCGGCAATCGCTCTTGCATCTTGAATAATGGTTTTCACAGGATTGACAGTACCGAGCACATTAGAGATATGAGTAAAGCTCAACAAGCGCGTATTCGCATCAATCAATGCGTCAAGTTTTGCTAACTCTAACTCACCATGATCAGAAACAGGAATGAGGCGAATTTCACAGCCGATCTGCTCTGCCAATAAATACCAAGGAACGATATTGGCATGATGTTCCATCTCGGTAATGACAATATTGTCGCCTTTACCGATAAATTTGCGGCCAAAGGTGTTCGCTACCAAGTTAATTGCTTCTGTTGTTCCTTTAACAAAAACAATTTCCTCTGCTGAGGCGGCATAAATAAAATCCGCGGCTTTTTGGCGAACGTTTTCCATCATCGTTGTGGCTTGAGCACTAAGCGTATGTATGCCCCGATGTACCGCAGCATATTGATGCAACGTAAACTCGCTCTCTTTTTCAATCACCTGAAGAGGCTTTTGTGCACTAGCCGCGCTATCAAGATAAACCAAAGGATGATTATGGATACTTTGGGATAAGGCAGGAAAATCCTGCCTAACTGCTGCTACGTTGAATGTCATACGCGTATTAGACCTCTGCTAAGCGCTGACGAATATTCGCCATAACCGCTTGTTTGAGTTCTTCAGATTCGATCGATTCTGTCAATTCAGCTGCAAAAGCAATAATAATCATATGCTTTGCGGCTTTACCATCGATCCCTCTCGAACGCAGGTAAAACAATTGTTCATCATCGATACGACCAACCGTTGCACCATGTCCGCATTTCACATCATCAGCATAGATTTCTAATTGAGGCTTAGTATCAACTTCGGCCTTATCACCCAATAATAAGGTGTGATTACTCATTTGACCATCTGTTTTCAACGCATCCGGAGCAACTTTGATCATGCCGTTGAAGACGGCTTTACTGCTATCCATCGCAATGACTTTATGTAACTGACGGCTTTCGCAGTGACCGACATTATGTTCGAGATAGGTACGAGTATCGACAATTTCATTATCTTTAGGCAATAACATGCTATTCAATGAAAAGTCAGCATTTTCACCCGATAACTGTGCGCTAGTATGGTGGCGAGTCAAAGTACCGCCAAGCAGAAAACTGCTGCTCAACACTTGGCTATCACGACCAACGACGATGTCATTATGCGCAAAATGTTGTGCTTGGTTATTCTCGTTATTCAATTTGAAGTGCTGATATTGTGCGTTATCGCCCACCTCAACCGTTAAACGACCACCCGTAAAGTGCGGTTTATCATTAACACTGACATAGTGCTCAATCACTTGTGCCTTGCTATTGGTATCCAATGTCATGTGATAACGATAATGACTGTGATTCACGGTTTCCTCATCATCACCACTCGAAATATTCAGCAGATAAAGTGGTTTTGGTGCGATTTGGTTTGCACCGAGGTGAATAACAATCGGTTGTTGCGCAAGACTTTCTGTTAAATGCAAGAAAACCTCTCCATTAACAGCATCTGGTAACATATCTTGGCTGTCTAATAACGCAACTTTGAACGGCCCCATATCAATTGAACTGAGTGTCGAATTATAACGACCGTTAACAAGTACAATTCGGTAAGCATCGATAGGTAATGCCAATAACTCACATGCTTTTTCATCAACAACGTTTTCAGCAAAGCGATATTGAGTATTTAAGACCGTTTGCAATGGCGTATAATGCCAATCTTCATGACGAAAGGCAGGTAAGCCAACGTGGTTCGCTTTTTCCCAATGTGCTGCTGCATGCTGGGATTTATCCCCAGAACGTTGTTCGAAAAGTGTTGCAAAACGCGCCATTGCTTGCTCATTTAGTGCAGCGACCTGAGCACGTTTGTTTGCTCTTTCACTGTTGGTCAATAAGCCAGCCATAACCTTGCTCCTCCAGTTTTTTCGCCAAGCTGAAATCACCTGATTTGATGATTTTCCCCTGATACAGTACATGCACGAAATCAGGTTTGACGTAATCCAGAATGCGCTGGTAATGCGTCACGATAATAAAAGAACGTTCTGGAGAGCGCAGTGAGTTAACACCATTTGCAACAATCTTCAATGCATCAATATCCAAACCTGAATCGGTTTCGTCTAAGATACACAGCTGTGGCTCAAGAGCTGCCATCTGTAAAATATCATTACGTTTCTTTTCCCCCCCCGAAAAGCCAACATTCACTGAGCGAGTCAGTAGATCTTGTGGCATTTCAAGTAAGTCGATTTTATCTTCAATAAAATCTTGGAAATCAAAACGATCTAAGGGTTCTTGCTGACGATATTCACGTACCGCATTCACGGCTGTTTGCAAGAAAAACTGGTTACTCACACCCGGAATTTCAACCGGATATTGGAACGCTAAAAAGATACCTTCCCCTGCACGTTCTTCAGGGTCTAACTCGAGTAGATCTTTCCCTTTAAAGATCACCTCGCCGCCGTCAATCTCATATTCTTCACGGCCAGCTAACGTCGCAGATAACGTACTTTTACCGGAACCATTTGGGCCCATAATGGCGTGAACCTCACCCGGTTTAACTTCCAGTGATAAGCCCTTTAAAATTTCATTACCTTCTACACTTACATGTAAATTTTTAACACTTAACATATCAACATGCCTTTGGCGCTTTTGCGCATATAAACCTGATTGTGATCAGCCGACGCTATGTTCTAAGCTGATTGCCAGCAATTTCTGTGCCTCTACCGCAAACTCTAATGGAAGTTCCGAGAAAACATCTTTACAGAAACCATTTACGATCATTGAAATCGCATCATCTTCACTAATTCCACGCTGTAAGCAGTAAAATAGCTGATCTTCCCCAATACGGGAGGTGGTTGCTTCGTGCTCGAGTTGCGCAGTGTTGTTTTTGACTTCAACATAAGGGAAGGTATGTGCTCCACACTGAGTTCCAATTAACATTGAGTCACACTGAGTGAAATTGCGTGCATTATGAGCGCTTGGTAATATTTTGACTAAGCCGCGATAGCTGTTTTGACTTTTACCGGCGGATATACCTTTAGAAATGATCGTAGAACGGGTATTTTTCCCGATATGGATCATTTTTGTTCCCGTGTCCGCTTGCTGATTACCGTTCGTGAGTGCGACAGAGAAAAATTCACCAACAGAGTTATCCCCTTTTAAGATAACGCTTGGGTATTTCCATGTGATAGCCGAGCCTGTTTCAGACTGCGTCCATGACATTTTCGAATTTTCACCTTCACATAACGCGCGCTTGGTCACAAAGTTAAGGATGCCCCCTTCCTCACTGTCTCCACCTGAAAACCAGTTTTGTACAGTTGAGTATTTGACTTCGGCATCTTTATGAATAATAACTTCCACGACCGCGGCATGCAGCTGATAGCTATCACGCACAGGTGCAGAGCATCCTTCGATGTAGCTAACATAGCTACCTTCGTCGGCAATCAAAATAGTCCGTTCGAATTGCCCTGTTTTTGCGGCATTAATACGGAAATAAGTCGAAAGTTCCATAGGGCAGCGTACCCCTTTCGGGATATAGACAAAGGTGCCATCTGATGCAACTGCTGCATTTAAAGCGGCAAAGAAATTATCGTGACTGGATACGACAGTACCTAAGTACTTTTGTACCAGCTCAGGATACTCTTGAATTGCTTCGCTGAATGAACAGAAAATAATACCGTGTTTCGCAAGATCATCACGATATGTAGTAGAAACAGACACTGAGTCAAAAATCGCATCCACAGCAACGGCTTTCCCCTCACGTACAGGAACCCCTAACTGATTAAATGCTTCTTCAACTTCAGCTGTCAGGTAATTATTCGTTTCTGTCACGCCAGTTGCTTGTGTCGCACCGGTTTGCGAGCCACAACTATCGTCACACGAACCACAAGACGGTGCTGAGTAATAACTGTAGTCTTGATAATCTAAATTTGGGTAATGGGCTTTTAACCAATGTGGTTCTTCCATACCTTTCCAATGATGATAAGCATCAAGGCGGAATTTTAGCATCCACTCTGGTTCATTACGTTTCGCGGAAATAGCCCGGACAACATCTTCGTTGATCCCTTTGGCCATTTCATCTGTCGCGACATTTGTAAAAAAGCCTTCTTTATAACGCTGGTCATTAAGCCAGCTTTGAACTTCATCGCCAATTTCTACATTGCTCTGAGACATAATCTGACTTCACATATTAAATACCAAAGCTTTCACCACACCCACAGGCATGTTGCGCTTTCGGATTATTGAATTTAAATATACGATTAAGACCTTCTTGGACATAATCGATCACTGTGCCATCGATAAATGGCATTGCTTCTTTAGGTACAAATAGACATGCACCATCGTGCTCAAAGAGTAAATGGTTCTCTGTTGGGTTTTCTATCATTTCGAAAACATAGCCAAAACCGGCGCAGCCTGACTGTTTAACTCCCAGCGAAAGCCCTTTAGTTTCAGGATGTTGTTCCATCAATTTTTTGATTTGTTTCGCTGCGCTGTCAGTCAGGTTAACACCCTGCCAATTCGTTTCATCTATAGAAAAAGTTTCTACATTGTCATTCATTTTTGCAGTCATATTGACCCCACAATTTTCATGGCTTTTCAGCCAGTTATCAGGAGAATTCACTCCGTTTGTACTATGGTAGCGATAACCCTTGTCACTTCAACCATTTGTTTTGAAAGGTTATACCTATTTCAGTCTATTTTTTAGGCATTATGAGCCTATTTATTAGGCAAACAGAGCAAGAAGCTATTCTAACTTATTAAATATTAACGATTAAAAAAAGTTACATTTTTTTTAATATTATGTACTCATCAATACATTTAAATGGCACAAATTAATAAACATACATTTATTATACAACTTAATTTACTCAACAAGAATTGAAATTATAATGAAATAGTTGAAGTAACCTCAACTCGATATGAATTGAGGTTAACGAGGATTAATCAGAGAGTACTGCTGTTGTTAATCGAGAAGTACAACACAGTTGCCCTTTCTCATTGAAAATATCAATGTTCCAAACCTGCTGACGACGTCCAAGGTGAATCGGTTTACAAATACCTTTAACCGTACCTTGTGTCGCTGAACGAATATGATTGGCATTAATTTCAAGGCCAACAACACGCTGTTCACCTTCACTGCACAGATAACCTGCTATTGACCCCAATGACTCCGCCAAAACCACTGAGGCGCCACCATGTAATAATCCAAATGGTTGCTTGGTACGCTGATCAACAGGCATCGTTCCTTCAATATAATCATCACCATAACCTGTGATTTCAATGCCGAGATGGCCTAACATACAGTTTTTTGCCATTTCCGACATATGGTCAAGCGTAAATTTACGTTTCCAAATCATTCAACTATCTCCAATAGCGCCTGTATAGGGTGCTTAATTTGCGTATTTTCCATCCGCTTCACTTGGCTACGGCATGAATACCCAGTACTCAGACAACGTTCTTTAGGTAACTTCTCTATTGCTGGCTTCCACGACAAATTATAGATGCCTTTTGAGTTTTTGATATTCGCAACTTCATGACCATATGTTCCCGCCATCCCACAACAACCCACGCTGATATTCTTCAACTCTTGCCCATAACGTTTAAATAAGTTTGCCCATTGGGAACCACTGTTTGGCAGTGCTGTGGTTTCAGTGCAATGAGCAAAGAAGTACCACGGCTCCGACGGTGCTGTTTGGCGTTGTGGCGGCTCTGGCAATGTAGCAAGCCATTCATGCGCAAGTTGCACAGTAAACTGACACTGCTGTTTTCCTAAGATTTCATGATATTCATCGCGATAACACAGCACCAACGCAGGATCCACACCCACCATAGGCAGTTCTAACTTAGCCACTCTATTGAGAAACGTTGCTGTTTTTTGTGCTGTTTTAGCAAAACGAGATAAGAAGCCTTTGATATGTTGGGCTTTACCATTTGGAGAGAATGGTAACAATACTGGTTTAAAGCCCAATTTTTCGACTAATTTAACAAAATCCGCGACAACTTTGGCGTCGTAATAACTCGTAAAGGGATCTTGTACAACCAAAACATAATGTTCACGTTGTGATGCAGACATCGCTTCTAACTGCTCGAGCGTCACAGTTATCGCAGCATGGCCGGAGAGTTGCTGTTTCAATGTTGGCTGTGAGAATAAAGGCAAATCGACCATACCAATGGTTTGTTCACTTAACTTTTGTACCCAAGGTTGACGCAAGAAGAAATTAAATACGCTAGGGGCCTTAGACAATAAAGGGGCGCTATTTTCAACTCCCGCAACGATATGATCACGAATCGGCCTCAAATAACGCCCATGATATAACGCCAAAAATTTTGCCCTAAATGAAGGTACATCAATTTTAATCGGGCATTGCGTTGAACAGGCTTTACAGGCTAAACATCCCGACATAGCCGCTTTAACTTCATGAGAGAAGTCATAATCCCCTTTTTGTGCCCGCCATGTGTTACGAGTTTTATCTATTAATCCACGTAGTGATGGGCGATCTTCTTTGATACCTTTTTCAAGGCTTTCAGGGGTTACTCCCTGCTCGGAAAGTAATCGTAACCATTCACGCACTAAGGTCGCACGACCTTTCGGGGAGTGAATTCGCTGCCCACTGATTTTCATCGATGGACACATAGGGCTTTTTACATCGAAATTAAAACACAAGCCATTACCGTTGCAATCCATAGCGCCACGAAACTCTTGACGTACTGATATGGGTATTTGGCGATCATAAGTGCCTCGTTTCGCCGCATCAACTTGTTTCATCGGCGCATCGAGACCAGCGGGAGGACAAATTTTTCCGGGGTTAAGGCGATTGTCTGGGTCGAAAGCGGCTTTAATATTTCGCAGCTCACCGTACAGCACTTCACCAAAGAATTCAGGACTGTATTCTGCCCTAAAGCCTTTACCATGTTCTCCCCATAGCAAGCCGCCATATTTTGCGGTGAGCGCAACAATTTCATCCGAAATTTGTTTCATCAATACTTCTTGCTGTGGATCACACATATCTAGGGCTGGGCGAACATGTAACACCCCAGCATCCACATGACCAAACATACCATAGTTTAAATTATGGCTATCCAAAAGCGCCCTAAACTCAACAATATAATCGGCTAAATGCTCTGGGGGCACGCAGGTGTCTTCAACAAATGGAATTGGTTTCGCCGCGCCTTTACTGTTCCCTAATAAGCCAACGGCTTTTTTACGCATATTATAAATACGGTTGATATCATCTAGGTCATCACAAATTTGGTAACCAATCACACCCGCTTTATGCTGCTCCATTAACTCATCTAGACGCTGGCACAAGCTCATTGTCAAATGATTAATTTCGTCTTTATCATCACCACTAAACTCGACAATATTCAGGCCAAGCATCTCTTTATTAGGCACATCGGTAATCAATGCTTTTACTGAATGCCAAACGATATCTTCCCGCGCTAGGTTTAATACTTTTGAGTCGACCGTTTCAACAGATAGTGCTTTCGCTTGCACCATAAAAGGGGCATTACGCAAGGCGGATTCAAATGAATCATATTTTACGTTAACCAGACGGCGCACTTTTGGTAAAGGCGTAATATCTAACGTCGCTTCCGTAATAAAAGCTAACGAGCCTTCTGAACCCGTTAAAATACGCGTTAAATCAAATTCGCTAAGATCGTCATTAAAGACATGACGTAAGTCGTACCCAGTTAGAAAACGATTGAGTTTGGGAAATTTTTCTTCAATCAAAGGGCGTTGCTCCAAACAACGCTCAAGTACAGTTTTATAAATACGTCCCGTCACAGAATCTTCTGACGCAATCGTTTGGGCAAGCGCAACAGGCATAGCGCGAGTATCGATGCATTCGCCCCCCAATAAAATTGCTTTAACGCCGAGAACGTGATCAGAGGTTTTGCCATACACCAAAGAGCCCTGTCCAGACGCATCGGTATTGATCATGCCACCTAACGTCGCGCGGTTACTGGTCGATAACTCAGGTGAGAAAAAATAGCCATAAGGCTTGAGGAATTGGTTTAGCTGATCTTTGATCACCCCCGCTTCCACCTTCACCCAACCTTGCTCAGGATTAATCTCTAATATGCGGTTCATGTAACGGGACATGTCCACCACAATCCCTTCCGTTAGCGATTGACCATTGGTGCCCGTTCCCCCACCTCTTGGAGTGAAAGTCAGCTCACGGAATTTCTCTAGCCCAGCGACCCGAGCAACAATTTGTACATCGGCACTGGAGCGTGGAAAGACGACCGCCTGAGGTAATAATTGGTAAATACTATTATCCGTTGCCATTGATAGACGTTCTGCATAACTAGTACCATTATCACCGGTAAAACCGTGCTCTTGCAGTTGATGTAGAAATTCAATGACAAGCTTACTTAAATTAGGTGCTTCTATTATACGCGGGATCATTATTAACGATGACTCTTGTTGTTTAGTGTTCGCATTACTCGTTATGTACTATCTTTACTTTAAGTAGCACAATAGTGCCTGATTGGTTTGCAGAGTTTCTCCTGCAAAACCTGTTGTTGATAGAGAGAGTACAACCGCTGATGACATTGTCAGTGATGAACCATATCACAATATTGTTTTTTTTGATCGTGAAAAAAAATTACATTATTTTCACCTAAAAAAACGGCTCACTTGCAGTGTTTTTATTTGTTAAGGATTAGGCATTAATGGAAAAATCGCAAAAACGACTCGACTTACCCAAACTTATCTTTGGATTGGCATCTATCATTTTAATGATAGCCGCCTGCTTTTGGGTACTAAATCCCTTTATTCTTGGCTTTGTGTGGGCTGGTATGATGGTGATTGCTACATGGCCTTTACTGTTACGTATCGAATCTCGATTATGGAATAAGCGCTGGCTTGCAGCCTTGATCATGGTCTCATTAATACTCCTTCTATTTGTAATACCTCTCGGTATTCTCATTGGTAGTATCATTCAAAATAGCACCCCGCTTGTTGAATTGGCGAAATCGCCAAACAGCTTACGCTTACCGGATTTAGAATGGCTTAATACAGTCCCCTTTATTGGTGAAAAAATTTATTATGCTTGGCATAGCTTAGTGGCTAGCGGAGGCAACGCATTATTAGCGAAAGTTCAACCTTATTTTGGCCAAGCGGCTGGCTGGTTTCTCGCTCAAGCCATCAATGCAGGACGCTTTATGTTCCATCTTGCATTAATGCTGCTCTTTAGTGGATTACTGTACCTAAAAGGGGAATCCGTGATGCTTGGTATCCGCCATTTTGCGGTTAGATTAGCAGGGATCCGGGGTGATGCAGCGGTGGTATTAGCCGCACAATCTATTCGAGCAGTGGCATTAGGTGTCGTTGTAACGGCATTAATTCAAGCCATTGTTGGCGGTATCGGCTTAGCACTATCAGGTATCGGCTACGCGGCTATCCTCACCGTATTATTGTTTATCTGTTGCGTCGCACAACTCGGCCCCCTTTTGATTATGGTTCCTTCTGTGATTTGGTTATTTTGGACGGGGGATACAACATGGGCGATTATCCTTGCTATATGGGCTGCCGTTGTCGCAACCATGGATGGTGTGTTACGCCCGTGGCTAATAAAAATGGGTGCTGACTTACCTATGGTACTCATTCTTGTCGGCGTGATCGGCGGCATCCTCTCTTTTGGTATGATTGGATTATTTATCGGTCCTGTCGTACTTGCCGTTTCATATAGCCTATTAAAAGCGTGGATGAATGAAGTCGCAATGCCAAATGAAAACCTTGAAGAAACCGAAAAGTTTCTTGAGGAAGAGTTTATGAGTAAAAAATAAATTAAAGTAAAATTCACCAACAGTATGCTTGCTATTAAGCATACTGTTGGATTAATGTTTATTCTCATTAATATTTAGAAACAATATTTAACAGACTTATATTAGTATTCAAACTTATTTGTGATATTATCCTTTGCGTTGAAACGAATTCTATTTATCTTACAGTCACTAAAGTTTACATTAAGAGTCTTCTTAATGAATATAAATTTTAAATAAATTATTATTAGTAAGCTAATGATTTACGTTTTGATTAATACAGATCTCAAAATCATGCCTCTTTTTTAAGCGTGATTGTCTCAATAGAATTGCTGTGTGTAGTCTTTGCCTGTCAGCCCATGATAGGCTTTTTTTTTATCTCCCCATTCAACATGAAGTTTATTCATATTCCCTAAGCGAACACGTTTCCATAGCAATAATTTCCCCCATGACATTACTCTAATTTAGAGTAAAGCATTATCGCATTGGGTTTATATGTTTATTTACTTATTCAATTCGAATTTTACTTAAAATGATTAACACTAATGGATCGGTTTATTAACCTTCTTAGGATTCTAATATGAGTAGTTCTAATTAAATTTTTTATGACTTATCAAATAGCTTCTTTTATTTTAAAACCAATAACGGCAATGAAACCTATCGATAGATTTTATTAATTTCTTTAATTGGTATATTCAATTTGATTTATAAAAAAGCCGACAATAAATTTGTCGGCTTGAGACTCTCGTCTTAAATAACGTATTAAGTTATTAAGAATCCGCTAATGTTAACCAAGTTTGGACAACAGTATCTGGATTTAAAGAGAGGCTATCAATCCCCTCTTCAACCAACCATTGTGCAAAATCTTGATGATCTGAAGGACCTTGCCCGCAAATACCGACGTATTTATTTTGACGTTTAGCGGCTTGAATTGCCATCGATAGCATTGCTTTCACGGCATCATTACGCTCATCGAACAATTCAGATACCACACCTGAGTCACGGTCTAAGCCTAACGTTAGCTGTGTCATATCGTTAGAGCCAATTGAGAAGCCATCAAAATGCTCAAGGAATTGATCAGCCAATAACGCATTAGATGGGATCTCACACATCATAATCACTTTCAAGCCGTTCTCGCCACGTTTAAGGTCGTGCTTCGCTAATTCGTCTACAACCGCTTCTGCTTGAGCAACGGTACGCACAAATGGGATCATAACCTCAACGTTCGTTAAGCCCATATCATTACGTACTCGTTTAACTGCTGCACATTCAAGTGCAAAACAGTCACGGAAGCTGTCAGACACATAGCGACCTGCCCCACGGAAGCCCAACATTGGGTTCTCTTCTTCAGGCTCGTAAATATCCCCCCCCACAAGGTTGGCATATTCATTAGATTTGAAGTCAGACAGACGCACGATCACACGTTTTGGCCAGAACGCAGCGGCTAGCGTTGAGATCCCTTCGGTCAACTTACCCACATAGAATTCAATAGGGTCATCATAACCTGCCATCATGGTCCGTATTTCATTTTGTAGCGCTGGTGTTTGAGCGTCAAACTCCAGTAATGCTCTTGGATGAACACCAATCATGCGGTTAATGATAAACTCCAGCCTTGCTAAACCAACACCTTCATTAGGTAAGCAAGCAAAGTCAAATGCACGATCAGGATTCCCCACATTCATCATGATCTTGACATCAAGGGCAGGCATTTCATCTACAGCGGAACTATGAATTTCAAAGCCAAGTTCATCTTCATAGACAAACCCCGTATCGCCTTCTGCGCAAGAGACAGTGACTGGGCTATTTTCAGCTAGGCGTTCTGTTGCATCACCACAACCCACAACAGCAGGGATACCTAATTCACGCGCAATAATTGCAGCGTGGCAAGTACGCCCCCCACGGTTAGTGACGATCGCGGCGGCTTTTTTCATGATAGGTTCCCAATCTGGGTCAGTCATGTCCGTCACTAATACATCACCAGGTTGGATGCGATCCATTTCATTTAAGTTATGAATCACTTTAACTCGCCCTGCACCTATGCGATGACCAATTGCACGCCCTTCAACCAAAACATTACCTTGCTGCTTTAATTGATAGCGTTCCATCACTTGCTGATTTGAACGAACCGTTTCCGGACGAGCCTGAACAATGTACAGACGACCATTATGACCATCTTTTGCCCATTCAATATCCATCGGACGGCCATAGTGTTTTTCAATCTGCAACGCTTGGCGAGCTAACTCTTCCACTTCCAGATCAGTTAAAGAGAAACGATTGCGCAATGCTTCTGGTACATCTTCAATCTGTACCTGTTTGCCATGTTCTTGGCTATCTGCATAAACCATTTGCAGTTTTTTAGAGCCAAGGGTACGACGGACGATCGCTGGACGCTGATTGATTAACGTCGGTTTATGAACATAAAACTCATCAGGGTTAACCGCGCCTTGTACAACCATTTCACCTAGACCATAGGCGGAGGTAATAAACACGACTTGATCAAATCCTGACTCAGTATCAATGGTAAACATCACGCCAGAAGACGCTAAGTCTGAACGAACCATCCGTTGAACACCCGCAGAAAGCGCAACGCCACGGTGGTCATAACCTTGGTGAACACGGTAGGAAATCGCACGATCATTAAACAAGGAAGCAAAAACATGTTTAATCGCGACCAATACCGCATCAATACCTTGGACGTTCAAGAAAGTCTCTTGCTGCCCAGCGAATGATGCATCCGGCATATCTTCTGCCGTTGCAGATGAACGCACAGCAAATGAAGCATCCTTTTCGCCTTCCGACAACGTTTGATACGCGGCGCGAATATCACTTTCTAACTGTGGTGTGAGAGGTGTATCAATTACCCATTGACGGATCTTTTCACCCGCGGCAGCGAGTTGATTAACATCATCAATATCCGTTTCATCTAGCAGCTGATAAATGCGTTGATTGACGCCGCTCTGCTCAAGAAAATCATTAAACGCCTGTGCGGTTGTCGCAAATCCGTTAGGTACGGATACACCAAGATCGGACAGGTTGGTAATCATTTCACCGAGCGAGGCATTTTTGCCGCCAACACGGTCAACATCATTCATCCCTAATTGGTTATACCAAAGTACATTACACGGAGTGAGGCCATTTGTGGACATTGAAAGCGATCCTTTATCTTTATCTAGCAATTTAGTGACAAGGTACAAATCGTAAAAAAATCTCATTGGCGATAATTCGCCTCACGAAATAGACTAGCACAGACAATATATGAAGATAGATAGGTGAATCGTTCCAACTAACAAGAAAAAATTTTTGTTCTAAAAATTGTTCAAATATTGGCTATACTTTCCCCTATAAACTATTTTTTAAACTTTAATCAAATATAATATCTCTCTAAAACCAACGAAAAATACAATAAAAGATAAAATATATGAGTGAAATAACCGCAACTAATCGTAAAACAAACCTCGCAGAACGAACTGTTTTCTTTATTTCTGATGGAACAGCCATTACCGCAGAAACATTAGGGCATGCTGTTTTGTCGCAATTCCCTTTAGTTTTCAACTCTTATACGCTGCCCTTCGTCACGACAGAAGCACGTGCTCAAGAGATAAAACAGAAAATAGATACCATTTATCAAGAAACACAAAATCGCCCCCTCGTGTTCTATTCCATTATTTCACCTTCTGTTAAAAAAATTATTACTGAAAGCGCCGGTTTTTGTCAGGACATCGTACAAACCTTAGTTGCCCCCATCCAACAAGAAGTGGGCCTTGAACCAGAACCTAAACTGAATCGCACTCACGGTTTATCCCTACAAAATATCAACCAATATGATGCCCGTATTGCCGCTATCGAATATACCTTAGCGCATGATGATGGCATTTCATTACGTAATTTGGATCAAGCCCAAATCATCTTGCTGGGTGTCTCCCGTTGTGGCAAAACGCCCACCAGCCTATATTTAGCCATGCAATTCGGTATTCAAGCAGCAAACTACCCTTTTACTGCCGATGATATGGATAATTTACAACTGCCAGCCGCATTACGCCCGTATACTCACAAATTATTTGGTTTAACCATTAGCCCAGAACGATTAGCTGCCATTCGTGAAGAACGTCGGGAAAATAGTCGTTACGCCTCATTGAGGCAGTGTCGTATTGAAATTGCAGAAGTAGAAGCATTGTTTCGACAAAACAAAATTAACTACCTCAATACAACCAACTATTCTGTAGAAGAAATTTCAGCCAAAGTCATTGATACAATGGGCTTACAACGACGAATTTTTTAATTCGTCAGCATTTTTAAAAAAATCTTTCATTCAATCTCATGTTGTTGGTTGAATTTGAGCCATTTTCGTTTATTGTGATCTCAATCACTGATATGGCTCAGCCTATTACCGCTTTTGAGAAAAAAGAATGCAAAAAACTGATGAACTACGTACTCAGCGTGTTGATAGCTTGATTACACCACAAGCACTCGCTGATGAATTTCCTATTTCTGAAAAAGTCGCACAAAACGTGACAGCGTCACGTCAACGCATAGAAAAAATATTATCGGGTGAAGATCCTCGTTTATTGGTGATCGTGGGTCCTTGCTCTATTCACGATATTGATGCCGCTCTAGAATATGCAAATAGGCTTAATATATTACGTGAACGTTACCAAGATCGCCTCGAAATTGTCATGCGGACCTATTTTGAAAAACCACGCACTGTTGTTGGCTGGAAAGGATTAATCTCTGACCCCAATTTAGATAATTCTTGCCAAGTTAATACCGGGATCCGTCTCGCGCGAAAACTGCTTATTGATGTTAACCAACTTGGGCTACCGACAGCGACAGAATTTCTCGATATGGTCACTGGACAATATATCGCCGACTTAATCAGCTGGGGGGCAATTGGCGCGAGAACAACCGAAAGCCAAATCCATCGCGAAATGGCATCGGCCCTTTCCTGTCCGGTTGGTTTCAAAAATGGCACTGACGGCAATATTCGAATTGCTATTGACGCTATTCGTGCGGCAAAAGCACAACATATGTTTTTGTCCCCAGATAAACATGGCCAAATGACCATCTACCAAACCAGCGGTAATCCTCATGGTCACATCATCATGCGTGGTGGTAAACAACCAAATTACTCTGCTGGTGATATTGCCGCCGCTTGCGATACATTGCGTGAGTTTGAATTAGCTGAGCATTTAGTCATTGATTTTAGCCATGGCAACTGTCAAAAAATTCATCGTCGCCAACTGGAAGTGGCTCGAGATATCGCGGAACAAATCAAAGGAGGCTCTACAGCCATTAGTGGGGTTATGGCTGAAAGCTTTTTAATCGAAGGTACTCAGAAAATTATACCTAACCATCCTCTCACTTACGGTCAATCCATTACTGATCCTTGCTTAAGTTGGGATGATACTGAACAACTAATCGACGTTTTAGTGGAAGCGGTAGAAAGCCGATTCAAATAATATCGACGAATGATTTAACCACATCGGCTTTTTTCATCCTATCCTGAGTAAAAAAGCCGATTTCTCTCAAATTTTCTGAACAAATCCCCCAGCTATTCAACTAGGTAAACGATTAACATACCGATTGTCGCCATTTTGTCACCTAAATGTAAAAACCTCTTGATGTTACCAAACAACTTAAAGATAATGATTCTCACTATGAGTTTTATTATCACTTGGGTTGATTATGACTGATAACATGACAAAACCAGCCGTTAAAAATATCGCCAAACCCGTGGTTCAACCAGTCAAAGTTGATGTTGTCGATAGCCTGCAACTATTAGGTTCTGAAGGTAAACTGACCATTCAACATCATGGAGAGATTTACCAATTAAGGCAAACTCGCGCTGGAAAACTTATTCTCACTAAATAGTTTTTTATTCAAAATTTGTTCATAGCAAGCCACCCAGATCTCGTATCAAGGCAGCCAGCTTAATTCACCACATAAGGAAAGGATTTCCTATGGAGTTTAAACTGATGTCTGCTACACCTACCCTATCGTTAAATGGATCAAAACTCACCGCTTCCGCCATTGCGACAACACTTGCTATTTCAGGATTTAGCGCGGTGGCAACAGCAAAAAAAACGATAGGTGATACTGTTCATGTCACCGCCCCCCCTTATCATCACGAAAACATTGCCGTCGCCGAGCAAGTTGATGTCATTGATGCGCAAACCCCTGAATATCAATCAGCAACTTCTGCACTCGATTTGCTCAAAGGCCAAGCAGGTATCTTTGTTTCAGGTACTGGGGGAACTTATGGCCAAGAAATTCATATGCGTGGCTACGATTCTCGCGCAGTAAAAATCACGGTGGATAACGTCACTCAAGATTTTAATTCTGGGTTATATAACGCGACATTTATTGACCCGTCACTGGTAAAAAACGTCTTTATCCATAAAGGTGCATCCTCTGTTGCACACGGTAGCGGCGCATTAGCAGGTGTTGTGGCAATGAAAACCGTTGATGCTGCCGACTTATTAAAAGAAGGCCAGCGTGTAGGTGGTCGTTTATTCAGTGGGATCAACCGCAATGACCATAGCTACCTTGCTGGGGCATCTGTATACGGACATACAGGCCCTCTGGATATGCTATTGAGTTATAGCCAACGTAAAAAATACTCACTCACCTCTGCGGATTTTCCGACCCAAGATAATCACGAGAAAGTGCATAACTGGTTATTAAAAACCACTTGGTATGCACAGCCTAATTATCATTTAGCCCTACAACTACGTGAATATCGCAATGATGGATTGGGTCTCAAACAACCGACAGTAAACAATTTCGCAGATACGCGTTTTAAAAACACGCCCCACGAGCGCAATAGTCACCAGCGTGATGTTTCAATTAGTCAGTATATTACGTCAAACCGTTTTCCTAACTGGCAAACAAATTGGGAGCTGTACTATACCGACCTCGCTTTGAGTCAGTTAGATAGAGAAAAAGCAAAAGCCGATCATCAATATCAACGCGAAAAGCGGACGCAATATACCTATGGTACAAAATTGACGAATCACGTTATCGTCCCTATTGAGAGTTGGGTGAACAACCAAATAGAAAGTGGTCTCGAGTATTATCAACAACAACAAAAACCCAATCAACACGCAATCAGCTATCCCCCGACTCGACTCGCTAATATTTCGGGCTGGATTAACAACGATATGACGTTGCACCACCTGCCTATTACGCTTTCAACGGGAACCCGTTTCACAAGCTATGAAGCTTCACGCCAAGGGTTTGCAAAAAATAGAGACACGAATTGGTCATCACGTTTTGCGGTCAGTATCACGCCGGCACATTGGTTAAACCTATACTCCTCTTACTCCGAAGGTTATCGGACGCCTCGTATGGCAGAGCTGTATAACAATTCTAATCACTTTTCGGTGATGGGCGGCTGGCTAACTTCCGATTTTAGACCTACGCCTGACTTACAACCTGAGACAAATAAAACAGTAGAAGTTGGTTTAAAAGCAAGTTTTGATGATCTGTTATCAAATGGCGACGAGCTGCAATTCGGATCCACGTATTTTGATACCAAAGCGAAAAATCATATTGCCGTTGAAGGTCGTTACACCAAAAAATACCATTTCATGAAAGGGCAATATCAATGGTTCCCTAATGAAATTTATTTTAGCAACATTCCTTCCGCCACCATTCGAGGTATTGATAGCTTTATTCGCTATAAAACCCACTGGTTTGATTTAAATATCAGTCATAACAAAACAACAGGTAAAGAGGACGGCACAGGCTATTCCCTCTCTTCCATTCGCCCTGAAACGTTACTTGTTCGCTTCAATGCCCCTATTGCAACCACTGGCCTTAGTCTTGGCTGGGTAGGTGAATTTGCGGCTAAAACACAGTTCCAAGGCAATGCTAAGTACCAATTAAAACAACACAAATCTCAGCATGGACTCGATCGTTACCATAAAGAAGTCATCCAGTATGCAGGCTATAGCCTTCATGACTTTTATATGCACTATCAAGCTGACCAATTTATAAAAGGGTTGAATACGACATTAACGATGAAAAACGCCTTTGATCGTCAATATGTCTCTTCAATGGGGGTTCCCCAAGAAGGCCGTAATTTCTATTTCAATGTGAGTTATCAATGGTAACCATTTAATAATTATAAAATAAATAATACTCGCCGGTTTGTTTCCCTGCATACGGCTTTAGGCAAAATCGAAACTTAGGGAGCAAACCGGTAACACTTTATGGAGTATAACTATATGTCTCATGTTTTACGTTTATCCGTTCTGACAAGCGCAATACTTTCCGTTATGGCAAGCGCTCATGCAGAAACAACAACATCAAATCGCAATGATGTGATGACCGTCTATGCTACAGGTACTGAAAGAGATAGCTTCGATGCCCCGATGATGGTGACTGTTATCAAAAATAATTCACCTGAAACACAAACGGCAAGTACTGTAAATGACATCTTACGTAAAGTTCCGGGTATTGGTGTCACAGGCACCAGCCGTGTAAATGGGCAAGATATCTATATGCGTGGTTTCGACCGTCGCGGTATTTTGACATTAGTCGATAATGTGCGCCAAGGTACTGATACTGGCCATGTAAATGGTACTTTTATTGATCCGGCATTGATAAAACAAGTTGAAATTGTTCGCGGTCCTTCAGCTCTACTGTATGGTAGCGGCGCGATGGGCGGTGTGATCGCTTGGGAAACCGTAGACGCTAAAGATCTATTACGCGAGGGTCAAAACAGCGGTTTCCGTGTTTTTAGCCAAGCGGCGACAGGGGATCATAGTTTTGGTTTCGGCGGTACATCTTTTGGGCGAACTGAACAATTTGATGGTTTATTCAGTTTTGTCACCAAACAAGTGGGTGATATTCGCTTGAGTAATGGCGATGATATGGAAAACAAAGAAACCATAGCCAACATGCTTGCCAAAGGCACATGGCAGGTGAATGATGACCAAAAATTGTCAGGGCAACTGCGCTATTACAATAACAATGCTTATGAACCCAAAGACCCACAACAAATCGATATTACTAAGGATAATCTAAAGGTTAACCGCACTACACGTCAACGTGATGCCCAAGCGACTTACCAGTTAAATCCAGAATCAAACGATTGGTTAAATCTTAAAGCGACCACTTACTATTCTGACGTTAATATTACCGCTAAAGGTAAAAATACTCACTATGAAGGCCGTACCCAAAAAACTTATGGTCTGAAAGTTGATAATAAAACACACTTGTATGACTTACCTATCGCAGCCCATAACTTTACTTATGGCGGCGAAACATACAAACAAAATCAAACACCTTACGCGTCAACAACGCAATTCCCTGATGCTGATATCACCTTTGCATCCGGTTTCTTGCAAGATGAAATCGCCTTAAAAGATTTACCTGTATCGTTTATTGTTGGCACTCGCTATGACCATTATAAAGCAACCGCTAAAGATAATGAGGACGTGAAAGAAGGCAAATGGTCTTCTAAAGGCGCCGTTAGCATTACCCCAACAGACTGGTCAATGTTATTTGCCTCTTATTCAGAAGCTTTCCGAGCACCTTCTATGATGGAAATGTATAACGATGAAATTCATTTCCAAATGGGCCCAATAGTCAATAGATGGCGACCAAATCCCAACCTCAAGCCAGAGTCTACGCGTACTGCTGAATATGGGTTTGGGCTAAGGTTTGATGACCTCCTAACTGAGCGTGACAATCTACAATTTAAAGCTAGTTATTTTGATACTAAAGCAAAAGACTATATCAATACCTATGTGAACGTTGACTTTAGAAATCCTCAGAATAACTACACAACCTCCATCAATACAAAACGAGCTAAAATTTGGGGTTGGGATGCTTCAATGGACTATAAAAACGACTATTTTGGTTGGAATTTGGCTTACAACCATACCGAAGGTAAAGACGAATCAAATGGTAAATCAATTACCTCCATTAAACCTGACTCGCTAACCAGCAACCTTAACGTCCCCATTTCAGACAGTGGTTTTTCTGTCGGTTGGTTAGGTGAATTTACCCGCCATACTGACTTTAATGCTGCATCAAAACAACCACGCCAAGCAGGCTATGCTGTTCATGATTTTTACGTTAGCTATCAAGGTGAAGGCCAATTAAAAGGTCTAGGAACCAGTGTCGTTTTAGGCAATGCTTTCGATAAAGAATACTACTCATCACAAGGCGTCCCGCAGGATGGACGTAATGCGAAGCTATTTGTCAGTTTCCAATGGTAATTTATTGTTAATTAAGGAGATACACTGTGAGTTCAACACTGTTTGAGCGTTATCAACAAGCAAAAGTAGAAAACAAAGCCAAATATGCTCGTGATCTAGCTGCTTATCTCAATGTTTCGGAAGGCGAACTTTTACATAGCCGTGTTGGCCATGACAAAGCGCAAAGACTGAATGTTGATGCCCCTACACTACTCAAAGCGTTAGCGGCGGTTGGCAATGTTAAAGCCATCACTCGCAATGAATATGTTGTTCATGAACAAATTGGTCGTTATGACAATGCTAAATTCAGTGCGCATGCCGGATTGATTTTAAATCCACGCGCACTCGATTTACGCATGTTTTTCAGCCATTGGGATTCGGTTTTTACCTTGACTGAAGACGCTAAAAACGGTGAACGTCATAGCATTCAGTTTTTTGACAAACAAGGTGATGCGCTACATAAGGTCTATACTACAGATGAGACCGACATGGCTGCTTGGCATGCATTGATTGAACAATATGCAACCTCTGATAATCCTCCATTGGTTATTGAAGCCGCAGAGCCTTTCTCTGAACAGCCTATCAGCGATGAATTGAAACAACAGCTTGAGCAAGAATGGCGCAACATGACCGATGTTCACCAATTCTTTATCTTACTGAAGAAAAACAATTTAAGTCGCCAACAAGTCTTTCGCGCTGTCAGTGATGATCTCGCGTGGCGAGTGCCTGCTGATTCATTTAACCAATTGGTTAATACTGCGTTTAACGATCAAAATGAAATTATGATTTTTGTCGGTAACCGCGGTTGCGTACAAATTTTTACAGGCCAACTCAAACGTTTGATGCCATATCAAGCTGAAGGTTCTGATATTAAATGGCTGAATATTTTCAATCCAGATTTTACCTTACATATGATTGAAAATGGTGTTTCAGAGTGTTGGGTAACGCGCAAACCAACTCAAGATGGTTTCGTAACAAGCCTTGAAGTCTTCGATAAAGACGGTCATCAAATTGTACAGATGTATGGGCAACGTACAGAAGGTACGCCTGAGCAAGAACAATGGCGTAATCAGGTTATGGCGCTACCGCACATTTAATCGTAGGTAAATAAAATGAAACAATGGCTTCTAATTGCAGTCACTTTAATCATGAGCTTCACTGCTCACTCGGCAGAACGTATCATCACACTTGGTGGTGATGTCACTGAAATTGTTTTTGAGCTTGATGCAGGTTCACAAGTTGTTGCTCGGGATAGCACCAGCCTTCATCCCGCTCAAGCTGTTAAGCTACCCGATGTCGGTTATATGCGAATGCTCAACGCTGAAGGCGTACTTTCTATGCGCCCAACGCTTGTGCTAGCCAGTGAACTAGCAAAACCCTCAATCGCACTTTCCCAAATAGAAAAAAGTGGCGTAAAGATTATCAAAGTCACTGGTAAACCTGCATTAGAAGCCATTCCAGAAAAAATTACGACTGTTGCCAACGCAGTTGGCAAAACAGAACAAGGTCAACAGTTGGTGGAACAATTTAATCAACAAGTTGCCGCCGTAAATACGTCACCAATAGATAAAAAAGTATTATTTATCATGAGTCATGGTGGTGTACTCCCTCTTGCCGCTGGACAACAAACTGCCGCAGATAGCCTGATCAAAGCAACAGGGGCTAAAAATGCAATGACAGGCTTTAATAGCTATCGACCTTTATCACAAGAAGGCGTTATCGCGAGCCAACCTGATCTCATTATCGTGACTCATGAAGGCATTAAATCGTTAGGTGGAGAAGATAACGTTTGGAAACTCCCCGGATTAGCCATGACTCCGGCAGCAAAAAATAAAGCACTGATCGTTGTTGATGATATGGGAATGCTTGGTTTTAGTCTCGGTACGCCAAAAGTCATGCAGCAAATGCGAGAGGCATTAGAGAAGTTTCAATGAATCGAATTAAACACCCAAGGTTAGCTATTGTTGTCCTTTTACTGGTTTTGAGTGTCATTGCCTTACTCGCTTCCAATGCGGGTGCAATGAATGTTTCCTTTAAGACTCTGTGGCAAACACCAGCCACAGACCCCGTTTGGCAAATTTGGCTTAATATTCGCCTACCGCGTATCTTATTGGCTATTTTAGTCGGCTTAGCGCTTGCCGTTTCTGGCGCTATTATGCAAGGACTCTTCCGTAATCCTCTCGCCGACCCAAGCTTATTAGGGATCAGTAGCGGTGCGGCTTTATGCGTTGCCGCTTTTATCGTTTTTTCATTTTCATTGCCAAGTGTCTTACTTAACTATGGGCATATCGGTGCGGCTTTCATTGGCAGCCTTATTGTTTCAGTGATTATTTTTAGCTTGAATCGTTACTCTCATGGCAACCTGTCACGCTTATTACTTGCTGGTATTGCTATCAATGCATTATGTATGTCATTCATTGGGGTGTTAAGTTATATCAGTGATGACCAACAATTACGTACCTTTAGTTTATGGATGATGGGAACACTGGCGAATGTCGATTGGTCCTCACTGGCCATTGCCGCTAGTGTGATTTTACCTACCTGCTTTGTCTGCCTTTGGCAAGGTAATAAACTTAACCTACTTCAACTGGGTGATGAAGATGCGCACTATCTCGGATTAAACGTTGAACGCTCAAAATTTATTTTGCTTTTCCTCAGCGCTCTACTTGTCGGGTGCGCTGTCGCAATGAGTGGTGTGATTGGGTTTGTGGGATTAGTCGTGCCTCATCTCATTCGCATGACTCTGGGTCCAGATCATCGTTGGCTGATCCCTGGTTCCGCAATTGTTGGCGCAACGTTACTCCTAGTCGCAGATACTCTTGCACGGATCGCGGTTTCCCCCGCTGAAATCCCAGTTGGGTTACTTACCGGTTTAATTGGTGGCCCTTACTTCTTATGGCTAATTTTACGTCAACCAACAGGGAGGGTTTAAAAACCATGACGACATCATCTCTCCTAGAGGCACGCAATCTCAGTTACCAAATCGGTGATAAGCGACTAATACAGGACATTAGTCTATCCATACAACCGCATGAAATGGTTGTCATTATTGGGCCTAACGGTGCAGGTAAATCCAGTCTACTAAAGCTACTAACTGGATTTACGCCCCCAACCACCGGCGAATGCTTATTAGAAGGCATAGCGCTGGGCCAATGGCAACACAAGGCATTAGCAAAAAAACGTGCGGTGATGAAGCAGCAAAATAGCCTATCATTTGCTTTTACCGTTGAAGACGTCGTTGCCATGGGGCGAAGCCCTTACGGTTCAGAGCATAAGCAACAAGCCATCGAAGAAGCTTTAACACAAACAGATTGTCTTGAACTACGCCAGCGTGATTTTCGCCAACTTTCAGGCGGTGAACAGCAACGGGTTCAACTTGCGCGAGTACTGGCGCAAGTATGGCAACCAAATACGACGCCAGCCTGTTTATTTCTGGACGAGCCAACATCTGCTCTTGACCTTTATCATCAACAACATAGCTTACGTTTATTGCATCAGCTAACTCGTGAACGCCCATTTGGCGTATGTTGTGTTTTGCATGATCTCAACCTCACTGCACTTTATGCTGATCGGGTTTATTTAATTCATCAAGGGCAACTCGTTGCAACAGGTACACCTGAACAGGTACTCACTACCGCAAATTTAACTCAATGGTATAAAGCCGATCTCGGTGTGATCTCACACCCAGAAATTGCAACACCTCACGTATACCTACGACGCTAACAATCTCTTAGGTTTCTTGGCGCATTTTATTCAAGAAACCTTCTTTCCTTTTTATCAATTTATCACGCCATACAGTCGCGACAAATATGCGTCATGACCGCTTCCTCCCTCTCCCATCACCGACCTTTTATTATCATCGGTAAATGACTATTTAGGTTGTTACCAATAAGTTAATACGAATTACTTGTCAAATTAACTTCCTAAAATTAAAAATACAGTTAATAACATTGAAGAATAAAAATTATAAAGCATTTACATTCATTACTATTAGCTCGGTATTTCCTAACGATTGATGGTTAAAATCGCGTCTCACTACAGATTTAAGCAAAATTAATTTTTCAATATTTTACTTGGTTAATAATTTCGAATGCTTCCGACAAAAAATTTGAATAAGGGGTCAGATAAGGATACAGATTGATTAAAATAAAACACACAACTCATATCATATTGATTTAAAATAATAAATAACATACACTAATGTATGTATAAAATTGACCGATTGGTAAAAACTATCGAAGTTATTATTATTCTCATTAAAAAAAAGCACGTTATGCCTATCGATATATCGGAAAAATAGGAAGAATAGATACTAATTTCTTTAGTTATTATTAGTTATTAATGAACAATAACCCATAGCAGTGGGAGGTAAATATGTCTGAGAGTGTAGTCAACGATATTGTTAAATGGCTGGAAAGTCAGTTACAACGCAATGAAGGCATCAAAATCGACACTATTGCCGATAAAAGTGGTTATTCTAAATGGCATTTACAGCGTGTTTTCAAAGAAATGAAAGGCTGCACGCTTGGCGAATACGTCCGTAAACGTCGTTTACTCGAAGCAGCAAAATCATTACGTGATGGTAATCTACCTATTTTAGATATTGCTCTACAGTATGGCTTTAGCTCACAAGCGACATTCACACGTATATTTAAAAAACATTTTGATATCACTCCAGCAAAATTTCGCCAAAGTGGTCAAATGCCTGAGTGTAAAACCTTTATGTCTTGCAATTGTAATAGCTAAGTAAATTTCAGTTGTATAGTTGAGTATTATTAGTCCCCTTAACAATTTTTTCATTCCCTAAACATTGAAGTCTATGTCCGAGCCGGTAAATACCGGCTCTTTTTTATACCGCGTCAGCCCCACACTAACGTTGAATCTTTCTTTAAAAAAGAGAAAAATCTCCGCCTGCTACCATTACATTCGTTCCAATAATCACTTAAGTTCGCTTTCTTTTTAAATAAAACGCTCGCTATGATCTTTTGACATTCTACAAAAAAAGCAATAACCTTCTTTCAATTATTCTACAGCGTTATAATTAAGTCACTCTTAAGTATATTTTAAAGGCTATTTGTGAAACACCCCAGATTATCTGAATGGTATAAAAATAAGTTACAAGATAAGATTGTAAAAATAAAAAACTTACTTATCTACATTATCCCTCTTATCATACTTATTATTTCATCTAAATTAATGTTGAAGGGATCAGGCTACGCCCATCCAACCCCTAGAGATATTACTCTCGTTTGTGCTCTTTATATTATTCTCTATGCATCCAAGAAAGCCTATGTATGGATAGGAATACCAATTGCTATTCTGTATGCAATTTATACGCCCATTGGCTTAACATTTGATAAACCGACATATCAATATTTTGCATCGGTTATTGCAACCGATGCGATCGAAGGGATTGAATTTTTTACACAGATTTCAATAGTAAATTATTTTTATGCCATATTAATTATTATTGGTATTTTAGCCTTTAAAAAATTATGCTCTAAGCTAAATATTAATTACTATCGCAACAAAACATTAATGATTGTTTTAGTCATAATCGCCTTGATTAATCAATCTCCATTTGAATATTTCTATAACGTTTATGAATCTGCCACCAAGGTGAAAGAAGAAATTATCACGCTACGTGATTTTACTAAATCTAGTGAGTGGGGAAAATCGACATTAGATAATAACCAACATTATGATGATTATGTGTTAATCATTGGTGAAAGTGTGCGCCGTGATTATATGGGAATTTACGGATACCCGATAAACAATACGCCATTTTTGAATCGCGTGAATAGTACCATTATTGATGGTTTAAACAGCGCAGATAACAACACCATTGGTTCATTGCGGTTAATGCTAACGTTATCGGATAAAGAAACAGTTAAACCAAATTACGGACTTAATATTGTTGGATTAGCTAAATCAGCGGGTTTTAAAACGTACTGGATATCTAATCAAGGTTATATTGGTCAACATGATACACCGATTACGTTTATCGCAAAACATGCCGATGTCAAAAGATTTAATAAACTTGGCGCATTTAATTCTAATGATGAGAGTGATTTTTCACTGATCCCTCTCTTTAAAAAAGAATTGACTAGCCCGACTCAAAAAAAACAAAAAAGGCTTTTTATTATACATCTCTATGGCTCTCACCCGAACCCATGTGGCAGAATTGAGGACTATGATAATCCGTTTACCACTAAAGATATTAAATATCACAATATCTCGTGTTATGTCGCTAGCATCAATAAAACAGATGAAGTGATTGAGGCAATTTACTCATTACTAGAAAAGCAATACAAACAAAAAGATCGTACATTCTCAGTGATTTATTTTGCTGACCATGGTCTTTCTCATCAAGACACAGAAGAACAAATAAAAATTATGCATGGAAAAACGAAATATGCGTATCGCGTACCTTTAATTCAGCTTTCTTCAGATCAGGTATCGACACAATATATTATCGCTAAAAAATCAGGCATGATGTTTATTAATGGATTAGCAAGTTGGCTTGGTATTTCTAACCCACATTTAAAGGAAAGCTATCATTTATTTACTCCAGAGAGCGATGAAGAAGATTTTGGCTTAAGTGAAAAACTCGAAGCTAGAATGGATGATGCGATTAATATTCAAGGAAAATAAATAACGTTAACTGTTACTTGGCCTCCATCTATTTAGGTTCAATGGCTAAGTAACCGTTAACGAAAAGTGAATTTTATTTAGCTTAATTCGTGTATTAACCAACCTTCTAGGTCTGAAATTTGTTCAGCCAGTTCAGGCCACATCTGACGCATTTGTACAATCAGTTTACGAACAGTGTCAGTTTGATAAACTTGTTCGCTCAACTGCTGACTAAGCCATTCTAACGGTGATGGTTCAAGACTATCTGTGAAAAATTGACAACGTTTAATGACCCCTTTCTCGATATCAAAATGAAACTCAATACCTCCCCAAGGGAAACGAGTATCACTGTAGTGAGTAAAAGCAGGTGCTTGCCCAAAATTCCACTCCCAACGACTTTGTTTCGCAAAAGTGTCACTAAAATTGGGTAAATCTGGCAGTTTTTCAGGGGAAATAAATTCAGCGTCAACAGTTTCGCCGTAATAATCGAAGAAACTTTGTATAATGCCTTCACACACCTTTTCATGGCTAATATCCGCGACCAATTCGCACAAATTAGCCACTCGTGAGCGAACCGAGGTGATCCCTTTCGCCTGTAATTTTTTGGGATCGGGATTGAGGTAATCAGCTAAACGGTTTAAATCTGAATTAATTAATAAAGTGCCATGATGAAAGCCTCTATCTTTTGTTTCACGGTACGCTGAGCCGGAGATTTTACGCGGCCCATCAATCGTATTTAAGATTAAATCATTGCGTCCAGAAACTTCAGCGTCGATCCCCACACGCATCAAACCATCAACAATAATTTTTGTCGATATACTTTTATCATATTCAGGTTTGCCCGCCATAAAGGTGAAACAGGTATTGCCTAAATCCTGAAAAACAGCCCCTCCTCCACTACTACGGCGAGCTAAGCGGACATTATCTTCTTCCATACGACGCGTGTTACATTCTTTCCATGGGTTCTGCGCACGTCCAATGACGACGGTATCCGCATTGCGCCATAAAAACATGACCCGCTGGTCTGCTGGCATTTGGCGAAAAATAGTCTCTTCTACAGCAAGGTTAAACCAAGGATCGAACGATTCAGATATCAATAAACGTAAGCTAGACATAGTGCTACCTTAAAAGCAAAATTTGCTCTTAAGATAGCATAAATAAAGATAAAAATGAGGCAATGACAGTGAAATCAGATGCGACGAGCTTGCCAAAACACTTTTCGCCAATAGACGTTATCCATTGAAGAACGGATGACACCTTTACTGGTTGAAGCGTGAATAAAGGTATTATCTGTATCATAAATCCCAACATGTAAGCCATTTTCACCTGAACCGGTTTTGAAAAAAACCAAATCACCTGGCATTAAATCTGATTTATCAATACGGGTACCTAATCGGGTTTGATCTATCGTGGTACGGGGTAATTGAATGGCAAAACGATCATTAAAGGTTCGATAAACAAAACCAGAGCAATCAATACCGCTTTGACTCATCCCACCATAGTTATAAGGCGTGCCATACCACTGTTGTAATTGCTCCTTAAGTTGAGCAATTGTCATAATGGGATCCGATAATTGTGTTTTTAATGGCGGGGGCGGCGTCTTTTTTACCGATGTAGACGAACAGCCGATTAACACCAATGAAAACAATAATGGTAGATACTGCCATTTTATTATCATGCTGCACCCTGTGAATAAATCAGTGACATGTTTAATTTATTATCATAGCCGCTGAAAGATGAAAAATAAATAATCAGAAGTTTAAACTACCTCATTCTATTATTGAGACTTTGCTTTCACAGGTCGACTAATCAACCAGACGCCCAGAATAATAAAAGCAATTCCCCCTGCTTTTAGCCATGTCGCAGGCTCATTATACCAAGGCAAAATAACGGCTAATAGATAAACAAAAACATAGCTTAAGCTAATCAATGGATAGGCTTTATTAAGTGGAATTGATTTTAATGCCAATAGCCAACACAGCATCGATAAGGCATAACAAACTAAACCAACGCATACAATACTCAGATTAACCACATTGGTGATTAACCATTCGAGTTGCAACCAATGCCAGCCTAAAGTAAATGAAGGCAATCCCACAACGCCAGCTTTTAAGCTTAATTGTGCAATCGTGACTAATAGTGCGCTACCTATTACCCAAAAATAGCCTTTATTCATCCACTTATACTCATCAAGAAAATACCAAACATAATTGCCGCTACCCCTAACCAATGATTAAGACCTGTAGGTTCATGGTAAACAAATTGGCCAATTAAGGTAACTAACACAAAATTAATACTGAGCATAGGGTAAGCAATACTGAGTGGCATGCTTTCCAGTAGTTTTAACCAAAACAACATACCTAACCCAAGCATCAATACTGCTAGCAGCAGCCAACGAATGGCCGCTGCTGTTTTATTATGTTTATCACCTTGCCAACAGACAACGGCTTGTTTTTGTGCAATTTGCCCAAGACACGTTAGTACGCTGACGAAAAGCAATAGGAATAATTGTGCAATCATTGTTTGTGATATACCACTATCGCAATACGCGAATTACTAATGACTTCATCAGGTTTAGGAATGTCAGGTAATCCCTCTTTACGGCCGAGCAAGAAGACGACCGTTACTTGACCTTCTTGACGCGCTTTTGCTAGCCAAGCTGCAAATTGATCCGGTTTCACCAAACGATGTTGACTGTCTGGATACTCTAGGCCGTAAGTCAATTCACCACTGCTATTATACAAGTAAATATTTGAGTTTTTAGTTTCCCAAGCCAGTCCAGCCGCAATACCAACGTTACTTGCCATTAAGTATTTGCTATCCATTAATAAATCATGATGCTTATGAATAAAACTTTGTGGCAACTTTGAATTAATGGTGTTGTTTGGCAGAGCACTACCGATACATAAGCTTACTGCGAGTGAACAAGATGCAGCCCATAACCAATACTTCGCATTTAACACGGTACATAGGTAACCAATGATGCCCCAAATGGAGAAAGCAACGATACCAAGCACCATTTTCGACCACTCATCCGCTTCATACAAAGGACGCTTAATCACCGTTCCCGCCACAATAATTGCGATCACTGCTAGAACACCAATTGCAACATTGATGATCCCATTGGCTTTTAAAGCTTTCATTTTACCGCTACGCACACAATCCACACCATATTTGGCCATAAGTAATGCGAGCGGAGCCATAAATGGCAACATATACGTAGGAAGCTTACCGCGCGAGATACTGAAGAAAATAACTGGCACAATAAACCAACAAAACAAGAAAAACATATCTGGATTGGATTTACGCTCTTTCCAACCTTTAATTAGCGAGCCTGGTAGCAGACCAGCCCAAGGGATACTTCCTAACAGGATAATAGGAATGTAATACCAAAATGGGGCGATATGCTGAGCATCATCAGCGGTAAAACGCTTAATATGTTCTATCCAAAAGAAGTAATTCCAATAATCAGGCTCTTGCTTGGCGATAGATAGTGCCCAAGGTAAGCTAATGATTACTGCGGAAATAATCGCCAATGGCCCATACTTCACCATCTCTAAGAAGCGTTTTTGATAAAGGGTAATCGGTAACATCACAATCACAGGAATCGCTAATGCTAAGAAGCCTTTTGTCATAAAGGCCATCCCACACGCTAAACCAAGGCATATCCAAGCGCCTAGTTTTTCTTTTATCCCTCTCGCCTTCATCGCCCATAGGCAACAGTACATACTTGCCGCAATCCACAATGATAACATCGGGTCGAGTACACTGTATGTTCCTACGGCAAATACGAGAAACATAGACACATAGATGAAGCTGGCAACATAAGCTACATGATTGTTACGCCACATCATTTTTGCCATGCGATAAATCAGTAGCGCACTGAGCAAGATACAGAATACTGAACCAAAACGAACCGCAAAGTTAGTATCACCAAAGATCATTTGGCTGATATTGTTAATCCAATAGCCCGCAACAGGCTTTTCAAAATAGCGTATATCCAGCATATACGGCACGATCCAATCACCGCGTTGCAGCATTTCACGGCTAATTTCTGCGTATCGTGTTTCGTCTGGTTGCCAAAGTAAACGGCTATTTAACGGTAGCAAATAAGTTAAGATAAAAAAAAGAGCCAGCAGAGAGGCTCCTACTTTGCTCGCTCGGTTATTCAACATGCTTATACTATCCCTCTTCTTGGCAGCCAAGCCAGCCCTCACGCCCTGGGAATGGTGCACGAACCACTTTTCCTTTAGGCAGTGTGTTTATGTCTTCTGGCAGTAAATCACTCAATGTACAGAATTGGATTTCTTCTTGGGCAATTCGTTCCAATAATTGTGAAAATTGTTGTGATTTCGACATCCCTTCAACTTCGGTATGAATGGTGTAAACAGGCACACCTAGATCATCTTTAATGGCCTGTAGGATAAAATCATTAAAATCCTCATCACTCACAACAGTCCCAACAACTTCATCATAAGTGGGTAATGTGACAGGAATTTGTACTGTACCTATTGAACCATCTCGTAAAACAGGTCGAAATGGGTATTTACCACGACAGTCACTGTTGTAGTGAAACCCAAATTTTTGTTTAACTTCCAAGACACGCTCATCACCTCGCCACCCTGCAACAGCCGAACAGGTCACTGGTTGCCCAATCGCTTGCTGCAATGCATCGACCCCCAATTTAACTTGCTCAGTCAATTGAGCATCGCTCCATTTAGCGACTTTAGCTTGCCAACCTTGATGATCCCAAGCATGTAATCCAACCTCATGGCCTTCATCTAAGGTTTGTTTCATTAAATAGCCTAAATCTTTAGCTATTTTTTTGCCGGGCCACGCCGTACCCGCAAGTAAAATATCGAGTCCATATAAAGAAGCTGCATTCGACCTTAGCATTTTCCACAGGAATTTAGGACGCAAAAGGCGCCATAAATGGCGCCCCATATTATCGGGTCCTACACTGAAGAAAAAGCTGGCCTGAATATTATGCTGTTTAAGCACTTTGAGTAGCTGTGGTACACCTTCTAATGTGCCTCGATAGGTATCCACATCAATTCTCAAGCCAACTTTTTTCATTAGTTCTTACCTAATTCTTCCACTGCACCTTGCAAGAAGAAATCCAGCGTTTCTTCAATGGTATCTTTCATGTCAATGGTTGGCACCCACTCTAGCAGGCGACGCGCATTTTCAATACTTGGTTTACGATGCTCAACGTCTTGATAACCTTTACCATAGTAGCTGCTACTTTCAATTTCACGGAAGCCCGCAAACGGAGGGAAGTGGCCACGTAATGGATGATTTTCAAAGCTTTCAAGCAACATTTCAGCTAACTGACGAATGCTCGCTTCGTTCGTTGGGTTACCGATATTGATAATCTGACCGTCACATTTACCATCTTTGTTTTCAATGATACGGAACAGTGCTTCAATACCATCTTTAATATCAGTAAAGCAGCGTTTTTGTTCACCACCATCCACCAACTTGATTGGCGAACCTTCAACTAAGTTCAAAATAAGTTGCGTGATAGCGCGTGAACTACCGATACGAGCCGAATTCAAGCTATCTAAACGTGGTCCCATCCAGTTAAATGGACGGAATAGTGTAAACTTCAAGCCTTCTTTCGCACCGTATGCCCAAATCACTCGGTCTAACAATTGTTTAGACACGGAATAGATCCAACGTTGTTTGTTGATTGGGCCAACAATCAAGCGTGATTCGTCTTCATCAAACTCTTTATCATCACACATACCATAAACTTCAGAGGTCGATGGGAAGATAATACGCTTGTTATATTTCACACAGTAACGCACAACTTTCAGGTTTTCTTCAAAGTCTAACTCAAAGACACGCAGTGGATTGCGCGTGTATTCAATTGGCGTTGCAATGGCCACCAGCGGCAAAATGACATCACATTTTTTGATGTGATATTCGATCCATTCAGTATGAATGCTGACATCGCCTTCAATAAAGTGGAAACGTGGGTTACCAATGAAACGATCAATCGCCGATGAACTGATATCCATACCGTAAATATCATAATTATCATCTTGCAATAGACGCTCAGTTAAATGGTTACCGATAAACCCGTTAACACCAAGAATCAGAACACGCTTACGACGCTTGATTTGAGCGGTTGGCTTTGGTCCTACACGAACATCGGTGACGATGCCCATTTCGTTCGCCAGACGGTTTCCTTGCATATATAAGCCGGAATCGCCTTGTCCGCTAACGACTTCAATCGCACCTTCACCACAAGCGATACGCAGAGGATCGCTTGAGAGTACCGTTCCCGCACGTTTACCTTGATTGTCATCTAATACACGGGCACGCCAAATAACCATTTTACGCTCACCTAAATAGGTGAATGCTCCTGGATATGGTTCAGTCACTGCACGAACTAAGCAATCAATCTCTTTTGCAGAACGATTCCAATCGATCAAACCATCTTGCGCAGTACGACGACCAAAATAGGTTGCTTGGCTCTCATCTTGAGCGATCGCTTTATAGCTGCCCGCTTCAATTAATGGTAATGTTTTGTCTAACAAAACTTCAGCAGCTTCACGAACTTTTGCATGTAAAGTTAATGCGGTATCTGTGTCAGTAATCGCGACTTTTTCTTGCGCAATAATGTCACCAGCATCCGCTTTCGCAACCATTTTATGTAACGTGACGCCAGTTTCTTTCTCACCGTTCAATAGCGCCCAGTTAATAGGTGCACGGCCACGGTATTTAGGTAATAAAGAACCATGTATGTTAAATGCCCCCTTAGGAGCGAGAGCCAACAGTTCTTCACTCAACATATCACGATAATAGAATGAGAAAATCACATCTGGTTTTAATTCACGAATACGTTCAATCCACAGTGGATGGTTCACGTTTTCTGGCGCGTAAACAGGAAGTTCCATGTCTGCGCTGACACGCGCTACTGAAGAGAAAAAGTGGTTTTCGTTAGGATCATCAGTGTGAGTAAAGACTGCCTGAATGTCGAAACCTGCTTTTTTAAGCGCTTTCAGCCCTACACAGCCAATATCATGATAGGCAAAAACAATAGCTTTCATTAGTTTTCTTCCTGATTTTTGTCAGTCTTATCACTAGCACCGACGACTTTTTGAATAAAATAACGGGGTCTCGCGCGCACATCATTATAAATTCTGCCGATATACTCACCTAGTAAGCCCATCGCGACAAATTGTGCACCGATAAACATAAACAGTATGGCGAACAGTGTGAATACGCCGTCGGCAGCCCAAGTTGCACCGAAGAGTAGACGTAATACAATTAACAACACTGCTAGCAAGAAACCACCGACTGCAATAATACTACCAACGACACTTAACAAACGTAGAGGCGCCGTTGTTAAACAAGTCAGTAGGTCATACATTAAATTAATCAGCTTCATAAAGCTGTATTTTGAATCACCAAACTCACGTTCAGCATGAGCGACATCAATTTCAATGGTTCTACGCGCAAACGTATTTGCTAAAATTGGAATAAATGTGCTTCTTTCATGGCATTGCAACATCGCATCAATAATGTGACGACGATAAGCACGTAACATACAACCGTAATCGCCCATTGAGCGGCCAGTTGCTTTCGTGATCATCGCATTAATCATTTTAGATGCGGTTTTACGGAACCAAGAATCCTGACGATTTGCTCGGCGCGTACCAACTACATCATAACCTTGAGCCGCAGTTTGGACTAAACGTGGGATCTCTTCTGGAGGGTTTTGCAAATCTGCATCCAGAGTGATAACTAAATCACCATCTGCCTGATTAAAACCAGCCATAATTGCAGAGTGCTGCCCATAATTACGATTCAAAATAATCGCGATAACGTGGTTATCAGGATTTTCTGCCGCCTCAGTTAACATTTTAGCTGAACGGTCGCTACTGCCATCATCAACTAAAATTAACTCATAATCTTGCGTAAGTTGTTTACATGATTTAATTGTACGCTCAAGTAACTGAGGAAGACTTTGCTCTTCATTATAAACAGGGATTACAACAGAGACCTTTTTGATCTCTTCAAATTCATCTACAAATGACACTATTTTGACTCCAAAAGGATTTCATTTATCGCTTTAACAACCCGGTCAACATCTGCATCAGACATATCAGGGAAGAGAGGCAGAGAACAAAGCGTCGCGGTGTTCCATTCTGACTCTACAAGTGAGAGTTGCGGATATTTCTCACGGTAATATTTCTGTGTATGTGCTGCACGGAAATGCAAACCTGTACCGATATCATACGCTTTCAATTTTTCCATAAAGCTATCTCTATCAATACCACAGACATTTTTATCAACACGCACCATAAATAAGTGATTGGCATGTAAATGCGGGTATTCAGGAACTGAAAGCATTTGCAATGGCGAATTTTTCAGCGCTTCACGGTAACGTGCCACCAATTGTGCGCGTCGTTGATTCATCTCTTCAACACGGGACAACTGAACAACAGCTATCGCAGCATGAATATCAGATAAATTATATTTTAGACCGGGTTCAACCACTTCGGCTTGTGGTTTTCGTCCTTGCATTTGTCTATCAAAAGCGTCAACACCAAGTCCATGGAATTTCAATGTACGAACACGTTGCGCCAGCTCGTCGTCATCAGTAACAACAAGACCACCTTCTGCACAGGTGACATTTTTAATGGCATGGAAAGAAAAAATGGCCGTGCCGTGTTGACCAACCCATTCCTCTTTATAACGGGTACCGACCGCATGGGCAGCATCTTCAATTAATGGAACCCCCGCTTTTTGCGCAATAGCGCGTAAAGCGTCGAGATCACAAGGAGCACCTGCATAATGCACAGGAATTATCGCTTTCGTTTTCGCAGTGAGCGCTTTTTCTACCGCGTCAGGTTGCACCATTAGTGTATCACGGTCGACATCGATCATAACCGGTGTCGCACCTAGTAACTCAATCATATTGAGGGTGGATACCCACGTTTGTGAAGGCGTGATAACTTCATCGCCGGGACCAATCCCCAATGCCATTAACACAACGTGCATACCCGCAGTGGCTGAAGCTAATGCTATGGCATGCTTGCAACCATAACGCTCACAAAAATCTTGCTCTAACTGGTGGTTCTGAGGACCCGTAGTGATCCACCCCGAACGCAGAACTTTCTCTACTGCCTTAACCTCTTCGTCACCGATTGCCGGTTTTGAAAACGGAAGGAAATTGCTCATATAGTTTGCAGCCTAATTTTTTTATTAAGAAGAGAGTATTCTAGTCAAAGTTACTTTAACCGAACATCAACACCTGAAAACATTTATTATTACATAAAGCATAACCAAACAGACGATTAAAACAATTTTTCTACTCATCGTCAAAACTAATTACTCGCCAACTTTTGGCATCATTATTTGTGATTAAACTTATTTTACTTGCAAATATCTCAGATAAATTAACCTCAGTCATAACTTGCTCAGGTTTACCTGAAAAAATAATTTTACCTTCTTTTAACATCCAAATTCGGTTGGCATGTTGATAAGAGTGGCTAAGGTTATGACCACTCATTATAACCGTTCCTTGGCAATCACAAAAATATTTCGCCCATTTATCGAATCTGGATTGTTGAATAATATCCAAATTGTTCGTTGGCTCATCAAATAGGATAAATTTTCCACTTAAATCTTGACGATCCCAAACTTGCAAAAAAGTTGCAATAATACGTACTCGCTGCCACTCACCACCTGAAAGTTGTGCAATAGGTTTCATGAGCAACGATGTTAACTGAAAATCTCGGCATAGTTCCTCAAACAGTGCAATTTGATAATCCGTTGACGAATGGAAAAGGGTTAAATATTGAAACACCTTTAAAATAGGCTGTGTCGCAACTTGCTGAGGAAAATAGGCTCGCTGTTGACGTAGATCTTGAGTTCGATACTCTTTAAGTGCCCTACCATTGATATTTAACTGACCTGTAAAATTCAAAAAACCGCTCATCCCATTCAACAACGTACTTTTACCAGCCCCATTTGCGCCGAGTATATGGATTTGCTCACCCGGAAATACGGATTCATTAATATTGATAAGTCGATGGTCTATTGAAAATTGAATTAGCTCAATGGTAGGTTGTTCATTCATGCTCATATTTATCGCCATTGGTTATTACGCGCTAAAAGCCAAATAAAAATAGGGGCTCCTAAGGTTGCCGTTATCACGCCAATTGGCACTTCGGCATTAGCAATTAATATTCGGGACAAAATATCGGCTAATAATAACCCGCCTGCCCCCGCAATGGCACATCCTGGTAATAATGTGCGATTATCCGTCAAGCCAATTAAACGTAAAACATGTGGGATCACCAAACCGACAAAACTGATAGCCCCTGCAATAGCAACACTCAATCCAATTAAAACCCCTGTTACTATAATTAATACAAGGCGCCAACGATGATGAGAAAAACCAAGTTGATAAGCTTGTAACGAACCGAGGGACAAATAATTAAGTGTATTACCTTGGCAAATAGCCCATAACAAAAAAGGAGCACATGCCACAATTAATCCAAATTGACGCCAATCGATACCGCTAAAACTGCCCATCATCCAATAAAGTAGCTGACGCAAATCCAAGTTACTACTCATGTAAACCATCCATGTCATGATGGCACCGCATATTACGCCAAGGGCAACCCCTACAAGCAACAAGCTACTATTATTAAAATGTTTTACACGTGCGAAAAAAGATAATAGTAAGGTTAATAATAATGCACCAATAATGGCACCAACACTGATTAACCCATACTGAGTGATGCCATGGGATAATAAGACGGTCAATACGACTGCTACCCCCGCCCCATTACTGATACCCAATAGCCCTGGTTCCGCCAATGGGTTTTCAAATAGGGCTTGCATAATAGCCCCCGTCACCGCCAAAGATGCACCAATCGTAATAACAGCCAATAAGCGAGGAAAACGAATTTGCCAAACAAATAATTGCGCTGCCTCTTCACGCCATTGATGAGGCCATAACCACACTTCCCCCGCACAAAGAGAAAATAGTGCGATCACTATCAGCAATAGCCCTAGTACAGCAATACGTCGGCAGTCTGTTTTACGCTGTTTGGTCTGTAAGTATTCAACCGATTGATTCATTTAAAAATTATCTGATTTTTCCAATGGATTAAAGGATTATAGCTTTTTATGAAAGCAAAACCAAAGCAACGATTTTATGCTCCAGCTTAGTTCTAAGATCATTATTAAATAAGGTATTATATGGCTATAAAAACTTCAAACACTCCAATAAATAACCCCGTATCGTTGATTGAATCCGTCTTTCATCATGAGCAGAAAGGCTTTCTGGCTTCTATTCGCAAGATCATTAATTGTTGTAAAAGTTACTTTGGCATTCCTGCTCAATATCAGCATGAGTTAATAGAACAAAAAAATAAATCTATTGAGCCAATAAGTATCAAAAGATTAGATATACAGGAGCAAGAATCTTTGTTGCCACCTTCGCATTATAAAACATTTGATGAATTACAAGAGATGGAATCAAGAATAACACAGCAACAAACAGCAAAACGGATTGAAAAACAGAATGTATGCGCTATCAATGAATATATTGGTATCGCTTATGAAGATCGCCTTAAATACCAACAAATTAATGAGATTGGTACGGCTATTTTATCTCATCCAAATTACTTACATGAAACAGGACCCTTTCGAATCTCAGGCAACAAACAGAGAGTTGAAATAATATTGCAGCATCTCGCTAGTAATAAATCTATTGATTCCTTTTTTATTCAACAAAATAATATTGAAGTATCTGATCTAACATCAGCATATAAAAAATTAGTTGGCAACGTGTTAGATGGCTCATCGAGTGAACGAAAAACATTATCGACTCTCTTCACAAAATATCATGATGCCGTCGTAAACAAAGCCACCGTTAAACGTTTTATTGAAACAAAACCAACATTAGCAACAAGCGAAAATCATATTTTAGCCGTTTCTGATACAAAAATTGCAGACTCACTGCCACCACTAAAAAAACAGCCATTGATATTACAAATAGCAGTACCTCTGCTGATCGAAATTGGCCGTCATGCAGAAAAACACCAGATGACCCCAGAAAATTTATCGATTGCCTTTGCCCCGACTCTCGATAGAACCGATTATTCTAAAACAACGGGAAATCCGCTTGATCAACTCAAACAAATAGAACTTGCACAATTACCGATTCATTATTTTAGCGCATTATTGCATAGATAGACGTCTGAATATAAATTTTTGCACCTTTAAATCTATAGCTACCGATACCATTGGTAGCTATTTAAAATATCGATAAATACATTCGTGTTATCCATTCTCAATAACCTCTAACGATTTTTTAACTGACCGTCTGAAAGTCCTCTTCTGCCTCAATATAGATAGATAAAATTTATTGAGATAATGCTTTGCTATTAAAAAAACAAAAGACCGCCTAGGCGGTCTTTTATTAGCACTGCAAGTTTGCAATTACTCTTTCGGTGTTGCTTTTTCCACACGGCTTTTCAATTTTTGGCCAGGGCGGAAAGTAACAACACGGCGTGCAGTAATTGGAATATCTTCCCCAGTTTTTGGGTTACGTCCGGGACGTTGATTTTTATCACGTAAATCAAAGTTACCGAATCCAGATAATTTTACTTGCTCACCATTTTCTAAGGAAAGGCGGACCTCTTCAAAGAAAGTTTCCACAAGGTCTTTAGCATCACGTTTGCTAACACCCAGTTTTTCGAACAAATTTTCTGACATTTCAGCTTTAGTAAGCGCCATAGGTTTAGTCCCTCAAGGAGGCTTGGAATCGCTGTTTTAACGCAGCAACACACATATCAACGGTCGCGGTTATCTCTTCTTCTTCCATGGTACGAGCGGTATCTTGGAAGATGAGACTGATAGCCAGACTCTTGTAACCATCTGCTATCCCTTCACCACAATACACATCAAACAAGTTTATGCCAACTATATGATTTATGCCAACTTTTTTACACTCTGCCAGAACATCTGCGGCGGCAACGTCTTCTGGCACAACAACAGCGATATCACGGCGGTTCGATGGATAGCGTGAAATCGCCTTTGCATCAGGGATTACACGTTCTGTTATCGCATCACAGCGAACCTCAAAAATCACTGTACGACCATTTAAATCAAGTTTACGTTCTAACTCAGGATGAACAACACCAATGATACCAATATGTTCATTTTCCAGATAAATCCCAGCACTTTGTCCAGGATGCAACGCTGGATGTGCCTCAGGTTTAAATGTAATTTGATTCAGTTTGCCAGTCAATTCTAAAACAGCTTCGAGATCACCTTTTAAATCAAAGAAGTCCACAACTTGCTTATCTAATGACCAATGTTCTTCGAATCGATTTCCCGCGATCACGCCCGCCAGCATGGTTTCTTGGCGTATTTGATATTCTGCTTGATTATCAGGGATAAAGCGTAGGCCTGTTTCAAATAATCGAATTCTATTTTGCTGACGATTTTGATTATAGACGACGGTTGTCAAAAGTCCGGTTAACAGCGACAAACGCATCGCTGACATATCCGCTGAAATTGGGTTTGGTAACACTAACGCTTCTTGTTCAGGGTGAAGCAAGGCTTGTACTTTAGGGTCGACAAAACTATAAGTAATCGCCTCTTGGAAGCCACGGTCAACCAACAGCGCTTTGATACGCTTAAGTGGCAATTTAGCCTCTTTGTGTTCGGTCATGACAAGATCGGCACGTAACGGTACATCAGGAATATTGTTATATCCATATACCCGTGCAACTTCTTCGACCAAATCTTCTTCAATCTGCATATCAAAACGCCAGCTAGGTGCAACAACATCCCAACGGCCTTCAGACACCGCAACTTGGCAACCTAATCGCGTCAAAATATCGGTCACGACATCATCGGCAATAACATAACCAATCAATCGATCGAGTTTATTGCGTGTTAACGTAATATTTGCTGCTTTTGGTAAATATTCTGCATGGGTCGCATCGATAATTTCACCGACTTCCCCACCACAGATATCTAAAATTAATTGTGTCGCACGCTCAATTGCTTTGAATTGCAATTCAGGATCAACACCACGCTCAAAACGATGAGACGCATCCGTGTGCAAACCATAATTACGCGCACGACCCGTAATAGATAGTGGATTGAAAAATGCACATTCTAAAAGAATATTTTTCGTTTCACTGTTAACACCAGAATGTTCACCACCAAAAATACCCGCGATACCAAGTGCTTTTTGCTCATCGGCAATGACTAATGTATCCGTTTTCAGTGTCGCTTCACTACCATCTAGCAAGACTAGCTTCTCATCCTGCTTCGCCATACGAACGACGATAGCGCCGTTTAAGCGGTCAAGATCATAAGCATGCTGAGGTTGGCCTAATTCGAGTAGTACATAATTGGTAATATCAACAACCGCATCAATTGAACGGACACCACCACGACGTAATTTTTCTTTCATCCACATCGGAGTTGGTGCGGACACATCAATATTTTTGATGACACGACCAAGAAAACGAGGACAAGCTTCTGGTGCTTCAACACGGATTGGGAATGTCTCTGAAGTGGTTGCTTTCACTGCGTTAATTTGCGGTTCGATCAGCTCATGCTTATTAATCACCGCAACATCACGAGCAACACCGAGAATACTTAAACAATCCGCTCGGTTCGGTGTAATGCTAATTTCGATAACACGGTCATCAAATTTCAAATAATCACGCAAGTCAGTACCAATTGGCGCATCAAGTGGCAATTCAATGATACCACTATGATCATCAGAAATACCGAGCTCAGAGAATGAGCAAAGCATCCCTTCTGAAGGCTCACCGCGCAATTTTGCTGCTTTGATTTTGAAATCACCAGGCAACACGGCACCTACCGTTGCAACTGCGACCTTCAAACCTTGACGGCAGTTTGGGGCACCACACACGATATCGAGTAGACGCTCACCACCCACATTGACTTTTGTGACACGTAATTTGTCCGCATTTGGGTGCTGGCCACACTCAACCACTTCACCAACAACCACACCTGTGAATTGCCCTGCCACCGGTTCAACACCATCAACTTCCAAACCGGCCATCGTGATTTGTTCAGATAATGCTTCACTGCTAATGGCTGGGTTTACCCATTCACGTAACCAAAGTTCACTGAATTTCATGAGAAAGTCCCGCCTTATTTAAACTGTTTGAGGAAACGAAGGTCATTTTCGAAGAATGCGCGTAGATCAGAAACACCATAACGCAGCATTGTAAGGCGCTCCATTCCCATTCCGAATGCAAAGCCAGAGTAGACTTCAGGGTCAATCCCCACATTACGCAGAACGTTTGGATGAACCATACCACAGCCCAACACCTCTAACCATTTGCCATTTTTCCCCATAACATCCACTTCAGCAGAAGGCTCTGTGAATGGGAAATAGGACGGACGGAAACGAACCTGGACTTCTTCTTCAAAGAAGTTATTCAAGAAATCGTGCAATGTGCCTTTAAGGTTAGTAAAGCTGATATCTTTATCCACAATCAGCCCCTCTGTTTGGTGGAACATTGGGGTATGCGTTTGGTCATAGTCGTTTCGATAGACACGGCCTGGGGCAATGATACGAATTGGCGGTTGCTGACCGTTCATAGTACGAATTTGTACACCCGAAGTCTGGGTACGCAATAAGCGTTTAGCATCAAACCAGAAAGTATCATGGTCTGCTCGTGCTGGGTGATGAGCAGGAATATTCAAGGCATCGAAATTGTGGTAATCATCTTCAATTTCTGGTCCCGTTTCCACACTAAAGCCTAACTCACCAAAAAATTCTTCAATTCGCTGAATGGTACGGGTAACTGGATGTAATCCACCATTTTCCATACGACGGCCAGGTAATGAGACATCGATCTTCTCCGATGCCAAGCGTGCATTCAATATATCAGCCTGCATGGCTTCTTTACGCGCATTTAATGCATCTTGTACCTGTACTTTGGCTTCATTAATCACAGCCCCTGCTGCTGGACGTTCATCAGCTGGCAGATCACGCAACGTTTTCATCTGTAGTGTGAAGTGGCCACTTTTGCCTAAATATTCAACACGAACTGACTCTAACGTAGCAACATCTTGGGCCTGTTCAATGGCTGCTTTTGCCTGTGCAACCAACTCAGCGAGATGTGGCATTGTTTCCCCTTTATGACCTTCTGGTCGTTTTGCTAGTTATTCACCGATTTATTAAGTTATCACTTGCCATTCGTTAAATGGATAAGCACTTAACTGATTTTACTGCATTTTTCTTCAATCAAAAACAAAAAAGCCTCCTAGCGGAGGCTTTAGCGTAACTTTTAGTTTCTTTTCTTACGCGCGAAAGCCCCCGACATTCAGGTGCTAAAGTAAAAGAAGAAACGAAAAGCGACGATTAGCATATAATTAACTCGGTAAATAATGTGTACTATTAATGTAGTAACATAAAACAACATAAATGAAAAGAGGAAGTTACCTTCCTCTTTTCAAGCAAACATTAAGCTAAAGCGCCTTTCGCTTTTTCAACTAAAGCAGTAAATGCTGCTTTATCGAATACGGCGATGTCTGCTAGGATCTTACGGTCGATTTCAATAGACGCTTTTTTCAAGCCATTGATGAAACGACTGTAAGACAGACCGTTCTGACGAGCCGCAGCGTTAATACGCGCGATCCACAGTTGACGGAACTGACGTTTACGTTGACGGCGGTCACGGTAAGCGTATTGACCAGCTTTGATTACCGCTTGAAATGCTACGCGGTAAACACGAGAACGTGCACCATAGTAACCTTTCGCCTGCTTCAGAATTTTTTTGTGACGTGCACGGGCGATTACACCACGTTTTGCGCGAGCCATAGCTATCTCCTATCGTCTTTAATCTTATTAACCAATGTTTACTTATGCGTAAGGCAGGCAGGCAACTACCAGACCCAGATCGCCCTTAGATACCATTCCTTTCGGACGTAAATGGCGTTTACGCTTAGTAGACTTTTTAGTCAGAATGTGACGAAGGTTTGCATGCTTGCGCTTAAAGCCACCGCCTGCAGTTTTTTTAAAGCGCTTTGCTGCGCCACGTACAGTTTTAATCTTTGGCATTTCTTTAATTTCCAACTTCGCATTGTGATAAACTACGAATTAATTAGGCGAATAATCGTGCATTACTGCACAGTTACTACTTGATGGCCTAATTATTTCTTCTTCGGTGCCAGCACCATGATCATCTGACGTCCTTCAATTTTTGAAGGGAATGACTCCACTGACGCCAGCTCATCTAAATCAGCCTTAATACGGTTAAGTACTTCCATGCCGATTTGTTGGTGAGCCATTTCACGACCACGAAAACGTAGTGTAACTTTGGCTTTGTCACCATCTTCGAGAAAGCGAATCAGGTTGCGTAGTTTGACCTGATAATCACCTTCATCTGTACCAGGGCGGAATTTAATTTCCTTCACCTGAACAACTTTTTGCTTCTTCTTCTGTTCTTTTTGAGATTTGCTCTTCTCATAAAGGAATTTGCCGTAATCCATGATACGACAAACTGGCGGTTCGGCATTTGGGCTGATTTCAACAAGGTCTACCCCTGCTTCTTCTGCTTTTTCTAGCGCATCGCGCAAGCTCATAATGCCAAGCTGTTCGCCGTCTAAACCGGTTAAACGGACTTCAGTCACACGAATTTCGTCGTTAATACGATTTGGACGTGCTGTTGGGATTCTTTTTCCGCCTTTAATACTTTATTCCTCCAACTGGATAAAGAGAATTGCTAATCTTCTCTAAAGCATACATTTCAATAATCATTAAAGGTAACATATTCAACATGTTGATTACTAAAATGTCATATTCATTTGCCTATATGGGTTCCAATCTCTACGGACCGATATGGCGATTCGACCGCGGATTTTAATGCTTATTGCCCGATTACTCAAGTAGATAATCAATTTTTTCGCATTAATCGTTGCCTTTTGTTATTACCAACAGGGCCTAACAGAACGAAATATAAACAAATAAACACGTTTTAGGTTATTTGGTCTGCCGTGGTATCGCGTCATTCAATATACCACTAGCGTATAGGCAAAAAGGCTATTAACGCCGGTATACTCAATAACCTTGCTAATGACAATAAGGCAGTATAGCACCCACTTTTACTGTGGGTGCTGGTCATTATGACTTAATTATTTTTTCTTTGGTGCTAATACCATGATCATCTGGCGACCTTCAATTCTTGAAGGGAATGATTCCACTGACGCCAGTTCATCCAGATCAGCTTTAATGCGGTTAAGCACTTCCATACCAATCTGTTGGTGAGCCATTTCACGACCGCGGAAACGCAATGTCACTTTGGCTTTGTCACCATCTTCCAAAAAGCGAATGAGGCTACGCAATTTAACTTGGTAATCACCTTCATCTGTTCCTGGACGGAATTTAATTTCCTTCACTTGAACAACTTTTTGTTTTTTCTTCTGCTCTTTTTGAGATTTACTCTTCTCATAAAGATACTTACCGTAATCCATGATTCGGCAAACAGGTGGCTCAGCATTAGGGCTAATTTCAACTAGGTCAACACCAGCCTCTTCCGCTTTAGCGAGTGCTTCACGAACACTCATTACACCGAGTTGCTCACCGTCTAAACCGGTGACACGGATTTCAGTTGCACGGATTTCTTCGTTAATACGATTTGGACGTGCTGTTGGGAGTTTTTTTCCGCCTTTAATACCTTATTCCTCCATCTGATTGAGCTGACGACTGCGAATTTCTTCCAGCAGTTTGCTTGTAAATTCATTAACATCTAGGCTGCCTAAATCTTTACCACGACGGGTACGAACAGAGACTTTACCTGATTCAACTTCTTTATCACCACAAACTAGCATGTAAGGAACACGACGCAAGGTGTGTTCGCGAATTTTAAAGCCGATTTTCTCATTACGTAAATCCGCTTTCGCACGAATGCCAACACTTTGTAGCTTGCTAACTAATTCTTGAACATAATTTGATTGAGCATCCGTAATATTCATCACAACGACTTGTTGCGGCGCTAACCAAGTTGGGAAGAAACCTGCATATTCTTCTGTCAAAATACCGATAAAACGCTCAAGAGAACCTAATACCGCACGGTGAATCATCACAGGAACGATACGTTCGTTGTTTTCACCGACATAAGATGCATTGAGACGCCCTGGTAAGAAGAAGTCCAACTGGACAGTTCCGCATTGCCAAGCACGGTCTAAGCAGTCATACAGCGTGAATTCAATCTTAGGACCGTAGAATGCCCCTTCCCCTGGTTGGTATTCAAATTCAATACCTTGATCTTTTAATGCCTGAGCCAGATCCGCTTCTGCGGTATCCCACATATCGTCAGTACCGATACGTTTCTCTGGGCGTGTAGACAATTTAACAACTATTTTTTCGAAACCAAAAGTTGCATAAACGTCATAAATCATTTTAATGCAGTTAGTGACTTCACCTAAAATTTGCTCTTCGGTACAGAAAATATGCGCATCGTCTTGTGTGAAACCACGTACGCGCATTAATCCATGCAGTGCACCTGATGGTTCGTTACGATGGCAGCTACCGAATTCCGCCATTCTTAACGGCAAATCACGATAAGATTTCAAACCTTGGTTGAAAATTTGCACATGTCCTGGGCAGTTCATTGGTTTAACACAATATTCACGGTTCTCTGAAGAGGTTGTAAACATCGCGTCTTTATAGTTTTCCCAGTGTCCTGTTCTTTCCCAAAGTACGCGATCCATCATGAATGGACCTTTCACTTCTTGATAGTTATAAGCTTTTAATTTAGTACGTACAAAGGTTTCCAATTCACGGAAGATAGTCCAACCGTCATTGTGCCAGAATGCCATACCTGGCGCTTCTTCCTGCATATGGTATAAATCTAATTGCTTACCAATTTTACGGTGGTCACGCTTAGCGGCTTCTTCAAGACGAAGCAAATAGGCATTCAATTGTTTTTTATCTGCCCATGCGGTGCCGTAAATGCGTTGCAACATTTTATTATCGCTATTACCACGCCAATATGCGCCTGCCACTTTTTGTAATTTAAAGTGATGACAGAAACGCATGTTTGGCACGTGTGGACCGCGACACATATCAATATATTCTTGGTGGTGATATAAACCAGGACGATCATCTTGACTAATATTTTGATCAAGAATTTCCACTTTATAATCTTCACCACGCGCAACAAATGTTTCACGAGCTTCAGCCCAAGAAACACGTTTTTTAATTACGTCATAATCTGTTTTGGCAAGCTCCAGCATGCGCTTTTCAAGCTTCTCCAAATCTTCCTGCGTCAGCGCATAGTCCAGATCAATATCATAGTAAAAACCGTTATCAATCACTGGACCGATAGCCATTTTGGTATTTGGCCAAAGTTGCTTAATGGCATGACCTAACAAGTGAGCACAAGAGTGACGAATAATTTCAAGGCCATCGTCATCTTTACTTGTGATGATGGATAGATTGGCATCATTTTCGATGATTTCACAAGCATCAACTAGCTCACCGTTTACACGACCCGCGATACACGCTTTTGCTAGACCTGCGCCAATATCGCGCGCAACATCCATGACAGAAACGGCATGGTCGAACTGACGCTGACTTCCATCAGGAAGAGTAATAACAGGCATTAATAAATCCTTATCAGCAGTGGTGACCCACACGAAAGATCACTTGCTTGATTATTCCAAAGTTTATAAATCAATACGTTACCTTTAATTTCTCGCTGCACAATGCGAGGTATGCACACCAGTCTGTACACAAATGACAAAAATACTATGCACATTAAATGCAACTCAAAGACAATAATAACACAGACATATTTTAAGGCGATAGAGAGATAAGATTATTAATCCATTATATAAAGCCGCTAAAAAAGATATGCCTGTATAAAAAGGACCGAAAATTTAATCAATACTGCACAAAATTATTCAGCAACTCACCCCATTGAAAAGCGTAAATATAAAGTTGCTGATATTCATCATCGCTAGCCTAGCCGTATACTCAGCGACAAGTCAGCAAACAGTAATTATCTAACTGACATTGACTCCAAATAAATTAGGTTGTGCTTAGACAACACATAATCAGATCTGATAATCGTTAATAGTGAATTAACTCAGATAGCGTCGTTGCCAATCTTATTATCTGCACAACTTGACTTATAAGGAGCATAAGTGAGGTGTAATATGAAAAGCTTATGTAACGCTATACTATCGTTCTGTGCTATTGGTGTTATGTTACTCCTGTCGTCATCCCAAGTGAGTGCTCATGGTTACGTGTTAAGCCCTGAAAGCCGTGCTTACCAATGCTATAATGGCTATGGAAATGGCAAAGAACCAACCAACTTTGATTGTGGTATTAGAGGCACATCTGACCCACAAAGTATTGAAGGTTATAAAGGTTTTCCAGAAGCTGGCCCTCCAGATGGTCATATTGCGAGCGGAAATATTTCAACCTATTCTGAGTTGGATGTACAAACCCCAGATCGTTGGACAAAAGTTGATATGAAAACCGGCGAGAATACTTTCGTTTGGTATCTAACAATGAGCCATACATCGGCTTCATGGCGTTTTTTCATCACTAAAGCCGATTGGAATCAATCAGAAGCTTTAACTCGAGCAGCATTTGATTTAGAAAACTCTATTTGTGATCCTGAGCCAATCAGTGTGAGTGGCATTAATCCACCCACAAAAGAAAATATAGAGTTTAAATGTTATATTCCGACGGACCGAGAAGGCTACCATGTTATTCTCGCAATATGGGATGTTGCTGATACCAATAATGCTTTCTACCAAGTTATTGATGTTAATTTAAGCAATTAACGCAATAATGGCTCTCTTTATCCCTTTATTAAGAAGAGAGGCTCTTTAATGTAAGAGCCTCTCTACACTCAAATCATGATGGATTAACCAACAGATTATCTCAGTATCGACTTAGCGTTATTGATATCCTTAAAAACTATCAATAATCAGCAATATACTTTGTCACCGTTAATTTCTTGCCGCCGCGAGATAGATCTCTATCATCGGTTTTTTTATGGGGTGTTTTTATGAAAAAATTATACTGTTACTGACTTTTTTTTGTATCAACAGCCTCTTTAGCTGATTGCCATTTAAAAAAAGCCGCTAGGAATAAAATGTTGGATCAAAAAATTGGAATCTCCGGCCGTTGTGACACACAAAAAGCAATTAAAGATCAAGCAACCAAGCAAATCGATGAACGTTTGGGTATTCATTCTCAAAACATCAAGCAAAATATCAGCGATAAAAAAGAACATATCGAGATTCAAGCCACTCGCGTTAATATCAATAAAGCTACCGACAAAACAACATAGTTTAAATATGAGTACTATTTAACCATCCCATCATGGACAATAGTACTCGTATGATTTGATTATTGAAAAAGAACAGATATTGCACTGGCTGCTAATAATAACCCCATCACTAGGTTAAATTTTTTCAATACCTGTGGATTTTTCAATCGCTCTCTTAATTCACTACCAAACATTGCCCAAATCGTCACACACGGAAAATTAATCAAACTAAAAATAATGGCGACTATCAACATGGAGCTATAAGGATTCATAGATTCTGTATACAAAGCCATCCCTGACACGGCCATCATCCAGGCTTTAGGGTTAACCCATTGAAAGAGTGCGGCTTCTAATAGGGTTAATGGCTTTTCATTACCGTCTTTCGGTGAGCCAACTGAACGGCTAATCGTCGTTTTCCATGCCAGCCACAATAAATAAATAATGCCTATATATTTCAGAATATTGTAAACCACTTCTGAAGATTGAATTAAGGCCCCTACACCTAGGCCAACAGCAACCAACATCACAAAAAAGCCAAGGGATACCCCTAAAGCATGCGGCATAGTCCGTTTCAATCCAAAGTTCATTCCTGACGCAAGCAACATAATATTATTGGGTCCAGGCGTGATGGAGGTTACGAAAGAAAACATCGATAAAGATAAGAAAGTTTCAATATTCATAGTGTGTGCATCTATTGAGCAAATTATTAATAAAAAATAACCACAGAACCTTTACTCAATGCAGCAACTTTTACCCCGCTGAATACTGAGTAACTCGCAGTGTAAAGCGGTTTGATTTCAACTTTTTTATCTCTACGTGCGCATGCTTAGCTTAACCCCATTAATTCACAAACAGATATAACTGGTCATTGCTTTTTCTACCTATCTATAAATCAAACTATGTGGTCAATCGCGATATATTTCTCTAGCTGTCATAAAGAGAGATAATATTTAGTCGCTATTTTAGTCGCGATTCTATTGTGTATGGTTACAACCAGCGCCGAGTCTGTTGGCGATAACGTTGCCACTCTGCTTTAAAGTGTTCCGCTAAACATTTTTCTTCTTGCGGGATGGTATACAAATCGGTGATTAACCAAAACACTAGGCCAGACACCAAAAAATAGGGGGATTGAGTGAATAGCGCTAAGCTAACGCACATTGAAGTAAAAGCGAGATAGAGAGGGTTGCGAGAAAATCTAAATGGGCCCTCGGTAATTAAAGCTGTCGCAGGGCTGATAGGATTAGGAGACGTTTTGAAACGATAAAAATAATATAAACTGGCGGCTATCCATCCAAAACTTTCTAAAGCAACTAAGATACCTAGAACCCCCGTCCAACCAGAAAAACTCCACGCCAATATGTTTTTTGCGTAGAGCGCATAGAAGGCAATTGCGTTTAAAATTAACCAATTTAAGAAGGGTAATCTAAATATGCTCATGACAATCTTCCTGAATCAACCTAGCATACGTAGACTAACATAAATCAATTAGCTTGTTTTAAGTCGCCAATCATATTTTTTGATCTTGGGGGGATAAAGCGGCTGTGCGTTTGTACCATCAACGCTGATTATGTCCTAAAAAGAAAACACTTTTTAATCCTTCAAGACGAGCATATTCTTGCTGACAAACTAATTTACGCACTTGCATTGGCATACTATCAATACGCGAGCGAATTCCATTGAGTTGATCATCTAGCCCATTCATCCCTTTGATACTGACGATATCTTCATTGGTCTTTAAATAGTCTGCGAACGTTTGTAGGTTACTTTCTAAACTATCGCATACATTATTATTGACATCCCGACTTGGTATTAATGAGCTAATGGATTCCGGCAAAAGGTTTGCAACACTAGGATAAATATTTTGTTTCCATTGTTGTGGGAAAACAATAAATAGTGCAGCCATTGAGATACCAATCAGCATCACTAAGGCTGTTAGAGCCGTCATTACATTTTTCATTTACAACCCCAAACTGTCCTGTTTCACTGTCTCTAGGATACTGCATAAGGCGTAAAGCAATTTTTATAATAAAAAATTGTTTGTAAAGAAAACTTTAGCAAGCGTATTTTGCTAATAAAAGCAGACAAATTAAGATGATACGTTATTGTCCAATAATTTATAGAAGAGTGTTGTACTTTCAAATTCATGCTGTGCATTTGTCACAAAATGAGGGATTTCTCCCGCTTTAATATAGCCTTGTTTACAATACAAATGAGACGCGGTATCCCCCGTTCGGGTATCCAGTACCAATAATGTCCGTTTATGATTGAGCGCTAACTGCTCAATATTCATCAACAACTGTTTCGCCATACCATGCCCCCGAAAAGCAGTATGTACCATGAGTTTTTCAACTTCTGCTCGATGACGTCCATTTGCTTTTAAACATAAAGAGAGTTGAATGGCGCCAACTAACTGTTGATCAATATATTTCACCACTAATAGGCGCTCACCTTTACGTAAATCATTATCGACCTTTTGCCAATACTGCCGGGCGTCCTTCAGCATTAATGGTGCAATAAATCCGATTGACGCTCCACTATTAACACTATCGATTAATAGAAACTCTAACTGCTGTTCTATGCCTTCTATAGATGTCATTTCTTTGATAGACATTGTATTTTTCCTTAATACCTTATTTTGTTATTAGCATCAAAAATAGTTATTCTGCAAAGGCCAGTTAACAAGGACACTAATCGTAAAACACCATATTCTCATAAGGTGCTTTTTGGCAATGTGCTAAACGCTCTATTAATGAACCAACATGAATTTCTAGCTTATGGCCATCCGGATCCAAAAAGTAAAACGAATCCCCTTCGCTACGATTATCTTTCAAAACGGTAACATCTGCACGTTGTAGCTTTTCAACTACCGTAGAAAAGTCTTTTGATGATACGGTGAAAGCATAATGCGTATAGTCTGTCTTCTCTGGTCGTTGGGCCTTTCGGGTGGGATCGACTGAAAGACATACCCATAACTCCCCGCATGTAAGGTAAGCACCATTTTTCCATCTTGCATGAAGCTTCATTCCTAATATTGAATGATAGAAGAACAGACTGTTCTTAATATCTGTGACTGCCAGAGTCAAATGATTAATCCCCGTAAGCATATAACCTCTATATTAAATTGCCAGAAAAAATATGTTTTTATATATATTCAATTAGTTAAATAATATACGGATGGGTATTTCGATAATAATAAACAATAAATGTTTATTCTTTTAATGAATTTACATAACCAATAGTTAACTAACATAATTAAGCGTATAACTTAAAGCATATCGAAATTTTGACAACCTACTAATAGATGCCCTTTCCCTTTTTATGTCCCCCATAAAAAGGGTTTTTTTTACCCTAAAAATTGAACACTTTTAAAACACAAGCCTATCTAACTGTTATATAAGAAATAAGATAAGTTATTCACAATGGAATGCTAATGTTATCCACAGTTAATGTGAACAACTGCTCTTATTTCATATTATTTGAATACACCTCTTTGTAATTTAGAAATGTCATTATGAGACTCGTCATGGCAATATTTTATCGTTAACTTCACTAGCAAACAGCAGTCGGAGTGCTTTTACGGGGCATACAATAATAATTTTTGTTATAGTGCTCATTCATACTCAAAATTGTTAACATCTATAAGAGCTTAATTTGCCTATTATGAATGATATTTTGGAACTGTTTCAGGCCATCGGTATTGGATTGGTTTTATTACTACCACTTGCCAACCCTCTGACAACAATCGCTGTAATGCTCAGTTTGTCTGGCAATATGACCAAAGAACAACGAAACCATCAATCACTTTTGGCTGCCATCTATGTTTTTGCAATCATGACAATTGCCTTTTATGCTGGGCAGTTAGTCATGAATACATTCGGTATATCCATCCCCGGTTTAAGAATTGCAGGTGGGCTCATTGTGGCCTTTATCGGATTTGGAATGCTATTCCCTAGCAGTGAAAATAATGATGACACTAGTGCATTAGCGCCTGATGATTCGACTATTTCTAAAAAACGTCAACGATCTCCAAATATTGCCTTTGTTCCCCTCGCCATGCCAAGTACTGCTGGACCAGGAACTATCGCTATCATCATTAGTTCTACGGCATCTTTGCAAGGTGATGTCGGATTTGCACCTTGGATCTTAAAAGTTGCTCCTGTTTTGACATTTTTTATTGTCAGCCTAATCGTGTGGTTAGCGCTAAGGGGCGCAACTTCAATTATGAAATGGTTAGGTAACGGTGGGATTGATGCTATTTCTCGTATTATGGGATTCTTATTAATTTGTATGGGAGTCCAGTTCGTTATCAACGGTATCGTTGAAATAGTCGCACAACTCCCACATTTAATCGCAACACATCAATAGTTTATGGCTAATGCATTATAGGCATTTTTCACTTTCCACAAATAGCGCGGAGCTTGAGGCGCTGGATGCTTAGATTGAACGTGCTGGTAGAACTCTTCAGGCGTCAAACTATTAATCATCGCAATAGCTCTGCCCTTATCATTATCAAATGTTCGCAATAACGCCCCTGCACCATTAACGTAAGCAACAACAGTCGCATAGTACATGGTTTGTGGATGATTAATCCCCGCTAGGTGCTGCTCTTTAAGTATACGAATATAGGTGGTACCGATATCAATATTGGTTTTTGGGTCTTTTAATTCATGACTTGACGGTTCCCCCGACTTACCCTGATAACGATAAGCATCACGACCCGCTGTCGATGCTTTTATTTGCATTAGGCCAATAGCATTGGATTTACTCACCACTTCAGGTCTAAAGTTGGATTCGACCTCAATTATCGCTCTAATCAACGTTTCATCGACATTATACCGATTTGCTGATTCTCGAATAAATTCATCAAATGGCGTGCGAGGGAATGAAATATTTTGCTGTACGGTTGATAAATTGCTACTTTTATTTAACATCCGTTGTGTTGATACTTGTTTTTCTGGTTCACTGGAGCATCCCGCCAGTAACAGAAATACCAATGCGCCACCGATATTTTTTTTCACCGAGATATCCTCTGCTAACAAAACTGACGGAAGAATAACTAATCGTAAGAAAAATAAAACAATTTTTACTTAACTTTTACTTTAAGACATGTTCTATTCATACCAATATATAATCACAATAATTGATGAATCACACACTTTTTGTCTTGACTTTATCCAATTGATATTGATAATCATTATCAATTGAGTTTTAATCCTGTTATGCTTTTTTGTTAATAACAGTACAATTAAAAAATCCACTAAGCCAATGATGTCAGGGTCTGAACTATGAACAAAAAATTTTCGCTCTTTTCTAAACCACTGCTTTCTGCTCTCTTTGCTTTATCCGCTATTCTACTAGTCAGTCAACCTGCTTTGGCTAAAAAGTTTAAGGTCGTCACAACTTTTACTATTATTCAAGATATCGCACAAAACGTGGCGGGTGATGCCGCAATCGTAGAGTCCATTACTAAACCTGGGGCAGAAATCCATGGTTATCAACCTACCCCGAAAGATATTATGAAAGCTTATGATGCTGACTTAATCTTATGGAATGGTCTAAACCTTGAAGTGTGGTTTCAACGTTTCTTTGAGAATTTCCAAAACGTTCCTGCCGTCGTAGTCACTGAAGGTATAGAACCTATGCCAATTCGAGAAGGTGAATATAAAGGAAACCCAAACCCTCATGCTTGGATGTCTCCTGCCAATGCCAAAATTTACATCGAAAATATTCGCAAAGCCTTGGTAAAGTATGACCCAGAAAATGCAGAAATCTATAACGCAAACGCTAAAAAGTATGCTGAAAAAATCGCACAACTTGATACACCGCTTCGCGAACGTCTTAACCGTATCCCTGAAGATAAGCGTTGGTTAGTATCCAGTGAAGGTGCATTTAGTTATTTAACAAAAGACTACGGTTTAAAAGAAGTGTATCTATGGCCTATCAATGCTGAAGAGCAAGGCTCCCCACAGCAAGTTAAAAAAGTTATCGATACCGTACGCGAATATAATATCCCTGTTGTTTTTAGCGAAAGTACTATTTCAGATAAACCCGCACGCCAAGTTAGCAAAGAAACTGGGGCAAAATATGGTGGGGTACTGTATGTGGACTCATTATCAACTGCTGATGGCCCTGTACCCACCTATATTGATTTGCTAAATACAACAGTAGACACCATAGCGAAAGGATTTGATCAGTAATGATGAGTAGCTCAAACCGCTTTGAACACCCTAAATTGATTGTTGATGATGCCACTGTAACGTATAACAACGGTCATACCGCTATTTATGATGCAAGTTTTAATATTACTGGTGGCTCAATTTGCGCACTCGTTGGCGTCAACGGTAGTGGCAAATCAACCTTGTTTAAAACGATCATGGGGTTAGTCACCCCATCATCTGGTAGCGTCACTTTAAATGGCGAGCCAATTAAAGCTGCGCTAAAAGAAAATATTATCGCCTATGTTCCACAAACAGAGGAAGTTGATTGGAACTTCCCTGTGCTCGTTTCTGATGTAGTGATGATGGGACGTTACGGTAAAATGGGCTTTTTCCGTATCCCCAAAAATGAAGATAAAGAAGCAGTCAAAAAAGCGCTAGAGCGCGTGGACTTAGCAGGGCTTGAGCATCGCCAGATAGGTGAGCTGTCTGGAGGCCAAAAAAAACGGGTCTTTCTCGCTCGTGCTCTTGCTCAACAAGGTAAAGTTCTGTTGCTCGACGAGCCTTTTACTGGGGTTGATGTTAAAACTGAAAATGCCATCATTGATTTACTACGCAGTTTACGTGATGAAGGCCACCTGATTTTAGTATCAACCCACAACTTAGGTAGCGTACCCGAATTTTGTGACCAAGTGATTTTGATTAATCGTACAGTACTGGCCAGTGGCCCAACTGAAACCACCTTTACCCAAAAGAATTTACAAGTTGCTTTTGGTGGCGTACTGCGTCATATCAATCTCTCCGGACAAGAGCTTCATGATGATGATGACCCCCGCTCTATCACGGTCATTACCGATGATGAAAGGGCTGCTGTCTTCTATGGTCACGACCACGATGCACCCGTTAGAACGAACCAACCTAAGGATTCAGAATGATCGAGTTGTTACTTCAGCCTTTCGAGTACAACTATATGGTTAAAGCCATCTGGGTAAGTGCCATTGTAGGTGCCGTCTGTGCATTTCTGTCCGCTTATTTGATGCTCAAAGGCTGGTCATTAATGGGGGATGCCCTTTCCCATTCTGTTGTTCCTGGGGTAGCAGGCGCTTATGCGTTAGGGTTGCCTTACGCCGCTGGTGCTTTTTTTACTGGGATCTTGGCAGCTCTTGCGATGACGTTTATCAAGCATATCACCCGTTTGCGTGAAGATGCCGTAATTGGCTTTATCTTTTCCACCTTCTTTGCTGCGGGCTTATTGATCGTATCGTTAAACCCCACTTCAGTGAATGTGCAGACTATTATATTTGGTAATATTTTAGGTATTGCGGATGCCGATGTGCTGCAAGTTGAAATCATTATTGCCGTCTCTTTCATTGTATTACTCGCGCTTTGGAAAGATCTACTCGCAGTATTTTTTGATGAAAGCCACGCGCGTTCAATTGGGTTAAATCCACTACGTTTAAAAATAATCTTCTTTACCTTGCTGAGCGCCTGTACTGTTGCTGCGTTACAAACAGTTGGGGCAATTTTGGTTATTGCAATGGTCGTGACACCTGGGGCAACCGCCTACTTACTGACTGATCAATTTAAACGTTTATTGATCATTGCGGTGGCTATTGGTACAGCAACCAGTGCAATTGGTGCTTATGCGAGTTATTTCCTCAATGGTGCAACTGGTGGATTAATTGTTACTTTACAAACAATTATTTTCTTGTTGGCTTTCTTCTTTGCACCCAAACACGGTATTTTTGCATCACGACGCAAAGCAAAACAAGAAGTGGAGAATTTGCATAAAATAAAGCAACAAGGAGCCTCTAATGAGTGATTTTATTGACTTACTAACGGCACCGTTTCTCTTCCCTTTTATGCAAAAAGCGATCATCACCGCCATCGTGACAGGTGCTGTATGCGCCATTTTATCTTGCTTTTTAGTCCTAAAAGGCTGGTCATTGATGGGGGATGCTATCTCTCATGCCGTATTACCAGGTATCGTCATCGCTTCTGTGGCAGGTATTCCTCTTGCTATAGGCGCCTTTATTTCAGGGCTATTTTGCGCATTCGCGACGGGTTATTTAAAAGAGAACAGTCGAATAAAAGAAGATACCGTGATGGGAATTGTGTTTTCCGGCATGTTTGCCGTCGGTTTAGTGATGTTTGCTAAAATCGATACAGAACAACACCTTACCCATATTTTATTCGGTGATATTTTGGGAATTACTGATGCCGAGTTTAAACAGAACTTATGGTTCGCAGGTATCACGATCGCCATAATCTTACTAAAACGTAAAGATTTTATGTTGTACTGTTTTGACCCTAATCAGGCAAGGGTCATTGGACTCCCCGTTAAACTCATTCATTATGGTTTACTGTCCTTACTTGCTTTAACTATTGTCGCCTCGCTACAAGCCGTCGGGATCATTTTGGTTATTGCCATGTTGATTTCACCGGGGATCATCGCATTCGTGCTATGTCGAAGTTTTGGATGGATGTTGGTGGTTGCCGTCATCGCCTCCGTCACTTCCAGCGTGATTGGTACTATTATTAGCTTCCACATTGATGGGGCAACCGGCCCTTGTATCGTGATTACCCAAGCGGTTTATTTCATTATTGCTCTGCTCTACAGCAAAATGGTATTAACACGCAAAAGAGCTAAAATGCCGCAAGAAAAGTTACAATCAGCCTAAAAATTCTTTTGTTATTAAAAAATAAAGGCCGCTTCCTATAAGAAGCGGCCTTTGACTATGCAGATTAATCATGAGTACTTAAGAAGCTACATCAACTTTTTCCAATACGATTGGAATATTTTTATAAGCAGGAATACCGCTTTGTGGATCAAAATTATCCAATGCGATTAGGTTATTCGCTTCAGGAAAATAGGTCGCAACACAACGGTCTGCCATATCATAAATCACGACTTTCAAGTTATCTAAACGGCGATGAGTGCGTTTTTGATCACTATCAAGTGCGATAATGTTGACCCTATCACCAGCTGCCAAGTTTTGTTTTTTCGCTTGCGCTTCACTGATAAACATCACGTCACGTTGACCAAACACGCCTCGATAACGGTCATTTAATCCATAAATCGTGGTGTTATATTGATCATGGCTGCGAACTGTCGCTAAGATTAACTCGCTGTTCACGGCTGATTTAGGATCTTCAATCACCCCTTCTGTGGTCATGAAATTTGCTTTACCAGACTTCGTTAGCCAGCGTCGTTCTGACGCCGCGTTAGTGAGGTGAAAACCGCCAGGCACACGAATACGCGCGTTATAATCGTCAAAACCAGGTAAAACAGCTTCCATTGCGTCGCGGATTTTATCGTAATCATCAATAAAATCATCCCATTCCACTTTAGTATTTGGCAATGTGGCTTTTGCCATACCAGCAACAATGGCACATTCTGATTTTAAATGTGGGCTAGCTGGTTTTAACTTACCGTGAGAAGCATGTACCATCGACATGGAATCTTCCACTGTAATACTTTGTGGCCCTGTTTTTTGCATGTCACGTTCAGTACGCCCTAATACAGGGAACAAAAAGGTATTTTTTGCCGTTAATAGATGTGAGCGATTCAGTTTTGTCGCTGCATGTACCGCCAAATCTAATTTTTTCATGCCATTAAAACAAGCATCTTGATCAGGCATTGCTACTGCTAGATTTCCTCCCATGCAGATCAGTGCGCGAGCTGTTCCCTCCGCGATTGCCTGCATGCTTGCAACTGCGGCATGACCAAACTGAGCTGGTGGTTTAAATCCAAAGCGCTGCTCAAGTTTATCCAAGAAAGATTGGCTTGGTTTTTCGGTGATCCCGACAGTACGGTCACCCTGAACATTGGAGTGCCCACGTAAAGGACAGATACCCGCCCCTTCACGACCAATATTGCCTTTTAGCAAGAGTAAATTGACCAATTGTTGAATATTTTGCGTACCATGTTGATGCTGAGTGATCCCCATGCCATAGCAAATGATCGTTCTGTCCGCCTCAATATATAACTGTGCTATTTGTTCAATGTCTTCTTTTGAGAGACCACTAACACGTAAAATATCTTCCCAGCCTGTTGTCATGACATCATGCTTAACGGCCTCAAAACCAACAGTATGAGTTTGAATAAATTCGTTATCCAAAATAGGTGCTTTTCCTTGTGCAATCGCAGCTTCATGCTGCTCAATCACACAACGCATCACGCCTTTTATCAAAGCGGTATCACCACCAATGCGTACTTTATAATAGTGCTCAGCTAACCGCGTTGACTCAAACGTTAACATTTCAATCGGGTCTTGAGGGTACTCAAAACGCTCCAATCCACGCTCTTTCAACGGATTAATGGCAATGATTTTAGCGCCTCGTTTTGACACCTCACGCAATGAACTTAACATTCTTGGGTGATTCGTTCCCGGATTATGACCAATACAAATGACTAAGTCGGCCTTATCAAAATCCTCCAGCAAAACCGTACCTTTACCAACACCTATCGATGCAGCAAGCCCAACACTCGTTGGTTCGTGGCACATATTGGAGCAATCGGGAAAATTATTAGTACCGTATTCTCTCGCAAACAGTTGATAGAGAAACGCGGCTTCATTTGACGTACGACCTGAAGTATAAAACTCTACACTGTTTGGATCAGGATAACTTGATAAAAGCTGACCTATTTGTGCAAATGCGTCTTCCCATTCAATCGGCTCATAATGGTCAGTTTGTGCATTATATTTCATTGGATGCGTTAATCGACCTTCGTTTTCTAAATCGTAATCATCCCATTTTAATAATTCGGAAACAGAATATTTAGCGAAAAATTCAGGTGTGGTTCTTTTTGATGTTGCTTCCCATGACATGGCTTTTGCGCCATTTTCACAGATATCAAATGAGGCATAATGTTTTGGATCAGGCCATGCACAACCTGGGCAATCAAATCCTTGAGGTTTATTCATTTCAAACATTGCTATCACATCATGACCAATATCCATTTGGCCTCTAATGGCTTCCGCGACGGCTTTTACCGCGCCCCAGCCCGCAGCCGGGCCAGTGTAATTTTCAATTTTTTCTTTCATTTTCATTACTCTTTTAAATTTAAAATATTACAAATAATGAACATCAAATAATTACAATCTAATTTTGATTAAATTTTATTTAATTATATACATAGAAAAATATAGCAAATAATATTAATAACAATAAGCCATTATTTTTATTAATAGGCAAATAGACTTAAAAATATGTCATTATTACGACTCAAATTTAATTCACTCTATTTATTGTCATATTTCAATATTTAATTACGATGATTTATCAACGTCATAATGATTATTTAATTACAACAAATTTTCAAAAAAACCATATTCCATCAAATGTTATCACTGGGTAATTTCGTGATAGGCTCTTCTTTTTAAATAATTATTGCTGTTAATTCCTAAACTGTCGCTATAGAATTGTGTTAATGAAGACCAAAGCAAAGCGAGGTGTGTCATGTGGCAAGCAATGTATCGTTTATTAAGCGAACACTTGGGTGAAGCAGAACTTCATAACAAAGAGATCCTGTCTGGAGGAGACATTCATCACACGATGAAAATCGATTATGGTGAACATACCATTTTCGTCAAACAGAACCTGCGTGAATTTTTGCCTTTGTTTAAACAAGAAGCTGAGCAGCTTGAGATGCTTGCCAAAAGCAATACTATCACCGTGCCAAAAGTCTACGGCGTCGGGAGTAATAAACACCATAGCTTCCTGCTACTCGAATATTTTCCGTTGAAAAAATTTGATGCAACCAATGCATGGCGCTTTGGTCAACAATTAGCACAACTTCACCAATGGGAAGAGCAGCCTAGTTATGGTTTTGACTTTGACACCATGTTAGGGACCATCACTCAGCCAAACGGATGGGAAAAGCGTTGGAACTCGTTTTTTGCTGAAAAACGCATTGGCCTACAATTACAACTTGCAGCAGAAAAAGGTATGGTATTTGGTGATATTCAACAAATCGTTGATATTGTCAAAAAACGCCTTGCAGGACATCAGCCTCAACCCTCATTGTTACACGGTGATTTATGGCCTGCCAATTGCGCTATTACCTTGGAGCAAAACGGTATTTTATATGATCCCGCTTGTTATTGGGGGGATAGAGAATGTGATATCGCAATGTTACCGCTGTATCAAGAATTACCAATCCAGATTATAGATGGCTATCAAAGTGTTTGGCCATTACCAAGCGGTTTTCTCGATAGGCAGCCCCTTTATCAACTGTACTATTTACTTTGTCAGTCAAACATATTTGGGCTTGAAAAGAGCTACTTGCATGCTCGAACGATTACCGATGAGTTACTTGGTGAAAAGTAACGACGTGTTTTGGCCCAGTTTTGTTTGACTGGGCCTGACTGATTACCAATTCAAAAATTTTAACGCGAAATAAATTGCGACACCTAACACGATCGGCCAAAAATACAGAATAAAGAACTGAGTAAAAATGGTATGACGAGGGATCGTAACCTTGGCTTCCAATTCCTCTTTCGAAACGTCGTTACCTTTCGCCTTTTCTAAAATCACATGGTCTTCAATACTTTCACGAATAAACTTAATTTGTCGATACATTCGTAGGCCCGACGCACTTAGCGCTATACCAACAAAGATAAAAATAAAAATGATTATAAAACCGATATTCGCCCCGACAAACCCTTCAGAGACTCGGGGAATGGGAGAGTTATGCCAAAACAGATTGAGAAATGGTGTACTTTGACGGGTCATTTCAGCCATTAATTTAATAAAATCATTGGCGACCGCGTTAATTCCCTCACCTTCCAGCCCTTTTATTGCTGCAAGTTTGATGAGTGAAGCTAAGGTAGAAAGCAATGCTACAAGAAAAACAATCCAACCGAGAATACGTTTGCCGATTGCGACATAACTTGCAGTCTGGTAATTCATTATTAACCCTCAAAAAATTTTTTTTATAACTAATCATAACTGAATTTTCATAAACCCACCAAATTTACAACACTGAATAATAGTGTTCCGACTATTTTCAGATTTTTTAACTTGTTATTTATTAAGGCTATTAACAAAGATCCCCGTTCTGATATATATAATCAAGTAATGACTTGCTACAATATCTCGTCACACGAAAGGGCTAAGCATTTCAAGTTGTATGCCACTCATTAACCAAGTGACCAGTGAAATCAATCCATCATTTCACTGCATACAACGGATTGAAGCATGGCAAGGTCACACATACATGAATGGAGTTTTGACATGTACCATAATTTAACCATCCAATCTGTTATTTTTGATATGGATGGCTTGCTGATTGATTCTGAGCCTTTTTGGGCACAGGGAGAGCGAGAGGTGTTTTCTCAGTTAGGCATCGACTTGTCTATTGCCGATAAATTACCTGATACTCTCGGTTTACGTATCGACCATGTTGTAGAGCTTTGGTACCACGCTTCTCCATGGCAAGGCCATAGCCTCAAAGAAGTTGAGCAAATGATTATTGACCGTGTCATTGGATTAGTTGAGGAACAACGTCCTCTCCTACCTGGTGTGCATCATGCCCTTGAACTGTGCCGTTCAATGGATCTCAATATCGCGCTCGCTTCAGCATCCCCACTCTATATGCTGGAAAAAGTCTTAAACTTATTTGATATTCGCGATTATTTTTCTGCGGTCGTCTCTGCTGCTGATTTACCTCACAGCAAACCACACCCAGAAGTTTATCTGAATGCCGCAGCGTTGTTAGACACCAAGCCTATTCATTGTGTGTCATTAGAAGATTCCTTTAATGGCATGATTGCCGCTAAAGCAGCACGGATGCGCTCGATCGTCGTACCCGATAAACAACATTTTAATGACCCGCGTTGGGGCCTCGCTGATGTTAAGCTATCTTCACTCAATGAATTAACTGAAAAACATTTGCGTTAATTTTTATTCATTTCTTTTTTTATCTAATCCCTATCATTTTTTGATAGGGATATTACGAAAAAGTATAAAGCTCTGATGTTATTCGCTAATAAATAAGCGTTTTTTTCGCTACTCACCTATCATATTCCTTGTAAACACTTTATACTTCCCGCCTAACTGTATAGATAAACAGATGGTAATTTATCCACCATGACTGCTGAAGGGCACCTGCTATTTTCTGTCGCCTCATTAATAATGGCACATAAGCTAGAAATCACGACTGAGCTTGCTCAAGGTGACTGGCTACATATGGTGCCAGGCGTTCTGCTGGGTGCCTTATTGCCAGATATCGATCACCCTTCTTCTATTCCAGGGCGGCTATTAAGGATCTTATCAATACCGATTTCTAAATTATGCGGACACCGTGGATTCACGCATAGCTTGATTGCTTGGCTACTATTAATGATCGCCTGCTACCAGTGGTTACCATCACAATGGGCTATCCCGAATGATTTACTGCAAGCATTCTTACTCGGTTATATCAGCCACTTAATTGCAGATATACTAACGCCTTCTGGAGTGCCATTCCTATGGCCACTGCCGTTGCGTTTTTGCCTGCCACTACTGCGTAGTAAGTCAAATAAACGGGCTGAGCGCTTTGTTGCTATTGCATTGACGGTTTGTGCTTGCCTTCTACCTGCTGGCTACAACTTTGATCTGCACTCACAATTTGATAGCGTCATAAAATATATTCATAATCAAATAGATACATACTTACCTACCTAATCAATCGTTTTGTAATATACTGTAAGTATCAATCTTTATATGTTATTACTTTTCATTATAAGAATTGTATTTTATCTACTGTTAACATATAACCAGTTGTTAGGATAAGCTAATCCCTTATAACCTTTAAGGTTTACAGTGCTAATAACATAATTCAAAAACTGCGATTGGAGTTCGGAATGAATATTCCTTTAATAATTAATGTGCTCATCTTTGTAGCACTGCTTATACTGCTAGCAAAATTAGGGGCAAAGGGCTGGAGTCTATCTAAAAAAGTTTTATTAGGCTTGGTTTTCGGTGTTGCTTATGGTGTAGCGCTACACTATGTGTATGGTACTGGTCACCAAACGCTGAAGGATTCCATTCTCTGGTTTAATATCGTCGGTAATGGTTATGTGCAATTATTACAAATGGTTATTATGCCATTGGTATTTGCCTCAATACTCAGCGCTGTTGCACGCCTACACAAGGCTTCCTCTTTAGGAAAAATTAGTTTTTTAACGATTGGTACACTACTATTAACGACAGCCATTGCCGCACTGATTGGTATTTTGATGGCTAACCTGTTTGGCTTAACGGCCGAAGGTTTGGTTCAAGGCCAGCAAGAAACCGCACGTCTTGATGCGATTCAAAATAACTATGTCGGTAAAGTATCCGATCTAGCTGTTCCACAGTTAATTTTATCCTTTATTCCAAAAAATCCATTTGCTGATCTGACTGGGGCTAGCCCAACGTCAATTATTAGCGTCGTGATTTTTGCAGCCTTCTTAGGTGTCGCTGCCTTACAATTATTCAAAGATGACCAAGAGCGTGGTGAGAAAGCATTAGCGGCTATCGATGTGTTACAAGCTTGGGCGATGAAACTGGTTCGTTTAGTGATGCGTTTAACACCGTATGGTGTAATGGCACTAATGATAAAAGTTGTCGCAAGCTCTAACTTATCCGATATCATCAACTTAGGTACTTTTGTTATTGCCTCTTATGTCGCAATCGGATTAATGTTTATTATCCACGGTATTTTCATTGCGGTAACTGGCCTAAGCCCGATTAAATTTTTCAAAAAAGCAGGTCCAGTATTAACGTTCGCTTTCACCAGCCGTTCTAGTGCAGCGAGTATTCCATTAAATATTGAGACGCAAACTCGCCGTTTTGGTGTGCCAGAGTCTATCGCTAGCTTTTCCGCTTCCTTTGGTGCCACTATCGGCCAAAACGGTTGTGCAGGTATTTATCCTGCGATGTTGGCGGTAATGGTTGCGCCAACAATGGGAATTAACCCATTTGATCCTCTATGGATTGCCACCTTGGTTGGTATCGTCACAATCAGTTCCGCTGGGGTTGCGGGTGTTGGTGGTGGTGCAACATTTGCGGCATTAATTGTATTGCCAGCGATGGGTCTCCCCGTCACGCTTGTAGCATTATTGATTTCCGTTGAACCATTGATTGATATGGGCCGTACCGCATTAAACGTGAGCGGTTCAATGACTGCGGGTACCGTAACCAGTCAGTTAATGGGTGAAACCAACAAAACAATTTATAACCAGGAAGAGGATGGCGAACTAAAACACGTCTAATCTTCGCTCATGATTAACTGCTCACCGTCCTATCTGGCTCGGTTAGTAAAATAACAATCACACCCTGTGAGTCTTAGGCTGACAGGGTTTTTTTTTATCTCACGCCTTTAATTAAATTTATTTATCGTATGGATAACGATAAATTTCAGTGTTTAATTCTAAAATACCTTGCCAATAGTCAATAGTACGTAAGATAATAGCGGCTGAGTAACGATTCTAGGCTATCTGCCTATGTTACGTCAGCCCGTGTTCTGCGGGTCACCATCATCAATATTTTTTAGTGATTTTATATATGACCAATATTCATATACTAAAAACTGATCCTGAAAATAACCCATGTGTAAGTTGCGGTGCATGTTGCGCTTATTTTCGCGTCTCTTTCTATTGGGCTGAGAGTGAAAGTGGTGGTGGGTTAGTCCCTCAAGAGTTAACTGAGCAAATCACCCCCTTTATGAGTGCAATGAAAGGGACGAACCAAAAACACAATACGCGCTGCACCGCATTGACAGGTACCATTGGCGAATGTGTCTCTTGCTCAATTTACACACAACGACCAACGCCTTGCCGCGAGTTTGAACAATCATGGTTATCAGAAGTTCACAATGAAGCTTGTGACCGAGCTCGAGCAGCCCATGGCCTTCCGCCTTTAGAACCTCACTTGCCACAGATCGCGTGTTAACCGTCTATGACCCAGGTCACTCTGGGTTATCTCTTTGAATCCATTGATGATACATCTTACTTCAATGAAGAAATTGAGCTTATTCATCTCAATAGATTAATTGAATAACAATGAAAAATGGTCATCTCCTTTAGCCACATCCCCTCTTCTTTGATGCCTCTGAATGATATTCAGATCGACTGTTTATCTAACGTTAATCAACATAACCCGAATGGGTTATGTTGAGGATTTAAATGGCTTCCAAGGACTATTTCTTTGTTTTGCGGATGTTAAAGCGTTATCTACGCAAAAAAACGCTAATATGTTTATTCTTCCCTTAACTCTGTCATGGCTTCCATTGCTAATTCAAATGAATATAAGCGAGCCTGATGGTCAAAAATTTGACCATTAACCATGATTTCATCGGCCTGAGTTTGCCGCAATATAGACGCTATCCCATGACGAACTTTCGCCTTATCTCCTACCAATGACATCCCTAGGGCTTGCTGCACACCCAATTGCTCGGCTGGAGACCAAATTTTATCCATATCTTGAACAGGCGGTGGCAATTGAGCAGGCTGTCCTCTACGCAACATAACAAAAGCTTGCTGCATTGATGTAAATAAAAATTCAGCATCACGCACCGTATCAGCTGCAATTATATTGATACAAACCATTGCATAAGGCTTTTCAAGCCTTGCTGAAGGTTGAAAGTTTTCACGGTATACATGCAGTGCCTGTAGTAACAAATCAGGTGCGAAATGTGATGCAAAGGCGAAAGGTAAGCCCATCTGAGCAGCAAGCTGTGCGCTGTATAAACTTGAACCTAATAACCAAACTGGAATTTTTTCGCCATAACCGGGAACAGGCCTAACAGGTGGGTTAGGATCTATTGCATCAAACCAATTGACTAATTCAGCCACATCTCGCGGAAAATTATCAATATCCTGACTCATGTGCCGACGTAGTGCCCTCATGGTCTGTTGATCGCTTCCCGGAGCACGCCCTAGTCCTAAATCTATTCGATTTGGATATAAGGTATTCAATGTTCCAAATTGCTCAGCGATCACCAGAGGTGAATGGTTAGGTAGCATAACGCCTCCCGAACCTACACGTAACCTTGTGGTATTCGCAGCAAGATAGCCAATCAGCACTGATGTGGCAGCACTTGCTATCCCAGTCATATTATGATGTTCCGCTAACCAATATCGATGATAGCCGAGTTTTTCAGCTAATTGAGCTAAATCGAGAGAATGAGAAAAGGCTTCCTTAGCGGTAGCACCTTGAGGGATAGGCGCAAGATCTAACACGGAAAAAGGCATATTGATATCAGACATAATGACTCACTTTGTTATCATTTTGTTCGTTATACAACATGCTAATCGATTACTCTCTCACCTGCCAGTCACTCTGTTTCCTACAGCACAAGTGATGCTATCTCGCTATACTAACACCCCATAATAAAGCCTTAATTGACTCTGCTATTTGTGTTAGGAAGCTAAATAAGTAGAAAATATGGAAAAAGTGCAGCAATTGTGAAGCTTCAGTCAAAGCAGGTAAAACCGATTGCGGTAAAAAACCAATTCATTGATTATTCAAATCAGTGCAAATAAGAGGATATATCAATGACAAAATTAAATTCTGGTTTACTTGCTATCATGTTGATGTCAATTGGATTTTCGGCTGCTGCTAATGGCCCTAATAATAAAGTGCCACGCAGCCATATGGGGAATCACCCTAATATGCTATTCAGTGTGACTCAACAGACAACAACCCCAAATGAAACATTGAAAAAACTTGCTAATGATGCACCCAAAGTGGCAGAAGGTAAACGTTACATGGTTAAAATGAGCCTTGTAGAAATGCCTGAGTATGCCCCCATGAGACGAGGTGCAGCACCGCAACCGGACAATGCAGCTACAACGACTCCAGCACAATAGTTTTTTAAGATAAAATACCTCATAGGTATTACCTTTTAGACTAATACGCAGAATCAAATAGCATCTCTTGCAAATGTTCGTTATCTTAAGCGAATAACAAGTAGATCTATTAATCCTACGAATTGCCTCTATTTATAGAGGCTTTTTTTTATCCTAATTAAATTTAGTCTAAAACTAGTAAATTTCCTTATTTATTTCTAATCTTAATAAGCAACAAACAGTATTGTGTAGACTTGAGTATCTATTTTTATACAACCGTTGGAGCAAATCATGGGTTATTTCGAACTGAAAAAATCGACAAAAGATACGGCTCAGCCATACTATTTTGTTCTTAAAGCTGCAAATCATGAAATCATCGCAAGTAGCGAGATGTATTCGACGAAGCAAGCTGCATTAAAAGGAATTGCATCTGTTCAAAAAAATGCCGCAACGGAGGAAATCAAAGATCTCACCGCTTCATAGCGTCAAAAAAGGTTTTTCGACTTAACGGCTGAAACGCCTTGTGAACCTACGAGGCGTTTTATGCGCAACTCGCCTAATAAAGCACACTCATTCAGTCACAACAAAGACTCATCTTACAGGGGTAATAAAAGGATTCTGATATCACCAACCGAAATTGCCATGACTTTGTTATGTCAGAAAAGTGTTCGCCTTCAAAAGCCATTGATGTCATTGCTTCTGGAAATAACGTCATAATAGCCATAGCTGAAATCGCGCTTTCCTATTATCAGATCCCTCCAATGCACCTATTCAGTCAGTTTCCAGCAGCGATAATAAAATACCACTTCACTGACAGAAATAATCTCCATGTAACGCTATAAATAGTCACACACGATCACTTGCCACAGAGATAAGAATTAAAGCCATAATGATAATAAGGGCTTTGTGATAAACTTCACTGAACCTACACTTTATAATGCAAGAAACGTTTACGACTGCCAAAAATAATCGTTTTTTTCTTGCCAGCCTTTACGTTTCATACAACGAACATATTCTTGACGACGACTCTCTTTATTAACATCTAAAACATAGCTCTCTGTCTTCGGTACTTTCTCTTCATAAGTTTTTTCTTTACCGCATTCATCGTCTTTCTTGCACTTTTTTGAAATGGTTTCATACACAGTGTGCTGGGCGACTTCGTTACGAACGGGAAATCGTTTAAAGGCATCAAATTCACATTGTGAATCCGCCTCCTGATATGTCCATTCAGATAAACCTACGGGTTCCCATTTTGACGTGCAGGCAAATAACAACAAACACATCAACATAACGGTTAATTTCAATATCTTATTCCTATGCTTGTCTTAATATAAAAATACGCTAATCACTACTTATAATAAATAAGGAGACCGACATTCCATATGTTATAATCTTTTCATCACAACGATTGGAGGATGCTATGCAACACTATAAAAATATCGTTAAACACGTCGATTCGCTATTAGAAGAGAATTCGATCCCTAATATGAATGCGTTACTTATGCAACTTTCCCACGATGAATTGTTAACACAAGAGCAACGCTTCGAACAACAGCAACGCTTAAGAAACGCAATTTTTAAACATCATGAATCGTAAAGCCAATGTGATGAGTATAAAATAAAACATTTATTACCCATCACATGCTTAATCGAATTTTGTCTAATTAAATTGGTCATGTCAATATATAGCATCAATTACGCTAAATATATAATCGATTGTTTAAATTAAATCAGTTTATTAATATCAGTGTATATTAAAAACAATAATAATTATTTTATTTATTCGTCATTTCAGCGCGGCTTTGTCTCTACAAATAATCATAAATAACTGTTTCCTTAAACTCTCACCCTTTATTTTACTTGCTTACCAACCTCTAACTTGATTAACTTACCTATTTAAATTCAACAAGTTATAGTAATGATAGGTTTTATTTTAAACAACCCTGAATACCCCCAATAATAACACCCTATATAGTAAGGCAATTCTCTAAAAATTAAACACATAAAAACCATTAGCACCTTTAAATTCAAAAAAAACATCTAGCATTACCTATTTTTGAAATTTAATTATCAACAATTAAATAATCAATAGATTGTATATGAGAATTTTTATGTTCATTTTTAAAAGTAACCGTACTATTTTTATTCATTTACGCCTAACTCACCTCAATAGCATTTTACTTGATGACAAGAACCCTTCTTTTCATATGCAGGATAAAGTGTGATGATTGTCATAGCGCGATCATGAGTTTGAAAATAGGCAGTGGAGAGACATTTTTGAGAAGGGAATCGGCTTATATTGTCAAAAATATAAACCTTGTCGCTATCGTCACGACAAGGTTAACGCGGTTAATTAAAATTCATCTTGTTGCAAATAAGACCAAGCGTATTGAGCATAAAGTTCAGCACCTGTCACCATTGCATCTTCATCAATATTAAAACGCCCATGATGATGTGCCCATTGTGTATCTTTATCTGGATTACCTGATCCCAATAAAGCGAAACAGCCAGGAATGTTTTCAATATAAAAACTGAAATCTTCACCACCCGTTGTTGGTTTCTCAAACATCAACGTGTCTTCACCAAATGCTTGCGTAATAACAGATTGCGCCAACAATGCACTACGTTCCTCATTAATCACAGGAAGTGTGCCATAAGTATAAATAACTTCCGCTGTCGCGCCATACATTGCGGCGGTATGTTCTGCATAACGTCTGATTGCCGCTTCAATACGACTGCGAGTTTCAAGATTAAAACAGCGAACAGTTCCGTCTAATACCGCATTTTCAGCAATCACATTAAAGCGAGTACCAACCTCCATCTTCCCAATACTGACCACTGCTGATTCCAATGGCGATGTCTCACGAGAAATAACTGATTGTAGATTCATCACAAAAGAAGATGCCACGACAGCGGCATCAATTGTGGCTTCAGGCATTGAACCGTGACCACCACGCCCTTTAAACTTCACGACTAACAAATCAGCGGAGGCAAATGTCCCCCCTACGTTACAAGAGACTTTTCCGGAAGGCGTCGTTGACCAGATATGCATGCCAAATACATTATCCACATTTTCCACGGCACCTTGTTTCACCATTTCTTTAGCGCCTTGGGCTATCTCTTCAGCCGGCTGAAAAATCAACCTCACATTGCCTTTCAAATCCGCGCGGACATCGTATAGCGCTTTTGCGGCTGTCAATAACATCGAGGTATGTGCATCATGTCCGCATGCATGCATTTTTCCTTGATTCTGCGATTTATATTCCAAAGAATCATTCAATTCCAGCACGGGTAACGCATCAATATCTGCACGTAACGCCACCGTTTTGCCTGGTTTTCCGCCCTTAATTTCAGCAATAATCCCTGTTGGCTCTGTTAGTCGATATTCGATACCAATCTTAGTTAACTCTTCTGCAATCCGTTTTGTTGTCCGTATTTCTTCCCACGGTAATTCAGGATGCGCATGCAGGTCTCGACGAAAGGCAATCATCGCTGTTGTGTATTTTTTGATTGCTTCAGTAATTGTTGTATTTACCATTGTTCTACCTTTACCTCAGAGCAGAGATCTCTTCATCTGCTTAATCACGATAAGACTGATTATGAGTTCAACATTCGGTTAATGACCGCACAGACTCAAACATAACGTCAACACCACGAGCGATTTGCTCATAATCCGTCCATTCATCTGGATGATGACTTAATCCATTACGACTCGGTACAAAAATTAGCCCAGTAGCTGTGATACCGGCAAAAATCATCGTGTCATGCCCTGCACCACTTACCATCGTTCGATAACGTAATCCCTGTTTTTGTGCATGATTTACCATCAATTGATGAATTTCAGGGGCTAATTTTGTGGGTGAAACATAAAGAGGCTGAATAACATCACTTTGAATATTCCTCTTAGTACTTTCCTGCTCAACCAGCGCGATGATTTGTGCAATGGCTTGACGTAACGCCGTTTCATTTCTCGAACGAATATCAACACTGAATGTGACTTCACTCGGGATCACATTTGCCCCATTAGGTAACACATTCAATCTTCCGACTGTTGCAACCGTACTTTCACCTACTGTTATCGCTATGTTCGCAATTTGGCTGATAATGTGACTCGCGCACACCAATGCATCAGCACGCATATGCATTGGTGTCGTTCCTGCATGCCCCGCTTTACCCGTTAATTTGACTTCAAGCTGAGCAATGCCAACAATGATATCAACAATGCCAACGTCTTCATTTGCTTGCTCTAAGACGGGGCCTTGCTCAATATGCAGTTCTAAGAAAGCTTTCACTGTCGACGGTACAAGTACGGCTTCTGCTGCTTTATCGGCATTAAATCCCGCATCAGCCATACGTTGTGCCGCAGAAATACCTTGTCTGTCAGTTAATTGGTGCAACTCTTTGCGACCAATCAGACCTGTTATCACACTCGAAGCCATCAAACCACGCCCAAAGCTGGTTCCTTCTTCTTCAACCAATGCAATGACTTCAAGGGGATAACGTGGTTGAAGTTGTTGCTCACGAATACGCGCCACAACATCCAACCCTGCCACAATCCCTGCTGGCCCATCGAAAGCGCCACCATTGGGTACAGAATCAAAATGTGAACCAATCATAACGGCAGGCAACCCACTTTCCGTGCCTTCTAATCGTCCATAGAGATTACCGATGGCATCCTCACGTACCTGTAAGCCAAGCAGATGCATTTGCTCTTTTAAATATGCTCTAGCTTGCTTATCTTGCTCACTATAGCTCATACGAGTCGTTCCTTGACCCGGTGTCGATGTAAATTCGGCCAACTGCTCTAAATGCCGTTGAATTCTGAATGTGCTTGTTTCCATCATCATTTACCCTGCAAGTGGTGTAATAAAACCAACCATAATTCCAGCAAGTACCACAGAGACCATGGTCACTGAAATAAATCCACCGACTAACATGGGTCCTAACATATGGCCGGTCAGAATTTGCCTTTCTTTCTCATCTTTCGTCAGCGCATTAATCGCTTCATTCGTAATGATATAATCGGCTGGAAAACCATAGAGTGCGGTTAACGATACGGCGAATGCCATTTCTTTAGAGACACCCAGTATCTTTCCGACTATCCAAGAAGCGAGATACATCCCAATTACTGCGGCAACAATTAAAACAATCATTGGATAAACCAGTCGTAATAACATATCTGGAGTCGCATGGTTTAAGGTATCGAAAATAAACAGCATCAACGCCATAATGGCAAAGCCAAACCCATTGGCTTTTTGTAAAGGTTGCCTTTCTAAAAAGCCGAGTGAAGAAGCAATAACCCCAAATAACAGACATAATACAAATGGGCTAATGCTCACAATAGGGGCAGCCCATGTTGAAACTAAATAGGCAAGATACCCAACCGCTGCTAAGCGTAAAAACTTAAAATAACTGGTATTGTAATGTGAAGGTATTTTCTTGAATAAACGCGGCATCTCTTCTTCAGAAACCACCGTTTTTACTGCAACATCTTTTGCCCCTTCAACAGATAATGACGCGTTCCATTGACCATTACGGTATTGTTCAAGAACTCTGCGCCCTTCTCTTTTTAACATGACCGCTGTTAATGGGTATCCGGCAAAACCTTGCATAACATAAATTAAAATAGCAAATACGGATAAATCAATCAGGCCAGCATCCGCTGCCCCTTTAGACATAATAAGTGAAGAAACAATTCCCCCCACTAAGGGTGGAATAGCAACCAAGATTGTATTGAGATCAAATAACACCATTCCCACAGCGAATATAAATATAATAATGCCTAAAATTCCAGATAAGGAAATTAAAATGGTTTTCCACTGCCGTAAAAGTTCCTTTAGCGATAACAGTGTTCCCATATTGGTTATTAACAGATACATCAACATCACTGCAACCACTTGCGGTATTCCAGCAATACTTACAATATCCTTTGGAAAGAATGTCCAATAACCGAATAGGAATAAAACGGCACACACGAATACAGAAGGGATCCAAGCTTTGGTTCTCACCGCAATTGCATCGCCGATATACAATATCAAAACTATGATAAACAGAGCTAACATCTGTGACATAACTTTTCCCCGTCAATATCTTTTTCTAATTCAATTTTTTTAAGGCTATACGTTTTATTATTTTTTATAACGCGCGATATAACTTCATAATTAGTTTGATATATAGCCAAATATGAGATTATTTCGCTATCGATAATGGAAAATAGCAACAAAAATCATAATATCATCGAAAATCAATATGTATAGATAACGCTCTGGAAGACTAGGCAAATTGCCAAATAGAAAACTCATTATTAAAATAGTGATAAATAACAAAAAATCTATTGCAACATCAGGAATACGCTGATAATAGCGTGATTTTTTAGCGATATATTTCACAAAATACAGAGTTAATAATAAATAATTTCTTGGTTTATTTTTTGTTCAACGAGATTATATTCTGTTGTCGACCGCCATAATTCCAAAAAATACACTTATGATTTAGGAAAAAAGGTTGTTTTTCTCATAATAGAATCACATTACTCCAAACAATCTACTTTATTAGCATTTTGTTAAAATTAGTGTATAAAAAGTGTTTTTTTGCTAAAAGCCATTCTGAAATAATGCGTTCTTCATTTTAAAGATACGATGTGAGGATAATTGATCATATTTTTAACTAGACAAAATTTCACTCATTGAGAAACGTAAATACAATATAAAGAGATTCAATATCGTCTCCTTTAAAATAACTGATCGTAATTAGGGATTAATAAGGAATATTCATTTATAAAAATTATCTTAATATTTATAAATACCCACCTTACCCGTTGTCATTAACAAATAAGCGCCTAGTTTTTGCAACCAGAGTAAGGCGGTGATATCAATACTTTTCTTCTAAGCAGCCCTTGTGAGCTTACTCCTATTTTTCGCCTATTATGCATCCAGCCGAAAATATTCAATTTATCGTTAATCATCATCCACAATGGAAGAGCCGTTTTCAGGCATTACTGTTGCAATAGCCAATGATGACAAAGCATGCCTAAGAAGGTAAAAAATAACGCTCCTACAACATGAATTGCGATAGTACTCAGCGCAATCATCAATTTTCCTTCTTGAATCCGCATCAAAACTTCCCATGAAAACGTTGAGAACGTCGTAAAGGCACCACAAAAACCAGTCACAATAAACAATTTATAAGCTGGATTTAAATTTGAGCTAGCAAAATAAGCAATAGCAAAACCAATAACAAAGCCCCCGACTAAATTCACAAACACTGTGCCCATTGGAATGTTTGGATAAAGATGATTAAGCCTTAAACTGACAAACCACCTTAGCCAACCGCCCAAGACGGAACCTAACGCAATAGAAAAAAGTGATGCATACATAGACAATCCCTTATAGCTGTAAACAGGGGATAAATGAGAAGGAAACGTTGAAAGCATTTATGCCCCAAAATATTCAGGGCGCATAATCGCTACGCCCCCTATCAATTGAAAAGGTTAACGTAGGCATCATTAGCCCTTTTTCTTTGGGCGGTTTTTGATAGGAGGAATGCCATCTCCTATCAATAGGATATCCATAATGAATATTAAGGTAAAGCGCCGAGTCTTGCAGTCATATTAACTCAACAATAAAACGTAAATTTTATTAATATCTTTTTCCGATTGGCATTCTATTTCGTCTTAATATGTAAATTTTAACGTAAATGGCGCATAATATTTTGCATTGCAAAGCATATAACGGCTTATATCGTTTCATGTCACTATTGAGATCGATAATCAATGATAAAATTTCCACATGAAGTCAGATTAATTTTCATAGGATAAATCTAAAATGGATAAAAAACGCACACTATTGACCGCGGAGAATATTGGATACGTCATTGATAATAAAGTCATACTAGACAAAGTAGATTTTCGTTTATATGAAGGTGAATTCAAATTAATAACAGGGCCTTCTGGTTGCGGAAAAAGCACACTACTAAAAATAATCGCTTCGTTACTCTCGCCAACTTCTGGACGTCTGCTTTTTAATGGTCATGATTATACGACTCTCTCACCGGAAGAATATCGCCAACAAGTTTCTTACTGTACACAAACTCCCTCTTTATTTGGTTCTACTGTTTACGACAACCTATTTTTTCCTTATCAAATACGTAAGCAAACTTTTAATAAAAACAAAGTGCTTCAAGATCTAAGCTATTTTTCTTTACCCGAATCTATCTTAGAAAAAAGCATCAATGAGCTATCTGGAGGAGAAAAACAACGTATCTCATTGATTCGTAACCTTCAATTTTTACCTAAAGTTTTATTATTAGATGAAATAACCAGCGCTTTGGATGAGGCGAATAAAGTGAAAGTTAATGAATTAATCCATCAATTAGCAACACAACAAAATATTGCCATCTTATGGGTTACACATGACCAAGATGAAATTTCACATGCAGATAACATGATTACCCTTCCCGCTCATCATACCGAAAAATAGGAATAAGCCATGCACCAACCTAATATTACCAATGAATCCTTGGCTTTCTCTATCATGCTTGTTCTGGTTGCCATTTTTATTAGTCACAAAGAAAAACTCACTCTAGAAAAAGACATCATTTGGAGTACATGCCGTGCGATCGTCCAGCTATTAATTGTTGGTTATATTCTAAAGTATATTTTTCATGTTGATCATGAAATTCTCACTATCGCTATGGTTATGTTTATCTGCTTTAATGCCGCCTGGAATGCGAGAAAGAGAAGTAAATATATAGAAAAAGTTTTCGTAACCGCTTTTATCGCCATTACCTCCAGCACACTTTTAACCTTATTGATCTTGATTATCACCAAAGCCATTGTCTTTACACCTATGCAGGTGATTCCAATTACAGGCATGATTGCCGGCAATGCGATGATTGCTGTCGGTTTATGTTTTAATAATTTAGGGCAGCGTTTTAGTAATCAACAACAGCAGATACAAGAGATGCTAAGCCTAGGTGCAACCCCAAAAACGGCCTCTATTTCTATCATTCGTGATAGTATCCGAGCATCACTCATCCCAACAATTGACTCAGCAAAAACAGTCGGTATCGTCAGTTTACCCGGAATGATGTCTGGATTAATTTTTGCTGGTGTTGATCCATTGGAAGCAGTTAAATATCAGATCATGGTAACATTTATGTTATTAGCTACGGCCAGTTTATCGACCATTTTAACGGGATATATGACCTACCTTAAATTTTATAATAATCGTCATCAGCTACTTATAAACACGCTAAATAAGTAATCACAGAGGAAACACTGGGTAACAGCGCAATTATCCAGTGTTTTCTTATAAAGCGAATTTTCGCAATTTCCGATTTGGCTATTAGACCATAAAAATAAGTTATTTGAGTGGTTATATACTATTCTCTATTACAGCTAAATTCACTAAGCATTAATTTAGCTGCAATATCGCTTCCATAACGATTCCATCACTGACAACGGTAACAGATCATAATCCCCTTCAACTAATGGAATTGACAATACTGTTCTGCCGTCTTGATTTTTGTAAACCTTTACCGTGAACCGTTTATATCCTTCTATTTTTGCATTTTTTACCCTTAATACTTCCCCACAAACATAACCGACTTCCCCTTTGTCAGTTGTTGCACGAATAAAATTATATTTTATATTTCTAAATGCCGCTGACTCAGGATAAGACAAATAATCCACTACGCTATATTTAACCGATTTGATCAAATCCGGTTGAGGCTTATAATTAAAAATAACCCCTAATAGAAATGCACCACCGACAATCAGCACGATCGTGAGCAATTTGACTATATTCATACTTTACGCTCTTAAAAAGCCAACACATTGATAATTAAACAAAAGTATATTTAACAAGCGTGTTAATTAAAGCATCTCTAAATAGTATAAGGTAGAGTACAGCTTTAGGTAACGATACGTCTCACATTAATAACTTAAATTTTTCTTACTATTATCTATTAAAAATAATTATGATAAGGCGAGAGACAGTGATGAAAATATAACAGTTAAAAATAACTCAGTTTAATAAAATTAAATTATTTTAACTCGTCTCACACAATCAAAGAGTAATCCTATCAGTAATAACGATTGAAAATAAGAGTTATTGCCCCACCAAACTGTTACAGTTTGTTTCTTTTAGCGAAAAAGAATATTTTCAGCATAATCACCATAAAACATTTAACTTAAGAACAAATAATATGGCATTTTAAAACATGAATAAATAAAAATATTTCCTTCAATAAGCAAATATTTGTATCTAAATATTTACACTCCCGCAAAAGGAGTAAATGAAGGATAAAAAATAGAAATCATAACGATAATTCATAATACAATCTAAATTTGTTATCTGTCGTTCGGCTATATCACCAGTACCGGCGGTCTTTAATTTATACAGATGAATCAATAAACCACTTTTTTCTAATTTGTGCTATTTTACCTTTCTCGTCGACTAGACTAATCGCGCTTCACTCATCTGGGAAAATATGACTCTAATCTCACATCACCATAGCGCGTCAAAACACGACATAGTGAGAAACTCAGTACATCAATAGAATAAGAGGTTAGCATTCAACACGCTTTTAAGGTGCAATTTGCGCCAGATACCCCTTAAAAATATACTTAAAAGCCCAATAGAAATAGTGAATACACCATGCCTTATTGATTGCGGACACAAAATAGCAGGCGTACCAATACAGAATATTCCTATAAATCTATCTTGAATGAGAAAACTAAAATTTTACGACCAATTTTGACAATGGATTTCATTTTAGTCAGGTAGCATTTATACGTCTCTGTGATAGGGTGTATTATGACAAATACTCAATTGCTCTTACTTGCAATCAACAATATAAATGCAAATATCGATCTTTCAGATACACAAGCATCATATGTATATCAGTTTTACCATACACAAATTGCTCATAAGAATCTAAGTATTGATGATTTTTTAAAACAATTTATCGAACAAGTGGAACCCACTTTGGCGAGCAATAGCAATTTATGCCATAAATCTGAGCAGATCTATCAACTCATTCTGAGTTATTTGCAACAAGCGGAAGCGCGTTTTATTTATAATAAAACGTTGATTAATAAAAAATAAGAAATCAAACGCCTCTTTAACTTGCCCTAAAGAGGCGTTCACCGGAGATATAGCGCATTTCATTCAAAGGACAGCAACTCAGAAATCATCAATCCTTACGACCATATCGATAACTGTCACACTCACTTATCACTTAACCGGTGAGTTATTTACCTTCCCCTTGAACCTCATAGAATTGTGTTTCAATCACTAAAGACTGCTTTTGAGTTTGCATTTTTCCATCAACATCATAGGTCGTTAAAACTTGGCAAGTTGTTGGTGCTCCCGACGGATTATATTGACATTTTCTGTCAACGCTATACCCCAAATCACCAAGCATTTTCTGTTCTATCCGAATATCCGCATAACGCTCACTATCGGCTATTGGCGTGTAGATCGTCTGCATATACAATTGATTGTTATCATAGTAATTCATTTCCTGAAGCTCACCTAAATGACTATAAACTAATGTATCAATGGTATCGCTACTGCTATTGGTAATACTCTTGATATAACCCCGTTCATTGTATTCAAAATACGCAGTACCATAATGATCTTTTTGAGAGATAAAACGACATTGGTCGTCTAAATTAATAATAATCTCCCCTTGAGCGCTACGACCTTTTAATTGGTTATCTTCTCTTGCTAATTGTATATGCTGGTTAGCGGCAGAAGAAATGGACTCAAAACTCTCAATACAACTGTTTTCGTCCAATTTTAAGTTAATCTCATGAGCGACTATATTATTTTCAGTATAAAACGTCGCATTTATTTCTTTTACAGGCCCCTTTATTAATACCCCACTGTACAATGCGTATATATTTTGTATTGCTGGCAGATATCCCTTTTCTGCTGATGCCGTCGACATTAATAAACTCGCTAATGTGAAAGCGAAAGTTATAAACTTCATCATTATGCACTTTGCCTTGCTTCAAATTTATAAGGAAAGATGATCTCTTCGTGTTGATTCGAGTAATCACTATCAGGATCTGCTAACCATTTTTGTAGTTTCTTCGCCGTCTCTTTTGCCATTTTGCTATAATCAATACGCACAGAGGTTAATGACGGATGAATATAATCACAATTAGATGATCCTTCAACACAAGCAACCGCTAACATAGATGGTACTTTTACGAGTCTTCTTTGACATTCAAATAGCACACCTAACGCAATCATTTCATGGCTACATATGACAGCATCAAGCTCAGGCTGCCGTGTTAGCATTTCGCTAATCGCTTGGCGCCCAAAATCCATCGTCGCAACATAGGGCGTCGTAATACTTTGTTCAGCGCTATGATAGTGACTGAGCATGGCTTTTGTCCAACCACTCAATTGCTGACTTTGTACTTTGCTATCCATCTGGGCGCCTATATAACCAATTCTTTGATACCCTTTTTGCAGCATATAGTGGGTTAAAAAAAACACGGCTTCACCAATATTACTTCTGATGTTTAATGACAGCGGATAATTCGATTCACCTGCAACACCGATGACGGGAATATCAATATTTTTAAGGTAATTAAAAACGCTCTCGGAATTAATTGCCCCAAAAATCACTACAGCAGCAGGATTACTTTGTAATAACGTAAATAGAACCTCTGCTTCTTTTTTTTGCTGATAATCATGACTACCAATGACAACCTGATAACTATTTTTATTCAGCACGTCTTGTAATGGTTGCAGGAATGCCGAACTCGCGTAGTCCCTTAATGACGGTACTAACACTGCAATGGTTCTGCTTTGGCCTGATGCTAATATTCCAGCCGCAGAGTTTGGTATGTATCCCAACTCGGCAACGGCTTCATTAATTTTTTCTCGCAGTTTATCTGATACCAAATCAGGAGTACGCAACGCTCTCGATACAGTCATTGATCCCACACCTGCATATTTGGCCACATCCTGAAGCGTTACCCGTCCTGTATTTTTTCTTTTGCGTATTTTTTCCATAAAAGGTTTTTTTGCTCTATTTCATTCTCTATCTGGCTATAAGTTACCACAGGTTAGTTTTGTTAATGAGCGGACTTTTATGCTCTTTGCTTTTTATTCGCTTTATTTTTGCGAAATGATAGCGCTATCACGAAAATGAATAATTCAACTAGATAGCGCTACCATTGATCACTACTATGCTCTTAGTTAGAAGAAAAGCTAAAAAAAGAGTTTTACATTACCAGGAGCAAATTTAATGCTAACGACATTACTGACCCCCAATGTTATTCAGGTTGTCGAAAACGCCACTGATTGGCGAGAGGCGATTAATATCGCTTGCGAACCCTTGATTAAAAACAATTCCATTCAACCTTCTTATATTGATGCCATCATTCATTCACATGAAAAAATTGGTCCTTATTATGTCCTAGGTCCAGGCATTGCAATGCCTCATGCTCGCCCGGAAGACGGTGTTAACCAATTATCACTGGGTTTAACCGTTATCAAGAATGGTGTGGAGTTTGGATCTGAAGGCAACGACCCAATCAAGCTGTTAATTGTTCTTGCTGCAACTGACAGTGATAGCCATATTGGCGCCATCGCTAAACTTGCAGAACTTTTTGATAATCAAGAAGATATTGACAGCATTATGCAATCAGAAAACATCGATGACATTCTCAATATCATCGCTCGTTACTAATTATTAAAAGGAAATCACATGAAAATCACAGTCGTATGCGGAAATGGTTTAGGTACTAGCCTAATGATGGAAATGAGCATCAAAACAATTTTGAAAGACTTGCAAGTCAATGCAGATGTTGATCATGTTGATCTTGGTTCAGCAAAAGGGACTGCAAGTGATATTTATGTCGGAACTAAAGATATCGCGGAGCAATTAGTCGCACAACACGTTAATGGTGAAATTGTTGCGCTAGAAAATATGATCGACAAAGTTGCAATGAAAGAACATTTGAGTGTCGCTCTGCGTAATCTCGGCGCGCTATAAACGGAGGCGGTATGTCATTTTTTCGTTTTCTGATGGAAGATGTGCTATCAGAACCCGCTATATTAGTGGGTCTGATCGCACTTATCGGTCTGATTGCTCAAAAAAAACCGGTGACCGAATGCATTAAAGGCACCATCAAAACCATCATGGGTTTTGTCATTTTAGGTGCAGGTGCTGGTTTAGTCGTTAGTTCACTCGGTGATTTTTCAGCGATTTTCCAACATGCCTTTGGCATTAACGGTGTCGTTCCAAACAATGAAGCGATCGTCTCTATCGCTCAGAAGAGCTTTGGCCGTGAAATGGCGATGATTATGTTCTTTGCCATGTTAATCAACATACTCATTGCACGCCTGACACCATGGAAATTTATTTTCCTCACCGGCCATCACACATTATTCATGTCAATGATGGTTGCCGTTATTCTAGCAACTGCTGGAATGCAAGGAACAATGTTAGTCGTCGTTGGTTCACTGATTGTCGGCTTTTGTATGGTGTTTTTCCCAGCCATCGCGCACCCATACATGAAAAAAGTCACGGGTTCTGATGATGTCGCCATTGGTCACTTTTCCACTATTTCATATGTCCTCGCCGGTTTTATTGGCAGTAAATTTGGTAATAAAGAACATTCAACTGAAGATATGAATGTGCCAAAGAGCTTGCTTTTCTTACGTGATACCCCAGTGGCTATTTCATTCACTATGTTCATTATTTTCATTATTACCTGCCTATTCGCGGGTGGTGATTATGTACGTGAAGTGAGTGGCGGTAAAAATTGGTTCATGTTCTCATTAATGCAATCTATTACATTTGCTGCGGGTGTTTATATTATCCTGCAAGGTGTTCGTATGGTGATTGCTGAGATCGTACCTGCTTTTAAAGGTATTTCGGATAAATTAGTACCAAATGCAAAACCAGCTCTAGACTGCCCTGTCGTCTTCCCTTATGCGCCAAATGCTGTATTAGTCGGTTTCTTAAGTAGTTTTGCTGCCGGCATAATCGGTATGTTTATTCTCTATGCGCTCAATATGACCGTCATTATTCCAGGCGTTGTGCCACACTTCTTCGTTGGTGCAGCAGCTGGCGTATTCGGTAATGCAACAGGCGGACGTCGAGGTGCCATTTTAGGTGCCTTTGCGCAAGGTTTATTGATTACCTTCTTACCTGTATTCCTATTCCCTGTTCTTGGTGATATCGGTATCGCAAATACAACATTTAGTGATGCTGACTTTGGAGCTATCGGTATTCTGTTAGGTATTATTGTACGCTAGAAATAAAATCCCCATAGCCACCTTGGCTACGGGGATTTTTCACTTCATTAAGCAATCAATTTCCAAATGCTATTAGCCCAACTTACCAACTAACGCCCCTTCTTTAAATAAGAACTCCTGCAAAGAAATCAAATCATCCGGAGTCACATGAATAACCCCTTCTCCCGGAATATCAATCTCTGCAATCATAAATAACGCTAATGTTGTTAAGGAAGGCAATATTAAAATTAACCAGTTCTTTCCTTTCGTGCCTCGGATGTTGTATCCGATCAAGATATTAGAACAAATCGCAAAGAAAATGAGTAAAAACCAAGCTGCGTTTGGTATTTGATGACGCCAACTTGCCATGGTTTTTTGCTGTGAAAGATAGAGGTCACTAAACGCAGTGAGTACAGAAGCAATGACTGGGTTGGGAGATTGGTTCGCTTCCTTAACGGCGATATCCCAGAGTGCGGCTTGCTTTTCTAAAGATACCCTTCGCCATTGATTATTTTCATCACTGATACCCGATTTAAAAAATTCAATTCTTGCTTCTAAATACTGCTGTAATAGATGGATTGCATCATTTTTATCGCTATTGTTGAGTATTTGTATCCGTTGATAAGCATTGCCAATCGCAATCGCTTCATTTTCCTCAGTTTGTTGACGGCTATTATAGCCATTGATTGAAATTGACAACACAAAACCAATCAATAACCCCAGTAAGGATAAAATTGCACCCAATATTATTTTCGCTTCGTCATCCGCAATGTCTTCATGTGCATTCCTACGCTTAAATATAAATTTACCGATGTAAGCTGAAATCACTAACAAAATAAACGTAATAACAAATAAGAGAATAGAGTCAATAGGTGTGTCATTAATTAATTCAGAAAGGCTAAACATAGAGAAGTTCCAGATAAGAAATTTCTCGATGATATAACATATCCAGAATAACACTTTCTAGCTTTTTAACGACCAAAAACAAGTTCAGATTTTAACGCTAAAATGCCATCTAAAAATGATTATTTGCTTGCCATTACTCATGTTCACACCTAAAAAAACAGCTAGTTAACCTACTGTTTTTTAATTGGTTTTTGATGTTCAAATTCAAGCTTTGGCATACACTCCTCGAGCTTCCCCAATTAAATCCCAGTGTGTCATCGTGAATTAACCCAAGTCCCTTTTAATACAAAATTTCATCAACCTAGTTTTAGTGTTTGCATATAGTCAGAATATCTACCGCCACGTGTATGCAATGAGGTAACATCGTTCCCTTGGCAAAGTCGATTAGCTCCGCGGATCAAATGCCCTACGCTTTTCTCTACAATAAGATAATTTTGACCGGATCTCTGACGCGTTGTTCACACACATGACCGCACGTCTGGAAAACGCATAAATTGAATTATAAATCTTAACAAGAATAACCCAATGAAAGGAATGAATTAATGGATTAATGGATTAATGGATATAAGTTATCTCTGTTGATGAGACGGGCCAATTAAGTTTTATATTAGCGATTACTCTTTTTATGGATAACAATATACTTCGATAAGCCTCATTAGGGCTTATCGTACTACTCAGTTTTCATTCTTCATTACTCGGAAACTAAAATGACACGTTACTCTTTATCTCCATAGCGTTTTTTTATTGAAATTAAAAAAGAATCAATAATCCAACTTAATTTTTTTGTCCCAAGAAAACCTATCATCGCTCCACAAAACTCCGCAAGGGATGACCAAGCCTCAGAATAATTCATATATACAAGTAACCATTGTAGAGTACGAATAGCACTAACGGTAATAGCACCACATATGACTGCTTCGGCTAATGATTGCCATGCGCTGTTACCATCTCGCCATTCTCTAATAAATGCAATTAGCGTTGCCAACATAACACCACTTAATAAAGGAAAATTGAGTTGAATCCAGCGAAAAACCTGCTCCCAAAAATCAATATTTTTCTCATGCATAATGAAACCTCCTAAATGGAGTGAAAATTATTATCAATAAATGAAGCCCCCTTATCATTGATATCAAGTCGTAATTAATCTCAATTACCCTTGATATTTTTTATCGCTACTGACACAGAAAAATCTCCCAAATGACATTATTGCAAAAACCTCCTTTTAACTTTGAGAAATAAAACTAAAAGCATTAATTGAAAACATATTTAACTTTATATTATTTTTATATATAGCAGCTGATAGATTTGTATCCTCACACACACAAAAGCCAAATTAAAGGCGTTAATTTTTTAGTCATTAATAATAATTACGCTTACCAAGAAAATGTAAAAAACGCTATTATTTATATACCATGCAGCTCTCTAATAATTAAAGGTATTTCCTTGTAATTATGACTTTCAATTATCATTTTTAATGTGAATCGAGTACTCAAAAACGCCGATAACTCGCTATATTGGTAAAACCTAATAAATTTATTTATTGAAACAGAATGGCCAGCGCGAATTTATTCACTGAGTCATCGCCAAAACATAGCTATTATTGTATAAAATCAAATTGTTATAAAATTATACATCTGATTAACTCAATAACATGATATCGGATTTAAATGCGCAACTTAGCATTGTAAAAGTGACTAAAAACATCAGTGTTATCACGACAACGACAAAATGGTATATGACCAAGCCAATGGCGAGTCAATCGATTCATACAGTCAAAAGTCTGTTAGACGTGATGTTATTCTACTGTCAATGCAGCATATTAACTTGAGTGAAATCAGTAAAATCAAACTGAGCTTTTAACAGCAACGCATTCCCTTAGTAAATAAAGGAATAAATAGACAAAAAGCCGCATAAGCGGCTTTTTACACTCATTTTCGCTCTATTAGAGGTGATGTTTAGCGACATAAGCTTTTTCTTCATCGCGCAGGGTTAGCACTTCATAACCTGTTGCTGTCACTAAAATCGTATGCTCAGATTGTGCTGACAACTTCTTGTCTCGAGTCACCACAGTCCAACCATCTTTTTTAGTTTTAATTTTCATGCCACCTTGGTTAATCATTGGTTCGATTGTAAATGTCATCCCTTCTTTCAACACCGCTCCTTGACCCCGTACGCCATAGTGGAGGACCTGAGGATCTTCGTGCATTTCGCGGCCTATACCATGACCACAGTATTCACGCACAACACTGTACCCGTTGGCTTGTGCATGGTGTTGAATTGCGGCACCAATATCTCCCAGAGTTGCACCAGGTTTGACCTGCTTGATCCCTTCCCACATCGCTTCATAAGTATCTTTAACTAGTTTACGCGCAAGTGGAGAAGCCTCTGGCATGACATACATTTTGCTTGAGTCAGCAATAAAACCATTTTTTTCTAATGTAATATCTACGTTGATAATATCTTTGGCTTTTAAATATTCATCAACTTTCGGTACGCCATGGCAAACGACCTCATTCAACGAGGTATTTAACACATATTGGTAATCATACTGCCCCTTACTGGCCGGCCTAGCTTGTAGATCGTTTACAATATAGTCTTCAACCTTATTATTGATTTCCATGGTGGTAATACCTGGCACGATAAACGTATCCAGCATGGCAAATACTTTAGCTAGCAAGCGGCCTGACTCACGCATCAATTCAATTTCTTCCGCTGTTTTGATTGTGATATTACTCATGCTACTTCCCTTTATGATTAACAGATTCTTTTTCTAACATTTCACTAATCAGTGTCGTGAAGGTTTTGTCTGGATTTAATTCTGCTTGAATACCTATTTTTATCCAAAATTCCGCCTGAGAATTAATAGAACGTGACATAACATGGCTAGCTCGACGCAAATAGTCATGTAATTCATCTGAAATTTTGACAATTCCCAAAATAGCCCCTCAAAGCATATAAAACGTTATGGTTTATATATAAACCATATAATATCTACCATGATAAAGATAGATGTTAAATAACTATCTAGAAATAAATCGCACGAATGAACCTGTTTAAAACAGCCAATTTTAATTTTCTGACTTGAATCCTCCGTCAAAGTATCAAACGTTATCATGTTGTACTCTAATTGTTAGTTAGCGCTATATTTATACTTGTATTAAGAGAGAGTTTTTTACCGTGCAAAAGCTAGGGTAAATGTTGTTTCCAGCGATTGTTTTAATCAGATAAGTTTTGAGCATACTATTCATGATTGTTCGGAGAACAATATGTACAAAAAAATCTTAGTCCCCATTGATATCACAGAAAAAAATTTAGCGAACCTTGTCCTTCCTCACATTCAATACCTTTCTGAGGAAGAAAATGCTCACGTTCATTTTTTAGCCGTCATTCCAACCATTCCTTTTTATACTTCTATGGGATTTGGTTTTGCTGAAAAAGCGGATAGTGAACAAGATAAAGTGACCAATCAATTGATTGATATAATTAAAGATTTCAAATTATCAAAAGAAAAATATACGGCTCAAGTTGTCATGGGCACACCTAGAGATGAAATTTTACGTATTGCAGATCAGATACAAGCAGATTTGATTGTTATCGGCTCAAAACGGCCTGGTATGTCCACCTACTTCTTAGGTTCTACCGCCTCAATGATTATCCAAAACTCTAACATTTCTGTTTTAACTATACGTTAATATTTGCACCCACTTTATCGGTGGGTGTTAATACCTATCAGTTAACGAATAATACAATACATGGTGTTATCAACCCGTCTTTGCTGACAAGTTTCACCTCCCTACCCATGGATATACGCCAAAATAATATTCAGAATCGTTCTACCACCTCATCGTTTAAACTTCTCTTAACCATCTCTTTTTACAGTCATTATTCCTTGCTGTAGGCACGCTAGCCTAAACTGAATACTCGACAATTCAATGTATAAGCGACCCTTATGCTGTATTTCCCGATACGGTTTCTTATATGAAACCAGAAATAACGATAAGCTCGACACAACGCACATTTTAAAACAAATATTTTACATATCCGCAACATTAGATTGACTGTTTATCGCTCAGCCCATTAGTCTGGTTTTAAATAATAAACAATGTTTTATATATGAAACAAACTGTCTTGCTGTGGAGGAAGTAATATGAGTTGGGTCGCCGTATGTAATGTCTCACAAGTACAAGAAGAATTTCCTTATTCCGCCAGAGTCAATGATGCAGAGATTGGTATTTTCTTAGTGGAAAACCAGTACTACGCCATGGAGGACGTTTGCCCCCATGCTTACGCTTTACTGAGCCAAGGTTTTGTTGAAGATGGCAAAGTTGAATGCCCACTGCATGAAGCGGTATTTGATATCAAAACAGGAAAATGTCTGCGCGAGCCTGGGGGACGTGACTTAAAAACTTATCAAACTCGCGTTAATAACAACCAAATCGAAATTAGCTTCATTGAGGAGTAGAAATGGAACCGATACAGAATTTCAACCCTTATTTACCTGCTAATCATCAGATTATACCTGCACGTGAAGGCGGTAAAGGGCAAATCCAGTCGCCTGGTACAGCACCCAATATTATTTGGCAAACTCGTTCACGGCTCCCCGATGAATACGAAGTCGCACTCATTGCCGCATTAGAGACCCTATTTGATTCCGGTATTGAGACTCTCGAACAAATCATCAGTGCACTCAATCAAAAGCACGTGTTTGATAGGCAAGGCCAACCATGGAATGAGGCAAGTTTCCGCGAATTTCTCCAAGTAAATGGGTATTAATTCACTGCCGCTAGCGCAGAAATAATAATAAAGAATGATACCGCTGATAACAGGAAGCAAATTATGACAACTAATACACAACCTCAGAACTATCAAGATTATTTAGACATTGGCCTTAGAGGCCAGTGGTACCCTGTTTTATCCAGCTGGGAAGTCACCAGTAATCCGATCGGAATTACTCGCTTAGAAGAGCAAATTGTTTTATGGCGAGACCAACAAGGTCAAATTCACGCATTGGAAGACCGTTGCCCACATCGCGGCGCTCGTTTATCGATGGGATGGAACCTTGGTGAACGTATCGCTTGCTGGTATCACGGTGTTGAGGTGGGAGGTGATGGCGTTGTTAAAGATGTGCCGGCTGTTAATCAATGCCCATTAGAAGGCCAAAAATGCCTAAAAACTTATCCAGTTCAAGAGTGTCATGGCGCGATTTTTCTTTATTTCGCCATCGCCGATGAAACACCACCGCAGCTCGCATTCCCTGAAGAGCTTGCTGATAGTGAAAACCATAGCCACTTTTTATGTACTGCAACTTGGCATTGTAATTATCAATATGCACTGGAAAACGTCATGGATCCAATGCATGGCACTTATTTACACTCCTCTTCACATTCCATGGCTGACGGTGACAAACAGTCTGAAATGATCTTAGAACCGACCCAAAATGGTTTTATCTTTCGCAAAAATGACCAAATGGGTGTCAATTTTGACTGGGTAGAGTTCGCGAGCACCGGCGCTAATTGGCTTCGACTCTCTATCCCTTACCAAAAGCGTTTCGGGCCCGGTGGCCATTTTTGGATTATCGGTATGGTCGTGCCTGAAGATAGAGACAATACCCGAGTCTTCTTCTGGCGTATCCGTAAAGTTAAAGATTGGCAACGAGATCTTTGGCGTTTTATGTACCGCAACCGCCTAGAGGGCTTGCACTGGGATGTTTTAGAACAAGACAGAGTTATTCTTGAAAATATGGCGCCTAATGCACGTCAGCGTGAATTCCTCTACCAACATGATGTCGGGTTATCGCGTCTTCGTCGAATTATGCAACGTGAAGCCAAAAAACAATTTGACCAAATCTACAAAGAGGAAACGTCAAATGCATGATTTGTTGGCAGGCAAACGTATTGTGATCACCGGCGCAGCGAGAGGGCTAGGGTTTGATTTTGCCAAAGCGATTGCTCAACAAGGAGCGCAAGTGGTGCTTTGCGATATCCTCAGTGATCGCTTGCAACAAAGCGTTGCTCAGCTACGTCAAGAAGGTTTGGCTGCCGATGGATTGACTCTGGATATTGCCGATCCCAAAGCGATAGAGGATGTATTCCAGACTATTGGTCAGCAAGGCAAGATAGACGGCTTGATTAATAACGCAGCCCTCGCAACAGGCGTAGGGGGTAAGACATTAGAAGAGTACGACCTAGAGTTATGGGATCGTGTTATGACGGTCAATGTGAAAGGAACTTGGCTCGTGACCAAAGCCGCGCTGCCTTTTTTGCGCCAGAGTAACAATGCCAAGATCGTGAATATCGCCTCCGATACGGCATTATGGGGTGCCCCTAAACTCATGGCTTATGTTGCGAGCAAAGGAGCCATTATCAGCATGACACGTTCTATGGCAAGAGAGCTGGGTGAACAACGAATTTGTGTCAATGCTATCGCCCCTGGGTTAACCAAAGTTGAAGCCACCGAATATGTTCCTGTGGAGCGCCACCAGCTATACGAAAATGGGCGAGCTCTTCAAGGTGAACAAAAACCTGAAGACGTCACTGGTACGGTTTTATATTTGCTGTCACCGCTGGCCAATTTCGTCACTGGGCAACTCATCCCTGTGAATGGTGGTTTTGTATTTAACTAAAGGCGCCGCTTTAATGCGGGGAGGTTAAGGATTTGAGTTCAACATGCAAGTATTTGATCCCGGGTCTGGAAAAAGGATTGCAGCTTTTGTTACTCCTCGCACAACAGCACCGCGAGCTAACCTTCGCTGAGATTTTACGCCTAGTTGATATGCCAAAGGCCACTGCTTATCGCGCGATACAGACGTTAGTACATTTAGATTTTATTGAGCAACACCCACGCACTGGGGCTTTTTCACTTGGTCGCAAAGTACTTAGCTTAGGGTTGGGCTATATCGCGTCACTGGATCTTACACAATTAGGCCAACCCATTATTGAACAATTGCGTGACCGTAGCCAATGTAACAGCCATTTAGTCATACGTGATGGGCGTGACATTATTTACATTGCTCGGGTCAGTGGCGCAGAGTCAAAAATTAACCATGTCAGCGTGGGAACACGTTTATTAGCTCATCGAACATCGCTTGGACGTATGTTACTCAGTGGATTGAGCCGAGAGGAATTTGATGCTCTCTACCCCGATGATGAATTACCGGATGATGCAGGCAGTAAACAAGCGTTTTGGGCAATGATCCAAGCGGATAGATTACGTGGCTACGTGATTGGAGAATCATTTTATCGCCGAGGCATCTCCTCGATTGTTTATCCTGTTTTCAATCGTGATAACGGTGTGGAAGCTGTGATCAGTATTATGGTTCCTATGGATACCATCCCTGTACAGGAACGACAACGGCTACAGAATGAAGTGAGCAGCGCCGCGCAAAAACTTACTGAGTTTATAGGTGGTATGACATCCGCTAAAGCGATATAGCGTTACCCATAAAAAAATCAAACATTAGGTTTATTGCCATAAGCCTCGGGTTTCTGCTTGCCCAAAATCAAGGTGGGCAATAACAAATGCATACATAGAGGGTCAAATTATGTCAGTCATTGGTATTGAAAAATTAGAATTTGGTGTGGATAACATTGCCGATTGTCAGCAATTTTTACAGGATTTCGGTCTGCAAGCATCACCCAATACCCCTTCTTATTTTACAACACTGTCCGGTGCTAGCGTGACATTATCAGCCATTGATGATCCCCGCTTACCCACCCCATTTGAATCCGGTTCGACCTTACGCCGAATCACTTGGGGCGTGAATACTCGTGCAGAACTTGAACACATTATTCAACAAATCGAAAACAGCCCCAATTTCCAATTGACGCCTGATGGCGCACAATGCCTTGATCCTAATGGAATGACTGTCGCTTTTTGTATCACGCAACAACAACAAGTCTCCGTTGATATTTCGCCCATCAACCAATGGGGGGATATTCGTCGTATTGATGCACCAAGCCCTGTTTACGACAAAGCCACCCCTATTAATATTGGTCATGTCGTCTTTTTTGTTGATGACCTAGCAGCAACAGAAGCGTTTTATTGCGATAAGCTCGGTTTTCAAGTCTCTGATCGCTATATCGATCGTGCCGTTTTTTTACGCACGCAAGTTAATGGCTGCCATCACAATTTATTTTTACTCAAACTCCCTCATCGTGGGCGTGGCTTGAATCACGTAGCCTTCACCGTTCGCGATATCCACGAGATTATTGGCGGCGGTCTCGCAATGAATCGGCAACAATGGAGCACCTTTATCGGTCCCGGTCGTCACCCTATTTCGTCAGCCTATTTCTGGTATGTCAATAGCCCAACTGGCGGGGCTTTTGAGTACTACACCAATGACGATTATTTAACCGAAAAATGGCAACCACGTGAACTTGAACACTCCCTCGTTTCCTTTACCGAATGGGCTGTGGAAGGCGGTATCGATCATGAAACTCGTCGACAAGTGAAAAAAGGTCAGGGGTGAAGCGATGAAACCATTAATTGAAGGCGGTATCGTGATTATCGGTGGTGGACAAGCCGGAGGCTGGGCAGCCAAAACATTACGGGACCAAGGTTATCAAGGGCGTTTATCCGTCATTAGTGATGAACCACATGATTTCTATGAACGACCACCGTTATCAAAAGCAGCCCTTGTTCAAGAAAACACCACATTATCACGTCTATTCAGTGAAGAAGAAACCAAGGCGTTAAATTTAACGTGGTATCGCCCTATTCGGGCCACTGGCATTGATAGCGAGAAAAAACAGGTTCAACTCAGTGATGGACGCGGCTTAACATTTGATAAGCTATTGATTGCTACAGGCGGGCGGCCTCGCTACCTTTCCTCTGCTTGGCAGTCCCACCCACGAGTATTTGCCCTTCGCTCTTGGGATGACGGGCAAAAATTACGCCGCGCGCTATTATCAGCCAAAAAAATTGCCATTATTGGTGGTGGATGGATAGGTTTAGAAGTCGCTGCCTCCGCACGCCTAATGGGGATCGATGTCACTATTTTTGAACGCCAAGAGCGTTTATGTCAGCGAAGTGTGCCCAGCAGCGTATCAAACGCATTAGCCCTACGCCACCAACAAGCTGGCGTGAATGTTATTACCGATTGCGGTGAAATTTTACTTGATGAAAATACAGACGAACTCTGTATTCGCTGTGCAAAGCGACCTAACCAATCATTTGACCTTGCCGTCATGGGAATTGGTGTTGAATTAAATCTTGAATTAGCGGCTCAGGCAGGCCTTGAATTAACCCATGGCATCGTTGTCAACGGACAGGGGCAAACCTCACACCCTGATATTTATGCCGCTGGCGATGTCGCTTGTCACCCCACGTTATCCCTTTGTTTGCAATCTTGGGCTTATGCACAGAACCAAGCCATTAGCACCGCAAAGGCCATGCTTAACCACCATAGTGAAGGGTTTAATGAGCTCGCGTGGCTATGGTCAGACCAATACCAAGATAATATCCAGATTTTAGGAGTCCCTACTTCACAGGCAACCCAACATATTCAACGAATAACGCCAACGTCCGAAGTGCATTTTTCACTGAATAATGACAATGAATTAGTTCAAATGGTCGCATTTAACGATGCTCGCACCATTAAATTAGGCAAAAGGTGGATGCAAAACAGCCGTCAATTATCCCCTTTAGAGCTAGCTGATCCTCAATTTTCACTCATGTCACTGAAGTAAATGTACAGACAGGAGACATACTATGGCAAATCAATCAATATCTGTGCCCTCAGTGACACAAACCGGTGAAACAGCTACCCAACACACAGAAAAAGTGAATTGGCTCATCCCAATCGCTCTATTTTCCTGTGTATTGCTAGCTTTTTTCGACAAAATCAGCATCGCCGCTTTATTTTCTGATGAACAATTCCAAAAAGCATTAGGGATTGATTTTGATCCAACTCGTCTTGGATTGTTGATGAGTGCTTTTCTGTTTTCTTATGGTATTTCATCCATGCTACTCAGTGGTATTGGCGATAAATTTCATCCAACAAAAATGCTACTGTTTATGATTAGCAGTTGGTGTATTTTGATGATTTTTATGGGCTTTACCCATCACTACACAACGATGGTTGTCTTACGTGTCTTACTGGGCATTGCTGAAGGCCCCTTACTGGCGATTTCTTATGCCATTGTTCGTCGCACCTTTCCACAAAAAATGCAAGCAAGAGCGACAATGCTTTGGTTATTAGGTACACCGATTGGTGCCGCACTCGGTTTTCCTATTTCTATCTATTTACTGCACAGTTTTGGCTGGCAAAGCACCTTTTTTGTTATGGCGGCTTTCACGGTGCCTGTGTGGTGGCTTGTCGTTATTGGTATTCGCCACCCTAATTTAGTCAATCAACACGCTAAAAAAGTTGATGGAAAAGTATCCATTACCGAACTTGCTGAAGCCAAAACACAACGCAACATCCTCTTACGCAATAGCCATTTTTGGATTATCTGCTTATTTAATATTGCGTTCCTTGTTTATCTATGGGGAATGAATGGTTGGTTACCCAGTTATTTAATCAAGGGTAAATCCATCAATTTAGAGCATGCAGGGATCCTTTCTTCTCTCCCCTTTATCGCCATGTTGTTTGGTGAGGCGATAGGCGCATGGCTTTCAGATCGTTATGACCGTCGCGCTCTGGTTTGCTTTATCTCATTGCTAGGCGCCGTCGCTGGATTGGCAGGCGTGTTATTCCTAAGTACGACCTACAGCATCATTTTAATGATGGCTTTTAGCATGTTCATGTGGGGGGCGGGAGCACCCAATATTTTTGCACTACTCGCCAAAGCCACACAGAAACAAGTCAGCGCACTCGCTGGTGGCATATTTAATGGACTCGGCAATCTTGCTGGCGCGGCAGCACCGTTATTGATGGGGGTATTAATCACACTGACCCACGATATGGATAGCGGCCTACTATTTATCGTCATTATCGGTTTAATCGGTAGCGTCTTGTTGCTACCTATCATCAAAAAATACTGATTTTACTACTCAATATCCGGAGATATCACTATGTCACAACAAGCCCAAATAAAACCACAAGACACCTCGATGGCAGATTGGGTTGAATCACGCATCGCCCGCTTCGAAGGTCGTAAATATGATTGGAACGCGTTGAAATTTCAAGCTGATTTTGATCCCAAATATCGCCGTGCACAAATGCGCTACATCGGTACAGGCGCGACAGGTGTTGCTAACGATGTAAATACCGTTCCTGCTGAAAATTTTACCTTTTCAACAATGGTTCTTCCCTCAAAATGTGAGGGCCCTCTTCACTTACACCCTGATGTTGAAGAGGTTTTCTTCATGCTAAAAGGAACAATTACCCTATTCATTAAGGATGGTGATGAAGAATATGAAACGATACTTAAAGAGCGCGACCTGATTTCAGTTCCAGCAGGTATTTATCGCGGCCTATTCAACCATGGTGAAGAAGAAGCATTAATGTGCGTCATGATTGGTACACCAAAACCTGCGATTCCAACCTATCCAGACGATCATCCATTATCAAAAGTGAAACGTGGTTAACAGGAGAATTGAGTGATGAAACTGCCTATTGAACAATTGCCAACTATTCGGTCCGCTGATTTTGGTCAATATCATGTTAACTGGCGTGAAGCAGGTGAAGGAGAAACTATCATTTTACTTCACGGTATCAGCTCTGGATCTGCATCGTGGATTTATCAACTGGCGGATTCATCACTGACTCAACAATACCGACTACTCGCATGGGAGGCGCCGGGTTACCTCAATAGTCTAGCCCTGACGACCGACACACCAACAGCTAACGATTATGCAGAGGCATTAGTGGCTTTGATTGACGGTTTAGCTATTTCGCAAGTGGTGCTCGTTGGTCATTCCCTTGGTGCCATTATAGCCAGTGCATTTGCGGCAAAATACCCACAGCGTATTAAAGGATTACTATTAGCTAACCCAGCGCAAGGTTATGGAGCTAAAGACAAAACGGAACAAAAACAAGTTTATGAACAAAGACAGACTATCGTCTTCAATTCCGGTATTGAAAATTATGCGCAACAACGTGCAGCCGCCTTGTTAAGCCCAACAGCCAGTGAGCAACAAATAGATTGGGTTAGGCAGACGATGCGTAAACTCAATCCTAAAGGATTCTTAGCGGCGGCTTGGATGCTGGCATACGATGATATTAATCGTTATCTCAGCCATTATTCTGGTCCGCTCCAGATGCTAGTAGGCCTTGATGATACCATTACGCCGCCTCAAAAAGTCCAAGCGATCGCTCAACAACAAGGTTGTTCACTCGTCTATATCGAACAGGCTGGACATGCAAGCTATCTCGATGCATCTCAGCCATTTAATCATTACCTGAAACAATTTTTGGCGACTCTGCCGTTGTAGAAGTTTAATTAAGGAAAGCGCTATGAATTTACAGCTAAAAAATCGTGTTGCCGTCGTCACCGGTGGCAGTTCAGGGATTGGATTAGCGACCGTTCAATTATTGCTCGAAGAGGGATGTAAAGTGGCTTTCTGTGGGCGTAATCAAGACAAATTGATGCAAACACTCACGATGTTACAAGCTGATTATCCACAAGCGGAGCTTCTTGCTGTCTGCTGTGATGTTATGGATAAAACACAAACAGAAGCCTTTGCACAACAAGTACAATCGCACTTTGGCCAAGCTGATTTACTGATCAATAATGCGGGACAAGGGTATGTCGCTCACTATGCCGACACGCCCGAAGAGGCATGGTTACACGAGGCCCAACTAAAATTATTTGGCGTCATTAACCCCGTTAATGCATTTATGACATTATTGGAGCAATCTGAGATTGCCTCCATTACTTGTGTCAATTCACTGTTAGCCTTACAACCAGAACCTCACATGGTAGCAACCTCTGCTGCACGTGCAGCATTACTCAACCTCACTCTAAACCTATCAAAAACCCTTTTACCAAAAGGCATCCGTGTGAATTCTATTTTGCTCGGCATGGTTGAATCAGAGCAGTGGCGGCGCCGTTTTGAACAGCGCAGTGATAAAAGTCTTAATTGGGAAAGTTGGATTGGCGAGATTGCCCAAAAACGCGGTATTCCAATGCAACGCCTTGGTAAACCTGAAGAGCCAGCTAGAGCTCTCGTCTTTTTAGCTTCACCAATGGCTTCTTTTACCTCAGGTGCGGCATTGGATGTTTCAGGTGGTTTCTGCCATCACATTTAAAGGAATTATGATGAAAACATTAATGCTGATCGGATATGGTGCAATGGCCAATGAAGTAATTAGTCGCTTACCCAAAGGCATTGAATTGCGTTGGATAGTGGCAAGAGAACATCATCATCCTGATATCCAACAACGCTTTCAAAACCGTGTGACGCCACTCAGCTCGCCGACTCAGGCCATACAACAACCTGATTTGGTTCTAGAGTGTGCAAGTCAACAAGCTGTAAAACAATATGCTGCCAAAATATTAGAAAAGGGGTGGACACTCGCGATTATTTCAACCGGTGCTCTTGCTGATGCGCAATTCGCTGACACTCTCCGTCATCAAGCTCACCAGCATCAAGGCACATTGATACCCTTATCAGGTGCGGTTGCTGGATTGGATGGCCTACGCTGCGCAAAAGAAGCCACGATCAATCAAGTGACCTACCAATCAAGAAAGAGCCCTGCCAGTTGGCGTAATGGCCCCGCTGAAAATTATATCGACCTTGATGCGGTTTCCGAACCGACGGTGTTTTTTAGTGGAACTGCACGAGAAGCGGCGTTGAAATTTCCTGCCAATGCCAATGTCGCAGCAACTGTCGCTCTTTATGGTATTGGCATGGATGAGACTAAAGTTGAGTTAATGGTTGATCCAATCACCACCCAAAATAGTCATCGCATCGATGTCTCGGGGGATTTCGGCCATTTTTGTATCGAACTAAACGGTAATCCGCTGCCTTTAAATGCCAAAACATCTTTGTTATCAGCATTAAGCGCCGTCGAAATTTGTCGTCGCATTGCAGAACAAAAAGCCATTATCTGACTGGAGTAGGACCATGAAAAAAATCGATATCTTTGTCGGGGGAAAATGGCAACTAGGCCGTGGTCACGAAATGCATTCACGTTTCCCTGGTGATCAACATATTGTTGCAACACTTAACAGCGCCAGTTTAGACGATGTTGAAGAGGCTGTTCTCGCCGCAGATAACGCATGGCGTGACCCCGCTTGGCGCTATATGCCCGCCCACCAGCGAGCCGCAATTCTGCTGAAAGTCAGTGCACTCATTGAAGAACGCGCTGAGGAATTAGTACGTTTACAAACTCTCGATAACGGTAAACCATGGGCAGAAGCCCGTGGCTTAGTAATGAGTGCAGCGGCAACAGCGCGCTATTTTGCCGCCGTTTGTGAGGTCAGTGGTGGCGAATTACCCCCTCGCCGCCAACCTGATATGATGACATTAAGTACCTACCAACCTCTTGGCGTCATCGCTGCGATAACCCCATGGAACTCCCCTATTGCCAGTGATATGCAAAAAATTGCTCCAGCAATAGCGGCGGGAAATGCGGTGATATTAAAACCAGCGGAAGCAACCCCATTAATTTCGTTAAAACTAGCCGAATTATTTGAAGAAGCCGGATTGCCCTCAGGGCTACTCAGCGTGTTGCCCGGTAAAGGCTCTGTTGTGGGTGATGCCCTTGTTCGTCATCCATTAGTCAGAAAGATATCCTTTACTGGTGGTACCAATACCGGCAGACAACTCGCTCATATCGCTGCTGACAAATTGATCACCACCTCATTAGAGCTTGGAGGCAAATCACCTACCATCGTCTTAGAAGATGCGGATCTCGATCTTGCTGCACATGGTGTTTGCTACGGCATCTTTAGCTCGATGGGTCAAGCATGTATCGCAGGCTCTCGACTCTTTGTTTCACGTGCAATTTATCAACCGTTTTTAGAAAAGTTAACTGCACTCACACAACAATTAATTATTGGCGACCCCCGTCAAGAGCGTGTGCATGTTGGCCCATTAATATCACCAGCGCATCGAGAAAGTGTAATGCGCTATGTCGCTCAAGCAATAACAGAAGGCGGCAGTATCCGCTTGGGCGGAACAATACCTCAAGATCCTCACTTACAAGAAGGTAATTATTTCTTACCGACCATTATTGAAGGACTAAATAATCAAGCTTCTGTATGCCAAGAAGAAATATTTGGTCCTGTATTAGTCGTGATCCCTTTTGATAATGAAGCGGAGTTGATAGAAGAAGCCAACGACTCGCTTTATGGCCTCGCAGCAGGTATTTGGACTAAAGACTATACACGTGCATTTAAACTCGCGGATGCATTAGATGTTGGCACAGTTTGGATCAACACCTACAAAGTTTTCTCCATTTCAACACCTTTTGGTGGGTTCAAAGAGAGCGGACTCGGTAGAGAAAAAGGCTTAGAAAGCCTAAAAGCTTATATGCAACAAAAAAGTATTTTTCTGGCACTAAACCCACAACCAAACCGTTGGTGTGAATAAATGACCATTGATATGCAGCCCTACACACGTCGCTGTTAATTGGTTATCAAATTCTTAAGGAGAACACTATGCATGAGACAATCACGGTTGGCGAGGCGATCGCCAGAACATTAGAACAATATCAAGTTAGCACTGTTTATGGCGTTATCTCAATCCACAATCTCCCCATTGCCGATGCCATTGGTCGACGAGGCCTTATTGATTTCACACCTAGTCGTGGGGAAGCGGGAGCCGTTACCATGGCTGATGCACATAGCCGCTTTACAGGATTAGGCGTTGCCTTAACCAGCACAGGTGCGGGTGCGGGGAATGCTGTAGGCTCGATGATTGAAGCAATGAACGCGTGCTCACCACTCATTCACATAACTGGGCAAGTTGAAAAAGCCTATCTCGACATGGATGCTGGCTTTATTCATGAAACACGTGATCAACTCGGTTTTTTAAGAGCCAGTTCTAAACAGGCTTTTCGTGTTCACAGCGCTGCCCAAGCAGTCGCAATTTTGCATAAAGCGATTCAAGTGGCTCAAACCATCCCTTGCGGACCTGTTTCTATCGAAATTCCTATTGATATTCAAAATACCCCCGTTCCCTTATCAATACTCAGTACTCCCCTGACCACTCAACCGCTACCCGCCGCAACCACAGATCAAGTTGATGCGATTTGGCAAAGATTACAACATGCACAACGCCCTTTATTATGGATTGGAGGCGGCGCTCTCCATGCTTCAGCAGCGGTTAAAAAACTAGCCGATTTAGGCGTCGCCGTGATAAGTAGTACCCATGGTCGAGGCATTTTATCTGATGACCATCCATTCAGTTTACGGGCTTTCCATAATGCGGATTCAATTGATAAATTAATGCGCACTTGTGATATCACACTCGTTGCAGGTTCACGATTACGCAGCAATGAAACCAAAACCTGGTCATTGCCATTACCGCAACCTTTAATTCAAATTGATATTGATCCTCAAGCGACCAATCGCAACTATAGTGCAGACCTTGTCGTTACCGCGGATTGCCACAGCATTCTAAGTGCATTGGCTGAAAGACTTGAAAAAGCGAATAGTGTGATTTCACCGCAATGGCGACAACAAGTGCAAGAGGCGACTCATTTAGCAGAACAACAACTTAGAGAACAGTGTGGCCCCTACAGCCAACTCAGTGATGCCGTCGAACACGCCTTACCGACTCAAGGTATCTTTGTTCGAGATATTACAGTTTCGGGTAGTTTATGGGGGAGCCGATTATTAAAGGCCACTCAACCACGGCATAATATACATTCGTTAGCTGGAGCTATAGGCCTTGGTTTAGCCATGGCGATTGGCAGTGCCAAAGCCAACCCACAAATTCCAGTTATTGGTTTAGTCGGTGATGGTGGTTTGATGTTAGGTGTCGGTGAACTCGCCACCATGGCCCAAGAACAATTACCCATTGTCTTAATTATCATGAACGATCATGGATACGGTGTTATGCGCGGGATCCAAGAAAAATATTTTGCTGACCGCCAATATTATAATGACCTACTGACACCTTCATTCACTCGATTAGCCGAATCAATGGGAATTAAAGCATTAACTATTGATAAAGCAGACGATTTTAAGTCAACTTTACAGCTTGCCGTCGACTTAAAACAACCTGTTGTTATCGAGGTTTTAATGGAAAATATTGGTAAAATGAATTTCTCTGGGCCTCCTCAGAAAAAATTATTTTAATCATTTATTATTAACGTTATTCATCTACAACGATTTCTGATGATCACACCATAGAGTGAGTCTTATAGTCTCACTCTATTTTACTTAATTGATGGATTTTTAGCTTTTCTGTATGTTACACAGCCTAATGTGGTTCGTTTAAAATAGCTGGTATATGTTAAAACTTAAATTAATCAAGATATTATAAGAGTAAAAATGGATTGTTTAGATTCACTTTAAACGATTTCAATACTGAAAGATGAAAAATCGTTTAAAATAATCATCATTTATACTGCCCAAAGTAACACCAAATAAATAACCTTTATTTTAAAGTTATTTTTGTTTGTCAGATTACAATATTCTAAATAAAGATCTAAAAGGAATATAACCGCGAAAACATGTCACATCGCTTGATGGATAACATAACGCATCAACCACAGCGCTTTGAAGGTACAGAAAATACGGTCAATGTCGCCCTACATGCTGAAAAATTAACATGAAATTTTTACACTTCATGCAACCCCGTAGCGGTTCTCAATAAAGTTGAGCGACAGATATTACCTAGTTGAGTATCTTCTTTTATCGTAAAAAGTTATCTCTTTCCTAGCCGTTTCTCGACCATAAAAAGCCTTCGGTTTACTCGCATAATTAAGATATAAGGTTACAAATATTTACCTATTTTATTTCACTGTCATTAAAGGTAGATGTTATATTATGAGTAATAGGAAAACAAACACCTCTGCTATAGTAATAATTTTTAAGGGAATATAATGAAAAAATATTTACTACCCATTAGCCTCTTCATCAATCTCGTTTTACTTATCGCTATTATCGTGATGGCAACACTATTTTTTAACTTAAAAGGCAAAATTGATACAACGGTTGCACAAATAAAAAATGGTCAATATGCTGAATTAATTAAAGATAATACAGCCAAATTAATTCCTGAGGGGTTAAAGCGCATCGATACAATTCAACCTGGCCAAAGTCAGTGTGCCTATTTCTACCAAAATATAGACTCAATAACTGAATATTTAACAGCAAACCCAACAATTGCTGGTGCTGAGACCTATATTAAACAATTAAATAATTTAAAAAAATCAGCAGAAAAAGCCCCTTCTGCACTCAAAGAAACAGCGTGTGAAAAAGGTGTTTCAACGATTAATTATATCAGTGAAAAAATATCTACAGTGACAGATTGATGACTCTAGCCCTTTACTATTAGTATCAGAGATCTAAATTCAACCTCAAATAGCGCCAGACGATTAAAGCCAACAGGGGGAGCACCCGCTGATTGGCTTTTTTGTACCGCAATAGGCTCTGCATTATCAATGCCATTGTATCGCTCTTCTCAGCAAAACCCACATTAAACAATCCGCTATCTTCACCACCCCATATCGAATTAAAAATTCACAATCAATTCATATGTAAAATAAGTTAAATTTGTTATAGGGCCGATTGACCTTAACCTTAGGGGAAGCTTTATGGTTACTTCCGTTTAATCTATCATTTCATAAGGACATTACCATGAAAAAAATACTTCCTATCGCCACACTTATTGCCGCTAGCGTTTCATTGAGTGCTTTCGCTAACTCAGGTCATTCAATGCATATGTCTTCTTCAACAACAAATGAAATGCAGAAGGAGTTAAACCAATCTATGGATAAAATGCATTCAGATATGGCCAAAAGCATGAATGAACAAAATGCAGATGTCGCCTTTGCTCAAGGCATGATCGCTCACCATTTAGGGGCAATAGAGATGGCTAAAATTGAACTAAAATATGGTACAGATCCTGAAATGAAAAAACTCGCAGAACAAATCATTAATGCCCAAGGCCCAGAAATAGAGCAAATGCAAAAGTGGTTAGAAAAAAATAAAGATAAAAAGTAATAGACATTATCTTTATCACTAAGAGTCCAATAAGCGAGTATTAATCGTAGTATCCATTTAAGAGTGTTTATCTAAAAAACCAATAGTGGCTATTTATCTCTCGCTTTAATTAGATTTCTGCGTGTTTAATCGCTGAGTCACCAAGATGTATGCCTAAGGCATATTGCAAACAATAAAGCCCCCATTTAATTTATCTAAATTAAACGGGGGCTATAAAATAATTATTGAATCGCTAACCCACTATTTAAAGTTAATTAATCAAAAACATCATTAATAATTGTAGTCACGATTGCTGTACTCAACGCTATTAATACTAAGTCATTACCTACAATATTCCATTCATATCCTGGATAATGTGGCAATTGAAGTAGCATGGATTGAGGAACGGCTTTCTTAGCAATTCCCGGAGGCAATGGTTTACCTCTTGCGAAATTTTTGGCGATACCCGGCGGTAAGGCATTATAACCTGTAATACCACTATCTAAAGCCAATGCTCTCGCTTCATTGTATGTCAACGCCACTGATAAGGTATTATTTTTATCTGAAGAAGCATCATGCCTTTTATCTTTACCGTTCCCCTGATTACTCTTATTTCCTTTATTTTTAGGGTGCTCTTTATTTTGTCCATGACCTTGGCCACCATTTGGCTCCGCGTAAGAGACGTACGGCGCTAATGATAAGCTTGTCGCTAAAATCAATAGGCCTGACAATTTAGTCATTTTATTCATGATGATACCCTCATTGACGCTGTAGCATCCAAAATACACCTCAATAGACCTTGCCTCTATAGGTAATATTCCTAGAATAAAGCCCTAATTAAAGAATATTATCATCCATAACCCTGACATAGCACATTAATGCAGTCATTTACTCTAAAATCGGCAGCTAACTAAGACAGATTTATAAAGTGAATATATCAATAAGACTAACAATATCATTTTGTGCTGATTACGTTAGCCTATTACCCTACAATTGACACACCCTAATTTAGTCACATAAAACCAGACTAATCTTGTTATAATATCTTTAACAAAGACTAACGCGCTTTAAATATCATTTTTAGAAATCGTAATGAAAGCCATACTTAATTTATTATTTAATGTCCCTAAGCAACGTGCATAAATTGGAATAAGTGTTGGATTTTCTAATTGTAGTATAATGTTTGAATAAGTCTCACCTCGCTGAATAGGCTCTTGCACTCGCACGGTGCCACTGCTTATGACATCCTGACAAGCAAATTCGATAACTGTTCCATCCATAATAGCGTCATTACTTGCCGCTTCTTCTTTACTGAAGATATAGGCGTGGCTATAGATTTGATTCATTAATATCGCTTTTTCTGGTAGAACTCTCTCCACCGTATTTTTCTGGGATAGAAATTTTTCAAACGAATCATCTAACCAATCATGATAAACTGCGGTTACTTGCATATCATATAAGTTTAATAATTCGTTCACTTCCTCAATAGCTAATGACATAAGTTGCTGAAAATCTTCGTCATCCAGCATTTCTTTTGGTAGATGTTTACCGTGAAAGTAGATTTGGACAGAGTTATGACCTGATTGCCTTGCAACTAAAATTGATTCTCTAAGTTTTTGAGTAGGTCCATCAGCCATATTAACAACTAGGATGATACTTTCTTGGCTAAATGCCTGTTTAACATCTTGAATTAGCGAATTACTAACTTTAGGTGCCACAAATTTTTTGTTCGGGAACGCGTTAACTAAATTGTAGCGGTAATCATCCCCAAGAAGCATAACAGAATTGACAGATGAAAATGCTAAGGATGAAAATAACAATCCTCCTAAGAATACAACGAACGCCTTCATGGAAACCAACACCTATGACGAGATAATCTCTACAGTTTCTTTGATATCATGCTCTGCTACAGAAACTGCCCCCACCACTATATACTAACAATATAAACGAAAGAGTAAATCGTGATAACCGTTTATTTCATCAAGGATTTCGTCTCCTCTGATCATATATTGCTCTTAATATACCAAACACTTTAAAAGTGTAAATTAAATTATCTTTTTTATTTATATTACCTTATCAATAACATTGTATTTCATTCACTAAAATAGTTCAAAACAGTACATTCCATTCAGTATTTGGTAACATATTCTTGTTATGCAATTAATTAAAACTACTGTACTATACTTATCACATTCTCCCCCTACGAGAGAATGCATTGATTACTGGATTTTCCCTGTAATGCTGATTTTAAGCTTCGCCCCAATATATCTTGGGGCTATTTTTTACTATTTATATCAATAGCAATGTTATTTAGCGAATATTTACAAATACGCTAAACATTATCTAAATCATAACAACTAAAACGTAAATTTGACTATTATTAAATAATATCATTCTATTTATTAGGTTACGTATTTGATGTGCAGTATTATTTACTGCTCTATTGATAGATTCTTTTGATATATTATCTTCAGCTTTAACTATTAATGGGATGATATCTCACAAACAACACTAGCGACTATAAGTTCCCATTTTTATGATGATGGTATACTTCACTTATTTAAAACACCAACAAGCTGCCTATACGGCAGTGAACACACTATTGTTTTCCCTTGGCGTAAACATTCATTTCTAAGCTGCCTATATGGCAGTGAACTAAACAAGTATTACTTGAGCATCGTAGTGATATTTCTAAGCTGCCTATACGGCAGTGAACTTAATTATTGTCAGTGGTCTTATATATTGTGTTTTCTAAGCTGCCTATACGGCAGTGAACGATAGATCAGAGCGTCATGAGCGAGTCTGCGTTTTCTAAGCTGCCTATACGGCAGTGAACGCGAGCTTATCAAATAAAAAATAAGTTACAACAAACAGTTAGTGATATTTTAGAGAAAATACCTTCTTTTTTACCGTTAATTGTAACTCATTGTTTTATAATTTTATTTTTAAAGAGCAAAATAATAAGGTTAAAAATGAGGAACTGTCGCTAACTCAACATCTCTTCCGACTTGCTGACTTAATCCATAACAGTTAAACCCACCTAATTGTGCTTTTCCCGCAGAAATACAGCGAATAAATAACGGAAACGGGCGATGAATTGCTCCTTCATATTTAGATTTACTCTGTTGACTCTCCATCCAGATAAAAGGCAATCGACTAAATTCATTAACCTGATTTTTCCTCAACACATGTAAGCAAACTTCCGCAGGCTGCCCCGATTTTATTGAGAGAAATTGCGCTTTCTTTTGTATATCCAGTTCAGTCCGTTTTTTACCTTTCACATGTTGTCGTACATAACTGACTGGTATGGCATTTTCCGGTACTGTCAGAATCGACTTAACATGCACATAATCAGATAACCGTGCTAGCCAATGATTGACATTGAGCTGGGCAAGCATAGCTTCTGTATTTGCCATCAATCGTATCTTTTTACCTAAACGGAACCCGACACTCCCATATTCAGGAAAAGCAACAGCAACCTCACTATGACCCGTTTCAGACTTATTTTCTACCAATGCGATATGTATTTGTTGGTAAACCCTTTGCCATAGAAAGTCCAACGGTATCGTCGAATCAGGTAGTAGTGTAATCTCCTGATAATAGTTCATAGTTCACCTTATTTGTCACTTTCGCCAAAGACACCACCACGCACTAATACCGCCATAACATAGTGTTCATCTTCAATGCGTGCCAACTTTTCACCACGAGCCCATTTATCAAAATGAGTATAAAAATCTTGTTTTGCTCCTGGTGTTCGATAAGCCCGACCAAGATTAGTCACCGCTCCATAAGGTTCAATAGCGATAGCACCACCACTATTCACGTCATCATGATAATCGGGATACCAAGTATCAATGGAACGTAATGCATTACCTATCTTTTGTGAGTGCATTGCGGCATGCCCATTCACATGGTAAAGAATTTTACTTTTACTCCCTTTACCTTTATCTAATACCAACTCTTCACTGGGATAAACTTCTTGAGATTGGCCTAACAGAGTATAAGTTGTTATTTCAAGAAGTAATGCTCCCTCACTGTTTGCTAAGGCAGCAGCAATTTTAGCGCCGAGTTCATTCACCTTTTCATCTTGCTGGTCAAAGCTACGAATGCTGTATTGCGTTGCATCAAAAGTCCATTGTTGCTCGAGACCTTCACTCAAGATTTTTACCTCAACCTCTATTTTTTCAGCGCCGACTCGGTTGCGCCATAAAAAACGTGCATTCGCAATATTATGGGCATAACGGAGGCCAAGTTCACGGAAGCTTTCTTTTTCAATATATTCTTTTGCCGCTTTTGTGTAGCTTTCTTTAAACAGTGCGTTATTACAAGCGGATGGCGTTTCTACCCCACCTAAGATTTTCAAGGTGAATTGATGTTTTAAGGTATCTTGCTGTGTACCTAATGCACAAGCATCGACTGTTTGTAAGTTCGCCTTTTCAACTTCAGCATTTAATTTTAGCGGATCGTTTTTGACAGGGCCTTTGAGACGATTTGAGATTGTTCCTCGGACCGATTTTTCTTGCAAAGCAAGCGGTATACACTCTGTTCTATTTTTCCAACTCGTACCATAAAAATACCCGTCCGATGGAACCAATTTTTTTTCAAATGCCAATACGGATGCTACATCATTATTCTTTGCCATTTTTACTCTCCGCGCGTAAAATATTGAGATTCAACTTGTTGACATAAATAGAGATTATTTTCTAAATCAGTGTGATATTCCCACAACATTTCATTTAGATGGCCAATTTTGTTTACCATGACAAATTGTCCTAGCGTTACAACGCTTTCTGCAAACCGATGGGGAACATTGGGGTCACGCTGATTTTTAGCGATGCCTAAAGAGGAAATACCTTGATAACCCGTCGCGATGGGAACAATCCAACCATTCGTTTTACGTTGTGTTTTCCATTCAAACGACTTATCTTTTGATTCGTTTTTACTTTCTATTTCAATACATTGGTTATTAACTGTCACATAATCCAATAGTGCATCCATTGCATCTTGCCCCTCCTCCATTGAAGCCACCATTAAATCCCTACGTTCAACCAAAGCATAACCAGGCATTAAGCTATTGAGTAAGTTACGCTTATAACTACCGTTCCTATCATTGGCAGGTAAATAATATATTTCAGGTTTTTTAGCCGATAAAATATCTCCACCCGCTAACTTCATAGTAGAAAGAATTTCAGTAACACGATGTACATTGGCGGTATCTAATAACACGTCACCTTGCTCGTTATCAGCATCAGAAAAGTGAATCACCAATGAAACATCTAAATGGCAGCGCGCTTCTTCAATAAATGCAGAGCGGTTACCCTCTTTATCCAGAGGATTACCCGTTCCTATAATTGAATTCACAAAGTCATCACGACCACGATATGTCTGTAAATTACACTCGTGACTAATAACAGCGATTGATTCAAACTCTAACGCCGAAAAACCAATTTTTCTTAATTTAAGTTCCAATGCATGCATAAACCCTAGCCACGCAGTCATTGCAGGAAATCCGATTGTAAATGGGCTTGATAATGCGTTGGCATTGTGCACTTTCAAATGTGGGAGCTTCAGTAAATTCATTGGCTTGCTCATCTCAGCAGCTCCTTATTTTTCGCAACAAGATCCTTAATGAAATTAAACTCATCATTACCTAAGAATAATGCTTTCTTGCCATTAACAACCTTATAGCCTGCTATAAATTGACGAGCGATTTCAGGAATTAATATTTCAAGCCAATCCTCCATATTATTTCGTTGCTCTTCAGTATCAGGGAATAGCCAGGTTTGTTGGTACTTCGCAATATTCACAGGAAGAACGACTTTTTCTTGTTCTAATATACGGCGAATTTTCCACATCATGACGATGATATAATCCACATATTCTTGAATGCGGTTATCACGATATTCAGCAAAGTCGCTATTTATTTTTTCTTTAGGAAGTGTGATTAATCCGTGAAATGCTTGAAATGTTTCCTTGCTATGCCATGGGTTTATCACATCAGTAAAGAAATTAGTTTTAGGCAAACGCGTTTCGCGAATATTTAATACCGGAGGCAAAGAAGGCAATAGATGCGCTTTCCCTGCATTTTGGTTATTTAAAACGGAAATATTTTGTGGCTTAGTACCGCCAAAGCCGATCGTGGTGATCCCATAGATTTCTTTGAAGCCAATCTCACTATATTCCCTTTTACGTTTTAATTCCCGCAGCTCCTTGGTTTGCTCTGAAAAACGAATATCATCAATACGACGACGCATTTCAAATAATAATCCAGAAGGCGTCAAAGGTGAGAGTAGATGGTAATCATCTTCATCCGTCCAAACAGGAAAATAAACCTGTTTAATTTTTGAACTTGTCACGACTGAATCATCTGCTGCACTCATTGCTAAAAAACCTTCTCTTAATTGTTCGTAAGGCATCCCCTCGAAAGTAAGCAACGATTTAGCAAGTGAAGTTTCTGCTTCAATATGTGCCAACAGTGTTTTTCCATCATACATTTGTAAGGTCAAGAACTTATAAACATCTAATGCAGCAGCATTGCCTAATGCATCGGGTTCGACTTCCACATTACCTGAACGTAAAAAACCGTCATTAGCGGCCTTTGCATTAGCAATGATTGCACTCACAGAGCCATTTTTGTTTTTACGGGCGCTTGGATGGCTGAAAGTACAAGGATGAGTCGAAAGTGATATCTGTCCAGCACGTTTTGCAGCATTTGGTAACCACTGTGATAGCGCAAATACCTCCTCACACTTCTGCTTTATTTGACTAACCTCATCCTCACTCATTGATGCCTTTAAAGTCTTTTTAAGCCAACCTTCTTTACGTTCTTCAAAAAAGGCCTCTATTGCTGGATCTAACATATCTAGGGTCCTTGTGACTAAACTTATACATTAATCTAGCTGAACAAAATATTGACTCTTCATACCACAAATAACATAACCACCATGGTTTTCATCTATCTACATCGAATAATTTCATTCAGTTAAATGTAATTATTTATCATCAATATAACGCTTTTAGATTTACATCACCGTCCAACATCGAATGATCAAAAGGTATCTTTTATCTTCATTATCTTATTACCGGATAGATCCCCATTTGGTCATCATAATGATAGATAACGTCTCTATTCTGCTGTTTTAAAAATGTTAACTCACCATAAAACCGTGACAGTGAAGTCGCTTGTTTCCCATCCATTCCCTGCGATTGAATGGATTGTTCATAGTCCCGAACCAACCATAATCGTTTTTTTATCGACTCAGGAAATTTGTTGTAATAAATGCCATTTTGAGGCCCTACCGATATCCACGCACTTTCTCGAGTATATTCACTAAATTGTATTGTGCCTTTTGGTGATATTTCCAAAACAAGCCGAAAAGATGGCATTTGACTGCGAAAAGAGGCGAGTTGCTGGGACACTGCGGTCATCCACCAGCAACCATGGGTGTATCCCCAAATATGCGATGCCGCATTACGGGGTAACGTATGATAATTTTTACTTTGCGACCGTCTTTTTGTAGCCACCGGTTTTTCTACCTGTTTAGGAGGGAAAATATATTCAGTTTTAAGTGTATACTTGATTGCCGCATGTTCTAGGCAAGCTAGATCCCTGTGCTTTTTATTTTCATAATTAGTTTGCTGTTGTATCCGTGGTGTCGCATCAACTGATTTGAGTAACTGTTGCTCATCAACAAGATCACAAAGGTTATGAGTAGATAAGCCAAGTCCAATATGATTATTTTCATAGCCAGGGCGAGAAAAAGGATTATCTATCCCACCTTCAAACCCTTTCTTGTTGTATTGTAGTAATGCGATGTTAGGCTGCTGAACTTCGCCTTCTCGATGTCGGCGAACGCGCCCTGCCATTTGAATAACAGAACGATAAGATGATGGCTCTACAACTGCCCAATCAAAGTCATGGTCACGCCCTACTTCTTCCACCGGAGTTGCAACTAAAATAAATAGCAAATGCTGAGCTTTCCCTTCTATACTCACATTTTCTAGATGCTGGCGAATAATTGGATTATTGAGTGCATTCGCCTCTTCTCCGACCTGCTCTTTACGTTTTAAAACGCTATCTAAATGTTGCTCCTGCTCATGACGTAGTAAAAGAACTTGCTGGCTGTGATAAGCCATGGTGCGAATTTCAACACCTTCAGGACATGCACATTCAAGTAAGAAACGTGTTAAATCAACGCAAGGTAAAATATTCGCAACACGTATCACACCAAATGAAACTTGAATACCCGTACGTTTATCGAGAAAGGCATGCTGGTCATGTTGAGCTAATGCTGCATTGAGGATGTGATTAAAATAACATTGTTGACTATCTTGAGTATTATCCTTCGGTGTAGGTACTATTAATGCTTTACGACGTGCAGGCTGTTGCGCTAACACATTGACTCTTCTCTTAATAAACTTGTCATGGTACTGCTGGTATAAATAAGGCGTATTGTCATCATTAGCGACTAATGTCGCCGCCAAGGTTGAAGATTGACATTTATCTTTTATTGAGTCGTATTCACCTTCATCCACCCATAGACAACCAACCTCTAAGGGCTGTTGACGGCTTTTAGCATAGGCATACCACCCAGACTGATACGCATGAAAGTAAGCTAACGCGGTATCTGGGGTTATCGTAGCAGAGGAGATCATGACTTTACGCCCTAATAGTCCAGCCATGTAGATAAGACGCGCTACGGCTATCGAGCCACTATCAGTAAAGTCATCCACTTCATCAATGACAAGATCTGAAGACATTAACCGCAAACAAGGTAAAATGTAGCGACCTCCACGAACTGTTTCAGTGGCTCCCATGATATGGTCAATAGTACAAGCTAAAACAGGTGCATAGAGTAGAGCCCGATCTTTTGCTCTAGTAAGCACCGTTGATAACAGTTCCTCAGGGAGAACTCCCTGCCATTTATCTTCTGCCCATCTCAGCTCTTCTTCATTTTCATCGAACAACATTTCTTGTGATTCAGAACCGGTTTGATAAGGCAATAAGTTATTCGAGTTGGTATTAAGCTGCGGCGATGAATCTTGATCATGGGCTTTTAAGTTATCGTCATTCTCTTTTGCTTGTTGGTGTAACTGAGCGACCGCTTTAGAGCCAATTAAAACCGCAATATCCCCCTCATTTAACCCAATACTATTTTTATCTTTATATTCATCCCCTGTTTGTAATGCTAACGTACGTAGCCCCAGCGCTAAAATAAAACGAAAACTTTGCTTATCTTCTGATAACGCTTGCATAATTTTGACATTCGCGCGTGTTTTACCACAGCCAGTACTCGCCATATTGACAATAAAATAACCTTTTATCTCATCATCGCGCTTTTTACGATATTGATAGATTGAATTAACTGCATCTTCTTGCCAGCTAAATTTCCCTTTACTGTTTTTATCATAAGCTAACTGAGGAATATCACTGACAGGAGATGATTCGCTTTCAAAATAAGGTAACGTTTCTGCAATATCACCGGCTATTTCTGCTACTTTCACCAGATGTTCATCAAGTTTTTGTTTAAATTGGGGGATATGATTAATTTTATGGGTATTAGCATATAGCGCTATCTCACTGCGCCATTGAGGATCATTCCCTTTGGATGAATAATTATGATCCCCCAACATTAAGCAAAGGCGTGCATGATGGGCAATCACTCTCCAACTTCCATCGGCCATTGCTTGTCGAAATAACGGTAATTGATTTTTTAGCTCATTTGCGACTTTCTGAACGGTGCGAATCCAAACAGTCGAGTGACTTAATAAGCCATTAGGGAACTCAAAACACATCTTAATACGTCGTTGAAATTGAGATATATCATCATTATTTTCATAACCCCAATTTTGCCTTATTTCAGTTAGTAACTGATTATGTGTATTAAGCGCTATGTCTTGCCAATTTTTAAGTTCTTGTTCATCAAGAAAAGGCAACCGATGATGAGATAATATCAACCATGCTAGCAAAGCTGCGGCATCAGGCAAATTAGCCAACGGTGATTGTAATAAATAATTTTCAGTTGCCCCTTGCTGTAATTGCAGTTCATCCCATTCATTCTTAATGAGGGTTTCAAGCCATTGCTCATCGCTCTCACCCCCTTGGTTTTTAACTAATAAACTAAACAATATTGTGGATACCCATTCATGACGAACAGGGTCACCTTTAAATGTCGTTTTAATTGCAGGATTGAGCTTATCTTGAAATAAGCGTGATGCTTTACCCCAGTCATGAAATAAAGCGGCTAATTTTGCAAAAGTACTAATTAAAGAAAGGTATTTCCAATCATTTTCATCTTCTCGCCCCAAAAATGATTTTTCAGTGCGATTTACTGGCACATATCCTTGTGAATTAAATTTATTTCGATTTCCAACAATCCAGAGAAGTTGCGAACGTGAGCGAGAGCGTATCCAGTGACAACTGACAGCAGTACTGCGACTCGCGCTTTGCTTCAACATTTTTTTTACGGTAAGTAACCCTTCCTCCGTAATAAGCGTTTGCCATGTATTATCGCCAATACGATTGGCAAATGCGTCTAATACACGCCGAGTTCTTTTTAAAGCATGTTTTTCACATTGTGAAACAAAAGTCACCATCATAATTCTGACCTTTGTATTTGTTGCTGTGACCCCGCTTGTAATGCAATAGCTTTAACGGTATCAAACAGAAAATCTAAAGCGTGATTATCAATAAAAGACTGTAAAATTTGTTGACGAAATTCTTGTTCTGTAGCCCCTTCTTTAGCGCAAATAAATGCCCATGGCAGTACAATGGCATCTTTAATTAAATCTGCAATATCAAATATTAACGCACCACGGCGCGTTTTTCCATGCATCACTGCAAAGCCATGAGGGATCCCCAGAACCCATAAACAGCTTGCAGCTAAACCGTACGCTAAATAATTACCATGGTTTAAAAAAGTATTCGCTTTATCTATTGCTTGATGCTGACGGGTAAATTTGTTTTGCCCAGTATTATTTGCCGCATATTTATATAGCACTTTAGTCAACTGTGCTTCGATTAATAATAATATTTGTGTGTCATTGGCTTCATCAGTTCGCGTTTGAAAGGTTTTTAATGCGTTTTGAATAACTGTGTCGTCATAAATAAACCCTTCGCTTTTCAGTTCCCGAGAGTTTTGCCATATTTTCTGTAAATAGTTAATACGTGAACACTGTAACGTTTTCGCAGCGGATAAGCGTTTCTGTTCATCAAACCAAAAGCTCATCCAACCTTGTAAATATTCCGTTGGCCGATATTCGCTTTGTGGTGTAAACCACTCAACTTCGGTAGCCATATATAAAGGTGTTCCACCACCGCCGCAAAACCCCACCAGTACCCCTGCTTGTGATAACATTCTCATCGCCGCTTGAGTAATAGAGGTGCCGGTTCCTAATAGTAAAACCGTTGTGTTCGCTATCGGAATATTAAAGTAAAGATTTTCATTTTTTGCTTCAGTAAAATAGAGAACTCGCCCCTCTTTTTGCATCACTCGGCAATGCTCCAAGTAATACATATTGGCACGTTTAGAATGAAGGATTGTTTTTAAATCTGACGGAGAGAGATCATCCATGCTAAGCCAACCTTCCGTTTGTTTTGATAAGCCACCTTGCTATATTAATACAATTTAACTTAGGCTACGTCTACCGTTACGCCTTTAATTTCATAGTGTATAAGGTGATTTTGGGAAGCAGATCCCAATCCATATCATAAAAATAACTTATATGTTGTATTAAGACTAACAGATAATAATTTTTATAGTATTGTAGGCATATAGTGATAAGAGGATTTTGAGCCACTGATATAATCGCACACTAGTGACCTACGGCCTTCTATGCCGTAGGTCACATTTCTAAGCTGCCTATACGGCAGTGCACCAGCTGCGGCGAATGCGGGGCAGAACTGGTTTTTTCTAAGCTGCCTATACGGCAGTGCACCTTGTCGTAGTCAGGCTCAATGCCAAACGTTATTTCTAAGCTGCCTATACGGCAGTGCACTATAAATTATCAGCAAAAAATCTAAGTTCAACAATATATTACATCTGATTTTGTGGAAAATACCTTTTATTTTTTAATGACATATAACCAGTTGATTTTTAATAGAAACATTTCAGCAAGAAAAATAAAGGGGTAAAAAATACTGAACCTTATATAAACTTATATCATCCCCTCAAAAAAGATAGAAATACGTTAAGAATTTTCAATTTTGAATAACACACGCCCTTCTGCCAATTTTTCGATTTTCATCGGTTGCATAAGTCGGCTCGCTAAGTTAGCTATCAAAAGAATAGTCACCTAACGTAATTCTTTTGTCTCTTGTATTTAAACTCTACTAGATAAATACTTTTGTTTATGTGTAAAAGCAATCCATATCATCTTGTGAATAACCTCTTCATTAACAAATAGAAGCAATTTATCATCAGAAATAAAATATAATCACTGGAATACGAAGAGTATGCTTTTGAATATTAACAGTATTACGCTTCACAAAATATAAAAATAGGACATAAATGGTATATTCGCCTCTCTCCATCCCCCTATCCCCTCAAACACTCACGCTGACTCTATCATTTCTTCTTTAGCAACCATTAATTTCAGGCAGTGAGTTAGTATTGTTAGTATTGTTAGTATTGTTAGTATTGTTAGTATTGTTAGTATTGTTAGTATTGTTAGTATTGTTAGTATTGTTAGTATTGTTAGTATTGTTAGTATTGTTAGTATTGTTAGTATTGTTAGTAAAAATATATTACCTAGCAGAACATAAACCACCTTTATTTGTTAATAATGAATTTTGAAAAACATTTATTATAAAAGTAAAGTTGTTATTTTATAACTATCTAAATAATCGACCTTATATTCGCTATCGCCGATAGCTTACTCTAATATTAGATGACGACTCAAACGCTAGAATATAGCGTATTATTGCTAGTTTGAATTTAATTTATTATTGGTAGGAAAATTTTTCAGCACAGCCTCATAGAAAATTCGCACTATATCTTTACGTTCTACCAATATTGAATATTGGGAACGAGTGGAATTAATCTTACCTACAATAATGAGGTTACTATGAGCTCAAATGACATTACCAATACATCCCTTGTCGATGATGCAGCCACTATGCCTGATATATCCAATAAAAAAATCATGATGGGTTTTTGGCATAACTGGGCCGCAGGGACTAGTGATGGTTATCAACAAGGCCAATTCACCAACATGGATCTAACTGATATTCCCGTAGAATATAACGTTGTCGCCGTCGCCTTCATGAAGGGAGAAGGCATTCCAACCTTCAAGCCTTATAATCTGACTGACACCGAATTTCGTCGTCAAGTCGGCGTACTAAATAGCCAAGGTCGTGCGGTGTTGATCTCTCTCGGTGGCGCAGATGCACATATCGCGTTGACATCTGGCGATGAAGACAAGCTGACTAATGAAATTATCCGTTTGGTAGAAGTCTACGGTTTCGATGGTCTGGATATCGATTTAGAACAGGCTGCCATTGGTGCTGCCAATAATAAAACTGTTTTACCTGCCGCGTTGAAAAAAGTAAAAGCACATTATGCGGCAGAAGGTAAAAACTTTATTATTAGTATGGCGCCTGAATTTCCTTATTTACGTATTAATGGTACTTATCTTGACTATATTACCGCGCTCGAAGGCTATTATGATTTCATCGCACCGCAATATTATAACCAAGGTGGTGACGGTATCTGGGTCGATCAAACAACAGCTGGTACAGGTGCTTGGCTCGCTCAAAATAACGACGCCATGAAGGAAGATTTTCTGTATTACCTCACCGAAAGTTTAGTAACGGGTACTCGCGGCTACACTAAGATCCCAGCGTCAAAATTTGTTATTGGCTTACCAAGTAATAATGATGCCGCTGGTAGCGGTTATGTCGTCGATAAGCAAGCAGTTTATAACGCTTTTTCACGTCTTGATGCTCAAAACCTATCCATCAAAGGCTTAATGACTTGGTCAGTGAACTGGGACAATGGAAAAAGTAAGGCTGGCGTAGCGTATAACTGGGAATTTAAAACTCGCTACGCTGCACTACTCTGAATAAATAGCTCTCGAAACTAGCAAGCTAGCTGCCAAATAATGTATTTGATACTTATCAATATAACATTCCCTCGCCTCCGGCCATTCGGAGGCGAGTCATTTTTGCTTTCGCTTAACTAGCATCATAGACCAGACCACATCAGCAAATACAACCAACCTGATAGGGTTTATCTCTCTTCTTTGAGAGCTAATTTTTTAGTCATTCTCTTGCTACCCGTTAATTTTTCATGATGAAAGAGATTAAGCTAAATGAATAACTCAACTCTTTCATCCTAATGTCATCAGTGCACAGAACAGAAATGCTCGATAGATAGCTCATCGACTCTGGCGCCATCTAAGTTTGCCCAGAATGCGATTGTTGAGAGAACATCTTTTTCACTTGTTGCAATAAAAAGAGTTATGAAAGATTTTTCGTTCCATAAACCGCTAGCTTTATAAACCGACTTTTTCATTTTCACTCCAACTCACTACATTCAATAACCTTACGACAAAACGGCTGTCTATCCGCTATAAAATATGTAGTTATATGATGGGAGCGATTTTACTTTTTCCAAGTGTATCGTCAGTCATATTCTCATAACCTATTGCTGATAACTCACCAACCTCTAGAACATGTCCCATGCCGCATTAGCGATTTTTCAATTTTTTCTCTGTAAACGCATCAAACTTTTAAGATATCGAACAAACTGGCTAGCTAATAATCAAATTATTTCTAGTTATAACGTATGTTTGATTTATTTGAATGGCATGCAGGGCTATGAACTGTAATTTGTCTCATACCGCTATGGCGAAGTGAGCCGCCTTGATGCCTATCTCAACCGATAAACTCAATGTACCTCCATAGTAGATTTAATCCCACTAACCAAAAACCAAAGAGGAAGCTGGAAACAGCTCATCTAATTAGATTTTTAACGTTTCATGTTTTGAAGGTGAAACGAATATTAGGCCTAGCAGGCATTATTGATGAGAAACAATGTCTTTCTAACCACAAACGTCATCAAAAACAACTTAGTTTGCTCGAAGAGCACTGCTCCTAAAGCGGTTGGAGAGAAAACCATTCATGAATGGTTAAGTGGGTAGCGAAAGAGGATTTCAATGACAAAAAAGCCACCTAAAAGGTCGCTTTTTCTTCCCTAACCCTTTATTATTAAAAGCTATTTTATTTGACACACAAGACAGGAGAAGCCCCTTCACGACTTTGCATCAAGAGATTTTAAATTCACTTTTAACTGTATATTTCAAATAATGATATAACGCTTTCACTACAATCATTTAACTTAATAAATAATTAAATCAATAGGATAGTAAAACACTATAACAACAACTCTGAAAGGTTATTACGCCCATACACAAGTGGCTGCTTATTTCTCGTAAAAGTTTTATTTGCCGTCATTGGTTATGCTTTTTGATTATGCTTTTTAATTATGTCGCAATTTTCATCATCTAACTTGTATATTGAGCCATAGCCTTGATCACAGAGGTCTTGTAGAAATATCAACGCTTTTTTAGCATACTCATAACTTTTAGGATCAAGCTCAATTAATAGTTTTTTGATCATTTCTCTTTTTTCTCGTTCTGACTGATCAAAATTTAATATCCTGAGTTCTTTTTCTGGAACCGTTTCTATTTCATATATACCAATCGCTTGCGCCATGATAACCTTTTTTAAAAGAGGCGTGTTCAAGTCTTGATTCTCGCGAAAAAAATCATCAAATTTAAGATTTTCAGCGCTAGCCAGTCCTGACGTTAATAATAAGATATACATGAACTTCTTAAACATACTAAGGTACCTTTATTTATTTTCTGAATATCTATTTTCCTTTTTATTCTCTAATAACACAAACATTTTCATTAACCACCGATGGCTACCACTTTTTGCATTTTATTTCAGTAAATTATCATCATCAGTAATATTCCTATTTTACCCATTTTATATTCCGTCACCCAAACACTTAAGGTGAAAAATATTTTTAGAAAAGCCAAATAGTCAGGCTAAATAACTAGACGGCTATGACTATAAATGAGCGATGATAGATAAAGACCTTTTCAAGCAAAAATCACTACCAGAAGCTGCAACTGATAAAAAAGGTGATAAGCACTTTAGAAAACGCAATGATTGGCATTAGAACCGTGTAGGAATATGAGTATCTAATTCAAAGAATCACTAAAACAGTTAGCCCCATATATCGTTTCGTTAACTAAGCGTATAATTGACACATTATTCAATAATTAAATGGATGTTTTTTGAAAAAATTAAGTCACTGGCTGACTAATAAGACAAATACAACATAGGAAAAATGAGAACTATAGCTAATCAGGATGGTACATAGTGTTAAAATTAACTTACGGCTGCCCTAGAAAGGTTGATAAGGTTACTGTTACTGCAAAAAAACACATTTTACTGATATATTTTGAAAATCTTTTCATCATATGACCTCCCATTGAATTCAGTTCGTTAGCACTATTATTTTCAGATATCATTTCAAAGATTACAGCTACGACTAAAGCAATGCCGAAGATTATACAAAATAAGATAGGGTCAGTTATTATCACTTTTACTAGAACTCCGGCCGCAGCCGTAAATTAACTTAGCAATGCTTATTATACATTACTAAGCCGCTTTTATAAACAATGCATGACACGCTGTCATTTCGCCTCTCCTCTTTTCAATTCAACTACTATTTAAATAAAAATCGAGAAAATTTAAGTTAAACTCATTTCTTTAGTAAAAGAGCTTTCTTTATCCCCGATGTTTTATTGATAAAAATGACATTACCTGCTCCTCGTTTTCATAAAGATGTTTTAAAAATGGAAACAGTTAATAAAGAACTTCTTTAGTCTTTTATACATTAACAGATAGCTAAAGATTGATTGAAACAACTGGAAAAGCATTTTTATGGTAACCCTGAAACATAGGAATTAGGCCATAAAAAACACTTTATGTGATTTGAAAATGCGCCAACTACTCCCGTTGGCGCTTTATACTGAAGCTTATATCAGTTTACGATCAACCGACCATATAATGGCTGAACGGGCCGATTGTTTGAATGCCCCAAGGCTTGTTGAAATTTCTTTATTTGTTCTTTTGATGCTTTTATTGGCTGTTTCATCACTAACCATACCACGCCTTCAGTACACGGTGGTGTCGTTAAAGAACCGCTAAAACGGTAATAGCTTTTGTCTTCTGGATAAAGAGCAGCTAAGTTAATATTTGTACCTAACTCTTTTTCCTGATTTTTTTCTTCCGGTATATTACTCAACACTTGCTCGATGGCAGGATTCGCATCACCTTCCTCTAACATAATTGCGAGTACAGCAACTCCACCATCATTTTTGGAATGAACAAAATGCAACTCCAATGGATATTGCTTACCTTTTATTTCATTTTCGCTTGGGCTATGAAAGTGAAATTGTTTTAATTGGTAAGTTGCTCCATCAATAGAAAAGTCATCATCATCATTAACATTGATTTGTATTGAGTGCCCATTATTGATGATTTTTTGTGCGTGGGTATGTATGTTTATAGATAATGGCTTTAATTTGCCATCAATGACCTTATCAATATTAATCGGGGATTGGTTAAATCCATTTTCACAAACTTTGAATTCGTCGCTCAGCTTCCCCCAATTTTCAGGTGCTCCACTACCTTCGTAAGTCCATAATGAATTAGCTTGTGATGAAAAAGTGAGAGTAGCTAAGATATATAACATAGCCTTATTGTAACCCATGTGATAGTAACTCAAGTTGTCAATGTGAATTCTAAAGCTACACCTTGGCTTACACAAATATCATTAGGATTTATCTTATAATAACAATTAATAGCACATCTTATCTAAAATAAAACATACTATATTCCATTATTTCTACCCTCAGTTGCAGATTGTTGTGCACCTTTAATGGCAGTAATAATGTCATCTGTTGGGAACCGAACACGATCAGATGCTCCACCGGCTTGGCGTGTATCAAACTCAAAAATCTGAACAGAATATATCCATTAATGATGTCACGCCTCCTTTAGAGATAAAAAAACCGCCAATTAGGTGGTCTAAATTATGATGGAGATATCATTACTGCTGGTATTTTGACTCACAACCACCTCTCCTAAATAGAAAAAGGCTACACAATGTGTAGCCTTTGCGTAATTTTTTGAATAAAAAGGAAAAGCTACTGATAGAAGATAATCAACGTACAACCCCCCACAAACAAAGCAACGGTACCATGTAAAAATGTGGCTATCATTGCCTTTTCAGTATTAACATGACTCTTTTTCCTGTTATCTAACCACTCATTTATAGCAATTATGAAACAAAAAAAGCAATAAACGCCAGCACCAAAAATAATAAATACCATCGACAACCCTCTGGAAAGGGTTGACCATCCTCCATAGTGACTATGTGGGTTAACATGATTGATGATCAATGCAATGATGAATACGATAAGCCCGAACCAGAATGCATTTAAAATTCCTTTTCCAACTACTTTATATTCTACTTTTTCCGTACTCATATATTTTCACTTTCATTGAAATTTAGGTTAAGTACACTATAGTTCTAAATTTTAAAAAGGAAAATAGTTAATAGCAAAATATAGCGGTTGTGTCTTTTATTCATGCATGATAGAACACAGTCACTTAAATGGGATTTACTATGCTTGATGGTATTGTTCAATTATTAGTCGCCGCCCCTATAATTGGGTTTGCGATCTCATTCATAATTATTATTTCGTCCAGCCAAAGCAAAGGAACTTTCGGTATATCTGTTGGTGTAATACTCGCATTTCTTTCATTTATGTTGCTCATGTGGACCTCTAAATTCTACTGATATTTAGCCAATTAGCTTTGGCATTCTCCACAACGAAAAGGTAGTTCCCAGTTTTTCGAATGGATTTCAAGAGCAGCAGGCCTACTACTTAAAGTTACCTTATCGTTATAGAAAATAGCTACACTTTCGCAGTAACCTTCCTCATGACATTGAGTTCACCATACCAGTTCATCTCAGCTCCCCTTTGGATCTAACCAATGCATACTTGGCTATCATGCTTCCTCACAGGTGCCCGTAGCCACCCACGCGCTTTATTTGCTAACATGGCTTTTTTCACAGCATCATCATATTCGACCGCATCACGCCACTGGTAATTGAAGCCAAAGCCCCAACAGCGACGACAGCATAAGCGACGGTATTCAGTTAGCTCATTAACGTCTGCGGTCGCAATATCCCACCACATTTTTAATACGGCATCTTGGGTTATTTCTGTTCTGCGTTCTCGTTCTGCTAGCGCGTCTCTTATTGCTCGATTGACCTCAATATTTCTATATATCTGACTTGCGCTAGCGTAGGCATTATGGCCATCACATTTACCACCAGCTCTTTTATATGCAGCCGTTCGATTTAAGTCGATAAGATACTCATTGACGAAACGAAATTGTAGGTCTGTAAGCTTGTAGTTGCGCAGGTTAAACGTGTTTTCATCATCGTGCGCATTATCTTGTTCACTACTCTGCGCAGTTGGTATATCACTATCGTGTATCGGCTCTTTTGCGCATTCTTTTTCGTGCGCAGTGCGCAATTTCTTTTGCGCAGTTTTTTGCGCAGATTGCGCAGCTGGCTTTTTAATATATCGCCTTGCTGTTGCGTAATTGAGTCCCTGGTCTTCACACCACTCTTTAGGGGATATTCCTGATATAGCATGTTCGGTGAGGAACTGTTGCTGTAGCGTCCCCCAATCCGGTTTAGCCATCGTGTTTATCTCTTGTACCAATACTTACCGAGAACAAATCTCACTCCATTAATAACGAAATATAAAACTAAGATTAGTGGGAGATTTAGCCGTATATTTCGATATTCCAAAGTAAGTTTTGTATTAGAATGCAATCAAAGAACTAAAATCACATCATGTTCACCACTACTAAAAATGGAGTTAACTAAGTCATGGAATTACAAAAACTTATAGAAATATTAGAGCTTCAAAATGAACGTTTAGCTCATTTGGAAGAAATGAATTTATCAGTACACAATGAGTTGGTCGCAAGCAACTTATCTATTTCATTTTTAATACAGGCATTAAATGATGTTGCAGGTAACGATAAGGTTGTGGTTGCTTTCAAAAATCTTATAGATGCTATGGATATGAGTGTTTTACTCAAAGAGATTCTTCCTAACAGCTCAGAATACCAACTAGAAAAAGCTGGCAAGCAAATAAACGAAAAACTAAGAGCTATTTTAAATGCATTTGCTCAGGAATAACTTGTATTAGTCTAGATTTAGTTTCAGAGAACAGCATACTTGAATTCATTTTAAACACTCCAATCTAATAAAATCTTGCAAGCCAAGTATTATTTGATTGGACTCAGCGATTCGTTGCCTGAGTAACCAATAATTTCTGATAGCGGAGTCAGTAGGTCTGGCGGTGATTGCATCATCCAAGCCGGGGGCGGTAGTGCCCTCGGCTTTTTTACAACTGGCTTTGATATACACCCGCTCAGGATTACGCTCAGCAGCAATACGCAGCTTATCAATTTCAATTTTTGCATTGGTTAGTTCCTGAATATGTTTTGTATCGAGTTTATGAAGAGCTTGGACACGTTCTTGGTAGTCTTCATTAATTTTGACTTGCTCTGTCAGCTCGACGAGTAGTGCGGCATTCTTGGTATTTAACTCACCTATCCTTTCGTGTTGTTTCCACATTCCCCATATGGCCACCCATGCAGCGATAAATAACAATGCTCTAACTTTATTCATGGCAGTTACCATATAGAAGATTAAAAATTAACTTGCCGACCTTTATAGTGGTCGATGGCTTTCTGACAGCGTTTTTCTAAACTGACTTTATCAATGCTGCATGTGTTATCTGTTATACGGTAAGCACCGAAAGCAATTATTGATATCGCAAGTAGCATGAAACACATTACAACCACTATAGGTTTCCATGACATATGGCCGCCTCCGCCTCTCTGCGATTAACTAGCCCACGCCATACCTTTCCACCAGCGTAAACCCACTTTTTAAGCTCTTCACAAGCACCATATTGATCACCTGCATTTAGCTTTTTAAGCATTGTCGACTTAGCAAATGCGCCGGTACCAACATTGAATGCAAATGAATACAGAGCAGCTTTGGTATGTTCACTTACAGGAACTTTAACCAGGCGATCTACCTGAAGTTTAGTTCTCATAAAATCAAGCTCTAACAGCTCATTGCATTCTTCTTTTGAATAAACTTTGTTGGGAACAATGTCCTTTCCTGTATGCCCATAGCAAACTGTTAAAACCCCACCCACATCTTCATACGGCTCATACCTAACACCTTCAAAATACGCAATCACTGTTAACGCGATAGCCGAAGCCCCTGCACCAACAAGCACAGTTAATTTTTGTTTGAGTGACATTAGATATCCTTAGGGGCTTTCGCCATAAGTTCGGTGGCTTTTCGTGCAGTGGCTGAAGGGTTTAGAGGGTCTGTTTTGTTAACCAGTTCTTCAAATAATCGAGTTCGCTTTCTCTGTTCTCGCCTATTCATAAAGAAAGTCGCTAAACCAAGGATGATGCTAAACGCCATCCCGATAATAAAGCCCCACTCATAAAGCGATAAGCTTGCAAAGAATGCTGTGAGCCCAGCACTACCGTAGGCTGCGTTGCTATATTTATCCATACGCATGATTTCACCCCCTACGGAGTGCCCGATATTTAGTTAATAGGTAGCCACCAGCAAATTAATTGCAGTAATTAAACGTGTTAATAGTGATTTGCGGGGGCTGTATACGAAAAAAGGCCGCACTAGGCGACCTCTTGGTTAGATGTTTTGCACTATAATAATGAAAGGGTTAGTCTATGCCCCATTGCAATAATAGCTTGATTAATAGTGTCAATTTTAGTTGAGTGTTGAAGATTAAAAAGCCGGGTGATTTCCTGCTTTTTAACTCCCATCTCTCTCGCTAGATCTGACTGTGTTAATTTTGAATCAACCAATCAACCAATCAATCAATCAATCAATCAATCAATCAATCAATCAATCAATCAATCAATCAATCAATCAATCAATCAATCAATCAATCAATCAATCAATCAATCAAAGATACTCACTTAAATACAAAAAACACATTCCATTAAATATTTTAATATTAATTAGCTTTTGTTGCTTTAATTAACTACAGTTAAATTGAATTTCAAAAACTTAGTCTATTAATAAAATTTAAGCGAGGTTTTTATGGAAAGGCGCCGTTATATAGTTTTCAATGTTAAAGGGTTTTCTAGTATATATAATGACTTTGCGGGGGAGGATATTCCTTTTAGGTTAACGCTAGAAAGAGCTAGCGGAGGGACAGAGGTGGTTAATTTAAATCTACACTCAAAACTTGACATGATGTTCTACCAAACACTGCTCTCATATTGCTATGGATCGCCATCTTTTTCAAACCCTAATAATTTATTAGGCCCTAAGTATCTAAGGGCTGGAATTTCGTTAGATGATAGCGGCCTGATTGGCTTTGATATGTCAAACAACATTGTACCAGACAATGATGTATATGACGATAATTAATAATTAACAATAAATAATCAACTTTCGATATTTAAGCCATTTGATACTGAATGGCTTTTTTCTTTAATTCATCTAATTACTAACTTTAATCATATAGATATGCTTAATTCAGCAATAAGCCACTTAACAATATCAATAAATTAAACCCACTCGAACTCATCAAACCCCTCAAAATAATCAAACATATATAAACCTCTATAGTGCGAAAAACCCCGCGATTGCGAGGCCTTGAATTTGTTTAATGCGACTAGGTATAGAAAGTCCATTATTAGAAGATAATAAGCCAATTTTATGCAAAAATCAAATAAAACACATTATTTTATTACCCTGCTAAATGCCAGTTCTGCCGCACTTTCTTCAATAAAACATTTACTAGCTAACTTTTCATAAAATGGCTTCCAATTTCGTGACCATGACGATTGGGTTAAATCAGGTACTAAGTGTTTTATCGCATTATATGCCACAGACGACGGCACCCGGTTGAACCCCTTGCCAGCACAACGAGGGCAATCTTTAAATACAGGCACGCCCTGCAGCTTAGTTTGAATGTCATCTAATACCTTACCTCGCCCTTTGCAGCGGCAACGGTGCGCTATTTGCCCTTTTCCATTGCAAGGAACACATAACTCATCCACCTTTTCATTTTCAATCCATGGCTCAATAACCACTGCTCCGTCTAGTCTCGTTATACCAGGATGTTTGACTACGTCCTTACGCTTATAAATAAGGCCCTTACCGCTACATGCTGAACATGGAAAAACTGAACCTGCTGAACGGGCATAATCTTCAAATGCCATTCTGGCCAGAACAATTAGACAGTAACCCAACTTTTTACCTGCAGCTTTAGCCACCAGCTTTGGTGTAATTTTTTTAGCGTATTGGGTCAATGCTTCCACGGTAGAAAATTTATCTTCTTCGCTGATATCATTCTTCGCTAGAAAGGCTGTCATACCGAACTTAGCTTGTGATTCTGCCATCCCCATAGCTGCCATGATATCTGTACCTGTAATTCGGTCAGGAGATGTACAACCTGCTACATTACCGAATGTAGGTGACTTAGGGTGAAAGTTTTTCAGTGCATTTTCGAGTTTCATTGGTTCACCACCTATTACACATCAACAATATTTTTTAATGGCTATCAGATACGACATGCGCGCAGCTCCATGACTTCTCTTTTGGTTTGTTCTAATAACTCGATTTCGGTACCGTGAATTTGCTGCCATGTTTTTGGGGCCGCATGAAAGCCGGTATCATAGCTAGCGCGGTGGTGAGGCGGGCATAACGGCAATACATCCTTATGACTAGCACGCTGCGCTATTCCCTGCCCTGTTCGTGTATGATGGATTTCCGCAGGAGTTGCCCCATACCCCATGTTTCTACAACAAATACAGCCGAGTTCTGCTACATCTGATAACCACTGCATCTCTTCTTTGTTCTTTGATTTTTTGGTCATTGGTCTTGCCTCTAGGTAAAATCTAATAACTGAGCCGCCGCATTTTCAGCAGCTTCTTGGGTGGAAAATTTACGGAATAAAATAAAATTCCAGAGCACATCGAGCGTTGCTTTATAGAGTTCACTAAATGAAAAATCATCCATACTGGCAAAGCTAATTGATTTAGGAACTTGACGCTTGCTGCCATCAGGCATTATGTATGTATCAAAATATCCAGCTTGCTCAGTAGCCCAAGCACGATAAGCTTCAAATGACTTAGTCGCTGAAATATTGTGAGCGCGCTTCTGTGCTATTTCGTCTAGATAAACATCCGCAGCGGATTGGAGGGCATCGTCGTTATCGGTGTAGTAAGCGAGGAATTTAACGTAACCGCATACTAGCTCTTTTTCTTCAGGCGAAATAGTGCCACCGGTTGGTTCCCAGTATTCATACCCAAGGTTAAGTAATGCGAAGTATTTACGATGGAATCGAGGGTTACGTGCCTTCTTAAAATCAGCATAAAGCACGTCACCACACTTGATTTTGGAATGCAAAAAATCTCTCGCAGCTGGATTGGCAGGTACAAGAGTGTCGTTAGACATTTTGATAAAGCTATGCTGTGCCATACGTTTCTCTCAGTAGACACAGCAAGTGTTAAGATTGGGTGTTCAGACCAATAGGTAAATTATATAGCAAGTATGGTTATATAACCAGTTTCAATTTATGCCTCTCTATTATCCTACTGTCATCATTGGGTGATGCTTTATAGAGCGAAACTCCGTCAAAGAAGTGGTCATTCGTGATAATATTTTTAATATTCATTTCATCATTTGAAGACATGTTATGCCCAAAAGTTATCGAGGTTATTAATCCTTTGGGCAGGTCGAATAAATGATATCCATCTTTGGTAACAGATGCTGCATTCTCTACTATATCTAAAAATCGACATTCCTGTTCTGCTAGATGATCTGTATGCTTATTATAAAAAATAGATGTTTCTATTTCAGCTTTATTATCAATAGCATCCTTCAAATATAAGATTGGTATTTCATCCATGTATTCAACATTTCTAAGACTCCGAACCACATCAAAATCATTCTTTTTTTTATTAAAAAAAGGATGTTCACTGTTAAAACCAATCATGAATCCTGTATATGATTTCGCATAATAGCCCCACATTAAATTATTACTTGGGTTGTTACTTAGGCATAATACACAAAGCCTTTTTTGAAAAGCACCGATAGCTTCTTTTTCTAATATTTTGACTAGACCTTTTATGAAATCACTTCCATTTTGATTTATGTTTAATAGTAAAAATAAAAATTCTTTTAAATCTATACTACGACCTAAATTATGCTCAGCTATAAATTTCATACTGTCTAAAAGTGCTAGCTCATTTTTTAAGTCATGACTCTTAAGAATTTGCTCAATTAGAAATTGCTGCTCATCAACATCTTCTCTACATGCTTTTATCTTGAACTGGAACTCATAGTTATCATTTAACTGCTCCTTTGTAGAAAAGCATATTCTCTTGGACTCTAAAATATCAATACGCTCAGGAGGAACGTATTTATATACTTCATTAATCATCCTTGTTTCCTTATCAAAAATTGATGTGATCGCCGGCTATATCATTTTTGCCAGATCATCACATACTTAGCTAATACTATCATGACCAATGTACCTATGCAGAATCCTGAACCCACTAATTTAAATCACTAACTTCAATTCATGCCATCCCATAGTATTCCAGCACTCTACACTACCACTAAGGCAACATTCAGCCACCGGCAGTTGAGCATTACATTTTTTACAACGTCGTTTATTTAGCTCTGTAACCAAAGATATAACTGAACGGTCATCAATTCTAGTCAACATAGAAATATATTCAGCGATATCATACGGATCTCTTCCTGGTCTACGTAATGCACAGTTTCTTTGGAGCATTTCCATTTCTTGTTCATCAAGTAATAATTCAACTTTAACTAAGCCTTGCTGCTTTTGTCTCTCGCGCTGCTTAGCTTTACGTTCTGATGTAGTCATTTTCATTGGTCTTGCCTCTTTTAGTACAATTGCTCACAAATAATTTAATCACTAAAGTTAAATTCAAATAAAAGAGAGCCGTGCCTAGAATGGATCACAAAAATATCCCATCGTATTGCATACCAAATTGGTGGGGATATATTCACTCTATATACTGAAGAACCGATAGTGTATGGCTGAATTAAATCTCTAAAACCAACGACTAAATCCTCTAGTAAATCCGAATGCTTTGCAGCAAAACCAAGCTGAAAAAACCATTCTTCCACTATCTTAATCATGTCTTTTTCGTTGATTTGCTCTAACGAAACATGCCAATGCTCAATGGGATGCTTATCGCTATGACGAACAATCACTGACTGAACTGAGCTAAGTAAGGTCGTTTTTTCTTCCACATAAGTGCATTCATACTCAGGGGCAACATTCGGCTCTCTATTCAATGACTCAACAGCACATAAGTAACCATTGATTTTTTCAACATCTAACAAAACAAACTCTTTAGGCATCGGTTTATATTTCATTTTTGCATCACTTTTATTTAGTTTAGTTATTATCTTCTACATTATGTTTAACCAATAATTCAACCTATCTCTAAAAAATTCCCGATGTACCTCAGGTGCCTTTTCAATTTCCACCAGCACGCGCTCTCTGTAGATTTTGCGATTTTTCAGTTGCCGAATTAACCGACTAGCCAATAAATCAAGTTGCTCCAGTTCGCGATATTCTTCTGGCCATAAAGCACGATTGTGAGGAAGCCCATCAGGCAAGTAACTTGATTGCCCTGACATGCCTACCTCTTTTGTGGTTTTAACTTGGGTTGATAAGGTGTTTTCATTCTCGCCCTTGCAGCTGCATGAAGGCGATCGATATGACATTGTGAATAGTCGCATCCATCATCAGGGAAAATAGGTCTGTTATCACGCACGAGTGATTCGTGTGTGATGGGGTCTTTGATTATCATGGTCTGCCTCTAATTTATTGATCAATGGCTTGGTCGAGCCTTGTTAACTGCTTAAAATGCGTTTGTGTTTTGTGTTCCTTTTTGAGAGTAAATTCGGTTATTTTTTCGCCCTTTAAAGGCTAATAGTTCTGCATCTCGTTGGTTGATATTTTTGATATACGAGTTAACCAATTGAGCATAAGCGGTACCGGTTTTACCATCACGGTTTAATCGTAAAATTATCTCCATCAACGATTTGTCCGCATTAGTGTTATAAACTGCATCACGATATAAACCTATCCACACATCACAATCTTGCTCTATTTGCCCTGTATCTCTGCTATCAGCGGGTGTCGGTCGTTTGTCTGCTCGTTCTTCCAGCTTACGGTTAAGCTGGGTAAGTAACAGGACCACACAATCCATTTCCTTAGCTAAGTTTTTTAAACCCGTTGTAATGTCACCGTAGGCAATATCGCGGCGTTCTGCTGGGGCAGCTTTGATTAATGTTAGATAATCCACAGCAATAAGCCCAACTTTCCCTTTAACCCTTTTTACCTTTCGACACTCAGCAATAATATGGTGCAAATCAACACCAGGAGTGCTATCGATATACATATTCGACTCAGCGATCTCTTCTGCCCTTGCTAATGCGCAATTCATTTCCATGTCGTCGTGTGCGCCAGTATAGAAAATATCTGCTGAAACATTACCTTCTTGAGCGATCATACGTTCGATGATCCCACGGTCAGTCATTTCTAGGCTAAATAGCAATGTAGGGAGTTTATGATTCAATGCAAAATGCGTTGCAACACGGTTGTAGAAAGCTGTCTTACCCATTTTAGGTCTAGCTCCCACAACAATTAGAGAACCTCTTAGCGCTTGTTTCGGGGCCATTAACTCATCAAGCGACTCAATCCCTAGCGTAAAACCTACCGCATTTTTTGGATCATCAAAGCGTCTTTCAACCTCACATACCCAATCACCGACGACATCACGAGCAGGTCGTAACCCTTTGCTTTTGCCTGTTTTAGCATGCTCAATCACACTTGAAATTACTTGCTGAACATTGGCAAGTTTATTGCTGACTTCTAGACCATCATTAGCCATCATCATTTCAACGCAAGTATTGAGATTATTAATTGCGTAACGCTGAATGGCTTTGTCTCTGACAATACGTGCATAATTCACAATGTTTGCTGCTGTAGGTAACTTGCAAAGCTCGGCTACATAGGCAAATCCGCCAACTTTATCCAAATCACCGGCTTCAGTTAGGGCATCACTTACTGTGATCACATCCGTTGGGTAATTGGATTTAATCAATTTAACAATTTCAGCGAAAATTCGATTGTGAGACCACTGATAAAACGACTCCGGCTTGATCTGCGAAATCACATACTGACGTTTGTCTTCATCCGTACTCATCATCAAACCGCCTAACACCGCTTGCTCGGCTTCCGTGCTGCTTGGTGGCACAAAGTAATTATTTGTCATTAGCTCGCTCCTCCTTGACCGCAACATAGCAGCGCTCAGTAATCAAGTAATCCAAGTTTTTACGGCGCCATAAGCCACCACGACCATTTTCCCTCTCTTCAAGCATCCAGCGACAATTGCTAGAAACATAGGTCAAATAGTTCTCCCAGCGCTCTTGATTGAAATTAAATTTTAACCAGAAGTTTCTCAGCTTGCGTTTGCGTTCATCTGTCATCACTTGAATAGCGGGCATAGCAGGTAAAATATCGTGATAAGCTTTGACGATAGATTCATAATTCAATTTAATTTTTGTTGATGCCTTTTTGTCGTCAGGTTCACCTGACGTACCATCAGTAATCTCTGTAGTAATCTCTGTAGTATTCTCTGTAGGATCGGATTGCGGATTTGTTTCACCGCCACCGTAGGATTTGTTTTGTCGCGGCTGTTCGTTTTGTTGTTCCGCGAAATCCCCTTTGTGACTTTCCCCAGATGCGCTTTGCGCATTTGGTGTTTTTTCAATAGGTTGTGACATTATTCTATCAAGTTGGTCGCAATCTATCCGATAATAGATTTTATGTTCTAAGCGCTTATCCGTTTCAACCAAGATCCCACGCTTAACTAAATGTTTCCGCGCAGTAAGTTGCTCTCGATAACTTAAACCTGTTTCAGATGTGATTTCTTCTGAGGATTTATAAACGCCCAGTTCAGAATCGGTTTTATCTTGCCAATAAAAAATTTGGCTAAAAAAGATCACCGCATTAACACTGCCAAAACGTTTTACAAGACCAGGGTAATAGGCCACTGGTCGCCCAAAATCTAACAATAAATCAGAAGGCCTCACTTCACACCCCCAGCGCTTTGGCAATGTCACGACACGCGTTTTGGTATTGTTCTGGCGTGAGTTTTTTTAGCATCAATTTTTTCTTCTGCTGCTCGTATTGAACCCACACACTAATTGCAGCCGCTCTTCGACCTTCAAAAATATCTTCAATTTGCTCTCTATTTGCTGGTTCTCCATTCAATAAAAAACCATTGCAATAGGTAATAATTTCAGTTGTTCTTAGCATTGGTCTTGCCTCTTTTAATGCACGCTGGTCGGGCGTGGAATAGCGTTTAATGCATTGACTGCATTATTTATGTGACGTGACATGTCACGCCCCTCTAATAAAATTTCACTGATCGCATCAGCAAAAAGTTGTATCGCCACTGACGCTAAATAATTTTTAGTATCACCGCGAAGTCTGGCTAGCCTCACTGCGGGCAACGCAATTTCAATTGCTGGCATTAGCTCTGCAATTTTTTTCAATGACGCACTAGAATCACCACGTAACCATCTGAAAATTTGCTGCCTGTTGTTGTTGATCGCCTTCCAATCCGCCCTACCGTTCTCATCTTCAATCACATGTAAACGCCCTTGTGATTTATCATTTACTAATCGCATGTAAGCGCGACTGATCTCAATCGCTACGTGCTCTTGACCATGTTCTGAGGCCCAGCTCTCAACCTCGGAACGAACAATATCGATATCAAAATTCATCTACTCGCGTCTCCTGTCGCAAAATTGATTTGCCTTAATCAGTTTAAAATCGAACCTGTCTGTATACTTGCCAACAACGATCCGTTAGTTATTTTTTCAATCAGCAAAGCATATTTCCAAGGAATCGTTTCTTTCCATAGGCTTACTGTTGATTTTGATATTCCTAGCGCATTAGCGGTTTTTGTAGTTCCGCCAAAATAATCTAATACATCTTGCTTCTTCATTAGTTTCTCCTGTGAAGTTCATGCAAAAGTTTAAATAAATAAACTATAGAAAATCAAGAAATTAAACCGGATTTGTTTAATTATACAAACATGACAATACAAACAATGAGTGATCGCATTAACCTGAGAATGCGAGAGTTAAAACTAAAGAGTAAACACATAATGGATGCAACAGGTGCATCTAAAGGAACTGTTAGTCAGTGGGTTAACGGTGGTACTGAGCCATCCGCTAAATTTCTATCATCCTTAGCTTCTGTACTTGGTGTTAGCGAAAAATGGTTAATCGATGGAGGATTAATTGAGGAAACTATAGGTAATACTACCCAAGGACCAGATATTACGAGGCGAGTACCTTTAATCTCATATGTACAAGCAGGACGTTGGAAAGATATGCTTGAACAGCATTTTGATGAGTTTACAGAATGGATAGAAACTACTGCAAAAGTTTCCAATAAATCCTTTTCACTCCGTGTGGTTGGTAATTCAATGGTTGATACGACAGGAAGGAGTCGTATATCTATACCAGAAGGGGCTATTGTAATTGTTGACCCAGAAAAGGATGTTTATAATGGTCGAATTGTTGTAGCAAGATTAAAGCCAAGCAATGAAACAACAGTTAAGCAATATGTTATTGATGGTCCCAATCAATATCTAATGCCAATTAACCCAAATTATAAACCCATACAGTTTGATGAGACATGTGAAATAATAGGTGTCTGTGTCAGAATAGAGCAAGATTTAATATAGAATCCCCTCTCAAACCCACAATCACGTGGGTTTTTTTGTTCCCCACAAAATAAAGTTTAAAAAAACGAACTTTTTCCTTGACAGTATTGTTTGATTAATTAAACTTTAGCGCAACTAGAACGGTTTTGTGTTTCAAACAACACAGCAAGTGTTTAGGTAAGTGTTCAAACCAGATTTATTGCTGTTATGTCGGAGGAGAACCGTCACCCTCATCGCGACTGACCATGATTACCACGATATAACGGCAATTTTTTAGCAGTACCAGGGAAAACTTTTAGACCAAAGCTAGGCAAGACCATCGACCACGATCGAGGCAAGACCAGACCTGACAGCTCGGAAAGACGGGCAACAAATTATAGACGTAAAAAAACCCACCGAGGTGGGCTCTTTTACCCGGATCGCCGACCAAAGCTAACCGGAAGTTCTTAGCGGAGACCAATCCGCTTAAGAGGCAAGACCAATGATAAGAATCACTGATCAGTCACTATTTTAAAGGAGTTGCTATGAAAGCACAACATAAAACCCTAAATGTTACGCTGTATATCCACGCACAAAAGCAATTTGACGGTTCATACAAATACAGCCCTTATCCATTCAAATACGATATCGATTCTGGCTTAGGCTTTGTCATTGCTGAGCATACTATCGACATTCCATTTACTGCACCGTCAAGCACTGAGCTAGTTCAATTAGAGATTGACGCGCTCAAAGCTGAGCAAAACAAAATTCTTGCTGATGCGCAAGTGAAATCAAGTTTACTTGAAGACCAGATCCAGATGCTGCTTTGTTTAGAAGGCAAACCCATTTCTAAAGAAGACGAACAAATCCCATATTAAGAGGCAAGACCAATGAAAACTTTTATCTGTGTATTTGAGCCTACGACCGAGGCTCGGACGAACGGTGCTGTACCTTTAACAATCGCTTTCAATGCGGCTAATGCCAAAATTGCTGCTGCAACTGCAATGATTAAGCTATCTGAGGTTTTCCCTGATTCGATGGATAACTTCAACGTTGATGAACCAATCATTTGTGAAGACGCAGTAGGTTCCCCCCGCCCTGTACTCGATCAGTTCGATGAAAAATTTGCTGTTGAAAATGAGTTTGACGGTGAGAAATGGCAGCCAGTTAAATATGAAGAATTTAAAAAACTTGCTACTAAACCTCGCATAGCTGCTTTGCTGATGTTTGGTAAAACTCAAATTACTGATAAGCAATATACTTTCACATTGAAGTATCTCAATGAAAGTACAGAAGACCCGAAAGTTCGTAATATTGCTACTGGCCTTGCTGAAATCACCAAGGTTTCATTAATGGATGCCGATGAAACAATGGAAATTGCGCAGGCAGTTTATGAGTATGCTGACGATAATGTCACAATCGAAGAAGCTAAGGCGCTTGGTGAAAGTTGGTTAATCGAGGAACCTGAACTACCTCCCGTTGAAGATGAGCCTGTTCTTAAGCGTGATTATGCCGCTCTTGACCTCGAAATTGCCCTCGCACTCTTGGATATTAAACCAAGCGATGCAAAAAGTGCAGATATTCGTAAAGCAAAAGAACTCATCAGCACTGAAGATAAACCTTGGAAGCGCTTATCTATGGATTTGCGTACCTTCCCTAGCGTTCTAGATATCCCACGTGAAAACATATTTGCACTAGTAACAGAAGCACGTGAGAAGCCTGAACTATTTGATGATGCGAATGCCCGTAAAGCGTTTATTGATTCAAAACTTGGTACCAATAACCCCAAGATAACTTCTCTCGGTAGTGGCCGTTTTGCAGTTGACAATTTAGATACTAAGCCAGCTAACGATGAAACAACAAAAGAGGAAATTGAACCGGCTAAATCAGAAAAAACAAAACGCTCGAGTAAGAAAAAAGATTCACCGACTAAAACAGGAAAAGAGCCTGTGAAGGAAGTTATCGTAGAAACCGAACAAGCTGAAACACCGGTAGTTAACCAGCATATTGAGCCTGCAGTTGAGGTCGTCAATGTTCAACAAGATGATTTCCAACACCGCGCCTCTGTATTAGATGAAGTTCTTAATAAAGGCGATAGCGATAATCTCAGCATCTGGAAGCGTGTACAACGTACCGATGCACGTTTTACCAAGCCTTTAGAAGGTATGGGGTTCGTTGGTACTAGCATAAACAGTAATTACATGTTCATGCGTGCAACAGAGATATTCGGACCCATCGGTGAGGGCTGGGGTTATGAAGTACTTGAAGAGAAGTTTATCGATGGTAAACCGCTTGTAGAACCTGTTCTTGATGAGCGAAACAAACAAGTCGCGACTAGATTCTTACGTGATGGTGACGGATCTTTATTCTGCGAACAAAACCATTCAATCAAAATCCGTTTTTGGTACATCATCGAATGTGAAACCCGTGGCGAATTTGAAAGTTATGGCGCCACCCCTTACCGGTACCAAACTCAATACGGCATGAAAGTTGATGGTGAAGCCATTAAGAAATCTCTCACCGATGCAATCAAAAAAGCCTTATCTATGCTTGGCTTTAGTTCTGATGTATTCATGGGTATGCATGATAACCCTGAATATGTTGCAAGTAACAAGCTTGAATATGAAATCAAAGCCGCAACAGACAACGCTGAAGATGCCACTCGCATTCGTAAAGAATTAGATGAGAAATTCACTAAGCATACTGAAACCATGCGCAGCGCTGTTACACAAAATGAATTACAGGGAATCACATCCTCCCTCACCCGTGAAATATCAACACATATTAAATTAGCGCAAGATCGCGGTGACAAAGAGTACGCAAAATATTTATCCGGTCGTTTGCGCCGGCTAAATGAAATTGAAAAAGAGTGTATAGATCTACTTAAACAGAAAGAAGAGGCAATCTAATGACCAAAACTACTGCTATTGCACTTGCTGCAAGCTATGAAAAGCTACAGCAGCTTGTTGAAGTTGGTAATTTTTCCCCTGAAGAAATCGCTGACACGTTAGAAGGCATCGAGGGCGAGTTAGGCGATAAGTTAGATGCAATCATGGTTCATGTTCGCAATATTGAAGGGCAAGCAAAAACACTAGAGGAAGAATCTAAGCGCTTATCTGAACGTAAAAAATCATTCGAAAACCAGGCTAAAAACTTAAAAAAGTATGCATTAACCTGCTTGCTGGCATCGGGTTTAGACAATCTCAAAACACTTAAAAATACGTTCACTGCACGTAAAGGATCAACCTCTGTTGTCATTGATAACGAGGATTTGCTTCCTAACGATTTGGTTCAAGTTCAAGTTGTAACTACACCGGACAAAAAAGCCATTAAAGAAGCAATTGAAAAAGGCAAAAAAGTGGCTGGCGCACATCTCGAAATTAATGAACGTACATTGCAAGTCCGTTAATAACTTTTAGCGCTCAGCAATGAGCGCATTATAGGAAATAATATTATGGCCATGAAATTAGAAATCATCATCAACCACGACGAAGACAGTAATAAATCCAGTATCGAATGGTCCACAGCGTCAACGGACGATGTCACAAAACAAGAACGTCAAATGCTGTCTCAGGTACAAAAAGCATTACTACTACAGCTTAATGCACCAACAAATTCAACCGTTTTACACTAGTGTGACATGTCACGGAGTATTGATTATGAAGAATAATTTAGAAGATTTGCACAACCATTTGTTTGCACAGCTTGAAAGACTCTCTGATGAATCAGTAAAAGGCGATGATTTAAAAGAAGAGATCAATAGAGCCAAAGCTGTCACCGAAGTTGCTGCCTCTATTGTTGAAAATGGCAAGTTGGCCATCACCGTAAAACGCTTATTAGGCGATAACGAAATCAGAACTGCACCTAGTTATTTGGAGGTTAAAGAGTGACACACTTTACCTACAATGAGCAAATGCGCAGTTGGATGCGCATCAATTACATGCTACGGCTTGATCAGTTGACTGATGCCTTTAACTTAGAATTTGACGTTGAGTATACCCGAAAATCTGTCAATGGCTTCCGTAAACGATTAGGGCTACGAGTGGGTCGTTCAGGGCAATTCGCTAAAGGTGACATTCCTTTTAATAAAGGTAAGAAAGGATTAATTACTGCAAATAGCGGCTCATTTAAAAAGGGTAATCGCCCCCACAATTATCAATCCATAGGAGCTGAAGCATTAACAAAAGATGGCTACATCAAAGTCAAAATTGCCGACCCCAACAAATGGGAATTAAAGCATCGACTCGTGTGGGAAAAATATAACGGCCCTATTCCCAAAGAACACGTTATTAAATTCATTGATGATGATAAACAAAATTGTGATATCGATAACTTAATGATTATTTCAATGCGGGAACATGCAATTGTTAATCGACATTTCCCTGGTGCGATAGCAGAGCATAAACATACCGCAGTTCAATTGGCCAAAATAAAATTAGCGATTACAGACCGAATAAAACAGAGGCAAGACCAATGCTAAGACATCAACATCAAAAAGACCAGGAAGTAAAAATCACCCTACCCGATGGCTCGTACGGTTTTATTTCAACAGACAGACGCTGCAAAGTCTCTTATGACTTACCCTCATCAATCAAAATTGAAATTCAACCTACTCAAGCAGAACTACAAAGGAGTAAACAATGATTTATGGTTTATTCCTGCTAATTTGCAGCGGTGCTGATTGTTTATATCAACCCTACGGCTACGTTTATCCCGATGAGCAAAACTGTCTGATTGATAAAGATACGCTAACTCAACAAGGCATTCTGTCTGAGTGTTACCCAGTCGAGGCAATTATCAGGGCAAATAATTGATTAAGCGTAATCAGTTTTATTTTTTATTTCTAACTAGCATGGTGTTTTCTCAACGACCAAACGAGTTAACATCATGCAATTACAACCTTGGGTATCAGGTAAACAATTATTAACAGATTTCGATATTAAATTAGGCAAATTAGCAGCAAGCGTTAAAAACAAGCAATTAACCGAAGCTGATATAAAACGCGCTTGTGATACCGCCGATTTGCTTATTTTATTGATGATGAGGCAAGACCAATGAAAAGCGATCATGACATTATCACTCATGAGGAAATGATTGAATTAACTGGCTATCAATTTCCGTCCAAACAATGCGAAGTTTTAAAACGTTCAGGGATCTTTTTCGTTAAGCGCCCTGACGGCTATCCGAAAACAACGTGGGGGCATTTTAACAGCCCGCTCAAACAACGCGCTCAAGTACCAGCACAAGAAGAGCCAGACTTCGGGGCGATGTGATCATGGTGCGAGTTAGAAGAAGAAAAAACGCTGAGGATAATTGGATGCCTCCTCGAGTACGAAGAGGTAAATCTGCATTTGAATTCCAAGTACCAGGAGGAAGAACTGTTCGACTGTGTGACTTAACATTCACACAAGCCGAGGTATGGTTTGCTTATGAGAAGTTTATTAACGATCAGAAAAATGAAGAAACATTGAATGCTTTAATTGATAAATTCTTTTTTTCTGCTGACTTTACTAACCTCTCTATAACTTCACAAAAAGACTATAGAAAATATTCAAAAAAGTTATTACCTGTTTTTGGAAAAATGCTACCTGATAACATCAAGCCTGAACATGTTAGAAAATATATGGACAAACGCGGCGTTAATAGCCAAACCCAAGCTAATAGAGAAAAAGCTTTTTTATCTCGCGTGTTCAGTTGGGCATATGAACGCGGCATGGTGAAAGGTAATCCATGCAAGGGTGTTAGGCAGTTTAAAGAAATTGCGCGCGATAGATACATTACAGACGATGAATATAATGCGCTCTACTCTGTTGCACCCGATATAGTCAAAATAGCTATGGAGATCGCTTATTTATGTAGCGCAAGACAAGCAGACGTTTTAACGCTCACTTATTCACAATTGTCCGATGATGGAATATTTATCAAACAAGGGAAGACGGGTAAGAAACAAATTAAAGCATGGACGGAGAGATTAAAAGCCGCTATTGATTTAAGTAGAACATTACCACTTAGTTCAGGAATTAGTAGTCTTTATGTCATTCATCAACCAAAAGGCTCAAAATATACGCGAGATGGATTTAATAGTCGTTGGCAAAAAGCTAAAGAGGAAGCTGTAAAAAAATTTCCTTATTTAGATTTTAATTTTACGTTTCATGATTTGAAGGCTAAAGGAATATCTGATCTGGAAGGAACGCTGAGTGAGAAACAAAGTATTTCTGGCCATAAAACACCATCACAGACAGCGCGATATGATCGAAAAGTGGTAATCGTTCCAACAGTTGGAGGGCAAAAGCGTTAGTGAATGGGAGAGTTAGTAGCGAAAGTTAATAGCGAAATAGTAGCGAAAGGTGATTTCAGTCACAAAAAAAGCCACCTTAAAGGTGGCTTCTTTCTTTCCCTAACCCGTTGTTATTCAACGCGGTTTTTATTTGGTGCCCAGGGCGGGACTTGAACCCGCACAGCCTAAAGGCCGAGGGATTTTAAATATTAGACAGGCAGTAGTTAAAACAATAAGTTGCTGATAATAATGAATTATTTATAAGCTTATATTAGCCGGAATAAGTCTGTATATCGTCTTGCTGCCACATTATTTATTCAAATTATCAAGTGGATTCAAAGAAACCGCAGCATCCAAATGCTCAGGTGCAAAATGAGCATAGCGCATCGTCATCAAAATAGAGCTATGGCCTAGAATCTGTTGTAAAACTAATATATTTCCACCTCCCATCATAAAATGTGAAGCAAATGTATGCCTTAAAACATGTGTTCTTTGCCCTGTTGGTAATTCTATATTTGCCTTTTTTAGTGCCCCTTCAAAAGCATCGTAGCAATTCGAAAATAACGGCCCTCTACGCTTTGGTAATATGTCATAAAGGGCTTTTGATATAGGAACCGTTCTATTTTTCTTTGACTTCGTTTGAACAAAAGTCACTTTGTGCGGAATTATTTGTGACTGTGTTAAATTCTGCGCTTCGCTCCATCGAGCGCCAGTTGCTAAGCAAATGCGAACAACAAAACCAAGATCCTTATTTTGAGAATCGTCACATGCAACAAGCAAGCGCTTGATATCATCTTTATAAAGAAATGCCAGTTCTTGCTCACATTCTTTAAACTGGCGAACGCCATCAAGTGGATTATCGCCTTCCCATTCACCTAAGCGCTTTAGCTCAGCAAAAACAGCGTGTAAATATGATTGCTCACGGTTAACAGTGGCTTGTTTTGGCGTTGTTCTGCCTTTGGCATTCCACTTACCCGCTAATCTATGTTCACGATACTGAGCAAACATATTTCGGTCAAAATCAGAAGCTAGGGGATCACCTAATCTTTCGCAAATAGCCTCAAGCTTACTTTTTCTACCGTCACCTGATGTTAGCGTTTTTCCATGCATTTCATACCAGCGGCTAATCAAATCACTTAATCGAATAGCGTTAGATTCATTGACGCCAATATCTGATTGACCCGCACTTTGCATCATTTTACGTTCATAAGCCAGCGCCTCACCTTTTGTAGCGAACCTCTTTCTTATGCGAGGGCCATCTCTCCCATCAGGGAAACACTGGCATAACCATTTACCATTAGAGAGCTTACTGACAGCCACTATTTACCTCACTTCGAGACTTTAACTAAATCATCAAAAAACGAATCAAAGCCTTTTTTTCCAGAATCATCATAACGAATCTCATTAAATTGTTGGGTAAATGAACAATCATCATTCACTATTGCATCGATAGATTTCACCGGAAGATATTTTTTCAAGATATCTTCAGCCTGTTTTTTTGTGAGCGTTACTGTATATTCAGGGCTACCTTTCAGCTTATTTTTTGTATTTGTTGAGTCTGTTAAATAAGAAACTATTGTGACTTTATCATTGTTACTATGTATAAATGTTCTATATACACCGTAGACTACCGCACGTTTTACTAGCAACTCTTTCACATCTTTAGCATCTTCTGCGTATCCGTTCGGAGTAAACTGTAATTTCAATGGTTTTTTATTTAACACTTTAAACGAATTATTCTCTGGATAATAATCGCCAAAGTCTTCTATCGTCTCAGATATATCACGATCAAATACTTTATTTTTACAAGCTAATTCCTCAGTTTCACCGTAGCTAAGTATTTCTTCTGCTTTGGCTGGCAAGCTACCTAACATAAACGAAAGCAATACAATACTGATGATTGTCTTTTTCATAAAATCGTCTCATATAAAATTAATAATCAAAAAATAATTAGCCCAACAAAAAAACCAATTGCAAAAACAACCGTGAATTGTTTGGGATACTTACGAACAACATCTATCCAATTTATACCCTGAGATTGCTCTTTTTTCTGTTTCTCTTCATAAAGCCAGCCGAGTGCTTGCCTAAGCTGTGAACAATTCAACTCTGTCAAAAGTGATCTCATTGCAAATTTAAATTGACAATAAACCATCAAATCATCTCTGAGTACTTTGTCATTTTGTGTATTTTTTAATAGCAAATGAACAAGTGATGACTTAGTGGCTTCCTCTTTTTTTTCATCAATCATCTTATTTAAATAATTAACAATCGATGGGTATTGTTCTGTTGTGATCTCATCAATTTTTGTCACGCCGCATTCAGCATGCACCAGTTTCCAGATCACAAATTTCTCTTCACTGCATAGTTCTGAAACCTCAGCAACTAATTCATTAAGTACTTTTCTTTGTGCATAAACTAATAATTTCTCATCATTATTAGTATTATTGATATGAATCACTTTACTGTCTTCATATCGCTCTATATGAACACCACCCTCTTTAAAGTCTCGACTAGCAATGCGGCTGTCGTTTCCTTTGACTTCAATGCTCACTCATACCACCTATAAAGACTATTTTTTATTCTCGTGAAAATCACGCCCTGCTATACGTTGACCTGATCCTGTTACATTAATCGTCGTTTCACTATCAGCAGGCTTGTTTGCGGTTAAAGCTGCAAATACAGCTTGTTTTACTGCCAAAGGCGCAGAACGGTAGTAGTTAATTAGTTCCATTTCATCATTTGCTAATGCTTCACTTGATCTGACTCCAGTCACAATAAACTGGACATCAACTCCAATTTTTGAAAGTGCCGCTAGATATAAAACATCTGGTGAGCGTTCACCCTGTTCATATTTAAGTTGCGCTAATTTCTTCACGCCCCCCACTTCGCCAAATGCCATTTGACTAAGCCCAATTCGCTCTCTTTCTGAGCGAATACGCTCACCGATATCTATTTGCATACAAAAACCCTTGACATGTATTCAATTGAATACCAAAATACAACTAACCAACACTTAGTGGATCACAATATAACATTATGACACAAGAAAAAAATGTACCTAGATCGCGTTTAACTGCATCAGGCGGAGATAAGAAATTGATTCCTATGCGATTATTAGAAAGCGAAAATATTGAACTTGAATTATTAGCGGAACGAGAAAGCCGTTCTAAATCAGCAATGGCGCGCCTTGTGTTCCTCGAGGGCCTGAAAGTAATAGCGAAGAGGTAGTTATGAGTAACGTTACGTATGAATTCAGTGTCTCAGCGCCTTATGTATCTGTTAATAAATATTCAGAGCTCACCGGCATACCATTAGAGACGGTGAGAAAGATGGTGCACCGTGGCGACATAATTATAAGGCCCAAAAAATGTGCAAAAGAGAAAGTTCAAATCAACATGATTGCAATGTTGAAAGATGCAATCAGAAATAGCTAATCCGGTGTATTTATGATTGAGAAAATTTCAACACATAGCTTTACATACTGTAATTTCACAATAACAAAATTACCGGCGAAAACAATAAACCCAATCACTCGCTATAACGTTCAGCACGATGGGTGTTCGTATGGGTTATTTGATTCGCTTAATGATGCAGCTCAATACATTGATAAGTTATATGCAATGCGCGGGACACATCCATGTATTGATGATTTCGTTTTTAATAGAACGGAGAAGATAAAATGAGCCAATTACGTTTGCAGTACAAATATAAATTAACAGGTTCATCTGTAAAAAAATTCGAACATAAAAAGAAAAAAAATAAATTATCTTTAGCGGATAGGCTATTTATGACCGCCGGTATTTTATTTGTTTTTTATTTATTAATCGCTTCTATTTAAGATTAATTATTTATGGCTAGCACTACAACTGAACTTGCTAAAACAGAAGGCATTATTCAGTTACTGAATAATGTAGAGCAAGATGTAAGTAAGCATGATTGTGTCAGCAATAAAGCGATTATTAAAGCGTACAAAAATGACGGTGGTAGCATTGCTGAACGTACATACGCAATAAACAAAGCAGCAGCGCTACGAACATCTGTCTTTCACAAAAACAAAGAGAATCCAAAAAATCATGAACTAGCGGGGTTTATTGAATACTTAAGATTAAATGATAAACGAACATTGAGTATGATTTTTTATTTAGCTGAAATAAAAAAAGAACAGCACAATTTAAAGTTTTATGATTTTAGTAAAGAAGAGAAGCAATCAATTATTACAGCGATAAATAAAATTAAAGCGCTTGCAGCGTTAATACCAAAAAACATTGCAATGCCTATTTAATGAATAATGAATAACCGGAATTTAATGACGTTGAGCGTCAGGGATTTCCACACTCTAAATATAGGATTTTTATTATGAAAAACATTGAAATTAAGCCCATTTTAGTTGGTGTTGACCTTGCTACAGGTGAGCGTGATTACTCCGCTGTGGCTGTCAGTATTCATGCTATTCGTGAAGACGAACGCAAAACATTACTAGATAAATTCTCATCGCGCATTGACTCGCTAGCGTGCAAAGCCGTGCAAGAAAAAATGTCTTACTCCGAAGTTTATCAGCTACTAGCTGGAGAAGCGGAACGTTTATCAAACGAAGCGGCGGAGCTAAATCATGTCTAAAAACTTTGACCGTGCTAGCGAGTGTGAAGCGCAAATGCGTGAGCATCAAATCAATGCTGTTGTTAAGCGTCCTGTTGGTGTGTCTGCTTTTATGTGTGAAGAATGTGGAAATCCTATTCCTGAGGAGCGACGCATTGCTTCTGTTGGCTGTGTCCGCTGCATCGACTGCCAAACCATCTTTGAACTGAAAAATAAACATTATCGGGGTGTTTGAGATGGCTAAACATTTATTAAAAATAAATTCAGAATACTTTAAAAAAATACTTAAAAAAGAAAAGCGGGCTGAGTTCAGGTACAACGATAGAAATTTCTTGTGTACCGATATTTTAATTTTACAAGAAATTAAATTGACGTGTGGTTCTCGTCATGGTGGTGAATATACAGGTCGTGAAATTGCATGCGTTATCACAGATGTAACAAGGGTTAATGACGTTTACGCTGAGTTAGCCCATTTGCCTGAGTTTGTCATGTTGTCTTTTTAAGTCGTCGAGGAAAAGTTATAGCATGAAAAATAAAACTATCTTGAAATGGGCGGGCTCTAAAGTTCGCATTATTGAACAGCTACGCCCACACCTACCAAAGGCAAAGCGTCTAGTCGAGCCGTTCGCCGGATCATGCGCAGTGATGATGAATACTGATTATGAGCAGTATTTAATTGCAGACGTAAATCAGGATTTAATAGATTTATATTTAATGGTTCAAGATGATATTGAATATTTTTTAAAAAAAGAGCTTGAGTGGTCAAACTTGAATACTGAGTTTAATTATAAAGCCCAACGTATTTTGTTTAACATTTTACCTTCAGATAGTTTTAACCATGCATTTCGTTTTTTATATTTGAATAGACACTGTTTTAATGGCTTATGCAGATATAATTCTAAAGGCGAATTTAATGTGCCTTATGGTAGATACAAAAAACCGTACTACCCAATAAATGAAATTATTTCATTTTCTGAAAAGTCACAACTTGCCGATATTATTTGCCTTGATTGGAAAGACACACTTTCACTCGTTGATTTTGATGATGGTGTTTACTGCGATCCACCATATATGGGTGAAGGTTTCACTCAATATCACACTGCCGGTTTTTCTGATGCAGACCACGAAGCGTTAGCAATAGCTCTAAAAGATATTAATGATATCCAAGGCAATCCGATCACGGTTTCTAATTCACCTGATGCCAAAGAGCTTTATTCTGATTTAGGTTTCACAATCCATGAAATAGATGCGCCTCGTACTATATCAGCAAAAGGCAACCGCAAGCCGGCCAAAGAAATTGTTGCTGTTTTAGAGGGGGTCATGTAATGGAACTTGATCCTAAAAACGGCGTGTACATTAGCGGTACACGTTTTGCTATTCAGCGCCATGTTGATACTGAAAATAATAAAGTCATTTGGCGATTACTTGAAATTAATCGCTTTGAGCGTAGCTATAGCCTTGTATGTTGTCATTCTGATCCGTGGATGCTGGCTATTGAATTGACCTCTTATCACGTCCAAAACGTGAAAGGAAAAGGCATAAAAACATTAGATGTTTACCGTGAAGCAGTAGATGTTATTTCCCGTCGTTGTGAAACGGCCATCAACGTATTACGGCCTGAAACCTTGGGTGGTGCGCTAAATGTCTAAGGTATTAGATTTTACGCAGCAACCGTTAACTTATACTGCGGATGTGGTATTTCCGTATCCGTGGAATAAGCCTAAAGAGAATGGTTATTACAAGTCTGATGTAGAGAGACCGCTTACCCGTGAACAAGTCGTTCAGGGGCAAGCGATTTTAAATGACATAGAAGCCTTGCCGCGCGTTCTGCGCTACCGCTATCAAAAGCACTATGAAAACCTCGTTAAAGAAAAAGGCTTACGCAAAGCGCATGATTTTTTGTATTTCCGTTTTCATGAGCAAATTTGGCCGCGCTTGAACGCTGTAAGCTCACGCTATGAGATGAGTGCAAAAGCATTATTGACACTTTCTACTCGCTTATCTGTCGAAGTAAGCCAATTCAATAGATTGTTTGATCTGAGTGATAAACCCGTAAAAAAGCTTGCGGAGACTATCGCTGCCGGCTTTTTCGATTTATATGAAAAGTATTGCGATACGCTGACCGAACACCATAACGGCGATCGTGAAATTATCTATGAAGATTCAACACAAACTGAAATCTATGGTCGTTTAGCTGAATTAGCAAAAGGGCTGCATATATCACCGCTTCACTATCAAGCCTATTGTCGTGTACTTAAAAATCGCAAACGAGGCAAAAAAAAGCAAAATTTAGATGTTCGCAAAGTTATTTCCGCTATCCAGCGCCTAACCAATACAGATTATTGGTATCGCAAATTAAAAGCCCATCGTACCCAATGGCTTGAAGCCTTGATGATCGCAAATATGGATGTTTGTCAGAATCGCACCCCCTACGCCAGTAAACAAGCAATTCGAGCTGTGCAAGAGCAACGTTTATCTAATATGCAGTATTTACAAGGCATGGATATTGAAGACGTTGAAACGGGTGAGCGGTTTGATCTGTTCGATAAAGTGATGGCAAGTGTTTCAAACCCTGAAATTCGTCGCATGGAATTAATGGCGCAAATGGCCGGTATTGAACGTGTAGCGAAAGAACGTGGCGATATCGGTATGTTTATTACCATGACTTGCCCTTCTAAATATCACCCAACAAAGCTACGCAAACGTAAAAAAGACGTGATCGCTGTGCTTAATAGTAAATGGAAAAATGAAGCATACACACCGAAGGACGGACAACAGTACTTAGTCAAAGTCTGGTCGCGTATTCGTTCTGCATTTAATGACAATAACATTAATGTTTATGGTGTTCGTGTTGTTGAGCCGCATCATGATGGAACACCACATTGGCATATGCTGTTATTTGTTGATAAAGCCAGCCGTGCAAAAGCCATTGAGATTATGCGTAAACGCGCTTTAAAAGAAGATGGTGACGAGGCCGGCGCACATAAGTACCGTTTCGAATGTAAGCACATGAATCGCGGCGGTGCTGTGGGTTACATTGCAAAGTATATCGCTAAAAATATTGATGGTTATGCGCTTGATGGCGAGATAGACCACGAAACCGGCAAAGATTTAAAAAGCATGGCAGCAGCGGTTACTGCTTGGGCTTCAACATGGCGCATACCGCAATTTCAATTCTATAAACTTCCCTCAAAAGGTGCTTATCGCGAGTGTCGTCGGCTTCCGCGAGGCGTTTCGATTGCGGATCAGCTCGGTGATGTTGCGGAGCGTGTTCGCGCCGCTGCCGATGGTGGTGATTTCTTTGAATATGTGATGTCGCAAGGTGGGCCATGTATTCGTCGTAAAGAAGAAACGATACGAGTTGCACGTGAAGTCAGTGATGTAAACACATACGGCGAAGAGGTGCAGAAAGTGGTAGGTATTTATAACCAGCTCGCAACCGGCAAACCAACACTCAAAACGCGTGAAAGGCAATACAAGATTGTGAAGAAAAACACCGATGCTGCGAACGATGGTCTTTTAAAAAGCGCCATCGGCGCGCCTCGGAGTCCTGTCAATAACTGTAGATCGCGGATCACATCCAATCTATCAGATGTGCAATTTTACGAGCCAGAGCGTTGCTCTGGTGAAGTATGCAACATAGAGGAATACGGTTTTGCCTTTATTGAAACAGATGCTCAGAACGCGGCAGGAAGCGAAATTTCACAGGGTAGGCAGCAGCGGCAAGTATCACGAATTGAATTAAATGAAGAGGAAAGCGAATTAAGGCCAGAAATTTGCAGTTTTATGCAGAAAACAGGGGTTGATCTGCCAACTGAAACTATGGCCAACATGTTTATTAGAGGTATGGCCATCAAAGATGATGACCGTATTTTCAGGTTTGACGGTAGACAAGTGCGGGTTATTGAGTCGGAATTAGCCATAAAAGAACGAATTCAGGCAGTTAAAGCGAAAAAAGAGGCGGATTTACAACGGAGTCGGGAACGTTGCGCCGCGGCGCTGGCGCGCATTGAGAAAATGAAAAAGGGTTAGGAATGGTTACGGTAAATTCATATTTTTGTGGTGGCGGTTTGATGGACATAGGCTTATTACAAGCAGGTATCAATATTGGGCAAGCATTCGAAATAGATAACGCAGCCTGTAAAACTTACCGGCACAATCTAGGAAATCACATAAAAGAGTGCGACTTAACCCAAGAGTTGGTACTTGAACAAGATTCTTGTGATGGTATGATTTTTACATACCCATGTACCAAGTACAGCACAATTTCTGATATTCACGGCACTAGAACCGGCGATGAACTTTTTTTACATGCGTTGAGACATTTGGCAATTGCTCGACCTGAATTTTATGTAGTTGAAAATGTACCAGGGATGAAGGCTTTTCCCGTGGTGATGGAAGCTATGCAAAAAATGCCAGACTACTATGTGAACGTGTTTTGTCCAATTAAGTCTGAAACATGGTTACCTCAAAAACGTAGCCGGTTAATTATTATTGGAACAAAACGATATTTTTCACCGCAAGCACCTGAGAGCTTTAAACCAATTCGCTTAGCTGAAATTTTAGAAAAAGAGCCTCACATTACAATACCGAAATCCGTTTATTCTCGCATGAATGGAAGCTATAGAGATTTACCTATTATCAGTGATCCGGCTCGTGATGATATAGCACCAACATGCATAGCTCATTACGCAAAAGATAAAAGTACTCGGTTAGTAGTAGACAAAAATTTTGCTATGGGCGTTCGCCCATATACAGTTCGTGAATATGCGAGATTACAAGGTATTCCTGATTGGTTTCAGTTTCCTGTTAGCCAAACTGACGCTTACAAACAGATAGGTAATGGTGTAAGCGTCCCTGTTGGTGAATGGATAGGTAGGCAGATAAAAAAATATATGAAATAAATATCTGTAACTAACTACTTGATGAAGAAAAGTAATACTGTTTCGAAAGTCTCTTAACGCCAAAATTAAAAACATCAAGCATTTGAGTGTTATTTCCTGCGTAAGTGATGCTTGTTTTAGCATTAAATTGTTTCTCAAACTCTAAGTAACGCTGTATAGCTTCGTTTGTTATGTTTGGGTATTTGATTTTCAGGTCATTGATTAACTGATTCATTTCAGCATCAGACCTCTGTTTTACTTTAAAAGAGGCAATATCTTTACATACAGGCATAGCGAGCAGTATAAAAATTTTAGATGTTAAATTAAATCCATAGGTAATCATGTCACTTTCTGCAATGTCTAATGTCCCGCAGTCAGGAAGCAAAACACCTTCATTATCATAGTAATAAATGAAAACTTTTTTCCCGAACTCTGACGCTTCAAAAAACTCATTAACCATTCCTGATAGAAGGCTTCCTCCTTTTATCGGTAGCAATAACCCGACTAGAGTGTTTAACCAAGATATATATTCATCCTTTGTTACGCCGTATTTTTTACTCAAAAAATCAATATTGTTTTCAGCCTTATGCAAAGCGATAAGTGCTTCAAGATGACGGTCATCATCTAATATGAAATTTTTGGTAAAAGAAATTAAGCGTAACGTTTCTTTTATTAGGTATGGGTTTCTAAATCGAGTTAAGAATTTCAATTCTAAGACTTTTTTTATATCATCTATCTCTGTAAAGAAAATATTTACACCATTTTTGTGGTTTTCACAAGACTTTTCTATTTTATCTACTATTGTCAGATAATTACTTTCTAGATTACCCATTAAATTTTCAAGATTTTTCCTTTGGCTGTCTTTTTTTGCTAACGTGAATAAATCAAAATCACTTTGATTAGTTGATATTTTTACTCGTTTCCCGTCATCAAATTGGCTTTCATCTACTCTTGTGTATTTAAATATTTCTTGATTTTTATTGCTAGCGTTCTTGTTGCAAGAGTTTTCTCTTTGTTCTACTTGAGATACGAAGTGTTGATTTTTTGTTTCACTGGCAAAAATACTCATATTTCCTCTTGAAATTCAATTAATTTGTTTTATTAGACTACAGAAAAATGTGTACTTTATATATCTATATAGTGTAATAAAATTTTGCAATTTCCCGTCCCATTCCGCAAGTTTAAACAAGGATCGTAACCCGCGCAAAGCGCCAGCACTAGCGCACCTCAGACGATCTCTTGCACCTGCATGAAAAGCGCTCTATTTAGTGGGCAGGCGTGGCGGGGCTACGATTGCGCGGCGACATGTTTATTGTTAATTATCCGTCCGCAAAATCTCAGCGTCACAGAGGCGTTAAAATCAATTATTTATGCCACAGCAGCAATTATTTTTGCGCTGATTACAGTGGCGTACAGCGCGCTTAATTCGCTAATTAGTGAGGGGGGATTTCTGCGGATTCGTCTTGGCAGTGCCACTTTGATATAATATCGTGGGGTCTTATTATTATAGGAGCCATCAAGATCACCTACATGTAGGCGAAAAAATACCGCCTCGGTGGGCGGTAATATTTATTCTATTGTCATTAACTTAATCGTTATCATCATCTAGCTTATACGGCTCAAACTGTATTACTTCTTCCCCGCACCAGTCGTTTAACTGTTTCATCTTGGCCTGTAGCGGTATTAGTTCATTGCGCACAAATACCTTTGCCGCCTTTTCAACATCTCCAAAACCGCCGGTGTTTTGTGGAATGATACCCATCATTTGTGGTGGTACCCGATGCGCTGCTAACATATCATCACGGCTGACATTCTTAATATTCAAAAATTCATCTTTGGCCGCGACTTCACTTAAGGGCATAACTTGAATGCCGTCCTTCTTGCCGTTCGGTGCATACAAAAACAGATTACGGAAATTGCCTGGTCCTCGACTGCTACGTACTGCTTTACGAATATTCTCTATATCTGTGGGGGATTGCGAAGAATCACTGATATACATGATGTAACCAGCATGGCTACCATTCAGATAATAACGGCGACGAAATAACGTTGCGGATTCATTGAGCAATGTTGATGGCAGTGCAGCCAAGTATTCAGGCAGGCCATAAAGCTCTTGATTCACATCCGGCTCTATCAAATGAAATACGCTACCTTGATTGAATGCGAACGGCTCACTTTCATAGCCGTATTTCACAAACCAATATTGCTCGTCATCGGTACCTCGGCGCGTATATTTCGCCGGTGTATGCTTGAATTTTAATAGCCCGCCGAGTTGATTGGTTCGTTCTTCAAGATATGCATTACCGAACATCAAAAAGTCGAGTGAAAAGCTGTCGAACGTTTGTCGGTCTAGTAGTCGGTGTGGCTTAAAAGTACTGGTTAAAATATTGCGTTTGACATAAATAGCACTGCTGTGATGCGGCGCGGCACGAAACGCTTTTGATAATCCATTAAAATTAATCGGCGGTTCGTACCAATTCTCCATCCTTACACATTCAAGGTAATCATAGATTTCACGGCTATCAAGAACAGAAACCGGCTCACCAAATGTGAACGCCTCTACGCCGCCAGTGTTTTGCAATTGATTTTGTTTTTTACGATTTCTACGGCTCATTAGTAAAGCTCCACGATATTATGATGTTGGGTGCTGTCACCCGTGATCGGTTCATTGAACAAAGCATGCATGGTTGCCCATGCTAAATCGGCGTGACTGGCGTCCTCGCTGCGACTGGCTTCATATGTTGGTCGGTTACCGCTAGCCGTTGTTGAGCGGCGAATGGCCATAAAGGATTGAATAATGTCCGTATCCCCAGCGTCGAACTCTAAGCGACCGCTGTTGATCACATCCCATGCTTTAAGCACTAATGCATTTTTCATCGCAGGGTTATAGACAAATTCACGGGCTTGCGGGAAAAATTCTAAAACAGATTGATAAACACCGTGGCCAATACCGGTTGAGTCAATGCCAATATACTCGACATTATAGCGTTCGGTCAGTTGCTTGATGGCTTCCGCTTGAGCGCGAAAGTCCATACCGCGCCATTGATGGCGTTCAAGAATGCGGAATGAGCCGCCCATCATGGATGGCGGCGCTATCACTACGCAACCTGCACTGTCACCATTTTCTGTACCTTTGGCGGGGTCGTAGCCAATCCAAACAGAACGATATCCATAAGGCCGGTACATTTCAGGTTGAAAGTCTTCCCATGCATCCCAACTATCAACTAAGCAGCGCTGCATTAGCTCTAGCGAGAAAATAGATGCGATATCATCAACAAAATCACACATCAGTAAGTTTTGATATTCATCGGGGCTGTATTCCAGCCTTAACTGATTAATATCAAATAGATTACAGCCGCCTTTTATCGCATCTTCCACGGTGACAATTTGACGCCATTGACCATCTTCACACAGTCTGCCGGCGGCAAGTGCGCTATGGCTAATATCAATCTCTATGCGATCAGCTTTAGAGCGACCGCGATTAAATAATTTTCCTGACCAGAACGGGTACGCGCTATGTGTGAGACTTGAAGGTGTTGAAAAATAGGTTTGACGCCACTTTTTATGCATCGCCATACCGCTGGCCACTTTGCGCAATTCAAGAAATTTAGGTATCCAAAAGAACTCATCTAAATATAAATTACCGTGGTAACTTTGTGCTGTCCGTGCATTGGTACCGAGAAAATACAGGGTTGCGCCATTAGGCAAAACTATCGGATCACCTTTTAAGTCAACATCAACCTCTCGCGCCATATCAATGATGTATCCTTTGAATACATGCGCTTGAGCCTTACTCGCCGATAAAAAAATCTGATTTCGCCCTGTGATCAGCGCATCCATAAACGCCTCTCGAGCAAAAAAATAAGTCGCCCCAATTTGACGCGATTTCAAAATGTTGCGAATTCGGTGTTTATGCCCTGCGCTGTACCATGTTTTTTGGTACGCAAACATATTTTCACGAAACATCTCTTCTAACTTTTCGATCTGTTCTTCGCTAAATACATTTTTATCGGGTGCGCGGCGTTCGCCGGCATTGCGGTTGGCCAACTTCGGATTTAAATCAACTTCATTACCGCCGTTTTGGTATTTGCGGATTTTTGCGTGACGTTCGACTTGCCGGTACAACAAGTCAATTTCTTTAAAGTCTTTGCCTTCCTTATTTTCTTTGCCTAGCAAGGTACAAAGCCGCATTTCCAGTGTCATTTCAACACGTTCAATCGGCGTAATGTCATCCCACTTGTCGCGCCGTTTCCAGCTATGAATTGTGGCTGATTTTTCGTTAAGCAGTTCAGCAATACGTGCGATCCTGTACCCATTAAAATACAGGTGCATCGCGCGTTTACGGGGTTCAAAATCGTGTAATGTATTCATGCGGTCAGATTACTGGTCGCCATTCTTCCGCGCGCTCGCCTTGTGTTGTACCTCCCCCCTTTACAACAACGAATCATTGTCTCTGTCATGTAAACACTGGAACCATAAGCCTATTATTCTGATGTGACTGATGGAGTCATTAAATGGCGAAAAAAACAAAGCCAGTGCGTATTTGTGTTGAGGGGGCTACAACCGATGGCCGCACAGTACCGCGCAATTGGTTAACTGAAATTGAAAAGAATTACGATCCGAAGGTCTACGGTGCGCGCATTAACCTTGAGCATTTAAATTATGAATGGATGCCGCGTTTTGGTGATGTGGATTCCGTCTATACCGAAGAGATCACTGAAGGCGCACTAAAGGGCAAGTTAGGGCTTTATGCAAAGTTATCGCCGACTGACGACCTGATCCAAATGAACCAAAAACGCCAAAAAGTTTATACCTCTGTCGAGATTAGCCCGAAATTTTCTGATACTGGCGAGGCTTACTTAGTTGGCCTCGCGGTCACTGATCGCCCTGCTAGTCTTGGCACTGAAATGCTGCAATTCAGTCAAAACAGTGGCACTCACCCACTTTCAGAACGCAAACAATCAAAAGACAACGTTTTCACTGCGGCTGAAGAGACGCTTTTTGAGTTTGAAGACGAACAACCCGAAGAGCCAAAAGGTCCATCTCTATTTGCTCGTATTACTGAAATTATTGGCCGCAAAAGTAAAAACGATGATGCCCGTTTTACGGACGTCAATAAAAGCGTTGAGCTGTGCGCAAAAACCATTGATGACGTACAAGCCGAGGTCACTACCCTGAAAGCGCAATTAAACGATTGCCAAAAAGACAGCGATGAACTGAAAGCACTACGCACTGAACTGACTGAACTAAAAACCCAGTTAACCAACACTGATAACAGCGGCAAACAACGCCCTCAATCGCTGGGCAATAGTGGTGCACCGGCAGCGGAATATCTGACGGATTGCTAATTAGCCCCTAATTTGAGAACAGACATGAAAAAACATACCCGATTTCAATTTAATGCATTTTTGACTCAACTAGCCTCATTGTTAGAAGTGGAGACAGAGGCACTTTCAACAAAAGTTGAAGTGAATCCGTCAATTGCGCAAAAACTGGAAGATAACATTCAGCAAAGCGCCGCTTTCCTGACCATGATTAATGTCGTTCCTGTTGATGAACAATCAGGGCAAGTGATCGGTTTGGGAGTAGGCTCCACTATTGCCGGTACAACCGACACGACAAAAGAAGACCGAGTACCGACAGACCCTAGTTCACTAACGGATATTGAATATAAATGTGAACAAACGAACTTTGATACTGCATTGACATATCAAAAACTGGATTTGTGGGCGAAATTCAAAGATTTCCAATTGCGCATTCGTAACGCGATCATTCGCCGCCAAGCGCTTGACCGCATCATGATTGGTTTTAATGGTGTTACTCGCGCCAAAAAATCTAACCGTGAAGTGAATAAATTGCTGCAAGACGTGAATATTGGTTGGCTGCAAAAAGTCCGCAATGATGCCCCTGAGCATGTCGTGAGTGACGTCAAAGATGAGAACGGCGCAGTTATTTCAAAAACTATTCGTGTTGGTATCGGTGGTGACTTCTCCAACCTCGACGCACTGGTTATGAGTGCTGTTGATGATTTGATTGATGAAGAGTACCAAGATGACACCGAAATTGTTGTGATTTGTGGTCGTAAGCTGCTGAGCGATAAATATTTCCCACTTGTCAATAAAGACCAAGAAAACAGCGAAAAACTGGCCGCTGATATGATCATCAGCCAAAAACGGATTGGTGGTTTACAAGCTGTTCGTGCGCCGTATTTCCCTGAAAACGCACTATTCATCACTCGCCTTGATAACTTGTCTATTTACTGGCAAAACGAGACCCGCCGCCGTCACATTATTGATAACCCAAAACGCGATCAAATCGAAAACTACGAGTCAGTCAATGAGGCTTATGTGGTTGAAGACTATCGCGGCGTGGCCTTGATTGAAAATATCGAAATGCTCACAGCACAAGTCAAAGCGCCTGAAAAGGAAGAAACTGAGACAGAAAAGGAAAGCGCATAGTGAGTAATAGCATTTTTCGTCGTCACGTTATCCGCATGAGTGCCGAAAAGGACGCGCAACAGCGCGATCCCATCACACAAACTAGCTCGGCTTATACCCAAATGGTCTTAATGATGAACGCTGACCGCCGCCGGCTAAAGCGCATTCAGTCATTTGAACGTAAAGCCAGCGTGAAGCGGGAAATGCTACCCAATTATGCACCGTGGGTCGCGGGTGTTTTAGCCAGCGGAAAAGGACAACAAGATGATGTCACTATGCGCGTGATGCTCTGGCGTGTCGACGCCGGCGATTGGCACGGTGCGCTAGATATTGCTGAATATGCTTTGCGTTATAACCTGAATATGCCTGAAAAGCACACCCGAACAACGGGTTGTGCTATCGCAGAAGAGATTGCCGATCAGGCAGAAAAGCAATATGTAGCCAAAAACCCAATCCCATTAGATGTCTTAACTCGCACAATGGAATTAACCATTGATGAAGATATGCCAGACCAGGTGCGAGCGAATCTTTACAAATGGTTAGGCTATGCACAGCGAGACAATAACCAGCCGCAACCAGCGACGTGCTCATGGTTGCGTGCGCTTGAGTTAAATGATCGTGTTGGTGTGAAACAAGATTTGCGACAGCTAGAAAAATACTTAGAAAAGCAGCAACAAACCAACACTACATTACAGAACGAGCCACCGCGCTAGGGCGGCACAGAGACACAACTTAGGTTAACGCCTCTGTCCACCGCCCACCTATTAAGAGGTGTCAGTATGGATTTTACATCCACGCAATCACAGAACATCACTGATGAGGTGTTTCACAGTGGTGATTTTTTTCCCGATATTCACGCGCGGGATTATCAGCAATCTATGTTAACAGATGGCAAGGTCACGCCTGAACGCCTTCGCCACGCGATCACTAACGCCATTATTGAAATCAATCGTGAGTTGGCAAACTGGCGACAAACGCAAATCACCAACGGCTATATTTCGATGGATAAAGTGCCGGCTGATTTTATCAATGATGACAGTGAATTAGTTCTACTTTATCGCCGAGCCGTTTACAGCCAAACCAAAGCCAATTTGACCGAACGTTACCGCGATGTTGATACCACTAACAGCGGTGAAAAAAAAGCCGAGGGTCTAGGTACCACAATTGATGAACTGTGGCGTGATGTGCAGTGGGCAATTCAGCGCATCAAGGGGCAATCACACAACATTGTTGAGTTGATATGAAAGTGAGTTGATATGAAAGTGAGTTGATATGAAAGTGACGGCACTGCAAGGCGAAACGCTGGATGCACTGTGTTTTCGGGTGTTGGGGCAAACGGCGGGCATGGTCGAAAAAGCCTTAGAGCTTAACCCGCGTTTAGCGGAAATGGGCGCTATTTTACAACATGGCACATTAGTTGAACTCCCTGATATCACCGAGCCGCCGCAAAAAGTCCTGATCCAACTATGGGATTAATAACACCCTCAATAGGGGGATGGTATGAAAACGATGAAAGAACATTTAACGGAAATTTTCGAAGCATTGAAAAACGCATGGCCGCAATTATCTGGTGTCGCATTAGCCATATTTATTCGCTACGCCATTTTTATTTATGACGGTGATACCCGTAAAAATAAATGGGCCGAATGTTTATTGTGTGGCGCACTTTCTTGGGCGGTGATCAGTGGTGCTGAGTTTATCGGTATCCCTGAAGCGGCCTCCGGCATGATTGGCGGGGCAATTGGTTTTTTAGGTGTTGAGAAAATACGAGATATCGCGCACCGCATGATTAACAAACGATTGGGGGATAAATGACACCACGAGGCATACGTAATCACAACCCCGGAAATATTCGCCATGGGGCTAAATGGCAAGGTCTAAGCGAACAGCAAACAGACCGTAGTTTTTGCCAGTTCACGGATCCTGTTTGGGGATTGCGCGCATTGTTTAAATTACTACTCAATTATCAAAAATTGCATGGCCTGTGTTCTATACGCGTAGTGATTAATCGCTATGCACCACCCATTGAAAACCATACTGAGAACTATATTCAGGCAGTAGCCAATAGCCTCAATGTCAGTCCTGATGACTGTTTAACATTGGAAGATAAAGCCGTTTTATTTGAAATAAGCAAGGCGATTATCAAGGTTGAAAACAGTAACCAGCAACCCTATAGCCAGCAACAATTTGAAAAAGCGTACAGCCTGTTATGAGTAAAACGCCACTGACATTGGCTGTCATTAGTATATTCCTTGTGGGATGGCTTATCTTTTTGTTGGACAAAAGCGAAGCATCCCGCAAGCGTTTAGTGAATGCAAATAACCAACTCGCAAGTGAACTTGCGATGCAACAGCACATTATTGCCGACCAGTCATTACAGTTTCAGCGCTTTAATCAGATTGCCGCCAGTGCTTCATCGCGGGGTATTCAGCAGCGCGCTGACGCCGAGGAAAGAAAAATTGAATACAAAACCCTGCTTAAAAAAGAGCCAACCTGTGATTTGCCTGTGCCTCGTGATATTGCTGACAGCTTGCTCAACAACACCTACCGTTTACGTGCCAGCGCAATGCGTTCCCTTGCCGAAAACACTGACCCAGCCAGTACTGCCATCATTGCCCGACAATCTATAACCTACTGTGATTTGGCGCTGTGGGTTAATGCCTTGCTGGCAGACTTAGAGCAGGCCAACACACAGCTGATGGCTATCGAAGACATAGAGGACGCAAGGCAAAATGAAAAAACTGAACAGCATTAAAAATCGGCTGTGCCAAAAAATCCCTTATCTCAAAAGCAACCCTGAAAAGCTCTATTTGTTTGTTGATGATGGCAGCATCATCGCAACCATGGAGCCTTCGCTTTCCTATGAGTACAGCTACAGCCTAAATATCATTATTGAAGCCTTTCCTGATGACCAAAATATTGTTTTTGCCGTAGTGATCGAGTGGCTAAAAGAACATCAGCCCGATATTTTGGCAAACCCCGATAAACGCTCAACCGGCATTCGCTTTGAAGCCGACATTCTCAATAGCCAAAGTGCCAATATCAGTATTGATTTAAAACTGACAGAGCGTGTCATTGTCGCCAACAAAGACGGTAAATATCACGTTGAAGCGGTCAGTGAACCCGTAGACCCAGCCCACGAATGGGATAGCCTGTATGGATGATGCGCTCACCGAACTCAATCACGAACTCGCTGGCCTGCTTGCCCGAGTCTCTCCATCTGAGCGCAAAAAACTGTCGCGGTTACTGGTTCGTGATTTACGTAAAAGCCAAATCAAACGTATTCGCGAACAGAAAAACCCTGATGGCAGCGCCTTTACCAAACGCAAAGCACAGTTTATTACCGTTAAGCGTGAAATGCGTTTTATCTGGCGTGGCCAACAGCGTAATTTAAAAAATTGGCGACAAAGCAGAAACATGATCATCGGCTTTGATGTGGATAAAGGCGGCGCTCGTTCATTTCGAAAAAGCGATATTCAGCGTTTTATTTCAGTCAAAAAAGACCGCGTCAAAATCAAAGGGAAAAGTAAACAGGCTCGCATGTTTAAACGCCTCGCCACTGCGCGTTATATGCGCACCTTTGCCAATGAAAACGAGGCGGCAATCTATTTTGCGCCGGCTGCGGCTAACATCGCCGCCATCCATCAATATGGCTTAAAAGAAAAACTGCGTAATCTGGATATTCAATACCCCGCCCGTCAGTTGCTTGGTTTTACCCCCGAAGATGTGCGCCATATTGAAACTCTGCTTATTAACTATCTCGCCTCCTGATGTTGTAAGCCCACGGCTTACAACACTAAGCCGATGCATTCACGCCATGTTTTCGGGCAGGCTGTCACCATGAACCCAAACACGAAAAATGCGGAGTTACTCCGTTTAATCCGAAACCTGATCCGCACCGGCGTTGTGATTGATGTCGATATTCACCGTGGCTGTCGGGTGCAAACCGGAAACTTACAAACTGACTGGCTACCGTGGATAACCCAGCGAGCCGGTGCAGCGCGTCACATTTGGGCGCCGTCTGTTGGTGAACAAGTGGTGATATTTTCGATTGGCGGTGAGTTGACCACCGGTATTGTATTGACCGGTATTTTTTCGGATGAGCATAGCGAGCCAACCGATTCATTGACCGCCAACCATGTGACCTATTCTGACGGTGCGGTGATTGAGTACGAACCGGCAACCGGTGCCTTAAAAGCCGTTGGCATTAAAACCGCATTGATTGACGCCAGCGAACAGATCACCGCCAATGCACCCGTTGTCACAGTTAACGCCAGTGAGCAAATCCAATTCAATACACCCACTGTTATTTGTTCTGACAACCTCACCTGTGCCACGTTAAATGTGCAAAAAGGTGGCGAAATGACCGGCAACTTTAATCACCAAGGCGGCGCAATCAAATCGAACGGTATCACATTGCATACCCATACTCATGGTGGTGTGCGCTCAGGTGGTGACTCAACAGGTAACCCGCAATGAAATATTTAGGCTTAAGTGCGACAAGTGGCCAACACATCACCGACATTGACCATGTTCGTCAATCAGTGCGCGATATTTTAGTCACGCCAATCGGTAGCCGGCTCGCGCGTCGCTCGTATGGCTCATTGTTATTTCGTTTGATTGACCAGCCCGACAATAACGCGTTGCGATTACAACTAATGGCGGCTTGCTATACCGCGCTACTGCAATGGGAACCGCGTATTCAAATTCAGCGACTCACTATTTCATCGCCAACACCTGCAAGTATTGTCGTTGACTTAAGCGGTGTCTTTTCTGGCACTGAACAATCATTTAATTTTTCAGTACCCGTGAGGTAAACCATGCCAACAATTGATCTAAGCCAATTGCCGCCGCCGGATGTCGTTGAATCATTAGAGTTTGAATTGATTTTTACAGAGCGAAAAAATGCCTTAATTGCTGCGCTGCCCGAAGAACTACGAGGCGCGATTGCTCGCACGTTAGCGCTTGAATCGGAGCCGCTTACTAAGCTATTGCAAGAAAACAGCTATCGCGAATTGATATTACGCCAGCGCATCAATGAGGCCGCGCGAGCTAGCATGGTAGCTTTTGCCGTTGGTAGCGATTTAGACCAACTTGCAGCCAACAATAATGTGAAACGCCTAATGCTATCAGCCGGTGATCCTAATGCCGTTCCGCCTATCCCGCCGGTTTATGAATCCGATGCTGACCTGCGCGTACGTATTCCAAGTGCATTTGAGGGGCTTAGCGTTGCCGGTCCCGTTGGTAGTTACGAACATCATGCACGTAGCGCCGATGGTCGGGTAGCTGATGCCTCTGTGATCAGCCCTGCGCCGGCGTATGTCACGGTGACAGTTTTATCTCGTGAGGGGAACGGTAGCGCACCGGCGGATTTAATTGAAAAAGTCGATATCGCGTTAAACGATGAAGATGTTAGGCCAGTGGCAGACCGTGTCACGGTTCAATCAGCTACCATTATTAACTATGAAATTGATGCTGTGATCTACTGCTATCCCTCACCTGAATACGAGCCAATTACCGCCGCTGCTGAGGCGCAATTAAAACGCTACACCACTCAGCAGCACAGGTTAGGCCGTGACATTGTGCTGAGCGCCATCTATGCGGCGCTGCATGTTCAAGGTGTGCAACGTGTCGAAATCAAAAAGCCGGTTGCTGATATCAAGCTAGACAAAACACAGGCCAGCTACTGCACCAATATTAACGTATCGCTGGGTGGTTCCGATGAATAATCGTTTACTGCCTACCGGCTCATCAACATTAGAACTCGCCGCCGCCGAAGCTTGCGCGCAAATCGAACGTGTACCTATTCCCATTCGTGAGCTTTGGAGTCCTGATTCATGCCCTGTGCATTTATTGCCGTATTTGGCATGGGCATTTAGCGTTGACCGATGGGATAAAAACTGGACGGAGAAAGCCAAACGTGACGCAATTAAAGCCGCGATGTTTATTCATAAACACAAGGGCACTATCGGCGCACTACGCCGCGTGGTTGAGCCGCTCGGTTATTTGATTCGCGTTGTTGAGTGGTGGAAAACAAACGAAACCGCCGGCACGTTTCGCCTTGATATTGGAGTGTTGGAAACTGGCATTACAGAAGAGATGTATCAAGAGTTAGAAGCACTAATTTTTGATGCCAAGCCAGCGAGCCGTCATTTGGCTGGGCTCACTATTCAACTGGAAACACGCGGTGAATTTTATTGCGGGGCATCTAGCTACACCGGTGATTCACTCACTGTTTACGCGTATACACCGCCTTTAATTTCGGTTTCTGGCCTTGACGTTCGCGGCGCGGCTGTTCACTTAATTGATGAAATGAGGATTAATCCACAATGAAATACTTTGCTCTGCTCACTAAATTAGGTGAGAACTTACTCGCTCAGGCAACCGCCTTGGGCACAAAAATAGAGTTAACCCACATGGCCGTCGGTGATGGCGGCGGCTCATTACCTACGCCAGACACCAATCAAACGAAACTGATTGCTGAAAAGCGCCGAGCCGCTATCAATACGTTGTTTATTGATGAAAAGAATAAAAACCAAATTATCGCTGAACAAATCATTCCTGAAGCTGACGGCGGTTGGTGGATACGCGAAATTGGTTTATTTGATAAAGCGGGCAATTTAATTGCTATTGCTAACTGTCCTGAAACCTACAAACCACAGCTTGCCGAAGGCTCAGGCCGTACACAGTCAATTCGTATGGTGTTAATTGTCAGTCATACCGAATCAGTGACCTTAAAGATTGATCCGTCTGTTGTGCTTGCTACGCGTGAATATGTGAATGCTGAAATCACTGTATTAGATAAAAAAATACAATTCGATTTGGCTCAAAAAGTTAATATCAAGCCTTTAGTATTAAATGGAAATAAACCCATTGCAGAACAAGTTTTGGGTGGGCTAGGTAGTGGTATTAGGGCATCCGCGCCTTATCCAGAGGATTCCCCTATTCAAAGTGCATTCAAAGTGTTCCAAATTGGCCCTGATGAGTGGCCAACATTATTAGCATTTGATGCATACGCCGGCAAAGCATGGATAACGACGAGGAAAAATAGCAATGGTGAGCTAAATAAATGGCTTGAATTAACGGGTTTTGTAACACCTGGAGATCTCAATTTAGCATTGCTTAAAAAGTTTGATAAAGAGAATATTTCCCAGCAAGTTACTAACGATGTGAATAAAGTTCCAAGTCTTGACTTATTTGCTAAAGAACTAGGAAAGAAATTGTCATCAGTGCCTGATGCAACAACGGGTACAAAAGGTATTGTTAAGATATCAAATCGTGTAACTGATGATACAACCGAGACAGTACCCACGTCTGCGATAACAAATTATTTACATTTAAATAAAGTGAGTACAAGTGATTTCAACTTAGCACTACTTAAAAAGTTTGATAAAGAGAATATTTCCCAGCAAGTTACTAACGATGTGAATAAAGTTCCAAGTCTTGACTTATTTGCCAAAGAACTAGGAAAGAAATTGTCATCGGTACCAGATGCAACAACGGGGACAAAAGGCATCGTTAAAATATCAAACCGCGCGGGTGATAACACGTCGGAGACTGTTCCTTCTTCGTTAGTGACATATTATCTCTATGAAGAGCTGGGGAAAAAGCTCTCATCGGTACCCGATGCGACAACAAGCACGAAAGGTCTCGTAAAGTTATCAAATAGAATTGCCGATGCTGGCGCTGATACAGTTCCTACCTCTGCACTTGCGGCATACTTAAATGAAAATAAAATTAACATTAGTGATATTGCTAATGATATTGGTTCATCAACCACAAAAGTATTAAGCCAAAAAGCGACGACAGACCGACTGCTTGGAATTGGTCAAATTTGGAAAGATGTGACGAGTTCGAGAGCACAAGGTACGAATTACACAAACTCATCGAGTAAAGCGATCCAAGTTGTCATTACTGCTGCACAATCATCTGCGCAAGTCGCTGTCAATCTTAAACTTTCAATAACAGGCGTTGGTAGCTTTCAATCATCAAGCTACGGAAGTAATGCAGACGCATGCGTGACTTGCATTATACCACCGAGCGCAAGTTATTCCGTGTCAGCATCGGGCGGCTCAGGTATATCAATCACTAAATGGCTGGAGTTAAGCTAATGAACTATTACAAAGATAAAGCCACAAATGTTGTTTATGCATATGACGATGAGCAATTATCACAAGTTGCACGATTGACCGAGCTTGAGTTTTTAATCAGTGAAAAAGAGCCACTATTTTTTGACGCTCAGAACAGCCTACAGCATGCTCAAGATACTTTTGATAATTTAATTGATTCATTCAATGATGGTCTATCAGAAGATGATGTTAATGAATTAAATGAAAAAATTGAAGTTGCTAAGATTGACCTAGATAATAAGTTATTTGAGTTCAATGAAGTGTTTCAAGAATATCAACCACTCAAAATTGAATATGACGCTGTCACCCCTGCGATTTTTGACATACGAGAAAATATTAAACTGTTCAAGAAAATGTCAGAAAAAGAGATTAAAGCACATTTAAACCCACCTATATCTAAAGATCAGCTAATTGCAGAAGCCGAACAGCAAAAGCAATCACTTTTAGCAGAGTCAAATAATGCGATTGCACCTCTACAAGATGCTGTTGATCTCGATATTGCTACTGATGAAGAAATTGCATTATTGAAAGAGTGGAAAAAATACCGCGTTTTACTAAATCGTGTTGATACTTCTTTAGCACATGATATCGATTGGCCACAAAAACCCGAATAACAACAAGGGGTATGTTCCCCTTTGTTGTACCCTTCACTCATACAACACCAATCCCGCGACAACGTTTAATATCAATAACACCATAGAAGCTACCACCAAAAGGAGCTTCTATGGCGCAAGATTATCACCATGGCGTGCGCGTTGTTGAAATCAACGACGGTACTCGCCCTATCCGCACTGTTAGTACTGCTATTGTCGGCATGGTATGTACCGCCGACGATGCTGATGCAACGGTATTCCCACTTAACAAACCGGTATTGATTACCGATATTCGCACAGCCATTGGCAAGGCAGGTAAAACGGGCACGTTATCGCATTCATTGACCGCGATCGCTGACCAAACCGCACCGGTCACAGTTGTTGTTCGTGTTGAACAAGGCGAAACCGAAGTAGAAACCACATCAAACATTATTGGCGGCACGTCTGACACTGGCCAGAAAACCGGTTTACAGGCACTGCTTACCGCCAAAAACCACACCGGCGTCAAACCGCGCATTATCGGTGTACCCGGCCACGACACGCAAGCCGTTGCCACCAAACTGGCATCGATAGCGCAAGAGCTGCGCGCATTTGCTTACGTCAGCGCGTACGGTTGTAAAACCATTTCTCAAGCCCTCGACTACCGCAAAAACTTCAATCAACGCGAAATAATGGTGATCCACCCTGATTTTGTATCGTGGGATACGGTCACTAATTCGGAATCTATCGCTTACGCTAGCGCACGGGCGCTAGGTCTGCGCGCAAAAATCGATCAGGATATTGGCTGGCATAAAACGCTTTCAAACGTTGGTGTTAACGGTGTCACCGGTATCTCTGCGGACATATCTTGGGATTTGCAAAACCCCGCTACCGATGCCGGTTTACTCAATGAAAACGAAGTCACCACCTTGATTCGGGAAGATGGCTTTCGCTTTTGGGGTTCTCGCACCTGCTCTGATGATCCGCTGTTCGCCTTTGAAAACTACACCCGTACCGCACAAGTACTCGCCGATACCATGGCAGAAGCGCACATGTGGGCAGTCGATAAGCCGCTGACCCCAACGCTGGTTAAAGACATTATCGAAGGCATCAATGCCAAAATGCGCAATTTAGTCACCAACGGTTATTTGCTGGGTGGTCAATGCTGGTTTGATCCCGATGCTAACGGCAAAGACGAATTAAAAGACGGTAAATTAGCCATTGATTATGACTATACACCGGTACCACCTGCTGAAAATATCTCATTCCGTCAGCGTATCACTGATCGCTACTTGATGGATTTTGCATCCAATATTAAGGGGTAACCATGGCTTTACCACGCAAATTAAAAAGCATGAATTTGTTTGTCGATGGCGACAACTGGCAAGGCATTGCAGAAGAGATCACGCTGCCCAAAATCACCCGCAAATTAGAAACCTATCGCGGCGCCGGTATGCAGGGCGCGGTAAATATCCGCATGGGTTTAGATGATGGCGCGTTAGACAGCGAAATCACACTGGGCGGTATCGAAGCACAAATTTATAAACAGTGGGGTATCTCTGGGGTCGATGGTGTGATGCTCCGTTTCGCTGGCGCTTATCAACGCGAAGATACCGGCGAAGTTAATGCCTGTGAGGTGGTATTACGCGGCTTTTTGTCTGAAATCGACGCCGGTAATGCCAAGCAAGGTGAAAACACCCAAGTTAAATTCAGTTTTAAATCAACCTACTACAAACTGATTTGGGATGGCTCACCGCTAGTTGAAATCGACATTATCAACATGATCGAAATTGTTGACGGCGTAGACCGTCTTGCTGAACAACGCGCCGCCATTGGCCTGTAAGGAAAATCACATGACTGACGAAGTGAAAAAAACACAAGCTACTGTAAAACTGGACGAACCAATTAAACGTGGTGAATCTGAATTGGCTGAAATTGTCGTGCGTAAGCCTAACACTGGCGCATTGCGCGGCGTTCGTTTGCAAGCGCTGATGGATATGGATGTTTTATCCATGTCTGAGGTGCTCCCTCGTATCACCACGCCGGCATTGACCAAGCCGGAAATCATGGCCATGAACCCAGCCGATTTGGTTTTGCTATCGATTGAGGTGGTGAGTTTTTTGCTACCGAACTCAATGCGCACAGATTACCAGAACGATTAACCGTTGATGATTTGGTGGCAGACATTGCCACCATTTTTCATTGGACACCTTCTGCCACCGCCGAAATGAGTTTGATTGAATTATTAGAATGGCGTTATCGCGCATACAAACGAAGCGGACATAGTGATGAGTAGAAATCTACGTTTACAAGTTGTGCTAAACGCCGTCGATAAATTGACAAGGCCATTTCGTAGCGCACAAGAGTCAAATAAGAAACTGGCGAGTGCTATTCGCCAGTCTCGCGATACATTGAAATCGTTAAACCAGCAAGCCGGACAAATCGAAGGCTTTCGCAAAGCAAAGCAGCAACTCACAACAACTCAGCAAGCATATCAAGCCGCCACGCAACGGGCGGCTGCACTTGCTCGTGAAATGAGTGCAACAGCGAATCCCACCCAGCGGCAAACCGAAGCACTGAGAAAAGCCCAGCAAGAGGCGGCAAAACTCAAAAATAAATTTGGTGAGCTGCAACAATCAGTACAGCGGCAACGGAATGAATTACAAGCTAACGGCATTTCAACGAATCAGCTAGGACAAGCTCAACGCAGGCTAAATAGTGATATTTCACGCACAACCCAACAATTACAGCGCCAAGAGCAACAATTGAGGCGCAGCGCAGAGCAAGAGCGGCGAATGGCCAATGCGCGTAGCAGCTACCAATCAACCATGGGCACGCGCAATAAAATTGCGGGAGCGGGTGCAGCAATGGCGGCTACTGGTGTGGGTATGGGTTATGCGGCAAAAAAAGTGCTGGCCCCAGGCTATGATTTCGAAGTGGGCATGTCGAAAGTGCAGGCTCTAACCCGTCTTGATAAAGATTCCGATGATTACAAAGCATTACGTAATCAAGCGCGTGATCTGGGTGCAACAACCGCATTTACCGCCAATGAAGTGGCACAAGGTCAAGCCTTCTATGCCATGGCGGGTTTTAAGCCCGACCAAATTCAGAACGCCATGAAAGGCACGCTGGCCATGTCATTGGCCGGTGATATTGATTTGGCCACTACCGCTGATATTGGTTCCAACATCTTGACCGGCTTTAAGCTGAATTCTAATGAAATGAACCGTGTCAGTGATGCACTTGTCGCCACGTTTACGCGGTCTAACACCAATCTCACTATGCTTGGCGACACGATGAAATATGTTGCGCCGGTTGCTTCGGGGCTCGGTGTCGATTTAGAAACCGCTGCCGTGGCTGCGGGCAAATTAGGCGATGCCGGTATTCAAGGTTCAATGGCTGGTACCAGTTTGCGATCCATTCTTGGCCGACTAGCCGAACCACCTAAGCAAGCCGCCGATGCCCTAAAACAATTAGGTATTCAAACCCGTGACGCCAAAGGTAATTTACGCGAATTACCCGCAATTTTAGCGGAGCTGGATAAGAAAACTAAAAAAATGGGTACCGCTCAACGTGCGGGATTATTTAAACATATCGCCGGTGAAGAGGCGTTTTCGGCGCTATCGGTCTTAGTGGATAAATCCGGCTCTGGTGAACTGCAAAGCATGATTGCAGAAATCAAAGCCGCAAAAGGTGAGGCTGAGAAAGTTTCTAAAACCATGACCGATAACCTTGATGGTGACTTAAAAAACCTTACATCTGCCTATGAGGACGTCGGCATTCAAATATTCGGTGGTGCCGATAGCCCACTTCGTGAAATAGCAAAAAGTGTGACAAGCCTTATATCTCGGTTCGGTGAATGGGCAAAGCAAAACCCTGCGTTAGTCAAACAAATTACTATGATCACTTTGGGGTTAGGCGCAGTGCTGGCTGTTGGCGGTGGTATCTCGTTAATGATCGCCGCAATGATAGGGCCACTTGCTATGGCTAAATTTAGCCTATCGGTGCTTGGCATTAAAGGCGGTGGCTTCTTAACCATGCTGATTAAGCCTATCAAGCTCGTTGGCGCAGCATTTATGACACTCGGCAAAATATTATTGGCCAACCCCATTATTTTGATTATTACCGCCATCGCGGCAGCGGCTTATCTCATTTATAAATACTGGGATAATATTGCGCCGTACGTCAAAAAATTGTGGGATAAAGTAGCGCAGCTTTTTTCCGCTGCGTGGAACTGGATAAAAAGCTTTTTAATGAAGTGGACTATCGTCGGTTTGATCGCGCCCCACTGGGATAAAATAACCGGCTATGCCAATACTGTTTGGGAAGCGGTTAAACAAACCTTTTCCCAGTTTTGGGAGTGGACAAAAGCCTTTATTCTTAACTGGACAACACCCGGCTTAATTTACCAACATTGGGATAAAATAACGCACTATGCAAATGTGGTGTGGGATGCGGTCAAACAAACCTTTTCCCAGTTTTGGGAATGGACAAAAAACTTTATTTTAAACTGGACAACCGTTGGTTTAATTTACAAACATTGGGATAGCATTGTCGCTGTCACCTTGAAAATGTGGGCAACCATTAAAAAAACCATTTCAGATAAATGGGATGAAATCGTTAACAACGTCAAAAACCTCCCTGAAAACTTTAAACAAGTGGGTGGTTTGATCATTGATAGTTTAAAAAATGGCATCCTTGAAAAATGGGAAGCCTTAAAAGCCCAATTTGCTGAAATCAAAAAAATGGCCACGGATTTGATGCCGGATTGGATGCTATCCGATGAAACGCGCGCATTACGCGCGTCAAATCAAGTTACAGTGATCAAAGCTAGCATGAAGAGCGCCGGTATGTTTGATAGTGGCGGCATCATACCCCGTGGCCAATTTGGTATTGTCGGCGAACGTGGCGCGGAAATTGTCGAAGGGCCTGCTCGCGTAACCAGTCGGCGCAATACTGCGGCAATGGCCATGGCGGCAGCCATGACACTCGGTACCTTATCACAGCCAGTCAGCGCAAAACCTATTCACCCCTACGCGGTTAATGCCGGTATGAAACAAAGTGCACCATCATCAAAACCGGTACCTGCGCCAGTGATCAATATCTACCCGCAACCAACCCAGTCAGCACAAGATATTGGGCAAGAGGTCGCACGACAAATTGACGCTTATTATCGACGCCAGCAGGCTGCACAGCGTAGCAATTACCGCGACAGTGAGGACTTTTAATTATGGCCATGGCAGCACTTGGTTTATTCGTATTTGAGTTACGCACCACACCATTTCAGGGGATGCAACGCGAGCACCAATTTCGATTTGGCTATAACAACCGCATCGGCAAACGGCCAAGCTTCCAATTTATGGGCGCGTCAAATGATGGGCTGACCCTATCTGGTACGCTTTACCCTGAATTAACCGGCGGCAAATATTCATTATTGATGTTGCAGGCCATGGCAGAGACTGGTAAAGCGTGGTCGTTTATTGGTGGCGACGGTACAATTTACGGCATGTACGTTATTGAGAACCTCAATGAAAACAAAAGTGATTTCTTTCATGACAGTGCGGCCAGAAAAATTGAATTCACATTAACGCTTAAACGCGTTGATGAGTCGCTCGCTGAGGTGTTCGGCAATATCAGCGAGCAACTGGATACGCTGACCGATTCCGTCGCAAATGGACTTGGAGGATTGCTGTCATGAGTGATTTTTTTCTGACCGGTATTGAATCGGTACCGCAATATGTGCTCGCCGCCGGTGATGTCAATATCAATGATCGGCTGCAAGGCCGGCTAATGTCACTCACCATGACCGACAATCGCGGCTTTGAAGCTGACCAGCTGGACATTGAGATAGATGATGCTGACGGCAAAATGATGTTGCCTAAACGCGGCGAAGTGCTCTCTTTGCATTTGGGTTGGAAAAACGAGCCGCTAATATTTAAAGGCAAATTCACTGTTGATGAAATTGAATACAGTGGCGCGCCCGATAAAATTACCATTCGTGGCCGTAGTGCAGATTTCCGATCATCACTCAATGTAAAACGTGAAATCTCATATCATGACAAAAGCCTTGGTGACATTATTAAAACCATCGCCAAGCGAAATAACGTTGAGCCGATGATTGAAAATAAGTTGGCCAACGTTAAATTAGCCCACATCGACCAAACCAACGAATCTGATGGTTCTTTTCTGGCACGACTTGGCAAACAAGAGGGCGCAATTGCCGCGATTAAAAATGGCCAGCTGTTATTTATGCCACAAGGCAGTGGTAAAACTGCCAGTGGTCGCCCCATTCCCCCATTATTATTAACGCGATCAATTGGTGATGGGTACCGCTTTTCATTGGCTGACAGGGGTGCCTATACCGGCGTTGTGGCAAGCTGGCTAAATACGCGCAAACCACAAAAGAAAGATGATGTGAAAGTTAAGCGTAAACGGAAAACTAAGCAAAAAGACAAGACTAAAGTTGATGAGCCGCAAGGTGATTACCTTGTTGGCGAGGAAGGTAATACGCTAACCCTTTCACACACTTACGCAAATAAAGGGAACGCCGAGCGAGCCGCTAAGGCCGCATGGGAAAAAATGCAAAGAGGTGTCGCCTCATTCTCCATTCAATTGGCCAAAGGCCGAGCCGATATCTATCCCGAAATGCCAGTTAAAGTGCAAGGTTTTAAACCTGAAATAGATAACGCCGAATGGATAATCACAAAAGTGTCTCATTCATTAAGCGACAGTGGCTTTACTTCAGCGCTTGAATTAGAGGTGAAAATTTCAGATATGGAAATGACTGATTGATAATCATACAAAACCAGAATGACTACTGGATAAAATATCAGTACAATAGACTTAATATCAACATCATGGCAAAAGGTAACCGGATCATGATGAAATGCCCCATTTGTAATGAACCTACCCGCATTCGTAGCTCACGCTATATCACCAACGAAACCAAAGAAAATTATAATCAGTGCCAAAACATCAATTGCAGCACTACTTTTGTTAGCCATGAGTCCGTGGCGCGATACATAATTAAAACTGAACTGTTGGATGCGGTGATCCCTCACACATGTAGTGAACAACGAGCTATTATTTAATTTGTAGAGTGTGATGGAGATCACTGTTTGTTAATAGTAAAATTCATTCAAAACTATACTGTAGTTACAACCAGTGGTGCCAATCTGCTGCCACTTTGCTGCCACTTTTGATTTTCAGTGACAAATTTCAGATGCAAAAAAGCCACCTTAGAGGTGGCTTTTTCTTTCCCTAACCCGTTGTTATTCAACGCGGTTTTTATTTGGTGCCCAGGGCGGGACTTGAACCCGCACAGCCTAAAGGCCGAGGGATTTTAAATCCCTTGTGTCTACCGATTTCACCACCTGGGCTAAATTTTGGAGGCGCGTCCCGGAGTCGAACCGAGCTACACGGATTTGCAATCCGGTGCATAACCGCTTTGCTAACGCGCCTTCTTCTTAATCTCTTACTGAGATTGGAGCGGGAAACGAGACTCGAACTCGCGACCCCGACCTTGGCAAGGTCGTGCTCTACCAACTGAGCTATTCCCGCCTAAAGCTTTCGCTTTTCAAACTGGCTGATTTACTTATTTTTTTTCGTAAACCGTGTTGCCGTTCGATGCGTTGCATTCTACTGATTTCACATTTTGAGTCAACACAATTATTTAAAAAAATCACTTAAAACCGTTCGTTCGCTGTTTTTTCAATCATTTCGATCAAGCTTCGCTCAAATCTGCCCATGCAGCCTTCAAATATTGATACATTGACCAGAACGTTAAAATAGCGGCAACATACAATAATGCGATAGCCAGATTCTCAATAAGTAAATTTGGACGCCATAACAACCCAACTAAAGACATCATTTGAGCAGTTGTTTTAAATTTACCTATCCAAGACACAGCGACACTACTTCTTTTACCAATTTCAGCCATCCATTCTCTTAATGATGAAATAATGATTTCACGTGCAATCATTGTGGCGGCAGGTAAGGTAACATACCAAACATCAAAACTTTCAGTGACAAGAACTAATGCCGTCGCCACCATCACCTTATCAGCAACAGGGTCTAGGAAGGCACCAAACTTAGTTGTTTGCTTCCATAACCTCGCTAAATAACCATCAAACCAATCTGTTACTGCGGCAATAACAAAAATTAATGCACAAACAAATGGGCCCCAGCTTACAGGTAAATAAAAAGCTAGCACAAAAAACGGTATCAAGATGACACGAAACAGGGTCAACCACGTAGGAATATTTAATTTCATCATGCTCAGTAACTTTTTGACCAAATTGGATTTAATAAGTATGGTGCCCTAAGACACCTACTGTTTCAATGCATTATAAATCTTTTCTGCCAACGCGTATGAGATCGAGGGCACTTTTGCTATCTCTTCTATGCTCGCATTTTTCAGTGGCTGTAAGCCTCCCATATATTTTAGTAGCATTTGACGACGTTTTGGTCCAACACCTTCAATTGACTCTAACGCGCTGGTATTCTTTACCTTTGCTCTACGCTGGCGATGTCCTGTTATCGCATGATTATGTGACTCATCACGAATATGTTGAATCACATGTAATGCAGGTGAATCAGGCGGTAAAGCTACGCCCTCGCCCTCAGGCTTAAAAAATAGCGTTTCAAGGCCCGCTTTGCGATCGCTCCCTTTTGCAACGCCAATAAGTTGAGGTCTATTTTTATCCCAATCAACATCCAGTGAATCAAAGACATCTTTCGCTTGCCCTAATTGCCCTTTTCCACCATCGATAAAAATAATATCGGGTATTTTACTTTCATCCAGATGCTTACCATAGCGACGGGTTAAAACTTGATGCATGGCTGCATAGTCATCACCGGGAGTAATTCCTGTGATGTTATAGCGTCGATATTCTGATTTAACGGGACCATTCTTATCAAACACAACACACGATGCGACCGTTTGCTCTCCCATCGTATGGGAAATATCAAAACATTCCATACGTGCTATGGCATCCATACCCACAATTTTTGCTAAAGATGCCATTCTTTGATGAATGGTTGATTGCTGAGCACGCTTAGTTTGTAGTGCAGTAAGCGCATTCGTTCGAGCTAATTTTAAATAGCGCGCCCTCGCCCCTCGAGGTTGGGTTTGGATCTGCACTTTTCGACCTGCAATATGTGATAAAGAGTCCGCTAGCAATTCTTTTTCTGGTAATGAAAAATCTAAGAGGATTTCACCGGGTAATGTTCTATTTTCACTGCCTTGCAAATAAAACTGCCCTAAGAAAGTTTGTACTACTTCTTCAAGTAAAGTGTCTGCTGGAACTTTTGGATAATAGCTACGGCTTCCCAATACTTTACCTTGTCGAATAAATAACACATGAATACAGGCAAGCCCTGATTCGAATGCAACACCGATAACATCAAGGTCTTCACCATCACCAGAAACAAATTGTTGTTCCGTGACTGCGCGTACGGCCTGAATTTGATCGCGAAAACGTGCAGCATCTTCAAAACGCAGCTCCTGACTTGCCTTTTCCATCCGTTCTATCAATCCTGTTAAGACCTGTTGGTCTTTGCCTGTTAGGAATAAACGTACGTAATTGACTTGCTGATCATATTCTTCATCGCTGACTAACCCTTTAACACAAGGCCCTAAGCAGCGACCTATCTGATACTGTAAACAAGGCCTTGAACGGTTTTTGTAAACACTATCCTCGCATTGACGAATTGGAAACAATTTTTGCATCAGCGCTAATGTTTCGCGAACCGCGTAGGAATTAGGGAACGGACCAAAGTATTCCCCCTTCGCGTGTTTTGCTCCACGGTGCATAGAGAGTCGCGGATGTGTTTCTTTACTTAAAAAGATATAAGGATAAGATTTGTCATCCCGCAACAAAACATTGTAGCGTGGCTGATAAAGCTTGATATAGTTATGTTCAAGTAACAAGGCCTCGGTTTCTGTGTGTGTGATCGTCACATCAATAGAGGCAATGTTTTTTACTAGCTGCTCAGTTTTTCGGCTACTGACTGTCGTTCGGAAGTAACTGGAAAGCCGTTTTTTTAAATCTTTAGCTTTTCCAACATAAATGACTGTTCCCCCAGCATCATACATTCGATATACGCCAGGTTGATTGGTGACTGTTTTTAAGAAAGCTTTTGGTTCGAACTGTTCTGACACCCTAATAAACCCTGTTTGGCTACGATTAACCCATAGCTGATAGCAATATGAGTTAATTCTACATCACTACGGATATTAAGTTTACCAAACATTCGATATCGATAGGTATTTACCGTTTTAGGGCTCAAATTAAGAAGCTGTGCAATCTGTTTGGTCGAAATCCCCTGAGTGATGAAGAGCATGATTTCAAGTTCACGAGTGGATAATAACTCATAGATATCCGTCTGATCGTTTTGATGAATGCGTTTCAATGCGATGGCTTGTGCAATATCGGGGGAAATAATTTTACTGCGCGCATTGACTATCTGTATGGCTTCTAAAAATTCATTAATTTCAATTTTTGCACTCAACACACCTTGGATCCCAAGCTCAAGAGCCTTTAATAAAAAAGCATAGTGATTGTGTATATTATAAATGATAATTCCGACATCAGGTTGAGTCCGTCTTAAGGTTTGCAAGTTTTTTAATGATTCAAATTGGCAATTATCGCTATTAATTAAGATAATATTGGCTTTTTGTTTTCTATTCCACGAAATGGCTTGCTCGATAAAGGGAAATGACGCGACAACATGACAGCGTTTATGACGATTAAAAATAGCTTCCAGCCCGCGAATTAAAATATTATTATCGTCAATAATTATAATATTAATCATTTATTTCTCTATATGTTATTGCACGTTAATATCCATCTCCATAAATAGCAATTTTATAAGATAAAATACAGTTTTTTTATTTCATCATTAGCCGATGGATTTAATATTCCGCAGTTTAATAAAAATTAAAAATGGATTTTTAAAAACCATACTGAATACAAATAAAATAACCATGCATAAACATGGTTATTTGATAATGAGAGAAACGACTTGTCATAAACTATTTTTGGCCGACTAAGCGGCAAATGCTCTCTGAAACCAAATAGCTTTTCTCGAAAGAACTTAATGGTAAGAACTCAAAACGAGAATGGAAATTCAACGCACCCGTGAAGTAGTTAGGCGTTAAAATCCCTCTTGCTGACAGAGCTGAACCATCAGTGCCTCCACGCATAGGAATAACATTTGGCTCGACGCCTTGAATTTTTAGCGCGTCAAAAATTAAATCAATAGCAGTACGGTCACTACCTAGTGAATCACTAATGTTGCTGTACACATCTTCTATTTTGAATTCAATTTTTGCTTTTGGATGACGTGCTCTTATCAACTCAACCACTTCACCGATATAACGCTTACGAGCTTCATAGCTATTACGGTCAAAATCGCGGATAGCCATTTTAATTTTTGCATTATCCGGATTGGCTACTAAGTCAGTCACATAAAAATAGCCTTCGCGCTGTTCTGTATGCTCAGGCGTATCAAAACGGTCAAAACAACCAATAAAGTCATGCGCCACACGAATTGGATTTAACAACACATTTTTTGCAGACATTGGATGTGCGGTTATTCCTTTAATCGAAACATCAATAGAAGCCGCATTAAAGGTTTCATAAACCACCTCGCCCAATGCACAGCAATCAATAGTGTAAGCGAAATCGACTTTAAAGCGTGACAAGTCCATGATTTTTGAGCCGCGCAACCCAATCTCTTCGTCAGGAACGAAAGCAACGTAGATATCGCCACATGCAAAATCAGCATATTGCAGTTTATCCATTAACTCCATAACAACAGTGACCGCCGCTTTATTATCGGCACCGAGTACACTCGTGCCATCACTGAAAATAATCTCTTCCCCTACATAAGGTGCCGCTTCTGGGTGCTCTGCTGTTTTAAACCAAATATCTTCTTGTGCATTCAAACACAGATCTTTACCTTCATATTTTAAGGTTTGAGGCTTAATGACGGGTGATAATCCAACATCTACGGTATCTAAATGGGTCACGAAACCAATTTTCGGTGCTGAAGGATTATTACCAGGGCGAACCGCGTACAAAATAGCATGATCATCGATATAAATATCTTTTAAACCATAGCTTTCTAGCTCTTTTGCCAGCAATTTTGCTAAATCACGTTGCCCTTCCGTGCTTGGAACAACCGTTGCTGCTGCATCACTTTGGCTTTCTATTGCTAGATAGCGAAAGAAACGTTGTTCAAGCTGTTTACCTAATTCATTCATTTTTTGTTCCTTTTACTCAATCCGCCAACTTATTTATGGCGTTGGTTGCCATGTGTAACCACTATCAAAACCAATTGGAATATCAAATGCCCAGAACAGATACAACGTCGCAGTTAATGTTACCAACAAGCCGACCGTGAACGGTATCATCATCGAGCAAAGTGTTCCAATACCAGCATTTTTGTAATATTTTTGGCAATACATCAAAATCAACGGATAGAATGGGAACATCGGTGTACTGACGTTCATCGCTGAATCACTCACGCGGAAAGCCGCTTGTGTTAGTTCCGGAGAGATCCCAACCGCCATCAACATGGGTACCAAAACAGGCGCCATAATCGCCCATTTGGAAGTTGCTGATGTGATCATAATATTCAATATTGCAGTCAATAAAATGACACCGAATACCGTCAATTCTGAAGGCATATCTAAGGTACGCAATAATTCAGCACCCGATAGCGCCAATAATGTGCCGAGGTTTGAATGCTGAAATGAATATAGAAACTGCGCCGCGAAGAAAGCAAATACAATAAATGGAATTAATGACTTAGTAATATTTTCCATCGCTTTCACAACATCTTTAGTCGATGTGAAAGATTGAGTCATATAACCATATACAATGCCCGGCAATGCAAAGAAAATAAACAGCAATGGCACAACAATTTGCATTATTGGGGCTTTCGGGCTAGTCAAACTACCGTCAGGACCTCGTAATAATGAATTCTCTGGCCATAATAAAGCAAATAAACCAGCAGCCAGTGCAAGCACAACAAGGCCTGATACACGAAATGCTTTATTTTCTAACGGCGTAATTTTGCCTAAATTTTGCTCTGCGTCAGTATCAACTTGGCTTGTTGTAATTGGGCAGTTTTTATTTAGCCAAGGTTCGACAATTTTTTCAGTAATGAACCAACACGTAAAAATAACACCAAACGTACCACCAAGGCTGAAGAAATAGTTACATAAGACATTAACGCTATAGCCTGGAGCCATCATTTGCGCTGCATCTTGTGTAAAGCTCTGCATAATTGGATCAATGATTGAAGGTGTATAACTTGCTGTAAACCCACCCGCTAAGCCTGCAAAGGCGGCGGCTATACCTGCTAATGGATGACGACCACTTGCGTAGAACATCATCGCTGCGACCGGCATTAAAATAACATAAGCGGAGTCAGACGCGATGTGAGAAACGATACCCACAAAAACCACTGTTGGTGTCAGCATTTTTGGCGTAATAAACGAGAGCATTTTTTTCAAGGCTGTATTGATAAAGCCACTACTCTCAGCGATCCCTATCCCCAAAGTTGCAACGATTGTTATTCCAAGAGGTGGGAAGTTAATGAAGTTTTTCACTGCCGACGTAACGAATAATATGATTTCCTCATAGTTAAACATATTTACGACAGATATTTTTTCTTTTGACACTGGATGGTAGTAATTAAAATCTACAAATGAGAGTAAATAAGATAAAAACCAACAGATTATCAAGGCATAAATAAATAGCATTGTAACGTCAGGCATAACGTTACCAATACGCTCAACGCGATTTAAGAAGCCCTTTTTTTTAGGGAGTGTATTTGTTGTCATATTCGCAAGTACTTAAGTTATTAGAGTAATAAACTTTTACACACTAAATAACCCTTTATAAAAAGTAAAATACTTTCTTTCGAATATTTAACAGGATAAACCAGTTGCCCACACTTGCATTAAGATAATTTATCATTGCAAATTACTTAATGTTTTCCACTAAAATAGAACAGGCTTTTGGTAAGGGGCAATTTTTTAGTTAAGATATTAATGGCTATATTTTAACTAAAGAAATATAAGAAAAAGGAATGTGTAACATTCCTTTTTATAAACAAAAATTATTTTAAATATTCTACTCTCGTTTGAGTTTTTCGGTATTGGCGATATAAAGAGCAATCACTAAAACTAAAATCGCGCCAGCATGAAGTAACGTCGTCATGGGGTCACTGTGATCGACAATAATCAAGCGTATCACGGCAGTAATACCGATATAGATAAAATACCTTAATGGGAAGTGGTAACCAGATAAAAAATATTTAGTTATCAAAGCAATAAACTCAAAATAAAGGAAATAGATGACAATTCCTTCTAATAATTCATAAGCTGTTGCTTCCTTCTGCCCACTAAACATTAAAGATGCCATGGTGTATGTTTCTTTAGCCAAAAAGAAAACAAGTACGATCGCTAATGCTATCAATCCAATATTCAGCACCCATTGCAATACCCATGCGATATTGCTGGCATGTCGCATATTTCTCATACTATTCATTAGTTAAATTTCCTAAACTAGGCGTCATATTACTATAGGGCATTCATCTATCTTTTTTATATCAAATAAACAGCGTTAAATGAATATCTATAACAAGTGATAAGTCTTTTTATTTATTGTAATCGATATTTATGACATTAACAGGATAGAAGGAAAACAAAACCGATAATATTTTGAATAGCTCGCAGCAACGCTCTCTACATAGTCTATTTATTCATCAACTTTATCATATTTTGCTCTGTCAGCATTGGTATTATTTCAATAAAGTGATAGTAGTTAGGTTTGCTATCAACAAATATCTGCATAGCAAGATTAGCATGGCGACTTTCTGCAAATAAAGCGGCGGAAACATAATAAGAAGAAGGTGAATGAAAGTGATAATATAAATGTGTACCACATCGCTGACAAAATGCACGTTCCCCCCACAGCGATGAGGCAAAACGCGTTACGCTATTTTCCCCCTTCAATAATCACATCCTCTTTGCAATCAAGAGTAAAACTAGGGCCGCCATTCCAACGTTGACAGCTATTGCAATGGCAGACACTGATTTTATCGATAGGCTGAGACGCGACTATTTTTACCGCCCCACAAAGGCATTGCCCCTGATACAGGGTCGTTCCTTTTTATTATTAACGTTGTTGTATCACTATAGAATCGGCTAATGAAAAAAGCGATTTTTTTTATGATGAATACGGAATTGTCGATCACTAAGACGACGGTCTGTATTCATTTCCTCTAGCTCTGCGCGATTGACTTCTACTCGTTCACGTAGTGATTCAATATCACCTGAATCTTGCATTTTATCCTGTTTCAATGAATATACTATTTTCACTTTTTCGTAATCATGCAAATTCACAGTATCCGTTGCTTGTGCAACGATAGAAGCACTAGTTAATAATGCAATAGCGATAAATAGCTTTGAAAAAAAACCTCTTTTCATTGGTCACCCTCCTGTTTCCAAGTATTTGTTTTAGCGCATTACCGCATCAAAATATACTGTCTGAAGGTAATCATTTGGAAAAAATTGTAAATTTTTTAGTGTGGTAGATTTTTTTATTTAAGAATAGGCTGGCCAAATAATAATAAAGTGGATGAAGCCGTTTAACTCACCCACTTTATTGATTCAGGAACACAAATAATGCATTGTGCTATTTTTTAGTCGATTTAGTGTTAATTTCTCTTAAGAGATACCAACAGAAATACAGTAAGGCAATAATCCCAATCCCTAACAACAACCAGATAACAAGGATCATCCAATCAAAATTATTACCCTCTGAGCCATTGATGGTTAACTGCTCTTCACCACCTAACTCAATAACTTCTTTTGCGAGTGATAATTCAGGATAATTATGCATGAGCTGCTCAACCGTTAATGATTGCTCAATAAGCTCTTGGTAATTTAGCCCATCCATACTAGCGAGGTGACTCCCCCAAACTAATAAATAAGGCGACGCACCTTGTACATTAAAAACTAAATTAACCGCATCTCGTTTTCCTTCTATATAAGGGGGCTTATCATCCCAGCTCCCTTTCAATGCCGTAATCCTCAGTTTTTTAATCATTAAGTCATTTAACGCTATCTCTGGGTTACGAGTTTGTTCTCCATTATTCACTTGATGGTAAGCAACCATATTTGTCAACGGTAGCCAATTTTCGCCTGAATTAGAGGCATATTCAATTTGTAATGGAATTACGCGATTTGTTTGTTGTAACTGAATGACAATTGAGCTCAATGGCTGAGGTGAAGGTAAACGGTAGATTAATTGATTTAAAGAGATACCTTCATTCTGAGTAATAAAACGACAAATTTCTTGCTGTCTTGTTGCATGGAATGTTTTACCAATTCCCTGTACTGTCTTGAGTTCAGGTAGGGTTGTATCTTTAGTCGTAACAATAATCACCATTAGATAAGGCGCACTTAGCGCTGAATCATTCCCCTTTAATAATTCAATTGTATTATTTTGAATAACACCGACATCCGAGCTGAGATTCATCACTGGCTGATAAGCTGAAATATTTACCCAATGTTGTTTGTCATCACTAGCATAAATAAATGCTTTGCCTTGCCAATCTTGATCACTCTTTCCCCACTCTAAATTTAATGTTTGAGCAGGGAAAAGAGCTTGTTGATCCTGTTGGCGAGTTAAAAGATAAGCTTGATACCGTGTATCTTTCGACTGTTGTATAGAGGGTAATTCTAGGCGAGTCAGTTTATTCGGTATGGTTTCCACCAAAAGATACTGTTTATCGTCCTCTGTTTCTTCTTTTAAGTTTAATTGTTCTTCACGCGTCATTAAAGGCTGTAAAGAGAAACGAATTGGTGATGTTTGACTGCTTTCTTCTGAATGGTAAAAGAGCGCAGAAGGCACTTCCTGACCCGTACCGTTAAATACCCTGACATCTTGTAACGTTTTAGGGTAAGCAGAATTAACATAGGCTTCAACGGGAAGTTCAACCCAAGCAAATGGAATGTTATGACTGGACTCTTTTAACTCAACCCCCTGATAAAAATCATAAGGTGTTAATATTTTTTTATTTTCGGCATAAATTGTCCCCGAGAATAAGAGAAAAAAAGCTAGCATCACAAATACCAGCCAACTCCTTGGATTTTTATTTAGTTTCATCATCAGCCTCATTAAGTCCTTTCTCTTGAGCCATTTTTGGTGGTAGTGGAGAAAAATAACCAACAACTAAAATAAGTATTGCGACAACAATAAAGCTTATAGCGCGGAATAAACCGTCCTGCCCATAGATATCAACCAAGAATAATTTCACGACTACACAGGCAAAAATTCCCGCGCCAAACAGCCAACTGAGACGGTTTTGTTTGAGGCTGGCAAAAATCATAAAAGCTAAAGCAGCTAATGACCAACTAATAGAAAGAATAGTTTGCACCAAGCGAGAATCAAAGAGTGCTTGAGCATTCCAGTTAATCTCGGCAAAATCAGATATTGCTCGAAGCATAATGCCATTAAACCATAATATGCTCAGAACAATAGCAGCAAGACTTAATCCCCTAATAACCCAGAGATCGAACACCCTTATTTTTTTCAATTTTTGTACTAAACCACGACGCATCAATAGTAATGATGCGATGCTAAATAACCCAGCTTCATCTAATGGATTAATCAGAGGAACATAATTCCAGAATGTCAGTTTGCCATCCTCTAAATTAGCGACAAATGACAACACAATAAGCACAAGAATAACTGGCAAGAAGCTATACCAATAAATAATACCATTTCGCTTCATTGGTGGCATTTTTTGGCTTTGTAGCCAATACAACACTAGCGTCGTTAAGGTTATCGTCATGACATAAATAAAATAACCTAACTCATTCATCCCCCAAGGGAGGATCGCAACAAACCAATTCACTTGTGCCGCAATAAACGCGATGATTAGCCAAAATGTTGCGCCATGGAGAATACGTTGCATCCAAATATAATGCGCTTTTTGGGCATGCATGGCGAATAACACCGAACTACCCAACATGACGGGCCAAATAAGAGACCCCTCTCCTCTACCCATAGGGTTTTCATCTTGAATAAAATCTACGGCAAGATAGTAATACCCCACCAGCCAAATAAAGGACTGACACAATAATAGTGCAATCCAATCAGCTTTAATGGCTAATATTCGCCAGAGCCAGGCAGAAATAATCACTAATGCCATAATGATGAAGCTTTCAGATTCCCCACTCCAAGACAAAATATCCGTTATGGCTGGGAGCCAAAAATACCAAACGGCTAATCCTAGAAGTAATAACCCATGGCTCACAATATTGAAGTTGGTTGACGTTTCACGTCGAACATGGAACATAGCCCCTGCACTAAAACAGGCTGCTAACAAAACAGGAACCATATAAACACTGGAACGGCTCCAAGTATATAGTGAGAAACCACCTAATAGCGTTATCGCACTCACTAAAATAAGCAATACTCCAACTGTAGACAATTTTTTATTTTGTACCGAAAACCCATAATACAGCAGCAATAGCCCTTCAATAGACCAAATAATAGATGTCCATTCGAATGAAAGCGCCAAGGGTATCGCTAACGAGACAAAACTTGCCCCAATAATCATATTTCCCAATGCAAGTTCTTTTCCGATGGCTGCATATTTTTTATGGATCCGGAAACCGGCCAATAAATAAAATGCGCCAAGCAACAATGCAACAAATGCAGGAACAACATTGATTTGCCAAGAAATAGCATACTGTATCGCAAGGCTAATAAAAGGAGGTACAAATAATAACGTATTATCAACAACTAATTGCTTATCATGTGGGTAACGTAAAGCAAATAGTTGCGTTAACACATTAAAGACAATCAAATTTGCAATAAGAAAAATTTGGCTAGAGACATAATAGTCAGTTTGATAGTATTCCCAACCCCATAGAACCGCGACAAAATAAGTCATAAACATACCGACTAGATTAAGCGGGCGCCAAGCTTGCCAGACACTAATAATTAAGATAGCGACAGATAGCATCAAATAATAGGAGAAGAGAAATATATGATTACCACCACCAGTAGACAGCAGGATAGGTGCTAAATATCCGCCGAGCGAGGCTAAAATCGCTAAGCTGATCGCTCGTTGCGATAAGGCAAGCACAATACTGACGGCACAAATTATCAGCATTGCCACAAATGCCATACCGTATGGCAGTAGCGAATACATTTTAAATGCTGCAATAACGGTTATATAAAAACACCCTACGGCGCCACCTTGTAATATTAATGCAAATAACGTCTTTTTATGCCGTAAATACCAACCGATACCAAGCAGTAACAAACAACCAATCGAACTGACTATTAAACGTAATTGTGGGGATAATACGTTATTTTGTACGCCAAATTTCAATAAATATGCGATACCAAAAAATAATAATAAAATACCGATTTTAGCAAGCGGATTACCTTTCCAAACCCAGCTAAAAAAGTGACTAAATAAAGACCAATTACTGTCATTTTGTAATTGCGTTTTATTATTTGCACGACGCTCAAAGCGATTAACATCCACGGGTGTTTGCGATTCCTGTGCTGACATTATTACGCCAGTTTGCGAATGCGGCTCCAATGATGCATTTGTGGTTGAATGACCAGTTAAACTGTGTGGATAATGAGGAGTTTCTTGAAATAAAATTGGCGGCGTTTGTTTTTTTTCTGACGAGGCCATTTCCGCTGTATGGACTAGCTCCGATTGGCTATTTTCCAAGCTCCCAGCATCAGGCTTTAACGCTTGTTCTAATGAAATAACGCGTTGATTTAACTCTGATAGCTGAGATCTCATTCGACTTACGCGATGCATCGCAATAATGGCAAGTATAGGTGAAACTACCATTAAAAGAATAACTACGAACCCTACTAGTATCAAAATATCCACAAATAGGCTTCCCTCATCATTAAATTAGCCAAAAAAGAGCATCTAAATATTGGACTAGTGTAGATAGCATTCTACCTATTGCCAACTAGCTGTAATAAATTATTACAAATTAAAGCCAAGGCTGAACAATACCTCAAAATACTAGTCAAAAAAAGAGTTATTATGAACAGTAGGTCACTATCCGTAGTCGAGTCAAGACTGTTCTAAAATAGCGTTATTTTATTGTAAAAATGACCCTCATTTTATGTTTACTTATTATTAAGAACCTCTTTTTTTGTCATTAACGACCTTATTTAATAGATAATGATTATTTTTCCATATTTTCTAATTTATTTGTGATATTTATATATTTGCGTTATTAAAAATTAGCGCTAATTAATAATACAGTGAACACTACCACTAAAAGAGGTACTGCCCGTACACTTGAAATCAGCACAAATAAGATTATCTAAATAAGATAATTTTTTAAGTGGTGAATTTTCGTGCGTCATAATTTGTCTATTCGGGTAATATTTTATTTCATCTCATGAGGACATTATGTTATTACAAGTAATAATGGCCGCACTTGGACCAATCATTCTCGGTTTAGCGGTCGGTTGGCTATCAGGAAAATACGGCTTTATAAAACGTGAATATTCCCAAGCATTTGCTGACTTTGTTGTTAAAATTGCACTACCTTTTGCCCTATTCCTTGCCGCAGCACAAGCCCCACCTTCTGTGCTGCTCAATATTGACTATCTATTAGCATTAGCTGTTGGCTTGATCGTTTCTTATATAATCGGTTTCTTAGTCGGTAAAGTTTTTTTCCGACATAATAAAAAAGACTCAGCGATGCAAGCGCTATCCGTTTCTTTCCCTGATATGGCCTACTGTGGGCCACCGGTGCTTTTAGCAACAGTAGGTTCATCTGGTCTTATTGCGATGGTGCTAGGAAATTTAATTTATACCATTATTATCATTCCTTTTACCCTGTTGCTGATTAGTGGCAAGCAACAAAACAACGGTATTTTAAAATCAATTGGTAAAGCCGTCGCACAACCGTTAGTGTTCCTACCTATTCTAGGTGCCTTATTCGCTATTTTTGGCGTTAAGTTACCTGAAATACTGCAAAACTCAGTAAACGAATTAGGTAAAACAGCGGGAGGGGTCGCATTATTCTTCCTAGGCTTACTACTGTCTGGAATTAAGCTAAAAATTAGCGTCGAGATCGTTTTCAACGTCTTTGTGAAGAACTTTATGCAAGCTGCCTTAATACTGGGAACCGGTATTGCTCTTGGCTTACAAGGCGATATGTTAAAATCTGCCTTTATTATTGGGGTATTGCCGACAGCGACAGCCGTTCCAGCATTAGCCATCAGTAATAAGGCTTATACTGAGACTGCGGCAGGAACCGTATTACTCAGTACACTCGCCGCTTTAATTTCGATTATTGGCGGTATTGCGATCGTTGAAGCGCTATAACACACAGGCAGGCTACTAATAGCCTGCTTTTCTTTTATTTCTCCAGCCGCTTTCCTCACCAACGATTTGCCAGATAGATCACAAAAAAAGTATTATATGTCTAGATATGATGTTTTACTATTCAGGGAATAAATAATGCAAATTAGCGATGAACTAGCTTATGCAATCGCTTCCGTTACAGAAGTTGCAGCTTTAGCAGCTCACGATTGGGTGGGTAAACAAGATAAACATGCGGCAGATAAAGCCGCCGTCGAAGCAATGCGTAATCGCCTTAACGCCATTGATTTTCACGGGCAAGTGGTGATTGGTGAAGGTGAAATTGATGAAGCGCCTATGCTGTATATTGGGGAACAGGTTGGAAACCCTTCTGCAAAACAGAAGTTAGATATCGCTGTTGACCCTATCGATGGTACGCGCATGGTTGCCTGTAATGAACATAATGCGATTGCGGTACTAGCCGCAGCCCCAACAGGCGCTCTTTTACAAGCACCAGATATGTACATGGAAAAATTGGTTGTCGGCAAAGAGGCTAAAGGTGCGGTCCATCTTGCCAATCCATTAGAAAAAAACCTTGAGAATTTGTCATCTGCACTCAATAAACCCATTGCTGATCTATCAATTGCTATTTTAGATAAGCCTCGCCACCAGCATATTATGCAAACACTACGTCATTTTGGCGTGAATGTTGTTACCATCCCCGATGGCGATGTTTTAGCTTCACTATTAGCTATATTGCCAGAGCAACCTATCGATATGATGTATGGCACGGGTGGTGCCCCCGAAGGGATTATTAGTGCTGCTATTGCACGTGCGCTAGGTGGAGACATGCAAGCCCGCTTAGTTACCCGAACTTTAGCGAAAGGCGATAGCCCAGAAAATAGATTATTAGCCGAACAAGAAGCGTTACGTTGCCAGCAAATGGGTGTCGCTATCGGCGAGATACTGACGTTAGAGACGATGGTCAGTACCGATGATGTTATGTTTGCCGCCACCGCCATTACTCCTACCGTATTAATGTCAGGGATCGCTTATAACGCGAATGGCCGTACTTCAAGTACACTATTAATTAATGGTAATAATCGTTCATTAAAAATAATTAACAACCGTCACTTCAACTAACGGCCTCTCCTAAAACTGGTATTTTGGTTAAGTACCAGTTTCTTCACACGCATTTATTGCGTAAAGATAACTATACGATAGACATAATTGGCAATAATTTACGCCTTCACATTTCATCATTAATCTTCTAGTTTTATATAAGGACTCTCTTTAATCAATCTATAATGTCATCTAATAATGGAGTATTTATGAAATTGAAACCTTTTATTGCCGCTATCATTGCGCTGTCTAGTGTTGCGGCGTTCACAGTCCAAGCTAATACAAATTCAACAGCCTCTGTTGGTTTATCAGCTTCTGTCGAAAAGAAACTCAATGCGTATGAAGATATCATGGTAGATAAAGTGTGGGTGACAACAGAAGCACTTGATCAAGACAAAAAACGTGTTGACCCTGCCAATGAGCAAGTGGCTAATTTCTTCGGACTTGCGGAATACTACCCAGATGGTACTTTTAAGATGACCACTTTAGAGGGTAAGCCGAAAATGCAAGGTGACTGGTCATTCAGTGAAGATGGAAAAAGCCGTTCCCTTACCGCCAAAAATGATAAGGGTGAAGTATTATTTACTCGCGTTGTCGAAAACGTGACGGTGACTCCAGAGGAATACACTTACCGCATCTATCCATCACAAGACGATACCTCAAAATATGTTGATATCGTCCATAAAGTGAAAAAATAATTTTTCATAAATAACAAAAGGGCCTGTTTCGGCCCTTTTATTGAATCATCGAGCAATAAAATTCGTTTAATCACGCTCTAATGTCATACGATTTAACATTGGTGCGGTGACGACCATCAAAATCGCAATCACACCTGTAACAACACCTATTTTCAAGAACACATCACTGTACACCGCCAGAGAATCAACAGAACTCGTGAGTTCCCCTTTTGGCACTGCTGCCATAGAAGCAACATAACCAGCAATAAATGCCGCTGCGGAGTTTGTTAAGAACCATGACCCCATGATAAAGCCCATTAAACGTTGTGGAACTAATTGTGCCACCATCGCCAGACCTAAACCAGAAATCATCAATTCACCGATACTTTGGAAGCCGTAGCAGATGATCAACCAATTGACTGACACAATACCCGCTTCGTTAGCGAATTTTGCACCCAATGGCAACACAAGGAAGGCCGCAGAGCAAAGCAGCATACCAATAGCAAATTTATGCGGCATCGGTAGATGGTCGCCCATCTTATTATAAATAGCCGCAAGGATCGGACTACCAATCATAATCCACAGTGGGTTTAAAGCTTGATACTGTGCAGGCTCAACGCTGAAACCTAAAACTTCATGTTCAACGTTATGTAACGCAAAGAAGTTAAGAGATGTTGGCATCTGACTATACAAAACAAAGAACACAATCGCTTCTAACATCAGGATCAGCGCAACGATCATACGGCGACGTGCTATTCCATCTAACGCGACCGTTTCTTTAATAAAGATAACAATGATACCTAATGAAATAATCCCTAGCGCTGCACGAGCAATATCCATGTTGTGCAGTAGCCAAGTTGAAATCGCAATCAGTGCAACAATACCAACGAGCGTGGCTAAGAGCTTTGAAATGACCATGGGTACAAAGTCAGGCTTAGAGCCATGAGCCGCGACCCATTTTTTGCACATAAAGAAGTTAATCAAGGTGATAACAAGACCAACAACACTGAGTGAGAATGCAATATCCCAACCATAATGTTTGGCTAACCACGGTGTTGCTAACATAGAGAAGAAGGAACCAATGTTAACAGACATATAGTACATCGTGAATGCACCATCCAAACGTGGATCGTCTTTAGCATAACAGGTTGATAATAATGATGATGGGTTAGCTTTAAACAAGCCGTTACCTACGGCGATGGTTGCCAAACCGACATATACCATGGAGACATCATGGTCAGAATAGGCCACTAAAGCATAACCGGCGATTAAAACCAGCGTACCAAGCACAATAACACGTTTAGTACCTAGGATTTTATCACCTAACCAGCCTCCTATCGCCACAAAGCCATATACTAAAGCAGCAAAAGCAGAAAACAGCGTAATTGACTCTGTTTCTGACATTCCCAGCACTTGGCTAAGATAAATAGGAAGGATCCCCTGAAGACCGTAATAACCGAAACGCTCCCAGAGTTCGATGGAGAATATAAGATAGAACGAGCGAGGTTGCTTAAACGCGTTAAGACTGATTTCCTCTTTGTTGTTAGTTGTGGACACTAGTTACCTCTATGACAACCTGTACGTAAGCAAAAAGCAAAATGGGGTACTGTCTGTACCCTCAGCATTGTTATTGTCTCAAGAATTAAAGTTGAAAAATCCAAACTTTGCGGGCTAATGACGTCAAAATCCCTGACCTTAGGCTCCATAGATTTAACCTTCAAAATTAACATCTCTGTGTGTAAAACGATGTTTATGAATCACAAACATAAAATTCAATGAGTTAAAGCAGATTTGATTATTTATTCAACATTTATAGGGATAAACACCGCTAGGAATGCGAAAATCAATTAAGCAATATACGCTATTTATGCACCAAAAATAAAGATTTAGCTAGCACTAATTACCTTATCAATAGTTTTATATCGTGATTAAGCTCACTTATACAGCCAGTTTCCCCCACCCACAACGAACATTAATTAATCAATTGTATATCATATGTTAAGCATATTGTTCTGATTTAAAGCGCATAGCGACAAAATTTATATCTCCTTGGTGCTAATGTGTAAATCAACTACACATTCTTATTTTTACTTCCATAAAACAGCCGTTGAATAGCGCTATTCGTCAAAACGTGTCGTTATCTCACACACAATAATTTGATTAAAAATAAATCAACATAGAATATGAATAACAATGCAGACAACTAAGATGAAAAGGATAACGGGGGTTGTTGAGAGAAAATTTAGATAAAAAAAAGCCCAGCAAATCGGCTGGGCATAATGCATTCTACTTAAGGATCTTCGTTGCTACGAGTGAAACTCTCACTACTTAGATGCATTATTGCATTACTTCATGTAAAGAAATGAATATTGAGGGTAAATATATGAATGTTTACGCAAGCAAACAGATATACTTACTAATAAGACCTCTTACCCTTAATAAAGGTTCATAATTTTTTCTTATTTCCTTGAAAAAATTCTCTGTTGACATCACCAAGCACGCTGTTCACGAAAAACGTCCTAGTTATATTCATTATTGCTTAAGTGAAAACAGCAAGTTAACCTACTCGTAGAAAAAACGATAAAAGGGTCTCCCGTGAAAAATTTTTTGTTATCGCTGTTTATTATTTTCAATGCCTTCGCGCTGCACAGTTACGCTGAGCCAGCGCCTCAAGATAAACAAAAACTGTACGAAAATGCACAAAATGGGCAGGCCGAGGCACAATTCAACCTTGCTATGCTATATCAATCCGAAAACCAACTTGCCGATGCGGCTAAATGGTATCGTTTATCCGCAGAGCAAGGATTTACAAAGGCACAAATTAATCTCGCCCTTATGTATCAACAAGGTAAAGGGGTAGATAAGAATGAAGAGCAAATGCTGTTATGGATGAAAAAAGCCGCCATCGCCGGTGATCCTCTCGGTCAGTTAAATATGGCCGAATATTCTTTAACGGGGATACATAATTTACTGCCACAAAACAAACAGCACGCTGAAGAGTGGTTAGTTAAAGCCGCAGCACAACATTTCCAACCGGCTGAATTGATGCTGGCTTATTGGTATGAAAAAGGTATTGCAGTCACTGAAGATCCGCAAAAGGCCCAGCAAATCTATCTATCGTTGGCGAAACAAGATCAACCTCAAGCACTTTATCTATTAGGTTATCAGGCCGCGACTGGCATGTATGATAAAGTGAACTATCAACAAGCTTATCACTATTTTTCACGTTCAGCGCAGCTTGGTTTCTCTCCTGCACAAAATAGTTTAGGTATGCTGTATCTGCATGGACAAGGCGTCAAACAGGACATTAAATCTGCTATAAAATGGTTAACTTTGGCTTCTGAACAAGGTGAAATTTCGGCGCAATTTAACCTCGCTTTGATCTATGCTCGAGGCGATGGTGTAACTGCTGATCAAGCAAAAGCTTGCCACTGGTTTATTCGTGCGGCACAACATGGCAGTGCTGACGCGCAGTATGCCACTGGTGCCTGTTACCAATATGGCATGGGCGTCAATCAGGATGATAAAAAAGCACTGTATTGGTACAAACTCGCCGCCGCACACGGCAATGAAAGAGCAGAGAAAAAAGTGTTGATACTTGAAAATAATTTAAAAAAATAGTGTTAGTTGTCTGCATAAAAATCACGTTATGCAGACGCTAATGATAAGCTTATTTTTGAACCGCGCGATAGATACGCTGAGGACGCCCTACCTTACCATACTCAATTTCTGCCTCTATTTTGTGTTGTGCCAAGCAGTACTCTAGATAACGACGCGCTGTAGTACGGCTGAGCTTGATAGTTTCCGCAATTGTTTCAGCAGTATGCTCCGCTTCTGGTTGCGTAAATAGTGACAAGACTTTTTCTAACGTTAACCCATCGATACCCGTTGGCAGTTCCTCTTTCGCTTCACCGCGTGCATATGTGTTAAACATATCATCAATTTGGCTCTGATTCGTTTTACGGCTCGCCTGCAAGACCGATTTACGTTGAATATAGCGATCCAGTGTCTGACCTAATCGCTCATAAGCAATAGGTTTCACCAAATAATCAAAAACCCCTAAACGAATCGCTTCAGAGACAGTTTCCATATCACTCGCCGCCGTTGTAAAAACAATATCTGCGCTATTTCTTTCTTGGATTAATTCATGAACCAAATCTATCCCCTTTCCATCAGGTAGATAGTTATCCAGTAAGATCAGGTCAGGCTTCATATATTCGATCATTTTTTTGGCCTGTGCCAAGTCCCCTGCCACCCAAACTTTATCGCAAGCAGGATAGGATTTAATGTATTCGCCATGCATCTCAGCGAGCAGCAGTTCATCTTCCACAATGAGGATTTTTATCTTCATCATTTTATATCTTCACTTTTGGAATAAAAATTGAGAATAGAGTACCATTTGGTTGATTATCTTCAATAATAATCACACCATTACATCTTTTGACATACGAAGCCACCAGATACAAGCCGATCCCATGCCCATCGACAGACTCCGTTTTTGTCGTTATGCCCCTTTCATACCATTTATCTTTTATTTCTGAAGGGAAACCACAGCCTTCATCAGCCACTTCAATAACAAACTCATTACCTTCATCTGAGAGATATAATTCAATCTGCTTGTTTCCTTCCTGACTTTTTAGGCTTGCTTCAAATGCATTATCTAAAAGATTACCTAAAATTGCACAGAATTCAGTACTGCTTAATAACGGTGGGAGTGAACTCAATTGGCAACCCGGCGTGAACACCAACTGCAACCCGAGTTCTCTGGCTCGGTGATATTTTCCAAACAGTAGACCTGCGACCTGTTTATCCGCAAATTGTTGACGTAGCGCATCAATGAGATGCTGTTGTGACTCTGATTCCCCCTTTATCATTGCCAATGCTTGGTCATACTCCTTCATTTGCAATAAACCACTTAGTGTCGACATCCAATTAAGGTGCTCATGACGTAATGAGCGAAGATTCTCAACGTATTGACGCACTTGTGTCAATTGTGAGTTGAGGGATTCAATATCATTTTGGCTACGAAAGCTAATCACCGCACCAATGAGATGATTTTCATCTAATAAAGCAATGCGGTTAGCGATAACATTCAAACCATTAAATGAACAAATAACATCATGCTGCGTTGTTGCGATATCATTAATAAAGAAAGTCTCTGGGGTAATCAACTCACTCACTGAACGCCCAACTAAATGGTTCAAGGGTTCACTTAACGAAAGCATTTTACGTGCATTATGATTGATATTAATGATCTTCCCTGCGCAATCAACAGCAATCACCCCTTCAAAAACCGCTTCAAATATTCCTTTTTGTACGACAACCATTTGTGTAATTTGCTCAGGTTCCATCCCCAACATTTGCCGCTGAATCAAGCGAGTAAAGGCCCATGATAGGAATAACAATATCACTAACACCCCAAAAAACATGGCTCCCGTCTGAACCAATAATTCACTTCTGGACGTCTCTATTTTATTAGTGAGATAACCAATAGAGACAACACCAATCACTTGATTGTTTTCATCAAATATCGGGGTTTTCGCGCGAACGGCATTGCCTATAGAACCTTCCCCACCGATAAAATAGCTTTCCCCCCGCTCTAATGCACCGGGTTTGTTCCACTGCATCTTGAAGCCAACTTTTTCTTCATTGGGGTGATATAAGCGTAGCGAATTTTCATCCCCGATGACCACATAATCATAGTCAGAATCTTGATTAAGTTTATCCGCAATTATCTTTAATTTTGGGATATCGCGTGTCTTAACAGACTGAATAATACTTTCCATGGAGGCGATCAACTTCGCTTGGCTCATTGCAAGTGAGCGAATATTCGCCATTAAACGATTTTCAGCGGTTTCGGTAAAGTACTTACCCAAACTAAACGTCAACACAACGGAAACGAGTAATAAAAGAAAGAAAACTCGCACAGAAAAGGATATCGAGTGGCTTTTTCTAAATGGAGACCGCGGGTACTCTTTTTTCATGGATATCCTATTACCTACTGAAAAGTAAAAATATTGTTACACGAAAAAACACCGATTAGCGCATTATGAAGCTAACTGAGCTCACGAGTAAGAGACATATTAATAATTAAATACATTAAAACCAAGCAATAAACAACATATCCCATAATTAAACACATTAAAACCATAAAACAAATACAAACTCCTTTTAGAAACATGAAATAGGTCAAATATAATAATGAGATAATCTTTAATATTAATATCGAACAGGGTAATTAAATAAAAAGCTAATGAGTTATTTATTAAATTAATATCCGAACTTTTATTTAATTAACTTTAACATTAGTAACAACTTAAAAACATCTCTATATGAGATGCAGGATACTAATATGTTCGAAAACATAACGTTTAACCAAGTAAAACGTCATGAGAACAGGAAACTAGCTGAAATAGCTCAGTTTTTAAAAGAAAACGATTTAGATATAGATTCCAGCATTGACGTTTTTATTACGATTACGCGTAATGATCAATTAATTGCGTGTGGCGGCCTCGCTAAAAATGTTATTAAATGTGTTGCAATTAGTGATCATGTTCGTGGTGAAGGTTTAGCGTTAAAGCTAGCAACCGAATTGGTTAACCTTGCCTATGAAAATAATACGACTCACTTATTTATTTATACTAAAACACAAAATGAAAGTTTATTTCAACAGTGTGGATTCCATACCCTAGCCACCGTGCCGAATATTATGGTGTTAATGGAGAACAGCTGCTGTTATCTAAAACGCTATATTAAAAGTTTAAAAGCCCAGTATAAAGAAGGCAAAAAAATTGGCGCGATTGTGATGAATGCCAATCCATTCACTTTAGGGCACCGCTATTTAATTGAAAAAGCAGCCAAATCCTGTGATTGGCTTCATCTTTTTGTTGTCAAAGAAGATACCTCACGCTTCCCTTACAGCGTCAGATTACAGTTAATTGAAGCAGGCACTCAAGGAATAGAGAACCTTACCATTCATAGAGGCTCTGAATACATTATTTCTCGAGCAACTTTCCCGTGTTATTTCATTAAAGATAAAGCGGTTGTTGATAATTGTTATACCGAAATCGATATTAAAATTTTTCGACAATATATTGCCCCCGCGCTTGGTATTACTCACCGTTTTGTTGGAACAGAGCCTTTTTGCAAAGTCACTCATCAATATAACGAAGACATGCGCTTTTGGCTCGAAACTCGCACGCTCAACTCCCCACCTATTGAGCTGGTTGAATCTCCGCGAATGGTCTACGACGGCACGGCAGTTTCCGCCTCACAAGTACGTAGGCTACTTGCTAAAAAAGATCTGGCGGCGATCAAGCCGATTGTGCCTGAGGCAACCTATCACTATTTAGAGAATATGTTAGCTTCCCGCTCACCATCTGCCTCTCACCGCATCGAAAATTCTGAATTAGTCACAGGTGAACTATGAAAATACTCCACGCAGCCGTTGCTGGCACGCTTGAATCAAGTGATGTCATGGTACGAATAGAACCCTTAGAAGACACCCAAGAAGTCTCGATACAAATCAGCAGTAGTGTTGAAAAACAGTTTGGCGATGCAATTGAACACGTAGTGCTTGAGCTAGTTAAACAACACGACATCCAAGGGGCTCAAATTATTGTTGACGATAAAGGCGCTCTGGAATGTGTTCTTAGAGCACGCTTAGAAGCTTTATTTGCCAGAGCTGCTGACATAACTGCCTTACCTTGGGAGGAGCAATAATGACTCCACAACAAAAAAATCGCACCCGTAGAAGTATGCTATTTGTGCCTGGCTCCAATGCGGCCATGCTAAGTAATGCCTTTATTTATAAAGCGGATGCTTTGATGTTCGACCTTGAAGACTCTGTCACACTCCGTGAAAAAGATACGGCTCGTCGCTTGGTTTATCATACGCTACAGCACCCGCTATATCAGGACGTTGAAACGGTTGTACGTGTGAACGCCCTTGATTCGGCCTTCGGTGTCGCTGACTTAGAAGCCGTTGTTCGTGGTGGTGCCGATATCGTACGTCTGCCAAAAACAGATACGGCGCAAGACGTTATTGATATCGAAAATGAAATCTTACGTATTGAAAAAAGCTGTGGTCGTGAACAGGGTAGCACCGGTTTACTCGCAGCAATTGAATCACCCATGGGGATTACACAAGCAGTCAATATTGCTCACGCATCACCCCGACTTATTGGCATCGCATTAGGTGCTGAAGATTATGTTCGCAATTTGCGTACCGAGCGGTCTCCAGAAGGCATTGAACTCCTCTATGCTCGGTGCGCTATTTTACAGGCAGCGCGTTCAGCAGGTATTCAAGCATTCGATACCGTGTACTCTGACGCGAATAATGAACAAGGCTTCTTAAAAGAAGCTGCTCACATTAAACAGCTTGGTTTTGATGGCAAATCCTTAATTAACCCTCGTCAAATCGAGCTACTGCATAACCTTTATGCCCCAACCCAAAAAGAAGTGGATCATGCTCAACGTGTTGTTGATGCAGCTAATGCTGCTGAGCAAGAAGGTCGTGGTGTCGTTTCATTAAACGGGAAAATGGTTGATGGCCCAGTGATTGATCGAGCACGTTTAGTCCTTTCACGAGCGGCATTATCAGGAATTCGGGAAGAGTGAGGCATAAAAAATGACAAATATGACACAGCGTCAGGCTCGCGTATCAGCCTATTTTGACCTTATGACAGACGAATCACATCGTCAGTTTAATGATATTGGCAAGGTTCAGCAGCAGGTGCAAAAACCACGTAATCGTAAACTGTGTGAAGACTTGCAACTCGCTATTCGCCGTGCGGGTTTAAAAGATGGCATGACTATTTCATTTCATCATGCATTTCGTGGTGGCGATTTAACGATTAACCTTGTTATGCAAGTCATCGCAGAAATGGGTTTTCGTCATCTCACACTGGCTTCAAGCTCGTTAAGTGCCTGTCATTCACCATTAGTGGAGCATATTCGCCATGGTGTCGTACGTAAAATTTATACTTCAGGTCTTCGAGGCCCATTAGCTGAAGCCATTTCTCGTGGTGAGCTAACTGAACCCGTACAAATCCACTCTCATGGTGGTCGAGCTAATCTTATTCACAGTGGTGAGCTCAGTATCGATGTCGCTTTTATCGGGGTCCCCTCTTGTGATGAATATGGCAATGCTAATGGTTACACTGGTGAGGCCTGTTGTGGCTCACTCGGTTATGCCAAAATTGATGCTGAAACTGCCAATAAAGTCATCATGTTAACGGAAGAACTACTGCCATACCCACACAATCCCGCAAGTATTAAACAGGATGAAGTGGACTATATTGTCAAAGTGCCACGGGTTGGTGATGCCGATAAAATTGGTGCCGATGCGACCCGCATGACCTCGAATCCTAGAGAACTCTTGATCGCTCGAACAGCCGCCGACGTTATCGAAAAGTCAGGCTATTTCAAAGAAGGCTTTTCATTACAAACAGGTACGGGGGGTGCGTCACTTGCTGTTACCCGTTTCTTAGAAGATAAAATGCGCCGTCACAATATCTGTGCGGGTTTTGCCCTCGGTGGCATCACATCCACAATAGTCGATTTACATGAAAAAGGCTTTATTCGTAAATTAATTGATGTGCAAAGCTTTGACCGTGCCGCTGCAATGTCATTAGCTCGCAACCCAAATCATATCGAGATCAGTGCCAATCAATACGCCTGCTTTGATTCCAAAGGTGCCTCGGTGGATATGCTGGATGTGGTGGTGTTAAGTGCACTCGAAATCGATACAAAATTCAATGTTAACGTACTGACAGGATCCGATGGCGTGATACGTGGCGCATCAGGGGGTCACAGTGACACTGCTGTTGCATCAAAACTGTCCATCATTGTTGCACCGTTAGTACGTGGCCGTATACCAACGCTTGTTGATGAAGTGATCACCTGTGTTACGCCTGGGTCTAGTGTCGACATTTTAGTCACAGACCATGGTATCGCTGTTAATCCAGCTCGCCCCGAATTGAAACAACAATTGGAAAACCAAGGAATCAATACCGTTTCCATTGATTGGCTACGTGAACGGGCTGAGTTATTAACAGGTAAACCTAATCCTATTGAATTCACTGATAAAATCGTCGCCGTTGTTCGCTACCGAGATGGCTCTGTGATTGATATCGTGCATCAAGTTAAGGAGTAACACCATGTTTTACCCACTGCCTGATACCATAGAGCAACCTGAAATTTCTTTACCTGAGCTGCTACAAAGTCGTGATAACCGTCAGGCTAGACAGCAGCAGTGGATTGGTCTCCATCAGGTAACCCTGATTTCATTTACTGTCGTTTTTCCTGGTCCTGTCAAAGATAATCATCTTGTCAGACTGATCTTTAATCAGGGATTAAATGCGCTTAAACAGGTCGCTCAACGCAGGCAGTGGGTACTTTTAGCGCAACAATCTTTTGCCTTATCGACGGGGCCTGAATGTTTCGTCGCAGTAGATGCCAATGCCATTGAGGTAAAACATGCCTTAATTGAAGCAGAAGCGTTATCTCACGTAGGTCGTTTATGGGATTTTGATGTCTTTGACGCTGAGGGGCGGCAATATTCACGCGCCAAGCTAGGCCTTCCCGCTAGACGCTGCTTGCTGTGCGAAAAAGAGGCCAAAATTTGTGCTCGGGAGCGTATCCATCCGCTGAATGAGATTCTTACTCAAATCGAGGTGCTAGCTAATGCGTCCGCTAACGATTGAGCAAACAGAACGGCTCACACATGAGGCCGTACATTATTATAGCCAACTGGGTTGGCAAGCCATGATGGCTGAGGTGAATCTAACCCCAAAACCCGGCCTTGTTGATGCATGGAATACAGGGGCTCACAAGGATATGGCGTTGACTGATTTTCATCTCAGTGCCCGTGCTATCGCTCAGCATTTTCCTGATTTTCTCTTCGCTGGCGCAAAGTATAAACAACTCCCTGTTCAGCATGTTTTGAAAAAAATTCGCCCAATTGGTATTGCATGTGAACAATCGATGTTTCGTGCGACAAAAGGCGTTAATACGCATAAAGGTTCAATCTTCTCTCTAGGATTAGTATTAACCATCATCGGCCGTCAATTAGCGTTACAGAAACCGGTTTCGGCTGCCTCTATCAGTCAAGACGTATCACTGATGTGCCAAGGTATTACGACTGAATTAATGCAAATAACGGATACGCCTACCGCAGGCCAGCGTTTATACCAATCATTTGGTTTAACAGGTGCTCGTGGTGAAGCGGAAAGTGGTTACCGACTCGTGGTTGATTTATCTCTGCCTTATTATTTAAAACAACTTATTGAAGGTAAACCTCAACAACTCGCATTACTTGAAACACTCATCTTATTAATGGCAAACAATGATGATACCAATGTGGCCAATCGTGGCGGACTAGCCGGTTTATCATGGCTGAAAACCCAAGCACAAGCGGTACTTGACCAAGGTGGATTAGTTTATTCGACAGATTTAGAAAAAATTAAACGCTTCGATAGGCAATGCATTATAAAAAACTTAAGTCCAGGTGGAAGTGCAGACTTATTAATTCTCACTTGGTTTTTAGCTCGCTTACCTTATTCAAAATAAAATTAACACCAATTCAATATTAACCGACACAGGAAAAATAAAATTTAATTAACAAAAATAAAAAACTTAATCATTGATTACTGTTTTAACGAATTTATCCCGTATTTGGCATTGAAGGATTTCCAATATCCATTCAAAGCATAGCTGTATTCCAAATACACCAGACAAAAATTCATAATATTAAATAATAAATTTTAATATTAACCAAATTTAGTATTCATTAAGGAAATTGGCCTATGCAAAAAGATAAAATATGGAAGCTATTTCTTCTCATAGCGATTCCCATAATCATATCGTTAATCCCAACACCGGAAGGGTTACCCCACATTGCGTGGTTATTATTTGGTCTTTACTTAGCCGCTATCGTGGGGCTGGTATTAAAGCCCTATTCTGAACCTGTTATTTTGTTAGCCACTATCGCTGCCAGCGCAGTGGTCATTGGTGTGACAGGCACTAAAGATGTCAAAGTCAGTGAAGTGCTTAATGGCTATGCCTCCGGTACAACCTGGCTCGTCTTTGCTGCCTTTACGCTCAGTGCGGCATTCGTGATTACAGGCTTAGGTAAACGGCTCTCTTATATTTTAATTGGCAAGCTCGGTGGAACAACATTAGGTCTTGGTTATGTCACCGCAATTCTTGACTTAATTATTGCACCAGCAACGCCATCAAATACGGCACGTGCAGGGGGAATTGTCTTTCCAATTATTAACAGCGTAGCGGTGGCATTAGGTTCAGATCCTGAAAAAAGCCCTCGTAAAGCCGGCCATTACCTGTTAGTGAACGTTTATATGGTGACAAAAACCACCAGCTATATGTTCCTAACCGCGATGGCACCAAATGCATTAGCATTAGCCATGATGACTGACATTATGGGGATCCATTTAAGTTGGGGTGGATGGGCGCTTGCGGCTGCTATTCCTGGGCTAATTATGTTGATCCTGACTCCCCTTATCATCTACAAGTTGTATCCTCCTGAGTTGAAAAAAGTCAACAATAAAGAGATTGCTGCGAAAGGATTAGCTGACCTCGGCCCAATGACGGTAAGAGAAAAACTGCTCAGTATTATCTTTATCTTAGCTTTGGCGGGATGGATATTTGCAGGTCAAATTGGCGTTAGCGCCTCCACCGTTGCGATTTGTGTTATGGCCTTAACATTAATTCTAGGCGTGGTGACTTGGGATGATGTGTTAAAAAATAAAGGTGGCTGGAATACCTTAATTTGGTATGGCGGTATCATCGGAATGTCTGGCGTGCTAACGAAAGCTGGCTTTTTCAAATGGTTAGCTGATGTGATGGGGCAACACCTTTCATTTGGCGATCAAACAATGCTGGCCTTCTTTGTGATCATGTTTATCAGTGTTGCGATACGTTATTTATTCGCCTCTGGTGGTGCTTATGTCGCTGCGATGGTTCCTGTATTTGCAACCGTGGGTATGGTTGCTGGGGCACCGCCAATGTTACTAGCACTAGGTTTACTGTTCTCTAATGCATATGGCGGTAGCTTAACTCACTATGGCGGCGCGGCAGCTCCAATTGTTTTCGGTGCTGGTTATAACGACATTCGTTCTTGGTGGATTATTGGGGGTATCGTCGCATTCTTAAGTTTACTGGTACATATGACCATTGGTTTAGGCTGGTGGGAAATCTTAATCAGTGCTGGTTTAATTTAAATAATAACGTTTAGCCTAAACGTAAAAATAACCCATGGGATCCAAGTATTATTTGGGTCCCATATAAATATAAAACCTCCCTCTTCTATTATTTTGCTGTGTTATGGGCAGCGGTTATCTTATTTCATGCCATCAACAGCATAAATAATAATAAGCGATACTCTACAGAGGAAAATACATGAAAAAATACCTTGTATGTTGATGCGCGGAGGCACATCTAAAGGCGTATTTTTATTAGCGGATGACTTACCCCAAAATATCCAAGAACGTGATGAACTCATATTAGCCATTATGGGGTCAGGTCATGCCTTGCAAATTGATGGTATTGGAGGAGGCAGCCCACAAACCAGTAAAGTTGCGATTATCAGTCGTTCATCTCACCCTGATGCAGATATTGATTATTTATTTGCACAAGTATCGATTACCGATCGTCTTGTTGATACGGCACCGAACTGCGGCAATATACTCTGTGCGGTAGGTTCATATGCGATAGAAAAAGGTTTAATACCGGTTACAGGCGATGAAACGATCATTCGTATTCGCAACATCAATACTCATACCTTCGTTAATGCCACAGTGCAAACGCCAAATGGACAAGTGTTGTACGAGGGAAGTACGACTATTGCCAGTGTTCCGGGCCATGCAGCACCGATCTCCCTCACCTTTTTAAATGCATGTGGCACCAAAACAGGAAAATTGCTCCCCACTGGGCACGAAATCGATATTTTTGATGGGGTGGAGGTGAGTTGCATCGATATGGCGATGCCCGTTGTTTTAATCGATGCTCCACAACTGAATAAAACAGGTTATGAAACGGCGGAGCAGCTTGAAGCAGACGAGACGTTTATGCAACGCTTAGAAAGCATTCGCCAGCAAGCAGGCCTTGCAATGGGGTTAGGTGATGTGAGCCAAAAAGTTATCCCTAAACCCATATTAGTCTCCCCAGCTATTCATGGCGGAACCGTCAACGTACGCTACTTTATGCCACATAAATGCCATGGTGCACTGGCTGTCACTGGTGCTATTGCCATTGCAACCGGCACTATTTTAGAAAACAGTGTGATAAAACGATATTTATCTCAAAAAGTCGATATGCAGCACATCTCTATCGAACATTTAAGTGGGCATTTTGATGTGTCTCTCAATCAGCGAGGACATTTCCCTGAAGGATTACAAGCCTCAATTATCAGAACAGCAAGAAAACTATTTGCTGGGGATGTCTATGTCCCTTAACCCGTCACAATGTAAATTGAAAAATGGCGTCTACTCATCATAGACGCCACTTCCTTGCAGTATCTCGCTATTGAAACTCACCATTAATAAAATAAGAGACTTGGTGTGCTTCATCGGGTGTCGGTATTTCCAGTTTATCGGCCATACGCGACATCACTTTTTCAGGCACCGCATACTGACGTTGGCGATTTTGTTGCTGCCACTGTTTATAAGGTACTTCTAAATAAATCAGATGAACTTTAGCCTGATAACGCGCAAATAAATCGATCATACTGGCGCGCAATGACGCACTGAGTGACGTAGCATTCCAAATAAAATCCTGCTTTTCACGCAATAACCCTTTAGCTTGCTCTTTTGCCTGCTGTGCCACCCAACCTTGGGCATTTCTATCCGCTGGATTAATTTTATGTTTGCGACGAATTTCATCGAGGCACACAACCTCTTTTTGAGGAAAGTACTGAGAAATAAAGTGATCCTTCCCCATTCCAGGTAATCCACACAGCATGATAACTTCACTTCCGGCTTCCTCAAACGGTGCATAATCAGGTGTACCCCGTTGATAATGGAAATAATGAAATTTCCCAGCCATAGAAGCAAAAGCTTTTGGTTGTTGCCAGCAACCTTGTTCACGACAAAATAGCTCAAATAATTCAATGCGAGATAAGAGTTCCGCCTGATCTTCACAGATACGCCCCAATACATCCGCTTTTGCTAACAAACACAGCAGCGACATATCGACACGTAAAGAGGCGGCAAAGAGCGCTCTTTCAGGATCCTTTTTTTCCATCACCCATAATGGTAAGCCATGATAGCGAACTAATGCGGCAATTTGCTCTCGAATAATGAAAGGCGTTTCAACCTGCCGAAAAAGAATTTGCCGCGTTGATAACTCACCTTTTTTAGCATGACCCGGCGAAATAATGCGCCCGTTTTCATCCTCGCGCGTCGTACTTCGCTTTTCAACATCATGCATGAGTGCCGCCGTCCATACGATATTTTTCTGCAAGTCAGAAAGTTGCTGGTATTCAGGCAATGTTTCTAACGCTGCAAGCACCATTTGGGTATGTATCGCAACATCGCCTTCGGCATGATGTAATCCATCTTGAGGAACCCCTCGCATATCACGAACAAACTCAAATTGAGACTCTAACTGTGACCACTCCGTTGTGTCCGTTAATTGCCAATTCATCTCGCCTCCTTTTTGCGCTCGAACGCTAACTTTGCTCGCTGCCAGTTTCTTTTCCAATGAATATCAGTCTTAACATGATTTTTGCGTACATACTTAAACACATGCGACATGAAATCATCGACTAAAAAGCGCTGGCTATCGCGAGTGACAATCCCTTCCATGCTGCAAGGGAGTTGAGTATGCGTATCGCAAGCACCGAAATGGCTATCCTGTGAAGCCGCCTCGATAAGTTGTTGTGCGTACACTTGCGGCCCTTGCTGTTGGCTAATACTCAGGGAAAGCTCAGGCACTGTCGGAAAATCAAACAATGCTGCATAAAACTTGACTTCATCCCAACTTAACCAGTAGCGGCCTTGTCGTACGGCAAAAATATAGAAATAATCTTCAATATGTTGATATTCAATAGAGTGTACGGCGTAGAGATTTTCTCCGAATAGCTCGATATCCCCTAAATCATGCTTGATTAACTGCCAGCGCTGACGTATCTGTTGGCTCCATGCGGACTGCGTTGGCGTCGCATGAGAACGAGCAAACACCCCATATTGGCTTAAGCAATTATTTTCACCATCGAGTTTTTCAGTATGTACCAGCTGCTTAATATTCTGGATGTGTGACCACCAATCGCTATTGATACGATCATCGCTAGTGGTGCCAGGTGAGAACGGATAGTGATACGTTCTACCATACTTTCTTGATTGCATAGTCATTATGCTCTCTCTACAGAAATAGAAAAAACAACAAATCTTTTCGCAAGATTTGCCTCTGCGTTATATGAGAAATCAAGAGTTGGTATTACATATTAATTCCGCGAAACGGCCTCATAATGGAGTGGTATAGATTTAAAACCTTTGTATTAAAGCGGGGGCATTCTAGACTAACAGTGAAGCAAAAAGCGAGGAAATTAATCCGAATTTATACTATTCAACAAATTACCGTAGCCAATTAGGCTACGGTTTGTGAAATATTGGTCAAACGGCTAGCATCTAATAAAGCCCGAGCACAGCACCAATGGCTAAAGTAAAGAAACTGAACAACCAAATCCATCCGAATGAATAACGTAAATGACGTCCCATATCAATTCCTGCTAGCCCCATCGCAAGCCAAGCTGCTGGCGAGAATGGGCTCACAAATGTCCCCGCATTATTCCCAATCGCCATCGCATACACGACAGATGAAGGATCGACTCCAGCTGTTTCAGCAATTTGTTGAATGATCGGTAATAGCGCGAAATAATACGCGTCCGTACTGGTGAAAATATCCATCGGCACACCTAAAATTCCAACAAAAATATGAATTTTAGATACCCACTCTGTTGGCAATATTGCCGTTAAGTCTTCCGCGATAGATTTCAGCATGCCTCCCTCGGATAGAATTCCAAGAAACGCGCCAGCAGCTAAGATAATAGCGACCATGCCTAATGCCTGTGGAGCATGTTGTGATAACACCTTCATCTGATCTTTTGGATTAGGGAAGTTAACTAGCAAAGCTATCGATAAGGCGATCATAAAGACATACGGCGCCGAAAGTAGCCCAAAAGCAAGGCAAATCACGGAGGCTAGGATTAACCCGCCATTAATCCACGGTTTTTTCGGTTTATGAGTTTGTTCACTAATATCTGCCATCTGTTCATTTGCTGGCAACAAGGAATCCATCATGTATGGCGTAGTGCCTTTAGCGGCAGCGGCAGCAATACGACGTTTTTCACGTACTCCCATTAGTGCAGCGAAAACGGCAGCACCAGCCATGCCAATGATTTGTACTGGAATTAAACTCTGCCATAACGTTGCCGCATCAATACCTGTTACCGCCGAAGCGCGTCCCAATGGGCCTCCCCACGGCACCATATTCATAATCCCCATGCTGGCACACATCAATAGCAGCATTAAGTAAGGGCTCATGCCAAGCTGCCGATATAGTGGCAGTAACGCAGGGATAATAATTAAGAAAGTCGCAGCCCCTGAGCCATCTAAGTGTACGAGGCCCGCAATTAATGTGGTCATAACACAGACAATAATGACATTGCCTCGCGTCATTTTAACCATCAAACGAATCAGCGGATCAAAAATATGCAGATCCTTCATCAAACTAAAGAATAAAATGGCGAACAAGAACATCGCAGCCACTTTGGAAACTTTATTAATGCCGCTTTCAAAAAAAGTCGATATTTCTGCTATTGAATATCCCGCAATTAATGCGCCGATAAAGGGGATACATGACATAGCAATGATAGGGCTAACTTTGCCCATCATCAGTAGGGTGACGATAGAAAGAATGATCAAGATACCAATAATTGTTAACACATTGAGTTCCTTATTAGAATTATATTTTCAGGTGAATATTAAAAATTAAATATACTTAAAATGTGTATTGATTTATTTCATTGTTTAATTTCAATCGTGAGACATTTATTTTTAATATGCTCAAGTAAACACATCTACCTATCAGCTCTTATATAAATCAAAATTCAATTTCGCAAGTGTCATTTGTCTTTTTTGCGGAATAAATGATGATAAATCAACAAGTAAAATTAGCATTTAAAATAAAAAAACAGATAAAAAATCTATTAACTCCATTAAAACCATTAATGAAAATTAACGCCAATTAGATTTGTTTTTTATTTATTTAATTGCTAAGCTAGCGAATATCAGACAGTAATTATTTTAAATTATTAAATCAGTTTATATTTTCTATTTTTTTTTAACTTTTTTGTTTTCAAATCACCGGTGAGAAGCAGGAAATTATACTTTTTCACTTAACACTCAAATTTATACTTATTCACTTGCATTATTCCGTTATTACTAGCGCGAGATCATGGATAGGATAAAACCACATGAACAGCACAGAATAAGACTAAACTTATGAGTACTATAGACAAATGACTCACGACCACTAAGGAACAAGACAAATGAGCTTCCTATTTTCTCCCGCCTCTCTTGGGCAGGTCTCCTTAAATAACAGGATCATTGTTCCACCAATGTGCCAATATTCTGCTACCGATGGCATGCCAACAGCTTGGCATAATGCCCACTATATGAACCTTGCCTTGTCAGGGGCTGCTTTGGTCATTATTGAAGCCAGTGCAGTGACGCCTGTAGGACGCATTACCTATAAAGACTTAGGTCTGTGGAATGATGAACAAGCCGATGCATTAAAAAAAATGTTAGAAGATATCAGACAGTTTGCTGATGCACGCTTAGGAATTCAACTCGCTCATGCAGGTAGAAAAGCCTCTTCCGACCTTCCTTGGCTTGGCGGTCAAAGTTTAGCCAAAGAACAACCGCATGGTTGGCAGACAGTGTCTGCATCCAATTTACCTTTTGGTCATGCACATCCACCGCGTGAACTCAGTCAACAAGAGATCACTGAAACCGTACAACATTTTGTCGATGCTGCTAAACGCGCGGAATATGCTGGGTTTGACGTTATTGAAATTCATGCGGCACACGGTTATTTATTGCATCAATTCTTATCCCCATTATCAAATACACGACAAGATGAATACGGCGGTAGTTTTACTCATCGTAGCCGTTTATTAATTGATGTTTTTCGGGAAGTCAGAGAGGCCATTAGCCCTAATATTGCTGTTGGTGTAAGGATCTCAGCAACGGACTGGGTTGATGGTGGCTGGAATGTGCCTGAATCCATTGAACTTAGCGAATTATTGGAAGAATTAGGTTGCGACTATATCCATGTTTCTTCCGGTGGGTTATCTGAACAACAACAGATCCCAATCAGCCCAAATTACCAAGTCCCACTTGCTCAAGCGATCAATGAGCATACCTTTATGCCTGTTATCGCGGTTGGTTTAATTACGGAGCCTGCTCAGGCAGAAGCCATTATTGCAACAGGGCAAGCTGATTTTGTTTCGATCGGCCGAGGAATGTTGTTTGACCCACGTTGGCCATGGCATGCAGCGACACAATTAGCAGAACACATCAAAGTCGCCCCACAATATTTGCGAAGTGCGCCACATCAATTTAAGCAATTATTTAGCTAAAAAAAAAGCAATCACAGCGGTAGATGATTTAACCGCCGCTGTGATTGATGCTAATTAACGCTCAGCCTGCGTGCACTGATTAACAAATTCAATCATTGATTTTTGGAAATCAGATTCAGCGGTTGCTGATTTCGCTAATTCACCTTCAATACGTTTGAACTCTTTCAAACCATATTTTTCGATAGTCTTATCATAGGCACAACCACAGATAGCACTAATAGCATCTGCGGTTTCACCGGCTGGGCTACCGGATGCTTTTACACAATCATTCACAAAACTTGCTTTATATTCAGCAATTTCCGCTTTATCATCCGAACATGCTGCCAATAAAGTCATAACGCCTGCCATACCCAAAACTAATGCGATCTTTTTCATCTTTAGCCTATTATAAATTTAGTTTGCATTACGATTAATCTAAAAAACCAAATGAGAAAATCATATTTAGATTAATTCCCCATACCTTTTACATGTGAATAATAATAGCTGCTTTAGATTAAAAAATCTCTAGTATAAAGGCTATTTTTCATTGCCGTCTTATTTCGATAATAAGCGAAAAGAGCGCCATCGATAATAAAACAATGCACTTAAAATAAGAATACAACCTAAAATTTGGATGGCAGGCATTCTCTCATGATACCAAATAGCGGCAACAAATACCGTCATAACAGGCTCGAGTATCATAATGATCGCAGCATTTGCAGCAGTCGTATTTTTTTGTCCAATTAACTGCAAAATAAATCGTAAACTCGTTGCGATCACCACACTTGCGATAAACCACATTAAGGTCGATGTGGCTATCGTTGTAGGCCACTCTTCTAAAAAGAAAGACAACATTAGCCCAACGATACCTGTACAAGCTAATTGAATGGTCGTTAGCGGTAAAATAGGCACACTGCGGGCATAAACACTGGTATAACAAAAGTAAATTGCTTGTACGATTGCTGCGGCTAAAAACCAAAGTTGACTACTTTTAAATTGGATTTGCCCTTTAAATAGGGTCAAACAGGCAAGACCTAAGACTGCCACAGGTAGTGCTTGCCAAAAGTAACGTGTAGGACGAATTTTTAACAAAACCCATCCGACTAATGGCACAAACAGCATCGCTAAACTCATAATAAATGCCCCCTCACCTAATGAATCGGTTGTCGCTACCGCATAAATCCATAAGACGAGGTTAAGAGCCATCCATCCTCCGGTCATTAAAATGCTCGGAATTTGCTGTAATTGAATTCGATTTCGTTTACCTAGGCAAAAAGGTAAGAGAATAACCGCTGCAAGTAAAAAACGGCTTCCGAGAAAAGCAAAGATTGGCATACCTTGCACGGACTCACGGGAAAATACCCATCCCCATGCAGCAATAAAGGTAGTCAGCACTAAGAACACTTCCGCTTTTCTTTGTGGCTGCATAATTTATTTTACCTATTGATTATGTTTATTAGTGATAATCATACTGCCTATATGTTTTATGCCAATCGATATTTTATATTCACAATCAAATAAGACCTTTATAGCAACAAAATTTCCTCTTTATAAATGACTCGTCTCACCGAAGTTTGCTTTTTTCGTTGCCATCTCCTCTATTTCCTGTTTTTCATTTCGTAAATGAGGAAATCAGCTCTTTAATCCGTCAATTTTTCTCCTTTTTAAGCATGACATAATATCTTCAGTTTTATGCCAAGACGTGATCAAAACTATATTTGAAAAGGCGGGTCAATATGAGGAATATTCCTAAAAACGCGGATACCGATCCTGCGGCCGTTCAGAATATTAAGCGTGCTATTCAGGCTCGTAAATATGCGTATCCTGCGGAAATCAGTTTATTATGGAAAAACACAAGGGATTCATCATTCAACATCAGTTGGTCAAGCATTATGTTGACAGCTTGTTTAGTCAGTGCCCTGTTAATATTACTGATTAATTATTTGCTGTAATTGTATTATAAAAAAGCCCCCAGTAATTAGTGGTTCAACTACTGGGGGTCTCTTCAAAATGACCAAACTAATTCATTTAATTAATCACCAATAACCTAAGAATTTCCACCAAACGCTACCTAAGCCGATCCAAATAATTAGGTTAACAACACTCATCACAAAACCGGCTTTCCACCATTCACCTAATGTTACATAACCTGAACCAAAAATAATCGGCGCCGTCCCTGTACCATAATGCGTTAATGACATCATTAACGAAGATGAGAATGCCAATGTTAATCCAAGTAACATTGGAGGTGCGCCAAGTGCTAATCCAGCAGCAAAGAAAGCACCAAACATCGCGGTAATATGCGCTGTTGTACTTGCAAAGAAATAGTGCGAATAAACATAAATTAGAACAAGTATTAAGGCTCCCGACGCCCAGCTCAGTCCCATATTATCAATCGAAGTTCCCACTGAGACAGACATCCATTTAATCAGCCCTAATTTACCAAGGAAGCTCGCCATCATCACTAAAGCAGCAAACCAGACGACGGTATCCCAAGCGCCTTTATTTTTTAATACATCATCCCAATTTATTACGCCAGTTGAGAGTAAAATACCTAACCCAATAAATGCCGCTGTTGTCGCATTAACACTGTAGCTTGGGCCAAATAACATTGCCGGTACCCCAGCCCACATTAACAGTAATAATACGAATACCCCGAGTGTAATAACTTCAGGTAATGAAATAGGGCCTAATTGCTGTAAACGCTCTTTGGCAAAGTTAGGCGCATCGGGTGTTGAAGTGATTTCAGGTTTATACATGAAATAGATGACTAAAGGCATCAAAATTAATGAAACTAAAGCGGGCGCAAATGCAGCAATAGCCCACATTGACCATGTTAATTCATTCGCTCCCCCTGCTTCACTGACGATCAAACTGACAATGAGTGGGTTTGGTGCTGTCGCGGTAATAAACATTGCAGAAGTAATAGGGTTAATATTGTAGTTCACTAACGAGAGGTAACGACCTATTTTCCCAGAAGTACCATCATCCGCTTTAGAGCCAAAGCTATCAGCAATTGAGCGCATAATCGGGTGAATGATTCCCCCTCCTCGAGCAGTATTACTTGGCGTTACAGGAGCAAGTACTGTCTCAGCAATGGCAAGTGAATAAGCTATCCCCAACGTTTTTTTACCAAACAATGAAATAACATAATAACCAATTCTAGCGCCTAATCCGGTTTTATTTAGGCTCATAGAGACCATGATTGAAATACCAATTAGCCAAATCAGGTCATTAGAAAAACCACTTAATGCATCTGCAATCGCAGCCTTTGTTGAATTCGGATTAGTCACTCCCGTCACGGCGACTAACGCGATAGCAATAATAGACACACCACCAATTGGTAGTGCTTTACCAATAATAGCGGCAATCGTACCAACAAATAGCGCTAATAAATGCCAAGCATTCGGATTAACGCCTTCCGGTACGGGGATAAGGAACCAAATAATGAGTGTGATTGCAACTGCAATCAATGTAGGTATCGGTTTTAGAGGGGTCAGTTTATTCATATCAGGATATCCATACGAGTTTTAAAAATGGAAATAAAATTTTTTCTAGTCATATATTTTCTATCTTTGTAAACATGTTAGCGAAATATCTCTGCCAGACTTTGATCGTTATCATTGAGTTACTTAGTTTTACATATAAGAAACGATTTTAATTTAGTAACAGAATGTAATTCATGATTACAAAAAATATTGTTAACAATTAACAAGTAATTATCATAGAATTAACATATTCCTAATTGAGAAAATGAGATGATTGAAGATAGCCATTTATAAGATCCTCCCTAATCTTTAAATTCATTTTCCCTCATAAAGAATATCGGCTTAATTATTAAAGCAATATGAAAGTGAAACACCACAATATACAAAAAACCAGACTAATTTATATTAAAATTAACAAAAATGAAGGCTGAATCGAATTATTAATATAAACAGCTTTTATTATGCAATAATCACATTAAATAAAAGACTTCAATCTTCATTTACTATAGTGTTCAAATAATAATCTCTTTGTACCTATTTTCTCTTTCATAATTTTGTTTCTCTTACCATCATGATAATTAAGGTATGAAACTATTACTCTCTGCACTACAATTATCTGTTGATTGAATTTCATACCCTGTATGGCTATTTAATCTAACCTTAATCATGAATATACTCCAAATAAACTCACGACTCTGAGGAAATATAAATGACAAAAAATGATGTTAGTTATGATAAAGAACAACAGCCTTGTATTATTTTATGCACGACGAATAGCCAAAACAATGCCATCAAAATTGCTCAGCAATTATTAGATAAACGGTTAGCGGCATGTGTCTCTTTGCTACCCGAGATAACATCGATATATCAATGGAAAAACACGATCGAACAAGATAAAGAAATAATGTTATTCATTAAATCTACGCATAAAAATCAGCCTGAATTATTCGCTGCCATCAAGGAAATTCACCCATACGAAACCCCAGAGTTGATTAGCCTAGATTTAGATAAAATCGATAGCCGTTATCTAGAGTGGTTAATAAAAGCGGTAAAATGAACCAATAATCATCCTAAATAGTGAGTAAGCTCTCAATATTTCAATCACATCTCTCATTATCTAAGGGTAAACAACTGGTCAGCTCTGGTAAGTAAAAAATTAATGTTATACAGAAGTTCTCGTTTTCGATTTATTTGCCCTCTTTTAGGAGGGCTTTTTTATCCTATTAAAACATATCAATAAAAGTATAAAAAAGACCCTCATTTAAAGAGGGGTCACTTGAAAATCAACGGAGTTAAATAAGTAACTTCACCTACTGTGATATACGCTTATTTTTACTGTTCAATAAAACAAGAAACCCCCAATAAATCGGGGGCGAAAATAAAATGAATGATGATTAAATTTGGCGTACAGGCGTATCACCTGCAACATAGTAGTCTGCTTGGCTCGCAGGTAACGGCTCACGACCACGGATTTTATCCGCCATTTTTTCAGCTATCATGATGGTTGTTGCATTCAAATTACCCGTGATAATCAGCGGCATAATTGATGCATCAATTACCCTGAGATTTTCGAGTCCATGAACCCGACCTGCACCGTCAACAACGGCCATTTCATCATATCCCATCTTGCATGAACCACAGGGATGAAATGCTGTTTCAGCACGTTCACGCACAAATGCATCCAGCTCTTCATCCGTTTGGATATGCTTACCAGGGCTAATTTCTTTACCTCGATAAGGATCCAGTGCTGGCTGTGCCATGATTTCACGTGTAATACGAATGGCTGCGCGGAACTCTTCCCAATCCTGTTCACTGGACATGTAGTTGAACAAAATACTAGGGTGCTGATAAGGATCCGTGGATTTTAATCTTACACGACCACGGCTAGGTGAACGCATCGACCCAACGTGTGCTTGGAAGCCATGCACATTTACAGCATTACTGCCGTTATAGTTAATGGCTACAGGTAAGAAGTGAAATTGAATATTTGGCCACGCAAATTTATCGCTGGTACGAATAAATCCGCCAGCTTCAAATTGGTTACTGGCACCAATCCCCGTACCTTTAAATAACCATTCAGCACCAATTGCGGGTTGGTTATACCACTTTAATGCTGGATAGAGAGATACAGGCTGCTTACATTCATACTGCAAATACATTTCCAGATGATCTTGTAAATTTTGCCCTACTCCCGGTAAGACATGTACAGCAGGAATATTAAACTCTTGCAGAACATCTTCAGGCCCAACCCCCGAACGTTGCAAAATTTGAGGTGAAGCTATCGCCCCAGCACATAATAGGACCTCCTTACGTGCTTTTGCCTGAACGGCCGTTTTATTATTCCCTTGATAAAACTTCACACCGACTGCTTTTTTGTCTTCAAATTCAATAACATCTGTCGTAGCATGCGTGATAATAGTTAAATTAGGACGTTTTCTGGCTTGATCCAGATAACCACGAGCCGTACTCGCACGACGCCCTTTTGGCGTTACTGTTCTATCCATAGGGCCAAAGCCCTCTTGTTGATAGCCATTCAGGTCATCAGTTCGCGGATAACCCGCTTGAACGCCAGCCTCAACCATGGCATGAAACAACACGTTATTGCCATTTTTCGGTGTCGTCACACTCACGGGGCCATCGCCACCATGATAATCATTAGCCCCTATATCACGCGTTTCTGCTTTGCGGAAATAGGGCAAACAATTGAGATAACGCCAATCTTCTAAGCCTGGTGCTTGAGCCCACCCATCAAAATCTAATGCATTACCACGGATATAGCACATGCCATTGATCAGTGATGAGCCTCCTAATCCTTTTCCTCGTCCGCACTCCATACGGCGATTATTCATATGCGGTTCAGGATCAGTTTCATAGGCCCAATTATAACGTCGACCTTGTAATGGATAGGCTAAAGCCGCTGGCATTTGTGTACGAAAATCGAACCTGTAGTCCGGTCCTCCAGCTTCAAGGAGCAGCACAGTAACATCAGAATCTTCTGTCAGGCGGGTAGCAAGAACGTTACCGGCTGAACCAGCACCGATAATAATGTAGTCATAGACCATTGTTATCTCCTCTGTTTCAGTCAAATTTAAAATAAACGATTAAAATACCGAGGCAAACTCCCCAAGTTCGACTTGTATTGATTTTATTTGAGTATAATTTTGGAGTGTTACTAGGCCATTTTCACGACCCACCCCTGAGTGCTTATAGCCCCCAACAGGCATTTGTGCTGGTGATTCCCCCCAAGTATTTATCCAACAGATACCCGCTTCTAATTGATGGATGACTCGATGCGCTCGTGAGATATCACGAGTGACAAGCCCTGCGGCTAAGCCATATAACGTATGGTTTGCACGTTCGATAACTTCATCTTCCGACTGATAACTCAAAATACTCATCACAGGACCAAAAATCTCTTCTTGGGTGATTTGCATATCATCAGAACAATCAGTAAAGACGGTTGGCAGCACATAAGCGCCTTGAGCAAATGCTCCTTCAGTCAAACGCTCACCACCACAAAGTAATTTAGCGCCCTGCTGTTTGCCTATTTCGATATAGCGCAATACATTTTCCATATGTGGAAAACTCACCAATGGACCAAAGTTAGTTGTCTCATCGAGCGGTGAACCTATTTTGATGCGCGCCACACGTTGTTGAATTTTCTCTTCAAATTGTGCTTTTAAGCTTTCTGGCACAAAAACTCGAGTGCCGTTAGTGCAAACTTGGCCTGAACTATAGAAATTGGCCATCATGGCAATATCTGCTGCGTTATCCAGATCAGCATCATCAAAAATAATAAGCGGTGACTTGCCACCAAGTTCCATCGTGACATCTTTTAATGTCGAACCCGAAGCATTTGCCATCACTTTTTTGCCTGTCGCAACACCACCGGTGAAGGATATTTTTGCAATCCCTAGGTGTTCTGTTAGCCATTGACCCACATCCGCACCAGCGCCTGTCACAACGTTAAAAACGCCTGCTGGCAGTCCGGCTTCCGTATAAATCTCAGCCAGTTTTAGTGCGGTCAGCGATGTGACTTCACTTGGCTTAAATACCATGGCATTACCTGCCGCCAAAGCGGGTGCAGATTTCCAAAGTGCGATTTGAATTGGATAGTTCCACGCACCAATCCCAGCAACAACCCCAAGTGGCTCGCGGCGTGTATAGACGAATGCGCTCTCACGTAAAGGAATTTGCTCTCCTTCTAACGCGGGGATCAAGCCTGCATAGTACTCTAAAACATCAGCACCCGTGACAATATCCACATAGCGTGTTTCAGATAATGGTTTACCGGTATCCAACGTTTCCAAGTGTGCCAATTCGTCATTGCGCTCACGTAAAATATCAACAGCACGGCGCAAAATACGAGAACGCTCCATTGCCGTCATCGCTGCCCATACTTTTTGCCCTTGTTTGGCACTTTCCACAGCCCAATCAATGTCTTCATGCGTTGCAGATTGTAAACATGCGATCACTTCACCATTCGCTGGATTAATTGCATCAAACTGCCCACATTCAGGTTGTGAGCTATCCACATAACCACCATGAATATAAAGTTTATGTAATTGTGGTTGGTGCATAATATCTCCTTTCTGTTAAAACGGTTGGCTTAGCTATCCTTATGCCGAGTAAATTGCATATCGATATATTCATTCGTAATGGTTAAAGCATCTTGCAGGGGAAAAGCCTCATTACTCAAGGCACTACGCAACCATAACCCATCGATCAATGCCGCTAATCCTTTAGCAGCCATGCGTGCAGATTGTTTATCAAGTACACGCGAAAATTCATAACTGAGATTGGAATACAGCCGTCTATCATTCACTTGCTGTAACCGATTTAAACTCGGTTGATGCATGCTACTTGCCCAAAATGCCAGCCATGTTTTCATCGCCGCTTCACTAATTTGTGAAGAATCAAAATTACCTTCAACGATGGCTTGAATACGCTGCTTTGGCTGAGCATGACTCAACAGTCTTAAACGCATCGCAACAGCAACGCCTAATTGGTACTGTATATGGCGCATTGTCGCCTCTAGCAGACCGTTTTTATCACGAAAGTAATGACTAATAATGCCGGTTGATACCCCCGCCTTTCGAGCAATTAAAGCGATACTCGCCTCTTGCATACCGACTTCATTAATTACATCAAGTGTGGCTTGAATTAACTGCTGCTTACGTATCGATTGCATTCCTATTTTCGGCATGATTTCTTAACCCAAAAAATACAGTGAACCTATTTATTAAACTTTTTTTTAATTGAACATTCAATCAATATTAACTATATTTTATCACAATTACTTTACAAACATAAGGAGAGGATAGCCGTAAAAATTCAACTCTTTGCTTTTAATTCAACAAATTAGCAAAGAATGTAACTTTTAACTTTCGAATAAATAAAATTGTGGAAACTGCCGATGACAATTCAAAATAGTCCAAAAAATCAGCAGAAAGACAAATTAAACTCTGTGGTTTTTTTCACTTCTGCTGGTTTAATACTAGCATTTTCATTTTTCACCATACTCATGACAGAAACGGCCAATCAGTGGATCGTTGCCACCCTTGGATGGGTATCAAAAACGTTTGGTTGGTATTATCTATTAGCCGCAACGCTGTATATTGTCTTTGTGATATTCGTAGCGACTTCTCGTTTTGGTAATATCAAATTAGGTCCAGAGCAATCGAAACCTGAATTTAGTGTACTCAGTTGGTCTGCCATGCTGTTTGCTGCCGGAATCGGTATCGACCTGATGTTTTTCTCCGTCGCCGAACCCGTGACACAGTATATGCTGCCACCTACAGGCGAAGGGGAAACATTAGAAGCAGCTCGTCAGTCGATGGTGTGGACTCTCTTCCACTATGGCCTGACGGGCTGGTCTATGTATGCATTAATGGGAATTGCGCTTGGTTACTTTAGCTACCGCTACAATTTACCGTTAACCATCCGTTCTGCACTTTATCCGATTTTTGGTAAACGTATTTATGGGCCTATCGGTCATACCGTCGATGTCGCCGCGGTTATTGGTACTATTTTTGGCATTGCAACCACACTCGGTATTGGTGTTGTTCAGCTCAATTATGGTTTAAAAGTCCTGTTTGACCTCCCGCAAGGGCTTGGTGTTCAGGGGGGATTAATCTTGCTCTCCGTCATCATGGCCGTGATTTCAGCCACTTCTGGGGTCAATAAGGGGATCCGTATTTTATCGGAACTTAATGTATTGCTCGCATTAGGTTTGATCTTATTCATTTTGTTTGTTGGTGATACTGAGTTCTTACTCAATGCGCTAGTCCTTAATGTCGGTGATTACATTAATCGCTTTATGGGGATGACGCTCAATAGCTTTGCCTTTGACCGCCCAACGGATTGGATGAATAGCTGGACCTTATTCTTCTGGGCTTGGTGGGTCGCATGGTCGCCATTTGTTGGTTTGTTTCTTGCGCGTATTTCACGAGGAAGAACCATTCGCCAATTTGTCATTGGCACACTGATTATCCCTTTTGTGTTTACCCTTCTCTGGTTATCTATTTTCGGTAACAGTGCGTTATACGAAATCATTCATGGCAATAAAGCACTTGCTGAAACCGTTCTAGCGGCGCCTGAAAAAGGATTCTATTCACTGCTTGAACTTTACCCAGGTTTTGGTTTAACCGCTTCCGTTGCGACAATCACAGGCTTACTCTTTTATGTGACCTCCGCGGACTCAGGCTCATTAGTCCTTGGTAATTTCACGTCAAACTTAAGCGATATCAACAATGATGCGCCGAACTGGTTACGTATCTTTTGGTCTGTCGCAATTGGTTTATTAACCTTAGGGATGTTAATGACCGATGGCGTGGCGGCGTTACAAAACACAACCGTCATTATGGGTTTACCTTTCAGTTTTGTTATTTTCTTTATTATGGCTGGGCTGTATAAGTCACTTAAAGTGGAAGATTTCAGACGAGTAAGTTCACTGACGACCAATGCACCAGCCCCGTTATACGGTAACGGAAAATTAAACTGGAAACAGCGATTAGGTCGTGTGATGAACTTCCCAGGTACCACCTATACACAGCGTATGTTGGATTTAGTCTGTACACCCGCAATGCAAGAGGTAGCAAAAGAGTTATCGCTACGTGGTGCTAACGTTGAATTTAATAGCCTTCCCCCCGTTGGCGATGAACGTTTAAATCACTTAGAACTTGTCGTTGATCTGGCCGAAGAGCAGAACTTTATTTATCAAATTTGGCCTCAGCGTTACTCTGTGCCGGGCTTTACTTACCGAGCTCGTTCTGGAAAATCTCATTACTATCGCTTAGAGACCTTCCTTTGGGAGGGAACACAAGGCAATGACTTAATGGATTACACCAAAGAACAGGTGATCAGTGACATTTTAGATCAATACGAAAAACATCTGAATTTCATTCACTTAAGTAGAGAAGCACCTGGGGCAACATTGACCTTCCCTGAAACTAATTAAGCGTTTTACTGCAAGGGGGCAATGAGTCCCCTTCAGACTGCTGACAAACCTATTATGTTTGGCGGCAAGTCGAATAGGTTTTGAAAACAAACGAGGAAAATCAATTTATTGATTTTCGGCTGATAACACAACGCGGGAAAAACCAGGCTTTTATCCCGCTTTGTCAACCACCTCAAGGGGCCAATTAGGCCCCTTTTTAAATAACAATAACATGCCTGTTTTTGAAATAAATTTCATGACAAGTCATTAATCTGTTCATCATTTGACCAATAAAGATCGCGTATTTTGATCATTAATGGCGCGATGCCAGATGGTTAAAATTCCCCCGACTAAAAGAGAAATGATGATGAATAAGACACTATTTGCACCTTATTTCGATGTTACCGTTGATGCTATTTGGAACGACCCACTTGCTCCTAACGGCAAACCAAACCCTAAATATAGCCAAGCCGCGATAAGTCACAGCGTTGATGGTGTGTACTTGGCTTTTTTAACTGCGGATCCTAATAATAATGCCGCATGGGGAGCATACTCCAGTATGCCTATCTCTTGGGCTAAACCATTTTGTGATGCGTTAATTGAAGCCAATATCAAAGTGATTGTGTCATTCGGAGGTGCGGCTAACTATGATGTCTCTGCAAGGCAAACTGTTGACCAACTGATTGCAACCTACCAAGAAGTCATTGATATTCTTGGCGCCTCGCAGCTAGATTTTGATTTTGAAAATGATTTATACGATGCCGATAAAACCTTCACCGCGCTATCAACCACAGTAAAAAATAACCCTGATATCACCTTGAGCCTAACGTTACCGGTGATGCCTTATGGGCTTGTCGAAAAAGGGTTAGCGCTAGTACAAAAATCTGTTAATGCAGGTTTAAAAATGAAAGTGAATGGTATGGCTATGGATTATGGTCAAGGAACTGATAAAAATATGGGGCAGGCCGCCGCAGATGTGGCAGCCAGCCTAAAAGGTCAATTAAAAACCTACTACCCAACACTAACAGATGCAGAGCTGTATGATTTAGTACAAGTCACTCCAATGATTGGTCTTAATGATGATAGATCCATGTTTAATTTTAATGATATCAATACATTAAGTAATTTTGCGAAAACCAATGGCGTGAACTTAATTTCAATGTGGAGCTTAACCCGCGATAGGGTCGGCGTCGGCGAATTCGCATCAGCCTCTAATTCAGGCAACCCTGAGCAAACCAAAGATTTTGAATACACGGAACGCTTTACTAACGCACTGAAATAACGGGCCAAGGTGAGGCGATACATTGCCTCGCCTTATTTCTTCGCTTGTTCAATCATGTGCTTCAGTTGTTGCGGGTCATGCAACCAGGCTGGCTCCCCCGAGCATCCCATCGTGGCGAAAGCATGATGACAGACACCATTATTCCAACTATCCCACTCGCCACTTTGTTGTTTTTGAGCCAGTAAGTCTTCATAGCGGCGATCCTCTTCAGCCACTTTCTTTTTCGGATCAAAAATGAAACGTTGTTGCTGCTTGATAATATCAATACCTTGATAATCTTCATTATATACACGGTCAGCAGGCGCTTTTTCTGTGAAGGTATAATCCATTGCTATGGCTTGGATAGGGATAATAAATAGGCTAAATATCAATAAATTTTTAAGCATAATCATATTTTAATCACAAAATAATGCCAAAATTATAGATATGACGAATGAAATGGCGAGTTTTATCAGCCAAAACTTGTGTGACTGCCCTTTTTATCTGCAAAAAAGTGATCATTTAACCAAATTTCAAACGATTGATTTAGTTAAATTTAAAGGTTAAATATTCACTCATATACAGCTTAGTGAAGAATTACAGGTTTAACCCCCTACTATAACGGATAATCGTGATAGCCCATTTTTTCTGAAATATGACGTCCAGCAACCTTTAGCAAACGAATATAATATTCCAACTGCTGTTCATCAAAGCGAATGGTAGGAAAAGATATTGATAGCCCAGCAATCACATGGCCTAAACGGTCATAAACAGGCACTGCGATGCAACGTAGCCCCAGCTCTTGCTCTTCTCTGTCCTGTGCATAATGCAGCTTACGCACTTCAGCAAGCTCTCGCATAAATTGTTCGCTACTGAGGATCGTCGTCTCCGTTTTTTTCACAAACTCCACATTCTCTAAAATGCTGTTTACCGTGGCTTCATCTTGCCAAGCTAAAAGTACTTTGCCGATAGCGGTACAATACAATGGGTTACGCCGCCCGACCCGCGAATACATTCGCAAGTTATAGCTAGAATCAATTTTATGAATATAAATAATGGCGTTATCATCGAAAGCACCAAGATGCACAGCTTCATGTGTTAATTGACCAATATGCTGCATTTCTTTATCAGCAATTTCAATTAAATCAACATACTCTAAAGATTTAGCACCTAATTCGAATAGTTTAAGCGTCAATGAATATTTATCCGCCTCCCCTTCCTGCGCCACATAGCCTAATTGTTTCATGGTTTGCAAGAAACGATAGGTGGTGGCTTTTGACATCAGCAGTCGTTGTGAAAGCTCAGACACGCCTATCTCTTTTTGTTCTCCTAATGCATTGAGAATACTGAATACTTTTACTACTGACGAAACGGCATCCGTTTGCGTGACCTTATCCACCATTCACCTTCCTATTTGTTCAAACCAATATGATAACCATATCAGATGGTTTGATGTGCCGATTTTATGTTTACTCAACAGCATAAAGATCACTTTCATGAAAAACAAGAACGCTGATTCGATATTTTTAAAACGGCGTTTCATTTTTATTTGAACTTGTCTAAAAAATAGGTTTTAATGCTGTTAGCTAATGAGGTTTTACTCAATTGAGTGATAAAAAATAAAAACGATAGGTGGTAAAAATGGCTACAGCTTTGCAAGTTGCCGTGATTGGCGAATGTATGGTTGAGTTACAAAAATCAGGGGAATTATTTAAGCAAACTTTTGGTGGGGACACGCTAAATAGCGCTCTCTATCTTGCACGTTTAACCCATAAACAAGGTGTTATCACTCGCTATTTAACGGGGCTTGGTCAAGATCCTTTTAGCCAACAAATGTTAGAAAGTTGGCAAGCTGAAGGGATCAATACAGACCATGTACTGATCGCCGAAAAACACCTCCCCGGTATGTATTTAATTGAAACTTCAGAAGAGGGTGAGCGCCGTTTTTTTTATTGGCGTGATAACTCAGCAGCGAAATTTTGGTTAAATGCGCAAACCGCCGAGCGCACCCAACAATTACTGAATCAACAACAATATCTCTATTTAAGTGGCATCAGCTTAGCTATTTTACCTGAAGCCGCTCGCCAATTGCTGTTTACACTGTTAGCAACAGCTCGCCAGTCAGGCGCTAAGGTCATTTTTGACAATAATTACCGTCCGGCATTATGGCCTTCTGTCGAGGCGGCACAGCAAGCCTACCAACAGATGTTATCGCTGACTGATATCGCATTTTTAACTTTTGATGATGAGCAACTGCTGTATGGTGATCAGCAAGAAAGCCAATCCATTGCACGTGCACAGCAGCATGGCGTTGAAGAGATCATTATTAAACGCGGAGCAAAACCCTGCTATATCATTATTCACGACCAACAATTCGAAGTCGCCGCGAATAAAGTGGCACAAGTCATTGATACCACCGCTGCTGGTGATTCTTTCAGCGCCGGTTATCTTGCCTGTCGAATTCTGGGTGGCTCACCTGAAGAAGCGGCTCGCACAGGCCATTTACTTGCAGGAACCGTGATCCAACACCGAGGTGCCATTATTCCGCGTGAAGCGATGCCCATCATAGAGCTAAACAATATCAAAGGGATCTAAACATGAATCAACTCATCGAGAAATTAAAAAAAATTAATGTCGTGCCTGTTATTACTATCAATAATGCAGAACATGGTGCTCCCCTCGCTAAAGCGTTAATGGAAAATGGGCTGCCGTGTGCAGAAGTGACTTTTCGAACTCCTGCTGCCGTACAAGCCATCAAAAATATGCGAGCGGCATACCCTGAAATTCTGATTGGGGCGGGCACAGTACTGACAACTCAACAGGTTGATCAAGCCATTGATGCAGGCGTGGACTTTATCGTAAGCCCAGGTTTTAACCCTAAAATCGTCGCTTATTGCCAGCAAAAAAATGTCATTATTATCCCTGGGCTCAATAATCCAAGCTTAGTTGAACAGGCGTTAGAATTTAATTTAACCACAGTGAAGTTTTTCCCAGCAGAAGCTTCTGGTGGCGTAGCGATGTTAAAAGCGTTAAGTGCCGTCTACCCTGTGAATTTTATGCCTACGGGGGGAATTGGTCCAAAAAATATCCACGAATATAAGGCGCTACCTTCTGTCCTTATTTGTGGTGGTTCATGGATGGTACCTAATGACCTGATTGATAATGAAAATTGGCATGAGTTAGGGAAGCTGATCGCTGAGGCTGCCAGCCTTTAATGCTCAAGTAAGTGCTCCTGACGCCATGATGTAGGGAGCGCTTATTCAACAAAGAAATGTCATTCTCCACAGCAAAATAGTTAACTAAGCGGACTTTTTAGTCCTATCACCACATCATCAGTATGCTAACGCGGCTTCTGTGACTATCGCGAATGCGGCGAACGCCGCAATATTACTCGGAAATAGACTTTAAACGACCACGTAAGCGCTTGATAGCTTGGCTATGCAGCTGACTAACACGTGACTCCCCAACCTCTAACACCGCTCCAATTTCCTTTAAATTCAATTCTTCTTGATAATATAGCGTCAGCACAAGCTTTTCTCGCTCAGGGAGTTGCTCGATGGCATCAATCACCTGTGAACGCAAATTCGACTCCATCAAAAAATTCAATGGGTTGCCACCATCACTTTCATCAATGACGGGTTCACAGCTCTCGCCATGAATTTCATGCCACTCATCATAGGAATAGAGTTGGCTGTTATTCGTATCCAGTAAGGCTTGTCGATATTCAGTAATATCTATTTTTAGTGATTGCGCTATTTCACTTTCAGTGGCTGTACGACCCAATGTTTGTTCAAGCTCACCAATCGCTTTTGCCATTTCTCGTGCTTGGCGGCGTACACTACGAGGCGCCCAATCGCGACTGCGTAATTCATCCAACATGGAACCACGAATACGCTGTACCGCATAGGTGGCGAATGACGCCCCCTGAGAAGCATCGAAACGTTCCAATGCATGTAATAGCCCAATACCTCCCGCTTGTATGAGGTCATCAACATCTACACTGGCTGGCAGTCTCACTTGTAACTTTAGGGCCTCATGTCGTATTAAGGGATAATAACGCTCCCATAGGCTATTTTTATTAATTACACCTTCGGCAGTATACAAATCACTCACAACCGGAATCACCCTTTAAGACTGATATAAAGGTATTCATTATGCTAGTGACTTAATAATTCAATCCGTTGAGTAATGAGGTAAATTAGCGCTATTTTCCCTAACACAAATGTTTACTGGCGAAATGGTATCGCGCCGAAATGAAATTCATGCCGTCATCATAATACAAAAAAGGCCAGAATATTCTGGCCTTATAAACGAGAGAGTGAAACGAATTAACGTAACAGGCTCAGAACACCTTGTGGAACTTGGTTTGCTTGTGCCAGAACTGAAGTACCTGCTTGTTGCAGGATTTGACCACGGCTCATGTTAGACACTTCTGTTGCAAAGTCAGCGTCTTGGATACGGCTACGTGCTGCACTCAAGTTGTTGACTGAGTTGTTCAGGTTATTGATAGTAGATTGCATACGGTTTTGGAATGCACCCAGTTTAGAACGGTATGAATCCACATTTTTCAGTGCAGTATCTAAAGTATCTAATGCGTCAGATTTTGCAGCAGTACCACCACCTAGAGCAGTGATCTCAGCACCTTTCACATACTCATCCTTACCAGTGGTAGTGGTTGTGTCTTTAGTCGCTTCGTACCATTTATTATCTGTTGTATCCTTGATATAAAATTTAGCAGGATCTGTTTTATCTGCATAAATTTCAGCTGTACCAATTTTTGTACCGCCAGCGGTTTCAACCGCATAGTTATCAGCATCTACGGTGATTGCAGTGCCTTTACCCGCTGGCTCTTTTGGACCAGCCGCAGCCGCGGAAACTTTTTCAACTTTATCTTTAAAATCTTTGATACCTAATGTATCAAGATCCATTTTTTGCATTTCCATGCTGATAGTTTGACCATCTTTCGCACCCACTTGGTAAGAAACAGTCTCACCGTTTAGAATTTGTGTTCCGTTAAATTCAGTGTGTTGATAGATACGGTCGATTTCATCCAGACGTTGTTGTACTTCATCACGAATTGAAGTGATATCGCTGTCAGAGTTACTGCCGTTAGCTGCTTGAACAGTCAGTTCACGAATACGTTGCAAGTTTTCGTTGATTTCGTTAACTGCACCTTCAGCCACTTGCGCCATTGAAATACCGTCGCTCGCATTACGAGAAGCTTGGGTCAAACCTTTGATGTTAGCAGTGAAACGGTTAGCAATCGCTTGACCCGCAGCATCATCTTTTGCGCTATTGATACGTGAACCTGAAGATAGACGCTCAATTGCAGTACCCAGTACGCTTTGTGAACGGTTTAAATTGTTCTGAGTTGTCAGAGACAGGATGTTAGTGTTGATAACCTGTGCCATAATATATGTCCTTGTTATTCCGTAATAATAAAGTTAGCCAATCTGTTAGGCTTTACAGTTTGTTGCCAGCAATACCATTATCGGCGGCATAAAAAAGGGCTTTAGGGCTTTCAACAAAAATTTTTTATCTGAAAGCCAAAAAACCAGCAACCACAGCACTTCGAGCGATAAATTATTTTGTCAAAATAATTTTATAAACCGCAAATTTTAACTTATTGATTATCAATAGAGACAAATACCCTGTTTTGTAGGGTCAACTCCTGCCATCATTATTTATCGACTTAGTCTAAGATTTCCGTTCTTCTCGCCGATAACCCTGTAAATGAGAATAATTTTTTAGGAGAGAACAATGGCTGGTATATCGACACTCGGTATCGGGGCAAACTTAGACTTAAATAACCAAATGGACCAACTTGAAGCGATGGAAAAACGCCGCCTTGAGCCATTAGCCACTCAAAAAGCCAGCTATGATGCGCAAATCAGTGCCTTTGGTAAAATGCAATCGTCACTCGAAAAATTAAAAAAAGCGGCTGAAGATCTTAAAAAATATGGTGATATCAGTACCACCAAAGTCAATGGCGAATATAAGAGTTTTGATGTAAAAACAGACGGCAAAGCGGTAGCAGGTGTACATGATGTATTAGTCACCCAGTTAGCCAAAGCGCAAACTATCGCCACTAAAGGCCATGATGATAATAAAAAATTATTAGGGAATGGCAGTGCAGAACGCACCATCACCATTACTCAACCCGCTGAAAAAGAACCTATCATTATTAAATTAGATAATGAACATACTTCTTTAATTGAAATAGCAGATGCGATTAATAAGACCGATAAAACGGTTACCGCTGCAGTGATTAAAGATAAAACGAATAATTATCACCTTGTTATCACATCTAAAAAAGAAGGTACAGACCACCGTATTAGTATTAATGTTGAAGGTGATGACGAACTCGCAAAAATACTGAATGTTGAATCTGAATTAAACAGTGATGGTAATGTCGTTTTAAAAGATGAAAAAAACATCGGCATAGAGCAAAAAGTTCCCCCGCAAAATGCCTTGTTAAATATTGATGGTTTTGAACTTGAATCACAAAGCAATGAAGCAAAAGATCTCTTTCCTGGTTTAACTCTGACACTAAAAAAAGAGAGTGAAGATAAAAAACCCGATCATCTGATCGTTTCTGAGGATATTGAACCTGCTAAAGCAAAAATTAAAGCATGGGTAGATGCCTATAATGAATTCCAAAATCTCGCTAAGGAATTGACTAAATATACGCCAACAACGAAAGGAACTGCGCCAGATAAAACCAACGGCCCATTGATTGGTGATTCTACACTACGAACAATACAAAGCCAGTTACGTACGCAAATACGTTCAGCACAAGATAGTGGTGAGATTAATTTATTGAATAAAATGGGGATCACACAAAAAGTTGATGGCACATTAGAGATAGAAGATAAAAAATTCGAAAAAGCGCTAAAAGATAACCCTGGAAGTGTCAAAAGTTTCTTTATGGGAGATGGTAAAGAAACAGGCTTTGCCACAGAAAACTTTAATTTCTTAAAAGAGACACTTGACGCTCGTGAAGGCACACTGCATAACGCAACTGATGGCGTGCAAAAGAAAAAGAAAAGCCTTGATAAACGCATTGAACAAACAAATAAACAAATTGAAAACACTATGGATTTATACCGCCGTCAATTCCAGAATTTAGATAAAATGATGAGCTCACTCAATAGCACCAGTAACTCATTAGGCAGACTGTTAGGTTAATAATTATGTATCAACAAAAAGCAAAACAAGCCTACCAACAAGTCGATTTGGAAAGTGAAATTACCAACGCGACACCGTATCAATTGATCACTATTCTATATAAAGGGGCGTTAAGCGCCCTAAAACGTGCTGAAATTTTTATGCAACAGAATAATATCGCGGCAAAAGGCCAAGAAATTACAAAAGCCATCGATATTATTGATACGGGTTTGAAACAAGCGCTTAATCATGACGCGGGTGGCGAAATCGCGGAAAACCTTGATCGTCTATATGATTACATGATTATGCGCTTATTAAATGCTAACCTTGAAAATAATGTGGCTTATATCCAAGAAGTTTACCAATTACTCTCCGATATCGCGTCAGCTTGGCAACAGATCGGGGCAAATGTGGATGAAAGATAAACAGGTGAATAATAAAGAACCTATTGATTTATATGAAATCTATCGTGATGTTTTAGTATTAAGCGAAAATTTAGTCGCGCTAGCACAAGCAAAACAGTGGGAACAACTCGTTGCCCAAGAAACAGAGTATGTGTATGCCGTCGAAAATTTAACGCAATTAACACATGAATTCGAAGCGCAGAACCCCATCACAGATGAACTGGTGGGGTTATTGCATCAAATTATCGAAAATGAAAAGATCACTAAAACCTATTTGCAACAACACTTAGATTTTTTAAGTAAAGAAATGAAACAGTTGGATCAAACACGGGTCATCAATAACAGTTATGGCCAATTTAATGAGCCAGATACACCAATGACAATTAAACCCATTGAATAGCCATGTGTGTCAGGCGCCCCTACCTGACACTTATGGATAACTTATTGCCTTAAGCGTTGCTGTTTCTTTAATTTTTTCAACAGCATATTCCGCTTTAGTGGCGATAAATGATCAAGAAACACTTTTCCATGTAAATGGTCGATTTCATGTTGCATCACAATTGCCAAAAACTCGTCAGAATCAAGAGTAAATTCTTTTCCATCTCTATCTAACGCTTTGACTTTCACACGTTTAAACCGCGCAACATCTGCATAAATTTCAGGTACAGATAAGCATCCTTCTTGGTAGCTCGTCTCACCTTCACTTTCAATAATTTCAGGGTTAACAAATACCATCGGTTGATCGCGATTTTCAGAAATATCAATTACCATTACCGATTGTGTTGCTGCAATTTGCGTTGCTGCTAAACCAATACCATTCTCGGTGCTATACATGGTATCTAATAAATCATCAATTAATGTTTGTACCGCCGCAATGTCAGTCACTGGACTGCATTTGATTCGCAAGCGCTCATCAGGTATCTCAATAATCGTTTTTACTGCCATATCTCAAAAATCCTATCTGTCGTGCTCTTTATTCAAACTATTATCATTATCGTATTTTTAAATTTACGATAAGATGCAAAAAATGGCATTATGACTCAATGAAAAAATCACATAACAATCAATTAGGTTACCGCTACGTCGCCTAAAGTAAAAGAATACATAATGGAATTTCACAGAAAAATAACATGTAATTTGGGAAAAAACACCAAAAATAGACCTAAAACAGCAAAACAATTCAAATTAATGATAAATAACCCAATTTATAATAAGGATTAATCATCTCATTCGCTATGCTGCAATAATAGCCTTACTTATCGAGGGGATTTATCATAATAATATACATCTAAAATCATTTTTAGCCCACAATCAATCTGCTCTATTTTTAGCCTAGATTATTTCCCTCATCAATAGAATGAAATTGGCGGAGTAAGCGATAAAAACATTATCTATGTATAAATTAATAGAATTGCCAGTAAGACATTACCTGATTATCGCTTTTTGTTATTTTTTGTGTCATTTGATTGAGCTTCAGGAACCTATCAATTCCTATATCAACAGGATTATATTTAAAACCATTTATCATAAAGTTAACACTGAATATGCTGCTTCACTCCGGTTGTTTCATTCACCAAAATTATCAAAGAAATAAATAGCCTTCAATTTAATTCAAATAAAATCACTTTTCACGAGCTAATTAAAAACAAATTCAGAATATTAATAAAAATCAATTAACTTTATTATAAAAAACAGAACGCACTATATTAATTGAGTTAATTAAAGTAGATGGATTTATTTCATTAATAAAGGAATCAAGATGAAAAAACACTTTCCCCTAAAGGCGATGACTTTCCTATCAATCGTTTCTCTTTCAAGTGCCACGCTCGCCGCCCCTATTCATTTTTCAACATTATTAATGGATTCAGCCATGACACTCTATGAACTGCAAGAGTTCGGAAAAGAAATCAAACAACATCTCGCTGAAAAAGAGCAAAAATCAAAATTTAAAACCTTTGATGAGCTTCTTTTGGAACAATTAAAAAAAGTAGACAAAAGTTTTACACCCACCATGTCTGAAGTAGATGAAAACATAAAACAATCAATAGAAAATAATAATCATTATATTAATGCTCAGCTAAGCATGTATTCCCATAATAGCGAAAAAAAATGGTTATTACTTAAGAGGAAGCATCATAAAGCTCAGACAGATAATTTGAATCAGTTTGCTAACCTACACCAAAGCATAGATAAAACTCAGAATATCAATAACACACGTTTTACTAAGCTGGATAAAAAAATTGATAAAACAGCCAAGCAAGCTAATTCAGGCATCGCTTCTGTTGCGGCGATGTCGAATATTCCCTATACCATGAATACCCGTTTTAGTGCAGGTGTTGGCCTAGGTCATTATCATGATGGTCATGCTATCGCGGCTGGCGCACAATACCAAGTAAAAGAGAATATTAACCTTCGTAGCTCTATCTCTTGGAATAATTCAGACCGCGCCGTGGTCGGTGCTGGTATTGCCATTGGTTGGTAGTTGGCTACGCCACACTCTTTTTTGATATCTTTAAACGTTCACTTCCCATACCACAGGAAGTGAACGCTTCCATTGCATCATTGATGCCAAAATCCTAACAACGATAAAATTCATATCATCATAATTTAAAAATCATTGTTTAAACGGGGATCGCCATAATTTCTTGATATGCCGCGACCAGTTTATTTCGTACTTGGATACCCATTTGTAAACTTAAACTGGCTTTTTGCATATCCACCATAACATCATTCAGCGAAATATCACTTTTGCCCAATGTAAAATCTTCAATCTGTTTTGCCGATTGATTCCTAACAGAATTAATTTGATTTACGGCAGAAACAAGATGATCAGCAAAACCAACAGGTTCAATCACGGGCTTACTGTGATTTGCAGCTTGTGATGCGGTCATTTGTAGCTGCGATAATACGCCTTCAATAGCTTGGATTGTCATTTTCTTCCCTTCAATTTCTGTGCGAGCCATCGTCGCTGTCTTATTTGGCATGCATACCCTAGCACAGCCTTTTTAACTTGAAGCCGATAAATAACACCAAAATTATGGGCTGATTCCGTCATTAGATTTATCAGAGTCATCAATAATAGCAACGTAAAAAAGTGATGTACGAAGAGGGAATAACATTGTTTCGCCAAAAGTGTTTTCATCTGTTGATTCTGCAAGGCAGGGAATATTTATGAGTGCCGCATCTAAAGAGACCGGAGAAGCTACCAAAGGGTTTGCATCTATTGCATCACGCTTTAAGACTTCCCCAAAAATCCCATTAATGATTGCTGGCGCCGCCGCAATTGCGGTCGTTGTCGCCCTACTTCTTTGGCTACGCAGCCCTGACTACCGCGTACTTCTGAGTAACCTCAGCGCAAAAGACGGTGGTGATATCGTCAGTCAATTAACGCAAATGAACGTGCCGTATCAAATTGCCGATAATGGCAGTGCAATTTTGGTACCGGCCGATAAAGTTCATGAATTGCGCCTAAAATTAGCCCAGTCAGGTTTACCAAAGGGCGGAAATACAGGCTTTGAGCTGTTAGATAAAGAACAGTTTGGTATTAGCCAATTTAGTGAGCAAGTTAACTATCAACGTGCATTAGAAGGTGAGTTATCGCGCACGATTGAATCACTCAGTCCAGTGCAAAATGCTCGCGTTCATTTGGCTATTCCTAAACCGACCTTATTTGTCCGTGAACAAAAATTACCGACTGCATCTGTTACCGTGGGGTTACTCCCTGGTCGTATGCTCGATGAGGGCCAAATCAATGCCATTATCCACATGGTATCGAGCAGTGTAACAGGTTTAACAGCCTCAAATGTGACGATTGTTGACCAAACAGGTCGATTGCTGACTAACAATGACAATAGCCAGCAATCGGCTAACAATGCGCAAATAAAAATGACGAAAGAGATGGAGTCTCATCTCAAACAACGTATTGAAGACATTATTTCGCCTTTAGTTGGGCGTGCTAACGTTCATGCTCAAGTTACCGCACAGATGGATTTCTCAAAAGTTGAGCAAACCTCTGAAGAATATAAGCCAAACCAAACCCCCAATAGTGCGGCGATACGTTCTCGTCAAAATAGCCATAGCATGCAGAACAATGCTAGCGGTACCGGTGGCGTACCTGGGGCGCTGTCGAATCAACCACCCAGTGCTCCGAGTGCACCAATAACGACGGATAAAAAAGAACAAACATCACAGCAAAGCAGTGCTTCTCATAATGGTTCAAGTCATTCTCAAAGTGATGAAACCACCAATTATGAAGTCGACCGTAAAATTAGCCATACTCAGCGCCAAATAGGTGTCGTTGAACGGTTGTCCGTTGCAGTGATCATCAACTATTTACCGCAAGAAGGTGAAAATGGTCCACAAATGCAGCCGTTATCACCGGAAATGATGGAACAAATTGAATCACTTACCCGTGAGGCAATGGGCTATTCGACTGATCGTGGTGACTCATTGAGTATTACAAATTCACTGTTCACCAACGATAGCGTCGTAGAAGAACAACCTTCAATGCTTGAGAACCCACAACTTCTCGCACAAGTATTGGATTACGGCAAAATTATCTTAATCGCTATTATTGCTTGGTTTATGTGGCGTTTTGGTATCAAGCCTCAATGGCTCAAATACCGTCAAACACAGCAAGCCCAAGCAGCAGAGGTGTTTGTTGCGGCTCAGCCTAAAACCCCTCTCGTCGTTGAAGAAGAAATTAATGAAGATATGGATGAACAAACACGTCGCCGTCTCACTCGCCAACGTGTCAGCGCAGAAATCCAAAGTCAGCGTATTCGTGAAATGGCAGAAAAAGATCCACAAGTCGTGGCTATGGTCATTCGCCAGTGGTTAGGAAAAGCACAATGATATTAAGTGGAACCGAAAAAAGTGCCGTGATGCTGATGACACTCGGCGAAGATCAGGCAGCTGAAGTTTTCAAGCATTTGAATCCTAAAGAAGTGCAGCAATTGAGTATGGCCGTCTCGAATATGCGACAAATCTCTAACAATGAGTTGGCGGAGGTTTTAACAGAATTTGAGGAATCCGCCATTCAATTTGCCGCACTCAATATCAATACGAATGATTATTTACGTTCCGTGCTTGTGAAAGCACTGGGTGAAGAGCGTGCCGCTAGCTTACTTGAAGATATCTTTGATAAGCAGGAAAGCACTTCAGGTATTGAAAGCCTCAATTATATGGAACCGCAAACCGTTGCCGATATTATTCGTGACGAACATCCACAGATTATTGCTACGATTTTAGTCCATCTGAAGCGTAACCTAGCTGCGGATGTTTTGGAGCTATTCGAAGAGCGTCAACGCAACGATATTATGCTACGTATCGCAACCTTTGGTGGCGTTCAACCAGCAGCGTTAGCTGAATTGACCGAAGTGCTAAATAACCTGCTTGATGGACAAAACCTCAAACGCAGCAAAATGGGTGGCGTAAGAACTGCTGCTGAAATTATTAACTTGATGAAAAATCAGCAAGAAGAAAGCGTGATTAATGCGATGCGTGATTACGATGGCGAACTGGCACAACGCATTATTGATGAAATGTTCCTATTCGAAAATCTTATCGAAGTCGACAATCGCAGCATTCAGCGCATTCTACAAGAAGTTTCCAACGACTCGTTGGTTATCGCGCTCAAAGGCAGCAATCAAGCTCTACGAGACCATTTCCTCAACAATATGGCTGTTCGTGCTGCTGAAATTGTTCGTGACGATTTGGAGTCCCGTTCACCAGTACGCATGTCTCAAGTCGAAAACGAGCAGAAAGCGATTCTTATGATCGTTCGCCGCCTAGCAGAGAAAGGCGAAATCACCATTGGTGGTGGAGATGATGTCTATGTCTAATTCATCGATTCCTCCGCATGCATGGCAGCCTTGGCAATTACGCGAGTTGAACCAGTGGGATCTTAACTCTTCAGGGTTACCTTCCGCTGATGAACAGCCTGAACCTGATAAACCTAAAGTCCCCTGCCTTGAACCACAAGAGGTACTAGAGCAGATTAATATTCTCGATAACCTAAAAGAAGAAGCGCATCGTGCTGGCTATCAACAAGGTTATGATTTGGGGAAAAAGGAAGGTTATCAAGCAGGCTTTGAGCAAGGGCTTCGCGCGGGTGAAGAGCAAGGCCGCCAACAAGCATTAGCGCAAGAGCAACCCATTATTGAAACATGGCAAAAACTACTCTCTGAGTTTAATTATTCATTAGATAGTTTCGATACCGTGATCACAACAAAGCTGTTGCAAATCGCTTTAACCGCTGCAAAACAGGTATTGGGGCAATCAACCATCTGTGACGGTACCGCTCTACTTGAAGAAATCAGCCATCTGCTACAGCAAAAACCTATTTTTACTGGGCAGCCTGAGTTACACGTTAACCCAGCGCATACCGAACTGATCGAACAGCATTTAGGCTCACTGCTGAGCTTAAACGGCTGGCGCTTAGTGGGTGACCCCAAGTTACACCTTGGGGGTTGTCGCGTTGTCGCTGAAGAGGGTGAAATCGATATGACCGTTGCAACACGCTGGCAGGAATTGTGCCGTCTTTATGCGCCGGAGACCCTATCATGACAGTACGAATGAGCCGTTGGATTGCCGCACTGGAAGGGTTTGAATCACGTATGAAAGGGATCCCAATGACACGCCATTATGGGCGTTTGACTAAAATTACCGGTTTAGTCATGGAAGCTGAAGGCATCAAAATGCCATTGGGAGCCACTTGTATTATTGAGCGTACTATCAATGGCCGCCATGACGAGGTGGTTTGTGAAGTCGTTGGATTTAATGGTTCGCGCATGTTACTGATGCCGCTTGCGGATCTCGAAGGCATTGCGCCGGGAGCGCGTGTCTATGCACAAACAACGGGAGATGATGGGCAAACTAGCCGTTTATTACCTCTCGGGGATGAGCTATTAGGGCGTATTTTAGATGCGCAAGGCACCCCTCTTGACGGCAAGGGGCCGCTTGATGTTAAGCAACGTGCTCCCTTGATCACTCCACCAATCAACCCACTAGAGCGTACACCTATCCACAGTGTTTTGGATGTGGGGGTTCGAGCGATCAATGCCCTACTCACTGTGGGTCGAGGGCAGCGTATGGGCCTGTTTGCCGGTTCTGGCGTGGGGAAAAGTGTCCTGCTTGGGATGATGGCGCGTTTCACACAAGCTGACATCATTGTCGTTGGCCTCATCGGAGAGCGTGGGCGCGAAGTTAAAGATTTTATTGAAAATATTTTAGGTGCTGAAGGTTTAAAACGAGCAGTGGTTGTTGCGGCGCCTGCTGATGTTTCACCATTACTACGCATGCAAGGTGCCTCCTATGCTACCCGTATCGCCGAGTATTTTCGTGACCTTGGTAAGAATGTTTTACTGATTATGGACTCCCTGACGCGTTATAGCATGGCACAACGGGAAATCGCTTTAGCCATTGGAGAACCGCCTGCGACCAAAGGCTATCCGCCATCTGTTTTTGCCAAATTACCCGCATTGGTTGAGCGCGCAGGTAATGGCAAAAATGGTGGTTCAATTACCGCCTTTTATACGGTGCTAACGGAAGGGGATGATCAGCAAGACCCTATCGCGGATTCTGCTCGCGCTATTCTTGACGGTCATATCGTATTATCACGCTCGCTGGCTGAATCAGGTCACTACCCCGCTATTGATATTGAGGCCTCAATCAGCCGAGCCATGACTGAATTAATTGATAAGCAACATTATCGCCAAATTCAACGCTTTAAGCAGCTGACTTCCAGTTATCAACGAAATCGTGACCTCATTAATGTGGGTGCCTATGCAGCAGGCAGCGATCCGCTGCTAGATATGGCCATTCAATATTACCCTCGTATGTCTAAATTTTTGCAACAAGACATCGATGAGCGCTGCGACTATCAAAGCGCTTGTGAACAATTGGCGCATGCGGTTCCTAATGAGTCATGAGGGTTAGATGAGTAAAAACAATGCGTTAACTACATTATTGAGTTTGGCTATTGAGGCTTCTGAGGAAGCCGCAAAGGTTTTAGCCCAAGTTAGACAAACGCAAGTACAGATGACTCAACAACTCAATATGCTAGAAAACTATCAGACTGAGTACCGACAAAAGCTCAATCAGACACTGCATAGCGGGATAGATGCCGATAAATGGCAAAACTATCAACAGTTTTTAGTGACATTAGAGCTGACAATTGAGCAACAGCAGCAACAGTTATCCCTATGGGAACAACGTGTCAATGAAGCAAACCGTCACTGGCAGGAAAAACAACAGCGGGTCAATGCTTTCGATACTTTAATTCAACGTGCTGAGCAGACTAAAAATCAGCGCTTAAGCCGATTAGAGCAAAAGCAAATGGATGAATATGCTCAACGTGCAACGTTACGGAGAAACCAATAAATGGACGTCAATACGCATAACGCCGCCAAGGCAGCCATCACAAACAGTAAAAATATCGGTAACGCACAACAAAACGAGCCGCGTTTTGAGGATAACCAAGCGCCTGCGGTGCCTTTTCAAGCTGTGTTGGATAACCAGCAGCCAGCGCCACAAAAAACATCGACTAATCATTCTACGTTAGAAAATGCGCCTAACAGCACCTCGGTGTCGACAAATACGCCGACAGCAGCGGCTGAGCGTGATACCTCACCGATTAAGGATAAAACTGAACACGCGATCGACCAGCTCAATTATAGCCGCCACATACGCAACGAAGCGAACCAACCGGCGTTACAGGCACAGTTACTGAACCAAGCAGATGCTGTCGAACAAGTGTGGTTAACCAACCTAAAAAGTGATTTAAATCAGCAAGCGCTTGCGTCGGTATCCACGAAGTTTGCCGATGGTCATCGTTCAGCTTTAGTGCCTTTTGCGCAAAAAACATCACCACTCAATAGCCAATTGGTCGCTAACCCCGACGCTGATGAGAGCATTGATTTTCGTGCACAAATGCAGCTAGCTGAAGATGAGGAGTCGACATCAATCGCGGCATTTATTAAAAACGAGAAACAAGAACGTAAAGACCAGCCGCTATTTTCCCTTAACGATAAACGCGAAATACCGGCTAAAGAGTTAACCCACGACTTTATGCCATTAAATAAAAAACTGACTGATAAAGACCCACTTTCTGTAACACAAAACGTCTCCGTTGTGGATAACAGTCAAAATATCAAAGGAGCATTTACATCAACTGTGGAGAATGGTTCCTTTCAGGTGACACCAACACAAACCGTGGTAGGCACAACTGTCAATTTGGCAGCACCACTCGTTAACTCACATGCAGCTTCCGCCAATATGCCTGTTGTGCCAATGCCATCCGGAGTGCCTTTAGGGAGTGACGCATGGCAACAGCAATTAAACCAACACATGTTGTTTTTCTCACGCCAAGGTATTTCACATGCGCAAATACGTTTACATCCAGAAGAGCTAGGCTCCTTGAATGTTCATCTGCGTATTGAAGATAACCAAGCGGTAATGCATTTTGTTTCGCCACATAGCCACGTACGGGCCGCCATGGAAACGATGATGCCGATGCTACGTAATGCGTTGCAGGAAAGTGGCATTCATCTTGCTCAAGGTTCTGTTGGGCAAGATAACTTTAGTGATCAAAATGGCTCAGATGCACATTCGCAAAACAGCCATGAACACCAACTTCATACCCGCCATTCTGTGGGAGGCGTTGTGAATAGTGACTCGGTAACCGCCACGCATATTACCTCGATTGCTCACTCTCGAGGAGGAATCGACACATTCGCTTAATTTTTAAACAAGAGGTGGTGATTTCCTATTTAAAGCGCCGAGTTACCCCCTTTTTGTTTCGTTTTTCCCCCCTTTAGTCTGGCTCAAGCAAGCCATAATGCTAAAGATACAAAATAAAAAGCCCATGTTGGGTTTGGTCTTCATAAATAGGAATTTTGCTAACATGTCGTCTTCAAGCAATGCATCTAAAAGTTCAAATAAAGGGCTGCTCGTACTGCTTACCCTTCTTGCCATTGCCGGTGTAGGTTTTGGTGGTTATACATGGTGGACAACACAGCAGATAGCAAAATCAGCAAATGAAGAAGACACCCCATCTAACATTAGCCAACCTATTTTTATGGATTTAGAACCTTTTACGGTCAATCTTCCCGGCCTCAATGAAGCCCCTGACCGTGTGTTGTATATCAATATCACATTACGTTTAGGCAATGAAAAATCACGTAAGCAACTGCATGACTACTTACCCGAAGTACGTAGCCGACTGCTATTACTGCTATCGGAACAAAAATCAAAAGTCCTCAGTAGTCATGAAGGTAAATTGCAATTAATGCAATCTATTAAAGACACTTTGTCGCCGACGATGATCCCTGGTGAAAAAGATCAGCAAATCACAGACGTACTATTTACGACATTTATTTTACGGTAATTCAGATGAGCGATAATATTTTATCTCAGGCTGAAATCGATGCGTTGCTCAATGATGACGCACCGGCGTCGAATGAATCAGCGACACAATCGAAAGACAAAGAACACATTCGTCCCTACGACCCAAATACGCAACGTCGCGTTATTCGTGAACGCATGCAATCTCTCGAAATTATTAATGAGCGCTTTGCTCGTCAATTTCGGATGGGGTTGTTTAATATGTTACGCCGTAGCCCAGATATTACTGTTGGGGGAATAAAGATCGAGCCTTATCATGAATTTGCTCGTAACTTGCCAGTTCCTACTAACTTGAACCTGATTCATATGCCGCCTTTGCGCGGTACGGCTTTATTCACTTTTGAGCCGGCCTTAGTGTATATCGCTGTCGATAACTTGTTTGGTGGTGATGGGCGGTTTCCCGTTCGTTCAGAAGGTAAGGAGTTCACCAATACTGAACAGCGCATCATCAACCGAATGCTAAAGCTAGCGCTTAGCGCTTATCGCGATGCTTGGAAACCTATCGCAGATATTGATGTGGAATATGTGCGCTCGGAAATGCAGGTAAAATTCACCAATATCACAACGTCACCGAATGACATTGTGGTGACAACCCCCTTTTTGGTTGAAATCGGCAATACCATCGGTGAATTTAGTATTTGTATTCCTATCGCCATGATAGAGCCTTTACGTGAACGGTTAATTAACCCGCCAGTAGAGCAAGGCCACCAAGAAAATGAGGCTTGGGTGAGTAATTTAGTCACACAAGTCAAACGTTCTGAGTTAGAACTCGTCGCGAATTTTGTCGATATTCCATTACGAATATCTCGCTTACTGCAATTGCAAAAAGGGGATGTTATTCCTATCGAGAAGCCAGATCGCCTCATCGTGAGCGTTGATGGTGTGCCAGTATTAACCAGCCAATACGGCGCGCAAAATGGCCAATATGCATTGCGTGTAGAACATTTGATTAACCCTGTTTTAAACACTCTAGATGAGGAAAGTACCAATGAGTGAGGCGAAAAATTCTCCTGATGCATCAACCAATCACGACAGTGAAGATTTATGGGCTGAGGCATTAGAGCAACAAAAGAAAGCGGAATCCGCCTCTGCCGGTGCACAGGCGTTTGCAAATCTCGATGGCCAAAATGCACTCAATCAGCTGTCTGATATTAACCTGATTATGGATATCCCCGTTCGTCTTTCAGTCGAATTAGGGCGTACCAAAATGACGATCAAGAAGCTATTAAGTTTATCGCAAGGGTCTGTCGTTGCGCTTGATGGATTAGCGGGTGAACCTTTGGATATCCTCATTAATGGCTATTTAATCGCCCAAGGTGAAGTGGTCGTGGTGTCAGATAACTATGGTATTCGCATCACCGACATTATTACGCCATCGGAACGTATGCGCCGTTTAAGTCGTTAATATGGCAATGGGGAGTGACATGAAAACAACACCATTTATTAGCCACACAGAACAGCCTAGCAGCCAAACGCCCCCGGCAATTAGCAACAGTGACAGCTTAGCGCAAATTTCAGGCGCTTTAGGCGGCATCATCTTATTGATACTCGCTGGCGCTTGGTTGGTAAAAAAAATCGGTTTTGCCCCAAAAAGTTTCGGTAAAAACCCATTAGTGAACGTGAAAAGTCACTGTTCACTCGGTAATAAAGAGCGTGTTGTGGTCGTTGAGATAAATAATGAATGGTTAGTGTTAGGTGTTACTGCACAATCCGTGAATTTGTTGCATCAATGCCCTGCTAAGCAAGCAACAACGTTAACATCGGTGACTGAACCACTGACATTTCAGTCTCTTCTGAAGAAAAAACAAGAAGCCGCTCAGCAAGCGGCCTCCAACATCTCCTCTTGTCAATAATTGGAAGCACACATGTTCCCTTTGAAATCTACCACTGTGATCGCTTCATTATTATTCATACTACCAACACACGCTCTGGCGGCTTTGCCTCCCATCATGAGTCAAACGCTACCTGATGGGGGTCAAAGCTGGTCATTGCCCGTTCAAACACTACTTTTTTTAACTTTGCTTGGTTTTATTCCTGCACTTTTGTTAATGATGACCAGCTTTACACGCATTATCATTGTGTTAGGTCTATTACGTAACGCTCTTGGTACCCCTTCAGCACCACCAAACCAAGTGTTATTAGGACTTGCGCTCTTTCTGACATTTTTTGTGATGTCACCTGTTGCAGACCAAGCTTATCGCGAAGCTTATCAACCGTTTAGTGAAGATAAGATCAGTTTAGAAACGGCTTTAGAACGGGGAACCGCCCCATTTCGTACCTTTATGCTAGGACAAACCCGTGAAACTGATTTAGCTCTGTTTGCTCGAATAGCAAAAGTCGGTGATATCCAAGAAGCTAAAGATGTTCCTATGCGAATTTTGGTACCAGCTTTTATTACCAGCGAACTCAAAACCGCTTTTCAAATCGGATTTACCATTTTTATTCCATTTTTAATCATAGACTTAGTGGTTGCTAGTGTTTTGATGGCGCTCGGTATGATGATGGTTCCACCTGCGACAGTTTCGTTGCCATTTAAATTGATGTTATTTGTTTTAGTGGATGGCTGGCAGTTATTACTCGGTTCTTTATCACAAAGCTTTTTTAATTAGCAATAAACATCATTTATTCATTGAGTTATTTAAATAAGGAATAACGATGACACCTGAATCAGTTATGGCAATGGGTACCGAAGCGATGAAGATTGCTTTAATGTTAGCCGCCCCATTATTGCTCGCTGCACTATTCGCGGGGTTGATCATTAGCTTGCTGCAAGCGGCTACACAGGTGAATGAAATGACCCTATCATTTATTCCTAAAATTCTCTCTGTTATCGCTGTCATTATTATTGCGGGTCCATGGATGCTCAATTTATTGCTGGACTATATGCGCACCCTATTCAGTAATTTACCATTCATCATTGGCTAATCATGTTAACGATGACTAGTGAAACACTCACTCTCTGGCTCAGCCAAGGCTTTTATCCTTTCATACGCCTTTTAGCGCTGTTCGGTACAGCGCCCTTTTTTAATGAAAAACAATCGATTACTAAAGTCAGAGTGATATTAGCTTTTTTTGTGATTTTGATCGTATCACCTCAACTTCCTGTCGTGAATATTCCATTATTTTCAGCAATGGGCTTATGGGTGATAGTGCAACAGCTGGTTATTGGCGTTGCTATAGGCTTAACCATGCAGATGGCATTTGCTGCTGTACGCCATGCAGGGGAAGTGATTGGTTTACAGATGGGATTATCTTTTGCCACCTTTTTCGACCCTACAGGTGGCCCTAATATGCCCATTTTAGGTCGAATTCTAAATCTGATTATGCTGTTGTTATTTCTCTCATTTGATGGACATTTATGGTTGATTTATATTCTTGTTCATTCATTTGAGCTGATCCCAATTCAGGTTTCGCCTCTAAATCGCGATGGATTTTGGTCATTGGTGCAATTTGCCAATAGCATTTTTATCAATGGGTTAATGTTGGCATTACCATTTATTACGCTATTTTTAATTCTTAACTTAGCACTGGGTATTCTGAATCGCATGACACCACAACTTTCTGTATTTGTGGTCGGTTTCCCACTGACACTCACGATTGGTATTAGCATGCTCGGGTTGATTATTTCAATTTTACCGCGTTATAGTGAACGCCTTATCCATCAAGCTTTTGAACAGCTTTCATTAATGTTTGGGTTATTTTCTGGATAAATAATACAGATGAATAATTTTAAAATAAGTAGTACCGCATATAACTACTTATTTGCACACCTATATTTCATTTAAACATTAATAAGAGTAAGTTAAACAGCAGCCTTAACTTAAGGTGCTTTGTTATAATAACTATTTCAATAAACATAATTAGTCCTTAACATACCTTAGTAAATAAAAAACCCATATTAACAGTAAAATTATCGAGGTTAAAATTATAAAAAACAACAGTCATTAAACATATAACCATATACCTATAATTGATATCAGTTGATAAATCATCATTTGTTCATCTGGCTAAAGGCTAACAAGCCTATAATAGCTATCACCTTGATATGGTTTATGTATTAATCTACCTGTACGGCAGTGAACGTTAACAGTAAAATCATCGATTTCTAAGCTGATAAGATATCAGTAAAATTAACATATATAATAAATAGTTAACGAGAAACATTTAAAAAGCGACTTAAATGTATTATTTTGAATATCAATAAAACTACATAAATTAATTTCAACATATCACGTTAAGTATTGATAAAAGTAACACACTCGCCTTAACATGCCAAATCAAATATTGATAGAGATAAAGTATCTAATAATTGAAATGATCACTCTTATTAATATGTATTAACCTCTATATCTCCGACTAAAACCTATTCATTATAGAAGTATTCTAATTATTCATTAATATATAGCGTCGATTTCGTGATTCCTAAGCTGCCTATACGGCAGTGAACCTTCTGTCTGCTCAGTTACTCTTGCATCGATCTTTCTAAGCTGCCTATACGGCAGTGAACGTGATGCTGCGGGTAACTTTATTGCGTTTGATTTTCTAAGCTGCCTATACGGCAGTGAACCAGGGAAATTTCCCTCAGTCGCATTATTCAAATTTCTAAGCTGCCTATACGGCAGTGAACTCAGCGAGATTGTGCATGATTGGTTTCTGTGTTTTCTAAGCTGCCTATACGGCAGTGAACTTGTTTCACCGTTTTTGATATATTCACCTATATTTCTAAGCTGCCTATACGGCAGTGAACATTCAGGTACTAAATTTTGGGTGGGAGAAATATTTCTAAGCTGCCTATACGGCAGTGAACCAGATAAAAGTTAGTATTTGTTGTATTCGCTCTTTCTAAGCTGCCTATACGGCAGTGAACATGTAAAATAATCTTTTACACGCAAATTTACTTTTCTAAGCTGCCTATACGGCAGTGAACTTATCACTACACCGGTCGTGCTGGATGATAAATTTCTAAGCTGCCTATACGGCAGTGAACGATTATCTTGTGTCTCAGCTGCTTGTTTGTCTTTTCTAAGCTGCCTATACGGCAGTGAACATGTAAAATAATCTTTTACACGCAAATTTACGTTTCTAAGCTGCCTATACGGCAGTGAACATGACTGTTGCTCTTTAAGTGCCGCAACTGACTTTCTAAGCTGCCTATACGGCAGTGAACTGACAATGCTTGTTAATCCTATTATATTTATATTTCTAAGCTGCCTATACGGCAGTGAACCTGGCGTATCCTCAGCACCTCTTTGCTGATCTTTTCTAAGCTGCCTATACGGCAGTGAACCCAAAACGCCAGCTCCGGTGTCCCATTCGCGGTTTCTAAGCTGCCTATACGGCAGTGAACTATCTTTTGTAACTGATACAATATTTCCTACCTTTCTAAGCTGCCTATACGGCAGTGAACGATAGCCTAGCAAATAAAATGCGTTAGACAACAATAAATTAAGCTAATTATTAGCTAAATACCTTCTTTTTTTACTACCTTAGTAACATCTTGTTTTATCAGAAATTTTTAAAGAGCAAAAATAAAAAGGTAAATAAAGGGTAAAACATACGAAGAAAAATACAATGGTTTGATAGGAAAAATATGAACAAGAGGGAAAAAGAAGTGGGTAAACCAATTAGCCAGCCTCAACCCAATTGAAGCTGGCTAATAAATTAGCGACCGCCAAACAGTGACATGCTATTTAAATCTTTAAAAATATCCTGAGACGCTTGGAACATTGCCATCTCTTTATAATAGTCTGATGTTGCCCCTGTCCAATTTGTATCTAACAAATTACTCATACGCTGACTATTTTGAATACTGCGCGTATCTGCAAGGAAATCTAACTTATCAATTTCTTGCAATTGCAACCCTTGCTTAGCCTCAATGTTTGAAATCTTATCTAACGCCGATTTAATTGCTGAGTTCGCCTCACCCAATGCTTTTTGAGCAGCCTCTCGCTCAGCTTGAGTCGCATTTTCTTGTGGTGTTTTCAATGCAGCAATACCTGCATTTAATCTTTTAAACACCTCAACCGTATTCGTGCTATCTGTTGTAAATACTTGAGCACCAGTGAAATAGGTTGTCATTTCGCGATCGCTCGATACATTCTGCATAATCGCTTTATCGCCGCCTTTATAGATCACTTCACCACTTGCATCGACCTCAAATGGGGGCTTATCCGATTTAAAACCAGCAAAAATATAACGGCCATTACCATCGGTTGTATTACCCAAAGCAACCAACTGGTCCTTTAAACCACTTAATTGTTCTGCGAGGGATAATCTATCGCTATCGCTTAAACTGGCTTGGTTGGAAGCTTGAATAATAGTTGTATCGATTTGAGTTGTTATATCCGTCATTTGAGTCAAAATACTCATTTGCAACAACATACCGGTTTTTGCGAACCCTCGGCTTGCGACATATTGCTGATTACGGTTTTCTGACTGATTAATTCGTACCGCCTGTGAGGATGCTTGAGGGTCATCCGATGGCTTACTCACTCGTTTTCCCGACGCTAATTGACTGCCTGCATCCATCCAACGTGCTTGTGCATTGTTCATGTCTTGCAAACGTTGGTGATAAATCATATTAGTACTTAAACGCATAATAGAATCCTTTTTAATTCACTGAAACTTAGAACGCTCTCATCAAGGCATTGAACAGGTCATCAACGGTTTTTAGTACCTGTGCATTGGCATTAAAAAACTGTTGGATTTTTTGCATCTGAATACTTTCTTCGTTCATATTGACGCCAGAAATAGCCTGCTGCTGCTCATAGAAGCTTTCTGTCATTTTATTTTGTGTTTCGGAATCAATTTGCGCTTGCTTTGTTTGGTTACCAACATCATTGACGATAGTGGCGTAATAATCTGAGAATGTCGATGTTCCCCCCACTAATTTTTGATCTTGGAGTTTTACTAGCTCTTTTAAATTTTCATTATCACCAGGGCCACTACCTTTACTGCCCGCAGCAGCAAAATTTGCCGCCTCACTCACCAACGTCTGCATACCGTTGATGACACCATTGACTGGTTTTACTAAGAATGCGTCACCACTTTGTGCATTATTATTGCTAATCTTCAACGCAATACCATCAAACTTCAGTGTATCCGCGGTTGACGCATCCACAGTGACTTTAGTCCCTTCTGGTAACCTTGTGACATCCCAATTTTTACCATCGAAGCGCATCTCATAATTATTACCCGTCACTTGAGAGACATCACTGTAGTGAAAATCGAAATCCGCTTGGCCCCGATTAAAGGTATTGCTGACGACATTCCCTTTTCCAATTTCGAAAAAGTCCTTACCTGTATTGCCGTTAGCGTCAAAGCCCTTTTGATGGATCTCATTAAATTTACTCGCAAAGACCAATGCTAATTTATTGATTTTTTGATAAGCAGGATCAATAACTTCTTTGCGTGAACGTAAAACACCACTGAGCTCGCCACCACGAAATGCATCATCCGGAATTTCTCGCGCTTGCCCATTCGCTCCCACAAACCCAATACTGAAACGGCTATCATCTTGTGAGGACGGAACCGCTTCTAAACGGTTAGCGTGTTCCCCTGTGACTAATGGCAAGCCATTTGCGAAGGTAACGTTATAATTCCCATTTTGTTCGATGACTTTTACACCAACTAATGAGTTAATTTCACTGACTAAGCGATCACGTACATCAAGCAGGTCATTCGGTTCGGAACCACTCACAGAGCGTACTCGAGCAATCTGCTGGTTCAGACCTGCGATTTTTTCCGCATAGGTATTAATGTCTCTCACCTTAGTTTCAATTTGGCGATTAACATCACGCTCCATGTCTTGCAGTCGTCGATTTGCTTCTTTAAATTGACCAACTAATGCATTTGACTTACCCAAAAAAACATCAATCAGTGTCTTATCACTCGCATCACTACTCGCAGCATCAAGAGCAGTAAAGAAGCTACCGATATTACTGGAAATATCTTCGATATCATTAGTGAGCAAATCATCAACTTGGCTACTGTTTTTCGCATAAGCCTCATATTCACCACTACGAGCCCGTGATTGACCGTATTGCTGGTTGATAAACTCATCAAATTCGCGGCGAACATGGCTGAAATAGGTACCGTTACCAAAATAGCCGTTAGGTGTCATTGTGCCGGGATTCTCCCCGAAAACAGCACTTTGGCGGTGATAATAACCGACACCAGCGTTAGCTAAGTTATTAGAAATAACACTTAACCCACCTTGTGCCGCATTCACACCACTAAGCGCATTATTCATTACATTATTCAGCATAAGCTTTTCCTTTATCTGGTGCTTATCGCCATGGCTTATCGATGAAACCGTCGCAATATCAACCCAAATTTTTTCATTGCTTTAGTTATCGGAAAAATGCCGTAAACATTTAGTGCTTACGGCACCTTTCTAATAAAAAATTAAAAAATATCACTGAGATCGACGGTATACGCTTGAACCGCTTTCGAGGCTGTTTTATCGACCCCATGATGACTACGAATTTGGTTAATCAAAGCAATTAACTTATCCGAGTAGTTAGGGTCTGTTGCATAACCGGCTTGATGTAAACGGCGTGCCGCAACTTCCGGTGATTGCGCATGCTTAACGCTGTGATAACGAGGGTTTTCGGTGAGTAAATTAATATAGTCCGCAATCGCTTCTTCATAAGAAGCATAAACGCGAAAATTATCACGCATTTTCATGCTTTTACCGTTAATCACCTCGGTCGTCATAATGTTAGTCACAGGTCCTTGCCAGCTTTTCCCTGCTTTAATACCGAATAGGTTATGACTGGCTTTCCCTTCTGCCGTTAAAATTTCTCTGCGACCCCAACCACTTTCCAGCGCGGCTTGAGCAAGCACTAACAGAGGCGATATACCACTTTTTTGACTCGCGGCTTTGGCTGGCTCAATAAGCTGACTGATAAAGTTTTGGCTATTTAGCGAGAGGGATTTGACTTTTCCCATTGGTGATGACAATGCATCACCTAATGGCGCAAAACGGCGTACAATTTGAGCCATTGCTGGATTAGGCAGCGAATCCAGTAACTTACTCTCCATACTGAATGGCTTTATTGGTTCTTCGGGGGAGGAAGTCTCACCTTGAGTTTGTTTTAACTGCTGATACATCATTTCGCCGAACCCTAATCCTTTATTCGACAAATCTTGAGCAATTTGTTGATCATACATACTGGTCAGCATGCGTGTTTGATCGCTGGAAAATAAGCCATCTTGAGGTAGCGCATCACGCATACTTTTCAACATCATTTGCACAAATGTCGCTTCCAGTTGTTGGGTGACTTGACGTAACCCTTTATCTGGGGAATCAGCAATTTCACGTTTTAGGCTACTGAGCGACTGCAAATCAAATGCCGCACCTTGCATGAGTTGCATATCATTCATTAGATGATCTCCAACTTAGCACGTAAACAACCCGCGCTCTCCATCGCTTGTAAAATAGACATTAAATCTGTTGGCGTTGCGCCTAAAGTATTCAGCGCCTGTATGACTTGGTTCAGCTGTACACTTGCGTTCACTTTTTGTAGCGCGCCACCTTGCTCACGAAGGCCGATATTCGTATTACGCGTCACTACGGTTTGTCCGCCAGCAAACGGCGTGTCCGGTTGGCTCACTTGCGTTTGCCTATCAACCATCACAGATAAGCTGCCATGTGCCACGGCACAGCTTTCTAATGTCACACTGCGATTGATCACGACTGAACCTGTACGCGAGTTAAGGATAACTTTCGCTTCAGCAATCGGCGTGCGAACGTTCAACTCTTGGACTTGTGCAAGAAAACGTACTTGCTCACTATTCGTCATCGGCACACGTAACTGTACTGTGCGAGAATCTAATGGTGTTGCTGTACCTGCCCCACGTAACCGATTGATCGCATCACTAATATCTTGAGCTAATGTGAAACTATCGTCATTAAGTTGTAGATTGATTACACCATTTTGGCCGAAACTCGTTGGGAGCTCACGTTCTATCGTGGCTCCTCCAGTGATCCGCCCACCAGCCAATTGGTTAACTTTGATACTACTCCCCCCCGCACTGGCGCCTGCTCCCCCGACTAAAATGTTGCCTTGTGCCATCGCATAAATTTGTCCATCAACCCCTTTCAAAGGCGTCATTAGCAATGTTCCTCCGCGTAGGCTTTTCGCATTCCCCATTGAAGAAACAACAACATCGAGTGACTGACCAGAACGTGCAAAAGGCGGTAATTTAGCGGTGACCATAACGGCCGCCACATTTTTCAATTGCATATTGGTGCCAGGAGGAACCGTGATCCCCATCTGAGATAACATGTTACTCAAGCTTTGGGTGGTAAATGGCGTTTGCATGGTTTGGTCACCCGTGCCATCCAGCCCGACCACCAATCCATAACCAATTAACGCGTTATCACGCACACCCTGCACCGTAGTTAAATCCTTGATGCGCTCACCATTAACGGGGGCAACAAACACACAGAGTAGTGTCAGCAGAAGGGTCACTAATTTATTCATTCGATTATCTCTACGAGTTTACAGCTCAATTTTCACCTTAATAAGGCGAAACATTTAAGAAAAAGCGTTGCAACCAGCCCATGGTTTGTGATTCGTTAATATAACCATCACCGACATATTCAATACGTGCATCCGCCACTTGTGTGGAACTGACATTATTATCCGCACCAATTGTTCGAGGGTTCACAACACCCGAAAAGCGAATCGATTCTGTACCTTGATTGATAGCAATACGTTTTTCACCAACAACATGTAAGTTGCCATTCGCTAAGAGTTGATCGACCGTGACGGTGATTGTGCCTTTAAATGTATTATTAGCATTCGCTCCTCCCTTCCCCGTAAAATCGCTACTTCCTTTCACATCCAATTCGGTATTGCTACCCCCTAACCAACCCTGCATAAAACCGGGTAAAATGGCGGCTAAAAAACCTGTTTTGCCACTACGATTCGCATTGGCCGATGAGTTCTTACTGGCGCTAACATTCTCTTGCAAGTTAATCGTTAAAATATCCCCCACATTACGAGGCCGCCTATCTTCAAACAGTGGTTGATAGCCATAATATGCAGGCTGTGCACTTTGAAAAATGGCGCCATTAGGTGCAGGTGCGGTCGGTGCTGTCGGTAACGCACTTGTCTGCGTATCCACCAGAGGACGAGGTTTGACATAAGCGCAGCCACTGATAGCGAATACCAATGTCAGCACGAGAACCTTACTGGGTGAAAATAATGAATTTTCCTTATTTTGAGGGACAATACCGCTTTTCATCATCATGGTGCTCTTTAGCTGCTGTATCTGTTTTATCATCACGTTGAATTCCCTCTCATTCGCCAAATGACAACCTGCAATCATCCGCAAATTGCCATTTAGCTTGTACTGGATTGCTATTCCATCAAATTAAAGTTGTGTTAAACGTTGCAGCATCTGGTCAGAAGCAGAAACCGCTTTACTGTTAATTTCATAGGCACGTTGAGTTTGGATCATATTGACTAACTCCTCTGCAACGTTAACGTTCGAGGTTTCCAGCATATGTTGATACAGCAAGCCAGCACCGTTAGTGCCCGGCGCACTTTCATTTGGAGCGCCTGAGCTGGCAGTTTCCATATAGAGGTTTTCCCCCATACTTTCTAAGCCTGCATCATTAATAAAGGTTGTCAGTGTGATTTGCCCAATTTGTTGTGGTTGGTTATCACCATAAACTGTGATTGAAACGGTACCGTCCGAGGCAATAGAAAGGCTATTTGCATTATCTGGGATGGTAATTGCCGGCACGATCTGGTAACCACTGGAGGTGACTAATTGGCCATCCTGATTAGGCTGTAGAGCGCCATCACGGGTATAAGCGTCGCTACCATCAGGCATCTGCACGTGTAAAAAACCTTGCCCTTTAATCGCAATATCCGTGGTATTCCCTGTTTTATTCAACGCACCTTGGCTATGTATACGCATTGTTGCGACAGGACGGGAACCCGTACCCAATTGTAACCCCGATGGCAAAGACGTTTGCTCTGAGCTCATTGCCCCCGGTTGACGAACATTTTGATATAACAAGTCTTCAAATACAGCACGCTGACGTTTAAAACCATTAGTACTGACGTTTGCCAAGTTGTTGGAAATAACATCAAGGTTGGTTTGTTGGGTATCAAGCCCAGTTTTCGCAATCCATAGAGAACGGATCATGGTGATTCCTTACTAAAAATTAGCTAACGGCAAGCAGTTGGTTGGCTTTTTGTGCATTTTCATCCGCACTACGTACCACTTTCATCTGCATTTCAAAATATCTCGCATTGGCGATCATCGACACCATAGCTTCAGCCGCATTAACATTGCTGCCTTCAATCACTCCCGATGTGAGTGATGCTCGTTCACTTTGTGCCAGCACATCACCATTCGCGGCTATTGCCTGTGGTGAGAGATGAAATAATCCATCTTCACCGCGTAGCAAATCCTGAGGTTGAGCTTCCACAATTTTCAAACGACCAATTTGACCTAACATGGTTGGCGGATCGGTGGCGAGTAGCGCGGTGACCGTACCATCCTCACCAATGGTTAATTCAGCATTTGGGGGAACGTTAATTGGCCCGCCATCACCTTGTAAACGGTGTTCACCAATCACCAGCTCACCCTCAGATGAAATTTGGATGTTCCCGTTACGTGTATAAGCCTCACTGCCATCGGCAAGTTCAACCGCTAAGAAATGCTTATCGTTCAATGAAACATCCATCGGCCGGCCGGTATAATTAAGCGGCCCTTGGCTCATATCAGCGCCTGGCGTTGAAGCAACGACTAACGTACGTGTTTGCTCGCTATCACCATTAATCGGAACAGCGCGCATCGCCGCTAGCTGTGCTTTAAAACCAGAGGTAGAAACATTCGCAATGTTGTTAGAAACAATCGCTTGGTTTTCAAGCGCATGTCGAGCTCCACCCATTGCGGTATAAATGACGTGATCCATGGCCACCCTCTACTATTAACGTAAATTAACCATCGTTTGCAGCATCTGATCTTGGGTTTTGATTGTCTGCGCGTTCGATTGGTAGTTACGTTGCATCACAATCATATTGATCAGCTCTTGGCTCATATCAACGTTAGAAGACTCTAACGCTCCACTCGTCAATTTCCCGAATTGACCAACCCCCGGTACGCCATCCATTGGGTTACCTGACGCATTTGATGATGCCCACACGTTACCGCCTTGTGAAACTAAGCCACTTGGATTAGCAAAAGCAGACAGGGCCACTTGACCAACCACTCGCTTTTGTTGGTTTGAGTAGTTAGCGACAATCAGACCGTTGTCTTCTATTTTAAAATTGGTGTACTCACCGGCAGGATAGCCATTAACATCAATAGCACTGACAGAAGATTCACTGACTTTTTGCTGACGAGTTTTATTTAAGTCAACCTGCAATGTGCCATCATTAGCGCCATTCAATCCGTTGTAATCAAATGCAAAAACGGCATTCGTTGGGCTGGCTAAGCGACCATTACCATCGAATTCTAGGTCACCTAATTTTTTCGCCACCTTATCGCCTGAGTCTCTTCCATAAGCCGTCCATTTATTGTCATCCGTTTTAACAAAATAAACTGAAATTTCATGGGTGTTACCTTGGCTATCAAAGGCACTCATTGTGGTACTAAAGTTATAACTTCCTGTGTCATCAGGGTTATTAACATCAAATGGTTTTGATTTAACTTTATCTTCGGAGTTTAGATTAATGGTGAGCTTTGCCGTATCAGATGCTCTTGCATCCATCATATCTGTTGGGATATTTAATCCTTGAGGTACGCCACCGCTTTGAACAACGATATTGCCATTTTCATCTAAACCCGCTGGGTAACCGGTAATAATCATTCCTTGGTTATTCACCAGATTACCGCTTTTATCGCGCGTAAATTGTCCATCACGGCTATAAAAGATATCGCCGTTTTGATTTTGAACTCGGAAAAAGCCATTACCAGAAATTGCCACATCTGTCGGTCTATCCGTCCGAGTAATTGGACCATCTTTAAAATTTTGAGTGACTGCCGCAACGTTAACACCCAGACCTACGCCTGAACCGGCAAACATATCGGCAAAAGAGGTGGTCGCCCCTTTGAAACCATTGGTTGCGGAGTTGGCAATGTTATTACCAATCGTATCAAGCCCCGCTGAGGCGGCATTTAAGCCACTAACTGCTTGTGAAAAAGACATGTGTTCTCCATGACGGTTTGGGGAATAAAATTAAGATGATGGGTAGACCTTAAAAATGCTGCTAAGTGGCACACTCTGCCCTATCCCAACATCCAATAAAGGCGCATCAGTGCCCGGTGTGACACCATTCACTCGGGTATAACCCAGTTTAGTGACTTCTATCTCAGCACCGTTTTTAATGGCCTTTACATCAAAGAAATATTTACTTTTAGTATCTGCAACTAATTGACCGTTGTTATCACGACCATCCCACGACATATCGTAAATATCGGGTTTTACTTCTGTTTCGTAAGAAATCGTACGAACTACTGCCCTATTTTTGTCACGAATGGTGATCTCAACGCTGTCTGCGTGTTTAGGTAGGAAGAAACCAAATGGTGAAGAAATGTAATCGTCTTGAGATACCTCACTCTCATCACCACTATCATTTAACACCGACAAACTACGGTTGAGTTCATCATCAGGTAGAGGATTTGTTGGCTTAGAAATATCGCTATTTTCACCACTTTCTTGTTTTTTAAGCGGTGCAAGCACAATTTCATTACGCGGTATCAAAACCCCTTTTCCTACTAATTGGGTTGCTTGCAACGATTGACCTGAACCGATTTGACTTGAGATCCCGCTGACTTTATCGCTCAACTTATTCATGCTTTCGAGAGTTGCAATTTGGGCAAGTTGACTCGTCAAGTCCGTGTTTTCCATCGGCTTGGTGGGATCCTGATTTTGCATCTGCGTCACGATCATTTTTAAAAATGTGTCACGCATATCATCTGTTTGACTTTTTGTTGGAATATTACTTTTCAATGGCTCAGGGCCAGTCGTTGTATTATCCAAAGAATCATACATTGTGGCTGCAATGCCCATTTTGCTTCCTCGTTACTGGCCTATGGTTAAGGTTTTTTGAAGCAACGTTTTCGCGGTGTTCATTACTTCTAAATTCGCTTGATAGCTACGGGAAGCAGAAATCGTGTTGATCATTTCACCAACCATATCGACATTAGGCATACGTACATAACCTTTCTCATCGGCTAATGGATGACCGGGCTTATATTCCATACGTGGCGGTGTAGGGTCTTCAATCAGTTGGCTGACTCGCACACCACCGACCTCATTGCGACCTTGAGGCGACATTTGAAAGACCAATTGTTTCGCACGGAAAGGTTCACTGTCAGGGCCAACGACACTTTCTGCGTTAGCCATATTGCTAGCACTCACATTGAGGCGCTGTGATTGAGCCGTCAATGCAGATGCTGAAATATCGAAAATACTTAATAAAGCCATAATCATTACCCTTGTTGTAGCACGGCCAACATGCTTTTAACGCGACTATTAATGAATGTCAGATCTGCCTGATATTTCAAGGTATTATCTGCAAATTGGCTGCGTTCTATATCCATATCAACCGTATTACCATCCATTGACGTTTGGTATGGCACACGATATTTAAGATCAAGAGCGGGAGCTTTCATGCCTCGGCCTTCTATATGGCCCTTTGCTGTCACTGCAAGCGCAACACCTTTACCGTTGATCCCAGCGCGATCGACCGCCTGTTGTAACTGACGACTAAAATCAATATCTCGCGCCTGATATCCGGGTGTATCCGCATTCGCAATATTTGCGGCCAATACAGTTTGTCTTGCCTCGCGTATTGATAATGCCTGCTGCTGAAAAGCAAATGTGGCATTTAATTTATCAATCATGTTCGCCCTCGATAAATATGTGCTTACCTAGCGTTTCAATCTTATCGCTCTAAATAAGCTGGAATATGTCACGTCATTCGCCAACGCGATTCTTCAAAGAATAGCAATGCAGAAAACGCTGAAATTTAAAATTCGACGCGCTTATATTAGCGGTATGACAAAAAATCTAATGGCAGGATAAAGGCAAAATTATTGACCTATTTGCCCCATTCAATATTGATGGCATGCGTAGAATGCGAGCAACTAAAAAGTGTATGTTGATAAGGTGTCAGTTCGATGAATGGTTTTCAAACAACAATATTCAGTACATTAATTTTACTGACAGCCACCGCTGAAGCCTCTTTACCTCAAGACATTAACGACTATTTTCGCCAAATACACCCAAAACCTAATCAAGTTTCTATTGAGATAAAAACCCCAATAGAACGTTGGCCCAATTGTGAAAAACCACACATTTTCCCACCCGTCGGTAGGCGAAATATGGGAAATATTTCATTACCTGTACAGTGCGGTAAAAAGAAGCAATTTATCCAATTAACCGTTAATGTCACAGGGCAGTACCATGTTGCAACACGCAATATCACCCGTGGTGAAAAAATTGAATTTGTTGATATCGGGACCAAAAAGGGGTTATTACACAAATTACCCTCTGGCACGATAAATGATAAAGTCGCAATACGCGGTAGTATCGCACTACGTGATATCAATGCAGGACAGACGCTGACGCAATCCATGATGCGTAAACCATGGGCTATTAAAGCAGGACAAAACGTCTATGTTTTTGCCAATGGAAATCATTTTTCTGTGAAATATGAAGGACGAGCCATCAATAATGCTGCCATAGGTGAAAATATACGCGTGCGTCTCATTAACGGCCAAGTTGTGAATGGCTCGGCCCTCGAAAATGGCAGTGTTCAGATAGCGCTCAAGTAGCGAATTTTAATTGAGATTCAATAACATAATATATAGTATGTACCCGCTAATAATGAATAGTAGCGGCATCATTTCAAATATTAGAATTGTCTTAAAGATAAGCATAACATTAAAGAACTCGTAATTAATGCCGATATTCCATTCATAAAAATATCGGAACAGGAAAAACACTATGGCTATTGAGCAAACATCTGCAATTTCAGCGTTAACGCAAGTCACAAACCGTGACCCTCAAGATCCTGCGGCACAACTTCGTGAGAAAAAAGTCTCAGAAGCCGAATCAGTCAAAGAAAGTACTTTTTCACCAAGTGAACTCAAAAAGAAATTACTCCAGCCTCAGGCGAGCGATATTAATAGTGAAAAGGTTGAAAGAATTAAGCAAGCCATTAAAGAGGGAACATTGCAAATGGATGCAGGAAAAATTGCTGACGGTATTTTACGCGATGCCCATGAATGTATGCTGGCGATGAAATAAGATAGTTAATATGAACGACGAATTATTAATATTATTGGAACAACAGCTCACACATTTGCAGTCATTACAAATTGTGATGAAGAATGAAGAGCTGTTGTTGGGCTACCACCGTGTTCCACCCTCACCTTTTCAGGAAGCGACTGAGCAAAAACGCTATTTAGTCACCACGATAGGCCATGGTGAAACAAATCGGTTACGCCTTGAGCAAGAACTTGGTATTGCCGCACCTTATGATGAACATCCTGCTCTTTATCATCTATGGGCTGAAATTAAAGCGCTAACAACGACGTTAAAAGAGCTTAATTACCGTAACCACCAAATGTTGCAGTTGCACATTGAACTGAATAATCAGCGACTTGCTTTTGTCAAAAAGCATAATAATCAATCAACTTATGGTGCGGATGGTTTAGAAGAGAAACGCCCTGTTTTAGGGAAGAAAATCTCTATTTAATCTCAGTGATATACTGGTCAATTATGACTCGCTAGCTAAAGTCGGTATATCATTGAAGAATCATTTATTTTTATTATCGTCGCATCCCATCATCATCGCGTTTACGAGCCAATAAAAGAGAAGCTATCATTTAAGGTATATCATTGGTTAAACCAATCTCGCCCTTTCGCTGGGCAACTAGATCTATCCAATAGTAATAGATGACTCATCCAAGCATCTTATTCTATAACTTCACAACAACCAGCAGCCACAAAACATAATAATGATCCAATTGGCATCATACCTATTGGTGATATAACTGTTGGTATGTTTCAAGCCATTAGAATTCAACGTGACATCATCAACGTCACAAAAGCGTTTCTATCAAACATCAACGTTGCGTTTTTTATGTCTTCTGCCAGTGATAGCTGTGTGATATCGATAGGCAATGATTATGGGGAGGTTATTCTTTTATCCAAAGATAAAAATGCCATGGCGGACAGTGTGTGATGCCTGACTGGATTACCCAATAAGGCATCGTACTCTTTTATTAAATACTCATCGCTTTCATAAACGGATTTAGCTGCCACTGATCATGGATGTCATACGAATTTTACGACGATCATTTAGTTCGAGATTTGACATCACGACCAGCTGTGGCAAGCTTCGACGTAAAAAACGAGAAAGAATCAAACGTAAACCATGATTAACTAACAATACCGTCGGGGCTCCCATGGCTTCTTGATGCCTTATCGCCTCTTCTGCCTGATTTTGAATAAATTGTGCTAAGTTAGGCTCTAACCCGCCGCCATTTTTTGCCGCCTGTAATAAAATTTGCTCGAGACCGGCATCTAATCCAATCACTTGAATTTCTTCTGCATGACCAAACCACTGTTGGGTTATTGCTCGTCCTAGCGCGATACGCACCTGCGATGTTAAATAGTCAGTATCTTTTTGCTCACCATTTTCACCTGCCATTTCAGCGAGTGTTTCAAGGATCGTCCGCATATCTCTGATCATCACCTCCTCCGCCAATAAATTCTGCAATACACGATGCAGTATTGTCAGAGAAATGGTGTCAGGGATCAGGTCATCAGCCAACTTCGGCATCTCTTTTTTCACTCGGTCATACAACAATTGAGCTTCTTGACGACCAAACAATGTGCTGGAGTTCTGTAGCAGAATTTGATTAAAGTGCGTCGCCACAGCCGTACTCGCGGAGACAACGGTATATCCTTGAATTTGAGCCTGTTCACGTAAATCATCATCAATCCACACAGCTGGCAGACCAAAGGCGGGTTCTTTAGTCGCATCACCAGGTAAGGTGCCTGCTGCATTACCGGGGTCAATGGCTAAACTACGCCCTGGTTGAGCTTCACCGCGCCCAACCTCCGCACCTTTGATAAGGATGCGATATTCACAAGGGGAAAGCTCTAAGTTGTCACAAATATGAACAACTGGAGGCAAATACCCCACCTCTTGAGCAAATTTTTTGCGTAGCCCACGAATACGTCCAAGCAATTCGCCTTGTTGGTCGTTATCCACTAAAGGGATCAACCGATAGCCAACTTCCATTGCCAACAAATCTTCTAATTGAACATCGTCCCACGTCGCTTCAACGACTTTATTTGCCTCTTGAAACTGTTTGAGTTGACCATCCTCAGTTTGGTTTTCAGGCTGTTTTGATTTACGTACTAAATACCAACCCAATCCAGCTAACGCCACCGTAAACAGTAAAAAAACAAAGTTTGGCATGCCTGGGATTAAGCCAATTAACCCTAATACCCCTGCACTGAGCCACATAACTCGTGGGTTATTAAATAATTGGGTGACCATCTGCTCACCCACATCCTCATCGGTCGCCACACGAGTCACAATCACCCCCGCGGCAGTGGAGATAATCAGAGCAGGGATCTGAGCCACTAAGCCATCACCGATAGTCAGCAACGTATAAGCACTGGTTGCATCACCTAGCGTCATATTATGTTGCCCAACACCTATTATCAGTCCACCAACGACGTTGATCACCATGATCATGATCCCCGCGATTGCATCTCCACGCACAAATTTACTCGCACCATCCATCGAACCATAAAAATCAGCTTCTTGAGTGACTTCTGCTCGACGTTTTTTGGCTTCATCATCATTAATAATTCCCGCATTCAAATCCGCATCAATGGCCATTTGTTTGCCAGGCATACCATCGAGTACAAAACGTGCGCCGACTTCAGCGATTCGTCCAGCCCCCTTAGTAATCACCATGAAGTTAATCAACACTAAAATGATAAAAACGACAATCCCGATCGCAAAGTTGCCGCCGACCAAGAAGTGACCGAAGGCTTCAACAACACGCCCTGCCGCATCAGGACCGGTGTGACCATCCAGCAAAATGATACGTGTTGAGGCGATATTCAGTGATAAACGTAATAATGTCGCGAACAGTAAGATGGTTGGGAAAGCAGCAAAATCAAGTGTACGCTTGGTGAACATTGCCACTAATAGCACCATAATGGATAGCGCGATATTAAAGGTAAATAGCAAATCCAAAATAAAGGCCGGTAGCGGCAGTACCATCATTGATAAGATAAGTAAGATAAGCACTGGGCCAGCAAGAATTTGCCACTGTGTACCCTGTAAATTTTTAGGCAATTTTAATAATGCAGCCAAATTAGCCATCGCGATTGTTTTCTCCAGCAAAATCCAGCGCCGGTGGCACTGGTAAATTTTTCGGTTTTCTTGGTTTTAATCCACCCTCACGCCGCCAGCGACGCAGTTGGTAAACCCATGCTAAGACTTCTGCCACCGCAGCATACAGTGCGACAGGAATGCTTTGCCCTATTTCAGCATGGCGATAGAGAGCCCGTGCTAATGGGGGAGCCTCTAGCTGTAAAATTCGATGCTCTTGGCCGATTTCTTTGATGCGTTGCGCTAACACGCCAGCACCTTTTGCCAATACTTTCGGCGCCCCCATATGCTTGTCATCGTATTTTAATGCGACTGCATAGTGAGTCGGGTTGGTGACAATCACATCGGCTTGAGGCACATCCGCCATCATGCGATTACGCGCTATTGCTCGCTGCTGCTGACGAATTTTTGCTTTAATTTGAGGGTCACCCTCTTGTTGTTTAAACTCGTCTTTGATTTCTTGGCGGCTCATTCGTAATTTTTTTAAATGAGAGCGAAACTGATAAAACACATCAAATGCCACCATCGGGATCAGCAAAAATACAATTAAATAGCCGGCAAAAATCACCTTGTACATCGCGTTTTCTAACGCACTTACTGGTGATTCGGTTACCAGATGCAACAATGATGGCCAGTTTTGCCATAAAAAAATGGCTGCCCCTAATCCAACAAACATCGACTTTAGGACTGCTTTAAACAGTTCAGAGAGTGCGTTCATCGAAAAAATTCGTTTTAATCCACTGATTGGATTAAGCTTTTTCAAATCAAATTTAATTAATTTACTATTAAATAATAAGCCACCAACAAGTGAAGATGCCGAAATACCAACTAACGCCAACCCGCCAATGACAGGTAAGAGTGCAAATAATGCTTCCCCTACCATTTGTCCAAAGTAACTCACCATCAACAAGGTGTTTTGTATATAGTGCCCATCAAAAATAAAGCCTTGACGAAAAATTTGCCGCAACTCGTCGGCAAGGTGCCCACCACTTAGCCATAATAGGCTGATACCCGCCAACATCATCATTAGCGAACTTAGCTCTTTTGAACGAACTATCTGCCCATCATCTTTTGCTTTCTGTTTTTTATGGGGCGTGGGTTCTTCTGTTTTTTCTACATCACTGTCGTCGGACACGCCATTTCCTTGCTGGTCAGCAGATTGGAAGTTTGGGCTATAGCATGACAGAGTGTAAAAAAATCAATGCAAGAAAATAGACGACGTTCACTAGGGTTATTTACCCATTGAGTAATATTTCAGCTATTTTGCGAAACGTTACGCAAAAAATAACGGCATCGTGCATTAAAAAGATGTCGAAATTACATGACAAAAATAAAGACGAAAATCCTGAGTATGCTGATTAAGCGTAGACATGATCAGTACTGCAAAATAAATACACCGAATCCTATTTTGTTCGGTCATGTCAGAAGGTAAGCTAATCAGCTACTTTCTTGTTTAAAGGTCACCACGATATGGATAGTTGCCATCTTGTCGCCCCAGAGGTTTTAGCTGAAGATGCCAAAAAAGAAGCGGAACGCATGCTAAATTGGTTAAAACAACAAGGTATTATTGACCCTGATTATCAGCAGCTAGAAGATGATGAAGTGTTGTATCGCCCGACGCCAGCGTATAAACAACCCATCTTATATGTGATTGATGATAAAATCGTACCGACACAACTTCCCGAAAACATACTGAAAAACTATTTAACCATTACCACTGAGCGTACGGTTTTCCATGCCGGAGGAAATGGTCTGGGTATCTACTGCCCAACGTGTAAAAATGAGCAAAGCGAGCAAAGTGAACGTTGGAGCGATGCGGTGACGGCTTGGTACGAAGGTCATCCTCATGATTTAGAATGTGTCAATTGTGATTATCACGCCCCTATTTCAGACTGGCATTATGACCCACCATGGGCATTTGGTGATTTAGGATTCAGTTTTCATAGTTGGGATATGAGTGATGATTTCATTCAGCAATTTACTGAAGCATTTGGTGGCAAAATTGTTGAAGTCTATCAACATGACTAAGTAATAGGTCGATAGCGTGCTCTGTTTCATGACTTGAGCGACATGTTCTCTACATGATGAAATCCCCCTGCATCATAGTTGAAGGGGGATCTACCGCCAGTTAGAAACCTAACTCATCTAACAAATCATCGACTTGCGATTGTGATGCCATCACATTCGCACCGTCTTTATTAATCTGTGGGCCATTTAATAAGCTGTCATTCTGCTGTTTAACTCGCATTTCTGGTGGCGTATTTTCCATTAACAATGCGAGTAGCTGTTTCTCTGCTTCTTCGACCACTTCCATCATTTTTTTAATGACTTGCCCTGTCAGATCTTGAAAGTCTTGTGCCATCATGATTTCAAGTAATTCTGCTTTAGTCGTATTACTATCAGTAATCACTCGACCGAGAAAATCATTCGTAGATTGCTGTAATTCCGCACTAATTTGGTTATTAGTCACACCATTCCATTGCTGCTGCAATGCTAGCGCTTGGTCATGCATCTGGGCTTGCAGTGGTTTGATTACATCAATACCATTTAATGTTTTTTCAGCTGCTTGAGCCGTCATTTGCGCAATATAGCGCAGACGGTCTTTGCCATCAGGAATGCTAGCAACAGCCTGCTGAACACTTTTTTCTAAGCCAAGTTCCCGCATGCTTTCGCGCAAAGTTCTCATCAAGGTACCAATCCGAGTAATGACCTGTTTTAAATCGTCATTACCAGTGGGACTGCTCGCCGTTACTATTTGTTCTGTCATCACACTCTCCTTCAGCAGGTGCGTTTATTGCAATCCCATCTTTTCAAATACTTTGTTCAATTTTTCTTCTAATATCGCCGCGGTAAATGGCTTCACAACATAGCCACTCGCACCCGCTTGGGCTGCTGCGATGATATTTTCTTTCTTCGCTTCAGCAGTCACCATCAAAACAGGAATATGTTTCAACGCTTCATCGCCACGAATAGTTTTCAATAACTCTAAGCCATCCATGTTAGGCATATTCCAATCCGCAACCACAAAATCAATATGTCCGGCACGGATTTTTTCTAAGGCATCAATGCCATCTTCCGCTTCTTCAATTTTATTAAAGCCAAGTTCTTTTAATAAGTTACGAACAATACGTCGCATCGTGGAAAAATCATCTACTACCAAAAAACTCAGATCTTTAGCGGCCATAACCACTCCTTCAAAAATACAATTGTAAATTCTGCAACCGTTATGCGGACACAGATGAAAGTCGAGCCAAAACACTCGGCGCAATTTTGGCAATATCTTGAATTTCGTCGACAGCATTGAGTTCGATAGCTGCTCGCGGCATGCCAAATACCACGCAACTGCTTTCGTTTTGTGCGTAGGTGACCGCGCCTTGTTGACGCAAGTTCAGCATGCCTTTTGCCCCATCCATGCCCATTCCGGTTAATAAAATACCCACACACTTACGACCAACACATTTCGCCACGGAGTCAAATAACACATCCACAGAAGGGCGATGGCGGTTTACAGGTTCAGTTTGCTGTAAACGGATGTGATAACCACGGCCGTTATCGACTACCAACATATGTGAATCACCGGGGGCAATATAAGCATGGCCTTTCTGTAGTGGTTCATTGTGTTCGGCCTCTTTCACGGTCAACGAACACAATTTATTTAACCTTTCAGCAAATGAACGCGTAAAACCGGCAGGCATATGCTGTGTAATCACCACCGGAGGACATTCACGAGGGAGCATTTCTAAAAATTGGCGAATAGCTTCTGTCCCGCCAGTTGATGCCCCTACAGCAATCACTCTGCTATGACAAACATAGGGTGACAGTGGCTTAACCATTTTTGTTGGCTCAGCAACCCCCTTTTCTGGACGCGCAAAACGATTTCGCTGAGTAATTTTTGACATGGCCGCGGCACGGATTTTTTCGCCGATCACATCACGGTAGCTCATCATGGTTTCACGGATACCAATTTGTGGCTTAGTGACAAAATCAACCGCACCAAGTTCTAATGCTTTCAGTGTAACTTCAGAGCCTTTGGATGTGAGCGTAGAAACCATAACAACAGGTAATGGGTGTAACCTCATCAATTTCTCTAAAAAATCAATGCCGTCCATCCGCGGCATCTCAACATCAAGCGTTAAGACATCAGGTTGATGTTGTTTGATTAAATCACGCGCCACATAGGGATCCGGTGCCGTATCAACAACCATCATGTCGGAGTGACTATTAATGATTTCACGCATGATTTGACGCATTAATGCTGAGTCATCAACACAAAGCACTTTAATTTTGTTCATCACCCCCTCCTCGCCGATTGTAAGCTGTAGACTGTTTGTCCTTTAATTACAAATCGTTGTGATAATTGTGATAAATTTTCTGAATGGCCGATAAATAACAAACCGTCTGGTTTGAGTAATGGCGCAAACCGCTCTAATAGTTTGATTTGCATCTCTTTATCGAAGTAGATCATGACGTTACGACAAAAAATTGCATCAAAGCGATGTTGCAGCTGCCAATCGTTATCGCTAAGATTTAAATACCGAAATTCAATCATCTGCCTTAATGTCTGTTTAACACGTGCGTAGCCTTCAAAATCTCCCACCCCTTTCATGAAATAGCGTTGCCGCTGTAATGCACTGAGTGATTTGAGTTCTTCAATGCGATACACACCTTGTTTCGCCTTATCTAATACCTCTGTATCAATATCACTTGCGATGATTTTGGCATTAGAGGCTTGAGCACCCAGCACATCGCTTAGTGTCATCGCAATAGAATAAGGTTCTTCCCCTGTTGAAGAAGCCGCACACCAAATATTGATGTTGCTATTTTTACGAGAACGAACAAAATCGGCCAAAGTGACAAAATGATGAGGTTCACGGAAAAAAGCGGTTAAGTTTGTCGTCAATGCATTCACAAATGCTTGCCATTCAGGATGTAACGGCTCTCGCTCTAACATATGGAGATATTCAGCGAAATTACTGACATTACAGTCTCGTAACCTTTTTAATAACCGGTTATACACCATGTTTTTTTTATTCATGGTAAGAACGATGCCTGATTTTTTATGAATAAATCGGCAAACCCGACCGAACTCTTCATCGGTCAATGGTTCTATCTGTGGCGCAAAAAGCATCGTACTTTGTCCTATTTAATAAAAACCCAGAAGCAGCCGATAAACGGCTGCTTAATGCCTAGCAATGAATTAACGAATGTGTGCGACTTTATTTTCCGATACTTCAAAGAATGCAACAGTATCAACTAAATTATTGGCTTGGTCTTCCAAGGCCGCTGTTGCACTGGTCGATTGCTCAACCAATGCGGCGTTTTGTTGCGTCACTAAATCCATTTGGCTCACTGCTGTTGCAACCTGTTCAATACCTCGGCTCTGTTCATTAGAAGCAGACGCGATATTCCCCATCAATTCAGTGACCTGATTCACTGCCGCCACCAACTCATTCATGGTTTGTCCCGCTTCGTTAACTAATTGAGATCCTTGGTTGACTCGTCCAACGGATTCATCAATCAATGTTTTAATCTCTTTCGCCGCTTCAGCACTACGCTGAGCCAATGCACGAACTTCACCTGCAACAACCGAGAACCCACGTCCCTGTTCGCCAGCTCTAGCGGCTTCTACTGCTGCATTTAAAGCGAGAATATTGGTTTGGAAGGCAATGCCATCAATCACACTAATAATGGCACTGATTTTTTGTGAGCTGTGTGAAATTTCTGTCATTGTTTCAATAACATCGACAGTAATATCACCGCCTTTAGTTGCCGTTTTTGATGCTGAGATCGCGAGTTCACTTGCTTGACGTGCGTTGTCCGCATTTTGTTTTACTGTCGCGGTTAATTCTTCCATGCTCGCTGCCGTCTCTTCTAATGATGCAGCTTGTTGCTCCGTGCGAGAGGATAAATTGTTATTGCCCAACGCAATCTCACGAATACCGGTATACATTTGGTCAGTGTTGATGCGTAAATTAATAACTGAAGTCGCAAGTGACTCTTGCATCAGTTTAAGTTGTTCAAATACTTCACCAATTTCATCTCGGGTTGTGACGCGAATATCTTGATTCAGTTTGCCTTGCGCGAGTTTCATAAAGTGTTCACTCATGCTCATGAGTGGATAAATGACTTTACGCTTCATCCAAAAATGCGCTAAACCAGAAACGGCTAAAATAATGAAGGTCACAGCAAAGAACATAAACCAGGCCACTTGATTATAGAAATTCGCAGAATCTAGTGAGTTTTTGCTGTCGTTGTTCAGTAACTCAAGGTATTGGTTGATAATTTCAGCCATCTGATCTTGATGCTGCTGTGCAGGCAATGCGACATAGCCAGGAATGTCATTACTCTCAATCAACGCTCTTAATTCTTTTAAAATTGCCACAAAAGCTTGGTAACTCTCTTCGATTGCCGCGAGATTTTCATGCTCATTCAATAGCGGCTGAGCTTTAAATTTTTCATAGTCGTCAGCCGCTTTTTGTAGAAATTGATCAAAAACACCTTTCGCCTGCTCAATGCTCTTCGTGTCAGAATCCACTTTCATGTGCACCACGATTTGGGTCAGAGTACTACGGGCTTGCATAAGATCTTCATAGGTGGTTTCGAGTAAATCACGTTTTTTCGAACCGAGATCGATACGTTCTAAAGAAGAGAGTTCGCTAGACACTATTCCCAATGAAAGGGCGCTAGATACTATCTGCATCCCACAAAACATAATAAGCAGTAGATATAAACTGACTGAAATCCTTATACTCTTACCAAACATATTTTATCCCCACATACGCCAGCTAAGATTTCTATGTAACAATCACTATTTCAGTGATGTACAGAAACGCTGCCAAGCGTAAAACTTGGCAGCGCTAAGCTGAGCTGAGTCTTTAGAAAGTTTCCCAATTGTCATCATCTTGATGATTCTTCGATGCTATTTTTTTCAAATCTGGCGTCTTCACGACATTTGAAATTGTTCTTGCCGCAGGCTCTGTCACTTGGCGCTCTGTTTGCTTCATGGCAGGCAAACGGAAAATCGATATCAGTTGAGCAAGCTTAGCGACTTGTTCTTCCAAAACATTTGCCGCAACCGCAGATTGTTCAACGAGTGAAGCATTTTGCTGAGTCACCTTATCCATTTCAGCAACGGCAATACTGACCTGTGAAATTCCCTTGCTCTGCTCATCCGATGCCAATGCAATATGGGACATAATGTCAGTGACACGAGTAACGGACTCAACAATTTTTGTCATTGTTTCACCCGCATCACCAGCTTGACGCGCGCCTGTATCGGTTCTTGATACAGAGTCTTCAATCAATGCTTTGATCTCTTTTGCGGCATTTGCACTGCGTTGCGCGAGGTTACGAACCTCATCGGCCACCACCGCAAATCCACGCCCATGTTCACCAGCACGTGCCGCTTCAACCGCCGCATTCAATGCTAATATATTGGTTTGGAAGGCAATGCTATCGATAACAGCAGTGATATCTGAGATCTTTTGAGAACTTTCAGCGATATTCAGCATGGTATTTACCACATTGGACACCACTTTCCCGCCTTCTTTAGCAATCGCTGAAGCTTGACTTGCATACTCGCTAGCTTGATGCGCGTACTCCGTATTTTGTTTTACTGTCGCGGTCAGCTCACTCATACTCGCGGCAGTTTCTTCTAAACACGCAACTTGTTGCTGAGTACGAGAAGAAAGATCATTGTTACCTGCGGCTATCTCACTGGTTCCTTGATAAATAGTCTCACTACCATCACGAACCCCACGAACCGTATTAATCAGTTCTTGTTGCATATGTTCGACACCCCGAGCCAATTCACCAATTTCATTGGTCGCCTTGGTATCAACGGTTGGTGTTAAATCACCCGCAGCAAAAATTTTGATTCGTTGAATTAAATGCCCTAAAGGTTCAATAATTCCCTTACGTACATAGCGGTAACTCAAGAAGCCAATAAGTGCTAATACAACCGATAAAAAGATAATTAAATATAAGGATTCGCGATAATTAGCATCGGCACGTTTAACTTCACTTTGGAAATCCGCTGAAATGTCAGCAAAATAAGCATTAAATTGTTCTTCAAATTTAATTTGATGTTCTGACGTACGATGTGCATAGAATTGCTCTAATTGACCTTTTTGAGCGTATTCCCCTAATTTAATTAACGCATTACGGTAAGTTTCATAAGTTGAAAAGAGCTTTTCAAATTTAGCCTTATCATAATTTGTTTCTGACATCAGCTTGTTATAACGCTGATAGGCAGCATTCGCGGCTTTAAAATTACGATTTGCTGCCTTAATCAGGTCGTCAGCGGAAGCATCATCCTGATAGGCACGCCCTTCCAATAAATAGGCATTGACTGAGCGATTCAGATTAGCGCGAGCTTGTAAAAGATTAACCCAACTTTCGGTTAATACTTGTCTTTGGCGTTGGAGCGAATTCAAATAATTAATACTGTCACTGTTATCGCCCAGTTTATTAAACATCAAACTGCTGGATATTAACTGCAACAGAATAAAGACAACAATGACGGACAAAAGTCCTGATACGATTTTAATTCGGCTGTGCATGACGTTTTACTAACATAATGTTGTTGTATTTTTGGTATCGGTCGTAAGGCTAAAAACTTTAGCCGTTGAAACGAGAATATTTATGGCTGAGGGTTACTCAGCCATGCTGTCAATCAGCGCCATTTCGTCACTGGTTAACAGTTTTTCAATATCCACAAGAATCAACATACGCTCTCCCACAGTACCAAGCCCTGTCAGATATTTCGTTGATAATGTGACGGCAAAATCTGGCGGAGCAGCAATTTGCTCTTCATTCAGCACTAATACGTCGGATACGCCATCAACAACAATGCCAACAACCCTGTCTTTTAAATTCACAACAATCACCACCGTGTTGTCGTTATAGGTGACGTTTTGATGGGAAAATTTAATGCGTAAATCAATAATAGGGATAATCACTCCCCTTAAATTGGTAACCCCTTTAATGAAATCAGGTGTATTAGCAATACGAGTAACTTGCTCATATCCTCTAATTTCTTGTACTTTTAATATTTCGATGCCGTATTCTTCTTCGCCTAACGTAAAAATGAGATAACCTTCCCCATTTTTTTCTTCATCAAGCTTATTTAAATCATCATCCAACATTGACATAGTGTTTAGCCTCTATCTCTATTTAGTGCAGAACGGGTTGTGCAATTTGCTGCTTCTTTTTCAGCAAAATGCTGTTATTCATCTGTTGTAGCTCAGCCACATCTAAAATCAGTGCGACAGAGCCATCCCCCATAATGGTGGCGGCAGAAATTCCCGGAATTTTGCGGTAATTACTTTCAATATTTTTAACAACGACTTGCTGCTGCCCCACCAACTTATCAACCAATAATGCAAAACGATGTCCGGCATGTTGAATGATCAGTACGATACTATTGGCCAAGTCGCGCTCAGCGCCAGTGATACTAAACACTTGATGTAATTCAACTAAGGGAAGGTATTCGCCGCGGACCAGTAACATTTTTTCTTCGCCCGCAAGGCGATAAATATCTTCTTGGCGTGGTTGTAACGTACTGATAATGGCACTTAGTGGAACGATAAATACATCCTCTGCAACTTTCACTGACATACCATCTAAGATGGCTAAGGTAAGCGGCAGTAAGATACGAATGATGGTGCCTTTTCCTTCGGTGAAACCAATCTGAATGCGTCCGCCCATGTCTTGAATATTGCGTTTTACAACATCCATACCGACACCACGCCCAGAAACATCGGTGACAACTTCTGCGGTTGAAAAGCCCGGTGCCATAATCAGCATGGCAATCTCTTCATTGCTCATGCCGTCATGAACACTCATGCCTTGAGAGCGAGCCTTTGCAAGAATACGTTCACGATTGAGACCTGCGCCATCATCCCGAACTTCAATACAAATATTGCCACTTTGATGTGATGCCGAGAGTGTTAATGTACCGGTTTCAGGCTTGCCATTAGCAACCCGAACATCAGGCTTTTCAATACCATGGTCAAGGCTGTTACGAACGAGGTGATTAAGGGGATCAACAATCCGTTCAATTAAACTTTTATCGAGCTCTGTCGCACTACCTTCGACTTTTAACTCAATTTTTTTATTGAGCTTAGTGGCAATATCACGCACCATTCGAGGAAAACGGCTAAAAACGTAATCCATCGGCATCATACGAATCGACATAACGGACTCTTGCAATGCACGAGAGTTACGTTCCAATTGCACTATCGAACTCAGTAAATCACCATATTCATTGTGGTCGAGCTGCTGACTGTGTTGAGTCAGCATGGACTGAATAATCACTAACTCACCCACTAAATTAATAAGCTGATCAACCTTTTCCACGGCGACACGAATACTACTAGAATCGGCTTTTGTTTTTGAAGAGACAGCTTTGCGAGAGTCTGCATTTGCTTTAGGCTTGACTGCCGCGGTTGAAGGCGCTTCCTTGTTAAGGTCCTGTTCAACCTCTTTTGCAGAATCAACCGCTTCTGAAGCAACATTTGCTGAATCAGCCGCTTCTAATTCATTATTACTGTCTGCGAGTAGGTAAGCTAAACAGGTTTGTGCATTGGTTAATTGATGACTGATCTGTGACTCATCAACAACAAAACATAACACGCCACAAATATCTTCAATTGCTGTATTGGTTCCAACCCAAGCCGTTAAACTATCTGCTGTTTTTTGTGTGTTATACAGGGTGCCGAATAGCGCTAACTCCTCCGCTAATAGCTCTACCTCATTCTTTTTCAATTGATTAAGCGTGATGATAAAATAATGCTCGTATTCACTTTTTATCGTGTCTTCAGCAACTTGAACAGAGGTTGATTGGTTCAAGGGTAATGCGATGCTGGTTTCTTCAACAACCACTTCTTCGGCTTTCTGCTCTACACGTCCAAGTACTTCACAAATATGCTTAAATGATTCTTCATCCGGTAATGAATCATTTTTATAAGCTTCAAGTTGTGCGGCCATCACATCCTTTGCATCAAGAAAAATATCAATGATATCAGGTGTTAATGTCAGTTCATCATGACGTGCCTTGTCGAGCAGGTTTTCTAATGTATGCGTGGTGTTTTGCAACTGTGTGAAACCAAAGGTCGCAGCTCCACCTTTTATTGAATGAGCACTACGGAAGATTGCATTTAACTGTTCGCTATCTGGGTCGACAGGATCGAGCTCAAGCAAATGTTGTTCCATATCCCTAAGTAACTCATCAGCTTCATCGAAAAACGTTTGATAAAACTCAGTAATATCCATGGTTCTTATCCAATTTAGCTTAGGTTTCACTTCATGTTGTAGGCCGATAAATGGCGATACAACTCAATCAGTTTGAAGGTGTTGGTGTTGATATTGATGATGAATGAGCGTCCTCATTGGTTGCATTTTCTGCATTTCCAATTGAGGAAGGCTCAGGCCTTGATGAAGATTTATGTAACACTTCACTCAAGGTTGTTGCGCCATCGTATTCATGTAAGATTTGCTCCGTTTCACTTTCATTTAATACAATGATGCTAATACGGCGATTGATCGGCGCTAATCCGTTGCTTTTATCGAGATGAATACTGGAAGCCATACCAACAACCCGTAAAATCTTATCTTGGGTGAGTCCGCCAGCGATCAGTTCACGGCGTGAGGCATTTGCCCTATCCGCGGAAAGTTCCCAATTGTTATAGTTTGCGCCATTGGCATACGGCAGATCATCCGTATGGCCTGAGATGCTGATCTTATTAGGAACGTCATTAAGTAACGGAGCAAGCGCGCGCAAAATATCACGCATATAAGACTCGACATGTGCCGAACCGACCATAAACATAGGGCGATTTGCGCTATCAACAATTTGAATACGCAACCCTTCATCAATCATATCGATCAACAAGTGAGGCTTGAGTTCATTTAATCGAGGGTCTTTGAGGATGGCTTGCTCAAGCGAACGCTTTAGTTTTTCAAACTGAAAATTAGCATGACCTTGAATCTCATTATTCGGTTCAGGCAAAACATCTCCATCACGAAATATGATGTCCTTGCCCCCTCCTGGTATTGGATTTGTCGCATCACCACTTTTCGCACCCGGATTAATCGCTGTTTTTAATGGGGTACGAAAATATTCCGCTATCTGAGTTAGCTCTTGTGGACTTGATATAGAAATCAGCCACATAACTAAAAAAAATGCCATCATCGCCGTCATAAAATCCGCATAGGCGATTTTCCAAGAGCCACCATGTCCACCTTGATGGCTTGAAACACGCTTTTTAACACGAATAATATGGGCGTTATTTGCTCTCATCGGCTGCTCACTCCTCGTTCTGAACTTGTGAACGATTACCCACTTTCACTTCACGAACCCTCTCTTCTAACTCAATAAAAGAAGGACGATCCGTGCTGTATAAAACCTTACGTCCAAATTCGACAGCGATTTGTGGTGCATACCCTTGCAATGCAGATAGGAATGTCACTTTGATGCATTCCATCATTTTGAGTTGCTCACTCGTACGTAAACGAATAAGTGCGGCAAGCGGTAAAATAAATCCATAAGCCACTAAAATACCTAAAAAAGTACCAACCATGGCATGCGCAATTAATGCCCCCAGTTCGCCAGCGGGTCGATCCGCTGAACCTAATGCATTCACCACACCTAATACTGCCGCAACGATACCGAATGCTGGCATCGAATCACCGACCATATTCAGTCCAGAAGCGGGGACTTCACTTTCTTGGCGAAAAGTTTCTAACTCTTCATCCATCAGAGCTTCTATTTCATGACTTTGAAGATTACTCGTCACCATTAGACGCAAATAATCCACCACGAACATCAGCGTAGTTTGATCTTTTAAAACGCGGGGATACTGAGAGAAAATTTCGCTTTCTTGAGGATTTTCAATATCTTTTTCAAGTGCGAGCAAGCCTTCTTGACGTGACTTATTTAATAACTGAAACAACAATGCCATCAAATCCATCGACATTGCTTTGTTGTAGGAAGAACGGCGAAATAAGCGTGGTAACACTTTGCATAAGGCGATAATCGATTTACCACTGTTACCAACAACGAATGCACCGAAGCCAGCACCTAAAATAATAACGAATTCCGCAGGTTGATAAAGCGCCCCTAAATGCCCACCGAGCATCAAATAGCCGCCGATAACTGTACCTGTAACAATGATATATCCGATGAGTATTAACACAATATTCCCTTCAACTCAGTTATGTAACAGATGGCAGTTAAAGGGAATATAAGGAAAGTCAGGTAATCTTAAGACCTGTTGACCAAATCAATCCAATCACATTACCGCTTTAGTAATGCCATCCTGTCGATATACCGTTATATCGGCGAGATGTTCGGAAAGTTTACGTTTTTTTATTGCCCTTGATGGCGGTTGGCATAAACTGCAAGTAAAACTATTTTCGGGTATATGTGCATAAGTAATAAAAGAGCCATGGCAACAGCTACATACAGAGCTTTGCAACATGCCGCTTTCAACAAAACGAACAAGTGTCCACGCGCGTGTTAAAGCTAATAATGGTTCTTCTGATTGTGGTGCGCATTGTTCCAAGTACAAACGATAAGCCTTTACAATGGCATCCACACCTTTGCAACGCCCTGTATTGATTAAAAACTGATAGGCGTTATAAAACATGGATGAATGGATATTCTGTTCCCATGTCATAAACCAATCTGTTGAGAACGGTAACATTCCCTTTGGTGGTGGGCACCCTCTTAACTCTTTATATAAACGAATTAACCTCCCGCGGCTAATTTGAGTCTCACTTTCTAGCATTTGGAGACGAGCACCTAAAGAAATCAGTTCCATCGCAAGGCGAATATCGCTAGCTTCTTTAACAATACTTTTTTCAGTAATGCTACTCATCATTTTCTCGCTGTTTCATTGTCATTTGCCTTGTGCGTTTGCAACAAGTGAGTTGAAAGTAATATACCTGTATGAATTTGTTGTAATTCATCTACCCTTGAGTCACGAGTTAATTTCTCTATTGTGCCACTGTTTTCAAATCTAAATTGACAGATAAGCTGGTTTGTCTCTGCTAATTTGACCAATTGAGGGAGAGAAAGATCTGCTAATGTATTCGCCATTGATTCAGAAATACCAAGCCGGAACATAGCAGAGGCCTTTTCCTGGGAGATAAGTTTTTGAGCAAGCAGTAGATATGAAAGATTAATATCGTATATATGCTTCAGAAAATCAGTTGTTGAGGTCATTTTTTTTCCTTTTAAATATTACCTACATCTACGTTCAAATAGGACAAACATGAAGTTTAAATGTGTTTCTATAACCTAATTTTTAATAATTAGAAAAATATACTAGGTGACAGTCTCCATTGCCTTTTCATGTGATTCATTAAGCGAATACCTAGTAAGGGGTATAAAATACTCAAAAATTAAAACTTAAATTAAATCTATTTCCTGAATACCTACAGACAATAATGGCAAAGCTAAAATTTGAATAAATGTCGGAATTTACCGATATCAATTTCAGTCGGTATTTATTATGCACCACTGGATTAACTATTCAAGATGCTTATGTTTCTTTTTATTCCTTTAGGGTAACAATCCATCGATTCATAAAGATTTCTTCATTATATCTTTATCTTACTCTTCCATATCTCAAATAACCGCGACACATAAGATCAACTTAAACCAAATGATAGGATTTTAGTTGATTTTTTCACTCCTATTTATTGAATAAACAACGCAAATAACCAATCACAACATACAAAACAGGATATTGATCCATATCAAACAAAGTTATTAAGAAAGTCCAGACCAACTTCGTGGTAGGTCAAAATAACAGCTACAACAAATTTCACTTTATCTATTAAATTTCAATTAGTTCGATAAACCCAATATTATTCATTCAAAATTTCTCAACATAGAGTGGCTATTTTAAATACAGAATATTAAATGATGCATTATTAATTCCACTTAATATTTGATAAGTAAAATTTATGAATGAGATGCTATTGATTATTATTCACCCTTACTTTTTAGGGTGATTTTTACTCATAAAAGAGTAGGTCATTTTTCATATAAAACTGAATTTCTATATATGTAAATTCAGCTGACTAATATTTATTTTGGTTAAGTTAATTATTTAAAGTATTACACTTTTATTCATTACATAATAAATTCCCTTTTACGAGTAAATTATTCTAGGCTGTTTTTTTTAATGAAATGATCAACCTACATTTCCAAAGCTACTGTCATTAAAGCTAAAAAGACAAATTATTCGCATGTTAAAAATACATTTTTTATTAATTTTTTGTTTCAATTGTTATTTCACTGTTTGTGAAAAATCATAAATTTTCAAGGATTATCCGATTAACGCTTTTTTTTAATAGAGATAAAATTTGCTTTCATAGTGGACACCAAATAGTAACTAAAAGAGATTATCAATACATGTTACTATATATTTTTATTTTAACAATCCACTCATTTCCTCAAAGGCAACATAAGTAAAATTTCTTAGTCACCATTCGACCTAACCATCAACTCTCTCTTTTCATTTCAAATTTTCATTTGAAGCGTAAATTTTGATTTTAAGACTAAATTGCTAGCTTTTTAGACATAAAAAGTGATGATGAAAATGTGAATGACATCACAATCCATTTTGGAGTTTCTGAAAATTTTCTAATTAATTCGCTCATTTTGATGAAAACTCGTGACGCAAATTCACCTTGTCATGCCCCAAAGCATTAACAAAATATTCTGCTGCTGAGTTACGCTAACTGCCATGGAAAGCTATCTACTTTACGAAACGCTTGCTATTTAATCGATTAAAAATACAAAAAAACCAAATAAAAACATAGATAAACATAAACAAGAAAATCCCCTAATAATCAGCTTTATTTGCAAACCAAAATTCAAACAACTGATTTAGTTTTCATTTTTTACTGCTTAAAATCACGACGCCGCTCAAGCAGTGTTCGTTTTTTAAACAATAAAAATGTAAACATTATTAATACGTTATCTAGAGCCTCAGGATGATCAAAGATTAAAATACAAAAAATAATGGATAATAATATTGCCTTTACTCCAATTATGATTAAACAATTAACACATCTGAGTTGTTAAAACAGAAAAACCCATGATTAATATATATCTATGCCAGAGACGGCTATGCGAGGTTTTCTATGCTATTGACAATGAAGAAAACACAATTTCTTATTGGGTTAGCTTTTGTATCATCGCCATTTTATGGTGCTAACTTAGCAACAACGTCCTTTCAAGTACTCATGACAGTCACCAGTACTTGTCAGATCAGTGTTGGCTCAAATATCAACTTAGGATCAGTCACTTCAAATACCACCAATTTATCTTCAAGTAATATACTCAGTGTCACTTGCTCAAAAAACACACCATTTAATATTGGACTCGCTCCCTCTCTTGCAAATAAAGGTACTGACGAAGGTAGTGGCTATTTAGCACCACTCACCAATCCAACAGGCAATACAGATAGGATCCCCTATCAATTAAAGCAAACCTCTGCAACTGGCACTAATTGGGGAAATACAACAACATTATTTGATGAAGGAAATGGGGTGTCTGGAACAGGTAATGGAGAAACGCAAACTTTCACCGTTTATGCCGTGGTGACGAATGCCAATTTTACACCGGATACCTATTCTGATGTAGTTACGGTCAATGTTAATTACTAAACGTAACTGTTTCAGTATAAGGAAGAGCAAATTGATTAAATGCCCCCTTATTCTACTGTTCATCAACCTACTCGCTACTATCAGTTTTTCCAACCAGATAAGTGCGAGTGGGTTGCAAGTCACACCCGTGACATTGACATTCACCGCGCAACAAAAAGCAGCCGGAATTTGGTTAAGTAATAATGGAAAAGACCTTATACAAGTTCAGGTGAGAACATTTATCTGGCAACAAAAGAATTTAGGTAACCAATTAACACCAACTCGAGATATCATGATTAGTCCACCAATGATAAAGCTTCTCCCCAATGAACAACAGCTTATCAGGGTTATTCGTAACAACAACCTACTAGGGAACCAAGAACAAGCATATCGACTCTCAATTAATGAAATTCCATTACCTCAGAAAAACAGCAGTCATTTACGGCTTGTTTTACATTATTCATTGCCTATTTTTATTCAACCTTTAAACATGCCTCCTCCCAGCACGTTATTAGAATGGCAAATAAAAAAATTCCAATCCCAAAGCTATCTAGTTGTACATAACAGAGGCAATACACATGCCCAGCTGTCAGATATTCGTTTGATAAATTGTAAAGGTAAAACGACGGTAATTAATTCAGGTTTATTAGGATACGTCTTACCGCAATCCACTATGCAATGGAATATTAAACTGACTGACCTATGCTCCGCCCCCAACAACCAAATAAAAGTAATGATCAATGGTGAGCGACAATCCTACCCCCTCTAATCGCTTTCATCATCATTACTTAGCAGATATCTCACTGCTATACGTGATGTTTTATCCCCTATTTGTTATCGCTCAATCCGATATCACCTCTACGACAGTGGAATATGTGTTCAATGACACAACGCCATTATCAGGTACCGAACTGTATCTTGAAGTCACAATTAACCAAACTCATTTTGGTATTGCTCGTTTTGGCTACGATAATGATCGGCTGTGTACCACGACAGAAACACTGAAACAACTGCGTTTCAAAGCAATAAAAACGCATGCTAAGACTATTTGCTTGGATGAATTAACCGGCCTTAGCTACCACTATGATCCCAACCAACAAGCCGTTGCAATTCATTCTCCTCTTTCATTATTAGAACTCGGCTCGACAACAATCGAACTTATCCCATCGGAACAAGTGCAGGCAAAATCCTCCTCTGGTGCTTTACTCAACTATGATTTACGTGTTGTAAAAAATAAAACCACTGCATTAAGTAGCTTTTCAGAATTGAGATTATTTAATCAACAAGGCTTATTTAGTACGACACAACAAACCCAAAACACGTTTGGGCACAGCGAGTTCAGCCAACCTTTTATTCGTTTAGACACAACTTGGCGTTCTTCTTTTGAAGATAAAAAACTATTTTTAAATATCGGCGATACCATAACTCGTTCACTAACTTGGTCACGAGCAACTCGGATAGCAGGGCTACAAATAGCGACTGACTTTTCTTTGCAGCCTTATATTCCAACCGCCCCGTTAATCGCTTTTTATGGCTCCGCCACACTTCCTTCAAATGTTGAGTTATATATTGATGGTATCAAACGCTATAGCGGTGAAGTTCCTATAGGTCATTTTACCTTGAACAGTTTGCCGAGCGTTAATGGAGAGGGAAATGCACAAATCATCCTGACTGATTCTCTAGGTAGAGCAAACGTGCAAAACATTTCATTCTATAATGACCAAACATTACTACGTGAAGGCATTTTTGATTGGTCCACTGAATTTGGTGTCGTACGCGAAAATTATGCCCTCCGATCTTTTGACTATGCCAATTCACCGATTGCAAGTACCACATTGCGTTATGGTATGAATAATCACTTCACTGCAAGTGCCCATTCTGAATTAACAACTGATTTAATCAATTTAGGTATTGAAGGTGATTGGATCCCAAAAATGGGAGGCGGCACAATCTCAACGGCTGTTGCCGTAAGCTCTGATTTAAATAGCCAAGGCTGGCTTTATTATGCAAGTTACTATTGGTCAAATAATCACTTTAATTTCGGGGCATCCGCCACCACTACCACCTCTAAATATCAAGATATTGCCGCAACCTATTCATCCCCACCCTATGCATTTAACGGTAATACCACTATAGGTTATCACTTTGAAACCCTTGGCAATATTAATCTATCCTATTTAGGTTTTCGTCCTCAGCATGATCATGCCATTCATTATTTAGGAGTGAGTTGGTATAAATCCCTCGGTGATAATCTATATCTTAGCGCCAGCATGAATAAAAAACTCAATGATGATAAAGAAAGCCTTTTTTATCTTGCCGCGACTCTGCTATTTGAAAATAACAAGAGTATCCGCATGACTAGCCAACACAATAAAGATGGATTCTTGCATCAAATTAATGCCAATAAATCGATCACTAACGAAGGTGGATTAGGTTGGGATATAACCGCAAGTAAACAAGGTGATGAAAGCCATCATCAAATAGATATTCGTTATCTTACCGATAAAATAGATGTCAGCGCGGGTATGAATAAAATAAACCAAATGAATTCACAATATCTTGGCGCGAGTGGCGCTATAGCAACTATCGGTAATGGTTTATTTATTTCAAAATCCATCATGAACAGTTTTGCTATCGTTTCAACTAACGGTATCAGCCATATTCCAATTAAATTAGAAAACTCTATTGTTGGTATTACTGATGATGACGGGTTACTGTTAATACCGTCACTCAATAGTTATCAAAAAAATATTCTAGCTTTAGATTCCACAGACCTTCCAGCCAATATACAGGTCAAGCAATCGAGTATACAAGTCATACCTAAATACCATTCCGGTGTTTTCGCAACATTTGAACTATTAAAAACACATTCCGCACTCGTTATTCTTTCAGATGCTGAAGGAAGACTGTTGCCCGCAGGTAGCCTAGTTCAATTAAATGATCAAAAAGAAAATCTAATCACAATTGGATACGATGGAATGGCTTATTTCGATACATTACAAGAAAGCAATACGCTTTTCATTAATTACGGTAAAGAGCAATGTAGCCTCACTTTCCACTATCCCAAAACGGAGGAACTTATTCCTCAAATTGGGCCATTACGCTGCCATTCAGAGTAAGTATCCTAATACTTACTCACTATATTCAATCACAAATTGAATAGGAGATAAAAAATGTTAACTCTTCATAGAAAATATAAAATATCTTGCATTGTTTTTTTCTTATCTCTGTCTTTAAATTTACCTCGTCACGCTTATAGCCTAGCTTGCTCCATTTCAAATATTAGCACATTGAATTTTGGTCACATAATGCCTTTAACGAATAACGTGGCAACCACCTCTTTGACCTTTAATTATAGCTGTACTAAAGAAACTCTCGAAACACTTGTTGGTGCCACACTTTGTTTAAATATTGGTATCTCCAGCGTTTCTGGACAAATTACCTCTCGCCAAATGTTACCAGTTGGATTAAATAGTCCCATTAATTATCAGCTCTATCAAAATGCAAATCATAGTCTAATCTGGGGGAGTCAACATATTTCTGGCTCCAGTCCAATTATGATTAAATTAAGCTTAAACCAAGGACTAACACCTGCGACTGGTTCAGTGACTATTTACGCTCAACTATCAGTTAATCAATCAAGTGTTATTCCTGCAACTTATATTGACACTTATACCTCACTAACAGCCACCTCAACCTTAAATCTTGGTATCCTTAGTACGCCTAATAGCTGTGGTTCAATTGTTGGCCCTAGTTTTCCTTTTGTCGTAACCGCAACAATTACTGATCAATGCCTAGTATCAAGTAATGGAGACATTAATATTGGCAGTGTACAGAGCTCAACAAATAATGCAGCGGCTAGTGGCCATATTTCGGTCACTTGTACAAATACAACACCGTTTAGTATCGGACTCTTACCCTCAAATAATAATTTACAAGGTTCAGGGGTGTTACAAAGTATTTCGACTACTGAAAAAATCCCTTATCAATTAAGCTCAACACCGGGGTTAAATGGCGCAACGTGGGGAAATAATCCTTTAAATTTAATTACCGATATTGGCTCGGGGATCACTAAAGACTACCCGGTTTATGTCACGGTACCATCAACAAATTATCCTCCAGGCAGTTATAGCGATACCGTCACTATTAATGTAACCTATTAAAATACCAGAGAATCATTAGCGTATTTTGCGTCACCCTGATAAGAAAAAACCGTTCCCAAAGGTTATTCTCAAGTAATTTGTTACTTAATACACATAGATTTTTTCTAATATTTTCGCTCTTGGTTGGAAAAAATTAATATTATGAGAATTGAATAATAATTGAATGATAATTAGCCTTGTTGGTATCATATTGCGATTTGTGGGATGCGCAAGCAAGCCGGAATTTGATAATACATAATCTAATTATCCGGCAATTGGCTTATTTATTATCAAAACGGTCATTACAAGGGGAGCTTCTTAGCAATCATTGCATTGTTGCGAAAGAAGAGCAGCGTTTGGCGGGCGCTCACTTTTTTATGCGTACATTGAATGGATAATTAACCGCTATTTTTCGTAGTCGGTATGAGTATTTTTTATATCCCATTTAACTTTTATAACCGTGTCGTTTTGCTGCATCAAGCAGCAAAGATTTTTTCAAGGTTAACAAAGGTATTACTCTTCAGAGTTATCAGTCATATGAAGATGACTGATTCAATAGCCCTAGTTTAGAAACATTAGTCACTCTCCCATTAAAACATTTTATGGGAATACAATATCAAGTAATCATAAACAATCGATTGCTTAGTGTATTAACTCCTGATAAACGCTGAGGCTAATATTCCTGAATCTGTAGGCGATCAGTGTGATTGAAAACTAAGTAATATAACGCTTGAAATTAAGTTAAAATATCCATCAAGAATAGAACTATTCATTTCAAAAAATGCTTTCGCTATTCGATTATCGACCGCAATACTGTTTGGCTGTGGCTCAAAACCAATCGCTCTACCTACTGAGCTGACAATCCGATAAATTTATTTAATCTCTCTCATTTAGCAGAATCCACATTATTCTGCTATTTTATTTATATAATTAAATTTTGGTTATTGATGTTAATTTGGTGTTATCTTTGGATTAAGATATCACCACTCTACTTACAATCAGTTAAGTTTTCCTTACACTGACTGAGATTTGTGTCACAATATTTATGCAAACACTGTCACACAACTAAAAATATACTGTGACCGCACTAACCAACCTCTTTGGATAAATACCGATGGAAGAAAATCAATCCACAACATCAACACGCTCGTCTGCTGATCGGCAACAGCTAAAACGTAGCCTGAGTAACCGCCATATCCAACTTATCGCTATCGGTGGCGCGATCGGAACTGGGCTATTCATGGGTTCTGGGAAAACCATTTCACTCGCGGGCCCTTCAATCATATTTGTCTATATGATTATTGGCTTCATTCTCTTCTTTGTCATGCGAGCCATGGGCGAATTATTACTTTCCAACCTCAATTACAAATCCTTTAGTGATTTTTCATCCGACCTCATTGGTCCTTGGGCTGGCTTTTTTGTCGGCTGGACTTATTGGTTTTGTTGGGTCATTACAGGTATTGCCGATATTGTCGCCATTACATCCTATGTCAGTTTTTGGGTCCCCGATTTTCCTGAATGGGTGACCTCTTTTATTTGCGTTGTCGTTCTATTAACGCTGAATTTAGTGTCTGTCAGGCTATTTGGTGAACTCGAATTCTGGTTTGCCATGATCAAGATTGTTGCCATTGTCACGCTCATCGCCGTTGGTGGCACTTTAATCGCCATGAACTTTCAATCACCGGCAGGTCATACTGCATCATTAAGTAATATTTGGAATGATGGCGGCATGTTCCCGATGGGAATGAGTGGCTTTTTCGCGGGCTTCCAAATCGCCATTTTTGCCTTTGTAGGAATAGAATTGGTCGGCACTGCCGCAGCAGAAACCCGTGATCCTGAGAAATCTCTGCCAAAAGCAATTAATGCTATTCCTTTTAGGATCATTACCTTTTATGTGTTATCGCTGATTGTGATTATGGCGGTAACGCCATGGCGCACAATTTTAGCGGATAAAAGCCCATTTGTTGAAATGTTTGTATTGATTAGCTTACCGGCAGCTGCGAGTATTGTTAACTTTGTTGTACTGACATCGGCAGCCTCTTCGGCTAATAGTGGCGTCTTTTCAACCAGCCGCATGCTATTTGGCCTATCAAAAGAAGGCGATGCACCAAAACAGTTTAGTCGTTTATCAAAAAAAGCTGTTCCAGCCACGGGACTGATCTTTACCTGTATTTGTCTCAGCTTTGGTATCGTACTGATCTATTTTATTCCTGATATCATGCATGCTTTTACATTAGTCACGACTGTATCAGCGATCCTATTTATGTTTATCTGGAGTATGATCTTATACAGTTACCTCAAATTTAGAAAACATCGCCCACAGCTTCATAAAGCTTCACTTTATAAAATGCCTGCGGGTATTGTGATGTCTTGGATTTGTTTGGCTTTCTTCGCATTTATGGTAGTGCTACTAGCATTTCAACATGATACAAGACAAGCACTGATCGCGACTCCTGTCTGGTTTATCATTCTATTAATTGGTTACCAAGTCGTTAAACGCCGTAAGAAAACGCATTAAAGACCAGATAGTAAAGCGCTACTATAAAATTGAATATGTTATTCAAATAGCTTAAAAGGCCTGAATTCAAGACACTCCTGAACTCAGGCCTTTTAACTTTTATCGACTTCGTAATACCTTATGCATTCATACCTATAGCCTATCGATATGGCTATTTCTGAACCAAATATCATCAGCTCAATCTTCTTCATCTGTGCTAGTACATTTTCAATGCACTTTTTCCTAACCGTACAAGCACCTTTTATTAATGCCGCCGTTTACTTAAGTTAGTGTAGAGAATAAATATCGACAGATTATTAAGCAGTTGAGCTGTTATTTATTAATTTATTTTGGTATTACATTGAAAGAGATAAGTCATAAACATGATCGTAAAGTTCACTTTATGTCTAATGAGCAACGTTAAATTAAAGGTAAAAAATGACAAATTTATCCGCATTGACTATTTTTCATGATCCTACCTCAGAGCCAAGTAGAGCAGTTCACTGGCTTTGTATTGAGGCTAATATTCCCATCGATATCAAATACACGTGGTTGACGCGAGGAGAACATCTTTCTAAGGCGTTTTTAGCCGTCAATCCGTTGCATCAGATACCCGCAATGCAGCACAACGACTTTTGCCTTTCCGAAGCAACGGCAATCATGAACTACCTTACCGATATTCACGGTTGTAGTGATAAATGGTTTGGAGCGAACCATAGATCTAAGGCTGTCATCAATAAACATTTATCTTGGTATCATACGAATCTTCGTAAAATTTCAACATTGGAATATTTTCTTCCCGTACTATTAATGCCTGCATATCTCGGGATAGCAAAACCCTCAGCAATTGAGATTGAAGCTAAATTAAATGCACTTCATGCTATGTTTAAAAATTTAGATTTTCTGCTTGAAGGCAAAGATTTCTTATCTGGAAATGATATTTCCGCCGCAGATTTACTCTATGCTTGCGATATTTTTGCTTTAAGGATTGACCCCAATTTTAAGCAAATAATAGAAAGATACCCTAATATCTGTGGCTGGTTAACAAAGCTCGAGTCAAGGCCAAGTTATAGGCTTTCACATAAAGCATGGGATTACATTGTTCCACAAATACTGGCACTAAACGGGGGTTCTAAAGGGTCTCCAGCGTGGATAGCTGATACTTGTGAACAAGTCATCGGGTAACAAAAGCGGATAAGCGGTTTAGACAAGTCTAAAGGAAACAAACTGAGCGCCTTACTCAAAGTTGATTATTTTTACCATCACTTGCGGTGAATAAACATCCCCACAAGCTCAGATTTGAATGCTCAAAAAATAAGGCTATACAAAATAAAATCAATGAACAATATTCAATAGTCATTTTCTATTTGCTCATAAAAAACCCCCAGCAGTTGATTACCCAACTACTGGGGGGACTTTATTTTATAAATTACTTCGTTTTATATTCCGCCTCAGCTTGTTCGAAACGCGCCTGAGCAGCAGCACTTGGTGCCTTTGTTAATAGGCTAACAAGGACAATTGCAATAGTCGCAAGAATAAAGCCAGGAATAATTTCATACAGTGCAAACCACTTGTACTTCATCCAAACTAATACTGTGACAGCTCCAACTATCATCCCTGCAAGAGCCCCTGTTCGTGTCATGCGCTTCCACAATACTGACATTAAGACAACGGGACCAAAAGCCGCACCAAAACCAGCCCATGCATTACTAACCAGTGCCAGAACTTTGCTATCAGGGTCTCTTGCGATGTAGATCGCAATCGCTGCCACTAACAGAACCATTAAACGACCAACCCAAACGAGTTCTTTCTGGCTTGCTTTTTTACGAATGAATGGCTTATACAAATCTTCAGTTAAAGCACTTGCGCATACTAATAATTGGCAACTTAATGTACTCATAACCGCGGCTAAAATAGCGGATAATAAGATACCGGCAATCCAAGGATTAAAGAGTATCCCCGCTAGCTCCATGAAAATACGCTCATTATTCCCCATAACCGAAGAGGCTAATGCAGGATTCATTTCAAAATAAGCAATACCAAAGAAACCAACAGCCGTCGTTCCACCAAGACACAAAATCATCCAAGTCATACTGATGCGACGAGCAGAACGGATAGTACGATGAGAATCCGCAGCCATAAAGCGAGCTAAAATATGTGGTTGCCCGAAATAGCCTAGCCCCCACCCTAATAGCGAGATAATGGCAACAAAATTCAACCCTTTAAACATATCTAAATATTCAGGGTTTTTAGCTTTAATCACCTCAATTGCGGTATCGGCACCGCCTAATGAGAAGATGATCACGATAGGCGTTAAAATCAATGCGAATATCATTAACGAGGCTTGGACGGTATCTGTCCAACTTACCGCTAAGAATCCCCCTAGGAATGTATATGCGATTGTTGCTAATGCCCCAAGCCACATTGCTTTTTCGTAGCTAATATTAAAAGTACTTTCAAACAATAGGCCACCAGCGACAACACCAGAAGCACAGTAGATGGTAAAGAACACTAAAATGACAACAGCGGAGATAATACGCAAAATTTTACTATTATCTTCAAAGCGACTAGTAAAATAATCAGGCAAGGTTAACGCATTATTATTTTTCTCAGTTTGAACGCGTAAACGCCCAGCGACAAATAGCCAATTGAGGTAAGCGCCTAAACTCAATCCTATCGCAATCCAAGCTTCTGAAATACCCGCGAGGAAAATAGCGCCAGGTAACCCCATTAGCAACCACCCACTCATGTCGGAGGCACCGGCCGATAAGGCTGTTACCACGCTACCCAAACTTCGCCCGCCTAAAATATAATCATCAAAATTTTTCGTTGAGCGATAAGCTAAATAGCCAATAAGTAACATGCCAGTAATATATACGATGAACATAATGATCATCGGAGTGCTTACAGTCATCCGTCTTCTCCATAGAATAGTTATTCTTTTTTGGTTTGTTGCACTAAATTGCACGTTAACAAATTAAATTATAAATTTATGTGTCTTGTGTTTGTGTTGTGTTGCACTTAATAAAAAATATCACCTTAGCATGCTAGACAAACTCATTTACATTTAACAAGAAATTAACGCCATTTTATTCCATAAACGATACCCATATCACAAATGTTAAATTAGTGGTACTAAAGTTAATAGATTGATTAACATTCCACTCATTAAGGGGTTGAATTCAACCGATTGATTTTCAATAAAAAATTAATTTGTTATTATTGACCATCTCATTTAACAAATAAAAATACGATATATTTCACAATTCCTTTAGAATAGGCTTTAACAACGTTGCACAAAGTTGCAACATCATGCTATTGATGTGTAACTTTTTTGTTTCTAGTAGCTAATTATTTAGAGGAAATGGGATGAGTAGTACGACAACTATGGGTGTGAGACTTGATGAAGCGACTCGTGAACGCATTAAAACTGCTGCTCAACGTCTTGACCGCACGCCGCATTGGCTAATTAAGCAAGCCATATTCAATTATCTTGAACAGCTTGATAATCAGCAGTTCATCCCTGAGATCTCCGCAGGACAAGATAACAAAGACGGCCAAATATCAGAAGAAGAATCACTAACAGAATCGAATTATCAGCCTTTTTTGGATTTTGCTGAACATATTTTACCCCAATCGGTTAAACGCTCAGCGATTACATCCGCTTATCGCATTCCTGAAACGCAAGCGCTTCCCATGTTATTGCAACAAGCGCAATTGCCCGCTGAACAAGCCGATGCAGCACACCAGTTGGCTTACTCCATAGCGGAAAAACTACGTAACCAAAAAAATGGCATTGGTCGTTCTGGATTAGTTCAAGGCTTATTACAAGAGTTTTCACTTTCTTCACAAGAAGGTGTTGCGCTCATGTGCTTAGCTGAAGCGCTATTACGTATCCCAGATAAAGCAACACGTGACGCACTGATCCGAGATAAAATCAGTACGGGTAATTGGCAATCCCATTTAGGGCAAAGTAGCTCAATGTTTGTCAATGCAGCAACTTGGGGCTTATTGTTCACTGGTAAATTAGTTTCTACACATAATGAAGCAAAACTCTCTAGCTCTTTAAACCGTATTATTAGTAAGAGTGGTGAACCATTAATCCGCAAAGGCGTTGATATGGCGATGCGCTTGATGGGTGAGCAGTTTGTTACTGGTGAAACTATCGCACAAGCATTAGCAAATGCTCGGAAACTGGAAGAAAAAGGGTTTCGCTACTCTTATGACATGTTAGGTGAAGCAGCACTAACAGAAAAAGATGCCCAAGATTATATGGTGTCATACCAACAAGCTATTCATGCAATCGGTAAAGCATCTAATGGCCGAGGCATCTATGAAGGCCCAGGCATTTCTATTAAATTATCTGCCTTGCATCCCCGCTACAGTCGCGCACAATATTCGCGCGTCATGGAAGAGTTGTATCCTCGTTTATTATCATTAGTGCTACAAGCACATCAATATGATGTGGGGATCAATATCGATGCGGAAGAAGCAGATCGCTTAGAAATCTCACTCGATTTACTCGAAAAACTCTGTTTCGAGCCTAAACTTGCCGGTTGGAATGGGATTGGCTTCGTCATCCAAGCCTACCAAAAGCGCTGCCCATTTGTAATCGACTCTATTATTGATCTTGCAGAACGCAGTAAGCGTCGATTAATGATCCGTCTAGTTAAAGGGGCTTATTGGGATAGCGAGATCAAACGCGCACAAGTTGATGGCTTAGAAGGTTATCCTGTTTATACACGTAAGGTCTATACTGACGTTTCATATCTGGCTTGTGCTCGTAAATTATTGTCTGTTCCAAACCTTATCTATCCACAGTTTGCAACACATAACGCTCATACCCTCGCTGCTATCTATCAAATTGCAGGGAAAAATTACTATCCAGGCCAATACGAGTTCCAATGCTTACATGGCATGGGGGAGCCGCTATACGAACAAGTGGTTGGAAAAGTTGCTGACGGCAAGCTTAATCGTCCTTGCCGTATTTACGCGCCAGTTGGTACTCATGAAACGTTGTTAGCCTATTTGGTTCGTCGTCTACTCGAAAATGGAGCTAACACTTCATTTGTTAACCGTATTGCGGATGCAACGATTCCTCTTGATGAGTTAGTTGCTGACCCAGTGAAAGAAGTACTTGAGCTTTCTAAAGTCGAAGGACAAATTGGTTTACCGCATCCTAAAATTGCATTACCTCGTGATCTTTATGGCCAGCGTCGCGTCAATTCAATGGGGCTGGATCTGTCAAATGAGCACCGTTTAGCTTCACTTTCTAGCGCTCTTTTAACGGCTGCAATGCAGGAAAAATTAGCTCAGCCACTGTTAGGAGGGGATTATCAATCTACGGAAGCAGCCGAAAACAGAGTGCCTGTCATTAATCCTGCCTGCCATTCCGATATTGTTGGTCACGTGCGTGAAGCAACGTTAGAGGAAGCTGAATATGCATTAAATATCGCCAGTGATGCCGGTGCGATTTGGTTTGCTACTCCACCTTCAGAGCGTGCGGCGATATTACTACGTGCCGCTGATATCATGGAGCAACAGCTACAGCCATTGTTAGATGTGCTTGTTCGTGAGGCGGGTAAAACCTACGCGAATGCGATTTCAGAAGTTCGAGAAGCCGTCGATTTCCTCAATTATTATGCAACTCAAGTCAGAGATGATTTTGATAACAATACGCATCGACCACTAGGTCCTGTCGTCTGTATTAGCCCATGGAACTTCCCATTAGCTATTTTTACAGGGCAAATAGCGGCAGCATTAGCGGCAGGTAATACCGTATTAGCAAAACCGGCGGAGCAAACTCCTCTTATAGGCTCAATTGCAATATCGATACTCCATCAGGCGGGTATTCCACGTGAAGTATTGCAATTTTTACCGGGTAAAGGGGAAACTATCGGTGCGAAACTGGTTGGTGATACAAGAGTTCGTGGCGTTATGTTTACTGGTTCTACTGAGGTGGCAGGTTTATTGCAACGTAACATTGCAGGCAGGCTGGATGCTCAAGGCCGCCCAACACCACTCATTGCCGAGACGGGCGGGTTGAATGCGATGATCGTGGATTCATCAGCCTTAACGGAGCAAGTTGTCACCGATGTGGTCGCTTCCGCGTTCGATAGTGCGGGTCAACGCTGTTCGGCTTTACGTATTTTGTGTGTTCAGGAAGATGTCGCGGATCGCACAATTCGTATGCTTAAAGGTGCGATGGAAGAGTGCCGTATGGGGAATCCTGAGCATCTGTATACTGACATTGGGCCTGTCATTGATAGCGAAGCTAAAGAGAATATTGAGCAACATATTCAACAAATGCGTAGCAAAGGCAAAGAGGTGTTCCAAGCCGTATTCAATCATAATGAGGATCTCCATGAGCAATCTGAAGGTACTTATGTGAAACCAACATTGATTGAATTGGATAACGTCAGTGAACTGAAAAAAGAAATCTTTGGTCCTGTGCTACATGTTGTTCGTTACAAACGAGAACAACTCGTTGATATTATTGAGCAGATCAATGCTGCGGGTTATGGATTAACGTTAGGCGTTCATACTCGAATTGATGAAACCATCAACCAAGTCGTTGCAAGAGCCAAAGTTGGCAACCTGTATGTTAACCGGAATATGGTTGGTGCGGTTGTCGGTGTTCAACCATTTGGTGGTGAAGGTCTGTCGGGTACTGGACCGAAAGCGGGTGGACCACTCTATCTGTATCGATTATTAAGTGAACGTCCAGATAATGCTGTCTCTCGTACGCTCGAAAGACAAGATAGTGAGCTTGCACTAGATGCCACTGCACGCCCTATTCTACTTGAGTCTTTCAATGCCCTTTCTACATGGTTAGAGAAACAAGAACACCATATAGAATCTGAAGTATTAGAGCAATTTGCACGCCATGCACAAGCAGGTACATCACGTTTACTACCGGGACCTACGGGTGAAAAGAACACGTATACCTTAACACCACGTGGCACGATTTTATGTCTTAGTGATAATGAAAAAGACTGTTTAGTGCAATTGGCTGGGGTTCTTGCCAGCGGCTGCCAAGCATTATGGCCTGAAAGTGAGATCCACCAAAAGCTCTACAAATCACTGCCTGAAAAAGTGCGTCATGCAGTTGCAATGACAAAAAATTGGCAAGAACATCATGGCCATATTGAAGCCGTTATTTATCATGGTGACAGTGACCAACTCAAAGTTGTCTGCGAGAGTATCGCTCAACGTAAAGGCCCAATCATTTCAGTACAAGGTTTCGAACGTGGTGAAACCAACTTATTACTTGAAAGATTAGTCCATGAACGTTCATTGAGCATCAATACCGCAGCAGCAGGTGGTAATGCAAGCCTAATGACCATTGGCTAATTAAAAACGCCTGAGCCTAGTTAATATTAGGTTCAGGCGTCGTTTTATTTATTTGCTTCCTATCTTCCCGTCATGCCCTTTATTATTTCAACCCAATCTGTATTGTTCTTTTAATAACCAGATATTCAATATTGGTAATTAATAATATTGAGCTAAGATTGAATCTAAATAATTATCTATTGTGGTTAGTACTTATTCTTAATATGACCATCACAATAGACGGTTCTAATTAACCTCGATTAATGACGAAAAAAATCACTATATTCATTAGAAACAAAAAGGTGCCCATAATGGACACCTGACGTACTATAACCGTATTGCACTGAACAAGTTGTTAACTAGGTTCTTTGCTATGGATTAATTTTTCTCTGATTCCCAATACAAGTATTGCTCATATTTACGTAGCGCAATATTGTAGTTGCTAAAAGCAGATTCAGTCATTTTATCGCTTAATTGCTCTTGAATTTTGCTCGCTGTAAACTCTTTCATTGAAAAATTAGACGATGAGAGAAGTTCATCAAGACGGCGCAAACGAACAACATATTCGCGAACTGTGCTGTGGCTCATTTCAGTCTGTAAGAATAAATACTGTTTAAATGACATGATGTCAAAGAAATCAGTATTACTATTGCAATAAATTTCACTGCAAAAACGACAAAGTGCGGTAAATTTATCTTGTAATTCAACCCATGTATTTTCATCAACTAGCTCGGTCATCTCCGCAATAGCTTCTTTATTCAAGATGCTATCATTAAAGACTAGAGAGATACGATCCAGTGTTTTATGACAATGTGCACAATGAGTTTGGCTGTGTTTAAAGTCTTTGATATAACGACTCAGCGGCCGTTTCTTAACAATAGAAGCAGACATGATGATAAAGCCCTGTGTGTAAGTCTAAAATTAAAATTGTAACGTGGTATCCACGCTACATACTTAGCATGCCCATAGCATTATTATTTATCCGCTATGTTGCATAATAATACAGATTTATCTGTATCAAGCTCTTTTGCTTTCTCTTAAGAGACTAGTTCATACTAAAAATACACGGTATGAGCTATTTTCCCTCTGTGAAATGCATTCTATCGCGTCTATCACTCTTTGGCGAATTTCTGCGAAGACTAGAGTTTGGTACGAATTTGATTTAGCGTCAACCTATTAAACCAGTCATTTATTGCCTTTGCACAGAATAAAATCACAATAAAGCATTATAAGTCGCTAACTATACCAACAGTTAAAGTGATGACTTTACCCGATAATCAACCGAGCATTCAATAAAAATTTAATTTATAAATCAGTTTGATAGTTAAATTGGCGTTAAAATAGTAAAAATGTGAAGTAACTCACCTAACATAACCAAAATTTAACTATTCTCTGCGTAGATATTAATTTTTTAAATAGCTCATAAGCTGATATAAAAGAAAAGTTGTAAATTTAATTTTACATTTATGTGCTTATTAAGCATATGAATTTATTTTTTTAACATATGCAAAAAAGTTATAGCTCATAACCAAAAGATATATCTAATTTATAGATTATAATTTCACCCCAAACAGCCATCTGAGATATTAATTTATTTTTTTTAAGTAAATTTACCCATTCACTTATTAAGATCGTTACACTGATATCACTCATACCACATCGCTAATATACGACACCTATAAATTGATACCATCCACATTTTCTGTGGGTAAATTCACGCTCAGTCTGTGGATAACTTTCTTGATTCATGGTGATACCACGCTTTAAGCAAATTGAATAAAAAACAGTCGACTTATATTAAAATATTCCCATTACTGCAAATGCCCCGCTTGTGATAACAACAGACAACATTATCTTGTCAATGGCCTATGTTATTACGGCATCTTGTAATATATTTTCAATACATCACACTCATCTTTTAGATTAAAATGCCAAATATCTTGGCTCATAGATTTTAGATATCAGTTTTAAGCTAACTTATAAGGTATTTTTCGAGTTATTTTTTAGGATTTGTTACGTTTGATATCGAGAAAAACTTTTATATACTCCCTCTGCTACTTCAAAAATAAATAATTTAAGGTTGATTATGAAAAAGTTAATTCTAGCTTGCGGTATGGGTTTAATGGCATTAACGATCACAGCTTGTTCTGATGAAGAGAAAAAATCAGAAGTTGCGGGTGCAACAGAAACTTGTAATACCTACTTTGCTGAGATTGATTCTCTGATTGCAAAAGCGTCTGAAAATCCAGAAGCAAAAGCTCAATTAGATGCTATGAAAGGCCAATTAGAAGAAGGTAAAAAACAAGTTGCAGCACTACCTAAAGATCAGCAAGATAAAGCTTGCCAACAAGGTATTGATGCAATGAAACAAATGAAATCTGCTTTAGGCCTACAGTAATAAGATTTCTCTATACCATGGGGCTATAGATATATGGCTCCATATTTTTATAATGAGAGTACAATCGCAAGCCTTCAAATATTGTCTCGTCCTGTCTCCCTTCATACTCAATTATAACAATAAAAATGGCTTATTATAATTTCCTGAAAATCGGCCATTCAATAATGATAAAAAATAGCGTCATCATGCTGAACTGTTGAGTACCCAGAAAATAGTTTCTCAAAGCCTATTCTACCCCCCTATCGAAGAGATGTTTCTCATATTATTTTTAATAATCATCCTGTATTCAGTAAAAATGTCCCAGTATAAAAATATGTCACAAATACACTGTTATTATTAAAGCTGTTCAAGGCAGTAAATTGAATGAAGACTACCCTGTTGTTATTATCTTTCAAAACAAGCAAATGACGCTTTAATCTCTGTATTTAGCTGAGTAGTAAGGCGATTAAAATAGCCTTACTACCACGTTTTAATTATCTACAACCAAGTACCAAAACGTTTTATGTAAAACTGCTTCATTAGCTGTGCAACAACACAATAACTGACTAACGTTAACACCAGCCAAGGGAAATATTCTATTGGTAATGGTTGTAATCCGATCCATTCACCGAATGGGGAGAACGGAATATAAAGACCAAGCGCCATTATCAACCCTGTGGTTAATAAGACGGGTAACGCCGCAGTGCTTTGAATAAACGGTATTTTTTGCGTACGTAACATATGAACAACTAAGGTTTGTGATAATAGCCCTTCAACAAACCAACCTGATTGGAATAATGCTTCATGAGCAACACTATTAGCTTGGAAAACGTACCACATCAAAGCAAAGGTAGTAATATCAAAAATGGATGATGTAGGACCTATCCATACCATAAAACGGCCTATGTTTTTTGCATCCCATTTGCGTGGACGTTTTAAAAACTCTTTATCCATTTTATCCCAAGGCAAAGCCAGTTGAGAAATATCATATAACAAGTTTTGTACTAATAGATGAATCGCTAACATCGGTAAGAATGGAATAAAGGCGCTAGCGATCAAAACAGAAAATACGTTACCAAAGTTAGAACTTGCCGTCATATTTAGGTATTTAATGATATTGCCAAAGGTTTCTCGTCCTTTAATCACACCTTGTTCCAATACCATTAAATCTTTTTCTAACAAAATAATATCAGCAGATTCTTTTGCAATATCAGTTCCTGTATCAACGGAAATCCCCACATCTGCATCACGTAATGCCGGTGCATCATTGATTCCATCACCTAAGAAACCCACGGTATGACCATTGGCTTGCAATATTTTTAAAATTCTGGACTTTTGTAATGGTGTTAGCTTACAAAATACCGAGACTTGCTCAACTTTCTGTTTTAATTCTGTATCTGACATAGCCTCAACTTCAAGGCCAGTCATAATCTCACTCACATTTAAACCTACATCGTGACAGATCTTTTCCGTAATAATGGCGTTGTCACCCGTTAATACTTTTACGGTCACACCATTTTCACGTAAAGCTGCAATCGCTGAAATTGCGCTTTCTTTCGCCGGATCAAGAAACGTTAAAATACCACGCAATTCTAACTGTTGTTCCGCAACGGCAGAAAGTGGCAAACTGGCTTCATCACTATTTAGTGAGCGAGTGGCCAATAGCAACACGCGAAAACCTTGTCGATTATAATCACTGACTAATTCGGTAATCTGTTGTTTCGCTTGGGAGTCAAGTTGCTGAGATTGACCATTGTGTTGATAACTCGTACATACAGCAAGCATCTCTTCTGCTGCACCCTTACATATTAATAGTGCCTCTCCTGCTGGGGTCCTCACCGATACAGAGAGCTTACGACGAATAAAATCAAAGGGAAGTTCATCAATTTTTTGATAAGCACGCAATTGCTCTATTGCATTTTTTCCTCTGCCGCGCCGAATGATCGCTTGGTCCATCATATTCTTAGCACCGCTTTGGTTAAAACTATTCAACCATGCCAGTTGCAAAACTTGATTATCTTTTTCGCCGTTACTTCCTAAATAATGCTCTAAAATAATCCTATCCTGCGTTAATGTGCCTGTTTTATCAGTACAAAGTACATCCATTGCCCCAAAATTTTGAATCGCATTGAGCCTTTTTACAATCACCTTATGTTTAGACATGGCAATTGCGCCCTTGGCTAGATTTGAACTGACAATCATAGGTAGCATTTCAGGCGTTAAGCCAACCGCAACAGCCAGAGAGAATAACGTTGCCTCAAACCAATCACCTTTTGTAAAACCATTAATGAGTAAAACAATAGGCACCATAACCAACATAAAGCGAATGAGTAACCAACTAACGCTGTTGACTCCACGATCAAACGCCGTTTGCGCACGACTACCAACAATCGATTTGGCCAGTGAGCCAAGATAGGTTTTTGCGCCCGTTGCTACAACGATCCCTCTCGCTGTTCCACTGGTCACATTGGTTCCCATCAAACAAATATTAGAGATTTCCAACAATTCATTTTCGGTTAGTGAGATGGGATCAATGCTTTTCGCACTGACATCCCCCAGCGTGTCATATTTTTCTACTGGTATCGACTCCCCAGTTAATATCGCCTGACTAATAAATAGATCGCGAGACTCAACCAGTTTTAGATCTGCTGGAACCATATCCCCAGCAGATAACAAGACAATATCTCCTGGAACCAAACACTTGATGGGAACTTCCTTGCGTACTGAACGCCCTGTTTTATTGTCTCGACGGAACACCGTTGCGGTGGTACGAACAAGGGATTTCAACGCTTCAGCAGCCTTATTGGTTCGATATTCCTGCCAAAACCTTAATAATCCGCTTAATAACACCATGGTGACAATAATAATAACGCCTGTTAAATCAGTTTCTTCACCTTGGCGTTCAGGGATGAAATAGTCAGTGAAAAAACTCACTATTGCCAATGTCATTAAGACAAAAATGAAAGGATTTTTAAATGAGGAGAGGAGCTGCTTCCACGCTGGAGGGGCTTTCTCATGGGCAACTTCATTTTCGCCCTGTTCTACTAATCGATCGAGTGCCTCATTATCTGTCAAACCTAATAAATTAGTTTGATATTCATTAAGCACTTGTTCCATTGTTTTATTGGCTTGTTCGCCAACAATATATTTTTGGCGCGCAGTGGTCTTGGCACTTTTGCGCGGATGCCTGATTTCAGTCATAACGTTTATCTCTAATACGGTATTTACCGTGCTAATTGAACGCTATCTAACTGAAAATAAATTATTTATTCATAGTTAGATAGCTCCCATTTTTTACTCCATGACGGAGGGTGATCGTCCATTTCGGCTCCTTTAGTTAATAATTATTCAGCATTAGGCTGGTAGCTCTGATGCCACTTTCCAGTTAATTGCACTGACACTCTGTTCAATACTGATCCGGCAAACCAATGCTTCAATTTCTTTTTGCTCCGCCGGTGTTGCTAAAAATTCAGCAATAACTTCTAACTGTTCCGGTCTAAGCGTATCGGCACTGCTTAATGATTGCAGCCGGATATGTAATCCATTTATTGCTTGTAAAATTAATGTTCTAACTAAGATTTCATCGTCTTGATGACACATCACACGAATTTTATAACGTTGTTCAACATCAAGCGCTTGGGTTTGTGGTTGTTTATTAATTCTTTGTGCCGCTTCACGCAGTAGAATATTGGCACAAAGGATAAGCATCGTAGCCATCGTCGCTAAAGAGTACTGCCCGAGGCCACATAACACCCCAATACCAGCAGAGCACCAAAGTGTGGCCGCCGTATTCAAACCACGAATATTCATCCCTTCACGCATGATAACCCCGGCTCCCAGAAAACCTATTCCAGATACAACTTGTGCTGCGATTCTTCCTGGACTATCAGGTGAGGTGGTGACCGAACTCAAAATAAATACGGCAGCCCCTGTTGCGACTAACGCATTTGTGCGTAAACCCGCCATGCGCTGACGCCATTGACGTTCCGCACCAATTAAAGCACCTAAGCACATTGCGAAAACTAAATTTAAAATATCGGGAGTAAATAACATGATGGTCCCTCCAAAAATAAATTGGATAATAAAAATAGGTAAAATATATTTCACCTAGCCTTAAGTATGAATAATAAAATAATTATTCAACGTTATAGGCTATTACCTGGAGGAAATAATGAATAGAAATAGAGATTCATGACCTTTACCCACAAAAATTACAACCTATTGATAAACAATAGTTATTTAATTAAGGAGTATCGAGAGAGTCAACGCTTGATACTGCCCACCATCGCGGCAAGCAGTTAATAGAAGGAATAATTAATTACTTGCCAATAAAATTAAATTTTTATTACAACTCTGACTGTCCAAGTAATTATCTCCTAACGAAATTTGCAAGAAGTATAGATTGCGTTATTTATGAAGTAAAGCTTTAAAATAATATTTCATAATAATTAGCTTTCTATGGGACTGACAAATATCCCATCTCCCCCTTCTTTTTCATTAAAAAACCAGATACCACCTGGGTATTCAGGTAGAGAAACTAAATACATTATGCCTTCATTAAAAGTTTCAATGAGTAATATTTTGCCTTCACGTCGTTCTTGGCCGTCAGTTTTGACATAAACACGATCATTAATTTTCATCAGATGGCGGTCTCCAGTAAAAGTGTACTGAAACCTAGTGTAGCGGGAATGAAAAAGCCCGTCATTAAAAATGACGGGCTTTAGAAAATCAGTTAAGCAATTAAGCTTAGATTGCAGTTACGTTAGCAGCTGCTGGGCCTTTCGCACCATTTTCAATGGTGAATTCAACTTGCTGGCCTTCTGCCAGAGTTTTGAAACCAGCGCCCTGAATGGCAGAGAAGTGAACGAAAACGTCTTTGCTACCATCAGCAGGAGTGATGAAACCGAAGCCTTTAGACTCGTTGAACCACTTAACTTGACCTTTCATTTTGTCGGACATTTGACTTTTCCTATATAACATCAAAAAAACTTGCCTTTTCGGCATATATGGGCCAGAGTCAGCTATTTAATCAGGAAAAAACCAAGATGAAGCGTCACGGTCAAAGGCTATCTGGGATAACTTTCTTCTTTAGAACACACTAACTCAGTAATCATACATCAAATAGGACTGCTAAACAGGCCGATGACCATTAACTCATGAGTTAAGGATAATAGCAACTATTTTATAGAGATTCCCCTGAAAAAAACGCTGTTTTTTAGGCTACGTCACTTTTCACGCTATTAAATTAACAATTTTTTCGCATTTTGTTGATAGATTGAAAGAATTATTGAGTCAATCCAAACGCTATCAATAAGATAATTCTTATGCCGTGACAATTACACTCAATTTTTTTCGTAACTGATATATAACAATTCGACTTACGCATGATACTCTTCATTGCATAGATGTCTTACAGAGAGCTATCACACCATGGATATCATTAAAAAAATACTTATCGAAGATTTGGACACTATCAATAAAAGCGAAAAGCGTGATGGTAAGCCGTACTTCAACAGTCAATTTATCGCTAACCATCCCTATTTATGTATCGGTATGGTTGCCGCTTATATTCCATTAGCGATTTTAGTCCTCTATGCCCCTTATTTTGGGTTGTACTGGATGCTTGGTTTTACCGCATTATTTATCATTTTAGCGGCTGTTCTGCTATTTGATATTAAACCTGTATATCGTTTTGAAGATATCGGTGTCCTTGACTTACGCGTTTGCTATAACGGTGAATGGTTTGTAACCGAGAAAGTTTCTGATACCTCGATTCAAAAAATCCTTGATTCGAATGATGTTAGTAGTGCAATCAAACAAGAAATTACACGTTTGGTCGAACTTAAAGGGATGGTTTCATTTTATGATATTTATCATATTGCCTATCCGGAAGTTCCTACACGAGTAGAAACACCATTAATGACTCAGAATAAAGCGCAATATCAATAAGCTAGAGTAAAAATCAACCATAATGCACAGTCCGTAACCAAACGAATTATTTTTGTGTTTTTATCGTTGACAGCCTGAGGCGATATCGTTAATATTCGCCTCGTTCTCAGGAACACTGCAATTCCTCCATAGTTCAGTCGGTAGAACGGCGGACTGTTAATCCGTATGTCGCTGGTTCAAGTCCAGCTGGAGGAGCCAAATTTGAAAAGCCCGCTTTATAGCGGGCTTTTTGCTATTAATGTTCGTTTTATTTCAACATAGCATTACGCCAACGCTGCACACCTTGCGCATTTCGCTGGTATTGCCTTATCGGCTCTAACACCAAGCTAAAAAAAGCAAAATATCCCTCACATAATTGATTGCGACCTAATAGGTTTACATGCGCGGGACAACCACCTTGACACACCATTTTCACCGCACATTGCTGGCATTCTTTACGGCGGCTTTTATTTTGTCCAAAAGGGAGCGAAATAGCAGAAGTGACAAATTCACTGAATCCCTGCTGTCCATTAAATTTGCCAAGATAATGGCTTTTATTTGCCTGATGGTCACAAGCATAAATTTCACCTTTTGTTTCCATCATCATATTCGTGCCGCAGCGCTCCGAATGAACACAGCTTGTGCTTACATGGGTAAAATATTGGCTGTATACTTGTTCGATATTCATTACAAAGACTTTGCCAATATGCGCCGACGCCTGCCACTGTCGATACACTGAACTTAAAAACTGCCCCCAGTTGTTTGCACTTAAGGTAAACCCTTGGTTAATCGCATCCCCTTCTAACATCAAGGGCTGAAATTGAATATAATGAGCGCCAAGCTCAACCAGATGGAGATAAATTTCTTTGCCTAAATGAGCAACCCCATCATGAACAACGGTTAATATATTAAATTCAATAGCAAACTGTTGCAGTAATTTAATGCCTTGTAGCACAGCCAGATAGCTACCGTTATTACCTCGTCTGTCATGGCGATAGCGGTTATGAATATGTTCTGGACCATCAAGACTAACGCCAATGATAAAATCATGCTGTTTAAAGAAACGGCACCATGCCGGCGTTAATAACGTTGCATTTGTTTGCAATGTATTAATAATGCGGACACCTTGAGGCACATATTTTTGTTGTAAGGACATCGCTCGTTTATAAAAATCTAATCCTGCGAGTAGAGGTTCCCCACCTTGCCAGACAAAATTAATTTCTTTGGTATAGATGGGCTGGGATGCAATGTAATTTTTAATAAAAGGCTCCAGCATATCCTTTATCATCGGTGCCGCTTTTTGCTCATTATTTTGTGGATAATAGCAATAGTCACATTTTAAATTACAGCCCGAACCAACGGGCTTTAATAAAATATGAAAAGGAATCGCCGATCTGACCGATTTTTTATCAACGACAGGTGGATCATAAAACGCAATTTTCATTTTATTCTCCTATTACTGCCCCTTTTTCGACTCGATACGTTGGTTCGTTTTAGGATCGATACCAATGTAATGCCCCGTTGATTCATCGACGCCGATATAATCTATCGCTTCGCCTTTAGCCTCGATAATCATGCCCGTCTCAGCAAATTGTTGATACTGCGCCTCTAATTTTTTTACAATTTCAGGGTATTTCGACGCTAAATCATGTGTTTCTAGTGGATCCTCTTTTAAATTAAAGAGCTGCCAAGGCGCCATTTCCGCTTTTGACGAACCTTTCACTAAACGTCTTAATTTCCAATCCCCGTCAATTAATGCAGCTTGATTATGTAATTCCACACCAAATAAATGTCGAGGATTAACCGTGCTTTCACCTAGGAAATGGGATTTAAAGCTTGTGCCTAACATCGGTAATGGATGGATATTTTTAATTTGTTTATTTGCATCAATACCTGCAAATTCATATAACGTTGGAGCGATGTCATAAACAGCCATCGGGGTATGGTCAATACTGCCTTTTTTGCCAATACCAGGGCCCGTAATAATCAGGTCAGTATTAATTCCACCTTGCGCGCTGGTTGTTTTATGGAAATTTGCATAAGGAGCATTGCTCACATTTGCCCAGTGAGGCCCAACAGATACAAATGAATTCTTACGACCAAGGTTTTCATAACTATTATCAAATTGTTCCCAATATTGCGGATCCGATTCATAATAAAAACCAGAAGCTGGATTAGCACCATTATCCGTAGCAAAAATAATAATGGTATTTTTCTCTCTACCAGTGGCCTTTAATGTATTTATGACACCGCCAATTTGATCATCCATATAGGCAATCATTGCAGCATATACTTGCATTGTTTTCGCAGCATAACGCTTTTCTTCAGGCGTTAACTGCTGCCATTCTTTATCTAAATCCAAATTGGGCATGGGGGTTTTATCATTGATAATACCCAATTCTTTGAGTCTATTTATACGTTGGCGATAAACTTTGCCAAATCCTTCATCGTATTTTCCATCAAATTTACTGATCCAATCGTCAGGCGCTTGAATGGGGTCATGCGGGGCAGTAAAAGCGAGGTAAGCAAATATAGGTTGGTCTTGCGGCGTTTCTTTTATCCATTGTTCAAGTTGTTGCGCATAATTTTTACTTGAATAAAAATCACTCGGCAATGATGTCTTTTCGCCATTTAACGTATAGTAAGTATGAAAACGTTCAACTGTTCCAAGTGGCATCGCATCATCAAAATGACTGGTTCCGCCTCCCATAAATGCAAATGCTTGATTAAAACCTCTGTCCGTTGGCCTTGCTCCTTTGGTATAACCTAAATGCCATTTACCTGACATCATGGTGTTATAGCCGGCATCTTGGAAACGCTCCGCCATAGTGACCACACGGTCGGTTAAACGCAGCTCATAGCCGGGTTGCCCTACCGTATTTTCATACCACCACATTCCCCCCATTCCTGCTTGTTGGTTGGTTGCCCCCGTCAACAGCATCGAGCGCGCAGGCGCAGACATTGGAGAGGTATAATATTGACTCATCCTAACACCTTGATTAGCCATTTCTTGTAAATTTGGCGTAGGGATTTCCCCTCCAAATGGGCTAATGTCAGAATATCCCATGTCATCGACAATGATGATCAGAACATTAGGCTTATCAATAGGTGCAGCAAATGTTGTACTAGAAATCACAGAGGTTAAAGCGACAGCTAACAGTGTTTTTTTCATTCAAGCTAACTCTCATTGTTAATTTTTTGTAGCTTTAACGTTAAATATAGTTTTCATCAATGACTATCGTTCTTAGGTACGATACCTATTGGTCCTATTTTTGCTGACATAACCGCCATATTGTTTATTTAGCAATCACTTGGCAATTTTTTTCATATTTATGCTTTACAAGCATCAATAGGATGGGTAATATTCGCCTCGTTCTCAGGAACATCGCAATTCCTCCATAGTTCAGTCGGTAGAACGGCGGACTGTTAATCCGTATGTCGCTGGTTCAAGTCCAGCTGGAGGAGCCAAATTTAAAAAGCCCGCTTTATAGCGGGCTTTTGCTATTTGAAGATAACCTCGCTTTTCCTATCACTATTTTTCACTACTATCGTCGTTTATTCATCACGTCTTTCCCCCTCGAAAGCACGTTACCATGCCCTATTCGATGAAACTTACAGCAATTCGATCACAGAACAAGCAATCAAACTTTTCTTACCGTTTCTTCTTTGACATTTCGATCCAGTAACGCTACTATTCCTCTCGCTTTAAGGAGTTCCTCCATAGTTCAGTCGGTAGAACGGCGGACTGTTAATCCGTATGTCGCTGGTTCGAGTCCAGCTGGAGGAGCCAACTTAATTCACCTACCTTTAGTACACTCCCTGTTTTTTCCTTTATGATAAATCCAAATTGAAAACGCTTATATTTCAAGATAATTGTCAATTAGCGTAGCTATTTTATCGTTTTCGTTTTATTATTCTGCTCCGGCTTGAGCATCTTGCTCATTACTCTATTTCCCCCTTTATGGAGCCGGTTTCATGACAACTGCAACAACTTTAACGATCCGCCGCCCAGATGATTGGCATGTTCATTTTCGCGATGGTGATATGCTGAAAACTGTAGTGCCCTATACTAGTCAGTTTTTCGGTCGTGCCATTGTCATGCCAAACCTTGTCCCCCCAGTTACGACCATTGAAATGGCTAAAGCCTATCGTGAACGCATTATGCAAGCGGTTCCTGTGGGTCATCAATTTACGCCATTAATGACTTGTTATTTAACCGATACGACGAATGCCGATGAACTCATTCGTGGTTTCCAAGAAGGGGTATTTACAGCGTGTAAGTTATACCCTGCTAATGCGACAACCAATTCAAGTCATGGTGTTTCTGATATCAAAAATATCTATTCAGCACTTGCTGCAATGGAGCAAGTTGGCATGCCACTATTGATCCATGGTGAAGTCACTTCAAGTGATATCGATATTTTTGACCGCGAGGCGCGTTTTATCGAGCAAGTCATGGAACCACTCAGAAAAAGGTTTCCTAAATTAAAAATTGTGTTTGAGCACATCACGACAAAAGAAGCTGCTCAATATGTACAAGAGGCAGACAATTATTTAGCTGCTACATTAACACCGCAACATTTAATGTTTAACCGTAATCACATGTTAGTGGGTGGTGTACGCCCTCACCTATATTGCTTACCTATTTTAAAGCGTAATGTGCATCAAGAAGCACTACGTGCAGCCGTTGCATCTGGTAATAAGCGCTTTTTCTTAGGGACCGATACGGCGCCTCACGTACAACATCGTAAAGAGTCATCTTGTGGTTGCGCGGGCGTATTTAATGCACCGACCGCACTCGCAGCTTATGCAACGGTATTTGAAGAACTCGGTGCACTGGCACATTTTGAAGCCTTTTGCTCATTAAATGGGCCTAAGTTCTATAATCTTCCTGTTAATGAGGGCTTTATCCAATTAACAAAAGAAAAAAATATCACTGCCTCATCGATTGATTGCGGTCATGATAAATTGATCCCATTTCTCGCTGATGAAGATGTATCTTGGTCTGTACGCGTTGTTAGCTAATCATTTTGACGGGAAGCTAATCACTTCCCGTTAGTCTATTAATCCCTTTTCTGTGACTTTTTTGCATAATCTGTCATTTAGATGCAAAAAAAACGACTTTCCTCTTTTCAAATGACAAAATCCTTTTATACTAAGTGATACTCGTTATGAGTATCTCGCCCTTAGTCAGTTATCGATATGTATTTATCACGTAGTATGATTAGGAGGTGTCTATGAATAGAAAAAATGATGTGATTCAAACCCACCCTGTTGTTGGTTGGGACATCAGTACCGTTGATGCCTATGATGCAATGATGCTGCGTTTGCATTATTTGCCAGAAAAAAGTGAAAATAGTGAAAGTGCTGTTGTTGACAAGACAATGTGGTTAACAACCGATGTAGCAAGGCAGCTGATTAATATTCTACAAGCCGGTATCGATAAAATAGAATCTGGTGATTATGTAGAACCAGATTTTAAAACGCACTAGAGAAAGTAATGGATATTCGGGTTTATCCCCAATATCCATTAGCACATTCAATGCCTTCTTATTCTTAATTTAAATAGATTCAATCTTTATATTTAATATAGTTAATATTAATAGCATAAAATTGATAATTGTTATTTTCGATTTATTATCAAAAACAAACAAAATTAATTATTTTTTATCATTAGTTTATTGACTTTAATATCCCTTACAATTTATTGTAATATTCTTTTCGAACAAGGATGTTCCTTATGAGAATACTAGTGATTGATGAGTGTTATTATACTCGAATTGGCATTACTGAATATTTATCATCTAATAAAAAATTAGAATTTATCAGTGTGGGGTGTATTGATGAAGCGATTAGTTGTATTAATGACACCAAGCCGACAATAGTCCTTGTGAATTTAACTTACTATTGCCATCACTCTAATTATTGCTTATCACTAAAAAAACTTTTAACATCATCGAATGAAACAAGGTTTTATATTTATATCAATGCCACCTACCCAATATCAGACAAGCCATTATTATTAAAGGACAACTATTTTATTATGTCTAAAAAAATCATTATTCCTACTTTAGATAAAGTGATTAATGATTCAGAACATATCAAGGAAACAATAAAACTAACAAATAAATCAAACTCATCAATATTTACATTAAAAGAACAGTGCATTATTAATAGTTGGATGAATGAAACACCTAATCACCTTATTTCTAAGAAATTGGGGATCAGTAATAGTACGGTTTATTCACAAAAGAGGCATATCGTCACAAAAGTGTATGTTAAAAATCGTATAGAGCTTTTCTTTATTTATAATATTTTTAAATATCTCTATTAAAAAAAAGCCCTACATAGGGCTTTTTTAAAAATTAATTATCACTATTTAATAAGCCATCTTCTAAACGATGACGTGATTTATTAAATATTTTATTGCTAACTTCACGGCCTGCTCGGCGGGCACGTTGCTGCTCTTCAGGTAATTTCATTTCTTCAGTACATGCAGCGCTACAGCAGCCTTCATATTTCTCAGCACAAGATGGGCATTGGATAAATAATAAATGGCATCCATCATTCCGGCAATTAGTATGTGAGTCACAAGGTTCACCACATTGGTGACAATGCGCTAATACTTCATCAGTGATACGCTCTCCCATGCGGTTATCGAACACAAAGTTTTTCCCTTTGAAACGCAAAGGTAAACCCTGTTCTCTCGCTTTACGCGCATACTCAATAATACCACCTTCAACATGGTAGACGTTTTTAAAGCCATTATGCAGCATGTATGCGCTAGCTTTTTCACAACGGATCCCACCAGTACAGTACATGACAATGTTTTTATCTTTTTGTTGTTGCAACATGTCAACAGCCATTGGTAGTTGCTCTCTGAAAGTATCAGATGGCACTTCCAGTGCATTTTCGAAATGGCCTACTTCATATTCATAATGGTTGCGCATATCCACAAAAACAGTGTTTGGATCATCAATCATCTCATTCACTTGTTCCGCTTTGAGATACTGTCCCGTCTTTGAAGCGTCAAACGAATCATCTGTAATACCATCAGCAACCACACGATCACGAACTTTCATGCGAAGTACCCAGAAAGATTTTCCGTCATCGTCGATAGCAATGTTAAGGCGTAAGCCATCTAATTCAGGGCTAGTCTGATAAATAAGTTCGCGTAGTGCGTCAACCTTTGATGAAGGTATGCTGATTTGCGCATTGATACCTTCTTTAGCAATATACACTCGCCCAAACACATTAAGTGCTTTGAATTTCACATACCAATCATTTCTAAACTCGACCGGATCTTGGATATTGAAATATTTATAAAAAGAAATCGTTGTTCGCGGCTCAGTCTCAGCCAACATACGTTCTTTAAGAATTTTATTCGAAACTTGATTGTGTAACACTGGCATGGTGTTCTCTTTTCCTTTGTAACTAACTCATCGTTAAAGCTTAAAATCAGATGGTGTCCACGAAGTGTCCACACGAGATCATTCGCCAATATTATCGCTGTTATTTTGTTAATAAAAAACCCCTAATGTTAAGGGGTTTTATTTTTTAGTAATACAAAAGGGAAACTTACCGTAATAGATGAGTTTATTTCAACGTGAAATTAAGTTATATTATAACATTAAAATTTGACATTATTTACTCAATCCGACTCATTAACATAGATCGCCTATGAAATTCAAAGCGTTGCTTCTTGTTCTCTGTTTAATATTCACAGCAAAAAGTATTTCTCATCCTCATAGCTTTATCGATATGCAAGTAGTGCCAGATATCAAGCAACAGCAATTTATTGGCCTAACGTTTACTTGGAAAATGGATCCCATGACGTCCGCTGATATTGCTTATGAACTGAAAAATAGTAAGGAAGATGACCCTAAATGGAAAGCTCAGGCAGCAACGCTTATGGCAAATATTCTAGCTCAAGACTATTTCACCGATTTTTATTCGCAAGGCAAAAAAGCGGCCTTCCACACAATACCGAGCCATTACCAATTACGCCGTGAAGGGCTGCAACTAATTTTCTCTTTTAGCATGGTTTTGAAACAGCCTATCGCGATAAAAGGTTCAAATATCGAGTTCATGACCTATGACCCCACCTTTTTTGTCAGCATGACTTACCCCAATCAGCAATCGGTGATTGCCCCACAAGCGCTTAATGCCGCATCATGCCACCTCACCTTGCAAGAGCCTAACGTGTCTGACGAATTACGTTTCTATGCTTATTCACTTGATATTAATCAGACACCTGAAGAGGACACAACCTTAGGGCTGCAATTTGCTCAGAAGGTAAAAATACAATGCCAATAAGTCGATTAGCTCAAGTTTTACGCCCCAAAATTGTTCTCAGTCTCTTATTATTCGTAACTCTTAGCGCTGTTGCTTATCAAATTTACCAGTACTGGCCCCTTTGGTTACAAACCAGTGTTGCTTGGCAACGTCAGTTAAATCTTTCTCTGACTGAGTTATTGCAATCAACTCAACGAGCCCCTTTACAAGCAGGAAGCTTACTTGTCGCGGTCAGCTTTCTCTATGGCTTTTTACATGCGGTTGGCCCTGGCCATGGTAAATTGATTATTAGTACTTATATTGCAACACAACCAACTCGCCTAAAACAGAGTGTCCTACTCAGTTTACTGGCCTCCCTGTTACAAGGTGGTGTGGCGATTGTCCTCGTCTCCGTTATCTTAGTCGTTTTCCAATTATCCACCCGCCACCTCAATATAGTCAGCTTATACAGTGAAAAACTCAGCTATGCATTCGTCATCTTGCTCGGTTTTTTGTTCTGTTTAAAGGCGATTCACCAGTGGTATAAAACCGCTCAAAGACGCACGGCATCTGTATGGAAAATACACACAATTTCACCATCGAAACTAAGCCATGGCGCCGTTCTTAAACCGACACTTTCCACGGATGCTGTTTGCGGTTGTGGTCATCAACACGTTGTTTCAAGTAGTCAATTACAAACGAGTATACGTACACAAATCCTTGTCGTGCTCTCTATGGGGCTACGCCCTTGTTCAGGGGCGATACTTGTTTTGCTATTTTCGTCAGTAATAGGCGTTTATCTGTGGGGAGTACTTGCCGCCCTAGCGATGGCAATGGGGACAGCCTTAACGATTTGTTTAATCGCTTGTTTTGTCTATTTTATGCGTGATAACGCAATGCGGATAACGAAAACGCGCAGTCCCCCTTTTTCGCCGTATTGGGGAATAGCGATTAGCTTATGTGCTGGGATTGTGTTTATCTTGTTAGGTGTCTTGATGTACCAAAGCTTAACACTCAATGAAGTGAGTTCACCTTTACTTACGCCTCGAATACACTGAGTAATATGCGAAAAAAAGGAGGGCTCCCCCTCCTTGGCATCTGCCGAAGTTACGATGAGGTAGCTACATCGTAAGCGCAATGTCAACTGTCTAAACTGAATGTGACCAGAACCATCCTCTCTGGCCACCTGTTATTTCTAACCAATAAGTTCAATACGAGCAGGCAATCCTTGTCTTACCGATGCTCCTGAAACCCAATCTAACCACGTGTTTGCCACTTCACGCGTTGGGTCGGCAAAACCTAGGTCATTTAGGTTGATACCTGAACCATTCGCTGCATTCATCGGCATCGGTTCACCATCAAGAAAGTGCTGTTTCGCCCCCATTTCTTTGTGACCATAGCCATGTTCAATCGCAAGTACCCCTGGCATCACACCGTCTAATACACTGATTTGAGCTTCTACATGACCTCCTGGCGTCGTGATTTTGACCCAATCGCCATGCTTAACACCCATTTTTTGTGCATCATTAGGGTGAATAGCCACAAGGTTGGTCGGCTTCACATGGCGTAAGCGTTCAATCATCGTGGTAGAACTGCTCATAACATGTGATTTAAATGACATGAGTTTTAATGGCCATTCGTTTGGTGGGAAGATATTGTTGACATCCTCACCATTAGCTAAACGCGGTGGATAATAGGTTGGACATCCACTGTAACGCTCGCCTGTAATGGCATGGCGATTAACCGCAACCGTTGGGTTCCAAATCTGTAAACCTTTTTTCCATTGTGGTCCTGTCGCATCACCATCCCATGCTTTTTCATAAGGAGCAAAACGACCACCACGTGTATAGATATAGGCTACGCGTCTGATCTCTTCAGGTTTTAGTGTTTTCTCCATGGCTGGCATAATGCGTTCCACACCACTGAGCTGAATGTCTTCGCTTGCCGCTTCTGGTACAGGCTTCTCACCCAACCAAGCCATATTCGCTGCCACACGTAGATAATAATCTTCTGCACTGTTCAATGAATGTTTATTGCCATCCATATCTTCAATAACGTTATCACCAAATCCTGGAAGGTTTAGTTCTTTAGCGACCGCAATACAGAATGCTTCCATCGAAATAGGCTGACCATCCGCCGTTTTCGCGGTACGCGGCTCAACAATCGGCCAGCGAGCTGTACTTGCTTTGACCTGGACGCCAGACCAAGGAGCACTGAATCCCCAACTTTCAAAATTATGAGTATCAGGAATGATATAGTCAGCCAATGCGGTGGTTTCATTCATAAAGGCATCAATACCAATGATAAGAGGAAGATGTTTTGGATCTTTCAGTTTCTCTTCCATCACTTGACGGATCCCTGCAATACCGTAAACAGGGTTCGTCATATTGGTGATCCACGCCTTCAATTGATAGGGATATCCCATCAGTGCCGATGCTAATTGCTCTGTTAATTGGCCTTTAGCAAACGGATACCAAGGTGCTTTCGCAGGATAAGGTGATTCACCCGCAGCGACACGAGCCTTGAATTCATCAGATTTTTCATAGACTTCGTTACTACGTGATAATACGACACCCTTTGGTTTCACTTTACCTGCATAGCTCGCTATCTTATAACGAGGACCATCGGTTTCGCCGTTAAATTTGCCGCCACCAACAGAGACTCCCCCTTTGAGGTTTAAGTTACCAATCAGTGCATTCAACATAATGACCGACCAAGCGGTATAAAAACCATTGCCTCCCATCATCCCACCATGGGAAATTACAGCGGCTTGACGATCATAAGAGGTCAAGGCGCGACCCAATGATTCGATCGTCTTCACAGGAACTTGGCAACGTTCGCTATACTCTTCTAGAGTCATGCGCTCAGCCGCTTCTTTTAAGCATTGGAAACTTGATTTCACAGTAACTTCACTACCATCATGTAACGTTACTTTACGCGTCACAAACAGTTGTGCATTCGTGACATCATCAGCAAGTTTTAGCTCACCCGATGCATCCTGTACCAAGTATGCTTTTTTACTTTGTTCATCATCCGCGACTTGTCCATTCAAGTGTGAAGCAAGTAATAATTGTCCCGCTAATGGATGTGCGTCATCAGTGATCACCAAGTGCGTCGAGTTAGTCCAACTCTTCTCCCCCGCTGCTTGCATCGATTTTTCGCTCGGCACACTCAAATAGGCCGCATTATAACGCTCATTTTCGATGATCCAGCGGATCATTCCCATGACGAGCGCAGCATCAGTACCCGGTTGAACAGGTACCCAATGACCATGATCGTTAGCAAGTGTTGTCGTTAACGGTAATGCAGGCGCAACTACGACATAGTTAAAATTATCTCGTAAACGAGCAGACGCTAATTGGCGACCTTGACGTTTAAATGGGTTCCCTGACTGTGCTGGTGAGGTTCCAATAAATAAGGCAAAACGAACGTTATCCCAATCGGGTTTGACGTGTGCGTTTTTATCCAAATCATCCATTAATGCACCAGAACCCGCACGATAGGCTAAACCACAATAGGAGCCGTGGGCACCAAAGTTCTTGCTACCAAACGCATTTTGCGCAAAGCGTCGAATGAAACCATCTCGGCCATCATCCCCAGCATTAGTGACTAATAATTGGTTTGCTTTTGGACCTAATTTGGGTTGTGCAGGATCCAGAGGGGTTTCGAGGTCACGAATAGCACGTAGTCCATCAACATGTCCCTCTCCAAATAAATCACCGCCCTCAACCACTTCTTTAATCAGTTGCTCAAAACTAATACGTTCCCATTTACCTTCACCACGCTGACCAACACGCTTCATTGGCTCTAGGATACGTAACGGACTCGTTAGTCCTTCCATCAACGTCGCACCACGTGCACATGCCGTTGAACGATGCTCTAAACCACTTTCTCCCCCCATTTTGTTGAAGGCCGTTTTCAAAGGCATACCATAAGGAAAATGCTTTTCATGAGAAAGTGGATGGTATGGGTTACCTGCAATACGTAATACTTCATTCTTTGCCGTATCAACACGTGCGCGAATACCACACTGTGTCCAACAACCGAAGCATTGTGTCATGGCAACGACTTGTTCTGGATTTTCCTTCCAGCCACCATTCGCTTGGCCTTCAGGACGTAATGAGTTGCCATTGATACGATCTAATGTCACTTTACCGGAGGTGCCATTGGCGAGGCCATCGACTGCACGCTTAGCAACGTCACGGTAACCTGCACCAAACAGTGCTAATCCACCGACAACTAAACCACCTTTAAGCCATTGACGTCTTGAGAATTTAGCCATGTTGCACTCTCCTTGCAAACCAACGAACACCTTCACGAACGATAATAATTAGTGCAATCCACAATCCGAATGTACCGAGTAATGCGAGTAGCCCATCAGTGCCCATCGGGAAATGATATGGATTAACGATAACGTTGTATTTTGGTACCGCTTGAACTTCCATCAAGAATACCCAACGTAAACTCCAAGTTAGCCCCATCGCGACTAATGCAGCAACGGTGATATAACCTATCGAACGAGTCGCCTTCAGATTGAATACTGACATCAATAACGCGGCAACCCATAGTGCACAAATCCCCATTAACATCCACCAGCCAGGGCTTGCTACATCGAGTTGATGACGTACTGCAATACCTGAAATGGTGTCACCTGATAACCATAATGCGAAGCACACGGCTAATAAAAGTAAGGTGATAACCTGAAAACGTGCTAGACGTTGTTGATATTGTGGCTCACGTCGTGCACCTAAACCGATTAAAGCGGGCACTGCTTGCATTGCACTGAAGAATAGCAATACTGGGATCCACCAGCTAAACCAAATTGGTCGTGCGATTAATACTGACGCTTCACGTCCGGTATACAGCAATAACCCTATGGCGGATAGAGCAGACAATAGCGCAACCCAACGCGTTGCTTTAAACTCTTTTTTCCAAATAAACTTAACCAAGAGTGCGATGAAATACAGGCCAGTAAAGGTCGTAAATAAAGGCAACAGCACAGATCCCCACCACATCCATGACCAAATGGTTGGATGGGCATAGAAATGCCATACACGAGCCGTTTGGTGCAGATCCGCTGTCAATGCTAATGGTGCTGTAATACCCATCGTTATCGTGATAAATACCGCTATCATTTCTAAACGGCTATTTTCACTCTTAGCTTGCCAGTGTAAGTAACAAGCGTACAAGGTTGCACATGCTGCAATACCGATAAAAAAGAAATACTGAACCGCCCAAGGCAACCAAAAAAACTCTTGCGGTTGAGCCATAATTTCTGAGATATAAGCCACTTGTTCACTCATCAGAACACCTCCTGCCACAGTGCTGGTTGCCCTTTGCCGGCTAACGGCTGAACAAAAGCATCATCCAGACCTAAATAAAACACTTGCGGTAATGTGCCACTTTCAGGTTTAAGAACTTTAATTTCTGCTTCATGTTCTGTGAGCATTTTCCGAATAGTACTATTCGGATCTTTTAAATCACCGATAATGCGTGCCCCACCAACACAGGATTCAACACAAGCAGGTAATAATCCCACCTCAAGGCGATGAGCACAGAAAGTACATTTATCTGCGGTTTGTGTTGTGTGGTTGATAAAACGCGCATCGTATGGGCAGGCTTGAACACAATAGGCGCAGCCAACACAGCGTTCATTATCAATCACCACGATGCCATCTTCACGTTGGAACGTTGCTTGCACAGGACAAACAGGCACACAAGGCGGGTTATCGCAATGGTTACATAAACGGGGCAACAGGACGTTTGTCAGCCCTTCTTCACCTTGCAAAGAGACTTGATATTGGTTAACCGTCGTCCGGAATTGACCTTGTGGCGTCTGATTCTCAACAGCACAGCTAACAGTACATGATTGACAACCGACACAGCGGCGTAAATCGATCAGCATTCCATAACGCTTTTCAGGATTACCTTCACGACGAGTTGGAGCGAAATTAAGTCCTGCTTCAGCAATCGGTATCAACGATGCCCCGGCAGTCACAGCTCCTAATTGTTGTAGAAATTTTCGTTTACTCAGATCCATAATTGGCTCCAGTAGGACATTGCTAATGCTAAAATAGAGGATAAAAATTGCTATTCTTTTGGTTTTACAGGTTTTATTTACCTGTTACATCAAGCTATTTTTGATAACCCCAGTAATTCTTATTTCTCTTTAAAAACGGTGTGTTATCTTTAATTGGTCTTATTGTAAGAGGGGCAGCGTAACGACCCTATTGTGGTTTACCACATACCCGTAGCTAAATTGATCTAACGCAACTAATAAGCCAAATATGTTAAAGAAATACTCTATGTCTTTGTATCGATTACTGATAATCATTCTTATTGCCGGGTCATTTCCGGCCATGGCAGCAGAATGGAAAATTGGGGTGCTTGCCTTACGCGGTGCTAACTCAACCCAAACCCATTGGCAAACATTAATTGATACATTGAATAATGCGCTGCCTGATGAGCATTTCACTTTGCAGCCGCTTAATTTAGATGAGATGCGTAATGCGATTTCAGAACGCAAAATTGACTTTTTACTCACTAATCCCGCACAATTTATTCAATTAGATAGCCGTTATCATCTACGTTGGTTGCTCTCTTTACGCTCTTCCGTCGAACCCGATAGTACAACACGCAATGTGATTGGTAGCCTTATTTTAGTGCGCGCTGATAGCGAGGTTAACGAAATAAAAGACCTCATCGGTAAGAAGGTGGGGGCAATTTCTCCGGATGCATTTGGAGGCTATCTGTTAGGTTATAAAGTATTGCGAGATATGGGCTATGATGCCGAAAAAGATTTTCGCATGCAGTTCCTCGGCTTTCCTGCCGATGCATTATTGTATGCGTTACGGGACGACTCACTTTCTGCGGCCATTATCCCTGTCTGTTTATTGGAGAATATGGATAAAGAAGGGTTAATTGATAAAAACCATTTCCGTCCTTTAATCGAACATGAGAGCAATTTACCCTGTAAAACCAGTACAGAACTCTACCCGAATTGGTCGTTTGCCGCGCTGAATGATGTTCCTGATAATTTAGTTGATAAAGTGACTAAAACACTGCTTTCATCGGATAAGTCAGGTATGCGCTGGGGAGCCCCCGCCTCGGTCAATCAAGTTGAGACGCTATTGCGTGATGTGAATCAACACCCACAACAACGCCAAATTTGGCAAGATATTGTGAGTTGGCTGATCCAGCATCAAATCACTATCAGCATCGCGGTACTGTTTTTTATTCTACTTGGCATTAACCATGTTTGGATCGCATTTTTAGTTCGTCGCAAAAGTCGACAACTCGAAGACGCGCACAATCGCTTACGACAACAAGAAGCCAACTTAGCAAAGGCGCAACGGCTGAATATATTAGGCGAAATGGCTTCTGGGTTTGCTCATGAGTTAAACCAACCTCTTTCGGCAATCCGCCACTATGCCCAAGGCTGTATTTTACGTCTTCAAAAAGAGTCAGATGAACATCCACTGATTAACGCCCTCACTAAAATTGATAATCAAGCGCAGCGCGGTGGTGATATTATTCGCAATCTTCGGTTATGGGCAGGAAAACCAAACCAAGAAGTTGCGTTACCTTTAAGTGAGCAATATGTCATACCGACCATACAACATATCTGGCAGCTACTACGAGTTCCACAGCATTACCCACTCGTCAAACTGATTTTACCTAATAGCCATGATGTCTGCTTGAAGCTCCCAGAAACACTACTTGACCAATTACTCTCCAATCTAATCAGTAATAGCTTACAGGCTGGTGCAAAGACTTTATGTTTTAGTTTTCACTTTGCACCAGAACGATTTTTATTGGTTTTACAAGATGATGCCGGTGGTATGGCGCCTGAACAGCTCACTCAAGGGATTACGCCCTTTGCGACGACGAAAAAAGAGGGACTCGGACTTGGCTTAGTGATTTGTCAGCGGCTGATTCAAAGCCAAGGAGGGGATATTCGTATTGAAAATAATCTGAGTGAGGAGGGGTTAAATGGCCTAAGAGTGACCTTAATTTTTCCTTATGAGGAAAAAGTATAAACACCAACCGCCTTCATACATCGACGGATAACATGAAGGCGAGGGTCATCTATTTTCAAGGTGATGTTCAATAAGAATGGAGTCATATCCCCTCACGCTAAATTTTAATGAATGTCGATTTACTTTCGCATACTATTGATAACATTAATCATGTGAATATGAGACAATCACGCTTCACCCGTTTAGATATTGATACCCCAGTTTGATGAAATGAGGTACTTATTCATGCCTGTTATACATCTGGTGGACGATGATCCTGCTGTCACGGATGCCTGCCAATTTCTTCTTGAAACACTCGGTTATACCGTTGTGGTTTGGAATGACAGTGAACAATTTATCCAACAAGCAAATCTTCATCAAGAAGGTGTGGTACTGCTCGATATGCGCATGCCAAAACTTGATGGCCGCCAAGTCCATCAATTACTCAAAGAACAGCAAAGTACATTAGCAGTCATTTTTCTTTCTGGTCACGGTGACATCCCTATGGCTGTCGAGCAAATCAAACTGGGTGCGGTCGATTTTCTCCAAAAACCCATTGATAGCCAATTGCTCGCTAAAACACTCGAACAAGCTCAAACAAAAACAACGCAAGCGACGGCCAGTTACCTCATCCAGCAACGCTACCAAACACTGACACCGAGAGAGAAAGAGATTTGCAAGTATGTCTTACAGGGCTTAATCAACCGAGAAATTGCAGACGTCGCCTGTGTATCAGTGCGAACTGTTGAAGTACACCGCTCCCGAATGATGGAAAAAATGGCTGTGCGTAATATTGCTGAATTAATGAGTACGCTACAGACGGCTAATTTATTAAATGAATAATTTGTTATAATAAGAACATTATTGATAAATAGGCTAATGTTTAAACTAAATCAGTCATTTCATGATGCTTTAGTCGTCAAAACCATAGATTAATCGTTGTTATAATAACAATGTCAATAACGAACAACGGTATAAAATCACTAACCTAATTTTTGGAAACCAATGATACAAGCTCCAAAGTTTCATAAAAGTTTATTACACCCACGTTACTGGCTCACTTGGTTTGGCATCGGCTTGCTGTACCTGCTAGTTCTGTTGCCCTACCCCATGATCTATTGGATGGGCACACGTTTAGGCATGCTATCGAAGCGATTACTGAAAAAGCGTGCACAGATTGCCGATCGTAATTTAGCACTCTGCTTCCCTGAAATGAGTTTAGAAAAACGCCAACAGTACATTAACAAAAATTTTGCATCCGTTGGCATGGGCGTTTTTGAAACAGGAATGGCTTGGTTTTGGCCTGAATGGCGTATCCGTCGCTGGTTTAAAATTGAAGGACGTGAACATATGCTCGCGGCGCAATCAACAGGTCGTGGCATTATCGTTTTAGGGATCCACTTTTTAACCTTAGAGCTAGGAGCAAGAGCATTCGGTATACTTAATCCAGGCATTGGCGTTTATCGTCCAAATGACAATAAGCTGATGGATTGGTTACAGACTCGCGGGCGTCTGCGTTCTAATAAATATATGTTAGACCGGAAAGATGTTAAAGGGATGGTACGTAGCTTAAAACAGGGGGAAATTCTCTGGTATGCCCCTGACCATGATTATGGTCCTCGAAACAGCTCTTTTGCACCGCTGTTCGCGGTAAAAAATGCCGCAACCACAAATGGTTCAGCGATTTTATTACGCCTTGCCGACCCGTTAATTGTACCTTTTATTCCTCGTCGATTACCTAACGGCAAAGGATATGAATTAATCATTCAGCCTGCTATCGACAACTTCCCCGTTGATAATGAAGTGGCGGTGGCAACAAAAATGAACCAGCTCATTGAACAAGCGATATTATTAGCCCCAGAACAGTACATGTGGCTACATCGACGGTTCAAAACACGTCCCGAAGGAGAACCTTCATTGTACGGTGATTTAGACAAAATCCATCATTGATAAAACACAGCGGCTGTCGGTTTTCTGACAGCCGCTGTGTTTTAAGCATTACAGTTGAGTAAGGAGTCTATGTTAAACAGAAACAGTTATTGGAAACGTAACCTTTATGTGGTCTGGTTTGGTTGTTTTTTAACGGGGGCTGCATTTAGTCTGATCATGCCTTTTCTTCCGTTATATATCGAAGAACTCGGCGTGACCGATCATAGCTCTTTAAACCTTTGGACAGGTGCGGTTTTCAGTATTACGTTTTTGTTTTCTGCGATTGCAGCGCCGTTTTGGGGGCGATTATCTGACCGAAAAGGCAGAAAGTTAATGCTGTTGCGTTCGGCATTAGGTATGGCCATCGTAATGGTATTAATTGGATTTGCTCAAAATATTTGGCAGTTACTCGCCCTTAGGGCGCTATTAGGCTTACTCGGCGGATTTGTTCCCAATGCTAACGCATTAATTGCGACGCAAGTACCGGTTAAGAAAAGCGGTTGGGCGATGGGCGTGCTCGCAACCGGTGCGGTAAGTGGCGCATTAATTGGTCCGCTTATTGGGGGATTACTGGCCGACCAATATGGCCTACGCCCAGTATTCTTTATTACCGCTAGCGTACTCTTTATTTGCTTTATTGTTACGCTATTTTATGTCCGAGAACGTTTTACCCCAGTTTCACGTCAAGATGCCCTTAATAACAAGCAAGTCTTTGCATCGCTAAAAAATAAAAATCTGGTGATCAGCTTATTTTTTACGACCATGATTATCCAAGCAGCAATGGGTTCAATCAACCCAGTTATTACACTGTATGTTCGTGATCTCGCTGGCACAACAGAGAACTTAGCTTTTATTAGTGGTGTCATCGCGTCTATTCCCGGTATCGCCGCCCTGCTTAGCGCCCCTCGGTTAGGTAAATTGAGTGACCGCATTGGTCCTGAAAAAGTCTTACTGGCGGTATTAGCCGCTTCTATTTTTGTGTTATTCCCGATGGGGCTTGTCAGTAATTATTGGGAACTTGGCGCACTACGCTTTTTACTCGGGGCATTAAACGCGGCCTTATTACCCGCCGTACAAACATTAATTATTTACAATATCTCTCACCAAGTGACAGGCCGAATTTTTAGCTATAACCAAGCATTACGTGATGTGGGAAACGTCACGGGTCCACTAATGGGATCATTTGTTGCGGCAAGTTATGGCTTTAGAGCTGTGTTTTTCTTTACCGCAGCCTTGGTGTTATTCAATTTAATTTATTCATGGTACATCATTAAACGACAATCCCAAGGTTGTCAGTCTCCCTCTGTTTGAATGTGATAGAAAGCAAAAAATTTTTTTTCGCTAAAAAAATTCGTTCCATACCGCCCGCTGATAAATGCAGTTATTTATTCATTTCCCTGATTTATTGTAGGTATAACAGCATTTTATGCAAAAAACAGAGAAAACATAACTTAAGCTTATGTTTTTGAAGGCTATGATTGTTTTATAATCATCTCTTTTCTTGTCAACCAAATTCCTGTATTGTCGCCTACCTTATCGTGAAAAGTGCGATTGATATCGACTTTTCACCTTAAAAATACACTTTTAACAAGAAATATATTCTGTTTATAAGTGTTTTTATAATAATGTATGTTAAAAATATGTTTACAAAATTAAGTTAACATATCTATAAATTTTAACACCTACAGATTCGCTAGGTGTATTTCCAAGCACAACCAATCAAAAAATAATTTATCGGAGTTCACAGATGAGTCATTCTGCGACTAAAACAAAAACCTTTTTTGGGCACCCGTACCCACTAAGTTCACTCTTCCTCACTGAAATGTGGGAACGGTTTTCTTTCTATGGTGTACGCCCTCTCCTCATATTATTTATGAGTGCAGCACTATTACAAGGGGGAATGGGGTTACCCATTGAACAAGCATCCGCAATTGTCGGTATCTTTGCTGGTGGTGTTTATATCACCTCACTTCCTGGAGGCTGGCTTGCCGATAACTGGTTAGGGCAACGTCGAGCAGTTTGGTATGGCTCATTGATCATCGCGTTCGGTCACCTATCCATCGCGATGTCCGCCTTCTGGAGTAATACCTTTTTCTTCGTCGGTTTGTTACTGATTGTATTAGGTACGGGTTTATTTAAAACTTGTATCACCGTCATGGTAGGGACACTGTACAAGAAAGAAGATACTCGTCGTGATGGTGGTTTTTCACTATTTTATATGGGCATTAACATGGGGTCATTTATTGCTCCTTTGATTATTGGCCCTCTACATGAAAAATATGGTTGGCACCTCGGCTTTGGCCTAGGCGGCATCGGTATGTTGATCGCGTTGTTAATTTTCCGATTCTATGCCATTCCGCAAATGCGCCGATATGATAAAGAAGTTGGATTAGATTCCACTTGGAACCGTCCAACTGTAGAACGTAAAAATGTTGGTAAATGGGTTACTGTTGCAATGGCATTGCTAGCAGTCTTAGTTATCTTAATCGATAATGGCACGATCCCATTCAATGCATCGACAATTGCAAAAAGCTCCGCTTATATCATTGCAACTTGTGTTGGTATCTATTTCTTCTTTATGTTCTTCTTTGCAGGCCTAAATAGCAGCGAACGTTCACGTCTACTGGCTTGTTTAATACTGCTCATTGCTGCCGCATTTTTCTGGTCAGCGTTTGAACAAAAACCAACGTCGTTCAATATCTTCGCGCGTGACTATACCGATCGCCAAATGGGTTCCTTTGAAATCCCAACGATTTGGTTCCAATCTATCAACGCATTATTCATCATTCTGTTAGCGCCGGTATTCAGCTGGTTCTGGCCTTCCCTCGCCAAGCGCAATATGAACCCAAGCAGCATGACTAAATTTGTCATTGGTATCCTATTTGCTGCGGCAGGTTTTGCGGTCATGATGATGGCTGCTAATCAAGTTCTAGCGACACAAACGGGGGTCTCTCCCTTCTGGTTAGTATCAAGTATCTTGTTGCTGACATTGGGTGAACTGTGCTTAAGCCCTATTGGGTTAGCCACAATGACATTATTAGCACCACAAAAAATGCGTGGTCAAGTGATGGGCCTGTGGTTCTGTGCTAGCGCACTCGGTAACCTTGCGGCTGGTATTATGGGCGGTAATATCAATAAAGAACAATTGAATTCAATGCCTGAGCTGTTCTCACACGTTTCAATAGCATTAGTTATCTGTGCCATTGTTCTGGCTGCCTTAATTATCCCAGTCAGAAAAATGTTAAAAAACGCAGATGAGAATGAAGCGAAAGCAGAATAATCCTCATTAACGTCTCTATGCCCGATAGGTTTTTACAGCCTATCGGGCATTTTTATTTCAAGCATTAACCTATTATGTTGATGCTTAATTAGCGCTATACTCCTTTCCCTCTTACTCATTTAGCACCCTATTAAACTTGCCTTTGGAAAACCATTATGAGTACTACAACCTTTCCTGTTTATTATGTTGATGCCTTTACTCAACAACAATTTCACGGTAATCCTGCTGCTATTGTGTTACTCGAAACATGGCTTCCAGATGATCAATTAATGGCTATTGCTGCTGAAATTAATCTTTCAGAAACTGCATTCTTAGTTGGAGAGCATATTCGCTGGTTCACACCTAACGTAGAAGTTAAATTATGTGGTCACGCGACACTTGCGGCGGCATTTATACTGCATCAGTTTAAGCAACACCCGATTTCACCTTTCGTATTTCAATCTCTTTCTGGAGAACTCATCGTATACAAAAATGAAAAAGGGTTTACACTCGATTTCCCTGTGCTAGAAACAAAACAGGTTGCTGTTACCGATCACCCTCAATTAACCGACATTTTAGGGGTCGATATAGAATCATTATGGCTCGCTAAAGACCGCTATGTCTGCTTTTTAAGTGATGCCAATCAAGTTGCCAACTGTACGCCTAATCTGAGCGCGATGGCCGCGCTCCCTCTACCAGGCCTAACCATTACTGCCCTCAGTGATAACCCAAATGCTGATTTTGTATCCCGTTACTTTGCTCCCGCCAAAGGGGTCGACGAAGATCCGGTAACAGGTACCTCGCATTGCGCTATCGCACCATTATGGGCTGCACGTTTAAATAAAAATCAGCTAATCGGTCATCAAATATCTGCTCGTGGTGGTGTCGTGTTATGTTCAGTCGACAATGAGAGAGTCAAACTGACTGGAGAAGCAACGCTATTTTTAACCGGTAACATCCATATTTAAGCTCACGAATATGTGTTTGACTACGTCCCTATATTGACCCAAAAAATAATTATCAATGAAACATCGCCGGTGTAACTCATTTTGGATAGCGTATAACAATAAATTTATATACCCTAAATAAGGGGAATGTGGCAGCAATGAGGTAATCATTCGCCAGCCACATTCAATATGGATGGCTTGGACATATAAACCGAGTCATCACCACGGTGTGAAATATGGCTAATTTAGTCCCATAGCAAATAATTGTAAGGCAACATTATGCGTTCTGACGTTGATGAGATAATCACGCAAAAAATCGAAGATTCTATTACCAGTGTTTCCAAGGTTATTTTTCCTACGACCACAAACCATCATGATACCTTATTTGGTGGAACCGCCCTTGCGTGGATGGATGAAGTCTCTTTTATTACTGCAACGCGTTTTTCTCGTAAACGTTTGGTCACCGTTTCAACCGAAAAAATCAACTTCACTCACCCGATCCCCTCCGGCACAATTGTTGAATTAGTGGGTAAAGTGAGCCGTGTTGGTAGAACAAGTTTGACAGTAAATGTTTCTATCTTTTTAGAAGATATGTATCGTGAAGGCCGCGAAGAAGTGATCCATGGTCAATTTAACTTTGTCGCTGTCGATGATCATGGTAAACCAACACCACTTTTCGATTTTCAATAGATCAGCATTCAATCTGGGTAGCAAGTCTAAAGTCTTACCTCATGAATGTATTGAGGTATTATTCTAAACGCTACCCTATCACACAGAGTAATCAGTCATTAATTCTTCCTTATTGGAAATAAAAAATAATAACCATCTACTTAAAAGATAACTTTAAAAAGCAGCAATGTGACGATATTGCCAGTTTTTCCTTCCATATTTAAAGATGATTCATAGTAAATAACATACCTACGCAGCCTGATTAACCTCATTTCACACTACAAAAACCGCAATGACTCACCAATAAAAATACCAAATAAACTATAGGGGTCATTTTTTAAAAAAGTATTTTCTATTTAAATCAATACATTATACTCCCCAGTCACTGATTACAAAAAAACGTGATAATTATCACATATAGTCGCGAATTAACTCCCCTGATACCTCCATTTAGTTACATTTACTTAGTCATTAAACGAGTAAAAATAATATAGAGAGGAAATCTATGAGACATGGTGATATTTCGAGTAGTCCTACATCCGTGGGTGTTGCTGTCGTTAATTACAAAATACCTCGCTTGCATAACCGAGATGATGTTATTGAAAATGCAAATAAAATTTCAGATGTCATTGCGGGTATAAAAACAGGCTTTCCAGGTCTTGACCTTATTATTTTTCCTGAATATAGCACCCAAGGGATCATGTATGATCATGAAGAAATGATGGCTACCGCAGCAACGGTTCCCGGTGATGAAACAAGAATATTTTCAGCGGCTTGTAAAGCGAATAAGGTTTGGGGGGTATTTTCTATCACGGGTGAACAACATGAAGAACATCCTTTAAAAGCGCCCTATAACACGCTTATTTTGATCGATGATAACGGTAATATAGTCCAAAAATACCGTAAAATTATTCCATGGTGCCCTATCGAAGGCTGGTACCCCGGCGATAAAACTTATGTTTCTGATGGACCTAAAGGATTAAAAATAAGCCTGATCATTTGTGACGATGGAAATTACCCTGAAATATGGCGTGATTGCGCAATGAAAGGCGCAGAACTTATTGTTCGTTGTCAAGGTTATATGTATCCCGCTAAAGAACAACAGATAATGATGGCAAAAACCATGGCATGGGCAAATAACTGTTATGTTGCTGTCGCAAATGGCACTGGGTTTGATGGGGTTTATACCTACTTTGGGCATTCTGCGATTATTGGTTTTGATGGACATACATTAGGTGAATGTGGTGAAGAGGAAATGGGTGTGCAGTATGCTCAACTCTCAGTAACTGAAATCCGCGATGCTCGCCGATATGATCAATCACAAAACCATCTATTTAAGATTTTACATCGTGGCTATACCGGTATTTATAATTCGGGTGACGGTAATAAAGGGCTTGCTGAGTGTCCTTTTGAATTTTATCGCAGCTGGGTACTTGATGCAGAAAAAACGCAAGAACAGGTTGAAAGCATCACTCGAGATACTATCGGTATTTCAGAATGCCAAGTTTACGATTTACCCACGGATGAAAATAAAATAAAAAATGTTGGTTAACTAAAATCTGAAGTAGTAATTCATTATTGAATAAACGTTAAATATATTAATACTTGCTATTAATTTTCTACATCAAGGATAAATGGAGAGTATTTGGCATCTCTATTAGCCAAATATTATATAAATAGCAACTTGCATGATTAATAGAAATACACTGCTGTTCTTGAATTACTACTTTATCCATTATCATTAATTAGGAACAAACATGCCTTTTATCAATGATATGTTAGCATCGAACCTTCAAGAAAAAAACACTTCATCTCTAAAAATAGAGAAAGGACATTTTCGTTTTATCTTTGACCCAGAAAATGTTATCGAGAATATTGAAAAAACTATCATTGGGCAAGATGAAGTATTAACTCAGCTAAAAGATATTCTTTACTGCATTAAAACCAATATATTTGATCCCAATAGACCATTAACTACATTGTTATTCTTAGGACCAACTGGGGTAGGAAAAACAGAAACAGTCATTGCTTTAGCGAAGGCAATCAATAATGGTAAAGCGCATTATTGCCGAATAAACATGAATACTTTGTCTCAAGATCACTATGCTGCCTCTTTATCAGGTGCACCACCAGGTTATTCAGGAAGTAAAGAGTCCTACTCGTTATTTGATACTGATAAAATAGAGGGCAGCTATAATACTCCTGGCATTGTATTATTTGATGAAATCGAAAAAGCCAGCAAAAGCGTCATCAGAACATTACTGAATATTCTTGATACTGGAGAATTAGAACTTGCCAATGGCCAAAAAACGATTAACTTCAAAAATACAATAATTATTATGACGTCTAATTTAGGCTCTAAAGATATTTTAAATGAAAAACAGGGTATAACTAAGTTATGGTCAAAAAAGAGCTATGATAATAAAATCATCTCATTACTTGAAAAACAGTTTGACCCCGAATTTATTAATCGAATAGATAGAAAAATAAGCTTTAAGAAAATAACCTCTGAACAAGCGATTAAAATAATTGATATGCAATTATCCAATCTTAATCAAAGAATAGTACAGTATTCAATTAATATCACACTCGATTTTTTAGCAAAAGTGAAAATAAATTCAATGTGTGACCCACGTTATGGTGTAAGAGATATAAAGCGTATTTTTAAGATACATATAGAACCTTTAGTCGCAAGAGCGATATTCAATAATGAGCACTCAAAGCATATAGTGCTCACTGTCGATAATAATCAATTTATCATTAAGAGGTGAACGATGGAGGGGATATTACTTATTTTTATTGGTAGTGTTTTGAGTATAAATGGAATCGCAATTATAAAAGGATATGATGATAAAGAAACGGGAATATTTAATGGTATTATTGGTTGTTTTTGTTTAATTGGTAATATCATTTTAATGATCAATGCTAAAGAGAGTATAGCCTACACTGCAATAGCACAATCTATGCTATTTACCTTCACTTATCTATTTTTAAGTTTTGTGAAAATATATTCCTTATCGGGTAAATTATTTGGATGGTATTGTCTTTTTGTCTTTTTTAATGCCTTATTTTATGCCTATTATGCCAGTTCAGATATTCGCATGGTTGTGCTCTGGTTAGTATGGGCAATATTATGGTTACTGTTTTTTTGTACATTCTCACTGAATATTAAAATTAATCATCTAGGTACGTTAACACTACTCGTTGGTATTGTTACCTGCGCCATACCAGGGCTAATGATGGTGACTAATCACTGGTAATCAATAGCAATAAATAAATCGCTAGTACCCTCTAGATATTGTAGGGGGATTAGCATTATCAGGATTTCACGTTAATTAACCCCTTATAATAGGAAGAACCTCACTTTATACGCCTATCACCGTGTGATAGTTCTATTCTTAACGAGTATGAGAACCGATCGCACTTTCTTAAAATAGAACAACGAAATTGCCTCTTTAAAAAAGCAGGATTTTCCTATAAATAAAAATACATCCGTTCACTACAATACTAACCCTGCATAACACACACCTAAAACTAGTAAATTACGATAATGAACGAGATAAAAACAACTTTACGCACATTCTTATTTTAAAAAGCGTTAGCAAAGTGAGATAAAAAACTAAAACACATTGATATTCTATGCCTAGAGACGTAAAGTATTTAAAGTAAAATTTTGTTGCTAACGCTAATCCTGAGTGTTAATGATGTTGTTATTTGTTTGGACTATCATCTTAACATAGCGTGTACAACCACCTTTACCTTGCTCACTGACACAATATAAGATATTCACAACATTATGTATAAAATCTATTCATTCATTTTACTTTTCATTATTTCGATGCATTCAAGCTTTGCCGCTGTCTCTAACGAAACGATCAAATTGGTTGAAAAAGAGGCTCAAAAAGGTGACATCAAAGCTCAAGTCATGCTGGGTATCGGCTACTACTTGGGAAATGAAGTTAAGAAGGACTACCCGAAAGCTAAAAAATGGTTAACCATGGCCTCTAATAAAGGCAGTGCAGATGCACAGCTTTTTTTAGGCGATATGTACTTAAATGGTAACGGTGTTGAGCCGAATATTGAAACTGCGATTCAATGGTTTGAAAAATCTGCCAACCAAGGTAATCCCGAAGCTCAAAATTATATGGGGCAAATTTATTATCAAGGGATCGGTGTTAAACAAAATTATATCGTGGCTTTTGACTGGTTTAAAAAATCTGCCGATAAAAAATATCCACCAGCACAATTTCAAGTCGGAAAAATGTATGAAAATGGTGAAGGTATCGAAATAGATGATAAAGCAGCCAAACAATACTTGAGTCAAGCCTGCAAAGGCGGTTTAAAAGAAGCTTGTAAAAAATAATTGATACCAAATCGTGCCACAACTCTAGCGAAATTCGTTATGAGTTGTGGATTAAATATATTCTATTTTCCTGATAATATTCCTCTCTATTTTTCATCCTACTCCCCCACTATCTGCTCCATTTAAGTCTAAATAGTTCATTGTCTTTAAAATAGTAATGATTAATTTCAATATGCATGGAAATGTTCTAAACTTATAAAATAAAAGACAAAAAGGAGGATTTATGTACAAAACGATTCTAGTTCCGATTGATGTTAGTGAAGACGCACTTACCGACCTTGTCATCCCTCATGTCACTGCCATCCAGAAATTAAATAATGCCGAAGTGCATTTTCTCGCTGTTAGTGCTCCCATTTCTAACTATTTACGCTACGGTGGAACCATTCTTCCTGGCGATTTTCCCGATGATGAAAAACAAGCGGAAATCATCCTCAATGAATTAAAAGAGAAAGTAAAACGCTTTGCTATCCCTGCTGATAAGGTACATGTTACATCCTCTGTAGGTTCAGTTAAGGATGAAATTTTGGCTATCGCCGAAGAGATCAATGCAGATATCATTTTAATTGGTTCTCGCCACCCAAGCATGTCTACCTATTTACTCGGCTCTAATGCTGCATCAGTCGTACGTTACGCAAAAACATCTGTTTTGGTGATCCGCTGAAATATAGGGTAGTAAAAAATAACATTTTTAGTGAAATGTTTGGATTTTAATCTTATTGAGATCATCTCTTTAAGACCAATTCAAGAGATAATAAATACACACAATTTATAAGACTATTACACAAGATTATAGGTTAGATTGAAGCCTCATAAACATTTTCGTGGCTTTCACGCCCTGCTTTCTAGCAGGGTTTTTTCTTAGATAGTTCGGCTAATTTCAATCTAAATCGTTTGAAAATGACCCCATCAAAACTCACTTCACCTTCTTCCACAAAACCATAACGGTAAATAGCCCCCAGTTTTTTACGACTGAGTGGAAGATGAATGGTTATTGAGGGTAACGACATATGAGTCACCGCTTGTTCAAGCATTTTATTCACGATTTTTTTACCGCACCCCCAATAATCTGGATGCAATACTAACGCTAAATCAGCATCTCCATTTTCATCTTGAAACCCTCCCCATCCAATAAACCTACCATCAACAACCAATGCCCATACACCAAATCCATGTGTATGCCAGTGTTGCTCTTTTTGCTTAACCCATTGGTGGCAAAATGGCTCATCAAACTGGTCATCTCCAAGGGGCATGTGTGCTAATACGAGAGGATGCGTATTGAGTGCGATAATGTCATTACAGTCTATTTGATTTAAGTGCAGTAGTTGAATGTCCATGTTATATAATTTATCCGTGAATTCCGCTAATAAACAGCCATAATAACAACGAGAGTTGCCATTCTTCAAGTCGCCAGTACTCGCTAATAACTCGCTAAATTGAGTATCGTTAAGCCGCATTGACTATCGACTTAACGCAACACGATAATGATTCAATAAAGTAAAAAGCCCGCTTTTATCACGGGCTAGTGCGTATCAATAAAACCATTATTGCGCTAATGCAGATTGCATCACTTTTTGAAAATCTTCCCAAGAACAATAACCGTTCTTATCGATAGGGCAATTTTTCATAGATAACGTGACGTGTTTAGGTGGGGTTTCTAAAGAAAGGTAGCTATTATCTCTAAGTTGATCTGCTGTTTGATAAACATATTCCACCTTCACATAATCTTTATTATCACTCTTATCATGCCAACGTTGGAAAACTAATTTTCCACCAATTGGGGTATATTCATATTGCTCTGGCAATTGGTACGGATTGAAATCCATGGCTGACATTAAGGAAGCAATATTTGAATCATGACCAACCAGCATAATAAATTTTGCCGTTTCTCCTTTATCGACAGAAACGAAGCCTTTATTAATGTAATTTAATAAAGGATGAGCAACATTTTTAGCAATTAATTTAGGAGAGAATAAAGTTTCCTGATAGCCATTTTTTAACGTGTTTAGCTTACGCCATTTATCTGCTGTATTTACCATTCCCCATGCAACTTGTTTTTCTGGGAACCCTTCATAATATTGCAAATCGATCGCATCGACTGCTGAGTTCGCAATTTTAAGCGCCCCAGCTACACCTGGCTCTTTATTAGCCTCAATAATAAAACGATTATCTTGTGATGAAAGTTCACACAGCTTATCCGTTTTACATTTTGGCGAGTTTTTAATATCAAGAACAGTATCTAGCTCATCATATCCTGGTTTCAGGTTGAGCTGTTTTAAATGCTCTTCCATCGCTAATAAGGCTTTTTGCTTAAACTCAGAGCTATCGTTAGTAATAATAGGATTAAAGACGGGATCCATGGTGCCAATTTCAGGTTGATGATGAATTTTCACAGTACAACCGGGAAATGCACCCGCGGTGAAAAATTGTGCTGTCGCAATTGTTCTTTGCAAGCTATTTGTATAAACAAATAATTCTTCATTACTCGTTGGGCATAATTCATCGGCGAGTAACTTCTTTTCATCCGCCCATTCCCGAAAATAATGCCCCATATAAACTTCAAGTGCGCCGCCTTTTGTCGTTAAATACCCACTCTTCGCATCCCATGCAGGCCACTTTTTATCGGTAACTTCCGTTAAGATCCCCGTATTAACAATAGGTGTTCGTAAATTATGGCGACTTAATAATAATACTTGGTCGAGTTGCATATTTTCAGCATTATCGGTATTTGCAAATGCAGGAGCGATTGGCGCCAATAGTGCAGCAGATAAACAGAGTGTTAAAACCTTATATTTCATCGAAATACCCCTACCATTTTGTTGTTGTATTTTGTCGCATGACATTAATTTATTGTAAAATAAATAACTTATTCCTATTTCTAGTTGAATTTACTGCTATCTTATAATGAAGTAACTGACTTTTTTTTCTGCGATTAATATCTCAAAAACAGACTTCACTACGAAATAAGAACTAAGCGAGGTCATTAATGGCTATTTATTGTTATAATCGCTTCAACCAAGAATATTAGCGAAACCCTATAAAGGCATGGTTGATATTAACCGCAACGACTGACAATATTCTATTCACCAAATTAGGAGTTTACTCCGATGAGAATTCAAGCCGCTACCCCATCACAATACAATGAAATTATTGATGTCTGGGAGTCATCCGTCAGAGCAACACACGATTTTTTACCTGAAGCAACGTTACAGAAATTAAAAGTCGCCATCTATAAAGAGTATTTACCGCAACTCTCAGTCTATGTTGCGGTTACTGAAGATAATAAAATAACTGGGTTTATCGGTGTTGACCAAAATAAACTAGAGATGCTATTTATTTCACAATCTCATCGAGGTTCAGGGATCGGCAAACAATTACTTCGTTTTGCTATTGAGCAACTCGCAATTACTGACGTTGATGTGAATGAGCAAAATCCACAGGCCATTGGTTTTTACCAGCATATGGGATTTAGGCAATTTGCACGCTCAGAAAAAGATGGTGAAGGTAATCCCTTCCCCATTCTTCATCTGAGGCTACACACAAAATAATATAAGGCTTTTATATGTCAATTATTACACTTGAAACTCCCCGCTTACTTCTACGTGGCTGGACTGAACAAGACAAAGCGCTGTTTTTTGAAATGAATAGTTCCCCTGAAGTCATGCGTTATTTTCCTTTCGTATTAAATAAATCACAAAGCGATCACTTTATGGATACGATTATGGCGCGATTTGCCAGCCAAGGAGGATGGGGATTGTGGGCTGTTGAATTAAAGTCGACACATGAATTAATTGGTTTTGTTGGTCTAAATATTCCCGAATATCAATTTCCTTTCTCGCCGTGTACCGAAATTGGATGGCGATTACGTCCTCAATATTGGCGACAAGGTTATACCATTGAAGCGGCTCAAGCTGCAATTCAGTTTGCTTTTAATCAACTGAAATTAAATGAGATCGTTGCTTTCACCGCGGTCGCTAACACACCTTCTGAGGGCGTGATGAAAAAATTGGGCATGACGAAAGACCCTGAAAACTTTGCTCATCCCGCCCTCCCTGAAGGCCATTGGCTACAAGAGCATGTATTATATCGTCTACAAAACCCTTATTTATCAAATTAATCCATCATTATTGGCAAATATCGATCCAAGAACCTTGAGTAAGTTCTAACATGCGCTGAGGTGAAATACGTAATGCACTGTTAACCGACCCTGCGGCAGGTAGTACCTCAGTATATTGTTGTAGCGATATATCACAATATACCGCTAACGCTGAAGGTAAACCAAAAGGACAAACACCCCCAACAGGGTGGCTGGTTAACTCCACCACCTCATCCGCTCTGAGCATTCTTGCTTTCGAACCGAGAGCCTGTTTGACCTTTTGATTATCCAAACGAGCCTCTCCTGCACACACGACAAGGATAACCTCATTTTTTACTTTTAGTGATAGGGTCTTCGCTATCTGATTAGGCTCGACATTATGAACAAGTGCGGCTTGCTGAACAGTGGCTGTCACCCCGTCAGTCTCAATAATCTCGATATCAGGAGCATGTTGGGCGATAAACTTTCTAACAGATTCTATACTCATCGTTGTACTCTTTTGTTATGGTTTGCAAGTGATTATTATTTTTTCGTTTATTGGTTTAGAAATTAAAAAACACCATTAGGTGCCGCAAATTAATGAAAACCACCACCCTAAAATAGGATGATTTTAATGAAAACTTTTCAGAAAATGTGCATTTTTTAGCTCTCGGTGCTCACATCACAATGATTTGCTGAATAACGGAGAGCATGCTGAATATGATGGTATAATTGGTGAGTTAGCTTATCATACTCAGGTTCTAAGCCTTTTTCATAAGCTAAAAAAGGCGCTGAATCATTCCATGAGCCCATCCCACCAAAAACCCAAGCACCACAAGCCACATCAAATAAGCATTCACAAAGCATTTCATTATTTTTAACTGGTTTTAGTAGTTTTTCTGCTTGTGATCTAAAAATAGCGGCAAAACCAGTTTCCCCAATTTGCATTGCTAGCCGTTCAATTTCTTGTAGCGTCTTTAAAAATGCCTGTTGATTATGTCCTTCATTTTGCAATGACGATATGGATTGTTCCGCCACAGTCTCAATTAAAACTGCATTTTCTCCCGTCCATTCCACAGTAAACAATTTTACACATACATCACCATCCGCGATGACGATCTGTTGTTGTTGATTGAAATAAACCTGTTTGCTTATCATTCCATCCAGATAATCGCGTAATTTATCAAGGAAATATGTAATTTCTACCGTTCTGATAACCTCAACACCCGCTTGGTTACATAATACCCAATGTTTCACATAAGACATTTTTTGCAATAATAAAATATCTTTTTCCCGCTTCATTGCCCTCACAAAACAGTACGCAATATATTGATCAGCCCGCATTATTTTTCCTATGACAACACTCGTGATAAATAACATTAGCAAAAAAACATACAAAAAAGCCACCGCATAAAATGACGGTGGCTCAAATAACGGCAGTTTATAAGCTTACGGTTTGTTTTTTTCCGCTTCCGCCTCTTTCGCTTCAACTTCACGATACCAACGAGGGTGATGTTTTTTCGCCCAACGTCGGCTGACTTTACCTTCTACCATGCCTTTAATCGACCCTTTAACCCAAAAAGCCATGTACATATGGATCAAAATGGCATGAATTAAGATGATGGCTGCTGCTGCATGAATAAATAAGCTCCAGCGAACCATCCACATTGGGAAGATATGCGCAAAATAAGGACGCCATATTATGATGCCAGTCGCTAAGAGTACAAAAATCATACTCATAATGCTCCAAAACATCATTTTTTGCCCAGCGTTATATTTTCCTACATCCGCTACATGGTGTTCATTACCTTTTAAAACTTCAACGATGTTCTTAATCCAAGGTAAATCCTGTTTATCCGGAATGTTATGTTTCACAAAACGGAAAAACATAAACATCAACACCACAAAAATTAATACACCAAAGAAAGGATGCAGAATCCGTCCCATTTGCGGCGTTCCGAAGGTTTCTGTCAGCCATTGCAATGTTGGGAAAAATAGGGCAATCCCTGACAAAGCAACTAAAAAGAAGCAGATAACCACGGTCCAGTGGCATGCTCGGTCAATAAATTTTGTCCGAACAATCATTTTGCTCTTTTTACTCATGACCATCTTCCTCCTCTTCATCATCCACTTCTTTATTAGGACCAATTCCAACATAGTGGAAAATTAGCCCTGCAAAAGTGGCAATAAAGCCCACCACTGAAAGTGGTTTTAACACCGCCTTCCACAGGTTAATTGGGGTATCAATTTGCGGATTTTTCGGTAAACCATGATATAACTCTGGGTTATCCGCATGTTGTAGCACATACATTACATGAGTACCGCCAACACCTTCTGGATCATAGATCCCCGCATTTTTAAAACCACGTTTTTGTAGCTTATCAACACGTTCGGAAGCGTACTCCAGCATTTCTCTTTTGGTACCGAAATGGATCGCGCCTGTTGGACAAGTTTTCACACAAGCAGGCTCTTGCCCTACAGCAACCCTATCCACACACAGTGTACATTTATAAACACGGTTATCTTTTGGATTTAAACGCGGGATATTGAACGGGCAACCCGCGATACAATACCCACAACCAATACAGTGCTCAGATTGAAAGTCCACGATACCATTTGCGTATTGAATGATTGCTCCCGCCGACGGACAGGCTTTTAAACACCCAGGGTCCGTACAATGCATGCAACCATCTTTACGAATTAACCACTCTAGCTTGCCATTTTCAGTGGTTTCGCTAAATCGCATCACGGTCCATGATTTCGCGCTCAAATCCATTGGGTTATCGTAAACACCAACGCAATGACCGACTTCATCACGAATATCGTTCCATTCTGAACACGCAACCTGACAGGCTTTACAACCAATACAGGATGTCACATCTATCAGTTTCGCAACTTCAAACTTATCATCACGCGCCTGTGGGGGAGGCGTAATGCTATTGGTCGCGGAACGTTTAATAATGTCTTGAGATTGCATTCGTTCCCTCCCTTACGCCTTCTCGATATTAACTAAAAACGCTTTATACTCAGGAGTTTGAGAGTTCGCGTCACCAACAGATGGAGTTAATGTATTCGTAATAAACCCTTTTTGGGTTGCACCTTCAAAGCCCCAATGGATAGGTAGCCCGACCGTTTCGATCGGTTTGCCATCCACCATTAATGTCTGCAATCGTTGAGTGACCACAGCCACCGCTTTAATGAAGCCACGTTTACTGCTGACTTTAACCTTATCGCCATTCACGATGCCTTTCGCTTTTGCCAGAGTTTCGCTAATCTCCACAAATTGCTCAGGCTGTACAATCGCATTCAAACGAGCATGCTTAGTCCATGTATGGAAATGTTCAGTTAAACGATAAGTGGTACCGACATAAGGGAATTGCTCGTGATTTCCGAGGCGTTTTTTATCTTCCTCAAAAATACGTGCTGCTGGGTTTGAAACCACATTCGGGTGCAACGGGTTAGTTCCTAATGGCGTTTCAAATGGTTCGTAATGCTCAGGGAATGGACCTTCCGCCATTTTATCAATCGCAAACAAACGACCTAAACCTTCCGGTTGCATAATAAATGGTCCAGTTCCTACTTCAGGCGCAGAAGCATTGAAGTCAGGAATATCATTACCGACCCATTTTTTGCCATTCCATTCAATCAAGATGCGTTTTTTATCCCATGGCTTACCTTGTGTATCACAAGAAGCACGGTTATAAATGACGCGACGATTGAGTGGCCATGCCCAAGCCCAGCCTAATGTGTTACCAATGCCAGATGGGTCGCTATTATCACGATTTGCCATCTGATTGCCTTTTTCTGTCCAGCTACCTGTATAGATCCAGCAAGATGATGCCGTAGAACCATCATCGCGTAATAACGCAAAAGAACTGAGTAGCTCGCCTTTTTTCGCTTGCAAATTACCATCCGCATCATAGAGGTCAGCCAATGCAATACCGTTATTTTCCTTGGCTACTTCTTCTGATTCTGGATGGAATTGACGCTTGTAATCCCAACGCATCTGCATAAGCGGGTCACGACCCTGACCACCTTCTTGCTCATAAAGCTCACGGATTTTATACAAAATGCCGGTTAGGATTTGACCATCATTACGTGCTTCACCAGGTGCATCTGCGGCTTTCCAGTGCCACTGTAGCCAACGGCCTGAATTAGCGATCGAACCATCTTCCTCAGCAAAACATGTTGATGGCAAACGGAATACCTCAGTTTGAATGGATGCCGTATCAACATCATTCATTTCACCATGGTTTTGCCAGAAGTTAGCCGTTTCAGTGACGAGTGGGTCAACAACAATTAAATACTTCAGTTTACTTAAGCAGCTAACCACTTTGTTTTTATCTGGGAATGACGCAACAGGGTTAAAGCCTTGGCAAATATAGCCATTGACTTGTTCTTTGCTCATCATGTCAAAATACTTCATCACATCATAAGCTTGATCCCATTTTGGTAACCAGTCATAACCCCATTGGTTATCTTTTTGTGCCGCATCACCATAAAAAGACTTCATCAAGCTAACAAAGAATTTTGGATAATTACTCCAATAGTTAACCTGATTGGGTAAAGTGGCTTTTGGCGTATTCGCGGCCAAATAACTCTCCACCGTCAGCATTTTTTCAGATGGCAAAGTGAGATAGCCAGGTAAGCTAGTCGATAACAAGCCCAAATCGGTAAGACCTTGGATGTTTGAGTGTCCACGTAGCGCATTGACTCCGCCACCTGCCATTCCCATGTTACCCAATAGCAATTGGATCATCGCCATTGTGCGAATATTTTGCGCGCCAACCGTATGTTGGGTCCAACCTAATGCATACAAGAAAGTCGTTGTCCTATCCGCCACACTTGTTGAAGCTAAGATTTCACAAACTTTCAAGAAGTCATCTTTCGGTGTACCACAAATTTGTTCTACAATTTCAGGTGTATAACGAGAAACATGCTGCTTCAGTAAGTTCCATACACAACGTGGGTTTTGTAGCGTGTCATCACGTAGTGCGTGACCATTTTCATCAAATTGGTAGTTCCATGTCGTTTTGTCATAAGCACGTTTTTCCGCGTTATAACCACTAAATAAACCATCCTCAAAGCTGAAATCATCTCTGACCAACAACGCTGCGTTGGTATAGTGTTGAACATACTCCGCATTAATTTTATTATTTTCAATCAGATATAGCAGAACCCCTGATAAAAAAGTAATATCAGTACCTGAGCGAATTGGTATGTAGTGATCGGCCACAGATGCCGTACGAGTGAAACGCGGATCGATCACAATCAGTGTCGCATCATTGTTATTCTTCGCTTCTATCGCCCAACGGAACCCAACAGGGTGAGCTTCCGCAGCATTTCCGCCCATCACAACAACAACATTCGCATTTTTAATATCAACCCAGTGGTTGGTCATCGCACCGCGACCAAATGTTGGAGCAAGACTTGCTACCGTTGGTCCGTGTCAGACACGTGCTTGGTTATCGACGGCTAACATGCCGAGGGAACGTGCAAATTTCTGAGTTAACATACCCGTTTCGTTGCTTGCCGCTGATGCACAAAGCATCCCCGTCGATAACCAACGATTTACTGTTGTACCTTGTTCATTTTTTTCGATGAAATTGGCATCACGATCATCTTTCATTAACCGTGCAATGCGGGTAAAGGCATCATCCCAACTGATGCGTTGCCATTTATCAGAACCTGGCGCGCGATATTCAGGATAACGTAAGCGGTTTTCACTATGGATATAATCCAGTAGCCCAGCCCCTTTAGGACATAAAGCTCCTCGATTGACAGGATGATCAGGGTCCCCTTCAACATGGAAAATAGCAGATTTAGCATTCATGGCACCATCGCCCATGCTATAAATTAATAATCCACAACCTACAGAACAGTAAGTACAAGTATTACGAGTCTCTTTAGACCTGAGTAATTTATATTCACGTACATTAGCCATTGCCATTGAAGGCATAAAACCTAACGCAGCTACTGTCGTACCTGCCATCCCGCCGGCACAGATTTTAAAAAACTTTCTGCGACTGACGTTCATTGCTTCCCTCTTTATATTTATTGTATAAATCGGAGGGAGAATATCAACGTATGATAATTATATATTGCCTAAAATCAATGAATGTGAAAATAAAAGGTAAATTAATATTAACTGAGTAGTTAATCCTCAATTAAATATACTACTAATAGAGTAATATTTTAAAATAATGATACAGATCAAATAACAAGAAAACACATTAAATATAAAAACAAAGTCAGGATCAATTTTTAGCGTATAACACTTACCTCAATAATAAACGCTTACTTAATTTAAATTAAGTTTTCCTTATCAATATTCACTAAATCATCTCTACTCTGACACGCCTTCTATATTAAAAAAATTTATTAATAATAAAAAAGCACTCTATTCCCATAACTAAAATTTACATTTTTATGTCAAATTAATTTAACTTTATTTCCAACCGCTAATAATAATTCCAGCACCAATAAATACCACCAGCGCACCAATCCAATCGGTTGTCGTCAGAGAGACGCCATCCACCACACGTAACCATAATAATGCTGTAGCAATATAAATTCCGCCATAAGTTGCATAAATTCTGCCGCTAGACTCAGGGTGGAGCGTCAGTAACCACACAAACACCATAAGGCACAGCGCCGCAGGTAATAATACCCATGCACCAGCTTGTTTTTTCATCCACAAATAAGGGAAATAACAACCTGCAATTTCAGCTAACGCAGTTAAGAAAAACAAACCAATAAATTTTTAATGACATAATAATATTCTCTAACGTAGGGTCTAGGGCTCAAACACGAGGAACTTTGATGACTTGATTATTTGACTTTAATAATTCGATACATTCCTGTGCACCGCGTTTTAATACCTGCCCTTTTAAACAAACTATATGAATCGGTAACTCTAATCCATTTGGCGTATTTTTAAACTCTAATCGCTTAAGCGTACCGTGTTTTAACTTATCTTTAATTAATGAAATTGGTAAGTTACCCCACCCCATTCCGGCTTCAACTAAACCTAATGCCATTGCAAAGTTATCCGTTCGCCAATAATTACTTGCCACAACGGCACGAATATCACTCAACTCATGTTCAAAACTGGTTATGACAATCTGCCGAGTTTGAACAAGATCTTCCATATATAAAGAAGATGCCTGTTTAATCGATGGATGAGCCGCTGAAATGGTTGCAACCAACAATTCATAACCAATACATTGGAATTGTTCTTGAGCGTTAACAGAAATACCACCAAAGGCAATCGCAAGGTGTAGGCGGTTCTGGTGTAATAACGACAGAATGTCATCTTGGGGGGCCGTCATTAACTCGACGTGCATTAAAGGATAACGCTGACTCAATGTTTTCAATGAATCAAATAATAAATTGGGGTTAATGCCTTCTGCAATCCCGATAGTTAAGATGCTTTCCACCCCTTGTGTTAACTCTCGCGAAAAAACATTTAACTGCCGCAGATTATCGACAATGGTACGCGCATAAGGCTCTAGAGAAAGGGCCTTTTCAGTAGGCTTAGGTTCTCTAGTATGCCTTTCAAACAGCAAAAAACCCAACTCAGCTTCCAAATTAGCGATCGCCATACTCACCGCAGAGGGAACTCGATGCAACGCTCTTGCAGCAGCCGAAAATGAGCCTTTCTCCAGTACAGTCAAAAAGATAGTGAGATTTTCGCTATTAAATGGCATATCCAACCTTTCAATTATATTGATATTAGCTGACTTTTATTATCATCAATGTTGATTTAATTTACCAGACTAAAACACACAGTATGTAGGATAAAAAAATGCAAGGTATCAAACGAAAAGTCGTTTTTATTACCGCCTATGAAGTGATTGGCTGGTTAATTTCATCACTGGCACTTGCCTTTCTTTCTGGTAATTCGGCAGAAACCACAGGGCCATTAGCGCTTGTTATCACGACGATTGCCGTGAGCTGGAATTTTATTTTCAATACCGCATTCGAATATTGGGAGTCAAAACAAACATCGAGGATCAGGACATTCCGTCGACGGTTTGCCCATGCAATTTTATTTCAGCTAACCTTAGTGGTCTTTTTAATTCCACTTATTGCATGGTGGTTATCGGTTAGTTTGCTGCAAGCCTTAATACTCGATTTTGCGTTAATTATATTTATTCCTATTTATACTTTCTTCTTTAATTGGGCTTTTGACAAAATATTTGGCTTACCTAAATCGGCCTTACCACAAGAAGAGAATATGATTCAGTAATATGACGTTAATGATATGCCATCTTACATAAAGATGGCAAAGTCATTAGCTTTTAACAAAAAATAAAGACACTTTTTTCGCTAGCGGTAAAACAATTAATACTGTCGGAAAAGCTATCATCCATGATAACAACCAAGAACTTAACCAAGGTGCGAATATTTCACTATTCAAGCCCAAGGCTTTTACAATACTAATAAAAGAAACAATACCGCTCATCACTAATGATAAGAAAAAAGGAATAAGAAAAATCAAAGCTCTGGTAGGAAGTTTGGGGATCCCCAAAATTGTATTTTTATTTTCTAATGACATTCTATAGACTCCAAATTACACGCATACAACAGCATATAACTGTTGCATAACAAAGTTATATGCGTTGATTAACGTAAACGCTTACGAGTCTTTTAGACCAATAGAAAGTCATATTTTAAGTATATCTTTCTGCTTGTCAAATAGTATATCTCAACAGTAATTCCGATCTTAATTATCCATAACATGTGGTTGGCTCTTACCTAATGAGCAATTATTCTACAAACCCAACTCTGCTGATTAATTACCATTGATCACCGCCGCGAAAATCACAATACAGTGAAGCACTCAAATCAATTTCACCATCAGCTTTCCAGCCCATAACCCCACCTTCTTCTTCAATAGAGCGGATATAGTGGCCTTGATTTAATTCGAATAGTTTGCCTTTCCATACTCTCCAGCCAACCGAATGATACAATTTCTCTCCTTCTTCCGAAGCCGATAACAAACCTAACGGATAACATGAACCAATGATTTTATTCGTTTGTAACATCAATTGTCGCCCAATCCCTTGACGTCGATATTCATGTAAAACCACCATAGCTTCAACATAACCAACAGAAATAGGCGCTTCATTGATTGCCATATGACGCTGAATTATCGCAACATGGCCAACCATTTTTTGTTGGTCAAAGGCAACCACATGCATTCCACCGAGAGTATGTGCAAAATCATCATGCGTAAAATCCCCTTCAAAGCCTTCCACAAGCAAGTGATAAAGCCTCTCTTTTTCATCTTGTGATAATTGGGATGTATGCAGATTGCGATATTCGATAGCCATAAAAATCCTATATAAGCATTGATAAAAATCGTAGTCAGTATATTCAAAACATTTATCAAATAACGGAAAAAATGTGCTGTGCTGTTGAACTCAACGCCTCACGGCTGAGTGATGTGATGCTTTATTTGTGTACTCATAAACTGATAGAGTTGATTAAACTCTTCTATTGATGAAACAGCACGAATAGGAAAAATAATAAAATCGTTGTCACTGGTTTGTACAAATATCAGTTCGTTATCTCGTTTGACTTTTTTTACTCGCGGCCAAAACACTTTATAACTACTGTTATCTTGGATGAACTCAATAAAATATCGATTTATTTTGATATGACGTAGATAGGTTTCATCATTCTGTTCTTTATTTTCATATTTTTTCATAAAATAATTTTCTAACTTTTGAGATAGAAAAAATGCGAATAATGCAACAACAACCAAAGCCAAGCCTAACCAGCTCATTCTCTGTAACCGTGCTATTTCAGGGTCGATATCTGTTGATAACATTAGCAGAGATAACACGATAAAAATAATGAATAGGCCACCAATACTCAGGCTGTATAAACCGATCTTTGCTAAATAGAGTACCCACTGATAAGGCTTAGCGATTTCAATTCTTTGATATTCTTTTATCTGTTTTTGGATCTTTCTTATTTCAGAAATAGAAAGTGAAAATTTGACTTCGTAGCGATCTTTCATCTTACAGATACTTAATAGTGATAGTGGCTCTGATACGCTCAAAGTATCATAACATTGCTAACTCTAATAGCCACGATGAAACAGAGATGCCATACTTGTCGCAGTGGGTAAGTCATCGAATAACAATGCATAATACCCACTCGTCGCGAATAGATAGCGTTTAAAATGTATTCGTAAGCTTCCCTCTAACAATAACCTTTGCAGGTTTTGCCGTTTCATCCGATGCTCTTCTCACCGCCATATTAATCACTTGCCACGATATTTCTTGCAAATCGTGTGAAATACAAGGGAAGTTAAAACCATAGATTGATGAATAAGAAACTTCATCAATGCTGAACAATGAAACATCATCTCGCAATGATATTTGATTTTTAATACAAGCCTTAATAATTCCTAACGAAATTTGGTTATTACAACCAACAAAAAAATCGGGAGATTTATTTTTTTGAAGATAACTATCTGTAATCTTATAGGCTTCATCCATCAGAAAATCCGCATATAAAATCTCAACATGATTAACACTACCTTGTAAAGCGGCTTTCAGCCCTGTCACCCTATCGCGGGCAACATTTGAATCTTCAGGCCCTGATACGATAACAACACTTTTTGCATCCTGCGATTGGATAAAACGCCCTGCTTGCAGCCCACAATCTAAATTATCGATGTAGACACCACTACATTGTTTAATATCCACTTCCCGATCAACAAGGATAACGGGAATATTAAGCAGTTCAAGTTGCTTAAAGTAAGCGGGCTGATAAAAACGGTCAGAAGAAACAACCGAAAGAATAATCGCATCCACATTGTAACCAATCAGTTTTTCAATGATTCGCGCTTCATTTTCTTTCGATTCGTAAGAGTCAAAAACTAATGTGTCATAACCGACTTGATAGGCTTCTTGTGTCATCAATTTCGCTAACCCCCCGAAAAAGGGGTTTCCCATATCAGGGGTAACGATGCCTATCGTTTTTGATGATTTCGCACGTAGATTACGAGCAACCGCATTAACAACATAACCGATTTTATCCGCCGCTTCTAAAATCCTTTTCAACGTCTCGGGATGAACTTTATCTGGCTGAGAAAAAGCACGAGATGCTGTAATTTTACTTACATTAGCAAGTGCCGCTACGTTTTCTAACGTCACTTTCTGTGACTTATGCTCTGCCAATTTCATCTCCTTATTAAATTAAGTATCATTTCGTACCATTATAGTATCATTTAATCGTTTCAGTCATGTAAAACCCACAATATTATTCAATACCTTCTAAACGACGTACTCTAGGATCCGTAAAAATATCGAACTCATCACGGCTTTCGCTGGAAAACTCTGACACTACCGCCCCCATGCTACCCGCTTTAAACCAGTGTAGTGTATTCGGTTTGATGGTGTACTGCTCCCCCGGCTTCAATAGAATAAAACGGTTACATTGATACCATTGCTCATCCCCTTCCGGTTTATGACAAATGGGTTCACCTGATTCATTTTCATTCAATGTTAATGAGTCATCATCAACAAACAAGTACACCTCCCCCCAACGACAACGAAAGGTTTCTTGCTTACCGATTGAAGAGCCGAACGGTGGGTGCCGATGTTCTGGGCACACTTGATCAGGAAAAAGAACCAATTCTTTAGCACAATAACGTTCGTTATTACAATAAGTTAATAGTTGTAAGCCTGGACGAGGATAATCAGGTAATCCAAAACTCGCAATCTCAATACGTGCTTTTTCTTCTTCAGTGATACGCAGTTGTGCTTTCTTTAGGAAATTAACGACTTGCTGTTGATATTGTGCTTTATTCATCAGATGAATCTCCTTAATGATACCGATAACATTATAGCGGCATCATGGTTACAAAAAATGTGATCCACTAGCCTATTTCCCCCCTTGCATTTACAAAAATGCTACTCATTTAATGAAACTACAACCTACATCACATAAAAATAATAAAATTCGATCTAATATCCGCATCATTAAAATGATATCGATACCATAGAAATGAGCCAGAGGTAATCATGAAAGCATTAGTACTCGAAAAAGCAGGAAAAATTTCTATTCAGGATTGGCAAAGCCCTGAAGTCCTCGGTGAGGATGACGTCGAAATTAAAATTCATACTGTGGGTATTTGCGGTAGTGATGTTCACTACTACCAACATGGGCGTATTGGTCCATTTGTCGTTGAAAAACCGATGATTCTAGGGCATGAAGCATCAGGTGTGATCACCGCTGTCGGTAAAAATGTCACTCATTTAAAAGTCGGTGATCGTGTTTGTATGGAGCCTGGCATTCCTAATTTACAATCAACGCAATCACGTGCGGGCCTCTATAACCTAGATCCTGCGGTTCGATTCTGGGCAACTCCGCCGATTGACGGTTGTCTGCGTGAAAGCGTTATTCATCCAGCCGCCTTTACCTTCAAGCTTCCTGAGAATGTTTCTTTTGCTGAAGGCGCAATGGTTGAACCTCTTGCTATCGGTATGCAAGCTGCGACAAAAGCAGAAATTAAGCCCGGTGATATTGCTCTCGTTATTGGTGCAGGTACCATCGGCATCATCACCGCGTTGTCTGCGCTCGCTGGCGGCTGTTCAGACGTTATTATCTGTGATTTATTTGATAAAAAATTGGAAGTTGCTAAGCAATATCCGGGGCTACACCCAATTAACAGTAAAGATACCCAAGCCATCGCAGATAAAGTTAATGAATTGACGGAAGGTAATGGCGTGAATGTTCTGTTTGAGTGCAGTGGTGCCAAAGCCGTTATTGCCAACATCACTGAACACATGGCGCCGGGTGGAACCGCTGTGCTCGTTGGTATGCCAATCGATCCTGCACCTTTAGATATCGTGTCTGCACAAGCGAAAGAAATTACCTTTAAAACCATCTTCCGTTACGCAAACATGTACCCACGTACTATCCGTTTACTCAGTGCCGGCAAACTTAATGTAAAACCATTATTATCAGCAACCTATAAGTTTAAGGACAGTGTTGAAGCTTATGAGCGCGCTGCCGAAGGTCGCCCAACCGATATTAAGATTGTATTAGAAATGGAGTAATACATGACACTGTATGCTGGGATCGATTGCGGTACGCAAAGTACTAAAGTCGTTATCGTTGATAGCGAAAGCGCACAAATATTGGGTGAAGGTTCCGCGCCTCACCCTCTCATAAGCGAAGCATCTGGGCGCCGTGAACAGCATGCTTCTTGGTGGACAGATGCACTGGAAATAGCATTTCACCAAGCAATTAATAACGCTGGAATTGAAGGTAAAGAAATTGCTGCTGTTGCCGTTTCGGGTCAACAACATGGTTTTGTGCCACTCGATAGTCAAGGTCATGTTATCGCCCCCGTTAAACTATGGTGCGATACTGAAACGGCCGCAGAAAATCAAAACATTGTTGATGCATTAGGTGGCACAGAAGGTGCTTTATCCCAACTAGGGTTAATGCCTCAAACGGGTTATACCATTTCTAAAATTTTGTGGCTAAAAACACATCATCCTGAACTTTGGGAGCAGTTAGACACGGTGTTGCTGCCACATGATTACCTTAATTTTTGGCTAACGGGTGTTCGTATTGCTGAATTTGGCGATGCATCAGGAACTGGGCTACTGAATATTCGCACGCGTGAATGGGATACTCATACCATCAATCTGATTGATGATTCAGGCCGTTTACAGCGAGCGCTTCCTCCGTTGGTTACCGCTGAAACCTGTATTGGTACTGTATTGCCGGAAATTGCTTGTCGATTAGGCATATCGAGCCAAACAAAAGTGGCGACTGGTGGCGGTGATAATATGATGGCAGCCATTGGCACTGGCAATATTGTACCCGGTATCATCACAATGAGCTTGGGGACTTCAGGCACACTCTTTACCTACTCGAAAACGCCTGTTGTCGCAAATTCAGAGATGATTGCTGGTTTTTGTTCATCAACAAATGGCTGGTTACCATTAATTTGTACAATGAATGTGACCTCAGCAACCACGGCAGTACAAAAATTCCTCAATCTTGATTTAAAGAGCTTTAATCAAGCCTTAGAACAGACCGAACCTGGCGCTAATGGTTTGAAAATGTTGCCATTCTTTAATGGCGAGCGCGTTCCACAATTACCGCAAGCTAAAGCCAGTATTCATAATATTGATAGCAGCAATCTCAATGCTCAAAACCTAAGCCTCGCCGTTGTTGAAAGTGCAACTTATGGCCTACGTTTTGGTATTGATTTATTCCGTAAACAAGGAATACATGCTCATGAAATTCGTCTCACTGGCGGTGGCGCGAAAAGTGCCAAATGGCGTCAAATTGTTGCAAATATTATGAATGTTCCTGTTATTTGCGTCACTAACAGTGAAGCGGCGGCGTTGGGCGCGGCAATTCAAGCTATCTGGTGCGATACCTTAACTGAACATGATGATAAAACAGCATTATTAGAAAAAATTTGTCGGCAATTTGTGCATCTTGATGAGAGCACACTCGTCATACCCGACAACCAAAAAGTATCTTGCTATGAAGGTTTATATCAAGATTACCTTTCGTTACTCCAAGCTGAATATCCAGAGGTGGCAATATGACAAACTCGGTGGACATTCAAGCGGATGAACTTTTACATATCACTGGGGTTAAAAAATCATTTGGGCCTGTAGTGGCATTAAAAAATGCACAATTTAGCCTGAAAAAAGGGTCTATTCATGCTTTATGCGGCGGAAATGGCGCTGGCAAATCGACCTTTTTAAGTATCCTAATGGGGTTCATCCAGCCTGATTCGGGTGACATCATAGTGAAAGGCAAACATTGCCATTTTCATCAACCAAAAGATGCACTTAATGCAGGCATTGCAATTGTTCAACAAGAGCTTAGCTCAATTCCTGATCTCACCATTGCTGAGAATATCTGGTTAGGTCGCGAACCTAAAAAGCTCGGCTTTGTCGATTTCAAAAAAATGAATCAGCTAACGGCTGATTTAATGGCAGACTTGCATTTTGATCTCTCACCCACAGAAAAAGTGCGTAATCTCAGTGTTGCTGAACAACAGCTGGTCGAGATAGCCAAAGCACTGTCTCACTCTGATGCTGATATCATCATTATGGATGAGCCGACATCCGCTATTGGTGAAGAAGATGCACAAAAGATTTTTGACGTTATTACTCGTTTAGCGCAAATGGGGAAAGGGATTATTTATGTTTCCCACCGTCTCTCTGAAATATTTCAAATTGCTGACACTTTTTCTATTTTCCGCGATGGCACATTTATTACAGAAGGTGCAATTGCAGATATCACACGTGAGCAGCTCATTGAACATATTATTGGTGGTGAATTTAAAGATGAATTTGCCAAATTTAATCAGCCTACCAATGAAACGATCTTAACTGTCGAACAGTTAAGTTGGCTCGATAAAATCAAAAATATCAGTTTAACCCTTAAAAAAGGGGAGATTCTGGGAATATATGGACTTGTCGGCTCAGGGCGAAGTGAATTTCTCGATCTTATTTTCGGTATTGAGCACGCCTCTGCGGGAACCATTAAAGTTAACAATACTGAATTAGGCAAGCACTCTCCTCAAGATGCGATCAAAGCTGGTATTGCTTATGTAACTGAGGATAGAAAAGAAACGGGTTTAATGTTAGGCCGTTCAATTAATGAAAATATTAACATCGCCTCTTTTTCAGAGATTAGTCGTGCCAGTTTCATTAATGAGAAGAAAGAACAAGCTCGCGCCGATGACATGATCAAATTATTCAACATTAAAACCCCCGATGCCGATCAACTGGCAGGAAATCTCAGTGGCGGTAATCAACAAAAAGTCGTTCTAGGCCGTTGGGCACTGCTTGACCCTGAAGTGATGTTACTTGATGAACCTACTCGGGGTATTGATGTTGGCGCCAAAAAAGAGATCTATCGTTATATGTCGGAATTTGCTCTGAAAGGTAAAGGGATCATCATGGTCTCCTCCGAATTATCGGAAATTATCGGGATGAGCGATCGCATTATTGTCTTCCGTAACGGTGAGCTTGCTGGCGAACTTTCTGCTGCTGAAGCAACTCAGACAGAATTAATGAAACTTGCTGTTTAATTCAGTGACATTGATTTTTATTTTAAATAATAAAGAGAAAAACAATGAATAGTACTTACTCTACACCAACACCGGGGATGTCCTTTCTCGCTCGCAATAAGAAGAATATGCATAAGTACGGCATTATTATGGCTTTCTTTGTTCTTTGCCTGATTGTCGCTGTTATTGGTGAAGTGCAAGTGGCGCGCGGCGAATGGACAAATAACTATTTCCTTAGCCAAGACAATATGCTGATTGTCTTACGTCAAATATCCATTAACGGTATTTTAGCGATAGGGATGACCTTCGTTATTATTACTGCTGGTGTTGACTTATCAGTCGGCTCTGTTCTTGCTCTTAGTGGTATTGTTGCTGCTCGTTTTGCCACAACAAATGCTGGCTTATCGATTGGCGATACTGCAAATGCCGTGATGGTGCCCATGATCATTGCCTTAGGCATCGGTATTATCTGTGGCCTGATTAACGGTACTATTTTAGCTAAATTCAATCTCCAGCCCTTTATCGTAACGATGGGAATGCTCTCAGCAGCCCGTGGTTTAACATTATTAACCACTGACGGTAACCCTGTTTCTCAACTTAATAGTGACTTTAGGTGGCTAGGTAACGGCTACATCTTTGATATTCCTGTACCTGTCGTGTTATTGATCGTCATATTCGCACTTGCTTGGGTGCTGCTAAATAAAACAACATTCGGCCGCTATGTTTATGCCGTAGGTGGAAACCCTAAAAGTGCAAGAACATCAGGTATCAGTGTCATCAAAGTAAAAGTCCTAGTTTACACCCTGTGTGGTGCGTTAGCTGGTATTGCCGGATTGATCTTAACGGCAAGAACGGGTTCTGCACAAACCAGTGCTGGTGGTGCTTATGAATTAGATGCCATCGCCGCTGTTGTTATCGGTGGAACCAGTATGTCTGGTGGTGTAGGCACCTTGGTTGGTACTTTCTTTGGCGTATTGATCATCGGTGTCATGAACAATGGATTAGATTTATTGGGCGTTCCTTCTTATTACCAACAAATTATTAAAGGCGCCTTAATCGTCATTGCCGTACTGCTCGACCCTTCACGTAAACAAAGACGTGATTAATTAAAACAACACTGAACCCTAACTGTGAAAGGTATTATAATGAAAAAAATGACTAAAATTGCAGCTCTTACCTCTGCATTATTTATCAGTAATATGGCGATCGCCGCCAAAGAAGATCCCGTCAAAATTGCTATTTTGATGTATGGAATGAAAGCGGAATTCGTGCAATTAATGGAAAAAGCGGCCAAAGAACACCCTGCGGTTAAAGACGGTGAAGCAGTAATTACCGTCTATGATGGCCGTTATGACCCGATGGTACAAAATAACCAAGCAGAAACGGCTATTCAGACCAAGACCGATGCGATTATCATCAATCCAATGGATTATGAAGCAAACATTGATGTCGTCACTATGGCAAATGATGCCAAAATCCCGGTTATTGTGACTAACGCACGCCTTAATACCGATAAAATGACCGCGGAAGTCGTTTCAGATGACGTTTTAGGTGGCTATATGGAAGCCAAAAATGTCCTCGAGAAAATGAACTGTGAAGGTAATGTCGTTATCATTGAAGGCCCTAAAGGGGGTAGCGGTGAAATCCAGCGTGGTGAAGGTAACGATAAAGCTATTGCAGAATGTGGCCCAGGTAAAATCAAAGTATTAGAGCGCAAGACTGCAAACTGGTCACGTGCAGAAGCGATGCCATTAATGGAAAACTGGTTACAAAAACATCGCGGCAAAATCAATGGTGTTATCGCGCAAAATGATGAAATGGCGCTGGGAGCAATCGAAGCAATCAAAGGTGCGGGCCTTGAGGTAAATAGTTTTGCGATTGCCGGGGTTGATGGGGTTTCCGATGCCATCATTGCTGTTCAAAATGGCGAAATGGTATCTATCCTGCAAGATGCAAACGCACAAATGCAAGGCTCTATCGATATTGCCATGAAATCCGTTAAAGGTGATAGCTATCAACCGAAGTCTGCTATCTGGAAACAGTATGCAGATCAATTACAGTGGAACGATGGTAAAGACAAACGTTATCAAATTCCTTGGACTGTTGTCACAAAAGACAACGCACAACAACTCTTAGACGCTCGTCAATAAGCACATCTCATCGTCACTCATCACTTGGGTGACGATGAATTACCCAACATTATGCACTCTTGGTAATTTTGTTATTTCTAATTCCGTTTCCTTTATTTTATTACACTCTACCTTGTGACCATTTTTATAAACAAAATAGTAATGCTTATTATCGCCTGCTGTTTTAACTAACGAATCTCCATTTAAAAAATTATAGATTTTATATTTGATATTATTATCACTATAACGAACGGTTGGATGAGAAATAATAAAACTAGAGCCCCACTTCAATGTCGTAATCAAATAATTGGTATGGAGTATTGTCATCACATCTCTTTCAGGACACTGTAACTGATATTCTTTCATGGCTTGCGCTGGCATATAAGCCGCACACAACATAGCTATCGCAAAAACCCTTTTTATCATTGTGACTCCATATTAAAAATAATCTGAACCATCTTCATCCAAGGTCTGAGAATGGCTTCTATAAAAACATTTCATTCCCTCAATTGCAAAAAATTTTGATGATTAATTGAGCACCTAATGTATTCTTCAATCACACATGTATAAAGCCCCTCATACTGACGGGGCTTTAATATTAAATGAGTTATTTTTCATAGAGCTTATTAGCCATATCAATGCTATCAGCATTGACATCTTTAATATGGTCTCGAGTTAACCGATAAACCACAGGGCTTAGCATGATCAATGCAATCAAGTTTGGAATTGCCATCATGGCATTCAAGGTATCAGCTAATAACCATACAAAATCAAGTGATTGTGTCGCGCCTATAGGTAAAGCAATTAACCATAATATTCTAAATACCTTAATTGCCCTCAAACCAAATAGATATTGCACACATTTTTCACCATAGAAGCTCCACCCAAGAATCGTCGTAAACGCAAATATGGCTAAAGCAACTGCAACAATATAGTTCCCACCAGGAATTGCTGATTGGAAAGAAGATGCGGTGAGTGTTGCACCTGTTTCACTTGTCAGCCATCCCCCCGTAATAATGATCGTTAAACCTGTTACCGAACAAACAATAATCGTGTCGATAAATGTGCCTAACATGGCAATCAAACCTTGGCGAATAGGATTTTGCGTTTTCGCTGCGGCATGTGCGATAGGTGCGCTACCTAAACCCGCTTCGTTGGAAAATACCCCTCGAGCGACACCAAAACGAATAGCGGCCCAAACTGCCGCACCAGCGAATCCTCCTTGAGCTGCAACTGGTGTAAATGCAGAAGTCACAACTAAAGAGAATGCAGCGGGAATTTCGCTGAAATTAATCCCTAACACCAACAAGCCAGCACCAAAATAAGCGACTGTCATAAAGGGCACTAATTTCCCTGCCACATCAGAAATGCGACGTAAGCCACCAATTAAAACAGCACCAACCAGTATGACAAGCGCCCCAGCAGTCAACCATTTATGTATACCAAAATTACTTTCTAATACATCTGCTACCGAGTTTGCTTGCACTGTATTACCAATACCGAAACTTGCACATGCACCAAAAAGCGCAAAGAGCGTTCCTAACCAAATCCATTTCGGCCCTAAACCGTTTTTGATGTAATACATTGGGCCGCCCACATATTGCCCATATTTATCAACTTCACGGAAACGGACCGCAAGTACAGCTTCAGAATATTTCGTTGCCATACCGACTAATGCCGTCATCCACATCCAAAATAGTGCTCCAGGCCCTCCCATAACAACAGCAGTCGCAACACCAGCAATATTCCCCGTACCAATGGTCGCTGATAATGCAGTCATTAAGGCATTAAATGGTGAGATTTGCCCTTCCCCTCGGGATTCATTCTTTTGAAATAATAATTTAAACCCTGTCCCGAGTTTACGAATAGGCAAAAATGCTAACCGTAGCTGCATATAGATCCCAACGCCGAGGATACCTATCAACATCGGTACCCCCCATACAATACTGTTTAACTCACCTAGCCAAGTTGTTATCAGCTCCATCCTACCCTTCCCCCATTTTTTATTGCTCTTTATTTGTCCATTACAAATCCATAACATTTTCTTATAATTTTTAATAAAGACGATAAACAGATTTAGTGCGAGAAAAAATTTCACAAAATGACATTATTAGTGAAAGAATGTGAGTGACGTCACTAGTTACTATTTGAATTTAAATCATACGAGTTATTTTTTGGACGCAGATCATCCTGAATAAATCCATCAGACTCATTCAAGATTATTATTGTGATTCGTTTAATCTACATGACGACAAGAAATGGAAGAATATATTGGATATTTTATTTATTTAAACGAAAATTATTTAAATCGCTCACCGAACTGACTAAGTTTCAATCATAAATTTTAAGCCATAATCTTCGAGGTTAATTTAATAACCTCGAAATAACGTTTAAAATAATACTCTACACTTTTATTCAATATCATCTAATAGCGACGGTGAAGGAACAAAAAACAAAGTACCTGTTACTGCTGTACTGTATTTGAGTAACTCATCTGTTGCACCATTTTCTGTTCCTAGAAACATACTTTCTAACATGCGTCGCGTTGTTGTAAAGTATCTTGCATAACCAATAAAATAAGTGCCATATTCATTTTTAGAAGGACTAGAAAATGGCATATTGGCTCGAACAATTTTCAGATCTTCACCCTTTTCATCTTTAATATTCGTGACGACATTATGAGAGCTAGGTATTTTTTGCTCATCCGTTAATTCGATATCATTAAACTTATGACGACCAATCACCTTTTCTTGCTCTTCAACACTCAAGTTTTGCCATGCTGTCATATCATGGATATATTTTTGAACAAATGCATAACTGCCACCAGCGAATTGTGCATCTTCATCGCCAATCACCGCATATTCAGCACGTTCATCTTCCATTTCTGGGTTTTCTGTTCCATCAACGAAACCAATAATTGACCGCCCGTCCATATAGCGAAAACCATGAACTTCATCGATGTGAGTCACGATTCCATTTAATTGTTGGCTGATCATTGAGGCTAGCTCATAACAGGCTGAAACATTCAATGCACGGATATGAAAAAAAAGATCGCCCGGTGTTGATACCGCGGTGTAATGCTCCCCTTTAATTTCTTTAAAAGGACTCAATTGCTTAGGTTTAGGCAATTGGGGAAATAATTGTTCCCAAGCTTCTGCGCCAAATCCCATGACACAACTCGTTTCCAGTGCTGGAAAACGTGTTCTCATACTACGTATTAGACCTGATAAGTTATTACAAAAAGACACCAGTTCATCTCGGTTTTTTTCTTTATCTAAGAGATTAAAAACAAGAAAGTAAGAGTTTTCACCTGGGGTTTTAGTCACATCTTGATATTTCATATAATTTATACCCTTTCTATTTTCATTCATTTTAGGATTGTTATTTGATTTAAAAACATCATAATTTATCTCTTTTATTTAAATTAACCTTTATTAAAAACACCTTTAACGCACTTTTAATAAAAAGATAAAAATATTAATCCCCCATAAACAAGCAAAGAAAATCAAATTTCAATCCAAAAAAGATAATCACATTCTAAAAAAACATCTAATCTTAAAAAACATCTTTAAATTATTTTTATTATTGTCAGATAATAAAAATAACTCTATATAAAATGTTATATCATCATCTAAATTAATTAGAAAGGAAGGGCTTCACACTATTCACTATCCTATAAAGCCTTTATAAAACTTTCGCTGTCATGGTTAAAATAGAGACAAAAAGCCCTGTTAGGGACTACAGACCGCTGACAAACCTATTATGTTTGGCGGCAAGTCGAATAAGTTTTGAAAATAGACTACGAAAATCAATTTATTGATTTTCGGCTGATAACACAAAGTGGGAAAAACCACGCTTTTATCCCACTTTGTCAACAACCACAAGCCCCGTTAGGGGTTATAGGCTTTCTTTAAGGTATTCACCAACGCCTGTGCCGCAGTAGAAAACTGATTATGTGCTGAATATAGCAAGCCTACACGACGCTCAATAACGGGATTATCCAACTCAAGGCACACCGCCCCCAATTCTTTCATCTGAGTACGACACAGAGCAGGAACAGCACTTCCCCCCAAACCATTTGCCACTAATTGACCAACCGTTACCAGTTGATGGCTCTCAAATGCCACTTTCAACGAACGCCCATTTTTTTTCAGTTCTTCTTCTAACATAAAACGTACCGATGACGGACGCTGTAAAGTAATAAAATCAAGGCTGAGCAATTCTCGCCATGAGATACGTTCACGATTTGCTAGATGACAATCAGGGGGCACTATTGCAATAAAACGTTCGAGACCTAAAGGTGTAAAATTAACCTGTTCAGAGCAATTAGGCTCAAAAACGATACCTATCTCAACCCGTCCTTCATGAACCATCTCGATCACTTGTTCATTAATCACATCATGAACCGTAATATTGATCCCAGGATAACGCATACGAAATGTTTTAAGTATTGGTGGTAACACATTCGTCGCAAATGATGGCATAGCCGCGATAGAAACCTTACCACACTGAAGATTAAAGTGTTGGCGCATCGCTTCTTCTGTACTGTCCCAATCAGAGAGTAGCTGACGAGACATCTTCAGCAAAGTTTCACCTTCTGGCGTTAACATCACTTTGCGGGTTGTCCTCAATAATAACGGTCCCCCTAACGTTTCTTCTAACCCCTTAATCGTCAAACTAAGTGCTGGCTGAGACATATTTAATCGTTCACTGGCATGGGCAAAACTTAAAGTGTGAGCTACCGCTGAAAATGCGCGTAGCTGTTTGATACTCATCCTCATGACCAACCTCGTTAACCTTATGAATACATTTAATTAACATTATATTAATAAGAAAAACAAATGAATCCGTCACAAATTTAAAATTAACAAATCATTTTTGGTCATGAATCATGTCTGTAAAGACAACTGAAGGAGTATTTCTATGGCTGGACTCGATAAACGTGTTACCTCCTATCAAGACGCGCTTGAAGGGTTAACTGATAATATGGTCGTGCTTGCTGGCGGCTTTGGGCTATGTGGTATCCCTGAAAATCTCATCTCAGAAGTTCGTCGCCGTAGAGTGAAAGAACTGACTGTTGTATCTAATAACTGTGGTGTTGATGGATTTGGTCTAGGCGTACTCCTTGAGACACAACAAATACGCAAAATCATTGCCTCTTATGTCGGCGAAAATGCCTTATTTGAAAAACAGGTTCTCAATGGGGAGCTTGAAGCATTACTCACCCCACAGGGCACATTAGCTGAGCAATTACGCGCAGGTGGTGCCGGTATTCCCGCTTTTTTCACTGCAACGGGTTATGGAACCCCCGTTGCAGAAGGTAAAGAAGTTCGTGAATTTGATGGGCGTCACTACATTATGGAAAAAGCGATCACCGGTGACTTTGCACTCATTAAAGGATGGAAAGCCGACTGGTATGGCAATGTCATTTACCGTAATACCGCACAAAATTTTAATCCACTTATGGCTGCCGCTGGGCGCATTACCGTTGTCGAAGTCGAAGAAATCGTTCCTCCAGGTGAGCTTGACCCTGCCATGATCCACACCCCCGGCATTTTTGTCGACCGCCTAATACAAGGTCACTTTGAAAAACGCATCGAACAACAAACTCTGCGTAGTTGAGGGCTATAAACATGTTAACACGCGAACAAATGGCAATGCGTATTGCCCGTGAATTACAAGACGGTTATTACGTGAATCTCGGCATCGGTATCCCGACACTGGTTGCTAACTACATTCCTGATGACATCGATGTGATGTTGCAATCAGAAAATGGTTTATTGGGTATTGGGGCTTTTCCAACGCGAGAACAGCTTGACCCAGACATGATTAATGCAGGAAAACAAACTATTACTGCTCGCAAGGGGGCGGCTATTTTTGATTCCGCATTATCCTTTGCCATGATCCGAGGCGGCCATGTTGACTTAACGGTATTAGGTGCATTTGAAGTTGATGTCAATGGCAATATCGCCTCATGGATGGTTCCTGGAAAAATAGTTAAAGGTATGGGCGGAGCAATGGATTTAGTGGCGGGTGCTGACAATATCATTGTTGTGATGACCCATACTGCCAAAGACGGAAAATCTAAATTACTACCTGCCTGTACTCTACCCTTGACGGGGGCTGCCTGTATCAAACGGGTTCTAACGGATTTAGCGTTACTTGATATTGCTGATGGAGCATTTATTTTACGCGAACGCGCTCCAGGAATAAGCATTGATGAAATCGCGATGAAAACGGCTGGAAAATTAATTATTCCAGAACATGTTCCTGAAATGAATGTTGCCTAATTAAGGAGTAAATGATGCAAAACGTCGTTATAGTTGCAGCCACACGTACGCCTATTGGGGCTTTTCAGGGAGCATTATCCTCTCTTTCAGCCGTTGAACTTGGCGCGACCGTGATCCGTTCACTGCTCGAAAAAACGGCTATCTCGGCAGATGAAGTCGATGAAGTCATACTCGGGCAAGTATTAACAACAGGCTGTGGGCAGAACCCTGCCAGACAGGCTGCCTTAACTGCGGGGCTCTCCGAAACAACCCCAGCGATTACAATTAACTTAGTTTGTGGCTCAGGTCTTGCAGCAGTGAAACAGGCAGCTCAAGCGATTCGTTGTGGTGATGCCAACATTGTGATTGCAGGTGGGCAAGAAAATATGAGCAAAGCCCCTTATTATCTTGATGGCGCCCGTTCAGGAATGCGTCTGGGTCATCACACAATAAAAGATAGCCTAGTGCATGATGGATTATGGGATGCTTTCAATGATTACCATATGGGGATCACCGCAGAAAATTTAGCCGAACAATTTAACATAAGCCGTGAACAACAAGACCTATTTGCCTTGAATTCTCAGAAAAAAGCGGCAATGGCAATAGAAACCGGTCGCTTTGCCAGTGAGATCACTCCTGTCAATATCCCACAAAAGAATAAAACTACGATAACCGTCGATACCGATGAACAACCGAGACCGCATATTCAAGCTGAAAAGTTAGCCCAGCTTCCTCCCGCATTCCGCGCTAACCATGGTTCAGTGACCGCTGGAAATTCATCTTCAATTAATGATGGTGCTGCCGCCGTCATGCTAATGAGTGAACAAAAAGCTCAAGCACTCGGTCTGCCAATTTTGGCTCGAATTGTGAGTTATGCGGTCTCAGGGGTTGACCCCGCCATCATGGGAATTGGTCCAGTCGATGCATCACGTCGCTGTTTAGCCAAAGCGGGATGGCGCATTGACGATTTAGACCTAATTGAAGCGAATGAAGCGTTCGCGGCCCAAGCGCTCGCGGTGAGCAATACGTTAGGTTGGCATAGCGAAAAAGTTAATGTTAATGGGGGAGCAATTGCACTGGGCCACCCTATTGGCGCATCGGGATGCCGTATTCTTGTCACTCTACTTCATGAAATGGCTCGTCGAGATGTCTACAAAGGGTTAGCCACCCTCTGTGTTGGCGGAGGCCAAGGCATTGCATTAGCCGTTGAACGACCAAAAGGAGCGTCTTATGCAGAATAATCATTTTAGCGTTATCGGTGCAGGCTTAATGGGCGTTGGGATTGCCACGCATTTTGCAAGACATGGACATACAATTTGGTTGTATGACACTGATGATACAAGAATTGCTGAAATCGGCACTGTTGCTAACCACATTCTTGATGAGTTGATTGCCGCTGAACAATGCTCTCCAGATGATAAAGAACAGATTATCCTGCGTTTAAAAGGAACGACTTCATTAAATGACATCGCGCCATCGAATTTAATTATCGAAGCTATACCTGAAAAATTGGACTTAAAGCATGCACTGTATGCCCAACTTGAACAACTTATTTCGCCAAATGCTATTATTGCTAGCAATACCAGCGGTTTTCTTCCCGATGTGCTAGCAGCAAACCTTACCTACCCAGAGCGTTTATTAATCGCTCATTTTTGGCATCCTCCTCATTTTATTCCGCTTGTAGAAATTGTTCCTAGTTCAGCCACACAACCTGAATATCTCAATATGCTGCAAAAGATACTCGTTAGCATGCAATTGGAGGCTGTGGTACTAAACCGTGCTGCACCAGGCTTTATTGGTAACCGTTTACAATTTGCCTTACTCCGAGAAGCGCTACACATCGTGAACAGTGGCATTGCTAGCGTTGAAACCGTCGATCAAGTCATGAGAGCGTCATTAGGACGACGCTATGCAATGATAGGTCCATTTGAAGCTGCGGATATGACCGGGCTTGCTACTGTGCAAGATATTTATCGTCATTTACTACCTGAATTGGCAAACGGAAGTGACATGGTCGCCTTAATCGATGAAAAAGTTAAGGCTGGGCATATAGGGATACGTAGTGGGCAAGGGTTTTATCGCTGGGATGATTCACGCAAGGAATACATTCAAAAACGCAGAGAACACCAATTACGTTCTGGCTTAAAACCATAACGTCTCTTTGATTTTCCACAAGCACAAGCAAAAAATTGAGGTGCCATAATGAGTGTATTAATTGCCCTAGCCGCACTGTGCCTTCTAATGTTGGCAGCCTATCGTGGATATAGCGTTATTCTATTTGCGCCAATCGCAGCTCTCGGTGCTGTACTACTCACCGACCCTAGTGCTGTAGCGCCAGCCTTCACAGGGCTATTTATGGAGAAAATGGTCGGTTTCGTAAAATTATACTTTCCCGTCTTTCTTCTAGGTGCCGTATTTGGAAAACTAATTGAATTATCTGGTTTTTCTCATTCAATCGTTGCCGCTGCCATCAAAAGATTAGGGCAACGCCACACTATTCCAGTCATCGTATTAGCCTGTGCATTATTAACCTATGGCGGAGTTTCCTTATTTGTGGTGGTCTTTGCTATTTACCCATTTGCCGCCGAACTCTTTAGGCAAAGTAATATCCCCAAACGCTTGATCCCAGCAACAATCGCTCTTGGTGCTTTTTCTTTCACCATGGATGCGTTGCCGGGTACCCCACAAATACAGAATATCATCCCAACCAGTTTTTTTGGGACAACCGCTTGGGCAGCTCCTTGGCTGGGTTTAATTGGTTCATTATTTATCATTTTACTTGGCCTTATCTATTTAGAACGTCAAAGACGTAAGGCCAAAATAAAAAATGAAGGTTATGGAACCGAATTACTCAATGAACCAGAAACGCCCAAAAATATTGATCTGCCTAATCCTATTGTCGCTATTTCACCTTTAATTTTAGTGGGTGTCTTAAACTTAGTATTCACTTATCTCATTCCTAAATGGTATGGGCCAGAACACGAATTAATGTTACCGGGGCTTGCTGCGCCCATCATGACTAACTTAAGTAAAATTACTGCAATTTGGGCTGTTGAAGCCGCCCTGCTATCCGGTATTTTATTAGTTATCATTTTGGGGTTCCGTAATATCCGTGGGCGTTTAGCTGAAGGAAGCCGAAGTGCTGTTAGTGGTGCGATTCTTGCCGCTATGAATACAGCGTCTGAATACGGTTTTGGTGCCGTTATTGCCGCATTACTGGGATTCTTAGTTCTCTCTAACGCGCTTTCAACCATTCCGAACCCATTACTTAACGAAGCTATTAGTATCACGACATTAGCAGGTATCACTGGCTCAGCATCCGGAGGAATGAGTATTGCATTAGCGGCAATGGCCGATAATTTTATTGCGGCGGCTCACGCTGCACATATCCCTCTTGAAGTCTTTCACCGTATAGCATCAATGGCTAGTGGTGGCATGGATACCCTTCCTCACAATGGTGCGGTGATCACATTACTCGCTATTACAGGTTTGAGCCATAGGCAAGCTTATGGTGGGATCTTTGCTATTACCATCATTAAAAGTCTCGCCGTCTTTTTCGTCATCGGTGTCTTTTATATGACAGGTATAGTGTAAGCCTCCTGTTCAAAATGAGCCGCATTATGCATGAGTTAGTGCACAGTAAATTGATCGTTAACAATACGGTAGCTCAAAAACACCTTATTGATTTGTTTTATACAGTTCGCTTTATTTGAGGAGAATAATCATGAATTTACATGGAAAAACAGTACTTATTACAGGTTCCACTAGCGGTATAGGATTAGGAATTGCACAAGTATTCGCCCAAACTGGCGCCAAAATTATTCTCAATGGATTTGGCGATATCGAGATGGCAAAAGCCGCGGTGGCACAAAAACAAAATGGCAATATACCGGGTTACCACAATGCCGATCTAAGCGATGAAAAACAAATCATCGATATGATGCACTATGCAGATAAGGAATTTGGCGGTGTGGACATTCTGATTAACAATGCAGGGATCCAACATGTCTCCCCAGCAGAATCCTTTCCTGTCGATAAATGGAACGCTATCATCGCCATCAATCTTTCGTCTGTATTTCATACCACGCGGCTAGCCCTACCAAATATGCTTAAACATAATTGGGGAAGGATTATCAATATTGCTTCTGTACATGGTCTAGTCGCGTCAAAAAATAAATCCGCTTATGTGGCGGCTAAACATGGTGTCATAGGCTTAACCAAGAGCGTCGCTCTTGAAACCGCTCGCACTAATGTTACCTGCAATGCCATTTGTCCGGGATGGGTATTAACCCCACTGGTACAGCAACAGATCGATAAGCGTATCGCTGATGGAGCAAAGCCCGAAGCAGCACTCAAAGACTTACTCGAAGAAAAACAGCCGTCAGGCCAATTTGTTACACCTCAACAATTAGGCGAATTAGCCCTCTTTTTATGTTCTGATAGCGCCACACAAGTCAGAGGCGTTGCTTGGAATATGGATGGTGGATGGGTAGCCCAATAAACACCCATTGAAGTTAGGCAGTCGTTGTGGTTAATTATTCTACTATTAAATAATACTAACCATCCATACCACTGCCTTATTTATTATTTTTGATAACACATATTCCGCTGATAAATTATTTGAAACTTAAAATAAATCATCAATGAATCCGTTTATTTTTAGTGAATATCACTCTTTAAAATAAAAACATTGATCACACCAAAGCATGCGATAGTTTTAATCCTTAAAACTATCTCCATCCTCATAAGGATAGTCGTCGTGACAATAGAAGAAAAAAAGTCTACCTTATTTATCAACTTAGTCCAACACTTGGTAGAGCAGCCTTTACATGGCTAGATGGTTCTAATTTCATCGCCCGTATATTGTCAGGAAATACCGTTGAGCACTATGTCTCTCTATTACAATCCACTATCCAAAAAAAGAATTTAAATTGGATTGTTTATAAAGATAATACAGAGTCAGATATTGAAATGTTGATACAACAAAATGCCTCCCTGCTTATTTGTATTCCAGGATTAAAATACCAATTTTACAAAAAGGATTTTGACACAAAAAATATTATCTACCTGAGTACAATGGAATATGCCAACAGCGATACAACCTCTGTGATAAAAAGAATAGAAGAAATTGAAAGGCAATCATAGCTTGTTACCTAACTCTCTATTGCTCAACAACGCCCTTGTGATAACAAGAGCACACTATTTCCGAGTCAATACTGGCCATCATGACGATTTTTATTTTGCTACACCGTCATAACACTAGCACTCTCAACAATATCATATCTATTACGACCTTTTGATGCTTGCTTGATATGGTGTAAGCGAGCGCTCATTATTTTCTCAACAGGCATAGACAGTTATCATTATCAGAAGTTTTAGAATATTTTTATAAGACTCACATCCAATATCACGAACACATTGTTTGGCTCTTCCGATATTTCTCGTTATAGCTACACTGCTCTGATATTAAGAAACTCACCATGAAAACTCACATGCTAACATCGTGTTATTTGATCAGTTTGAAGCCTTAGATGCCATGGCACCCGTTGAAATTGTTGACCCTTTGCCAAACTATCACATCAAGTTTATCTCCCCCGCTGACCGCCATAAAACCAGCTCCAAAGGTATTGTTATTGCAACCATAGCAATATCCAATCCTGAGTTTAAACAGAACTGCTCCTTCAAGGACAAGACACCAGAAAAAACTAACGAAACGTTTTTATAGAGAGCAAGTGCCCTCTAAGCAATTTTTTATTGATTAAAAATCACTTTATCAAATAAAATCAAATAATTACATAAATCACATTTCCAATTAAACAATCAATTTCACTTTAGCATCATTTAAATGCAAATAATTTATTTTTAGTTAAAATAATAACCTGATCGTCAAAAAATAATATTGGAGTTAATAATGCGAGTATTCGGATTAAAAGTTGTTCTATTATCTTTATCAATGGTGGCAGCATACGCTCAAGCTCAGGTTATCAATAAAAATAATCCGCCAGAATATCAATCATTTAAATATAATTATTCTGAAATGATTGAATTAGCTAATGAAAATCGCTTACCTCATAGAATTTTCTATAAAACACCCAGCACAGGCGAAAACGCTGAATGGTTTGATGCAGTAAAACAAGGTGACTTAGTCAAAGTCAAAAAAATGGTCGCTAATGGGCAAAATATCGAAGCAAAAGATACTGGTAGTTTAGACCAAACAGCGCTTGGCTGGGCTGCATTTATCGGTGATGAAGAAATGGTTGATTACCTTATCTCTCAGAATGCGAATCTATGGGCAACTGATAAAGGAGATGTGTATAACGTATTAAAATCCGCAGTGCTTGGGAATAATGTTAATGTCGTTAAAAAAATCCATAATTTAATGAAAAAAGATGTTGATTTAAATGACCAAACGCTTGAAAGCGACGGTGAAACACTTGTTATGGTCGCCGCCAGCAATAACCGCCTTGATATCGTAAAATATCTTTTATCGCAAGGTGCTGATATTAATCGCTCCACGACAACCGATGATAAAACCTACCCTTCCTACGATCAAAGCGCACTAACCTATGCATGTAAGAATAATCTGCCAGATATGCAAAAGTTATTAATTGCTAATGGCGCATTAAATCACCGTACGGGTAAACCATCTTGCGACGAATAACGCTGAAAATACCGTCTACCATAGACGGTATTTTTATCAAAACCCCCTTGCAAACATCGTTTTTGCTTTCATATAATACTGCCATCAAAAAAATTAGTTTTTTGATGATATTTCAATTAGTTAATTAATTATTTCTATAACTTTTAATCACGCATCATTATCGCGAAAGAGTATCACAATCGAGTGTTTTTTTAGGTTCTGATAAAGATTCAAACAAAGGTTTCGCCGATGTGATAATGTCTATCACATCATCATTTGTCACAACTAAATAATGTTCAACACACGCATCATGGATATTCGCACTTTGCTCATGGAACCACTGTAAATAGGATGAATTTGCGACTTTATATAACCCTGTCGTCATCTGACCGTCAAAATAGTCAAGCATTTTTAAGAGGTTTCCTTCATCCGTTACCCTAAATGAATAAACCCATTCAAATGTTAATTTGAATATTTCCTCTGCACTACTCAAAATTAAAGAAATAGCGTGTAAGTCATAATGAAAATTATCTAACTGAATTCTAGACAATGATCTGTCACTAAGGCTAATTAACCGCTCTTGCATGGTTTAATTTCTCTAATTTAAATAAGCTTCAACCTACAGATATGATATTCCTATTGTACATGACATAAACATGTCACATGGCTCAATTTATCAACAACAAGACTCAAGCATTCATCATTATCCCATTGATGACATGATACTGTTATATCGCCGCTTTACCGTTATTACCAGCTTGCTATTATCACCAACCCTTCACCTATAATCGTAAGGATATAACCATAAGATTTTCTATTCCTATAACACCCAAAATAATGTCCTCAATGTCTGTTAGCGCTCAAAGAGTCACATCAAGTATATCGCGAGTCACTACAGAGCAGAGGTAAGCCTCGCGTGCATCAACCCGATGAGCAAATAGGCGTTAGCTAATGGTCAATAAAGCGCCATAGTCTCCACTGTAATAGAATGAGGACTCTATAATTCGTCTTTTTCCTTTACCCTGTCTGATATCACTAATGAGCCGATTTTAAACAAACTGGGCATTGATGTTCTACCCACTTTCTACCTAAAAAGAGAGAAAAAATCATTTTTGTTATACAAAACCAATTGATGATGGTAATTAGTCATAAGTTCCGCTAGTCCTGTATAGAGAAATAGTCAACAATATGAAATCCCGACCATCTGGCTGTAAAAAATTATTCAAGCTTGACCTTTTTAGACCATTTATTGACCGACTTCATCGCGATTCGATTAAGCAACCATGTTTCGGCTGAAATGGTAAACGTTCATACTAATTATTTATCTCTATCAACGATAAGAAAGCTTTATACTCAGAAAAATCAAGCAAACTGAGTCAAAAAATATTGGAGAATAGATGCAAAACGAGATACTAGATTCGGTTGGACTCGACGTTCAGGTACACCTCATAAATTCATTTACACGAAATAATTCTGGCGGTAATCCCGCTGGGGTCGTGCTCTATCCCCCTGAGCTAAGCGATGCACAAAAAATAGCCATCGCACGGAAAGTTGGCTTTTCCGAGACAGCGTTTGTCTATCGTGGCGAAAAAACCGATTTCAAGGTGGATTTTTTCACTCCAGAAGCAGAAGTAGACTTTTGTGGGCACGCTACACTAGCCGCATTTTTTACCCTTTTTTCACTTCATCAGCTGACTTCTGGGCATTATACACAGAAAACAAAAGCTGGAATTCTGAGTGTCGATGTCAGTTCTGATGGGATCATCATGGAGCAAGCTTTACCTATCATACGCAAAGGACCTGATGTTGCAGATGTTGCAAGCGCTCTTGGCATACCACAAGAAACTATCGAGGCAACGGGTCTCCCCATAGAGGTGATCTCAACAGGATTACCAGACATTATTATTCCCGTACAGCCCAGTCAATTAGATGACCTACGTCCAAACTATGCGCAAATCACCAACCTAAGTCGCCAATTTAATACGATAGGTTTCCATGTATTTGAACTGAGCAGCGATGCATCTATCACCGCCCACTGCCGTAACTTTGCACCTCTTTATGGCATAAATGAAGAATCTGCAACGGGGAGCTCCAGCGGCGCTTTAGGATGCTATTTAGTCAAGCATGTCTTGCCTAATGACACGCATTTTCTGTTAGAGCAAGGGCGTGCTATGGCATGTTCTTCCCTCCTTCAGGTGATAATTAATAAACAAGGACAAACGATAAATCGTGTCAGAGTTGGTGGGCAAGCTGCGATGGTTGGCACAAAAATAGTTAGAATTTAAAAAGACAAATGAATATTACGTGGGTTTAACTCAGATAATGTCAGTGTAAAAAGCTACGATTATCGCCAAAAGCAATATAAATGCTTTACTCGCATCTTTGCTACATCCGGCCCCGTAATATTATTGTGTTGATAGATTATGCATGTCACGCCTTGTTGATATTGCAACAACCGTACCTGAAAGAAGACTCACCCGAAAATTTGTGATGGCGAAGACTAAAAACACTCATGAGTGGAAAATATTGAGTATACTGATGTGACATAAAATATATTTGCTTAAGTTGGTCTTTATGTCGACAAATTTTCACGTTTACCTCGCGACTAAATCGCTACCATCGCCTTCTAAATGGCAAGCGGAAATAACAAAAATGAATAGCTCGCTGATTATGGATACTGACATTAACTTAGTCACTTTCTCTGGCTTTCTGCCTTTTCAATTTAATCAAGAAATAACGGGCTTTGAATACTGTTCATGGTTTATAGACCATGAAGAAAAACAAGAGGTTAATATACCTAGTGCTGATTTCTGTATGTGTTTTTCAATCGGTAACAATCCCTTAGAACTAACCATAACGGTGATATCCATATACTGCCTCATAAAATTAACTGATGGCGTACTTTTTGACCCTCAAAAGGGTATATATATCGAGCCTTCTAATATTTTCACTTGGAAAAAAGAAATGTTGACTTAGCTAACCTTAACGCCTCAAAGTTTGGCATTATAGACTTTCATCAATAAACATAAGCAAAGACTCTTTAAAAGTTACTTAGCGAGTATTACCAGATTGTATCTTAGGGATTAATGAATAAACTCAACAGCTATTGAGGTGTTTACACTTCTCCACCTCCCCTAAAGTGAGGCAACTATAATCAGATTTTCTGCCAAAGCTACAACCTGAATTGAACTGAACTAAACTCATAAAAGTTTAATTCCCCCCCAACGGAGAGACATCGAAAACAACGAGAAAACTCTAAATTACTATGTCTTACTTAATAAGAGTCAACCGTCACTTATGGCTATACCATAGCCCGTTTGATTAAGGAGTGGAGACTCCTTACTGACATGAAAAACAGTCAATCTATATTTCGTTCATCGTACTGAGCCCGATCATGAACCGATAAAGAAACTCATTATTGCCGCAAAAGGTCAAACTCACTAACGTACTTGCCGAACAATCCAAGGCTTAAAAACGTTGCGAAAAATGAATAAAGGTCAATTATTGACTTAATATTTTCTGTACCCAATCGCACCAACATTTGCAGTTTAAGCTCGATTCAATAGCTTCGGGATGTAATTCATACCACCATTTTTTGACTCCCTCATATTCTTGCTTTGTGAGAATAAAAGGCTTCCATTCCCCCATTCTATAATATTGGTCACAAGGGTCGCTTCCATGAAATAAAAATTCATTCAAAAAATCACAAGGAGGAAAATAACCTGAGCTATCAATCATCCCAAAGATTCCGTAAAGAACTTTAGAGTTTTCATCAATGATATTTATTGCTTTAACAATATTAACTTTGTGTTCCATTTTATCCATTGTCATTAAATTGTTATTGCTCTTATTAGCTGATAGCCATTAAACCAATCATCACGACTTGTAGCGGTTACTTTGTTTACTTTCTGGCAAGTCATTAACTCCAGCGCGCAAATATCGAGTATCATAGGATGAGCTACGTTTGTCGCTCTTAATCTGAATGGTCATTATAGAGATAACTTTATCTGTCGCTATTTTAGTTCATGACAAATTTTTTATTTTTGTCCCTGAGATAGTTAACTTAAATGATTTCAAACTTCCATTATTTGGTTTATTCATCTTAAAACAATCACAGAAAGCATACTAATTAAAATAAAATTCCAGCCACCCCATGACACCTTAGATAATAAATTCAACAATTAAGATAATTCCAAAAAATAAGTAATCTAGCTTAATACCAAACTGAATACGCACGTACTGCACACCTCAATTAAAAATTACATTTAATAACAGATAGTTAAACATTGTGTTGTATATGATTCAATCAATGACACCACTGTAATTTATTTTCAGTATTATTTTGTTACGTTATTAACGTGAGTGTTTTTAATTTCAAAGTGGCTACACCGTATTTTTCGGTATAGGTTAGCTGTATTTTTTACTGCAACCCTAATGACATTCAATATACCGCATGTCTTCCAAAGACCTCAGGGAACAATCATTTTTGATAGACAGTCATATATTCCTTTTTCATAGCAAGACTATTTTAATCAAAAAACGACAATCTACTAACAAAACGAGTAAAAAATCTTATATATGACACCCACATACTTTCACATATCAAATATTGCGTATAAATCTATTTGATACATCTTAATAAGTAGACATACAAAAAACAATATTACCAATTGATATTATTTACTTTTTAATTTAAGGCAAAATAAAACAGGCCATATACTAAATTTACCGTCACATTTACTGATAAGAAAAGTTGATTTATTCCATCAATAAAGATATAAATTTAATAACAACATAAGTGAAATAAACGCAATGTTATTGCAACCATTTATCAATATGCATTTCAATATGCGTGACAAATTCAAGGAATACTTCGCATGTCAGATAGCTTTCAAAATGAAGTCCCCAAAGCTCGGGTTAATATTAAATTGGATCTGCACACCGGTGGCGCTCAGAAAAAAGTCGAATTACCTCTAAAATTATTAGCCGTTGGTGATTACAGCCACGGGCAGGATGATAGAGCGTTATCTGAACGCGAAAAAATCAATATTAACAAGAATAACTTTGATAGCGTGTTAGCCGAATTCTCCCCGTCAGTGAACTTAACAGTCAAAAACACCCTTGCAGCGGATGGCAGTGAAGAAAGCATCGCATTGACGTTTAAAAATATGAAAGATTTTGAACCTGAGCAAGTCGCTCGCCAGATTCCTCAGCTTCGTGCCATGTTAGCCATGCGTAACTTATTACGTGATCTGAAATCTAATCTGCTCGATAACGCCACGTTCCGTCGAGAACTGGAAAATATCCTTAAAGACCCATCACTTAGTGATGAGTTGCGTGAAGAGCTTGCTCAATTAGCACCAAAAAAAGATTAATATGGATTACGAAAGGATTATGCTGATGTCTGTAAAAAATGAACCAACACAAGGCGCAACCACGGTACTTGATGACACCTCAAATCACGGTGTTTATGCCTCTTTGTTTGAAAAAATTAATTTAACCCCTGTAGCAAGTATCAGTGATATTAATGCATTCCAAGATAATGCTGCATTAGCCGATGCAACCGCAGATGAACGTGTTACCGTCGCAGTTCAAGTCTTTCTTGACCGTTTGAAATCTTCAGGTCAAAAAGTGGAGCGTTTAGACCGCAATCTACTCGACCACCATATTGCTGAGCTTGATAAACAAATCAGTCAACAACTAGATGAAGTCATGCATCATTCCGAATTTCAACAAGTCGAATCAACATGGCGTGGGTTGAAATTTCTCGTTGATCGCACCGATTTTCGCCAAAATGTTAAAATTGAACTGCTCGATATTTCAAAAGACGACCTACGTCAAGATTTTGAAGATAGTCCAGAAGTCATTCAAAGTGGTCTATACCATCACACCTATATTGCCGAATACGACACACCAGGTGGTGAGCCAATTGCCGCAATGATCTCCAACTATGAATTTGACCGTAGTGCCCAAGACATTGCGCTATTACGTAATATTTCAAAAGTTTCCGCATCAGCGCATATGCCATTTATTGGTTCTGTAGGCCCTAAATTCTTCGGCAAAGATACAATGGAAGAAGTGGCTGCAATTAAAGACATTGGTAACTACTTTGACCGCGCTGAATATATCAAATGGAAAGCATTCCGTGATTCCGATGATGCCCGTTACATTGGTTTAACTATGCCTCGTGTGTTGGGTCGTCTACCTTATGGCCCCGATACAGTCCCTGTTCGTAGCTTCAATTATGTTGAAGAAGTTAAAGGGCCAGATCATGAGAAATATTTGTGGACAAATGCAACTTTCGCGTTTGCAGCGAATATGGTGAAAAGTTTTATTAATAATGGCTGGTGTGTCCAAATCCGAGGGCCTCAAGCTGGTGGTGCAGTTAAAGATTTGCCAATCCATTTATTTGACTTAGGCACTGGCAGTCAGGTGAAAATTCCTTCCGAAGTAATGATCCCTGAAACACGTGAATTTGAATTTGCAAATCTTGGATTTATTCCGCTGTCATACTACAAAAACCGTGATTATTCCTGCTTTTTCTCTGCTAACTCAGCGCAAAAGCCAGCCCTGTATGACACGGCAGATGCAACCGCTAACAGTCGCATCAACTCCCGTTTACCATACATTTTCTTGCTATCACGTATCGCCCATTATCTGAAACTTATTCAGCGTGAAAATATCGGTACGACCAAAGATAGACGCCTACTTGAGCTAGAACTCAACAATTGGGTACGTGGCTTAGTGACTGAAATGACTGATCCAGGTGATGACTTACAGGCCTCCCACCCTCTGCGCGATGCGAAAGTCGTGGTTGAGGACATTGAAGACAACCCTGGCTTCTTCCGAGTGAAACTGTATGCAGTTCCACACTTCCAAGTTGAAGGTATGGATGTCGATTTATCTTTAGTTTCACAGATGCCTAAAGCAAAATCCTAACGGTTATTAAAGGTCATTTCAGGATGAAAATCTATCGTCCCCTATGGACTGACGGGGCCTTTTTGGCCCCCCAACAATTCCAGCAACAATCCCGTTGGGATAGCTATGTTGCCGAAGTCGTTGCCAAGATGGGCATAGCCTCAACATGGGGTGTGATTAACGTTGAATTTGATGAGAGCGCCTTAACGCTCTCTCGAGTCAGCGCTCAAAAAATGGTTGTGCGATTCCAAGATGGTACACTCATTGATACTGCTCTTGCTGATTCATTACCTCCAGTATTATCCCTCAATGACTATGCTGATCGCCAGTCATTAGATATCGTTTTAGCACTGCCTTTAATGTTGGCTAATGGCGGTAACTTAGTCCCTGAAACCGGAACAGACCGTCCACGTCGATTTAACCAAGAATGGGTTAAAGTCCAAGATTTACTGGGGCATGAACAAACGGATATTGCTGTATTACGCCATGAAGCAACACTGCGTTTTGCCCACGATGAAAACAAAGCTTACATGACTTGCCCTGTTGCTAGACTCATACGTAATACGCAAGGCATGTGGGAGTTCGACAGCCATTTTATTCCACCATTACTTGCCTGTCAGGGAAGTCTCGAGTTACGAAAGCTGCTCTCTGAGTTTATGCATCGTTTAGTGGCCAAACGCCGTCGTTTAATGACATTACGCCGTGAAAGTAATGAAAAAATGGCTGACTTCGTGGTGGCTGATGTATCACTATTTTGGCTATTAAATTCTCTAAATAGTGCAGAACCCGTATTAAATGAATTTTGTACGGCATTACATCGTCATCCTGAATTACTCTATCGGGAACTTGCTCGTTTAGCTGGAAGCTTATTAACTTTCTCATTAGAAAGTAAGCTGGAAGATATTCCGCTGTATAAGCATGATCAACCTGAACAGGTTTTCCCACCACTTTTTACACTATTAAACACCTTACTTGAAGCCAGTTTACCTTCTCGCGTCATCAATATTGAACTGATAAAAGAAGGTCCATTCTGGAAAGGGCAACTCCATGATGGTCGATTACGTGAGGAAGCCGATTTTTATTTATCTGTTCGCTCCTCCTTACCTGCGCATTTATTAATCGCCCAGTTCCCTCTCCTGTGCAAAGCTGGTAGCTATGACGATGTCGCGGATGTAGTGAATATTGCTTTAAATGGTATACCGCTAAAACCTCTTAGCCATGTGCCAACGGCAGTTCCTCTTCGCTTAGAAAATCAATATTTCGCGTTAGATATTGAAACACCAGAGGGTCAAGCCATGTTGTCCTCTAGCCAGTGTGCTTTTTATGTCCCCAGTACATTAGGTGATGTTCAATTAGAGCTATTTGCGGTACTTCGTTCATGAATAAAACTACATCACACCATACTATTGATATGATCTTTGCGCCAACTTGGTTGATGGTCTGTCAACTTCATCAAGGAATATCTATCGCCCACGGTGATAGTTTTTATCGTCGAGTCTGCCAATTAATCGATGAAACTCGACAAAAATTACTTGAGCTCGGATATTCGGAAGCCGCTATTGAGCACATGCAATATGCCCAATGTGCACTGATTGACGAAAGTGTGATGAACCGTCAGCAAAAAGATGAAGGCTATAACACTTGGCTCCAATCCCCATTACAAGCTCGTTATTTCAATACACTAGAGGCGGGCGATAAACTATGGGATCGCCTACGTGAGATCTTAAATGAAACCACGCCAAACCAAGATGTATTACTGTGTTTTCATCGCGTGCTTACACTTGGATTTGTGGGAAAGTTTCGCCGGATAGATGCACCTGAACGTGAGCGTATTGTTGTTCAGCTCAATACCCAACTACCCGATTACTTAATTTCGTCAGAGCTTCCGCTTGTGGTGAAGCCAAAGCTACGTTTCAGTCGTCGCCGACTTTACTGGTTTGGCTGGGTCGCCGGTATTCTTGTGCTCGCTGCCATGTGGTGGGGATTCAGTACATCCTTAGAACAATTATTGCAACAATGGATGATACAAGGGTAGGCATGCAAAATCTAATTAAGCAATGCCTAACGCTTTTTGCGATGGGACTTTTTCTGTGGTTACTCTGGGGATTTTGGTCCCTTGGGCAAACTGTCACCCTTTTTGTTTCCATCTTAGTCCTCGTACTCACTAGCGGGGTACTATTTTGGCAATACAAACAACGGGCGCAAACGCTTTCCACTCAGCATAACTATCATGATGTACTTCCTGCCAATAATTACCAAGGTCCCGTCATTCTGGTATGCGGGCAATCACAAGCACTATTTCCTGATGAGCAATTGCATCGTGAAACCGAGCAAGGCTGGTACCTTCGTGTTCCTAATCCACCAGAGCTCGTTAACTTACTAGTAGCATTGATGGAATATGCTCCCTCATTATCAGGGCAAATGTCATTACTTTATGCTGTATTACCGCAGCAATTGACCCAACAAGAAACACTCACTCAAGACGCCCTCAATTGGCGTAGAGCCATCGGTGAAGGTCGCCAAAAAACAGGGGTAAAACTCCCGTTTTGGGTTACTATTTACCTGACATTTCCACAACAATCTGAAGATATCTTCTCTCTTAGTGATGGGCAGATACCGTGGATGACCTTACTCAGTCATCAAACAGAGTTTCAAGTAGAACAAGAAGGGGCTATTTCCCTTGCATACTCTGCATGGTTACCTACACATATTGGTCATTCTGAGCAACGCCTTCAACTTTCTTTATGGCTTGATAACTTACAGCATTGGTTAAATCAGATTTTAGTTCCTCAGTTTACTTTAGCTCAAACAGGCGCTCCTAAACTGACGCCCTCTGCATGGGCAATCCAATGGATTGATGTAACGAGTGAGCCTAATAATTTATGGCAACAATTCATTCAAGCGAAAACCTCGCTACCACTCGTTGTCTCTACTCAAAAAGTCGACGTACTACCTTTACCCGATGTCATGTTACGCCGTTTACATCATGATATTAGTTTAAGTCGTACAGAGAAAACTGTCGGTATGACTGGACTTATTTTTGGCATTTTCTTAATAGGCGCTTTAATTGGTAGTTACTACCACAATCAGCAATTAATTCGTCATACAGGGGAAGACATAACGCGTTTTTTACAGTTATCCGATACCCCATTGCCCCCTAAAATGACTGCTTACCAGCAACTGCAAGATGATGCGGCTCAATTAGCAAGTTGGGCGCGTGAGGGAATCCCAACGTCTTATTCTCTCGCCTTATACCAAGGTGATCGTATGTTGCCTTACTTGCACTCACTATTAAGTAGTTGGGCACCACCACAACCATCACCACCTACCATTATTCAAAATGCTCCAGAAGTGGTTACGCTTGACAGCTTAGCGTTATTCGATGTGGGCCAATACACACTCAAAGCAGGCGCCACTAAAGTCTTGGTAGATGCATTACTCAATATTAAAGCGAAGCCCGGTTGGTTAATTGTCGTCTCCGGCTATACCGACAACACTGGAAACGCTGAACTTAACCAAACACTGTCTTTAAAACGTGCGGAATCCGTCAGGGATTGGATGATTTCTACCAGTGATATCAGCCCAGCATGTTTTGCCGTTCGAGGAGACGGTCAAAATAACCCCGTTGCCGATAATCAGACTGCTGAAGGTCGAGCAAAGAATCGGCGCGTTGAAATTCGTTTGATCCCCCAAGCTGATGCTTGTCAAGGAACAAATACTCAAATCGTGTCATCGATGGACGATGACACACATTCGACCCAAAAGGAGAAATAACAATGGCTATTCCTGTTTATTTATGGCTAAAAGATGACGGTGGCGCGGATATCAAGGGCTCTGTTAATGTACAAGATCGTGAAGGTAGCATTGAAGTGGTTGCACAAGACCATAACCTATACATACCAACCGATAATAATACTGGTAAGTTAACTGGAACCCGTATCCATACACCATTCATTTTTGTGAAAGAAATTGATGCATCCAGCCCGTATCTGTACAAAGCGGTCACCACTGGTCAAACCTTGAAAGAGGCTGAATTCAAATGGTACCGCATTGATGATGCAGGGCAAGAAGTTGAGTATTTCAACACTAAACTAGAAAACGTCAAAGTCGTGAAAGTCGCGCCTAAAATGCACGATATCAAAGACCCAAACAAAGAGAAGCACAATCACTTAGAAGAGATTGAGCTGCGCTACGAAAAAATCACTTGGACTTATAAAGACGGCAACATCATTCATTCCGACTCATGGAATGAGCGTGCAACCGCTTAATGATCTATGCAGGCGCTTGCCGCCTGCTTTTTTGTGCTTATTTGCACCCCAATGATACACACAACACACAATTTATCTTGATACCTAATGAACCTCGGTTAACGGTTAGGGGCGGTAGCATGCCTTGCTGCCCCTAAAAAAACTTTTCCCCCCAATACGAGAGAGAGAATATGGACAATTCATCCGTGATGCTATTACGTCGCCTAAATCCTTACTGTGCCAGCGCATTAGAAGCCGCGGCTTCGCTCTGCCAGACACGAGCGCATGCGGAAATCACCATTGAACATTGGTTGCTCAAATTATTGGAAATGGGTGAAAGTGATATCACCGTATTAGCTCGTCGCTACGAATGGGATGTTTCCGCCCTTTGGCAAGACTTACTGACTGAAATCGATAGCTTACCGCGTTCTATTCATACCCGCCCTGCCTTATCGAAATCCCTACTTAAACTCATTCAACAAGCATGGGTAATAGCGTCATTAGATGAAGATATCGAACATATTCGCAGCGTACATTTATTGTCTGCTATGACTCAGCAACCGTCACTGGTGCCTAACGATAACTTATGGCCACTAATGACATTAAGTGCAACTCAACTTCAACGCTTAAGGCCCATGCTTGATGCTCAATCTGATGAGCGTCCCAACGTACAACAACTGGCCGCACATAATCAATTATTATCCCGAGAAACCCCACTTGAGCCATCATCAACAGAAGCCCACACAACCCCGAATGCCATAGGCGATACACTGAATGAGGCTTTACTTGCAGTACTGAATAAATTTACTGTCGATGTCACGGAAAAAGCCCGTGAAGGTGCGATTGACCCTGTGTTTGGGCGTGATGATGAAATTCGCCAAATGGTGGACATTCTTTCTCGTCGCCGCAAAAACAACCCAATTTTAGTGGGTGAACCTGGAGTGGGAAAAACCGCATTAGTTGAAGGCTTAGCCCTACGTATCGCTGAGGGAAATGTGCCTGTCAGCTTACAAACTACTGCGCTACGCACCTTAGACTTAGGTCTACTGCAAGCAGGTGCGGGTGTCAAAGGTGAGTTTGAGCAACGCCTAAAGAATATCATTGAAGCAGTACAACAATCCCCTACACCAATTTTGCTGTTTATTGATGAAGCACACACTATCATTGGGGCCGGTAACCAAGCAGGAGGTGCCGATGCAGCAAACTTACTCAAACCAGCTCTCGCTCGTGGTGAGTTGCGCACTATTGCTGCAACAACATGGTCAGAATACAAGCAATACTTTGAGCGTGATGCTGCTCTTGAACGCCGTTTCCAAGTAGTAAAAGTCGATGAGCCAGATGATGAAAAAGCTTGCTTAATGTTACGTGGCTTAAAATCACGCTATGCTAAATACCATGGTGTTCATATCACAGATGATGCAGTAAAAGCTGCTGTTACTTTATCTCGCCGCTATTTAACCGGTCGTCAACTACCTGATAAGGCAGTTGATTTACTTGATACTGCCAGTGCGCGTATTCGTATGAGCCTCGACACGCTGCCTGAAGAGCTGACGCGTTTAAAAGCCAAGCGCAATGCATTAGAACTGGAGCAACAGGCGATCCTTGATGATCTCGCCATAGGCAATACCGCTAACCAAACCCTTCTGAGTGAATTAGTCACTCAAGATGCACAAATAGCGATACAACTAACGGAGCTGGAACAGCGCTTCGAGAAAGAAAAAAATCTTATCAGTGAACTACTCGAGCAGCGCCGCCAATCACAAGATGTGAGTGACATCCAATCTCAATTAGAACAAGTGCAGCAAGGCGAACCACTGATCACCCCTGATGTCGATGTGCGAACGGTGGCCACTGTGATTGCCGACTGGACTGGCGTGCCATTATCCAGCTTATTAAAAGACGAGCAAACCGAACTACTTGAACTGGAAGATTCTTTGGGCAAACGCGTAGTTGGTCAAGAAAGCCCATTATTGGGGCTTGGACAACGACTGCGTGCCGCTCGTACGGGACTCGCATCAGAAAATGGCCCGCAAGGGGTATTTTTACTGGTCGGCCCAAGTGGTGTAGGGAAAACGGAAACTGCCTTAGCCTTGGCAGATGTGTTATTCGGCGGTGAAAAATCCCTTATCACTATCAACATGTCTGAATACCAAGAAGCTCATACAGTTAGCCAATTGAAAGGCTCCCCTCCGGGATATGTGGGCTACGGTCAAGGGGGTATTTTGACTGAAGCGGTACGCAAACGTCCTTACAGTGTGGTCTTACTCGATGAAGTGGAAAAAGCGCATCGCGATGTCCTTAATCTATTTTATCAAGTCTTCGACCGAGGCTTTATGCGTGATGGTGAAGGTCGTGAAATTGATTTTCGCAATACCGTGATTTTAATGACCGCCAATTTAGGCAGTGATTTATTGATGCAACAACTGGAAGAATTCCCTGAATCGACAGACGGGGAACTACAAGAACTACTGCGCCCAACCTTGCGCGACCACTTCCAGCCCGCTTTACTTGCCCGTTTCCAAACACTAATTTACCGCCCATTAGGAACAGAGGCGCTACACAAAATTGTCGAAATGAAACTGGGCAGCGTCATCAAACGCCTCTATACCCACTACAAACTTGAATGCATTGTGGAAGAAACCCTATATGACACCCTCGTGAGTGCCTGTTTATTACCCGATACCGGTGCACGCAATATTGACAGCCTACTCAACCAGCAAATTTTACCAGTACTTAGCCAACAATTACTCATGCGACAAGCTAACCACCAGCAAGCTCAAAGCCTCACCTTAGGTTATGATGCAGAAGAAGGAATAATCCTAACGTTTGAAGACATCCACAATGTTCACTAAATATTCTTAGTTTCGGAGGGTTCCAATGAAAAAAACCGTCATAATCGGTGTGTTTTGCATTGCCCTATTCAGCTTAATAGGCTGCTTTCCGGAGAAAAAAACAAACATGCTACCGGCCAATATTTGGGGGTTTAACCATGTGAAAGACACGGCAGTTAACTGGTATAAAGTCAATGGTGCCCGTGGTCGTGGTGCAACTGCATCCTGCTGCATTATGGTGCCTGAAAAATGGACACCTGACCAAACTGTATTAGTTGAATGGGAAGTGGACCCTGATGCATACGTTAGCTCCCCCCCTATGGGAACAAAAGAATTTAGTGATTTTGTTAAAAAACACGAAGCCAATTACCGCCATTACAGCAAAGTGGTACCTGTCCCACAGTATGATGAAGCCTGTGATGTCAAAGTGCATTTTCTACCCTGCCAAGAAGTGAAAATCACCTTGTCGTGTTTAGCTCCTTGGCACCCTGACTACCCAATTCAAGAGCCTTTAGACCAAGAGGAACCCGCTGAATGTCCGTCACCAACCTCAATCTAATTGCTTTAATAAGCGGCGCTAAAAGTATTATTGCTAGAAAGCAGGTTACTCACGGAGACCCTTGCTGGGCCCCTCCTCCATTTCCTGAACAAGGTCGTTTACCGCTCTCTAGAAAAACACTGAAAGCCAATATTGAAAAAATTGAAGATAAAGAGCGTGCATACCGCCAAGGCTTCCCTAAAAAAAACCGTAGCCTATGCTGCAAAACAGTGCATGTTAGCCTATTTTTTGATGGTACCAATAATAATGAAAACAATGATACAGCAGCCAAACACCCTTCCAATGTCGCTAAGCTGTACCATGCCAGTGCACCTAATGATTTTAGGGCGATGAAATCCGGTTTCTTTGCTTATTATTTACCTGGCGTCGGTACACCTTTCCCTGAAATTAACACTAATGAGTATTACAGTTCTGGGCTAACCTTTGCCACTGGGGGAGAAGATCGAGTAAGTTGGGCATTGATGAATGTTTGCAATGCGTTACATTATGAAGTAACTAAAACGGAAATTTCTATCGCAGAGCGGCGCCGCGTGTTAGACAATATCCGCACTCGCACAACTGAAGGAACCTATACTAACGGTACCTATGATACGAGCCTACCATCATTTAACCATTACAACCCTATATATGGAATTTTTGAGCTACTCAAACCGATTAAAGATAAATTGTCAACTCATGTCCCTAAATTAGTGGCATTAAAATTGTATATTTATGGTTTTTCCCGAGGGGCAGCTGAGGCTCGAACCTTTGTCTATTGGTTAGATAGACTACTCGGTAGCGCTCATCATTCTGCCCAACAAAAAGACCCTCAACATGTTAGGGGACATTTATATGGCATTCCCGTTTCAGTGGATTTTTTGGGGCTATACGACACTGTAGCAGCGGTGGGAATAGCCAACGTAGTACCGATGATGACAGGGCATAATGGTTGGGCTGGAGGCACTCAGCAATTACCAAAATCTGATTTAGTTAAATGTTGTTATCACTTGGCTGCCGCCCACGAACAACGACAATCCTTTTGTTTAGACTCTGTTCGTACTCCTGAAGGAACTTATCCTCCCAATACGTATGAAGTGATTTATCCTGGTATGCACTCAGATGTAGGAGGTGCATACCCAGTGGGCGATCAAGGAAAATCGAGAGATAGCGCTAGTGACATACTTTCTCAAATAGCCCTTCATGATATGTATGCTGCGGCCATTGATGCCGGTGCCCCATTGGCTATTTAATATGCTAGATGGTATTAGCGACGTAACACGACTTATGTCAATGAAAAAGTTTCATCGACCAGAACTAACACAAGAACAGAATTTTTCAGTTCTTTATCAACTTACCCTCCAGTTTATTGACAGTGATTATCTAGGTGACTTAAACAGTTACATTCTTCAGCTGCAATCAACAACATCTTTTATTGAGTAACATTAGGTATGTTATATACCAATAGCCAAAAACATAGACGTTTAGTCCGATAAAATTGATTGCAAATGTAGATATAAATAAGATGAAAAATAAGCATAAAATATGTCTTAATATAAATAATGGAGAATATCGAAAAGCTTTAATGAAACCCTTCGTATTATTTCTGCTCCTCACTGCCACACAGCTTCTTATCGGCTGCGAAAAAAAAGATGAATATCTTGCAGGCAATTTACACGGCTTTAACCATGTCAAAAGCACCTCCGTTAACTGGTTTAAAGTCAACGGCGCGTATGGTCGAGGTGGGGGCGGTACTTGTTGCATCATGGTGCCTGCTAAATGGACACCCGGACAAAAAGTATTGGTTGAATGGGAAGTTGACCCTGATGCCTATGCCACTGATGTACCAGAGTTCAATGACCCGACTTATCAGGATTATATAAAACAGCATAAAGCCAATTATCGTCACTACAGCAAAATGGTAGAGGTTCCCAAATATGATGAACCTTGCAGTATGAAAGTTCATTTTTTACCCTGTCAGGAAGTAAAGGTGACGTTATCTTGCAAATCATGGGGCCATCCTGATTATCCCATCAATGACCCCTCTAAAATGGAGGAGCCTACTGTATGCCCAACAAAATAAATTCAACACTTATTGAGATGATTAAAGAAGAATCAGCAAAGTATCTTGCTATCCGTCCAGCTCACTCTCAAGGTGATCCTTGTTGGGCCCCTCCTCCGTTCCCTAATCAGGGTCGTTTAGCGCTAACCAAAGAGCAGCTTATTACTAATTATGAAAAAATAATTGATAAGGAAATCGTTTATCAAAAAAATTAATATGAAGGAGCCTGCCGTATGCCCGAAATAACCCTCTCACGACTAATGATTATACAAGGAACTATCGCGACGACCCTCTGCACTCTGGTTTTGATGCTCTCCGGTTGTTCTTTCGCCGCCAGTACAAACCACCCCATGGCAGCTGGACTTAGTGGCTATAACCATACACAAGGCAGCATTACCTCATTTTCAGTCAATGGCTCGAGTGCTAGTGTCGGTGGGGTACAATGTTGTGTGCTACTCCCTGCCAAATGGGCTCCCGGCCTTCAGGCCAGAATAAAATGGGAAAGCTTGAATACAAGCAAATTGTCGCCAATGCCCAAATTTAGTCAAGTAGAAGCTTATAAGCGATGGGAAGCTGAACTCGAACGCTACAGTACCCAACATGAAGTCAGTGTACCGATCCCAGAGTATGACAGTAAAACGGCCTGTGGCTTAGATGTACATTTTTTACCCTGCAATCAAGTCAAAGTAACCACATCTTGTAAAAGTTATGGTTCTGATGGTTACCCCATTAACGAACCGATGGACATGAAGGAGCCTGCCGTATGTCCGAAATAACCAACGCACAACCTGCTTGGGGTCCCCCCGAGTTTCCTTTGGATGGTAGATTAGCACTTTCACGCAAACAACTCCTCGCTAACCTACCGTTATCCATCGAATTTTTAGGCATTTTAGATACGGAGCCTTCCGTCGGTATTGTGCATTTAGTTCCCGCATTTACAGGACATTTTGATTGGGCGAATGGCACCCAACCATTACCCGATGAAAAACGCTACCCTGACTTTGTACGTTGTTGTCGTCATTTTGTTGCAGCTCATGAGCAGAGACTATGCTTTCCACTTGATACTGTGCGTCGACCACAAATTAAAGAGGGTTTTAGCAAAGGGCATCGAGCCTATCTCGTGCATGGTTTATGCATTTTGAGCTCGGCACTCGTGAACCGTGGGCTGGGTATTTTCGCTATAGAATGATCTATTCAGGTAATGAAACCAATAAATCACTATCACCAATTGCGCTTGCAGGACAATTAATTGGGGTTGCAAGCGCAATTGGTAGTGCCATTTATACGGTTAAACAAAAAGACATTAAAGGCGTACTCGGAGGCATTAGCGGCACCGTTGGACTGCTTTCATTAGAATATGAAGTGATTGATATCGCTACTGGTCTGAGCATTCCTTTCATTAATAATGCCGCTGAATTGTTTCAACCCACCCGAGATACCAGCGAGGTGTTGAAAATAACACAAGCCCAAACCGCGTATAACTATTCACAAGGAATCATTGATACGCTTAGCCAATCTGTTGATCCTAATAAACTCTTAAAGGTAGGGTAATTGCAATGAAAAACATTATTCGCGTCGGCGATATATTAAAACCTTACGGCGGAAACGTTTTGACGGGGCAATACCTTGCTTTTGGTAAACCCGTTGCCTGTGTTGGCGATAGTGCGAAGTGCAACCGCCATGGGCACACCACCATCGTGGAAGGGACATCGGGATCATCGATGAACGGCAGTCCTGTTACGTTAGATGGGCATCGCTGTGCGTGTGGCTGCACACTGGTCAGCTCCCTTGCAATGATGGATATCAAACCATGAGAATGCCTCCTTACTACCCTGAACCACCCAATGTCCCCCCGATTAATTGGAAACGCTGGGAACAAGGTATTCTTGTTATCGTCTCTGTTTCATTGCTTATCACTATCAACATGTCTGAATACCAAGAAGCTCATACAGTTAGCCAATTGAAAGGCTCCCCTTCGAGATATGTGGGCTACGATCAAGGGGGTATTTTGACTGAAGCGGTACGCAAACGTCCTTACAGTGTGGTCTTACTCGATGAAGTGGAAAAAGCGCATCGCGATGTCCTTAATCTATTTTATCAAGTCTTCGACCGAGGCTTTATGCGTGATGGTGAAGGTCGTGAAATTGATTTTCGCAATACCGTGATTTTAATGACCGCCAATTTAGGCAGTGATTTATTGATGCAACAACTGGAAGAATTCCCTGAATCGACAGACGGGGAACTACAAGAACTACTGCGCCCAACCTTGCGCGACCACTTCCAGCCCGCTTTACTTGCCCGTTTCCAAACACTAATTTACCGCCCATTAGGAACAGAGGCGCTACACAAAATTGTCGAAATGAAACTGGGCAGCGTCATCAAACGCCTCTATACCCACTACAAACTTGAATGCATTGTGGAAGAAACCCTATATGACACCCTCGTGAGTGCCTGTTTATTACCCGATACCGGTGCACGCAATATTGACAGCCTACTCAACCAGCAAATTTTACCAGTACTTAGCCAACAATTACTCATGCGACAAGCTAACCACCAGCAAGCTCAAAGCCTCACCTTAGGTTACAGCGAAGAGGAAGGGATCACCTTGAGTTTTGGTGATATTAAGGAGATGACTCTATGAGCCTACTCGACACAGTCAAAAACTTGCAACAAGGTCAAAATCGCTATCGTCTTGAAGTGCAAGGCTGTAATGAATTATTGGATGTTGAACATTTTACAGGGCGTGAAGCCGCCAGCGATACCTATCGCTATCAAATTACATTTACGTGTTCAGCCCAAGATCTTTCCGCACAACAATTCTTACGCCGCAATGCCAACCTGACTTTTTCAGCGCCAATGAGTAACTTAATGGGACTCGCCACTCAACCTAGTGTTGCCAAACGCGTCCATGGCGTGGTCACCGATTTTCGTCGCCTTTCAGGCTCTGCTGATGAAGCGCGCTATCAACTGGTGATTGAGCCTTTTTTCGCCTTATTACGTCACCAAATTCGTAGCCACCGTTTCTTTATCAATCAATCTATCCCTGATGTGGTTGAACAGATTCTGCGTGAACATAACTTTAAAGGTTGGGAATTCGAGTTTAATTTAGAAAAAACGTATCCTAAACGCGAACAAATTAACCAAATCAATGAAAGTGACCGTCAGTTTATCGAACGTTTATTGAGTGAAATGGGGATTTTTTATCGTTTTGGTTTACAAGATGAAACCCAAACCGAGGTACTTCATTTTACCGATAGTCAACGCGGCTATGTGTATGACAAAACGCTGCCATTAAATAGCCCATCTGGGCTGAGCGATAACCATGTTGACAGTGTTTGGGGATTATCTTTACGTCATCAAGTGGTTGAAAGCACTGTTTTTGCCAAAGATTATAATCATCGGCTTGCGGAAGATACCTTAATTTCCGCTGTCGCTGACATGACGCACGGTGATGGAGAGAAAACCAACTACGGCGATGTTTACCACTATAAAGGTCGTCACTTAACCCGTGGGGATAAAATTCACCCTGAAACTGAAACCGCTAACTTCTGGGCAAGACTCGACCACGAACGTTTTTTAGCAAGGCAAACATTGCTTCGTGGAGAAAGTAGTGCAGCAGACCTAACACCATTATTAGTATTAAATATTCAAGACAACTCACTTACCTCAACACTGCCTACCGTCTTCAAATCGCCAATTCTAATTACGCGATTACGCTTTACAGCTAGCCGAGATAAGGCCTTAACCGTACGTTTTGATGCCGTACCTTACACAGAGTCGCTGTGTTGGCGCCCTGCCCTTAAACCGCGTCCAGTCATTGCGGGAACGTTAATGGCACGCGTGACCAGCGCAAAAGACCACGATATTTATGCCCACCAAAATGAACACGGGCTTTACTGGGTCAAATTCGATGCGGACAGAGATGATAAAACCAAGGGCTATGAAAGTATGCCCGTGCGTTTGGCGAAACCTTATGCGGGGGATACGTATGGGATGCATTTCCCACTAATTCAAGGGACTGAAGTCGCTATCGCATTTCATGAGGGTGACCCAGACCGCCCTTACATTGCTCATGCACTCCATGACTCCCGCCAGCCCGACCACGTAACGGATAAAAATAACACCCGTAATGTGATCCGCACGCCTGCAAATAACAAACTGCGCATGGAGGATAAACGCGGGCAAGAGCATATTAAGCTCAGCACGGAATATGGCGGAAAAACCCAGTTAAACTTGGGGCATTTGGTCAACGCCGAACGCGAACAACGCGGCGACGGTTTTGAGCTACGTACAGATAGCTGGGGCGCGATCCGTGCGGGTAACGGGTTGTTTATTACCACCGATAAGCAGGATAAGGCCGGTGGGGATGTGTTGGCGATGGCACCTGCCACATCGTTAATAAAAGGCGCTAACAATCAACTCGCCAATTGGGGAGAAATCACCAAACAACATAATAACGCGCAACCTGAACAAGACAGTTTAAAAACATTCCAAGAGAATGCACAAAATTTAGCTTCACCAGCCATTTTAATACATGGAAAAGAGGGGATTGGGTTAGTCACAGAACAATCTATTTTGCTGCAAAGTGCGCAAGCTCATTATTCCCAAAGCATGGGGGAAATGCACATTGCCAGTGGCGAACATATCAGCCTGAATGCAAGTCAAAAAATATCCATGTTGTCGCAAAAAGAAGGCGTGAGATTAATATCAGGCAAAGGGCCTTTTGAAATCGAATCACACGCTGATAAGCTTGATGCGATAGCACTGAAAGATATCACTGTTCAATCTACCCAAGGGCATATTCAAGTCACAGCTAAAAATGGGATCACCCTAGGTTGTGGTGGCGGCTATATTCGTATCGCTCCTGACGGTCAAATTGAAATTCATAGCCCAAGTCGTATCAGTTTTAAAGGTCAACATCTGTGGGATGGACCTCAAGGTCAAGATTTCCCATTGCCGGATTTACCACGGTCTGTGTGTGAAGAGTGTTTAAAAAAAGCACAAGAATCTGCATTAGGAATAATATATCGTGAATAATATGACTGCCAATTCTAAAGAAAATTTAATTACCTACTGGATAAAACAGTTAAAAGAACATAGCCTCAGTTATCAATTAAATTATATTGATATCATCATAGATTTAGCTGGCTATGAAACCTCGATAATTCCAGCATTAAAAAATATTGACCATCAATTACAATGGTTTTCATTATTTACGGGTTTTCCAGAAGAAAATTACATTGACCAATCCCCTATTCTTATTCGTATTGAATGGGATAAACCCAAACAACAATTATTACTTCATGAGATTTTTAAATTATTTATTTGTACCCCTCGAGTTTTAGCGCTTTTATCTTATATTAATTTCAATAAATTATCACGATACTTACAAAAACTATCTGAAGCTAGCTATGGTAACCAAGTATGCCTTTTTCGATTTTATGACTCCCGTATATTTCCTGAATTGATGAAAGATATATTAAATGAAGAACAACGAGATTATTTTAGTAAAGTCGCCAGGCTTTGGGGCTGGATGGATAGAAATCATGAAGTCAACTGGTTGGTTTGTGATCACAAAATTGAATTTATTGATGATATTCAACCTAATATCATTCTAAATGACACACAGCTAAATCGATTAGGCTGTATTAGTGATGCATCATTATTTATAGATGACAATTTATCTATTACTGAAAATAAAAACGCTGAAGATATTTTTTCTGACATTTATGCATTAGCTATTGAAGCAAACAACAGTGAATACCTCGGAGATTTCGAAAGTTATATTAATAAGTATCATCCACAAATATTGAATTAAATGGCATCAGCTTTCCATTAAAAAAGGTATTTATGAATGCTAAGTATATCTAAATTGATACTCGTATGCTCTATTATTGTATTAACAGCCTGCTCTCCAGACACAAAACCTAACGACATTAAGACCCCGCCCAAGCCCGAAAAAGTCAACTATGTGGGAGCTAATCTCCTAGGGTATGTTCATGTAAAGGGGATCGCGGTGAATAAATTTTCTGTCAATGGCTACTACGGTCGTGTTGGGGGTTTTACTTGTTGCATTATGCTGCCTGAAAAATGGCAGCCGGGTATGCAAGTTCGAGTGGAATGGGAAATTGACCCCTCTCCATACTCTAAAGATATACCTCGCTTTAACGACCCAAACTTTGATAATTGGATGAAAAAACACGAGGCCAATTATCGTCAATACAGTGCCGTCGTTGAGGTCCCTGAATACGGTGACTCTTGCGGGCTACAAGTACATTTTTTTGCCTGCAACCAAGTCAAAGTTACCGCAACCTGCATGGGAATAGAACACCCCGACCATCCATTCAAAGCTCTCATGAATCAACAGGAGAATCAATCATGCCCGCAGTAACTCCGAGGAAGAACGCGAGCCCAATTCATAAGGGGGCTTAATAATGACGCATAAACTGAAAAAAATGATGTGCTTGTTGACGATTGTCCTATTAACCGCCTGTTCCCCAGACACAAAACCTAACGACAATAAGACGCCACCCAAGCCCGAAAAAGTCAACTATGTAGGGGCTAATCTCCTAGGGTACAACCATCAATATAAAAGTATTGCCGTCAATAAATTTTCTGTCAATGGCTACTACGGTCGTGTTGGGGGGTTTACTTGTTGCATTATGCTGCCTGAAAAATGGCAACCGGGTATGCAAGTTCGAGTGGAATGGGAAATAGACCCCGCCCCATACTCTAAAGATATCCCCCGCTTTAACGACCCGAATTATGGTAATTGGATGAAAGAACACAAAGCCAATTATCGCCGGTATAGTACTATCGTTGATGTCCCTGAATACAGTGACTCTTGTGGGCTACAAGTGCATTTTTTTGCCTGCAATCAAGTCAAAGTTACCGCAACCTGCATGGGAATAGAACACCCCGACCACCCATTCAAAGCTCTCATAAATCAACAGGAGAATCAATCATGCCCGCAATAACTGGTTGGAATAAGACTGAGTGTGGAGCCCCATGTTGGGTCCCCCCCGAATTTCCTGAGCAGGGAAGGCTTGTACTGACACCTAAACAAATTGAAACTAATTACAAAAAAATTGTTGCGGAAGAACGCCTATATCAGCGACAAGCCTCTCAGTTACAGCAGGACAGATGTTGTAAAAGCCTTCATATCAGTCTATTTTTTGATGGGACCAATAATAATGAGCCTTATGATACCAATATTGCCACACCTGCTCATCCCACTAATATTGCAAAATTATTTCATGCTACAACACCACAAAACACAGAAGCAAATGAGCAGGGTTTTTATTCCTTTTATATGCCTGGAGTCGGCACACCTTTCCCCGAAATAGGAACCTATGACTATTATGCTGATGGCCTTAAATATGCAACGGGAGGGGAATCCAGGATTAATTGGGCGCTCATACAAATTTGTAATGCCCTACAACATACATTAACGCAAAGCTTTATTCCTAATGGCGTCATGAAAACCGCAGTAAAAAACATGGATTCAGACAAAGCCATGATAGCACATACCAGTGCAGTCATGGATGCAATCACCATTAGACCAGGCATGCCAAGTCAGCAAACAGTGAAAAATTATAAAGATGCTCAACAAGGAAAATTTTCTGCTCGTTTAGACCGCTTGCAACAAATAGAATCGCTATTAGCTCCACTTAAAGATAAGGTTTATTATTTTAATCCTCGATTATTAAACATTAAATTATTTATTTATGGATTTTCTCGTGGGGCTGCCGAAGCCCGCACTTTTGCAACTTGGTTAGATGAGATTTTATCTAACTCTACCTTGTCCTCAAAAGGTACATTATTAGAGCTTCCTGTTTCGATAGAATTTATGGGTATTTGTGACACTGTACCCGCAGTTGGTATAGCCAATATAGGCCCAGGGTTTAGTGGCCACAACGGCTGGGCGGGGGGAACCCAAGAAATTCCGCGTTCTGGATTAGTCAAGCGCTGCTGCCATTTTGTTGCTGCACATGAACAGCGCCAGTGTTTTTCACTTGATTCCATTCGCTATCCTGACGGTACATATCCCACAAATGCGATAGAAGTCGTCTACCCAGGGATGCATTCTGATATTGGCGGGGGTTACCCACAAGGTGACCAAGGCAAAGCACGGGATTCCGACGGCGAATTACTTTCGCAAATTATTTTACATGATATGTATGCTGCTGCTTTTGAAGCAGGAGCACCATTGGCGATTTTACCAGAAAGTCTAATACAGCACTCTAATATTAGGGAAAAACAATCATTCAGAGAGATGAGTGAAGACAGCATTGATGAGTTTCAAATATCATCAAGCCTTACTATGAGATTTAACGCATGGCGTACAACCATCACAGACTCAGTCAACCCTGTTTCGCAAGGCTTATATTCTCCTTCACAATGCAACCTCTTTTCACTAGAAAACGTTATTGAAGAGCAAATGGTATGGATGACAGCTTGGCGTATTGCGCGCTTCGCCTGTTCTCGACAAAATCCACACAACATTACACATCAAGCCTTTTTCCAACATGCGGCTCAACACAGTGATGTCACTATACCCCCCTGGGATCCGCTTTTTGCTAAGAAAATAGATATTGCACTCTCAAATGAAGAAAAAGCGTGTAATGATAATTTAGATATTATCAAAAAAAACCGAAAATTAGAGGAAGATAAATTCGCTAATAATCCTGATTGGGTTCCACCCAAAATCAATGAAAAAGGAGAGCCATTAATCGGTACACCGTTATATGACGCAACAAACGCGCGAGGACAATTATGGGACGCAGCTTTAGATTTTAGGCGTCGATATGATGATAGTCTTAACGACTTTGACGATTTTAATGCACTGCAAGGTAAATGGGCAATTTCTATTGCCGATAGTCTTGTGCAAGAAATATTCTATAACGTAATGTTCTTAAATCCAGAAGTTGAATATCATTTTCTAAAAGAAAAGGCTCAAAAAATTTACCAAGGGGAAATTCTACCAACATTGAATAAGACAAATACTAATAAAGAGATACAACTTATAGTAGATCTTTATGATAACCAAATCCATGACTCTAGAGCGTGGTTTATGCATTCAGAGCTCGGAATTCGTGAATTAGCAGGTGATTACTTTTTGATGAGAATGATTTATTTTGGTCAGAAATGGAATAAATACTGTTTGGTTGCATTAATTGATGATGAAAACTTTAAACGAAAAATTGTCTCGCGCCAAGGATTTATTATTCTAGACAATAATGAAAAAGTTGCTTATATAGATAATATAACAGGGGAAAAAAGCATCATTCCAAACAGTCAAATATCGTTTCCTACCGATGAGTTTGATGTTTTACTTTCTTATATACAAGAACAAAAATCACTTGAGATTTATGTAAATAATCAAAATAAATTACTTTCATCTCCAAATACAACATTACTCACATAATGTTATTTAGGGATTAAATAATCATTTACCTGAATTCAATTTAAAACAAATTCTATAACGTAAATCAATTATGAAAAACATTATTCGTGTTGGCGATACATTAAAGCCTTATGGCGGAAGCGTGCTATCGGGTCAATACCTTGCCTTTGGTAAACCCGTTGCCTGTGTTGGCGATAGCGCGGTATGCAACCGTCATGGGCACACCACTATCGTCGAAGGGACATCAGGCACATCCATGAATGGCAATCCCGTCGCATTAGACGGACATCGCTGCGCATGCGGTTGCACGCTGGTCAGCTCCCTTGCAATGATGAACATTAAGCCATGAGAATGCCCCCTTACTACCCTAAAACACCCAATGTCCCTCCGATCAATTGGAAACGGTGGGGACAAGGTATCCTTATTATCATTTCTTTATTCTTACTCATCACTAATATTTTTTGGCCTGAAGGTACACCAAATAAAACCACTCTTTTTTGGTTTATTGGTTTTATTTTACCTGCTCTTGTTTATCTACTGATATTTTCTATTTATTACTTTATTTACCAAATACGCATCTATCATAAAAATATTCACCTTGAGTCAATTGAAAAAGATGAAAGTATGTGGTGGGACTATCAATCAAAATACTTACCTATTATAGATACTATCATTATTGGTTGTTTGGGGAGCAAGCAAACAGATTGGCAGATGCTAATCCGTAATAGAATCGTCCCTCCGCCACCAGAAATTAGTGGTGAAAAACAAATTCTACGATGTCCCATTTTAATCGGTCATCAAAAAAATAAAGATGAGATGCTTGCCAAACTATTATTTAATGAATTTAAGTTTAAACACATGAACTCAAATTTAAATATTAAACGTATTTACTGGCTCGGAACAGAATCAACGCTAGCGATTTTCTTGAATTTATTTAATGAGCTATATAGTAATACGCCTATCGATAGGAATATCATCCATTCAATTGATGATCTCGATGATATTATTGATAATCATTATGAGCATTATGGTGATAACGAACAGCTCATCATTGCTGGAACAAATCTGTTTGATAAATCAGAGCATGTAATTCAATCCGAAAGCGGGTTTCTATGGTTAATTGGGAATACGGGAAATTACGCTATTCATCGCTGTGAAACCATTGATGCTCATCATGAAGATATTAATCAGTTAACAACACACTTAAAGCGATATGCAAACTTAGAAACGGCTCCTAACCTCACCATTTCCATGGATAGTGACAGTGCCATTGCATTCACTTCTACCGATTGGAACTGTATCGATAATGTTCTTTTTCCATACTACGGCGGAGTCACTCGCTCTTCTCCGTTTCTAGCTATTTCTCAATCAACAACCCATTGCATACAGAATAATGTCGATTCTTGTGGATGGACGTCGAACATCATTGACAATAAACACCTTGCTGGAGTTATTTCCCGTCATGAGCAAAAATAAAATAGGCCCCAAAACCCCAATAAGTGCATTGATTATTGGCTATTTACTCGCGATCACTGTAATAGTGATCTTAGCGGGCACTTTTTATTCCTTATCCGGAAATGACTATTTTGCGACCCAATATTCTGATAAATCCATTTTTCTATATTCAATTATTTCTTGGTTCATTCTGCTCTTAATTGCCCCAGTCTATTTGTTCTTCATGCGCCGAATATCGCTTTCATCAATAGCGCCATTTTTACATAAATATAAATGGTTAAAAAAAGCCAATGATAATAATACGTCGAATGAAATGTTGCAGGCTCTAAGGCAAGTATATGGTCGATTTGGTTTACATAAAATTTCTGTTATTTATCTCCTCGGCTCCCACTCCGCGGTCGAAAAACTCGCTCCTAGCCTGACGCAAGAAATTTGGCAAGAGTGTGATGGTACCTTGCTTATCTACGGTGGGGATATTGGTAGTTCGGTAGACACTGAGCGTTTGGATACCCTCAAACAACTGCGTCGACGTCGCCCGCTCAATGGCGTTATTTGGGTGACAGTAAACAGCATTTCATCTCAACTTTTAGACAACAAAATTAACTTCACCAACCTGAATACTGCTACAGCTCATAACGCGGGGCGGACTATCCAAAACCTCTTTCAAACGTTAGGTTGGCGCGCCCCTGTCTGGGTTTGGAGTGTCAGTGATCAACAACAATCCCTTAGTGCAGCAGAAACCCCTTCCATCCTCTGTATGACTGAGCCTAATATGTCTGCTGAATCACTTTCACCCAGCCTGCTAAGCCTCATTCCTGCATTAATCGTTAACGGAACTCAAGCGTTACTACGTGAACAAAAACACACATACCTGCTTGCTTTAGCACAATTTTTACAAGCTGGAGGAAGCCAACAACTCGCCACTGCATTAGCGCCGCTCAATACACAATTACGTACACTGCCTTTTTCGGGGATCGCATTTAGCCCTTCGATCAGCCGCGCCAATCAGCAACGTTTACCTAATAGCTGGCATCCTGATATCCGTTGGAGAAGCTGGTTAAATGTGCAATCTGAACTGGCAGCAGCTTTACAACCCGCTTCTTTAGGTGTTGATAAGAAACGTATCGTTCAATACGGTGCCGCCACTGCCATGACGCTCTGGGGCGCAGGTATGATTGTCTCTTACCTTGCCAACCGCCAACTTATTGAAGAAAGCTATCAAAGTGCCACCGTCGCCGCAAATAACCAATTACCTGAAACAGAACGCCTCAAAGCCCAATATGATTTCCAGCAAACCCTAGGTTTACTCAATCATCGCGAACAAACTTCTGTGCCTTTCTGGCTCCATTTTGGGCTAAACAGTAATCAGCCACTATTAGCCCATTTATGGCCACTGTATCAGCAAACAGTACTCCCTCCTCTGCGAGATAATATCCGCCAGCAACTTGAGCAACGATTACAAGCCTATGCCCAATTATCACCAAATAGTGATGAACGTCGCCAAGCCACTCAAAGTGCGTATCAAGATTTAAAAACTTATCTAATGATGAGTACACCAGAGCGTATGGATCCGACTTTTTTCACCAACAGCGTTCTGACTAACCTTCCCGCACCTAAAGGAATGAATGAAGGAGAATGGCACACACTCGGAAAAGAGTTGTTAATGTTCTATGCCCAGCAGCTACTCCAACATCCTGAGTGGCAATTAAAATCTAATAATAACCTTATCAATCAAAGTCGTACGTTGCTCATTCGACAAATCGGCCAACGTAGCGAAAGTGCCTCGTTATATCAAAAGGTGCTTTTGCAAGCACAACATCAATTCCCTGATATGACATTAAATGATATGACTGGCGATACCGATGTTAGCTTCTTATTAACTACTGAAGAGTTTGTACCAGGAATTTTCACCCGCAAAGCGTGGGAAGAGTCCATTGAGCCAGCAATCATAAAAACTGTCGAATCGCGCCGCAATGAAATTGATTGGGTACTGAGTGATAGCCAGCACGAACTGAGCCAAGAGGTTTCCCCAGAAGTTCTCAAACAGCAGCTAACTGAGCGTTATTTTGCCGATTTTTCAAGCAGCTGGTTAAACTTTTTGAACAGTCTGCAATGGCGACATACCGAAAGCCTATCCGATACCATTGACCAACTCTCATTAATGAGCGATGTTCGCCAGTCCCCCGTAATTGCACTGATGAATACCCTTGCTTACCAAGGTAAAACTGGGCGTCAAACAGAAAAACTGGCTGACTCTTTTGTCAACTCAGCTAAAGAACTTCTCAACAAAGAACAAAAACCGGTAATCAGCCAAAAAGCCGAGTTTACGGGACCATTGGAAAACACCTTCGCTCCCATTCTGAACTTTGTCGAGCCGCAAGCCAACTCTCAAGCTGGCGATAACCTCAGTTTGCAAGCCTATTTAACCCGTATCACTCGCGTACGATTAAAACTACAGCAAGTGGTCAATGCCCCCGATCCACAAGCGATGTCCCAATCCTTTGCTCAAAGCATTTTAGAAGGAAAAAGCGTTGATTTTTCCGAAACACGAGATATGGGTAGCTTGATAGCCGCCAGTTTTGGACAAGAGTGGCAAAGTTTTGGTGATGCACTGTTAGTGGAACCTATGACCCAAGCTTGGCAACAATTACTGACACCAACCGCTCAAGGCATCAATAGCGAATGGAAAAATGCCATTGTCAATGAATGGAATAACGCCTTTGGTGGGCGCTACCCACTCAAAGAGACCCAAAGTAATATTTCTTTGCCTTTGATGGCACAATACCTGCGCCCTGACAGTGGCCGTATTCAGCGCTTCTTAGAAACTCGTTTGCAAGGCGTTTTACGTAAAGAAGGGAATCACTGGGTGCCAAATAGTACTAATGCGCAAGGGCTACACTTTAATCCCGCATTTTTGAAAGCGTTAAACACGCTCACTGAATTAGGCGATGTAGCCTTCGCCAATGGAGAAGCACGCCTCTATTTTGAGCTACGTCCGGGAACTAGTAAACAGGTGATGCAAACCATATTGGTGATTGATAAGCAAAAACTTACCTACGATAACCAATTCCCGCAATGGCAACGCTTTGTGTGGCCTGCCGATACAGTTGCGTCCGGTGCATCACTTTCTTGGATGGCGACTTCGACGGGAACACGACTCTATGGCGATTACCCTGGAGTATGGGGTTTTATTCGTTTACTTGAAACTGCCCATGTTGCCCCCTATGCGGGAAGCACCAGTAGCTATACTGTGACATGGAAAACACCTGATGGTAGCACGCTCAATTATCAACTTCGCACTGAAATGGGCCAAGGCCCACTGGCATTATTAAAACTTCGCAACTTTGTACTGCCAGAAAAAATCTTCTTGGATTAGTCCTAATAGGAAATTGTTACATGCCTTTAATGACTGCATTACGCACAGCCTGCTTTACAGGTAACCCACTTGCTGCGGATCAATTAGTAGAACAACAAGTTGTGTTGTGGGAACGCTGGTTACTGCCTATTACTCCCGAAAAGCCAATTGGAGAAGATCCTGGCTATGATGATGACTTCGAACGCATGAAAGAAGAAGTCAATAAACTGTCAGGATCAGATACCGAATTGATTTGTTCCCTTGCCGAAAATCTTCTGACTAACAGGTGTAAGGATGCACGTGTTGTTACTTACTACGTTTGGGCGCGATTACATCGAGAAGGCGAAAAAGGTTTAGCCGACGGATTAGGTTTACTCGCTGGGTTACTTCGCCGTTACCATGATACCTTATTACCAAGCCGCCCAAATAGTCGGAAATTAGCCATTGAATGGCTTGCAGGTCAACGTGTTATTGATAGCTTGTCTCTCTACCCTGAAGTGGATAGCAACGAGTTTTCTCGCATCGTCGCACTACTTGGAGCTATTACTGAAGAATTTACGGCATGGGATGAAGCGAGTCGCCCTAACCTCAGTCCACTACTACGAGCATTGGAAAACCGACTCGCCCAATCGGGGGGAGCGAATACTGTTGTTCCGCAGAATATCAAAGCTGCTGAAAATATATCCTCCAAACAAACGGCTTCAGGCATCAGCACAATTGCCCCTATCCAATCGGGTCGAGAGTTACTGGATCAAGCTAAAGTATTAGCGAATTATCTACGTAACCAACCCAATGGTTGGCTATCCGGTCATCGACTGATGAAATCAGTACGTTGGGATACCCTACACCAGTCTCCTCCTCAAAATCAGCAAGGTTGTACTCGACTTGCCCCTCCACGCTCAGATGCCAGAGCGCAATTAAAACGTTTATATTTACAACAAAATTGGCTAGAGCTAACTGAGCAAGCTGACCGATTATTTGCCGAGGGTGTTAACCATTTTTGGTTAGATGTGCAGTGGTATTTACATCAAGCATTGAGTAAATCACCTGCACCTTGGGATGGTTGGGCGGACGTGATTGCGTCTGATTTAAAACAATTTTTACTTCGTTTGCCTGGATTAGAAAATCTCGCTTGGGAAGATGGCACTCCTTTTGCCGATGAAGTCACATTAGCTTGGATCAAACAACATATCCTTGAAGAGAATATGCAATCCCTACACCATATACCCACTCAAGATACCGATGAAGGGGATAACGGTTCCATATTTGCGTTAGAACAAGAAGCCTTAACCCAAGCCGACATGGAAGGCGTGGAGGCCGCTTTAGCGTGGTTAATGTCTCGTCCGCATATACAAACCTCCCGCCAAAAATGGTTATTGCAACTGGTGATGGCAAGAGTCGCAGAGCAATTTGCTCGCCATGATTTAGCCTTGAATTTACTGCGAGAATTAGACCATCGCGCTGAACAAATGCACCTTTCTGATTGGGAACCTCATTTTATTTTCGAAATCAAAGCGCGCCAGTTACATTTACTACGAGGAAAATGCCAACGTAACACCCCAGATAAAGCCGACTTACATCATCAAATGACAGATTTACTCGCTCAATTAACACGGTTAGACCCCGTGAGAGCACTCGTACTTTATCCTTAAAATTAACACTATTAAACTTGATGAACGGAGAGTCACGCTAATGGATGATTTAACCCTTCGCTACTATGATGCCGAAATGCGATATTTGCGTGAAGCAGCGAAAGAGTTCGCTCAAGCTCACCCTGATCGCGCAGCGTTATTAGATTTAGATAAAGCCGGAACTCCCGATCCTTTTGTAGAACGACTCTTTGAAGGTTTTGCCTTTTCAATGGGGCAACTTCGTCAAAAAATTGATGATGATTTGCCAGAGTTAACGGAAGGACTAGTAAGTCTGTTATGGCCACATTACTTGCAAACAATTCCATCTCTGTCAATTGTTGAGCTATCGCCGGATATTCAGGAAATGAAGCTTTCATCAGTGATCCCTGCTGGCTTTGAAGTGCTTTCACGTCCTATAGGCCCCAAAAAAACCGTATGCCGCTACCGTACAACACGCGATTTAACACTCAACCCAATTGCCTTATCGGAGGTCAATTTATCCACTGAGCCCGACGGTCGCTCAGTTTTGCGTTTGCGTTTCGACTGTGCAAAGCTAGCAGACTGGAAACAAATTTCCCTTAATACAATTTCTTTTTATTTGGCTGGCGATGTGCCAACCACATATGCACTCCACTTAGCGCTAACAAAGCAAGTTGCAGCAACCTATATTCGTTTGCCTTCTTCACCTGATCGTATTCGTTTACCATACTGGTTTTCACCAGGTGGATTTGCCGAAGAAGACCGTCTTTGGCCAAAAGCCGATAGTACCTTTAGCGGTTATCAATTACTGCTTGAGTATTTTTCTTTTCGTGAAAAGTTTTTTTTCGTCAACTTGAAAGGACTGGGGGAAATCCAGCTCCCCACAGAGCTTAGCCATTTTGAGTTGGATATTGTGCTTAACACACAATGGGATAGTGACATCCCGTTAAGTATAGATAATTTAAAACTACATAGCGTTCCAGTAATTAATTTATTCAATGTTGAGGCCGACCCACTCACTGTAAACGGATTAGAAAGTGAATATTTACTGCGTCCTCGCCGCTTGCAAGATGGGCATACAGAAATTTATGCTGTCGATAAGGTTCATGGCACACGACGAGGAGAGCATATTCATTATGTGCCTTTTAGTAGTTTTCGCCATCGTGGAGGTATGCTACGTCACAATGCTCCTGAGCATTACTACCATACGCGAATTAAGCGTGGCGTAAACGGTTTGCATGACACTTGGTTAATTTTAGGTGGAGAGCGTGAACCCCCAATCGCATCCCTTGAAAGCGAAACACTATCTCTACAATTAACAGGTACGAACGGGCAGCTTCCTCGCAAATCACTACAGAGTACAATACTCGATAGAACTGAAGAAACCTTACAAACCCACTTAAGGGTGCATAACTTATGCAAACCGACCTTACCATGCTATCCCCCCGCTGAAGATAGGTTTCACTGGCGTGTATTAAGCCATCTCGGTGCTAGCTTTCTTAATATGATGGACAATGTGGATGTGTTACGTGGCACTTTGGCGCTTTATGATTGGCGAGAAGATGATCTCAACAGCCGTAAACTCGACGCCATGCTCCATGTTGAACAGCATCTTATCGAACGTTTTGAGAAAGGTTTTCTGCAACGTGGTATTGCTATTGACATCACTCTCGACAGTAGTGGTTTTAATGGTGATGGGGATATCCATCTTTTTGGTGAAATGCTTAATCGCTTTTTTGCTCTCTATACTGATGTACACCTATTTAATCAACTGACTTTACATATTGTACCGACAGGAAATAGCCTAACATGGACAGAGAATCACCCTCAGTAAATCAAATTATTGATGCTCTTGGGGCACGCCTTCCGTTAGTTAATTTCTATCGGTTTTGTCAACTTCTAGAGCAGTATAATCAGCAACACCTACCTTTAGGTAGCACTCAAGATCCAAAAACAGACGCCATTCGCTTTCGCCCTCATCGCGGAATGGGATTTCCAGTCACTGAAATTAAAGGGCTGGATATTGAAGATAGATATCGAAACAGCTCCGTTCCCAGTATTCGAACCACTTTTTTAGGCTTATATGGTATAACGTCTCCACTACCAACTGCCTATATTGATGACATAGCGCAGAGGCGAGAAGGCACTGAATCACTCACCGATTTTCTAGATATTTTTAACCATCGGCTCATCACCCAGTTTTATCGCATATGGCGTAAATATTCCTATCCAGCCACTTTTTTAGCGGGTGGTAAAGATGAAACTTCCCAGTATTTATATGGATTAATCGGCTTAGGTATCCCAGGAACAGCGCAGCATATTCAAGCACCACTATCGCGCTTTTTAGCTTTACTCGGCACATTACGTTTTCCGACGCGCACTGCTGAAGGAGTCATTTCACTAGTGAAATTACTCGCTCCTGATACTCAGGTACAAGTAAAACCTCATGACCCGAGACGTATTGAGCAAGAAAGTCTATCAAAGCTATCTTGTCAAAAACCAATGACATTAATCAACAAACCCGTTTTAGGTCAGTATGCAACGGATGTAAATAGTCAAATCTTAATTATGTTACAAACAGATAACCTTAATGAGGCACGCAACTGGCTACCTGATGGGCAGTTGTATCAGGATTTACTCGCGTTACTTCATGTCTATCTTGGTTCGCGCGTTAATGCTCGACTCAGCCTAAAATTACCGAGATCATTATTACCTAATGCAGCGTTAAGTACACAATCTCATCAAGGAGTACAACTAGGCCGCACTGCGGCCGTGGGCGCATTAAACCCTCAAGCTAACCTTAATGACCCTTTGATTGTGTTAAATTTGGGGCGCTATCAGCGATTGACTCCTTCACCACAACCTATACCCACCACAAATTATGCTAATTATCGATTTTAATTTTGGAATATATTCATGAAACAGAGACTTTTATTGTCATTTTTCGGTAAAGCTTTATTGTTAATCGCCACGATAAACCTCACGGCTTGTGGGCTCACCCAAATGGTCAGTGATGGTACTCGTAGTGCTGCAAACGCGATTTTCTACAAACAAGTCAAAGTTGTACACTTAGATTTTGTTGCACGAGAAGCCTTAAATACCGATGATACTGGCACCTCGCTATCAACCATTATCCGTGTTTATCAACTAAAAAATTTCGAAAGCTTTGCAGAAAGCGACTATGCCACACTTTTCGCTAAAGATAGCCAAGTACTCAAATCCTCATTAGTTACACAAAAAGACCTGCGAATTCGTCCTGGTGAATCGATTTCTCTCGATATGCCCCTCGAAAAAGAGGCTGAATTTGTCGCGGTTGCTGCTATGTTCCATCATCCCGACCTTGTGACAGACAACTGGCGAGTAATTATTCCTAAAAAACGTTTACTACCTGATGAGCCTCGCCTACTTACTCTTCTCGATAACACTATAACTTTAAAGCCACTCGGAGAAAAATGATCATGTCCCAACCTTCGCTGTATGAAATGTTGACGGGCTACTTTGCTGGGGGGCTAATGATTGATGACATTCCTGAACACGATCAGGTGATCCTTTCTGTCATGGATAATATCCGTCGTATCCTTAACGCACGCGCAGGTAGCATTGAGCACCTGCCTGATTATGGTTTGCCTGATATGAGCAAACTTATCCAAGGGCTTCCCGGAACAGCTCATAATATGATGAATCTTTTATCAAAAACGCTACTAAAGTATGAACCGAGGATCAAGTCACTCTCATTAGTGTTATTGCCACAAAATAGTTTTGGGACACTACGTTATGCCCTTGAGGTGGAACTATATGAAAAAGGGTTGATCCGCTATGGTACTGAGTTTGTACCTGATGGACGTATTCTACTCCATCATTTAAAAAAACAATTTGACACAATTTAATTTCTACCAAGTGTGCTTTTTTCTTCGATTTAGACCAACAATTGCATGAGACGATGATGACCCCTGATTTGAACACATTACGCCTAGGCGGCGACCCACGCACATTAGCTGATTTTTCTGCTCTAAAAAATGAACTAAATAAACGCTTTCACCCTGCTCGTCCCGATATTGACTGGACGCGTGCACATGAGCTGTGCTTATCCTTATTCAATCAAAACGGGGCTGACTTACAAACTTGTGCTTGGTTTACCTTAATTCGCCAACACCAAAACGGTATTGTTGGCCTCAATGAAGGCCTCATTCTACTTCAACATTTATTGAATCAGCACTGGCAAGGGCTCTGGCCGCAACAAATTCACGCTCGTGTTGAAATTCTGGCGACACTGAGTCAACAATTAATCACTGGATTACGAAGTCATCCCCCTGTCTATACCGACCTTTCTGCACTTTACCAAGCCGAATCTCACCTCAAACAGATTGGACAGTTGCTACAAACTCTAGAATTAAAACACCTTACCCAACTAGAACGGCTGCACAACTTACTGACAACTCAAGCAAAACAATTAGAAAGCACCGATGCGCCAGACAGTGGTTTTATCCCACCAACATCGTTACAGATACCAAAAGTCCCCCCTACTACGTTTCATGCCAATATCGCGACAACACCTGTATCGATTAAGGCTAATGCAACCATTAGTACTGCGCCTCCCACTAAGCCATCTTATCGTAAGGGACTTTGTATTGGGATCGCTTTGGGCACCGTTCTTACAGGGACACTTTGTGCTGGGGCATTATATATTCTCCATCCACCAGTCAATAACCATATCTTAGCGCAAGTACTACCCCAATTACCTGAATTTACACCTAATATTGCATCGATAATTGAGCAACAATTACAACCTAATCCAAACCAGACAACTTCTTTTTCTAATGAGAAACTGAGTGCTATTGACCGCTATCTAACCGAACTGGGCGCGGTATCACCGATTTGGGCACAGCAATATAGCTGGAATATGGTCAATTACCTGACAACTCAATTTGGCACTCAACCTGAAGTGCGCGTATTGAATGATAAATGGCTACAAGCCATGCAGATCAATGCCGTTTCAGCAACGCAAATGAGGCAGTGGTCTCAGGGAATGGAGCAGCTTAATCATTTGAGTGAACGATTGGACAAATTAGACGGTAAACCGCGCAGCTACATCACGGGCTCTGAACTAAAAACGATTATTTTTACTGCTCGCCAGCATTTTAATCAAGGTTTACCCCTTGAGGAAGAACTTCGCCGCTTGGAAGAGCGGCAAGCACAAGGTGTGGTACCTGAATCGGAATACCAACGTATCGATACCCATTTTAAACAATTACTGAATCGATATGCGTTGTTACGCGATACGCAGGAAAAATCATGAATATCCTATCACTTACATTTAAGCCAACTGCTTTCATTCATGGGGTAAAAAAATGACACAATATTTATTGCCCGTATTCCTTTCTCTGAGCTACCCCATTGTTGTCGTAGCACAACCATCTGATTCACTTTTTAACTGTGAAAAATACAACCAAAACAATGATAAATATGAGCAATGTCAACAACGCGAAATAGCCTGCCAAACACTGATTGATAGTACACCATTAAGGGCTTCACTGCCTACCACGAGTACTTTTATCATAACAGGTAATGAAAGGGCCTATTTTCATGCCTTTCCATCAGAAATGTGCCGTTATGAAAATAAATTTGTGATCCCTGGGGACCGTTTAGGTTTCGTCGGGTATACGACTCAACCCCCCATTGTTAATGATGAGCATACATATATACTTCTTAGTTATAATGGGGTATTTGGCTGGATAGATACACGTCAAGTGGAAGCCTCTGAGGAAAAAAACTGTGATGAAATTAATAAATTAGCGCAGGAAGAAGCAAGCAGCCAAAAAGGAAGAATGGGTCAGACCTATTTGATTAATTATCCAAGAACCCCCATATATTCCGCGCCAGATCTTGATTGCCAAGATAATAAACGTTACTTAATTCAAAATGACCGCGTTAAAGCAGTATACCCGGACCCCATTAATGGTTTTTATTTTGTAAGCTTTACTCATTCCTCTACGGGGACACATACGTTTGGCTGGCTACAAACACAACCGCTTGTTTCAGAGCCTAATGTAATGGACCCTAACGAACTGCCAGCTATACCGCCAGATATCGTTGTTTTAGACTTTTATGATAATGACCTACTCCCCTCTGACTACTCATTTCACCACAACTATGAGTCTGATTTCATTACACCTGAACTTTTGGATAAAATTTCAAACTCCATCACATGTGATTATGGTGATGAAGATGAATTTTCAGCAGAGCAAAAAGCCATTTGTGATATAGAAAGGGAATGCGATCAACGAGGATGTAATTGGGATGGGACGTGGATACCAGGAGGCGCTAACTATTATACTAAGTCACAAGATGTCCTTAATTCATGGGTAGAGAATCGCAAAGCCAAAGTACTGTCAATTAACAAACAAAATGCCATTGTCGATTTAATTTTAGGTGAGGGAAAACCTTATCCGCTTCATTTAATTGTTCGGTTAATCAACACGGATGGAAAATGGATGATTAATCAAATTGATGAGGTTAAGGTTAAATAGTTATTTTAATGAATTGGTTAGCGCTATTTTATGCAAATCCCTGTTTATTATAATGCTAAAACAGACTGATTTTTTAATTTCAATAAGGATTCTAATAAGTGAACTTCACTGACATAACAACTCGAATAAAAGAAAAAAATGGATTGAAAATTTTTTTAGCTATTTCTTTGGCAGTAATATGGTTTAACCTTGATTATAATTTATTGCAAATTTTTTTGGCATATATTGTGGAACCATTGCATCTAGAAGCATTTTTTATTCTAATATACCGATTAACATCAATTGCACTATTTGTATTACTATTCTTATTTTTTCGATGGTATAGCAAAAACATTGGTGAAATAGCGCTGGGAAGGGTGTTCTCAATAAAATCAGTTATCCCATTTCTTCTAACCATTCTTCTATCTGTGCTTGTCATTGCTTATTTTAAATTAGGCGGTGATATGGTTACAAGAGAACTCCTCATATTTGATGAGGGAGTTATCAATAACATATTGTTATTCATTCTAACATTTATCATAAGCCCCATTGTTTATGAAGTCATCTTTAGAGGCATTGTGTTTAGCGCAATCCAAAAAGAAAACAAAACAATCATTTGGTTATTTTCTGTTATACCATTTGTTATATTCCACATTTATACAATGACTAATGTAATTTCTCCTTCGATTTGGGTGAGGATCATGATTTACCAGTATGATGTGAGCATCATGCTAATTCTTCTTTCATGTGTTTTGACGTTTGCTCGAATGAGATCGGGCGGTGTGCTATTACCTATAATATTGAACTCATTATTTTTTATGTCATATATTAAAATGATGTGATTTTTTAAATTGGGTTGTGTATATCAGTATATATCTAACCAGAATTAATATTGTGCACGCCCAATGATATTAATGGTACTTTAGTGATTTAATAGGTGTAATAATCTATTAAGTGGTTAACATCCCCCTAAAAAATTTCAAGTTAACTAAAAGTTGAATGTTATTTTAAATTTGAACTTTAAGTTTTTTGGCTACACAGTCTCAGCCATTTAAAATATATCATTAAACCTACTGTTAGCCTTTATTCTGCTGAGCTAAAAATACCTGCATAAATTTTTCAAGATGTTTTATTTTCCCTTCAAGTTCATTTACAGTTATCATAAATACACCTTCATCGACTGGAGCCGCGGATATAGACAAATAATCACTCTCCCAATTCATCCCCATCTCTTCTTCATCACATCCCCAATCTTCAGCATCAGGATTAATTTGCATCTCAATTTCTGGGTGCAGTGAATCTGCTAGAGTTAGAATAAAACCTTCATAATAAAAATGAGTTTCATGATCGTTAATTTCAACCATCTTAACACCTAAGGGAAGCCACCTTTTCCTCAGGAAGAAAACTAAATCATTAAACTTAGTAAAGTTCATAGTATTTCCAATAAAGTATATTTTTTAAATTTTATTTCAGTCTACAGCTAAATAAAGCATTCGAAGCTAAACCAAAATAATATTAAAAATTCATCTCAAATCGAACATCAATAATTTTTTCAATGGGAGTTTTATTTATCAACGTTAACTCTCCATTTTCCAATAAATAATAATATCGAAAGGTTTCATGCGTATCTTCATCAGTGCCAGCAGCTATAATTAATCGACTATATTTATCTATATACTCAATTTTTTCACCAATAACCTCACCTTGCATTGAGTAATATACCGTAAACGATTTATTTAATGCTTTCCCTGTTTGTTTGTTAATAAACGCAGTTGAATGACAACCACTTGAACCACAACCCCAAACGGTACTTGCATACAAACCTGCAAAAGTAATTTTTCCACTTAATGCCGCTTTGAAGCGAGTGCGAAACATTCTTGTAAATTCATCGGTTAGATCGACTTGTTTTGCAACTGCTCCTTGATAAAGCTGTTTAACTGGATAATCAGTTCCAATCGGAAAAATGTTTTTTGAATATGACGGCTCAGAAACAAATAAAACCATAGAGAGTACAATATATTTATTCATATTTATGAATTCCATCTGATTAATTTTGTTCGTGAATTCAGGTATTATTATACGGCTTATTTCATACTCTAGTTTTTGCTATCGGCAATGCTATTCCGGTAGTAATAAAAAGCAAAAAGACTATCGTCATATTAAAATAATCTGAGATACTATTTTTTAATACAGGCCGCGATACTAACACCTCATGTTCACCGTCATCCGTGATTGCAAACTCACCTTGATGTAACTTTTCTAAAATGTCTAATGCCATTGTTAATTCATCTTTATTCACTAATAACTTAACACCGCCCACAGCTTGAGAATACATCTGGTTATTCCAAACCATATTCTCATCTAACAACATAGGTGTGACACCTTCAGTTCTCAGTAAACCAGCCTGAATTCTTGCTTCTAGAGGAGAAAGGTATTGTGTTAGTAATACATAATCACTCATAGTTTGATGGATATCCCACATCATAGCACCCTAATTATTTTGTTAATATTAATGTTTTAAATTTTGAAAACTTCATTTATTGAATCATTAATATATAAATGTTTTTTTGACACGTTTTGATTTATGAAAATAAAAACCCCAGATCAAACCATAAAAAATAGCATATATCACATCTACAATTATAGAAATTGAAAATCCCCAGTTAAAATATGATGGCCAAATACTAATACCGATAATGATGGGTGCTAGTATTTTCCAAGAAATGAAGCCATAAAAAACATAAGAAATCTTATGGGAGCGCTTAAGAAAATAATGTAGAGTGATTACAGATATAATGATATTAATACAGTTAATTATCGCCATTATGTTTAATGTTACTGTCGATGAACCGTAGTAGCCTAGCGCTATCATATAATCAAAAAAATAATATAGCGATGATACAATCGTTAACAGTAAGCTAATCAAAGGAAACCATAACCAGCCATCTATTTGGGTATAGAATTTTTTATTACATTCCTCACAATAATCTCCATGCGGTTCTATTTCTACATTATAACATTCAATACAAGTCCATCTTGTTTCAATTGTATCGGACTCCACTTTTCATCCTTATTATTCGACTCTATTTTCATTCATTAAGAATTGAAACTGTTCTACACAATAAAATTAAGGTTATTTCAGGCGTAATTATCACCGTTAACGAGAACGGGATAATGCGTCATGAAAGCCAAAGGCAATATAGGGTCGACCAAAGATAAGTATTCCCTGATTTACTGTGATCACGGCCAACATCTAATTTAACAGGGAATTAGAACCGCTTACCCAACTGCCCCCAAAATTGCTCAATGCTTTTATTCGGATCATAAGCGGTGGGTTCTTTGACTTGCTTTGGCTGCCCAATTTTTTCCTGTTTAATTCTAATCTCCTCATCCCCGGGCAGCTCCAACTTACGAATGGCAAAAAAGTTATCTGTAATACTTTCGCTTTTATCTTTTGCCTGAATATCATGCACAAAATAAGCAAACAAAACGTTATCGACAGGTGGAGCCCAAGAGGGACGTCGAGGGAAAGGCAAACCTTTATTTGCACTTACTTGGCACTCCATGAACCATTCAGCTCTACAGTATGCGGGATACCATATATTCTTCAGTAACCCTTCATGATGAAAACGCATATCCCCTCGACGGTAATAATTACCCCGTTGATGATAATCTCGATAAAGTTTAACAGCTTCATCATTCACGTCATCCAACCATCCCCAGTGTTTTTTCAATGTTGCCACTTCTTTTGATGTATCTTGGAAAGTGTCTCTATCAGCTCGAATCGCACCATAAGTCATACCAACATAACCTGACTCTTCTCTTTTACGGGCTTCTAGCTTCTGTAATTCCAACCGATATTCATAAAATTTTTCACCGAGCCAAATAAAATAGCTGTTCAGATGCTGATTCATCCACGGTACATTGAAATATTTTTTTAGCAAAATTTTTTGGTATTCAGCCACCCAGTGTCTAACTGATTTACCCGCTTCATTAGGCGATTGGCTAGGACTTTTCACACGGTCTCGGATGATAAAATATTCCGCAACATCCTTATCAAAATTCATCAATGAAACGTTCAACCGCATTGGCTAGCGCTTCACACTTTTCCGGTCGCCAGCATTCATCAATATAAAAGAGCGCAGTTAATCCTACTTGAACGATATTCCGCTCCATGTCTTTGTCACTGCCATAAGTGAACTCCCAACTAGCTTCTTCGAATTTTTCAAAAAATGTCATTTCTTTTTGTGTATCTTTTTCCATATCAGTCATCCCAATAAATATATTCATGGTGTTGTCTTAGCGTATAAGATGACATATGCAGCAATTAACGGATTAAAATGCACCTTTCTCGTTTTCAGAAGGACAGGGGCGGTACGGGTTGTTTCCCCCTAATCCTCCACATCAATAAAAACACTGCCCTTATCATCTCGTTCTAATAATGACCAATTAGCGTGGTGCTTTTTACCTTTTTTATCTTCAAAAAAAGGTAATTTTTTCCCGGCTTCAAGATGAACAAACTGACTTGTACCATTCACAATACAGCCCCAACGACCAGTATACGGTGCAATTTCATCCGTATATCGAGTGACGCGTTCTTTAGCTTTTTCAACAGGTGCGGATGGAAGGGACTCCGGTGGGGTATACGGTTCTTTATCAAAACGGGCAAGCCATTCCTGTGTTGAACGTTTATCAAAGCGAATTTCTCCCGCAATCGAACCATAACCTAAACTACCAGAATATGGCGTTCGAATTGGTTTTAAAGCTTCATTTACCGCCAGATACAGTGAAGGATAAGGATTATCCTTTATCCAACCTAATTCGGGGTATTCTCCTGCCTGTATAATTACGCCCCCCAAATATTCCGTTATCGCGATACCCTGCATCTGTAAAACTGATTTTAAATGGGTTATTCCACCTAATTTATCTAACCATTGAGTGTTAAAAAATGTCTGCCAGTTGATGGAACGCAAACCATTTCTCATTCCTTTGTTAGTATTGCTATTTGTGATATCAATACCTAAAAATTCTTGTCCAATTTCGTATTCTAAGTGTTGGTAACGATGTCTTTCAAAAGATTGTTGAACACCTAGCCCCATAAGGCCGTGCATGGGCTGCAAAATAATGCAAAATTGTTTTAATAATGCAGCTAAGTGCGAGGTATCTTTCAACTCACTTACAGGTAAATAAAAGCCAAAATAACTTACCCTGCTATGGGCTAATTCGTACCATCCAGCAGGTGAGCCTGCGCCTACCCAATAATCCCCTGTATGATCAAAACCATCAGTTGAGCACCAAAAAAAATCACAATTATCCCCGTAACTGTTGGTGATACGCTCTGCAAAGTTGTGTGTATTTTTTGGGGTATAATCCAGCACTTTATTCGGGTCATCAAAATAGCCTGTCTTTAATTTATCGCCATATTCTTGTTGGTATAGCTGAAATGCTTGCGCCATTCTGGCTCGGTTTTCTTGGGTATAGGCTTTATCCAAATAAAACCATGCCACTAAACCGACTTGTAATACATTACGATTTTCAGGATCATCTTCTTCACCATAAGTAAATTCGTATTTTGCTTGCTCAAATTTTTCAAAAAAATTCATTTTGTTATTCTTGTCTATCCAATTTCTCACCTTCCGAGTCAAATCGCTCTTGCCATTCTTTCGTTAAACGTTCATCAAGCCGAATTTCGCCAGAAATTGAGCCCAAATGAAATGATTTAAACGACGGTGTTCTAATTGGTTTTAAGACATGGTTGACTTTGACGTACAATTTCGGATAAAGATCGCGTTCAACCCAGCCTAATTCAGGCCACTCACCCGCTTTTATCACAATCCCACCTTGGTAAGGTAATAAATGAATATCATCATTCATAAATTGTTGCTTCAGGTACGCTTCACCGCCGATTTTATTAACCCACTCATCAGATAAAATCGTGTACCAGTTAATCGAACGGATACCATCACGTAGTCCTCTATCAGTAACAGAAGTAGTAACATCGATTCCATTAAAATGACGGGCAATATCACATTCGATAAATTGATACATATTACCGTTATAAAGTTGTTGTGTTCCTAAGCCAGCTACACCATGCATCGGTTTCAAAATATTACAAAAATCTAAAATTAACTGTTCGAATTTATTAGCATTTTCATCTGCCAATTCGGTTATTGGCAAAAAAAAGCGAATATATGAAACACGACGATGAACATGTTCATACCAGCCTGCTGGTGAAAAAGCATTTACCTGATAGTTACTTACAAAATCTCTATAATATTCTGAACACCACTGTAACTCTGCCGCATCATCCTCCAGATCTGCCAACCGTTTTATGCGAGTTAATTTATCCTTTATAACAAACTTTTCTGGTTTATTAACATCATCAATAAACCCCCATTTTAATTTATCACCAAATTCATCAATGAAACGTTCAACCGCATTGGCTAGCGCTTCACGCTTTTCCGGTCGCCAGCATTCATCAATATAAAAGAGCGCAGTTAATCCTACTTGAACGATATTCCGCTCCATGTCTTTGTCACTGCCATAAGTGAACTCCCAGCTAGCTTCTTTAAATTTTTCAAAAAATGTCACTTCTTTTTGTGTATCATTTTCCATATTAGTCATCCCAATAAATATATTCTTGGCACTGTTTCATCATTTTAGTTACGATCCTTTCATCGATAGCCAAGGGTATCTCACTATTTAACAATCAAATAAGTTATTTATTGGAAATATAAAATTCTTTTTCCGAAAGGAAAATCAATGCAATAAAATAAATGAGTGAAATAACACCGATAACAATCGAAATCCAATTTAAACCCGCTAGTGTATAAAAATAATTAGACACTCTATTCAGTAAGAACATAATGAAACAGATAGCAATCGGATGTCGGTAACCAATACTACGCAATCGCTGAATTTCCAGTAATGAAAAAGTACAATAAGCGAGACCATAAATGATAAGAATAACCAAACCATAAGCAAATGAAATGGAAAACCCCAAATCCAAGTCAATACTTTTTGATAGAGCCTCATGAGTGTATCGATAATTAGCACTTACAAATAGAGAATTAATCACCTTAATTGATAGTGTCAATAAAATAGCAGTTAAAATATAATAACAAAAAAATGAAAGTGACTTTCTTTTGGTATATAAAAATGCGGTGCCTATTTTTCCTTCTGACATATGCTCCCTTTTTGATGTCGTTATTAGGATCAGTTCAAGTAATAAAGTCTACTATATTTAAAACTTAGGAAATCCGGTAAATATAAAATCATTTCCAACACCTTGAGGGGCTTGTGGTGGAATATACACCTCAGGCTCATCCGGTGCAAACTGCCCAGAGAGTGGCTCCATTAAACGAATATAAAAATAACGATAATTGATCCCTTCAGCTCGCTGTATATCATGGACAAACCAACCGTACAATTCATTGAATATAGGAACACGTGAAGTCGGACACGACTTACCGTCATAACCAGCTGTACCACAATCAATATAATTTTGAGCACGCACTATTGCGGGATAATAAAGACTCCTCTTTATTGAATCAGGCATTTTGCCAAATTGTTGAGTGACGACTTGACCAGCCTCTTTTGCTACTTTTGATAACCATCCCCAATCTTTTTTCAGCAATGCAATCTGTTGAGATGCACTAAGAGCTTCTTTTTTGGATGTAGGTGAAATATTGTACCCACCTTGATGCGAACCTGGTGACAGCCACGCGTCGCTTTCCTGTTTCTCTAGTCTTCGTAGCTCGAATTTATATTCATAATGTTTTTGTCCTAACCACGCAAAATAACTGTCGAGGTGAGCATTCAAGGCCGTAAATGTCAATTTTTTTAATGGAATGCCTGATTGATAATAATCTACCCACTCTGTTGCATTTTTTCCTTTCACTTCTTGTTCATCTTGAAAATAGAGCCATGTTTCGAAATCCGTCTCGCGAAGTTCATCGAGTTCAGGAAACGGGACCCCTGCATGAAACGCAGCTAAATGCATTTTGTTTAAGGCGACCTTAGCGAGTTCTTCATTGGGCTTCTGTTCATTATTTCTTAATCCCCCGCCAATATCCTCACTGCAACCGGGTAATAGTTCCTCTTGATGATGCTCCCCACTTCTGCCTGTTAAATAGAGACAGCGCCATTTGCGTTTTTCATGCGCAGCAATCAGATGCAAAGACTTTTTAACTTGCTTAGGTAACGGAGTCATATGGTCAATGTACTTACGCCCTGCAACGGTAGTAATTAATGAATCAACCGCAACCTCTGTCACTTTATTGCTTTTTGCCATTATCGTTAGTGCTTTCAGCCCATAGTCCAGCCCATTGTCATCACTTTGAGGCGTGTCACGAGAGCAATCAAATAAACCAACAAAAGGAATATCCACCCAAGCACCACCGTGAATCCCCCCGTAAAAATAGAGGCCCGTATCATAATCTTTTTGGCAAAGTTGGTTAATTAATACGCCGATAAAGTATCGGGCTAGTGTCGCGCCCATATCAAAGCCAAAGACTGAAACTGATATGCGATGAAGTGGAATGTCACCTGTATCTTTCGCTTCTTGATAAGCCTGTTTTATGACTTCTTTTAAATCATTAATCCGTGTTTCAACCCCAGTCAAAAAATTATAGGCAATAAACTCGTTATCTCTTAAAAAAGGTGCTGCCTCAATGCCTTTTTTGGTTATTTTGGCCGTATAATCGATAAGAGTCTCCCCCATCAATTTCATTTGCCCTTTAGGAGATAATAATTCTTCAATCTCTTTAACTCCACCGCCACCAAATAAAGTATCAATACCAATATCTTTAAACGCATCAATCTCAGCATTGACAATTTCATCCTTAGTCTCATCTTTAAAATCACTATAGACTTCCGATGCGACCTGACCTGCCTTTTTATCCGTAAGAGCTTGATAAGGAGTTCCTAGGCCTGAAATATAATATTTCCAATAAATATCATTTTCTGTATTCTTATCAGATCTCTTAAACACATCATATAATTTAGCAATATTACTTGCTTTTCCAATAGGTTTATCTTTTTCTATATTACGGCCTACACCATCAAAAAATAAGCCAATGTGCAATGTTTTCGAACAATTTCCTAATTTCCCCTCGCGTGCATGTTTTGCTCGATTACTCGCGCCTATAATAGCGTCAGTGCTTGCCCTTTTTTCATTACTCATGGCTTTCCTCCGTTAAACGTTGCGTTTCATCGAAGGGATTGTAAGAAGAGCTTATTTTTGAGCTCCACTCTAATTTAATTTTTTTCATGGGTAGAAAATGAACATGAAGATTTTTCTCTCCTGCCTTACGTTCAGGCAAAAGCACCTTCATTTGATAATTTTCAGGGCGCATACCAGCATCATACTGTGAACCTTTAACGCTTAGCGTCCATTTGACTATTACCTCCTTTCCTTTAATGATGCCGCAACATGTTGTTGGCCCCATACCATTGCTATATGGATTGTAAGTATAAGCCGATACCCCTCCCCCCCAAATACTATTTACGCTAGAATTAAAAATAGGTCTATCTTGCCAATTATGAATAATTAATCGAACTTCTTCATCTTCGATAGATGTCTCCGCACTAGCTGTTGGTAGAAACAAGCTCCATATCCCAATCGCTATCACAAAGGGTAACAATAAAAACCATAATGATTTTTCATTACATCGTTTAATCCACTGCATTAAATAACCGCCTTATTTTTGCGTTCAAATTCTTTTATTGCATGGGCAAGGGAGTATTTCCCTTGCTGAATATTTTCTATATAGGGAGCATCTAACAACTGCGTTAGCAGAGATTGATAACCTTCCAAATACAGTAAAGCATAGGTTGTTCTATCATCACTTTCGGTTAAACCTGCTTTCTCTGCTTTTTTGAGAGTTTGGATAACCTTCTGCCGCTGAATGCACGGCGGAAAATGCTGGCTCATTGGCATCTGTTGCCATTGGGCTAAAACACTTTTGACTTCTGGATCATCATCAATTTGCTGCCAAGTCGTCTCATCCAAATACACCGTTCTGTCGTGGGTTTTGGGCTGCGCTTTAGTAGCGATATCGGTCGGTTGCCAGCCCGACAATGTCTGGTGCCACCACGTGGTTGTGCCCGAAAACAGGTAGTAGTGCCAATCTTCTTTCTGGCAACGGGCTAACACTGGCATCACCGCATGAATATAAAACCGGCTCACTATCGTTTCGAGATCGGGTTTTACTAAGGTGCATCCCCACGCCAATTGCATCGCCAAGGGTTTGAGCGCTAATGATGAAAAAATGACGGTGGCAACTTGCTGAAACTGCGCCATTTCAGCGGCTAAATCTGCGTTGTTTTTCACCTGATACAGCCAGGGTCCCACCCATTTGGCTTCAATTAGCTGAGGGTGCTGATAAAGGGAATACAGAGAACGCGTATGTTTTTGCTGAAAAGGCTCAATGGTCTGTTCGGCAAACGCCCCGCCCTCGATTAACAGGTAAATATTTTTCTGTGATTGATTTGCCGCTTGAACTAAATTTTCCATGGCTAAAATTTCCTAAGGTCAACACGGGGATCATTGCCTGCTATGGCATTAAGTAAACACGGAATACAAATGGGTAAAGGCAATGCCGGAAATTGTGCCATCTTCATCGGTAAAGTATTCGGCCCTGCGGTGGCCATCTTCGGTATCTTGCGCAAATAATCCCCTGAGGTGCCGTACTCTATTTTTCCGTTCTCCAATTTGAGATAACTGCCGCCGCCGTTTAGGATAATCCGTTTTTTGCCGGTAAAATTGATATCAGCCCCCGAGGTGATAGTCTGCTTTTGTTCACTGAAGATATCTAAACGATTATTCTGCGCTTGAACGGTCAGTGAGCCTTCCCCTGCAATCACCCCCAATTTCCCAGTACGCGCAAACAGTCCTAACTTATCCCCTGTGGACATGGTCATATTGCCGATAACGCCCACACTGATATCACCGTCAGCATTGATGGACAGGTTTTCACTGGCGGACAGTTGTAAATGTTCACCACTGGTAAACGCCATTCCTTGAGGGGCTGAAAATAACAGGCTCTGGTTCAGTGGCTCTAAACGTTGCTGTAACAGTTGTTTTTGGCTTTCAATATCCGCTTGCAGGGCTTTGGCTTGTTTCGCTGCAATGTTGAGTTGCTCGCGCTGCTGTAGAAGATGAGCGATTTCTTTAAGTGCGGCATCCATATCCAATACCTCACCTTGCGCTTTTGGCTGTTCATCGGCACTGATAAACAGCCCTTTACCGGCTCGAATAGCGCCCCATTCATCGGTACGCAGTTCAGCCCCTGCGCCGCGCATTTTCCCTTGCGCATCGACGAGATGCCCCTGATTCAGTTGCGTTTTACCGTATTCCGTCGCTAACTTGATATGCGTTTTTTCCCGCTTATCTTCCATGCGTAATTTATTGTTGGCGGGGGTGCGAAGTACATTGCGGGTGTGGTTATCACGGTTAACATGGTCAGGGTGTTCTGAGTCATGAAACGCAAACGCAATATACGGTCGGTCAATATCCCCATCATCAAAGGCAATGGCGATTTCAGTGTTGGCAATCAACGGCGCATGCAATCCGTAGGTCTCCCCCGCATACGGTTTGGCTAAACGCAACCAAAGATACGCATAGCCGGATTCGCTCTGACTGCGGTCAAAATCCAACTTAACGCGATAGCGCCCGTGCTCATCCAGCCATGCGTAAATATCGTTGCTATTACGGCTTTCAATACGGGCTGGCAAGGTTCCGGCGATTTTCGGGCGCGGTATTTCAGCAGGGCGATAGGCGTATTGCTCACTGTACGGCATGCCCTTGAGGGTCATCTGTAACGACACATCACGGGCCGCATGGTAAGTGATTTGCGTGATAAATACGCCGTCTTTCAGTTCATTAATAGGGACATTTGCAATCTCCAACACACTGCCGGTCATCAGGTAAAAGGCGTTGGTTTGTAGTGCAAATTCAGCGGAGGGATTGAGGAAACGCTCTTGCCGCAAGCGGCTGTAAAATGCGCCACTTTCGGCGTCGAGGGTTTCTGCGTGTTCATCCCCGGCACTCAAATAAGGCGGCGCATAGTGATACTCATCACCCAGTGTTGTGTTACTGAGTGGATGCAGCGTGCTCGTTTCCATCGGCGAAAGTGCGGTGCGATAATTGTAGTCTTTTACCGTGACGTTGCCTGTCACCACTGGATGAGCCAGTTGCACATCCCATACCGAAAGTTGCCCGTTATCGTGTTGACCGGATGGCAGCTGGTACGGTAATTTTTCACCAAATTGGTAATTGAGTTGGCTGTCGAAAAATAGCACTTTGTCGTTATCGGTCTTTGCCGAGTATTCAAGGCGATAACCAACCCCGACTTCAGCGAGTAAACGTTGGATAAAGGCTAAATCGGTTTCACGCCACTGAGTTATCAGTTCTCGCTCGGGGTATTGCTGTTCTAACTTAAACTCATAATCTGCCCCTTCAAAACCGTGGAATTGCAGCACATTTTCAATGACTTCAATGACCGAGACATTTTGGTAAATGGTGCTGCGCTCGGTATGACCGAGTAACGCTAAACGAGGTTCGAGCAACACGGCATAATGGGACTCATCGGCGCTGGTGGATAACCATTGTAAACGGGTGATTAACCCCGACACGCGCTTATTTGGCCCCATGCTGAACGTGGCTGGCTTTAATAGCGCCTGCTCAGGTAGGATTGAATCGAACGTTGACGTAAATTCAATCCGCCATGATGAGGTCGCATTCAATTTTTCTACACCTTCAAATTTTAGGATATCGATATCAAATCCAGCATCTTGGATCTCAAGTTGATAAGCTTGATGGGCAAGAAAAGCGTTTACTGTTTCTATCATGCTATTAATCCTTTAGCGGTAACAATCTCAGCCAACCGTCACCCAATTCAATTACACGTGGTTTATCGGCATCTAAGTCTTCACGGTTAATCACCAAACGCCAGGTGTTTTCTGATAAGTCGGGATTGCGAAACATGCCGAGCACCGCAACAAATTTGGTCTCTTTTTCGAGGGGCTCATCCAGAGAAACTTGCCCTTGGGGCATCACCATGACCGAAGTAGCATTGAGGGTATCCTTTTTTAATATTTCATCCGACTGCGTTAACAGTGCTTGATACATCGCCCCTTCGACGGCTTTTTTGTCTTTCAGTTGATACACCCACACCATGGTGGCGAGCGGTGTTTGGTCTTCATCGGCATTTAGCCCTGAACGCGGGGTGAAATCTAAGCGCAATGTGGTAATTTTTTTATAAAGGATCGCGTCTTTCATGCTGACTGTCCCTTCTTTTACTGCCTGTGCTAATCCGCAACCTGCCAGTAATCCGCACAGACCAAGCACCACTATTTTTTGGCTAATGTTTTTCACGGATGCAATTTTCCTTTCATTAATGTATCCCTCATTTGTTCGCGCTTATTCAAAACGATAATCCCCTCGCTCGGCTTCAGGTCGCCCTGCATGCTCAATACCGTGATAACGCCCTAAATTCACGGTCAGAAATTGCCGGTTATCACTGAGCTTGCCCCCTTTTAGCCCTAATAACCCTGTTCGTCCCAATTGAATACGCGACGTTTTTTGTAAACGCGGCTCGGGAAGCACTCTCACGGGAACTGTTAGTTTTAAGCGCGCATCGCTGCGGTACCCCAAATACACGCGTAATAGCACTAAAAGGTCGGCATGCAAATGTCCGCCCGGCAACCAGCCTTGTGCCTCTTGGGGGTGGTGTGTGGTGAGGGAGATTAGAATTCGGCTTGTGGTGTCGCGGGCGGTTTTACCCAGTGTCGCCCGCGTTGCCAATGAAACACGTTGATGGCGGGCTAACCCCGTTCGTTCGTCGACGGGGACTTTAACGACATCGTATTCATTAATGACCGCCTGAGTATTCGGTGCCAGCAAAGAGACCAGCGCTTTGACCCCTTCGCTGTTGCGTGTGGGTAATCGCATGGTGCTCAGCAAGGCTAAAAAGCGTGATATTGGCGTGGCGATCCTCTCCGCACTGCCGGGGATCCCCAAGCCAATCAATCCCAATAGACATTGAGAAGTGGCATCCGTGCCTCCGGCTTCAAAGGTCGCGGGATACGCATATTTGCGCCAGATACGGTAATACTGAGTGGTGATACGGTGATTAAAAATATCCAGAAATTCCGTTAAGGCTTCCGTCCCCTCCACACCTTGTGCGATATCATCGAGATAACTGGTCGGTAACGGTGAATCGACGCCGTACAACCCTAAAAAGTTGGTGCGAACCGTTAATGGGAGTTCGGGGTTGTTCGGGTTTTGTTCCACCGTGCGAAGTTCACCCGCCGGAAATCCCATACCCGGCCAAGGACGAAACCGTAGTGGATCATCTTTAATGTCGTTAGTGGTGCCGAGTAGTGGCGATTGCGGTGCGGCTTTTTCCAGTAATTGGCAAAAACGGTAGAAATTCGCACGCCAAATCGTCGGCTCAATGTGTTTTATCAGCCGGGTACGTGTTGACTGTGATTCTCTTTCCATCTCAGGCGCTTTCCTGTGGGTTGAATAACAAGGGTTAATTGGTTAAACAGGTGGATATCCGCATACAGCGAAAAAAAGCGCTGAAGCATTTCGCCAAATAAATTGACATCCCCCTCACCTGCGAAGTTATTGCCGTTTAGCGTGATTTCAATATCGACCCCGCGCATCATGTAGCCTTGTTCGAAACGGCGTATCAACGTGTGTTTCACCCCGACAATGGCTTCCAGTCGGCGACGATTCATTTCATCATCGGTCCAATCATATAGGGCCAAAGTGCCGCGAAGCACTTCCGGGTTATCCATCATGCTTAAAAAGTTAGATCCCAGATGGCTCATCACTCGCCAGTGAAAACGGTCGTTCGCTGGCGGATATAACGGAATGGTCGGTGCGGTAAGATTACGGACTGTCACTGGCACTTTACCCGCTTTTAATACGCTATCTAGCACTGTGCTTTCAAGGGCTTTACGAGGGAGTTGCCCATTGGTGCCAGTTAAACGAATGGATAATAGCTCAGGCTTTTCGGCAAGCTGAGCCAGTTCAAATTCTTTACCGCCTAAAATCAGCCACGTATCGTAAAGACCGGAGGGCCCTCGTTTAATGCGGGTATGAAAATAGCGTTCAGGGGCATCATGGCGCATCATGCCCCCACGATGACGAAAACTGCTAAATGGCACGTATTTCGGTTTACCATTTTTAATTGAACCGTGAATGCTGTCTACGCTGTAAATTTCGGTATGGCCGTCTTGTAATCGCAGGGGACGAAGCAGGTATTCATTCTCCAGTGGATTGACGGTTAACGGATCTCCTTCCAACGGAAAAAGATTGATGACCGGCGCACAATGCAACCGGAAGTTCTCCGTTTCAAAAGGTAAATCTGCGGACCAGGTTTCATTGAGCACGATATCAATTTCAAACCAGGTCGTCGTTTCCGTAAACTTGGCTTTCTCTAATCCCTGTAACGCCAAAAACATAAATTTATGGCGAAAACTAAAGTATTCCAGCAACAGCTGATACCCACTAAAGGCCGTATCCCCTTTCGGCCATAAATGGTCGTCATCGGTAAACCCCATCGGTTTAAACCAACCGTCAAAGGGAATACGTTCTTCGCCTGTTTCTGCATGGCGAAGGTACATGCCATGCACTTGGCGCGTCATCGCAAGGTGTAATGCGGAACTGATCGGCGCATCTGCACTGAGAAAAATCGGTAGGCTATCAAGGTAAGTCTTCGACCAATCCACTTTTTCAGGGCAGGCAAAGCGTAAGCGAATGGTGGAACGCCCATTTGGTTCGGTCTGTAATTGGGCATTGGCAATGGAAAGTGGGCGTAATAACACATCTTGCGTGGTGCGGTACTGGCAACGCGTGCGCTGGGCGCTGATGGGTCTTGAAATCACGCCAAACCCCGCAGGTAGGCATTCAGCTTGGCGTAAATGTTGCCACTCTGGCGCAAATTCAACAATAGACAGTGATGGGATGGTGCGCAAATAATGGGGCCACAGTAAGCTCACCAGTCCTTCTGTCAGCTCAGGCAGGTCATCATCCAGTTTTTCCCGTAAGCGCCCCATCAAAAAGGCAAACCCCTCAAATAAACGTTCGACATACGGGTCGTTCGCACCGGGTTTATCTAAGTTGAGCATCGCCGCTCTATCAGGGTGTGCATTGGCAAATTCTTTACCCGCTTCTTTCAGGTAACGTAATTCAGCTTCGTAATAGCGTAGCGTCAAATCATCCATTTTAGGACTTCCTAAAACCTATTAAAAAATGAAAATAGCGGAGGCTCTTGACCGAGCCTCTCATCAATTAAGTCAACGTGGGTCAACAAGGTCACCCACAACATCGGAGGTATTCAGAAAGATATTATTAGGCAAGCGGAACTGCTGGAGTTTTAACAAGGCCAGTGGACCACTGTCGAGTTCACTGCGTAAAATAAATCGTAATGTTTCGCCCCCTTTCGTGCGCCACACCAACTGATAACGGCTACTGTCGAGTTGTGTAACTTCGGCTTGCTCTAATAAGCGTATCAATCCCCAATTACCTTGATAGTTTGCGTAGATTTGCATTCCCGAACGCACACTTTGCCAATTGAGCGTCACGCCCGGATAATAGCTTTCCCCCGGCCAGATAAAACTTTTCCAACTTTCCATTTGGTTGAAGTAATCCAGTTTTTGACCATCAAGAACCAGCTGAACTTGAGCGACACCTTTGGACGGTCTCGCCATCAATTCAAATCGAATATTGGCATCACCTTGTGCAAACACAATGTCAGCGATATCCGCCAACTGATTAATGGCTTTGAGGAATTCCGGGTTGATGGTTAAGCCTTGGCTCATCGACGGGTCTACCACCCAGCGATTGCCTTCTTTATGGACAATGCCCCCCAGATTGCTTTTGATGAATTGATCTATTCTCCCTGAATCACTACGTAAGAATTGGGCAAGTAACGGTAATGACGCATCACTCCCTGTCGCGTTGAACGGATAACGCCCTGCAAAAGCTTTGTTCCATTGTGCCACGATGGTGGTTTGCCAGCGGGTATTAAGGTTATCCGCAGCTGGCGATAAGATTTGTCGCCACGCTTGTTCTAACGGCTGCACAAACAGAGACTGCCCAAAGCTGTTCCATTCTTGCCCTAAACTGGCTGCCACTAAGTTGCTGTAATCCAAGGTGTCAGTTAAATCGATAGTTTTACCTTGAAAAACCGTTTGCGCTAACATTTTTGCCATCGCTTGCGGATCTGACGCATTACTCACTTGCTGTAATTTCAGACGGACTTGGGTGACACGAGCCAGCCACGATTGGAAACTGAGATTGCCATTTTTCCCGGTACCATCCTTACCGTCCATCATCTCCAGGATCGGACCAAATACGTCATCCAGCGGGCCTTTAGGCGCTTGGTTTTGTTCAATAAATTGCTTAACGTGCTTTTTCTTGTCTAGCAATTTCACCGCAGAATCCACAATATTATCGGCAAGCGCCTCGGTTTTTTGCCCCGTCTTACCTTGCCACGCTAAGGTGTTCATTAACGCCACCAGTGGGGATTGGCGTACATCAGCTAACACATTCAGCTGCGCAATCACTTCCGATAACGAATCCGCTTGGTGCCATTGAATGCTGTTGATCATATTGAGCCAACTGTTACCGAAGTCCACGAAATAGCGCTCTGTGAGTCGGGCTTTTAAAGCTTCGGGTGAGACCTCGTTATCCACCGCTTGGGTCTTATCGGTTAATACCCAGTCGATTTCATTACGGCGTTTATTGACGACCTCATCAATGGCGGCTTTGACTTGCTCTTCCCACGCCTGCCGGGTAAACACGCCAGGGACTATTTCATCAGTGCTAAATAACAGTTGTGCATCGGTATCACCCACCATGTCCATTAAGGTTAAATCGGGCCAATTGCTGGCAACTTGTTTTAAGACTTCTTGATACAGACCCGCTTCCGCATTTTGTTGACCGATTTGTTTTAACAAAATCTTACGCGTGGTGTTTACCAAGGTCATGTCGGGTTTGAGAGACAGTTCAGAATGCTTAGGAAGATTGTCTGCCCAGAACTGAAATAGCGATGGGGCGAGATGTTGCCATTCCCCTTTCGAAACGCCACTACGTTCAGGCCAAATCGTCAAGAGATTTTGTGTGAGCCAAGTGGTATCAACGTGGTCGGTTGAAGCTAACATCAGATAGAGTTTCAAGGCGTTGTAGGCTAGCTGTGTATTTTGTTCCCGTGCACTGCTCGCTGGCGGTAATGCGACATACGCCGCTAATTGCATTTTTAGCTCATCCATCGTCGCGGCTTTCATTAACGCTTGATGATTTTGTGTATATAGCGGCCAGAGCCTTGCTAAAGTTTGGCTGTCTTGATTTAACCCAAAACGGGTGTACCACGGTGCCCCATGCGTTTTACGGTATTGCAGACGGGCAATGTCTTCTTGAAGCACATACTGATTTTTCAAACGCTCCCCGAGTGGAACTTGTTTATCTGCGGCAATGCGAGCGGTTTCTTCTGCATGCCGAATAGCGGTTTGGTTCACGATGAATGACGTGATTGCGCCTGCACACCACAACAATAATAAGATGAGGATGGTAACCTGAGCGGCTTGCCTTGCATTCCAACCTAATTTTTTGGCTTTGAGGCCGGATGCGGTATTGAAGAAGGTTTGCCAGACGGGTGAACTCCCAAGCGCATTACTCTGGCGGTGAGGAAAGCGTTGCTCCGCGCTGAGGATCACCCCTTGAACTTGTAATGAAGCATGCCCCTTCATAATGTGCTGAAGTAGCGCCCCCAATTGAGATTGGAGTTGCTTTTGTAACTGCTCACTGACACGTAATAGCCAACTCTGCTGAGGTGATTGCAATAGCACTTCCATGCCCGCGTCCCGCAAAGGTGTGACTAAATCAGTTAAATCTGCGATGGCCTGTTCAGGTGTTGCCCTTGACTGAAAAACAGCACCAATGGGCGATGATGTGCCACTTTCTTCCTTCCATAGCGGCTTTTCAATTAACCACAACCAAACGGGTACACGCCAACCCAGCGATGAAGACAGCTGTTGATGGCGGCGTAAAACATTATCTCGCTCAACCTGCGTAGGCAGAGATGGTAAGTCAAACACAAGAACACAACCATCTAATGGACGCGTTGGACTCACCGCTTGGATTGAGGAAAGGTATTGATCCGGTAAAACTTGCTCCGGAGCCCCGCCGTAAAATAACACCACGCCATCCTGTTCTTGCCAACCTTCTTGCTTTAATCCAGGGGTCGCGAATTCAATCTCCGCATCTTGCCCTTGAACCAACAATAATTTGACCTTGCGTCGCCAAAAGCGCCCATAGCGTAATCGAAGGTGAACTTGTATCGTATTGGCATCAATGACCGCCTCACCCTGCTCGTCATCGAATCCAATCACGGAGGCATTTTTTGATAATTGCTGTTGCTTATTTTTACCCCATTGAACATACAGCCCGGATTTTCCAGAGAGCGTAAACAGCTTTTCGGTGATCCAGCCCAATAGCAGAACGAATACAGCGACCAAACAACTCACGGTTAAAATGCGATCACCCTCATAAGGGCCTAATCCGAGGGATGACGCCATCGATTCAGGAAAAGCGTAAAATAAGAAAGCCACAATGATAATTAAAAAAATCAACACGACGGCGGTGGCACCCATCAATGTTTTTACTTTCACCTTAGACATGTCTTGTGCTTTCCTTATTATTGTCTGTTTGGCGTGAAATCACCGTTATCCAAATTTCGTTATCTTCGAGCTTAGGTTGAACTGCTATCAGCTGGGCAGCAGAAGCATTGTCTTGGTTCAAACTGGCCTCGGCTAAGGCCGTGGCTATCCAAGGCGCCGTTTTTCCTGTATTCCCTAGAACCGGGTCAATCATTTTATTGGCCTTGCTCATGCTAAATTGCAACTGGTTGTGTTCGCAGGCTTTGCTCCAGTCCCCCTCTTCGTCTACTGACTGCCCTGCAACCCATGCCGCAGAGATCGTTTCAGGGGGGACATTTCCCCATAACATGGCTTGAGATAAACCTTGAGACAGATTGTCATGGTGACTTTTTTCTGGGCGATGAAAGCGAGTGGTACAAGGGATATCGCGGATTAGTCGATTGCTCAGGAGAAGACTGCCAATGGCCTCACCATTATCTTCCTCAGGCTTTGAGTGATAGCCGATAGACACGACAAGAAACAGTGAAGGAACATCCCAGCGGGTATCTAACCATGCATCGATGGCCTCTAGTCCTTGCCCCGATATAAGACGAAAAACGTGTGAGCTTTGCTTTTTTAAGGTTTCCAACAAGATTGGCTCAGTTAGTGGCTGTAACGCACTATCGATTTCCAATACGCAGTAACAAGGGATATCATCGGGGATTTTTTGTAATATCGGTTGAATTTTTACTGCGATGTTATTGATGCAGTCGGTGAGCATCAACATCGAGTCTGGCTGGTCAAACGCAGCTAAAGGCGCATAACGAAGAGGCTGAGAGCCTGAACGAGAAGGTTGTAATGCCACAAAGGGAACCGATTTGTTGATCGCTTCAAGGCTGCGATTTGCACCTTGCCCCGCAGGCGTTTCAATATAAGCATCCAATAAATAGGCGAATCGCTGACCGCGTTTGATTTCAGATTGGATCAGTGTTTCGCGTTCGTCATTCCACGTGCTTGCAGCCACCTGTTGCATTTTATACGCCATCCGCCGCGCACCGAAGGCTAAACCCCAACCACAAATAGGTAATCCCACGGCAGTAAACCAAAAAATTAATCCCGTTCTGTCTTTTGTCCAAAACCATAAGGTCAGCGCAAAACCCATAAATACGATAATCAATAACGCCACTAACCAGCGGCGTGTATTAGGACGAGGCACTTTCGTGGCAGCAGGCGGAATGGTGTTAAGCCAAACAGGCATGTCAGCCTACCTTGGCAGGGGAAAAGGAGCTGATTAAGGTGCAGCCGCAACCGCATTTATGCCCCTGAAAAGCGACAGGTATCCCGTTATCGAGGTAGTTAGGATTGCCTTCAATGATGGTCGTGGGACCATGACCTTTTTTCGGGCAAGAAACCTGATCGCCTTTGCGTGCCACCCCAATGCCCCCGAATTTCATGGTGTCAGAGCCCGTTAGCACGGTGCCACCGTGGGTGGTTTTATCCCCTTTACGAATAATTTGTTGCATGGTTTAGTCCTTTAATTTTTAACCGAGTCATTGCTTAATAAGCTACGTTATCGTTTAAACACACTTTATAGGCTTTTAAATATTGATGATTAAACGTTAAATTCACCGTGTTATCTGGATCAAATGTAATATCATGCAAGGTATTATTCATTTTATTAAAATAGACCCAGCCTATTGTTCCTGTTCCAATCGTCTCTATAAAAAGCTTTGCTCGGATAAAATCATCATTATCTTCGTCAATAATTAAATTAATATCCGCAGAATTTACTTTCCATTGTGATAAATCAAAGTTACTACTTCTGACAAGTTCTGTAATATAATCATAGCATTGTTCATGACGCTCAGCATTTGCACCGTAACTGAATAAAACTAACATCGATGCGATTCCAGATAAAACAAACGTTTTCATCCGATTAATTCCTTGGTAGTTTTTTCAGTGGGTGCCAAACATCGTTGTAGAATAATGGGCTTTTTACAAAATATTTACCATTAGCCCTTTTAATGGTAAATTGTGGTGGGTTTTCGTCACACTTATCCTCATTATTTTTATTGTAAATCAATTCAATTTCATTTTTATTGTGCTGAATGTCATAATTTCCATCACACCGAAAAAGTTCATGCCAAGATGATATGGATAATTTTGCCGTTCTATTGTCAATAAAATTGAACGTCCAATTAATAAAAGATGTGTTACCATCATTTAATTTTTCACCTGTATATTCATATGAGTATGCACCGCGGATGTTTTGCACCGAATAAGATGAAAAAGAGACGGCCATTAATAATGCCGCTGTATAAATTCTATTTAGCAACCTGCTATTCCTTTTTAATTACGTTATTTATTATATATTACACGCTTGACTTTAGATTGACGCTTATACCTAACCTTGCTGTATCGTACACTAATTTAATTGACAAAATCACCTCAACCATTTAATCATCAATGTGATGATTTTCCTTATCTTGAAATTTTCGCAAAAAGACTTCGATATTAAGCTGTAATATACATGTCTTCAAGAAAGATGATTATTGAACTGAATATAAATATTCAGGGCAACTGCTTTCAACATCGTAACCGAGATAGTAGTATAATTTAAGGTTGTTAGGCTTATTTTTATCATAAAAGTAAAGCCCTTCCGTGCTTAAGCAAGTCGCAAGCTTTAAAGTGTGATTATTATAATTTACAGTGAAACTTGATGGATCTTGGGCAGTGAAATGGATTTTCACCTTGTGACCCTTATCATAAATATAGGCAAAAAATATACCATCACTATCGTCATGTAGTTTCTTTTTGTAATTATATTTAACTAACGGTAAATTATTTATCAAATTATATCCATCATTTCCTTTTTCGGTTTTTTGAAAGTCATTCCCATTCATATTGTAACACTTAAATTCACTGTTGTTATATTGATTATTTACACAGGCTGTAACCATTTTATTGTTTAAGTCATTTTCAGTTGAGTACAATATTTTTTCATTTGGTGAATAGGAAAAAAAACCAATGCTTAATGAATTATCATTCATCGCATAAGTCATGCCGCTAAATAATAATATAATTAATAGTTTATAGTTCATATGATTAAACTCCCATTTTAATAAAAGATTTATGCACCATCATCCGACCAATGCGGTTCATCAACAACTAATTTAATGACCCCAAAAGATGCCCCTGCATCAAAAAGATTTTTCAAATTTTTAATTGGAACGTTTGCACCACTGCCGTTAATCAAGCTTTTTCCAATTATATTCGTAATCGTCATATCAATAGCTCTTCTCTGGGTGTGCCTAGAGGTCAATGATGGTTTATATTTAATGACATATGCCCTATCCATTTGCTGCGCAGCTTTTTTTGCTGATGCTAAATCACCATTGTGCGTCCAATCAATATTGACTCCTTCTTTTTCTGGAACTTTACTCGGGTCAAAATTTTCCCGCGAGATGGCATATGCATAGTGCATAAGGTAAGCGCGTTCTGGTGGTCTGAATGTGGCAGAAATTCTTACATTTCCCCCTGCATCTCTTATAGCTTGTATAAAGCGGGTGACAGAGGAAGAAAAATCAGGTGTCAAGTCATTAACATCGACGCTTGTCGGAAATCGACTAACCCAGTGTACGCCACTAGGTTCTTTTATTTTTATTGTATTATCCTGTTCAGCGAAGCATGTACAATTATTTATTAATTGTTGGCCTTCCGATATAAGTCTATTTAATCTAACAAGCAACTCATTTCTTGTTATTTTACCATCACTATTACCGTCTTTTGTGTCTATACTTTTATTCGCTTCATAAAAGTTTTTTCCACTTAATTTGTCTTTTTCTACACTGTACATAATGTAGTCGTTATCTTTACCCACAGCTTCAGGACAAAAAATATACAAATAAATATCTTCAGGAGATTTAACTCTGTTCAATATTAATTTATTGCAGAGAAAATATAGTTTCACAACATCTAGTTGCTCCAATTCATCCATTAATGCAAGATCTTGTTTTGTATATCTTTTGTTATTAATGTTATTTATCTGAGTTATTGCTTCACCTGTAAATTGAATTAGACCTACGGCATTATTTTTAGCAATCGAAGGATCCGAGATTATATTTTCTCTAGGTACTCCTTGATATCTTTTTTTTGTTTTTCCACTTGAATCAGTATATGGAAGTAATTTTATCACTGAAGATGAAAACGTTCTTGATGTTTCCGCTGCAATACACGCCATTAAAACATTGGCATAATCATACTTTTTCTCCTCCCCCCATAGTTCAGAACAGATTCGTAAAATTTTTCGTCTAAATTCGCATCCTTTGGTGTTTCCAAGTTTTTCTGAAACAGTTTTACCCCATATTAATTTGACGCATTCATAATCTGTTTTAATTGCCGATAAAAAAACTAACGGATGCATATGCCACACTTCAGGACCGATTTTTTCATTAGTCACATCCTGCATCCAAACCATACTATCAAGAAACTCTTCGCTGTAAGAACGCCATAAGGGCGCTTCTTCACTGAGTATATTTAAAAATTTTTGCCAAACACTATCGCTTTTCTTGTAATACCAATCACTAGGGTGTTTGACTATGGTTTTATTGACGATATGGGAAAACATCGGGTTATGAAAAGCGCGGCGGTATTCCTCGGGTGAGTAAGTTTCTTGTTTATCCGATTTAATCTTATTAATTAGTCGCTGATAATTATGGGCGATAATTCCTTTTTGCGGCACAGAGGAACCCGTGATTTCGGCTTTAATATTTTCATAAACTGAGCTGATAAATTCGACTTGGGGTTGCACATGACCATTTAAGTGGTCAAATGCATCTGCATTTGCAACTAAGGCTTTAAATCCTAACTCTGCAAGGTCGCATTGGGAAAGAAATTTTGAGTATTGGGCGATATTTTCTTTAATAAGTTGGTCTTGATGCCCCATAGCCCCGAGCTCATTTGTTTTTTTGCCTAATGCTCCGAAAGCTGACTCTTGTAATTTTTTCTTGTCAGTTTCGTTGAGCTCATTTAACGTTATTTTCGGTATTGCCCCTAAATATTCTGGTAGCAAGTAAAACTCTTTATTATCTTTGCCTTTTTCTGTTTTTAACTCACTCAGTTTAAATATTTTTTCCCACTCAACCACGCGTTCTGTTTTTATAAAATCATCACCTTGCTTGTCCCACAGCATTAAATCGGGCAAACATTTTAAATACAGGGGCTTATCATGCCCAATCTTTTCTGGATTTTGCAAAAATTGAGGCAAATTGTCATCGGCACTAAAACACTCTATATGGACTTGATAGCGTGAATCAATCCCTTGTTCTTTAGGCGCTTGATAGAAGCCCATATGGCCAATACTATCGCCTGCCTTAATGGTTGTTGGTGTCGTTAAACTGACCACCTTATCAAATTGCATCATTTCTTTGGCAGGGCTGACTAACTGTTGCCACCAACTCGGCTCTATCTCAGGCAAAATGTTATTGTTATCCACCAACGTCCAACATTGGTCTCCCACGTTTAATTTTGATGTGCCTGCTATTTTTTCAATTGTCACCAAGCCATAAAGTCGCCCATTCACTGCTTTAAGCTGGCGTTGACTATCATGTTTATCCCAAGAAACAATGGAGCCTTTTGGTAGCGCGTCTAATTTGTTCTGGTCTTTATAAGTATTCGTGCCAGCAACCGCTTTCCATTCTGGTGAATAAGTCGGCAGCTTATCTTGTGTAATCCATGAGGGATTGGCTTGATAGGCGGAATATGGAGCAAGGTGCATATAGAGGGTATAAAAGTGCAGTCCGCTCTTTTGTGTTTCACCTGGTTGGATATAGTGGCGCACCAATACAAATGAACCAGATAAATTTAAATTACCGTTTTTCCAACCTAGAGGTAGATAATCTTTATTCATTCTATAGGCAACGATTTCTCCATCCGCCATACAGCGAATAGCTTGCTGCCCTTTATAAGGAATAGGGAAACTCGCCTTTTCGGTGATGGCATTACCACTTAAGGCACACCAAGGCGTAGTCGCATTGGTAATATGGATACCGCTGTGCCACATTCCATTACGACCCAACAAGTAGTTCCCTGTCGATTCCCCGCTCACATGCGCCATGATTTCATCTAGGTTTGAAAATTCTTGACCACGTTCATTTTTAGGGATAGGAAAAACAATCTTTATATTTTTGTTACCCAAAATTTTATTATTCTCAGTATTCTTTTTTTCTGGATTCGACACGGTACCGTTAGTTGTATTACTGTTTTTATCTGCCATTACAATTCCTTAAATACTCGTTGATTTTTAACCATCCCCTTAATCATGCAATGGGTGCTTTGTCACTAACTTCTGTATTTCAATGTCCGTCACATCAAACTGCAATGTTTCACATGCGATATCGCTTCCAGATCCTGGAACAAGGTAATTCGCGGCTTTGATGATGTAATCGCCTGATGAACCATGTTCAACACCTTGTCCGCTCAATTTTAGGTATGAGCCGCCGCCGTTAAGGGTCAGGGTTTGCGGTGTCGATATCACAATTTCATCTTCGCTGCTGGTGATGGTGATTTGCTGCTGGGCAAACAACTCCATCGTATTGTGTTGGGCACTAATTTCCACAGCGCCTTGGTTTGCAATGATTTTCACTTCTTCTTTGTGTGCAAATAACCCTAATGCTTTTTCAACAGCGACGGATAAGTTTTGCATCGCGCCCATATCAAGATGCTGCCCTGCGTTAACCATCGTGTTACCTAAACTATTTAATTGAAGGTGTTCACCAGACGTTAATGCAATTCCTTGCGGCGCACTGGCAAGTAACACGGCGGATTGTAACTGCTGTAAACGAGAATCTAAGAGGTCGATTTGCGATTGAACATCTGCGGCGAGTGCACTCGCTTTTTCCGCTGTTTGAGACAATGTTTGCATCTGTTGGTTAGCTTGCTGGATTTGCTGCACCGCTTGGGTCATGTCCAGTACATCCCCTTGAGCTTTTGATTGCTCATCTGCACTGATAAACACCCCTTTTCCTGCGCGGATTGCACCGTGTTCGTCAGTACGTAATTCAAACCCTGCTCCGCGCTGTTCTCGCTGCGCATTAACCAAGTGACCTAGATTGAGTTGGGTCTTGCCATACTCCGTCGCCAGTTTGATATGTTCTTCCTGACGCTTATCTTCCATGCGCAGTTTGTTATTGGCTGGGGTTCTCAGCACATTGCGGGTATGATTATCGCGTGTTACGTGATCGGGATGTTCAGAGTCATGCTGCGCATAAGCAATATACGGTCGGTCAAGGTCACCACCGTCAAATTGCACCGACACTTCAGTCCCATCCAATAAAGGTGCATGCCATCCATAGGTATCACCTGCATAAGGCTTGGCTAAACGTAGCCATAAATAAGCAAATCCCGCCTCAGACGACTCTCTATCAAAATCCAATTTCACTCGATAGCGCCCGAATTCATCGAGCCACGCATAGGTATCGCCTTTTTCGCTACTTTCTACTCGCGCGGGCAATGTTCCGGCAATGATAGGCCGAGGGAGTAAAGGAGGTCGGAAGCATAAGGTTTCACGGTAGAGTTGCCCGGTAAACTGCACCTGAAGGCTAGCATCTCGAGCGCCATGATGGCGAACATGGGTGATTAACACACCGTCTTTCGCCAGCTGAGGAAAGACACCAGTCATTTCTAAGACTTGACCAGGCGCCAGCATTGGGCTGGTCGACTGCCCCGACACCCACGATTGGGCATTAAGAATGCGTTCATGGCGTAGTTGAGAAAAAAAGGCACCACTTTCTGGGGTATCAATATCACCGACATTCAAGAAAGGTTCCGCATAGTGGTACACTTCCCCTGTAGTGACTCCCTCAAACCCTGAAATTGCTTCAGTGCTATCTTGAGGCGTTAATGCCTGACGGTAGTTATAATCACGGGTTGCGACCCCCTCACTAACCACCTGATGCGAAATTTGCAATCCCCAGACACTGTCTTGCCCATTGTCACTCATACCTGATTCATGGCGATAAGGCAGTGAGACGCCAAACTGGTAGTGTTCTTGGGCGTCATGGAAAATCACTTTATCCAATTCTAATTGAGTGTCCATTTCCATACGCCAATAAATGCCGACTTCAGCAAGAAGTCGTTGAATAAAGGCTAAATCCGTTTCCCGCCACTGGGTAATCAGTTCTCTGACCGGATATTCACGAGAAAGCTGAAACTCAAAGTCTGCCCCCTCCAAACCATGACGGCGCAGTACTTTTTCAACCACTTCCGTGACCGATTGATTTAAATACACTTCACTGCGTTTGGTGTACTGAAGTAAGGCAATACGTGGCATTAATATCAAGCTGTACCGCGTTTCATCCGTAGACGTTTTCAGGTGTTTGAATTCACTGATAATCCCATACACCGTTCGTACCGATTGATTAGGAAAACTGGGCAATAATGACGTTTGATAGGTAAAGGCCCCCGACTTCAGTAACATCTGCTCGGGAGTGATATGTGCATTGCTGCACGTTACTGTCACTTCATACCGCCAAGGTTGACTGAGGGCCTCTTCAGATTCAAAGCTCAGTACATCTAAGAAATCAGAACAGTCCTGAACCGTTAAATGATAACGGGCGTGAGAAACTGCGTTCTTCACCGTTTGTGTTAATGCATTGATGACTGAATTAGGCATATTCTATTCCCTCAGAAATGGACACGAAGTGAAAGTAAAGACGAGGCGATTACACTACTGACAACAATTGATTGAGCCATGTTTGACCGCCCCAAGTGATGGCGGTAATACCAATAAGCAACAATGCACTCCAAAACCCGAAAGAGCGCATCAATTTTAGACTGGATTTTTGATGATACTGGATAACTAACGGCAAAGTAGACTCCGGCGGTGATATCTGTGCAGTCAGTTTATCCATTAATAATTTTCGCTCGGGACTTAGCGCTTCAGTTGTAGCCTCGTGGGCGCTAAAACCGAGCATTAAGACTCGATGGAAGCAGGTTAATACGGCATCGTTCGGTTGAGCCTGCCCCAACACTGAGCGAATACGATCCCATAATGCTTCCCCTGCATCCAACGATGAAAAATAGCGCGCTTGTAAGGGGGCAACTCGCCAAGCATAGAATGCGTCACCTTCTTCATCACCCCGAGCCAATAGTTCCATCGCGGTTTTATCCAATAATGCACACTGTGCATAGATAATGTGCTCAATATTCTCGGAAGCTAGTTTTGTTTGGCCCAATGCACTTTTTACGACATCAATTTGTTGACAACACGTATCGTAAAGGGACTCTGAATCGTGGTCATACCGACCGTATTTTAGCTGGGTCACCATCAACCAGGTTTTTGCCATGAGTTTATCGATATCGATGTATTGGTTCATGAGCGTAATACCGCAAACAGTTCTAGCTCTAAGAAACCAAATAAAGATGGCACATACAGCATACAGACACCTTCTTCCAACATTTCACGCATCTCCGGAGCCTCCATATCCAGCGCAAAGTATTGGTTTTCCATGCGCACAGGGAGTGCCGCAGGCACTCGGTCAACCGGTGTGAGTGGAATACCATTTAATGCTTTACTGTAAAGTGTATTAACCGTATCAGGCGCACCAATTTTGCACAGCGTTGGGAATTTTTCGGCAATTTCCCACGCGGTTTTATCAGAACGAACAGACAGATAAAAATCCGCTTCCTCTCTAAGCCTGAGGTCATGCAATGAAGCTCGCCAAGTTTGTGGGTCTGGGTGCGTCATTTCAAGCGCAATCACGCGTGAAGGCAAGCTGGTTTCTAACAAGGTACTGAGCAAGTCAAACAAAGGTGGGAACGTATTTTCTAGGTCGTCATGGACATAGGCAGGAATGGTTGCAAGATCATGCTCTAACGAAAAGGTTAATAAACTCCCCGCCAGACGCGTCAATTCAGCCCAAATGATTTCAGGGTGGCGCTGTGGGTAGCGTTCATAATTCATCAGAACATTAGCATGGGAGTTTAAGGCGTTTAACAACCAAAATAAGGAAACATCAGCGACGGCAAAATCGGCTAAACGCTCATTGCTTTCTCGACGCATTGCCATCAGTCGTTGGCAACGAGAGCGTATTTGCCGATTCAGCAAGGCTAACCGTTCTTGTAGCTCTCGACTCGCAGAAAATTGAGTCATCGGAGGAATAAACTTTCTATCTATAATCCACCCTCCCTGACCATCACGAGTTAGACGCGCAATGGGACACGTTTGCCAAGCTTCATTATTTTCATGTTGAAAACGAATAGCGATATTAAAGCGAGCAACGGCCATGGATTCATCATCTTGACCAAATAAGTCCGACACATTCACCCACTCTTCACGATAGCGTAACGCGCGTTCTGAAAAAGCCCCTTTTTTTTGAACATTCACGATCCCTTGCTGGAGAAGTGGCAATGCTAACACAATAACAAGACTGTCTGTTTGAGATAACGCGGCTGAATTTAATTCTCGGGGCTCAGGAGTGATATCACTGACTTGCGTATCGACTAATGCCCCATCAGGTAACCATGCCCTTAATTGGTGAACTTGTAAACGACCAGACGACAAGAGCGATTCGTCAAGTTCCACTTTTTCTATCCCCCAAGTAAAGGGAGAGGATAAACCTGAAACACCTTGGTTTGTAAAGTCTTCCCACTGAGCTTGTTGTTGAAATTGTTGCGGAGAGAGCAATGCCCCTTCATTCCATAATGGGCGGTAAATTTTCATTTTATGATCCTTTTAAGCAAAGATAATCGGCATGTTAACTCGTTTTTCTAATGCGACACGAAGGTGAGATAGGCGTTCAACAACTCTCGAAAATGAAATATTTCTAATATTTTGATACGCTACCGCCCTTAGCTGTCACCCAAAGCCCATAAGGTTAAAATAATCTATTGTTGTCCAAACAAATCAATCCAGATTAATAAAAATGCCATTTTAAAACGTCCGCCCCCCATCAAATGATGAATTCGATTGATAGACAAACTAAGATTAAACGACCATATCCTAAATACACTATTCAAATTATAGGGATTAACGGATAAGCCAGCAATTATTTTTATTAATTTACCTTATGTGACGATAAATACGCATAATAAGCGTTATAGACTAGCTGAACTAGAAATAAAATGTATTGTAAGGTAACAGAATGAAATACTCTGGAGTGAAGACGAACTTAAGAAGGTATGTTAGCGCATTCAATGCTGTGTTGTATGTTATCAATTAGAAAAGTAACGTAAGAAAATTTAATATATTATACCTATACTATGAGTGAAGAATGTTTCTTTCCAGTTTCTCAATACGATGCTTACTTTCATGATTCGCCTCAGTATTGCGTGATAAGCATCAGAGATAGATGGGATAACGAAGCCAGTATGTAGAAAATGATGATCGACTTTATCGGTGATTTTGTCTAACTCTTCCGCTATAAGCCCAGTAGAATTCACTCATGTAATAGGTTCAAACGCATATAGAAATAACTGTTTTTCAATGCGTTTTCTTGGTTTCATAACAATCTAACAATCCCCTCTTTAATTTAGAGATTTAGCAGAGCAATTAATACAGGCTTGACCGACAGAGACTAGTAGCGGAGGTAGCTAGGCAACTGAACAACACTTACCGGACGCAATCCGTGGAAAATTCAGCACGTAACGATTTTGGGCAATATATCAGTGATATTGTTGATACTTTAATCGACATCATTCCCTTGTCACCACTGATAAAAAATACGATTAGTACAGTCAAAAATAGCATCGTATCTGTTGCTAAATCCCTGTAGAGCCTGTTCTTTTAACTTCTTACGTTAACTCACCGTTTAACCTTGCCGTAAATCCCTGCTGTAATTTTGTTGTGATTTTGTTTCAATCTTGCTGCTCATAATAGATAACCTATTGATATATTAGGTAACACATATTTGCATCACGGTAACTTATACTAAATAGTAACTATCTGCGCCCCTGTTAGCTGATAACCATTAAACCATTCATAGCGACCTGTAACCGTGGCTTTGTTTTCTTTCTGGCAGGTCATTAGCTCCAGCGCGTTAATATGGAATGCCACTAGATTTAATGGGTACGGGCTACGCTTGTCACTCTCCGCCTGAATAGTCATTGTGGCCATAACTTTACCTGTGCGGTTCTAACTCTCTCAGAGGCTTTTATTACCGTTCCTGACGTGTTGATCCTGATTGATTTCGCTTTTCTCATTTTTGGTTTATTCATCTTGATACCATCACAATATAAGCCATCGGTTAAAATATAATTCAGGTAGGATTCTGTGTGTATAGGTAATCAATCTAATTATCAGAGGTGATCGAAACGTTAATTTAACCATGATGATACGGGATTATCCTGTATATGGCTATAACCTGTTGATTATACTTAATTCCGTTAAAACGACGGAATCAAAATACAACTAATTGATAACGTTTAATTCAGTCACAAAACCAGATTAACGCTCATTGGTCATCGTTTCAGTGACCAATGGTAAGAGGTGGCAACACATTGTTTTTATTGCGAGAGGTCACAGTGACCACTAACCTTGTCACAACTCATTGATGTAACTACTAACGGTCAAATTGATCGCCAGAAACCTCACCGTAATCTCACCGTTATCGGCTTAATCCTCCCCGTAACATCCCCGTTTAATCTTGCCGTAGTTCGTTATTGTTGCTATCTATCTTTCCCTCATTAGTGAGGGCAACATCAATTTTATAATATTACGTTATGTCCACTCCCCTTTAATTGAGACACACCAATTTAGCGTTTTCTAACTGTTGACGATAGGCCTCCGGTGGGAGGTGATTTAAACTTTCATGGGTTCGATTTTGGTTATAATCTTACAGCCAAAACCACGCTAATTCTCGCACTTGGCTTAATGATTCAAATAAATACGCATTTAAAAACTCACGACGGAACGAACCATTAAAACGTTCGATAAACCCATTTTGCTACGGTTTTCCCAGTTGAATATGGCACAGAAAAATTTGGTTATCTTCACAATAATTCAATAAGTTAACTGAAATGAGTTCAGGACCATTATCGACTCGGGTCTGTTTCGGCAACCCTCTTTTCGGCTTTTAAACGATCAAGCACCCTGATGACGCGTTCAGCCGGTAATGACGTATCAACTTCGATCGCTAGGCATTCACGCGTTCCTTCATCAATAATATTGAGGGTTCTGAAGCGTTTGCCGCAATATAAACTGTCGTGCATAAAATCCAATGCCCATTGAATATTCGGGACTTTCTCTATGACTAATGGTCTTTTTTCACGCTTCGGAAGCACTTTTTTAACCCGTCGTTTCAGATTTAATCCTAATTCACAATAAACGCGATAAACTCGTTTATGATTAAAAGGATAACCTTGAAATCTCAATCGAAAATAGCATTTCCAGAATCCCGACTGTGGAGATTTAGCTAAAACGGATTGTATGGCATCGATGACGATTTTATCTTTCTCTAATTATAGCTGTCTTATTTTAGGGGAAGTGGACAATGCCAGTAGAAAGCGTGATGATGTAAAGAGATTGTGGGTGGAATGCTCTAAAAATAGCAGGAGCATTTAAGCACCACATCCACAATAATATATGGTGCTTGTGAGTTAGTCGTGTAAGTCAATTAGTATTCATTTTTTTAATTGTTCTTGATAATGCTGAATCTTAAGTTTTAAGTTACTTAAGTGTTCATTCAAAGATAAAATTTGCTTTTCAAGGTTAGCGTAGTGTTCAGTCAGCAAATTCATTCTCTCAAGTGAGGTAGATGAGCCTATATTTCTTAGTATCGAGTATTCTTTAATCTTTTTTAAAGGCATACCCGTTTCTTTTAAGCGAGTAATAAACTTAACCCACTCAATATCATCTTCAGAATAGTACCTATGATTATTGGTTTGCCTAGATGATTTCAATATTCCTTCTTTTTCATAGTATCTAAGGGTGTATATGGTGAATCCGGTTAGTTGTGCAAACTGACTGATTGAATAATTCATGTATTACCTAGAAATTCCTTGACCTAGAGTTAACTCTATCTTTTACCATTTTGAGACTTTTGTCAAAGAGGGTGTGTTATGAAAAATAAACATTATGCGGTCGTTACGGGTGCGAGTTCAGGTATTGGACGTGAAATTTCAATAAAATTAGCTGAACGCGGGTTTAATATTATTGCAGTAGCGAGGCGAGACTCCTTGTTGAATGAATTGAAAGTCGAATTAGGCAAGATTAATGAAGGCATTGAGGTTGTCACAAAATCATGTGATTTATCTATTATCGATGATGCTATTTCACTTTATGAAGAGCTGAAAGTTTTTGATATTCGAGTATGGGTAAATAACGCTGGTGTTGGGTATTATGGGAAAGCATTTTCTCAGCCAATAAAAGATACAAAAGCTTTATTAAATTTGAATATTAATACACTCGCGATTTTATCGTTAATGTTCGTGCGCGATAACCAGAATATTGATGGTTCACAGCTGATCAATGTAAGTTCAGCAGGAGGATACACTATAGTACCTACAGCCGTTACCTATTGTGGTTCGAAATTCTTTGTCAGCTCTTTTACTGAGGGGGTGGCACATGAATTATTAAACTTAAACGCTAAAATTAAAGTTAAACTACTGGCTCCGGCAGCTACTAAAACAGATTTTGGTCGAGTTGCTAACGGGGTAGAATATTATGATTATGATAAGGTGTTTGGTACATATCATTCTAGCGAGGAATTAGCTGATTTCTTCATTCAGCTATATGATTCAAATAATGTTGTTGGATACGTCGATAGAGAAAGTTTTAGCTTTAAATTACTAGATAATAAAATGCCTTACGCGAACAACAACCAATTTAATCAAAAAATATAAGTACGATGAAACCGCCAAGGCATAAGCCGAGGCGGTTATATATAATTGGCCTTATCAACGAAAGGGAGCACCAAATATCACATGAAAAAATCATGATAAGTGACTTTAAACGTTGATGATTTAGTGACACGTTAGGACAATAGTTTTTTGGACATCGTATAGGGGCTAATGTGGATAGAATTATTTGATTTTAGAGTAATAAATAAAATGAAAATATAAATTTCTATCCTTAGGGTGACGCTAATTATGAAAAGAGAGCTAAAAATAACAAAACAAAATTCACATGCGTTATTAAATTAATAGTGTACGAAACCGCCGGATTGGTACATATAGTTATAACCATGTACGAAAACTAGTATAGTTAATTTCATACTCGAAATATAATTGATACATTCATTTCGTATAGGCAATTTAATTATGGATACACCGCTTTGGGTGTATCAAATGTTGTTAAGCCAACCATCATTAGTTAGCCTCCAAACGCTGAACTAACCAACGTTGCGCCAACTCAGTTAATTGCGCCTTTCTCTGCGCAGTAGGTGTATCTAAATCAAGGAAAGCACAATTACGAGCCTCTAAGTAGGCTAGTAGTTTTAACTGCTCTGTGCTCATGTTATCTCTGATTTCTTTAGACTTAATGCCTTTGCTTTTAGCCCATTGAGTGGGGTTGACACCAAGTATCAATTTATTGATAAAACGTGACTCATTGCTATACGCAAAGCCTTTCTGGTTGTCACCTGTGCGCTCAATATAGCCTTTCATCGCCTCGGCCATATTTTTATGATCTTCACATGCAGCAACACGATTTTTGCGCCAGTTCTGCATAACGGCTTTATGTTCTTCTGGCGCGGCTCTGCGCAGTCGCTCCTCACATTCGATAAAATATTGGCGTGCTAATTTGCCCTGGTCATTACGTTCAACCATAGACAGCTCTTTTCCCATGTTGAGGCTGACAATATAGTCATGCTCGAATTTCTGCCTAAATTTTGTGCTCCCCCGTTTTGGTGAGCTCAAATTTTCCACAACGATATAATCGATATTCTCAACAAAGCCATATTGTTTAATTCGCCCTTTAATCCAGCTAGTATAGTCACGACCAACTTTTAGAAATGAATGTAATTTACGACTACTCACTGATTGAATTTCTTTCCCGTTAATACGGTTATTAATAACAGGAATTAAATAATCAAATGTACCCGCTAGCTCATTTTCAGGCAGAGTGCCCCCCTGACCAGTTATGGCCATATTTTTATTTTTCATAAGTTTTGCCCTTTTATTTAGTTAATTAAGAGCTGTCGCGACAACACGGGATAGCTTGACTAAATTTGTCTGCAAATACTCGCAAAACCGTACATGAATATAAAAAACATTATTTTGCGTGAATTTGCACAGATACTGTGATAGCCCTTTTAAACTTAAATAGTCATTTCCAAAATTGTAATATTTTACTTTTACATCAATAGGATAAATAAAATCAGAAATAACATTTAGAATACTTTCTTCCCTGACTTTAGGGTTAGAGAAGCCCTGACCCATTACGGCCATTTTATTTTTCATATTGCTATTTCCTTATTATTCGACTGGGTAAAGCGTTAAAATCAGATCTGATTGATGGATAGAAATTCCGTCATACCCACCAGCACAAGCTCGGCTATTGATAAGATCAATAATCTTCTTTGCATCTTTCTGGTTACGAATACGGTAACGATAATGCGACCCTATCCCGTCTGGGTTCGGTTCGTCAGTACGTTCTAAGTTAATATTTAATTTACGCTCCAGTTCTGAAAAGTAATTACGGCCTGATGATAAGCGGCAATACTTTAAAATATCGTTTTCGGTAGAGCCGTTATAGGCAGATAAAAAATATTTCCATGCTTTGATTTTTTTCGGTGGGTTCTTTGATAGAATAGATGCTGTCGCGTTATCCTGAGATGCCACCTGTGGCGGGTGGTTTTTCTTTTCCATTAAGCCACCTCTCCAGTACGTGATTCAGCAATCTTATTTGCAATCCACTCATCTACTTCTGACTCAATAAAAGCAACAGAGCGAGTACCTATTTTTACTTGCTGTGGAAAGTCATTTTCTTTAATTAATCTATAAATCCATGCCTTGCTGTAACCTGTGCGTCGCAAAACCTCTGAAAGCCTAATCAGATTATTCATAGAATTTTCCTTAATGTGATATGAAAAGATATGCGAAAACGCCCTATACATAAATGTATAAGGTATATAACGCATATTATGGTTTATATTTTAGGGTATTTTTTGAGTGATGGGCTTATTGTTTAAAATAAAATAATTTCAATAATAAGCTGATTTGCGCTCACTGCCTGTGCCTAGAGCCTTGAAAAGAACATAGCTATAATTAATGAATATTTGATAAGGTAATATATCCATTGATATAGATATGAGCTTTGCTCCTGATGCAGGAGCGAAATAAATTTTAAAGAACAGAACTACACTCCACAAAGGCGGAGACTTAAATTTCAAAGAACAATTTACTAATTTGAATAATTACAATTATATAATTCAAATTAGCTGATTGCCATTATCGACCTGAACTACATACATTTAGTAAACAGAGCAAAATCATTAAGTTGTTTACTAAAAGCTCCCGTTTGCAAGGAGCGCAGGTCATTTTTTAAAGAACAAGTAGCTATCTGTACAAGTTTTGCCACAAATACTATTTTGTGTTGAGAACTCATCAAAATGCTACACAATAAGTTAACCTTTTTGCACACGATGCATGTGCCGATATTATTATAAAAGAGCAAATAGCCTAATTTAAAGGCTATCAATACAACTTATATGCTCTGAGAAGTTCCTCTGAGTGTTCCTTATTTGTTACAAGCTGGTTCAGCCACTAGTCAAACTAAAAAAACAGTATATCAAGCACTTCAAAAGCGCCACTATGGCAGATTGTCCCTGAGAATTTACTCTGGGCATACTCACATTTGTAAAAGAGCATTTAGTCACTTTATCAGTGACTCCATTCTGATAGCTAATAACTGGTTGCTATCAATGTTGTTAAAGAACATATCGCGCTTTTTCAGCGCAGAGGTGTTAAAGAGCTAAGTCCACAATGATCTACTGCGGTACTATTTGGTATATTATACTGTAATAATAAACAGTCAAGCTTAAGAAGCGATCAAAGTCTATCGCCGCAATTTTACATGGTCTATTAAAGTCTACCAGAGTGTACTTTTATTAGATATTAAGATTTATCTTACACCATTAAGGCCTGTCTAAATTCACGGGTTTAAAAATAAACCACTTAATGATAGCTATTTCAGGTACAAAAAAACCAGACCTTTCACTGTCTGGTTCTGTATGTGGTTGCTGGTGGATTAAGCGCGTTTAAAGTTACCGTGGACAACATTATCCCCATTCTCTAATGCCCCCATGTAATCAGCGTACCATTGAAGCATTTCTCTACGGCCATCAATGTACTGAGCATGGTTATACGTTCCACGGATAGAGTTTTTATCAACGTGCGCTAGCTGTGTCTCAATCCATGCCGTGTTATAGCCTTGTTCGTGTAGGATAGTGCTCATTGTGTGCCTGAATCCGTGACCTGTGGCTCTACCACTGTAACCCATGCGTCTAATCATCGTATTCAGTGCCATATCTGATATATGTTTTCTATAATCAGTGCGACTAGGGAATATATATTGATAACTGCCACTGATAGGGTGTATCTGTTTCAACAAATCAATAACCTGCTCTGATAGTGGTACAATATGAGGGCGGCGCATCTTCATTTTTTCAGCCGGTATTTCCCATACTCCAGTATCAAAGTTAATTTCTGACCATTCCGCCTTTCTCAATTCGCCTGGTCGAACTCCGGTTAATATAAGCACCCTTAATGCCACTCTTACAATCTGGCTTCCCATGTACTTATCAATAGAAGAAAGAAACTCTGGTAATTCACTTACTGAAAGATGGGCGTAGTGCTCACGCTTATGAGGAACAAAGGCACTAGCTAAATCTGGTGCAGGGTTATACTCTACCCTACCCGTGATAATGGCGTACTTCCACACCTCACCGCAACGTTGGCGCACTTTCTTTAGTTTCTCAGTTGCTCCGCGCTTTTCCATAATAGAAAGCACTTCAAGTAATTCCATGGGTTTGATTTCGGCAATCGGGCAATGACCTATATAAGGAAATACATCTTTTTTCGAATGCGTCCATCATGTCATCACGATACCCAACAGACCAGCGATCTTTTCTGCCCTCATACCATTCAAGGGCAATATTTTTAAAGGTGTTTTCAGTTTGATTAATGGTGATCGCTTTTTCTGCTTTTCTGGATTCATTTGGATTAATAGCATTGGCGATCTGTTTTCGTGATTTGTCTCTTTTCGCTCTTGCTTCAATGAGAGTGACAACAGGATAGATACCTAACGATATCATTTTAGTTTTGTCAGCAAATTAATAGCGATAACGCCAGCCTTTGGAGCCGTTAATTTCAACTAATAAAGATAGCCCGTTGGCATCCGCCAGCGTGTAGGATTTTGCTTTTGACTTGGCACGCTTGATTGCCATGTCTGTTAGCTTTATAAATCACCAATATTGTAGAAGGGAATTCGATACAACAAATTGCAGAGATTTAGAAAGTCGATAGTCGATTTTATTAGCGTGAGATTTTGTTAGGAGATTGGATTATTACTGAATAATAGGAGATTTCAGAAAACGCTAGGAGATGTTGAAATGGCGGAGGAGGAGAGATTCGAACTCTCGGATGGTTTCCCATCGGCGGTTTTCAAGACCGCTGCCTTCAGCCGCTCGGCCACCCCTCCGCAATGACGTGCACTATAAACATCTGGGCTTTCGATGTAAACCCTTATTTTTATCAATTGCTATAAAAATAGACGCTTAGCGTATCGTTGGGCTAAATTATCGGCATATTTAACAGGTTACTTGGGTTATTGACTATTTTTTGCTAAATTTGCACTCTATTTTTGTTTAGGTAGAAATTTGTATGTTGCGTTTTAACGGTCAAGAAATTGAGACTGATTCACAAGGCTACCTTATTGATAGCCAACAATGGAGCGAGGCGCTTATCCCTCTTCTCGCTGAGCAAGAAAATATTACGCTGACAGAAGAGCACCTTGAAATTGTTCGCTTTGTTCGTGCCTTTTACGAAGAGTTTAACACCTCACCCGCTATTCGTATGCTGGTAAAAGCGGTTTCACAGCAATTTGGAGAGGAGAAAGGAAATAGCCGCTACTTGTATCGACTATTCCCTAAAGGTCCCGCAAAGCAAGCCACGAAACTTGCTGGGTTACCAAAACCTGTCAAATGCATTTAACTCATTACCCTAAAATTAATAGCGGACTGAAAAATCCGCTATTTTTTCAGTTGCCCAGTTTTCGCTAAAATAATGGTCGATTTTTGCTCCAGGGGGACCACCTGCATTAAGCCATTCCTCTACAAAGCAGATATCTTGCTCTGAGCCGTAAATGCCTAGCGCAACGCTGCCATCTTCGCGATTACAAACATATCCTTTTATTCCATTCTGATTAGCCCAATGATATGTTTGATAGCGAAAACCAACCCCTTGTACACGGCCATAAATATAAAACAAACGTCCGGCTGCTTTTGTCATTTTTAGCCCCCTTTATCAGTAGATTATTTATAAATAACCTATTTATTACAGTTGTGTTTTATGCGTTGAACAGATAATCTGAGATCGAGGCACTGCTTTTCATGTTACATATAAGACAGTGTATTGCGTTATGAATAATTGTCCATACATTGGCTTGAAAACGCGGAACACTGCCCAGATATAAAGTTATAGCATAAGCAAGGCTTTTAGGAGGTGGCTATGATGATCACCAGTAAATATGGGATCGGGCAACAAGTTAGACATAAATTACTCGGCTACCTAGGCGTTGTAGTAGATGTTGATGCTGAATACTCGCTCGAACAACCGCATGACGATGATGATATTGCTGCAAACAGCACATTACGTGATTTGCCTTGGTATCACGTTGTTATGGAAGACGATAATGGCGAAGCTATTCATACTTATTTGGCAGAAGCTCAAATTACTTATGAAACCGCTGATGACCATCCAGAACAACCCTCTATGGACGAATTAGCTGAATCTATTCGTTCACAATTACAAGCACCACGCCTACGTAACTAATCCTTTATCGTTCATCCACAGTAAAGCAGCGCGTTAGCTGCTTTACTACGTTATGGCGCTTATTTTTCTATGCCTAACGCCGGAATTTCTTGTTTTGGACACTTATCCATGACAAATTTCATACCAGCAGACAAAGCGATTTGTTGAGCTTCTTCACTGATAACGCCTTTTTGCAGCCATAACACTTTTGCTTTAACGTCTACGGCTTCCCGTGCGACGCCAACGGCAGCATCGGCATTACGGAACACATCTACCATATCTATAGGTTGGGGAATATCGCTCAGCTTTTCATATACTTTTTGCCCTAATAATGTTTGACCCGATAGTTTAGGACTAACCGGAATCACGGTGTACCCCTGCTCTAATAGATATGCCATCACTTCATAACTTGGGCGATTTTGTTTATCACTTGCTCCGACCAATGCGATCGTGTTAACACGCCGTAATATTTCAGCAATTTCTTGACTATCCATCAAAATATCTCCCAAAATCAGTAAACTATTAACTCACAATATGATATACCTTGTCCTGCGTGATCACTCAATTTCTCTATTATAGGCCATCACGCTAAGGTTGCTGGCAATACGGGAAAACGTATTTATTCCACTTTAACCATTTGTTATAAAATAATAAATTGATTTCCCTAATTATTTCCATAACAACCAGCCACAACAGGTAAATAAGTATTATTAATGCTCTTAGCGTGATATCACGCGACTTTTAAGGGAACATCATGGAATCAACAACTCGTAGAATAAAAACCCCGAAAAATATAGCACTGGTTGCCCATGACCACTGCAAATCCTCGCTATTAGCATGGGCGACAAAAAATAGTGAGCAGCTAAAGCCTCATAAACTGTTTGGGACAGGAACGACAGCCAGTCTAATTAGTCACCATACTGGTCTTAATGTCACCGGTATGCTGAGTGGCCCGATGGGAGGTGACCAACAAATTGGCGCAATGATCGCTGAACAAAAGATCGATGTGATGATATTTTTCTGGGATCCACTCAATGCGGTTCCTCATGATCCCGATGTTAAAGCCCTATTACGCTTAGCAACAGTCTGGAATATCCCCGTTGCGACCAACCCCGCAACAGCAGACTTTATCATTACCTCACCATACTTTGATGGTGAAATTGATGTCGTTATTCCTGATTATCAACGATACTTGCAAGAGCGCACCAAATAACGAATCAGTGCCGGATAGTTCGTGTCCGGCACCTATCATCCATTATGGTTTTTTCTGTTTAGGAACACCTAACTGCTTTAAGATATCCACAAACTCTGAAGGCTCATCAGGATGGTAAAGTAGCCATACCTGCTGTTTAGCACGCGTCATTGCAACATATAATAATCGTCGCTCTTCCGCATACTCGAACTCTTCGTGTTTCGGTAGCAAAACCTGTTCCATGATAGATTCTCTCGCCACCGCTGGAAAACTATCTTTCCCACTATTAAGCCCACAAATAATGACATGGTCCGCTTGTTTGCCTTTTGAAGCATGAATAGTCATAAACTCGATATTCAACTTCGGCCAGCGTGTTTTAGCTTTATTTAAAATTTCGGGTCTTAAGTAATGGTAACGTGCTAAACACAAAATAGTTTCATTATCTGTAACGTAGCCACTCATTTTGTCTAATAAACGCTCTAGTGCATTTTCATCGAGCAAAATGACCGATTTCTTACTGCCTTTCACTAAGCTATTGAGCGGTTTATCGAGTTGAGTCGGATTTTGTAATATGAAGCGATTAGCTATTTCGCCAATACGTTCATTAAATCGATAAGTTGTATCTAAAGCGCATAGCGCTCCTTGCCCAAAATTTTGTTCAAAAGATGTTGTGAGATCTAATTCTGCACCACTAAAACGATAAATCGCTTGCCAATCATCACCAACTGCAAAGAGTGAGGTCTGCTTATTTTGCTGACGTAATGCTTGTAACAACTTTGCTCTTAATGGTGAGATATCTTGGAACTCATCAACTAAAATATGCTTCCAAGGACTGATAAAACGCCCTTTCTCCAATAAATTAATTGCTTGGTGAATGAGTCCCGAAAAATCAATAGCCCCTTCTTCTTTTAACGCACTCTTCCATGCTTTTAAAAGAGGCGACATGAGACGAATACGTTTTTGAAATAGGCTTTGTTGCTGTTCGTCTGCGGCCTCGATCATCTCTTTTTGGCCGCCACCATGCATACGCATTAAGCTTAACCAACGATCTAACCGAGTAACGACCCGTTTACTGATTTTTTCATCTTGCCAAAACTCACCTTCAGGAACATCCCACTGTAATTCATCGGTGAACCACTCACGCCACCCCTTGGCTTGTGCTTTTTTACTACTACACTGTTCGCGCCATTCATTAAGTAATAATTCACTGCGTTTTTGTGAATTTATTTCTAATTCACTGATAACTGGTGATTTGTTACTACCCTCACGAATAATCTGTAGCGCTAATGCATGAAAGGTTTTTGCCTCAATATCCTCTTGTTGCAAGCGCTCATGAATGCGCTCATTCATTTCTTGAGCCGCTTTACGCCCAAAAGCCAATAATAAGATTTGCTCAGGCTTAGCGAGTCCTCTTAAAAGCAACCAACCTGCTCTGGCAACAAGTACCGATGTTTTTCCGCTCCCCGCACCAGCCAGCACCAAAATATTTTCTTCGCCATTAATCACTGCCAGAGATTGGCTGGGGTTCAGTGGTGATGTTTCAACATGTTGAAAAAAGTCACCATAGCGTGACAATATTGATTCACTCCATTGTTGATTAATATGCTGTCGACAGCGTTCGCCATCTTCTAGCCACTGTAAGCAATAACGATAAGCGGCAGCACAGTTTTCAAATTGGCTAACACGAGCCAATGGCAAAGGGAGAGACGAAAATTTTTCGCTAATTTTTTTCCGAAAGGACGCTAACTCACGTAAGTTGAGCCAACTATCTTGTTGAGTTTGTTGCTGAATAGATTTTGCGAGTGAAGTCAGGACTTCAGCACTGATTTCACTCATTTCTAGGCTCCATTGCTGCCACTTATCATTTAAATAATGATAAAAGCGTTGAGTTTGCTTCCATTCAGTACCATGTAAACGTACGACTTGCTCATCAGAGAGTTCAAACTCTAGCTCTCCCCAGACAATGCCTCTTTTACAATGGATATCAATTAACTGATTAAAAGGTATAAGGTATTGATGTTTTTCCCCACTCACCTCAATGCCAGCATTCAATAAGCGAACCCGATTATAGGGATGCTGAGCCAGGCGCTGCCCAATCTGTGTTGATTTCAGTTCCATACATCCTGCACCTGAGTTGTTCAATTATGAAAATAACGGTAGCTTGATTCCAAACAGTTTTTTATTACTCATAAACACGCTATCCTATATAGACTCTACATAATTCGAGTTGCATCTAGAAAATGTTCAACAATGTGTTGAAAAGAAAACTAGATTATATAGGCACTTAAATTTGCAGGTTGAAAACACATCAACAACTAAGCAACTTGAAATATGACGAGTATAGACTAGGGAATGTTTGCCTTTGAGGTACTTTGTGTTAACGCTGCTTACCAGTTATCGTCGTGTTTTATATAACAGCCATATTTTATATTATATCCGAATCTTAATCGCCCTGACAGGGACGACTCTCATTCCTTGGTTATTAAACCAAGAGCCCAAAGTCACAATTCCCTTAACCTTAGGCATGGTTGCGGCGGCTCTGACGGATCTCGATGATAGATTAACTGGCCGCTTAAAAAACTTAGTTATCACACTATGTTGCTTTTTTATCGCATCCGTCTCTATTGAATTATTATTCCCACATCCAATACTTTTCTTCTTTGGTCTGGCAATTTCAACCTGTGGATTCATTCTATTGGGCGCATTAGGTCAACGCTATGCTACGATTGCTTTTGGTGCGTTATTAATTGCCATCTATACCATGCTGGGTGTGCCTATTTTTGATACATGGTATCAACAACCTGCTTTGCTACTCATTGGTGCTATTTGGTATAACGTCTTGACCTTAATCGGCCATATTCTATTTCCAGTTAGGCCGTTGCAAGATGCCATTACGCAATGTTATCAGCAATTAGCGGCTTATCTTGATGCTAAAGCTAACCTATTCGACCCCGATTTGGAAGATGACTACCCGCAGTCAGTCTACGAGCTAGCACTCGTTAATAGCACATTAGTCAGTACGATGAATCAAGCAAAAATAGCGCTTCTTAGCCGACTAAAAGGTGATCGCGGACAAAAAGGCACCCGTACGACGTTGCAATATTATTTTGTGGCGCAAGATATCCATGAACGTGCCAGCTCATCACACATTCAATACCAACAACTGAGTCGCACCCTGCGCCACAGCGATATATTATTCCGTTTTCAACGTTTACTGAGTATGCAAGCAAGAGCTTGCCAGCAAGTCGCTCAATCAGTCCTATGGCGTAAACAATATCAACATAATCCACGCTTTGAAGGTACTTTCACTTACCTTGAAAACTCACTGCAATTACTTAAGCAACGCTCCCCAGCGATTCATGAAATAAAAGCGTTGTATAACTTACTCAAAAACTTGAAAGGTATTGACGTGCAATTGCGTGGGCTTAGCCTTGAACAGAATTCACGGCAACATCATAATAAACAAATTGAACAATTATCAGATGAGTCCCCTTCAGGTCTCAGTGATATTATTGCCCGCTTTAAACATCATTTAACGCCTAAGTCTGCACTTTTCCGCCATGCCGTTAGAATGTCACTCTTACTCTGTACAGGCTATCTCATTATCCAGTTATTTGATTTAGAAAGAGGATATTGGATTTTATTAACCAGTTTATTTGTTTGCCAACCTAACTATAGTGCAACCAAACGACGACTCGCACTACGGATAATCGGTACCCTCATCGGGATACTCGTTGGGTTACCTTTATTAAATTTTGTGCCTTCAATGGAAGGACAGCTGACCTTAATCGTTATTTCTGGTTTGCTATTTTTTGTTTTCCGTAGCAGCCAATATGCTCAAGCAACCCTATTTATTACCTTGCTTGTTCTCTTTTGTTTTAACCTATTAGGAGAAGGATTTGAGGTTGCTCTTCCTCGGGTCATTGATACTTTAATCGGTTGTTTTATTGCCTTTCTTGCAGTGAGCTTTATATGGCCTGATTGGAAATTTCGCCAATTACCTCAAGTGGTACAAAAAACCATGGACAGCAATTGCCGTTATTTAGATGCGATTTTGCAACAGTACTATCAAGGTAAAGATAATAGCCTTGAATACCGAGTAGCACGGCGAGATGCCCATAATAATGATGCAGAATTTGCTTCTATTGTTTCGAATATGGCATCAGACCCGAAGTCCTATCAAGTCACCCAAGAACAGGCATTTAGGCTTCTATGCCTTAACCATACATTGCTGAGCTATATTTCCGCCCTTGGTGCACATCGAGAGCAGATGCAAAATAAGGATAACCTCACGATTTTAAGTGATGCTATTTGCTATGTAGAAACCTCATTGCAAATCCTGACGTTGGACGCTCAAGCCGAAGAGAAATCAGAACAGTTACGAGAAAGTATTACGCGTCGCATTGATAGCATATCCGTCAGTGATGATGAAAAAACAGTACTGATTATGGAACAAGCAAGATTATTACTGGAGCTTATTCCTGAAATCAAGGCTATGATCATACAAATTAATACGTCAGCAAATCATTATGTACGCGAGCAAAATTAAGTCAGTTAGCCGATAAATAAAACAGATGAGCGGGTGTCAAAATGTGGCGAAACAGTGACATCCCCTCTCATCGTTTATCTCACCTTAATTAGCCCTACCCCACACTGTTATACCAATTGATCAATTCTTGTTTCATTTGTAATGGTAAAACAGCACTATGATAGCCTTCTATTGCCCCCGCTAATCCAATCAGTAATTTAATACTAGGAGAAAATCGCCCCAACTGTTTTAGCTTCAAAAAGCAAGCTTTCGCACCTATTGCTCGTAAATCATCAACTTTATGAATGCCGATTTTGCCTAATGCTCTCTCTACTGACATATTCATATTCGGTAAATCTTTGATGCGTAATACCGCTGATTGTTTTTGTTTTCGTTCTTCAATCGCAGAACGATAAGCTAACTCAATACAATGGAGCAATAACTCTTCATTTTCCCATATCTGCTCAGGGATCTGATAATAACGCAGTTCTAGCGGTATGCCTTTTTTGCTAAACACTAGCCGCCTAAGTTTAATAGATTCAAAGTAGCTTCTTGCAAAAAGACATCCACGTAAATATAAAAGGCCATCTAATGTTAACCCGATGATGGCACTATCGATGATTAGACAATATCCACCAAAGTGGTTTTTCTTTTTAAACTCACCAAAACGTTTTAATAGCTGATCTAATCGAGGATCATTCTTTTCCAGTAAAGACATACACCCAAGCTCCTTATGAGTATTCATCTACTTCCATCCTTGTATGTGAAACTATAAATATCCTAATTTTACAAACAATTAGCAGAAACCTATTCTGAGATGAACAGCCTAAAACTCCAAGAATATTGCAGATAAAAACACCAAAGTTGCGAAGCGCTTTGAAAAAATAGGCTTGATATTGTATGAATATACAGTTACTGTATATTCATACAGCTTGATTGGTGAGGTGAATTATGGCTATCTATTCTTGGAACAAAGCAACTGAACATTCTGTTAACCACAGTACGCAAGTCATGCCTTCAACTCCACATATCCATGATGCCATGCAGCATGGTATGGTGAGTGAACTGGTTTATGATGAAAAACATCCTATTATGGATTACATCCTACTGCCAATGTTGCGCCAATTTGGTGTGCAATCTCGCTGGTTGCTTTGGTTGAGTCCAAATAAAAAGTTGAGTCGCCATTGGCTAGAGCAGTCTGGTTTACCTATAAATAAAATCATGCAATTAAGTAATATGCCGTCAATAACGACAATAGATGCAATGGAAAAGGCATTAAAGAGTGGTAATTACAGTGTCGTACTCGGCTGGCTTCCTGAATTAAATGAACAGGACTTTGCTCGATTACAAAGCGCGGCTCAAGAAGGTCATTCTATTGGCTTTATTATGCGCCCTCAAAAAACACATAATATTGCAAGTATCCATTCTGGACAGCTAAATAACCTAAAAATTCACTCTAACTATTATCACTAGCCAAGATTAAGAATATTCTTAGTAAATTTGACATTTGGATATAACAAGCTCAAAAAATGTAGAAAAAATAATTGAGATCAATGGGATAGATAATAATCAATCTAAAATTAGGTTATGTTTATCTCTCTGATTTATCCACTAAAATATGTTTTTTTATAACGATTTTTGCTTGCTCTACTTGTATCTTTTTAAGTTCGTTGTAGACTTTAGCTTGTTAAGGTTATGGCATTATTTTTTACTTTTTATAAATTTTTGTAGATAATGTCAGCGAAACCTAGCAAGTATTTTAAACCAATGGCGAATAATAAGGCTCATTGAAGCCATGCCTATATTGGATGATAACGAGGCGTAAAAAATGAAAAAGACAGCTATCGCAGTAGCAGTGGCAGTAGCAGCTTTCGCAACTGTTGCGCAGGCAGCTCCAAAAGACAACACTTGGTATACCGGTGCTAAACTGGGTTGGTCTCACTATGAAGACACAAGCTTTACTCCAGTTGATCGTAATGCAACTGTAGGTAACAGTACTGACCGTGATACTTTCGGTGCTGGTGCATACGCAGGTTACCAATACAACCAGTACATGGGCTTCGAGCTTGGTTATGACTGGTTTGGTAAAATGAAATACAAAGGTGCTGGTAACAACGGCGACCTGAAATCAATGGGTGTTTCTCTGACGACCAAACTAAGCTATCCAGTAATGGATGACTTAGACGTTTACACTCGTTTAGGTGGTATGGTATGGCGTACTGATGTTAAAGCACATCAAGAAGGTCAACCAAATTACAAAGAAAACGACACTGGCGTTTCTCCTGTATACGCACTGGGTGTTGAATATGCAATCACTCCAAACTGGGCGACTCGTTTAGACTACCAGTGGGTGAGCAACATCGGTGATAACGATAACTTGGGCGTACGTCCAGACAACGGCATGCTGAGCGTTGGTCTAGCATATCGTTTCAACCAAGAAGCAGCGCCAGTTGTTGAGCCAGCGCCAGTTGTTGAGCCAGCTCCAGTTGTTGAGAACAAACGTTTCACTCTGCGTTCAGACGTTCTGTTCAACTTCAACAAAGCAACTCTGAAGCCAGAAGGTCAGCAAGCACTGAACGAACTGTATAACGAACTGAGCAGCATCGACCCAACTCAAGGTCGCGTACTGGTAGTTGGTTTCACAGACCGTATCGGTTCACAAAACTACAACCTGCCACTGTCACAAAAACGTGCTCAGTCAGTTGTTGACTACCTGGTAGCTAAAGGCGTTCCAGCTAGCGCAATCGCTGCTGAAGGTCGTGGTAAAGAAGATCCAGTAACTGGTAACAAATGTGACAACGTTAAAGGCCGTGCTGCTCTGATCGAGTGTCTGGCACCAGACCGTCGCGTTGAAATCGAAATCCAAGGTACAACTGAAGTTGTAACTCAACCAGGCGCTTAATAACAAGTTCCTCGGTCGAATTTCGATCTGAACACAAAAAACCCCATTTCGATGGGGTTTTTTTTATCTCTAAAGTCACTTAAAGCAGGCGATAGCCTAAGTCTTATCCCGTCACAACTAGGCTTTGCTTATATCCCAGTCAGTGAAGCGTCAATGATTACATCTTTTACTCATAGAGCATCGCGATCTTAGTTGATCATTCAATAACAGCAAACGATCAATATTACGGCTTGTTAGTATTTGAATTACCTAAAATCGCTTGCAGATCTTCTTTTAATAAGCTCATTTGGCTTTCATACTTATCCTTATGCTCTGCATCCTCGATCAACTGAATGATCGTTTCCGATAATGTTTTATTGCGCTTAACTGCAAGATTAGATAATCGCTGCCAAACAGAAAAATCAAGGTCAATAGACTTTTTTCTCGTATGCGGATGCTCTGCATTGAAATGGCGTTTACGCCTAGCGCGAATACTCTGTTTCATACGATTATCTAATTGTGGATTCATATGTAAATTAATCCACTTCATAACATCTGTCGGCCGATTCTCCATTTTTAACAGCAAGGCAATCGCTTCATCTTCTGCACTTCTTTCAATATATCGAGTGATTGCCTCACCACTTCTGGACTTCTTCACCAGATAATCCCATTTCCAGCCACATTCTAGATTTTCAAGCTGTTGATATTTCATAATTTTTCCCGACGAAGATCGAATCTAGTTTTATATTAGCAATTTTAACTGAAGAAGCACAATTCAGCGGTAACAACAAACGACCCTTCACAAAGAAGATAACAACTTAGCACAAAATAGTGTACAATCTGCCCTCATCTGTTAACAAATTAATGAATTAGCATGTCCACATTTGAATGCATACTCCTCGTTTATGGAATAGGTGGCGTATGCTCTGCTCTAATAACACTACGCCTAACAAAAGACCCTAACATAGTTATGAGATTACTCAGTGCACTACTTATAGGCGTTACATGGCCAATGTCTTTACCTGTTGTACTGTTATTTGCTTTATTCTAGTCGATTATACGTCAATTATTGCTGCAAGATTGACGCTCAGACGCTAATATAGCAACCTTGCCCAATGGGTAATAAATGGACCTGAAAACAATGTAAAATATTCAAACAGGATTCAGGCATACGCGCCCTGCTCACCAACAGGCATTTTACTTATAATCATTTTAATAGCAGAAAAATTATAGTGATCAGTCAAGAACTAACATGGCAAGGCCTAACACCTGACCTAACACCTTATCAGGCAACTTTTGTCTCTTCAGATACCCTGACCCCTGCTACTTTGTCAGAAATTCAACCTAGGCTATTTAATAGCATTGAACGTTTTATCAAAGAAAACTCACGCACGCGTTTCATGTTTATCAAGTCTGAGCAAAGTGAGCATTATTTACAGGTATTTTCTGAAGCGATCAGCCCTTTACTGACCCAATTTTCGCCGATTAAGGGTGATTATCAGCTCACTGACAATAAACTCGCTTTTAAATGGCATCCTGAAATTGACGGACGCTTTTCTAGCCAGACTAAGATTGCATACCGCGACTGGATAGAACCAGAACAATTGTTTGGCTATATCACAGCTTCACTGCATTTAGTTCCTGGATTATTACATCAAATCAACGGTGGTGTCCTAATATTATCGGCATCATCACTGATTGCCCAACCATTGATGTGGCAAAGATTACAGAATATGGTGGCTCGTCGCCAACTTGAATGGTTGCCATTTTCTGATAACCAGCCTCTACCTATAGAAATTGATGCTCAACCGCTTGATATAAAATTGATTATCGTTGGTGATAGGCTGGAGTTAGAAGAATTTGAATATATCGACTCAGAATTATTTGAGAATGCTATCTATGGTGAATATGAACCCATCATGTTCTTTGATGATAAAGAACAATTAGTTCTATGGATGCGCTATATCAAATCACTTATTGACGCTAATCATTTGCCTGAAATTGCCTCCGATGGCTGGATGACGTTTATTACACAAGCTACGCGGTTTTGTGAAGACAAGTTTAATTTACCTCTCGATAGCCAATGGCTCATCCGCAAATTAACCGATGCGTCTCATTACCAAATCGATAACATGATGGGTGATGAAGCATTCAAACAGGCACTTGAAAATCGCCTATGGCGTCATAGCTTTCTTTCTGAGCGCTCACAAGACGACATCTTACAGGAACAGGTTTTTATCCGAACAGAGGGAGAAGTTATCGGCCAAATTAATGGTTTGTCCGTTTTACAGTACCCCGGTCACCCTGAAGCGTTAGGTGAGCCTTCACGCATTACCTGTGTGGCACATTTAGGTGATGGTGAATTTGTGGATGTTGAAAGAAAAGCAGAGCTTGGTGGTAATATCCATGCTAAAGGCATGATGATCATGCAAGCTTATTTAAATTATGAACTAAAATTAGAGCAGCCACAGCCATTCTCAGCCTCAATTGTCTTTGAGCAGTCCTATGGTGAAGTCGATGGTGATAGCGCTTCTTTGGCTGAACTATGCGCCCTCATTAGTGCATTAGCACTACAGCCTATCGATCAACAAATAGCGGTAACCGGGGCGGTAGACCAATTTGGTTATGTGCAACCTATTGGCGGCGTGAATGAAAAAATTGAAGGCTTCTTCGATATATGTGCTCAACGTCACTTAACAGGCCAGCAAGGTGTCATCATCCCAATGGCAAATGTCCGCCATCTGTGCCTCAATCAAACCGTTGTTGACGCAGTCAAAGAAGGTCAATTTCATATATGGCCAGTAGAACATGTCGCTCAAGCGATCACCTTACTGACCAAACAAGCTTACTTTGAGCAACAAGCTGAAGGTGACAACGTACACTTGTTAGCTTTAATTCAAGAACGGATAAATCAAGCTAACTCGCCAGAAAAACCAAAGCTTCCTTGGTTTCTGAAATGGCTTGGTTGAGTAAAAAAATATCAGATCGGAGTTGTTCAGCGTACAAGTGTAAGCTATCCTGTATCCTTAAACTTAATTAAGGCTATAAGAAGAACATGGTTGATAAACGCAGTTCCTACACAAAAAGTGATTTAGAAGCTTCTGGAAGAGGCGAATTATTTGGCGAAAATGGGCCACCATTACCTTCTGGCAATATGTTGATGATGGATCGCATCATCACCATGACTGAAGATGGCGGTTCTTTCAATAAAGGCTATGTCGAAGCTGAACTGGATATCAATCCAGACTTGTGGTTCTTTGGCTGCCATTTTGTGAATGATCCTGTTATGCCTGGCTGTTTAGGTCTGGATGCGATGTGGCAGTTGGTCGGCTTCTACCTTGGTTGGCTGGGTGGCGAAGGCAAAGGTCGCGCATTGGGCGTTGGTGAAGTTAAATTCACTGGACAGGTTCTACCAACAGCGAAAAAAGTGACTTACCGTATCAATTTTAAACGTGTTATTAATCGTAAATTGATTATGGGACTTGCTGATGGCGAAGTATTAGTTGATGGTAAAGTCATTTACGTTGCTAATGACCTGAAAGTTGGTCTATTTAAAGACACAAGTGCTTTCTAAACCGACTGACGCTATATGATCTAAAACCTCCGCAATCGCGGAGGTTTTAAATTGTGGTTTAAAGGGAATTAAAAAACCGTTTATCTAGGTTCTCTAATCAGTAAGTTATGCTGTGCTATGCTCTGCCTATGCAGAGAGTGTCGTCCGGTCCTCCATGGCCTTTCGCCAGCCTCCCAACCAATGCGAACGCGCGTCCACCGACTGATAAGGGCATAATTCTTTTGAACGCCCTGCAATACCTGCTTGATAACCTCTTGATAAAGCTCTTTCTAAACGGTCTCGCTTCTGTCTTTTCATGCCTTACTTCCCTCATTGTTTAAATGGAAAAGAAAACAGCACCTAAAACCCTTAATAGCTTTAAGTTAAGTCATTAGTCAGATTGTACTTAACGACGTTCTCTGTGTGCACCTAGAAAACCTAGGTGATAGCTTAGTTTGTTAGCGACAGGAACCTAAAACTACATAGGGCTCTTAATTTAGGTACAGTATAGAAATACCGCTGGCAGGTCAGAAAATCAAGTAAAGAATTTCATATGAATGTCATAAATGTTATAAATGTGATATATACATTCAAAAAGTGACAACTAATTGATATTAAATATATTAATATCATATTCCTTATAGAAGTTCATAGTACGATAATTTATATTTGAATGATTTATAAGCAGTTTTACAAAAAAAATGCGCCTCCGTTGATGAAAACACGAGGCGCATTTATCCGTAATCATAGTGTTAATTAGGGTTTGCTGATCTCTTTCGCTATCCCATCTGCCACTTGCTGCCATCCTTGCGATAAGGTGCGCACCAAATCAGGATAACCATCTTCTTTTTGTTCAAGCTGTATATCAAAGTTACGGCGGATCACTTCACGACCATTCGATAATGTCCAAAAACCTTGTACTAAAACCATCCCATCATAACGCCCATTAAACGCGGTCAGCGTGATATCTAGCGTATCAGGTGAATTCTGTAGCGGCTGTAGAGACACTAAGCGCCCCGGTAACGCAGACGATAGTTCACTGACCATGGATTGTCCTAACTGCTGTTCAAGTGGACTAGCCCATAAGTGTGAGCTTGCATTACTGTAGCTGACATCCGATGTCTGGTAAGTAATGCCGTTTGATGTCAAAACATCAGCCAACATAACTCGTTGCAGCCAAATTTGATTTTGTTGCCCCATCACTACCGCTGTTTGTGTTGCCGGCGCTTTTACCGGCAATTGGTAGTACATTTTTTCAGGGGTGCTGCTACAAGCCGCCAGCATTAAAACAAATATCGATACCAGATATCTCATTATTTTTTCACTCCTTTAGGCACAGGATCCTTCGACGGCTCGGCCTCGAATACTAAGGCATTACTCTTATTATTCAACGTCCGTAATAATGGCTGCACTTCCCTAAGCACCTGATCTAAACGCTGCATATTATCAACCATCTTATTATATGCTGGTGAGCCAGGTTGGAACCCTTGCATTGCTCGATTCATCTCGTTCAAGGTTTTTTGCAAGTCTCTAGGTAAGTTCTGGAACTCTTTACTGCCCATGACTTTATTCAGTTCAGCCAGCATCACCTGCGCTTCTTTAATCGTTTTCTGCCCTTCAGCCAGTGTTTGGGTCGTTTGATTCAACATAGGCTCAATCGGCATACTATTGATTTTATCCAAGACTGAAATCACTTTTTGCTGAATTTGCGCCAAACCACCACTGGTTGTTGGAATCACTTTATAACCAGCCACCACATCAGGCCCTTTATAATCCGGTACGTTAGGCACGAAATCAAGGTCAACAAACAGCGCTCCTGTCAGTAAGTTACCTGATTTCAGTGAGGCACGAAGCCCATCTTTCATCGCTAATTTCAGTTCATTTTTCAGATTGAAGTCAGCACCCACATCTTTCCTGAATCGTTCTGGCTCTATATGGATTAATACCGGAATGCGGAAATCATTATCCAGTTTCTGATCAAGACCTTCAGTATAGAAAGGCACTTGAGCTACTGTACCTAAACGGATACCACGGAATTCTACAGGCGCCCCAGGCTGTAAACCTCTTACTGAATCCGAGAAGAACAGAACAAAATCTTGATACTCGGTATACAGGGAATTTTGGATACTACTTTGGTTATCAAAGAGTTTAAATTCCGTATTTTCTTTCACCCCTTCACCGGGGACCCAACCTGCTGGCACATCAAAACTAACCCCACCAGCAAGTAAGGTTGCTATTGATCCCAGCTCCACATGAATACCTTGCGATGACATATCGAAAGCGATGCCGCTATCCTTCCAAAAGCGCACATTGGTGCTAATGAGCTTATCATACGGCGCATTGATGAATAGCTGATAGCGCATATCACGCTTATCCATGTCAAAATTACTGGTTTCAACAGAACCGACACGATAGCCTCTAAACAAGACAGGGTCCCCAGGATTCAATTGACCAGCACGATCACTCACCAATATCACTCGGATCCCTTTTGCATCAGGAGAAGCTAACGGAGGCGAATCTAACAGCGTAAATTCGTTATGCTCTTTTGATGAACTACCGGGTTGTAATTCAATGAATACCCCTGATAGCAATGTTCCCAGACCTGTCACACCTTCACGGCCGATAGCTGGTTTCACAATCCAAAAAGCAGAATCAGTGCGTAGCAAATCTTTCATATCGCTATTAAGGCGAGCCTTAATGACAACTCGGCTAAAGTTGTCGTCTAATGTCACACTTTCAACGATACCAATATCTACACTACGGCTTTTAATCTTGGTTTTACCGGCTTCAATGCCTTCAGCATTATAAGTAATTAACGTCACTTCAGGGCCTTGATGGCTGAAGTGATAAAATAATATCCAAGCACCAATTAAGACAGTGATGATAGGGATCACCCATACAGGTGACCAACTTTTCAGTTTACTGACTTTGGCATTGGCCTGTGGCGTTTTTTGTTCACTCACCCGATGGCTCCTTCTTGTTCAACAACTTTTATTGCATTTTTCTTTTCGCAGCGATCCCATGTCAGTCTGGGGTCGAAAGTCATCGCAGCAAACATCGTTAAAATGACCACGACGCCAAAGAAAATAACGCCCTGTGCAGGGACGATACTCATTAATTGCCCCATTTGAACTAATGCAGCCAAAATGGTAATAACAAATACGTCAATCATTGACCAACGACCTACATATTCAACTAATTCATAAATAAAGTGCATACGATGGGGGTCTCGATTGCCATACCCCTGAGAATCAAGGCATAGCCACGCAATACCTATCATTTTTAATGAAGGTACCATAATACTGGCAATAAAAATCACTAACGCAACGGGATATGAACCATCCCCCCACAATAGTATTACGCCATCCATAATAGTCGCCGGCATGTCGCTACCCAGCATATTGGTTGTCATGACAGGCAGCAGATTCGCTGGGATATACAATATAAAAGAAGTCAATAACAGTGCGGCTGTCCATTGTATGCTTTGATGCTTACGCACACTACCATGTGCATGGCAGCGAGGACATTGAGATTGCTCAGCGGGTAAAATCGCTGTACACACTAAGCACAACCGAACATTTTGACTGATCCCTGTACGTCCAACCTCTAGCTTTTGTGCCAATTTTGGGGCAGGTTCGATTTTGTTCCACATCCAGTGCCTATCAAGGCATTGAAACGCCCTCACTTGTAAAACACAAAATAAACAATAAGGCAAAAAGCTTAATCCAACGCCAATATCCCCATAGGCAATCAGTTTCACGAAACTGACCAGCACGCCCGCAAGGAAAATTTCTGCCATACACCAAGATTTCATTTGAAACAGGATACGGCTCATCCACACTTTAATCGGTTTTGGTACATACACTTGCATACCAAAGAGTATGATAGTCACCATACAAAAGGCGGGGATCACTAATGAAAAAAACAGAAAGAATAGAGCCAACCCGCTGTAACGGGTTGTCGCGATAATCTCTATAATTTGAAATAAAGAGATTTCATTTTCGATTCCGGCCGCACTCATTTTGACAAATGGAAACATACATGCAACCAGCAGCATGATTAATGCACTGAATGCATATGCCGCTGGCTGCTTATACGGATAGCGCCACTTTGCAACCAACACAGTATGGCAACGTGGACATGTAGCTTTAGTGCCTTGCTCTAATTCAGGCACTGCAACTAACATGTCGCACTGTGTACACAGCACATGTTCATGAGACTCATGAGAGCACAAGGTGATTCGCCCCTTCTATTTTTGATCTATAAACTAACTATTTTTTAATAGTTCAAGTTCTTGCCAACGATCAAATGCTTGTTCTAGCGCTTGTTCTTTCTCAGCCAATGCATTTAATGTTTTTTCTGTAACATCATGAGGCTGATTAAAGAAGTCTGCATCACTGATTGTGGCTTGCAGTGTTTCAATTTCGCTCTCAAGTTGCTCAAGCTTTGATGGTAATTGTTCTAATTCACGTAGTAAATGGTAGCTAATCTTATTATTTCGCTTTGTAGGCTCTTTTACTTTAGTAAATTTCTCTTCGTCCGATATTTTACTTTGTTGCGTGGTTTTCAAACTCACGGTTTGTGCTTTTTGCTGCTGAGCGTCAAAATATCCCCCCGCGTAGCGATTGATCACCCCGTTGCCTTCAAAAATCCAACATTCCGTGACGCTATTGTCAACAAACTCACGGTCATGGCTGACTAATAGCACTGTGCCTTGATAGCTGTCCACCAACTCCTCTAGTAGTTCTAGAGTTTCCACATCAAGGTCGTTAGTCGGTTCATCGAGGATCAATAAGTTACTGGGTTTTAAAAATAATCGAGCAAGTAATAGCCTATTACGCTCTCCCCCCGATAACGCACGAACCGGAGTCATCGCACGTTTCGGTGGGAACATAAAGTCTTGTAGATAACCTAAGACATGGCGTGGTTTGCCGTTCACCATCACCTCTTGCTTTCCTTCTGCTAGGTTATCCATTACTGTTTTATCGGGATCGAGAGCCGCACGGTGTTGATCGAAATAAGCGACCTCTAACTTAGTGCCGCAATGCACCTTACCACTATTGGCTTGTAAGTCTCCCAACATTAATTTCAGCAGCGTCGTCTTACCACAGCCATTTGGCCCCACTAAGGCAATTTTGTCACCGCGCATCACTTGTGCACTAAAATCTTTGACTAAGACTTTGCCATCAATGTGATAGTTCACATTTTCGATCTCAAACACAATTTTTCCTGAGCGAGCCGCTTCTTCAACTTGCATTTTTGCGCTACCCAGTACTTCACGACGCTGAGAACGTTCAACTCGCAAAGCTTTTAACGCACGCACACGCCCTTCATTACGCGTACGTCTTGCTTTGATGCCTTGACGAATCCACGCCTCTTCTTGGGCAAGTTTGCGGTCAAATTCTGCATTTTGCATCTCTTCTACACGCAAAGCTTCCTCTTTTGCGATCAAATAGGCATCATAATTACCCGGCCACGATGACAATTTGCCTCTATCGAGATCAACAATACGTGTTGCCATATTGCGGATAAATGAACGGTCATGGGAGATAAAGACGATACTACCTTGGAAATCTTTCAGGAAATTCTCTAACCATAAAATGGTTTCAATATCCAAGTGGTTAGTCGGCTCATCAAGAAACAATACACGTGGATTGCTGACTAATGCACGGCCCAATGCCGCTTTGCGTAGCCAACCACCTGATAATGAAGACAACTGCGCATCCGCAGGAAGATCCAGTTTTTTCAATACGTCACTAATACGAGCATCGAGTAACCATAAATTCCGACTATCAAGAACCTCTTGTAATTCAGCTAATTTGTTTAAATTCTTTTCACTTGGATCGCTTTCCACCAATTTAGACACATGATGGTAATCTTTAAGATACTCAGCTTGCTCCGCAACCCCTTCCGCAACAAAATCAAAAATAGTCCCTTCAATATTACGTGGTGGGTCTTGTTGTAAACGGGCAACAATCAGATCTTGTTGATAAAGAAGCTGCCCATCATCAAGCGGCTGCTCCTTCGTTAATACACGCATTAATGTGGATTTACCTGCACCATTACGGCCAACTAAACAAACACGTTCATTGTCTTCAATATGAAGTTCAGTACTATCCAATAAAGGTGCATCACTAAACGATAAATATGCACCTGACAAATTAATTAAAGCCATTGATTTTATCCTTTACGCTGCGTGGCGTATCAGCCAGCAGTTATGAATCTGACGGTTACGAGCAAAGTCTTCTGAACGTGTTTTCGCTGTAATTTCTTCGGCTTGTAATCCAAGGTCGCTCAGTGCTTCGCTATCCATTTTAAAACCTCGCTTATTATTGGAAAACATAATCGTTCCCCCACGGCGTAACATGCGTTTTAAATGGCTGATCAACTGGATATGATCACGTTGCACATCAAAAGTACCGTCCATTCGTTTTGAGTTTGAAAAAGTGGGTGGATCAATGAAGATCAAATCAAATTGTTCATGACTATTTGCTAACCAATTCAGGCAGTCCGCTTGAACCAAACGATGTTGACGTCCAGTTAAGCCGTTTGCTTGTAAGTTTTTCTCTGCCCATTCTAGGTAGGTACGAGACATATCCACCGAGGTTGTACTTTTCGCACCGCCCAAACCCGCATGGACGGTGGCTGAACCGGTATAACAAAACAAGTTCAAAAAGTCTGCACCGCGGCTCATTTGCCCTAACATACGACGAGCAATACGATGGTCTAAAAATAACCCAGTATCAAGATAATCCGTTAAATTGACGAGCATTTTAGCGTTGTATTCTTGCACTAAAAAGAAATCTTCTTTTTGTGCCAATTTTTCGTATTGCTGTTTCCCCTTCTGGCGTTGGCGCGTTTTTAACACCAGTTGGTTGGATGATAGCTGCAATACGTTCATTGTCGCCGTGATAACATCAAATAGTCGTTGACGAGCTTTGCGCTCATCTACCGTTTTCGGTGGGGCATATTCTTGGATAACGACTTTGTCACCATAGATATCGACGGCAACATTGTATTCAGGCAAATCCGCATCATAGACGCGGTAACAATCAACACCTTGCTGTTTAGCCCACTTGCTGAACTTTTTGTGATTTTTACGTAGACGATTCGCAAAATCTGGTGAAATTTCCCCCACGGTTTCAGACGGGGTCTCAGCCAGAACATAATTTTTTTGTACGCACTCCAATGGCCCATTTTTCGCTTTAAATTCACGTTCTGAACGCAATTGCAAACAGCTTAAAAGCTCTGGGGAAGCACTAAAAATGGATAAACGCCACCCTGGAAAACGTGATTTAACCACACGACCTAATTGGCTATGCAACGCAATCAACGCAGGCTCACTTTCAAGACGTTCACCATAAGGAGGGTTACTTAAAATAGTACCTTTATGATCCGTTTTAACCGGGTTTTCAAGCATCGCCGCATCGCCTTGATTCAAGCTTATCAATTCTTGAACCCCAGCTCTGCGCGCATTAGAACGCGCCATATCGAGTACACGTTTATCAATATCAACGCCATAAAAACGCGAGGTTGTTTCTTTCAAACCTTGACGAAAACGTACCTGAGCTTCTGTGATCAGTTCACGCCATAATTCAGGATTATATTTTGACCATGCATAGAATCCCCAATGTTCACGATATAAACCAGGGGCTCTATCCGCCGCAATCATTGCCGCTTCAATGAGCAATGTGCCTGAACCGCACATAGGATCGACAAGAGGCGTATCTTTTTGCCAACCTGAACGGTTTATAATCGCAGCCGCTAAATTTTCTTTTAATGGCGCTTGGCCCGCTAAATCACGATAACCGCGAATGTGGAGTGCATCACCACTTAAATCAAGCGCGACACTCGCCCTCTCTTTATTTAAATAAACGTTAACACGAATATCGGGTTGTTGCCGTGCAACATCTGGCCGCTGGTCTAATTTACGTACAAAGCAATCGACAATCGCATCTTTAACTTTTAACGCCCCATATTGGCTATTGCGGATTTCGTCATTAGTACCACTAAAATGAACTGAAAATGTATCATTAACCGAGAAGATTTCGGTCCAGTCAATGGCCTGTACACCAAGGTATAAATCTAAGTCGCTGTAAACGTCAAACTCATTCAATGGTAATAAGATACGGGATGCCAGCCTGCTCCAGAGCAGACTCTGATACATCACCCGTTCATCAGCCTGAAAATAGACACCCCCTTGTGCAATTTTGCACTGGCTAGCGCCCAGAGCTTCTAATTCGGATTTCAATAGTTCTTCAAGGCCACGAGCTGTGCTGGCAAACAGAGAATTCATAGTATTTTTTACCAATTTGGATGAAAAATTGTTGCGCATTATAGCTAATCTTATGGAGTTGTCATAAAGTTGCTCAGCAACAATTATAAGGATTAAATAATGATAACGCTTTCACGCCTTTATACCCACCCAGTCAAGTCCATGAGAGGCATACGTTTGTCTCATGCTTACGCTGATACCAGTGGATTAATCTTTGATCGTAATTTTATGGTAACAACGCTGGAAGGTAAATTTATCACCGCGAGAAAATACCCTCAGATGTTACTATTCACACCAGCAATGTTAAATAATGGTCTTTATCTTAAAGCACCCGATGGCGAAAGTGTGACGGTATTGTATCAGGACTTTGATGAGAATCAGAGCCCAACTGAAGTTTGGGGGAATCATTTTCATGCCTTGATTGCACCCGAAACGATTAATTCTTGGTTGAGTCGCTATTTTGAGGAGCCTGTTCAACTTCGTTGGATAAGCCCTCATCTGTCTCGCCGAGTCAAAACCATGCCCGATGTTCCAATGTCTTTTGCTGACGGTTACCCCTTCTTATTAATTAATGAAGCCTCAGTGCAGGAACTCCAAAAGCGCTGCCCTGCCAGCATTAAACTTGAACAATTTAGAGGTAACCTGATCATCACAGGTGCGCAACCTTTCGAAGAGGATACTTGGAAAAAAATCCAGATAGGGGATGTCATCTTTACCCTTGATCGCCCATGTAGCCGCTGCATTTTGACCACCGTGAGTCCAGAAAAAGGCATAAAGCACCCTAATAGTGAGCCTCTCGCCACTTTGCAAACGTTCCGCACCGCTGAAAATGGTGATGTCGACTTTGGCCAAAATGTGATTATTCATAATACCGGAGTCATTCGTGTGGGTGATGAAGTTACCGTACTCGAAAAGAAACAACCTAATCGCTATATCCCAAAAGAAAGGGAAACAGGCAGCAAGGCGACCGGTACAACCACACCACTAAGCACAGTGACCATGACTTTTGAACATCATGATTATGAAGGGAATAACCAAGAAGTCATTCTTGAACAATTAGAAGCAAAAGGAGTATCGCTACCTTATTCCTGTCGCGCAGGCATTTGTGGTCAATGCAAAATAAAGCTGCTCGAAGGAGAAGTGACACCATTAAAACAGAGTGCAATTAAAGGTGATGGCTATATATTAGCCTGTAGTTGTATTCCTAAAAGTGCAATTAAATTAGCTTTACGTTAGTTTTTAAACACCATCATACCAATAATTATTTTAATGATGGTGTTATGAGTCATATTAAAAAAAACATAAACGATCAAGGATGATCAATTAAATGACATTGCCATACAATAAGCGATTAGACTTGCGCTTATATTCCCTCATACGATCGTTCATGATCTTAATGGGATCACAGAAGCGTAATTTACGATCTGGTAATTCTAATTGTGCTTCTGCCAATAAACATAAACTTGCCGATGCCCCCGCTTCAGCAATAATAAATGTGGCAATATTGCGGGTGCTTTCTAAACAAACTTGAATAAGCTGGCCTTGAGCTGGCTGTTTAATATCGTGAAAAGATGAAAAATACCAACTTTTTGGCATTTGTGGTTTTAGAAAACGAAATGCCACTAAACTATTGAGCACTAATTCGGCTCTTTCTTCATTGGATAAATTTAATCTTTTAGCCTGTTCGTCGAATATATAAAACTCAGCAGCATCTTCAATACTAAAAGGCATTTCATCACGCGCAAACGCAGTTAGCATTTTTGCGGGAAAACATGAGCGAAATATCATGCCGTTGGCGAGATCCAACATCACCCTATCATGGTCATGATCAAAATACCAACGCCAATGATCATCAGGTTTTATTATCATAAACGATCCCTTAGCGATTTATCGGTATACTCACCATACTTGAAGTTGCTAGTTGAGCCGATTCTATTAGCCTAATTATATTATCAGCGCTTTTTAACGAAACGAATAATGTGACTTAACAGCTACGTGCAACTCAAATTAGTCAGAGTACAAATACATTTTTTAGATAGAAATATAAATAATTCGGTTCTAAAAATGTCAAAATGATTTAAAAATAAGCATCCAACTCAATATAGATTAAAAGGGAGCATAAATAAAGCCCCCTTTAGGTAAATTTACAGTTAACTATATATGGTTCACAATATCTTTAATTAACTTTGGACCATTATATATAAAACCTGAATAAATTTGGATCAATGATGCGCCTGCATCCATTTTCTCACGTGCGGATGTTAATGAATCAATTCCACCCACGCCAATAATTGGTAACTTGCCATTTAATTCACGAGAAATGATCCTAATAACTTCAGTACTTTTTAGTTGCACTGGGCGTCCACTTAAACCACCAGCTTCATTACAGTGATTTAAACCTTGGACTAAGGAGCGATCTAAAGTGGTATTCGTGGCGATCACACCATCTATATTATGGCGAACTAAACTATCTGTAACTTGTATTATTTCTTCTTCGCTTAAATCCGGGGCAACTTTAACGGCAACAGGAACATATTTTTGATGTTTCGATTGTAATTCCAACTGCTTTGTTTTTATTCCGCTTAACAAATCGTCCAAAGCTTCTCCATATTGCAGCGTGCGTAAACCCGGCGTATTTGGTGACGAAATATTAATAGCAATATAACCTGCATGTGTATAAACCTTATCCATGCAAATTAAATAATCATCCTTACCTTGCTCTACTGGCGTATCTTTATTTTTGCCAATATTAATTCCAATCACCCCACCGTAGGTTGATTTTTTGACATTCTCAACAAGGTTATCAACACCTTTATTGTTAAACCCCATACGATTGATCAACGCTTCTGCTTCAACTAACCGAAACAGCCTTGGCTTGTCATTACCAGCCTGCGGTCGAGGAGTGACGGTACCGATTTCAACAAAACCAAAGCCCATTGCACCGAAAGCGTCAATACATTCGCCATCTTTATCTAACCCTGCGGCTAGACCAAGTGGATTTTTAAATGACAGCCCCATACATTGAACAGGTTTAGTCGCCACCGATTGGCGAAGAAGACATTTAAGAGGAGAATTATTTAAGCGCTGAAGCTGACGGAAAGTCAGTTCATGGGCTTTTTCTGGGTCGAACTGGAATAGAGCCTTGCGGGCAAGGTGATATAACATATCCAATAACCTATTTCTGTCTATACCTGCCATACTTTAAGCTGAAATGCGCACTGATGCTTAACGCCAACAACTTAAATTACTTTGTGTATAAAGCGATTAAAAGACACAATGTTCCGCGCATCAAAACACCCAACAAATAAAATTTGCTGAGCCTATATTAAGCAAAGGGAACATTTTCATCCGATAAAACGCGACATAGATTACCCTATCTTGCGCTACTTTTTCTATGAAAAAATCAATTTATTGCACACAAGCTGATTAGTCGGGAGTTAACAAAGCGGATTCACCCATTCGAAACGCCCTATCATGAATAACACCCTGCCAGCTTTTTTGTGGCGGATTGAAAAGAACAAGCCCTTGAAAAATATTCTCAAGGGCTTGTATTGGTTACTGATTGGTTATGAGAAACTTAGCTCTCAAGTGCCTTCGTCACTTTTTCAAACAGGTCACCGGATAGGTTATCTAACCCTTTCAACTGCTCTAAAGTATTACGCATTAGACTTTGACGTTTTTCATCAAAACGTTTTAAGCGGATCAACGGCTCAATCAACCGTGATGCAACTTGAGGGTTGCGTGTATTTAAATCAACTAAAATGTCATACAGGAACTGATAACCGCTTCCATCTTGTGCATGGAATGCAGACGGATTACCAGAAGCAAACGCACCGACTAGAGAACGAACACGGTTCGGGTTACTCATACTAAACGAACGGTGAGTCAACAAGCTCCGCACTTTTTCCAATACATCGGGCGCTGGGCTAGTGCCTTGCAGCGTAAACCATTTATCCATCACCAAGCCATCATGATGCCAACGTTCATCAAACGCAGTCATCAACGATTCAAGGCAAGGTAATTGAGATTCGCTCGCTGCTGTCAATGCGGCCAATGAATCCGTCATATTGTCAGCCGATGCAAATTGCGTAGAAACTAATTTATCCGCCAGCGCCTGGTCATCCCCTGCTGCAAGATATTGCAAGCACACATTGCGTAATGAACGTTTCGCAATATCACCATGATCAACACGGTAACCATCAATATGAATTGATTGATAAACGGCTAAGAACTCATCCGCCATTTCCACGGCCAATTGATGTGCAATAAAATCAGCGACAATGTGGATAGCATCAGGGTCGATAGTTTGAAAATACTCCGCCATCTCATTCTCAGAAGGCAGTGTTAAAATCAATGCGGCCAATGCTGGATCGATAGAATCACTCAATAACACCGCTCTAAATGCATCAATCACATGCTCAGGCAAAACGAATTCTTTGCCCGCTTGATGATTCGCAACATTGAGCTTCACATAGTTACCGATCAATTGCTGAGCCGCATCCCAACGAGAGAACTCATTGCTTGCATATTGCATCAAAAAGGCAAGTTGCTCATCACTATATGGATAATCTAATTTAACAGGTGCAGAGAATTCACGTAATAATGAAGGAACCGGACGGCTAGGAACTTCATCAAAAGTGAACGTTTGTGATTCTTGTGTGACGTTCAACACTGAATTGATATGGCTTCCCATATGTTTCAACGGGATAATAGAACCGTCTTCAGCATATAATTCAATATCTAACGGAATATGTAACGGCAGCTTTTCCGCTTGATCCGCTGTTGGTGGCGTCATTTGTCTAACATGTAATACATATTCTTGTTTTTCAGGGAAATATTCATCACGTACCGTTAAAACAGGCGTACCTGATTGGCTGTACCAGCGACGGAATAACGACAGATCCACATTCGAGGCATCTTCCATGGCTTGCACAAAATCATCACAGGTCGCAGCACTACCATCATGGCGATGAACATACAACTGTATCCCTGCTTGGAACATCTCTTCGCCTAATAATGTGTGGATCATTCGAATGACTTCTGAACCTTTTTCATAAACGGTTAAGGTATAGAAGTTATTCATCTCAATCACTTTTTCAGGACGGATCGGATGTGCCATAGGGCTAGCATCTTCAGCAAACTGAGCAGCACGCATCACTTTCACATTATTGATGCGGTTGACAGAACGCGAACCGAGATCTGAACTAAATTCTTGATCGCGGAAAACGGTTAAGCCTTCTTTTAAACTTAATTGGAACCAATCACGACAAGTAATACGGTTCCCTGTCCAGTTATGGAAATATTCGTGGCCGATCACCGATTCAATATTTAAATAATCTTTATCCGTGGCAGTCTCATTTTTCGCGAGCACGTATTTGGAGTTGAAAACATTCAGACCTTTGTTTTCCATCGCGCCCATATTAAAGAAATCAACCGCGACTATCATGTAAATATCGAGATCGTATTCCAGACCAAAGCGCTCTTCATCCCACTTCATCGCATTTTTTAGGGATTGCATTGCCCATGGCGCGCGGTCAAGGTTGCCTTTATCAACAAAGAGTTCTAAAGCCACTTCTCTGCCAGTGCGTGTAATAAAAGTATCGCGAAGCACATCAAAGTCACCAGCGACTAACGCAAATAGGTAGCTTGGTTTTGGGAAAGGATCTTGCCACTTAACCCAATGACGTCCATCATCCAGTTCACCTTCAGCGATGCGATTACCATTAGATAATAAATAAGGATAACGTTGTTTATCCGCAGTAATCGTCGTTGTGTAACGCGCTAAAACGTCAGGACGATCCTGATAATAAGTGATATGACGGAAACCTTCAGCTTCACATTGTGTACATAGCGCATCCCCTGAAACATATAAACCTTCTAGCGCTGTATTTTTTTCGGGGCTGATTTCATTCACAATATGTAATGTGAAAGCTTCAGGTAAGGATTCCAATATCAGCTTACCGTCTTGCTCTTGATAATGCGTCCAAGACTGACCATCCACTTCGACACTGATTAATTTCAGGTCTTCACCATGCAGTTCCAGTGTCGATGATTCTGGGTTAAGGCGTTTTACTTGGCTAATCGCCGTGACAACCGTTTTTGCTGGGTCGAGAATAAAATCGAGATCAATTTCAGAGATAGTATAATCAGGGGCTTTATAGTCCTGACGATATTTCGCTTGTCGCAATTGGGTCATAAGTAACCTTTTTTATTCGTTAATTCGATACAGTCGTTTATCATTTATTCTTTATATTACTATACGCTGCTGCAACAAAAATGCCTATGAGAAACAATTGCATCATATTATGTTGCCTATTTATGACTATCAGTATCAACAATTGTTAAGAATTGGTTTGCTCGTTGATGCTATAACACTGTTAAATAGAAAATTACGTGTTAGTATCATTTCATACCTGATGACTAGTATAGATATATTAACGCTTGTTAAATAACCATAACAGCCAGTATTCCATCCTAGTCAATCATGTCAATGATGATACGTTCAAGGGGAATCTAAGCGATAAGAAAGGTATCGCAAGGAACAAAATAGCCGTCGATGATGAGTATAGACAAACTTAATCATCACGCTATCACTTGAAATGTGAAGGGTATAAATAAATATTGGAAGAGCTCACATAGATAAGAGTGATGCAATAAGGCTTCTATCTTCTGCTAAAGTGAGTATACTTTTCCAACTTTAAACGATTTAGCTAATAAGTAGATAGCTCCGCGAGGACGCCTGCGCGCCATGAATTTAGACGCTACCCCCATTATTACATCACTGCTTGACACTGATGCTTATAAGCTTCATATGCAGCAGGCCGTATTTCACCATTACAGCCAAGTTCCGGTTGTTGCCGAGTTCCGCTGTCGTAGCCGTGAAATTTTAGGTACTTATGCGAATGAAATCCGCCAGCAAGTCCAATTGATGGCCCATCTTTCACTAACTAATGAAGAAGTTAATTATTTAAGTGGTCTTCCTTTTTTCAAAGACGACTATCTTGCTTGGTTAAAAAACTTCCGTTTTAAGCCAGAACAAGTGGACATTACCCTTGCAGATGATGGGCAGCTCGCTATCCGTATTAGCGGCCCATGGTGCGAAGTCATTATGTGGGAAGTCCCACTGCTTGCTTTGATCAGTGAAATTGTTCAACGCGATAGACACCCACAGATTACCCGCGAGGATGCGGTGAGTCAGTTAAAAAAATTACTGACCGTCTTTTATGCCCAAGCGGCCGAAAATCATATCGACCTTAGCCATTTTAAATTAATGGATTTCGGCACCCGTCGCCGTTTTTCCTATGATGTACAATCCGCTATCGTTTCCATGCTCAAAGATGAGTTTCCTTATCTTGTCGGCACCAGTAACTATAAATTGGCTCATGAATTAGGATTAGCCCCTGTTGGTACGCAAGCTCATGAGTGGTTTCAAGCTCATCAACAAATCAGCCCTGAACTCGCAAATAGCCAACGAGCCGCATTGCAAAGCTGGCTCGATGAATACCCCGATCAACTCGGTATTGCTTTAACAGACTGTATTACGATGGATGCTTTTTTGCGTGATTTCGATGATAATTTTGCGAAGCGCTACCAAGGACTACGTCATGATTCGGGTGACCCTATCGAATGGGGTGAAAAAGCCATCGCACACTATGAAAAATTAGGCATTGATCCAATGACGAAAACATTAGTGTTTTCTGATAGCTTAGACCTGCAAAAATCATTGGAGCTGTATCGTTATTTCCATAAGCGTATTAATCTGGTATTTGGGATCGGTACAAGGCTCACGTGCAATATTCCCGGAGTCGTTCCTTTAAATATCGTCATCAAATTGGTTGAATGTAATGGCAAGCCTGTCGCAAAACTGTCTGATAGTCCAGGCAAAACCATTTGTGAAGATGATGAGTTCGTTAATCAACTGCGTAAAGCTTTCGACCTACCGAAAATGGAAAAAGCCTGTTAATGGCATTTTCAGCCTGTGTGATACTCAAGCGCCTTCTTTTTGAGTATCACACAAAAAGTGCCATCTTCATTAATATTCATAGTAGATGATTATATTTACTTGCTATTAGAGCCCTAACTAAGGTATAGCTAGGGACTACGACCTTTCTGGTAGAAAAGTCACGATTTTTTACTTGTTTCCTGCCTCACGGCAAGTAACATAGAACATCAATCTTGAAATAGAGAATTTCAGGAAAACAAATACTTTCACTGGTCATATCAATATGGTTGATAAACAATCAGAACAGTGGAAATGTCATCGTTAATTTCGTTTATATAAAAAGAGAGTAATTTTTATGATCGTTGCGCCTGTAGTCGATGTACTGCAAGGCCGTGTGGCGGTGGGCTCTGAAGTCACCGTTCAAGGCTGGGTACGTACAAGGAGAGATTCAAATGCTGGTTTTTCTTTCCTCGCCGTTTATGACGGTTCCTGCTTTAACCCATTACAGGCTGTCATCAATAATAATTTATCTAATTATAACGACGAAGTCCTGCATCTGACGACAGGCTGTTCTGTTGAAGTCACGGGGATCGTGAAAGAATCACCAGGCCAAGGCCAATCTTTCGAGTTAGAAGCAACAGCAGTTAAAGTGGTAGGTTGGGTTGAAGATCCTGACACTTACCCGATGGCGGCAAAACGCCATAGCGTTGAGTATCTACGTGAAGTCGCACACTTGCGTCCACGCACTAACTTAATCGGTGCAGTAGCGCGTGTTCGCCACACGCTTGCCCAAGCATTACATCGTTTCTTTGATGAGCAAGGTTACTTTTGGGTTTCAACCCCAATTATCACAGCATCTGATACCGAAGGTGCGGGTGAAATGTTCCGTGTTTCGACACTGGACTACAATAACCTGCCACGTAATGACAAAGGTGAAGTTGATTTCAGTGAGGATTTCTTTGGTCGTGAGTCCTTCTTAACCGTATCAGGACAATTGAATGGCGAAGCTTATGCTACAGCATTAAGCAAAGTTTATACCTTTGGCCCGACTTTCCGTGCAGAAAACTCAAACACCAGCCGCCACTTAGCGGAATTCTGGATGGTTGAGCCGGAAGTGGCTTTCGCTAATCTTGATGATGTGGCGGGTCTTGCAGAACAAATGCTGAAATTTGTCTTCAAGGCAGCACTTGATGAGCGTCGTGATGATCTCGAGTTCTTTGCTCAACGTGTCGATAAAGACGTCATCAACCGTTTAGAAAACTTTGTTAATTCAGATTTCGCGCAAGTCGACTATACCGATGCGATCAAGATCCTAGAAACTTGTGGTAAGAAATTTGAAAACCCAGTGTACTGGGGGGTTGATATGTCTTCTGAGCATGAGCGCTATTTGGCTGAGCAACATTTCAAAGCACCGGTGGTTGTTAAAAACTATCCTAAGGACATTAAAGCTTTCTATATGCGCCTTAACGAAGATGGCAAGACAGTGGCAGCAATGGATGTACTCGCCCCCGGTATTGGTGAAATCATCGGTGGTTCACAACGTGAAGAGCGCCTTGATATGTTAGACGCACGTCTTGATGAAATGGGAATGAATAAAGAAGATTACTGGTGGTATCGCGATCTACGCCGCTATGGCACAGTACCACACTCTGGTTTTGGCCTTGGCTTCGAGCGCTTAGTGGCTTATGTCACTGGCGTTGGTAACGTTCGTGAAGTCATTCCCTTCCCACGTACGCCAAGAAATGCAGCATTCTAAGACTTATTAGCCTTATCTTTTATATCGAATATCGGGTCGCTATAGACCCGATATTATTTTTAATATCTTTTATTACTTTTATAATATTTTCAAAGGCTATAACCACGTTGACACCAGTGTACAAATTAACACCATTTTTTAAGCCAATTTAATTTAGATCAGAAAAATCTGCTTTTTTCCTCATTTCTTGTCTTATCTATAAGCAAATCTGTCAATTATACTTATCTAAATTGTTCAAAAAAAGCGCAATTTAACCTCTCAAAAAGTTCCCTAAATTTTGTAATTATTTTTAAACTGGTCATACCTGCGGTTGTTTTTTGATCTATTTTTTACATTTTGAAACACCTTGTTACCATTTGTTTCAGAATCTTTATTTTTGTAGCACTTTGAGGGTAGATAAATTTATTTACCAATGGAACACTGGACGCCGACATAGACGACACTAATCTCTCATAAATAGTTCCAATTTTTTTTGAGAATTATTTTTGGCAGTGGCAGGTGTCCGAATAACACCAATGAGGGTAATAATAATGATGAAACGCAATATTCTTGCAATGGTTATCCCAGCTCTGTTGGCTGCAGGCGCAGCAAACGCAGCTGAAGTATACAACAAAGACGGCAACAAACTAGACGTTTACGGTAAAGTTGACGTTCGTCACTATTTTGCTGACGCTGATAAAGGTAAGAAAAGTGAAGATGGCGACGATTCACGCGTTCGTTTAGGCCTGAAAGGTGATACTCAAATCACTGATCAACTGACTGGTTTTGGTCGTTTCGAGTGGGAAACTAAGACTAACAAGTCTGAAGGTCACAACGAAAATAAAAACCGTCTAGCGTATGCTGGTCTGAAATTTGCTGATTTCGGTTCAATCGACTACGGCCGTAACTACGGTGTGGTTTATGACACGAACGCATGGACCGACGTATTCCCACTGTGGGGCGCGGATACTATGGCTCAGTCTGACAACTTCATGACTAGCCGTAACCGTAACCTGTTAACTTACCGTAACAACAACGCATTCGGTTATGTTGATGGCCTGAGCTTCGCTCTGCAATATCAAGGCAAAAACGGTGACAACAACAAATCATCTTCAGGCGATGCTGCTAAAGACAACGGTGACGGCTACGGTTTCTCTGCAGCGTATGACTTAGGTTGGGGCGTATCACTGGGTGGTGGTTACTCTAACTCTTCTCGTACTCCTAATCAGCAACATGACACAACTGCTGGCGGTCAAAAAGCGCAAGCATGGAACGTTGGTGGTAAATTCGACGCTAACAACGTTTACTTAGCAGCTATGTACGGCCAAACTCTGAACACAACTCGTTATGGTTCAGACGACAGTATCGCTAACAAAACTGAAAACGTTGAATTAGTTGCTCAATACCTGTTCGACTTCGGTCTGAAACCATCTATTGGTTATAACCAATCTAAAGGTAAAGACTTAGGCCGTACTTATAATGGTAAAACTTACAACAACCAAGATCTGGTTAAATACATCTCTGTAGGTTCTTACTACTACTTCAACAAAAACATGTCTGCAGTTGTTGATTACAAAATCAACCTGCTGAAAGACAACGACTTCACTCGTGAAAACGGTATCAACACTGATAACGTAGTTGGTCTGGGTCTGGTTTACCAGTTCTAATTATTGTTTAAACAATAATTCAGACAACAGTGAAATCTGTTTTGAAAAGCAACGCTTCGGCGTTGCTTTTTTTGTTGTGTGACGCGCTATTTTTATCCTTATTTGTCCCTTTACCCTCGTACACTCTCTCCCTAACCACTAAATCCTGCATTAAGATCAATTATTAATCTAAAGTGTCGATACGTTAGAGAAAATCGCTGCATTTAGTGCGGTTAATGGTCAGATCCCATGCAATTTATACCTACATCACAAGATCTTACCAATTTTTAGTAAAACGGTTGGCAAATTGTTTTCTGCGCGTTAACCTGAGCACTCAACATTTTCGGCTTAACAACTGAGCTTTGGAATCGACAACATGTTTGAAAAAATTACTGCTGCCCCTGCTGACCCTATTTTAGGCCTTGCTGATAGTTTCCGTGCTGACCCTCGTGATAACAAAATTAACCTCGGTATCGGCGTTTACAAAGATGAGTCTGGTAAAACTCCAGTTCTAGACACTGTGAAAAAAGCAGAAAAATTCCTGCTTGAAAATGAAAACACCAAAAACTATCTTGCCATCAGTGGGATGCCAGAATTTGGTCGTGTCACTCAAGAGCTGTTATTTGGTAAAGAGCATGAAATTGTCACTTCTCAGCGTGCTCGTACTGCACAAGCGCCGGGCGGAACTGGTGCTCTGCGTATTGCGGCTGATTTTATCGCTAGCCAAACCAACGCTAAGCGTGTTTGGATAAGCAATCCAACTTGGCCAAACCATAAAAATATTTTTGAAGCTGCTGGCTTAGAAGTCCTGACCTACAACTACTATGATGCCGCTAATCACGGTATGGATTTTGATGGCATGCTAAACAGCCTATCTGCTGCCGTAGCCGGTGATGTTATCGTTCTGCATGGTTGCTGCCATAACCCAACTGGCATCGACCCAACGGTAGAGCAATGGACTAAACTGTCTGCACTATGTGCTGAAAAAGGTTTACTGCCAGTGTTTGACTTTGCTTACCAAGGGTTTGCAAAAGGTTTAGATGAGGATGCTGAAGGCCTGCGTATCTTTACTAAACAAAATCCAGAAATGATCGTAGCAAGTTCTTATTCGAAAAACTTTGGCTTATATAATGAGCGTGTCGGAGCTTGCACCATTATTGCTAAAGATAGTGATAATGCAGAGCGCGCATTTAGCCAAGCGAAAGCCGTTATTCGTGCTAACTACTCAAACCCACCAGCACATGGTGCCGCTGTCGTCACAACCATTTTATCTGATGATGCCCTGAAAGCTGAGTGGATCCAAGAATTGACGTCAATGCGTGAGCGTATTAAACGTATGCGTCAGTTGCTGGTAAGCACACTTGAAGAGAAAGGCGCTAAACAAGACTTTAGCTTCATCATTAACCAAAATGGTATGTTCTCCTTCAGTGGCCTGACAAAAGAGCAGGTAGAGCGTCTACGTAGCGAATTTGGTATCTATGCAGTGAGTTCTGGACGTATTAACGTCGCTGGCTTAACACTCGAAAATATGGTTCCACTGTGTGAAGCGATCGTTAAAGTCATCTAAGTTGTAAAACAATCTGAACAGCAAAAAGAACGATACATATGTATCGTTCTTTTTTTTATTAATGAATACCGTGTCTAATTATAAAACGCCCCACTTAATGAGGCGTTTATTGTTCAAATTGTTAATTACCAAACAGGTAAGTCATCCTGCAAGAACGGGTTTGTCTGCCGCTCATGACCTAAATTCGACATAGGACCGTGACCGGGTATAAATTGATACTCATCGCCAAGTGGTAATACTTTATTTTTAATCGATGCAATCAGTACTTGATGGTCACCACGAGGGAAATCACTACGCCCTACACCCCCTTTAAATAATACATCCCCCATGGAAATCAGTTTATCTGCATGATTAACAAATATAATATGACCAGGTGTATGCCCTGGACAATGCAGAACATCAAAAGTTATTGGGCCACAGCTCACCGTCTGCCCCTCTTCTAACCAATAATCAGGTGTAAAGTCAGGACAGCCTTCAATATTAAACATCGCATTTTGTTGTGCCAACGCCTCAATCCAGAAAGCATCTTCCTTTTGCGGACCATAAATAGGTACCGAAAAATGTTTGGCAATAGCCGCGGTAGCTCCGATATGATCGGCATGCCCGTGGGTAAGAAGAATTTTGCTGAGCTTTAAGCCACGTTCTTCAATCGCAGCAATCAGTTTTTCAGCCTCACCGCCTGGATCAACAATCACGGCTTCCATTGAGTTTTCATCCCAAATCACCTGACAATTTTGCATAAAAGGGGTTACTGGGATAATCGTATATTTCATCGAACATTGACTCCGCATCTATGCTACATAGGCTTACGCCGTCTGAGTAACAGAATAATAAAAAAATAATTATTAGGAGCATACAGAAGTCAGAGAGGTGTGTAAATGAAGGGAAGCAATGCGCATAGAAACACGGAAAACAGTCATAACGCTCACCACTTAAAACCAGATAAAGCGACGTTAATTGACTGACAGGTATTCTCAATAATTCGCGTTGCAGCTAGGCGACAAGTAAGGGTATCCCGAGGAGCATACAAAAGCATGTGGCTCGGGTAACCGAGCGTAGTCAACAATGCTGCGACGTGAATTATGACGAATAACCCAAACCTACCAAGTCCGTGCAGGCCCCGTATCTATATGAACAAAATTACTTCTTGGATAATAACCAACACCACCCGCCTTCATTTTTAAAGCTGCTTTACGAATGTTACTGAGTTGGATACCTTCAATATGGAAATCCATCGCTTGCCCGCGTGTATGGTAGCTCTTTTTCGCCACACCACTACTGCTTCGACGCAATGCATTATTAGTTTCAAGTGAACGATAACCTGAAATCAGCTGAATAGGCTTATTAGTTCCTAACATAACTTGCAGCATATAGATTTGATCAAATAATTTAGGGTCTATCGTTTTGATTTTATCGCTACGGTGATCACGGAATAAATGATTTAATCGGGCTAGTTCTGATTTATTATAATGGCGTCCATCAAAAAACTCTGTTTTTAAAAATTCCCCGGTATTGAGGTTTTGAAAACGCAAAATTTTTGGTCTAGGCGTCGTCATAGCGGCAAAGACATGGTTAGGTAATAAGCTCAGCCCAAAAGCAGCTGCACCAACACCTAACCATTTGCGGCGGTTTTGGTCAATGATATCCATAGGTAGTAGCTCAATTTCAATTAATTAAATATACTGATAATGTTTCAAAGCACTGCGTTATTCACTATCTGTTGCAAGCCGATTGACATAAATACTTATGTTTTCTGACTGACTTCATAGCCGCCTAGCTGAAACTCAAAACAATTAGTATTAGGAACAAAATTTATACTAATAATCAGTCTAACAAATGATATTTAACTTGAATGTATATTAATGTAAATAAATAGGTAAATAAGCGCAAATTTTACATATCATCATCCAAATAGTGACCTGTATCACTAATAATTAGCGAAATATACTCCTTTCATCCTCTGATAATGACTGAAAATTTAGCAGATTAATTTAACGACACACTATCCCCTATCTACCAACAATCAATGGTACTACGGCAGGAAGAAAAATCCCCCTGCCGCTAAGCTTAGTGTAAGAAACTTTTAATGACGGGCAATTGCTTTTCCACATTTTCAATACTGTTATCATATTGATAAATATCTGCACGATACTGTGGCTTTTGCTCTTTATCTACCCAAGCTGTTTGATAGTAAAGATAAACAGGGATACGATCTGGAATATTAACATAACGTGTACTGCCTGCTTTTACGGCTCCATCTATACGCTTTTGCTCCCAGCCTGCATCACCTAATAAAATACTTGCCAACTCATTTGCTTTATTGACTCGAACACAACCGGAACTGATAGCACGTGCGCTACGATTAAATAAACTGTGATTCGGCGTATCATGCAGATAAATCGCATCCGAACTTGGCATATTAAATTTATACCGGCCTAATGAGTTCGTTGGCCCCGGCGCTTGGCGGATCCGATAGGGAAAATTCGCTGGGGTAATTTCATCCCAGTTAATTGAATACGGATCGATTTCAAATGAGTCCTGCCCCCAGCCCGAATAGACGGTGTAACCCTTACGGCTAAAATAACTGGGATCCTGCTTACCACGAGGTGCGATATCTTTACGAGCCATGCTTGTTGGAACGCTCCAAGGTGGATTAATAACAACGTTATTTAATGCACTGCTCATAATCGGCGTCTTCCGGTCGGGACGCCCCACAATCACCTTTGAATCCAAAATAACGTCATCATTTAGATAAAAATTTAATGAGAAAGCGGGAATATTAACTAAAATTCCTGTTCCACTATCTTCAGGAATGATACGTAAACGTTGAATATTCAGCGCCATTAGCCCTGCTTTTTGCTGAGGCTTCATATTGAGCCAAACTTTGGTTCCTTTACCCACCATACCATCGGCTTCTAGCCCATAGCTTTGTTGAAACTTCTTCACAGGTTCAATCAAGTCTTCACTGTATAAACGGGCTTGGGCAGTTGCTTTTGCTTTCTCTTCCTCGCTTGCTGCTGCATCTATCTCAGTAGAGATAGCGGCAGCATCGATAAATCCTTGGCGGTATAAGATTTCACGCAAAGTGATAACATCATCACTCGATTGACCCGGTTTCAGTGTTTTGGTCTCCACTAATTCCAGTCCATCATCGTTCATGTTAAGTTGTTTCAACATTTCTTGACGCATAGGTTGATACAACGCATGTTGTGGCGCCTGAGCCTTTACCCATTCGCTTAAATTATTTTCAGCCACTGACTCTAGCCATGGTTTCATTTGCTCAACGGTTGGCGCGCTAATGTTATACGGCTTCTTTTGGTATAACCAAAATTGCCCATTCGCTGAAACCCCTGAAAGGTACTGCAAATACCCCAACATCGCATCAGACAGCATCACATCTCGGCCTAACTCACTTAATTGTGTATTTTCTAATGCGACTAACCATTCACTAAATTGTGGCTGCACCCCAGAAAGAGCCAGCTCTGCTAATTGTTGTTGGAATTGTTCAATAGCCGTTTCATCTTGCCATAACAATTTCATTTGCCGATCTGCGTAGATCTTGGCAATTTGCGATGAAAAAACGGGTTTTACATCAGCAGGTAATGAGGATGTAATTTGCGCTAAACTTTCAGCCGGTGTCATTACCACGGTAGGTGTCGCAATAACCGCTTGTTGTGGTGCCGTTTCTTCAGCTAGCACTTGCCCATTATCTTGTGCGGAAAGTACTGGGAGCTGTATCGACAATAGCCCACAAATTATTGAGAGTTGCAGCACTTTCACTCTTTTCTTTGCCATAAATCCACCTTAAGTCACGACATGGATAACAATCATTTTTATTATATTGAATATTTATTGTATTTAAATTTGAAAAGAATGTTATAGGAATTAGCTAATTTTGTCTTTAAATAAGCGTCAACATTTTTCTTACTCTGCATGAAAACAGAATAATTTTAGCAAATGAAAAATAGAATTATTTAGCTTTTGAGTTTATGTAGAAGACTGATAAAAAAACTGCTTTTAATTAATCACTCCAATGTCAAAATAAACTTATTCAGTGTATTTGATATTCAATATGACTTAAGAAGAAAAATTTGAACGTGGGATATTGTTACAATGTACTGTCCATTTTTACTATCACAATCGAATGCCGTATCATTTTTTGACTCAAAAAATTAAAGACGCTAAGCGCCTTTAATTTCATTAATATAAGCCAATTAACGCAAATTAGTACTCTGAATTAATCACAACTTCCTCACCAAACTGCCCTGCTTTTGGCAGTGGCTGATAAGAGGAGTTTGCTGCACGTAAGATACGAATACCGCGAATATTTAATTCTCGTGCTGCTGCAATATCGGCATCAGCATCACCATAATAAATTTTTAATTTGTGATCACGCATCCAACTGACTTTATTATTTTGACCAGGCTCATCACCTGCAAAAATGACAGGATTCATTTTATCTTCTGGGATTTTTAGGCCTTCTTGAACATATTTAGTGACGGTTTCTGTTTTTGTTTTAGTACGGCCAGTAATAAAATAAACCGTATCGCCACGTTTTAAGTGCATTTGGACTAAATCGATGCCAACTTTTTTAGGCATACTGAATTTATCCCACTCATTATTCATTTTTTCCCAAAACTCAATATTTTTTAAGTAACTAAAATCATTTGGGGAATATTCCAACTTACCACGATAAAAACCTGGACTAGAAAATAACACGGTATCATCAATATCAAAGCCTACCGCCATTGGAGCTTGACCTTCTAGGCTATTTTTAATTTGCTCAATAGACACCCAATGTATAGGTTTCTGTTCAGCAAGTTCAGCCACCGTCACCCCTGAACTGACGACTTCAGGCATTAATACCTTAGCCTGTGATGTTGCCGTCAAACTGAGTACCAAAGCAACGGCGCTTAAGGTTAATGTCGTTTTTTTCATGTTTAATCCTTATTCATTTATTGACTATGCAGGCATCATGAAAGCAAACCATAACGATATCAAATCTAATTTATTGGGATGCATCACAAGAATTCAGATAATAATGTCTTTCTCTTCATGAAAATGAGACACAAATCTCATTAATATTTTCTGTTTTAGAAGATGCGGCCGAAATACAGTAAATTTAGCTTTAGCTTATTAAAAAAAACGGTGTTAAAAATAACACCGTTTTTCATTTCGCATTAATCAATGAGTGAATTAACTTTGCGATAACTGAGCCTGAATATTTGAATTATCTTGGCCAAAACCTTTAAGACCAACAACATGAACGTGTTCACGGTTATCAAATACTTTACGAACCAATTTATACGTGGTGCCTTTTTCAGGGCTGATATTTTCAGGTGCAGCAATAATTAATTGCATTTCTAATCGTTCACAAAGCTCAAATAAGGTCGCAATAGATTTAGCATCTAGACGAGCCGCTTCATCGAGGAACAACAAACGACAAGGAATAATGTCTTTTGCACGTAAGCGACGTGACTCTTCTTCCCAACTTTGAACGACCATCACCAGTATCGACATCCCCGTACCGATAGCCTCACCGGTCGATAATGCCCCACTTTCCGCTTTCAACCATCCATCTGAACCCCGGTTGACTTCAACCTCAAGTTCAAGATAGTTACGATAATCAAGCAGTTCTTCACCAATAGTCTGTGGTAAGCGTTGCCCCATATCGATCTGAGGATTTAAACGTTGATACAGTTTCGCCATTGCTTCCGAGAAAGTGAGACGCTGGCTAGTAAATAAATCTTGATGCAATTCGCTCTCTTCTGATAACACTGTCAGCATTAATGAGTGACTTTCGCGAATATTAACATTCAGTCTAACCCCTTTAACTTGACCAAATGCAACAGATTGTAAGCCTTGGTTCAACATGCGAATACGGTTTTGCTCACGCTGAATCGTCTTACGAATAATATTCGCCACACTCTTCGAGCTAATCGCCAATTTCTGCTCGCGCGCCGTCAGCTCTTCAGTTAAACGCGCCAGTTCAATTTCCATTTGCTCAATCGCGTCAATAGGATCATCTGTCCGAATGATATCTTGTCGGATACGTTCACGTAGATGCTGATAGACCGCGATAAAGAACTGAATTTTACGTTCTGGACGTTTAGGATCTTCAGACAGGCGTAACACATCTCGCAGATGTTCGTTATCAGCGACCGCGAGACGTAAGGCACCTAATGCCTTATCCGACATAGAACGCAGACTATCGCCATCCGTATACGCTAATTCACGGCGATGTAAGCGACGTTCGACACCATTATCCTTCACTAAACGCATGACAGCACACCAGCCAGCTTTGGCTGAAACTACTTGTTCACGTAAGAGATAATAATCTTTTTCTAACTTACGAATGCGTTTTTGTAAGTTTTCCATTTCAGCTTCGCACAAGGTCAGCTGTTTTTCTAACTGGTTAATACGCGTACGATTTGCCATCACAGATTGATGCAGCTCATCACGGCGTATACGCGCGCGCTCTTGTGCATCAGGATCCGCTTTCACACCAATATCCTGCATTTCGGCTTCTAACTCTTTCAACATCTCTTGTTTAGTATCAAAAGAGCTGCGTAAAGACGCGAGTACCTGATTAAACTGTGCTGACTGAGATTGTTGCTGACGTAATAATTCACGAGCTCGACTTCTTTCGCCTTCCGCTTGTTCTAAGCGTTGACGCAGCTTATCGTTGAGGTCGGCATTTTCGTTGACCATCCCCGTCGAATCACTGTAGCTAAAGTGAGCTCGACGCTGCACCACTTCGACCAACGCGAATGCCTGCTGTTTCGCAATTTGTTGGCTATGTTTTGCCGTTTCATAGTCTTGGCGCAATTGATCATGTTGTTCAGGATCACTGAGTAGCACGGTCACAATCGGCTCAAGTTTTATCAAAGATTGACCATGCTTATTCAAGAAATGCGCCGCTTCTTCAGCCTCTGAGAGCTCATCGCGAATTTCATCAACACGATCAGCCAGCGTTTCATCCATCAATAACCCAACCAATGGTAATAGTCGGTTCAAGGCTGACACAGACTCTTTACCTTGGACAAATTGTTGGCGCTGCTGCTGAGTTTTCTCCTCAAACTGTGCCAAGCTACGCTCAAGTTCCGTGCGTTTTTGGTTCAAAATACGGATTTCAGCTTCAGGGTCGGCTTCGAAGGCGACTGAAATATGTTGGCCGATAAAACGACTAAATGCTTGGTGCGCACGTTGAATTTTTTGTACATCGAATGATAGCGTTGCATAGCGCTCAGCCAAACTATCACGCTCTAATGTTAAAGCATCAAGATGAGTTTCACGTGCGGCACGGCCAAACAATGGCACTTCCGGATAGCGAGAGAAACGCCACTGTCTATCTGACGAACGAACTAGTACCGCGTTTTCAAATTCTTCTGCATCAAAAACACTATCATCAAAAGAGGATGGATCTCCCTCAATAAAATATACGTCTTCAGGGCAATCCTGTAGTGTTTCTAATTGGCTACGAACTGCGGAGAGATCTTGGACAACGATACCATTACGGGCCGGGCCATACAGTGCTGAGAAGTATGGGGCATCATCAATAGTAATATCATCATAGATTTCTGAAAGTAAAACACCACCAAAACGTTCAGCAAGGGCAAGTAAACGACTATCTTCAGCACCACTCGGTTGGCTAAGACGCTCTATTTGCTTTTCTAGCTCACGCCGTTGCGCGGCGACTTCATCACGTTCAACAGTAATTTCCCTTTCTTGCTCAAGCAATTGCTGCATATATTCAGTAACAGCACTGCTTGACTCAAAGGATTCCCCTGACTGTTCATTCAGCTGAGTCAGCGCTTCTTGAGCCATTAACCAAGCTGGTGCTTTAGTCGTTAATGTTTGAATACGCTGGCGGATCTGCTCAATCTCTTGACGCATTTGCATGCGACGTTCGCCGCTTTCATTAACGCCAATACTGAGTTCTTCTTGCTGAGCTTCAATTTCTGCCATTAAGGCATCTAATTCGTCAGGTTCATAGCTTTTGTTATGACGCTTACAAAACTCACTTAATAGACGTTCTGCATTTTGCTGGCTATCTAAACGTTGTTGTAACTCAGATAGCTGCATGCGTAATGGCTGCACACGTTCAGCCAAATGTTGCTGGGAAGACCAGTCACGTAGGAGACTCCTTGCTTGTTGATAAGCATCACTACGGCTGACTTCACCAACGATATTTCTGACGAGTTGATACGCTTGCTCAAACTGACTATGCGCAGCATCGGCAACACTCATTTTCTGCTCTAATGTCAGTAATGCTTCCGTCGCTTGCTGTTCACGGGCTTCAAATGTTTCTAGCCATTCATCTGCATTATCTATTGATAATTCAGGTAATTGGCAGAGTTCACGCGCTCGAGTTAATGCCTGTAAAGCCTGTTGATATTGAATTGCGCGGGTTTGCTGGACATCTAATGCTTGTTGGTAATCGGCCAATTGGCTTTTCAATTCATCAACTTCAATTTCCGCCGCCTCGGAACGTGCTTCAAGTTCTTCCTGCTGTTCAGTCGCTTCAGCAACAACCTCTGATTGTTCTTCCAAGCGATAGGTCAATTCTTCGATATCGGCTTGATAGCGGTCAATTTTTTCTTGTTGGCGTAAAGCGGTTTGCACAAGGTTTAAGTGATCGCTTGCCGCTTGATAATCGGCCTCTAAATCTGAAGACGCGCTATTTTGCTCATTTAACTCACGCGCAATTTCTACGCTACGAACTTGCTCTTGGCGCAGCTGTTTACGGCTAGCGAATAATTCACTCCGAGCCGCCATTGCCGAATCAAGATGAATACGCCTTTCATTGGAATGACGCATATAATCGGCAGACACATAGTCTGTCGCTTGGCTAATTAAATGCTTAAATAGATCACGGTCGGATTGAGTAACACGAATGGCTTCAAGTGTGAGTCGGTTTTCACGTAGTGCGGCTTCCATATCTTGGAATGCCTTACGGACGCCACTATTTTCAGGTAATAAATAATCACGTAACGAACGGGTAATCGCACTGGAAATCCCGCCATAAAGTGAGGCTTCGATCAGACGATAATATTTACTACGATCACTCGCTGAGCGTAAACGTTTTGGCAAAACGCCTAATTCAAAAAGAACCGAATGATAATCCGTAATTGAGTTAAATTGTTTAAAATGAATGCCTTCTTGCTGCTCCATGCGTTCTTTTAAATCATTTAACGCAATCACTTTAGCCTGACGTCCATCGAGTACTTCGGTTAGGATTTCCGTCGGTACTGTCGCGATGGGAACCCCTTGGATCATAAAGGGTTTGATATCAACTTTTTTATCACGCCCAGCGACTTGTTGTAGCCTAACCCCTACCATCACCCGTTGGTGTTTCGAGTTCAGCACATCCAAAATGGCATAGCAAACACCGGGGCGTAATTTACCGTGTAACCCTTTATCTCGTGAACCTGACGTTGCACCTGCTTCGGTAGTATTACGGAAGTGAAGTAATGTGAGATCGGGGATCATAGCAGTAATAAAAGCGGCCATGGTCGTCGATTTACCGGCGCCATTTCCTCCTGAGAGGGTGGTAACCAACTCATCAAGGTCAAAGGTACGCGCAAAAAAACCATTCCAGTTAATCAGCGTCAGTGAGCGAAATTTACCACGTTCAATCATACTTGTTCATCCTCATCACTCTCAGGCGCATCTTGATTTTCATCACTCTCGTCATCTTCACTATCTTGTAAGGATAATCCACCTTCAAGGGAAATCGCCTCACCATCACGGATCATGCGTAATTGTGCTTCTTGTACGTTGTCACCACTACGAACATCGGCACCAAAACGGAAGACTGATTCAGAAATAATAAATTTATTCGCGTCATTTTGAATAAAATGCACCATACCTAGGCGGCGTAAACGGTTCAGAGATGTTCTCAACTTTTCTTGCAGTTTTTGTTTATCTAAGTCCGAACCTGTTGAGCGTTGGTTAACAAACTTCAGCAACTTACTCTCGTCCGCTAAAGACAATAGTTCTTCAAACAGCTCTTGCGCCGTAAAAATACCTTGGTTAGTTAATCGTTCTGGACTCAAGTAGAGGTAACAAAGAATTTTACCTACCATCATGTCCAGTTCAGATAGCACTGAGCGAGGAATCAAGGTCGTTGAGCGAGGACGTAAATAAAAAAAGCCTTCTGGAGCTCGAATCAATTCTACATTATAGCGTGCATAAAATTGTTCCAGTGCTTCTTGAAAATCCATCAAAAAGGCATGGTTATCAAGATCATCAATACTAATATGACGTCCTGAACGCAACTGGCTATCTAGCTCTGGAAAAATGGGATTAGCCAATGCTTGTGCCATTTTAATTGGCATAAATTGTTCAATATTTGTCGATGACATGTGCCTGCACCTTGGCTCCGTGATCATTAATTGCCTGCCACTCTGACGGAAGCCCCGCCAAATCAGCTTCTGCAATACCTAATTTTACAGCCTGATCAATAATAATTCGTGCAACGTCAAAATGACGTTTCTGAGGATACTGCTTTAAGTACGCTTGTACTACCCGAGCAACATCCAGTGGCTGTTGTTCTCGTTTATAGAATGCCAACTCAGTTTCCATCAATTCTGCAAGTCGATCATTCACTTCACTGAATTCTTCAAATTCAAGCTCTGGAGGCAGCTCTCCCATGACTTCTTCGTCATTTAATGCCAGCTCTTCATCACGCATGTCAAATAAGCGATCAGCGTTGGCATAAGTCAATGCCCATGGACTATCTAAGTATTGTTGAACCGACTGACGTAAACGTTGGGAGAAAATACGGTTTTTATCCATATCAATTGCCGTACGGATAAATTTATGAACATGGCGGTCATAGCCTATCCAAAGGTCGATAGACTGCTGTCCCCAGCTGACGATACGGTCTAATTTATTTTGCAGATCATAAACTAACCGATCAACCATATCGGAAAAGACAGGCGCATTCATATTCGCTTCTTGAATGCGTAATAAATTCGCTTGTAACTTATCGCCTGCGGCCTCTAGTGTATCTTGAAGCTCGCGCAATGTGCCTGACGTTTCTGATAATAATTGTTCACAGTTAGCAATAGCGGCTTGCCAGTCTTGGTTTAACAGTGCCGCAATATCTTCTTTGACGCTGTTTTGCTGCTCATCCATAACGCGCTGAGATAAATCAATACTATCGAATATTTCAGCAACTGAATATTTTAATGGCGCAAAGACAAAACGATGCCAATAGAATTCATCACCACCTTCCTCGGCCGCCTCTGCGGCTCTTTGTAGCTCTCCCGCTACAATGGATAGCTGCATAGACAGCCTTAAAGTGGAAAATTCACGTTGACGAATATAATAGTCACTAATACCGATACCAAGCGATGTTAAACGGTATATTGCGTTGCCTTCCGCAATATCACTTGTGAAACGGTTAAATATTTTCTGGCGAACCATATCGTTGATGGCATTATTCGCTCTGACAGATAACGATTCCGTGGTTTGCTCAAACCCTTTACACACCTCACGAAATGCGTCGATCAATTCCCCTTCACTCATTTCACCGTTAACACGTTCGCTGTTTAATACTGCGACTGCCAACAAAAAAGCCAAACGCTCTGCTGGCAGTGAAATTGAAAAATCATTTTTTCGTGCCCAGGACACGAGTTCAGGGACGGTCTGGGAAAAATCACTCATAAATCGTCCTTTATTATTGGTTTTCGTGCCATGACATGAATATAACGTCCCATACTGATATAGGGCTCCTGACGACAATATTGCTGCTCTAAAGCCAACAGTGCAGGGAAATCTTGTTGCTGTAATTGCCTGCTTTGTAGGTAATCATGAAATACTCTGACACCGCTTTTGCCAATAATATCCATTTTACAATCCGACAGCCACTCATCGACCTGTTGGGGTAATAATGGATTTTGTGGCGATAATGAACGTTTACGTCGACGCTGAATATGCGGTGTAGCAAGATGAAAGTTGCCTAAAATTGCATTTCGCATGACTAAACCATTAGCATTATAGAACATCACAGAAAAGACGCCTTCTGGCCTAATTATATCGACCAACTGTTCAATTGCATATTTCTGATCACTAATCCACTCAAGTACAGCATGAAATAACACTAAATCTACGGGTTCTTCAATATGTTGATCAATATCCTGTACTGCACAATGGATAAAGCGCATATTCTCGCTAATCCCTTGTTGTTGAGCAAGTTCGCTGGCACGCTCTAACATTTCTTCAGATAAATCGCAAAGTATGACTTGATGTCCCATTGCTGCAAGTTTGCGTGAAAAATGCCCTTCTCCACCACCTGCATCCAATATACGCAATGTTTGTCCATCAAACTGAGAGTTAATCAGTTGTGTTAAATCTTGCCAAACAACCGCTTCACGTATTTTACCTTTTGTTGTGCCATAGATATTTTTTGCAAATTTATCAGCAATATCATCAAAGTTGCGGTCTACCATGTATTATCCGGTGGTCCTAAAAATGGGCAATTTATGTCCGTTAACCTAACGCCAATCGCCTAATAAACGCCAAAATCAGCCTGTTCTCATCTTGTAAATGATGAAATAAGATCAAATCCAGAATATGATCCAAAACACGCTCAGCTAAAATAGGCTCGAACATCATGCAAAGTATGCAAGGTGGCTGACGCCTAAATGACATACTCTAACTAATTCGAAGTGCAGTTGGCGACCAGGACATTAGTCGCTGAGAGTTTCGATAACTCTATGACTCATACGTATAAACATAGTCAACAACGCTGCAACTTGAAGTCCTGCGAGTATAACAGATAATAGCCTTATTTTGGCATAGTGCTGTTCTGAATTCAGCAATCGGAACAACGAATTGACGATAAATTCCAAAAAATAGGTTCACTTATGCTATTTCTTTTAAAAAAATACCTTGGGGCATTGCTTATGCCATTGCCTCTGCTGCTGATTCTCGGATTCATTGGCATCCTATTATTATGGTTCACTCGTTGGCAAAAAAGCGGCAAAACCTGTGTTTCTATAAGCTTAATATTGATTACCTTATTAGGCTTACAGCCCATTGCTGACAACTTACTGTCTCCTGTCGAAGAGGGCTTTGATAAACGGTATGAGTTAATTACGAATAATCCACCAGACAATATTCACTATATTGTCGTACTCGGTGGGGGCTTTACCTACAACCCCGATTGGAGTCCAAGCTCTAATTTATTAAATAACAGTCTGCCACGCGTTACCGAGGGCATTCGTTTATACCTAAAACACCCTGGAAGCAAATTGATATTTACGGGGGGGAAAGCAAGTAGCTCGATAAGTAGCGCGGAAGTGGCTGCAATGGTCGCCCAATCGCTAGGTGTACCCGCAGAAGATACCATTGCATTGACCGAACCTAAAGACACTCAAGAAGAAGCATTTGAAGTCGAAAAAATTACCGGTAAAGAGCCATTTTTATTAGTGACATCCGCCAATCATTTGCCAAGAGCCATGTCCATGTTTACTGCCCGAGGTATGCAGCCAATTGCCGCCCCCGCAAATCAGCTCGCCATCAAAAGTGCGTTGAATCCTTGGGAAAAATATATCCCTTCAGCCTATTATTTTAGTCATAGCGAACGGGCTTGGTATGAATTAATCGGCTCTATCTGGTTTTATTTAAAACCCGATAATACTCAGCCCCTTGAAACGCCTTTACTCACCCCTGATACCGTAGAGGCTGAATAAATTAAAGCTAACAAAAAAGGTGTGACTCAACGATGAGTACACACCTTATTTCACAATAAGCTATGGGCGGATTATTTGAATTGCTTTCTCACGACTTCAAGGTCTTCGGGTGTATCCACGCCCGCCCCCGGTGCTTTTTCGGCCACCGCGACATGAATTTTCTCTCCATACCACAGCACTCTTAACTGTTCTAGCATTTCGATTTTTTCTAATGGGCTTGTTTCCCATTTAATATAGCGACGGATAAAACCCGCTCGGTAAGCATAGATCCCAATATGACGTAAGAAGTGATCACCAATCGTGTCTTGATTAATCGCAAATCTATCTCTCTCCCATGGAATGGTCGCTCGAGAAAAATAAAGCGCATAACCTTCATGATCCGTTACCACCTTCACCGCGTTTGGGTTAAAAGCTTCTTGGACATCATGAATAGGAACAGCCAATGTTCCCATTTGTGCCTGACTACCGTGAAGATTTCTAGCGACTTGACTGATAATTTCAGGTGGGATCAAAGGCTCATCCCCCTGTACATTCACGATAATCTCGTCATCAGAAAACCCGTAGGTGTCAATCACTTCAGCTAATCGTTCTGTACCTGATTGATGATTCGGGTCAGTCATGCAGGCTTCACCGCCTGCTTGAATAACCGCATGCGCAACATCAGGATGATCTGTTGCGACAACAACACGTGATGCACCTGATTTAATCGCTTGTTCCATGACTCTTACCACCATCGGCTTGCCATGAATATCAGCCAGTGGTTTACCCGGTAAACGAGTCGAAGCATAACGAGCAGGAATAATGACGGTAAACATAATGATTACTGTCCTTCATCCAGTGCAACTTGGCGTGCTTCCGTTTCTAACAGGACAGGAATACCATCACGAATAGGATATGCGAGGTGATCGAATTTGCAAATAAGTTCAAGGTTTTCTTTGTGATAGCTTAATTTGCCATGACAAACAGGACAAGCAATGATTTCAAGTAAACGGTGATCCATGTTTTCTCCCAAATGGATTTAACTCACTTCCCATCAGGATAGCACAAGCAGATATCACCGTTAACTTTAATCTTTTTGAATAGACTCTCCTGCGAGCGATTGAGAGGATAGGTGCAGGAGATAATAGCTCTGTTAATTATTTAATTAATAAGCGATGACATCAGCAGCCGTTATGCCATCAGAATTGCGAGTAACAGAAAACTCGACGTTTTGACCTTCAGATAATGATTTGATTTTTTTATTTGCAATTGATTTACGTGTAACAAAGATATCGTCACCGCCATTCATTGGTGAAATAAATCCATAACCTTTATTTGCATCAAACCATTTCACTCGGCCCATATGTAATTGAAAATTCATATTAAAACTCCTTTTGTTCTTAGAACAATAATTCTATTTATTGTTTTACTATTACTCTTTACACGTTATACCCCATGATAAATTGCCGATTTATTAAAACGCTTTAAGAGCAAGTAAACTATTACCATTAGATGTGCTTTATCAAATAACACATACAATTAACGACCTTCCACGTACCAATAATCCACTGTAACTTAACAGCACTCTTTGACATTAAGATGACAAAACTGATGAGTAAACGTGGAAATTGCGAGGATATAAAGACTAACTAAATAAACAGGTCGTGAGTCAATTAAACATAGTCTCTATTTATCAATGTATTACATTTATACATACAATAAGGAGATCTATATCACGTTGTAGATATTATTATCACAGTAAATGGTTATAGACAAGTTTTTTTATGGCGCTCTATCGTATTTTTTATTTCATTGAGTATTTTTATCTCACCTTGAGCATCAAAAGATGCATCAACAGGTAGATACCACCAATTAGCTTGAGCGAAAGACTGGCATTTAACCGCATCTTTTTCTGTCATTAATAATGGCTCATCATTTGGTGTTAGCGCTGACAGTTGCTGTTTTTGATAAGGATGATGATCTGCAAAAGCGTAAGATTGAATAACCTGTATGCCCTTTTTTTCAAGAGAATCAAAAAAACGAGGGGGATGGCCAATACCAGCCATAGCAATCACTTGCTTAAGATCGCTAACGGCACATTTTTCACCACTGAGTAAATTAACTGCTGCATCACCTTCTAATGCCATGGTTATTTCATTAGTTTTTGGTTGCCCACCATTGACAATCACCGCGTTAACGGAGTTCAAACGCCCTGCTCGTTCACGCATTGGCCCTGCGGGTAGCCACCAGCCATTTCCAAAACGACGCTGACCATCAATCACAACAATTTCATAGTCTCTAGCAAGGGCATAATGCTGTAAACCGTCATCAGTCACGATCACATCTAATGAATAAGCTTCGAGTAATGCTTTCACTGCATCACTACGCTTGGGAGCCACAGCTACGGGGACTTGAGTGCGATAATGAATTAAAATTGGTTCATCACCGGCCTCTGAGGTGGTAGTGGTGGATGAAACGACTAACGGATAGTGTTGAGCTTTCCCACCATAGCCACGAGAAACAACACCAACGCGATAACCTTTTTGGGTTAGTGATTCAACTAACCAAATAACGACAGGCGTTTTACCATTTCCCCCTGCCGTTAAATTACCTACAACAATCACTGGGACGGGTGCCTTCCAAGAAGGCAATAGGCCAACTTTATAAGCCATACGTCTAACTAACGCGATCACACCATATAGTAGTGATAGCGGAAGGAGTAAGATATAAAGCCATGATTGGCCCGCCCAGATTCGTTCTATCATTGGCTAAACTGTATCTTATGTAATTGAGCATAGGCACCATTTTTAGCCAATAATTCTTTATGGTTACCACGTTCAATAATACGACCATCTTGGACAACGACAATTTCATCCGCGTTCTCAATCGTCGATAAGCGGTGAGCAATCACTAAAGATGTTCTATTTTTTTGCAATTCATCTAACGCGGCTTGAATCGCTCTTTCAGATTCCGTATCAAGCGCTGATGTTGCTTCATCCAAGATCAGGATCGGTGCATCGCGCAGTAATGCTCTCGCAATCGCGATACGTTGGCGCTGCCCTCCAGATAACATCACCCCATTTTCGCCAATAACCGTATCTAATCCCTTATCAAGTTTTGAGATAAAGTCCATCGCATAAGCCATCTCTGCTGCTTTTTCAATTTGTTCGCGGCTAAAACGCCCATCGGTAGCATAAGCGATGTTGTTCGCAATAGTGTCATTGAATAAATAAACGTGTTGCGATACTAAAGCAACTTGGCTACGAAGTGACTCCAGCGTGTATTCTTTGATATCGTGGCCATCAATATAAATACTGCCTTTATCAATATCATAAAAACGCGTAATCAAATTGGCGATGGTAGATTTACCAGAACCTGAACGCCCGACTAAAGCAACAGATTTACCTGCGGGTAAAGTGAAAGAAATATCCTCTAATGCTGGATGCTCTTTCGTCGCATAGGTAAAGGTCACATTTTTAAACTCAATATCCCCCTTCACATTCGAGAGTACTTTAGTTCCTTCATCTTTTTCTTGTTCACTGTCTAAAATCGCAAACAGCGTTTGGCATGCAGCCATACCACGTTGAAATTGAGAGTTAACATTAGTTAACGATTTCAAAGGGCGCATTAATGCAAACATTGATGAAAAGACAACCGCAATAGTTCCCGACGTTAATTGCTCACGAATCTCAGGGAAGCTTGCTGCATATAAAACAAATGCCAGTGCAAAAGAGGCAATTAACTGGATGATAGGATCTGAAATCGCCGATGCGGTAACCATTTTCATCGACTGGCTACGCATATTATTACTGACTTTATTAAAGCGCTCAGTTTCAACTTTCTGTCCACCAAAAATTAAAACTTCTTTATGCCCTTTTAGCATTTGTTCAGCACTGGCCGTCACATGCCCCATGCCTGTTTGCATATTTTTGCTGATCTTACGAAACCGCTTTGAAACGATACGGATCGTAATCGAGACAATAGGTGCGATAACAATCAGAATGAGGGACAGTTGCCAGCTATAATAGAACATCATCGCAAATAAACCGATGATGTATGCGCTTTCGCGAATAATGGTGATTAATGCACCGGAAGATGATGCTGCAACCTGTTCAGAGTCATAGGTAATACGGGACAGTAGCGTGCCAGTTGATTGCTGATCAAAAAAGCTGACTGGCATCCCCATCATATGGCGGAATAACCTACGACGCATACTCATGACGACTTGCCCAGAAACCCAAGAAACACAATAGGTCGAAACAAAACTGGACAATCCGCGGATAACAATTAGACCTAACACCGCAATAGGGAGCCATTTTAAAACGTCATTATCTGCTTTATCAAACCCTTCATCGAGTAAAGGTTTTAATAAAGAAATCATAAACGCATCCCCTGCTGCGTTGATGATCAAGGCAATAGCTGCAACAACCAAACCCGCTTTAAACGGCGAAATAGTAGGCCATAACCGGCGAAACGTTTGTCGTGTCGAAAGGTCTTTATCAATCATATTATTATTACCAAACTTAATGTAAGCGCACTATTCTACTCGGGAAATGTCAGATCACCAAACCAGAGATGATACCAGCGTGGATGTATTTCCTGTCTATACCGAGCTATTTGTAATTTTTCTTTTTTAAACCAAACGGTTATCTGTCCAGATTCCGCCGTGTTAATCCATTTAATATTACTGTGTTTGTACCGTAAATACACTTTATGCGATGGTATTTTCCAAGGGCTGTATCTTGCAGAAGAGACTAATACCACCTTTGGTGAAACGGTTCTAATGAATAATGAGGTTGATGAAGTATTACTACCATGGTGTGGTGCAAACAGAATATCTGAATCTAATTGATGCTTATAAAGTGCGGTGATCGCTTTTTCTCCCTGATTTTCTATATCACCTGTCAGTAAAATTTTATGCTTTCCATCACTCAACATAATGACACAAGAATCATTATTGTGTGACTTTTTAGATAACTGTTCCGGCCACAGTACTTCAAAATTCAGCTTGCCCCATTGCCAGCGCTGCCCTTTATAACAAGGAAGGTGCTTTTTACCGCCAAAACTGCTGCGTATATTTAACCAAGGGTATTGCCTAGTTAGGAAATTAACACCACCAGTATGATCGAGATGGTTATGACTCAAAATAATCCCCATAGGAATAATTTTTTTGCGTTTGAGGTAAGGGATTATCTGCCGTTGTGCATTATTTCCATCAGCCCAACGGTTTCCTGTATCATAGAGATACGCCACCCCATTTTGTTGTATAATGACAGCAAGCCCATGGCCTATATCAAGGGTAGTTAAGCTCCATTGTGGCTCCTCTTTATCAGCGTTGTTCTCTGTCCCTATACATATCGCAATAATACAACCTAATAATCCAATATAAGATTTATACCAACCAAATGTGATAAATCCGCCGATTAGCCAACAAAATAAAAAGAGCCATACTGATATTGATGGTAGCTCAAACCAAAAATGACTTAACCCCTTTAATGGCTTTATGCCTAGCGATATGATCCTATCGATAAGCTGTAAAATAAACTGATGGATATCAGGTACTGGAAACGGCAACAATAGAAATGATAACAAAATGAAAGGAACAACTAACCATGACACAATTGGCACTAACCATAAATTAGCCCAAAAATTCATTAAGTTAAAACCTTGAAATAGCATGATTTGTATTGGCGCTAATAAGATTAATAACCCGACTTGTAGATGAATAAAGGGAATAATCCATCGCATTATTTTAGGGTAATGAGAATATGACGCCAAAGGGAATAATTGGAACCAATATAAAATGGCTAACACCGCAAAACTGGACAGCCAAAAACTATCAGACAATATTGCTAAAGGGTCCGCCGCAATAATTAGCCCGATACTCCATATTGCCCATTGCCATGAGAAATAACGGCTATTTTGCTGTGTAATATATATCCATAACCCTAATGCAATTAGAGCTCTTACCGCAGGAATCGCGAAGCCTGAAATCCATCCATAAAGCCCAGCAAAAATAAAACCGATGACAATCGGTATGTTAGGATTAATGAAGTAACGGGGAAGTCGGTAAAGTAAAAGCCGCGCAATCCAATAGCCTAAAAGATAAGATAAACCAATATGTAAACCAGATATCGCAATCAGATGACTCACACCCGTATTTTGCAACAGCATGGATAATTTTGTTGTTAATAACCCGCGTTCTCCAAACATTAATGCATAAGTGATACCTGCATTTTCTAATATGGATATATTCTTCTTGTACGACTCGATGATATTATGTCTAGGTGAGCACTGGGAATTAATCACTGTAGATTGTGAGCTTTTTAATTTCCCTATAATACGTTGAGATAAGCGATAACGTTGTTGGTCGAATCCTCCTTCATTCAAAGAGGCATGTAATGGGTTTAAACGCGCATGAATCCGCCAAGACTGCCCTTCACAAAGTTTATTATTCGTTTTACCTTTCGCTTGCCATACCGCATAAAGTGGAGGAAAAACAAATTTCCCCTCTATTTTATCTATTCTGACCTTGATTTTCCCTTTCTCTTGATTGAATAAAGGAGAACTGATAATCGTAATATCTAAAGGTTGATACCGTTGAGATAAGAGATTTATTTTTTCGATAACCTCATTTGCATGCCAACATGCCCATATAAAAGAGATGATGATTAAAATAAAAAACTTTAAATTGCGTTGGGCTTTAATAAAAGCGAAGAAAAGCAATAAAATTATTAATAAATAATTTATTTGGGGAATATCATGAATAAATAAAATAGGTAGTGCGCCTATGAAAATGGCTATTGCTGCTAAAGTATAGGAAAGTTTTCCCCCTCGAAAAAGCGCCAACCAACTTTCAAGCATAGTATCGCCTCTCAGTACGCCACGTGAATAATTAGCATACTTAGGCCAATAATATTAATAAACGTATCATAATCAATGATACGAGCAGCTTCCCAGTTATGAATGCAAATCAGAAAAATGTGATCTTTTTTAAGTGCGCCTTCGCAAATTGCGAATAATTTTCTTATTTAAGATGCAAACCCCTCTACTTACCATTTATTTGTTTAGTTAGTTAGTTAGTTAGTTAGTTAGTTAGTTAGTTAGTTAGTTAGTTAGTTAGTTAAATAATAAAAAACGGCGCTACATAATGTAAACGCCGTTTTGAACTAATAATTAAGATTTATAGTCAATTACTGACCATAAATATTTACACGGTCACGTAATTCCTTACCGGGTTTAAAGTGAGGAACGTATTTACCTTCCAACTCCACTTTGTCTCCAGTTTTTGGGTTACGCCCAACACGCGGAGCACGGTAGTGAAGAGAAAAACTGCCGAATCCGCGGACTTCTATACGTTCACCACCAGCCAGGGTATCTGCCATATGCTCGAGAATTTCTTTAACAGCTTCCTCGACCGTTTTTGCTGACAAATGAGATTGCTGGCTAGCCAGTCTTTCGATTAACTCAGACTTGGTCATAGTACCTCCCTAAACTACCGTTACGAAGGGGCAACTTTCGTGCCCCCACCTTAATTATTCGCCTTTAGCTGCTTTGAAAGCTTCAGCCATTGCGTTGTTACCAAAGCTAGTATCTTCTTGCTTGTTCACAGTAGCGATAGCGTCTTTTTCATCAGCTTCGTCTTTTGCACGAACAGACAGGTTGATTACACGGTTTTTACGGTCAACACCCGTGTATTTAGCTTCAACATCATCACCTACTTTCAGAATCTGTGTTGCATCTTCAACACGGTCACGTGAAGCTTCAGAAGCACGTAGGTAACCTTCAACGCCCAGAGTCAGCTCAACAGTTGCACCTTTAGCATCAACTGCGATAACTTTACCAGTTACGATTGCGCCTTTCTTAGTTGCTGCTAAGTAGTTGTTGAATGGATCTTCAGCTAACTGCTTAACACCTAGAGAAATACGCTCACGCTCTGCATCGACTTGCAGAACAACAGCTGCGATTTCGTCACCTTTTTTGTATTCACGAACTGCTTCTTCGCCTGCAACGTTCCAGGAGATGTCAGACAGGTGAACCAGGCCATCGATACCGCCTTCCAGTCCGATGAAGATACCAAAGTCAGTGATTGACTTGATTTTACCTTCAACGCGGTCGCCTTTGTTGTGAGTTTCTGCAAATTGCTGCCATGGGTTAGATTTGCATTGTTTCAGGCCCAGGGAGATACGACGACGTTCTTCATCGATATCCAGAACCATAACTTCAACAACATCACCAACATTCACAACTTTAGATGGGTGGATGTTTTTGTTAGTCCAATCCATTTCTGAAACGTGAACCAGACCTTCAACGCCTTCTTCGATTTCTACGAAGCAACCATAGTCAGTCAGGTTAGTAACGCGACCAGTCAGTTTAGTACCTTCTGGGTAACGTTTAGCGATTGCGACCCAAGGATCTTCGCCCAGTTGTTTCAGACCCAGAGAAACACGAGTGCGCTCACGGTCGAATTTCAGAACTTTAACTGTGATTTCATCACCAACATTGACGATTTCGCTTGGGTGTTTAACACGTTTCCAAGCCATATCAGTGATGTGCAGCAGGCCATCAACACCGCCGAGGTCAACGAATGCACCGTAGTCAGTAAGGTTCTTAACGATACCTTTAACTTCCATGCCTTCTTGCAGATTTTCGAGCAGTTGATCACGTTCTGCGCTGCTTTCAGATTCAATTACAGCACGGCGAGAAACAACAACGTTGTTGCGTTTCTGATCCAGCTTAATAACTTTGAACTCTAGCTCTTTGCCTTCCAAGTGCGTAGTGTCACGAACTGGGCGAACGTCTACCAGTGAACCAGGTAAGAACGCACGGATGCCGTTCAGTTCAACAGTGAAACCACCTTTAACTTTACCGTTGATAACACCTGTTACAGTTTCAGCTTCTTCGTAAGCTTTTTCCAGCATCAGCCATGCTTCATGACGTTTAGCTTTCTCACGAGAAAGGATAGTTTCACCGAAACCATCTTCAACTGCATCCAGAGCTACGTCGATTTCGTCGCCAACTTGGATTTCTAGCTCACCCTGAGCATTTTTGAATTGTTCTACTGGGATAGCAGATTCAGATTTCAGACCTGCGTCAACTAGAACAACGTCTTTATCGATGGCAACAACTGTACCACGGACGATAGAACCAGGACGGGTTTCAATATTCTGCAGGGATTCTTCAAAGAGTTGAGCAAAAGATTCTGTCATATTAATGATCTTCAAGGGTTTTTAATTAACGTCCATTCAGCTTCCGGCCAAATGGGGTTGTTTCACATACCCCACAACTTTCCATGTCATAAGGTTGCTACCATGTTGAACTAAAAATCAACATAGTATTAAGTGCGTATACTATCTACATTATAAGCTAAAATACAGCCAATTATTAAGATAATTGTAGAATTTTTTTCGCATAGGCCTGTGCTTTTTCAATGACTTCCCCAATAGACATACTTGTGGAATCCAGTATTAAAGCATCCTTCGCGGCGACTAAAGGCGCAACTTTACGGTTACGATCCCGATAATCACGTTCTTGTATTTCGGTCAAAAGTCGTTCAAAGTTAACATCAAACCCTTTTTCCTGCAACTGCTTCATACGTCGATGAGCTCGCTCTTCGGCAGAGGCATCCAGGAAAATTTTGACTGGCGCATCAGGAAAAACAACGGTTCCCATATCACGGCCATCCGCAATCAGCCCAGGCATAGCCCTAAAAGCGCGCTGACGGCGCAGCAAAGCTTCCCTTACGCGGGGGAAAGCCGCTATTTGTGATGCTGTCTTACCGACATCTTCAGTACGAATTTGATTTGAAACATCTTCGCCTTCTAAAATCACTTTTAACTGGTCTTCTTCAGGTACAAAGCGTACATCGAGATTTGCCGCTAAAGGCACTAACGCATCTTCTGACTGAATATCAACATGATGATGCAGTGCTGCTAATGCGAGAACGCGATAAATAGCGCCAGAATCTAAGAGTTGCCATCCAAACTGATTTGCCAGCGCTTGGCATAATGTACCTTTACCAGCTCCGCTTGGTCCATCAACGGTGATTACAGGGGCTACAGCCACCATAAAAGGTCTCCTTCATCTGCAAGTGATTTAAGCACCTGCAATTAAAATCTGTGGCTGTATTATACCTACTCGACGATTTTGTGAAATAAGTGCTTGCCAATGAGTTAAAGAAAAAACCTAGACCAAATAACGTTAGCAACGATGAAATGAAGGCACTGACTGACATTACGGCTATTTATGTCAGTCAGTCGATTGATTAAAATTTAACTCAAACGTGCCAGCTGTTGGAAATAATCAGGGAATGTTTTTGCTGTACAGCCAGGATCAAGAATTGTCACTGGTGTATCGGATAGAGCCACCAGTGAAAAACACATTGCAATTCGATGATCGTTGTACGTTTCAATTTCCGCATGCTGCAATTGTGCTGGAGGAACAATACGAATAAAATCATATCCTTCTTCAACTTCAGCACCGACTTTTCGTAATTCTGTCGCCATTGCATACAACCTGTCAGTTTCTTTTACACGCCAGTTGTAAATATTGCGGATCACGGTTTCCCCTTTCGCAAATAAGGCGACGGTACCAATTGTCATTGCCGCATCGGGGATAGCATTCATATCCATATCAATGCCGCTAAGAGTCCCTCGTTCACACTCAACAAAGTCATCCCCCCAACGGATTGTCGCTCCCATTTTTTCCAGTACATTGGCAAATTTAGTATCACCCTGTAGGCTATTACGGCCAATACCTGTCACCCTTACTGTTCCCCCTTTAATTGCCGCTGCGGCGAGGAAATAAGAAGCGGACGAAGCATCACCTTCAACCAAATATTCACCCGGTGATTGATACTGCTGTTGTCCCTGAATAATAAATTGCTGGTATTGATGATTTTCTACTTTGACACCGAATGTATCCATCAATGCAAGTGTAATATCAATATAAGGTTTTGAAACCAAATCACCTGAAATCGTAATGACGGTATCTTTCTTCGCCAAGGGCGCTGCCATGAGAAGCGCGGTTAAAAATTGGCTGGAAACCGAACCATCCACCGATATTGCGCCACCAGAAAAACCACCTTGTAAACGAATGGGGGGATAATTCTCTTGTTCTAAATATTCAATAACGGCCCCGCCTTCACGTAAAGCATCAACTAGATGCCCAATTGGGCGCTCTTTCATGCGAGGCTCGCCGGTTAGAATAATGTTATTCGCGGCTAACGAGAGTACTGCCGTTAAAGGACGCATTGCCGTACCCGCATTGCCTAGAAAAATATCTAATTGTTCTGGGTGACACAGAATGCCGCCAAGACCTTTAACACTGCAACGGGTTTTATCTTCAGACAATTGATAATCAATACCTAATTGGCTTAATGCATTCAGCATATGGCGAATATCATCACTGTCTAATAAGTTTGTCAGCACCGTTGTGCCGTTAGCCATTGCCGCTAATAAAAGCGCTCGGTTCGATACACTTTTAGACCCTGGCAGGTTGATCGTTCCGTTGATTGAAGAGATAGGTTGTAATGTCAGGGATTGCATAAAGCGCGGGTTCTCCAATACTGTTTTCCTAATAATTTATTATCGTTTTCAAAATAGAAGAGAGTAAAACCCGACCTAACATTCAATGCTTAGGTCGGGAAATCGATTACGCGTGGCGACGTTCAAAGTCAGCCATAAAGTCAACAAGAGCTTGGACCCCAGCTAATGGCATTGCATTATAGATTGATGCACGCATACCACCAGAAACACGGTGCCCTTTGAGTGACAATAGGCCTTGTGCTTTTGCTTCCTCAAGGAATTTTTCATCCAGTGCAGGGTTTTGCATTTGGAAAGGCACGTTCATCCACGAACGATTTTCCACCGCGACTCGGTTGATATAAAACTCACTGTCATCGATTGCGTTATACAGTAACTGGGATTTTTCATAGTTACGTTTTGCCATCTCTTGCAGGCCGCCCTGTTCTTTTAACCATTTGAAAACCATGCCTGATAAGTACCAAGCAAAGGTAGGCGGTGTATTAAACATAGAGTCATATTTAGCCAGCACCGTATAATCCAGCACGGAAGGTGTTTGTTTTGCTGCTTTACCGAGTAAATCTTCACGAATAATCACAATTGTTAAGCCGGCAGGACCAATATTTTTCTGTGCACCAGCGTAAACAACCCCGTAACGGCTAATATCGATAGGTTTAGAAAGAATGGATGATGAATAATCTGCAATAATGACTTTATCTTTAGGGAAATCAGGTTCTTCATGAATAGCGAGACCATCAATGGTTTCATTAGGGCAGTAGTGAACATAAGCTGCCTCTTGGCTTAATTGCCATTCACTCATCGGTTTAATACCTAAAACACCGTCTTTTTCTTGTTTTACTTGAATAATATTAGGTGAGCAGTATTTTTGTGCTTCTTCTGCTGCTGATTCGGCCCAATATCCACCAACAATATAGTCAGCGGTGGATTTATCGCCTAATAGATTCATCGGCAATGCCGCAAAATGACCGCGGGCACCCCCATGGCAAAATAACACTTTATAATTTTGTGGGATATTTAACAGATCACGTAGATTTTGCTCTGCTTCTTCTGCCACAGCAATAAAATCTTTACCGCGGTGGCTAACTTCCATGACAGAAACGCCCAAACCTTTCCAGTTACAAAACTCCTGTTCAGCACGACGCATGACCTCGACGGGTAGCATTGCAGGACCCGCACTGAAATTATAAACCTGACTCATTGATTTCACCCTATCTTCAATTTCAACAATGTTTGTTAAATTAATTCAGTGACTATGGTTGTATCATCCCCCGTCGCTGGCTGCAACGGTTATTGTCGGGTTAGGCAGAAATAGAATGAGGCGAATGAAAGGTAAAAAAAGAGCGGAATTTTGTTAATCGCGTCACAACAAATACCGTCACAATATTATCAAGCAATCGCAGGCTAAAAAAAAATAAAATCCCGATTATCGCTCGTTGGCCATAATCGGGATTTAAATATTTTTCAGTGAATAACTGAGTGACTAAGCAATCACTTTATTGACAATTTCTATTGCTTCTTGCTCTATTTGACGCAAATGTTCTTCACCACGGAAGCTTTCACAATAGATTTTATAAGCCTCTTCCGTTCCTGATGGACGTGCAGCAAACCAACCATGCTCTGTAATGACTTTTAATCCGCCAATAGAAGCGCCATTACCAGGAGCCGTTGTTAATCGTTGAATAATTTTATCACCCGCTAAAGAATCTGCGGTGACCATTTCAGGTGATAATTTGCTTAACTTCGCTTTTTGCGCATGAGTGGCTTTAGCTTGGATACGGCTATAGATTGGCGCGCCAAATTTTTCAGCTAATTTATTATAGCGCTGCTGAGGATTTTCCCCCGTTACTGCCGTGATTTCAGCCGCTAACAAACACAAAATAATGCCGTCTTTATCTGTGGACCATGGCGTACCATCAAATTTTAGGAAAGAGGCACCCGCGCTCTCTTCACCCCCAAATCCTAATGACCCGCTAAAGAGTCCATCAACAAACCATTTAAAACCAACCGGAACTTCCACGAGCTCACGACCGTTATCAGCAACAACACGGTCAATCATGGCACTGGATACCAGCGTTTTACCGACAGCAACCTCTTTTCGCCATTGAGGACGATGCTGGAATAGATAATCGATCGCGACAGCAAGGTAGTGGTTTGGATTCATTAAGCCTGCTGGGGTCACAATACCATGGCGGTCATAATCGGGATCATTAGCAAAGGCTAAATCAAACTTCTCTTTCATCCCTAGCAACCCCGCCATCGCCCAACGTGACGAACAGTCCATACGGATCACGCCATCATGATCGAGAGGCATAAAGCGGAAGGTTTGATCTAACTGATCGTTAACCAGTTCTAGGTCTAATTGATAATATTCCGCAATTTTTCGCCAATATTCGATACCTGAGCCACCAAGCGGATCCACGCCTAATTTCAAGCCCGCTTTTTGAATCGCTTGCATATCAATGACGTCACCGAGTGCTGCGACATACGGCATCACTAAATCTTTTTCTGTCACATAATCGCTGGCGAGAGCCTCTTCAAAAGAAATACGTTTCACGCCAGCCAATTTTTCTGCCAATAATTGATTCGCTCTCTTTTCAATAACTGACGTTAAATCGGTATCCGCGGGTCCCCCATTTGATGGGTTATATTTAATACCGCCATCTTCAGGGGGATTATGTGAAGGGGTAATCACAATGCCATCGGCGACATCTTGATGGGACTGGTTATAACTAAGGATGGCATGAGATATGGCAGGCGTTGGGGTAAAACCATTATCTGCTTGGATAACAACGTTAACCTGATTTGCAGTTAACACTTCAATAACAGAAATAAATGCAGCTTCAGACAACGCGTGAGTATCTTTACCAACAAAACATGGGCCAGTTAGACCTTGCTGTTGGCGTAACTCTGCAATCGCTTGAGCAATAGCAAGAATATGATTTTCATTAAAATTCTTTCTACTGGCACTACCTCGATGCCCTGACGTGCCAAACTTGACAGCGTGCTCAGGATTACCGACTTGTGGTTGCAATTGATAATATTGAGCGGTTAGTTGTGCAACATTAATCAAATCTGTTTGAAATGGAAGCTGCCCTGCACGTTCATGAATTGTCACTTGTTATCTCCCAATGCGCTGGTCCTTGGTCATAGCACCAGCGATGCCTCAATTTTTAGATTAGATAGTATTACAAACTTTCTCAATCACATTGGCAGGGAACTGCATCTCCTGCATGATGGCTTCAACCATGCTACGTTTGCGATTGGTATTTGTATTGGTGATTACCCAGAATGGCGTTCCTGGGATATGGCGAGGTTTTGACTGCTTGCCTGCGGCTAGCAGTGTTTGCTCATCGCCAGCAAAATACACGCGGGTACGACCATGCATTGACTCTGTGGCATTAGCAAAGATAGTCGCATCTAAGCTATAGAGTGTCGATAAAATTAGCATAAAACGGTCTATGGCTTTGCCTTTTTCTGCATACGCATCAGAAAGCAGAAGTTCTCTCATGACCCTAACTGGATTTTGCGGCGTAATCGTTGTTTTCTTTGTCTCTTCAACAACCGTTTGTGGCAGTTGTTCATTGCCGAGTTCTTTGGTGGCTTGTACTGGCTGACCGGACTTTAAATTTAACATACGGCGCAAAATATCCGATGCACTTTCACCGATATGCAGTGTATGGCTGGCTATATAGCGGTAAAGCTCTTCATCAACTTCTATCGTTTTCATTTTTTCCCAGTACTTTTTTAACTAAAATTTGCTTTGCGATTATAAGATAGATTTCAAAAAAACAAAACAATTAAAATTTCAATAACTTAAAGTAAACAGCTCGCTAACTTCAGCGATATTTCAGTAAGTTATCACCTGATTGATTATTTTGTGTTTAATTAAGAAAAAAATACATAGATAACTAAATCAATTCCTTTATGTTATGTTTATTCTTTTATTGATAGCATAGATGAATTAATCAGCCAATTTGGTTTTTGATAGCGTACATGTCATCATATCTTTATATAGGATTAAAAGGCTGATTAATAAATTATGACTACCCTGCTAAACCATACCATTCATAAACCTGAAGCTCCAATCTCATCGACCCCCGTTGTTCTTATTCACGGCCTATTTGGTGATTTGCATAATCTCGGCGTGTTAGGTCGCGATTTACAAAAATATTTTGAGACTATCCAAGTTGATGTCAGAAACCATGGCGATTCATTTCGTGCAGATACCATGGAATATCGTCAAATGGCCCAAGATGTCATTACATTATTACAATCCCTCGGCTATAACAGCGCCATACTGATAGGTCATTCAATGGGAGGGAAAATTTCCATGGCCGCAACAGAAATCGCGCCTGATTTTGTTGAGAAAGTTATCGCCATTGACATGGCTCCTGTTGCTTATCAGGTTCGTCGCCATGATACGATTATCGCCGCCCTTGAAGCCGTTCTCCGAAACGGAGCTAAAAACCGCCAAGAAGCCACAGCCATTATGCGTGAATATCTTGATGAAGACAGTGTGATTCAGTTTTTACTCAAATCATTCCGTCAGGGTGAATGGAAATTTAACCTTCCTGCCATCAAAGATGATTATGAATCCATCATAGGTTGGAAAACTGTACCAACCTGGGATAAACCAGTGTTGTTAATTCCCGGTGGCAACTCTCCTTATGTTCAGGCGGAATACCGCGAGCAAATTGCAGCACAATTTCCTAATGCGAAAGCTTGGGTGGTTGCGGATGCTGGACATTGGGTTCACGCTGAAAAACCCGATCATGTGCTAAGAGCCATTCATCGTTTTCTCTCATTGCCTGAATACGAATAAATTCAGGCTTCATTGATAATGAAGGGAATAAATAACCCTTCATTATCAATATCCCCGAAATAAAAATATATAAGACAAACTTTAATACACTGATAATTATTATTTCTGTATTATCTTTGGACAAGCTATTTATTCAACTCAATCTATTGCTATTAATAATTATTTTATCATCAATTTTGATGATAAATAGATGTTATGTATTTTTACAACCAGCAATAAAACAAAGGAATGTTCACAGATATAATGGACAATAATAATACTCAATCAATACTACATTTTATTGGTGTGATAATAAGATTAACTCATGGGATGAATCAGGAAGCGTTTAATCAACTCATTGATAATACCAAAGATCTCAATGAGGCATTACACGTCATTAAAAAAAAGGTTCATGTCACCGTTCAATATAAAAATCAAAAAAACAAAAACATTGAAAAAATAGATACGCCCTCTATTATTTACGACCATGATGACACCGCTTATTTATTAGCTAATTTCAATCATGAAAAAGTTCTTATTCAACGATTTGGTCATTATCCACCGGAACTTTGGAGCTTAGCGGAGTTCAAGCAAAAATGGAGTGGGAAATGGCTACACGTTAAATCCAAGCAAAGTCAATTTGATATTACATGGTTTCGAACTGAGTTTTTAAAACATAAAAAAATTATTGCATGTATTTTATTATTTTCATTTATGTTGCAAATACTTGCTTTGATCAGCCCTCTTATGATCCAAGTCATTATGGATAAAGTTTTAGTTCATAATAGTATGATGACCCTAGATGTTCTTATCTTTGGTCTGATTGTCGCCGCCATGATGGAGGTGACTCTCAAAGGGTTGAGAGAATATATCTATAACCATACTGTAAATCGAATCGATATCACTTTAGGATTAAAGCTAGTTAATCATTTGCTACACCTCCCCCTTTCTTTTTTCAAAAATCGTCAAATCGGCGCTATTGTCACAAGAGTTAAAGAACTAGAAACTATACGTGAGTTTTTAACAGGAAGCTTTTTTACACTTTGTGTCGATATTCTCTTCTTATTTGTCTTTATATATGTCATGAGTGTATTGTCTCTGACGCTCACGCTGGTTTTTCTCTGTTCTATTCCTTTTTATCTATTAATTGCTTGGTGGCTAACGCCTAAAATTGAAGCTGCGGCACATGAACAATTTACCAACATAGCGATAAACACTTCGTTTTTAACAGAAAGTATTAATGGTATTGAGACCGCTAAAAGCCTGTCTATTGAACCTCATTTTACGCGCCGTTGGGATCAACAAACTTCTGATATGAGCCAGACTTCTTTCACTGCTGGCCAAATCGCTTCTCGTTCCGAATATATTGTGATGGTCATTGAAAAATTAACCAGCGCCATTATTTTATGGCTTGGAGCAACAGAAGTGCTGGCATTACAGCTGACTATCGGACAGTTTATTGCTTTTCATCTAATGGTTAATCACGCAAGCCAACCATTACTGAAATTAGTTAAGCTTTGGGGAGATTATATTAGAACCAAAGTGGCTATTGAAAAACTCGCACAAATGATTAATTTACCGATCGAGCAAATACAAGGTCGCGATAATAATCAATTAAACGGCAATATTTATTTACGTAATATTTCTTTCCGTTATCAACCTGATCAAGCTTATATTCTTGATAATTTTAATTTAGCCATTCGTTCAGGTGAAACATTAGGTATCGTCGGCACATCAGGTTCGGGAAAAAGCACCTTAGCACGCTTATTACTGCGGCTATATACCCCAGAAAAAGGCGAGATCTTTTTAGATGATACGCCAATATCATCGCTGAACATACACTCTTTAAGAAAACAAATCGGTATCGTTTTACAAGAAAACTTTCTTTTTAACCAGACTGTTTTCGATAATATCGCCCAGACTTATCCCAACGCATCCATGGATGAAGTGATCCATGCAGCTAAAATGGCCGGCGCCCATGAATTTATTTTAAAACTGCCCATGGGGTATGACACTTTATTAGCTGAAGGTGGCGCCTCATTATCGGGCGGGCAAAGGCAGCGAATAGCGATAGCACGAACACTGCTAGCGAATCCTAAAATTATTATTTTTGATGAAGCAACAAGCGCATTAGATGATGAGTCTCAAGCCGTTATACAGGAAAATATGCAGCTTATTGCTCAAGGTAGAACCCTTATTACGATTGCTCATCGTCTCTCTACCATTCGTCATCATCAACGCATTATCGTTATGCAAAAAGGTAAAATTGTCGAGCAAGGTAGTCATCAACAGCTCATTGAGCAAGGCCAATTTTATAAGCATTTGTGGACACTACAACAATCTTTTAAATAATTACATGGATGTTAACCCAATGAAATTAGGATCAGCGAACACTCGGTATCATCATTTTTTACCGTCCCATTTGGCTTTATTAAAAAACCCACCGTCATACCTTGCATTAATAACAGCCATAACCATCAGTATCGGTATTTTATTAGCCATTGTTTGGTCATATATCGGTAAATTGGATATTCAAGCCACAGCACAAGGTAAACTCGTGGTTTCAGGTCATACGCAATTTATTCAAGCTTTTGAGTTGAGTCGTTTACAACATATTTATGTGACTAATGGCCAAACAGTTAAACAAGGCGACCCTTTATTAAGAGTCAATGTGTTAGGGGTAAGCCAAGATATCCTCACTCTCAACTATCAAATTAGTTTTCAAAAAATTGAAAAATTAGTACATCATGCATTGTTAGAAGAAACTCATCCCAAATTCGCTCATGAATTTAGTCAATTATTAGCCCCTGAGCAGCAGCGCGTTTTAAAAAGCTATCAAAATTTAAAAAATGAGTATGACGCATTAATTAAAGAAACCGAAAATGAAATGGCTCTTAATCGTACCCATTATTCCGCAAGAACGCATGAGTTAAAAGATGTGAATGCACTATTAAATAATATCCAAAAACGTCTTGATGCACACCGGATGTTAAGCAAGAAACACCTGATTAGCCAAAAGGAATTTTTAGAACACGAAAAAGAACTGTTAATGGCTAAAAAAGAAAAAACCGCAAAACTGTCAGAACTAACCATTCTCAATAACCAATATGATTCATTACAAGAAAAACGTCATCGGTTACAAACACAAAAAAGACAAGAATGGTATGAAAAATATCGACAAGCAGAGTTTAAACAGGATTCTGCTGAGCAAGAATTACTAAAACATCAAGAAAGAGAACAGTTAAAGATCGTTCGTTCACCAGTGGATGGTACCGTACAACAATTGGCTACCTATACACTTGGCGCGGTACTACAACCTACTCAGCAACTGATGGTAATAGTCCCCAACAAAGATGTTCAGCTGGCCGAGGTAAAAATTCTCAATAAAGATATTGGCTTTATTCGAGAAGGCCAAAATGTAACGGTTAAAATCGATGCCTTTCCCTACACTCGCTATGGCACGATTGAAGGAGAAGTCGTTTCTATCTCTAGAGATAGCACTCAAGATGAACAATTAGGCTTAGTCTTTTTAGGACAAATTGCGTTAAAGAAGAAAAATTTATTTGTTGAAGGCGAGAAAATTGAATTAACACCGGGTCTCTCTGTAACGACAGAAATAAAAACCGAAAAACGGCGTATTATCGATTATTTGTTAAGCCCAATCCAAGAATATACGACCACTGCCATGAGGGAAAAATAATCCATGAACGGAATTGAAAATAACTCAGGTCTAGAGGCTCTGGTATGGATTGCAAATTATTACCAAAAAAATGTCACAAAAGATCAGTTGATGCATGCAATTGGTATGCATGCGCCTTCCCCCACAGATTGGGAGCTCAGAGAATGTGCACATATTATAGGCTATGAAACTGAAATCACCCTATTAGATACCTCCAATATCCATGATGTGCCATTACCAGCCCTTATTTATTTAAATGGATTTTGGAGAATTCTGTCCAAAGATAAATCGAATGAATTAATTTTAATTAATCCAATTAATAATGAATTCATTCATTGGCATGAACGTCATTCAGCTTATCCTGAAAACCTAACACTCTTACTCATAAAAGAACAATTTGAAACAGAGAAAAAAACAACGTTTGGTATTAGTTGGTTTATCCCTTCAATACTTAGACAACGGTCGCAATTAAAAAATGTCTTTATTTTGGCTGCAATTGTGCAAATTTTTGCTTTAATTAACCCGTTGTTTTTTCAAAATGTTATCGATAAAGTTTTAGTCGGACGCAGCTTAAATAGCTTACAGGTGTTGGCCATAGGAATTGTAGGTTTAGCATTCGCTGAACCTATTTATAGTTTTTTGCGTAATAAAATTTTTAGTTATACCAGTACACAGATTAGCGCTGAGTTATCAGGTAAGTTATATCGCCATTTAATGGCGTTACCTCTCGACTATTTTAAACAGCGCCCAACAGGAAAAATTATTGCTCGTATAAGAGAAATGACACGCATTCGCCAGTTTTTAACGGGGTCAACATTAATGTTATTTATCGACCTAGTATTTGTCATTCTCTTTATGGCTGTTTTATTTTCTTACAGTGTTGTCATGTCATGGATCTTAATGGGGTCTTTAGCACTCTTTTGTATTCTATGGATGATACTCGGCCCAATCATTCGTCTACACACTGAAAAATCCTATCAAGCAGATGAAAATAGTCTCACTTTCTTGACTGAGGCAATGACTGGCATTGAAACCATAAAAACCACCGCGACCGAAAAATACGTCTATCGCCGCTGGCAAAAACGGCTCAGTAAACAGCTTATTCAAGGTTTCAAAGTGACTTTACGGAGTATAGTGGCAACACAATTAATGACGCTCGTCAGTAAAATCACCACCGCTTTGTTACTTTGGATCGGAGTAAAAGAAGTGATGAGTGGTGGAATGACTGCGGGTGAATTAGTCGCTTACAATATGTTAAGTGCTCATGTCACTCAACCAGTACTGCGCTTAGCTCAAATTTGGCAAGATTTTCAACATACCATCATATCGCTTCGTCGTGTAGGGGACATCCTTGATGAGCCGATTGAAAATGAAAGAAAAGGGATTACCAGTAGTGCTTCTATACAAGGCAATATTGATTTCCATAATATTCGCTTTCGTTATCACCCAGAAACACCTGAGGTGCTATGTAACCTAACGTTAACCATTAAAGCGGGCGAGTTTATTGGTATTACAGGACCATCGGGGTCTGGAAAAAGTACCTTAACCAAACTGCTACAACGGTTATATATTCCGCAACAGGGACAAGTTATCGTTGACGGTATGGACCTAGCTGTCAGTGATACCATCGCGTTGCGACGTCGCATGAGTGTAGTACTACAAGAAAGCCAGCTATTTGTCGGTACTATTGAGGAAAACATTCGTTTGAGTCACCCCCAAGCGAGCCATGAAGAGGTGATTGAAGCTGCCACTCTCGCCGGTGCCTATGATTTTATCATGTCACTACCCGATAATTTTAATTATCCTGTGTCTGAACGCGGGCTTAATCTATCAGGGGGACAACGTCAACGTATCGCACTCGCTAGAGCACTGTTAACAAAACCCGATATTCTGATCCTTGATGAAGCCACATCGGCGTTAGATTATGACTCAGAGGCCGCAATCATGAAGAATATGCCACTTATTACTAAAGGAAGGACAGTCATCAGTATCGCACATCGCTTAAACACGATTCAGTATGCCGATAGGATTTGTGTTATTCGCAATGGCGAAATTGCCGAAATCGATACCCACCCAAATTTACTACAGAAAAATGGCGTTTATGCCCATCTGTGGCGGCAGCAGACCCAGTAAATTGTGCTTAATTAGCACCAATAGAATCTAGATTGGTGCTTTTTCAAGCAAATCATTCTTTTTTTTACTATCAATAACTTTCGCTCCATATACGCTATGGTACAAGGGAGTCAGCTAGGGTATCATTGCGCGCTGGATTATTGGTACACGCCCTTTAGCATTAAAAAAATATGGCAAAAGAACAAACTGATCGCACTACCCTTGATTTGTTCGCTGAGGAACGCAGGCCTGGGCGACCTAAAACAAGTCCGCTATCGCGGGATGAACAATTAAGAATTAACAAACGAAACCAACTTAAGCGTGATAAGGTCAAAGGACTACGCCGCGTCGAATTAAAACTCAATGAAGATGCAGTGGCCATATTGAATCAATTGGCTGATGAAAAAAACATGAGCCGTAGTGAGCTAATAGAAGAAATGTTGATGTCACAACTAGCACTGGTCTACGAGCCTTCTAGTGAATGATTTCCTCTTCTAAATCACACAAATTCGACAGATTTATTCACGCTTTTTCGCCAAAATAGGGCCAAAATTCTCGTTATTTTAGTTCAAATTTAGCCCTATCTGGCTTGAACAAACCAGATTGGAAAAACAAGAGGTTATTCACTTTATGGCAGTCATAGGCATTTTCTTCGGTAGTGACACTGGTAATACAGAAAATATTGCCAAGATGATCCAAAAGAGATTAGGCAGTGAGAACGCGGAAGTTCATGATATTGCTAAATGCAGCAAAGAAGATATTGAAGCATTCGATATTCTACTTCTCGGTATCCCAACTTGGTATTACGGCGAAGCTCAATGTGATTGGGATGACTTTTTCCCAACCCTCGAAGAAATTGATTTTGATGGCAAACTTGTCGCGCTATTTGGCTGTGGTGACCAAGAAGACTACGCAGAATACTTCTGTGATGCAATGGGGACCATTCGCGATATTATTGAACCACGTGGCGCTGTCATTGTCGGTCATTGGCCTACAGATGGCTACCATTTTGAAGTGTCTAAAGGTATGGCAGATGATAATCACTTTATCGGCCTTGCTATTGATGAAGACCGCCAGCCTGAGCTGACTGAAGAACGCGTTGATGCATGGGTACAACAAATTTCAGAAGAGATGTCTCTAGCCGAAATTTTGGGCTAAGCTGACGATAGAAATAAAATGAAACTATTATAATAATGAGACAGAGCATGGTTTCTATTTTTTATTTCCATGCCTATAATTGTAAATCAGTTTCGATGACAACTGAGCTTATGTTAAAAATGTCTCATTATTGTTAAATTTATGATTTAAGATACAGGACAAACCCGCATGACAGACAACAACAAAGCATTGAAGAATGCTGGACTCAAAGTCACTCTTCCAAGATTAAAGATATTGGAAGTACTTCAGGAGCCTGAGTGCCATCACGTCAGTGCGGAAGATCTCTATAAAAAACTCATTGATATGGGCGAAGAGATCGGTCTGGCTACGGTATACCGCGTATTGAACCAATTTGATGATGCTGGCATTGTCACACGTCATAACTTTGAAGGCGGTAAATCCGTTTTTGAACTGACTCAACAGCACCACCACGATCATCTGATTTGTTTAGATTGTGGTAAAGTTATCGAATTCTCTGATAAATCCATTGAAGAACGTCAGACCAATATTGCTGCACGCCATGGTATTAAACTCTCTAACCACAGCTTGTACCTATATGGTCACTGTGCTGATGGCGATTGCCGCGAAAATGCGGATGCTCACGAAGCAAAAGAGTAATTTAATGGTTGAAAAACCATTAACATAATTCATAAAAAGGAACGTATTTAGCTCCTTATATATACTGATAAACCTCATGAATCACATGGGGTTTTCTTTTATTTATCGCTAAATACTGACGCATGTCTTGCGTCAGCTTGCCTTATTTATCAAGAAAAACATCCTGAGTCATCATCTCTCCCATCCTTCTATTTTCCAATCATCGATCTCATGACAAAACAGACGTTAATCAAACAGTCGCATCATTATATTGTATCTATAAACTCAGCTAACTATAAATAGCTAACAGTTTACGATGAACCTGATGCTGCGATTGTCAGGGAAAGGTGTATTAGAAAAGATAAAGCACCTAAGTGCCAATGACGAGATTACTGATTCTCCTCAAAATACATGTCGTCTGGATATAGAAAAAGCGGTGTCTATTGAAGCTGAAAGCGTTAATTTCTTGGCAATCATCGTCTATTAAACATACACGAGTACTGTAATAGGCGGTTAAACCTAGCATTTAAAAAGGTGGTACGCTCTGGCACCACCCTCATAGCCTCTCGTTATTTTTGTACCACCGTTTCTACACGACTTGTTCTTGTTCCAGCTGGGTTTTTGGCTCGTACTTTTACATTACCCTTAACCTTTGGAGGCTTTTGTGCTGAATACGTTTGCCAATGGTCGCTATCTGCTAAAGCATATTCAATCACTAAACCTGGATAACTGATATTGGCGAGTAAAAGGCCATTTTCAATTTTCGCACCAGGCACAGGGATACGATAAGCCACCCCTGCTCTATCTAGACGGGGTAACTCTTTCATACCAACGAGACTCGCAAAACGGCTCCAATCATCTGCCAGTTTTTGCTGTGAAACATAATTGGTTTTACCGCCGATATATTCACGACCTATTTGGTACTGATTTTCCCATTGCGCTTTATGCCATGCCCTTTCAGCTAAAGGCAGGATGCGAGGAAATAGCATGTATTCCGCCTTATCATCCGTCCTTACAGCTTCGCTCCATAGTTGTCCAGAAAGACCATAGACACCTGGCCATGGCTTATCACTTTTCGCACTAAATGAGTTACCATCCCTATCAACGGAAGTTTCCGCATTTTGTGGTAAATTATCAGGCGCAAAAGAAAAGATTTTTTGTTCGTCACTCGCTCGGGTCGCCCAGTAATAGCCACTTTCATTTGGATTGACTTCATAAGGCATATCTAAATACACATAGTCAGGGTTCGAAATGACCACTTGATAACCTTTATTAGCCCAATCATTCGCCGAATCGAATCCTCCCCAATACAGTGTATCCCAGAAGTTAACCCTGACATTATCCGTTGCAAAATCGTTTGCACTAGAAGCATCTTTCAAACCATCCTGCCAAGCTTGCATTGTTGTCACCCCTTTTTGCTGTAAACTTTCACTCACTTGTTTAGCAAAATGGCTGGAGAGATGATCAAAGTCACTCACATCACCTCGCTTGATCAATGCCTGACACGCTTCCGATTTCGCCCATGGCTTATCTTCTATTTGTTTATCGATTATGCCTTTGCCCGGTTCGATATTGCCTGCTTTATCTTGGAAACCCGCACCTAAACGAATATTTTTCGCTTCATCACCACCAAAGTGCCATGTTTTTAATGGAACCCCCGCCTCCTTGTGCATTTGCATAACCTCACTGACCACTTTATTAACAAAGTTTTTAGAGGAATCTAAACAAGGATTTAAATAACTGCGTTTATCGTAGAATTGGACAGAGGTTGTTACTGATGTATCCGATGGATCAACTAAGCGGTATTCACTCGCGGCAGCCTCATTGCCAGCCGCTTTTAATTTGTTATAACGAGCTTCCATTGAAACAACGGCGGCACGGGCATGTGCAGGCATATCTATTTCAGGGATGACCTCAATATTACGATCTTTGGCATAGCGTAAAATGTCAATATAGTCATCACGGGTAAAATAGCCGCTTCCCATATTATTATTCTCTGCCCCCGATCCTAACTGCGGTAATAAACACGTTTGTTCATCCAAATCATGACAGCGTTGGCTTCCCACCTCTGTAAGCTCAGGTAACCCCGGAATTTCAATTCGCCATCCTTCATCATCGGTTAAGTGAAAGTGGAATTTATTTAATTTATAACGAGACATTTGGTCAATTAAACGTTTAACCATCTGTTTACTATGGAAGTTTCTTCCTACATCTAAAAATACTCCTCGATAATCCATACGAGGTTTATCTTTCACAATCATTGTCGCCACACTAGGCTTATCGGCTTCTGTTACGGCAGAAAGCAGTGATTGCATACCATAGAATAAGCCGACATGGTCATAACCAATAATTTCAGCCTGTTGTGGTGTGATCACTAACTCATATGCACCACTGACTTGATTCTCTGGCGCGAACTGTCTAGGTGCGATCTTCCCGAGTATAGGGAATCCCTGAACATTCTGTTTTAATTTGACCTGTTGTAAATGCTCATTAATGACAGCTAATTCTCCCTGAGTCAGGCCATCAAGTTGTAATTTAACACCGTTGGAAAGATCCGCATTCCCTTCTTGTATCTTAATATCGAGTGGCGTCGGTAAGATTTGTCCTCGTAACTGTTGCTCAGATAATGTTTGCAAAGAAAGATTTTTTTGGTAACGATTTTCGGGGGTCATTAAGACATTATTATCGGCTCCCGTTCTTTTCCAGTTTTTCATTTCAAATGGTGCAACGAACATGGTTGAGTCTTGAGTATCTGTGCTTTTCAAATTACTAGGCCGAGCATCACCCGAGGTCGCATACCAACGAGGCATAAAGTCAGAATAGCTCACTTGCCAATATTCCCCCGTCACTGGCAACACAATTTTTTCGTGTGCTTTTATGCCATTAAACTGCTCAGTGGGGGTGATTTTATGCAAATCCCCCGTTAAATGGGTGATAGTAAACTGTGGGTTATCTTGTTTGAGTATTTGCCGAATACTATGAAAATAAAGTGCCCAATCAGCCGATTCAATCGCTTGATCACCATTGGTCAACGTAATATCAACGCGATTACAAGCCGCCCAATCCGCCCCAAGTGCAGCGCAATCCATGCCATGCTCACCTGCTTGGTTATCAACCACATTAATTTTTACATCGATATGACTTAATGCATCAACGATTTGATCCGATGTTTGCTCAGCATTCGCCATCGTAGAAATAAAGGTGGCTGAAATTAATAACGCTAAAGGATGTAAATAATGTCTTTTCATTGTGACCTCAATATTAAATTCAATTTAGCCACTGCCACATAATATTTTTAATAGCAGTGACCGTGCTATCAAAAAATAGTGAATGGCATCATGACCATAAACTTAATATCTTTTTCATCCTGAAATATATTACCGAACCCACCACCATAACTTGGAATATCGGTATGGTTATCATATTTAGTAAAGTGCAATTTAAATAAAGTATCTTTAGCTCTACCTGTTTGGATACTATATAAAATATCGATATTCCAAGCGCTTTCTCTTAATTTTACATCTTGGGCATATTGTGTATTAGTACTTGGTTTAGCATCCCAACCATAAATATAAGATGTACCTACTTTCCAACCAGCCAGATCCCAATGAGCTAAATCGTACATGACACCAGCAAAAACCGCTTTTTCATTATTCGCGTTATAATCTGAACGCCCATCCCACCAAATATCCAATCGACCATTTGATGTCGCGTAGCCTGGCGTCATGCGCTGTAAGAAATAGCCTTGATTACCTTTCGCTTTGGCGTAAGTTCCTTCCACGCGAAAATCAAATTGCTCGTAGGTATAACCTAATGTCACCGCCTGTAAGAAAGCGAGGCCATCATAAACATCATTCACTCCGCCATCAGATACCTTATCTTTTGCGCCATAGAATTGATAAGACATTCGTAAATCACGATTAACAATAGGTACCGCATAAGAGGCCTTTGCAAAGTATTGATCTATATAGTCTTTAGCTTGTCCATAAGCCCCTTCTAATACTAATGAATTTTTAAAATCATATTTAAAACCAATCGATTGTAGATAGCTAATCCCTGTTTTACTGTCAGCTTCACGGAAGTTGTACATATCACGATACCAAGGGGCTTTATATCGATCAGTCCACATATAGGACATGCTCAAAGCCCCCTTGTTTTCAAAATCAAATACCGCTCCGACCTCAATTCCTCGATAAGTACCGGGCATATAGCTCCAATGGGAAGCCAACAGTGTTTGTCCTGTGGGTTGGATATAGCCTCCTTTCCCCCAAAATGGACCATATTTCATTTTGGCAGCCGCTTTATAAACACTGACGCCGCTACGGTCGCCTGACCATTTTTCATCCCAACGCGTTTTCGCATCACTAAAACCAATTTCATTAGGTGCCGCGGGACCACTATTTGATAATTCAATGGCAGTAAATGCCGCTAAATCTAAACCGATGAGATCCTGAAAATAACCTGAAGAATAATCAAGACTGGCATTTACGGTAGAATGCTTAAGGTTATCGGCATATTTTTTATATTTATCGCTTTCAGGGTTTAACTCTTTTCTAGAACGATCGCGTTGCCAATAATACAAACCGCCTTTAAGTGTTGAATCATCTAAAAATTGCTCAGAAAAACTTATTGGTTGATAACTCATAGGAAGAAGTGCGATACCTATTTTAAGCACGAGCATCCCCCTGCCACGATTGACATTTTTATTAACCATTCGCTGTTTCCTCAGTTTTTTATATTATTTTTTAGTGATAAGTTTCAGTAGTCGCCCATTAGGTAATTATTAATTTCAATAAACAAAATACGAGTACCTACTTAGCCTATTTTTCGCGACGCGAATTATCAAGGTTAAAAATATATTTATTCCTAAAATATGACCCAAGACACATTAATTTTTCTATTCATTCTCAGTGTTAATCATTCGAACCGATAATGTTTTTCGCATTAATATCCTGAATTAAAGATTAAACTTAGATAAAAAACCCTGTATTGAGGGTCCACCTAACACTTATTTCAATATAAAAAATAACATTCTTTGCCTGTAAGCGTTTCAATCAAACTTGCTAAGTTGATGCATAACTGCTTTAGTTGAGAACACGTTTTTTAATCACAAATAAACCAAGTGAATATTTCCATGTAAGCAAAGAAAAATGAAATTAGAGAGATACGATGGAACAATCGCACGAAAATATTGACGGGAAACATCAGGAAGGCTGGCGAACACTCCTTACTGGCAAAAATCTCTGTTTAACACTCGCCTTGTCCGGCGGTATATGCCTTCATGCTATTAACGTTTATATCACCATAACAACGCTACCTTCTGTTGTACGGGATATTGGCGGCATTGATTTTTATGCCTGGAATACCACACTGTTTATCCTATCTTCGATTATTTCATCAGCATTAACATCACGACTTCTTAATTATTTTGGCCCAAGAAAAAGTTATGGCCTTGCTACATTGATTTTTCTGATCGGCTCAATGGTTTGTGCTATGACGCCTTCCATGCCTATCATGCTATTAGGCAGAGTTATTCAAGGTGTGGGTGGGGGTATTTTACTCACATTATCTTATTCCATGGTGCATATCGTATTTGCTCAGCACTTATGGTCGAGAGTATTAGCCATGATGTCGAGTATGTGGGGAATGGCAACGCTATTAGGCCCTGCTCTAGGGGGAATATTTGCTGAGTATGATGTGTGGCGAGGCGCTTTTTGGTGTCTAGTGGTGGTTGGTATCCCCTATCTATGGCTAACTTGGCGAGTATTACCTGCGCAAAATCCTAATGAACAATGCCCACAGCAACCTATCCCACTGCAAGCGCTTTTATTGCTTTCCTTTGCTGTTCTCGCTATCTCTTTAGGAAGTCTAAGCCAAGATAAATTTATTCCCATCGGGGGAATGTTAATCGCTATCTTATTGTGTGTACGACTTGTCATTATTGAACGCCGTGGACACAATACGCTCTTCCCGCATGGCACATTTCATTTTTCCGCACAGCTCGCGCCAATCTACCTGACCATGGCACTACTTGGCCTAAGCGTACAGACTGAAGTTTTTGTTCCTTATTTTTTACAGATATTGCATGGCGTTGCCCCATTATTATCGGGTTATTTGGCTGCGCTTGTCGGCGCTGGTTGGTCAAGTGCGGCTATCTTGTCATCTTCTTTTAAACCGAATATTGCCGTTCGTATTATTCGTTTAGGCCCCCTATTCACACTTATCGGTTTAATCACACTTGCCTTATTCATGACGAAAATCATTCAGCTAGAGCAATTGCAAATATGGATAATTTGCCTCGCTTTATTTATCACAGGGGCAAGTATTGGCGCGGCATGGCCACATTTATTAACGCGAGTATTGCAAGTGTCAGTTGGCAGTGAATCCCAGAAAGCCTCTTCTGCGATTACAACATTACAGTTATTTTCTACCGCTTTCGGTGCCTCACTAGCAGGGATGATCGCAAATCTTGCAGGGCTTTCTGTACCTGGCGGGATGGATGGTGCAAAATCAGCGTCTCTTTGGTTATTTGTCTTATTTTCGTTAGTACCTTGCTTTGCATTAATCACGGCAAATATTGTCGCAAACAGGGTTAATTTGTCATCTAAAAATGAACAAGAGGGGCATAAATAGCCCCTCTTTGGTGACGTTATATCCGCATTAATATTTTTCAAATAATGATTGGATTTTTTGTGGATCTTGAGTTTCAGTCAGGGCGAGTTGCAATAAAATACGTGCTTTTTGCGGGTTCAAGCGTTCTGAAGCCACAAAGCCATATAAGTTATCATCAACTTCGGCATTGCGTGTCGTGTAACCTGTTGGTACACGGCTCGAACGAACAACCACAATATCTTCTTTAGCTGCTGTGGCTAGCGCATCAAAAACTGTTTTATACATATTACCGTTTCCGACACCAGCGCTGACAATCCCTTTCGCTCCCTCTTCACGCAAAGCCTTGACAGGTGCGGCTGAAGCATTTGCATAGTTATAAACAATACCGACTAGAGGTAGCTTATCCAGTTTGCTCACATCAAAAGCTGCCTTCGTTGCCCTTGGTTCGGCTGGTTTATAAAAGGTTACTTTACCGTCATGGATAAAACCTTGTGGGCCAGCATTCACAGCATCAAACGCTTGTACTTCTGTGGTGCTCATTTTCACCACATCACGTCCCTGAACGACTTTGTCATTCATGGCCATTAACACACCACGTTCACCAGCAGATTTATCCGCTGCCACCACCACTGCATTATAAAGATTAAGAGGACCATCAGCACTCAATGCAGTTGATGGTCTCATTGCGCCAACTAGCACAATTGGTTTTTGGCAGGATGTTGTTAAATCAAGGAAAAAAGCGGTTTCCTCTAATGTGTCTGTACCATGAGTAATCACAAATCCATCGGTGTTATCACACTCTTGATTGATTTTTTTCGCTAATGTCAGCCACACCTGATCATTCATATCTTGAGAGCCAATATTGACGATCTGCTCACCTGTAAGATTGGCAATTTTTTTAATCTCAGGCACCGCATTAATAAGCGCATCAATCCCCACTTTACCGGCTTGATAGCTGGAAGATGTGGCTGAATCACCACCACCTGCAATCGTGCCTCCCGTTGCTAAGACCGTAATATTAGGTAATGCATACACCGATGCAGTACAGAGTGTGAGCGCTGTCGCCAGTAATACCTTTTTACCTTGTTTCATCCTATGACCTCTATTTTAAATAAACTTACGTTATTATGTGGAATTGAAACAGTATTTCCGTGATGCCTCTATCTATTTTAGATGAAATTATGAATATTTAGATGATTTACTCTAATAAGAATAAAAAGCGTGAGCAGACATGGAAAAATCCGTATCATAGGCCGCCTATACCCCTTTTTAACAAGTGATTGACCATGACCCAAACCTTTATCCCAGGCAAAGACGCCGCCCTTGAAGTGTCTATTGACGCTTTTCAAACTAAATTGAAAAAACTAGGCTTTGATATTGAAGAAGCCTCATGGCTAAATCCTGTGCCTAACGTTTGGTCAGTCCATATTCGTGACAAAGAGTGTCCGCTATGCTTTACCAACGGTAAAGGCGCCAGCAAAAAAGCCGCTCTTGCTTCAGCCCTTGGCGAATACTTCGAACGTTTATCCACTAACTACTTCTTTGCCGATTTTTATTTAGGCAAGTCTATTGCTGAAGGCGATTTTGTTCATTATCCAAATGAAAAATGGTTCCCACTCACCGATGATGATAGTTTGCCAGAAGGTATTTTAGATGCTCGCTTACGCCAATTTTATGATCCTGATGGTGCATTAGCAGGCAGTCAATTAATTGATTTGCAGTCAGGAAATGAAGAGCGAGGTATCTGTGCGCTACCTTTTACTCGCCAATCTGATAATCAAACCGTTTATATTCCAATGAATATTGTTGGTAACCTGTATGTGTCTAATGGCATGTCGGCAGGTAACACGGCAAATGAAGCACGTGTGCAAGGATTATCTGAAGTCTTTGAGCGTTTTGTGAAAAATCGTATTATTGCGGAAAGTATCAGCCTACCTGCAATCCCGACAGACGTTATGGCTCGCTACCCAAATGTTGTTGAAGCCGTTGAAACCTTAGAAAAAGAAGGCTTCCCAATCTTCTGTTATGACGCGTCTCTCGGCGGCCAATTTCCTGTGATCTGTGTTGTGCTATTTAATCCTCAAAATGGCACCTGTTTTGCTTCTTTTGGTGCGCATCCTGATTTTGGTGTTGCCTTAGAGCGTACAGTCACCGAACTGCTACAAGGCCGTGGCCTCAAAGATCTTGATGTGTTTAACGCGCCAACATTTGACGATGAAGAGGTGGCTGAACACACAAACTTAGAAACCCACTTCATTGACTCAAGTGGACTTATTAGCTGGGATCTGTTTAAAGATGAAGCCGATTACCCATTTGTTGATTGGAGTTTCAAAGGCACCACTCAAGAAGAGTTCGCCACATTGATGGGGATCTTTAATCAATTAGATGCGGAAGTGTATATCGCCGATTACCACCATTTAGGCGTCTATGCATGCCGTATTCTTGTGCCTGGTATGTCTGATATTTATCCCGTAGAAGATCTGCATATTGCCAACAATGCAATGGGCGCACATTTACGCGATACCATTATTAACCTGCCTGATAGTCAATGGGAAAAACAAGATTACCTCAATCTTATTGAGCAGCTTGACGATGAAGGCCTAGATGATTTTACTCGTGTACGTGAATTATTGGGTCTTGCCGTAGGCAAAGATAATGGCTGGAGTCACTTACGTATTGGCGAATTAAAGTCTATGTTAGCCTTAGCCGGTGGCGACCTTGAGCAAGCGCTCGCTTGGGTTGAGTGGACACAAGACTTTAACAGCTCCGTATTTACAGCTGAACGAGCGAATTATTACCGCTGTTTACACACCTTGCTGTTATTAAATCAAGAAGAGCAGCGTGATAAGTCACAATACTACACTGCATTTGTTCGCATGTATGGTCAAAAAACTGTCGACGCCGCTTCCGCCGCTCTTTCAGGTGAATCATGCTTTTATGGTTTGTGGTCTATCGATGATGAATTAACGGCATTACCAGCACACCAAGCGTTACTTGCAGCCTATGAAAAACTGCAAAAAGCTAAACGTGAAAATGCCTAATCCCATTCTCGATCATCTTTTTAAGATAATGGCCTTTAGGCCATTATCTTCACATAAACTAAATTAATTAAAAACACGTCTAAATTTGCAATATTTAGATAACAAATAGGCCCGTTTTTTTACTTGTATTTTGGGTTAAACGGTAAAACATAAAAATTTTTAGTAAATTTTAAAATTTATTTAATTTATATAAATCAAGAAGATAAATCAAAAATTAACTATTTTTCAACAATTTAAGTCGATTTCTTACGACAGTTCATGATCCATATCAAATTTCTCTGTTATGCCGTTTGTTACTATGATTGCGTGCTATAATTAATCAACTTTGTAAGAGAGTGTTAGTATGAAAGCTGACAACCCTTTTAATCTTTTGCCTCCTGCTGTAATGGCTCAAGTTGCAGATGACTCTGGTGTCTACAAAGCCAACAAACATCCTGCAATTACATACTTGTCAGCATTCACTGCCGGTATCTTTATCTCAATCGCATTTGTTTTTTATATTACTGCGACCACTGGCGCACAAGCAGCTCCCTTCGGCTTTACCAAACTCATTGGTGGTGTCTGCTTCTCTCTTGGATTAATGCTCGTTGTCATATGCGGTGCAGATTTGTTTACTTCCACTGTATTGACCATTGTTTCCAAAGCAACAGGGCGAATCACTTGGGGACAAATGTTTCTAAACTGGTTCAACGTGTATATTGGCAACCTGATTGGCGCACTGTTCTTTGTCGCGTTGATTTGGTTCGCTGGGCAATATACTGCGGCAAATGGTCAGTGGGGACTTAATGTCTTACAAACTGCCGATCATAAACTGCACCATACATTTATTGAGGCTGTTTGTTTAGGTATTTTAGCTAACTTAATGGTTTGTTTAGCTGTTTGGATGAGTTATTCGGGTCGTAGCCTAGCCGATAAATTATTGGTTCTTGTGCTCCCTGTCGCCATGTTCGTCGCTAGCGGCTTTGAACATAGCATCGCAAACATGTTTATGATCCCGCTAGGCATCATGATCAAAGAGTTTGCCCCTATTGAATTCTGGACACAGATTGGTGTTTCACCAGAACACTTTTCACAGTTAACTGTTAGTCATTTTATTACAGACAACCTTATACCAGTCACTATCGGTAACATTATTGGCGGCGCACTTTTAGTCGGCCTAATTTATTGGTTCATGCATTTACGTGGTGGCCAAAAACATTAATAGCCACTGACACTCACGAAAAGATTTATTAAGATCCTTAAAAGATCCATTGTTAAAAGGTAAAAGTATCATGTCAGAATTAAATGAAAAATTCGCTTTAGCATGGCAAGGTTTTAACCAAGGTAACTGGCAGGATAACGTCGATGTACGTGACTTCATCCAGAAAAACTATACTCCATATGAAGGTGACGAATCTTTCTTAGCAGGCTCTACCCCAGCAACTGATACGCTGTGGGACAAAGTCATGGAAGGAATCAAAATCGAGAACCGTACGCATGCGCCCGTTGATTTTGACACTGATGTTGCATCAACGATTACTTCCCATGATGCGGGTTATATCGCCAAAGATTTAGAACAAATCGTTGGTCTACAAACTGATGCACCTCTAAAACGTGGACTCATTCCATTCGGTGGGATCAAAATGGTTGAAGGTTCATGTAAAGCCTATGATCGCACTTTAGATCCTAGCCTGAAAAAAATCTTCACTGAATACCGTAAAACTCATAACCAAGGTGTTTTCGATGTCTATACACCAGACATCCTAAAATGCCGTAAATCAGGTATCTTAACCGGTTTACCTGATGCTTATGGTCGTGGTCGTATCATCGGTGACTACCGTCGTGTAGCTCTGTATGGTATTGATTACTTAATGAAAGATAAGTTTAATCAGTTTGGTTCACTGCAAGAAAGATTAGAAAAAGGTGAAGACTTGCAGATGACCATCCAACTGCGTGAAGAAATTGCTGAGCAACACCGCGCATTGGGTCAAATCAAAGAGATGGCTGCAAAATATGGCTATGACATCTCTGGTCCTGCAACTAACGCAAAAGAAGCCGTTCAGTGGACTTATTTCGCTTACTTAGCGGCTGTGAAATCGCAAAACGGCGCAGCAATGTCATTTGGTCGTGTTTCAACCTTCTTAGACGTCTATATTCAGCGTGACCTTGAAGCAGGTAAACTGACTGAACAAGAAGCGCAAGAGCTAATCGACCACTTAGTCATGAAACTGCGTATGGTACGTTTCCTACGTACGCCTGAGTATGATGAACTGTTCTCTGGTGACCCAATCTGGGCAACAGAATCACTAGCAGGTATGGGTCTTGACGGCCGTACGCTGGTGACTAAAAACACATTCCGTTTCCTGAACACGCTGTATACCATGGGCCCATCTCCAGAGCCTAACATGACTATCCTGTGGTCAGAGCAACTGCCGATTAGCTTCAAAAAATTCGCGGCAAAAGTGTCTATCGATACTTCATCTGTTCAGTATGAGAACGATGACCTAATGCGCCCTGACTTCAACAATGACGACTATGCTATCGCATGTTGCGTAAGCCCAATGATCGTTGGTAAACAAATGCAGTTCTTCGGTGCTCGCGCTAACTTAGCGAAAACCATGCTATACACTATCAACGGTGGTGTAGACGAAAAACTGAAAATGCAAGTTGGTCCTAAACATGCACCAATCATGGATGAAGTCCTTGACTTCGATACTGTGATGGATCGCATGGATCACTTCATGGACTGGTTGGCAACTCAATATGTCACTGCGCTGAACATCATCCACTATATGCATGACAAATACAGCTATGAAGCTGCATTGATGGCACTGCATGATCGTGATGTCTACCGTACAATGGCTTGTGGTATCGCGGGTCTCTCTGTTGCAGCTGACTCACTGTCTGCTATCAAATACGCCAAAGTTAAACCAATTCGTGATGAAGACGGTATTGCTATTGACTTTGAAATTGAAGGTGAATACCCACAATTCGGTAACAACGACTCACGTGTCGATGATATCGCTTGCGACTTAGTTGAACGTTTCATGAAGAAAATTCAGAAACTGCCTACTTATCGTAATGCAGTACCAACTCAGTCAATCCTAACCATCACGTCTAACGTGGTTTATGGTAAGAAAACAGGTAACACCCCAGATGGTCGTCGTGCAGGTGCTCCATTCGGACCAGGTGCGAACCCAATGCACGGTCGTGACCAAAAAGGTGCGGTTGCTTCACTGACTTCCGTTGCTAAACTGCCATTTGCTTACGCGAAAGATGGTATTTCTTATACCTTCTCTATCGTACCAAATGCGTTAGGTAAAGATGATGAAGTACGTAAGGCTAACCTAGCCGGTTTGATGGATGGTTACTTCCACCATGAAGCGTCTATCGAAGGCGGTCAGCACCTGAACGTTAACGTGATGAACCGTGAAATGTTGTTGGATGCGATGGAAAACCCAGAGAAGTATCCTCAGTTAACCATCCGTGTTTCTGGTTATGCAGTGCGTTTTAACTCACTGACTAAAGAGCAACAACAAGACGTTATTACTCGTACTTTCACCAGTTCAATGTAATAATGAGCATCATAAATTAATAAAATAACTAAAAAGCCCCAACCATGGGGCTTTTTTAGAACTAAACCCGAATATTTTAAGCTATTGGTCACTGAAAGTTGTTTTCACATAATAAATAACCAATAAATCTACAGTTCAAATTATTAATGATGAATACCTTAAATAATTCGAGTTGTAAGTAAGCGGCCACTCAATAGCCTTACTCTCCGCCGCTTGAAGTATGACGGGTCTTTTTTTGGAGTTCCTGCTATGTCGACAACAACCAATACGATTCCAACCACAGATATCAGTACCACTTCACCGCCTGCAACTCTCGGGCGTATCCACTCCTTTGAGTCTTGTGGGACCGTTGATGGGCCTGGAATACGCTTTATTGTCTTCTTTCAAGGTTGTTTAATGCGTTGTTTATACTGCCACAACCGTGATACTTGGGACACTCATACTGGCAAAATGGTCACTGTCGAAGAGTTAATGAAAGAAGCTGTGACATATCGCCATTTTATGAATGCGAGTGGTGGCGGTGTAACGGCATCCGGTGGTGAAGCGATTTTACAAGCAGAGTTCGTTCGTGACTGGTTCCGTGCATGTAAAACACAAAATATCCATACCTGCCTTGATACTAACGGTTTTGTTCGTCGCTATGATCCCGTTATCGATGAGCTTATGGATGCCACTGATTTAGTCATGCTGGATTTAAAACAGCTTAATGATGAGATACACCAAACTTTAGTCGGCGTCTCTAATCATCGTACACTTGAATTCGCGCGTTATCTTGCCAAACGTAACCAAAAAACATGGGTACGTTATGTGGTTGTTCCAGGATGGAGTGATGATGACCATTCCGTACATCTCTTAGGTGAATTCACCAAGGATATGAAAAATATCGAGAAAATCGAATTACTTCCTTACCACGAACTGGGTAAACACAAGTGGGAAACCATGGGGGAAGAATATAAACTCGATGGTGTAAAACCACCTTCAAAAGAGAGCATGGAACGCGTGAAAAGTATCCTAGAAAGCTACGGCCACAAGGTAATGTATTGACAATAATGGCTCTACCCTCGCGTAGAGCCACTCTTATTTATTGTGTCTTGAGTAACATACCTATTGCAGCAGCAGCCATCATCAATGCCGTTCCTCTAAATATTATCCTTTGTGATCGTCTACTCGATAAGAACTGGCTCGCTTTCTTAGCCCCCAAAATAAATACCATTCCGACTAAAAGTAATATTGATAATGTAATCGGTATTAATATTGTGCTCCAAATTGTTATGGTAATCTCATTCAAAGAAATCACTAAAGGTAATATCGCCATATAAAAAGCGATTGTTTTTGGATTACTTAAGGTGATCATCAGCCCTGAAGCACCGATTATCGCGAATTGTTTTGTTGAGATAGAATCTGAAGTCTTTAATGGTTGAATATCCTGTCGCCATAATGAATATGCTAACCATAATAAATACAAGGCGGCTCCCCAATAAATAACATTAAAAATAATAGCTAAATAATCTGCGACCAAAACCAAGCCAAATATCGCAAACGAAAGATAAAGAATATCCCCCAATATTAATCCACTCAGTAGTGCGAAACCCATTACAACCCCTCCATTCAAGGTACGTGCGACGACGGCCGTCATTCCCGGTCCCGGAATAATGGCAGCAATAGCCAACGCACTCCCATAAGAGAGTAACTGTGTGATGCTTATCATATTATTAACCTATAGAAGAGTGGTGAGATAATCGCTTATTTAAATAACGATAAATTTCCCGTTAATTTATTTATCTTATTTTTTTTACCCACTAAACCAATAGCCGCTAATTGAATATCTTGATCTAGAGTACTCATTAATCTGAGCTTATACTCATCATAATTTTTACAGGACTGAGCAATTAGACTAAAAGGTAATAAATAAACATCTTCAATGTCATAACACTCTTTTTGTATTTGTTTAATTCGATCAGCAGAACCTTTTAATATTGGTAATGATGCTAGAATGACGCCGGGATAATGAATATTATCTGCACTCGCCAAATCTTGCCCTATCAGTTGTTCAATTTTATTCCCAATGCCAACACCGATAATACTTGCTGCATTCATAGCTAAGCCTAACGCTAAGTCTTGATTAATAATAATGGCACAACGATGAGTAGATACATCAAATTGCATACTTGCCTCTTTAATTCATAATGGGAAGTGACTTCATACGACAAGGTGTAATACGCGATAATTATGGCATCAATAAATAGAAATTTGTTGTCTATCTTATCTATAGTAGAGTAATAAAAAGAAATAATTGACCGATGATTCGCCAAATTAAGCAAGGAAATTCCCATTATGGCCATAGATAAGACAGAAATAAAAATTCTTCAGTTACTGCAAGATGATGCCCGCATCACCAATCAGGTATTAGCAGACAAAGTGGGTATGTCGGCCTCGCCATGCTGGCGACGAGTCCGTAAATTGGAAGAGGATGATGTTATTCAAGGCTATCGTGCTATTCTCAACCGTAAAAAAATTGGTTTAGGCGTGATGTTATTTGTCAGAGTAACAATCGATAGTCATAGCGAAACAGAAGCCAAAAAGTTTGAGCAAGAAGTCAGTGAATTAGAAAATGTGGTTTCATGCTACAGTATTGGTGGTGATGCGGACTTCTTATTACAAGTTGTCTCACATGATTTAGATTCCTATGCCGATTTTGCGATGTCAGTGATCCGCCGACTTCCGGGGATTAAGGAGATGCAAAGTATGTTCGTACTTAAAGAAATTAAGCCATTAGTTTCTTATCCCGTAACAACAGTAAATAGTTAACGAATATTATTACTGATAAATTTTTGTGAGTTGTAAAAACGGCTCACTTTTATTTAGCTTATTCTTCCTCATGTTTAAAATATCCGTGTAGACCTTTTGTCATATTTTTAGCACTAATACTCAAAAAATGCATAAAAAAGGATAAATATTTGTATAACCATCTAATAAAAACCCTATTCCCAACTCTTTACATTGAATTTTTCTTCCCAGAATAGTCTGCTTTGAATAAATTTTATTTAACTACATAATCATGCACGGCACACGGTACTTGAATAACTCAAGTATATTTTTATTTGTTATTTAAATTTTGACCATATTTCCATTAAAAACATTACACTTTCATTACACATTACGGGTTATTTTTCTATCATGAATAACGAAAATTTCGATTCCCAAAATGCACCTGCATCTTCTGTAAACAAACAAACCCCTATGGATAATTCTGTATTTCTCGCTGAGCCAAGAGCTGTTGATGCTGGCGAAGGAATTAATTGGATTAGCCAAGCATGGGCTATGGTTAAAGAAAAGTTAGGTATGTGGGTACTGATTAATATTATTTTCTTTGCTTTTATCTTAGTTCTTTCAATGATCCCATTGGTGAATTTCTTTGTGACTTTCGTAAGCCCAATTCTTATTGGTGGTATCATTGCTATCTGTGAAAAACAGCGTACAACAGGTGAAGTCGATATTGGTACCTTATTTGCTGGTTTCCAAACGAAATTTGGTGCTCTATTTGCTGTCGGCGCAATTAACTTTGCTGTGACACTCGTTGGTGGTTTTATTGCAACCATGATCGGGGGTACGGCATTAATGGCTGTTCTATTAGAAGCAGGTCAAGGTGGACAAATTTCACCAGAAGCTATCTTTGCTTTAGGTGGTTCATTCTTCTATATCGCCATCATTATGGCCATCACTGGTATCGTCGCTGCCGCAATGACTTGGTTCGCTCCTGCTCTTATCATGAACCATAATTTCAAAGTAGGTGCAGCGATCTCTGCAAGCCTAAAAGCGGTCAGTAAAAATATCCTTCCAGGTATTCTATTCTTTATCGTGATTACCATCATTCTGTTTGTTTCCGCAATCCCATTCGGATTAGGTCTTTTAATCACGATGCCTATCATGTGTGTTTGTTATTACACTTCCTACCGTAACCTATTCTTTGCACAAAATGATGATAAACAAAAATTAATTAACTAAGTTTATCCTCTTTCGCTTTGACTGAAATTAGAGGCTACAAATCAAAACCACCCACTCGGGTGGTTTTATATTTGAGCCTCTAATAGAATGCAAACGGGCAAATACCGTCAAAATAATAACGCCACTAAAAAGTGGCGTTATTATTTCTAGTTAATTTAACTCAATCAATTAGCCGATATATTCGAGGCCTTTCATGTATGGACGTAATACTTCAGGCACTTCAATACGACCATCTGCTAATTGGTAGTTTTCCAATACAGCAACTAATGTACGGCCCACAGCCAAGCCTGAGCCATTCAGTGTATGCACCAATTGAGTTTTCTTATCACCCTTACTGCGGAAACGAGCTTGCATACGACGTGCTTGGAAATCCCACATATTCGAGCAAGAAGAGATTTCACGATACGTATTTTGAGCAGGCAGCCAAACTTCTAAGTCATAAGTTTTACGCGAACCAAAACCAATATCCCCCGTGCAGAGGATCACTTTGCGATACGGCAGTTTTAGCAGTTGTAGAACTTTCTCAGCATGACCGGTTAGCTCTTCTAACGCTTCCATCGATTTTTCTGGATGAACCACTTGCACTAATTCTACTTTATCGAATTGGTGCATACGGATAAGACCACGCGTATCACGGCCATAAGAACCCGCCTCGGAACGGAAGCAAGGTGTATGCGCTGTCATTTTCAGTGGTAATGCATCTTCTTCAAGGATCTCATCACGAACTAAGTTAGTCACAGGAACCTCAGCCGTCGGGATCAACGCATAAGTGCTTTCTGCTTCTTCTTCCAGCGGCTTAGTATGGAATAGATCTTCACCGAATTTAGGTAATTGGCCTGTACCATAAAGCGTATCATGGTTAACCAAGTAAGGAACATACAACTCTTGGTAGCCATGTTGCTCAGTATGTAGATCCAACATAAACTGTGCCAGTGCGCGATGTAAACGAGCTATTTGCCCTTTCATCACCACAAAACGTGCACCTGTGAGTTTAACCGCAGCTGGAAAATCTAATCCGCCCGCTAGTTCACCGAGGCTAACATGGTCTTTAACCTCAAAATCATATTGGCGAGGTTCTCCCCAACGAGCCACCTCAACGTTATCTGAATCATCTTTACCATCAGGTACAGCATCATCAGGCATATTTGGGATGCTTAATGCAATATCACGGATTTCTTGTTGTAGCTTATCTAGTGCTACCTTCGCGGCATCCAATTTTTCGCCTAACTGATTCACTTCCTGACGTAAAGGCTCAATATCTTCACCGCGCGCCTTAGCGGCACCAATGGATTTCGATCGCGAGTTACGCTCTGCTTGCAGGGATTCAGTTTCAACTTGTAAAACTTTGCGGCGTTCTTCTAATTCACGCAGCTTTTCCACATCAAGGGTAAAACCCCTGCGAGCCAGTTTTTCAGCAACCGCGTCTAGCTCCGTACGCAGTAAATTGGGATCGAGCATGCTTATCCTGTGATTATTGTTAGTAAATATTGAAAGAGAGTATAACACGTTCCAGTATTATACCCTGTACACCTTCAAGTCGCTGGTGACCATGCGACTCAAAAAATTTTATAAAAAATCTTATTTTATAACCTTACCGCATTGCCCACATTAGCGATAGCGTTTTGTTGGGCTATTTTGATCCTGTTGCGCTAACCAGTTTAATTTTTCTGCTATTTTCGCTTCCAGACCCCGATTTGTGGGATGGTAATATTGGGTATGCTGCATTTCAGGTGGAAAATAGACCTCTCCAGCGGCATACGCATTCTCCTCATCATGAGCGTAGCGATATTCTTTTCCAGCTCCCAGCTCTTTCAATAGCTTTGTTGGGGCATTGCGCAAATGAGCGGGAACGTCATAGTCTGGTTGCATCTGTGCATCTGCCAATGCCGCCTTATAAGCGGTATACACCGCATTGCTTTTCGGTGCACATGCTAAATAAACAATGGCCTGAGCGATTGCTCGCTCACCTTCCGCAGGCCCTACACGGGTAAAACAATCCCACGCCGAAATTGCGACCTGCATTGCTCGAGGATCCGCATTACCAACATCCTCAGATGCTATTGCTAACAAGCGACGGGCCACATATAACGGATCGCCCCCCGCAGTGATAATACGCGCATACCAATATAAAGCAGCATCAGGAGCTGACCCTCTTACTGACTTATGTAAGGCTGAAATCAAGTCATAATAACGGTCGCCTTTATTATCGAAACGTGCGGCGCGTTCTCCACTGACTTCTTTTAACAATTCGGCAGTTAAAACACGCTGACCATGGCTATCACTTTCCGCCATATCCGCCATCATTTCTAGCAAATTGAGAGAGCGTCTTGCATCACCATTCACTAATTCAGCAATTAATTTACGAGTACTCTCAGGCAAAATAATATTTTGTCCACCCAAACCATGTTTTGTATCGCTCATGGCTTGCAACAACACTTTTTCAATATCACTGGCATCTAATGATTTGAGTAGATAAACACGTGCACGAGACAAAAGCGCTGAATTCAATTCAAATGAGGGATTTTCTGTTGTTGCGCCGATAAAAGTGATCGTGCCATCTTCAATATGTGGCAAAAAAGCATCTTGTTGGCTTTTATTAAAGCGATGTACCTCATCGACAAATAGAATCGTTCGACGCCCTGCATCACGGTTTTGCCGTGCTTTTTCGATCGATTCTCGAATCTCCTTAATACCGGATGTAACCGCAGAAATCCGTTCGATATCGGCTTGAGCATAGTGGCCAATAATTTCAGCTAACGTCGTTTTACCTGTTCCCGGAGGTCCCCACAAAATCATTGAATGTAGATGGCCAGCCTTAATTGCCCGCGGTAATGGTTTTCCCTCCGCCAGCAAATGTTGTTGTCCTATATACTGTTCAAGCACCTCTGGGCGCATACGCGCCGCTAGAGGTTGAAATTCATTTTGTGAAAAATCGAGTGATAGGTTACCCACTATTTCCTCTTATTGACCACCAGAGCGTTGATCATCGAGTGTGACACCTTTTGGTACAGTAAAGGTGAATTGACGCTTATCAACAGGCCCATTCTTTTGTTCTTTAAGTTGGTAGGCACTTGTTTGCCCATCTTGTTCAATCGCAGAAAACTTCTCAATGGTACCTTCAGGTGAAACGGTAATAGAAAAGCGTTTCAAAGTGCCATTCGTGAGCTTAGGCTTCAAATCAAACGTATTCCCCTGCTGAATAATCGAATACTGTTTCCAATCTGACGGATTATTGCGGGTAATTAATAAAAATGGCGTATCTTGGGTCGCATCTGCAAGATTTGTCACCGTAACTTGTTCTACAAATGGGTTGTAAAACCATAAGTTTTTACCGTCAGAGACTAAGACACTCTCATCAGGCGATGTCATATTCCAATTAAATAAATTCGGGCGCTGTAACCATAACTCGCCAACACCTTCTTGAACCAAATCACCTTCAGGGCTAGTGACTTTTTGAGAGAAGCTAGCATGAAAGCTATTGACCTTATTCAGACGTTCCTGAAGGTCTTTGCTGGCATCTGCCAGCACTGAGCCGATATGTAAACTTAGGGCTAATGCCCCCAATAACATCATTTTTTTCATCGAACAAAGACCTTTTATTGATACCGTAATAAGCACTACGCTTTGGCCATTGCGCTTGCAACAACCCACACTATAAATTAGTAATCAGCTTGCCGCGGAGAGAGTACCTCACGGTTACCATTATGGCCCGGCTCACTCACAATACCTTGTGTTTCCATCTGTTCGACAATTCGCGCTGCGCGGTTATAACCGATACGGAACTGACGCTGAACACCAGAAATTGAAACACGTTGTTTATCGACAACAAACTCAACGGCTTGGTCAAATAATGGATCGAGCTCCTCTTCCGCACTATCGTAGCCGCCTCCCTCATTTTCATCGCTGCATTTAGTGATGCTATCGATATATTGAGGACGCCCACGTGCTTTCCAGTCATTCACCACCGCATGCACTTCTTGGTCACGAACAAACGCACCATGAACGCGAACAGGAATCGATGAGTTAGGAGGTAAATACAACATATCCCCCATTCCCAGCAAGGACTCTGCACCGCCCTGATCAAGGATGGTTCGTGAATCAATTTTACTCGAAACAGTAAATGCAATTCGAGTTGGAATATTGGCTTTAATCAAACCAGTAATAATATCCACCGATGGGCGTTGTGTCGCCAAGACTAGATGAATACCTGCCGCACGTGCTTTTTGTGCAAGGCGAGCAATCAGCTCTTCAACTTTTTTACCGGCAGTCATCATTAGGTCGGCAAATTCATCAACCATCACGACAATATACGGCTCTTTTTTCAGCATGGGATGTTCCATTTCCATGCTATCGCTCGGTTTCCAATGAGGATCTGGAATGGGTCTTCCCATCTCCTCAGCGGCTTTAATTTTATCATTGTAGCCTGCTAAATTGCGCACCCCGAGCGCCGACATTAATTTATAACGGCGTTCCATTTCGTTGACACACCAACGTAATGCATTTGCAGCATCTTTCATGTCGGTAACAACTTCCGTCAATAAATGAGGAATGCCTTCATAAATAGACAATTCCAACATTTTCGGGTCGATCATGATAAAGCGTACATCTTCGGGCTTAGATTTATATAGGATACTGAGGATCATGGCGTTGACCCCTACAGATTTACCTGAGCCCGTTGTTCCCGCGACCAATAGATGAGGCATTTTTGCCAGATCTGCGATAACAGGATCCCCTTCAATATCTTTCCCTAACACCATGGTTAATGGTGATGAACTATGCCTAAATTGTTCGCAATCTAACACTTCTCTTAGATAAACGGTTTGCCGTTTCTCATTAGGTAGCTCAAGGCCTACGTAAGGTTTACCTGGGATAACTTCAACCACCCTGACTGCCGTTGTTGAAAGTGAGCGAGCAAGGTCTCGTGATAATGTCGAAATACGTGCGGCTTTTACCCCTGGCGCTAAATCCAGTTCAAATCGGGTAATAACAGGCCCCGGTGAAAAACCAACAACATCAGCTTTAACACGATAATCATTTAAACGCGCTTCAATCAATCTCGCCGTCTGCTCTAATGTAAACATATCCACAGGCTCTTCTTGAGCTGGAGGCGTGGTTAACAAGTCCAAAGAAGGCATTGGCGTTGTTGGTTTAGGCAACGGCTGATCATTACGCACCAAGAATGGGTGAAATAGACTATCTTGTTGCGGCTGTTGCGGCTGTTGCGGCTGTTGCGGCTGTTGCGGCTGTTGCGGCTGTTGCGGCTGTTGCGGCTGTTGCGGCTGTTGCGGCTGTTGCGGCTGTTGCGGCTGTTGCGGCTGTTGCGGCTGTTGCGGCTGTTGCGGCTGTTGCGGCTGTTGCGGCTGTTGCGGCTGTTGCGGCTGTTGCGGCTGTTGCGGCTGTTGCGGCTGTTGCGGCTGTTGCGGCTGTTGCGGCTGTTGCGGCACAACAGTATCAGTCCGGTAAGCAGCGCTGTCCAGCATTGGCGACACATTTTTTACTGTATTGTCGACTGGAGGTGTATTTGAGTTACTCGCCGTTGTTGTCGCGCTAAATGATGGCATAAACAGTGGATCCGCCGGTTCTTCATTAACCAGATCATTAACTGGAGAGAAACTATCCAGCACTGAAATATGTTCACTTAGGTCAAAATTCGGCTCAACGCTATCATTGGCTCTATCATGCTCTGACGGTTGAGTCGATAGGCCATTATCAGGCGTTGTCAATTGATGAGCCTGAGGCTCTACTTGCGTTGATGAGGTAGGCCAACGGTGCTCGATGTCCGGTTGAGTATAACGCGTAGCAACTGGCTCAATTTTTTCGCTCCTCGGTTCCGATGGCGTGATATCGAGAGGGATTGATGCATCATCGTCATGGCCACTATCTTCATCAACGCCATAACGTTCACGTTGCTGCTGCAAAAATTGCTCACGTAGCCTATTTTCTTGTTCGTTATCGTCATCTTGCTGCTGATTCTCTTCAGAAGAAGACCATTGCTGATAAACTTGCTCGCGTTGTAATGCTTCTTCCTTGCGACGCTGAAGCTCAGCATCACGCTGTGAAGGAATTCGAATACCATACAGCTCTCTACGCGTTGGCAGGCGCACAGGATTTGGACGAGGTAATTCAGGCTCTAAGTTTTGTTTTACCTGTGCATGGCGCTCCAGTGCCGCAACAGAAATTCCTGCTGCTGCTAATGCCGCAGGGTCGGCAACCCTATCAGACATCGATTGCCCATTTGCCTGAGATACGGCATCGCTTACCGGTGAAATAGGCATTGTTGGCTCAGGTGTATTTTGTGCACCCGACGGCCCCGAAAATGAAGAAAGTGTGTTCTGTTCAATCGGTGCTTGCTTTTGTTGTTCAGCTTGTTGCCAACTTAATGATGGCGATGCTGTTTGAGGTTGTGCATGATTTAAGGATTGCCAATCAACAGATTGTTCACGACTTGGATTCATTGAGTGAGTCGAAACATCATTGAGACTATTTTCAGGTTGCTGTACCGCGTGGCTTGGTGCTTGCGGATTTTCATTCGTTTTAAATTGAAAATCTCTATCGTACACAACTGGTTGATAATCGTCAGGCACTTCAAAGTGATATGCCTCTTGCTGCTCGGTGGCTGAAAATGAGGGTAAATTTTCATCCTCTGCTGCTAGGGATGAGGCCACCGGGGTATCCGTGTGTTCAGTCTGCATTGCCACGGGTTGTGTTGTCGCTTGTGGTTCATCCACGTCAACCGCGGCTAATTCACTAATTGTGGGTGAAGAAAATAATACATCGTCGCTATCCGCATCGAAATTTTCGATGGCCTGACGTTCAGCTTCTTGTGCCCGTTGCAAAGCATCTTCTGCTTCTTCCACGTCATAGTCTACAGTATCATCACCACGTGCACGGTTAGTCATCAGCGTAAGAGGGATTAGTACCGCAGCACCAATTTTTTCCGCTATCGTCAACCAAGACCAGCCTGTAAATAGCGTAAAGCTGATTGCCCATAGAAAAAGCAAGGCAAGTGTAGCACCTAATGCGTTGAACCATGGCATGATAGCGTTACTGAACACACTCCCTATCACGCCACCAGAAGAGAAATTGGGCAAATCATCGAAATTAAGTGCAGCGAGGCCACAGGATGATAAGATCAGTGCTAACCCACCAATCAAACGTAATGAGAGTGAGAAAAAGTCGATGTAACGACGCTGGCTTTCATAGCGATAGATGCTCCAGCAACCAAGCAACAATAACGGCGGGATGGCAAATGCAAGGATCCCAAAAGCAGAAAAGAGAATATCCGCACTCCATGAGCCAACACTTCCCCCCAAGTTTTTAACTGGCGCATTCCATGTGGTCTGTGACCAGCTCGGGTCTGAAGGGTTGAAACTCAACAATGCGACCATTAAGAATATGGCACTCAAACAAATGGCCAGCAAAATGACTTCGAGTAGTCGTCTGCCGCTACTGAGTTTTTTAAATCGAATGTGTTTGTCTTCTGTATATTCTTGGCTCATTACTGTTTCTTTACTGACTAATGATGTCACCCATGTCGAAACGAATTCATCGGAATTCGCTATGATGATAAGCACATTGTGAAAGCCATTCTAACACCAATCACCGTCTTGTGCGTGACTTGTTGCCACTATGGCAAACTAAACAACTATAGGCACTGCAAGATGCAGTATTTCATCTTACAGTTGATGATTCAATTTCTATTTGATGTTAAAAATCTTAATTATTTATAGCTTTAATATCAATAGATTGAAACTAGAACTTGCGGTTATCTAGGGTATTTTCAGAAAAAATCATATCAACAACGCACGGCGTGACTGAAAGTGGATGGAAAATTACTTAAAAAGAGAGAAAATCCAACATCAAAAACGGAACAACGCTGAGTAAACTCAGCGTTGAAACAGCAGTGCGGCAACAATCTGTTATGTTGCCCAGAAATGAGACTATCGAAGATAGTTAGCGCGTTTTAATAACCAGACGGTTACTTTGCTTCACTTCTTCCATAACTACATATGTACGCGTATCGTTAACACCTGGTAGACGCAGCAGAGTCTCACCGAGTAGCTTACGATAAGCGGACATATCAGGCACACGCGTTTTCAACAAATAATCGAAGTCACCAGAAACTAAATGACATTCTTGGATCTCTTCGAGTTTTTGCACCGCGGTATTAAATTGCTCAAACACATCTGGTGCACCACGGTTTAAGGTGATTTCAACGAAAACCAGTAGTGATGCGTCTAAATAGTGAGGGTTCAGTAGTGCTGTATAGCCAGAAATAAACCCTTGTCTCTCCAAACGACGAACACGCTCCAAACATGGCGTTGGTGACAACCCCACACGCTTAGACAATTCTACGTTTGAAATACGCCCGTCTTTCTGTAGTTCGTTTAGAATATTCCTATCAATACGGTCGAGGTCTTTTCCAGGACGCTTTTTATTGTCAATCATCTCTTTATCTCTCTTTCTCTAATTGTTATTTCCCACACCTATAAAACAGCACCATCCTCGCTCATACTTTATTTATTAGGTATTCGTGTTCAGGAGCAAATTTTATGCGCAATGCTGAGATCGACGTGAACGGAAACCCTGTTCACAATGATTACCTGTTTGTTAAGTTATAAGTGTTGTAAAGTTAACTTTCCGTCTAGAACAAAAATGCACCGTTTACATTGGTTCACTAGATAATTAACTCTTACATAGATGTTTTCGCAAATGCACAGCCGATTGTCAAAGCAAATGAATAAAAATCAGTACAAGATTTCGCTTTTTTTTCTATTCAAACGTTTCGCTAGCCGGATTCAAGAATATTCCTAAAAATCCGCTTCCCCGATGTTACAATACTTGCCATAGCAAATTTTTACTTTAATCACTATTATCTATCGCAAAAATAGCCCAGTTACAATTTACTTAGTATTTAAATCACTTTTTTTAGCTAGCCAATTCTCCTACAATCCCATTATTGCTATTTTTAATTAAAAATGAGGTATTCATGAGCACAGCCATACATCGCAAGTTAATCATTTTGGGTTCTGGCCCTGCCGGATACACAGCTGCCGTCTACGCTGCTCGTGCCAATTTAAGTCCCGCACTGATTACTGGGGTGGAAAAAGGTGGTCAGTTAACCACAACAACCGAAGTTGAAAACTGGCCGGGTGACCCTGAAGGCCTAACAGGTCCAGGTTTGATGGATCGTATGTATGAACACGCGACCAAATTCCAAACAGAAATTATTTCTGATCACATTAATAAAGTTGACCTCAAGCAGCGCCCTTTCCACCTCTTTGGTGATGAAAAAGAATATACTTGTGACGCTTTGATTATTGCGACAGGTGCATCTGCGCGCTATATCGGCCTGCCTTCTGAAGAAGCCTTTAAAGGCCGTGGCGTATCCGCTTGTGCAACCTGCGATGGTTTCTTCTATCGTAACCAAAAAGTTGCCGTTGTTGGTGGTGGTAATACTGCTGTTGAAGAAGCACTTTATCTGTCCAATATAGCCTCAGAAGTTCACTTAATTCACCGCCGTGATAGCTTCCGCGCTGAAAAAATCCTAGTTGACCGTTTAATGGACAAAGTGAACAACGGTAATATTATCCTGCATACTGACCGTACACTGGATGAAGTTCTCGGCGATGATATGGGAGTAACAGGCGTTCGCTTACGTAATACAAAGAGCGATGAAACTGAAGAACTGGACGTAATGGGCGCATTTATTGCCATCGGCCACAGCCCAAATACGGGTATTTTTGATGGCCAGCTAGATTTAGAAAATGGCTATATTAAAGTGCAGTCCGGTACTCACGGGAATGCAACACAAACCTCTGTTCCTGGCGTCTTTGCTGCGGGTGATGTTATGGATCATATTTATCGCCAAGCAATTACATCAGCGGGTACTGGCTGTATGGCCGCACTTGATGCAGAACGTTATTTAGATGGTTTAGCGGATAAAAAATAATATTAGCCGAGTATCAACACCATTAGGCACCTTAAACTGGTGCCTTTTTTATTTCTATCTCTCATTCAAATTCATCGAAACATCCGTTTTTTTCAGAACAAGTTCAATAGGTATTTGATGCCTCCAATCTATAATGAACTCATCGCCAATATACGCTTCTACTAAAGGGAACCTCATGGGTCAGCAAACACTGAAAGAATCAGTTAGTCGTTACGCCTATCTTTTTGTTGCCCTACTTGCCATTGTGCAAGCAACGATTATTCTTTACTCAACGAATTATTCAGTACAGCAAGAGATTGGCTTAAGTGAACAATATTTTTATTTGTCATTATTACTCGCGATTTTTGTTCCTTCTGCCACCAGTTACTTATTTACCCAAGTTAAAGCAGGCGTTTTCTATCTTAATATTTTGATCATCATTTTATTAACGATTTGGATCAGTTTATGGCAGGCTAGGCACTCAGCATCAAGCAGCGATGCCCACTTCTTTCTCGCATTTTTGACATTAACCATCCTGTTTTTCGTCTTACTGCCTTGGATGCAAATGCGTCAATTTTCTGGTACATGGCAGATCAATTATGCCTGTTTGATTAGTTTCTATATCAAAAATACGCTATTAGGCATACTGGCCTCAGTGATTGGCGGATTACTGACCGCACTCATTTTACTGGCCAGTTTCTTATTTCAAACTGTTAACTTATTTTTTTTGCACGATATATTGAGCCATGAATTTACCTTATGGTTAAGCTTTACATTAGGCTTTAACATAGGGCTGATTTTTTTACGCTCCAACTTTGAGCTTCAATTAAGTCATTTCGTAAGTTATATCGCCCGCTTCTTCTTGATCGTTTTACATGTTATTGCCATTGTATTCGTGATTGGCCTTCTCTTTTCATCTTTTACGGAACTGAAATATTCAGATTTTGGTTCTATCACGCTATTGTGGTTTTTACTCCTCAATATTATTTTAATTAACCTAACTTATGGCGATGGTAGTTATCAATATCAGCTCCCTTCATGGCTAACCCCGTTTATGTTATTGAGCATTCTTTTGCTGAATGTTTTCTCCTTCCTATCACTCTACGGTATTTTTATTCGTGTCAATCAATACAGTTGGAGTGTTGAGCGTTTATATGCCTCTACAATCGCACTCTTTTTCACTGCTGTTGTTTTAGCGTATAGCGTTGTGGTGATCCTCAAAAGGCAACGTTGGGTACTAACATTAGGCACCATTAACAAAGTGGCACTCTTAGGCTTAATTGCCACTATTTTGCTCATTAATAGCCCTATTTTTGATTTCCAGCGGATAACATTAAATAGCCTATTAGCCGGTGTTGAAAAGGGGAAAATTGAAGTTAACCCAATGCTTGCCCGTGATTTAGGTCAATTAGGTCCCGACGGTAAACAAGCCTTAGCACAATTAAAATTGAATCCAGACTATAAAAAACAGCTTGAAATGGTGATGCCTTATGACGAATCCAGGAGATCACTCAAAGATGTGTTAGTAATAGCGAAAAACAGTGCAGATTTGCCTGATAGTTGGTGGAATATCAGTGATAAATCATATGAATGGTACTGTACTGCAAGTGTTGAGCCTAATAACTGTCTTGGTTTTATGGCCGATGTCAACCAAGATGGGCGTGATGACGTTGTGATGTGTTATGCATATAAAGAAAGCAATTATTTTGATTGTCTTATTTGGCAGCAAAAAGAAGAAAATTGGCTCGTTGTGGATACACAAACACACCAGTATGATTCGTCAGAATCGCTAAATACGGCTTGGAATAAACTGTTAAATGGGCAATTTGGCTTAGCACCTAAAGAATGGCGTCAAATTGTGCCAAAATAATCAAGTTAACACTGGAGGTAATAGCAATACTGATAAGTAAAGCTATTACCTACTATTATATTTATTCCCAATTAAATATGATGGAATTGCTTAGGCTCCCCTTAACTTCATATATCAATGGCACGATTAGAGGATACCGATAAATTATTTATTCATTCTCTTGATTTTAATTTCAAATAACCGTCGATTGTTCTTTACCTTTATAAAACATATCAATAACAATTATCTGGGCTGTTTTAATAACACACTTTTATTATGCAACATATCGCAAAGAAGCTGTTATGATAGATAAAAAATTCCGTTATGCTGTAACCTATCACTTATTTTAGCTAGCGGCACACTCTCAATATAAAACTATACCTGCACACTGATCATTATGGATAAAACAAGACAGACTGAATTGGTACGTTGGTTAAAACAGCATAGTACATCGGCAAAACGCTGGTTACGCATTTCTATGCTATTAGGCGTTGTTAGTGGCCTGCTCATTATCGCTCAAGCATGGTTCTTAGCGGTGATACTGCAAGCACTGATTATGGATCATATCCCTCGGGAACAATTGGTTACCCCCTTTGTACTGCTCCTTATCGTATTTGTATTACGTGCGCTCGTAACCTTAATTCGAGAACGTGTTGGCTTTCGTTGTGGGCAAGTCGTACGCCAAGAAGTTCGCGCTATGGTCTTGAATAAGTTGCAACAATTAGGTCCTGTGTGGGTAAAAGGTAAACCCGCGGGGAGTTGGGCAACGATTGTTCTCGAACAAATCGAGGATATGCAAGAATACTATTCACGCTACCTACCGCAAATGTATCTGGCAAGTATCATTCCAATGATGATCCTGATTGCCATCTTTCCATTTAACTGGGCAGCGGGTTTGATACTTTTTGCGACAGCGCCATTGATTCCCATTTTTATGGCGCTGGTCGGCCTTGGTGCGGCAGATGCCAACCGTCGTAACTTTATTGCGCTAGGTCGCCTCAGTGGCAGCTTTTTGGATCGGTTACGCGGGTTAGATACTTTGCGGTTATTTTTCCGTGAAAAAGCAGAGGTTCAACAAATTCGGGAATCAACCGAAGATTTCCGTTCACGAACCATGGAAGTACTCAGAATGGCGTTCCTCTCCTCGGGGGTGTTAGAGTTCTTTGCTTCTATTTCAATTGCTATCGTTGCCGTCTATTTCGGTTTTTCTTATCTCGGCGAGCTAAATTTTGGTAGCTATGGCTTACCTGTTACCATGTTTGCGGGTTTTCTTGCCTTAATCCTGTCCCCTGAGTTCTTCCAACCGCTACGCGATCTGGGCACCTATTATCATGCGAAAGCACAAGCAGTAGGTGCGGCCGAAAGCCTCGTGACCTTGTTAGAAAGCGATGGCGAACAGGTAACCGAAACAGGCAATAAAACACCGCTCGATCAACCTATTCGCATCCAAGCCGAAGGATTAGAAATTTTTTCTCATGACGGCCAACGTCTTGTCGGCCCTCTCGATTTTATTATTGAACCACAACAACGCGTTGCCATTGTTGGGCAAAGTGGCGCGGGGAAAAGCTCTTTACTTAATCTATTGTTAGGGTTTTTGCCTTATCAAGGTTCAATTAAAATTAACGGTGATGAACTGAACGAGCTTTGCCATGAAAAATGGCGAGTATTCATTGGCTGGGTTGGGCAAAATCCGCATTTACCTGAGCAAACACTCGTCGAGAATATCTGTTTAGGTAAACCGAACGCTTCAGCAGCAGAGATACAACAAGCAATGGATGACGCTTATGTCTCAGAGTTTCTTCCTATGCTACCTGATGGCTTAAATACCCGTCTTGGAGACTATGCGGCACGATTATCGGTTGGGCAAGCACAACGTGTTGCGGTTGCGCGTACACTGTTAAAACCATCCCGTATTTTATTGCTTGATGAGCCTGCCGCCAGCCTTGATGCACACAGCGAACAACGCGTTATGCATACTCTAAACCAGCTAGCGCAAAAGCAAACGACAATTATGGTCACCCATTTGCTGGAAGAAACCGTTAATTATGACCAAATTTGGGTGATGGCAAATGGCCAAATCATTCAGCGTGGCAATTATGCAGAACTGAGTCAATCCGCTGGGCCATTTGCCCGTTTATTGACCCATCGTAATGAGGAGCTTTGATAATGCGAGTTCTATTACCTTTTCTGGCACTCTATCGCCGTCATTGGTTTCTGATCCTACTCGGCATGATCTTAGCCATCGTGACTTTACTTGCCAGCATCGGGCTCCTCACCTTATCTGGATGGTTCTTAGCAGGCGCGGCTATTGCCGGCTTCCCCGGTATTTACTACTTCAATTATATGCTGCCTGCTGCTGGAGTGCGAGGCGCCGCAATTTTCCGGACAGCAGGACGTTATGCTGAACGATTAGTCAGCCATGACGCGACATTCCGAGTATTGGCACATTTACGTGTTTTCGCCTTCAGCAAAATATTACCCCTGTCACCAGGCGGAATTAGTCGCTTCCGTCAAGGCGAGGTGCTTAACCGCTTGGTTGCTGACGTGGAAACCTTAGACCATCTGTATTTACGTGTGCTATCACCTATTTTTGCCGCTTTTGTGGTGATCTTCGTCCTGATTTTTGGTTTGAGCTTCCTTGATCCTCGCTTAGCGTGGACACTTGGTTGCATCATGCTCTTGTTACTGTTTACATTGCCATTCGTATTTTACCGAGCAGGCAAGCCTATCGGTCAAGAACTGACGCATTTACGCGCGCATTATCGCACAGTGCTCACATCGGCCTTGCAAGGGCAAGCTGAATTGACCTTATTCGGTGCCCTTCCCCGTTTTCGTAAAACATTGTCTGATATTGAAAGTCAGTGGCAAGTACGTCAACAACAGCAAGCTAGCCTAACGGGGTTATCCCAAGGGATTATCCTGTTTGCTTCCGGCTTTACTGCAACACTCTTGTTGTGGATGGCAGCAGATCATGTCGGAGGGAACACAAACCCTGGTGCGTTGATCGCTCTATTTGTGTTCTGTGCATTAGCCGCCTTTGAAGCCTTAGGGCCTGTGGCCGTTGCATTTCAACATATGGGCCAAGTGATCGCTTCAGCGGAGCGAGTATCTCAATTAATCGATGCCAAACCTGAAGTCACCTTTCCACAAAAAGGTTTATCGCTACCTCAATTGGAAAGCCTTGTCGTCGATAATATTTCTTTTACTTATCCTGAGCAGCCTTTCCCTGTTTTAAGACAAGTGTCACTTTCACTAAAACAAGGCCAACATATTGCTTTATTGGGTAAAACAGGTTGCGGCAAATCGACATTATTACAGCTATTAACCCGAGCTTGGGATGTTGATAGTGGTATGATCAACATTAACGGGCAGGATATCCGTGACTATAGTGAGCAAGCTCTACGTGCGATTATGTCTGTCGTTCCACAAAGGGTGCATATCTTTAGTGATACGCTACGTAATAATTTACTTCTTGCGAATGATAAAGCGACCGATAAGCAACTTAATGAAGTTCTACAACAAGTCGGCCTCGGCAATTTGCTTGAGAATGAACAAAAACTTAATGCATGGATGGGTGAAGGCGGTCGACAATTATCAGGTGGGGAGCAACGTCGTTTAGGTATCGCTCGCGCGCTTCTACATGACACGCCATTAATTTTAATGGATGAACCCACTGAAGGACTTGATGCACAAACGGAACAACAAATCCTTTCGTTGTTGAAAGAGAAATGTGCCGAGAAAACACTGATTGTCATCACGCACCGTATGCAAGGCATAGAACAAATGGATGCCATTTGCGTGATGGATAACGGTGAAATTATTGAGCAAGGCTCGCATCAAGCATTATTAGCGTCAAAAGGACGTTACTTCCAGTTTCGTCAACGCCATTTGCAACAACAGGTTCTGTGAGGCACATCATGTACCAACTCGATGATGACTCCTATTTATTCCCGCCAGTGCATGAAGCCATGCGGGAACCTAATGGCCTGTTAGCAATAGGCGGCGATTTAGCACCTGAACGGCTTAAGGCTGCTTATTATGATGGTATCTTTCCTTGGTTTAATCCCGGTGAAATGCCATTGTGGTGGTCGCCTGACCCCCGAGCTGTTTTAATGGTGGGTGAATTGCATATTAGCCGTTCAATGAAAAAATTATTGAGAAAGCAAAAATATCGCATCACCATCAACCATGCCTTCAACGAGGTTATTGAGGCGTGTGCTATCCGTGAAGAGGGAACATGGATTGTGCCTGAAGTTTGCGTTGGTTATCAGGCTCTACATCAACAAGGGGTCGCACATTCTGTCGAAGCTTGGTATGGTGAAGAGCTGGTTGGCGGCCTATATGGCGTGAACCTAGGGCACCTATTTTGTGGCGAATCTATGTTCAGTAGAATGAATGATGCATCCAAAGTTGCTTTTATTACATTCTATTTTCATTTTTTGCGCTATAATGGGCAGCTTTTTGATTGTCAGGTACTTAACCACCATACCGCCTCATTAGGCGCAAAAGAAATATCCCGTCGGGATTTTTTACATATTCTTTATCGGTGGCGTAACAAAGCGATTGATCCCGCCTGCTGGTTACCGCAATCGATTGAAATACAGTCATTATTCGAATAGCGAATTCTGGCTTTAAGCTATTTTATGCCCACACTGCTCAAGAAAAATCGCTTTAAAATGCGACATTTCTTTACTTAGTGAGGGTTTTTGGGCATTATCTTGCCCGTTAAAAATCATGGTTATTAGACTTAGAGGATTAGATGGCCAAAGAAGACAATATTGAAATGCAGGGCACAGTACTCGATACCCTGCCAAACACAATGTTTCGTGTTGAACTGGAAAATGGTCACGTAGTGACTGCCCACATTTCTGGAAAAATGCGTAAAAACTATATCCGCATCCTGACAGGCGACAAGGTAACTGTAGAGTTAACTCCGTACGACCTGAGCAAAGGCCGTATCATTTTCCGTAGCCGCTGATTCTATCTCTTCAGGCAAGGCCTGATACAGCCACAGGTGGTGTGCTATTGCACAACACACCTGTGGTCTATTTGTCAGAATACCGCATCCTCCGGAGAGGCCTTGTGCACGCTACTGAAGCTATATGTCAGTGTGTTGCTTTTTTCATCAAGCCCGATACTCACCGAGCCACCATTAGTTAGCGAACCGAATAACAACTCATTTGCTAATGGTTTTTTCAGGTTATCCTGAATAACACGTGCCATGGGTCGGGCTCCCATTGCCTTATCATAGCCTTTCTCACATAACCAGCGGCGAGCCGCTTGGCTAACCTCAATAGACACCCCTTTCTCATCCAATTGTGCTTGAAGCTCGACAATAAATTTATCCACCACCTGAGTGATAATCTCAACCGACAATGAGTTGAACCAAATAATGCCATCAAGGCGGTTACGGAACTCAGGCGAAAAGACTTTCTTAATTTCAGATAAGGCGTCAGTACTATTATCTTGCTCAGCAAATCCAATAGAACGGCGTTGTGTTTCTTGAACCCCCGCGTTAGTCGTCATCACAATAATAACATTACGAAAATCCGCTTTGCGCCCATTATTATCAGTCAGAGTACCGTGATCCATGACTTGCAACAGGATATTGAACACATCTGGATGTGCTTTTTCAATTTCATCCAGTAGCACTACTGAATGAGGATGTTTAATCACTGCATCCGTTAATAAGCCACCTTGGTCAAACCCAACATACCCTGGGGGAGCCCCGATCAAACGGCTCACAGTATGTCGCTCCATGTATTCGGACATGTCAAAACGCAATAATTTAATATCAAGCGCTTTAGCTAACTGCACGGTAACTTCTGTTTTACCAACACCTGTTGGACCTGCAAACAAGAAAGAACCAACCGGTTTATGCTCTTGGCCTAAACCAGCACGACTCATTTTTATCGCTTCAGTTAACGCTGCAATCGCATCATCTTGCCCAAACACCAACATTTTTAAACGGGCATCCAAGGTTTTCAAACGCTCTTTATCACTTGAAGAAACGGTTTTTTCTGGAATACGCGCAATACGTGCAACCACAGATTCAATTTCAGGCACACCGATTGTTTTCTTGCGCTTGCTGGGTGCGACTAAGCGAGTCCTCGCCCCTGCTTCATCGATCACATCAATTGCTTTATCAGGTAAATGTCTATCCGTAATATATTTAACGGATAAATCAACTGCCGCCTGAATCGCTTTCGCGGTATAGCGAACATCATGGTGAGATTCGTATTTTGGTTTTAACCCATTAATAATACGAACGGTTTCTTCTGCTGTAGGCTCTACAATATCGATTTTCTGAAAGCGGCGTGCAAGCGCTCTATCTTTTTCAAATACATTGCTGAATTCTTGATAGGTTGTTGAACCAATCACGCGAATCCGGCCGCCTGACAGTAATGGCTTGATTAAGTTTGCGGCGTCCACTTGTCCACCAGACGCTGCGCCAGCACCAATGATAGTATGGATTTCATCAATAAAAAGAATGCTTTTACTGTCTTTTTCCAACATTTTCAACAGTGATTTAAAGCGTTTTTCAAAGTCACCACGGTATTTAGTCCCTGCCAACAAAGCGCCAATATCGAGTGAATAGATAGTGCAGCCTTTCATCACTTCAGGTACATCATTTTGCTCGATACGCCATGCAAGCCCTTCCGCTATCGCGGTTTTCCCTACGCCTGATTCACCGACCAACAATGGGTTATTTTTACGACGGCGGCACAGAACTTGAATGGTTCTTTCTAGCTCGGCCTGACGCCCCACCAGAGGGTCAATATTGCCTTGTTTCGCCAATTGATTGAGGTTCGTCGTAAAGTTATCCATGTGATCATCGGAAACAGGCTGCTCTTCATTGCTAACTTGGCTATTAGCGGCATCTTGCTCAGATTGCGCTGGGTTTTCGCCTTTAATGGTGCCATGAGAAATAAAGTTAACAACATCTAAACGGCTTACGTCATGTTTACGCAATAAATAAGCGGCTTGTGATTCTTGTTCACTGAAGATTGCCACAAGAACATTGGCACCACTCACTTCATGACGCCCAGATGATTGAACGTGGAAAACAGCGCGTTGTAGAACACGCTGAAAACTTAAAGTGGGTTGCGTATCACGATTATCATTTTCAGGTAACAGTGGTGTCGTTTGCGCAATAAAGTGCTCAAGCTCTTGCCTCAAGACAACGAGGTCAACTTTACAGGCATCCAATGCTTCACGCGCTGACGTGTTACTTAATAATGCCAGCAACAGGTGCTCCACTGTCATAAATTCGTGTCGATTATCTTTCGCTTTTGCAAATGCGACGTTCAGACTAAGCTCCAGTTCTTGATTGAGCATAAGCACCTCCCAAAATTGATATTAGCTAGTTCACACTTTTTCTATTGTGCACAACAAAGGGTACTCATGTTCGCGCGCATAGCTGTTAACTTGTGCCGCTTTTGTTTCAGCAACCTCTGCCGTAAAAATACCGCAAACCCCTCTTCCCTGAAAATGAACATCTAACATTATCTGTGTAGCGCGTTCTTCATCAAAAGAAAAGTATTTTTGTAACACTTCAACAACAAAATCCATTGGAGTGTAGTCATCATTATTTAATATAACCTTATACATTGAAGGTGGCTGTAAGACTTGTTCCACTTCATCCTTAATAATGACATCTGTTTTAAATGTACCAAGAAAATCGCTCATTACTTGTCGTGCTCGGAGTTAAGATTCAATTAAGCATAACCTTTATTATCAATGATTTCTATTAATCAAGATAACAATTAAATGTCGTGAGAATCATTTGTTTTATCAATCATTGATTCACTCTAATAACAGTGTAACACGCTATTCAAAGTAACTCATATGACCAATAGTTTGTGACCAACTTCAAAGTTTATAAAGGAAGGAGCGTTAGCCATATCAAATTTTTATCACTTTGCCAAAAATCCGCAAACTGATCGCTTGACGTCCGAAGGCAATTCACTACAGTATGATTTGCAGACAGTCAATATGGGTAATTATACTTAGTCGATGCATAGTGATTATGCATTTATGTCAAACACAACTTGTAAATACGAAGGACGATGTATGGAGACAGGTACAGTTAAATGGTTCAATAACGCCAAAGGCTTTGGTTTCATCTGCCCAGAAAATGGGGGAGAAGATATTTTCGCTCATTACTCCTGCATACAGATGGATGGTTACAGGACATTAAAGGCTGGCCAGAAAGTCAATTTTAGTATTAATACTGGCCCAAAAGGAAACCATGCCAATCTCATCATTCCGATTGAAAATGGTACATTGAATAATACAAGTGCGGAGGCAACGCCTCAAGAATAATTCAGCCTAATAGAGCACAGTTAATTACTTCATGCGTTCAGTAATGATGACATGACAATTTTTGGTAGTTAACTGTGTCTATTTCTAAACAATATGCAGAGATCAGCGCGGGCGGCTGTGTGTTTGCAAAAATGATAGGTCACCGTAAAGTGATTTAAGTAAAGCAAACTGCTCTTCATCATAGAATTGGCAATGCCCGCTACTAAATTCTTTAGCAACTTCAATCATAAACTTCACCGCGGCAGCAATGTCCACTTCATGGCTGGCACCTGTGGAACACCCCGGGACAATCGTTTGTGTGCAAATAGCAACCCCCACCACAGGCGCTGTGGTTGATACCGATGGTTGCATAATACTATTGATGTGGTGTAAGCCATTACCGTAAGGTGTAATATCTTGCACTGCGAGTGGGAAGGTCACCGCATGTTGCCCGCTGCTCCATTCCATTAATCGCAATAAGTCTTCAGCAACCGGTAGGATATAACCTTCTTTAACTGTCGGCGACAATGCATACCCTTTGTGGTTCAGTAAGCGATTTCCCTTGGTTGTATCTACCGATAATATGGCATCAGCTTCAGGAATGGCTTCATGTTGATTCATCGTCTCATCATTAAGAGGGGAATCCATAAAATCAACGGGGCTATGAGGACGGGTCGGTGCTGTTGGGCAGATATGTGTTGTTATAATCACATCACCCTTCAAAATATCACCGCTTTCACGCATATTGGCGAGTTTTAGCGCCGCCGCAATCGCCGCGATCGCACCATCGGCATCAGAGACAACGCCAATACGCGATGGCCTCGCGCCAATTCCGCCCAAACGACCTATAATGCCAAGTGTCGGTGTGTTTTTACCTTGTAATTTCCCCTGACTTCCTGGAATGACTATACGAACAAAATCACTTTGCCCTTTTTCGTCTTGCACTGTTTTTGAGGATACCTCAACGCCAGTGAAATGCTTAAATAAGGCAACAATATCATCCCCACTAACAACGGCACTATCGATTAACTCGTAAGCGCACAGGGTCTGTTTTAAACTCATATTTTACCCTTGGTATTTTTACAACTTCAGGTCAATTCTGTTGTTATTTCGCAAATTATTGAGAATAACAACAGATAATTGACCCTATTTCCTGGTGAAGGCGTATTCACGCACTATAAAATTTAATTGTTATGTTTATGGTTTAATACTACGTTTTAACCAATAAGAATCGCCTACCATGCTGCCAATATAGGATGCTTTATGACATATTTGTGTGGCTAGCTGGTCTAATAATTCAGGCGTAATCTGTGATGCAGGTAAACTCAAGCACAATGCATAGAGGGTACCTTGCGCTGGGTCATAAACAGTACTCGATACAGAAGCCACTCCTGGAACCGATTCATTAATCGAATATGCCCAACCCCGTTCTTCAATCATATTCAGTTCTTGACGTAACTGATCTTGTTTCTCTTGTGGTTCTTGGCAAATAATCACCTCGCGCTCGCTTAACGAGTTACGAGACAGCAAGGCTTTTCCTGTCGAAGTCCCCGCTATCGGTAACTTAGTTCCCGGTCGAGTGATGACTTGCAACATACTATTACCAATTCGGGCATGCACGACCCGAACCTTATCTTTATCTCTTAAAGAGACATAAGTGGTATAACCCGTTTCTTTCGTCAGCTCATCCAGCGATTCAAGCACCATATCAATAACAGGGTTCATCCCTCTAGCATGATGAGCTAATTCCATAATGATCAAACCCGGACGATAAATAGGCGCATCATTTTTCTTTTCGAGTAAGCCATACTCCGCCATCTGTTTTAATAAACGCGATGCAGAGCTTTTTGGCATTCCCAATTCATTAACTAACGTTGTCACTGTAAGCTCATCGCCTGAGCGAAGAAACAAACGGTATACATCGACAACACTTGAGAGAATACTCATAACTCACCTGTAAACGGAGAATTTTGCACCAATGCCTGATAGCTTTGTGGTTTTCGATCTCTTAAATAAGGAATATTCAGGCGAGTATGTGCCTGAACAAGAAAGTTTACTTCTCCCATGAGCAATGCCTCGCTATCACAGCGAGCCTCATTAAGAAGTTGTCCTCTAGGACCTAAAATTTTACTTCCACCAAACAAATGTAAATCACCTTCATGACCCCAACGATTCACTGCTAGCACGTGAGTCCCATTTTCAAGAGCACGACAAGCGGTATTAATATCCCACATGTCTCTGTCTTGGATGCACCATGCAGAAGGTGCGATCAATAATTCTGCACCATTTAAAGTCAGAATTCGTGCCACCTCGGGGAAGCCCATGTCATAACAAATCATGATGCCTATTTTGCCGATTGGCGTCTCAAAGACGGGATAGTCACTGCCACAGCTGAACCACTGTTTTTCGATGCCAAATGCATGAACTTTGCGAAAAACACCGCTGATATCTTCACACCCTGGGTTCCAGACACCGACAGAGTTATATACCTCGCCTAAATAATGACCTCTTTCGGCAAAACCACTCACAATAGTGAGATCCAAACGGGTAGCCAGTGAACTGAATAATTGATAGGTTTCACTGCCTGTACTATCGCTAAGATCCCATAATCGCGTAGAGAGCAAATCGCCTCGATAACCTGTTGTTGCCAATTCAGGGAAGCAGATCAGCTTAGCGCCTTGTTCAGCGGCTTGATGACAAAAATCCGTCATACGCTGTAAATTTTGGGTCTTATCACCAAGCGTAGAATTAAATTGTGCAAGCGCAACTTTAACGATGTGATTACTCATCGCTCTCATCCTTAATCTGAGTGACTTACTTTACGGAATTGAACCGTATCAACACCTCTAATGCGAGCTTGCCAACGCATTCCAATCCAATATAGAAGAGCACTTGCAAGCAGTGAATTCAGTGCAGGTACACCAAAGTCGGCATTAAAAGGACCTAATTCAGAACTTAGCCAACCGACGATCACAGCAATGATCCAAACAATTAGCGTAATAGGGTTAAACGCCTCACAAGTCAGTGGGAGTTCCCCTTTCGCTCTTGTTGTCTCTAATTCTTTACGATCACGTTTTAATAAGTAGTAATCAATGACCATGATGCCAGCAACAGGCGGAATCGCTATTCCTAAATAAATCAGAAAACCAATAAAGTTATCTAAAATACCTAGCATTGAAGCAATAGTGCCAAAAATACCAATGACCCATGTGAGATAACGACGATCAAAACGTTTATTAAAAATAGCGTTCAATAAAGTCGAAAAACCTAAAGATGATGAATATAGGTTAATATCGTTCATTTTGATGGTTGAGAAGATAACAATTGATGCGCCAACTAGCCCAGTTAGTGTCATCATCAAATCGAATACCTGAGACGTATGTAATGCCAGCGCCATCAATACGGCGATCATATTAACTAACAACTCACCAAAAAAAGTCCCGATAAGAGTCATCCAAAAAACCTCTTTTGGGCTTTTCATGAAACGACTAATATCGGGCGTTGTGACAGCGGAAATAATAAACCCACCAGCAACCATAGTAATGGCCGCGGGTAAAGTCATAAGAGGCCCTGCTGGTTCAGCACTACTGATAAGGACACTAATATCCTGCCCTGAAAGCAGATTATAAGTTGCCCAGACTAACGCGAGTAAAAATAGCGGCGTTGAAATATTGGCGGTAATAGATAAAAAGCGATACCCATATACCGTAATAATCGTCACCGCAATACCTGTAATAAGCGACCAAGTCCCTGGTGTTAGCACATTCGTCGCTTTATACATACCATCCGCAAAGAAACCGTTTTGTACGCCGAACCACCCCATCAGTGAAATCGCAATAGCGCCACCAATCAGAGCAGATCCTAACTTACCAAACCCAGACCACCGTGACAGTAGACTGATTGACATTCCTTCGCGGCACGCAGCTGCACCTAATGCCCAGCTAACGACTTGTAAAATAACTGAACCTAGCATGGTGGCCCAAAACGCTTGCCAAAAAGTCAGTCCATAACCGAGAGCGGCCCCTAACATCACCTGTGAAACACAGGCCAGTGAACCAATACGGATTATTAGGACTTCATAAAATGGCCGACGGGCACTGAGAGGTACCCTAGCCAGAGAATAATCTTCACCCATTTTATTCGCCATTTTAGTATTCCTGCTGTGAGAATCTTTGCTGTTAAATTTTTTTTGGCTTATTATCCGGTTCCATTTTATGGAACTGGGTTTCATTTATTCCACGAGATGAATGATATCCGCCTTCGCTACCAAATCGCAAGTAAAATTTATCTTTTAAGATATATTTTTAGGTGTCGAAATATTACTAAAGACGGAAAACAAAACCTTTAGAAGGGAAATTAATATAAAAATAAGGATGTTGAAGCACCTCTTTAATGATTAGAGGTGCTTCACAAATTTGAAAAAAGAGGGAAATTATTCTCTGGCTAACGCATCAATAGGGTTTAATCTAGCGGCACTTCTTGCAGGTAAGAACCCAAAAATAATACCGATCGCAGTCGAACACACAAATGCACTAATCAACGCGATTGGCTGAAAAACAAACTCCCAGCCAGGTAATGCCATTTGAGCAAGTAGGCTGATACCATAAGAAAGGGCTATGCCCATTCCTCCCCCCATCAAACAGACGAGCACTGCCTCAATTAAAAATTGTTGCATCACATCACTCGTTCGTGCTCCTACAGCCATACGAATACCAATTTCTCGTGTGCGCTCTGTTACAGACACCAACATGATATTCATTACCCCAATCCCGCCAACAACCAGTGAAATAACAGCCACTAAGGTGAGAAATAGCTGCATCGTACGCGTGGTTTTTTCGGCGGTTTTCACTAGCGTGTCGATATTATAGGTAAAAATATCTTTTTTACCGTGTCGCAGTGTTAACAAACGAGTGATTTGTTGCTCTGCTACTTTGGCATCAATACCCTCTTTAACCCTAACAACAATACTATCCAAATAAGGTCGGTTTACGATTTTGCTATTGACGGTGGTATCAGGCAACCAAATCGATAATGAATTATCTGAACCAAAAATTGATTTTTGTTCCGCTAATACCCCAATCACCGTTGCTGGCATATTACCAATCAAAATAGTTTCACCAACCACTTGTTTCTGATTAGGGAAAAAACGTCGTTTCGTATTAGCATCAATCACGACCACTTGAGCTCTACGTCTCACCATATCTTCAGTAAAGTTCATCCCCTCAGAAAATTTTTCGGCATAAACTTGAAAATAATCACGCCCAACGCCTAATAATCGTGCTGAAGCATCTAAATTACCTCGGCGTAATCGAGTTGATTGAGATAACTCACCAGATACCGCTTGAACATAGGGCTGCTTCGCAATGGCATCAACATCGGCTGGTTTTAACGATTGCCGGTCTTGTGCATTATCGCTACCAAAATCCTCGCCTGGATACACTGAGATGGTATTCGTACCAATTGATTTAATATCATTAAGTACCATTCCCTGTGCAGCATCCCCTATCACCATGATAGAGACGACTGACGCAATACCAATAATAATGCCCAGCATCGTCAATAAGGTACGCATTTTATTCACGACCATGGCACGCCATGCCATTAACAGTGCTTCACTGAATCGGCCGTACATTTGTGACAAGGACATTTTTCTCGGGGCGGATTTTTTTAATCGCGGTGGTGCTGACGTTGTCACTGTTCCGGAATCACGAATGATTTCACCGTCTTTAATTTCAATGATGCGTTCAGCCTGCTGGGCCACTTTTGGATCATGAGTAACAATGATTACGGTGTGACCTTGTGCGCGCAGGTCTTTGAGGATTTTCATGACCTCTTCACCTGAATGGCTATCAAGAGCACCTGTAGGTTCGTCAGCAAGGATCACTTGACCGCCATTTATTAATGCTCGTGCAATACTGACTCGCTGTTGTTGCCCACCAGACAGCTGATTAGGCCGATATTCTGCGCGTTCTTTAAGCCCTAATTTGGCCAGTAATTCAATCGCTCTTTGACGTCGCTGTGTTTTGCCCACCCCCGCATAAACGGCTGGAACCTCAACATTTTGCTCCGCCGTTAAATGGCTTAACAAATGATAACGTTGAAAAATAAAACCAAAGTGCTCTCGACGCAATTCCGCTAACTGATTATTATCAAGCTGTGAAATTGTTTGTTGAGCAACGAAATACTCGCCTGAACTCGGCTTATCCAAACATCCAATGATATTCATTAATGTTGATTTACCTGAGCCTGAAGCGCCAATAATGGCAACCATCTCCCCTGCTTCAATCTTTAGTGAGACGTCTTTCAGTACGGTAATTTCGGTTTCACCAGCGGGATAACGTCGAGTTATCCCTTTCAGTTCTAATAAGGCCGACATATTAATCCACCGTGCTGCGACTAGTGATAACCTGTTCGCCTTCTTTTAAGCCATCAATGACTTCAACATAAATATCATTGCGGCTACCAATTTTTATCTGGCGCTTCTCGGCATTTTCACCATTAAGGATCTCAACGTCATACACCTGCGGTGAAACTTCTGTGCCTAATGCCGACAAAGGTAAAAGCAGGACATCTTTATGTGATTCGAGATCAATTTGCACCTGTGCCGTCATTTGCAATTTCAGTAAATGCTGAGGATTAGGCACCTCAAAACGCGCGTAGTAAAAGATTGCATCATTAATTTTTTCAGGCGTCGGTAAAATATCTTTCAATACCCCTGAAAAGCGTTTATCGGGAGCACCTAATACGGTAAATGAGGCCGCTTGACCAGGCTTAAGATAAATCACATCAGCTTCTGATACTTCAGTCTTTACTAGCATGGTATCGAGATCAGCTAACGTTAAAATGGTAGGAGCCTCTTGCGCCGCTATCACCGTTTGACCTTGTAATGTTTTAATAAAGGTCACAATGCCATCCATTGGCGCGGTAATCTGCGTGTATTTAAGATTCGTTTTAGCGGTATCTAAAGTGGCTTGATTACGCTTAATCTGTGATTGATACGTTGCTACCTGTGCCTTTTTCACTTCAACATCTGTTTGCGCTTTATCTAAATCTTGTTTAGAAACCGCTTGAAGTTTGGATAGACTCAATTGGCGTTGGTAAGTCACCTCTGCTAAACGTAATTCCGCTTTTGCTAAGGCTAAATTAGATTCTAACTCATGAATCGTTTCTTGAGATTCGGTAACATCGTTTTGTGCTTTTTGGGGATCGATAACAGCAAGTAAATCGCCTTTTTTGACGTTATCGCCCTCTTTCACATACAAGGTTTGTAGTTGCCCGCTAACCTGCGCCCCAACATCAACTTTTCTGACCGCGTCCAGTTTCCCTGTTGCTTGAACTTGCTTATTTAAATCACCTCGCGTCACAGAAACTGTTTGAAAGACTTCTTTTTGTTCTCCCCCAAAAAATAACAATGCGATAACCATCAAAATCAAAATTACTGATAAAGAAATCAGCCACTTTTTTTTACGTGAATTTGCTCTCATTCAATCCATACCTATAACAATAAAGAGAGGGCTACGCCCCCTCAAAAATTCACTCTCTTCAAAACCTGCTTATGATGTTACTTAGTAAGCTTTCCCCCTCGCTAGCCACGCGACTCGTGAAAACATGCTTTTGAGTTGTGATGGTATTGAGTCGGGCCCTAATTCTGCCGCGCGGTTAACAATGGCTATCGCAAGGTCAGGTTTTGAGGCTTTTGAAATCGCTTTAATAATCACTCGTCGCGTGGACACTTTTGCGTTATCAGGGATCCCCGATATTTCGTGGTAAAGATGTCCAAAGCCTTCACGATACAAGAAATGCTCCATATCGGGTGCGGGTAACCGTGTTAATCGGTCGCGCTCTGTATCATGCATTTTTTCAGCAAAACTAATCGCCGTTGCCGCATATTTTTTGCCTGCTTCGTCACCATCAACCAATGTATGCCATTCTATACCCATTCCATTGGCAAACTTTAACAAAGGCTTAAGACCACTTTGTGCAAATTCAATCACCTTGATCCCTTCGGTTTCAAAGTAATAATTACATTGTCTGGCTAACTCATTCATCAACCAAATTTCAGTTTCTCCTTCCACCAGTAACCAACAGCGAGCAAACATTGCAGAAGGCCGGTTAAAACGGATATGAAAGGAGATTTTACGAATTTCTTCTGCGGATAACTCATTCTCTCGTAAACGGTAAGCAGAGACTTTGCCGGAATCCCGTACTAAACGGCAAATATTTTCAATGGGAACCTGTGATAAAAGCTCCCCTGAGTTTGTTGTCGTAAGACGTTGTAGCGAAAAAAGATTTAACAGCCCCCAAGCAATCGACAACATAATCGGGTGTAATCGTGTCTCAGGGTCTTCGACAATGACGAGAGGCCGAGCATACTTATCCAGTTGCATATTGCCTTTTGATTGTAGCAGAGAAGAAAACATTCCTAATATAATCAACCGGATATTACGTTGATTGGGTTTAGCAATAATGCGGCTGATATTATCTAAGGCCTGCCAACCACGTTTGCGGGGCTCAATTTTAATCGTTTCATTCTTTTCTTGAAACATGAATGCGCTTTGCCCAGCAAAATAATGGCTGAGTAATTGCTGCATTGCATCAACGCCTTCAACTAACTCTTCATCGCTCAGCCTTTGTGGGTTATTGATCAAGGCTCGCGTCAGTTCTTCCATACGTACATTAAAAATATCACGAACTTCTTTTTCACCTGACACAATGGTCTCGGTGTTTAATGAGGGGAGAAAACGGGCGTCACGTAAACGGATAACAGGGTATAAACGAATAATTTCTTTAATATACTTACCGACATTATCCAAAGATAACTTGTTTCCTCCCGCATTAAGGAAACTACGATCAACACTAATGCTTCCATCGTCATTTAATACTGCACTAACACGATAAAAAATATGTTTTAAATCATCACCATTATCGACCCAAACAGAACTAAGATGACGAAAACGAAATGAACGATGGCGTCCGGGCCGATTTTCACAAAATTTAAGCACTATCTGTAATGAACGAAACCGCGAAGTGTCATCGCCCGTTGGATGATAAAAGTCGTGCTTATTAAACTGATAATGTTCCTGTTCTGGTGAAAGTAAGAGAGTCAATGCATCTAAAAGACTCGACTTTCCCCACGAGTTTTCACCTACTAAAACCGTATTTTTATTCAAAGCTAATGAGAGCCGGTTAATCCCTCTAAAACCGTATATTTCCACACGTTCCAGATACATACACCCTCTCCTTGCTATTCACTATTTTTAGAGCTTACCTTATTAACCGATAGACTGACTATAAGAGTGCTCAAAAATTAAATATATTTACATCAATATATACTCTAAATAATTCGACACGTAGTAAAACAGTAGATAAATGGATTGGAAAAGCATGTAGAGCCAAATCGCTAACAAAAATGCAGGTAGTCAACCATTCAATACACTTGTAGTATACCGAGTATAGCGAACCATATTGAGCATCTATTTTTAGTGTTATAAAATAGTTAAACTTTATTTTTTAGTCTTTTTATCCTATTTTTTATCGATAGCTAGAGAAAAAGACGTTGCTGTAATAGTTGTTGTAATAAAAGTATTTGGCCTGCTGTTATAAAAACAGGATACAGGCAAAATCATTTTAAAATATAATAATGATTATATAACTCCTTGTTAATGGGATAAATTTAAGGATGCAAAATGTATTCAGGACTACTCATTATTTTACTACCGTTAACACTAGGTTATCTTATCCCTATAAAAAATAAAAAGATCTTAGATATTACCCATCGTGCATTAAATTCAATGGTATATATCATTTTATTTTTAATGGGGGTTACACTCGCCTTACTTGAAAACTTAAGTGTTCACCTCTTTTCCATTTTAATCTACGCACTAACATTTTTTGGTTGTATCTTTTCGCTCAACCTGATTTCACTCTTGCTATTAGATAAGCTTGATCCTTGGAAAATTCCAAAGCATAAACAAGAAAAACCGCCTTCACGTATCAAGATGGTTTTCGAATCACTCCAGCTATGTGGTGTTTTGTTAATCGGTTTCTTGGTCGGCTTAACCGGCTTTGATTTTCTTCACTATGCCGATAAAGGTAGCCAAATAGCTTTAATGGCCCTATTACTCTTAGTTGGCTTGCAACTACGTAACAGTGGCATGAGTATTAAACAGATATTAGTTAACCGTCGTGGTACAACGATTGCCTTTGTAATGGCCGTCAGTGCACTCGCAGGTGGTGCTATTGCTGCAATATTATTGGGTCTACCGGTCAAAATGGGACTGGCATTAGCCTCAGGTTTTGGCTGGTATTCCTTAACGGGTATCGTATTAACCGATGCTTACGGCCCTGTTATGGGAAGTGCCGCGTTCTTTAATGACCTTGCTCGTGAACTTGCCGCAATTATGCTAATTCCTCTAATGATTAATCGCTACCGTTCTACGGCTTTAGGGATATGTGGCTCCACGTCAATGGATTTTACACTTCCCGTTCTCCAGCGTAGTGGAGGGGTTTCTATTGTTCCCGCAGCGATTGTTCATGGCTTCGTGCTGAGTCTCGTTACCCCTATCTTAATGGCCTTCTTTACCTAACCCCCTTTTTCTTTATATCCACCTGCTTATTCATGACTAAGTGAATAAGCAGGTATCCTAAAATGACGATATTTAACAGCGCTTTACATAAGTAGAATTTCAGTCACAATAGCGTTAGATGAGTGCGAAATAGGAAACCAACATGAGTGAAAAACAACGTATTTTAGTCTTGGGAGCGAGTGGCTATATCGGGCAGAATTTAATCCCTGAATTAATTAAACAAGGCCATCAAGTGACAGCAGCAGCAAGACGTGTAGATTGGATGCTCTCCCAAGGTTGGCAAGACACGCAATGCATCTATGTTGATTTACAAGATCCTGAAACACTCAATGATATTATGCAGGAAATCGATATTGTCTATTTCCTCGTTCATAGCATGGCGGATCAAGCCAATCTCATTGAACGTGAACGCACTGCGGCACGTCATGTTCAGCAAGCGCTTGATGAATCTAATGTAAAACATGTCATTTATCTTAGTTCATTACAGCATGGTCATAGTTATTCACAGCATTTAATCTCTCGCCGTTTAACCGGAGAGATCCTGCGCGAAAGCAAAGTGCCTGTCACCGAAATTCGCTCGGCTATCATTGTTGGCTCGGGTTCCGCCGCCTTTGAAATCATGCGTGATATGGTTTACAACTTAGCCATTTTGACTCCGCCACGTTGGGTTCGCTCAAAATCATCACCAATCGCATTGAGTAATATCCTTTATTATTTAACTGAATTCGCAAAACTGCCTGTCACGGAAGATCATATCTATGATGCCGGTGGCCCAGAATATATGAGCTACCAAGAATTATTTAAACGCTTTATCAAAATCAGCGGCAAACGTCGGTTACTGATCCCTATTCCCATTCCAATCAGTATGATTTCGGTACATTTCATTAGTCTAATCACTTCAGTACCACCTTCCATTGCGAAAGAGTTGATCCAAGGCCTACAACATGATCTGCCAGCAGATGATAAAGCGCTACGCCAATTGATACCACAAACGTTAGTTTCATTTGATGATGCTGTCAGAATGACTTTGTCTCAAGAAGCCGATGCGATCGATAATGCAGATTGGGGATACGATCCTGAAGTTAAAAAACGTTGGCGCCCAGGTTATGGTTTTTATCCTAAACAAGCAGGTTTTACCCTCGGTACCTCCGCCAGCACAGAATCTTTATGGCACGTCGTACAACAAATTGGGGGGAAAGATGGCTACTTTTATGCCAATGCCCTTTGGAAGACCCGTGCGATTATGGATGACATGATGCTAAACAAGGTGAAATATGGTCGGCCTGATCGCGAAGAACTTCAGCTAGGTGATGAGATCGATGGCTGGAGAGTGATTAATATCGAACCAGAAAAACAGCTTAGTTTATTATTTGGTATGAAAGCCCCAGGTTTAGGCCGTCTCACCTTTACGATTCATGATACCGGAAGTCGCCGTTCAATTGATGTACGTGCTTGGTGGCATCCTGCTGGCTTCAGTGGATTACTGTATTGGTTCGCCATGATGCCAGCACATTTATTTATTTTTAAAGGAATGGCAAAACGCATCAGTGAGCTGGCTTTTGAACGCGATAAACAGCGTGCTCATAAACCACAAACAGAGCAATTATCTTCAAAATAATCATTGATTGAAGATAAAAACCAAATTTTTATGCATACAATATTGCATAAATATGCTTACAGGATTAATATCTGTGTCAATTAAACAAGGTATTATTGGTAAGCATGAGCATTCAATTAAAAAATATAAACTGTTTTTACGGCTCTCATCAGGCACTTTTTGATATTAACTTAGAGTGCCCAGCCGGAGAAACCATGGTGTTACTCGGTCCTAGCGGCGCTGGTAAAAGCTCTTTATTACGCGTGTTAAATCTGCTCGAGATGCCACGTTCAGGTTTGCTTAACATTGCAGGTCAGCAATTTGACTTTGCATCTACACCCGATGCCAAGGCGATCCGTGCATTGCGCCAAAATGTAGGTATGGTATTTCAACAATACAACTTGTGGCCACATTTGACCGTTTTAGATAACCTTATTGAAGCACCATGCCGAGTTTTAAAGCTGTCACGTCAAGAAGCAAAAGCCAAAGCGGAGAAATTGCTAGAGCGTTTACGCCTAACACAATTCGCAACACGTTTTCCGTTACATTTATCGGGTGGTCAACAACAACGTGTTGCCATTGCCCGTGCACTGATGATGGAACCCCAAGTGCTGCTATTTGATGAACCTACTGCGGCACTTGATCCTGAAATTACGGCACAAGTTGTCGATATTATTCGGGAATTGTCAGCAACAGGAATTACACAGGTTATCGTTACTCATGAAGTAGAGATCGCCCGTAAAGCCGCTAGCCGTGTGGTGTATATGGAAAACGGCCATATTGTTGAACAAGGGGATGCTAGCCACTTCACTGCTCCTCAAACTCAAGCATTTGCAAACTATCTGTCACATTAATAGATATAGGATTAAGCAATGAAAAAAATGATATTAGCTGCACTACTTGGCGCTGTAACCTTATCTGCAACTGCGGCGGAAAAAGAGACTATCCGTTTTGCAACAGAAGCAACATACGCACCATTTGAAATGTTCGATAAAAATAACCAAATCGTTGGCTTTGATGTTGATTTGGCAAATGCTATGTGTGAAAAAATGAATGCGACATGCACATTTACTCACCAATCCTTCGATAGCTTGATCCCAAGTCTAAAATTCCGTCGTTTTGAAGCATTAATGGCAGGAATAGATATTACGCCAGATCGTCAAAAACAAGTTGATTTCACGGATACTTACTATCCTAACTCAGCCGAATTTATCGCCATTAAAGAGAAGGTTTCTTCGGTCGATCAACTGCAAGGTAAAAAAATTGGTGTACAAAACGGAACAACTCACCAAAAATACATCATGGAACAACATAAAGGTATGACAACTGTGCCTTATGATAACTATCAATCTGCCATTCTTGACCTACAAAATGGCCGTATTGATGCCGTGTTTGGCGATACTGCGGTTGCCGACGAATGGCTAAAAGCTAAAGGTAACGAAAACTTAGCACCTGTTGGTGAAAAAGTCACAGACCCACAATACTTCGGCATTGGTCTCGGTATTGCAGTACGTAAAGGTAATAAAGAGTTATTAGATAAAATGAATAAGGCACTCGCAGAAGTCAAAGCAGATGGTACTTATGACGTTATCTATAAAAAATGGTTTGAACAATAATCGATACTGTTAATGAATAATTTTCTTTTTCTAACAAGTGCCGCCGGTCTGACCGTCGGCCTTGCTGTTTCTGCCCTTATATTGGGTTTGATTCTCGCCATGCTATTCACAGCTTGGGAATCCGTTCGATTTAAACCAATCGCATTTTTAGGAACCTGTTGGGTAACGTTAATTCGAGGCTTACCAGAACTGCTGGTTGTCCTGTTTGTTTACTTCGGGACACTGCAACTGATAAACCTATTAGGCGATGGTATTGATATCAACCTTGGTTTCTGGCAAACCACCTTACAAATTGATCCAAGCATTTTCTTTGCGGAAAGTGGTGAGTTCGACTTTACGCCTTTTGCTTGCGGTGTGGTTGCACTGGCTCTACTGTATGCATCCTATGCATCACAGACGCTACGAGGAGCCTTAAAAGCCGTACCTTATGGGCAATGGGAAGCTGGTTTAGCCCTCGGATTAACTAAACGAACTATTTTCTTTCGCTTTATCATGCCTCAAATGTGGCGTCATGCGCTGCCCGGATTAGGGAACCAGTGGTTAGTTTTACTCAAAGATACCGCTTTAGTTTCTTTAATCAGTGTTAATGATTTAATGTTGCAGACTAAAACCATCGTTAACCGTACCCATGAACCGTTTACATGGTATGCGATTGTTGGCTTAATCTACTTAGCGATCACCTTATTGAGCCAAGTCATCCTAAAACGAATCGAGTTGCGTACAACCCGTTTTGAGCGAGGTGAATCGCAATGATCGATTTAATTCTTAATATTCTTCCTGGCTTACCGACCAGTTTATCATTGACGTTCAGTGCATTGTTTATCGCTTTTGTCTTGGCGGTAGTCTTTACATTGATTCTATCGTTGAAAACACCGGTGATTTCCCAAGCGGTGAAGGTTTACATCACGCTATTTACGGGAACCCCATTATTAGTGCAGTTCTTTTTAATTTATAATGGCCCTAGCCAATTTAAATCATTACAGAACTACCCTGTTTTATGGGATTTTATTTCGACACCATGGGTCTGTGCTGTAATTGCGTTGGCATTAAATAGTGCAGCTTACTCAACATTACTTTTCCACGGTGCGGTAAAAGCGATTCCTTCAGGACAGTGGCAATCTTGCCAAGCATTAGGTATGTCTAAAGCACAAACTATGCGCATTATTCTGCCTTATGCTTTCAAACGCTCTCTATCTTCTTATTCAAATGAAGTCGTGTTGATCTTCAAGAGTACATCATTAGCCAGTACCATCACGATGATGGATATTATGGGCTACAGTAGCCAAGTGTTTGGGCAAAGTTGGGATGTTATGGCGTTTGTCGCTGCTGGTATTATTTATCTTGTTGTTAATGCCATCTTAACCATTATTATGCGATTGATTGAGCGCCAAGCACTCGCGTTTGAACAACGAAGTTAAGCTTTCATGATGGCATATTGCCATATGCCATCATGAAATTAGCGCCATCATATCCAATTCTACGAATTTACGTCGCAGCCACTCAACAGATGGCTGCAACTGTATCGTTCCTGTCTACCAGATACCTATCAAGTCAAAGCGCCATCACTCGCCATTATGCTCGGCGTAGCTTGCATTTCTCGAGGAGCAGTCAGTCACTTGCTAACATGCAAGTGACTGTGAATAAATCAATGCTTGTGTTCTGTGGAGACCTTGGCAAGCAAGGTTAGCACTTCATAATGCGATGTGTGAGGAAACATATCAAACAGCTGAACTTTGCGAACGTCGTAGCCGACCAATTGCTCTATATCTTTTGCCATTGTTTGCGCATTACAGCTCGAATATAAAATATAGTCTGGCTGCATTCTTGAAAGATAATCACACAGCGCTTTACCAATCCCACGCCTTGGTGGGTTGACTAAAACAAGTTGAGGAACACCTTCTTTAGCTGTCGCAAACTGAGTGGAATCTAACGCTTGGAATTCAACCCGCTGTAAACCTAGTTCTTGGGCTGACTGCTTTGCACAAGCGATAGCAGGTGCACTAATTTCAATGCCCGTTAATTTAGTTTGTTTATCAGCACAATGTAAACCAAAGCCGCCAACTCCACAGAAAAGATCCCATAAGCTATCAATCTTAAGTTCCCTTACCCATTCACGCGCTGTTTGATATAGCTGCGCAGCAACAACAGGGTTAGTTTGAAAAAAACTGTGAGGGCGTATAAACAAAGGAACTTGGTTAAACTCTTCCCGTAGAACCTGTTGCTCAGTAAGATAGATTTCTTGCTCACCCTCTAAAATCGCCATATGAATAGGCTGTAAATTGACGGTGATAACGGCTAATTGTGGGAGTTGCTGCTTTAGCCAAGGTAATGCCTTTTTTAATTGCTCAACTTTTTTTTCTGAACGCAATACAAAGCGCAACATAAATTGCCCTGTATGCTGGCTCTGAGTTAACAAGATATATTTTAATTCCCCTCGTTTGCGTTCAATGTTATATGGCGTTAAGCCTGCACGCGCAATAAAAGGCTTAAGCACGTCAAACACAGGTTCGAAACCTTCAGTATAGAGAGGGCAATGAGTTAAGCTAACCGCCTGTCCTTGCGGGTTGATGATGCCAAATACAGGCTTTTCAACACTACCGCTAATGACCATTTTTGCTTTATTACGAAATCTGACCGAGGCGCTCGCAACGGGAGGCTGAAATACTGCTGGTGAAAGCGTAGGTAGCAGGGAAAACAAATTGTCTTGTTTTAGTCTAAGTTGTTGCTCAGCCGGTAATTCAAGCCACTGGCAGGAACGACATTCACCTGCCTCATATTTTTCACAATACATAATATAAAAATTTAGTGAAGGATCACGGAAGGATTATCATCAACATCAAGTTCAATGGTTTCTTCATCAAACTCATCTTGATTAGCATAAAGTAGATTATTACTATAAATTTCAAACACAATTGATGATATTTGCTCTTCGGCTTGCTGTAAAAAATGACAAAACTGACGATAAGTCATCCCAGCTTCAAGAGAAAATGATTGGCTAACAATTAACTTAGGTAGGTTTTCGTTATTAATTTCTAAAAAGACTTTCGCCGTCAGCGAACTCGCATTAATTTGGCTAATATTTGCCACCAAAGTCACTATTGCGGTCGGTTTCAGCTCAGCTAAAGCAGAAAGAACCAGTACATTATTAATAATGTCCAGTTTAGCATCAAAGATACCTTCTATATTTTGCATATGAGGCAAATGCAACGCCGCGCATGAATCACACTCGAAATAGGACGTTTTGAGTTGATCGAGCCATTCACGCAATTGTGAGATGTCTGGGTAACAAATAGAATCCATGGGTAACAACCTTCTTCAACTCAAATAATAACAAATCGCCTGACTCTAACTAAACCAAACCGAACGTTTATGGTTAGAAAAGTGGATAATTTTCACACATCAACCGTGAAAACGCCAGTAAAACCATGCTCACTCATCCTTTTTCTCTTTTTCATCATCGTTATTTCGATTTTTTCTACTTCCCGGCCTTGCCGTTTTTTGACTATCAATCCCAAGAAAGCTTAATCGATGAATCGCACGCCAAACGATGTTAATCGTTGCAGGTATCAAGCAACCAATTCCAACCATCACTATCGCCACCATTGCATTTTTTTGCATCAATGGTTCAGGTAATGTCAAGTAACCATTCATGGCAAGTAATACAACAATGAGTAGCAGAATACCGATAGCTTCTAAAATTAAAATGGGTTTAGGTAGATCAGATAGTGAACGCATTTCACGTTGTGGTTTTTTATTCATCGTATACCCTTTGGTCAATTTTTATCAATAACCTACTCAAATTAGCAGATAGCTATGTCATGTCAGTGGCTGGCGCACATTAACCATCCTGTACTTTAAAATATGACCAACAGCTACTCACCGTATTATATGACAGACCTATACTAACAAAAGGAAAAATCATCTTTTATTTCTTTGCTGTTATAGGCATAGTATTGAGCATTGTGGATAAAAAAACAGAATTAGTCATATAGGAGATACTATGTATACTGTGATTTTTGGTCGTCCAGGCTGCCCATACTGCGTGCGTGCGAAAGAGTTAGCGGAAAAACTGAAAAATGATCGTGATGATTTCGACTATCGCTATGTCGATATTCAAGCAGAAGGCCTCACCAAAGAAGATCTTTCAAAAACAGTAGGTAAAGAAGTTCTGACCGTGCCACAAATTTTTATCGATGAAAAACACATCGGTGGCTGCACAGATTTTGAAGCTTATGCGAAAGAGCATCTAGACCTTTATAAATAAGCATTCACTTTCAAGCGGTTCACGCCTTCCTTTGAGCCGCTTTCTTATCCAATTTGTGCTATTCCAGCCAGAAATTCAAAAATAAAGCAAATTTTTTTTCTTACATGCGAACTTTCTTATTGAGAAGGAGTCTTAATTTATGCCACTGCTTTTCTTTGATGTCCCCATATTGAGGAGCCCGATAGCCAACTTTACGTCTTACTGCTATCGGGTTTTTTGTTGCCCATTTTCAAGCGATCCCTCTTATTCCCCTTGTAATGTCAGAACGAGCCTACGCTGACCGCCATAATTTCGATGTTCACATAGATAAATCCCTTGCCATGTTCCCATGTTTAATTGCCCCTTGCTCACAGGAATGGTCAAACTCGCCCCTAGAATGCTCCCTTTAAGATGAGCAGGCATATCATCACTTCCTTCATAATTGTGCTGATAGTAAGGTTCATCTTCAGGAACCATACGATTAAAAAAACGCTCAAAGTCCTTTCTTACCGTATAATCCGCATTTTCATTTATCGTCAATGAGGCTGAGGTATGTTGAATGAACACATTCAGTAACCCAATCCGAATCTGTTTTAGCTCTGGTAGCTGCTGTAAAATTTCCTCAGTAACAAGATGAAATCCCCTTTCTTTTGCCATTAGCTTTATTTCTTTTTGAACCCACATCACCTGTCCTTTCCCCCATTTCATGTTTTTCATTGATAACCATTGAGCAAATCATCAACAAAACGTCAATTTATCGACTAATTTCACCAATATTAAGATAAAGGTACTTTACCTGTCATGTAAGAGACTTTACTCTCTCGCTTTATTGTCTTTAATATCACCATTTTCAGAGGTATACACTCGTGCTGGAACAACTTAATCTGGATCTTTTTAATCTCATTAATGCGGCCCCAGCGTCTGCAAGTGATACTATCGCATTTGCAACCGTTATCGCTAAACGCTTAATTCTCCTTTTCCCCTTATTCACCGCAGCATGTTGGTTTTGGGGAGCACAACAAGACATGACTCGTCAAAGAGCCTTTGTGTGTAAAACTGCATATGCATTAGTGATTGGCTTAGCAATTTCATGGTTGATTGGTTTAGTCGCGCCTCACGACCGACCTTTTGTGATGGGTATTGGTACTAACTTCCTTGAACACGAACCGACTTCCTCGTTCCCTAGTAACCACGGAACGATTGTCTTTACCTTTGTATTTGCATTTTTATTCTGGCTAAGAACTTGGGTTGGCGTATTAATGCTTGTTCCCGCCATTGCTATTGCATGGTCACGCATCTATCTCGGGGTTCACTGGCCGTTAGACATGGTTGGCGCATTTATCTTAGGCCTAATCTCATGCGGATTAACTCAGATTTTTTGGTGCCTTATTGGCCATAAAATTCAAGCTCCTCTCACTCGCCTCTACCACATGATATTTGCGTCTCTGATCCGTAAAGGCTGGTTGCAAGCCTAATAATCTTATTAATCGGTACTGGCGTTATTTCCGCCAGTACCTAAGCTATTTAAATATTGCGTTGTATCAATATTTAGTTTTATTTTTTTATCCTTCAAATGAATAAAATAACGCTTTCCTCACAAAAAATAACAACAATTACTTAACAAATATTTCGTTACGTTTTTTAATTATTTTTTGCATCGAAAAATAAGTATTAACCTCTTCCTCTTATCACCTTATCGTTCATTAATGTATTTAGAATTAAAAAACTAAAAAAACAATAATTATTCACTAAGTGAATCACTTAACCACCAATAAAAATACCAATAAAAATCAATTATTTATATAACTCATCGCTTGAGTATAATATTTTTCACATTAACATTTTTTTCTTAAATTAATTTATTTCACTGTTATTTTTTTATATTAATTTAATTTATTAATATAATAATAAATTGCAGACTAAATATAAAAAGGCATATAACGCCATTATCTTGGTTATTTTTCATTGTCACAAATAGCATTATATCCGTTAATCTTAAGGCAAATTTTTTAACATTTTTATAAAAATCGAAAAAAAGCATCATTAAAGACATTTTTCTCTTTTGAGAGTATGATCACGGTGATTTCTACTAATAATATGTACATTTGCACCATCAAAAACGGTTTATCAAATTTACATATAAAATTAACAAAACTGATTGAAAATAAATTTACTATCAGTTTTATATTTATTTCCAATCAGATTGTTACGTTGAAACAAAAACTGCACATTATATTTGGCGATATTTTGTTCGTACCAAAAGATTAAAACATCAGCGATGACTTATTGTCCTCGCTCAGATGCCTATTTTTTGACTTTTATTTCGGAGACTATTATGGATACAACTCGAGTTGGTTCCATCGATAAAACAGCCTCGCAAACAGTGGATGCCGCGGCTTGGCGTAAAACTGACACAGTATGGATGCTGGGATTATATGGTACAGCAATCGGTGCTGGTGTTCTGTTTTTACCCATTAACGCGGGGATGAGTGGATTAATTCCTGTTCTGTTGATGTTGGTATTAGCCTTCCCAATGACCTTTTTTGCTCACCGTGGCTTAACACGCTTTGTTCTTTCTGGTTCAAAACCAGAAGGGGATATCACGGAAGTCGTGGAAGAGCATTTTGGACGAACTGCCGGTAACTGGATCACCTTGCTGTATTTCTTCGCCATCTACCCTATTTTGCTGGTGTATGGGGTTTCAATTACCAATAACGTCAACAAATTCCTTACTGAACTCATGGGATTCGCCGCGCCACCACGTTGGTTACTTGCGCTGATCTTAGTGGGTGGGATTATGGCAATTGTTTCATTCGGTGAAAAATATATTGTTAAAGTGATGAGCATGCTGGTATTCCCATTCATTGCGGTCCTGCTCGCGTTCTCTTTATATATGATCCCTCATTGGAATGGCGCAGTACTGGATACATTAACAATGGAAGGTATTGCCGAAGCAGCAAAACACAGCGGTGGACAAAGCATGTGGGTGACCATCTGGTTGACAATCCCTGTCATGGTATTTGCCTTCAACCATTCACCGATTATTTCTGCCTTCTCTGTAGCGAAACGCGAAGAGTACGGTGCGCAAGCAGAGAAAAAGTGTTCACGCATCCTAGCCTCTGCCCATATCTTGATGGTCTTTACCGTAATGTTCTTTGTGTTTAGCTGTGTGTTTACCCTTTCATCAGCTGACCTAGCGCAAGCAAAAGCTCAGAACATTAGTATCCTTGATTACCTTTCAGGCTACTTTGATCAACCTTTCATCAAGTTTGCTGCCGCTATCATCGCGTTTGTTGCTATAATTAAGTCATTCCTCGGTCACTATTTAGGTGCACGAGAAGGTTTTAATGGCCTAGTTGAGCGCGCATACCGTGCAAAAGGCAAAACAATTGATATCCGTAAGCTCAATCGTGGTACCGCTATTTTCATGTTGGTCACAACTTGGTTAGTCGCAACACTGAACCCTGGCGTATTGGATATCATTGAGAGTTTAGGTGGCCCAGTGATTGCGATCCTCCTGTTCTTAATGCCGGTATATGCGATTAGCAAAGTTCCTGCAATGCATAAGTACGCGGGTAAGTTTAGCAATGTGTTTGTCGTCGTGATGGGTCTGATTGCTATCTCCGCGGCAACTTATAAACTGTTCTTCTAAGCATACCTTTGAGGGAGGCGTGATCCACTCCGGCGGACATACCTCCCCTTCTCAATACAATAAGATGCCGGAATACACGGCATCACATGCCTAAAATATTAAGACTTTATTTTATATAGGAAGCGCTGAATATGATTAGCGTATTTGATATCTTCAAAATTGGTATCGGTCCATCTAGTTCCCACACCGTCGGCCCGATGAAAGCAGGTAAACAATTTGTCGAGGATTTGATTCAGCAAAATCGACTGACCTCAACAACACGAATTGTTGTTGACGTCTATGGTTCTTTATCACTAACGGGTAAAGGACATGCGACTGATATTGCTATTATCATGGGCCTCGCGGGTAATTTACCTGATACTGTTGATATTGACTCTATTCCCAATTTTATCCGTCACGTAGAACAAAGCGGCAAACTTCTGTTAGCCCAAGGCCAACATGAAGTGGATTTTCCTGTTGAAGGTGGCATGAATTTCCATTCAACCAATCTACCTTTGCATGAGAATGGCATGACCATTACGGCATTTAATGCAGATGATGTTGTTTACAAAAAAACCTATTACTCGATTGGCGGTGGATTTATTGTCGACGAAGAGCACTTTGGTCAATCGGATGAACAATCAGTACAAGTTCCATATCCTTATCAATATGCCGCTGACTTACAAAAACATTGTAAAGAAACCGGCTTATCCCTCTCTGCATTAGTGATGCAGAATGAGCTTGCCTTGCACAGCAAAGAAGAAATTCATGAATACCTATCTGCCGTTTGGGATGTCATGAAAGCCAGTATTGAACGTGGTGTCACTACAGAAGGGTTATTACCGGGGCCACTGCGTGTTCCTCGCCGTGCAGCCGCTTTACGCCGTCAATTAGTCACTAGCGACAATACCAATATCGACCCTATGGCCGTTATTGATTGGATCAATATGTTTGCTTTAGCTGTAAACGAAGAAAATGCCGCTGGCGGCCGTGTGGTCACCGCACCAACGAATGGTGCATGCGGTATTATTCCTGCCGTGTTAGCTTACTACGATAAATTTATTCGCCCTGTTAACGAAAACTCTTACACCCGCTATTTCTTAGTATCTGGTGTGATTGGGTCATTATATAAAATGAATGCCTCTATCTCAGGTGCAGAAGTTGGATGTCAAGGTGAAGTCGGCGTAGCTTGTTCAATGGCTGCGGCAGGACTGGCTGAACTCATGGGTGGAAGCCCTGAACAAGTTTGTGTCGCTGCTGAAATTGCAATGGAGCATAATTTAGGGCTAACTTGTGACCCCGTTGGCGGCCAAGTACAAGTACCTTGCATTGAACGTAATGCGATTGCTGCGGTGAAAGCAGTGAACGCGGCACGTATGGCATTACGCCGCGTCAGTGACCCACGGGTATGTTTAGACAAGGTTATCGAAACCATGTATGAAACAGGTAAAGATATCAATGCTAAATATCGTGAAACCTCACAGGGCGGCTTAGCCATCAAACTAGCACATTGTGAATAATCCATAAAATACAAGTAACCATCTCTACGGAGGTGGTTACTGCTATTTTAAATCAGCAAATTAATGCGTAGAAAATATAATAGCGTCAGAAACTACGCTTTCCTTTTTATCTGGTAGCCCCCTGTATTTTCCATCAAACGTCATTTAGGCAATCCACACACGTGATTTCCTTCCCCCAATATCTTCGATTGTTATGCCAATGACCACGCGCCATTTAAAACCTAAGATATTGATAAATTGAAACTTACCGAGCTACCGTGATTGAGGCATTTGATTTGCTGACGTTAAAACGGGAAGAGGTCTCTCCCTTCCCGTTTAGATTGGCGGGCTGCTAAACCATAAGGTTTGCTTTTATTTATGTCGTTAACTTCGTTTTCTATCAAGACCATGGTAGAAAACGTTTATTAACGGCTCATCTTCACATAGGCTTTATTGATATGCCTAACCGTAGTAGCTGCTAATATCTCCCTGGTTAAAATGTTTTTAACATAACAATTTAACCAAAAATAGCCGTCCACCAGCCACTAACCGTTTTAACGATATAATCCCAAATTCGGCCAAAGAACCCTCCTTCCTCAACAGCTTCTTTTACGACTAAAGGACGCTGCTCAATCACTTCATCATTCAAGATAAAGTTGACCGTGCCTACAGCCTGATTCTTAGCTAATGGCGCCTCAATTGAGGGATCAGACAGTGTATAACTCACTTTCAAATTCTGTAATTGCCCTTTTGGTATGGTAATAGCAGCATCTTTTTCTACGCCGAGTGCAACTTCTGATTTATCACCAAACCAAACTCGTTGAGTTTGTAATGTTTGATCAGCCTTTATTGGCGTGACGGTTTCAAAGAAACGGAATCCCCAAGTTAATAGTTTTTCACTTTCAGAAAAACGCACACGATCACTTGGCGCACCAAGCACAACGGAAATTAAACGCATTGGGCCATCTGTCGCTGATGCCACTAAATTATGCCCTGCCCCACTGGTATGCCCCGTTTTCACGCCATCCACGTTGAGGTTTTGGCTCCACAATAGACGGTTACGATTCGGTTGACGGATTTTATTAAACGTAAACTCTTTTTCTTTGTGTAATGCGTACTCTTCTGGTACATCGCGGATCATGGCTTGCGCTAGGATTGCCATATCATGAGCGGTACTGTATTGCCCTTCGGAGTCTAAGCCATGTACCGTTTTAAAATGGGTATTTTTTAAACCCAACTGCTGTACATATTGATTCATCAAACTCACAAACGAGTCTTGGCTACCTGCGACATAATCGGCTAATGCAATACTGGCATCATTACCCGATTGAATAACAACCCCTTTATTTAAATCCAATACTGACACTCGATCTTTTGGCTTCAAAAACATCAATGATGAACCTTTCAACACTGGGTTCCCCGTTGCCCAAGCATCGACGCCAACCGTTACCATATCTTGTGGGGTAATTTTGCCCGCTTTAATGGCTTGACCTACCACATAGCTCGTCATCATTTTTGTTAGACTTGCCGGATCTAACCGTTCATCTGGGTTGCCCGAGGCCAATATTTTACCGCTATCGTAGTCCATCAAAACGAAAGCTTTGGCATCAACCTGTGGAGCAACCGGTGTCTCTGCTGCATAAGAAAAACTGCTTACAGCAACTAAAAGGCCTAATCCAGTTCCTAGATATTGTGCCTTTAAGGTTAAAAATTTTCTGTTCATCGGTTACTCCTTTGCAAATACTAAAACGGTTAATTCATTATTAATGTAGGACTTTTTACGCTATTAAGCTACACACAACAAATAAAGATTGTTCCCATAATGCAATTTCATCTATCTTAGAGACGATAAACAACGAAATATCAAATCATGGGGTAAACTATGCTAACTGTATGGGGTCGTAAAAACTCATCAAACGTCAAAAAAGTGCTTTGGTGCCTTGAAGAACTGAATGTTGCTTATAATCAAAAAGATGTTGGAGGTCCTTTTGGCGGACTTGATACACCTGAATATCAGAAAATGAACCCAAACGGCACTATCCCAACTTTACAGGATGATGACTTCACCCTGTGGGAATCAAATACCATTTTACGATACCTTACGGAAAAATTTGATCACTCTCACTTATTAGTCTCACAAAACCTCCAAGAGAAAGCTGCGGCAGACAAATGGTTGGACTGGGGATGTGGGACTTTATTCGACAGTATTAAACAAATGATGAATAAAATTGTGCGTGTTCCCGTCGCTGAGCGCGATCCTGAAGTCGCGCGTGCAATTTATCATCATCTTGAAAAATTGTTTAAAATTGCCGATGAGGCACTGGCAAATCAGCCTTATTTTAATGGCCAAAAATTTGGTATTGCCGATATCGCCATTGCCCCATTATTTTATCCATGGCATGAAATTGCCACCGAACGCCCTGAATTCCCTAATTTAGAGCGTTGGTATCAGCAATTAAAAACGCGCCCCGCTTTCCAAAAAATTGTGTTGATCCCACTGAAATAATTAAATTGTCATTGGCATATTCATCGGGTTTGGGTATTGATACTCAAACCCGAGTTCTTGGCAAATACGGTTACCGTTCACAATCTTTCCAGTTGTTACTTCCGTTTCGAGCATAAACTCAGGCAATTCTAAATTTAGAGATTGGGAGGCTTGACGATAAAAATCAGCGCGTTGTGGATGCTCTGGTGCACACAAGTTATAAATATGCCCACCCTGAGGTTGTTTCAACAATAATTTGATTGCCTCAATCACATCATCTTGATGAACAATATTCACCGGCTGTTGCGCCCCTTTGAGTGATTTTTTGCCTGCAAGGAAACGTCCAGCATGGCGATTCTCACCAACTAAGCCTGCGAGCCGTAAAATATCCACCGAAATATTTGGTAGCGCATGCAGCCAATTTTCAACATCAATCAAAGCTTGTGCTGATGCCGTGGTTGCCTGACGTTCGCTCTCTTCATTAACTTCACCGCTAAGATCACCATAAACCGACGTTGAAGAAGTGAAAATCACGCGGGGGATCCGAAAAGTTATCGCCGTATCGACAAGTAATTCAATTGTTTCAACATAAGCAGATACATTAATTTTTGAAGGTGGTAGTAAAATAATGAGTGCCCCTGCCTCTTCCATTAATTGAGCGAAATCAGTGGGATCACAGTCTAATTCCGGCGTTAATTGTAAATAATAACAATCAATCCCTATAGCACGAGCCGCCGCAATACCATCCGGCGTTGTTTTGGTACCAGAAACATCCATACCAGCAGCTAACAAGGCTCTCGCAAGCGGTAATCCCAACCAACCTAATCCAACAATCGCAACCTTTTTCATCTATCACCTCTGATTACCGATAACGACTTAATTTCATCTAGGTTAACTGAAAACCTTTTAACTTCCGAATATATTATTTATGCGATTATTCACTATGAAACCTCACTATCTAATTATTATTGGTTATTTTGCAAAAAACAGTTGCATTGTAGGGAGGAAATCGGATAGGTTGATAGGTAATGAATGTTTAAGCAACTAACACCATTACTAACGGAAGCTATTATGACTCGTATTTCTCGCAACCATCATCATCACCATCATCCTGATTAGTCTTTCGGGCGATGTGTGCTGGAAGACGATCAACGACTCTTCCGGTGGCTGAAATGCGAATTAGAGAAAACCCTCGGAAGATAATCTTCCGAGGGTTTTTTTATTATTAATCAAAAATATATTACAAAATAAGCAGGGTAAAATTATGTTGGACAAATCACGATTAAGAATTGCCATTCAAAAGTCAGGACGCTTAAGTGAAGACTCACAAGAACTACTTGCACGCTGTGGAATTAAAATCAATTTACAGCAACAGCGACTGATTGCTTATGCAGAAAATATGCCTATTGATTTACTGCGTGTACGTGATGACGATATCCCAGGACTGGTCATGGACGGCGTTGTAGACCTTGGAATTATCGGTGAAAACGTTCTTGAAGAAGAATTATTAAGCCGCCGCGCTCAAGGCGATAACCCCGCATACAAAACACTACGTCGTCTTGATTTTGGTGCTTGCCGTTTGTCATTAGCCGCACCTCTTGACTTTAACTACACAGGTGCAGAGTGCTTAAATGGCGCTCGTATTGCGACCTCTTACCCGAACTTATTAAAACGTTATTTCGATGAAAAAGGCATTCAATTTAAATCTTGCTTATTAAACGGCTCTGTCGAAGTCGCGCCTCGGGCAGGTCTTGCCGATGCCATTTGTGACCTAGTTTCTACTGGCGCAACACTCGAAGCGAATGGCCTCAAAGAAGTTGAAGTGATTTATCGTTCAAAAGCCTGCTTAATCCAACGTGACGGCGAAATTTCTTCAGATAAACAACAGCTTATTGACCGCATGATGACTCGTATTCAGGGCGTTATTCAAGCTCGTGAATCCAAATACATCATGTTGCACGCTCCAAGTGAACGTTTGGAAGATATTATTGCATTGCTGCCAGGCGCAGAACGCCCAACTCTGCTCCCATTAGCAGGCGATCAAAATCGCGTAGCTATGCACATGGTCAGTAGCGAAACCTTGTTCTGGGAAACCATGGAAAAACTTAAAGCATTAGGTGCCAGCTCTATTTTAGTTCTGCCTATTGAAAAAATGATGGAGTAAGTGCAATGGAAATGGGATTTAACCAACCGACTCGCTGGTCAGAATGTAATGCAAATGAGCAAACAGCACTGCTGACACGCCCAGCCATTGCGGCATCAGACAGTATTCGTCGCGCGGTCACACAGATCATTGAGCAAGTACAAGCTCGTGGCGACAATGCACTCATTGAATTTAGCCAACGTTTTGATAAAACGGCCATTTCTAGCATTCGAGTCACGCCAGATAGCATTGAGCAAGCTGAATCACGCCTCAATGACGACATCAAAGTCGCGATGAAAAATGCTATTGGTAATATCCGTCGTTTTCATGAAGCACAAAAACCTGAAGTTATTCGCGTTGAGACTCAGTCAGGCGTGGTTTGTCAACAAATCACCCGCCCAATTGATTCGGTTGGCTTATATATTCCCGGCGGCTCAGCGCCATTGCTCTCAACGGTAATGATGCTAGGCACTCCTGCACAAATTGCAGGTTGTCGACAAATTATCCTTTGCTCTCCCCCACCGATTGCGGATGAAATTCTCTATGCTGCAAAACTGTGTGGTATTAGCGATATCTTTCAGGTGGGCGGTGCGCAAGCCATTGCTGCAATGGCATTTGGTACAGAGAGTATCCCTGCGGTCGATAAGATTTTTGGCCCAGGCAATGCTTATGTAACAGAAGCGAAACGCCAAGTGAGCCAAAGCCACGAAGGAGCAGCCATTGATATGCCAGCAGGCCCATCAGAAGTGCTTGTTATTGCAGATAGCCAAGCAAACCCTGCATTTACAGCTTCAGATCTGTTATCGCAAGCTGAGCATGGACCTGATTCACAAGTTATTCTACTAACGGATAGCCAAGAATTTGCTATGCAGGTTATTGATGAAACAGAAAAACAACTGGCTGAATTATCACGTGCTGACATCGCGAGAGCCGCACTGAGTGCTAGTCGTGTAATTATCGCCGATTCAATTGCACAATGTGTCGAAATTAGCAATCGCTACGGGCCTGAACACCTGATTTTGCAAACTCGTAATGCCGATGCACTCGTTGACAGCATAACCAGTGCAGGCTCTGTGTTCGTCGGAGATTGGTCACCTGAATCAGCGGGCGATTATGCATCAGGAACTAATCATGTGCTGCCAACTTATGGCTATACATCGACATATTCCAGCTTGGGTCTTGCTGATTTTATGAAACGGATGACAGTACAAAAGCTTTCACCTCAAGGGTTACTTGGGTTAGCGACAACGATTGAAACACTCGCGCAAGCAGAGAGCCTAACCGCCCACAAAAATGCCGTAACATTACGTGTTACTGAACTCAAAAAACAAAGTCAGGAGTAAGTGATGAGCGAAAACTTTAAAGCCGCTAGCCTTGCGCGTGAAAATGTGAAAGTGATGACCCCTTATATGTCTGCTCGTCGCTTAGGTGGTAACGGCGATGTTTGGTTAAATGCCAATGAATACCCTATTGCACCAGAATTCCAATTTAACGAACGTAATCTAAACCGTTACCCAGAATGCCAGCCCGCCAGTGTCATTCTCAACTATGCCGCTTATGCAAATGTTGCTCCTGAGCAAGTATTAGTTTGCCGAGGTGCCGATGAATCTATCGAACTGCTGATCCGTGCATTTTGTGAACCGGGCAAAGACGCTGTGATGTTTTGTCCTCCAACCTATGGTATGTATAGTGTCAGCGCTGAAACTTTTGGCGTAGAACAGAAAAAAATTCCCGCTTTACCAGACTGGTCATTAAATATTGATGCCATTCGTGAAAATTTGCCAAACACCAAATTGATCTATATTTGTAGCCCAAATAATCCAACTGGCAACATCATCGATAATAAGGCACTGCGTGAAGTGCTCGACATGGCGGCGGGTCAAGCGCTTGTGGTTGTTGATGAAGCCTATATTGAATTTTGCCCACAATACAGTGTGGCAGGCTGGCTCGCTAACTATCCAAACCTTGTGGTATTAAGAACATTATCAAAAGCCTTTGCGCTGGCTGGCCTACGTTGTGGTTTCACATTAGCCTCCGCCGATGTAATCGAAATACTCTTAAAAGTGATCGCTCCTTATCCTCTTTCGACACCCGTTGCGATGATAGCCGCAGAAGCATTGAGCGTGGAAGGAATAGCGACAATGAAACACCGTGTCGCAACAATCACGAATGATCGTATTGCCTTGTCTGAAGCGCTAGCGGAACTCTCTATCGTAGAAAAAGTGTATCCCAGTGAGACCAACTATATTTTGGTGCGTTTTACGGATGGAAATAAAGTATTTAAAGCGCTGTGGGAACAAGGCATTATTTTGCGTGACCAAAGTAAACAGCCAGGACTTTCTAACTGCCTACGCATCACTGTGGGTACTGAAACCGAAAACGTGCGTGTTATTGAAGCTATTGAAGCCCTTTGCTAAACCTGAAATAGGAAATATTCATGAGCCAAAAAATTCTTTTTATTGACCGTGATGGTACATTAATCACTGAACCACCTACTGATTTTCAGGTCGATAGCCTAAGCAAATTAGCTTTTGAAAAAGCAGTGATTCCAAGCCTGCTGGCCTTACAAAAAGCCAACTACCGCTTAGTCATGGTCACCAATCAAGATGGTTTAGGTACCGACAGCTTCCCAACCGCTGATTTCGAACCACCACACAACTTAATGATGCAGGTTTTTGAGTCACAAGGGATTAATTTTGACGATGTATTAATTTGTCCTCACAAACCAGCGGATGGCTGTAACTGCCGTAAACCAAAACTAGGCTTAGTGGAAAACTACCTAGTTGAAGGTAAATTAGATAAAGCGAACAGTTATGTGATTGGTGATCGTGAAACTGACCTACAATTGGCCGAAAATATGGGGATCCAAGGCCTACGCTATAGCCCTGATTCACTTGATTGGGTGGCTATCACCGATAAATTAACTCAGCGTGATCGCCATGCAATCGTTGAGCGTGTCACAAAAGAAACCAATATTCGCGTCGAACTCTGGCTTGATCGTGAGGGTGGAAGCGAAATCAATACGGGTGTCGGCTTCTTTGACCACATGCTTGACCAGATCGCCACTCACGGTGGTTTCCGTTTGAATATCCAAGTTAAAGGTGACCTGTTTATTGATGACCACCACACCGTAGAAGATACGGGTTTGGCACTCGGTGAAGCATTACGCGTTGCTCTCGGCGATAAACGTGGTATCGCACGCTTTGGCTTTGTACTCCCAATGGATGAGTGCCAAGCGCGTTGTGCATTAGACATTTCAGGCCGACCACACCTTGAATATAAAGCAGAATTTAAATACCAACGTGTTGGTGACCTCAGCACTGAAATGATCGAACACTTTTTCAGCTCCCTATCCTATGCGATGGGATGTACCTTACACCTGAAAACGAAAGGGAAAAACGATCACCACAAAGCTGAAAGCCTATTTAAGGTATTTGGTCGTACCTTACGTCAAGCTATCCGCGTTGAAGGAGATACGTTACCTAGCTCGAAAGGGGTTCTCTAATGAACGTTGTTATCCTTGATACAGGCTGTGCAAATTTGTCTTCTGTGGCCTATGCCGTCAAACGTTTAGGCTATACCCCACAGATCAGTCGTGATACCAACACCATTTTACAAGCAGATAAAGTTTTCCTACCGGGTGTCGGAACTGCAAGCGCAGCGATGGAACAACTCCAGCAACGTGAACTGATCCCCTTAATTAAAGCACTGACTCAGCCTGTTTTAGGTATTTGTTTAGGTATGCAATTAATGGGGAGTGTTAGTGAAGAAGGAAAATCGTTGATCCCACTGCTTGGCTTGATAGATAGCCCAGTCCAAAAAATGAATGCGGATGGTTTACCTGTTCCTCATAGTGGCTGGAATCAAGTCAAACCTTTAGCAGGCCACCCTTTATTTAAAGGGATCCGCGACGATGCTTACTTCTATTTTGTGCATAGCTACTCCATGCCTATTTCAGGCAATACCATTGCACAAACCCAATACGGTAATCCATTTAGCAGTGCTGTCAATCAGGATAATTTTTATGGTGTTCAGTTTCACCCTGAGCGCTCGGGAGCAGCTGGCTCTCGCCTGATCCAAAACTTTTTGGAGATGTAATTGAGATGATCATTCCTGCTTTAGATCTTATTGATGGTAATGTTGTTCGTTTACATCAAGGCGATTATGCCAAGCAAACCGCTTACGGCAGTGATCCCCTGCCACGCTTACAACAATACCAACAAGAAGGCGCAAAATTATTACACTTAGTTGATTTAACTGGAGCAAAAGATCCACAAAAACGCCAAATTCCCCTCCTTAAAAAACTGTTAGCTGGAGTGTCTGTACCCGTTCAAGTCGGTGGCGGGATCCGCACAGAAGAGGATGTAAAAGCACTTTTAGATGCAGGGGCTACACGGGTGGTTATTGGTTCAACCGCGGTGAAACAGCCTGAATTAGTTAAAACCTGGTTCGAACGTTATGGTGGAGAAGCCATCGTACTCGCCCTTGATGTGCGAATTAACCAACAAGGTATAAAAGAGATTGCCATCAGTGGTTGGCAAGAAAACTCTAATCTTTCATTAGAACAAGCCATTGAAATGTATCAACCTTATGGGTTAAAGCACGTTTTATGCACGGATATTTCTAAAGATGGCACATTGGCAGGTTCAAATGTCAATTTATACCAAGAAATTAGCCAAAAATATCCAGCTATTGCATTTCAAGCATCTGGTGGTATTGGCTCTTTGGCGGATATCGCTGCTATTCCAGGGTCAGGCGCCGCGGGGGTGATTGTTGGTCGTGCCCTACTCGAAGGCAAATTCACAGTCGCGGAGGCAATCGCATGTTGGCAAAACGCATAATTCCTTGTTTGGATGTTCGGGATGGACAAGTAGTAAAAGGGGTTCAATTTCGTCATCATGAGATTATTGGTGATATCGTTCCACTGGCACAGCGCTATGCCCAAGAAGGTGCTGATGAACTGGTATTTTACGATATTACAGCATCATCTGATGGAAGAGTGGTCGATAAGAGTTGGGTATCAAAAGTTGCAGAAGTCATTGATATTCCATTTTGCGTTGCGGGTGGTATCAAAAGTGTTGAAGACGCGGCGCAAATTTTATCATTTGGCGCTGATAAAATATCCATTAACTCACCAGCGCTATCGGATCCAACACTAATTAGCCGCCTTGCTGATCGTTTTGGCGTACAATGCATTGTCGTCGGTATCGATACCTGGTTTGACCATGAAACGGGTGACTACCTCGTTTATCAATTTACAGGGGATGAAAAACGGACCACCCAAACACGCTGGAAAACCCTCGATTGGGTCACTGAAGTTCAACAACGAGGTGCCGGTGAAATTGTCTTAAATATGATGAACCAAGACGGTGTACGCCAAGGCTATGATTTAATCCAACTGAAAAAAGTCCGTGATGTCTGCCAAGTGCCATTAATCGCCTCTGGTGGTGCTGGTGAAATGGTACATTTCTTAGATGCTTTTACTGAAGCAAAGGTTGATGGTGCCCTCGCCGCATCCGTCTTCCACAAGCAAATCATCAATATTGGTGAATTAAAGCAATACCTTGCAGAAAATGGAGTTCAAATAAGAGTATGTTAACCACAGAACAATGTCGCCAACTTGCTTGGCAAAAAGTGGATGGATTAATGCCCGTGGTTGTGCAACACGCAACTTCTGGTGATGTATTAATGTTAGGTTATATGAACCCAGAAGCGTTGCAAGCCACATTAGATAGCCGTAAGGTAACCTTTTATTCACGAACCAAACAGCGCTTATGGACTAAAGGCGAAACATCGGGCAACTATCTTAATTTAGTCGATATCTATCCTGATTGTGATAGTGATACGCTACTCGCCCTAGTGCAACCGGTTGGACCAACTTGCCACAATGGTACGGAGAGCTGTTTTGCTCCCGCTCAAAGTGATTGGGGATTCTTATTTGAGCTGGAAACCTTATTAAAATCACGTAAGTGTGCTGATCCGGAAAGCTCATATACGGCGCGTCTATATGCAAGTGGTACTAAACGTATCGCTCAAAAAGTTGGCGAAGAAGGCGTTGAAACGGCACTTGCAGCCACAGTCAATGATCGTGCTGAGCTAACGAATGAAGCCGCCGATCTAATGTACCACCTGCTGGTACTCTTACAGGACCAAGATCTTGATTTAAGCACCATTATCAAACGTCTGAAAGAACGCCATCAATAATAATGCGGTAGCCTGCTTAAGGTGGGCTACCCAATATAACAAAATGCGCTGATACTTGATCGTCGACCAAATCCTCTCTATTCTCTTACCTATAAGTGGCGACTTAGATAACTGAGTCAACCAATTCACGTAAAAGCCTATTTTAATCAACATGCGATTTAGACAATGAGTTCGCTATTAACTTAAAAACTCTCTTATTGCGTTGCCTAGCTCCCATTATTTCTTCCAATTTTCATATCATATCCATGGTATTTAGCTTGTTATCTAATTTTGCTACTATCTCAACTGTTTATTTTTATAAAAAAGGAACCGTCGTGTCAGAAAGCCCTATTTTTATTCAATTAACCCAATTACTTGATAAACAGAATGCGCGATACCGCGTGATGGAACATCCAACGGCAGGTAAATCAGAAGAAGTGGCAAAAATACGTGGCACACAATTAGGTCAAGGTGCTAAAGGCTTAGTTTGCCACGTTAAAGGAAATGGTATTCGTCAACATGTCCTTGCTATCCTTCCTGCTGATAAACAAGCGGATTTAACGAAGATCGCTCATGCCATCGGAGGCACTCGCGCCTCATTAGCAAGCCCAAAAGAAGTGGATGAATTAACTCAATGTGTTTTTGGTGCAATCCCGCCCTTTAGTTTTCATCCATCTCTAAAACTCATTGCTGATCCTTATTTATTTGTTCGTTTTGAAGAGCTGGCTTTTAATGCAGGAACACTTGAGCGCTCAGTTATTTTGAATACAGAAGATTACCGTCGTATTGCTAATCCAACTTTAGTCGATTTTATTCGAGATGATGAATAAAAGTAAAAGTACCTATTTTTAAGTAAAATCAAGTATCATATTTTTTAAGACTGCTACACTTAATAGTGACTGTTATTCACTCTTAAGGAGAATATAATGAGTTTATTCGACAAAGCAGAAAGCAAAGCTAGAGAAGCAACAGGTACAGCAGAACAAGCCTACGGTGAAGCAACGGGTTCTGCTGAGCATCAAATAAAAGGTACTGTCAGAAAATGTGCAGCTCAAGGCTGTGACACGCTCAATTCTGCTGTGGATACAGTAAAAAGTAATCCTCTTGCCGCAGCAACTGTCGCTGCTGGTATCGGATTTATATTCGGTTATTTAGCCGGCAAAAAATAATTCTGATAAATAAAATGCAAAAAGGGAATGATAATAAACTCATTCCCTATGTATTATTTATTTTAAATATTTAGCCAAGGCTATTTTCAAAGCTGTTATATCTGAATTACACAAATAAGGCTTTAAGGCATTAAATTGTGCTTCTGGCCAATCGTAGATCTTTAATGCCAGAAGTTCTGCAATGATATCAGGCGCAAAACGATAGCTAATCCGTTTAGCCGGATTGCCACCCACAATACTGTATGGTTCGACATCCTTCACCACAACACTATTTGCTGCGATAACTGCGCCTTCACCAATGTTTATGCCTGGCATAATCAATGCCCGCATTCCAATCCAAGCTCCGTCACCAATAACCGTATCGCCTTTACCAACATAGGCTTCATTAACATATTCAATAAATGGATATAAACAAAACCAATCTGTTCTGTGAGTATGGTTTCCCCCCATCAATATGACGGCTTCTCCCCCAATACACACATAATCGCCAATATAAAGTTGATCGACATCCCAAGGTAATTGCCAATCACGGCTGACTTCATCCCCTTGTAAATAGCGGACTACTGATTGTTCAAACCCATTATCCCAGCAGTCACTATAATAACTATGACGTCCTTTGATATGGATATTCGGATTCTGTACAACTTCGTGTAAAAGTTGATATTTTGACCAATGTTTTTGATTCATGGTAACAATCCTAATTATAAAATTATTATTACCATAGAACGCTGTCTATGGTGATGTATTCGCGCTCAAAAATACATCACCTTTAGCAACCCTTGGCTGCTTTAATAACGGATTTATCATCTATCTTTTCTCTACTTAATGCGCTAATTTTAAGCTGGTATTTCGTGCAACCAACGCAATCACTCCGCCTACTAACATTAACATAGCTAATGCCCAATTTGCAGGTAAGGGAGAGCTAATCGCCAATAAACTCAGGGCTGCACCTACTGCCATTTGAATAAAACCCACTAAAGCCGAAGCCGTTCCTGCCTCTTTTTCAAAAGGTTCTAAAGCATAACTCGTTGCGGTTCCCATCATAAAGGCAAGGCCTGTACAGGCACACGCTACAGGTAACATATAAGCTAACCAGTGGTTTTGTAACTCTGTTGGTAAGACAAGTAAACCGAATAACAAGCCTAAACACCCCGCTATCATAAATAGGCTGCCGGCTTTTAAACAGTTAGGGCGACCAATTTTGGGGATATAATAGTTAGCAATGTAACTCGCAAACATAATCCAAAAACCATTAGCACCAAACGCCAATGAAAACTCTAGTGGCGTGAGTCCTGCATCCCCCATTAAGACAATCGGTGCGAATGAAACATACGTCAGGACCATGCCCATACTACCTGCATTCACCAATGCAAAAATAATAAAGTGCTTGTTACGCAAGATATGCAGGTAGTGATTGAGTTGCAACTTCTTCACATTTTGCAAACTTGCCGGGCGAGTTTCGGGCAAAAATGCGATGACTAAAATTAAAATGAGTACCGCATAGAGAGCCAAAAACCAAAAAGGGGCTCGCCATCCCCAATATTCAGCGAGAAAGCCCCCCAAAAGCGGTGCTAATGCTGGTACGATATTGAGCGTTCCATTTAAAAAACCAAATGCACGCGCAGCTTCCGTGCCGTTCATCCGATCACGAACACCACTAAAAGCCACAACACCAGTGCAACAAACAGCGACCCCCTGTAATACCCTAGCGGCAATAAAAATTTCCGGGGTTGTTGATAACGCTGCGACAGTTGAACCGACAATGTAAATTAGGATGCCCACAATCGCGATGGGCTTACGTCCATATCGGTCGATCAAGGGGCCAGAAATTAACTGCCCTATACCAAAAATTAGTATAAATAATGCAATAGTAGACTGGATCAGCGACTCGGGCGCCCCTAACGCAATCGCAATTGTAGGAATTGTTGGCAGATATAAATCAATTGCCAATGGACTCAGCAGCACAAGTAACAGCAGCAAGACAAGGAACTTTCGCATAAATAGAATTCTTACTTATAATCATAAAATGATCAGCTAGGCTTACAGTAATACCTGAGGCCTAAGAATAAAAACAAGCTTTCGATTCTATCAGTATCATCAATCAAAACCATACTCGATCCAATAATAAAGATAAAAACGACCAATAAGTATTGATAGTACATCCCTATTTTTATACTTAAAAATAAAAAAGGTGCTGGAAAACCAGCACCTTAATAATTTAATACGTTATTTTAACGTATTATTCCATCCATTCGGTATGGAACACACCTTCTTTATCAGTACGCTTATAAGTGTGAGCACCAAAGTAATCACGTTGCGCTTGAATTAGGTTTGCAGGCAATACCGCTGAACGGTAGCTATCGTAATAAGAAATTGCCGCAGAGAAGGTCGGTGTTGGGATGCCGTTTTGTACGCCATAGCACACCACATCACGTAGTGCTTGCTGATATTCATCAGCGATTTGCTTAAAGTATGGCGCTAACAGCAAGTTAGCGATCTGTGCATTATCATTGTATGCATCAGTGATTTTTTGCAAGAATTGTGCACGAATGATACAACCCGCGCGGAAAATTTTAGCAATTTCACCGTAGTTCAGATCCCAATTGTATTCATCTGAAGCGGCTTTCAGTTGTTGGAAGCCTTGGGCATAAGAAACAATTTTACCTAAGTAGAGTGCACGACGAACTTTCTCAATAAATTGTTTTTTATCGCCTTCAACAGGCTTCAATACTGGGCCTGTTAGTACTTTAGATGCGGCAACACGTTGGTCTTTCAGGAAAGAGATATAACGTGCAAATACAGATTCAGTGATCAACGTTACTGGGATACCTAAATCCAATGAACTTTGGCTTGTCCATTTACCTGTACCTTTATTCGCTGCTTCATCTAAAATCACATCAACCAAATATTTTCCATCTTCATCTTTTTTCTTGAAGATATCCGCAGTGATTTCGATCAGATAGCTACTAAGTTCGCCTTGGTTCCAATCAGCAAAAATTTCCGCCAACTCTTCATTGCTCAGGTTTAAAGAACCTTTTAGCAATGAATATGCTTCAGCGATCAACTGCATGTCACCGTATTCGATACCATTGTGAACCATTTTCACATAGTGACCAGCACCATCTGGACCGATATAAGTTACGCAAGGCTCGCCTTCGGCTTTAGCGGCAATTTCTTTCAAAATTGGTGCAACCAGCTCATAAGCTTCTTTTTGACCACCAGGCATGATAGATGGGCCTTTTAGAGCGCCTTCTTCACCACCAGAAACCCCTGTACCGATAAAGTTAAAGCCTTGCTCAGACAGTTCACGGTTACGACGGATAGTATCTTTATACAGAGTGTTGCCGCCATCAATCAGGATATCACCTTTGTCTAGATGCGGAGTCAATGCAGCAATCGTTTTATCCGTTGCTTCACCCGCTTTCACCATCAACAGGATACGGCGTGGTTTTTCCAGAGAGTCGACAAACTCTTCAATCGTGTAGCTGGGAACTAATTTTTTCCCTGGATTTTCGGCAATAACTTCATCCGTTTTATCTTTTGAACGGTTGAAAATAGAGACGGAATAACCACGGCTTTCAATATTCAGGGCAAGATTGCGCCCCATGACAGCCATACCGACAACACCAATCTGTTGCTTTGACATGAAAAACTCCTGTCTGATTAGGACCTAAGCCAGCCATTTTTATGCTGGCAATTCTGTTAACAGGATCACATGTTAACTCAGGTTTGTTCTGCTGGGTAGTTATTGATGCAATCGATGACGCAAACGGAATATTATTTGTAGATTATCGTCTCATACGCGACAATTTTTATTGAAATTTAGGGAAACAAACCGCATTATTCACGAGTCGGCATATGCCGTCATATCAGAAGGTAAAACAAACTGTATGGAATGGATCGCAGATCCTTCGATTTGGGCGGGGCTTGCCACCTTAATCGTTCTAGAAATCGTTCTTGGTATTGATAACCTCGTCTTTATTGCCATTTTGGCAGACAAACTGCCGCAAAAATTGCGTGATAGGGCTCGTGTGACGGGTCTCATGCTCGCTCTCGTGATGCGAGTTATTCTGCTATTTAGCTTGTCTTGGCTAATCACTCTCACCAAGCCTTTAATAACATTATTCGATCATCCATTTAGCGCCCGAGATCTCATCATGTTGGTGGGTGGGTTATTCTTGCTATTTAAAGCCACAATGGAGTTAAACGAACGATTAGAGGGGGGGGATGAGCACACCACTAATCAACGAAAAACATCGAATTTCTGGGCTGTTGTTGCACAAATTATCGTCCTAGATGCGGTATTCTCTCTTGACTCAGTCATTACCGCCGTTGGGATGGTTGACCATATTGGGGTTATGGTTGCAGCAGTGACTATTGCCATGATCCTTATGATATGGGCAAGTAAGCCGCTAACATCGTTCGTCAACAATCACCCAACTATTGTGATCTTATGTCTCAGCTTCTTGCTGATGATCGGCTTTAGTTTAGTTGCTGAAGGCTTTGGTTACGCAATACCAAAAGGTTATCTGTATGCTGCGATTGGCTTCTCTATTATGATTGAAGTCTTAAACCAGTTTGCACAATTTAACCGTCGCAAATTCCTCAAAGGTAGTCGTCCACTTCGTGAACGTACGGCTGAAGCCGTTTTACGTATTCTAAGTGGTAACCACGAACGTGCGGAGCTAGATGCGCACACTTCAGACTTAATCGCGGACAACCAAGCGGTTTTTGACCCTCAAGAGCGCCAGATGATCGCCCGTGTTTTAGGTATGGCTCAACGTAATGTCGAAAGTATTATGACATCACGTCATGATGTGGAATATCTCGATGTCAATAAGTCTGCCAATGAGCTGCTGCAATTGCTGGAAAAAAATCCGCATTCACGTTTTGTTGTCATCGATGAAACCGTGAGTGATGAGCCTGTTGGTGTTGTTCACATGCTCGATTTAGTCAAACAGCAGTTAAGTGGTCAGCCGCTGAACTTACGAGCTTTGATTACTCAACCTCTTATCTTCCCTGAGGGTCTCTCGCTATTAAAAGCATTAGAGCAGTTTCGTAAAGCACAGACTCACTTTGCTTTTGTCGTCGACGAGTTTGGCTCTGTCGAGGGTGTTGTCACCTTAACGGATGTGATGGAAACGATCGCCGGTAACTTACCAGATGGTGAAGAAGAAAATGACTCACGTCATGATATTCAAAAGCTAGAAAATGGGAGTTGGATTGCTAACGGCTTTATGCCATTAGAAGATTTGATCCTATTTGTTCCTATGGAACTGGATGAAAAGCGCGAATATGAAACCATTGCAGGCTTATTGATGGAACACCTACAACGAGTACCTGAAGAAGGTGAACAAATTGAAGTCAATGGCTGCATTTTCCAGCCGCTTGAAATCAAAAACCACCGTATTAGTAAAGTGCTCATTGTTCCGCCGAAAGTACCGGAAGAAGACGAAGAAGAATAATTTTTGTTTATTCATACAATACCGGCCAAATTGGCCGGTATTTTTTTATAGTGCGGATAAGTATTCCCATAACAAGTCACTTGAAGCGCCAAAATAACAGCGTTTTTTAAAAGCATTAATCATTTGATTGTTCAATAATTCGGATAACTTAATAAGGTTATTCGAGGTTAACATGGTCCAGTCAATCACTCATAAAGCATTAAATTACACACAACAGTTACAACAGCCACAAACAACAGCTCACAACTCAGGTATTACTGGAAATATCAAACGTACAGCCAATAATGTTCAATCAAATCCAGTTCTAAATCAGCAAAACACGTCTAAAGTTGATAGTGGAATCTTTAAGCTTAAAGAATTAAAAGGAATAGAAAAAGAGGTTAACTCTATTCAGCAAAAAATGAAGACATTATTAGAAAATATAGGTCATGAACGAGGAGCGATGGAGAGAGAAAATAATAAAAAAGAGTTAACAATATTTTCAAACACGCTTCATTCTCTGAAGGCTAAAACAGCAAACTATCAAGAAAGGCTCAATGGCGTAAACTATAAGCAAAACTCTAAAAAACGGGAAACGCTTGCAAAATTTGAAAGTAAATTAAATGCAGCGAGCTTAGATAAAAATAAGATTGAATCAAAAGAAGGTTATAAAAATACGAAAGCGACTCAAGAAGCCAATAAAAAATTTGATAACACAACGCCAAAATACGTCACCCCTCGTAGTTTACTCTAATCATTTTATCCCAATAAATGGCATCATGACCTATGATGCCATTTATCAATAGAAAAGCTATAGTGCATTCAGCAAATCACTCAATCCTTTTTGTTCCTCTTTCTTCAAAAAGTTCCCTAATGCCTCTTTGGCTTGTGTCTTTAATTCATTACGTAGCAATCTTTCAACATTAAGTTGATATTGTAAGTTGCTCCAACCGCCATAAATACGTAGCGGTATTGTCATTGATTGCAGTTGTTGAATAAAGCGAGAGTCTCCGCCCCAACCTTGCGTAATTTGCACACCGAGGTTCACATCCAATGTTTCTGCTGGCACATTTGCCCATCCTTGCCCCGTAATTGAAATTAAAGGAGAAGTTGCATTCATGGATGCAATGTTAATCGTGCCTTTATTTAAGCGACCATTAACGGTGAACTGCTCTACTTCAGTATAATTACCTGTATTAACAGGTGCATTGATTTTATTGGTCACCCGTGAAATAGATTGTTGGATTAATAATGGAATATTTAATCCTGCTAAGCGTGCATTTTGTAAACTGAAATTCACCGGGCCTTGCCATAAATTTTTCACCGCATAATCATCATAACCTGGGCCCGATAAATCGGCATTGATTGTCACAATACCACTCAGTTTTTCTGGCATATTAAACGCTTTCAACAATGGCGTTAAATTAATATTTTGAATATTAGGTTTCGCTGTAACTTGCGCTGGAATATTTGAGTAATTAATAGTCACAGGAAGCGAAAACTGGCCATTAAAGGCCTGACCTTCTAATTGGGAAATGGTTAATTGCGGCGCTTGGTTTTGTGCTGCAAATTTTACCGCATTCACAGCCATTCCACGATAAACTAAATTCTCAATATTTAAATTAATATTTCCAGTAAATGATTTTAGGTTAGATAAATCATATTTCTGTGTTTCTTTTCCAGAAATCACCGGTTTAACGCCAACGCGAGTAGAAAGGTTCGTTTCATTAGACGAATTAGCCGCTGTACTTGAATTTGGTGCGCCAATTAATTTATCAAGATTTAACGTTTGAGAAGATAACTGAACATTAATATCTGGAATAACCCCTAATTTTGCTTCAACGTGACCCGTTAAATCACTGTCATTGGCTTTAATCGCGATGTTATGTAAACTCGCTGTTGCAATATTATCTTTAATATAAGCAAAATCACTGGTCAGTTGTCCGGTGATCCCACCTTCAGGTAAATCAACCCCCGTGAAAGTATAATCAAACTGAGTTAATTGACCATTAATTTGATGTGATAGTTGGGAAAGATCAAGTTCTGCCCGCGCATCAAAACGTAGCTCTTGTTGATTCTTATTTAAGTTGCCGCTGAATTTAGCGCTGATTTTGCGCTTATCACTTTTCTTTAAAGAAAGATCAATATTGCGTAGATTGTACTCATCATTTTGTGTTTTCCAGATCACCAAGCTGTTTGATATTTCAACTTTTTCGATATCTAATAACCATTGATTTTTTTCTGGAGAATTTGGTGTTCTTTGGTTACCGGCAGGCGCAATAGGTGAGTTCGCATTCATTTGGGGTTCGCTTTCAGGCGTGTGGCGAATCACTGCACCATCGACAACAATTTGTTCGACGGATAAATGATGAGAAAGTAGCGGCCATAATTCCACATCTAAGCGCATATTCTCCGCACTTAAAACAGGTTGGCTGGCATTGGGAGCGGTAATCGAAACAGGGCCGGTAATAATACTCAGTGTTGGCCAAACATGCCAACGCATATCCCCTTTAAAGTCAATTTGATACCCGCTTTTTTTCTCAACTTTTTCCACAAGATATTGCCTAAAGTCGTTTGGGTTAACCAACATCACTAATGCGGTTAGACCAACCACAATCACGACTAGCAAAATGACCAGTGTCGTCAGAAATCGTTTCATTCTTCCCTCACTAAAATTATGTCTGCTACGCCACACAAAAGGCTCACACTACACCTATCCCTGCGCTATGCGGAATTACCCCATATAAGCAATAATTCCGTCATACATATTACTATCAGTCCTCACTGATACGACTACCAACCGCCCCTTGCTGATTTTTATATTTCGCATCTTGTCGGCTATTATAGGGGCGATCTGCGCTGCCTGATAATGGCTCAAAACTTAACGCACCAATCACCATTCCAGGGCGCAAAGCAAGTGGTAGTTTGCCTGAATTATAAAACTCTAGCACGATTTGCCCACACCAACCGGGATCGATTCGATGTGCTGTCACATGCACCATTAAACCTAATCGCGCCAATGAAGAACGGCCATCTAACCATCCTACGAGGTTATCAGGCAGGGTAACAGACTCAAGAGTGACTGCAAGTGCTAATTCTCCTGGGTGAAGGAAAAATGGCTCATTATCATTGAGAATAATTTCATCGCTCATCACACGGTCAAGCGCTGCATTTACTTCATCTTTCGGGCCACTTAGGTCAATAAAAGCGGCGGTATGTCCTCGAAAAACTCGAAATTGATTTCCTAGGCGCACATCTGCTGTTGCTCCATTGATCCGTTCAATAGGTGGACGAGGGCTAATAACTAACTTTCCTTCATCCATCCATTGAATAATATCGCGGTCACAAAGACGCATGATTATATCCCCCTTCATTATTTTTTATCGCCATGTCGCCTAGCCAAGTTTAGTCTTGGCAAAATTCGCCGATTTTTGCTTTTAAGATATCAATTGCCACACGGTTTTTACCGCCACGAGGCACAATAATATCGGCATACTGCTTCGACGGCTCAATAAACTGTAAGAACATAGGACGCACGGTTTTATTATATTGTTCAATAACCGAATCTAATGTTCTCCCTCTCTCATTTACATCACGTTTTATCCGTCTCATCAAGCAAATATCAAGCGGGGTATCAACAAAGATCGAAAAATCCATCTCTTCACGTAAACGTTTATCCGTAAGCAGTAAAATCCCCTCGATAATAATGACTTTTTTAGGTTTGAAGTGAATGCTGGTTTCTTTACGTGTATGAGCGACATAGTCATATTGAGGAATTTCTACAGATTTACCGCTTTTTAATGCTTTAAGATGTTGATAAAGCAGGCTATGGTCCATGGAGTTTGGGTGGTCGTAATTGACTTTTAACCGCTCTTCCATTGGTATATCTGTTTGATCTTTATAGTAACAGTCTTCTGGTATAACACCGATATTATGATCACCGACCTTTTCCCTTAATTCTCTATATAAGGTACTTGCGATAAGGCTTTTTCCGGATGCAGAAGCTCCTGATATACCTACAATGGTACATTGATGCGCTATGTCAGTCATAAAATGATAACCTGGTTAAATAAATCTGAAATGAAATGCCTAACTTTATCTTCACAAAGTTATGGTTGCCGGAATTATAGGAGTTAATGGCGTGAGGTTCCAGCTTCGCAACACAAACAGACTCAAAAAATACCAAATATTAATGGGAAACATCATAAAAAGTGTATGTCAATATGTGACTAAAATAGTGTGCCCCAAATTGTTATCACTCAACCCGCTAAAATTTTTTACGGCCTTCTAAAGCTGCAATGCGATTTTCTATCGATGGATGCGTCGACAATATCGAATCACCTTTATTAAAGATATAGGCTGCACTACGGTATGCATCACCAATACCCGACTTATCATATTGCTGTTTTTCATGCTGACCCGAAATTTTTTTCAGTGCGCTGATCATAGCTTGATTATCGGTGGTTAAATCAACAGCCGCTGCATCGGCCATATATTCACGCGTTCGCGAAAGATAAAAATAGAGAATTTGGGTGATCCACGGTAAAACAAAGTTAAGAGCTAATAGAATTAGCTGTGCTTTATTAGATGCACTATTTCGGCTACGCCCTGCCGTCCGAATAAATAGTTGGCTAAATATATTCGTAATAGTCAGGATCACATTCGCTAAAATACCAACATACAATGTCAATTTAGAATCACCATGAATAATATGCCCAACTTCATGAGCCATCACCGCTTGAACTTCGTGACGATTGAGTGTTTGCAATAAACCTCGAGTGACACCGACTAAAGCGTTTTTAGCGCCCCAACCGGCAGCAAATGCGTTAGGCTCATCACTGTCTAAAATATACAGGCGAGGCACATAGCGTAAAGTAGCACTTAAACTGAGCTCTTCTAAAATATTATACAGTTGTCTTTCTTCAGGAGTGCTGGCATTTTGCGCTGTAATTTCTTTTGCGTTCAGACCTGCTAACATCATTTTATGGCCACGAAAATGAATATATACCAATCCTAAAACGGTAAGCCCTAAAATAATTAATGTTGCTACTGGTAGTTTTTCAAAAGTCACAAATATGAGCATATTTTCAAAAAATCCAATACGCTCGTCTGAGTGCGTCGCTGTATCTGCTAATAAACCGACGATCAGCATAATAAATATATAACTAATGACCACCAATCGCGTACGAAAATTATTTTTACGTATGATGTTTCTAAAATCCATGAACAAGTACTCTGTATAATTTGTTAGGGGCATCCCCCTAACAAATATCATTAACGATTGTCGTTTTTAATCAAAATTAATACGGCGAGCTTCCTCACTCTTAATCGTTTCTTCATCAAGACGCCAGTAGTCTTTATCGATTTTCAAACTCGGAATAATGCCGACGATAAGCGCTGCTGGCATTGAAGCAATATACGCTTTGTAGCTTTCCAATGCGCGATTATAACCGCGTTTCGCAAACGAAAGTTTATTCTCTGATGAAACGATTTCCTCTTGTAAATTGGCCATAATCGCGTCTGATTTCAGCTCTGGATAGGCTTCTACAGCAACATTAATCGCACCACTGGTCACCATTTTTGATAAAGCATCTTCCGCTTCTCGCGCCTGTGCACCTGTTGCGGTTTGAGCTTTTGTTCTCAGCTCAGTAATTTTACTGAAAACCTCTGACTCATGACTTAAATATTTTTTGACCGTTGCCAGCAAACTATCAAATACTTTTCCACGGCGATCTAATTGCACTGAGATTTCAGTTTCGCTCGATATAACAGCTTCACGCATGGCGACAATACGGTTATAAAAGTAAATAACAATCAATACTAAAACGACAATCAAAATTAAAAATTTCATAATCACCTTTTAGGCATCCGCCATAGGAAAAAAATGCAATATTAATGCCCTAACTTAACAGGTATTCATTAAACATTATATATTCAGCATTCTACGCTATCCTCATGAAATAGAGAAATAACCAAATAATAAATCAGAAAAATCGAAATGAGTTAAATCAGGAAGAAGCGGTGTTAGTAAGCTGAAAAATAAGGATCTATCCCATTAAATTGAAATAGATCCTTACAATAAGCAGAGTATTAAACTGCGCGGAATGAGATCTCAGTTGGGATTTTATCCCCTTCCCAGTACATTAGTGACGAAATATTTGACGCAATTTCTCGATAAATATCCGCAAATTCACCTTCAGGGTCACGCATCACCGTTGGTTGACCACGATCTAAGTCTTCACGCAGTGAGATATGCAATGGAATTTGCCCTAACAGTTTAGTGTTATATTTCTCAGCAAGTTTCTCTGCACCACCGGTACCAAAAATCGGCTCGACATGCCCACAATTGCTACAGATATGTGCGCTCATGTTTTCCACAATGCCAAGGACAGGGACATTCACTTTCTTAAACATCACAATCCCTTTCATCGCATCCACCAGCGCGATATCTTGTGGCGTTGTCACAACCACAGCACCTGTAACCGGAATATTTTGTGACAGCGTCAACTGAATATCCCCCGTACCCGGTGGCATATCGATAACTAAATAATCTAAATCTGGCCATAAGGTATCTTGCAACATTTGCATCAACGCTTTACTTGCCATTGGGCCACGCCAGACCATTGCGTTGTCATCAGTAACCAAATAACCGATTGAGTTTGTCGCGAGGCCATATGCCATAATCGGTGCCATGTGCTGGCCATCTGGTGATGTTGGACGTTCCATGGTAGTTCCCAGCATGTTAGGGATCGATGGACCATAAATATCCGCATCAAGAATACCGACTTTTGCCCCTTCTTGAGCTAGTGCTAACGCAAGGTTGACAGAGGTACTGGATTTACCGACCCCACCTTTACCAGAACTCACAGCCAAAATATTACGCACACCATTAATGCCAGCTAAATCATTTGCACGTTTTAGTGTCGTTATGTCGTGACGTAGTTTCCATTCAACTGCGTGAGCGCCAGTAACTTGTTTCAGTTCTGCCGTTTTTTCGCTGATCAGTGCCTGAAAAGGCCCTTTCCAAACGAATGGCATCACGAGTTCGACATGCAACACATTATCCAACATTGCGCAATGATGTAATGCTTTGATAGAAATCAGATTGCGCTTCAGTGTTGGGTGTGTAAATGAAGCCAAAACAGTGGAGACTTTTTCAGTCAGCAGTTCTGGGTTGTTCTGCTCGGGGGATTTATCGTTCATCCCGGCTCCTTTATTTTATATTTTTAACACTATGATATACCCCAAATAATTCGAGGTGCAGCTCACAACAGGCTAATAAAAGCTAGCCATATGGAAGGTGTTAAGACTAGTGTGAATATGCTAATCCCCATTCCACAACGTAACGCTACAACTTGAAGTATCACGAGTATACTTTGACTACTGTTCATCATAACAGAGAACCACAAAAATAGTGATCGCCTTCCTAACTAAAAGCCACTGAACAGCAAAAAAACCCTTTTTCGTCTGATTTGACAATTAATATCCTATTACCCTAGCAGCGAAAGTTGTGATCGGGTAACATCAAAGTCCCTTTTTAATTACGGAAGTAAGATCATTACTATGTCTCAAGTCGCGAATAAACTATTGGTAACCTGTGCGTTACCCTATGCTAACGGTTCAATCCATCTCGGTCATATTCTGGAGCACATTCAGGCTGATATTTGGGTCCGTTATCAGCGAATGCGCGGCAAAGAGGTTCACTTTATTTGTGCAGATGATGCACACGGCACACCAATCATGCTTAAAGCTCAGCAATTAGGTGTTTCTCCGGAAGATATGATTGCCGCAGTGAACCAAGAGCATCAGGAAGATTTTGCTGGTTTTTCGATCAGTTACGATAACTATCACTCCACACACAGTGAAGAAAATAAACAGTTATCAGAGCTGATCTACAGTAAATTGAAAAATAACGGTTTTATTAAAAATCGTACTATTTCACAGCTTTACGATCCTGAAAAAGGCATGTTCTTGCCTGATCGTTTTGTCAAAGGCACCTGCCCAACCTGTAAAGCAGAAGATCAATATGGCGATAACTGCGAAGTCTGTGGTGCGACTTATAGTCCGACAGAACTGATTAATCCGCGTTCCGTTGTCTCTGGTGCAACACCTGAAATGCGTGATACCGAGCACTTCTTCTTTGATTTGCCTGCCTTTAGCGACATGCTGCAAGCGTGGACACGCTCAGGCGCGCTGCAAGAGCAAGTTGCGAATAAAATGCAAGAGTGGTTTGAGTCAGGACTGCAACAGTGGGATATCACCCGGGATGCGCCATATTTTGGTTTTGAAATCCCAGATGCGCCGGGCAAATATTTTTATGTTTGGCTAGACGCCCCTATCGGTTATATGGGGTCGTTTAAAAACCTATGTGATAAACGGGCTGATATCAATTTTGATGAGTTTTGGAATAAAGACTCAAAAACCGATCTGTATCACTTTATCGGCAAAGATATCGTTTATTTCCATAGCCTATTCTGGCCGGCAATGCTTGAAGGCAGCGAATATCGTAAGCCAACTAACCTGTTTGTTCATGGTTACGTGACGGTCAATGGGGCAAAAATGTCTAAATCACGCGGCACCTTTATTACCGCGCGTTCTTACCTTGATCATTTGGATGCCGATTGCCTACGTTACTATTACGCGGCCAAGCTTTCATCACGTATCGATGATATCGACTTGAATTTAGAAGACTTTGTTCAACGCGTAAACAGTGACATCGTCAATAAAGTCGTTAACCTTGCCTCACGTAATGCCGGTTTTATTGCTAAGCGCTTTGGCGGGAAGCTGTCAGCTAAATTGGCTGACCCTGAACTATATCAGCAATTTGTTGATGCAGCCCAAACTATTGGCGAGGCTTATACAAGCCGTGAATACGGTAAAGCCGTGCGTGAAATTATGGCACTCGCAGATATTGCAAACCGCTATGTTGATGATAAAGCCCCTTGGGTTGTTGCAAAACAAGAAGGTAAAGACCAAGAGCTACAAGATATCTGTTCAATGGGTATCAATCTGTTCCGTGTGTTAATGACTTATTTGAAACCCATTCTACCAGGACTGGCAAAACGCGCAGAAGCGTTCCTCAATGTTGATCTGGCATGGGATTCCATTGCAAAGCCATTGACTGACCATGAAGTTGCACCCTTTAAAGCGCTGTTTACCCGCATTGAAATGGCGAAGGTTGATGCTATGGTTGAAGCTTCTAAAGAAAGTATTAAACCCGCTAAAGTCCTGACGGGTCCACTTGCCGATGATCCAATTCAAGAAACCATCTCCTTTGATGATTTTGCTAAAATTGATCTACGCATTGCGTTGATCAAGCAAGCTGACTTTGTTGAAGGTTCTGATAAGCTATTGAAACTACAATTAGATATTGGTGGCGAGACGCGTCAAGTGTTCTCTGGTATTCGCAGTGCCTACCCTGACCCGAAAGCATTAGAAGGTAAACTGACGGTCATGGTGGCAAACTTAGCACCTCGAAAAATGCGCTTTGGTATGTCTGAAGGTATGGTGATGGCTGCGGGTCCTGGTGGGAAGGATATTTACCTACTTAGCCCTGATAGCGGTGCTCAACCAGGAATGCAAGTAAAATAAAATAACGCAACCTACTCTGGAAAGAGTTAATTATTAAGCGAAAAGCGGAGAATGATGAATTCTCCGCTTTTTTTATCACCTTTTAACTGTGATCTGTAGCACAATAATAAAGTTAATTGTATGATGAATGCACTTAGCATAATAGGACGGGTCTCATGTCATTAAAACAAGTGCTGATAACCGGATGGCAGTATTTACGTGCTTTTGTCATACTTTATCTCTGCCTAATCATTGGGAACTTGTTATCAACACTACTGCCATTTTCTGTTCCCGGTAGCATCATCGGTATGTTAATACTGTTTGTGTTACTCGCTTTACAAATTATTCCTGCGCATTGGGCGCAACCGGGTTGCTCACTTTTACTAAAAAATATGACACTGCTGTTCGTACCCATCGGTATTGGCATCATGAACTACTACAGTCAATTAAGTCAGCAACTGGTTCCCATTCTTGTAGCCTGCTTTATCAGTACGTTAGTGGTGATGGGGGTGGTAGCTTTTAGTTCTCACTACATCCATAAAGAGCGTCAAATCGTTGGGGCAAAGCCAGATGAGGTCCCCCTTCCCCCTGAAGAACCAACAAAAATACCAACAGATAATCAGCAAGATAAGGGGAATGGCAAATGTTAGAGCATATTTGGTGGTCACTACCGTTAACGATCGCTGTTTTTTATCTGGCACGGTTTTTATCGGTTAAATTAAAACTCCCACTGTTGAATCCATTATTAGTTGCGATAGCGATTATTGTGCCATTGCTGATTTTCACTCATACCCCCTATGAGCACTATTTCGCGGGCAGTAAAATTCTGAATGACCTATTGCAACCTGCTGTTGTTGCATTGGCATTTCCACTTTATGAGCAAATGCATCAAATTCGTGCCCAATGGAAATCTTTATTCAGCATATGTTTAGCCGGTAGTTTAGTCGCTATGTTTACTGGTACAGCCATTGCTTTATGGTTAGGTGCAACACCTGATATTGCGGCATCAGTATTACCAAAATCTGTTACAACACCTATTGCAATGGCTGTTGCTGATTCTATTGGTGGTATTCCCGCGATTAGTGCAGCTTGCGTCATTTTTGTTGGGATGTTAGGTGCTATGTTTGGCCATTCATTGTTCGATGCTTTACGTATTCGAACACATGCCTCACGAGGACTGGCTATGGGCACAGCGTCTCATGCTTTAGGAACAGCTCGTTGTGCAGAAATTAATTATATTGAAGGTGCTTATAGTTCTTTAGCATTAATGACCTGTGGGATTATTACATCCTTACTCGCCCCGTTTATCTTCCCTGTCATACTTCATCTTTTCGGCTAGACTCAATACAACGAAGAGAGGCTTATCGCCTCTCTCACTCTTTTTTGCATCAAAAACTTGAGATACATCTCTCAATTATAAAATTTGTTTCATTCATTTCACAAAAATAGTGACTACAGTCACATATGAGGGTATGGCTTATTACATATACTCTCAATCATTCGAGGTATAGTTAAACGACGAGAAAAGGAGTCGCTAGGAAGCTAAACACCATACCTCAACATAAAGCGCCGCCATTGAGTATAGAATGTAAGCAAGTCATTAGGAGAGCAACTCATGCATTCAAGATTTAAGTCCGCTTGGTCTCAACTTCCAGAAAAGTTACAAACTGCGCTCAGACCTATTATTGATACACCTGACTTTCAAGCGATGCTGAGTGCCGAACACGTTAATCAGATTAAAACTGATTGCGGTTATAGTGACAGCGAGCTGGCATTTTTATTATTACCCTTCGCCGCCGCCTATGCCGTTACCCCAATTTCACACTTTAATGTGGGCGCAATTGCCCGTGGTGTGAGTGGTAACCTGTATTTCGGTGCTAATATGGAGTTCAGTGGTGTCGCTATCGCGCAAACTATCCACGCCGAGCAGTGTGCGGTGACACATGCGTGGTTAAAGGGCGAAAAACAATTAGCGTCGATCACCGTCAACTATACGCCATGTGGTCATTGCCGACAGTTTATGAACGAATTACGGGGTGGTGGCCAAATCGCAATCCACTTACCAGAACGCCAACCAGCAACATTGCATGATTACTTGCCCGATTCATTTGGTCCATCTGACTTAGAAATCACAACGCTACTGCTGGATACCGTTGATCATGGTTACAGTACGCCTAGCCGTAACCGGTTATTATGTGCTGCTATTGAAGCTGCAAACCAGTCACACGCACCTTATAGTCAATCCCATTCAGGCATTGCACTACAGCTAAAAGATGGCTCATTATTTACTGGCCGCTATGCCGAAAATGCCGCATTCAACCCAAGTCTACCGCCACTGCAAGCGGCATTGATTATGGTTAATTTAGCAGGTAAAGGTATGCATGCCATTGAACAAGCGGTGTTAGTTGAGAAACAAGATGCTATCGTTAAGCAGTGGTGTATAACTGAAAATACATTGCAGGCGCTCGGTTGCCAGCAAAAAGAGGTCATTTATCTCGATTAATTGTTTATCTGTTTAACTGCCGCCAAATAAAATAGCGGCAGTTTTATTCATATAGACTTTAACAATCGATAATAAAATCAAGAGAAGATCAACACACTTAAAATATAAGCACATCTCATCATACGTGTATTGCGATATAGCGTAAAAACACCAAAACCAAAATTAAATGCGGCTATAGTCGACACATCAAATCAATATGCCATTATATTTTGAGAATTATCAACCTCCTCTTCTTATCTTTAAGCCTTGATAAACGATCGATTAACCATTCTGCCTTTTAACTATTGAGATATCATCAATGGCAGTAATCGCAAAACAAGCCTGTATCAAACCGATAGACAGTGGTCGTAGATAAAATTCAATGAATAACGTTAGTTTGACATTATCATACTTTATTTTAATATCGCTATATTCTCTACGAATAAATTAATTTTATCACGCCTTTAAATTCTATTTATCAATATGCATATTTTATGCTTCAGATATTTAGCAACCTATTATCGTCATTCATTATTGAAAGCTAATGACAATATTTTAAATAAATATATACGTTAATGTAGCACAAGGCATCGCACTTTATTATTTGAGCCCTATTGCTCGTTTCCACTGTTCGTCGCTTTTTTGGTGCTTTTGACTCCTCTTAAGCGCACTGTGCTGGCGCTAAGCATCCTAGGTTATCCTTACCCTTTAAGTCGTACAATTTCCCTTTTGGTTTAAGTCTTCTATTATATTGTTTATTATGCAAATAATATAAATTAACATTTATTTTAACTCTTTGTATCAATAATCACTGTACATATTTTTTGTTTGCCTTAGGATCTATCTCGACTGTTGTTTTTTAATCGTCCGAAGAGTGATATTTCATGGAACATGAATACGAAACAAAACGCCCTCTGTACATTCCTTATGCAGGCCCTATCCTGCTCGAGTTTCCTTTGCTAAACAAAGGAAGTGCTTTTAGTGAAGAAGAACGCGCTAGCTTTAACCTTTATGGCCTACTGCCAGAGCAAGTTGAAACTATTGAAGAACAAGTTGAGCGTGCCTATCGACAATTAATTGATTTCAAAACTGACATCGATAAGCATATTTACTTAAGAAATATTCAAGATACCAACGAGACCTTGTTTTATCGCTTGATTGATGCCCATCTTACAGAAGTGATGCCAATCATTTATACCCCTACTGTTGGTGAAGCGTGTGAACATTTCTCTGATATCTATCGCCGTGCACGTGGTTTATTCATCTCTTATCCAAACCGTGAATATATTGATGATATGCTGCAAAATGCCACCAAACAAAATGTTAAAGTGATCGTTGTCACTGACGGTGAGCGTATTTTAGGTTTAGGCGACCAAGGCATTGGTGGTATGGGTATCCCTATCGGCAAGCTCTCACTTTACACCGCCTGTGGTGGTATTAGCCCAGCGTATACATTACCAATTGTCATTGATGTGGGAACCAATAATCCACAACGCCTCAATGATCCTCTATATATGGGATGGCGCCATCCACGTATTACTGGTGAAGAATACGACCAGTTTATCGATGAGTTTATTCAAGCGGTGAAACGTCGTTGGCCAAATGTTTTATTGCAATTTGAAGATTTTGCACAAAAAAATGCCATGCCATTGCTCAATCGCTATCGCGATGAGCTTTGCTGCTTTAATGATGATATTCAAGGTACTGCGGCTGTCACATTGGGAAGCTTAATTGCTGCCAGCCATGCTGCGGGCAGTAAATTAAGTGATCAACGCGTTACCTTTTTAGGTGCAGGCTCTGCTGGCTGCGGTATCGCCGAGCAAATCATTGCTCAGATGAAATCTGAAGGGCTAAGTGATGAACAAGCGCGTTCACGCATTTACATGGTTGACCGTTTTGGTTTATTGACTGATAAACTGCCTAACCTGCTTGATTTCCAAAGCAAACTAACCCAAAACAGCAATCATTTAAGCGATTGGGATGTCAATAGCGATTCTATCTCTTTATTGGATGTCGTACGTAATGCAAAACCAACGATCCTAATCGGTGTGTCTGGCCAAGCCGGTCTGTTTACAGAAGAGATCATCAAAGAGATGCATAAACACTGTGAACGTCCTATCGTGATGCCACTCTCTAACCCAACATCACGAGTAGAAGCCCGCCCAGAAGATATTATTAATTGGACAGACGGTAAAGCATTGGTCGCAACAGGAAGCCCATTCTCGCCAGTTTCTTATAAAGAGAAAATCTTCCCAATTGCTCAGTGTAACAACTCCTACATCTTCCCAGGTATTGGCCTTGGCGTTATCGCGTCAGGTGCAAAACGTGTCACAGAAGCCATGTTGATGGCAGCAAGCCGTGCATTAGCTGAGTGTTCACCACTGGCAAAAGAAGGTGAAGGCCCACTGTTACCACTATTGTCTGATATCCAACAAGTGTCACGCATTATAGCAAAACAAGTCGCTAAAGAAGCTCAAGTGCAAGGTGTTGCAACAGTAACATCAGATAGTGCATTAGATGAAGCGATCGAGCGTAACTTCTGGAAACCTGAATACCGGACTTATAAACGGACTTCATTCTAAGATAATAAGGGCACCTTAAGGTGCCCTAGATAATTCCACCAGTAATTATCTTTTATCATCAACCTAAAAATAGCTTTCATGTCTCAGTGAGTGAATATTGGCATTCATTTATTGATGAGTTGTTATTTGTCATCATAAGATCTCATTATACCTATTTGTAGTGAATAATGGTCCATCATGTTATGTTCATCAATATCGCTATCCTTCTAGTAGAAAAAGAAAAATCACTGAATTTAATTAAAACGTTTATTGAGTAAGAATAAAAAAGAGAAATGTTTTTTTAACGTCGTTAGTGCATAATGATTGATTCATATATAACGTCTAAATCTCATACTTCTTTCTCTAATTCTTGAGCCGACTTAAATTTAAATTCATTACGTATGTACTTGGCTGTGCTAATGATGCTTTTCATCATAAAATAGCCGTGATATACCGCCGTATTTTTATTAAGATCGTTATCTTTAAAGAGGGGGAGTTGAGATGATAGGACAACAAAGGCATACACTAAAATCACGCTCTTTCCTACGGGCAATGGCTCTCACGCTGATCCTTGTCCTGCTGAATATTGCCGTCTATTTCTATCAAATTGCTTTCGCTTCTCCCCTTGAATCACGGGAAAATAACTTAATACTGTTTGGTGCGAATGTTTACCAATTATCATTAACCGGAGATTGGTGGCGTTACCCTATTAGTATGATATTACATTCAAACGGGATGCATTTAGCTTTTAACTGCTTAGCGTTATTTGTGATTGGCATAGAATGTGAACGTGCTTATGGTAAATTAAAAGTATTAGCTATTTATATTATCTCAGGTGTCGGAGCGGCGCTATTTAGCGCCTATTGGCAATATTACGACACGATAAACAATCAAATATGGTCAGACAATACGGTTTATATCATCATTGGTGTAGGTGCTTCCGGTGCAATTATGGGGCTTGCGGCTGCATCCGTCATCTATTTGCTAAAAGCGATTAATAAGCCACACCCTCACCCTGTCATACACTCAAAGCAAAAGCGCCAACTCTATAATATTATTGCAATGATCGCATTAACGCTGGTAAATGGTTTGCAATCTGGTGTTGATAATGCTGCCCATATTGGAGGGGCTATTATTGGTGCACTAATCAGTATCGGCTATGTTTTAGTGTCCAAAAAGTCAGCGATGACGAGTGTTAGCATCACGGTTATTGCCGTGCTCCTGCTTGCGTTAGCGATCCACTCTTTTTCATTTTCTACAGATGAAAATTTACTGTATGAACGTCAATTTATTTATCAAGAGATCAATAAAGAACTTCACATGGCACATAAATAAAGTATTAAAGGAGATCATGCCTGCATGATCGCTTTTAGGGTCATCATAATTGCGCTACATAATATCAGCAACAATGTCATATATTGAAAAGCTCTTTCTGACAGCTTGATTAATAAATATTTAGCTAATGGCATCACCAATAATGCACCGATACACAAAGTTAGCGCCAATTTGAGATTTGTATACCCATTTTGGGCATAAGCCAATGCAGAAGCGCCCGATAAGACTGTTGTAACAACAATTGAAGTTCCAATAGCTTGCTTAATATTTAATTGCATATAACGCAACAACATCGGTAAAACGACAATGCCCCCACCAACCCCCGTTGCACCAAGTACAATTCCCGCAATTACCGCTGGTAATGCCATTGTTTGAAATGGATTTCCTTGAGCAATATTTTTTTGAATCGGTGCAGCATAAAACATTCGATGAACAAATAAATACAATGAAAAAATAATTGCGGCAGCAACAAGTAGGTTAATTGCCCATTCAACCGTCTTTTGATATTCAGGGAAACTTCCTAGCCAAGCAACCAATAAGCTCGACAAAAATGTGCTTGGCAACATAATTGCTAACACAATAGCCGCGCCCTTTAATGGGATATTCCCTAATCGAAAATGCATATACGAGGATGATACCTTCATCAACATCGACAGAAAATTAGCCGTTGCAACAGCGGCTAATGCATTAAGCCCAAAAAAATAAGTCAAGATGGGCAAAACGATCACACCACCACCGACACCAGTTGTACTAATAATCAAGCCAATCAATGCACCGATGGCTAATTCAGTTAAAATCACGATACCTTATCCTGCTTTACATAAACGCTCATCATTTCTTCTATGATACGTTATTTATATCTTGATTAACGAGCGTTAAGTATTTAAAAAATAAAGTGTCGAATACAACCATTTGCAAAATTTGAGGTGTGATTATGCCAAGTTGAGAAGGCTGTTCATCATAGAAATAAGGCAGTACTATATCCGCTAAACGTGCCGACTCATCTTGCCCAAAACGGGTTATCGCCACGATGGTACAACCTTTTTGTTTAGCTGTTTTTAGCATGCCATTCATATCGGGCTTATTACCCGTTGCAGTGACTGCAATCACAAGATCATGCGCATTCAAATTAACTGAATAGCTAAGTTGCATATAGAGGTCTGGACTAAATAAAACATCTTTATTTGCATTAATCAGTTTATGAAAAATATCATTCGCAACAATAGTCGAAGAGCCAATTCCCAATAACACGACACGTTTTGCGGCAACCATCTGTTGCGCAATACGATCCACTATTTTAGGTTCAAGTAACTCTAATGACTTTTCAATAGCCACAGTAAACATTTGGCCGGATTTAGTAATGATCTGATTTGTATCATCATAATAGGTTAGATTACTATACTCGTTTTTTATTCTATGTTGTTTTTCATCAGATAAGTAATCGACCTTAAACTCGGGATACCCACGATAACCCATTTGACGAGCAAAACGAATCACCGATGCACTACTGACACCCGCTGCCTGAGCAAGTTCAGCAACATTCATTGCAAGATGGCTCATATGACTGCTATCTAACAAAAAACTGGCGATACGTTGTTCAGTGCCTTTTCCCCTAGTGAGTAAACATTCCAACTTTACCCTCATTGTCGACATACCTATTCCTTCTTGTTATTTTTATCAAAAAAACCAGTTTTGACATAGCAACAAGTCCAATACTCTTTTTCTTAATATTATGATTTTAATTACTTTATTTAGTCTAACTCTGAGATTAAGACGCGATTTTTTTATACTAAAATACGAATAATATTTTTATATAAGTAGAATATCTAAATGTCGTGATTATGCTGCCTTTCATCGCTCTGACTCTGACAAATAAGCCCTCACAATATTTTCAGCTAGAAACGTATATTATCTCCAAAAGCATTATATTTTATAAACAGAACAAATAATGAGCTTTGATTTAAACACCAAAAAAATTTCTTTTTCTCCTAACTTGCGTACTCCTCTTCATCGCAATCAATGCGGATGCCATTTTTATCTCAAATTTCCTTCAATAGCTGTTTGCGATCTCAATCACGAGTTATTAACGATTTGTTAACTTTTCTGTGATCCAGACAGTTTTTCTTTTCTTTTCTCTCCGAATCCATTTGCTCATTACAATTATCTCATCTATTAATACAATTCATATCAACCAACGATACGGATTAACAAAAAGATTATTTTGCGGCCGATAAAAATAGAATCCTAATAATCAGCCTGCGATTAATAACACTGGAGAAACGGTTATGTTGAGTATCCTAGGTATTATTCTTTCCCTACTGATGTTGATGTATTTTGCTTACCGTGGCGTAAGCGTTTTACTGCTCGCTCCTATCCTAGCGCTATTTGCTGTGGTGATGAGTGGAGATATCACACACTTATTTGGTGTCTACACACAGGTCTTTATGACTGGTCTAGGCGGCTATGTCATAAAGTATTTTCCATTGTTTTTACTGGGTGCCGTCTTTGGGAAGTTGATGGATGATTCAGGCTCAGCTCAATCTATCGCCTATTCATTGGTCAAAAAATTAGGTGGTCACCGTGCGCTACTCGCCGTCGTTATTACTTGCAGTATCTTGACTTACGGTGGGGTCTCATTATTTGTGGTTGGCTTTGCTATCTTCCCTATTGCAGCTGCAATTTTTCATGCTGCCGCTATTCCTAAACGCCTGATCCCTGGTGCTATTGCCCTTGGCTCACTCAGCTTTACGATGACTGCTTTACCAGGAACGCCTGCGATTCAAAACACCATTCCTATGCCATTTTTTGGAACCGATGCTTTCGCGGCTCCCGGTCTTGGCTTGATTGGTTCTGCCGTGATGTTTGCGGCTGGCTATGGCTGGTTGAGCTATCGTGTCCGTAAAGCCAAACATGCCGCAGAAGGCTACGGGGATATTTATCATGCACCAGAAAAGCATACTGATGATGAACACCATCATTTACCTGCACTATGGAAAGCCCTGTTGCCAATCGTATTAGTTGTCTCCAGTAACTATGCACTCAGCAAACTCATTCCTCTAATGAATACCGAATACCTCTCTGATGCTAAATATGGACATGCCAGCTTAAATAGCGTTTTAGGCTTGTGGGCGATTATCGGCGCGCTGGTACTTTCTTGTGTCACGATCATTTTACTGAATTGGTCACGCTGGAAAGATTTGAAAGAAACCATGAACAAAGGTGTGATGGGTTCGTTATTACCTATTTTCAATACCGCGTCAGAAGTTGGATATGGTGCAGTCATCGCCTCGCTCGCGGCATTTGCCGTAATCAGTAATTATTTACTCAGTATCTCCGCTGGCAATGTGCTGATTTCCGAAACAATTGTCATTAGCATGCTTGTCGGTACAACAGGTTCCGCTTCCGGTGGCTTGAGTATCGCTCTTAGTATGATGGGGGAACACTTTTTACAACTTGCTGAAGCAACAGGCATCTCTCCTGAATTACTACACCGAGTTGCAGCTATGGCTTCTGGCGGTCTTGATACTTTACCGCATAACGGCGCGGTGATTTCACTACTTGCTATCTGCGGTCTAACTCACAAACGTTCCTATCTCGATATTTTCATGGTGACCGTCATTGGCAGTCTGTTAGGACTCATTGCTGTTATCTCCCTTGGCTCAATATTTGGCTCATTCTAAAACAAAAGGAAATGGTTATGTCTACGATTGTGCTACCAAGAACACTTGAAATTGGTCATAATTCAATCAAGCGTCTACCGAATATCTTACAAGGCCTAAATTGCCGTAAACCTTTGATTGTAACAGATAATATGATGGTTAAGCTCGGTTACCTGAGTGATTTACAATCGATATTATCTCAGGCAGGTATTGAAAGTGATGTCTATTCAGACACCGTTCCTGAACCGACTGCGGCCTCTATTCAAGCCGGTATTGATAAAGTCCGAAGTGCCGATTTTGATGCTGTCGTTGCACTTGGGGGTGGCAGCCCAATCGACAGTGCAAAAGCAATTGCAGTGATCGGTAAATTGGGGGGGGTTATCAATGAATACCGGTTTCCTCGACAAGTCGAGGAGCAAGGTCTTCCCATTGTTGCTATTCCTACGACGGCGGGAACAGGCTCCGAATGTACCAGAGTCACCATCATTACGGATGAGAAAACGGATGAAAAACTAATGTGTATGGGCACCGGTTTTATGCCCATCGCCGCTATCGTTGATTACAATTTAACACTGAGTGTTCCTGCCAGAACAACAGCTGATACGGGTATCGATGCAATGACACATGCCATCGAAGCTTATGTAAGCCGTAAGGCGAATTTATATTCAGACAGCCAAGCGCTGTGTGCCATGAAGCTCATCGGCCCTAATTTACGTAAAGTTTATCATAATGGTAACGATAAACAGGCACGTGAAGCCATGATGCTAGGCTCAACACTTGCTGGCGTTGCTTTTTCTAATGCTTCCGTAGCACTCGTACATGGTATGAGCCGCCCTATTGGTGCCTTTTTTCATGTTCCACATGGTCTTTCTAATGCCATGTTACTTCCTGCTGTCACTCGCTTTTCATTAAATGCAGCAAAAGCACGCTATGCGACATGTGCCCGTACATTAACCTTTGCACAAGAGACAGATAGCGATGATGTCGCCTGCGAAAAGCTGATTAATACCCTTGTCGAACTCAACAAGGAACTTTCTGTTCCAACACCAGCGGAATTTGGCATTGATAAGCAACATTTTTTCTCAGTTGTCGACACCATGGCAAAACAAGCGGAAGCCTCAGGTTCACCAGGTAATAATCCGCGAGTTCCAACTGTTGATGAAATGATCGCTATCTACACACAACTTTGGGATTAAAAACTGAATTAATTGGAGAAATAAAATGAATATCGTCGGACACCTCATTCATGGTGCAATCAATGAAACCCATTCACGCTTACAAGATATTTATAATCCAGCTACCGGAGAAGTGAGCCGTCAGGTCGCTATCGCACCAAAAGCTACCGTCGAAGATGCAATCGATGCGGCTCACAAAGCATTCCCACAATGGCGCGATACACCCCCGATGAAACGTGCACGCATCATGTTTCGTTATAAACAGTTACTCGAAGAGCGTGCCGATGAGATTTGTCGATTAATAGGTCAAGAGCACGGTAAAATTGTGCACGATGCTGCCGGTGAGTTACAAAGAGGCATTGAAAACGTCGAATATGCTTGTAGTGCACCAGAACTCTTAAAAGGTGAGTTTAGCAAAAATGTGGGGCCTGGCATTAATTCGTGGAGTGATTTCCAACCTCTAGGGGTTGTCGCTGGGATCACCCCCTTTAATTTCCCTGCGATGGTGCCATTATGGATGTATCCATTAGCACTCGTTTGCGGGAATACCTTTGTCTTGAAACCTTCAGAGCGTGACCCAAGCGCCACCCTGTATATAGGCCAACTGCTAAAAGAAGCAGGTTTACCTGATGGGGTCTTTAATATTGTTAATGGTGATAAAGAAGCTGTTGATACGTTATTGACTGATAAACGCGTCAAAGCTGTTAGCTTTGTTGGTTCAACCCCTGTTGCACAATACATTTATGCGACAGCTACGGCACATGGCAAACGTTGCCAAGCTCTCGGAGGCGCTAAAAACCATGCCATTGTTATGCCAGATGCCGATATGGAAAACGTGGTTAACTCACTCTTAGGTGCTGCTTTTGGATCATCGGGTGAGCGCTGTATGGCTTTATCCGTGGCTGTTGCCATTGGTGATGAAATCGCTGATGAGTTGGTCAGTCAGTTACAAGAACGGATGTCTACCCTAAAAATGGGAGTTTACAGTGATAAACATAACGATTTCGGTCCCGTTATCACTCGAGAACATCAACAAAAAGTCATTGGGCATATCACTAGTGCAGAAAAGCAAGGGGCAAAAATTATTGTCGATGGACGAAATGCCAAGGTAGCAGGCCATGAAAACGGCTTCTTTGTTGGCGCTACACTTATCGATAACGTCACCACCGCTATGGATAGCTATCAAGCTGAAATTTTTGGCCCAGTTCTGCAAGTGATCCGCGCTAAATCGATGCAAGAAGCCATGGATATTATTAATGAGCATGAATATGGTAATGGTACTTGTATTTATACCCGTGATGGTGAGGCAGCGAATTATTTTGCAGACTATATCCAAGTGGGCATGGTTGGGATCAATATTCCATTACCTGTACCAGTTGCCTATCATAGCTTTGGAGGGTGGAAAAATTCACTATTTGGTGACCTGCACGCTTATGGGCCAGATGGTGTCCGTTTCTATACCCGCCGTAAAACAATTACTCAGCGTTGGCCTTCAGCAAACTTACGTGAAGGCGCTGAGTTTTCAATGCCGACAATGAAGTAAAATTTAACGCATAGCTTCTCATCTTTTGCTTGATGAGAGGCTATTTTCTTCCCTCCTTCCCTCTATCACTCTTGCTTCACACCTGCGATAATGCCACCATGGCAAAAAATTTATGTTAAGAGAAACCGTCTATTGAATACACAGCATGATAAAAGTTCAGCCGTAACACGCGTTTTGGCCATTTTGGAGCACATTGCAAAATCTGATAATCCTCTTTCACCTGCTGATATTGCTCATGATCTGGCTATCCCTAAACCGACTGTTCATCGTCTTCTTGCTCAACTTAAGCAAGATGGTTATCTACAAATGAATTTAAGAGGGCTTTGGGAACCGGGAAATCGCTTACTCCAGATATCGCAAGGTGTTTGGAATAGTGTTCGTTTTAAGTCTGCACGCCAAGTCATACTGAGAACACTGGCAAACAATATCAATGAAACCTGTGGAATTTCAGTGCCGAATGGCTTAGAAATGCTGTACTACGAAAGAATTCAAACCAATTGGCCACTACAAATTAACTTACCGGAAGGTAGTCGTACGCCGCTTTGGTGTACAGCCAGTGGTAAGCTGTACCTTGCAAGCCTTAGCGAAGCCAAACGACAAAGCTTGTTAAAAGCCCTCCCTATTCATCAAATGACACGCAATACGCTAGTTGACATGTTTGAATTAAATGCTCAACTCGATAAAATCGCTCAAACTCAAATCAGTACGGATAATGAAGAGTTTATTGATGGGATGGTAGCCTGTGCAGTACCTGTAAAAGATGAGAAGAATCGGTTAATTGCTTGCATTTATACGCATGCACCATCAATTCGAACCCCTCTAGGATCTCTACTTGAACATGTTCCTGTAATGCAACAATCGGCACTTGCGCTGAGCCAACTCGAACACTGTTAAATCTATTGACAGGATTTTACGTTGCTCAACTTGCTTCCCCCATTTAAGTCAAGTAGCCTTATCATTACGACTATTATTATGAAGGCAAGGACAATGAGGAAACGTCTGCTTTATGGTCTAATAACTATTTTAGGGATAACTTTAGTCACTATTATTTTACTTGACCGCTGGATCGCTTGGGAAACTGCCCCTTATATCTATGAAAAAGTTGAAGAGCTGCCCGCACGTGATGTCGGGATGGTTTTAGGGACATCGAAATATTATTCGACAGGCGCTCAAAATTTATACTACCACTACCGAATCCAAGGTGCCGCAGATGCTTACCATAGCGGAAAAGTAAAATATTTACTGCTAAGTGGTGATAATGGCGCTCATAGTTACAATGAACCGATTACCATGCGCAAAGATTTAATCAAGGCCGGTGTTCCCGCCTCTAAAATTGTTCTCGATTTTGCAGGTTTTAGAACGTTAGATTCTGTTGTTCGTACTCGCAAAGTATTTGATACGGATAATTTCACGATTATCACTCAGCGCTTTCATTGTGAAAGAGCTTTATTTATTGCTAAACATAAAGGTATCGATGCACAGTGTTTAGCTGTACCAACGCCAAAAGCCATGTTTAAGGTAAGAGTACGTGAAGTATTTGCACGGTTAGGGGCATTGGCTGATCTCTATATTTTAAACCGTGAGCCTAAGTTTTTAGGGGAACAAGAATCCATTCCTGCACCAATCAAAATGCCTGAAGGAATGAAGGGTTATCCTGCCGTTTCACCCGATGAAGTAAATAAAATTTAATCCTTTTTATTCATTAGGCAGTTATCAAACATAACTGCCTAAATGCTTATTTCGGGCTTTCTAAGCAATTGGATATGGTGTCAGTCAGTTTGCGCCATCCCCATTCGATTGGGCCTTGCGTGAAAAAGTGTAACCAATAATAAGAAAACAGTAAGTTGATTAGCCATATTGGCACAATAAACGCTAATAACTCGAGTCGAGAAAACTTATTAAAGTAACTCAAATGATAAAAAATCGTTGTACAAATAAAGGTTTGCAATAAATAATTACTTAATGCCATACGCCCTGTACATTGCAACATCTTAGCAATGACACACGTTTTTATACTTTCCCAGAAACCATAAACTAGCGCAATATACCCTAGTGATTGTAGCGGGATCATCAATTCATTAATAATATAGCCAACAATCGAGGTAGCAAAATACCCCCAACCAAATTGACTTTGTAGATAAAGTGACAAAATTTGCACCAACAAAGCCGGTGTGATCAATAAAATGGCCATACGTCGATAATGCTGCGAACTAAATTGCCCACATAACCATCCATTACGGATTAATAAAAACCCTGTTATCATTAATCCAAGTAACTGCCAACCATATTGAATAAATAGCATTTCGACCATGTTGAGTACAGATTGTGCTCGATATAGCAGGCTAACACTTCCCCCCGTTGTTTTTTGTAAAAATTCAGAGAGTGCTTGTTCTTCAGACACACGCCAGAAGTTATCTGCATCGACCGAAATACCAAGGAAAAATAAAATAATGAGCCCAATGACATAAATAAAACAGGCAAATTTTAACAAATATTGCTGTGTATACTGCTCAAAAATAAATAATGCCATTACTCCCGTAATCGCGTAAGCGAGTAAAATATCACCATCCCAAAGCCCTACACCGTGAATCACGCCTAAAATCGCTAAGATCGCTAAACGGCACATATTCCACCGATAGCCTTTACGATGTAAAAGTGCCAAAGTTGCACCAAATAAAATCGAAAAAATAGCTAAAAACTTGCCTTGGAAAAAGAGATTAAAGACGCCCCAGACGAGGATGTCTGGTTGGCTTACCGATTGAGAATACACAGGATTCATATAGGCCATTTGCGGCAAAGCAAATCCAAAAATATTCATTAATAGAATACCTAAGATTGCAATGCCGCGCGTTGCATCAAGCCTATCAATGCGCCTTTGTTGGGATTCAGGCGATGCCATGACAGCCATAATGCATTACTGATGGCGTACTGCGCGCAAAAACTCTTGGCGCGTATTTTGACTTGATTTAAATAGCCCACCTAAAGAAGTCGTCGTCGTTGCGCTGGTTGCATCACGAATACCGCGAGCTTTGACACAGTAGTGTACCGCATCAATTGATACCGCAACATTATTTGTTCCAAGTAATGTCTGTAGCGCAACTAAAATTTGCTGAGTCAAACGTTCTTGAACTTGAGGACGTTGAGAAAAGAACTGAACAATTCTATTGATCTTCGAAAGACCTATCACTTTATCTTTTGGAATATAAGCAACCGTCGCTTTTCCATCAATAGTGACAAAGTGATGCTCACATGTACTCGTTAATGTAATATCACGTACAGTCACCATTTCGTCGACATTCATTTTATTTTCAATGACGGTGATTTTTGGGAAGTTCGCGTAATCTAGACCTGAAAAAATCTCATCAACATACATTTTAGCAATACGTTTTGGGGTATCTGCTAAGCTGTCATCGGTTAGGTCTAAATTCAGTAACTTCATGATCTCTGCCATATGCCCTTCAATTAGCTGCTTACGCTCTTGCCCAGATTTAGGTTGGATGCGTAACGGCGTTTCAAGCCCTCTCGCTGCCAGAGCAGCATGAACCAATTCGGCTTCTTTACTCAGAGATGACATTAGATTCTCCACAAACGATATAACGATTTTTTATAAAAACGCAGGTGTGCGCCGTACTCTAAAACAGCATGTATCGATAATCCAGCATTACCGCCATGGTTCATATGAAATATTTGCATGAACCAATATTTATTTCATCATGATACACCGTCGAATTCTTTAGCGGCTATATTATTATTTCTCTAATAAATAACATATTTACCGCTATAGTCTTTATCTAGAACGGCGATAGACTAACCCACCGGCAATACACAAAGCCATAAATGCGGTATACAGTGCAGGTTCCAGTTTTCCTGTTAGCAAAGTAGAAATGAAGGACAGTGTTGGGCCCACTAATTGACCTATGGCATAAAAAGTAGTGAGTAATCCAGCCATAAAGCGATTATGTTCGGGGGCTAATTCACGACCTAATTGCATTGATAGCTGTACAGCACACATAAAGCCACCACCAATCAATATCGCGGCCATCACTAATCCCGAAATACCTGAAATCACTTCCGCAATGAGAATGCCAACCCCTTGTAACCATAACGTGATGGCTAAACGATTTTGCGTTGTAGATACCGTCCTTAATAGCATGGCGATAAGAATACCAAGTACAGCTGACGCACCAAAAACGGGCCAAACAAACTGGGCAAATAGGCTATCAGGAAAGCGCTGGGAAGCCATTTGCGACAAAAAGGTCGCAGGTAATATATAGCCAAATCCAGCTAATCCATAACTCCATACCAAGCGCTTAATTTCCGGCGTAAGATGCAGCTTTTTCACGTCTCCTGCTGGACGATGCCATTGACCCGTTCGAGGAATATAACGACTGATATACAAGCTAAAAATAAGGGCCAACACACCATAAATCAACCAACCTTGGCTGGCAGATAATTGCCAATCTTGAATCGCAACGGCGAACATACCGCTAATAAATATGCCTGCTCCTGTCCCCGCAAACACCGCGACACTTAACGCTGGGCGATTTAACCTCGCTAAATTTTCATTTGCCCAAGCAACGACCAACACTAATGACATGCCACTCGCCCAGCCAATAACAAAACGCGCGAGACTATGAAGTATGACATCACCAAGAAGTGATGATATTAATGTGATCGCAACTGCTCCCCATATCCCCAACCACATACGGACTTCAATATGCTGACGAGCTCGCATCGCATCAAATGAACCCAATAAATATCCTAGATAATTAAATGCAGCAACGACACTGGCGGTAGAGAGGGTTAGCTGATGCTCTTCAATCATTAACGGAACTTGAGGCGTGAGCGTAAAACGCCCTATTCCCATCACGACAATTAATGAAAGAAATCCGCTAAAAGCAATATGAAAAGCACTAGCGCTACGGCTTGAATGGGGATGTTTCTGCGCTACAGCCATAAAATCCTTTGTTTCATCTCAAATGCAATAATTAATTTGATTACTGGTTTAACATAGCATTCACAAAAAAACAATTTTGTTTATGCCTAATAGCAGACTGTTTTCTGTGTGGTTTTTCCTACGAAATCCAATCAAAAGCTATTCTGAATCAATTTCTATTCATTCACCCATCGCAATATCTCTGCCATAATAAGCAGTACGACAGTATTTTAAGCCTCAATGGCAAAGCAGAAATATAGGGGTAATAATGGACATGTGTCATACCGCGGGATTGATCTCTCTTGAGCAAGCACTAGAAAAAATTCTTTCTCAAACACAAGCTGTGACTAGCTCAGAATCCATTCCGCTCACAGAATCGGCCCAGCGCATCACCGCAGCTGACATCATCTCACCAATGAATGTTCCCCCATTTGATAATTCTGCAATGGATGGCTACGGTCTTCGTTTCGCAGAGTGGGATGGTAAAACCCCTATGCCTGTAGCAGGAAAATCATTCGCAGGCCAACCAATGCAAGGGGAGCTTCCCCACGGTAGCTGTGTTCGCATTATGACTGGCGCACCCATTCCACAAGGTGTCGATACTGTCGTCATGCAAGAAGAGACGGAAGAGACAGCTCAAGGGATCTTATTTACAGGTACTGTCAAACAAGGTAGCAATATCCGCCGAGCAGGCGAAGATATCGCCAAAGGAAGTTGCGTACTCCCTCGCGGCACGCTGCTATCCACAGCCCAATTACCCCTTATCGCGTCTTTGGGCATTGCAACGGTCAATGTACATCGCCGTCTAAAAGTTGCACTATTTTCTACAGGAGATGAGCTGCAAGCAGTTGGTCAACCGTTGCAAGAGGGGCAAATCTACGACACTAACCGCTTTACTGTCCGCTTGATGCTCGAAAAACTCAATTGTGAAATTATCGACTTAGGTGTTATTCCTGATTCCCCTGAAAAACTTAAACAAACCTTTATTGATGCCGATAGCCAAGCTGACTTAGTGATTAGTAGTGGCGGTGTCTCCGTGGGGGAAGCTGATTACACGAAACACATTTTAGAGGAGCTAGGAGAAATCGGCTTCTGGAAACTTGCCATAAAACCCGGCAAGCCATTTGCTTTTGGTAAACTCCATTCAGCGTGGTTTTGTGGATTACCAGGTAACCCTGTCTCCGCGGCACTTACCTTTTATCAACTCGTACAGCCGTTAATTGCTCGCCTTTCTGGAAATAGCCAGTGGCAAGCGCCAATGAAATTTAAAGTTCCTGTGACTACGCCATTGAAAAAAAGCCCCGGCCGTCTGGATTTTCAACGTGGGATCCTAAGCGTCAATGAACATGGGCTGCTGCAAGTTGCAACAACAGGGCATCAAGGCTCTCATGTGTTTAGTTCCTTTAGTTTAGCCAACTGCTTTATCGTCTTAGAAAGGGAACGAGGACATGTCGCCGCAGGCGAAATCGTTGATGTCGAAATGTTCAATGACCTACTCAAAAGTGAATAATGACAGTGCAAGAGCTTACCGATCAAGAAATGTTACGCTATAACCGTCAAATCATTTTGCGTGGATTTGATTTTGACGGTCAGGAGAAACTCAAGGCCAGCAAAGTGCTGGTCATTGGTCTCGGTGGTTTAGGTTGCGCAGCCACACAATACTTAGCGGCTGCGGGTGTCGGTCAACTCACCTTAGTCGATTTCGATACCGTTTCACTGTCTAATTTACAGCGGCAAACCTTGCACCGTGATGCGACGATTGGCCAACCTAAAGTAGATTCCGCTAAAGCTCAATTAACAGCGATCAATCCACATATTTGTATTGAGACGATCAATGCACAGTTGGATGATGTGCAACTAAATGAATTAATCACAACACATCATGTAATACTTGATTGCACCGATAATGTCGCTATTCGTGAACAATTAAATCGTCTATGTTTCCAACAAAAAAAACCGCTGGTGTCAGGTGCCGCTATTCGCATGGAAGGACAATTGTCAGTTTTTACCTATGAAGATGACACCCCTTGTTACCACTGCTTGAGCCGCTTATTTGGTGAAAATAGTCTAACCTGTGTAGAGGCAGGTGTAATGGCTCCATTAGTCGGAACGATTGGTACACTGGAAGCGATGGAAACCATCAAACTGCTCACGCAATATGGGAAAGTGAATACGGGTAAGGTGTTATTCTTTGATGCGATGACGATGGAGTTCCGCCAATTTAAACTCACCAAAGACACCCATTGTGAAGTGTGCTCTCAGCAATAACATTTTTGTCGATGATATGTGGCGGTTATTCAAATGCCGCCCAAATTAAGAATAATCCTAAAAAATAAATTATTTTTGCTTTAACCTTATACTATCCCCTTTCGTGTTGGCTGGCATGAATAATCAGTCATCACTTTACATTACTAAATAAGTTACTGAGAGTATTTAATATGCAATTCCCTCCTTGCCCGAAATGTCAGTCTGAATACACCTATACTGATAACGATATGTATATCTGCCCTGAGTGTGCGCATGAATGGAATGATGCCGAGCCTGTTGAAGAAAGCGATGAGTTGGTCGTTAAAGATGCGAACGGAAATCTATTAGTAGATGGCGATACTGTCACTGTCATTAAAGATCTAAAAGTGAAAGGCAGCTCATCAATGCTAAAAATTGGTACTCGTGTAAAAGGTATCCGCTTAGTCGAAGGCGACCACAATATTGATTGTAAAATTGATGGATTCGGCCAAATGAAGCTAAAATCTGAATTTGTGAAAAAGAACTAATTAACTTATTTTGTTAAAAACTAAGACCTAGCTAAGCTAGGTCTTTTTTCAATCATTTATAAACCATAGTCAGTTTATTCAACAACACCTTGGCTCTTCAAATATTCATCATAAGTGCCTTTGAAATCAATCACTTTATCTTCCTTAATTTCTAAGATACGACTTGCTAATGAACTGACAAACTCACGGTCGTGAGAAACAAAAATCAATGTTCCTTTATAGAGTTCTAACGCAAGGTTTAAGGATTCGATCGATTCCATATCTAAGTGGTTGGTTGGCTCATCCATAATTAAGATATTTGGTTGTTGCATCATGAGCTTACCAAATAACATACGGCCTTGTTCACCACCCGATAAAACAGAAACCTTTTTCTTAATATCATCTTGAGAGAACAGTAAACGACCTAAAATACTGCGGACGGCTTGTTCATCATCCCCTTCGTTTTTCCATTGGCTCATCCAATCAAAAACGGTTAAATCAGTATTAAAATCCTCGGCATGATCCTGAGCATAATAGCCGATAGAGCTATTTTCAGACCATTTTACTGTACCACTTTTAGGTGGTAACTCACCTACCAGTGTTTTCAAAAATGTCGTTTTACCAATACCGTTCGCACCGATAACCGCCATTTTTTCACCAACTTCTAGCAATAAGCTCACATTTTTGAATAGAGAGGATTGCTCATAACCGTTGGTCACAGCTTCAAGTTCCAATGCATTTCGGAACAATTTTTTCTCTTGTTCAAAACGTATGAATGGGTTTTGGCGACTAGAGGCTTTAACTTCTTCCAATTGAATTTTATCAATTTGGCGTGCACGAGAAGTTGCTTGTTTTGATTTAGAGGCATTAGCGCTGAAGCGACTCACAAATGATTGCAATTCGGCAATTTGCGCTTTTTTCTTCGCATTATCGGCAAGTAAGCGCTCTCTTGCTTGTGTTGCGGCAATCATATACTCATCATAGTTACCCGTGAACAAACGCAGCTCACCATAATCTAAGTCGGCCATATGGGTGCAAACTGTATTCAGGAAGTGCCTATCATGGGAAATAATCACCATTGTACAGTTACGGTCGTTCAATACTTGCTCTAACCAACGAATAGTATCGATATCAAGGTTGTTGGTTGGTTCATCGAGTAACAAAATATCGGGATCAGAGAACAGTGCTTGAGCCAAAAGTACCCGCAATTTCCAACCAGGAGCAACTTCACTCATTGGGCCGTAATGCTGCTCGACAGGAATACCAACACCAAGCAGCAGCTCACCCGCACGAGCTTCCGCACTGTAGCCATCCATTTCACCGTAAGCGACTTCAAGGTCTGCAACGCGATAGCCATCCTCTTCACTCATTTCTGGGAGGGCATAAATACGGTCGCGTTCTTGTTTTACATTCCATAGCTCAACGTGCCCCATAATCACAGTATCCAGTACCGTGTATTCTTCAAAGGCAAATTGATCTTGGCGAAGCTTACCAATGCGCTCATTAGGATCTGTGGTACTTACATTTCCCGCAGTTGGTATAAGATCGCCCCCTAGTATCTTCATAAATGTCGATTTACCGGCGCCATTTGCGCCGATTAAACCATAACGGTTTCCTGTTCCGAATTTAACGGAAATATTTTCAAACAGCGGCTTACTGCCGAACTGCATAGTGATATTGCTTGTCTGTAACACTTCTATGCCTTTAATTTACGATGTCGAGGATACCCAACCAAATAGCGGCGCATTATGCCACATTCGTTCGCTTAGATCTTGTACTGATTGCGCCACCGAGATCAATAGTCATCCACCTGCTCTGTCTATAATCAAATGAGATAAACATGAATCGGTTATGAGCTTATATATCAATACTAATTATTGCTATTATGACGATATAATGAATGGTATTAAAAAGTTGTATAATGACCTTTAAGTTCTAAATAAAAATATTCTTTGTTAAGACAACGGAACATAATCGCAATAAAAAATAGAATATATTGATAATATCGTGATGGCCCAATATTTATTATTAGGCCATCAATGGGCTTTTATAGCTTAATTCCCATGGTACGAGTGATTTCTGTTAACCCTTCTCTCTCATAAAACTTAATAGCTTGATGATTTTGTGATAATACAGAAAGTTCTAAATGACTTAAATTGCGTTCTTTCGCCCATATTTTCATATGCTCAAGAAATTGATGCCCCATTTTTTGACTTCTTAATTCTGGAGCAACGACAAGGTCAAAGATATAACAAAAATCTCTAGGAACCATACAGTTATAGGGAGATGCTGATTGTTGTTGAGCGAGGCAAAAACCTTTAACTTTTCCATCATGCTCTGCCACTAGCAACTGAAATTTTTCATCACTAATGGCATGTTCGACAAACTCTCTAGCCTGTTTTGCTGGTTGCATTCTTTCACTGTCTAAATTCGCCATCTCTGAAAATAATAGCTCGTATAGGGAAAGCACTGCTTCAAGGTCTTGTTTAACCGCACATCGGATCATAAATCCCCTCTTAATAAGTTAGCTATATGTTTTTATTGATGGCGCGATATAGCTCTCAAAGCGATCGAATAATGCCGCTGGAGAAGTTTCAACAATCGCCATGTGACGATATTTTTCCTGCAAAAAAGCCTCATCTGCCATTTTATTGGTCATATCGATTAATGGTTGCCAATAGTTATTAATATTGAACAGGCCGCAAGGTTTGGTATGTAAACCAATTTGGCTCCAAGTAAATACCTCACTAAATTCCTCAAGCGTGCCATATCCTCCGGGTAAAGCAACGAAACCATCAGCTAGCTCTATCATTTTATTTTTACGCTGGTGCATTGTTTCAACTTTATATAATTCAGTGAGGTTTTTATGTGAAATTTCACGTTCTTCAAGTAATGAAGGAATAACGCCAATGGCTTTTCCGCCTAAAGATAAAATGGTGTCAGCCACTGTTCCCATAATGCCTACGCTAGCACCACCATAGACTAAAGTAATATTACGTTTGACCATTTCTTCAGCAAATTGAATAGCCTGCTGCCGATAAACCTCATTCGCCCCCATGCTTGACCCACAATATACCGCGATACTGTTAATTTTTTTCATTTTGTCCTCATTATTATTGTGTTTTTATTGAAAAATAATTATACGTCACATAAAGATAACCTCAATACACATTGTATAAAGCCATAAAGTCGCATATAAATTATTGTCCAAATTTAGTCTATACTTTAGTCGGTATCGGGTTAACAAGACAAACATTAAATGTCATGTATTATTGTGCTTTATATTTTATAAACACATATTATCTATGTTGAATTTATGCCATAATTACGTCCATCTTATTGCTAAGCTATGTGTTTTTCCTTTTGTCGCAAAATTATTCATATTTAAGAATAGCCAAGCATTTTATAGGCTTGATAACGTATTTCTGAGGTTTAATTATTCATGTCTGCCGATACTAAAAAGAGCGCTTTTCCTCTGTTACCTGTAGGGTTGTTGTTGCTTGCAATGACCTCAATTCAGAGCGGTGCATCTCTAGCTAAAACATTATTTCCTGTTATCGGTGCTCCGGGGGTAACTGGGCTACGCCTATTGCTTGCGACCGTTATTTTATTTGTTATTTTTAAGCCTTGGCGATTGAAATTTAGACGCAACTCCCTTGTTCCTCTACTCACATATGGCCTTTCTTTGGGAACCATGAACTATTTGTTCTATCTCTCTTTAGAACGAATTCCATTAGGGATCGCGGTTGCACTCGAATTTACTGGCCCACTTGCCGTTGCTATGTTTTCATCTCGCCGCCCTATTGATTTCCTTTGGATAGCATTGGTTATCGTTGGCTTGCTATTTTTATTACCTATTGGTGATAATATTAATGCCCTTGATCCGATTGGTGCTTTATATGCGCTCGGTGCTGGCGTGTGTTGGGGCATTTATATTATTTTTGGTCAACGTGCCGGCGCGGGTTATGGTGCTGCAACTGTCGCTATTGGTTCATTTATTTCCGCGTTGATTTTTTTCCCGATTGGATTAATGCAAACTGGTGTTGAAGCCATGTTTGATCCCGCTATTTTACCATTGGCATTAGCGGTTGCTGTTTTATCAACTGCATTTCCTTATACTCTTGAAATGATCGCCCTAACGCGGCTTCCAGCAAGAACCTTTGGTACCCTGATGAGCTTAGAACCCTGTATGGGCGCATTCCTAGGCATTATCTTTCTTCAGGAGCATTTAACTGCAACCCAATGGTTAGCGCTATTATGTATAGTATGTGCATCTATTGGTTCAACATCTACTGCGCGTCCAAAAACTAAAATAGAAGAAGTCACTTAAATATATAACGTTTGAATTTCTTTTATTATTTTTATCTTATTCAAGGTTAATAAAGTTAAAATAACTTTCTTTATTAACCTTATTTATTGTAAATTTTCTTTAACGTCATTGAAATATTACCTTATTAATCCTATATTATTATTTAGTAATAATTAATTTACTTGTAATTCGTTATCAATTTTACCTATCAAAGTAATAGAATATAGCATTATGACAAACTGACTCTGTTGTTTTATATTATTTAACAGAAACAGGATACTGATAAATTAAAGACTTATAAGGGGAAAATTATGAGTACAGCTAAATTAGTTAAAGCACCTCAAGCAAACCTTTTATATACCCGCAATGATGTTGAAGATAGTGTCAAATTAGAAACTATTGATATGTTGAATGTCATGGTGGTTCATTTCACCGATCTATCTTTAATGACAAAACAAGCACACTGGAATATGCGTGGTCGTAATTTCATTGCTGTACATGAAATGCTTGATGGTTTCCGTGCCTCTTTAGTTGAGCACCTTGATGAATTTGCAGAACGTGCAGTTCAACTTGGCGGAGTCGCTATTGGGACCACTCAGCAAGTGAATAAGTTTACTTCGTTAGAGGCATATCCAATTGATATCCATGATGTGCAGGATCACCTCAAAGCACTAGCCGATCGCTATGCTGTTGTTGCTAATGATATCCGTAAGGCTATTGATGAAGTCGAAGATGAAGACACTGCGGATATGTTTACAGCAGCATCACGTGACCTTGATAAATTCCTATGGTTCTTAGAAGCCAATATTGAGTAATGTCGATAACAATAGTCAACCTTGACTGCCCCTTGGCCACACCATGGTGTGGCCTTTTTCATCCCTATTGGTTATTAAACCCCTTCAATTTTTAGTTCACTTCATGTGACCTGTTTATTTATTGGCATTTGAGGCTGTTCAATAGGAAAAACGGGTAGCGCATTCAATAACCGCTTGCCATAATTTTTGGTGATTAACCGTTTATCATAAATAATAATTTCACCGTAGCATTCATGACTACGGATCAAGCGGCCAGCTTGCTGAATTAGATTAAAAGAAGCACTCGGTAAACTTTGAACTTCAAAAGGATAGCGCTTAAGCGATTTTAGCCACTCCCCCTCTGTGATAATGACTGGGTTCGTTACAGGTGGAAATGCAATTTTATGAATATGCACCTGAGTTAAATATTCGCCTTTTAAATCAAGCCCCTCAGCGAATGATTGCAAGCCAATTAATACGCTAACTAAACCTTTATCGATGCGTTCACAGTGCGTTTCCACTAATCGGTAACGAGGTTGATCCCCCTGTACTAATAATTGTAAACGCAAATCTTTCACATGCTCTAAAAAACCGTCCATAGCGCGTTGGCTACTAAATAGCACCAACATCCCTCGATGCGTTCCTTTCTCTAATTCATGGCGAAAATAGGTTGCCATCTCCGCTAAATGTTGCTCTTCGGTCGCGATAGTTGGCTCATATTTCATTTGAGGAATAACTAATTTTCCCTGTTCAACATGATTAAAAGGAGACGATAAAGTGATAAAACGATCATCACTTTTTTCTGATAACCCACTCAACTCTTGAAAACGCGCGTAACTGTTGAGTGAACGTAACGTTGCAGAGGTCACCACAATATGTGGCACATTGCGCCATAACAGTTGCTGAAGTTGTTCACTCACTCGAATACCAGCACAGTGCATAAATAAGCGAGACTGATTTTTCTCATAACGACGACTAAGCCATTTAGATACCGGAGCGCCTGATGTTTGCTCAAGAGTCGCTAAACGCCACAACTTTGCCATATTTTCAAAATAACCTAACGCTCTGCTAGTTGATAAAATAGCGCGATGTAGGCGAACAATATCTTGTTTCGCTGTCTGTTCGGTTAAATCATTTAAAATCGCTTCAGATAAGCCTTTAAGGGCATCTGTTAATTTGAATAAATCCTGACAGCATAATTGCATTGCCTCAGGTAACTGTCCCAACGGAAATAAATATTCACTGTCCTTCGAGGTTTCTGGCAATAAAGCATTTGTTAATAGTGAAAAATCACGAAATGCCGCCCTTAATTTTTCTGCATGTTGATGCAATCGTTCGGGATTCGCTAACTTCGGTGGTTTAGCCGGGCTAAACTGAGCAACATACTGCCCTACATTATGAATAAAGTTATCCACTTGCGCAGTTAATTGAACAAGGGTGATTTCACCTTCTACTTCTAATGCATCTCTCGCAACATCAGGCACATGATGACCTTCATCAAGTACCAAAAGCAGCTTTTTAGGTTCAGGCAATACAGATTCACTTTCCATCGCTGCCATCACTAAGGCATGGTTTGCCACCACGACATCCGCATCTTCAATTTCTCGGCGGGCAATAAAAAATGGACAGCGCTGATAAAATTGGCAATTACGACCTAAGCAATTCATTTTATCAGTACTCACCTTTCGCCATAAGCTATCACTAAATGCTCGTTTATGGTGATCCCTCAACCCATCCCATGCAAAGCTATGAAAGTCATTACGTAGCTGCTGACAAATCGCTCTTTCTTCACTATTGGCTATTTCAGCCTTATCTTCGACTAACAACATTAAGTCAATTTGTTCGCCTTCAGCTGCACAAATTGCCTCTAAATTGCGAGGACATACATAACGTGCTCGACCAAAAGCGCCTGTATACTTAAGGTCGGGAATTATTTTACTGAGTAATGGTAAGTCTTTACTGAAAATTTGATCCTGTAACGCGACATTCGCCGTGCTGACGACTAATATTTTGCCTTCTTCACGCCCAACAGCAATACCGGGTATTAAATAAGAGAGTGTTTTGCCTACTCCTGTTGGTGCCTCAATCACCAAATGTCGCCCTTCTTCATCAGACAAATTTTTTGCAACTTCAGCAATCATTTGGCGCTGTGGTGCGCGGGAAACGAACCCGTCAATATGGTGTGATAACCCTTTATACCATTGGGTTATATGTTCTTTAATTTTATTTGACAGAGACATAGGCTCACTGCTGTTTACATTAGAAGGTGTAGAATAACCAATGTGGTTAATAAACCAGACGTTATCAGAAAGTATTTACGATGTGCTTTGCAAAAACTACTGTTTAAAAAACCATTATGCCACAAAATTGGGAACAGGTTGGCAAATTCCCCATTCATCCGCACAAAAAAGAGTATTTAACTTGTCTGCAACACTCATCGAGTTATACTTTGGGTCTACTTCTTCAACTCAGGCTATAAAAAATGAAAAAGGTTGTTATCGCTCTCTTCGCGCTATGTGCATTCGGTTCCGTTGGTGGGATTGTTTTAGCGGGCATGAATATTTATACACGTTCAACGACACCTATTGAACACAGTCAACCACAGCAACCTTCTATTATTCCTGCGGTTAATCAGGCTCAATAATATTTACATTCAGGATGAAGATAATTTATGTATGACGCTTATTTTGTCACACCTCACTGGTTACATGACCACCTGTCAGATACTAACCTTATCGTACTAGATGCTTCATCTCCCCCTCCAACCGCGCCTTATGATTGTCGGCAGCGTTGGTTAGAAGAACACATTCCTCATGCCCAATTCTTTAATCAAGATGAAGTGGCAGATACGCGTATTGCCCTGCCACATATGCTGCCAGATGAAACTACATTTAGTCAGGCCGTCGGTAAAATGGGAATAAATAATGATACTCAAGTAATCATTTACGCTCAGAATAATTTATTCTCTGCGCCTCGCGCGTGGTGGACATTTACAACGATGGGCCACAAAAATGTCAAAATTCTAGCTGGTGGCATTGATGCATGGAAAGCGGCAGGTTTTGAAACTCAGACAGGAGAAGTTATCCCTCCGACACCGCAAACCTACACGGCCAAATGCCAGCGTGAAAATGTTTTAAATCAAGCTCAAGTCCTTGAACTAGTAGAAGAGCAAAAGCAAGTACAGATTATTGATGCCCGTGCCGCCGCACGCTTTTTAGCGCAAGCCCCTGAACCTCGTCCGGGTCTACGCATGGGGCATATCCCTGGTAGTAAAAATATGCCTTGGGATCTGTTAGTCGACAAGGGTGAGTTTAAATCAGAAACAGAACTGAAAGCGCTGTTTGCTAAACAAGGCATTGATATTCATGCCCCTTCTGTCACAACTTGTGGCTCAGGTATGACCGCCGCCGTCGTCTTAATGGCATTAACACTATTAGGTAATACCAATGTTAGCCTGTACGATGGCTCATGGGCTGAATGGGGGCAAGATAACGGCTTACCGATAGAACCTTAGTCACTGTGCTATCACTCCCTTGCATATAAAGCGACTTAACTCACATAAGGGAGTGTTAGCTGAAATCTTGGGAACTCATCAGCCATAATTGAGTGAGCCAAGATATCTATAGTATCAGCATGACGATTTCCATAAAAATAAACCACCTAATTAACGGTGGTTTATTTTAAGGTTCATTCTGATTGGGTATCAGGTTATTTAGCAAATATTCCAGCTAAAAATAGCACGACTATCGCACCGATCACGGCAACCACAAAGCTGCCAAAGTTGAAACCATCTACCTTACCTTTGCCAAAGAAAGTACTGATATATCCACCAACGACGGCCCCAACAATTCCGAGTACGGTCGTCATGACAAAACCGATTTGGTAGGTTCCTGGCATGATCCACTTCGCCAAAATACCTGCAATAAGACCAAAAATAACCCAAGAAATAACTCCCATCATAGACCTCCATACAAATTAAACACGGTAAAATAGAGTTTAATCCTGTGAGTTTGCCATTCTATGACAAACAATTTAAACCCAATTTAACATGACTTAAAAATGATTAACCAATTTAAGTAAAGATCTAATACGCTATTTTGGCAAATAAAATACAATTGAATGATTAAATTTCAAACAATTTAACTTTTATTTAATGTTTGTTTAACTTCTTTTTCGATTATTTCTGCGATCTGATTAGCAGTTTTTAGTGCTCTAATATGTGAGAATAATAGGTTGGCCTGTTCATATTCTTTGCGTAAATAACCTAACCACTGTTTGATACGAGCAGCGTGGTAATTCCCTGTATCTCCCTGTTTCTCTAACTCAGTGTACTTTAAGAGTAGCTTCCCAACTTGTTCCCAAGGCATTTTAGGCTGGTTCGCTTTCACCACATGGCTAAGATTCGGCGTATTCAAGGCACCTCGGCCAATCATAATGGCATCACAGCCTGTCATTTCAAGGCAGCGTTGAGCGCTTTCATAATCCCAAATTTCGCCATTAGCAATAACGGGGATCGATAAACGCTGACGAATATCACCAATAGCTTGCCAATTAATTTTCTCGGCTCGATAACCATCTTCCTTGGTTCGCCCATGTACTGTGAGCTCTGTCGCGCCTGCCTGTTCAACTGCATCGGCAATTTCATAGCAAAGCTGGCTACTATCCCAACCTAATCTTACTTTAACAGACACAGGAAGCTCCTTTGGAACAGCCTCACGCATAGCTTTCGCTGCACGGTAGATCAGTTCAGGCTGCTTCAGTAATGTCGCTCCGCCACCATGTCCATTGACCGTTTTAGAGGGACATCCACAATTAAGATCAACCCCCCATGAACCTAAAGAAACCGCTCTAGCCGCGTTTTCCGCGAGCCATTGCGGATGCTGGCCCAATAGTTGTACGCGTACTAATGTTCCCGACGGTGTACGACTCCCATGACGTAGTTCTGGGCATAATCGATAAAACGTTTTCGCAGGAAGTAGAGTATCGACAACACGCACAAACTCGGTAATACAGAGGTCATAATCATTGACCTCACTGAGTAGCGAACGTACCAGAGAATCGAGAACGCCTTCCATTGGAGCCAGAACAACACGCATTAGCCTTCACCATGCCCCTGACGCACTTTCTTTTGTGATTTTTTCCACGGTGAACCAGAAGTTGCCGGCTTACTTTTCGTATTCTCGGTGCGTTCACGGCGAGGCTTCGCAGACGTGGTATGGCGCTTACCGCTACCGCTACGTCTCTCATTATTGCGCTGAGGGCCTTTCTGAATAGGTTCAGGCTTAATTGAAGGGTCGGGCTCATAACCATCAATCGCCATAACGGGGATGGATTTTTTCAATAATTTTTCTATATCTTTTAATAACTTAACTTCATCCACACAAACTAGTGATACCGCCATTCCCGTTGCTTCTGCTCGTCCTGTACGACCAATACGGTGAACATAGTCTTCCGCCACATTAGGCAGTTCGAAGTTAACGACGTAAGGAAGCTGTTCGATATCCAAACCACGCGCAGCAATGTCTGTAGCCACTAAGACACGTATGTCACCTGATTTAAAGTCTGCTAGGGCGCGTGTACGTGCACCTTGGCTTTTGTTTCCATGGATTGCAGCGGCTTTTATTCCATCTTTATTAAGATGCTCAGCAAGTCGGTTCGCGCCATGTTTTGTACGCGTAAACACGAGCACCTGTTGCCAATTATCACGACCGATCATGTAGGATAAAAGTTCCGCTTTACGTTTCTTATCAACATGATGCACAAATTGGGTGACTTGTTCAGAGGCTGAATTACGGGGAGCGACTTCAATAGTAATTGGGTTATCTAATAGCTTATTCGCTAGCTGTTTAATTTCATCAGAGAACGTCGCTGAAAACAGCAAATTTTGGCGTTTCTTAGGCAATTTATTGATAACACGGCGAATATCATGAATAAATCCCATATCCAACATGCGGTCAGCTTCATCAAGAACAAAAATTTCAACTTGAGATAAATTGACCGCATTTTGATGTTCTAAATCGAGTAAACGTCCGGGTGTCGCAATCAAGATTTCAACACCACCACGTAATTTCATCATTTGAGGGTTAATGCTGACCCCCCCAAAGACCACAAAGGAGCGAACCTTCAAATGGCGGCTATATTCTTTAACATTTTCAGCAACTTGAGCAGCCAATTCACGGGTAGGCGTCAAAATCAATGCTCGAATGGGTTTACGATCTTTCCCTGTGCGGGGAGTGGAGATCAATTTCTGCAAAATAGGTAACGTAAAGCCCGCGGTTTTTCCCGTTCCTGTCTGGGCGCTTGCTAATAAGTCATGGCCAGCAAGAACTGCCGGGATAGCTTGCTGCTGAATTGGCGTCGGTGATTCATAGCCTAACTCATTGATGGCAAGCAGAATTTCCTCGTTTAATGCGAGGTCTGAAAAACTAGTCAACTTAAATTACTCCGGGCTTCACCACTCTGAATAATCAGAGGCAGTTCGAGGGGAAGGATCATGTAGAAGGATAAAGGTGCAAACTGCCGTGCTATTGCAAAAATTGTAACATTATTTGTTCCTAATAAGTATATTAATTTAGTTTATAAAATAAATTAATACAAAATTACTTGAATATAGTATATATAACTATTACACACTGCAATATATCGTTTTCCGTCAGTGCGGAAAGCAAAAAGCTGCATAGCGCTAGTTAAGTTAATATTTAATTTTAACTGTTTAAGGAAATTTCATGACCATAAATACACCATCAACTCATAGAGGAGAAAACGCCAAAGTGCAGTTGTTATATTCGGCTGCTGATGTCTATGGTGAATTAGGTCTGGATGGAGCAACAACCCGCAAAATTGCTCAGGTTTCAGGCCAAAATATTGCTGCTATTTCGTATTACTTTGGTTCAAAAGAGGGTCTATACCTAGCTGTAGCACAATTGATTGCAGATACAATAAAAGAAAATTTTAGTGAAAATATTTCAGAAATAGATACTTACCTTCGTCAACCGGCACCCTCGCCTGATGAAGCCATTACGCATTTGCAAAAAATCTTAGTAGGTTACAACTACTTCCAATTAGAAAAAAAGAACCTTAGCTTTTCACGGATACTTGCTAGAGAACAGCTCAATCCCACTGAAGCTTATACGATTATCCATGAACAGGCACTAGGTCCTATTTACACTAAATTGAATCGGCTTATTGCTATCTATATAGGCTCCGATCCGAACAAATTAACCACGTTAATTCAGACCCATGCCATTTTGGGGGAAACGCTCTCATTCCGTATCGCAAGAGAGACACTCCTTCGGCAAACAGGCTGGAAACACATTAATGAAGAGGAGTATAAAATTATCAATCAGGTACTGATAGAGCACACCAATATATTATTAGAAGGTTTACGCCATCGCAAAGAAGGTAAAAAGTGATATGATTAATCTATAAAAATTGGTTATAGATTATTGTTCTATCTCTTTTAAATCACAATATTTACACGAAATAAGGTTAATTATGAACAGTAAACGTCGTTCTGTCTTTTTTATTCTTATTGTCATAGTAATCGGGATCGCGGCTGGTGGCTATTATTGGTATCAATCACAACAAGATAAAACATTAACCTTATATGGCAATATTGACGTACGAACCGTTAATCTAGGCTTTCGTGTAGGTGGGAAGCTCGCGTCTTTGAATGTTGATGAAGGCGCGCGCGTTACCCAAGGTCAAACACTCGGGGAGCTTGATAAAGCTCCTTATATCAATGCGTTGAATAAAGCTAAAGGGATCAGGGATAGTGCCAAAGCGCAACTAGCCATGAAGGAAAAAGGTTATCGAACTCAAGAAGTTGCACAAGTTGAAGCGGAAGTCGCACAAAAACAAGCTGCATGGCAATACGCAGAAAGTTTTTATCAACGTCAAAAAGGGTTAGCAGCATCCCACGTTATCTCCGCCAATGAATTGGATAATGCTAAAACGAATCGTAATCAAGCTCTTGCAGCCTTGAAAGCAGCACAAGATAAATTGAATCAATATCAGAGTGGATTCCGTAAAGAGGAAATAGAAGCCGCTCGTGGTGAATGGTTACAAGCGGAAGCGGCTGTTGCACAAGCCGAATTAGATTTACAAGATACCATTTTGACAGCCCCTTCCGATGGCACCATTCTTACTCGAGCAATCGAACCAGGCACTATTGTCGGGGCTGGGAATACCGTCTTTAGTGTCACTCTAACAAGCCCTGTTTGGGCTAGAGCTTATGTGAATGAGCCCAATTTGGGTATGGCCGTTCCCGGCAAAGAAGTTTTACTCTACACAGATAGCCGCCCTGATGCGCCTTACCATGGCACCATTGGCTTTGTCTCACCAACCGCTGAATTTACGCCGAAAAGCGTCCAAACGCCTGAACTACGCACTGACCTTGTGTATCGATTACGTATTATTGTCAGCAATCCTGATGATGCTTTACGTCAAGGAATGCCTGTCACTATTCGTTTCCCTCAAGAGCAGTAATAAGAGTGTATGATGAGTGAATCAGATTATCATATTCGTCTTCAAGAGGTCGAAAAGACATTTATAGGACTGGATTCGCCGGCAGTAGAACGCTTAACCACTGAAATCTATGGCGGTTCAGTCACTGGGTTAGTTGGTCCTGATGGAGCAGGAAAAACGACGCTGATGAGAATGCTTGCTGGTTTATTAAAACCAGATTCTGGCTCAATCAGCCTAATGGGGTTAGATCCTATCGCGGATAGTGTACAAGTTCATGCTAACTTGGGATATATGCCACAGAAGTTTGGTTTATATGAAGATTTAACCGTCCAAGAAAACCTCGATTTATATGCTGATTTACGTGGCGTTATTGGAGAAGAGCGCCAAAAAACCTATCAACAACTACTCAGCTTTACCGATTTAACCCGTTTTACTCATAGGCTAGCGGGGAAATTATCAGGTGGAATGAAGCAAAAATTGGGATTAGCCTGCACACTGATAGGTAAACCTAAAGTGCTTCTTTTGGATGAACCCGGAGTGGGAGTCGACCCGATAGCACGGCGGGAATTGTGGCAGATGGTTCATACCTTAGCTGATGAGGGCATGTTGATCCTATGGAGTACGTCCTATCTTGATGAAGCCCAGCAATGCAAAAATGTTTTATTACTAAACCAAGGTAAGCTACTTTTTTCAGGACAACCACAAACACTGACCCAAAAAATGGTCGGGCGCTCATATTTATTAGAGGTTCCTGCCGAAGATAAACGCACCGTTTTACAAGATGCCCTTGTACTTCCTGAAACGACCGATGGGGTTATTCAAGGTCGATACATTCGTTTGATTTTAAAAGAAAACGCATCTAAAGAATCACTATTACAAGGCTTGAATATACCTAATGGTAAACTTGTTGAAGCAGAGCCTCGTTTCGAAGATGCCTTTATTGATTTATTGGGTGGAGGGCCATCTCATCGCTCAGAGCTAGCGGCTATCATGCCTCAAATTCCTGCAAACCCCAGTGAAACCGTTATTGAAGCACGTAACCTTACCAAAAAATTTGGTGACTTTGCTGCAACGGACACGGTGAATTTCCAAGTAAAACGCGGCGAAATCTTTGGCTTACTCGGCCCTAATGGCGCAGGAAAATCAACCACTTTTAAAATGATGTGTGGGTTAATGAAACCCACGGAAGGGCAAGCTTTGGTCTTAGGGATGGATTTAAAAACTAGCTCAGATAAGGCACGACAACACTTAGGCTATATGGCCCAAAAGTTTTCTCTCTATAGCAATTTAAAGGTTGGACAAAATCTGAAATTTTTTTCAGGGGTTTATGGCCTACATGGCAAACATCAAGTTCAAAAAATCGCTGAAATGGTTGAAGCTTTTAATTTCACCCCCATACTGCATCAAATAACAGATTCTCTACCACTTGGTTTTAAGCAACGACTGGCACTGGCTTGTTCATTGATGCATGAGCCTGATATTTTATTTCTTGATGAACCAACTTCAGGTGTTGACCCTCTCACTCGGCGTGAATTTTGGTTACATATCAATGGAATGGTAGATAAAGGAGTCACCGTCATGGTCACAACCCATTTCATGGATGAAGCGGAATACTGTGATCGAATTGGGTTAGTGTATCGTGGCAAAATTATTGCAGCAGGTACCCCTGATGCCTTAAAACAACAAGTTGCCACAGAAGCGAACCCGAACCCTTCAATGGAAGATGCCTTTATTGAGCTGATACTCGACTATGATAAACAGCAGGAGGAACAATGACCGCTAATGCGTCTCATTTTTCTTGGCGTAGACTCAAAGCATTATGCATTAAAGAAAGCAAACAGATTGTGCGCGATCCAAGCAGTGCATTAATCGCTGTCGTCATCCCATTGATGCTGCTATTTATCTTTGGCTACGGCATAAATTTAGATTCAAGCCAATTACGAATTGGCATATTAATGGATCAACAAAGCCATGAAGCGAGAGAGCTGGTTGATACTTTCACAGGCTCTCCTTTTATTGATGCCACAGTGAGTGATAACCGACAATTATTGATTGATAAAATGCAAGCAGGAGAAATTCGCGGCATCGTTGTAGTTCCCGTTGATTTTTCACAACAGCTATTACGGCCTGAAGGACATGCCGCCATACAAGTGATTACCGACGGCAGTGAACCTAATACCGCCAACTTTGTGCAGGCCTACACGAAAGGTGTTTGGCATACATGGTTAGTGCAACAAGGTGAAAATAAAGGCTATTCAACAGAACCACTTATTGATCTAAATATGCGTTACTGGTTCAACGAAGCAGCGATTAGCCAGCATTTTATTATACCCGGTGCAATCAGTATTATCATGACCGTTGTCGGCGCGATTTTAACCTCATTAGTTGTAGCTCGAGAGTGGGAACGAGGCACAATGGAAGCCTTACTTTCTACGCAAATTACTCGTACCGAGCTATTACTGTCGAAACTATTACCCTATCAGGTTCTTGGCTCTTTTGTGATGATCCTCTGTATGGTCGTCACGACCTTGGTGCTAGATGTCCCTTATCGAGGTTCCCTCCTAGTCCTGTTTTTGATCACGAGCCTCTATTTAGCGACGGCGCTGGGGATGGGCTTACTGATCTCAACGATCACCCGTAACCAATTTAATGCCGCTATGGTTGCCTTAAATGCGGCATTTTTACCAGCAATCATGCTGTCAGGCTTTATTTTTGAAATATCAAGTATGCCTATAGTTATTCAAATCGTGACCTACTTTATTCCAGCGCGCTATTTTGTCAGTAGTCTACAGACGCTATTTTTAGCCGGTGATATCTATATTGTTTTACTCACCGACTTACTGCTACTTATTGCTTCCGCCATTTTATTTATTGGTTTAACGGCATGGAAAACGCGCCGACGCCTTGATTGATAAGGATTTGCTATGTTTTATCGCTTATACACCTTGATCATGAAAGAGTTGCAATCTTTATTACAAGAAAAGCAAACACGGATCATTTTGATCATGCCGGTTATTTTCCAAATGATCTTATTTCCGCTTGCGGCAACATTAGAGGTAACCAATACAACCATTGCGATTTTTGACCAAGATGGTGGTCAACACGCCATAGAGCTAACTCAACGCTTGGCTAAGGCGGAGGCCTTCTCAAAGGTTCTATTACTTAAAAATGAACATGAGATTCGTGAAACACTGGATAACCGTGAAAGCTTGTTAGTCGTACGCTTTGGGCAGAATTTTAGTGGAGACATAGATAGCCAACATACTGCCAATATGATGTTGCTGCTTGATGGCCGTAACTCTAATAGTGCACAAATTGCGGCTAATTATATCCAACAAATTGTTCAGCAGTATCAACATGAACTGACTGCGGGAAAACCTTTAGCCAATAATAGTGAGTTAATAGTACGCAACTGGTATAACCCCAATCTCGATTACAAATGGTTTATTGTGCCATCATTGGTTGCGTTAATTACTACTATTGGGGTGTTAATTGTTACCTCGCTATCGATTGCCCGTGAAGCAGAGCAAGGCACTCTCGATCAATTACTTGTCTCACCCCTTACCACTTGGCAAATTTTTATCGGTAAAGCGGTTCCTGCGCTGATTATCGCAACAGCACAAGCTACATTAGTCTTAGTGATTGGTATCTTTTGCTATCAAATACCTTTTGCAGGCTCCCTCCCTCTTTTTTATGCGACCATGATTTTCTATGGCTTATCTTTGGTAGGGTTTGGCTTGTTAATTTCAGCATTATGCTCAACACAGCAGCAAGCTTTCATTGGCGTATTTGTCTTTATGATGCCCGCTGTTTTGCTATCGGGCTATATCTCTCCAGTAGAAAACATGCCTGTATGGCTACAAGATATCACTTGGGTAAATCCGATTCGCCACTTTACGGAAATAACCAAACAAATTTACCTCAAAGATGCTGATTTCAATATTATTTGGCACAGTTTATGGCCGTTACTCTTCATATCGGTGATAACCAGCTCCATTGCTTATTATCTATTTCGCAAGAAAATAGCTTAGATGCTCTCATTCACTTGTTTTTTATGATCGACAAGCAATAAAAAACCCTTGTTGGTTAAACCATAACAAGGGTTTATGTTCTTTTACTTTATCTATTCACGTATCAGCTAACCACGATACGCAAAACCGCTAAATTAGCGACGGTCTCCGAAAATACGGAGTAACATCAAGAACAGGTTGATGAAGTCCAGATACAGGTTCAATGCACCTAAAATAGCGAATTTACGCATATTTTCTTTATCTTCGACATCAATTTGTGCACCCATTTCTTTCAGCTTTTGAGTGTCATATGCGGTTAAACCAGCGAAAATTAACACACCCGCATAAGTAATCACCCAGTACATTGCAGAGCTTTGCATCCAGATATTAACCAGTGATGCTACGATCAAGCCTATCAATGCCATAAACAGGAAGTTACCCATACCCGATAAGCTGCGTTTAGTGGTATAGCCATAGAAGCTAAGTGCCCCAAACATCACCGCTGTGATAATAAAGGTACCGACAACTGACTCTTGCGTATATACCGCAAGGATCACAGAAAGTGTCACGCCCGTTAGCATTGAGTAGAGCATAAACATGCCCGTTGCAACCATTCCACTCATTTTTGGTAGTAGGAATGATAAGCCAAGTACGAGACCAAACTGAACAACAACTAAGCCGATAATAAGACCTTGGCTTAGCATTATTTTACCTTCGAGTAAAAGACCCAACGTGTACCAAGCGACAAAAGCCGTCAGTAACAGGCCAACGGTCATCCATCCATACACCTGAGACATAAATGTCTGAATGGTGGCACTGCTGCGCTGGACAAGAGAATCATTACGTTGATCGAATCGATCCATGATGGTTACCCTTCATACATTAGTAAGAAACGACCACAGCAATGTGCCGTAGCCAGACAATATCTTGCAAAGTTTATCACAATTTATTGACATTAACATTCAACAAACTCAAAACTCAATAAGAAATCCAGATGATTACCAGCGCTCTGCACTGGCCTCATCACTCTCTTTTGCCTCAACCCAACGTTCATTATTAGGCAACGTTTCTTTCTTCCAAAATGGGGCTTTGGTTTTCAAATAATCCATTATAAATTCAGCAGCTTGGAATGCGGCTGCACGATGAGCGCTAGTGACACCAACAAAAACAATTTCTTCACCCGGTTGTAAAGTTCCCACACGATGGATCACACTAACGCGTTGTAATTCCCAACGTTGTCGTGCTTCTACTACTATCTGGGTTAACGCTTTTTCCGTCATTCCGGGATAGTGTTCAAGTGTTAATGCCGCAACACTGTCGCCTAAATTGTGATTTCTCACTTTACCAGTAAAGGTGACCACTGCTCCGTCGCTATCACACTCTGCAAGCCATTGGTATTGTTCACCCACGCTGAAATTTTCTGTTTGAACGGCAATATGGGTATTTTTCATCTTATCCCCCTGTCATTGGAGGGAAAAAAGCCACTTCATCACCGTCGTTCAAAGGATGATCTGAGGCAACAAAAGATTGGTTTACCGCCGATAGCAACTTACCATCCTCTAACGCGAGTGCCCAGCGATCACCACGTTTAGATAGGGATTGGCGTAGCGCTTCAACAGTTGGATAATATTCTGATAACTCAAGGCAATCTGTACCAACTAATTCACGCACCTGAGCAAAAAAAAGGACTTTAATCATGCATCCACCTTAAAATGACCTGATTTGCCGCCTGTTTTTTCCAATAAACGAACCGGGCCAATAACCATGTCTTTTTGCACCGCTTTACACATATCATAGATGGTTAAAGCCGCAACAGACGCTGCCGTTAGTGCCTCCATTTCCACCCCCGTTTTCCCTGTCAAACGGCAGCAAGATTCAATACGTACTTGATTTGTTTCAGGTAAGGCTTGGAGAGTTACTTCCACTTTGGTGAGTAACAAAGGATGGCATAGCGGGATCAATTCCCATGTTTTTTTGGCTGCTTGGATCCCTGCGATGCGAGCTGTTGCAAAAACATCACCTTTATGATGACTTCCTTCAATAATCATGGATAAGGTGTCTGCATTCATGGTAACAAAAGCCTCCGCCTTCGCTTCACGGACTGTTTCCGCTTTTGCAGAAACATCCACCATATGCGCTTCACCCGAAGCATTGATGTGAGTCAGTTGTGACATATTTTCTCCTGAAAAAATCAAAAATGGGTTAGCCGCCAATTACCGATAAATTAGGGGTAATGCCGCTGTCGCCCATATGCAAGAAATGGGTTTCTCGCTTGAATTGTAATCCACTTTGAATACGTGCTTTCAGTGCTTCATTTTGGTTGTCATCGCTGAGCAAATCACGTAGTGGTATGCCATTCTCACCAAATAAACACAGATGAAGATTTCCCAATGAAGAAACGCGTAAGCGGTTACAACTTTGGCAGAAATCTTTTTCATAAGGCATGATAAGGCCAATTTCCCCTAGGTAATCAGGGTGGCTAAATACTTGTGCGGGACCATCGCTCCGTGCACGGGGTACACTGTACCAACCTTCTTCAATAAGGCGGTCACGAATCGTTTCTCCCGAAATATGGTAACGGTTAAAAAGATCACTGCCTTCCCCCGTTTCCATTAATTCAATGAAACGCAATTGAATAGGACGATGCTTAATCCAATTTAAAAATGATTTGAGTGCGATATCGTTGACGTTTTTCATCAACACCGCATTGACTTTGACTTGCTTAAAACCAGCGTCAAAGGCTGCATCAATGCCTTGCATGACTTGATAAAATTTGTCTTGGCCTGTAATGGCCGCAAATTGACGAGGATCTAAGCTGTCGACACTGACATTAATCGCACCAAGCCCCGCCTCTTTCCATTGCTGCACATCACGCGCCATACGATAGCCATTGGTGGTAACCGCAATTTTCTTTATTGATTTATTTTCGTTTATCGCAGCGATAATATCGGTAAAGTCTTTACGCATCGTCGGCTCACCACCTGTGATACGGACTTTTTCTGTTCCTAATTCAGCAAAAGCACGGCTAACACGCTGAATTTCACTCAGCGAAAGGAACTCGTGGCGACCACTAGGTTTGTAACCATCAGGGAGACAATAGGTACAACGAAAGTTGCACACATCAGTAATAGATAGGCGGAGATAGTAAAATTTCCGAGCAAATTGATCGACAAGCTGCTGCATAATGACACCTTTCCAAATACGGGAGATGCAGACATTTCTATCTTGCACCCTGGTGGTTCAAAGACCACGGCCAAAGCATCATATTCGTTAGCGCGAACTTAGACACAAAGGCTAGGAGTTTTTATCTATAAGCGAATCAAGTTAACGTGGCGAATGAGCTCTCAACATTGTTTACTTTGTTCACTTATTATATGTAGGGATTTTAGCGTAAATAAAAGCAAAAAGCGAATTTGAATTTCGATATATAATATATTATACAACGGCTTAGCATTTAGTTATGCATTTGTTAATCCAATATAAATTTAATGTCATGACGTATGTGGGTAAATGTATTTTGAACATTTTGAAAAGATTTGAAGATGATAAGAAAATCACTTCAATTATCGTTTTTTTAGTTAATTAAGAGCAATCTGAATTTAGGTTTAACACAATTATTGATCCTTTCTTGATTATCACAAATAACCCGATGAGATAATTAATTTTTAACTCATCATAATTTTAAATTTTTACTGTGAATAATGATGATAAATGAACCCAAACCAGGGTTTTGTGATAGATTAACGCGGTTTTGTGTTAAACGTGACAAATCGCGCCGTTTTTCGTTTAAATTACATCTCACTAACGAGAACACTGTATAATAGCCATGGCGCTGGAAAATAACTGATATAGGAACACTATGCCGAATAGTAGTCTGACTGATTTTAGGCATGTTGTCGCTCTTGGGGGCGGACATGGGCTTGGTCGTGTAATGTCTTCTCTCTCATCTTTAGGTTCTCGATTAACGGGCATTGTTACCACTACCGATAACGGTGGGTCGACTGGTCGTATCCGTCGAGCAGAAGGCGGCATCGCTTGGGGAGATATGCGTAACTGTCTCAACCAACTAATCACAGAACCTTCAATTGCCTCAGCTATGTTCGAATATCGCTTTAGTGGGAATGGTGAACTCTCTGGACATAATTTAGGTAACCTAATGTTAAAGTCATTAGATCACCTCAGTGTTCGCCCCCTTGATGCCATCAATTTGATCCGCAATATGCTAAAAGTGGATGCAAAACTCATTCCTATGTCTGAATCCCCTGTGGATTTGATGGCAATAGATGATATGGGGAATGAAGTCTATGGCGAAGTGAATGTTGATGCTTTAGTTGAATTGCCTCAAGAGCTACGTTTATACCCCAGAGTCAAAGCCACCGCAGAAGCGGTTGAGGCAATTCACCAATCTGACTTGATTTTAATCGGCCCAGGCAGCTTCTTTACTAGCCTAATGCCCTTATTGCTGCTTGATGACATCACCGATGCATTACGTGAATGTAAAGCCCCTATGATTTATATTGGCAACCTTGGTAAAGAACTCAGTACCTCAGCTGCCAGTCTAACCTTAAAAGAAAAGTTACTGATGATGGAACAACATATTGGCTGCCAAAAAATTAATGCCGTCATCGTTGGCCCAAGAACCAATATTGAACCTATTCGCCATGAACGTTTAGTAACACAGCGTGTGTTAGAAGCCGACGATATCCCTTATCGTCACGACCGCAAATTGCTTTTGCAAGCGATTGAAGAAACAGTACAACTACTTTAATCATTCGTATAGCCGTCGACAATTTGCCACTCAAACGCTCTGAAGTTAACCACGAGAAAGGCATCTCGTGGTTAACGTTATCTCATCATGAATTAGCAATAAAACGTTCTCTGAGTTCTTGTAATTGATCGCGAACATTTGCAGCCGCTTCAAATTCCAAGTCTTGAGCATGTTTATACATCTGAGCCTCAAGCTGTGAAATACGTTGCTCCAATTCTTTTGTTGATAGCAATTGGATATCATCGCGATGATCAATTTTCGTATTCTCTTTATTGCGCCCTTTCGATTTTCCGCCCACTTTGTGGCCGATTTGTAGAATATCGCCGACTTTTTTATTCAGCCCTTGAGGAACAATACCATGCTGCTCGTTAAAGGCGATCTGCTTAGCTCGGCGTCGTTCCGTTTCTTTGATGGCTTTTTCCATCGAATTGGTAATTTTATCGCCATACAAAATCGCTTTACCATTTAAGTTACGAGCAGCGCGTCCTATTGTCTGAATCAATGAGCGTTCTGAACGTAAAAAGCCTTCTTTATCCGCGTCCAAAATCGCCACTAATGAGACCTCTGGCATATCAAGACCTTCTCTAAGCAAGTTGATCCCGACTAAAACATCAAATTCACCAAGCCGTAAATCACGAATAATTTCAACACGTTCAACTGTATCAATATCAGAGTGAAGGTAGCGAACGCGCTCCCCATGCTCTTCAAGGTATTCTGTTAAATCTTCAGCCATCCGTTTTGTCAGTGTGGTGACCAACACACGTTCATTTTTCTGGGCGCGTATGCGAATTTCGGAAAGTAAATCATCAACCTGAGTCGCGACTGGACGCACCTCAATAATGGGATCCAATAAACCTGTTGGCCTAACCACCTGCTCTATCACTTCAGAGCCCGATTTTTCTATTTCATAGTTACCCGGTGTTGCTGAGACATAAATCGTTTGTGGCGCCAACGCTTCAAACTCTTCAAAGCGCATTGGCCGGTTATCCAGTGCAGAAGGTAAACGGAAACCATATTCTACCAACGTTTCTTTACGAGAACGGTCTCCCTTATACATAGCACCAATTTGTGGAATGGTGACGTGAGATTCATCCACCACCAATAGGCCATCTGCGGGAAGATAATCAAACAAGGTTGGAGGTGGTTCTCCGGGAGCTCGACCAGATAAATAGCGTGAATAGTTTTCAATCCCAGAGCAATAGCCAAGTTCATTCATCATTTCAAGATCGAACTGAGTTCGCTGGGTAATGCGTTGCTCTTCTAAAAGTTTATTATTTTCGAGTAGCACTTTACGTCTATCAGCCAGCTCCACCTTGATTTGCTCCATCGCTTCTAAGATCCGATCTCTAGGAGTGACATAGTGGGTTTTAGGGTAAACGGTAAAACGAGGCACACGATGTTGGATCTGGCCTGTCAAAGGATCAAATAAAGATAGCCGCTCAACTTCTTCATCAAATAATTCAACCCGTAGCGCATATTCATCTGATTCCGCGGGGAAGATATCGATAACTTCACCGCGTACGCGAAATGTTCCCCGAGTAAAAGCTTGATCATTACGTGTATATTGTAGATCCGCTAAGCGGCGCAAAATAGCGCGTTGATCGATAATCATGCCATCGGTTAGATGCAACATCATTTTTAAATAGCTATCCGGATCACCAAGACCATAGATGGCAGAAACAGAAGCCACAACAATCACATCACGTCGTTCCAGTAAGGCCTTTGTGGCTGACAAACGCATTTGTTCAATATGCTCGTTAACAGAGGCATCTTTTTCAATAAAAGTGTCTGAACTCGGAACATAAGCTTCAGGCTGATAATAATCATAATAAGAAACGAAATATTCAACTGCATTATCAGGGAAGAAAGCTTTCATTTCGCTATACAATTGTGCAGCCAACGTCTTGTTGTGTGCCATCAACATGGTTGGACGGTTTTCTTTGGCAATCACATTGGCAATAGTAAAGGTTTTACCTGAACCCGTTACACCAAGTAAGGTTTGATGAGCTAGGCCATCTTCCAACCCTTCAGAAAGCCGACGAATGGCTTCTGGTTGGTCTCCTCCTGGTTGAAAATCAGAATACAATTTAAATACTTTACTCATTACCCACGCCTCTTAAACGATCATTCCCTTATAATACTGGATAAAAAACCAGCTTCAAGTACTGAATTTAAAATTTCTCTAGCACAAATTTTATTGTGGATAGCGTTAGGTTATCCCCAAAATTTTACTTGACCTAACGTTATTTATATATTTTATGCTGATGCCATTTCTGCTCTTATCTCAAATAAAAAATTGCGTATTGATTTTATTTAACTTATTGTATTTCAATACGATTATTTATGAGTCTGAAATCACATCAAATAAAGGCAAAGCCGCTTGTCACCTTGGATACGGTTGTTTTTTTAGATCTAATTCACAAGGTTATCCACAGAAATAGTGGATAACTCTGCAATCCCTTTAAGATAGTGCGTTTCCGTTCTACTCTAAAAACCACATAGACCAAATAAATGACAGAAAAATGGCAATTCAGTGAAAATTTTTTTACGCAGAATTTATCACAAAAACAATATTTATTCTGGTTTACAGGATCAGAGTTGACAAAAATGGCGGATTAACGATCCAGAATCACTTTTTACACTGCACAAACAGAAACATAAAAAATTATTCAGTAAGATCCATGAGATAGAACATGTCATGCTTTAATGGCAACACGGAACATGTAAGTGTCATGGCGAAACAACTGGTGTTCGTCAGTATGTTTCCAACAATACCTGCGAACACTGCAAAACAAAAAATCCACTTTATTGTGGATTTTTTTGGCATTTAAATATTCCCACTCTTTCTCAGCACTCATCACAACGCTGTCAGCAACCGTCTCACATCAATATACTGACCAACATCCAAAAATGTATCGCTATTTTGATAAGGAATTGTACCAAGAGATGGGGCATTGATCGTGCGGTGTAACGTCTCTAAATATTCTGCTTGATAGGTTCCTGCTGGCTCGACCTCATTAGCTATCCACCCCACCAATTTTAGTCCTGATTGCGCGATGGCCTGCGCTGTTAACAACGCATGATTAATACAGCCTAACTTGATACCAACAACCATGATCACAGGCAATTGTTGCTCAACCACCCAATCGGCATAACTGTGATGTGCTGATAGTGGCGTATACCAACCGCCAGCCCCTTCAACTAAAACCCATTGGGCTTTTGATTGCAACTGTTTTAATCCATCAGTCATCACCGAAAACGCGATTGGTTGCCCGACTTTTTCACTAATAATATGCGGAGACGTTGGTGCTTCAAATACAATTGGATTCACTTCTTGGTAAGTTAATGGCAGTGTACTGTTTGCCTGTAAAAAGAGTGCGTCACTATTGCGTAGCCCTTGTGCCGTCTGCTCGCTACCTGAAGCAACTGGCTTATAACCCGCAGTTTGATAACCTAATTGATTAGCGGCTTGTAGCAATGCACAACTGGCTACCGTTTTGCCGACTTCAGTATCGGTGCCAGTCACAAAAAAGGTTTTAATCACGATAAATTATTCCAAATACAGTTTGATAAGTCAGTTCTAGGCCGTTCACTGACGCTGGGTAGGCATGTGTGAGTTGCTGTAATCGTTGCCTTGTCATCAATCCACCTTGGCGTCCTGCCGTAAGATGCGTCGCGCCTATCCCTTTTAATGAATTCAACAAGCGAGCTAAATCAGGAAAATACAGTTTATCGGGCTGAAGCAGTAATTGATGCTTCCATGGCTGACAGCTCGCCGTAATCAGCTCAAAGCTCAAAAACTCATTCACATGTGAATAGCCATCTAACTTAGCCCAAGCTTGTGATAATTCAGACAGTGAGCCTTTCGCAAGAGTCGTAAATACAATAACGCCCCCACTTTTGGTCACTCGATGTAATTCCGTTAACGCTTGTGATAAGTTTGAGCACCACTGGATCGCTAAATTAGAAAAAACGATATCGAAGGTTTGGTCGGCAAAAGGCAGTAATTCCATATCTGCACAAATATATTGTGCAGCGGCCTTTTTATCGCGAGCAACCTCTAACATGCCTAATGACAAATCTAACGCGGTGACTTCAGCGCCTTGTCTTTTGATAATTTGGCTGAAAAATCCCGTTCCACAGCCAACATCAATCACTTTTTTATCACTTAAATTTACCTGTGCTGAGGCTAATAAATCCAATAATTGGTGACCGCTGTTTTGCTGATAATACGCTATCGAATCATAGCGCTTTGCCGCTTTACCAAACGCAGAGGCAATTTTTTGCTTTTCATCACTTAACGGCAAAACCATGTAGCGCCTCCAACAGTTGGTCTATATCTTGTTGGCGATGAGCCGCACTCAGAGTAATGCGTAATCGTGCACTTCCGGGCGGGACAGTAGGCGGGCGGATCGCTTGCACCCAGAGCCCTTTTTGCCGAAGATAATTAGAAAGCTGAATACTGTCATCATTATCACCAACAATGAGCGGTTGGATTGCCATCGATGAATTCGCTAATTGCATACCACTCAACTGACTATTTTTTCTAAAATACGCAATATGCTGATTAAGCCGTTCCCTCTCGTCATCAGCGTTACGGATCTGTTGTAGAGCCGCTGATAGTGCAATAGCCTGAGCCGGTGGCATTGATGTACTATAAATAAGATGGCGAGCTGCTTGGATAAAATAATCTGCGGTAGCTTCATCACACAAAACCGCGGCCCCACTCAAACCAAAAGCTTTGCCGAAGGTGACAATCAGCAGTTCGGGTTTAATACCATCAACATCACAACTACCGCGCCCTTCTCGCCCTCGCACGCCAATACCATGTGCATCATCCACCATAAGCCATGCATTATGCTGTGTGGCAAGCCGCTGCAATTCAGCGAGTGGCGCACAGTCACCGTCCATACTAAAAACACCTTCAGTAATGACAAGCGTTTTCCCTTTTGCTGGAGGAGCGAGCAATTTTTCTAGTGATAGCGGGTTATTGTGGGTAAAACGCCGTAAAGTAGCGCGAGATAACATTGCTGCTTCAAGGATCGATGCATGGCTAAGTTTATCGGCTAAAATGCGGTCATCTTGGGTCATCAAAGCGGTGATTACCGCTTGATTTGCCGCAAAACCAGAGATAAAGAGCAGTGCTCTCGGATAGCCTAACCATTCAGACAGCGCATTTTCTAGCTGGTAATGGGCACGAGAGAACCCTGTAACATGCCCTGAACCACCGCTGCCTGTGCCATATTGAGCAGCGCCTTGCTGCCAAGCCTCAATGACTTTGGGATGGTGACTTAGGCCTAAATAATCGTTTCCTGAAAAATTCAGGTACTGATGGCCATCAACCTGCAATTCACGCCCCGTATTATGCTCAACACAGGTTCGTTTGCGCCAAATCGCATTCTGCTGGCGCTGTTTTAACTCTGCTTGAATAAAAGATTGCCAGCTCATTAGATCGCCGCATTGTAAAACTGTTGGTTGTCTGCGGTAAGGATTTTTTCCGCTAAATGCGCGGCTTGTTGATTGTCGCCTTCATTAACCTCAATACGTTCAGGGTTAATATTCAATTTTCTGAATAGTGCTAAATCTTTATTTTCATCTGGGTTTGGTGTCGTGAGTAACTTACAACCATAAAATACTGAATTCGCTCCTGCCATAAAACACAATGCTTGAGTTTGCTCATTCATGTATTCACGCCCAGCAGATAAGCGTACATAAGAGGTTGGCATCATAATACGTGCAACCGCAATAGTTCGAATGAAATCAAATGGATCGACATCGTCGTTATCAGCCATTGGCGTCCCTTCAACCTTCATCAACATGTTGATCGGCACACTTTCAGGCGGCTTAGGTAAATTGGCAAGCTGTACTAATAATGCAGCCCGATCGCTAATTTTTTCTCCTAAACCTAAAATTCCACCAGAACAAACTTTAATGCCGGCATTACGTACATTGTCTAGGGTATCTAAGCGGTCTTGATAAGTTCTCGTGGTAATAATGTTGCCATAGTATTCTGGTGAGGTATCAAGGTTATGATTGTAGTAATCGAGGCCTGCTTGCGCGAGGCGTTGAGCCTGATGATCGTCAATCATGCCCAATGTCATACATGTTTCCATGCCAAGAGATTTTACCTCTTTCACCATCATTTCAAGATAAGGCATATCTCTTTCACGCGGGTTACGCCAAGCGGCCCCCATGCAAAAACGTGTTGATCCTGCTTGCTTAGCTTTTTTTGCTGATTCAAGAACTTGCTGTACTTCCATTAAACGTTCGGTTTCTAAACCTGTTTTATAACGAGCACTTTGCGCACAATATTTACAATCTTCAGGGCAAGCGCCCGTTTTGATTGACAGTAAAGTACTCACTTGCACCTGCTGTGGATCAAAATGCTGTCGATGCACTTGCTGAGCTTGAAATAGAAGTTCAAAGAAAGGCATAGAAAACAATTCATTAGCCTGTTTAGTTGTCCACTTTTTTAATTCGCTCACGGCAGTTCTCCATCGTAAAAAGTCGTTGCCAGTTTAAATATTGCGGTTATCATGTCAACCAAATTTAATAAAATAAGTTGACGATAAAATAAATGGACAATTCAGATATTGCTTTCGATGCTAAACATATTTGGCATCCCTACACCTCGATGAGCCAGCCAATCCCAGCCTATCCTATTGTTGAGGCGAGAGGGGCAGAACTCATTATGGCTGATGGAAAAAAACTGGTTGATGGTATGTCTTCTTGGTGGGCTGCGATCCACGGCTACAATCACCCTGTGCTCAACCAAGCAGCAACAGAACAACTGCAAAAAATGTCTCATGTGATGTTTGGTGGTATTACGCATCCCCCAGCCGTCAATCTATGCCGTCAACTCGTTGACATCACACCTGAACCTTTAGAATGTGTTTTTCTTGCTGATTCAGGTTCAGTGGCCGTAGAAGTTGCACTAAAAATGGCGCTTCAATACTGGCAAGCGAAAGGAGAAAAACGTCAGCGTATTTTGACGTTACGTCATGGTTATCATGGGGATACCTTCGGTGCGATGGCGGTGTGTGATCCTGACAACTCTATGCATGGCCTCTACAAAGGTTATTTACCTCCGCATATTTTTGTCACAGCCCCCCAATGTGGTTTTCATGACCAATGGGATGATGATGACTTATTACCGATAAAGCAAGCATTGGCAGCGAACCATCGACACATTGCGGCGATAATACTAGAACCGATTGTTCAAGGTGCTGGTGGGATGCGTATTTATCATCCTCAATATCTGAAAGGCGTTCGCGAGCTTTGTGACTACTACGGGATCTTATTGATTGCGGATGAAATCGCCACCGGTTTTGGCCGTACTGGGGCATTATTTGCTTGTGACCATGCTAATATTTCCCCTGATATTATGTGTTTAGGAAAGGCTTTGACTGGCGGCTATATGACACTTTCAGCAACCTTAACCACTCGTCACGTAGCAGAAACGATTAGTGACGGTGAAGCGGGATGCTTTATGCATGGGCCAACCTTTATGGGGAATCCCTTAGCTTGCGCAGTTGCCAACGCGAGTCTGCTATTATTGCGTGAAAGCCCATGGCAGCAAACCATCGCCAATATTGAACAACAACTTTTTCAAGAACTTACACCACTTGCCCACCATGCCGATGTTAAGCAAGTTCGCGTTTTAGGTGCGATTGGCGTCGTTGAGATGCACCAGTCTGTCAATACTGCTGAGCTACAGAAAAAATTTGTTGCTGAGGGGGTATGGATCCGGCCGTTTGGGCGGCTCATTTATGTCATGCCACCTTATATCATCTCACCAGAACAACTGAGTAAAGTGACAGGGGCAATAAGAAAAGTGATCGAAGGGTAAAAGACCCCTTTATTCGTAAAGGGATCTTTTCATGCAATTTAGCGTGCAAGTACCGTTACCCACATAGGGCCTTTTCCTACTGGGTAGCGGCCAATTTGTGTGAGCTTACCGGTAATTGGGTCGATTTCACTGACCGAAATACTGTCGGACTTTTGTCCACTCGAAATCAAAAATCGTCCCGTCGCATCGATATTAAATCCACGAGGCTGCTCTTCAGTTGGATAAGTGCCCGCAAAGGTTAATTCACGGCCATCATCAGAAACCAGGAAGTGGCTAATATAACTATCTGAACGCTCACTCGCATAGAGATGACGACCATCTGGCGTAATATGAATATCTGCGGCCCAGCGTTGGCTGTCACTGCCTTGTGGATAGACATTGATATGTTGCGTTTGACGATACCGTGTAAATTTATGGTAGACATTAATCGTCGAATCCAATTCATTAACACAATAAATCACTTTATGCTGAGGGTGGAAAGCCAAATGGCGAGGCCCTGCACCTTGTGCAGCACTAATTTGATCAGCAGAGGCTTCCGTTAAATAACCGTCAGCATGTAGATCAAATAAACGGATATGATCTTCCCCTAAACAAGGTACCCATAATTGCTGATTGTCTGCATCAACATGTGAAGAGTGCGGGTTACGTAACCCTTCAATAACTTGGATCGCCGTTTGCGGCACACCTGCGCTGTTTATTGGTAATACCGCCAAATTGTGTTGATGGTACGACGGCACAAACAGATACTTACCTGTGTTATCCAATGATAAATGTACTGGTGTACTTGGAATTGAGGTTTCCGCTTTGAAACTTAATGTGCCGTTATCTTCTATACGGTAAGTGATGACGCGAAAGTTGGGTCTTACCCCAATATAAAGATGTTTTTTATCATGGCTTAATACCATTGGCTGTACTTGGCCTGGCGTCGTCACAGTCTGCAACAAAGTAAGTTCACCGACTTCGTTCATAGACCAAACGTGGATCTGATGGCTTTCGGGGCTAGCAATATAGACAACCTGATTCATCCTGTCTCCTTTGTGTTTCATGATAAAGCGCTATTTTGTCATTATGACGGTTAATCTCTAGATACACTAGCGAATAACAATTAATAACGCTTTTTTAACGATATCAAGTTATTAATTTGTCGTAATATGACTAAAACAGTGGATTACCAATAACTTGACTCGATTCGTCAATACGCCACTTTAGTTAATCTCGAATATCCGCTAAGATGGTAAATTATACTCAACCTAGATTATTATCAGGCTAATCAGATTTCCCTTTCTGTTCAGCCTCCGACGTCAAAACCACCATATCGCCATTAAACCATGGCATATGTAACCTCAAATCACGTGGAGCCGTTTATGTCATACCGCGTTATTGCGCTCGATCTCGATGGAACACTACTTGATCCTCAAAAGAAGATTTTACCTGAATCTCTAGCTGCTTTGAATGAAGCACGCCGTCAAGGCGTCAAAGTACTGATTGTGACTGGACGCCATCATGTTGCTATTCACCCTTTCTATCAAGCTCTTAATCTTGATACTCCAGCGATTTGTTGTAACGGAACTTACCTTTATGACTATTTAGGTAAAAAGGTTCTTGCCTCTGATCCAATGACATTAGAGTCAGCAACACAAATGATAGAAAGGCTACGTGATACGGATATTCAACATTTAATGTATGTTGATGATGCAATGTTGTATAACGCGCCGACTGAAGGGATCAAAAGAACCCTTAGCTGGGCAGAAACCTTGCCAGAAGCACAGCGTCCAAATATTCAATTTGTCGAAAATTATGCTGATGTCATGCACGATTATCAATCGATCTGGAAATTTGCGGTAAGCTCCGAAAATCTGGATCAGCTTAAAGAAGTTGTCCATGGCATTGAAACTGATTTCGGTTTGGAGTGTGAATGGTCTTGGGTTGATCAGGTTGATATTGGGCGTAAAGGAAACAGCAAGGGCCTACGTCTCAAACAATGGGTTGAATCACAAGGCATGACCATGGATGATGTAGTTGCTTTTGGCGATAACTTCAATGACTTAAGTATGCTAACGACTGCTGGTCTAGGTGTTGCAATGGGCAATGCAGTCGATGAAATCAAACAACAAGCCAAGCTGGTCACTCGCGATAATACCCAACCGGGCATTGCCGAAGTGATCCGCAAGTATGTTTTGTAATTCCCATCAAGAAAATAATAATAAAGTGATCACTCAAAATACGTTAAGTTTTCACTAGGTTGCAATGGCGCGGATCCTGAGAAATCTATGGCTAGGATCCGTGTTCAGCACCAACAATACTATGACTTGGGGCTTGGAGTATGAAGCGTAATCTGCCGGCTTAGCGAAACACTCTTCACTTGAGCATAAACTTTCCGCCCTTTGCGGATAGAAAGCTCATCGCGCGCCCAGCGAGTAATTCGCGCCCATAAATAGTGCTGATCCCCTAAATCTAACTTCACGTCGACCTGTTCACCATCTTCTATCCACTCAACAACCTCCGCAGATAAAATATTACGAATACTGCTCACTTGAGGTTTTTCTAACACCAACGAGACATCTGAGGCATCAATGCGTAAACGTAACATGTGGTCTTTTTGAGTATCAATACGTGGGATCCACAGTTTTTGGTGACCTACCGTCACGGCGGTCATTGCATAATCAGGATGGTGACCATGGCAGATCACATTCAGCACACTACTTAATGTTTCTTGCTGCAACCAAGGACGTAATGCACTACTTGCCCATACCTCTTCTAACGGGCCGAAAGCTTTTACTTTCCCTTGTGCCATCACAATCACTTTATCAGCTAAACGTAAAATTTCATCAAGGCTATGGCTCACATACAAAATCGGGATTTTGACATCCTGAGAAAGCCTTTCCAAATACGGTAATAATTCACGTTTACGCGGTAGATCAAGAGAAGCCAAAGGCTCATCCATTAATAAAATTTCAGGGGCTGTTAACAACGCACGACCAATCGCAACACGCTGTTTTTCCCCCCCCGATAGCGTAATTGGAAAACGATTCAGTAATTTTTCGATCCCTAACAAACCCACGATTTCATCAAAACGCCCTTTCATCTCTGGCGCCATCCCGTAACGTAGGTTGTTTTTTACGCGATAATGTGGAAAAAGCCGAGCATCTTGAAACACATAGCCTATATGTCGCTGTTCAGGTGGTAAGCAGATCCCTTTTTCCATATCCACCAATGTGCGCCCATTAAGCACAATACGCCCACGATTCGGCTTGGTTAGCCCCCCAATGACATTGATCAAGGAGGTTTTCCCCGCACCAGACAAGCCAAATACTGCCGTTATGCTTTCTGTGGGTAACTCAGTGTTCACTTCAAGCTGTAAATCACCCAGTGTCTGTGAAAAATCAAGTTGTAACATATCAGGCTACCCCTAATCGCTTTTTACCCCAACGGGTTAGCCATTCTGAAATTAATAGTGAGATCAGTGCGAGCACTATCGCGATAACACACAGACGAGCAGCATCAACTTCTGCTCCCGGTGTTTCAATTAGCGTATACATCGCCAATGGTATCGTTTGAGTTTCACCTGGAATATTTGATACGAAAGTGATCGTGGCACCAAATTCACCTAAAGAACGCGCAAAGGCTAATACCGTACCCACAATAATACCGGGTAAAGAGAGCGGAATGGTGATAGTGAAAAAGACACGTAAAGGTGTCGCCCCTAGCGTTCTAGCGGCCTGTTCTAATTTACGGTCGACAGCCTCAAGCGCTAAACGAATGGCTCTCACCATCAAAGGAAATGCAACAACAGCAGAAGCCAAAGCCGCACCACGCCAACTGAACGTGAAGCTAAACCCAAACCAATGATACAACCACTCACCAATAAATCCACGGCGTCCCATACTGATCAACAGTAAATACCCCACTACCACTGGCGGTAATACCAGTGGTAGATGAATAATACTATCAAGCAGTGTTTTGCCAGGAAAATGGCAACGAACCAATACCCATGCAACTAATATCCCTAGCGGTAGGCTAAAGATCACCGCAACACTAGAGACTTTTAAACTTAGGTAAATCGCTTCCCATTCATAAGCACTTAACATCTGCAATACTATAATCTCTTAACGTGGAGTGAAACCGTAACGTTTGAATACCTCTGATGCCGCAGGCGTTTTCAGATATTCATAAAAGTCACGAGTGGCTTTATTATCTTGATCTTTCACAATAGCCATTGGGTATTCAACGGGTTTATGTGAGTCAGCTGGAAAGATACCGACAACTTTCACTTTTTGACTGGCAACGGCGTCAGAACCATACACGATACCTAAAGGTGCTTCATCGCGTTCAACAAGCGCCATACCGCTGCGTACGTTGTTTGTTCTCGCTAACATGGGATTGACAGTATCCCATGCCCCTAAGTAGTTCAACGCTTCTTTAGCATAAATCCCAACAGGCACATGATCAGGATCACCTACCGCAAGACGTCCGCCATCGAGCAGTTTTTTCCAATCAGTCTGTTTATTGATATCGACTTTTTCAATTTTCGAATCTTTTGGTGCAATAAGCACTAACTCATTATCTAATAAAGTGTAACGGGTATTTTCAACCATTAACTGCTTATCAATAGCATAATCCATCCATTGTTGATCGGCAGAAATAAATAGATTTGCAGGGGCTCCTTGCTCGATTTGGCGTGCAAGCGTTGATGATGATGCATAAGATGAAACCACTTCTACTTTGCTTTCTTTCTGAAATTGCTCAGAGATTTCATTCATCGCATTTGTCAAAGAAGCGGCAGCAAAAACGGTAATCTTCTCCGCAGCAACACTGTGGCTTGCCATTGAAAGCGTTATCGTGGCACCCGCCAGTAACTTAATTAAGCTTTTTTTCATGTTAATCCATCCTAAAATTTAACTGTCCCGTTATATATAACAGGACACAACGATAACTTAAAGTCATAGGATGCATAAAAGTGTGCTAGCGCAATGAATTGACCAAAAATTGGCGTCAATGGCACAAAATGCGGGGAGCCTACACTCAAATCGGATTAGTCAAAGAAAGGATGTTGAGTAGCCTGTTTCTTCACATTATCCGTCAAGAAACAGGCACACTTAAATAAGGAGGGAGAATTATTTATTCTCGGAATGATGATGCGGAACGTGAGCTTTAGATAACAGGTTAAAGAAAGCCCCAAGGCCATAAATTAGCCCCATAATCAAAAACATCACAACTGGAACCATCAACAGGGCAAAACCCATGCTTTTTAGAATATCTAACATTAAAGCCTCTTCAGTGATACTGTGCCCACCAGCCAACTGATGCGCTGACGAGGGAAAATAAAGCTGAATTTAAATAATAACGTATATAATAGTGATAAAACAGCCACTATTGTAGACAAATTACATTTCAAACGACACACTAAACGTGCTTTTTCGTCGCAGTTTCGTTGTTCATGGCGTCGTTCTTAACAGGAAATAGGAAGGGAGATATTTATGCAGGCAGAAATCTTACTCACGCTAAAACTACAAGGAAATTTATTTGCTGACCCTCGCCGAATTTCACTGCTTAAACAAATCAAAGCCACAGGATCGATTAGCCAAGGCGCTAAATTAGCAGGGATCAGCTATAAGAGTGCTTGGGATGCCATCAATGAAATGAATCAGTTGGCGGATGATATTTTAGTTGATAGAGCGACGGGCGGTAAAGGCGGCGGAGGAACAACGCTCACTCATTATGGTGAAAGGCTGTTACAACTTTACGATTTACTAGCACAAATCCAGCAAAAGGCATTCGATGTTCTCAAAGAGGACAATTTACCCCTTGATAGTCTTCTCGCTGCTATTTCTCGCTTCTCGCTACAAACCAGCGCACGTAACCAATTCTTTGGTACCTTAATTGCAAGAGACCATAGCCAAGTCCAACAACATGTCCAAGTGTTGTTAGCGGATAATAAAACCGTTATTAATGCCGCCTTAACAGAACAGAGTGCCAACCGCCTAGGCCTTGCCGAAGGTAAGGAAGTACTCGCTTTAATTAAAGCACCTTGGGTGAAATTGACTAAGCCGTCAGCAGCAACGGACGAATTTGATAATAAACTTGCAGGTAAAATCACAACACTTGAACGTGGTGACGAAAATAGCGAAGTTATCGTCACCTTATTAGGCGGTGAAACCCTGTGTTCAACACTCAGTAACCAAGAAGTCGATCAACAGCAGCTCCAGATCAATGACGATGTCACCGCCCAATTTAATGCCGATCAAGTGATCATCGCAACGCTTTGCTAATCAAACGCACTTATTTATTGCCACCATCATCCTCAATAAATAAGTGCCCTCATCTTTTTTTTATGCTTCATTTCTCAGTGAATTATTGACATTGTCTGCAATCATGATTATTTGTGGAGGAGACAGATAGGTAAATATAACATCGATACTCTAGCTAATTCGAGTTGGCAGCCAAAAAGCAAGTTAATGCATCACTAGGCATAAAGACAACAACCTGACTAGTGAGCGGGCGCTTAGCCAATATTATTCATACCGTGCAGCCGCTTGAAGCAGAAGGGTATATAAGAAGGAAGTATTATGGCTTCAATTACTCTGCGTCACAGTAGCTTTAGGCTCAATGACACGCAAACACTGGATATACCTGAATTAACAATTAATCAGCATGAAAACTGGGCATTTATTGGTGCTAATGGCAGTGGTAAATCCTCTCTTGCCAAGGCCTTATCAGGAGAACTGAAGCCGTTATCTGGTATCGTGGAAAATACGTTTAACACCCCCATTCGTCTCTCTTTTGAACAACTGCAAAAAATTATTAATGAAGAATGGCAACGTAATAACACCGACTTACTCGGCGAAAATGAAGATGACACGGGCTATACCGCCGCTGAAATTATTCAACTCCACCATCGAGATAATGAATATTGTTTAGAATTAGCCGCAAAATTTGGTATCAGTGATTTACTCTCTAGGCGCTTTAAATATTTATCTACGGGGGAAACCCGTAAAGTATTACTCTGCCAAACCTTAATGGCACAACCTGATTTATTGGTGCTTGATGAACCTTTCGATGGACTAGACGTCTATTCAAGAAATAATCTTGGCGAGTTGCTATACAGCCTATCTGAAAAAGGGCTAACCATTATATTAGTGCTTAATCGATTTGATGAAATTCCTGATTTCATTGATAACATGGGCGTTTTAGCTGATTGCAAGCTCAGCGTATCGGGAAATCGTGAGTCAGTACTTGCTAACACCCTAATCACTCAGCTGCAACACAGCGAAAACCTTAAACAACTCTCTATCCCTGAAATCGAAGACCCAACCGCACAAATTTCATTAGCAGACGATGTGCCACGCGTTATTTTGCGCAATGGCGTTGTCAGTTATAACGATAAACCTATTTTGCACGGTTTAAACTGGCAAGTTAACCCGAAAGAACATTGGCAAATTATTGGTGAAAACGGGGCGGGAAAATCCACATTATTGAGCTTAATTACAGGTGATCACCCGCAAGGCTACAGTAATGATTTAACTTTATTTGGTCGTCGCCGAGGAACGGGAGAAACCATCTGGGATATCAAACGCCATATTGGTTACGTCAGCAACAGTATTCACCAAGAGTATCGCGTCGCAACTAGCGTGATTAATGTCATTATTTCAGGTTTTCACGACTCTATTGGTTTATATCAAACACCTTCAGATCGCCAAGTACAATTAGCTTATGAATGGCTTGCTTTACTAGGATTTTCCGCACAATCCGCACAACAACCTTTTCATAGCTTATCATGGGGTCAACAACGCCTTGTACTCATTGCACGCGCACTTGTTAAACACCCAACAGTGTTAATTTTAGATGAACCCCTACAAGGGCTTGATGGCTTAAATCGTTTATTAGTACTCCGCTTTATCGATATCATGCTGAACCAAGGTTCGACACAACTGCTGTTTGTCAGCCACCACCAAGAAGATGCGCCTAGCTGTATTACGCATCGACTAAAATTTATTCCCGATAACGGCAAATACCGTTATGACATAGAAGTGGTTGAGCATCATCCCGCTTAATATCATGATAATCAGGGTCGATAATGTGATTTGATGATTTATCGACCTTAATTAATCTAATGATTGGCTTACCTATTCTAAAACAAAAATGTATAACTTCTTTATTTACGTTTACTTGTACAAATACTGTTTCCATATATTGGATTGATGCCTCGAAAAATGAGTCAAAATCATTACACTGTGCCGCTTTCAATAATTCTCAGTACGATTTAGGAGTATTTATGGCCGGCTGGCTTGTCTTGGCTATTTCACTTGCAACACTGGCAACACATCGATTTATCGCCCTATTTTTATTTTTTATTGCGGTCATTATAGCCTTGTTCACTCATGTCCTTAGCTGGCAAGCTATCTTACTGCTTCTTGTCATAACTATGATTGGAATAATTCGCTGGCGTTTTCAATACCATTTAGTCGTCAAAATCGTCAGTGAAATCGCACTGCTCGCCATTGTAGTTGGTCTATTTCTTCATGTATTCCCAGGTTTTAACAACCTCAAATACCTTGATAAGGTTATTGTCGGTGAGCAAAGCGCCCCTTTTACCCTGTATTTAAATTTCGACAAGGCAATAGTGCCTGTTGCTTTATTATTTTGTCTGCCTAATCTATTTTCTACTCAACCACTTAAAACCGCTAAACCTTGGCAATGGTGGATTTTAATATCCGCCGTTCCTGCATTACTGATTATTGCCGCGATCAGTGGAGGAATTGATGTTGAATGGCATTTCCCCACATGGCTGCCGATATTTATGATCAGTAATCTGTTGTTTGTCTCACTCGCTGAAGAGGCGCTCTTTCGCGGTTACTTACAACAACGATTCACCCAATGGCTAGGCTCCCCCTACCTAGCACTCATGCTCAGTGCCCTACTTTTCGGTGCAGCACACGCCGCTGGAGGCCCTTTATTGATCCTCTTTGCCACCCTTGCGGGGATTATCTATGGTTTAGCGTGGATGTGGAGTGGAAAATTATGGCTTGCTGTATCGTTTCACTTCGGGTTAAATCTATTACATCTATTGTTTTTTACTTACCCAGTCAAAATGGTCTCTGGATGAAAAATAAGCATAGAAGAGGATATTTTGCGGCTTCATCAGCGAAATTTTTGTCTAGTTAACGCGCTTACCATCACTTTTTTGATTTGGTTTGGGTAAAACATCAGTTGTGACTAGCGTTCGGATTGACTATCCCTATAATGTAGGTCAGCAATGATTCATTTTAATTTGAATGTACTGATAGGAGTTTAAGCTATGGCTGTAACTAAACTGGTTTTGGTAAGACACGGTGAGAGTGAGTGGAACAAAGAGAACCGTTTCACTGGCTGGACTGATGTTGAACTGTCAGACAAAGGCCGTGAAGAAGCAAAAATTGCAGGTCAACAGTTGAAAGAAGAAGGTTTTGTCTTTGATTTCGCATATACCTCAGTTCTGAAACGTGCTATCCATACTTTATGGAATATCCTTGATCAGGTTGATCAGCAATGGCTGCCTGTTGAAAAAAGCTGGAAACTGAACGAGCGTCACTATGGTGCACTACAAGGCCTAGATAAGTCTGAAACTGCGGCGAAATATGGTGATGAGCAAGTTAAATTATGGCGTCGTGGTTTCGCAATCACGCCTCCTGAGCTGACTAAAGATGATGAGCGTTACCCTGGTCATGACCCACGCTATGCAAAACTATCAAGCGATGAACTGCCAGTGACTGAAAGCTTAGCAACCACCATCGAGCGTGTTGTTCCTTACTGGGAGCAAGAGATCAAACCACGTGTTGCAGCAGGTGAAAAAGTGATTATTGCCGCTCACGGTAACTCACTACGCGCACTGGTAAAATACTTGGATAACATGGGTGAAGAAGAAATTCTCAACCTGAATATTCCAACCGCTGTCCCTTTGGTTTATGAGTTTGATGAAAACATGAAACCAATCAAGCATTACTATCTTGGTAACCAAGAAGAAATCGCGGCTAAACAAGCTGCGGTTGCCAACCAAGGAAAAGCGAAATAATTAACGCTTTATCCCACGTTGTCAACAACCTAAAGGGTTGGCAAATGCCAACCCTTTATATACGACATATCCCAATGAATAACAATGAGTTAATGTTTAAAACAGATATCTCACGCCCAGCACTAGCTCTTGTGATTTAAGATGCGCCTTCATTTGTTCATCCTGTAGGCCACGGGCATTAGCAAAATTGTTCATTCCACTTTCGATCTTACCTAAATCAATATAACGGTAGCCTAAATCAAAATTCAGTCTTTCAATAGGCTCATAGCTGACACCCGCCCCAAGAGAGTATGCTAAGTTAGTATCGGTGTTACTGCCATATTGGCGTGAAGGGTTGCCTTGCCACCCTGAAGATTTCACTTTTGCAATACCGATACCCGCTGTACCGTACACTGAAACCCCTTGATGGATTTCATAGTCACGATAAACATTCAACATTAAGCGCTGTGATTCCGTTTTATGATGGTTAAAGCTTGTCGAAAAAATTGATGAACCACTCGTGTATTCTGCCTTTTTATTAAAGGTATATTCAGCTTCTGTACGCCAGCCATTACCATACTGATAACCCGCTGCCAGTGAAGCATTATAAAAATCATCTTTATCATCGCCCGAAACAAACTGACCAATTCCTGGGCGAAGACTCGTATCCATGCTATCCGCTTTTTGCCACACTTTCGCGAGTCGTGCAGCTCCGTAATATCCCTCGTGACCTGTTGATGCAATAGCACTACCAATCGAACTAATCAAAGCAAAGGCTAAAGATACAATTTGTACTTTTTTCATTAAATAATCCTATTTAGTTATAATTCCAGCTAGTGATTATTTAGCTTAAGTCAAATTAAAGATAGGGGACTTTTTTGAACGATTTGTTCATTTTTATTGAAAAAACAAAATTAAAATCTTGGAAGAAGATAATGTAAAGAATATAAAAAACGAGTAATCTCAGAACATTGATGATTAGGAATGTTCTTAAATATTGATTTTCTTGATTAACCCAAATAATGATAGAAAAAAACCCACCTAGTGGGTTGCGTTTTTTTCTGCCTACCATCAAAGAGTGCCAATAAATTTCGATTTATCGCGATAGCACTCGACACCCTACTTTTTTATGGCACAATTTATTTAATGATGAACTAATTGAGAATTTTATGAATAAATTCAATCTCTATGTTTGGGTTGGGCTGGCGCTTAATATTTCACTACTTGGCTCACTGCTGTATATGCTCCAAACAGGTGAACTGATTATTGATGGCTCTGACGGCGCCCAAAATGCACATTTAATGAGAATATTAATGATCATTGCGTGCGTTAGCTTTCCAATCCAGCTGATCAGCATGATGATCATGAGCTACAAACCCAGAGTTGCGATTGGTGTCGCGCTAATAAGTAGCTTAGCACTCATGCCAATCACGATTGTTTTCCTTTGTGGCATGATCTTTTCAGCGATACGTTGGCGTTTCCATCAACTGGAAAGCGTTGATCCAACCATCAAAGTTGATTTCGATACCAACCTTGTCTTTAACAATCGGCATAATACACTGCGGACCATCATCGTTGGCGTACTCGGCGCGATATTCGTGGTTTTGAGTCAAAGCTTAGGAATGTTCTTGATAGTCCTTGCGATTCTGCTATTTATTTTGGGAAAACGCATTCATGGCACACCTTACGTAGCAACCAAAGGTAGCTATTTTTATATCCGCCCCAGTTTATTTAGTCTCTATTACCGAATCCCATTAAAAGATGTTACTTACTTAAGACACGAAAAAAATACTGTTTTATTGCAAGCTCAAGCAGGACAAGGTAGCCAAAACATGATTCCTTTATCCATTTCACTGTCCCATTTAAGCGAAGAGGATAAAAACAAGTTGGGTGAAATATTAGAAAAAGTCGCTCATTAACCGATAAACCCCCTACAAAGCAAAAAGCCCGTGTCGCAAAATACACGGGCTTTTCTTTCGTATTACCGCTATCAGCCAGTTACTTCTGACGACGAGCAATCACAGCATCAGATAATTGACGTAGTACTTTTTCAGTATCATCCCACCCAATGCATGCATCTGTGACGCTTTTACCATAAACCAGTGGCTCACCAGAATCTAAGCTTTGGTTTCCTTCTACAAGATGACTTTCGATCATCACCCCTGTGATAGAACGATCGCCTTGGCGTAATTGTTCACTTACATCATCAGCCACAATCATCTGCTTCTCAAACTTCTTACTACTGTTAGCATGGCTGAAATCAATCATAATGCTTGGCGTTAGCCCTGCGTTGGCTAGCCCTTCACGTACCGCTTTAACATGCTCTGCGCTATAGTTAGGCTCTTTACCACCACGCAAAATAATGTGGCAATCCTGATTACCACTCGTATTCACGATAGCTGAATGGCCCCATTTGGTGACAGATAAGAAACAATGCGGCGAACGTGCAGAGTTAATTGCATCAATAGCAATTTTAATTGTGCCATCGGTCCCGTTTTTAAAACCGACAGGACAAGAAAGACCCGATGCGAGTTCTCGGTGAACTTGGGACTCCGTCGTACGTGCACCAATTGCTCCCCAGCTCATTAAATCAGCAACATATTGTGGGCTGATCATATCCAAAAACTCACCCGCCGTTGGTAGCCCCTGATCATTAATTTTGACCAATAGCTCACGAGCAATACGCAATCCTTCATTAATATCAAAGCTATTATCCATATGAGGATCATTAATTAGCCCTTTCCAGCCCACAGTGGTGCGTGGTTTTTCAAAATACACGCGCATCACGATTTCAAGTGAACCTTTAAGTTCTTCTCTTAATTTATTCAGGCGCTCAGCATATTCTAGAGCCGCTTTAGTATCATGAATAGAGCAAGGGCCAATCACAACAACAAGGCGATCATCTTCGCCTGACAAGATATTATGGATGGCGAGACGTGCTTCATGAACGGTAAACGCCGCTTTATCTGTTGCAGGAAACTTCTCCAGCAATGCAATAGGTGGCAATAATTCTTTTATTTGTTTAATTCTGACGTCATCGTTCTGATAATTCATACCCGTTAATCCAATGTTTATTTTTTTATACTGATGATTTACATACCCTATGGATCCCAATAGCAGAGCGATGGTAAACACTTACTTTAAGCGAAAAGATAATAATAAAATCCTTTTACCACTAACAAAGCTGCGATTAGAAAGACGGCAGGTATCGAAATTTTAATCTAACCGTTCAGCCGCCTTCTGTAAACAGCTAAACATGGTATGAAATTATCACTTTTAGGCTTTAAGATTATAAAATGAGGCTAAAGTCAATTAAATGGCGTAATAGCCCCATTTTTAGGATGATTTTTAGAGGAAAAAGAAACAAAAACGGCAAAACATCGATAATGTTACTTTCACCGTTTTATGATTAAATTTTGTCATGATGAGCGAGAAAGTGGCGCTGAACCATTTTGCTTCGCTGATTTCACCCACAATCTTGAACCATTCAACGCAATGCCTAGTAAGATTAAGTACTCTAAAGACATCGCATATACGCCTTGCTTATAGAATACAACAATACTAATCACGTTAATGATTACCCATAAAAGCCAGTTTTCAACATATTTGCGAGTCATTAGGACCATCGCTACCACAGATAAAACCGTCATAGTTGAATCCCAGAATGGAAACGCATCCGGTTCTAAGGCAGGTAACTGCAAGTTAGCGCCAAATAAATTTAATACGTCAACAGCCCATGTCGCCAATACCCCGAAAACCCTATCAATATTGTAAGTTAAGTAAGCGATTACTAACACAGAGACTAATAACGTTATCATTGCTTTCGGTAAACTCAGCCAACGAATTTTTAACTCCGTTTGCTGCTGATTATCAACACGGCTCCATGCGTACCAGCCATAGATATTCGCGATGAAGAAAAACACCTGTAACAGCAAGTTGGCGTAGAGTTGAATTTGAAAAAAGATCACCGCAAACAAGGTGACGTTGATTAACCCAAAAAAGTAATTGATGGTCTTTTCAAAACTGGCCAACAGAATGCATAATAACCCCGCAATCGTCCCTACCGCTTCGATATATGACAACTCATAAATACTACTCCACAACGGAATAGTGACTAAAATATTACTTGTGCTAAAGAAATCCATCCCAAAATCCTTATATTCATCATGTGTGACACTATAAATAGATTGCTCATCATCACGACACAGATAACAAAACGACTCCCTACCTATTTTAGACTCTCTGCAAAATCTAGCATTCTATTTAAGGGAAGCATTGCCTTTTCACGCAAAATATCACTCACATGAATTTGGTGCTGTTCACCATAGCTCTCTAACGCCTGTGTTATTGCCTTAAGTCCATTCATTGCCATCCAAGGGCAATGGGCGCATGTACGACAAGTCGCGCCTTCACCGGCGGTAGGTGCGATGTATAACGACTTATCTGGGCAAGCCTGCTGCATTTTATAAAAGATGCCTTTATCCGTCGCAACTATCATTGAAGGATTCGGTAACGTTTGTGCAGCTTTAATTAATTGACTGGTTGAACCAACGGCATCCGCAAGGTCAACCACGGCTTGAGGCGATTCAGGGTGAACTAATACAGCGGCTTCAGGATATAGCGCTTTCATTTTAGTTAAAGACTGAGTTTTAAACTCATCATGAACAATACAGGCCCCCTGCCAACATAAAATATCTGCTCCGGTTTGCTTTTGAACATAGCGACCAAGATGGCGGTCCGGCGCCCAAATAATTTTTTCGCCTAAACTATCAAGATGTTCGATCAATTCCACAGCAATACTGGATGTCACAACCCAGTCAGCTCGTGCTTTAACCGCTGCTGAAGTATTTGCATAGACTACGACCGTACGGTCTGGATGCTGATCACAAAAATGCGCAAATTCATCTTCGGGGCATCCGAGATCGAGAGAACATTCTGCGTCAAGTGTCGGCATTAATACCGTTTTCTCTGGGCTTAAGATTTTAGCCGTTTCCCCCATAAAACGCACACCGGCCACCAATAATGTGGAGGCAGAATGGCGGGCACCAAAACGAGCCATTTCTAAGGAATCAGCAACATAACCCCCCGTTTCTTCCGCTAATGCTTGAATATCGGGATCGGTATAGTAATGTGCAACAATAACCGCATTTTTTTCAATCAGTAAAGACTTGATGCGTTCACGATAAAACGCTTTCTCATCAGAGCTTAATCGTGTGGGTTTCGCTGGGAATGGGTAAACCGACTGATTAAAATCAATAAACTCGCTCATCTTCCGCCTCTGTTTAGCATAACGCAATTTTATTTCTAAAATTAGCGATAAAATAAGTAAAACAGCACCTTTTTGTTTTATATACTAAACAAGATACGCTAATTTATCGAGGAAGTCTCGTCGATTTTTCAGCCATTATTTTGTTAATTCAAACCAATAACTAAATAATAACATCTATAATTGTTATGTTTCTTAGCATTTCATTGACTTTACAGGTATCTTAACCGTTTTTATAAATTCGATGGGTTAGTTATGGAATCACCTGCATCTTTAATAAATAAAATTATTTCTGTTTCTTTAATCGATCCTAGAATTGAAGCGGTCATTTTAACGGGCTCTAGAGGAAGGGAACAACATATTGATCGCTATTCAGATATCGATATTGAATTAATCGGTTTAGGCGTAACAGACCTTTTTCATAACCCTAAATGGATTAATACGTTTGCTCAACCTTTGGTTGCATTGCATCTTATGAATGGCGGTGAAAATGAGCCTGAGTGGCCAACTTGTTTAGCGATTTATGAACAGGGCAGAAAGGTCGATTTTACATTTGCAGAACCCTCTCGACTGCAAAAAATGGCTCAACATGGGCTTGATAACACCTATGCACGCGGCTATACCGTATTACTCGATAAAACGGGTATTACGGAAAAACTCCCTGAAAGTCAGCAAGCTCAACTTCCCCCCAAGCAACTTACCCAGAAGAAGTTTACATTTATCTGTAACGAGTTCTGGTATGAGGCACACCAAGTCGCTATCGCCCTGTCACGTGATGAACTCTGGAGTGCTTGGTCAAGAGATGTTGATATGAAAAAGGCCTTATTAACCATGGTTGAACTCCTCGCTTCTATCAAAAGTCATGGTCAGCAAGATGTGTGGTACCATGGAAAAGCTTATCAATCGTGGATGCCTGAACGGATACAACAGGCCACTCAAACCCTTTTTGACTATCGAACCCCACAGCAAGCGGCTCAATCTTTGCACCTATTGATGTCATGCTTCGATGAAGTCACAACCGAGATTGCTCAACACCTTAACTACCCTATCGATCATACATTGAGCCAACGGATGCAAACGCTAGTGATTGGTTTATTGCAGGATAATAGCCTACTCCCTGAAAATATTTGATTTAGACGCTTTCTATTAACCTCACCAACCACTTCACAATAAAAAACCGCCTTGCTACAGATAAATCAGCAAGGCAGTTCTGTTTTATCACAACTATTTTTTCAATTTAGCAAACTCATCTTTTGCTTTTTGTAGCTGTTTTTGAAACTCAGGATTAGAGTGCAGCGTTGCTACAGCCCCTGATGCAACAATACGTGCCGCATCAACATCACTTTGCCAATGGTAACCGCAAATCACACGGCTTTGACCAAGTTCATAACCGCGTTTTAAAATTTTGTCTTGGTTTTCAGGATTAATTTCTGATAGCACTAATGCTGAAGCCCAGCCAATTGATGTATGCCCTGAAGGGTAAGAACCATTTTTAGATAATTTATCTTGGTCTTTCGTGTTACAGGTTTCAACGCCATAGAATGCAAACGGGCGGATCCGCATGTATTTTTCTTTTGCAGAACGAGTCGCTAAATCCCCCGCATCTTCAATCATATTGGTGAGTAATTTATGAATTTCTGGCGAGTCTTTCTCAGTAATAGGGTAACCAAACGCCTCTGAGAATGCATTTGCCACCCCTCCAGCAGCGAGATCAGCATCTGCCGCAGCTTGTTTACCTCGCTCTGTGTTACGCAATAAACGCCCTTTTTCATACATTGCCTGATCATTTAAAAACAGAATACTGCCAACTTCGGGTGGTGGTGGTAGCAATGCTAAGCTATCAATCGCTTGAGCATTTTTTAAATAGTAAAGATCCGGTTTAGTGGTTACATCATTTCCTGGCGGAATGGCCGCAAATACACTCGTTGAAACAAATGCCCCTGCACAGAAAACCGCTAATAATTTTTTCATCCGTTAGTCCTTGCCTATGATTACTTAAAATAAATAACTTATATTTTACAATATGATCAATTATTTATGCTTTATTTAGACTAGTCTAAATCTGTATTCAATACCTTGAGTGAGTTCTCAAAAAAGGAAGCGTCATACGTTCGAATCATCGGGTCGTTGCCACAAGCGCAACGCGGTCTCGCTTCGCTCGGCTCGAACCTGAACGCAGCGTCTCACCGGCACGTTTAGTGCAATCAGTAATTTCAACGTTTGCTGGATGACTTAGAGAAATAAGTGAGATGGTGGGTCGTGCAGGATTCGAACCTGCGACCAATTGATTAAAAGTCAACTGCTCTACCGACTGAGCTAACGACCCATCTGATATATCTGGTTTTGAACTTTAAGATGGTGGGTCGTGCAGGATTCGAACCTGCGACCAATTGATTAAAAGTCAACTGCTCTACCGACTGAGCTAACGACCCATCTACTTATATCTGGTTTTGAATTTTAAAATGGTGGGTCGTGCAGGATTCGAACCTGCGACCAATTGATTAAAAGTCAACTGCTCTACCGACTGAGCTAACGACCCATTTTAAAATACTTTTATCAACACAATTTATTCTTGTGTCAACGGCGGCTTATATTACTGATTTCTGACGATGGTGCAATGATTTTTTTGAAAAAAACGATTGAATGCACACTTATCATACGGTTAACCCCGAAATATTCGGTAACCACTTCTTCGGGGTTAATCATTATAACGAGCTGAGTTTCTTCTCCGCGAGCTTCGCTCCAGAGCTATTTGGATACTGCTTCAATACCTGCTGGTATACCGCTCGCGCTTTATCCTTTTGCCCTTTGTCTTGCATAATCAAACCGACTTTATACAAGGCTTCACTGCTTTTTTGAGATTTAGGGTATTCTTTGACAACAGTGGCAAAATAGAATGCCGCGTCATCTTTGCTACCTTTATTGTAATTAAGTTGCCCTAACCAATAGTTAGCATTCGATTGATAGTTCGATTTAGGATAATTTTTCACAAAGCTTTGTAGTGCACCGATAGCTTCATCGATTTGCGCTTTAGATTTGCTGTTCATCGCCAGTGTAACCGCAGCATTATAATCTTCTTTTTCACCGCCGCCCGATGCTGCTGGTGCAGGGGTGGTCGAAGAGGAAGAATTCGTTGCTGCTGAGTCTGGCGATGCTGCCGCTCCACCACTAACCTGATCTAGTTGCATATACAAATCTTTTTGACGCTCAACAATTTGATTCAGTTTATATTCACTTTCCTGAATTTGCCCACGCAACATATCAATATCGCGTTGGTTGTCAGCAATCTGTTGCTGGATTTGATATAAGATCTGGCCTTGAGAGTTAACTGCTGTCTCAAGCTGAGTGAGGCGGTCACCGGATGATCCGGATCCGACATTAATGATTGGCGCTTGGGCAATAGCGGCCCAAGGGGCCGCTACACCAACCAATAACGACAGACCTACAAATAAATGTCTGAAGTTACTGTTCATAAGAGATAATTCGCTTATTAATTAGTATGCAATTACTGCACGACGGTTTTTAGCGTAATCAGCTTCTGTGTGACCTAACACTGCTGGTTTTTCTTTACCATAAGAAACCAGAGAAACTTGATCGCCTGCTACACCTTTGCTTTGCAGATACATTTTAACTGCATTAGCACGACGCTCGCCCAGTGCGATGTTGTACTCAGGAGTACCGCGCTCATCCGCGTGACCTTCAACAACAACTTTAACAGATGGGTTGTTGCGCAGGAATGCAGCGTGAGCGTCTAACATATCAGCATATTCTGGAGATACGTTGTATTTATCGAAACCGAAGTAAACGATATTGTTATTTTGCAGCTCTTGCATTTGCTGACGTGCCAGCTCTTCCGCAGACAGACCTGAGTTAGTTTGGTTCATTGAAGAATCCGCACCATTTTGGTCATTGTTTTTGTTAGAGCTACAAGCTGCGACTGCCATGATTGGTAATGCGATCATCAGCCCTTTAAGCACTTTATTCAGTTGCATCGTTTTGATCCTTAATAGTTTGCCACACATTATTATTATGCATCACAGATACGGCGACCAAGCAGGGAATTTAACCTGTCCATCGGTAGCCGGAAGACGCGCTTTGAAACGCCCGTCGGTCGAAACTAGCTGCAATATAGTCCCCAAGCCTTGAGAGGAGCTATAAATAACCATAGTGCCGTTAGGTGCGATACTCGGCGTTTCATCTAGAAACGTTTTCGTTAAATATTCAACGTTACCCGTTGCCAGATCCTGTTTGGCGATATGCTGCTGACCGCCACCGGAACTGACCATTACAATGAAAGATCCATCCGGGCTAACATCAGCGTCCTGATTTTGTGTACCTTCCCAGGTCACACGTTCAGGGCTACCGCCATTAATATTAATTTTGTAAATTTGCGGGCGACCCGCTTGGTCTGAGGTATAGACCAACGTTTGACTATCTGGCATCCAAGTAGGTTCAGTGTTGTTACTACGACCATCAGTCACTTGACGAATTTGGCCGCTCGCTAAATCCATCACATAAAGATTTAAGCTACCTGTTTTTGATAGTGCAAATGCCAGTTTAGTGCCATCTGGAGAAAATGCCGGCGCACCATTATGACGAGGGAATGATGCCACCTGACGAACAGCTCCAGTAGACAGTGTCTGAATAACCAGAGCAGAACTGCCACTTTCAAATGTTACATACGCCAAACGCTCACCATCAGGTGACCATGCTGGCGACATTAACGGTTCTGGAGAACGATGAACTGTAAATTGGTTATAGCCATCATAATCAGAAACGCGTAATTCATATGGGTATTGACCGCCTTTATTTGTGACCACATAGGCGATACGAGTACGGAATGCACCACGGATACCTGTTAGCTTCTCAAAAACTTCATCGCTTGCGGTATGGGCTGCATAACGTAACCACTCTTTGGTCACTTTATACTGATTCTGAGATAAAACAGTGCCTGGGCTACCCGCAACATCAACGAGCTGATAGCTAACCACATAACTACCATCTGCCGCAGGTTGAATCTGACCTACAACAACAGCATTGATTCCAAGTGTTGTCCAAGCCTCTGGCGTAACTTCAGAAGCGGTACCCGGTTGTTGTGGCATACGGCTAGGGTCAATAGGATTAAACTTGCCGCTATTGCGCAAGTCAGCACCAATAATTTGTCCGATTTCTTGCGGAGGCGTACCTGAGCCAGACCATTTAAAAGGCACAACACCTATTGGCTGAGCACTGTTTACACCTTCCGTGATCTCAATACGGATTTCAGCCTGAGCCACTGTTGCCCATAGCATTAAGAACCCGAGAACTACTTTAAAAGCCTGCTTCATCCTTATCTCCCTTACTGTGGAATTCACCGCCACAATAATTCGCTGAATTTTAACAAAGGTATACTAACAAAACTAGATATTGTAAGAACTATTTATGCTATAGCAGACATAAATTCAATACAGACAGCTCCGACTTATCTTATTTTGGACTAAATATAACTGTACTTCCTTGTTTTTTAAATGCTTCATACACATCTGGCGATGGACGCGGTAACGTGGCAAGTTTTGCTGCTCTGATTGCCGCATCACACAGCGCTGGGTCATTAGAAGCATTACTTTTAGGAGTAATGTTTACTAATAAACCATCCGATGCAATTTGTAACTTAAGTTCACACGTCCGTCCACGGTAAGTGTCTGAATCATAAAACTTACTCTGAATCGCTGCTTTTACTTTACCTGCATAACTATCGACATCTGCATTTGATGCTCCTGAGCGTTTTCCACCACCTTGACCAGCGGAAGCAGCACCACCTTGCTTACTTGGACCTGAAGCAGTCAAATCGCCGAGTAAATCATCAACGGAAGCCGAATTTTTAGCGGCCTCTGCTTTCGCTTTAGCAGCTTTGGCTTTTGCTTCTTTTTCGGCTTTAGCTTTCGCTTCTTTTTCAGCTTTAGCTTTGGCTTCTTTATCTGCCTTAGCTTTCGCTTCCTTCTCTGCTTTTTCTTTGGCTTCTTTTTCTGCTTTCGCCTTAGCATCGGCAGCAGCCTTGGCTTTTACAGCTTCGGCCTCTTTTTTCGCCTCAGCTTCCGCTTTTTCCTTCGCGGCAGCCTGCTCTTTAATCAAACGTTCTTTTTCAGCTTTTGCTTTTGCAGCCGCTTCTTCAGCAATTTTTTGCTCTTCCTTCGCTTTTTTCGCTGCTTCTGCCGCTTGCTTTTGCTGCTGCTCAGCTTGTTTTTGTCGTTCTTGAGCTTCACGCTCGCTCTGAATACGTTCTTGTTCAAGCTGTTGCAGGCGCTTTTGTTCCTGCTCTTGCTTTTCCCTTAACTCAGCTTCTTGTTTCTGTTCTTTCTCTTTGCGCTCTTTAGCGGCCTGTTTGGCGCTGTTTTCTTGTTGCTGCATTTGATTATATTGTTGGACAACTGCGCCTGGGTCGACCATTACAGCATCGATAACAGTCCCCTCTTCTCCGCCACCGCCAAGTTTGACGACGGAGACTAAGGAACCAATTATAATTAGGCCAATCAGTAGCACGTGCAGTGCTACTGATGTCAACAAAGAGCGCCTAAAATTATCTTTTTTCTCTTTTGTCTTTCCCACAATTGGTATCCAAAAAAAGAATCGTTACTCACTCAAACTACATGGGTTGAGTCATTAAGCCGACGGATTTGATGCCTGCCTGATGCAAAATATTTAATGCCTTAATCACTTCATCATAAGGAACTTCTTTTGCACCACCGATGAGGAAAATCGCCTTTGGATTTTTCTCTAATTGAGCTTTCGCCTCTGCGGCAATCTGTTCTGGTGGCAGCAAATCTAATCGCTCACCATCAATTAACATATTGTATTGCCCAACGCCCGCCACCTCTAAAATAATCGGTGGATTATCACTTGATGATACAGTTTGGGTATCTGTGGCATCCGGCAGATCAACTTCCACACTTTGAGAGATAATCGGTGCTGTCGCCATAAAAATTAGCAGTAACACCAACAATACATCCAATAATGGAACAATATTGATTTCGGATTTCAGCTCACGTCTGCGACTATTGCGCGCCATTCGCTTATCCCCTCGTATTATTTCTTGTCAGCAGAGAATGCTTGGCGATGTAAGATAGCCAGAAACTCTTCCATAAAGTTATCGTAGCTCTGCTCTAGCTTGTTCACACGCAGGTTCAAACGGTTATACGCCATAACAGCAGGGATCGCGGCAAACAGACCAATTGCAGTAGCAATCAACGCTTCTGCAATTCCCGGTGCCACCATCTGTAGCGTCGCTTGTTTCACCGCACCTAACGCGATAAAGGCATGCATAATTCCCCAAACAGTACCAAACAACCCAATATAAGGGCTGATAGAACCAACGGTACCCAAAAATGGAATATGCGCTTCAACAGATTCAAGTTCACGGTTCATCGAAATACGCATAGCACGAGACGCACCCGTAACCACCGCATCGGGCGCGTGAATATTAGCTTGGTGTAAACGCACAAATTCCTTGAAGCCCGCATGGAAAATTTGCTCTGCCCCACTTAGCGAATCACGGCGTGCCTGACTTTCTTTATATAAACGCGATAACTCAATACCTGACCAAAATTTATCTTCAAACGCTTCAGCCTCTCGAGTGGCCGCATTTAAAATTTTTGTTCTCTGTATAATGATGGCCCAAGAAGCGATAGAAAAACCAATCAAAACGAACATAATGATCTGAACCAATAGGCTCGCTTTTAGGAATAAATCCAGGATATTCATGTCAGTCACTGTTTAAACTCCGCGACAATAGACTTAGGAAGCGCTGTCGGCTTCATTTTTGATATGTCCACACAAGCAATCAGGGCTGTCGCCCCACAAAGCAGGTTACCTTGTGAATCAATTAACCTTTGTTGAAAGGTTAAAGAGGCACGCTTCATTTCCACGATTTGTGTCTCAATTTCCAATAAATCATCCAGCCGAGCTGCTCTCACAAAATCAGTTGTCATACTCCGAACAACAAATCCAATGTTCTCGGCTAGTAAACTTTGTTGATTGATACCTTTATCCCGTAGCATCTCGGTTCTAGCTCGTTCAAAGAAAGCAAGATAACGTGCATGGTAAACCACACCGCCCGCATCTGTATCTTCATAATAGACGCGAACAGGCCAACGAAATAACATAACAACCACTCCATCCTAGGTTAAATTAATTAACCGTGCCACTATACTCAAGACGGTGTCGCTTTGGAATGACCTAGGGGTAAAGTTATCAAAAAAAAATTATGGATCCGCAGACCCATAATTGACAATTAGATTAGCTGAGGACTTTAACCAAGCCCCAGATAAGGATGATGATAGCAGGTAATGGATGGAAAACTGTTCGCCAAATCAATTTGTTAGGTCTAAAACCAACCCCAAAGATCATCGCGCTACACGTTGCCCAAATAAGTAATAACCCTTGCCAAATTAGGAATGAACTGGTTTTTGCAGCGAATTGGGTCGGATCCCACATAACGCTTCCCGCAATCACCAAAGCTAATAAAAGGATAAGGAACCTTATCGGCCCCTTATCCAATAGCTGATAGCATTTATCCACCAGCATTATTTATTACTCGCCATCTTTAGCTGCGGCTTTGTCTTCCGCATGCTCTAACGCTAGAGCTGCAATCACTGCAAAACTACAAGCTAACAGCGTGCCGAGGATCCAGGCAAAATACCACATATGTTATGCTCCTTAATACAGTGAATGCTTGTTGCCTTCGATAAAGTTTTTGTCCAAACGGCCAAACATTTTGTAGTAACACCACGCTGTGTAAGCCAATACGATTGGAACAAAGATAATAGCAACAACTGTCATAACTTGCAGAGTAAACAGGCTAGATGTTGCATCCCACATAGTCAAACTTGCGTTTGGCATAATGCTTGAAGGCATAATGAATGGGAACATAGCAACACCGCAAGTTAAAATGATACATGCGATAGTCAGTGATGAACTCACAAACGCAAGCGCATTTTTGTCTGCTTTACTAAACAGCATCGTTAACAGTGGTAAAACCACACCCAGCGCAGGCAGAGCCCACAATACAGGGTAGTTGTTAAAATTAGTCAACCAAGCGCCAGATGCAACCTCAACTGTTTTATTCAGTGGGTTTGATACGCTTAATGTATCGATAGTTGACGTCACCACATAACCATCAATGCTCATCACTAACCAAGCACCTGCACCCGCAAATGCGATTAGGGTCAGTAATGCAGTGACATAAGTTGCTTTACGAACGCGTAGGTGTAGTTCACCCGTTGTACGCATTTGCAAATAAGTTGCACCTTGAGTCACAATCATCATTAAGCTAACAACACCCGCTAACAAGCCATATGGGTTTAGCAGACCAAACAGGTTACCTGTATAAGTCAGGTACTGTTGGTTATCGATTTGGAATGGAACACCTAACAGTAGGTTACCAAACGCCACCCCGATAACCAGTGGTGGAACGAAACCACCGATAAACAGACCCCAGTCCCACATGTTACGCCATTTTGGATTTTCCAGCTTAGAACGGTAGTCAAAACCGACTGGGCGGAAGAACAGCGCAGCTAGCACTAAAATCATAGCGACATAGAAACCAGAGAATGCAGCAGCATAAACTTGTGGCCATGCCGCGAACATCGCACCACCGGCAGTGATTAACCAAACTTGGTTACCATCCCAGTGCGGTGCAACCGCATTAATCATGATACGGCGATCAGTATCTGTTTTACCTAAAATTGGTAATAAGAAGCCGACGCCCATGTCAAAGCCATCCGTGACAGCGAAGCCAATCAGCAGAACGCCGATTAGAATCCACCACACAAATCGAAGAACTTCATAATCAAACATAAGTGGACTCCTGTTTACTGAACGTCTTGTGCAGAGCTGTTTTTCTGTTCAAAGTGATAGCGGCCAGTTTTCAGGCTGCTTGGCCCTTTACGAGCGAATTTGAACATTAGGAACAATTCAGCAATTAAGAACAGTGTATACAGACCACAGATCAGAGCTAGAGAGAAAATCAGATCATGGGTTGTCAAGTTTGAGTGTGCAACGGATACAGGAAGAACCTCACCGATAGCCCAAGGCTGACGACCATATTCTGCAACAAACCAACCTGATTCAATCGCAATCCATGGTAATGGGATACCGAACAATGCGGTACGCAGCAGCCATTTGTTTTGGCCGATACGGTTGCGAACAACAGAAAGGAAGGAGAGACCGATGATAATCAGTAGTAAGAAACCGACACCAACCATGATACGGAATGCCCAGAACAATGGACCGACATTTGGAATACTATCTTTAACCGCTTTTTGGATCTGTGCTTCAGTTGCATCAACAATGTTTGGTGCATATTGTTTCAGCAGAAGACCATAACCTAAATCTTTCTTATTTGCTTCAAAAGACTTACGTAATTCAGGATCTTTATTGCCCGCTAACAGCTCTTGCAGTTCACCGTATGCGATCATACCGTTACGGATACGAACTTCATGCTGCTTCATCAGATCTTTCAGACCTAAGACAGGCGTGTCGAGTGAGCGTGTTGTGATAAGCCCCATCACCCATGGAATTTCAATCGCAAATTTGTTTTCCATTTTTTCGGTGTCAGGCCAAGCAATTAGGTTAAACGCCGCAGGTGGTGCATGCGTTTCCCACTCAGCTTCTACCGCAGCCAGTTTGGTTTTCTGTACGTCACCCATTTCGTAACCTGATTCATCACCAAGAACGATAACAGACAACACAGCCGCAATACCAAAGCTTGCAGCAATCGCAAATGAACGTTTAGCAAATGCAAGGTCACGACCTTTAAGCATGTAGTAAGAACTAATGCCCAATACAAACATCGCACCAGTACAGTAACCAGCAGCAACGGTGTGAACGAATTTAACTTGTGCAACTGGGTTTAAGACTAGCTCAGAGAAGCTAACCATTTCCATACGCATAGTTTCAAAGTTAAAGTCTGCTGCTATTGGGTTTTGCATCCAGCCGTTCGCAACAAGAATCCACAGTGCAGAGAAGTTAGAACCTAAAGCGACTAACCAAGTAACTGCAAGGTGCTGGGTCTTGCTCAAACGATCCCAACCAAAGAAGAATAAACCAACAAAGGTCGATTCAAGGAAGAATGCCATCAAACCTTCGATTGCAAGAGGTGCACCGAAGATATCTCCAACATAGTGGGCATAGTAAGACCAGTTAGTACCGAATTGGAACTCCATAGTCAAACCAGTGGCAACACCTAGAGCAAAGTTAATACCAAATAACTTGCCCCAGAACTTAGTCATATCTTTATAAATTTGCTTACCAGACAGCACATATACCGTTTCCATAATCGCAAGCAAAAACGCCATACCGAGCGTTAATGGCACGAATAGGAAGTGATACATCGCAGTTAAGGCAAACTGTAATCTTGACAGTTCGACAATATCAAACATCTTGACTCCTTGCTCCTAGCAGGAAGACACCGACTTGCGGCAACCCAGCTTCCAATAAAATTAAAGAAAGCCTCTTAACTACCAGCAAAAAATGCCTCAAAACAACAAATAATTAACAAAATTCAAAACTCTAACGACACTATAATAATAGTACGCTTATCTTCACATACAATAAACTTCTTTTGCGTGATTCAGATTTGAATTCTGAATATATATCAATAATTATACCCTATAATAGAAAAACGAGTATTTGATCGAGCACCAATTTAAGCAATTTAGAAAAATAATGCCAGCACTAATGAATTGATTTACGTCAATTTTTTAAGCATTGTTAATTGATTATCCTTATCATCAATTAATGGTTGGTTAAATGTTAATTGAGTGTTATTGAGAATAGTACAAATATTCTTATTTTTCTAAAAGACTACCTAAAAAAATTAACTTTTGATTTGAAACTTCATAAAAAGATAATTTAATTTATAATTTTAGCCTATTTTGTTTTTATTATGACTTTTATTAATTACTAAATAAATTCTGATGACTTGCTATTTCTGATTAATTAATTCTGACCGACACCGTTATTATTAACGAAACACAATTCATCAGCATTATATCTGTTGATTGACAAAAAATAGCTTATTTAGCCTACCAAAATGACGAAATAACCAGCAGTTTATCCTTGATTGACTATCTATTTATTCAAGTAATCACAAGAATACTGCCATCAACGACGTGAGATACTCTTCAACGCCAAAGTATCCACAAGCGCATTCAGTCAGCATTGTAGCCTGTCAATTTACGCCCCCCTTGTTAGGACATTGCACGTAGCTTGCTTCGCTCCTAGCGCTATAGCAAGCATCAGCGGCTTCTTTTTAGCATACTGTTGATTCTGAATGATTGTTTGTGAAATAACTCGCTATTGAATAACGGTTTTATCATTTAAAGGAGAAACCTTCGATCGCCCAAATACCGCCAAACGTGCCACCGTACGGCAGAATACGGCTAGGCTTGCACTCCCTCCCCCACATCACCCAGTAAAACGGTTATCATGAGTGGTAGACATGCGTTCATCGTGTAGAAAGGGATACATACCGCCGTTGGCCGGCTTTACTCGCAAAACCCCTGATTTCACAATCAAAAAATATTCGAGTATTTAGGCGTTGCTCTCAATCATGACGCTTTTTTAAAGCCTATAGGCTAGAAATTTCTCTCGACCATACAAAGCGCGGATACACAAAAAATTGACCAATGGATGGATAACAGTCGCGCGTTTGATGCCAGGATGGATAGCGATAGATAGGTAAGTACGTACTCGAAGATGTTGTCAGCAACTCAACTTATGATTCAGCCACCTGATCTGAGTTCTGAGAATACACACTGACCACAGAGCCAATTGCGCTTGAACAGGAGTTGCAATTTCATCTTTTTAAATAAAAAGCCCGCGATTCGAATTTGAATGCGGGCTTAATTGGGTTTAATCGTCAGTTCAAACGACTAAACTTATTTTGCTAGCAGTGATTTTACTGCATCGCCGATATCCGCTAAGCTACGAACCGTTTTAACACCGGCCGCTTCTAATGCAGCGAATTTCTCATCAGCAGTACCTTTACCGCCCGCGATAATTGCACCTGCGTGACCCATACGCTTGCCTTTAGGTGCAGTTACACCGGCAATATAACCAACAACAGGTTTGGTTACATGGTCTTTAATGTAAGCAGCCGCTTCTTCTTCAGCATTACCACCAATTTCACCGATCATCACGATCGCTTCAGTTTGTGGATCTTCTTGGAACATTTTCAGGATATCAATGAAGTTTGAACCCGGAATAGGGTCACCACCGATACCAACACATGTTGATTGACCAAGACCAGCATCTGTCGTCTGTTTAACCGCTTCATAAGTCAGTGTACCTGAACGAGAAACGATACCCACTTTACCTGGCATATGAATGTGACCGGGTTGAATACCGATCTTACATTCACCCGGAGTGATAACACCTGGGCAGTTTGGACCGATCATACGAACGCCAGCTTCATCTAATTTTACTTTAACAGTCAGCATGTCCAGAGTTGGAATACCTTCGGTAATCGTAATAATCAGTTTGATGCCCGCATCAATAGCTTCAAGGATCGAATCTTTACAGAAAGGAGCCGGAACATAGATCACAGAGGCGGTAGCACCTGTTGCTTCTACAGCTTCACGAACGGTGTTAAATACAGGCAGACCTAGGTGAGTTGTACCACCTTTACCTGGCGTTACACCGCCGACCATTTTTGTACCATAAGCAATAGCTTGCTCAGAGTGGAATGTACCTTGACCGCCAGTGAAACCTTGGCAAATTACTTTGGTGTTTTTATCAATTAAAATAGACATTATTTAGCCTCCGCCGCTGCTACTGCTTTCTTAGCTGCATCTGTCAGGCTATTTGCTGCGATGATATTCAAGCCGCTATCTGCCAGTTTTTTCGCACCTAACTCTGCATTGTTACCTTCTAAACGAACCACTACTGGTACATTTACGCCAACTTCTTCTACTGCACCAATGATGCCGTCTGCAATCAGGTCACAGCGAACGATACCACCAAAAATGTTAACGAAAACAGCTTTCACGCTCTTATCTGAAAGGATAATTTTAAATGCTTCAGTTACGCGTTCTTTCGTTGCGCCGCCGCCAACGTCAAGGAAGTTAGCTGGTGCACCACCGTGCAGTTTAACGATGTCCATCGTCCCCATAGCAAGACCTGCACCGTTAACCATACAACCGATGTTGCCATCTAGCGCAACGTAGTTCAGCTCCCACTGAGCTGCTTGTGCTTCACGCGCATCTTCTTGAGATGGGTCATGCATTTCGCGCATTTCTGCTTGACGATATAGCGCGTTGCTATCAACACCTAATTTACCATCTAAACAAACAAGGTCACCCTCGGTATTAATCACTAATGGGTTAACTTCGATGAGTGCAAGGTCACGTTCTAGGAACATCGTTGCTAGACCCATGAAAATTTTAGCGAATTGGCTAACTTGTTTACCCGTTAGGCCTAATTTGAACGCTAACTCACGGCCTTGGAAAGGCATAGGACCCGTTAATGGATCGATAACTGCTTTATGGATAAGCTCTGGCGTTTCTTCAGCAACTTTCTCAATCTCAACACCACCTTCCGTTGATGCCATAAACACAACACGACGTGTGCCACGGTCAACTACCGCACCTAGGTACAGTTCTTTAGCAATGTCAGTCGCGTTTTCAACCAAAATTTGGTTAACTGGCTGACCATTTGCATCTGTTTGGTAAGTGACAAGGTTTTTACCTAACCATTTATCAGCGAACTCTTTGATATCATTGATATCATTTGTCACTTTTACGCCACCAGCTTTACCACGTCCACCCGCGTGAACTTGGCATTTAACAACCCATGGGCCGTTTCCGATTTTTTTTGCTGCTTCTACAGCTTCAGTTGCTGATGTACAGGCATAACCCGTTGGTGCTGGCAAACCATAGCGTGTAAAAAGCTGTTTTGCCTGATACTCGTGTAAATTCATGATGTTCTATCCATAATTGAGTCTGAAGAGGCGTTTATTCGCCTCCTGCAATTGTTACTGATTTAGCAACCGGCGAACCGGTTGCATCGGTTACTTCAGACCGGGCAGGTCATACCCTGCCCTGTTATGTTGCTATACGTCCAGCAGTAAACGAGTTGGATCTTCCAGCATATCTTTGATGGCGACTAAGAAGCCAACTGACTCGCTACCATCAATCAGACGGTGGTCATAAGATAGTGCAAGGTACATCATTGGAAGAATTTCAACCTTACCGTTAACCGCCATAGGGCGATCTTTAATAGCATGCATGCCTAAGATTGCACTTTGTGGTGGGTTAATGATAGGAGTAGACATTAGAGAACCGAATACGCCACCGTTGGTAATTGTGAAATTACCACCCGTCAGATCATCAACAGTCAGCTTACCGTCACGACCTTTGACTGCCAGTTCTTTAATTTTCTTCTCAATATCAGCCATGCTCATTGCATCAACATCACGCAATACTGGGGTGACCAGACCACGTGGCGTTGAAACAGCAATACTGATATCGAAATAGTTATGGTAAACAACGTCTGTACCATCAATAGAAGCATTCACTTCAGGATAACGTTTGAGTGCTTCAACCGCAGCTTTAACATAGAAAGACATAAAGCCTAAACGTACACCGTGACGTTTTTCGAATGCTTCACCATATTGCTTACGCAGATCTTTAATTGGCTGCATGTTAACTTCGTTAAACGTCGTTAACATCGCGGTGTTATTTTTCGCTTCCAATAAACGCTCAGCAATACGCTTACGTAAACGCGTCATAGGAACACGTTTTTCGCTACGATGAGCCAGAGGTGCTTGTGGTGCAGCTGGCGCTTCAGCTTTAGCCGCCGGTGCTGATTTATTCGCTGCTAAGTGTTTCTCAACGTCTTCACGAGTCAAACGACCACCAACACCCGTGCCTTTAATGTCAGCAGGATTGAGATCATGCTCAGCCACTAAACGACGGATCGCTGGAGAAAGTGCATCATTGCTCTCTTCTTCCAAGCTCGCTGTTTGACGTTGTGCAGGTGCAGCTTCTTGAGTGGATTTCACTTCAACAGGCATCCCCGTGCTGTCACCTAAGCGAATACGACCTAACAGCTGTTTAGACAGTACCGTTGCGCCTTCATCTTCAACGATAGCTTCTAATACACCCGCTTCACTTGCAGGAACTTCTAATACAACTTTATCCGTTTCGATTTCAACCAGCACTTCGTCACGTTCAACGCTATCACCTGGTTTTTTATGCCATGTGGCAACCGTAGCATCGGCAACGGATTCAGGAAGATCTGGAACAAGAATTTCTACACTACTCATTTTCTATCCTTTAATTATTCAATGTTCAACGCGTCATTAACCAGAGCTTGTTGCTGCTCTAAGTGAACGGACGTATAACCAACTGCTGGAGATGAAGAAGCAGCACGACCTGCATAACGTAAAGTAGCCCCTGCTGGGATAGCTTCACGGAAGTTGTGTTGGCTGCAATACCAAGCGCCTTGGTTCAATGGCTCTTCTTGACACCAAACAAAATCTTTAACGTGCGCATATTGCGCCAGCGCTTGTTGGATATCTTCGTGAGGGAACGGATACAGCTGTTCAATACGGATAATCGCAACATCTGTTTGTTCGTTCTTACGACGCTGTTCTAACAGATCGTAATAAACTTTACCGGAACACAGAATGACGCGTTTCACGTTTTTCGGATTGATTTCATCTATTTCACCGATAACTGGCAAGAATTTACCATTCGCCAATTCCTCCATACTCGATACCGCTAATGGGTGACGTAGTAAGGATTTCGGTGACATTACAATCAGAGGACGGCGCATACCACGTAGAGCCTGACGGCGCAGCATGTGGTAAACTTGAGCAGGTGTTGATGGTACACACACTTGCATATTTTGGTCTGCACACAGTTGCAGATAACGTTCTAAACGTGCAGATGAGTGCTCAGGACCTTGACCTTCATAGCCATGTGGTAACAGCATAACTAGACCACACATACGACCCCATTTCTGCTCACCAGAGCTAATAAATTGGTCGATAACCACTTGAGCACAGTTTGCGAAGTCACCAAATTGCGCTTCCCAAATTGTCAGAGCACGTGGTTCTGTGGTTGCATAGCCATATTCAAATGCCAACACTGCGTTTTCAGTCAGAACAGAGTCCCAAACATTAAATACGCCTTGGCCATTATGGATATTTTGCAGTGGCACATAGACCGAACCGTTCGTTTGGTTATGTACAACAGCGTGACGGTGGAAGAATGTCCCACGGCCTGAGTCTTCACCAGACAGACGAACAGGGATACCTTCATCAACTAAGGTTGCATAAGCTAATGTTTCAGCAGCACCCCAATCCAACAGTTTTTTACCTTGCGCCATTTCCGCGCGGTCTGCATAGATTTTTTCTACACGAGACTGGGTAACCACTTCAGCTGGAATAGTACTGGTTTTAACTGCAAGCTCTTGTAAACGTTTTAAATCAAATGTGGATTTATACTCTTCATTCCATTCATGGTTCAGGTACGGTTCCCATGTATAAGAGTGCAGACCCATTTCACGCCATTCTTCAACGACACAATCACCTCTATCCAATGCATCGCGATATAAGTTAACCATTTCAGTCACTTCATCAGCAGTCACAACACCGCTTTCGATTAAGCGATCCGCATAGATTTTACGTGGTGTCGGATGTTTTTTGATTTTTTGATACATAATTGGCTGAGTTGCATTTGGCTCATCAGCTTCGTTATGACCATGACGACGATAACAAACGAGGTCAATCATCACATCACGTTTAAAGGTATTGCGGAAATCCAGAGCCAGACGAGTGACAAAAGCAACCGCTTCAGGGTCATCTGCATTGACATGGAAAATAGGTGCTTGAACCATCTTCACGATATCGGTGCAATACTCTGTTGAACGGGTATCTTTCGGGTTTGACGTGGTGAAACCAATTTGGTTATTGATTACGATACGCATTGTACCGCCAACTTCATAACCACGAGCCTGAGACATGTTCAGCGTTTCTTGAACAACACCTTGACCTGTTACCGCCGAGTCACCATGAATAGTGATTGGCAGAACCATATTACTACGCCCTTCATCAAGGCGGTCGCGACGAGCACGAACAGAACCAATAACAACTGGGCTAACAATCTCAAGGTGAGATGGGTTAAAGGCCAGCGCTAAGTGGACACGTGAGCCCGCGGTTTCAAAGTCAGAAGAAAAACCTTGGTGATATTTCACGTCACCAGCACTTGAATGGTCTTTATGTTTGCCAGCAAACTCATCAAATAGTTCTGCTGGTTTTTTACCTAAGATATTAATTAATACGTTAAGACGACCACGGTGAGCCATACCTAATACGACTTCACGTGTATCTTGTTTACCCGCATGGTGAATCAAATCTTTCAGCATTGGGATCAGTGAATCACCACCTTCCAATGAGAAACGTTTTGCACCTGGGAATTTTGCGCCTAAATAGCGCTCTAGCCCTTCTGCTGCTGTTAGCTCAGCCAAGAAGCGACGTTTTTCTTCTTTAGAGAATTGCTCAGCGACATTCACTGATTCAAGGCGTTGCTGAATCCAACGTTTTTCCTCAGTATTAGTGATATGCATATATTCCGCACCGATAGAACCGCAATAAATGCGTTTCAGCGCGTCATACAAATCGCTCAGTTTCATGGTCTCTTTGCCAATTGCAAAAGAACCCACATTGAATGTTTCGTCAAAATCTTCTTTCGTTAGATTATGGAATGCTGGATCTAAATCTGGAACAGATTCACGTTTCCATAGACCTAATGGATCAAGATTTGCGTTTTGATGTCCGCGGAAGCGGAATGCGTTAATCAGCTGCAAAACTTTCACTTGTTTTGCATCGATTGCAGGATCGCTAACAGAGGTATGATAACGAGTCGAGTCTTTTGCTAAGCGACGGAAATAATCGCGTGCTTGTGAGTGGAATTGCTCAGCGTTGGTGCCTGCTCCAGGCAGTTGCTGGAAGATTTCTCTCCAGCCAGCATCAACAGAATTGGGGTCAGTTAGATAATCTTCATAGAGCTGTTCTATGTAAGTCTGGTTCGCGCCTGCCAGAAAGCTCGAATCCAGCCAGTCCTTCATTACGCCGTTCTGCATTGTGATCCCTTAAGCTTTGATAGCTTTAGTTTTCGCCGTGGTTAACTAATTGCCGCGTTTAGGCGGCCTCGATAAAGGTTCTTCTGGACGTGCTTTATGCATGTTCTCACTTTGGGTTTCCCTTTATCACTCCGGGCTCCCCTTCTAAGGAACCTTTAAAAACTGTCTGCAGTTTTTAAAGGCCCCTCGAGTCAGCTCGCGTCTTCATCATTTGCAGTTTGGCTTATTACTTTCACTTTTTTGCTTTTACTTTGTTACTATTCAACAGCCTGCGGCACTTAGGTGCCGCAGGTAATCACCGGTTTTATGCACTATGTTTTAGTAACATAGATTTAATATGACCGATAGCTTTCGTTGGATTTAGTCCTTTAGGGCATACATTGACACAATTCATGATGCTATGACAGCGGAAAACACTAAAAGCGTCGTTCAGATCATCTAATCGAGCATCTGTTTCAGTATCTCTACTATCAATTAAGAATCTGTATGCGGCTAAAAGACCTGCCGGACCAATAAATTTGTCGGGATTCCACCAGAAAGATGGGCAAGACGTTGAGCAACATGCACACAGAATACACTCATATAACCCATCGAGTTTTTCACGTTGTGCCGGCGACTGTAAATTCTCACGCGCTGGTGGATTCTTATTATCATTAATCAGATAAGGACGAATTTTTTCGTATTGAGTATAGAACTGGCTCATGTCAATAATCAGGTCACGAATCACGGGTAGACCTGGTAATGGACGAATAACAATTTTCTTCCCACCACGAATTAAAGCAGACAGTGGTGTGATACAAGCCAAGCCATTTTTACCATTCATGTTCAGACCGTCAGAGCCACATACCCCCTCACGGCAAGAACGACGGAATGATAAAGTGGGATCTTTTTCTTTCAGTTGGATCAACGCATCTAGCAACATCATGTCACGCCCTTCAGGAACCTCGAGCGTGTAATCCTGCATACGTGGTGCGTTATCTACATCCGGATTATAGCGATAAATCGAAAATTCAAGTTTCATAGTTCATTTCTCCGCAACTGGATTAACACCACGCATTAATAGGTACGTACTTTCGGCGGGAAGGCTTCACGCAACTTAGGTTGCATGTTGACTTCTCGGCGGGTCATCGTTTCAGATTGCGGTAAATACAATGAGTGACATAGCCAGTTAGCATCGTCACGATCTGGGTAGTCGAAACGGCTATGTGCACCGCGGCTTTCTGTACGGAAGTTCGCTGCCTGCGCTGTTGCATAAGCCGTTTCCATCAAGTTATCCAGCTCTAAACATTCAATACGCTGTGTATTAAACTCGGTAGAGGTGTCGTCAAGACGAGCATTTTGCAGACGTTCACGAATCACTTTCAGCTCTTCCAAACCTTTCGCCATTGCATCACCTTCACGGAATACCGAGAAGTTGTGTTGCATGCAGGTTTGCAGTGCTTTACGGATTTCAACAGGATCTTCACCTGTACGCGCATTTTCCCAACGGTTAAAGCGAGTCATGGCAGCATCAATATCCGATTCAGATGCATCACGCATTGAACCTTGCTCCATCAGAGACTCTTTCAAGTGGAGACCCGCTGAACGACCAAATACCACTAAGTCAAGCAGTGAGTTACCACCGAGGCGGTTTGCACCATGTACAGATACACAAGCAATTTCACCCACAGCAAATAGACCTGGAATAACCTCGTCTTCGCCTTTTTCGTTATAACGAATTGCTTGACCTGTTACTTTAGTTGGGATCCCCCCCATCATGTAGTGACATGTTGGAATAACTGGGATTGGCTCTTTAATTGGGTCAACGTGAGCAAAGGTACGAGATAATTCAAGGATACCCGGTAGACGTGATTCCAGAACTTCTTTACCTAAGTGATCTAATTTCAGCTTAGCATGCGGGCCCCATGGACCATCACAACCACGGCCTTCACGGATCTCAATCATAATTGAACGAGCAACAACGTCACGACCAGCAAGGTCTTTCGCGTTAGGCGCATAACGTTCCATGAAACGTTCGCCATCTTTGTTCAATAGATATCCACCTTCACCACGGCAACCTTCCGTTACAAGTACACCTGCACCAGCAATACCTGTAGGGTGGAACTGCCACATTTCCATATCTTGCAATGGAACACCAGCACGGGCAGCCATACCAACACCATCACCTGTATTGATGTGCGCGTTAGTGGTTGATTGATAAATACGACCTGCTCCACCTGTCGCTAAAATAGTCGCTTTAGCTTTGAAGTAAACCAGTTCGCCTGTTTCCATACAAATTGCAGTACAACCAACGACATCACCATCCTGATTTTTAACTAAATCAAGGGCATACCATTCAGAGAAAATGGTTGTGTGATTTTTTAGGTTTTGTTGATACAAGGTATGTAACAGTGCGTGGCCAGTACGGTCAGCAGCGGCGGCAGTACGCGCTGCCTGTTCACCACCAAAGTTCTTCGATTGGCCACCAAATGGACGCTGATAGATTCGCCCGTCATCAAGACGAGAGAATGGCAGCCCCATATGTTCTAATTCGAGGATCGCCTCTGGACCCGTTTTACACATATACTCGATTGCGTCTTGGTCACCGATATAGTCAGACCCTTTAACAGTATCGTACATGTGCCACTCCCAGTTATCTGGATGAGTGTTACCTAGTGCAACTGTGATCCCACCTTGCGCTGACACCGTATGAGAACGGGTTGGGAAAACTTTTGACAACAAAGCACAAGATAGGCCAAGTTGTGAAATTTGTAGTGCAGCACGCATACCAGCGCCACCAGCACCAATAACAATAGCGTCAAATTCTCTTATTGGCAGATTCATTTATGCACCCCACACCACAATTGTTCCGTAAATTAAGTAAGCCAGCAGAGCAACAACAATCACAAGTTGCAGCACTAAACGTAATGCTAGTGGCTTAACATAGTCAGTCAGTACTTGCCATAAACCAATCCAGGCATGTACTAAAATCGAGAACAATGTGAGGACTGTGAATACTTTTGTCACAGAAGAGGCAAAGAAACCACGCCATGTTTCATAGGTGATGTCATTAATGGCAATAAAGCCAACGAGATACAACACGTAGAGTACGATAACAATCGCAGAACCACGGATTAACAGCCAGTCCTGAATACCAGTACGGCCTAAAGCTGAAGCATTACTTACCATACTAATATCCCCGCCAGAATTGCCAGAATGACCGTAATAACAAACGTAATTTTTGCAGATGAATTGCCTGCAACAAGCGTTTCATCAATACAGCCGAAATCCATTAACATGTGACGAATACCCCCACAAATGTGGTACGCCAATGCCGTTAGAATTCCCCAAAGAATGAACTTAGCAAAAAAGCCAGTCATTATTTCGGATGCATATTGAAAACCTTCTGGAGAGGAGAGAGATGTCCCTAACAACCAAAGCAGAATACCTACTGCGATGAAAGTGATGACGCCAGAGACACGGTGCAAGATCGAAGAGATCGCAGTGATCGGGAAGTGTATCGTCTGCAGATCAAGGTTGACAGGTCTTTGTTTTTTCACAATTTTGCCCACACAGCTCTTTATTATTTTCCTTCCTCCGGACCTGGGGCGGAAACTGACAGCGACAGGGGTACAAAATGCAACTTAAGCTAAACGCTAATCCATCATGTTCAAATAGAGTTGCATACTGATTACGCTGGAACTCCTACATCAGGGTAATCCGGAGACCTGCCGTCAGTATAAAGTCTTCACATTGCTATTACAATTCCCACACAAAATGTTTGGTGACATTTAGCCCGAACAGTGAGAGGGATCACGATTTAAACATTTTATATAAATGTGCTTATCTTATTTGACAATGATTCAACATTTATCTTACATATATGGCTGGTAGAATTATTTGAACGTCGCCAGTATCTCAACCGGCGTAAAAAAACAAAAGTTATGAAATTCGTTTCCCTTACTAAAAATAATGATATTGTAGGGAAAACAACAAAAAGAACATAACATCTACACACTCGTAAACAACCTAAAAAAACATTGTCGTCGGTCGTACGGTTTCAGAATTTAATGTGATAGCTAGCTGATTTCCACAACACACCGGTAGAACAATGCGCAAAGACACAGTATAACGCTGGGTTCTGGTTGTTGGGTGTTGATTATCAAGCGCTAAGGAGACCGTAAATGGCTGATAACAAAGCTAAGCTAACGACTGAGAGTGCAAGTACAATTGAACTAGACATTCTATCCCCAACTCTCGGTCAAGACGTTATCGATGTCCGAACTTTAGGTTCAAAAGGGTATTACACTTACGACCCTGGATTTACTTCTACTGCTTCATGTGAATCAAAAATCACGTATATCGACGGTGATAAAGGTATTCTGCTACACCGCGGTTTTCCAATTGACCAATTGGCAACCGAAGCCTCTTACCTTGAAGTCTGCTATATCCTGCTCTACGGCGAAGCACCTACTCAAGAACAATATGAAACATTCAAAAACACGGTCACTCGCCATACCATGATCCATGAGCAGATCACTCGCATGCTGACGGGTTTCCGTCGTGACTCACACCCTATGGCTGTTTTATGCGGCGTTACGGGTGCATTAGCCGCTTTCTACCATGATGCTCTGGATGTTAATAATCCGCGCCATCGTGAAATCACGGCTTATCGCCTGCTGTCTAAAATGCCTACCGTTGCGGCGATGTGCTACAAGTATTCAATCGGCCAACCTTTTGTTTATCCACGTAATGACCTGTCGTATGCAGGTAATTTCTTGTACATGATGTTCTCAACACCTTGTGAAGATTATGTGGTTAACCCAGTGCTTGAGCGCGCGATGGATCGTATTTTAATCCTGCACGCTGATCACGAACAAAATGCCTCTACCTCAACGGTACGTACTGCGGGTTCTTCCGGCGCTAACCCATTCGCTTGTATCGCTGCGGGTATTGCCTCTCTATGGGGACCAGCTCATGGTGGTGCTAACGAAGCTTGCTTGCGTATGTTGGAAGAAATTCAAACTGTTGAGCACATTCCTGCCTTTATCGAACGTGCGAAAGACAAAAATGATTCTTTCCGCTTGATGGGCTTTGGTCACCGTGTGTACAAAAACCACGACCCACGTGCAACCGTGATGCGTGAGACCTGCCATGAAGTTCTTAATGAGCTAGGCCTCAATGACAGCTTGCTTGAAGTGGCCATGGAACTGGAACGTATCGCACTGAACGACCCGTATTTCATTGAGAAAAAACTGTACCCAAATGTTGACTTCTATTCAGGTATCATCTTGAAAGCAATGGGTATTCCTTCATCTATGTTCACCGTTATCTTTGCAATTGCCCGTACTATCGGATGGATTGCCCATTGGAACGAAATGCATGATGACGGACTGAAAATCGCGCGCCCTCGTCAGCTATACACGGGTTATGGCAAACGTGATTTTAATTCGAACCTAAAGGCTAAATAATTCAAAGGGCAGCTAAGCGATCATTGCATGCGCAACGATACACAGGCACTAGCATGTGAATTCGTGTAAACAGATAAAATCGCCAATGCAGCCACTTGAAATATAAAGAATTAGTCAAAAATAATATTCTAACTAAATAACAAGATACAACCCTACATACCAAAGCCCCATTTTCGGGGCTTTTCTATTTTTTATCCGCAAGGTGCTGATATTCTTTTGGGGTAACACCACTCATTTTTCGAAAGAAACTAATGAAAGCACTATCACTACTCAATCCCAGCTCTTGAGTAATAAAAGAGTAAGTTTTCCCTTGCGCTAATAGCTCAACCGCCTTGATAAAACGCCATTGTTGCCTCCATGCCTGATAACTCATTCCTGTTTCGTGTAAAAATAGACGAGTAATGGTTTTTTCACTCGCGCCTATTGTTTTAGCCAGTTCCATCAAGGGCGGAGGAAGTTGTTCCATGTTTAAATTTTTCATACGACGATCTTGCGGTATCGCTAGTAGCATTGGCTCTTTGCTAGCATGTTGTAATTCATCAATAAACACGGGTAATAAATTAGCAAGCCTTCCCTGCTGCCAATTGCTATCAAATGGAGCCACTGCGATACGCTCAAGTAATTCCCTTAATAATGCGGTTACCGTTAAAATCATCACCTCATCACCTACTTGATGAGCAATTTGTTGGTTCAAATACACTGAACGATAGCCAACCGAAGCCCTCATTTGTGCTCGATGGACAATATTTGCGGGGATCCACGCCACTCGTCCTGGCGGTAATAACGATAAACGATTTTCTAATGAAATAAGAATACAACCTTGCTGAGTGAACAGTAATTGCCCCATGTTGTGAGAATGAAATCCCGAATCATGCCGACCCATTTCTGCTGCAATACCCAAGATAGGCGCCTGATACCAATGGGTTTCAAATTTATCATGCTGATTAAGCCAAGCCATAACATGTCCTGTTTTTGATATTTATTGTCTTTATTATTGTAATAAGACAGCGAAAATACAATTAAACTGCCCGCCATTAGTGACAACTATAGGATTATTAACATGAAACATCCTCTTTCATTATGGCTGGCTGTGGCCTTAATGATGTTTCCACAAATCGTAGAGACCATTTACAGCCCCGCATTGACCAGTATTGCCATTGCATTTCAGGTTAATGCCGAACAAGCTTCACAAACGCTTTCATTCTATTTCTTTGCGTTTGCATTAGGCGTGATATTTTGGGGAAGAATGTGTGACACATTAGGTCGCCGTCCAACAATACTTGCGGGACTTTTGTTATATGGCATAGCTTCCATATGTGCTTTATTTATATCACATTTTTATTTATTACTCTTTTTACGTATGGTCTCTGCTTTTGGTGCGGCAGTAGGCTCAATTGGTACACAAACGGCCATGCGCGACAGCTACCAAGGCCATGAATTAGCAAAAGTCTTTTCAATTATGGGGATCGCACTTGCTATCAGTCCTGCGCTTGGCATGTTAGCTGGCGCTATTTTGGTCAGTGGCGGTGGCTACCAAGCCGTTTTTATGGGTTTAGCCGTTTTAGCAATAGGGTTATTGTTATGGTCTTGTTATCGCCTACCAGAGACGCGACCTGAAAATGTGATACGCCACCCATTTTTAAGCACGTTATTGGCCATGATTCAGGATAAAGAAATTATCAGAAATGTGATATTAATAGCATTTTTCAACATTAATTTATTCAGTTATTATCAGTTAGCGCCATTCCATTTTGAACAATTGGCGCTATCGCAACAACAATTTGGTCTAACTGGCATTTTATTAGCGCTAGGCGTAGGCATAGGTTCCATCGTAAATCGTCATTTACTGGCTAAAAATTGGACAGCAGAAAAGTTAGTGAAGCTATCAAGCTTTATTTCACTGCTTAGCAGCTGCTTAGTTTTTATACTTATGCATTCAGTTTGGTTTGTTTTGCCCGTTATTGGGGTCGTAATTGGTTATGGTATTGCCATCCCAAACATTCTTGCTCATGCACTTAATCGTTATTCGAGCAATAAAGGGACTGCTGGCGCAATATTAGGGCTGTTTTACTATGTTGGACTTGCGATAGGTTTACTGATTGCGGGTTGGAGTCAACATTTAGGCGCTACTTTAATCATTTCTAGCATCATACTTGGCGTATCATCATTACGTTATCGAACCCATTAATCCAATCATGTGCAGCACATACTGTCTTGTGCTGCACTACTTTTATTTTTTATTCTAAAAACTGTTTAAGCTGGATTATCGATATCCACAAACACGGCATCTAACCCATGATTATCGACCAACCATTGGGTGAGTGCTTTAATTCCGTAACGTTCCGTGGCATGGTGCCCTGCCGAATAAAAATGGATCCCCATCTCTCTTGCAATATGAATCGTTTGTTCAGAAACTTCCCCTGTCACAAACGCATCAACACCAAATTCAGCCGCCTGAAGAATAAAACCTTGCCCGCCACCAGTACACCAAGCAATTTGACGGATCTCTTGTTTACCTGTTTCTCCACAATGGAGTGTTTTACGATTAAGACGAGTTTCCAATCGTTCATTGAGCTCAGCAGGCGTAATAGGTTGATCAAAATAGCCAAAAGGCATTAGCGGGTCGATGTGCCCATCAATTTTTACCCCCATGAGGTGCGCTAGCTGAGTGTTATTACCAAGGTGGGGATGTGCATCTAAAGGTAAGTGATACCCGTATAAATTAATATCATTTTCAAGCAAAGTTTTTAAACGCTTCCTCTTCATGCCCTTGATAACCACAGGTTCATTTTTCCAAAAATAACCATGGTGAACAATGACCGCATCGGCATTCATCTCAACCGCTTTATCAAGTAGAGCTTGGCAAGCTGTCACCCCTGTCACTATCTTTTGTACATGTGAACGGCCTTCAACTTGTAAACCGTTAGGTGCATAGTCATGAAACTCGCTAACCTTCAGCTCATTATTGATAAGTTCTTCCAACGCTAAATTACGCATAATCGAGTCCTTTTACAGCATCATTTTGTCTTTACTGGATAAAAATGATTTATTCATTGGCAAAATTCAATACTGCCTAGCTTATAAGCCTATGCCATAAAAGGAAACGGCTATTTTAAACAATTCGTAGAGAGCTGATCTCTACAGAAACTAAAGATGAATCCGTCGTTTATCCTATGCTGCAATCACAAAGCGCTTGTCAATATGTTATCTAGCGCTTTTAAACACAGATAGCCTACCTCAAACACTTGCTCCCATATGACGCGAGCTTATTTCAATAAGAGGAATATTTTATGCAAACACTTTTAACGTCAATAACATTAAGTTTGCCCTGCAACCTCTAAGCAAAAGTAATGTTATTATCTTTAGGCATACCCCTCTTAAATAAGCGTAAAATCAGACTGGGTATTTTACGTCGTTTTTCCTCTAAAGATTATCTACTTTAAATTAATCATTAAAATAAAACCCTTATTACGAGTATATAAATCAACTTATCATAGATTAATCATTTTTTATTTTTAAACAAACGAACATATTAAAAACAGGCAACCTAAACACTAAAATAAAAACAACAAAAATGTGTTAAACCCATTTTCAATGATAACCCTCTGTTATACAAAACTATTAATAAACACACCAATATAAAATATAAATCAATCTTTTGAATTTATTACCTTCATTATGATAAACAACATAAAAAAACACAAATTATTTGTGTTTCCCCCGCATATATGTCAGCACCTTTTTATTTTATATTTATAGGGAAATTAAACGAAATTTAAATAATGTGTTATTTTTCGTTGCCATCAAAAACAATCTAAAATATTACTAATAATCCCATTCAGTCTTAATAGGTACTAATAATAATGATTAAATTACCCTTATTGGTGGTATTGTCTTTTTCTTTGGCGGGTTGTTCCTCAAGTGAGAAAATTAAAATTGGTTATCCTATTTTAATAACAGAAAGCACCAAACAAAAAATCAATGATATCATTAATAATGACGTCATACCGAACCAGACGTTGAGTTATGATGAAAAGATCAATCGTATCTCAGCTACATTTTTAGGCACGCCGTATGTTGCGAATACATTAATAGGTGGTCCAGAACAACAAGAAACCCTCGTCGCGAACTTTGAGGGTGTCGATTGTTTTACATATCTGGATTATGTCGTTGCACTTAGCCTTTCTAATAATGAAAAATCCTTTTTAAATTCATTGGTTAATACCCGTTATAAGGATTCCAAAGTCACTTATTATAAACGTAAGCATTTCTTCACAGATTGGTATGCCGTAGCACCTAAAAATGCCATTGATGTTACTGCAACAATTAGCCCAAATAGCATCACGGTAGAAAAAAATTTAAATATAAAATCAGATGGCAGTGAATACATAAAAGGATTAGGCGCTATTCCTAGAACAATCACTTATATTCCGGGTAATATGATCAACCAATCGGTGATTGATAACATAAAAACAGGTGACTATATTGGCGTATATTCACCAATAAGTGGTTTAGATGTCTCTCATACTGGCTTTGCGATTAAGAAGGATGGTCAATTATGGTATCGAAATGCCTCGTCTTTATCTAAAAATAATAAAGTCGTTGATACGCCCTTTCTTGAATATATGAGCACAAGGCCCGGTATTTTAGTTTTACGCTCGATATCTAAATAAATGCATATGAAAGTAAAGAGCCCCTTCACTTTTCACAAGTAATTTAAAACTGATAAAAACACTAAGCGCATTTTATTTTTCAACACCATCATTTCATATATTAAACGCTTTAATTAATACTGTTTGGAGGAATAATGAAATATACAATGTTACTTATATCGACATTTTACCTACTCCCTCTAACGGCAAAAGCAATTACCGTTGAAGGCAATGATGTTAAACCCATCAAAAAGATTGAATATTGTTTTGTCGATTGGGTTAATAACCCACTAAAATTACTCTCTTGTAGCTTAATTGGAGAAGTTCCACCTGATAGTGATAAATAAACCTATTCATCACTCGTCACGATACTCATTCTCTCTTATGTTTGACTTATCAAAGAACATAAAAATTTATTATGAAAAATCGTCAGAAAAAGGCGTGATAGAAAGAGGGAGATAACGAGTTAAAGTCATCGTTTGATTTAATCCCCTTTCCCCACAATATTTTGTCGTTATTGCGGGGAACAGGGTCGCACTAATACGTATCGTTATTAACGATGCGTCTCCATTGTCATTTCAGAACGATCAAGCCAAACAGGCTTATCGCTTGTTTTTGCCCAAACTTTATGGAGATAACTATAAAACTTAGCGCGTTGTGGATAAAAAGCCATAACCGGAAATGCAAGTATGCCAGCGGTTAACGCTGCTGTGCGGCGTAAAAGCACCTGATTACGGGAATATTCGTGATATGTGGACATCGATATCCTCCTGTCAGTAGCCACATTATTTGCCGATTTTAACTTCTCTCTTTCACAACACATCATCTCATTGGAGAGTGACTAAAATCGGACAGATAGTATGAAAGGTAAATTAACTACCTTAATAATACTCTTCATTTGGTAATTTTACTACTGATCTGACCACTTAAATAAGAAAAAAATCACTAATTCACCCGTAAAAATGTAAGTTTATTACAGATCTTAACAAAATAACGAACAAAAGAAACAAAATAACCACAGAAAATTAACAATGTATTGTTAACAAATCAGGCCATGACTGCTTTTGATTGCGATTTTTATACTTTTTTTACACCGCTCTCTGGTTTTTTTTCAGCTTATTTACAACGCAATTCTTATGCTGTCTCCATGGGAATAATAAGGAGAAACTACAGTGTCATTACTTTCCATCCTCGGGACAGTCTTCGTTGCTTTACTGTTGGTCTATCTAATTTATGTTCTGCTTAATGCGGAGGAATTTTAAGATGGCCGTAACTGCGCTTCTACTCATCGCCAGCTTTTTGCTGGTGCTTATTGTATTAGCAAAACCATTAGGTTTGTTTATTGCTCGTTTAATTGAAGGTGACATGCCACGTTTTGTTATGAAAACTGAAGCCGTGGTATGGCGTTGCAGTGGACTAAAACAACCAGGTCGAGAAATGACCGAAATGAATTGGTCACGTTACGCTCTGGCGATACTTCTATTTAACCTTTTAGGTTTTATCCTGCTGTTCACTCTATTGATATTTCAAGGGCATCTTCCACTTAATCCACAACAGCTGCCAGGAATGAATTGGGATCTCGCGTTCAATACTGCGGTGAGCTTCGTGACGAATACTAACTGGCAATCGTACAGCGGCGAAAACAGCTTAAGTTACCTTAGTCAAATGGCAGGCTTAACAGTGCAAAATTTTTTATCTGCCGCGACAGGAATTGCAGTCGTCTTTGCATTAATCCGTGCTTTTGTACGCCACAATAGCAAAACGTTAGGTAATGCTTGGGTAGATATCACCCGCATTACCCTCTATTTACTCTTACCTTTAGCCATTATTTTTGCGCTATTCTTTGTAAGCCAAGGCGTCATTCAAAGTTTTTCCCCATACGCTTTAAGTGATAACTTAAATAGCTCCGCACAATTCATTCCAATGGGGCCAGTTGCATCCCAAGAAGCCATCAAACTATTGGGAACAAATGGTGGCGGTTTCTTCGGTGCTAACTCATCCCACCCTTTTGAAAACCCAACAGCACTGAGTAATTTTGTGCAAATGCTCGCGATATTCTTGATCCCAACAGCATTGTGCTTTGCTTTTGGTCGTACTGTTGGCGATAACAAGCAAGGCAACGCCCTGCTTTGGGTGATGGCCATTATCTTTGTTATTGCCGCAATGCTGGTGATCAATGCCGAATATGTTGGTAACCCTTTCTTAAGTGAGTTTTCCGCGAGCAGTACCGCCAATATGGAAGGTAAAGAAAGTCGATTCGGTATTCTTGGCTCTGCATTGTATGCCGTTGTCACTACCGCTGCGTCATGCGGCGCAGTAAATGGAATGCATGATTCGTTCACCGCTTTAGGTGGCATGATCCCAATGTGGTTAATGCAGATCGGTGAAGTGGTGTTTGGTGGTGTGGGTTCAGGCCTATATGGCATGCTGTTATTTGTTTTACTTGCCGTATTTATTGCTGGCTTAATGATCGGACGTACACCTGAATATTTAGGTAAAAAAATTGAAGTCCGTGAAATGAAATTGGTCGCTATTGCCATTTTAGTCACGCCCACTTTAGTACTTTGTGGTACGACTCTGGCGTTAATGACCGAAACAGGACGTGCTGCCATTTTAAATCCAGGTGCTCATGGGTTTAGTGAAGTGCTGTATGCCTTCTCTTCAGCAGCAAATAATAACGGTAGTGCTTTTGCTGGACTCAGTACTAATACCCCGTTTTATAACACAATATTGGCGATTGTTATGCTACTAGGACGTTTTGGTGTCATCTTACCCGTCTTGGCCATTGCAGGTTCTCTGACCATGAAAAAACCACAAATAGCCAATACGGCAAACTTACCGACTCATGGCCCTGTATTTGTCGGCCTATTGATCTTAACCGTTTTACTCATCGGTGCGCTAACTTTCGTTCCCGCTCTCGCATTGGGACCGATAGCAGAACATTTGCAAATTAAGTTAGCAGCATAATGAGGGTCATTAAAATGAACAGTAAAAAAACTCAATTATTCGATAGTGCGTTAGTTCGTCAATCAATTATTGATGCAGTTAAGAAATGTGCTCCACAGGCGCAATGGCGCAACCCTGTTATGTTTGTGGTGTATATTGGCAGCATTATCACTACCTTGCTATGGCTAGCAATGTTAGCGAATTACGCAGAAGGTAATGCTTGGTTTAGTGGCATGATTACGCTATGGCTATGCTTTACCGTTTTATTTGCTAATTTTGCTGAAGCACTTGCAGAAGGACGCAGTAAAGCTCAGGCGGCGAGTTTAAAAGGCGTTAAAAAACGCAGTAGCGCTATCCGCCTTGCTGAGGCCAATTTAGATTCAGCACAAGAAACGGTAAATTCAGATCAACTTCGCAAAGGTGACATTGTTTTGATCCGTGCGGGTGACATCATTCCTTGTGATGGTGAAGTTCTGGAGGGGGGAGCTTCCGTCGATGAAAGTGCGATCACGGGTGAATCAGCCCCTGTGATCCGTGAGTCAGGGGGGGATTTCTCTTCTGTCACCGGCGGTACTCGTGTCTTATCCGACTGGCTGATCGTGGAATGTACCGTTAACCCCGGTGAAACCTTCCTTGATCGAATGATTTCCATGGTTGAAGGCGCACAACGCCGTAAAACACCGAATGAGATAGCACTCACCATTCTATTAACTGCTCTTACTATTATCTTTTTATTGGCCTGTGCAACCCTCTACCCATATACCCTGTTTTCAGCGGAATATGCTGGGGCAGGTAACGCCATTTCCGTTCTCGTGCTTATTGCGCTATTAATCTGCCTCATTCCTACAACCATTGGAGGGTTACTTTCCTCGATTGGTGTTGCTGGCATGAGCCGTATGTTAAGTGCCAATGTCATTGCCACCAGCGGACGTGCTGTTGAAGCTGCTGGTGATGTTGATGTGTTGCTGCTCGATAAAACAGGAACTATCACGTTAGGAAATCGACAAGCGTCGGCATTTTTACCGTTAACAGGCGTAACCGAACAACAATTAGCGGATGCAGCACAACTGTCCTCTTTAGCGGATGAAACCCCTGAAGGACGCAGCATTGTCGTCCTTGCAAAACAAAAATTTAATTTGCGTGAAAGAGACATTCATTCATTAAATGCTACTTTTGTTCCCTTTTCAGCAATGACACGAATGAGTGGAGTTAATGTGGGTGACAGAATGATACGCAAAGGCTCTGCCGATGCGATACGCCGTTATGTTGAAGCCAATCACAGTAAGTTTCCACTTGAGGCGGATCAACTGGTAGAAAAAGTTGCTCACCAAGGAGGCACCCCATTAGTTGTTGTCGATAACCAAACCGTCCTAGGTATTGTCGCTTTAAAAGATATTGTTAAAGGGGGGATCAAAGAACGTTTTGCTCAGATGCGTAGCATGGGGATCAAAACCGTGATGATTACCGGCGATAACCATCTAACGGCTGCCGCTATCGCTGCTGAAGCAGGTGTTGATGATTTCTTAGCGGAAGCGACCCCAGAAACGAAATTAGCCTTGATCCGCCAATATCAAGCAGAAGGTCGGTTGGTTGCCATGACGGGTGATGGTACTAACGATGCTCCAGCTCTGGCTCAAGCCGATGTCGCTGTTGCCATGAACTCAGGAACTCAAGCGGCAAAAGAAGCGGGTAACATGGTGGACTTAGACTCTAACCCGACTAAATTAATTGAAGTCGTACACATTGGTAAACAAATGCTCATGACGCGAGGTTCGTTAACCACATTTAGTATCGCCAATGATATCGCCAAATATTTTGCCATTATTCCTGCTGCTTTTGCCGTGACTTGGCCACAGTTGAACGTATTGAATATTATGAACTTGCATTCACCTGCTTCGGCACTGTTATCGGCAGTCATTTTTAATGCGTTGATCATTGTCTTTTTGATCCCCTTAGCCTTAAAAGGGATCAACTACCGCCCTATGAGTTCGCAATCACTACTACAACGAAATCTCAGTATTTATGGTCTTAGCGGCTTACTCGTTCCCTTTATCGGTATCAAGCTTATCGACATGATTATTAGCTTATTTGGTTTTTAAGGAATAGATTATGAACACGATTCGTTCATCAATTGTAGTATTAATTTTATTAGCGATAATAACTGGTGTGGCTTATCCTTTACTTGTTACAGGACTCGCGAATGTACTGTTTCCTTGGCAGGCGCAAGGGTCGCTCATAGAACAAAATGGGCGAGTGGTTGGATCAGCATTAATTGGTCAACACTACCAGTCCGACCGCTACTTTTTCGGCCGCCCTTCAGCAACGGCGGAGTTCCCATATAACTCATTAGCCTCTGGAGGCAGTAATCTTGCGGTAAGTAATCCAGTATTATATGAGTCATTTGAACAACGTCGTGAACAACTGAGAAAACAAAATCCAGATGCTGGACAAGCCGTTCCCGTCGATCTACTAACCGCTTCTGCAAGTGGCTTAGATCCCAATATTTCGGTTGCGGCTGCACTTTATCAAGCGCCTCGTATTGCGAAAAAAAGAGAGATTGCGCTGAGGGAGGTTGAATCTCTCATTGCAGCACAAACTGAAAGCCCCCTCCTTGCCTTTATGGGAGAACCCGTTGTGAATGTATTGCAATTGAACATCGCATTGGATGAGCTTAAACCACAAACGCATCAGCCCACTCACTGAGGTTAATTATGGATAATCAAGACCCAGTACGCCCAAATCCAGATGAGTTGCTCGTAAAAGCAAATGAAACTGGCCGAGGCAAGCTTAAGATATTTTTCGGCGCCTGTGCAGGCGTCGGAAAAACGTATGCGATGTTACAAGAGGCTCAACGCTTACGCACTCAAGGGTTAGATGTTGTGATTGGCGTTGTCGAAACACATGAACGGGAAGAAACGGCGGCATTACTGGATGGGCTATCTCAGCTGCCGCCTCGTCGGTTAAACCATCGTGGGCGCCGCATGAGCGCCTTTGATATTGATGCTGCAATTGCAAGGCATCCAGCCATTATTTTAATGGATGAATTGGCATTTAGTAATCCAGCCGGTAGTCGCCATCCTAAACGATGGCAAGATGTGGAAGAACTTCTTGATGCCGGCATTGATGTTTTAACGACAATTAATGTACAGCATATTGAAAGTTTAAATGATGTGGTCGGTAGCATCACGGGGATCCGTGTGCGAGAAACCGTGCCCGATCATATTTTCGATGCAGCCGATGAAATTGTCTTAGTCGATCTACCTCCCGATGATCTCCGTCAGCGTCTTAACGAAGGCAAGGTCTATATCCCAGCACAGGCAGAACGCGCTATTGAGCATTTTTTTCGTAAAGGGAATTTAATAGCCCTAAGGGAATTAGCGCTACGTCGCACCGCGGATCGCGTTGACGACCAAATGCGAGAGTTTCGCGATGGTAAAGGACAAGCCCCTGTCTGGCATACGCGCGATGGCCTGTTATTATGCATAGGGCATAATCGTGGCAATGAAAAGCTCGTTCGTGCCGCAGCACGGCTCGCTGCAAAATTTGGGTCTGTCTGGCACGCCGTGTATGTTGAAACGCCAAAACTGCATCGGCTTCCAGAGGGGCACCGTAGAGCGATTCTTAAAGCATTACGTTTAGCTCAAGACTTAGGCGCTGAAACAGCAACGTTATCTGACCCTTCTGAAGAAAAAGCGATTTTACGTTACGCACGTGAACATAATCTTGGCAAAATTCTGGTTGGACGGCGCATTAAACGCCGTGGATGGTTAGGCTCACGCACTAGCTTTGCGGATCGATTAGGTGCATTAGGGCCAGATTTGGATTTAATCATCGTTGCACTCGAAGAAAAGAGTGATTGGGTGAAAGAACCTGAACGGAAACCATTTTCTGAAAAATGGCGTACTGACATTAACGGTTTTTTAGTTGTGATCGCGATATGTGCGCTTATCACTGTATTTTCGCGTACTTTTTTACTGGCGCTCGATAAAGCCAACCTAGTTACCCTGTATTTACTCGGTGTGGTTCTTGTGGCGCTCTTTTATGGACGCAGACCATCCATTTTTGCAGCGCTTATCAATGTCATTAGTTTTGACCTCTTTTTTGTACAGCCCCACTTTTCTCTGGCCATTATGGACATGCAATACTTGGTGACCTTTACCGTAATGCTTATTGTCGGTGTGGTGGTTGGTAATCTCACGGCAGGTATGCGATATCAGGCAAGAATTGCCCGTTATCGAGAGCAACGGACTCGCCACCTGTATGAAATGACGAAAGAATTAAGCCAAGCGCTCACCGAGCAAGATATCGGTAAAGCAGGCTACCATTTTATTAACAATGCCTTTCAGGCGAAAACCTGCTTACTCTTGCCAGATGAAAACAATCAATTAATGCCATTGTTATGTGAAGGCCATAGCGCGATGCAAATTGATCAAGCTATCGCTAAATGGAGTTTTGACAAGCGTCAACCCGCGGGTGCTGGTACCGATACACTACCAAGTGTACCTTATCAACTACAACCCATTACCACGGTCGATCAAACGCTAGCCGTGCTCGCTATCGAACCCAATAATTTGCGCCAACTATTGATCCCTGAACAACAGCGCATGCTACAAACATTTACAGGGTTGATTGCTAGCGCGCTAGCGCGTTTACAATTAGCAAAACAAGCGGAAATCGCAAAACTCAACATTGAGCGCGAGCAGTTGCGAAACTCTTTGTTAGCAGCACTATCCCATGACCTAAAAACACCGTTAACGGTACTGTTTGGCCAAGCAGAAATTTTGACCTTGAACCTTAGCGCAGAAAACTCCCCTTATACGGAGCAAGTTAACCAAATGCGCCAGCAAATACTCAGTACTTCCCGTTTAGTGAATAACTTGTTGGATATGGCAAGACTGCAATCAGGGGGGATACAACCGAATTTTGAGTGGCAATCACTGCAAGAGATCACAGGCAGTGCGATAAGAACCCTTGATTACACATTGCATAGTCATCCTTTATCCATTGAAATCCCAGCTAATTTGCTGCTCTACTGTGATGGTAACTTAATTGAACGAGTATTAATTAACTTATTAGAGAACGCCATCAAATACAGCGAAAAAGATACACCAATGGGGATTTGTGCCAATATAGAGGATAACCAAGTACACATTGAAGTTTGGGATGCCAGTAATGCGATTCCCAATGGGCAAGAAAAAACAATTTTTGATAAGTTTTCTCGAGCACAAAAAGAGTCCGCAATCCCTGGTGTTGGCCTTGGATTAGCGATCTGTCGCGCCATTATTCAATTACATGATGGCACCATTTGGGCTGAAAATAACAAAAAAGGTGGAGCCAGCTTCCATTTTGTTTTACCTTTTAAACAACTTCCTGATATTGAAGAGATAGCTGACTATTGTGAACCCCCATCAAATATTGATCATTGAAGATGAAAAAGAGATTCGTCGCTTTGTCCGATTAGCTTTGGAGGGGGAAGGCTGGAAAGTTTTTGAAGCGGAAAATGGCCATCGTGGGTTAATTGAAGCCGGAACTCGCCAACCAGATTTGCTTATACTGGATCTTGGTTTGCCTGATGGTGATGGCCTAAACCTCATTCGTGACCTACGCCAATGGAGCAGCATCCCAATTATCGTACTATCGGCTCGCGAAGAAGAATCACAAAAAGTCGCCGCATTAGATGCTGGCGCAGATGATTACCTCACTAAACCCTTTGGCATTAGTGAGCTGCTCGCAAGAGTAAGAGTCGCGTTACGCCGCTTCAGCAAAAATCAAGAAAGTTCACTATTTCAATTCGGTGATATCTGTATTGATTTTATTAATCGCATCGTCACTAAACAAAATGAAGAATTGCACCTCACCCCCATTGAGTTTCGCTTACTCAGTGAGCTAGTCGCCAATAGCGGTAAGGTTCTAACCCAACGCCATCTGTTATTGCAGGTTTGGGGGCCAAATTATGTTGAACACAACCACTACTTACGCATTTATATGGGTCACTTACGGCAAAAACTGGAAAATGATCCAGCCCGCCCGATTCATTTGCTCACCGAAACGGGGATTGGCTATCGCTTTATGCCATAGCGATTGCATATCAAACGACGGGTTCTGCCGCATTAATACAGTGGAGCGACAGAACGTTAATTAGCTTCTAAGACTAACACCCCAGACGCCGACGATTCGCCAGAAGATAATGCAACACCGGTTAAACTGGCGGTGACATTAATATTGATTGTTTTTAGGGCATTTAATGCAATACCTGAGCCATTCGCGCTAACATTAATATCATTAAGCGCTATTTTAGCTGCGACACCATTTCCAAAACTTAAATTTCCATTTGTATCTACCTTTGAAGAGATTAATTTCAAGGTATAGTCTCTTGCATTACCGCTAGTACAATTTATGGCTAAGTTTCTATTTTGCTTAGCGCTATTTACATCCAATGCGTTCGATAAAAAGTTAAAGTTTAATAATTGATCATTTAGCGTACAGATACTTTTTTGATTTGGCGGATTAATAATCTCAATTTCCCCGTTACGACTATTTCTACCTAGACCTGCTGAAGCTCTATTTATTGCATCATAACAAGCATAAATAAACTCTACATTAATATTTTCCATAAGTTCTAAATTTAGCGGATCACCAAATGATATCGCTGGAATATTTATTCTATTGTTCATGAGATTTGTTATTGTATTTATTGCTGCTGCCCGAGAGCCCAACCGACCATTACACTCATTAGTTGACAGCCTTTCATAATAGGCCGTGTAATTGCCTCTATTTGGAATATAACCAAAAGCTTCCAAACCAACCCTTACCGATGTAGGAAGACCCGTTCCCGGTCTGTTATAAGTTATAAATGTAATCTGTCCTGTACCACCATTACTGACAACCGCGTTCCTATAAGGCCTAGGACCAAAGTCTACACGTGAATCAGCGAAAGCATCAAAACTGAGGATTAGTGGGAATATTAAACATAGATTGATCTTGATTTTATGCATTGCCATATATCACTTTTCATGAAGTTATAGAATATTGTGTTGCTGATTTATTACCATTAACTTAAACTATATTAAAAATTCACCTTTAATCTTTTTTTTGATTGATGAAAATAAATATCCTCGCGCATCGCTATCAATATTCTCACCGAGAATAAAATCACCTTAAATAAAGAAAATAACTCACATAATTACTAACACAATCTTAATAATAAATGACAGCCAAGCTAGCGTGTATACCCCTCTATTGTTTTCACTATATAATGCGTTATTTATGAATTGCACGGTTATTTATGAATATATTTTAACTTTTTGAGATTTTTTAAAATTAACTTTACGTAATACGTTTTCTTTTTTATATCATGAATAGTTAATCGTTATAATAAATTAAATAATTATTAATAATATAAAATAGATGACTATCCCTCAATAAATGATAAAAAACACTGTAAAAATTATCAGGCATCACCATCAGAAAATCAACACCACCATTTATACCTATGAAAAAAAACACCGAACAAGGGTTTCTTTTTATATCTTAAATTAATATATAACAATGAGTTATATATTAATCGCCATTTGTCGTCTTAATAAGATGGTGATAAACGCTATTTGCTATAAAAAAAACAAAAAAGAACAATATATTAATCCAAAAATAATTATTATTAATAACTCCTCACCTTTTGACACATTTTACTCAACTCTAGCGTATTAACAAGCTATCACAACACATCTTAGCGCTTGGTTATTCTTTTGACACAACAAGGGCAACGTATTGTTATTCCGGTGATAGCCAACTATTCCTGCTGAGAACAAACCGCCCTTGATAAAACATTGCCATCCATTCAATCGCCAATAATAGAATTTGTACAGTAGGAAAAATTTTAAATTCCAATATGGTTCGTACCCGCCTTTTAATATTTCGACAGCCTTACCCCGCGGCTATGGCCTAAATAAATCATCCCGCGGTGCAGCGTTAAGTCAGCAACCTAGATATCCCTTCTTCCAGAAAATCTAAGCTCAAAGAATTCGCTAAATAGCACCGGACACATAGTGCAATGATATCGGTTGGATCTTGGAGCCGTGTGAAGGCTTTTGGGTAAGTAAGATATGATATTTCCGTTCAATGGTGGCCCGCTTACCGTTATTGCGTCTTTCTTAGGCCGTCACCTTTAGCCACAATGGTTCTGAATACCGCACTGCCGATGCGGGATCACATCTACGCTTAAAACTGAGCAGAATACAAAAACGTTTGAAAATCCCTAAACAGTTTATCGATAATATTGCCTCAAAATCATCGTTCACTAGGTGAAGAGTATCAAGTTATCGGTGAAAAAAGTCAGGTGACCTTAGGCAACAATGACCTTCATGATTGCTGAAATGAAAAGATGCCGCCCACAGCGCCTTAATGTATTTTATCGCCATAAAAAAATCTCAGGCTCCATTAAGAGTCTGAGATTTTTATTTGTGGCCTTGACATAGCAGACCATCATCGCATTTCCTTTCGATCATTCGTACCACAGCTAAGTGGTCAGCGAAGTCTGAGGAGGAAATTATTGAGCTTCGATCTTAGCCCAAGTATCGCGCAATCCTACTGTACGGTTAAACACCAACTTATCAGCACTGCTTAAACGATTATCGGCACAGAAATAACCTTCACGTTCAAATTGATATGGCTTATCTGTTGCTGCATCACGTAGACTTGGCTCAACAAAGCCTTGTCGAATCACTAATGACTCTGGATTAATCACCGATAAGAAATCATCTTCAGCAGCAGGATTTGGTACAGTAAACAAGCGGTCATAAAGACGAATTTCAGCCGGTAGTGCATGCACTGCACTTACCCAATGGATAACGCCTTTCACCTTACGGCCATCTGCTGGGTCTTTATTTAGCGTTTGTGGATCGTAAGTGCAGTAAATCGTTGTAATGTTACCTTCTGCATCTTTTTCAACACGTTCCGCTTTAATGATATAGGCATTACGCAAGCGTACTTCTTTACCTAATACTAAACGCTTATATTGGCGGTTAGCTTCTTCACGGAAATCCGCACGATCGATATACAACTCACGGCTAAATGGCACTTCACGAGTTCCCATCTCCGGTTTATTCGGATGGTTAGGCGCGGTTAAGATCTCTTCACCTTCAGGCATATTTTCAATGACTAAACGAACGGGATCAATTACCGCCATCGCACGTGGTGCATTCTCATTAAGATCATCACGAATACAAGATTCTAGCGCTGCCATTTCAACGTTATTATCTTGTTTAGTTACCCCAATACGCTGACAAAATTCACGGATTGATGCCGCTGTGTATCCTCGGCGACGTAAACCGGAAATAGTCGGCATACGTGGGTCATCCCAACCATCAACTAATTTATCAGTCACCAGCTGGTTCAGCTTACGCTTAGACATTACCGTATATTCAAGGTTTAACCGCGAGAACTCATATTGACGAGGGTGGCAATCAATGGTGATGTTATCAAGCACCCAGTCATACAAGCGACGGTTGTCTTGGAATTCCAATGTACATAACGAGTGTGTAATTCCTTCCAGCGCATCAGAAATACAATGCGTAAAGTCATACATTGGATAAATACACCATTTGTTACCTGACTGGTGGTGCTCCGCAAACTTGATTCGATACAAAACAGGATCGCGCATAACGATAAAAGGTGATGCCATATCGATTTTGGCGCGTAAACATGCTTTACCTTCTTCAAAGCCACCAGCACGCATTTTTTCAAACAGCGCTAAGTTCTCTTCAACACTACGATCGCGGTAAGGGCTATTTTTACCTGGCTCTTTTAATGTGCCACGATATTCTCGAATTTGTTCTGGGCTCAGTTCATCAACATAAGCCAAACCTTTGTTGATCAGCTCAATCGCATATTGATATAGAGTATCGAAATAATCAGAAGAATAGTGAACTTTACCGCTCCATTGGAACCCAAGCCACTTAACATCTTCTTGAATTGAATTCACATATTCAACATCTTCTTTGACTGGGTTGGTGTCGTCAAAACGTAAGTTGCACTGACCCTGATAGTCCTGTGCGATACCAAAATTCAGGCAAATTGATTTTGCATGACCAATGTGTAAATAGCCATTCGGTTCAGGTGGGAAACGTGTATGTATCGATGTATGTTTCCCGCTCGCCAGATCTTCATCTATGATCTGACGGATAAAATTGGTTGGGCGAGTCTCTGCCTCATTCATTGTCATCATTCCTCAATGCCAAAAGCGCGTAATAGCAAAATATATTCTACCATAATCTGTCAAGAAACAACCGTTTGATCAAATATGTATAATTAAAGATATATTAGCGGATATTTCTCGTACTCATGATGACTTAACCCAATTAATATTCAAATAATTAAGTTAACAACATGACAGCCAATACTATCAGTAATAGCAGTGGATAGCTTTGCGCATGGCGTTTATCACTCAAATATGGCATGAGTAAATTCGCGAAGCGGATCCCTAACCAAGAGCTGACAATTAAGATTAAAGCCCCTTTGACATAAATCATTCCAAGAAACCCATCACCTAGCTCAATATGCTGAGTAAAAGCAAAATAGAGATAAGTGAATGTTCCAGTCACTGCCATCGGTAATGTTAGCGGGTTAGCGAAAGCAGCTGCTTGGATCATACTCGCCCCACGACGGCGCATGAGTGGAACGGTCATCACGCTGCCACCTACCCCTAAAAATGCGGCGACAGCGCCAATCAATAAACCAATAGGTGTATCTGCAACATGGTGCCTATGTGAAGGTGTGATGCCCTCGCGCGATGTCTGCATAAACCCAGGCCTCAAGAAGCAATCTAAAATAGTGATAATAAGATAAATAATAAATAACCAACGGATCCATTCACTATTGACAGAAAGAGCAATAAAGGCACCTAAAACGCCCCCTAAAGAAATGGGGATAATAAATGGACGAATAATGTTCCAGTTTAAATGACCTTTACGATAATGTGCACTCGTCGAAAGTGAAGCCGAAAAAATCATTACACAAGTTGAGGTCGCCACAGCAATTTGCATTGCCACATCATTCGCCTCATTTTGAGGCCCCCATACCAAGGTAATAAGTGCATAAAGTAGCGGAACGGTAATAAAGCCACCACCAAAACCAAACAAAGCGGTAGTGATCCCTGATATAAAGCCAAAAAGACACAATAATAAAACCACAACTAAATCTCCACACATGATTGTTTTATTATCATATCTAGAAGAATTAAAGCCGACTTACGCAAATCAGACAAACTGCATTGAGATTCCGCCAAATTAACATTGGCCTGTCGATCAAAAAAGGGAGGCGATTGCCTCCCTTTGCTCTGTCAATTATATCTTTGCAAACTCTTATTTTAGTACGTTGTAAATAACGGTTTCGCCTGCCGTTACATTACCACTAGCTAAAATTTCAACACCGGCAAAATCATCAATATTACTGATAATTACTGGGCTAATCATGGATTTTGCATTCGCTTCTAAGAAGGCGATATCCAGCTTCAGAATCGGTGTTCCTGCTTGAACTTCACTACCTTCTTCCACTAAACGAGCACAGCCTTCACCTTTTAGAGCAACGGTATCGATGCCCATGTGAACAATTAACTCAACGCCATTATCTGTTTCAATACAGAATGCATGGTTCGTTTCGAAAATTTTGACAACGGTGCCCGCTACTGGTGCTAACACTTCATCACTAGTCGGTTTGATCGCAATACCATCCCCGACGATACGGCTAGAGAATGCTTCATCAGGCACATCATCAAGAGAATAAACTTCACCACTCACTGGCGCAACCAGTGACAGAATAGTTTCACCTTTCGCCTTTGTTGGCTCAGTTACTTTTGTCGTTTGTGCCGCTGCGGCTGGCGCCGAACCTGCAATGGCCCCTTTCGCCATCACTTCTTTCATGGCAGATGCAACCAACTCAGCACGGGTACCAACAATAACTTGAACGCTTTGTTTGTTCAGACGAATAACCCCTGACGCACCAAGACGTTTTGCCATCGCATCATTAACAACACTAGAATCTTTCACACTTAAACGAAGACGAGTGATACATGCATCAATACCTGTAATGTTGTCACTTCCCCCCACTGCCGCAACATATTGGCGCGCTTCTTTTTGAATGTCGCTTTCTGAGCTATCGGCTGGGCTTAGATTCTCATCATAGCCATCGATAGTTTCATCACCAGCACTCTCTTCACGGCCCGGCGTCATCAGGTTGAACTTACGGATCATGAAGCGGAAGATAACATAATAGATGCAGAAGAAGACAAGCCCTTGAACAATCAGCATCCACCATTGTAATGCAAGAGGGTTACGTGATTGCAGCAGCATATCGACTAAGCCCGCACTGAAGCCAAATCCTGATAACCACTGCATTGATGCAGAAATAAAGACCGAAATACCGGTTAAGAATGCATGGATAACATACAATACTGGTGCCACAAACATGAATGAGAATTCAAGTGGCTCAGTGATACCCGTAAAGAATGCGGCAAAAGCACCGGCCAGCATGATACCAGCGACTTTCGCTTTATTTTCAGGACGTGCACAATGATAGATAGCTAATGCCGCCCCTGGTAAACCGAACATCATGATCGGGAAGAAACCAGCCTGATAACGCCCCGTAATACCTGGAATTGCCAGACCCTCTTCAATTGACTTAGCACCGCCAAGGAAGTTAGGAATATCGTTAATTCCTGCAACATCAAACCAGAACACTGAGTTCAAGGCATGGTGTAGACCGACTGGAATCAGTAAACGGTTAAAGAAGGCATAAACACCAGCACCCACTGAACCTAAATCTTTGATACTCTCACCAAATGAGACTAGGCCATTATAAACTACCGGCCAAACATACATCAGCACAAAAGCAAGGATGATCATTAGGAACGATGTCAAAATCGGGACAAGACGGCGTCCACTAAAGAATGACAATGCTTTTGGTAACTCTACCCCGCTATAACGGTTATATAACTCAGCAGAGAGCACACCAACAAGAATACCGACAAATTGGTTGTTAATCTTATTGAAAGCCGCTGGCACATTTTCAAGCGGAACATTCATAATCATGGAGTAAGACGCCGGTGAACATAATGTTGTTACCACTAAGAAACCGACAAACCCCGTCAGTGCAGCTGCACCATCTTTATCTTTTGACATACCATAAGCGATACCGATAGCAAACAGCACAGACATATTATCAATAATAGCTGCACCTGATTTTATCAGTAACGCTGCGATTGCACTATTGGCACCCCACCCATCTGGGTCAATCCAATAGCCAATACCCATCAGGATCGCGGCGGCAGGTAATACTGCCACAGGCACCATCAATGCCCTACCAATCCGCTGTAAGTAGCTAAGAATATTCACAAACTCCCCCTTTATAGCCCAGTATTGCCCCATTTACGGGATCTTATTGTTCATACACCTTGATAATAGTTTAGGTGATTGAGCGTAGCAATTTCATAGTCTAGTTGAATTCTTTCGCGATACAAAATAAATAGGTGTGATTTGTGATAAATGTCAATGATAAATTTCATTATCCGCCTAAATTAGTGGCTATTATTGAAAACTTATTTTATGATTAAAAATAACTTATCCACTGGATTTAGCTTTATAGCTAATAGAGAATCTGTACTCCCTGAAACATCCTATAGTTAATTAATAAAACTCAGGGACATAGCAACTGGAGAGTAGCGAAAGTGCATATCGGCAACGGAAAACAATCACGGAATTGCAACCTATGCCATGTCGATTAAGCTACGCCAGATAAAAAATATTCAAGATTTCATAGAATTAACAGACTGTTACTAGAGGTAAGTATCATGAGGCTTCTGCCACTAAAAACGGCTCACGCCGTTGGGATTTGGTCTGCACAATATATCGTAGACAAAATCAATGCATTTAACCCAACTGCCGAGCGTCCTTTTGTGCTAGGTTTGCCAACCGGTGGAACCCCGCTTGCAACCTACAAAGCGCTTATTGCTCTATATCAAGCTGGCAAAGTGAGCTTTAAGCATGTTGTCACCTTCAATATGGATGAATATGTCGGTATCCCAGAAAATCATCCACAAAGTTATCATACCTTTATGTATGAAAACTTTTTCAATCACATTGATATTCAAAAAGAAAACATCAATTTACTCAATGGTAATGCACCTGATGTTGATGCGGAATGTCAACGTTATGAAGACAAGATCAAATCCTACGGCAAAATTAACCTCTTTATGGGTGGTGTTGGTAACGATGGGCACATCGCATTTAACGAACCCGGTTCATCATTAAGCTCTCGTACGCGCATCAAGACGTTAACACCAGAGACTCGTATCGCTAACTCACGCTTCTTTGATAACGATGTGAACCAAGTTCCTAAGTATGCATTAACCGTTGGCGTCGCAACGTTAATGGATGCCGAAGAATTGATGGTATTAGCGACTGGTGCGAATAAAGCAAACGCTGTACAAGCCGCGGTTGAAGGTTCAGTCAACCATTTATGGACCGTCAGTTGCGTACAGATGCACCAAAAAGCACTGATCGTCTGTGATGAGCCAGCGACACTTGAGCTAAAAGTAAAAACGCTAAAATATTTCAGTCAATTAGAATCAGACATTATCGAAGCATTTAATTAATAATCATTCGAACACCCGACTTGTGAAAGCAAGTCGGTGACCCGAAGTTTATCTCTCCAGAAGTCAGGAGCCAAAGACTATGTATGCACTAACTCATTGTATTATATATACCGGTCATGAAAGACTAGATAATCACGCCGTCATCATTGATGGTGCTCTTATTAAAGATATCTGCCCATTAAACCAACTCCCAGCAGGTATCGAGCAACATGATTTACAAGGTGCGATTCTTTCTCCCGGTTTTATTGATCTACAAGTCAATGGCTGCGGTGGTGTCCAATTCAATGACAACAAAGAAAATGTGACACTGAAGCATCTGGAGATAATGCAAAAAGCCAATGAACGTACCGGATGCACAAGCTACCTACCAACGTTAATTACTTGTTCTGATGACCTCATGAAACATGCCATTGAGGTGATGACTGAATATCTAAAAACTCATCATCATCAAGCTCTTGGATTACATCTAGAAGGCCCTTACATCAACGTGATTAAAAAAGGTACTCACAATCCTGAGTTTATTCGTAAACCTTCAGCAGAAATGATAGCGCATTTAGTGGCGCATGCTGATGTGATTACCAAAGTCACTTTAGCGCCTGAAATAGTGGATGAGTCCTATATCCGACAACTCACTGACGCTGGTATTGTGGTTTCAGCGGGCCATTCAAACTCAACCTATGAAGAAGCTCGTCTTGGTTTTAAAGCAGGTATTGGTTTCTCGACCCATTTATTTAATGCAATGCCATATATCTCAGGGAGAGGCCCAGGCTTAGTTGGGGCAATTTATGATACTCCTGAAGTGTATGCTGGCATTATTGCAGATGGTCTTCATGTTCAATGGGCAAATATTCGTAACAGTAAGCGCTTGAAAGGTGATAAATTAGTTTTAGTTACGGACGCTACAGCGCCTGCTGGTATTGATCCACAAACTGGTGAAATGGATCATTTTATCTTCGCAGGCAAAACCATATACTACCGTGATGGATTGTGTGTTGATGAGAACGGAACCCTCAGCGGATCATCACTAACAATGATTGAAGCAGTTAAAAATACGGTAGAACATGTCGGTATCGCATTAGATGAAACATTAAGGATGGCAACACTTTATCCCGCAAGAGCCATTGGTGTCGAATCTAGCTTAGGCTCGATTGCACCGGGTAAGGTTGCAAACTTAACTGCGTTTAACCACGACTTCCAAATCCTATCAACTTATGTCAATGGAGAGGAAGTCTACAAAAAATGAGTATATAGCTGATGAACCATAGTCACTCGCTAAAGCAAATTGGTAATATTGATCTGGTAAAACAACTCAACGGTGCCGTGGTATATAGCCTAATTGACCAACAGGGTCCTATATCTCGCATCCAAATCGCAGAACAGAGCCAACTTGCGCCTGCAAGTGTCACCAAAATCACTCGTCAGCTACTCGAACGCGGCTTAATTAAAGAAGTCGACCAACAGGCCTCAACCGGAGGCCGACGTGCCATATCTATCGTATCTGAGTATAAAAACTTTCATACGATAGGTGTGCGCTTGGGTCGTTATGATGCTACCGTCGCACTGTATGATTTAAGCGGCAAACTGCTCAATGATGCCCATTACCCTATCTCAGCACCATCCCAACAAGCCTTAGAGCAAAAACTGACTGAAGCGATTGAAGACTTTATTGCTCTCAATCAGCGACGCATTAAAGAGCTTATTGCAATATCCGTGATCTTACCGGGCCTTGTGAACCCCCATAACGGTATCGTTCACTATATGCCGCATATCAAAGTAGATAATTGGCATCTCATTGATAATTTACAAGCGCATTTTAAAATTACCTGCTATGTGGGTCATGATATTCGCAGTCTCGCGTTAGCTGAAAGCTACTTTGGCGCCACCAAGGATTGTGAAGACTCACTACTGGTGAGAATACATCGGGGTACAGGTGCTGGGTTGGTTATCAACAATGAAATTCTGCTAAATCATCGGGGGAATCTCGGTGAAATTGGGCATATTCAAGTGGACCCTTTAGGTGAGCTGTGTCATTGCGGCAACTTTGGCTGTCTTGAAACAATCGCTTCCAATCAAGCTATTGAAAATCGGGTAAAACAACGCTTAGAACAAGGCTTTGTCAGCTCACTCTCACTGGAGCAATGCACCATTCAACAAATTTGCCAAGCCGCAAATAAAAATGATCCACTCGCAACGGAAGTCATTCAGCATGTGGGCCGCCAAATCGGTAAAGCTATCGCCATTTCAATAAACTTATTTAACCCTGAAAAAGTAGTGATTGCGGGTGATATCACCGAAGCTGAGCAGGTATTGCTACCTGCGATTCAAAGCTGTATTGATACACAAGCTTTGAAGGGATTTCGCGAAAATTTACCCGTTGTGACTTCGCAATTGGTTCATAACTCGGCAATTGGCGCATTCGCCCTGACTAAACGTGCCATGCTCAATGGTGAATTACTCCAAAAACTCCTCGATAACTAGTCCTTTTTATCATTGTTCAAAAAAACCAGAATTTGCCCGTTGCACTTCTGGTTTTTTGTGCATTAAATTAGACAAAAAATAAAGACTCAGACGTTTATATCGTGCCATGTTCATGCTAATAAACGTAAAAACTAAGCCTTAATTCGCACAATACCGTTGAGAATTTTGACGGAGACTGTTTGTTTTCTAACTTCATTATTTACATCATAATTTATTACGATATATCGCAGCAGAGATAATCGCCTTCATGTGACACACTTCCGTTATTTTGATGCAAGTCTTGTTTTTTGCTGTCTTTATCGACAAAATGATTATTCATCAAACAAACGGACGCATTTTCACAAAAATAGTGAAAAAAGCAGTTGACTGTCTCAGCTGTAATTAGCATAATGCGCCCCGCAACGCCGATGAAGGTAATGCAAAAAGATGGCTATGTAGCTCAGCTGGTTAGAGCACAACACTCATAATGTTGGGGTCACAGGTTCGAATCCCGTCATAGCCACCATGTTTGCGGGAGTGGCGAAATTGGTAGACGCACCAGATTTAGGTTCTGGCGCCGCAAGGTGTGCGAGTTCAAGTCTCGCCTCCCGCACCATTTTCCTTCTCGGTAATAGAATTTAAGATTGGGGTATCGCCAAGCGGTAAGGCACCAGGTTTTGATCCTGGCATTCCCAGGTTCGAATCCTGGTACCCCAGCCATCTTAAATCAACAAATTTGAAGACATCCTCGGATGGGGTATCGCCAAGCGGTAAGGCACCAGGTTTTGATCCTGGCATTCCCAGGTTCGAATCCTGGTACCCCAGCCATCTCTCCTCTCCAAGGAATGTCTTAAAAATCCCATACAGTAACTTTATAAAGATAGATTAACTGTATAGATGGCTATGTAGCTCAGCTGGTTAGAGCACAACACTCATAATGTTGGGGTCACAGGTTCGAATCCCGTCATAGCCACCATGTTTTGCGGGAGTGGCGAAATTGGTAGACGCACCAGATTTAGGTTCTGGCGCCGCAAGGTGTGCGAGTTCAAGTCTCGCCTCCCGCACCATTCCCTTCTAGGGAATAAAATTAAGTATTGGGGTATCGCCAAGCGGTAAGGCACCAGGTTTTGATCCTGGCATTCCCAGGTTCGAATCCTGGTACCCCAGCCATATTTATATAGCCGGTCTTAGTACGGGTTATAAGAAACCATCCTTTATTAAGGGTGGTTTTTTTTTGCTTATTATTATTCGCCTTCCAATAGAAACACCTAACCCTGACTTTTATTTATTTCACTTCAATTATTAAGTTTTACTCACATTTTCACCAATTAACTTTCAGACTTTTCCCTATTTAAGGTAACTAGCCCCCTCCTTTTAATAACCATAATGCTGGGGTTTACCTGTTCTTATTACCTATAAGCATCATAAAATAACAATTAGAACATTTTTTTTACTTTTAATTATCTCTGATATCAATTATGTGATTTTAGTCATTTTTTCATAACGACTAATAGTGGTAATCTCCAGTCAGATTTTGGTTAGTACCGATTAATGGCTTTCGGGATCCCTCTACCTTCCGCCATGACTCATGCATTATCCAACTCATGACCCCAAATAAATAAAAAGTTCTCACAACCTAATAATTATAAATTGCAGCAATGCAATACTTTACAGAGAAAATTTATGCAAAACATGATGAAACAACCACTCTATAAAATCCTATATGTACAGGTCATTGTCGCCATCGTGCTAGGTATCGCACTTGGTCATTTTTTTCCTGATATCGGAGAATCCTTAAAACCACTTGGTGATGCCTTCATCAAGATCGTTAAAATGATTATTGCACCAGTCATCTTCTTAACCGTCGTGACTGGCATTTCAGGCATGAGCAACATGAAGGCCGTCGGGAGTGTTGCTGGAAAAGCCATGCTCTACTTTATTACCTTCTCAACCATTGCACTTATCATTGGTTTGATCGTGGCTAACATTATTCGCCCTGGCTCAGGTCTGAATATTGACCCTGCAACTCTTGATAGTAGCAAAGTCGCAGGTTATGTAGAGAAAGCTCACGAATCATCGATTGTCAGTTTCTTGATGAATATCATTCCTGATACTGTCATTAGCCCACTTGTGAACGGGAATATCCTTCAAGTGTTATTTATTGCGGTGATTTTTGGTTTAGCACTTGCTGCTACCGGTAAGCACGGTGAGCCAATTGTGAAATTACTGCAAAACTTTTCTGAACCTGTGTTCAAAATGGTTGCCATGCTAATGAAACTGGCTCCTATCGGTGCATTTGGTGCGATGGCATTCACGATAGGTAAATATGGTATCTCTTCTATCGGCAACTTAATGATGCTGATCATGACGTTCTATATTACGTCATTATTGTTTGTGCTTATCGTATTAGGTGCGGTTGCTAAATATAATGGCTTCTCCATTATTGAACTCATCAAATATATTAAAGATGAGCTTTGGCTAGTCTTAGGCACGTCATCCTCTGAAGCAGCCTTACCGAGCTTGATGAGGAAGATGGAGCATGCAGGGTGTGAAAAATCTGTCGTTGGCTTAGTGATTCCAACAGGATATTCATTTAACCTTGATGGCACCAATATTTATATGACCATGGCAGCGTTGTTTATTGCCCAAGCAACAAATATTGACCTAACAATTTGGGAGCAAGTTTCACTGTTACTTGTGGCAATGATCAGCTCAAAAGGTGCCGCAGGCGTTACTGGAGCCGGTTTTATTACTCTAGCGGCAACACTAATGGTCGTTCCAAGTATTCCCGTAGCAGGTATGGCGTTAATCTTAGGTATCGACCGCTTTATGTCCGAATGTCGTGCACTCACTAACTTGGTGGGGAATGCTTGTGCCTGTATCGTCGTTGCACGTTGGGAAAAAGAATTAGATACCGACAAACTGGCTAGGGCATTTGCAGCAAAAGGGGAAAGTATCGATTCAATTATTACTGAAGAAAACGTTGAAATCCCTTCCCATCATGCTCAGCCATTTGATGTTGCGAAAGATAAATAATTAGCGCCTCGCGATAACCTCATCGGGGAAGCCTCATTGTGATGAGACTTCCCCTTATAGTTTATTAATTTGAAATGACGCTCAAAGCCCTAAAGCATACTTCAGTGCTAACTTCTTCGCTTCTCCAGCACGTTGCGCTGCCATCAAACCAAGATTTCTCAGTACTTTCAAACCTGGCAAGTTCTCACTAAACGCCATGTAAAATACATCCATGCCCGCTTGCATGACTAAATTATCAGGTAAACGACGACGCTGATAACGCTTTAGCACTTCAAGAGACGACCAAGGCTCTAGGTATTCTTTCGCTTGCGTCACCACGTTAAGTAACACATCGACATCGCGATAGCCTAAATTCACACCCTGTCCAGCCAATGGATTGATGGTATGGGCAGCATCACCAACCAATGCAAGCCCTTCGATAACATAGCGATTCGCATGGTGACGGGTGAGTGGAAACGCCCCAGAAGCAACCGCGACGACATTCCCCACACGTTCAGGGAAAGCTTCATAAATGGCCCCCGTCAGTTGTTCCATCGACATTGACTGCAAACGGCGAATTTTGGCAGGGCTATCATACCAAACCAATGACGCCCAGTTATCATAAAGCGGTAGAAATGCTCTAGGCCCCGATGGGAAAAATTGCTGCCATGTTTTATCTTGCTGTGGCTCAGACGTTTTCACCGTAATCAACATGCAAGATTGGCGATACTGCCAACCACGGCTGCCAATCCCCACCAATTTGCGCACTTGAGAATTGGCACCGTCAGCACCAATAACCAGCTTCGCTTGCAAATCACGCCCATCATCCAAAGATATCACCCAATCTTTTTGACCATGAGGTTGATAAAGATGTGTTAACTGTGCCGGACAAATTCGCTCGAGGTTGGTGTATTTTTCGCATTCTCGCCATAACGCTAATTGTAAAACGCGATTCTCTACCATAAAACCCAGTTCAGGTAGCCCCAAGTCATGGGCATCAAAAACAACGTTACTCCCCTGCTCTTCCCACGTTTCTAATTGCCGATAAGGCGCACTACGCATCGCTTCAACATGCTGCCAAGCGCCAAGTTGCTTGAGTAAATCGACAGATGAACGACTAATCGCAGAAATACGAACATCAGGTGAGCTGTTCACATCGAATGCTGCTGGTTCTGCTTTTTCGAGTAATGCAACACTCAGCCCTTCTTGAGCAAACCCCAAAGCTGCTGCTGCACCTGTCATGCCAGCCCCAACCACGACAACATCATAATATTCTGTTAATTTATTCATTACATTAGCTACTATTAACTGTTTGATTTATGTAGTGTACCGAAAAATTGTTACACTGACAGGGAATATCTCTATCACAGACTCTGGTCACTGGTGCTTCAAATGAATACAATACACGTTAATCTTAAAACAATGGGCGATAACCTGTCTTTGAGAGTGCGTACCGCATAGCCTTAGAATTTTCGAGCCTGGCTATTTTGACATTTTTCGTATCATAGAGTGATGTTTGTGATCAAAAATGCGTACGCCTTCCCAAAACGGGACAGGACTTTGGATTTATACACAAAATAATTCGAGCACGCGCGTATAGCACTGCTGCTTGAAGTATAACGGGTATACAACGCGTTTCGGAGTCCATTATACTAAGCCACTTCGAAAACACCGGATATAAACATGTCGACGAATAAAAAGTTATACATTAAAACATGGGGCTGCCAAATGAATGAGTACGACTCATCTAAAATGGCATCATTATTAGAAAGCACCCATGGTTATCAGATCACTGAAATTCCTGAAGAAGCAGACGTCTTACTGTTGAACACCTGCTCGATCCGTGAAAAAGCGCAGGAAAAGGTTTTCCATCAGCTTGGGCGCTGGAAAAATTTTAAAGATAGTAATCCTGATATCATCATTGGTGTCGGTGGCTGTGTTGCCTCTCAAGAAGGGGATTTTATTCGTCAACGCGCACCGAGTGTCGACATTGTTTTTGGCCCACAAACGCTACACCGTTTGCCTGAAATGATTAATCAAGTAAAAGGCACTCGCAGCCCTGTTATTGATATTAGCTTCCCTGAGATTGAGAAATTTGACCGCCTTCCAGAACCTCGCGCTGAAGGCCCTACCGCATTTGTTTCTATCATGGAAGGCTGTAATAAATATTGTACATTCTGTGTCGTACCTTATACACGTGGTGAAGAAGTCAGTCGCCCTTGTGATGATATCTTATTTGAAATTGCACAATTAGCAGCACAAGGTGTACGTGAAGTTAACCTACTCGGCCAAAACGTAAACGCTTATCGTGGTGAAACTTTCGATGGTGAAATTTGTACTTTTGCCGAATTAATTCGTTTAGTGGCGGCAATTGATGGTATCGACCGTATTCGTTTTACCACTAGCCACCCCATTGAATTTACTGACGATATCATCGAAGTCTATGAAGATACTCCTGAGTTAGTCAGCTTCCTGCATTTGCCTGTACAAAGTGGCTCAGATCGCATCTTAACGTTAATGAAACGTGCTCATACCGCACTCGAATATAAAGCCATTATTCGTAAATTACGAAAAGCACGCCCAGATATTTTGATTAGTTCTGACTTCATTGTTGGCTTCCCTTGCGAAACCGATGATGACTTTGAAAAAACCATGAAGCTCATCGCCGATGTCAATTTTGATATGAGCTTTAGCTTTGTTTACTCAGCACGCCCTGGTACACCGGCAGCTGACTTACCAGATGATGTTAGCGAAGAAGAGAAAAAGCAGCGTCTCTATCTCTTACAACAGCGCATAAATCAGCAAGCAATGAGCTATAGCCGTGCTATGTTGGGAACAGTGCAGCGTGTTTTAGTCGAAGGCCCTTCTCGTAAAAATGTTATGGAGCTTTCAGGACGTACTGAAAATAACCGTGTAGTCAACTTTGAAGGCTTACCCGATATGATTGGTAAGTTTGTTGACGTAGAGATTGTCGATGTTTATGCCAACTCACTACGCGGTAAAGTGATCCGCACAGAAGACCAAATGGACTTACGCGTTCACGAATCACCAGCTTCCGTCATCGCACGTACTCGTAAAGAAGATGAGCTTGGAGTGGGTAACTACCAACCCTAAAGATAGGATACTCAGTGACCGATAAAAAACCGTTGCAAATAGCAACACAAGAGATCTTTCTAGAGCCCGCAGATAACCAACGCTTAATGAGCCTTTGCGGGCCATTTGATGATAATATCAAGCAACTAGAACGCAGACTTGCGATCGAAATTAATCGTCGTGATAACCGTTTCAAATTATCAGGCAAGCCATTTAACGTTCAAGCTGCCAGTAAAATTTTACGCCAACTTTATGTTGAGACTGCCCCAATACGTGGCGTGATCCCTGATATTGACCCCGAACAAATCCATCTTGCTATCTCTGAAAGCCGCGTATTAGAGCAAGCCGCAGATAGCATCCCGGATTATGGCAAAGCCGTTAATATCAAAACCAAGCGTGGTGTTATCAAGCCGCGAACACCAAATCAAGCCCAATACATTGCGAATATCTTAGATCATGATATTACCTTTGGTATTGGCCCTGCTGGTACAGGGAAAACGTATCTTGCCGTTGCAGCAGCCGTTGATGCACTTGAACGCCAAGAAGTACGCCGTATTCTCTTAACTCGACCAGCCGTTGAAGCTGGCGAAAAACTTGGTTTTTTGCCGGGCGATCTGAGTCAAAAAGTGGACCCTTATTTGCGTCCACTTTACGACGCACTCTTTGAGATGCTTGGGTTCGAGAAAGTAGAGAAACTCATCGAACGTAATGTCATTGAAGTCGCACCACTGGCTTATATGCGGGGTCGTACACTCAATGATGCCTTCATTATTTTAGATGAGAGCCAAAATACCACCATTGAGCAAATGAAAATGTTCCTGACTCGTATCGGTTTTAACTCTAAGGCCGTAATTACAGGGGATATCACTCAAGTCGATTTACCACGAGGCAATAAATCAGGCTTGCGTCATGCCATTGAGGTTCTCTCCGACGTCGATGAATTGAGTTTTAATTTCTTCCATAGCGAAGACGTTGTGCGTCACCCAGTGGTGGCGAAAGTCGTTATTGCCTATGAAAAATGGGAAGAGCAAGATAGCAAACGTCGTCAGCAACTCAAAGAAGAACGGGAACAACAAAAAGAATTAGAAAAGCAGGAAAACCATTAAATGCGTGAAGTCATTCTCGATTTACAACTTGCTTGTGAAGAAACAACTGATTTACCCAGCGAATTCCTATTTCAACGCTGGTTGGAAGCTGTATTACCTAAGTTTCAAGCACAAAGTGAAGTCACCATTCGTATTGTTGATGAAGAAGAAAGTCACCATTTAAACCTGACTTATCGCGGCAAAGATAAACCGACTAACGTGTTATCATTCCCCTTTGAATCACCTCCGGAAGTTGAATTACCGTTACTTGGTGATTTAATTATTTGTCGCCAAGTGGTTGAACAAGAGGCCATTGAACAGCAAAAAAGTGCGGAAGAGCATTGGGCACATATGGTGGTACATGGCTGCCTACATCTGCTGGGTTATGACCATATTGAAGATGATGAAGCAGAAGAAATGGAAAGCCTAGAAACAGAAATTTTAGCTGAATTGGGCTATGCTGATCCTTATCTAGTAGAAAAAGAATGACCCATAGTCTATTTTTATGTTAAATATTAGCTGAGTAACTTTAAAGCCTGTCGTTTAGGGTGTAAATGTGAACAATATCACTTTTTGTTGAACACTCGCAGGAGTGTATTATCACCCCTAAACGACTGACTGGTTAACTTAATAAATCTTATTATTAATTGAGGAATAATTAATTAAACGCCATGAGCGACGATAACTCTTCGAGTAGTGACAACCCTGGCCCTAAGAAAGGGTTCTTTGCACTATTAAACCACCTCTTCCATGGTGAACCTAAAAACCGTGATGACTTGGTCGAGCTGATCCGTGATTCTCAGCAGAATGACCTTATCGATCCAGATACTCGTGACATGCTAGAAGGCGTCATGGATATTGCCGATCAGCGGGTACGTGACATTATGATCCCGCGTTCCCAGATTGTGACGTTAAAACGAAATCAAACGCTGGATGAGTGCCTTGATGTCATCATCGATTCCGCACACTCTCGTTTTCCTGTTATCAGTGAAGACAAAGATCATATTGAAGGGCTATTAATGGCAAAAGATTTATTGCCATTCATGCGTACCGATGCCGAGCCATTCAGTATTGACAAAGTGTTGCGCCAAGCTGTTGTTGTCCCTGAAAGTAAAAGGGTCGACCGCTTGTTAAAAGAGTTCCGTTCACAACGCTACCATATGGCCATTGTTATTGATGAATTTGGCGGTGTTTCTGGACTTGTTACCATTGAAGATATCTTAGAGCTTATTGTTGGGGAAATTGAAGATGAGTATGATGATGAAGACGATGTTGATATTCGTCAACTCAGTCAGCACTCCTATTCAGTAAGAGCGTTGACCCAAATTGAAGACTTCAATGACGCGTTTGACACTAACTTTAGTGACGATGAAGTTGATACTGTCGGCGGCCTAGTTATGCAAGCCTTCGGCCATTTGCCATCACGAGGTGAAACTATCACGATAGATGGCTATCAATTTAAAGTTGCAATGGCGGATAGCCGTCGGATTATTTTACTGCATGTAAAAATTCCTAATGGCGCTCCCGTCCCAACCTTAGATGAAGAAAAGAGTTAATGAACTTAGCGCCATCCTATCAAAGTCAGTGGTTACGCCTGCTACTGGCTTTAATTTTCGGAGCCAGTGGTACACTGGCTTTTTCGCCTTTTGATTTATGGCCTGCGGCACTCCTGTCGATTCTCTTTCTCCAATTATTAACCTTACATCGCACTGCCAAACAATCCTTTGCAATTGCCTTTGTCTGGGGCTTTGGCCTATTTGGCTCAGGTGTTAATTGGGTTTATGTCAGTATTGCTGACTTTGGCGGTATGCCGGAAGCCGTCAACGTTTTTCTCGTTATATTGCTCGCCGCATACCTTTCTTTATACACAGGGCTGTTTGGTTATCTACTCAGTCGATTTTTTCCAACAGCAAATGTATGGCGACTCGTATTTGCAGCCCCTGCAATTTGGCAGCTTACTGAATTTCTCCGTGGCTGGGTTCTTACAGGTTTTCCATGGCTACAATTTGGTTACAGCCAAATCGACGGTCCATTGAAAGCGCTTGCCCCTATTTTCGGCGTGGAAATGATTACCTTAATACTGTTTAGTATTAGTGGATTGATTGTTTTATCTCTCGTGCGTCGTCGTTTTAGTGTACTTGCCATTGCGGCGGTACTACTTTTTGCGCCTTTTGCGCTTAAAAATCTTCAGTGGTATACCCCATTAGAATCAAAAGCGACCGACGTCGCTTTAGTTCAAGGAAATATCCCACAGGCAATGAAATGGGAAGCAAGCTACTTACAACAAATTAAAGATACCTATCTTAAGCTATCTAGCCCGTATATCGGCAAAGCCTCATTAATTATCTGGCCTGAATCAGCGGTTCCGTCCGTTGAGCTTGATAACCAATCTTGGTTAAAATCACTGGATAAAGTGCTGGCAGAATCAAATACTCGGCTCATCACGGGGATTGTCGATGCTCGACCTATTGATGGTGAGTATGAGTTTTACAATACAATCATAGTATTAGGTGATAAAAAACCTTACCTATATCCGTCCCAAAATCGCTACAACAAACACCACTTAGTTCCATTTGGTGAGTTTGTTCCACTAGAAGATATTTTACGCCCTATCGCACCTTTCTTTAACCTACCAATGTCTGGTTTTAGTCGTGGTGATTATCAGCAAGCTCAACTTGCGGTTGGTAATATGCATCTGACTGCTGCAATTTGCTATGAAATTATTCTAGGTACACAGGTTCGCGATAACTTTCAACCTGATAGCGATTACCTGCTCACCATTTCTAATGATGCATGGTTTGGTAAATCGATCGGTCCATGGCAGCATTTCCAAATGGCACGCATGAGAGCCTTAGAGCTTGGGCGCCCGCTATTACGCGCCACCAATAATGGTGTCACCGCCGTTATTCGTGCAGACGGAACTGTTCAAGCTGAATTACCTCAATTTAAAGCAGCAACACTATCGACATCAATTATTCCAACCACAGGTTTAACGCCGTATGCGCGCTGGAGTAATTGGCCTATGTGGGGAGTGGTTGTCATATTTATATTCATCGCGCTGTCATTAGATCGCCGGCCAAAAAACAATTCAAATAAATAATAATCAACCCCAATAGTATGCCAAGTAAAACTACTGGGGTTATTATTTAACTTGTTTATTACTAAGCATTTAACCAATCAATTGCCCTTTTACCTTTGCAATACCAATAGAGGCAATGCAGCCCGAGTTGAAATGCAAATAATCGTCCTCAATCCCATCTGAAAAAATGATGCCATTTTCTGGCATAAGTGATTCCAGCTGAAGAGGTGAATGGCTATCAATGGCACCGAAAACCAATTTAACCCCTGTAGTTTTGCTCGGAAAAGGCTCCCTAACACTAAATTGTAATTTACTTTCCTCCCAAGAAAATCCTTGAGATAAAGGATGAGAGGTCTCCCCCATCACAGCTAAAGCGCCCGCTAAAATAGACTGGAACCACCCGGTTGAACCTAATCCTGTGGAAACAATGATGCCAGATGAAGATTGAAATTCATGCTGACCATTCCAGTTAAGTTTATAACGAGCAGATGTGTGACTCTTAGGACCAATAAAAAGATCATTCACGGCTAATAATGTCTGTCCATCGTTGGTTGTCGCCTGCGCAAACGTAATGGATTTACTCGGCATCTTTTCTTTTAATGTCTTTAAAACGGTTTCTCGAAGCTGACTAATCTCAAAGGGCAATAACTTACCATCCCAGCGAGTAGGGTCTGGATTTACTGCAATGACAGGCTGACCATTTAAATATTTCAATGCATTTGCAACCAATCCATCCTGCCCTATGACAATCACAATATCACGATGAGAAAACTGATAGCTTGGCAGCAATGAGCGTTCTAATAGTTGGAATCGCCCCAATGACCTAAGAATCGCTTCAGCCTCAGTTAATTGCTTCAGATACCGATTATGCTCTTCCAGATAATCATTGACCTCAACATGATTGTGTTCTAAATAAAACTTGGCTTGTGACCATGTATTAAAACGTTCAATCAACTCCTGCATACGCGTTTTGCGCATAATCAAAACAAAGCGAACATCATCTAATCTATGCATGTTTAGCGCCCTTTTTAACTATTTGGCTAAATAGATCAGGCGAAATATTTAACTCACCAATTTTTCCCGCATTTAACGCTAATGACTCGAATGCCATTGCCATTAATTGCTCTGGATTCATTTTTGCCAACGCCATTGCTTTTAAGTTTTCCACGGGGAGTTCTCGATAAGCCTTCATTTTTGCTTGGATAGCATACGCATCGGCATCGGATTGAATGCGTTGATTTTCAACGCTTAAAGCCACCAGCTCATTGCGTTTAGCTTCTTCATTAACTTTGGCAGCCAATCTTTCTTGTTCGAGTTCAGCGCTTTCACGCAATAGAGTACGTTCATTTTCTAAGCGTGCCTCTTCAATTTGTTGCTGCTTGTTTTGAATAGACAAGTCTGTTTCAAGTTCAGCCTCTTTCAGCATGCGTTCTTGTTCAACAGAAAATTTACGTCTAGCGTAAATAGCATCGTCGGCTTCTTTAAGAATTGACTCTCTAGCCTCTGCTTCAAGCGCTTTTAAAGTCTCTGGTGAAGGGGTAATTGCGCTTATCGAAATATCCAGAACCTCGATTCCTAATGTTGCCAATGCATCATGGACAGCCAACTGATGAGTTACTTCAGAAACTAATGTTTGCCCCATCAACAATGCATCACGCATTGAAGTGCGTTGAATTTTGGCTTGGATGAGCGTTTGTACACTACGAACGATTCTATCACTGAGCTTTAGAGGATCTTCAGAGGCATAAGACTGACCATCTTGAGCAAGATTATAGTTGAGCACATCCGCCGTTTTTTCAGGATACCTAATTTGAAATGAAACCTGCCCCTGAATCCGTAAACTTTGAAAATCAGCAGATTGCATATTAAAAATAAATGGCGCTTCAAGTGCATTCAGTGGTAATACAGAAATGGATGTTGTCGCAGAGTTATACCAAAAACTGAGCCCCTTACCTTGCTTAATCACTTTGCCATTGACTGATTTGATAATAAAACTCGAAGAATCGGCCTTGAAATAATTAATATTAAACATAGTTAACCTCTTTAGTGTCCTTGTGACAATAATAGATTATTGTCCTATAGACACTAACCTGTCAAGCAATAAGTGTCTTAATGACACAAAGAAAATTTTAACGTATCATCATTACCATCAACATAAATCTGCTTTTATGGTCATAACACTATGAATGAACAAGAATATTTAGCTAAATATGACAGAAACGCCTATCTTTCCCCGCTTGTCACTGTGGATGGCGTCCTGTTTACCTACCATGAAGAAACGCTGAAAGTATTGATTGTTGAACGCGCGAATTATCCGGATAAGGGGATGTGGGGATTACCTGGCGGGTTTATTGATGAAACTCAAGACAAAACACTTGAACACGCTATTTTACGCAAGCTGAAAGAAAAAACGGGGGTCATCCCACCTTACATAGAACAACTCTGCACTATTGGTAATGATAGCCGAGATAAACGAGGCTGGTCAGTAACGGTTTGTTATACCGCTCTTATCGCCTATCAAGCATGCCAACACGATATTGATAGTGTTGAGTCGGCTAAATGGGTGACAATTGACGAAATTGAAAATATGCCACTGGCCTTTGACCATAGTGAACTCTATCGACAAGCACGTGAACGATTAAAACAAAAATCGCTATATTCAATTGTGCCAGGGTTTGCCTTACCTGACGTTTTCACACTGACAGAATTGCAACGCGTTCATGAAGTTCTCATTGGTAAAACACTGCAAAAAAAATCTTTTCGTCGTCGCTTAGAACAAGCCGACTTATTAATTGATACCGGAGAGAAACGCCAAGAAACAGGTAGACCAGCAAACTTATATCGTCTAAAACCGGAATCAGCAGATTACCGTTTTATCCGTAATTTGGAGTTTTAATCTTAATACTATAAAACCTTGTGTGTATTTTTAATACAGGGTTTTATATTACCAAACACTATACTGTCATACATCGATAAATATGATGATATATCCCAGTTCATTAATTGATTGGCTCTGGTCGCTCAAATCATTGCAAAAATGATATCGCTCACGAGAAAATTAATTTGCAAATGAGTTTATTATGCCATATTCATTTTTTATTAAAAATAGTGACATACTCAATATAAAAATGCGTTCTATTCCCCTCCGCATCATTCATCCGCAAATAACATCATCTAATATGGCATTTTTTAAATTAAAGCATTTTTCTCACTCAGCTTAATAAGCTATAACCTTATTTTTTATTCTTATCGAGTAATGATGACTACTTCCCCAAGACTAGAAGACTTGTTTAATAAAAGTAGTCATCATCAATTAATTATTTTTTAAAATGATAATAGTGCTTATTTATATCGACAAATAGCAATACCAACCGTGTTACTCGGTACATTTTCATTAGGTGGAAGGAATATAATTTCCAATTCCATTTTATCTGCTGGTTTTGAGTTTAGTTTACACTCTGTATAATAGTTCCAGTACGCCATAAATACCTCTGCGGATCCACCAAGAAATTTGAGATCACCTTTAATAGGTGGTGATAAGAACTCACTACCATCCATTTTTTGGTAACTAAATTCAACCACGATTCCCTCAGAAGAAGTACCAGAAATCGAATATATATTTTTAACAATATTAGTCATCTTACATTCCTTTTTTAAATTAATATTTAACTTGCACCATTAACAATAGTATAAGTTGGTAAAATTTAAATTAAATAAAATCAAAAAAGACAATGTTTTTTATTTTCATTTTGTTTTTTATCTTTATGCAGTTTGCGCTCTCATTAAGAACGACTACCCTGTTAAAATTCCACCATGACTTTCTTATTTAGATTTTCGATTTACCCATACTGAATTTGTTTATTCAAAATAAAGTTAAATTACTCAATTCCTTTTCGATTAATACTCATAATGTCTAACCAAATTAAATCTGTAACATTCTCTAATTCTGATTAATTAAAGTCGCCCCGACAAATATTAACTTATCAAAAGCATTTTAATTCATTACTCGATTATTTATCGAGCATGTATTTTTATCAATATTAAAAATAGTCATTTATCTATTATCATTAAACACCTTATCTTGCCAAATAGTAACCATAAAAACAGATAAGCATTCCTAACAGAGTGATGCTATTACCGGTTTAATCAAAAAAAGATAAGTTACGTGGAGACGTGAGATAACAACGTCAATATAGGCGATAAGCAAACGTACCCAAAATACCATTATAGAACACGAGAAAAGCATTGTAACAGTAGGCTTTTCAAGCCCCTCAGCTAAGCTTAATGCGCCATTTAAGGATAAAAAAGCCTTACTTAGATTGAATCAAGAAAGGCTAATTTGATAATGAGTCACACCATGATGTATTAGCCGTTTGGGATAAGAGCGATACGTCTATATAAATTAAGGGCATAGTAAAGTAATATTTTTAAGCTGATAACCGCGCTCACTAACGTAAAAAATAATACGCTCCAAATCGCGTTAACACGTTTTAAATTCACTTATACAATGCTTCTTTGCAACGACGTATATCGCTCAGCCTAATCCCTCACGCAAATTTGATAACACTGTCAAACCTTCTAACGAAGACATTCATTAAAAAGAAGCCATCCACAGGCGTGCTTTAAGTCCCCAATAGCTAGTGTAGCCACTGGTAAAACTGACCATTTCACCTTTATCAATAATCATAAATGTCGGCGTAGCACTTATACCAACGGCATTAGCGAGTTGCCCATTCATGTCATTAATGACAGGAAAATTAAGGTCCTTTTTTTCCATTCCCACCAACAAGCGTTGGCTATCACCTGAACGTATCGCAACAGAAATAACAGGAACACCTGATTTGGCTATATCAGCAACAGTCGGTGAGGTGATTTTACACATCCCACACCAAGTTGCCCAAAAATAAACCAAAACAGGCTGTTTTTTGCTTAATTCTGCTAACGAGACACTATCGCCTGTTGCAAGCATTTGTGGCTCAAGCAAAACGGGAGCTAGGCTTTCAGGTTTTCGCCAAAAATCCATTACCGTAAAGACGATGAACAGAATCACCACCAAACCAATAATTTCTTTTGACCACTTTCTCAGTCTAGCCATATTTTCCTTACTTAACTTTTTCTAATTGCGCTTTAACAATTGCTTCCAGTTGTTGAGTATCAATAGCTCCTGGGATCATTTCATCGCCAACTAGAGTTGCAGGTGTCCCATTAACCCCCAGTTTTTCAGCCAATATCATATTCGTACGGATAGTCTCCATGCTCTTATCATTAGCAACCAGTTTCTCGTTACCCGTTGCCTTCAATGCTTGCTTAATGTTTTCATCCGTTAACATTCCTTGTTTTTGCATAAATTTTTGATGCAAGGCTTGGAATGCTTTTGGATCTTTTTCCCACAATGTCAGCGCTAATTGTGAAGATTCAACAGACGTTTTACCTTTAAATGGTAGTGGCTTTATCACCACCGCAACATCTGGGTATTTCTTCACTATCTCTTCTAACTGAGGGTCAAAACGCTTACAGAATGGACAGTTATAATCGGTAAAGTTAACTAAAACTAATTTAGCGTCTTTAGCACCGATACGAGGGCTTGCAGGGTCATTAAACAGCTTATCATGCTCAGCTTTAAGGGTTTCTTTCATCTGCGCTTGCTGCTTTTCGCCTTGTTTAGCTTGCAACGCAACAATCGCTTCTTCTAGTATTTCAGGATTTTCAACCAACGTATCACGTACCAGTTTGCGAACTTGCGCTTCTTGGTCTGCTGTTAATGGAGCCGCATGAGCAGTTGCACCAAACACTAGCGATGAAAACAGGACAGCTACAATCGTTTTTTTCATTTTTCGGCTCCTTTGGCCTCATTCATAATTGATAATAAAACGTCACGATCAAGTATTGTTGACAGTATTTCACCCTCTGCCAACTTAGGGCCATAAATTTGGTTAAATGGTACGGCCACTTGCCCACGCTTTTGTAAAAACGCGGTAATTTCAGGTGAGGGTTTAGTCCAATCCCCTCTTAATGCCACAACATCTGGCTCGTTTAATAATTGCTGTACATCATCTCTCAACAATACATTATATTTATTTGCCTTACAGGTCACACACCAATCAGCAGTTACATCGATGAACACACGCTTATTTTCTGACAGGGCTTGTGTTATCGCCTCTTCACTTAAAGGCTGCCAATTCACATTATCTTGTACAATATTGCGGCTACCCGTGGTTTGTTCCATGGTCACCCAAGCGAACCCAGCCGCGAGCAACGCAAACAATACAAATGCGACAGATGCCGCTCGTAAACTGTATTTTTTCCAAATAAATGCAACTAGTAATAATAAAAAGACAATAGCGATTATTAATGCAGCTATTTCACCGAAATGCGGGATCAGCAAACTGATCAACCATAAGCATGACAACAGCATCATCATACCAAGGATGATTCTAAGTTTATTCATCCACGCGCCAGGCTTAGGTAGTAGACGTGAAATCGCAGGGAAAGCAGCGATCAGTAGCCAAGGCAAACTCATTCCTAAACCAAGCGCAGTGAAGACAAGCCACAACTCTTCGATAGGTGCCGCCAATGCAAATGCCACTGCTGTGCCCAAAAATGGTGCGGAGCATGGCGTAGCAAGTAACGTCGCAAATACCCCTTGCCAGAAATGTCCACGATTACCCTGTCCCCCCGCAGTTGCTAAACGCGTGTTCGCCTTACTGCCTAAGTGGATTTCGAACAAACCAAACAAGTTAGCCGTGAAGATTCCGGTGATTAAGACCATAAACCCGATAAACCAAGGATTTTGGAACTGGATCCCCCAGCCTACGGCTTGCTGACCTACCCGTAATAACGTCATTAACAACGCGAGTAACCAGAAGGATACAAGGATCCCCGAGGACGATAGGAGGAACTGCCGGCGGATAGTTTTTTGTTCACCTTGCGGCACCATTAAAACTGAACCGAGTTTCATGGCAAGAACAGGCAATACACAAGGCATCAGGTTTAAAATCAAACCACCCAGCAAGGCAAAGGCGAGGATCTGCCACAGTGGAATAGCCTGCCCGCTATTTCCTTGATTAATTACCCCTGAAAAAGGCGTAGCGGGTACATCAATTTGTTGTGAGAGTTCACCCTCTGTGACAACAAAAGAGATATTTTTTCCTGTAAGATCAGGTGCTTTATCTCCCCAGTCATCACTGACGTCAATCGTCGCGGTCAATTTTCCATCCGCAACACTCACCTTCGGAACGCCTAACGTTGTTCCTTCTGGTGTGTCAGTGAAGATCCCAGCGTTGTGACGCCAAGGTTCCCCAGAGGCCTTTTGCAGCTCAATCACTAATTTATCGCCAGTGAATCCAACTGTCGGATCTTTCACTAAGCCTTTGGATGGCGGAACACTCCCCATCGCTTGATTAAACGCCCATTCAAAGTTTGAAGGCGCAGGCTCGGTTAAATCAAGCTCAAAAGGGTAATCCGTTAAGATGCAGACATTACTACAAGTCGATAGCGTTAACACACCCGAAAGTTTATTAAGCTTTTCATCCACATCGACAATAATAGGGAAAACAACATCCCCCATATAGCCCTGCGTTGAAATCCCTGCGACATCAAAACGCCCTGGAGCTGGCCACTGCCACTCCATATTCTTGATAAGTGATTGCCAATTGATCTCAGGGGCTATCCCCCCTTCTCCTGGAGAACGCCAATACGTTTTCCACCCATCCTGTAGTTGGACATCCAATAATAAAGCCACTTTCCCATCTTTTTGAGAAGCGCTTAAAAAACGTACTTTTGCGTGATCATTATGTTTATCTGTCAACCAGCCAGTATCCGCAGCATGTATCATGCCAGATAAAAGAGCAGACAAAATAATTAACGCATTAATAAAAAAACGCATAATTCCTCCAGAATAAAAAACACCAACATGCCGAACGCAATGGTGTTCTAATCTCGAAGATTACAATATTGTAGATGAAGTCTAACTTTAGGTGGTGGGTGCTTATCTTCACGATTTGTTCGACGTGAGAATAGATTAGAGCAAAAAAGACTTAATGCAGCGATTGATAGAAATAAAAAGAAAAAGGGTTCAATAACCGCTGGCGTTAATGTTAATAGGGATTTTGCACTCAACTCACAGGTAGACAGGTGAGAGCCTTTATCGTCTATTTGTGGGGTTTGGAAAATAGCTGACGGTGCATTCTGTTGCAGCTGTATAACAGGGGATTGAGGCGAAAAATGGGCGAAAAGACGCTCTCCGAGGGCTCTTTGGTTCATACAAAGTAAAACCATCAGACAGGCGAGTAATACTAATCCTTTGCCTAATTTAAGTTGCCTGTTCATGCGTGTCTCTATCTATTCGTCCTGAAATGCACACTGTTAAATACAGATTAGTTAATCCACTATTAAAATTTAACCAATTTACTAAAGGTTACATCTTACACAGCAAACGTCCTTACACAAGTAACATAATCTAACTTTACAAATCCCCGTCAGATTTATCCATTTTCTCTAAAAACTGGTACGTAAAATGCATTATAACTTTACGACATCGAAAAATAAGCTTGTTTTTCACTCTAATGGTGCATAACTCGCTTTTTTAGCGCATTTTTCCCAGCAATAGTGCAACAAATTAGGAACTGCCCAAATAATATGCGAGACAGCTCCCGATTTTGAAACAATTCGTTTTCATTATTTAACATTTTTATTTAGTTTTTAACAATAAAAAAACATACAGCCGATGATCGCGACTCCAATTGAATCAACGAGACATCAGCAAGCACAACAAACAAGACAGATACCCGACCTCAGAAAGGAGCTGTAACTATGCGTATGAGCAAGATTGTATTATCTATGATGGTGTTAGGTGCGACCTGTGCCGTTCAAGCCGAAGAATTGACCGGTACACTAAAAAAAATTAACGACAATGGTGTCATTGTTGTCGGGCACCGTGAATCATCAGTGCCATTCTCTTATTACGATAACAGCCAAAAGGTGGTTGGTTATTCTCAAGACTATTCCAACGAGATTGTTAACGCGGTCAAAAAGAAACTTAATAAACCTAATCTTGAAGTTAAACTCATTCCAATCACATCACAGAACCGCATTCCTCTATTACAAAACGGTACCTATGACTTTGAATGTGGCTCAACCACCAATAATTTAGAAAGACAAAAACAAGCCGCTTTCTCAAATACTATTTTCATTGTAGGAACTCGCCTACTGACTAAAAATGACTCCGGAGTCAAAGATTTTGCGGATCTCGCGGGTAAAAACGTTGTCGTCACTTCAGGTACAACGTCTGAAATTTTACTCAATAAACTTAATGACGAAAAAAATATGAAGATGCGCATCATCAGTGCAAAAGACCACGGTGACTCTTTCCGTACACTGGAGTCTGGCCGTGCCGCTGCCTTTATGATGGATGACGCATTACTAGCAGGTGAGCGTGCGAAGGCGAAAAAACCCGATATCTGGGAAATTGTAGGTAAACCACAGTCTGAAGAAGCGTACGGTTGTATGCTGCGCAAAGATGACCCTCAATTCAAAGCACTGGTCGATGAAACTATCGCGAAAGTACAAACAGATGGCACCGCTGAGAAGTCATTTAACCAGTGGTTCAATCAACCTATTCCACCAAAAAATCTTAACTTAAAATTCACGTTATCGGATGAAATGAAAACACTATTCAAATCACCTAATGACAAAGCTCTAAACTAAATAAAAAAGACAAACAGGGTGTTACTGAAGTGAGATTTGCAAGGCGGTCGTTCCCCGCCTTGCACTTTCTTACCAGTAGTAGGGTCAATCTAATTGCCCACAGGAAGTAGAATTATGTCAATTGATTGGAATTGGGGGATTTTCCTACAGGAAGCCCCATTTGGGAATACCACCTATTTAGGTTGGTTATTATCTGGCTTAGAAGTTACCGTCGCACTTTCCATCTGTGCTTGGATCATCGCATTTCTCGTCGGTTCATTTTTTGGCATCTTACGGACTGTTCCAAATCGCTTTCTCGCGATGACGGGAACTGTTTACGTTGAGCTATTTCGCAATGTGCCTTTGATTGTACAGTTTTTCACTTGGTATTTAGTGATCCCAGAGCTGTTACCTCAATCTATTGGTGATTGGTTTAAAATGGATTTAGATCCTAACTATCAATTTTTTATCTCTTCTACGCTGTGTCTTGGTTTATTTACTGCTGCTCGTATGACTGAACAAGTCAGAGCCGCTATCCAATCATTGCCAAGAGGACAAAAAAACGCCGGCCTCGCGATGGGACTGACTTTGCCACAAACTTATCGCTATGTGCTGTTACCCAACGCATACCGAGTTATTCTGCCACCCATGACGTCTGAAATGCTTAACCTAGTCAAAAACTCGGCCATTGCTTCAACTATCGGCCTAGTTGATATGGCGGCACAGGCAGGTAAATTGCTGGATTACTCTGCACATGCTTGGGAGTCATTCACCGCGATCACCCTCGCCTACGTTGGCATCAATATCGTTATTATGGTGTTAATGACCTTGCTCGAGCGTAAAGTTCGCTTACCTGGCACATTAGGAGGGCGATAATATGTTCTATGAATTTGATTGGAGCTCCATCGTACCAAGCTGGCCATTCTTACTCGATGGCTTAATTATCACAGCGAAAATCACCATTACAGCGATTGTGGTAGGGATACTGTGGGGAACCGTTCTTGCCGTAATGCGACTTTCGACATTCAAACCAATTAGCTGGTTTGCGGCACTGTACGTGAACACCTTCCGCTCTATTCCATTAGTCATGGTGTTATTGTGGTTCTATTTAATTGTGCCTAACTTAGTCCAAAATGTTCTAGGCATATCGCCAAAAAGTGATATCCGTTTAATTTCAGCAATGGTAGCCTTCTCGCTTTTTGAAGCAGCCTATTACTCTGAAATTATTCGAGCAGGTATCCAAAGTATTTCACGAGGCCAAGCTTCTGCGGCATTGGCTCTCGGTATGACGAATATGCAAACCATGAGGCTAGTCATACTACCTCAAGCCTTCAAAGCTATGATCCCACTGTTATTAACACAAGGCATTGTGCTATTTCAGGATTCATCATTAGTCTATGTGCTGAGCTTAACGGATTTCTTCCGTACCGCCACCAATATCGGCGAACGCGACGGTACACAGGTAGAAATGATATTGTTTGCAGGCTTGGTGTACTTTATTATCAGTTTCGGCGCTTCAATGCTGGTGAATTATCTTAAGAAAAGGACTGTTTCATGATTACCCTGAAAAATATATCCAAATGGTATGGCCAATTTCAGGTACTTACTGACTGTACAACTGAAGTCAAAAAAGGTGAAGTTGTCGTGGTCTGTGGGCCATCTGGTTCTGGTAAATCCACATTAATAAAAACGGTGAATGGCCTTGAGCCCGTTCAACAGGGTGAAATTTTTGTAAATGGTATCCAAGTCAATGATAAAAAAACTGATTTGGCAAAACTACGTTCTAAAGTGGGTATGGTCTTCCAACATTTCGAGCTATTCCCTCACCTATCTATTATCGAAAATTTAACACTTGCCCAAGTTAAAGTGCTAAATAGAAGTAAAAAAGAGGCTGAAGCGAAAGGGTTGAAATTGTTAGAGCGTGTTGGGTTGGCAAACCATGCTAATAAATTTCCATCCCAGCTTTCCGGTGGTCAGCAACAACGTGTGGCGATCGCTCGTGCTCTATGTATGGACCCTGTAGCGATGCTATTTGATGAACCGACATCAGCACTTGACCCTGAAATGATCAATGAAGTGCTTGATGTTATGGTCGAATTAGCCAACGAGGGTATGACCATGATGGTCGTTACCCACGAAATGGGTTTCGCTAAGAAAGTCGCTAACCGTGTGATTTTTATGGATGAAGGTAAAATTGTCGAAGACAGTAAAAAAGAAGACTTTTTTGCTAATCCAAAATCAGAAAGAGCGAAAGATTTCCTCGCGAAAATACTGCATTAGTGGTGACTAATTCCTATTCCAAGCCATAGGGAGAGACTGTCTCTCTATGGCTTCCTCCCTGCACGACACGCTTATCCCTTTCTATTTTTGTTTATCCAAAGATTATTGCCCCCTAATACATACTGATATAGATTAGAAATCCAATTAATATCAATTTAATAATCTAAGAACCATAATGAAAAATATTCAGCAAATAACAATTACCCCTTTGCAAGATGATGCTGTTCTGGATATTTCGGGCTGTCATTTTACTGTGATGATAACCGATGAGTTACTCCATCCCTATGAGGATATCAACAGGAAAAAAGCAATTAAGCCCTACCTAAAGGATTATCATTTTTCTCCTGAGCAATGGTTGAATGAACAAGAGAGTTTAAGTGCTTTATATGTTGCTAAATTGGGTGATAAAACTATTGGCTATGCCTGTGCAAGTCTTTGTTGGAATGGCATGGCACAACTTGATGAATTGGCTATCGATGAGCCATATAGAGGTAAAGGTATCGCCAAACAATTACTCGAAAAAATTGAAGCTTGGGCAATCGATAATGGCTTAACCCATATCAGATTAGAATCTCAATCCACCAATACCACCGCCGCTAAATTCTACTACAAGCACGGTTTTCGCATTCATGGTTATGATAAGTCACTCTATTTGTGCACGGAAAATGCGCATGAAGTCGCATTATTTTGGTATAAGACATTATAAACATTAACGCACCATGTTTACTTTTATAAATAAGTTGCCCCACCTTTCGGATGGCGATATTCCATCCCTCAAAACGATGCCAAATCAAAAAGAGAGACGCCTTCAGTGCAAGTCACGCTTACGCCTTATTCTTGTGGGCTTGAACGTCGTTGATGGAAAGTATCAATTTCGCAAATTGAATAAAAAAATGGGCGGTTTGCTTTGTGTTAACCGCGTATTCCGTTCGTTTATCTTTTTCTTCTAAAATAGTGATGCCTCCCTACATCTTCAGCAAGCAGGCAGTGATATCTTTTTGCTCTGTTGTATCTATCTGTCAAAGCAACCTTAAATTTCACTGTACCACAATAGTACTGGGCGTAGATTTCAATCATCACTCTCTCCCTAATAGCATATGCAAAAACGCAATCAATAGATTAAGGTCGTTAAACAGATTAAATGGGTTTTCTTCATTGATTTGATTTATTGATGCTTTATTTGGTTTCTAGGGCATCTTTGCACTTTAGCACTAATAAAATAGAATGAATAAATACGCCACCCTAGATATTGGGCAATATTTGCTAATTTTTGAGTTTTTTTTGCGTAAAACACTACCAATCTTACTGTTTTTTGGTTAAGTTTGATGCTCATCGGAATAAAATATTCTGACTCCGCCCCCCAAAAACAATATCCAGCTTCCCCCACCGGTTCAGCTAATCAACTATTGTTGTTTTAGGGTATGATCCGCTATGCTATGCGGATCTAAATTATAGAAAGACATTAACGCTACTGAGTAGCATTTATTCACCATAGGATTATCGGTGCCATGCAAGAACAATATCGTCCAGAAGATATAGAGCCTAAAGTACAGCGTCACTGGGATGAAAAAGCCACATTTAAAGTGACAGAAGACAACAGCAAAGAGAAGTACTACTGCCTGTCCATGCTACCTTACCCTTCTGGTCGACTACACATGGGCCATGTGCGTAACTACACTATGGGTGATGTTATCTCCCGTTATCAACGCCTTTTAGGTAAAAACGTCTTACAACCTATTGGTTGGGATGCTTTTGGTTTACCCGCAGAAGGCGCGGCTGTAAAAAACAATACAGCTCCTGCACCATGGACCTATGCCAATATCGATTACATGAAAGGCCAGTTGAAAATGCTGGGGTTTGGCTATGATTGGGATCGTGAAGTTACCACTTGTACGCCTGAATACTATCGTTGGGAACAGTGGTTTTTTACTAAGCTGTATGAAAAAGGCTTAGTTTATAAAAAAACCTCCGCAGTAAACTGGTGTCCGCACGATTTAACTGTTCTCGCGAACGAACAGGTTATTGATGGCTGCTGCTGGCGCTGTGATACGCCCGTAGAGCGCAAAGAAATCCCTCAGTGGTTTATCAAAATCACCGATTACGCTGAAGAATTGTTGAACGACCTCGATAAACTCGATGATTGGCCTGAACAAGTCAAAACAATGCAACGTAACTGGATTGGCCGTTCTGAAGGGGTTGAAATCACCTTTAATGTTGCCGACCGTGATGACAAACTAACCGTATACACAACTCGTCCAGATACCTTTATGGGCGCCACCTATGTTGCCGTTGCGGCAGGTCACCCATTAGCCCAAGAAGCCGCAGCAAACAATGCAGAATTAGCTCACTTTATCGATGAATGCCGCAACACCAAAACAGCAGAAGCTGATATGGCAACCATGGATAAAAAAGGTATGGCAACGGGCCTGTATGTTATCCATCCGCTAACTCAAGAGAAATTGCCAATTTGGGTGGCTAACTTTGTATTGATGGAATACGGCACAGGCGCAGTGATGGCAGTACCAGCTCATGACCAACGTGACTGGGAATTTGCACATAAATATCACCTACCACTTAAAGCCGTTATTGCTGACGCAGAAGGCAATGAGCCAGATATCTCCCAAGAGGCGATGACTGAAAAGTATGCGTTGATCAACTCAGGTGAATTTAGCGGTCTCGACAATACAGCAGGGTTCAACGCGATTGCCGATAAGTTAGTGGCTATCGGTGCTGGCCAACGAAAAGTGAACTATCGCCTACGTGACTGGGGCGTTTCCCGTCAACGTTATTGGGGTGCCCCCATTCCGATGGCGACATTAGAAGATGGCACGGTTGTACCTGTTCCTGAAGACCAACTGCCGGTTATTCTACCTGAAGATGTTGAAATGAATGGTATCACCAGCCCAATCAAAGCAGATCCTGAGTGGGCAAAAACAACCATCAACGGTCAACCAGCGCTACGTGAAACAGATACATTTGATACCTTTATGGAATCATCTTGGTACTATGCACGCTATACCTGCCCACAATTTGACGAAGGCATGTTGGATCCGGCAGCAGCAAACTATTGGTTGCCAGTAGACCAATACATTGGCGGCATTGAACACGCGATCATGCATCTGATGTATTTCCGTTTCTTCCATAAATTGATGCGCGATGCAGGTCTAGTCAACTCTGATGAACCGGCAAAACGCTTACTATGCCAAGGCATGGTACTGGCAGATGCATTCTACTATATCGGCAATGATGGTCAGCGCGTCTGGGTTTCACCTACCGATGCGATTGTTGAACGCGATGATAAAGGTCGTATCACCAAAGCGGTTGATAACGAAGGACATGAGCTGGTTTACACTGGCATGAGCAAAATGTCTAAGTCGAAAAATAACGGTATCGATCCACAATTGATGGTCGAAAAATATGGCGCAGATACCGTCCGACTGTTTATGATGTTTGCAGCACCACCAGAGTTAACCCTTGAATGGCAAGAATCTAGCGTCGAAGGTGCAAACCGTTTCGTCCGTCGTGTATGGCGTCTTGTTCACGAACATTCACAAAAAGGGGCCACTCAACCGCTGAATATTGATTCATTAACGACTGAGCAGAAAGACTTACGCCGTGATTTACATAAAACGATTGCCAAAGTCACCGATGACTTTGATCGTCGTTATGCCTTTAATACGGCAATCGCTGCCATCATGGAGTTCATGAACAAACTGGTTCGTGCACCACAAGAAACAGAGCAAGACCGTGCATTAATTCAAGAAGCTCTGGAAGCCATTACCTTGATGTTGTCGCCAATCATTCCACATGCTTGCTTTGAAATGTGGCAAGCACTGGGTCACAAAGAGGATATCGATTTTGCTCGCTGGCCTATTGCTGACGAAAACGCCATGGTTGATGATACCAAGCTGGTCGTGATCCAAGTTAATGGTAAAGTTCGTGGACGTATCACCGTGCCTGCGGATGCCGAACAAGATTTTGTTTTAGATATGGCGAAAAATGAGTATAGCGTCTCGAAATATCTCGAAGGCGTGACTATCCGTAAAGTAATTTATGTACCAGGTAAATTACTCAACTTGGTTGTTGGCTGATAAGGAGGCCAGGTGCGCTATCTGATAACTTTATTGCTGAGCCTGTCGGTGCTAGTCACCGCTGGCTGTGGTTTTCGTCTTCAAGGAACAACACAGATCCCTGACGAGCTGAAAACATTACAGTTAAGTTCGAATGCACCTTATAGCTCTCTAACCAGAGCCGTTAGGGAGCAACTCAGGCTGAATAATGTCAAGCTAGTGGAAAACGGCAGCGCTGATATCCCGATTTTAAAAATTACGGGATCGTCAGAAAAAACGGAAACCGTCTCGATTTATCAGGATGGTAAAGCCGCTGAGAAGCAATTAACTTTCGTTCTCAATGCGCAAGTTATGATGCCAAATGGCTCAGTTTATCCATTACAAACCCAAGTTGAGCGTACCTTCTTTGATAACCCATTAGAAGCTCTTGCAAAAGATGCTGAAAATGAACTGGTTAAACAAGAAATGCGTGAACAAGCTGCACGTATGTTAGTACGTAAGCTGTTAATCGTTCATACCGCAGAACTTGAGAAGGCTAACGCTAAAACGACAGTCCCTGTTGTTGAGCCATAATGATCCGTATCTATCCTGAACAGCTGGCCTCTCAGTTACAAGATTCACTGAAAGGCCGCTATTTAATCTGGGGCAATGAGCCCCTATTAATTCAAGAGAGCCAAGATGCGATTCGAAAAACAGCCCAAAGTCAGGGGTTCGAAGAACATTTTACTTTCTCACTTGAGCCACAGACTGATTGGGATGAAATTTTTAGCCTCTGTCAGGCTCTCAGTTTATTCGCCAGCCGCCAATCGTTAACCTTAATTTTGCCTGAAAACGGGCCTAATGCTGCCATGGCTGAAAAGCTGACTCAGCTAGCTCAATTACTCCATCCTGATATTCTGTTATTGCTGCGTGGACAAAAACTCACGAAAGCTCAAGAGAATAGCGCTTGGTTTAAAGCTATAAGCAATGAAGGTGTCTATGTCAGTTGCTTAACCCCTGAATACCAACGATTGCCGCAATGGGTAGCTAAGCGCGCCAATACTATGCACCTAACCTTAGAAACAGAAGCGAACCAACTGCTTTGCTACTGTTATGAGGGGAATTTACTGGCATTAGCTCAAGCCCTAGAGCGGCTATCATTACTTTATCCCGACGGTAAGTTAACATTGCCACGCGTCGAAACAGCGGTCAATGACGCAGCTCATTTTACGCCTTATCATTGGGTCGATGCACTATTAGCGGGTAAATCGCGCCGTGCTTGGCATATCTTAGAGCAGTTACAACGCGAAGATACCGAGGCTGTGATTTTACTGCGTGCTATCCAGCGTGAACTAATGCTTTTACTGACTTTAAAGCGCCAGTCAGCGACAGCATCATTAAAATCCTTATTTGACCAACACAAAATTTGGCAAAACCGCCGCCCATTACTGACGGCAGCATTACAGCGGCTAAGTTTACATCAATTACAATCGGCTCTTCTTTTGCTAACCCAAGCAGAACTACATGCTAAACAAGACTTTAGTCACTCGGTGTGGCCAGATTTACAATCCTTGTCTATGTTAATATGTACCAAAGCCTTACCAGAGAGTTTTATACATGACCTTTAAGCACAAAGGCCTTCAAGCGTTATTTGGTGGGACATTTGATCCAATACATTACGGCCATCTACGCCCCGTTGAAGCACTGGCAAAACAGGTGGGCTTGCAAAAAGTGATCTTACTTCCCAACCATGTTCCCCCTCATCGACCACAACCAGAAGCGAGTCCAGCTCAAAGGTTAGAAATGGTGCGCTTAGCGATACAAGATCAGCCACTTTTTACCATTGATACGCGGGAACTTGAGCGTAATAGTCCATCCTATACCATAGAAACCTTAACCGCATTGCGTAAAGAAATGGGCCCAGAGCAACCATTAGCCTTTATTATTGGACAAGATTCACTCTTATCGATTAATACATGGCATGGTTGGGAACAACTGTTGGATAATTGTCATTTATTAGTTTGTTCACGTCCGGGTTATGCCGCAAATTTTAGCGAACCACAAATGCAAGCATGGCTCAACAAACACAAGACAGACGATACCAATAAACTAAGCCAAACACCAAATGGATATATTTTTCTTGGTGATACTCCATTAGTGGATATTTCAGCGACAGAAATCCGTAATAATCTAAATAATGGCAATGTAAATGAAAACCTTATTCCCGCTGCGGTGATGGCTTATATAAAACAACAGCACCTCTATCAAAATTGATGTAATGCTCTGACTTTTTCACATCCAGAGTAAGGGGATAAATAAAATTGCTCACTGAGATAGCTATCAGGATACTGAGTGAGCAATTGTAAAATCATCGATAACGGATTATTGATCGACAAATAGCCTTCTTGGTAATCGTTAATTAGCCATCTTAAACGTGTTTTTTCGTCCTTGGTCGCTTTATATTTAAAATAGCCTTGTATATGCGAAATGGCATTCACCTGTCGTTTCCGTGTGGGGGTCGTGGCTAAAATGCTGAGTAATTGCGTTCGATACTGGCGATAAAAACCCGTTAATTCACTCCCTTTTGGTATGCTAGCAACCAATTTTCCTGTCGTTTGATAGCCTTTGGGCGAATATGCCATTAACAAATATTTATACCTGCTATGAAAACGAATCACTTGATGATGAGTCAAATGACCGCTTAATTGAGCTAGACGATGTCCCGTATGCAACTGGATCAGGAAACGATCAAGATGCTCAGGGCATTGCCATTCAACGGTCGTTAATATAGGCGTATTTTCAGGAAGGTGCTCAAGTAGCTGCGCGCGAACAGCCTCACTGCAAATCACCCCGTGATATTTAAGCGGCATATCCAAAAGCTCACCCACGGGCAGTAAATTCATATGCTCGGTGGTTAGTTGAATAATATCCTCTGTGGGATAATCGATATCGCCAAACAAAACTACATCAAACATAATCATTTCCCATCTATTTTTATTTCGCTAAATTAAAACAAACCTTGCTGATTATTACCTGTATGGCTTTGTAAAGTTTGTACAAATCTCTTGCCCTAAGCGCTGGTTATTCATATAAATCACACTCGATAAGGAATATAAAATAATTTAGCCGATTTTTCTGAAAATCTAGGGTAAAATGTTCAAACCTTAACAGGTATATTACAAACAGTGTTTAACGTCGTTATATCCGCCATGCGTCAAGTTGTATCTGTATTGGCAACGCTAAGCTATTCGTTTCATTCAAATGGCTTTGCTTGACCACCAAAACACAACTGATTAGGTTATGTCGTGGCTGAGTATAATTAGAATAAAAGGTGAACCTTTTGCAAGGAACTGAACTCCAACAATTTATTATTAATCAGCTTGACGATGCAAAAGCTGAAGATATTATCTCGATCGATGTGCATGGGAAATCGAGTATCACTGACCAAATGATCATCTGCACTGGCACATCTAGCCGTCATTTAATGTCTGTTGCGGATCGATTAATTGAAGCTTGCCGTAAAAATGGTTTACAGCCTTTAGGCGTTGAAGGTCAAGGGATTTCCGATTGGATTGTCGTTGATCTGGGTGAAGCGATTGTTCATATCATGCAAGATGAAAGCCGTCGTATGTATGAACTTGAAAAACTCTGGAGCTGAGTTTGAAATTACAACTCATCGCTGTAGGAACAAAAATGCCGGACTGGGTTCAGACCGGCTTTATGGATTATCTTCATCGTTTTCCTAAAGATATGCCGTTCGAGCTAATTGAGATTCCAGCGGGAAAACGAGGAAAAAACGCAGATATTAAACGTATTCTCGAAAAAGAAGGTGAGCTAATGCTGGCAGCTGTCGGCAAAGGTAATCGGATTGTCACATTGGATATACCGGGTGAGAAATGGGATACTCCCAAGCTCGCTAACCAACTTGAAAATTGGAAACAAGATGGACGCAACGTTAGCCTGCTGATCGGCGGCCCGGAAGGACTTGCGCCTGCTTGTAAAGAAGCTGCCATGCAAAGTTGGTCATTATCTCCACTGACACTCCCCCACCCTCTAGTGAGAGTGCTTGTTGCAGAAAGTCTGTATCGTGCGTGGAGTATTACGACTAACCACCCATATCATCGGGAGTAGTCAGTTTTTAATATGTTCAATATGGCAGTGGGATGAAAAATCAACGCACCCCTTTTCGCGACCATACAGCTGAATCAATGTTATTTATTCGCCGAGCATTAATTGCCTTTGGCGTCATAGTGCTATTAACAGCTGTTCTTGTCACTAACCTTTATCATATACAAGTTGTTCGCCATGAAGATTATCAAACAAGATCGAATGATAATCGGATCAAACTCGTTCCCATTGCCCCTAGTCGCGGTATTATTTATGACCGCAACGGAACTCAACTCGCTTTAAACAGTACTTTTTATCAACTGGAAATCGTGCCTGAAAAAGTGTCTGATCTCCAAGAGACACTCGATAAACTACGTGATGTCATCGGCCTAACCGATGAAGATATCGCCAACTTTGAAAAAGAGCGAAAACGTTCTCGTCGCTTCACTTCTATCCCTCTCAAAACCCAGCTCAATGAAGTGCAAGTCGCACGTTTTGCCGTCAATCAATATAGGTTCCCAGGCCTTGAGGTTAAGAGCTATCAACGTCGTTCCTACCCTTATGGTTCTGCATTAACCCATGTCATTGGTTATGTGGCTAAAATTAACGATAAAGATGTTGAGCGCCTTGATAAAGACGGAAAACTTGCTAATTATGCCGCCAGTCATGATATCGGTAAATTAGGTATCGAACGCTACTATGAAGATGTGTTGCATGGAAAAACGGGCTATGAAGAGGTTGAAGTTAATAGCCGTGGCCGAGTGATTCGCCAATTACATGAGCAACCCCCTCAAGCAGGCCGCGATATCTATTTGACTATCGATCTTGAACTGCAAATTTATATTGAGAAATTACTAACAACCAGTCGTGCTGCCGTTGTTGTCACAGACCCTCGCAATGGTGAAATATTAGCGTTAGTTTCTAACCCAAGTTATGACTCGAATTTATTTGTTAATGGTATCTCAAATAAAGATTATCAGGCACTACTCAATAACCCCGATAGGCCACTGATCAACCGAACAACACAAGGGCTGTATCCACCCGCTTCAACGGTGAAGCCATTTATTTCTGTTGCGGCCCTCAGTGAAAAGGTGATCACACCTTCCACAACCATTTTCGACCCAGGTTGGTGGCAGCTCCCCGGTTCCGAAAAACGCTACCGTGATTGGAAACGGTGGGGGCACGGTAAATTAAATGTGGTTAAATCAATCATTGAATCTGCGGATACGTTCTTCTACCAAGTCGCCTACGATATGGGGATTGATAGGCTATCCGACTGGATGAGTAGGTTTGGTTTTGGTGATTATACGGGGATCGACCTTGCCGAAGAGAGGGCGGGGATTATGCCAACCCGCGAATGGAAGCAAAAACGTTATAAGAAACCTTGGTATCAAGGGGATACTATTCCAGTTGGTATTGGACAAGGTTACTGGACGGCGACCCCAATTCAAATGTCTAAAGCGCTCATGACACTTATCAATGATGGGCAAGTTAAAACGCCACATCTGCTATATGGCACAAAACTAGGCAATGCGATGGTGCCTTATGAAGATAAAGAGACGAAGCAGATTGGCGATATTCACTCAGGCTATTGGGAGTTAGCCAAACAAGGTATGTACGGTGTGGCCAATGCACCAAACGGAACGGGTAGACGTAGTTTTATTGGCACTCCTTACAAAGCAGCAGCTAAATCAGGTACGGCTCAGGTCTTTAGTTACGAAACCTATAATGCGAGCAAATTAGCCGAGCATTTACGTGACCATAAATTAATGATTGCTTATGCTCCTTATGATAAACCGACCGTTGCTGTCGCCATTATTTTAGAAAATGGTGGAGCAGGCCCTGCTGTCGGCGATATCGTTAGGCAGATATTTGACCATGTTCTATTAGGCGACAATAAAACCCAAGTCAACAGCGTATCAACAGGCTCTGAGGAAGACCGTTAACACTATGACTGACGATAAGAAAAAATTATCACTTGCTGCACGTCTACATATTGATGTGCCTATGCTATTAATCATTTTGCTATTGCTTGCCTACAGTGCCTTTATTATGTGGAGCGCTAGTGGTCAAGATCCCGAAATGATGGAAAGAAAACTGGGGCAAATTGCCTCAGGGTTTATCGTCATGCTCATCATGGCTCAAATTCCCCCTCGAGTGTATGAGAACTTAGCGCCTCATTTATATATTTTTTGTGTCATTTTGCTTATTTTTGTCGATGTTTTTGGTCAGATCAGTAAAGGCGCTCAACGCTGGCTTGATCTTGGTATTATACGTTTTCAACCCTCTGAAATTGCAAAAATTGCGGTGCCATTGATGGTGGCTCGCTTTATGAACCGAGATCTCTGCCCACCCTCGTTAAAAAATACGATGATCGCGCTGATACTCATTTTTCTACCTACACTGTTAGTCGCAGCGCAACCCGATTTGGGAACCTCCATCTTAGTCGCGGCATCGGGCATTTTTGTACTCTTTTTAGCGGGTATGAGTTGGCGATTAATTACCATCGCCGTTACCGCCCTTGCCGCGTTTATCCCATTATTATGGTTTTTCTTAATGCACGATTATCAAAGAACGCGTGTGATGATGCTACTCGACCCAGAAAGCGACCCCTTAGGGGCCGGCTATCATATCATCCAATCAAAAATTGCCATTGGCTCCGGTGGTTTGATGGGAAAAGGTTGGCTGCACGGCACCCAGTCACAACTGGAGTTTTTACCTGAGCGTCACACTGACTTTATTTTTGCTGTATTATCGGAAGAACTTGGCTTAATTGGTGTTTTAGTATTACTCGGTCTCTATCTGTTGTTAATCATGCGAGGCCTTTATATTGCAGCCAGCGCCCAAAACACTTTCGGCCGTGTTATGGCAGGTGGTCTGATGCTGATCCTCTTTGTTTATGTCTTTGTTAATATCGGCATGGTCAGTGGGATATTACCGGTTGTCGGTGTCCCCCTTCCCCTTGTCAGTTATGGTGGCTCAGCACTCATTGTTTTAATGGCCGGATTCGGTATTATCATGTCTATTCACACACACAGAAAATTTCTGTCAAAGAGTTTATAAAAAGAGGCTTAGTATGCGTTTTCAATGGATTATGCTTGGCATTACCGCTGCATTACTTAGTGGTTGTGTCACGGAAGAAAACATTAAGCAGCCTAGTAACGTACCGGCTGTTCCTGTTCAAGACGTGCTTGGCGCTGAGCCTCATTATGAACCGTTTCATCCAACAGCCAACAGTGATTATCAACGTAATGGCCAGCAATACCAAATTGTCCGAGATATGTCGCAATTCTCGCAATTGGGTTATGCCTCTATCTTTGGCTCAGAATCAACCGGTAATATGACCGCCATTGGTGAGCGAGTGAATCCGCTTGAGCTTACGGCCGCGCATCCCACTTTGCCAATCCCAAGTTATGTACGCATCACTAATATGATGAATGGCCGCATGATGGTCGTTCGTGTTAATGATCGTGGCCCTTATACACAAGGTAAAAGCATTGCGGTGTCACGAGCAGTCGCTGATCGCCTTAATTTAATGCCAACTACGCGGATCAAAATTGACGCAATTCAAGTGGCACAAGATGGCTCACTATCCGGTCCGGGCACTGTTGGCTCCAACTTTGTTAAGCAAAGTTATGCCCTACCGGGTCGCCCTCAATTAGGCTCAGGTCCTATGGGCACACCTGTGATGGAAAACTTACCCACACCAGAAAACGTCTTACCCGTAAAACAACCCACAGCACCGATGGAGCCCGTTGTTCCTGAGAGTAGCCTCAAGTCACCAGAGCCAGAAGAGCCAGCAGCAGCACCTGTTGCAGCGCCAGCAGTCCCTGAAAAAGGCTATCTCGTGCAGGTTGGTGCAATCGGCAATCAAAACAACGCTAAAACAATGCTAGAGGGTTTAAAAAATCAGTTTGGAGTGCCAGGTCGCTTACAGCCTTACAACAATATTTACCGTGTTCAATTAGGGCCATTTGCCGATAGGCAACAAGCAGTTGATTTACAAGGGCGAATTCAATCTGAGTTAAATCAGACGTCGATGGTTATCGCTCCATAATCAATATAAATTCTGAATAATTCAAGGCGCGGCGTGATGATGAACAAACCATTGCCATCAATAACGCTGCAACTTGAAGTATGACGAGTATAAAATTTATGTAAAACATCGGTGCATAGCATTAATCATTGATGACACTTTTGCTACACTGCGCCTCCTTGTGTTAACCGAATTCCGGATGTAACAATACAAACATGAAAAATTTTGCCCCATCATGCACCGTTCGCCATACCTTACTGGGTGCTGCACTGCTATTTACGATGACGAATCTTGCACAAGCTAATGAGCCATTTCCGAATAGCCCGATCCCTGCTGTGCCTGATATTGATGCCGAAGCTTATATTCTGATTGATTACAATTCAGGTAAAGTGCTTGCTGAAAAAAATGCCGATCAACGCCGTGATCCTGCCAGTTTGACTAAGATGATGACCAGTTATGTTATTGGTCAAGCGATCAAGTCAGGAAAAATTGGTGCAGAAGATATCGTCACTGTTAATGAAGATGCTTGGGCTACAGGTAACCCAATATTTAAAGGGTCGTCGTTGATGTTCTTGAAACCCGGCGATCGTGTTAGCGTTTCTCAATTAACTCGTGGTATTAACTTACAGTCAGGTAACGATGCGTGTGTTGCAATGGCCGATTATGTGGCTGGCGATCAGGCGAATTTCGTTCAATTGATGAATGGCTACGTGAGTAAGCTTGGGTTACAAAATACGCATTTTAAAACCGTTCATGGATTAGATGCCGAAGGTCAATATAGCTCAGCTCGTGATATGGCTTTGATTGGTCAGGCGTTAATCCGTGATGTTCCGGATGAATATGCTATCTACAAAGAGAAAGAATTCACTTTTAATAACATTCGCCAAACCAACCGTAATGGACTGTTATGGGATAAAAGTTTGACGGTGGATGGAATTAAAACAGGCCACACGAATGCCGCGGGTTATAACCTTGTTGCTTCTGCAACTGAAGGTGAAATGCGCTTAATCTCTGCCGTCATGGGCGGTAAAAGCATGAAAGGCCGTGATGCCGAAAGCAAAAAATTGCTCACCTATGGTTTCCGCTTTTATGAAACAGTCAAACCATTACAAGCAGGCGTCGAGTTTGCGTCTGAACCCGTTTGGTTTGGCGATGAAAATAACGTCAAACTTGGTGTTACTGAGGACTTATTTTTAACCATCCCTCGTGGACGTTTGAAAGATCTGAAAGCAAGCTATGATATTTCAACACCTGAGTTGGAAGCTCCGCTGAAGAAAGGGCAAGCGGTTGGTACCATTAATTTCCAACTTGATGGTAAAACGATTGAGCAACGACCTCTAGTGGTACTTAAAGATGTCGAAGAAGGTGGCTTTTTCAGTCGTTTGATTGACTACATCAAATTACTCTTCCATCGTTGGTTTGGTTAACCCTTGAATCAGATAAACACCATCCCCATATAAGGTATATCTGACGTTTGAGGGATGTTTTTCCCTCAAACACTATTATTGTTATTAGGAGCGCACATGAAAACGAAATTAAACGAACTACTTGAGTTCCCATGCTCTTTCACTTACAAAGTGATGGGTTTAGCGGAACCTGAGCTGGTTGATCAGGTCGTTGAAGTGGTTCAGCGCCATGCTCCGGGCGACTATTCTCCAGAAGTGAAGCCAAGTAGCAAAGGCAATTACCACTCAGTTTCGATTACCATTAATGCAACGCATATTGAACAAGTCGAAAAATTATATGAAGAGCTCGGTGCATTAGAACGCGTACGCATGGTTCTGTAATTTACCTTGTATCTTATAAAAAAGCCGAGTCGCAATAGCCACTCGGTTTTTTGCTATTATCTGCTATTGACATTATTTGTAGATCGTTATCAGACAAAGTCTACAGGAATAACCTCTCTTTTTAGCTCGTTTAAAACGCTAATTTATGCTTCACCTTGTAAAAAACAACAAACAGCCGCCACCGTAACATTTTAATAACATGACAGAACTGGCGATAACCCGCGACCAGCGTTATACTACTCGCACATTTCTAATGTGGATGTTAAAACATTGTCAGCACGAACTATTATTGTACGTCAATTAGGGCTTGCCCCTTATCAAAGCGTTTCTGATGCGATGCACCAGTTCACTGAAAACCGCGACAAAGACACTCCAGATGAGCTATGGCTTGTCGAGCACCCGCGTGTCTTTACTCAAGGCCAAGCTGGTAAAGCAGAGCATGTTCTCGCGCCGGGTGATATTCCCGTCATCCAAAGTGATAGAGGGGGTCAAGTGACCTATCATGGACCGGGGCAACAGGTTATGTATGTCATGCTTGACCTTAAGCGTAACAAATTAGGCGTACGCGATTTGGTGACCGCACTCGAAAATACAGTCGTCAAGACGCTCGCTCATTATCACATCGACGCTTACCCGCGCCCTGATGCACCGGGAGTCTATGTCAATAGTGATAAAATCTGTTCTTTAGGATTACGTATACGAAAAGGCTGCTCTTTCCATGGACTCGCACTGAACATCAATATGGATCTTGAGCCTTTTAATCGCATTAACCCCTGTGGCTACGCTCAATTGAAAATGACCCAAGTACGTGATTTCATACCTAATGTGACATTACAAGATGTTCAACCCGTGCTAATTGAACAGTTCTGTGACACACTGGGATTTCATATTGTTCAATAATGATGCTATAATTTTTTAACATTTTTAAAAAAAATTTTAATGGATAAGTAACGGCTCCCATACTTTACATTTCTAATAATCGACTTATCCAATGACTCAAAAAGATAACTGGAACCGGTATAATTATGAGTAAACCAATTCAGATAGAACGCGGAATTAAATATCGTGACGCCGATAAAATGGCGCTGATCCCTGTCAAAAACGTTGTCACTGAGCGTGAAGAAATTCTACGTAAACCTGATTGGATGAAAATTAGGTTGCCAGCCGATTCTACTCGCATTCAAGGGATCAAAGCGGCCATGCGCAAAAATGGTCTTCACTCCGTTTGTGAAGAGGCATCCTGCCCTAACCTATCTGAATGCTTTAACCACGGCACTGCAACTTTTATGATCCTTGGTGCAATCTGCACACGCCGTTGCCCATTCTGCGATGTTGCTCATGGTCGCCCGAATGCACCAGATGCTAATGAACCCGTTAAATTAGCCCAAACGATCAAAGATATGGGGTTACGTTATGTCGTCATCACCTCCGTTGACCGTGATGATTTACGTGATGGCGGTGCTCAGCATTTTGCTGATTGCATTAGCGCTATCCGTGAAAAAAACCCATCAATAAAAATTGAAACATTGGTTCCCGATTTTAGAGGAAGAATGGACCGTGCATTAGACATTCTCACGGCCACACCACCCGATGTTTTTAACCATAATCTTGAAAACGTACCACGTATCTATCGCCAAGTTCGCCCGGGTGCTAACTATGAATGGTCTTTAAAGTTACTTGAAAGATTTAAAGAAGCACACCCCGACATTCCAACTAAATCAGGCTTGATGGTTGGATTAGGTGAAACTAACGAAGAGATTATTGAAGTGATGCGTGACCTGCGTCGCCATGGAGTCACCATGTTGACACTCGGTCAGTATTTACAGCCAAGCCGTCATCACCTCCCCGTTAAACGTTATGTCAGCCCTGCTGAATTTGATGAAATGAAAGAAGAGGCACTGGCGATGGGCTTTACACACGCAGCCTGTGGCCCATTTGTACGCTCTTCTTATCACGCCGATCTACAAGCAAAAGGCGAAGAGGTTAAATAATCGCAAAACGTGTCATCATCTCTCTAAGGCCTCGATTTTCGAGGCTTTTCATTTTATATCTAACCATCAATGCTTGAATCTGTCGCCAGCCTCATTAACACATCCCTGAGACAGATGAATAGCTATAAACAATCCATAAACCCCATGCAAAATAAAACTCGCTCCAGTTAAACTGGAGCGAGTTTAGAGGCTGTTCGTTTCTATTTGTTGAAATTACAGAGAGACAACGTTTACAGCAGATGGGCCTTTAGCGCCTTCAGTGATTTCAAATTCAACTTTCTGACCTTCTGCTAGGGTTTTGAAACCTTCGCTCGCAATAGCAGAAAAGTGAACAAACACATCTTTGCTGCCATCTTCTGGAGTGATAAAACCGAAACCTTTAGACTCGTTGAACCACTTAACGTTACCTTTAACTTTAGACATCAAATTATTACCTTTAAAATAGAAATAGACACACCATCAGTGTCAAGCTCAGTACAACAGATATACAACTTACTTGTCTACAACCTAGATCACGAAAATTGACAAAAAGCATAAAAAAATATTATTTATCAGGATAAATTTCTAATTTAGCATGAATTATTCTTTATAATAGCAATTAATCCGAATAATAATATTACTGTTAGCCGACTATTTAGCATATTACTTTTCATGCTCTAATAACCAGCCTTTAATGTCTAAACCACCAGTATAACCGACTAGCTTGCCATCATGTCCTAACACACGATGGCAAGGAACAATCAAAGAAATTGGATTACGTGAATTCGCCATACCGACTGCTCGGCAATAGTTCACCGACCCCAATTTCAGTGCGAGGTCTTTATAGCTCCAGCGTTCCCCAAAAGGAATACTACAGAGATGACCCCATACTTTTTTTTGAAATTCAGTTCCTTGTGGATTTAATTTTACGGTGAACACTTTCCGCTTGTGGTTAAAATATTCTTCAAGTTCTTTTGCACATAATTGAGAATGTTCATTCTTGTGCTCAGGATGACTCTTTTGTTCAACAAAATAGATACTTGTCACCCCTTCATCATCTGCCGTAATTTGTACCCAAGGCTTAGGAAATTTTTCCGGTGTCGCCAAATATTGATGATACATAATATCCCCTTAAGAGAATGCCATTATCTGATCGTATATACAGTTATAAACTGTATTATTTCTACTTGGCAATGATATTTTTTCTTAGTCTTGATAACAGAACTATTCAAAACCTCAAAATTTAATTCCTCAACATAAATAATCACCTAGCCAATAATTAGAATAATTATCATTCAATATTGCCAATCCTCTATATATTGTGTGGTTGAAAAAAATTAGATCTATATATAGTCTTTAAATACTAATCATCACACTACTGATAGTCTTCAATACACTTAAAGGTACTCAATATGGCTGTTATTACAATTTATAGTAAACCCGACTGCGTGCAATGTAATGCGACTTACCAAGCCTTAGACCGTAAAAGTATTCCGTATCAAGTGGTCGATCTCACTCAAGATGATGAAGCCTTACAGTTTGTTCGTCAGTTAGGTTATCAACAAGTTCCTGTTGTCGTGGCAGATCAAGAACATTGGTCTGGTTTTCGTCCTGACATAATCAGCCGCCTTTCAGCTTAGGAGAGGGTTATGCAAACGGAATCACTGATCTACTTTTCGAGCCACTCAGGTAATTGCCATCGCTTTGTCGAAAAAGTTGGCCTTCCAGCAACCCGCTTACCTATCGGTGGACAGCAATGCGACATTATTGCGACGACACCATTTGTCCTCTTGCTACCGACTTATGGTGGTGGCGGAAGCCGAGGAGCGGTACCAAAAGAAGTGATCCGTTTTCTTAATATTGAATCAAATCGGCAGCTCATTCGAGGAGTTATCGCGGCGGGTAATACGAATTTTGGCGAGGCCTATGCCATTGCTGGCGATATCATCGCGAGCAAGTGCCAAGTCCCCTATTTGTATCGATTTGAATTATTAGGCACGGAGCGCGATGTACAACGTGTCCGTGATGGACTAAACGCTTTTTGGCAACAAAAACATCATTAGAGCAAGTCAATGGAAAATACCAAAACTAAAGCCACTGTTGATTATCATGCACTTAATGCCATGCTGAACTTGTACAACAGTGCAGGCGAAATCCAGTTTGAAAAAGATCGCGAAGCCGCGCATCATTATTTTCGCCAACATGTAAACCAAAACACCGTTTTCTTTCATGATTTAAAAGAAAAACTCGACTTTTTAGTTAACGAAAACTATTACGAGCCACAACTCCTTGAGCAATATGACTTTGCCTTTATTAAAAAGCTTTTTAAGCAAGCCTATGCACACAAGTTTCGTTTTCAAACCTTTTTAGGTGCGTTCAAATACTATACAAGCTATACCTTAAAAACGTTCGATGGCAAACGTTATCTTGAGCGTTATGAAGATCGTGTATGTATGGTCGCCCTCACCCTTGCACAGGGAAATCAGGCACTAGCAAGCTCTTTGGTTGATGAAATCATTAGCGGACGCTTTCAACCGGCAACCCCGACGTTCTTGAATTGCGGAAAAAAGCAGCGTGGAGAACTGGTTTCCTGTTTTTTACTGCGCATTGAAGACAATATGGAATCTATTGGTCGCTCCGTTAACTCGGCTCTTCAATTATCCAAACGTGGCGGCGGCGTCGCTTTTCTGATGACCAATTTGCGTGAACAAGGAGCACCAATAAAACTTATTGAAAATCAGTCATCTGGCGTCGTTCCTGTCATGAAAATGTTGGAGGATGCCTTTTCATATGCCAATCAATTAGGTGCCCGACAAGGCGCGGGGGCCGTGTATTTACATGCCCACCACCCTGATATAATGCGTTTTCTTGATACTAAAAGAGAAAACGCGGATGAAAAAATTCGCATTAAAACATTATCATTAGGCGTCGTCATTCCTGACATTACCTTTCAGTTAGCCAAAGAAAACAAAGAGATGTATCTATTCTCGCCTTATGATATTGAGCGAGAGTATGGTGTCCCGATGTCAGAAATCAGTGTGACTGATAAATATCATGAGATGGTGAATAATAAAGCCATCAAAAAATATAAAATTAATGCTCGCGAATTCTTCCAAACGCTCGCTGAGATACAGTTTGAATCTGGCTATCCGTATATTTTATTTGAAGATACCGCCAATCGTGCTAATCCCATCGCTGGCCGTATTAATATGAGCAATCTGTGTTCAGAAATTCTGCAAGTTAATCGCCCTAGCATCTATGAAGACGATTTAAGCTATCGAGAAATTGGAAAAGATATCAGTTGTAACTTAGGCTCCATGAATATTGCCAAAATGATGGACTCCCCTAATTTTGCCCACTCCATAGACATAGCAATTAGAGCATTAACCGCCGTTTCTGATATGAGCAATATCCGTTCAGTGCCTTCAATCGAACAAGGCAATCATCAATCCCATGCAATCGGCCTTGGGCAAATGAACTTACACGGCTATCTCGCAAGAGAGCGAATTCATTATGGCTCAGAAGAAGCGCTCGACTTTACCAATATCTATTTTTATACCATCACCTATCATGCACTAAGAATATCGAACCAATTAGCGATTGAGCGTAAAGAGGCTTTCAAAGGCTTTGAAGATTCAGATTATGCGAATGGTCGCTATTTCGATAAATATATCAACCAAAGTTGGTTAGCAAAAACGCAAACCGTTCAGGAATTATTCCGGCGTTCGGGCATCGAAATTCCAACTCAAGAGGATTGGCAATCACTTAAGCAATCCGTGATGGAACACGGTATTTATAACCAAAATCTACAAGCCATCCCTCCAACAGGGTCCATCTCTTACATTAATAACTCAACATCGAGCATTCATCCAATTGTTGCTCGAATTGAAATCCGTAAAGAAGGCAAAATTGGACGTGTCTATTATCCTGCGCCTTTTATGAACAATGATAATCTTGAATATTATCAAGATGCTTACCAAATTGGACCTGAAAAAATCATCGATACCTATGCGGTTGCCACTCAGCATGTCGATCAGGGGTTATCTCTCACTTTATTTTTTAAAGATGACGCGACCACGCGAGATATTAATCGAGCGCAAATTTATGCCTGGCGTAAAGGGATAAAAACACTGTACTACATTCGGCTTCGCCAAACGGCCTTAGAAGGCACAGAAATTGATGGTTGTGTTTCATGTACGCTTTAAAAGGAAAATCAGTATGACTACGCAAATTTCATCTGCTACCGTTAAAGCGATTAACTGGAATCGCATAGAAGATGATAAAGACCTTGAAGTTTGGAATCGTTTAACCACCAATTTTTGGTTACCAGAAAAAATTCCTTTATCGAATGATATTCCTTCGTGGAATACGCTAACGGCTGCCGAGCAACAACTCACAATTAGAGTTTTTACTGGGCTTACACTACTCGACACGATTCAAAATACCGTGGGTGCGCCAAGTTTAATGCCCGACGCCCTTACGCCACATGAAGAAGCCGTTCTGTCAAATATCAGTTTTATGGAAGCGGTACATGCTCGCTCCTATAGCTCTATTTTTTCAACGCTGTGTTCTACCACCGATGTGGATGATGCCTATCGCTGGAGTGAAGAAAACTCTGCGTTACAAAATAAAGCCAAGATTATCTTATCTTATTATTGTGATACTCATCCATTAAAGAAAAAAGTGGCCAGTGTATTTTTAGAGTCATTCTTATTCTATTCTGGCTTCTATTTACCCATGTATTGGTCCAGTCGAGGTAAATTAACCAATACTGCCGATCTCATCCGATTGATTATCCGTGATGAGGCAATTCATGGCTATTATATAGGCTATAAATTTCAAAAATCATTATTCAATTATGATGAAAAAACTCAAGCAGAAATTAAAGAGTTTACCTTTTCATTACTTTTTGATTTATATGAAAATGAAGTGAATTATACGCAAGAATTATATGACTCCGTAGGATGGACGGAAGATGTGAAAAAATTCCTCCATTATAATGCCAATAAAGCCTTAATGAATTTAGGTTATGAGGCATTATTTCCCGATATAGTGACTGATGTAAGCCCGGCTATATTGTCGGCACTCTCACCCGATGCTAATGAAAATCACGATTTCTTTTCTGGTTCTGGTTCTTCATATGTGATTGGTAAAGCGGTAAGTACAGAAGATGATGATTGGGACTTCTAATCAATCAATTTAGTTAACCCATCCCTTTATAAACAACAAAAAAACTATCTAGCTGAATAATATGGACTTTATTTTGATAGATAGTTTTTGGTTCAAAAAACACTCAAATCACTTCGAAATTAACATGCTTTCCTGTTAAATAATTCATTTTTTATAGCCATATCAAATAACATTTCTTCAATAAAGATAGTTACACGCAAGAATTGATAAATAATACTAATTATTCAGCGTTTATTTTTAAATTATTTCTATTTTTATTTTCAAAAAGACCTAAGCGTTAAAATAAACACTTTTTCTTTTTCATTATTACTTCAAATTCTGTTTTAAAAACAAAATAACTTCAAACACAACATAAAGTTAACATGTATATCTGAATTCAGGGTATTTATATATTGAAACGAATAAAAGTACCACTTTACTCAATTTAATCGCTAAATAACTCGCTATTTTTTGATTAATAGTCCTTAACCTAGGGTTGTCAGCACAATTTATTATGCTAGGTTATATTGCTTGTTTATTTTTCTAATAATTTAAAATGGAGTCATTCAAATTAAGCCATAATTATTAAATTCACTTTTAAAATAATAGGAATATCTACCCTTAATATTTTCAACCAATAGTCTAAAGCGTTAATTCGAATTTTGAGTCGCCCTATAAAAATCAGCTTCAATTCGATACCAGCTTTGAGTCATTTATTAATTGAAAAATGGGTAATCACTGTATGCCAATAAAATTAGAAGTTAAAAACTTATATAAAATTTTTGGGGAACATCCGGATCACGCGTTCAAACTTTTAGAATCGGGAATGGACAAAGATGACATCTTTGAAAAAACGGGCCAAACCGTGGGTGTTCAAAATGCCAATTTAGCCATTGAAGAAGGTGAAATCTTTGTTGTTATGGGACTTTCAGGATCAGGAAAGTCAACATTAGTACGTTTACTCAATCGACTGATCGAACCCACCAGCGGGCAAGTACTGATTGACGGAGAAGATATCTCTAATATCTCTGACAAGGCCTTACGTCAGGTCAGAAGAACAAAAATTAGTATGGTTTTCCAATCCTTTGCATTAATGCCCCATATGAATGTCATTGATAATACCGCTTTCGGTATGACGCTTTCTGGTATCCCTAAAGAAGAGCGCCATAAAAAAGCGATGGATGCCCTCCACCAAGTCAACCTTGAAAAATGGGCTTATTCTTATCCCGATGAATTATCCGGTGGGATGAGGCAACGTATCGGTCTAGCTCGAGCGCTAGCAAATGACCCAGATATTTTGTTGATGGATGAAGCTTTTTCAGCGCTTGATCCTTTGATTCGAACTGAAATGCAAGACGAGCTACTCTCTCTTCAGGGCGACAAGCAACGCACTATTGTGTTTATTTCTCACGACCTTGACGAAGCGATGCGTATCGGTGATCGGATCGCCATTATGCAAGGCGGCGTTATCGTTCAAACAGGTACACCAGACGAAATATTAAATAATCCCGCTAATGATTACGTCAAAACCTTCTTCCGTGGTGTCGATATTAGCCAAGTCTTTAGTGCCAAAGATATTGCCCGCAGAAGAGCCGATGCATTACTACACATCGCGCCAGGTTTTGGTCCTCGCTCAGCCCTCAAAGTGCTTAATGACGACGACCGTCAATATGGCTATCTACTTTCACGAGGCCATACCTTTGCAGGGGTCGTTTCTATCGAGTCATTAGAAAAAGCATTACAACAGAAACAAGGTATTGAAGCTGCTGTCATCACCAGTATCGAGCCAATCCAAGGTGATACACCTCTCAACGAGGTGATTTCAACGGTTGCGCAAGCTCCCTGTGCTGTTCCTGTGATCAATGAGAAAAACCGCTATCTTGGTGTGATCTCAAAAGGAATGCTGCTACAGGCACTGGATAAGGAGACATCAAATGAGCAATAACACACAAGAGCATAAAAATGACCATCAAGACCCATGGGCAGATGCGCAGGTCGATGAAACCTCAAAGCAAGAGGGGACAACAGAAACCAATACAGAAAGTGACCCATGGGCAATGAGCTCAGACAATCAGGCCTCAACGGATAGCGATCCTTGGGGGAATGCCACAGATACGTCTACACCGGCTGACACAGGGGGGAGTGATTGGCTTGATGCCGCACCAGCCGACAGTATTGTGCCTGAACATTTCAATATCATGGATCCTTTTCAGCAGACACTGATCCCTCTTGATTCTTGGGTTACTGAAGCAATTGATTGGATCGTATTACATTTTCGCCCTGTTTTTCAGGGTATCCGTATTCCAATTGATTTCATCCTCAGTGGTTTTGAACAATTTTTAACCTCCCTACCTTCGCCCGTAGCGATTATCTTATTTGCATTAATAGCATGGCAACTGTCAGGCCGTATGATGGGAGTTGCAACGCTGATATCGATGATTGTGATCGGTGCTATCGGCGCTTGGTCTGAGGCTATGGTGACGCTTTCTTTAGTACTCACCTCTCTCTTCTTTTGTTTGATCATTGGGCTACCACTCGGGATTTGGTTGGCGCGTAGTGACAAAGCCGCCAGCGTTGTTAGGCCAATACTCGATGCCATGCAAACAACCCCAGCCTTCGTTTACTTAGTACCTATTGTTATGCTTTTTGGTATTGGTAACGTCCCGGGCGTTGTCGTCACAATCATCTTTGCTTTGCCTCCGATTATCCGCCTCACCATCTTAGGCATTAAACAAGTTCCTGCTGACCTAATTGAAGCGGCGGAATCTTTCGGTGCAAGTCCTAGCCAATTGCTGTTTAAAGTCCAACTCCCTTTGGCAATGCCGACCATCATGGCCGGGGTAAACCAAACCTTGATGTTGGCGCTTTCGATGGTTGTTATTGCATCGATGATTGCCGTCGGTGGCTTAGGACAAATGGTACTACGCGGTATTGGTCGTCTTGATATGGGACTGGCTTCTGTCGGCGGTGTCGGCATTGTTGTACTGGCTATCGTCCTTGACCGATTAACGCAATCCCTAGGTCAAAAATCGCGTAACAAACAGTCTACTCGCTGGTACCAACACGGCCCAATAGGCCTAATCACCCGACCATTTAGTAAAAAATCGAATTAATTTTTAATTCCCTATTCACGATAGAGCCGTCAATACGGCTCGTCGCTTGCAAAGGCAAGCCAAAACGACAAACAGAGGTATCAATAATGAAAAAACCGATGATATTGGCAACAGCCCTGACGACCTTACTTGCCGTTCCACTCGCTAATGCAGAAGATCTGCCTGGTAAAGGAATAAAAGTCACGCCAGTTCAAAGTACGATTAGCGAGGAAACGTTTCAAACATTGCTGGTAGCAAAAGCACTGGAAAAACTAGGTTATGAAGTCGAACCCATCAAAGAGGTTGACTATAACGTCGCCTATGCATCAATTGCGAATGGTGATGCAACCTATTTGGCGGTTAGTTGGGTGCCATTGCATGATGCTCAATATAATGCAGCCGGTGGGGATAAAGCCTTTTATCGCCAAGGTGATTATGTGGTTAATGCCGCTCAAGGCTACCTAATCGATAAAAAAACCGCTGAAAAATATAACATCACCAATATTGAGCAACTAAAAGATCCTAAAATTGCCAAGTTATTCGATACTAACGGCAATAATAAGGCGGATTTAACTGGTTGTAATCCGGGATGGGGGTGTGAAGCCGCAATCAATAATCATTTAAAAGCGTATGATTTAGAAAAAACCGTTGAACACAATCAAGGCAACTATGCGGCCATGATGGCAGATACCATCACACGCTACAAAGAAGGCAAGCCTATTCTCTATTATACATGGACTCCTTATTGGATCAGTGATGTACTCAAACCCGGTCGTGATGTTGTTTGGCTAGAAGTTCCTTTCTCTTCGATGCCTAATAATGACAAAACAGAGACTAAACTGCCGAATGGTAAAAATTATGGTTTCCCACCAAATACGATGCATATCGCGGCAAATAAAAAATGGGCAGAAGATAACCCAGCAGCCGCTAAGCTATTTGAAATCATGAAACTGCCTATTGCCGATATTAATGCTCAAAATTTAAGAATGCATAACGGAGAAGCTTCACAGTCCGACATCCGCCGTCATACAGATGCGTGGATCAAAGCCCATCAATCCACCTTTGATGGTTGGGTCGAGGAAGCGCGAAAAGCGGCTGAAAAATAGTCTCAATCGCTAATCTGACTTCTAAGCCACCGCATTAGGTGGCTTTTTTTCGTTAATGAATAAATGACACTCGCTAACGCTAATCGACTCGTATTCTCATCACTCACCTGAAACCGGCTCATTAATTGATAAAATGTTCCAATGACATCGCTAAAAATTGTTTATAGTAGTGACCTTATGAATAATGAGTAGATAATGAATGAATAAAGCACCACAAGCAGAACTCACGACAGGTTTAGTTATCTTAATGGCCATTGCGACAGGCCTTGTCGTGGCAAGTAACTACTACGCACAACCCCTTCTGGAAACCATCGCGACACAGTTTAACCTGACAACCAACATGGCAGGCTTTATTGTCACCGCCGCCCAGTTAGGCTATGCCGTTGGCTTACTATTTTTAGTGCCTCTAGGGGATATCTTTGAACGCAAGCGTCTCATTTTAGTAATGACCACCTTGTCTGCCATCGGCCTACTCATTACAGCGCTATCTAATAATGTATGGCAAATACTTTTAGGAACTGCGCTTACAGGGCTATTTTCTGTTGTCGCTCAAGTTTTAATTCCCATGGCCGCAACCCTGGCAAAACCGCATCAAAGAGGAAAATCTGTCGGCATTATCATGAGTGGATTACTCTTAGGAATATTACTGGCCAGAACTATTTCAGGGGCAGTAGCAATGATCGGTGGATGGCGAACCATCTATTGGGTCGCTTTTGGGTTATTAATTATTTTGATTATTGTGCTTTCATTTAAGTTGCCACGTTATCACCAAAAAACAGAACTCAATTATTTTCAGCTATTACTTTCAATTGGTCGCCTATTTTGTGGAACGCCAGTGTTAGCCGTTCGCGCACTATTGGGTGCTTTGTCTTTTGCCAACTTCGCACTACTTTGGACGGCAATGGCTTTCTTGCTTGCAAGCCCCCCATTTCGTTTTTCAGAAGGCACCATAGGACTGTTTGGTTTAGTTGGTGCCGCTGGGGCGTTGATGGCTTCACAAGCGGGCCATTTGGTGGATAAAGGTAAAGGCAAGCGAGTCACGACGATTGGATTGATTCTCTTATTTCTGTCGTGGATACCCATTGGATTTGCCAAAGACTCTCTGATTGCTTTTATTATAGGCGTGTTAATTCTGGATCTTGCCATTCAAGCGGTTCATGTCACCAATCAAAGTACTTTGTATCGCATCCTCCCCGAGGCGCGCAATCGTATCACCGCGGGTTATATGACCAGCTATTTTATTGGTGGTGCTCTTGGCTCTTTATTATCTGGCTATGCTTATGAACAAGCCAGCTGGGAAGGGGTTGTGGTATGCGGAGCAGTATTATCTGTCGTTAGTTTGGTGATTTGGGCGATAGGATCGCGCTTCGATCCCGCCATATACCCATCAGATGAATAAAAGGTATTCGTTGAGAGTGACTGCGCTTCAGGAGCTCTCAACGAATTGAAAGCACAAACATCAGTAAATGTAATATATTGAAATACTCCTCTCGTATTTACTCCCCTCATCTTTCTCTATCGCCTCCCCATCACAATCACAAATTTTTACCGATGGTTTTATTTTGTAATAGTTACATAGGCAAAAATCATCAAATAACACAATTAAACAAAAAATGTCGCTCAATATAAAGTTACAATTTAGTTTCTAATTATGACTATTACCCAATGGTATGATGATCAATGAGTTAGTTTCCACTTGATTTTATATAGCTGATAGATGAAAGGTTTACAAATCCTGTTGAATAATGAATGTAACCGTAGTTTAGATCGTAATTACATGATTTTATTTTGTTTTACTCTGTGACTATCAGCCTTAAAAATAAAATAAAATGATTATTTTACTCCTATAAACTAATTTAAAAGGCAGAATGATAGAATTACGCTATACTAAACCGAGTAAATTACATTCATAAAATTTATGAATTATGTATCATTATCAAAATAAATTTGATGATATCAATTAACTACAATTGCTAATTTTAGCTTTTGATATACCATTTAGATGGTTGATGACAGTTGTAATCTTACCAACTGAAACTAATAAGGTATCTAAATAATGGAAAGTTCATTTACTCCGACAGAAGAGCTATTAAATGCTCGTGTCGCACAGCAAAATTCGCATAACAATCCTATTCCCTATCAGGAGATCCTCCTAACGCGTCTTTGTATGCATGTTCATGGTAAACTCCTTGAGTCACGTAACAATATGCTCAAGGCACAAGGGATTAACGAAACACTGTTTATGGCGTTAATGATCCTAGATACAAAAGATTCTCGAAGTATTCAACCTTCTGAGCTAAGTGCAGCTTTAGGTTCTTCACGAACCAATGCAACGCGTATCGCTGATGAGTTAGAAAAAAATGGTTGGATTGAGCGTAAGGAAAGTCACAATGACCGCCGGTGCTTACATCTTCACCTGACTGAAAAAGGCTCTGAGTTTTTAGCTGGGTTACTTCCGCCTCAGCACACTGCCTTAAAAGATATTTGGTCTGTATTAGAGCTAGAAGAGCAACAACAACTCAACAAATTGATGCGTAAGTTACTAATTAAGCTAGATACTGTTAAAGATTATAGCAATTATTAACCACTATAATTTTGTGGGTAATGTATTTGAGGCATTTATAAGCTAAAAGACGAAAAAAGACTTTTCTGTCTGAAAGATTTCGCTATCCTTTCTATCTTGTGCTTAAGATATCCCATCAAGCAAATATATCAGTTGTTGTCTCAGTTTCCAGTGGTTAGCGCTAACTACTGGGAACATTCGTGATCTAAAATGCCGATGAGCGGAGAACACCAGAATGAGTGCCCATGAGGAAATTCAATCAACCCCTAATCAACACCCTAATAAAAAAAGAAAACGCAGAAATGCTTTACTATTTCTCACCTTCCTTTTTATTGTCGTGGGTGTTGGCTGGGCTATCTACTGGTTCTTCGTCTTACGTCATTATGAAACGACTGATAATGCCTACGTAGCAGGTAATCAAGTCCAGATACAGTCACAAATATCGGGGAGTGTTATGACGGTTAACGTCGATAACACAGATTATGTGAAAAGTGGCACAATCTTAGTTGAACTCGATCCTAGAGATGCCCAGCTAGCTTTAGAAAAAGCGAAAACAACGCTCGCAAACAGTGTTCGCCAAACCCATCAACAAATCGTAAATAGCCGTCAATATCAAGCGAACATTGATATGAAACGCTCTGAATTAGTGCGACTGCAAAATGATTTAAAACGTCGTGAAGTTCTTGGCAGCAGTAATCTCATTGGTAAAGAAGAATTGCAACACGCGCGAGAAGCTGTTGTGAGCGCCAAAGCCGCTCTTGAAGTTGCCATTGAACAATTGAATGCAAATAATGCCATCATCCTAGATACCCCATTAGCCAAACAACCTGCCGTCGAAGCTGCCGCCACAGAGGTGAGAAATACATGGTTGGCGTTACAGCGGACAAAAATTGTCAGCCCTGTTGATGGTTATGTTTCACGCCGTAGCGTACAAGTAGGCTCACAAATCACGACCGCAACACCGTTGATGGCTATCGTACCTTCTGAGGGAATGTGGATCGATGCTAATTTTAAAGAAACTCAATTGGCTGATATGCGCATTGGTCAACCTGCCAAAGTCACTACGGACTTCTACGGCAAAAATATCACTTTCAACGGCACTGTTGTTGGATTAGATATGGGAACTGGTAGCGCGTTTTCTTTACTGCCAGCTCAAAATGCGACAGGAAACTGGATTAAAGTCGTTCAACGTTTACCGGTACGCATTGCATTAGACCCAACACAATTGGAACAATATCCATTACGTATTGGTCTATCCACAGAAGTGACCGTTGATACGCTTAATAAAGATGGCAAAGTGCTTTCAAAAGGTCTGCGTGATGCTCCGGCCTACCATACCTCTGCACTGGCGATTGATATGTCTCCTGCGGACAAAATAGTTACTGATATTATTAATAGTAACTCAGGCAACAAATAATCTGAGGTGTAATTGTGACAAATGCGCCTTTAACAGGATCTAAACTTGCATGGATGACGATAGCCCTCTCGCTCGCCACCTTTATGCAAGTTTTGGACTCAACGATTGCGAACGTTGCCATCCCTACAATCGCGGGTAATCTCGGCGCCTCGAACTCTCAGGGGACTTGGGTCATTACCTCATTTGGCGTGGCCAATGCAATCTCAATCCCTATAACGGGATGGCTTGCTCGTAGAATTGGTGAAGTACGATTATTTTTATGGTCTACGGGTCTCTTTGCTCTTACTTCATGGTTATGCGGCATCTCTGGTAGCTTAGAGATGCTTATTTTATTTCGTGTATTACAAGGGCTTGTCGCTGGCCCCCTCATTCCTTTATCACAAAGTTTATTGCTTAATAACTATCCACCAGCAAAACGTAATATGGCGTTAGCATTGTGGTCAATGACCATCGTGATTGCCCCCATTTGTGGGCCAATACTTGGCGGTTATATTAGCGATAATTACCATTGGGGTTGGATATTCTTTATCAACGTCCCCTTTAGTATTGCAATTATTTTTGCCATCATGCAGACACTAAAAGGTCGTGAAACAAAAATTTCTATTCAACCTATTGATACTATTGGCTTAGTGCTATTAGTGGTTGGAATTGGTGCTCTGCAAATTATGTTAGACCAAGGAAAAGAACTGGATTGGTTTAACTCTACTGAAATTATTGTTCTTACTATCGTTGCTGTCGTTGCCATTTCGTTCTTAATTGTTTGGGAGCTGACTGATGACCATCCAGTCATTGACCTTTCACTCTTTAAAGAGCGGAACTTTACGATCGGTTGCTTATCACTCAGTCTCGCTTATATGCTCTATTTCGGCACCATCGTACTACTGCCTCAATTATTGCAGGAAGTCTATGGCTATACCGCAACATGGGCGGGGCTTGCCTCAGCCCCTGTCGGTCTCTTACCTTTACTGATCACGCCAATCATTGGTCGTTTTGGTAATCGGATTGATATGCGCTATATCGTTACGTTCAGCTTTATTATTTATGCTGTTTGTTACTACTGGCGAGCCTATACGTTTGAGCCTGATATGGGATTTGCCGCGGCAGCATGGCCACAATTCGTACAAGGGCTCGCAATCGCGTGTTTCTTCATGCCTTTAACAACCATTACGTTATCAGGGCTACCCCCTGAAAAAATGGCGTCGGCATCGAGTTTATCCAACTTTACACGTACGTTAGCCGGCGCGATAGGCACATCGATCACCACCACGATGTGGACACAACGTGAAGCCATGCACCATGAGAATCTGACAGAATTTATCAACCCCTATAACCCAAATGCTCAGCATATGTATAGTGAATTGGCGCAAATGGGCATGAATGAACAGCAGAGTGCCGCTTATTTAGCGAAAACAATCACAGACCAAGGGCTGATCCTATCGGCAAATGAAATTTTTTGGTTATCAGCAGGGATCTTTATTTTACTCATGGTGATTGTTTGGTTTGCCAAACCGCCATTTGGTGCAGGTTCCAAAGGTGGCGGTGGCGCCCATTAGTGATGAATTAAGATCCTCGTTATTCCTTTGACTTGGATGACAGGATCTTAATGGTTAATGCCTTCATTTAGAGCAAATTGCGTGATTCTTTCTGCCGCGTCTAATACCCGATTCGCTCGGCCAAGAAATATCATCGTGAGCATGCGCTGCTTTATTGGCTAACGACCTACTTTCTATCTCACTTGCTGTATAGTTATTAGTTCTCTTTAGTACAGTATGTTGGCGTTATCTTTGAAGCCCAACATAACAGGTAGCCGTATATTGGCATTGGCGGCTTGTCTCGTGAAGAATTTAGATAAACACAAGCATTGGCCTTCTTGACGGGTATGATGTTAAACGCCCTGAGACAGAAAAGTCGTTTTGCCATAAAAATACTGCATATAACCAGTCAGTTAAAAACTGTTTATATGCAGCTATATCATAAATGCGCGTGATTATTTGGCTTTATTTTGCTGCCACCATTGCGCCAGCATCACACCTGTCGCAACTGACACATTCAAACTTTCAACTTTACCTGTACCACCAATGTACAGACTCATATCGCCTTCGTTCCATACACTGTCACTTAGACCATCACGTTCTTGCCCTAACACTAAAACCATTTTTTCAGGGAGCTGTGCTTTCGCAATATCTTGACTACCTTTATGGCTGGATGTCGTCACAATGGTATAACCGGCTTGACGGAAATGGTTCAGTGTATTGCTAAGTCCATCAGCATCAATTGCTTTGATATGCTCGGCCCCACCTTCTGCTGTACGGATCGCCGCTCCCGACTCCAGCATGCCAGCATCTTGTAGAATGACACCTTGTACACCAAAATGGGCGCAGCTACGCATAATGCCACCTAAGTTATGTGGGTTACCCACATCTTCAAGCGCGAGCACACAATCTTTCGCTGGTGCTTGTTGCAAATAGGTTTTAGCATCCATACCACCACGTTTTTTAATGATGAAACAGACACCACCATGATGTTCAGTCCCCGATGCTTTGGTTAGCTCTTCATCATCCACCACGTGGTAAGCTTTACGGTTTGCCGCCATCCATTTTAACGCATCACGAAAGCGTGGAGTCACTGACTGCAAGAACCAAGCTCGCACGATGGCATCTGGGCGGTTCTTAAACATGGCCTGACACGCGTTTTCGCCATAAATACGCGTTTCTTCTAAACGTTGCTTGCGCAATTGCTCAGGATCGATTTGGCTTTTGCCAGAAATACCACCATGATCATTCATCAGCTCATCACTGTTTGGCTTCGATACTATGCGCCAAGCCGAACGTTCACGAGGTGGCTGACCTCTTCTATCATCGGAGCGACCCGTACGATCATGACGACGCCCGTCTCTTTTATCATGAGATCGCTTATTATCCTGTTGACGCTTACCTTTGCTATTGCCGTCATCTTGGCCTTCGCTACGGACATACATCACTTTTACTTTGCCATTCTTACCATTAAAATCATTCGAGTCGTTCATTGCTATCCCCTACAAAGCTATGGCGCGAAGATTACATGATGTTACCGAGCTACGCCACTGATTCCCACTATTATTGCATCTAAAAGATAGCGAATATACTGCTATCGTCATGCAACAGATTTACGTACAATACGCGCTTTGTTTTATCGATATCGAAAACCAACGCCCAACATGACTAAAAATGCCGTTTATACATTACGCCAAGAACGTTTAGCGACTTCAACAAAACCTTTTAAGGCGCGAGGGTGTCGGGTTAAGCGCTGTCAATACTGCTTGCTACCTATCCCTCAATGTCTGTGTCAAGATATCGCGCCAACTCAAGCCAAAAGTCAATTCTGTTTAGTCATGTATGATGGCGAAGTATTCAAGCCAAGTAATACCGGAAAACTAATTGCAGATATTTTACCCAATACGCTGGCTTTTCAGTGGTCAAGAACGGATCCTGCCCCTCAATTACTCGCTGCCATTCAAGATCCAACACGGCAGCCTTATATTATTTTCCCAGAAAGTTATGCCCAAAATGGCAGAACCGTCGTTAATCAACCGACAATTTCGGATAAACCGGCCTTATTTATTTTATTAGATGGTACATGGCCTGAAGCCCGTAAAATGTTTCGTAAAAGCCCTTATTTCGATAACATTCCCGTGCTGTCGATCAACACTAAAATACGTACTGATTACCTGTTACGCACCCCATCAAAAGAAGACCAACATTGCACCGCAGAAGTTGCAGCTACCCTCTTAGAATTGGCTGGTGACACCCCGGCTTCCGAACAGCTTTTTAAACATTTCAGCTTATTTAGAGATAAATATTTAGAAGGCAAACCTCATCATCCGCTCGCTAAACAGCTACAAGCAGAAAAAAGCTTAACTCATTGTGAGTAGAAAAAACCATTCACACTGTTTTAGGTTCATTAACAAATATGTAATTTGAAGATTGCGGCTGATTTAAAACGTGAACGTCATTAGATTATTCCATTAAATAATCAGGATAAACTGGCACTAATAACCCAATACGGCATAGTATTAGTTGGCATCTCTATATTCGTTGAGGGTGTTTTCGCTCACTAAAGCAAAAGGTTATCAGCCATGGGTTTACTGAGTCAGTTAGAATCGTTATTTAGACCGAAATCAATCGCGGTGATTGGTGCTTCTGAGAATCCGAATCGTGCAGGTTCGGTAATGATGAAAAACTTATTAACTAATGGTTTTAAGGGACCCATTCTCCCTGTCAATCCTAATCGAAGCTCTATACTTGGGGTACTCGCGTATCCCTCGATTGATAAGCTACCTTTAAAGCCCGACCTTGCCGTTATCTGTACTCATCATTCCAAAAATCCTGATTGCTTAAGGCAACTAGGCGAATATGGCTGTAATGTCGTTATCGTTTTATCATCACCATCGATTCAATTTAATGAACTTAAAAAAATAGCCCAACAATATCAAATGCGCTTACTCGGCCCTAATAGCCTCGGTATTTTAGCGCCATGGCAAGGGCTTAATGCAAGTTTCTCCCCCATCCCCATTCTTAAGGGGAAACTCGCATTTATTTCTCAATCCGCAGCCGTGTCTAACACGGTATTAGACTGGGCTCGCCATCGTGATATTGGCTTCTCTTATTTTATTGCTCTGGGAGATAGCATCGACATTGATATTGACGATCTTCTAGACTATCTGGCTCGTGACAGTAAAACCAGTGCTATCCTGCTTTACCTTGAAAGTATCAGCGATGCTCGTCGTTTTCTGTCTGCGTCACGTAGCGCATCACGGAATAAGCCAATCCTTGTGATTAAAAGCGGCCGAACCCGTAAAGCCCAGCAGCTATTGGGCGAAAAACCGAGCCTTGATGCAGCTTACGATGCTGCTATTCAGCGAGCAGGCTTGCTGAGAGTACAAGATACTCATGAAATGTTTTCTGCTGTAGAAACATTGAGCTATATGACACCATTACGTGGGGAACGTTTGTCCATTATCAGCAATGGTGCAGCTCCTGCCGCAATGGCGCTAGATGAACTATTACAGCGTAATGGTAAGCTAGCGACATTAAGTCAAGAAACGGAAAATGAACTAAGTTCGCTACTGCCACTTGACCTATCAACCCAAAATCCTATTGATTTAGGTGATGATGCGACCGTTGATCGCTACATCGATGTTTTAAATAAAATGCTCGATAGCCATGATCATGATGCCCTATTGTTGATTTATACCCCCAGCGCGATAACAGACAGCAAAACCATGGCTGAAAAAGTGATAAAAACGATCAAACAGCATCCAAGGGGTAAATGGCTAACTATACTGACAAACTGGTGCGGTGAATATTCTTCACAAACGTCGCGTCGCCTCTTTAGTGAAGCCGGTATCCCAACCTATCGAACACCAGAAGGGGCAATAACGGCCTATATGCACATGGTTGAGTATCGCCGTAACCAAAAACAGTTAAAAGAAACACCGGCACTGCCAATTGGAATCACCGCTGATACCCAGCAGGCGCATACCTATATTCAGCAAGCCCTACAAAATCACACACTTCATTTAGATACACATGAAGTTCAGCCCATTTTACGGGCATATGGCCTAAATAGCTTACCCACATGGATAGCTCATTCAAGTGAAGAAGCGATTGAAATAGCTGAAAAAATTGGTTATCCCGTTGCTTTAAAACTCCGCTCACCGGATATCGTACACAAGTCAGAAGTTCAGGGGGTTATGCTTTACTTACGTAATGCCAAAGAAGTCGGAGATGCGGCAAAAGCGATTATGGAACGTGTATCAACCAACTTTCCAAATGCGCGTATTGACGGCTTGCTTGTGCAAAGTATGGCAAACCGTGCTGGAGCGCAAGAATTACGTATTGCCGTTGAACTCGATCCGGTTTTTGGACCTTTAATTATGCTAGGTGAAGGGGGGATTGAGTGGCAACAAGAAAGCCAAGCCGCCGTCGCCCTTCCTCCATTGAATTTGGCACTGGCTCGATATCTGGTCATTCAGGCGATTAAAGGGTATAAAATCAAAGCGCGAAGTGCGCTGGCCCCCTTAAATATTCCAGGTTTAGCAAGCTTACTGGTACGAGTTTCCAACCTAATCATTGATTGCCCAAACATTGCACGCCTTGATATCCATCCTTTGCTCGCTTCTGGTGATGAATTTACTTTGCTTGATGTTTCAATGACTTTAATTCCCGATCACGAAATTCAAAAATCAAGATTAGCGATTCGACCATATCCAAGTGAACTCGAAGAAACGATCGCATTAAAAGATGACCTCAGCTGTTTACTAAGGCCAATACTGCCAGAAGATGAGCCATTACTAAAATCGTTTATAGCGCAGGTTACTAAAGAAGATCTTTATTATCGATACTTTAGTGAAATTAGTGAGTTTACTCATGATGATCTCGCCAATATGACGCAAATAGATTATGACCGCGAAATGGCGTTTGTCGCCGTAAGAAATCAAGATTCAAACCCTGAAATTATTGGTGTCACACGTGCGATGGCGGATCCTGATAATCAAGAAGCTGAATTCGCTGTTCTTGTTAGATCGGATATGAAAGGATTAACACTTGGTTACCAACTCATGAGCAAGCTGCTGAGCTATACGCGCTCACATGGAATTAAAAAGCTTACCGCGATCACTATGCCTGAAAATCGCAACATGATCAGTTTAGCTAAAAAGCTAGGGTTTGACGTTGACCTTCAATTTGATGAAGGGGTTGTAAACTTAACATTACATTTATAAGTTATAGTCTTCGCCAATTTGTACAACAATTAAACGGAATTTTAATTTATACTAAATGGTTTGGCTAAATATGCTATCATCCATGGATCATTCGCTAACCTATACCCTAGCGTATATTTGAATAAAGCGATTTGCTATTAGACTAATAAGAGAAAATTTACACTGTGATGTTGTCAAAATTAAAACAAGCAAAACATCAACAATATTTAGGGAGTTTACCTAAACTCTCCCAATCTATTGCTGATGTTAAAACGCTATATAAGACAGAAGATTTTCGTGATGTTTTGCTTGAGCAAATATCAACCGCTCAACATTGCATCTACATCACTGCGTTATATTTAGAGCAAGATGATGCAGGTAAAGATATTCTTCATGCGCTGTATGCAGCAAAACAAGCGAATCCGTCTTTAGAAGTTAAAATACTGGTTGATTGGCATCGCGCGCAACGAGGAAGGATTGGAGCAGCGGCAAATTCAACCAATGCTGATTGGTACTATAGTGTTTCACAACAGTACCCTGACATTGACATTCCAATTTACGGTATTCCTGTGAATACTCGTGAAGCCTTAGGCGTCTTACACCTTAAAGGTTTTATCTTTGATGATACCCTGTTATACAGTGGTGCGAGTATTAATGACGTCTATTTACAACGTCATGAAAAATATCGTTATGACCGATATCAGTTAATCAAAAATAAACAATTAACTTCATCAATGAAAAACTATATTGATGACGCATTGTTAAAATCAGATGCTATCCATCTACTCAATTCAGCCAATAGACCCAAAACGGCTGAATTCAAAAATATTATCAAGCAATTTCGTCTTTCACTCAGAGGGTGTTCATATCACTTTGACGGTAATGCTAACAATAATGAACTGGCAGTTACCCCGCTTGTCGGATTAGGTAAGAAAAATGATCTTAACCGGACCATTACCCATTTAATGGGGTCAACACAGAATAAGCTCATTATCTGTACGCCTTATTTTAACCTCCCTGCGGTATTAGTCAGAATTATTAGTCGACTACTACGTGAAGGTAAACAGGTTGAAATAATTATTGGCGATAAAACTGCTAATGATTTTTATATTCCCCCCGAAGAGCCATTTAAAATTATTGGTGCTTTACCTTATTTATATGAAATAAATCTACGTAGATTTGTTAGCCGCTTACAAAAATTTATTGATAGTCAGCAGCTAACTATTCGTTTATGGAAAGATGGCGATAATACCTATCATTTGAAAGGTATGTGGGTTGATTCACAATGGCAGTTGATCACCGGAAATAATTTAAACCCTCGAGCATGGGGATTAGATCTTGAAAATGCCGTATTGATCCACGATCCAAAGCAAGAAATGCAAGAGCAGCGTCAACATGAACTTGAATGCATTCGCACTCATACAAAAATTGTGAATCATTATCGTGAATTAGATAGTATCCAAACCTATCCAATCAAAGTGAAAAAACTCATTCGCCGTTTAAGACGAATTAGAGTAGACCGCTTAATCAGTCGTATCTTGTAATTTATCGTAGCACCACCCTTGTGGTGCTTTTCATATATCATTATGTTGATAAATAAATTGAAACGATTTAAAAAAATACTTCCTTATTTGCTTATTGGCATATTATTCAATACCGCAAGTTGCTCAAGCTTTCGTGTCGCTAATGATAAATGGACAGGAAAGGATAAGGCCCAACATTTTGCTTTTTCAGCCGCAATGGCAATGGCCGGTAATGCATATGCTGATAAACAAAATTGGCAACATCGAGAAGCTGCACAATTTGGAATATTATTTTCTGTTTCACTCGGAGTAGTCAAAGAATTATATGACAGCCGCCCCAGTGGCACTGGATGGAGTTGGCATGATATCGCTTATGATGTCGCGGGCTCTATCGCCGGTTATAGCTTATATCAAAGTTTAAAATAAAAACCAGTAATGATTTAACCAACTTATGTTCCCCCTACTTTTTATTCGCATATAACGCGTATTCTTCACGAGTCATACCACCAAATTGCCGATTAAAATCATCAAATGTTATCTCTTCAGAGATACCAAAATGGGCAAAAGCCTGTTTTTCCAACGGTGTTTTACATCTCTCTACGGTTTTTATTTCTGAAAAACTAACACCAAAATTAACACCATGTCTCAACAACTCCATATCTTGAATACCACTAGGTAGCATTGATGCATGTTCATTTGGATGGCTTTTTATTCCAACTCCCCAACATAATCGAGTAAAAGAGTCATTAGATAATGATCTTCCCGCTTGAATGGGAAACTCAATATCATCGGCAGTTAAACTCTTATTTCCAATAACCTCATATACACCTCTCATAACATGGTCATCCATCATGAAAAATGAATCCGATAAGCTGTGCTGTATAATTTCCTCAATAGGCATATTTTTTTCTTGGCTTTTGAACTGATACGTTCGGACAATTAAGGGCACCGTCATGAGATCATTCCAAATATGCTCTTGCTTCAGTAGGCCTGCTTTTTTTATTTTGTTGACCTGACCTATAATCAGAGCAAATCCATAATATTCCAGATCTATTTCATAACAAAAAATATCGCCATTCTTATATTTCACATTCTTTCGCGGGGCATTTTTCATGCGTTCCACTTTGGAGAAATAACGTTCATCTCTTGAAGACACGAATGTGGCTAACCATTGGCGAAACGCCTCAACAGTGTCAATTTGCTGGGGAAATGGAATCGGTAGACGAAGACTATTTTGGCTATTCGTCACATTTAACGCCGCACCAATTCCTGAAGTGCTTAAAGTTAAACTAAAACGACACCCCGTACTTTTCATGCCATTAATCGATGTATAATTTAATTTTTTCTCTTTGCCTTTTGCTGTTCTAGGCAAAACGAATTCTCTATTTCTCGTTTTAATTAAATTATCTTCTTCAATATAGAGGGTATTGATAAAACCATCACCAATATGCTCATAGTTATAGATAATTTTACAGATATCATCACCATCAAAATAAACAGCCATCCCTTTTTTAATTTCAACTCTATCCCATTGAGCGGATATCAACTCCAAGCCAAAAAGCGCTCTTTCATCATTGGTGAGGATGATATTTTCCATGTATTGACTCCCCATAACCTATCCCTCTATAAATCTGAATATTTGAACTATAACAATACCTAAAGTGCTGGTCATCAATATCATCCATTCCCCCTATCAATACCAGAAAGTTTTTTTATTTTTGCTAGTTATTTACCTATAAGTTGATGAGATGGATATCGAGTACTCAGTATGATAAAGCGATCTAAACCATTATGTTATTTAGATACCGATTGCGATTCATAAAAATAAACACCAGTCATCCTATAAAATGGTCTCAACCATGAAAATAAGTCGAATAGTGAGCCATTCCTTTATCTCTACTCAATGTATTGGCCATCAATATGCGGTTCGCTGGTGCAGGATTGGTGAGGAAGTGCCGTGGATGGGGTTGGTGGTGACAGTAAGGCAGAAGGATGATAAAACGGTATCACATCCCCCAAACGCAAAAAAGCCACCCATCGGGTGGCTTTCTCACTAATTTGATGTCTGGCAGTTCCCTACTCTCACATGGGGAGACCCCACACTACCATCGGCGCTACGGCGTTTCACTGCTGAGTTCGGCATGGGGTCAGGTGGGACCACCGCGCTATTGCCGCCAGACAAATTCGGTTTTCGTTCCCGTCGGCTTACACCAACCAGAACAGCAATCTTGAACAAGCTAATTTCTCGCACTCTGCGTGCGCTTCACAACGTTCTCTCTAAAACACCTTCGGTGTTGTCAGGTTAAGCCTCACGGTTCATTAGTACTGGTTAGCTCAACGTATCGCTACGCTTACACACCCAGCCTATCAACGTCTTAGTCTTAAACGTTCCTTTAGGACCCTTAAAGAGTCAGGGAAGACTCATCTCAAGGCAAGTTTCCCGCTTAGATGCTTTCAGCGGTTATCTCTTCCGCACTTAGCTACCGGGCAGTGCCATTGGCATGACAACCCGAACACCAGTGGTGCGTCCACTCCGGTCCTCTCGTACTAGGAGCAGCCCCTTTCAATCTTCCAACGCCCACGGCAGATAGGGACCGAACTGTCTCACGACGTTCTAAACCCAGCTCGCGTACCACTTTAAATGGCGAACAGCCATACCCTTGGGACCTACTTCAGCCCCAGGATGTGATGAGCCGACATCGAGGTGCCAAACACCGCCGTCGATATGAACTCTTGGGCGGTATCAGCCTGTTATCCCCGGAGTACCTTTTATCCGTTGAGCGATGGCCCTTCCATTCAGAACCACCGGATCACTAAGACCTACTTTCGTACCTGCTCGAGCCGTCACTCTCGCAGTCAAGCTGGCTTATGCCTTTGCACTAACCGCATGATGTCCGACCATGCTTAGCCAACCTTCGTGCTCCTCCGTTACTCTTTGGGAGGAGACCGCCCCAGTCAAACTACCCACCAGACACTGTCCGCACCCCAGATGATGGGGCCACGTTAGAACATCAAACATTAAAGGGTGGTATTTCAAGGTTGGCTCCATGCAGACTGGCGTCCACACTTCAAAGCCTCCCACCTATCCTACACATCAAGGCTCAATGTTCAGTGTCAAGCTATAGTAAAGGTTCACGGGGTCTTTCCGTCTTGCCGCGGGTACACTGCATCTTCACAGCGAGTTCAATTTCACTGAGTCTCGGGTGGAGACAGCCTGGCCATCATTACGCCATTCGTGCAGGTCGGAACTTACCCGACAAGGAATTTCGCTACCTTAGGACCGTTATAGTTACGGCCGCCGTTTACTGGGGCTTCGATCAAGAGCTTCTCCTTACGGATAACCCCATCAATTAACCTTCCAGCACCGGGCAGGCGTCACACCGTATACGTCCACTTTCGTGTTTGCACAGTGCTGTGTTTTTAATAAACAGTTGCAGCCAGCTGGTATCTGCGACTGGCTTCAGCTCCATCCGCGAGGGACTTCACCTAGCGCCAGCGTGCCTTCTCCCGAAGTTACGGCACCATTTTGCCTAGTTCCTTCACCCGAGTTCTCTCAAGCGCCTGAGTATTCTCTACCTGACCACCTGTGTCGGTTTGGGGTACGATTAATGATAATCTAGAGCTTAGAGGCTTTTCCTGGAAGCGGGGCATGAGCTACTTCGCCACCGTAGTGACTCGTCATCAGACCTCAGCATGTAGTGAACCGGATTTGCCTAATTCACCTGCCTACATCCTTAAACCGGGACAACCGTCGCCCGGCCAGCCTAGCCTTCTCCGTCCCCCCATCGCAATTATCACCAGTACAGGAATATTAACCTGTTTCCCATCGACTACGCATTTCTGCCTCGCCTTAGGGGTCGACTCACCCTGCCCCGATTAACGTTGGACAGGAACCCTTGGTCTTCCGGCGTGCGGGTTTTTCACCCGCATTATCGTTACTTATGTCAGCATTCGCACTTCTGATACCTCCAGCATGCCTCGCAGCACACCTTCACAGGCTTACAGAACGCTCCCCTACCCAACAACATTTACATGTCGCTGCCGCAGCTTCGGTGCATGGTTTAGCCCCGTTACATCTTCCGCGCAGGCCGACTCGACCAGTGAGCTATTACGCTTTCTTTAAATGATGGCTGCTTCTAAGCCAACATCCTGGCTGTCTGAGCCTTCCCACTTCGTTTCCCACTTAACCATGACTTTGGGACCTTAGCTGGCGGTCTGGGTTGTTTCCCTCTTCACGACGAACGTTAGCACCCGCCGTGTGTCTCCCGTGATAACATTCTTCGGTATTCGTAGTTTGCATCGGGTTGGTAAGTCGGGATGACCCCCTAGCCGAAACAGTGCTCTACCCCCGAAGATGAGTTCACGAGGCGCTACCTAAATAGCTTTCGGGGAGAACCAGCTATCTCCCGGTTTGATTGGCCTTTCACCCCCAGCCACAAGTCATCCGCTAATTTTTCAACATTAGTCGGTTCGGTCCTCCAGTTAGTGTTACCCAACCTTCAACCTGCCCATGGCTAGATCACCGGGTTTCGGGTCTATACCCTGCAACTTAATCGCCCAGTTAAGACTCGGTTTCCCTACGGCTCCCCTATACGGTTAACCTTGCTACAGAATATAAGTCGCTGACCCATTATACAAAAGGTACGCAGTCACCCCATCCTCAAATGTCCCGCTTGTCTTTGCGGCCAATCTTGCCCGATTTTTTAACTTCCGCTGCTCGTGTACTTCTATGTACACTGCGCTGCGGCTTGAAAAAATCAGCCAATCTTGTTTGCAAATCCTGCGCTGTTCTTGTGGTGGTTGTTTAAACCCTCACTCAATTGCCGAGGCACTTGAGTGATGGGGCTCCCACTGCTTGTACGTACACGGTTTCAGGTTCTATTTCACTCCCCTCGCCGGGGTTCTTTTCGCCTTTCCCTCACGGTACTGGTTCACTATCGGTCAATCAGGAGTATTTAGCCTTGGAGGATGGTCCCCCCATATTCAGACAGGATAACACGTGTCCCGCCCTACTCGTCGAGTTCACAACACCAACACCTTCGGATACGGGGCTATCACCCTTTACTGCCGGACTTTCCAGACCGTTCTCCTGATGCTGATGCTGATTAAGACTCTGGGCTGCTCCCCGTTCGCTCGCCGCTACTAGGGGAATCTCGGTTGATTTCTTTTCCTCGAGGTACTGAGATGTTTCAGTTCCCTCGGTTCGCCTCGTTTGACTATGGATTCATCAAACGATAGTGCAACGAATTGCACTGGGTTTCCCCATTCGGACATCGTCGGCTATAGCGGTTCATATCACCTTACCGACGCTTTTCGCAGATTAGCACGTCCTTCATCGCCTCTGATTGCCTAGGCATCCACCGTGTACGCTTAGTCGCTTAACCTCACAACCCGAAGGTGTCTTTTCGTGTCGTTCTGACCGGTAATGGCTGCGCGTGGTGAACTTCTGCGTTGGGCAGTGCTCGCAATGCTCACGTACCAATGTACGCTGCGCTTGCTGTGCGCTGTCCGCCTTGAATTTCACACTGCTCGCTCATTACAGTTGCCATCATGACAAAACAGCATTCGCGTTGAGATTTTTGAGAGACTCTCACATTGTTTAAGCGATAAACAATGTGCGTTGTTTCAATTTTCAGCTTGTTCCAGATTGTTAAAGAGCATAATTGTTAAACTAACTCAGTGAATTAGTTTAATCATTATTTATGGCCAGCACTTTCGAGAAAGTGCGAGCTAAGACATTTCAAGGCGTAGGCGCACAGCGAGCGGAATGTACATTCAGTACATGAGCATCGCGAGCACCGCACAACGCTGAAAGGTCGACGCGCAGCCTTTCGATTGACCCACACTGAATGGCGTCCCCTAGGGGATTCGAACCCCTGTTACCGCCGTGAAAGGGCGGTGTCCTAGGCCTCTAGACGAAGGGGACAACAAGGTCTTCAGTCAATCTTAGATTGGCTTTGCTCTACTTTTCATCAGACAATCTGTGTGAACACTTCACAGGAACACTTCAATGGTAAGGAGGTGATCCAACCGCAGGTTCCCCTACGGTTACCTTGTTACGACTTCACCCCAGTCATGGATCACAAAGTGGTAAGCGCCCTCCCGAAGGTTAAGCTACCTACTTCTTTTGCAACCCACTCCCATGGTGTGACGGGCGGTGTGTACAAGGCCCGGGAACGTATTCACCGTAGCATTCTGATCTACGATTACTAGCGATTCCGACTTCATGGAGTCGAGTTGCAGACTCCAATCCGGACTACGACGTACTTTATGAGTTCCGCTTGCTCTCGCGAGGTCGCTTCTCTTTGTATACGCCATTGTAGCACGTGTGTAGCCCTACTCGTAAGGGCCATGATGACTTGACGTCATCCCCACCTTCCTCCGGTTTATCACCGGCAGTCTCCTTTGAGTTCCCGACCGAATCGCTGGCAACAAAGGATAAGGGTTGCGCTCGTTGCGGGACTTAACCCAACATTTCACAACACGAGCTGACGACAGCCATGCAGCACCTGTCTCAGAGTTCCCGAAGGCACCAAAGCATCTCTGCTAAGTTCTCTGGATGTCAAGAGTAGGTAAGGTTCTTCGCGTTGCATCGAATTAAACCACATGCTCCACCGCTTGTGCGGGCCCCCGTCAATTCATTTGAGTTTTAACCTTGCGGCCGTACTCCCCAGGCGGTCGATTTAACGCGTTAGCTCCGGAAGCCACGCCTCAAGGGCACAACCTCCAAATCGACATCGTTTACAGCGTGGACTACCAGGGTATCTAATCCTGTTTGCTCCCCACGCTTTCGCACCTGAGCGTCAGTCTTTGTCCAGGGGGCCGCCTTCGCCACCGGTATTCCTCCACATCTCTACGCATTTCACCGCTACACATGGAATTCTACCCCCCTCTACAAGACTCTAGCTGACCAGTCTTAGATGCCATTCCCAGGTTAAGCCCGGGGATTTCACATCTAACTTAATCAACCGCCTGCGTGCGCTTTACGCCCAGTAATTCCGATTAACGCTTGCACCCTCCGTATTACCGCGGCTGCTGGCACGGAGTTAGCCGGTGCTTCTTCTGTCGGTAACGTCAATCGTTGATGATATTAGCATCAACGCCTTCCTCCCGACTGAAAGTACTTTACAACCCTAGGGCCTTCTTCATACACGCGGCATGGCTGCATCAGGCTTGCGCCCATTGTGCAATATTCCCCACTGCTGCCTCCCGTAGGAGTCTGGGCCGTGTCTCAGTCCCAGTGTGGCTGATCATCCTCTCAGACCAGCTAGGGATCGTCGCCTAGGTGAGCCATTACCCCACCTACTAGCTAATCCCATATGGGTTCATCCGATAGCGCAAGGCCCGAAGGTCCCCTGCTTTGCTCCTTAGAGATTATGCGGTATTAGCCACCGTTTCCAGTAGTTATCCCCCTCTATCGGGCAGATCCCCATACATTACTCACCCGTCCGCCGCTCGTCAGCGGGAAGCAAGCTTCCCCTGTTACCGCTCGACTTGCATGTGTTAGGCCTGCCGCCAGCGTTCAATCTGAGCCATGATCAAACTCTTCAATTAAAAGTAGTCTGATGCTCAAAGAATTAAACTGTTTATCAATTCGCTTCTGTTCGGCTAACATTGTCGGCTTCGCTCCGCTTTCCTCGCCGTACCTCAGTACTGTCTCGGAAATGCTCACTCGCCTTCGCGTTATCCTTCCACAATCGAATTGCACATTGTTAGTTCATATATGAATTAACGTGTTAGTCACTCTTCAAGACTTAAAATCAAATATTTTTTTGATAGTGTCCTGTGAGTGCCCACACAGATTGTCTGATAAATTGTTAAAGAGCGTTGCGACTTTATCTTTCGATATTAACCGTTTAGGTTGTTGTCGCGAGGTGGCGTATATTACGCTTTCCTCATCGAGAGTCAAGCTTTTTTTTCGCTTATCTTTTCAGATTCTCTCGTCTGCCGTCGTTAGCCTTTTGGGCTTGCCATCACATTCTGTGTTGGCTCATCGTCGGTCAGTGGAGGCGCATTATAGGGAGTCAGAAAATTCTGGCAACCCCTTTTTTCAATTTTTTTTTCGTTTGCTCAGATTGCCATCAAATTTAACTTAATAAGCCTATTTTTTGATGTTTTTTACTATCTGTGGCAGTTCAGCAATACTATCAATCACCATATCTGCATTGCTTATTGCTTCTTCAGTCACTTCTTCACCACTTCTTACTAAGATCGTCGTACCGACTTTTGCAGCTTTACCTGCTTGCATGTCAGCTAACTTATCTCCCACCATAATAGAAGAAGCCATATCTATATTAAGAAAAGATTGCGCATCTAATAGCATTCCAGGTTTTGGCTTACGGCAATCACAATCTTGGCGGTACTCAGCTTCTTTAGCATCAGGATGATGAGGGCAAAAATAAATACCATCAAGATCAACGCCACGGTCTGCTAATGACCAATCCATCCATTCTGTTAACTGCATAAAACTATCTTCAGAATAGATACCTCGTCCAATACCTGATTGGTTGGTGACAACAACAAGCGCGTAGCCCATTTTTTTGAGTTCAGCCATTGCTTCAATCGCACCGTCAATAAAATGAAAGTCATCTATCTTATGTACATAGCCATGGTCGATATTAATTGTGCCGTCTCTGTCTAAAAAGATTGCAGGTATGCCTTTACTCACCGATTTACTCCTCAAACTAAATGAGTTTTAAGTATCTCATGAAAAGAAAATAAATGAGAATAGAATAAATAAAGCAAACTTTATTGACTTAGACGTCTAGACGCCTTAACATCCAACCATGTTAGATTTAACTATCTAAAAATCGAATCCTATATATTTAGAAGAAATAAATGATAAAGCTCTCAAATATTAATAAAGTTTTCCAGCAAGGAAGCCGCAATATTCAGGCATTAACGGATATTAGTCTGCATGTTCCTGCTGGGCAAATCTACGGTGTTATCGGTGCCTCAGGTGCTGGTAAAAGTACTCTAATTCGTTGTGTAAACATGCTCGAGCGCCCGACTTCTGGGCAAGTTATTGTTGACGGCCAAGATTTAACAGCAATGCCTGAAAAATCTTTGACGAGAGCTCGTCGCGGTATTGGGATGATATTCCAACACTTTAACTTATTATCTTCTCGAAATGTATTTGATAACGTTGCGTTACCACTGGAATTAGACAATACGCCTAAAGATAAAATCAAAGCACGTGTCAATGAACTGCTTGATCTTGTTGGGCTGGCTGATAAAAAAGATGCTTATCCCGCTAATCTTTCTGGGGGACAAAAACAACGTGTTGCTATCGCGCGAGCCTTAGCAAATTCACCAAAAGTTTTATTATGCGATGAAGCAACTAGTGCGCTAGATCCTGCCACTACACGTTCGATTCTTGAGTTACTCAAAGATATTAACCGCCGTTTAGGGCTTACTATTTTATTGATCACTCATGAAATGGATGTAGTGAAAAACATTTGTGACCAAGTCGCTGTGATTAGCGGTGGACAATTGATTGAACAAGATAAAGTCAGTGAAGTGTTTTCACACCCTAAAACACCTATTGCCCAAGAGTTTATCAAATCAACATTAGTTATTGATATTCCAGATGACTATAAAGAAAGACTAAAAAGTGAACCCGCAGCAGATTTATCGCCTTTGCTGAAACTGGAATTCACAGGTCAATCCGTTGATGCACCACTTATCTCTATGGTTGTGCGTAAATTTGACATCGATATCAACATATTAAGTTCTCAGATTGATTACGCCGGTGGCGTGAAGTTTGGCGTAATGCTCGCTGAACTCCATGGTATCAATGGCGGGGTTGAAGCAACTATTGAATTTTTGAAAGAGCATCATGTCAAAGTAGAGGTATTGGGTTATGTCTGAGGGAATGATTTCACTACTTATATCGGGAACGATTGATACCATTATTATGACTTTCGTTTCGGCGATCCTCGGTTTTATCATGGGCGTACCTACTGGCGTTCTACTTTACGTGACTCGTCGTGGACAAGTTATGGAAAATACTGTTCTTTATGCTGTAATTTCAGCAATCGTGAACATTTTCCGTTCAATACCATTTATTATTTTATTAGTCTGGATCAGCCCTTTTACCAAGTTTTTAGTCGGCTCGGCAATTGGCATTGAAGGGGCCATTGTTCCCCTAACTGTTGGGGCAATTCCCTTCATCGCCCGTATGGTTGAAAATACCCTATTAGAAGTGCCAAGTGGTTTGATTGAAGCCTCCCGAGCTATGGGCGCGACACCACTACAAATTATTAAAAAGGTTCTATTACCAGAGTCTTTACCTGGGATCATCAACGCGGCAACGATCACCTTAATTATGCTAGTTGGGTATTCAGCAATGGGTGGTGCAGTCGGTTCAGGGGGATTAGGTCAAATAGCAATGCAGTATGGCTACTATACTTATAACCCATTAGTGATGAATACCGTGCTTGTACTGTTAATCATCTTAGTCTTCGTCATTCAATTTACTGGCGAATATTTAATGAAAAAAGTGTCACATAAATAGTCCGTAAAAATAGCAGCGCCGCTTTAAGGTGCTATAAAGAAAGCGTTTAAGGGGTATATCTATGTCTATTAAGTTAAAATCTATTGCCGTTGTTGGCGCGCTATTAGGCTCATTAGTTCTAACGGGTTGTGGCGAAAAAGAGAAAGACCCGAATAGCATCAAAGTCGGTGTTATTATGGGGAAAGAGTTGGAAGTCGCTGAAGTTGCACAAAAAGTCGCAAAAGAAAAATACGGTTTGAATGTAGAACTTGTTGCCTTTAATGATTTCGTTTTACCAAACGAAGCTCTCAGCAAAGGTGATATTGATGCTAACGCATTCCAACACAAACCTTATCTTGACCAACAAATTAAAGATAGAAATTATAAATTGACGCCTGTCGGCAATACCTTTATCTATCCTATCGCGGCATATTCCAAACAAATTAAATCAGTTGATGAACTTGCTGACGGCTCACAAATCGCATTACCTAACGATCCAACGAACTTAGGTCGTTCACTACTTCTCTTACAACAACAAGGTCTCATTAAACTTAAAGATGGAACAGGTTTAATGCCTACCGTTTTGGATGTTACTGAAAATCCTAAAGGATTGAAGTTTGTTGAATTAGAAGCACCACAATTACCACGAGCACTGGATGATCAAAAAATTGCTCTAGCTATCATCAATACCACGTGGGCAAGTAGTGCAACACCTAAATTAACCCCAGCAAAAGATGGTTTATTTGTAGAAGATAAAGAATCTCCATATGTCAATATTATTGTTGCTCGTGATGACAATAAAGATGATGAAAATGTGAAGAAGTTTGTTCAAGCATATCAATCAGATGAAGTTGCTAAGAAAGCAGATGAAGTTTTCGATGGTGGCGCAGTTAAAGGCTGGTAATCTTTTTTATTCGTAAAAAAATGATTAATATACTAGGTGGTGTAATGCCACCTAGTATTTTTTGTATTTTATAAAGATAAAACATAGCAGATGTAATTTTCCCAATACCTATAAGATAAGAAAGGAAAAACTTATGAGATTGTTATTGCTCACCCTAGCAACGTTTATTTTAGCTGGGTGTGGAATGAATCAATACATTCATCAGGGTCCAAATAAAGGCTTCACAAATATGAAGCTATCAAAGCCTGCACCAAAAAAAACGACCAAGCCTGAAACGACTAATGTCAAGCTTATGAATAGCCCTGAAGAATTATTAGGGATGCCGTTTAAAGACTTAGGGATTGTTTCTGGAGAATCATGCCGCGAGAATGTACAAAGCCCGCCAGCCAATCTTAATGTGGCTAAAAAAAGTATGTTATCGAAAGCAGCCTATATCGCAGCCGATGCGGTGTTGTTGCATCAGTGTCAAACCATGACCTCACCGGGGTGCTATCAAGCGACAATCTGTGAAGGTAGCGCAATACAAATTGTTGAATAATAATCAAATGCAATCATTCCAATGTAATGTTATTGGACATATCGAATCTCCCTATAAGGAAAAATTTGCTATCCCACGCCAACCTGGGCTTGTACTAGGTGGCTCGGGACGGCTGCATTTACACCCCCCTTATAATGACCCTAATGCTGTCAGAGGATTAGAACAGTTTAGTCACATTTGGGTGCTATTTATTTTCCATCAAACGATGAATGGGGGATGGAAGCCACTCGTACGTCCTCCAAGACTCGGTGGGAATGATAAAATGGGCGTCTTCGCCACCCGCTCGACCTTTAGACCAAACCCTATTGGTATGTCATTAATCGAATTGAAAGGGGTTATCCAAAAACACAATCAAGTGATTTTGGAGTTAGGCAGTTTAGATTTAGTTGATGGTACTCCGGTTATTGATATTAAACCTTATTTACCTTTTGCAGAAGCCATTCCAAATGCACAAGCTGGCTTTGCACAAGATGCACCATCTGTGGATATGCACGTTATTTTTCACCCGCAAGTTCAACAAGATTTAGAGAAATACCAAATACGCTATCCGGGAATTGTACAATTTATTCAACAAGTATTAATGCAAGATCCCCGCCCCGCATATAAAAAACAAGCGATGACAGAGCCCCGTGATTATGCCGTCCATTTACTTGATTTTAATGTGCGCTGGAGAGTGATTAATAATGTAACAGAAGTCTTCGCCATCGAGCCTTATGAAAAAATCATCTAACCCCTTTTGGCAAAGCACGGTCACTGGTAGACTAGCTGTTTATCATGCTGCTTTTGCAGCCTAGATTGATTTGGCAATAAAACCTTTTGCCATCACCCGTTGTTCTAATGGAACCTATACAATGCGTACTAGCAAATATCTGCTCTCAACACTAAAAGAGACTCCTGCAGATGCCGAAGTGATCAGCCATCAGTTGATGCTTCGTGCAGGAATGATCCGTAAACTTGCATCAGGCCTTTATGACTGGTTACCGACTGGTGTCCGCGTTCTACGTAAAGTCGAAAACATTGTCCGTGAAGAAATGGAAAATGCGGGCTCAATCGAGGTATCTTTGCCCGTAGTTCAACCTGCCGATTTGTGGCAAGAGAGTGGTCGCTGGGAGCAGTATGGTCCTGAATTACTGCGTTTTACTGATCGTGGTGAACGCCCATTTGTTTTGGGTCCAACTCATGAAGAAGTGATTACTGATTTAATTCGCAATGAAATTACTTCATACAAACAGCTACCACTGAACTTATTCCAGATTCAAACTAAATTCCGTGATGAAGTGCGCCCACGTTTCGGCATCATGCGTTCACGTGAATTTATCATGAAAGATGCTTACTCCTTCCATACATCACAGGAATCATTACAAGAAACCTATGATGCAATGTATGAAGCTTACAGCAAAATCTTTACTCGTATCGGTTTTGATTTCCGCCCAGTACAAGCAGATACAGGCTCTATCGGTGGAAGCGCATCTCATGAATTCCAAGTTCTCGCGCAAAGCGGTGAAGACGATATTGTTTTCTCTACAGAATCTGATTTTGCAGCCAACATCGAGCTTGCTGAAGCGATTGCGCCATTAACACCACGTGCAGCAGCAACAGAAGAGATGCGTCTCGTTGATACACCAAATGCAAAAACAATCGCCGAGCTGGTTGAACAATTCGCTTTGCCGATTGAAAAAACGGTGAAGACGCTGATTGTCCGTGCAAAACCAAATTCGGGTCATCAATTAGTCGCTTTATTGATCCGTGGTGATCATGAACTGAATGAAGTGAAGGCGGAAAAACACCCTCTCGTTTCAAGCCCATTGGAATTCGCTTCAGAAGAAGAAATCAAAGCGGCAATTAAAGCTGCGCCAGGTTCATTAGGCCCAGTTAATATGCCATTACCAATGATTATTGACCGCAGTGTCGCTGTCATGAGTGATTTTAGCGCTGGTGCTAACATTGATGGTAAACACTATTTCGGTATCAATTGGGAACGCGATGTAGAGCAGCCAGAAACATTCGATCTCCGTAATGTGGTTGAAGGTGATCCAAGCCCAGATGGAAAAGGAACACTGCTTATCAAACGTGGCATTGAAGTGGGTCATATCTTCCAATTAGGCACTAAATATTCAGAAGCGATGAAAGCTTCAGTGCAGAATGAAGAGGGCCACAATCAAATCGTCACTATGGGTTGCTATGGTATTGGTGTTACTCGTATTGTTGCAGCGGCAATTGAACAAAGCCACGACGAACGCGGCATTATTTGGCCAGATGCGATCGCACCATTCCATGTTGCGATTCTGCCAATGAACATGCACAAATCGTACCGTGTCAAAGAGGTTGCAGAGAAACTCTATGCGGATTTAAAAGCACAAGGCATAGAGGTCATTTTTGATGACCGTAAAGAACGTCCTGGTGTTATGTTTGCTGATATGGAGCTTATCGGTGTGCCATACACGATTGTTATCGGCGATAGAAACTTAGATAACAATCAAGTTGAGTACAAAGCACGTCGCAGTGACGAGAAAGCCCTTGTTGGTCTTGATAACGTAGTGAGTTTCTTAAAAGAAAAACTCGCGAATACCTTACGTTAATGATGCTCTGCCCAACCTGTTTATCCATATAGGTTGGGCATTTTTGTTATAAATCTAAATATGACCCAAGTAAAAAACCCTTCTCAGTAATCGTCTCTTTTAATCTTTTTGAAGTTAAAATTTCTAACTCTTTTAATCTCGGATAAGCGTAACGACTTTTTAATAATTCCTTACCTAGGAACGCTGGATGACACATTATTTCAAGTGAACTATCCCCTCGCTGTTTCGCAGTATCGAGAATATTTAAAAAGAGAGATTCAGATATAGAATGAGGTTCCCCATAAAATTCAGCTGAAAAGTAATCCGTTGTGCGCGCAATATGTGTGGTTTTATCGTCAATATTTCCATCACGAACAACACGCAATGCAACTCCTTTTTTATTGGCAAATTCAACAATGCGAGGAAAGAGAGTCGGTATCATTTGTACATGATGGTGCCCATCAATATGACTTGGCGGATGACCAAAAATTTCACAAAATTGGTCATACTGAAAATGTAATTCCTGCACAATTTCCTCTATCGGTAATTGGCCACGTTTTTCGATTTCCCATAACCATTTCCCAAGTATACCTTGGCGAACTAACGATGGCATTGGCGTAAATGGCATGCCCGCAGTTAATACAAAATGCATACCCACTGTTAATGTTGGTAAGTCCGCGGCAAGTTTGGCGGCATGGTGAACATCCGGCATATTTACCATAGCTGTCGTTGATAACACAATACCGTGATGATGTGCCTCAACAATTCCATAATTAACTGATTTGCATAAGCCAAAGTCATCTGCATTGACGATAAGTAAAGGTGTCATATTCCGCTACCATTTAAAATTTAGCGACGCATTGATTCTTCTTCAAGGCGCTTAATAGCCTCAGCAAAATTAGGCAAATACTCTTTATGCGCTAAAAGTAGGTCTTTAGCCATATTTCGTGCATCATGATCAGAGCTCACTAATGGATTTAGGTTCATCGCTAATAAAATATCATTGAAATTACCACTAATAGCCGCTTCACATGTGGCTATCTCAAATTCTTTTATTGTATAAATGAGTCCCAATACTTTTTCATCGAAATGCGTCATTCTTTTGTGTGGTGTTATGCCATTACGCCCTAATTGACATGTCATCTCTATCACCCAATCCGATGGGATATTATCGATATGTCCATGGTGAGGAATATTGACATAGTGTTCAGTTTGCTTGTCGTTATAAATAGCATTGATGACTTCACAGGCAGCGTCTGAATAATAGGCTCCCCCTCGCTGTTCAAGCTGTTTTGGCTTAACGTTTAATTCAGTGTCCTGATATAAATCAAAAAGTGACTTTTCAAGTTTTTTAACCACCTGTGCCCTAGTGCCCGCTTTGTAGAATTCAGCTATCTCAATAGCTAGCATCTCTTTATATTTAAAGTAATACTGCAAGTATGAGCAAGGTATCAATTTTAGAGCGCTTAAAAAACCACTATCGAATGATAACCCCGTAATGTTTTTAACTGAGTTTGTACTGTATGAATGAGCAATAATACCCTTCAATATTTCATCAAACCGGGAGATTCCATCGACAAAAATATCTTTAATAAAGACCATATGATTTAAACCAAAAAGGTCTATCGATAAGTGATTTTTTTCAGTTAATTTAAGTGCCTCTGTAATAAACATTTTCATACCGATAGGCACATTACAGACCCCAACGAAACGCTGAAAATTCGTGTATCTATGCACAGCCTCTGTGATCATACCGGCAGGGTTAGTAAAATTAATTATCCAAGCTTGAGGACAGAGCTCTTCAACATCTTTAATAATGTCAAAGATCACTGGAATAGTCCGTAATCCTTTAAATAATCCGCCAGCACCGTTAGTCTCTTGCCCTAAATAGCCATAGCGTAAAGGTATGATTTCATCTTTTTCTCGTGCATCTAATAACCCGACCCTTAACTGCGTCGTCACAAAATCAGCATCTTTGAGCGCTTCTCTACGATTTAACGTTTTATATAATTTAAGCGGAATATTGGCATTTTTTATCATCCGTAAGCTTAAATCATAGATAATGTCTAACTTTTCCTTTCCTTCTTCAATATCCACTAGCCATAATTCACTAATAGGTAGTTCAGGATAACGTTTAATAAAACCATCAATTAATTCAGGGGTATAACTGCTTCCACCGCCAATAGTCACAATTTTTAATTTATGTTCCATTTAATCCTCTACCTATTTTATTAATAGCTATGAATGGTAGTGTTCAGTTAACTTATACCGCGTTATGTTTCATCCTATCTTCATCATATTTATTAAGTTACTGTAAGCTTTTTCTATATTCACTTGGTGTTAACGATGTTGCCTCTTTGAATTTCTTAACAAATAAACTCGGGCTACTGTAACCAGATTCAAAAGCAATATCTGTAATAGAGTAATTTGTTATTTCCAGCTGTTTTTTAGCAAAATTAATCCTAATATCATTAATAAGTTGCATGGGCGTCTTGCCGTAATAACGCTTTGTAGCCCTCGTCAAGTATTCTTGAGACTTCCCTGTAATTGCGACCATATTTTCTAATGCATGCTCATTAAACATTGCAATTTCATGCATTTCTTCAATGGTATTTTTTAACCATTGAGGTGTATCGTCATGTAATTTTCTTTCTCTGTAGTGACGTAATCGATTAACGACATTGAAAGTGACTACTTCAATAAATTCATTAAACTCACTGTCACGAAAATTTAATGATGCGATGACGGATTCAATATAAGCCATAAATTCACTTTTCAGTGAATAGGCTTGTGAAGCAACAAAAAATGAGGGAAGTAAAGGTGAAAAATAGCTTTCAAAAAATGCCTTTCTTATTCCAACATTGAAAATTCGAGTTGCTCCAAACTCATAAAAACTTTCATGACTAGAGCCAATGGGTAAAAAAACAAAGTCACCTCTTTCAAGTAACACCTTTCTACCATTCACTTGCTGATAATAGCGCCCAGTGAGAACGATAGTGTATTCATAATAATCATGTTGATGCAGCCCTGTAACGCTTTCAGTTTTATTATAAATAACAACATGAAAATCCTTGTCATTAAATATATCATTCTCACAAACCATTCTAATATCCATATTAGAATTATCGTTTTTTATTAGTGGCTGCATCATTCCTCCTCAGTTATTGGCTTATTTTTTTATGAAGCTCTATTAGCTCTATGACCAACTCACGCGAAAGTATGGTGTTCATTAAATGATCTTGAGCATGAACCAATATTAAGCTAACTTTAATTTTCCCCTCTCCCATATCAGCTTCAATCATTTTTGTTTGAACTTGATGAGCTTCACTCAATGCATGTTTTGATTGCTCCATTAATTCCATGGCCTCAACAAATTGGCCTTCCTTGGCGCAATTTAATGCCTTATAGGCTAAGCTTCTTGCCATCCCAGAATTAATGATAAGCCCCATCACGACCTCTTCGAGGCCATCAAAAGAAAGAACACCATTATTATCTATATCAATCATATTTTTTTATTCCCTGCTTTATATTTATCAATTAAAACTTCAGTGCATCTTTAATATCTTCTTCACTTTCATCTTTATCTATCATTCCCTGAGCTTTATTAGAAATAATAACAAAGGGTAAATAAACAAGGATGGAAACTCCGAGGTTAAACAAGGCTAATAATAAAGCCGAAATATTCCCATTTGTATTAAAGAATGCCCCCAAGCCAGCAGGCATTGTCCATGGTCCTATATTGGTTATTGGCGGTATTATTCCCACATAATAAGCAATAACGGTAATTGCAGCTAATAGCGGTTGAATGATAATAAATGGAATAAAAAGTATCGGGTTCATGATAACAGGAATACCAAATATAATAGGTTCATTAATTTGAAATATGCCTGCGGGTAAACCTATTTTAGCAACTTGTCGATAATCAGGACGGCGTGATGCAATAAATATTGCAATGATTAATCCAAGGGTCGCACCTGTCCCTCCCAGAAAGACATAAGAATCTAATAAAGGTTTCGCCCATAAATGGAAAGTGTGCCCAGCGGCAATTGCATTATCAATAGAACCGTATTCATTATATAGTGCCACATTTTCCAACGCCCAAGGAGTCATAATCCCTGAATCAAGGGCTGTCAGCGCTAGCGCACCATGAATACCAAAAAACCATAATAAGGAGGTAAAAATGGTGTAAGCCCAACCAACAACACCACCTAAAGAAGCTAATGGCGTTGCGATCGTATCCATAATAAATTGGTGAAAATTAGTTGCTTGAGCTGATAAAATCCATGCAATAATTCCGACAACTAAAAGAATAATAAAACCAGGAACTAATGCTGAAAATGAACGGCTGACAGCAGGTGGAACTGTATCCGGTAATGTAATAACCCATTTACGCCGAACAATAAAAGCAAAAGCTTCGGCAATCACTAAACCGATGACAATACCTGAAATGATATTGGCCCCACCTAACCAATTAGCCCCTATCGCATAAGCACCATTAACATCAAATGGCGTTACCGTAATAAATGCAGCGATACCGATAATCCCTGCCGCTATTGAGTCCACTTTACGTTCTTCAGCCAGGGCCATTGCAATAAAAAAAGGGGTCATTAACGACATAATACCTAATGTTCCATTGTAAATATTACCGCCAATTCCTTTGAACTTATTTAAAAATTCTATTGTTTCAGGTGACAAGCGAACACCTAGCGAATAGAAAAATGACCCTTCACCAAAGCTAAGAAAAACGTTATTAATCAAAACAAACATAGCCCCAATTAATACTAAAGGCATCAATTTAATGAAGCCATTTTTAATTGCATTAATATGAGGTTGATTGCCCAATTTTAATGCAATTGGTAGCAATACTTTTTCAAGAGAAGTGAGCATATGATTCATAGAATATCCTTAGATACTTTAATCACATATCTTGTTTGCTAAAACAACCATAACAAATAGATAAAGAATTGAAGTTATTAAAAACTAAAAATTAATTAACATCATTTATTTTTTATTGCTGCCACTGCTGCTTTTAACACGCCCAGACCATCAACTTTTCCATACAATATCGGATCAATAACTTCAACGAGTTTAGTTGGAAGTATTCTCTGGATTTCAGAACTTTTCCATGCAATCTGAGGACCAAGTAAAACAAGATCCGCATCGATACCTTTTTGTGCTACAAGGGTTTCCGAAAACGCTTCAATAACAACTGGAACATCATATTTTTCAGCTTGTTGACGCATTTTTGATACAAGAAGAGAGGTTGACATTCCCGCCGAACAAAACAGATAAATAAGCTTTTTTTCCACAATAAGCTCTCCCAGTCATACTGCCCACTATAAATATCTATTAGCCTCATGAGATATTTTACGTTTTTATTCTCTAAATTCAGCTGGCGTTATCCGCGAGTTGCTTCTAGTTGAATAAAGTATACGTAATCTCCTTTACTGTTGATATTTCGTGGCTATGGAGAATTGTTTCTCATTGACTTATCGTTATGACGCCCCTCACATTTCAAAAAAATATATTTTTATATATAAATTATCAATTAATTATAATTTACTTGATATCAGTAAATATAATCACTTTACCTTATATTGACTTCAATCCTTACCAATATTTTTATGGCTAAAAAAATATCGACTCTTATTGAGTCGATATTTAGGGTATTTAATTATATAAATTAAATCTATTATTTACATGAGCTAGATTTATCAAACATAATATGACCGGTTTGTACTAATGCAGGGTCAAATTGACCATCTTCCATTGAAGGTCTTACGGTATAATAGCCTTCAATTTCAGCATAAACTGGCGTTCCGCCCGTTACACCTGTCGCACTGTATCCTTTTTCCAGATCAAGGCCTGAAGCAGTATAAGTACGCCCAGTTTTACATTCAGTAAATGTTGCAGCATCAGCTAAATAACGGTATTCACCAACTTTTTTACTTGCTGTGACTTGATTTAATGTGTAATTCAATTGTGATTGAATTTTATTTCCTTCCTGATCAAGCAATACCATTGACTTATCATCAGCAGAAGGTAAGAAATATGAACGTTCACCATTGGCATTGGTCATGCGTAATTTATCCCCTTCTTTTGCCCATGACCCTGTTTCATAAAAAGTTTGGTTGCCATCACGCGTGCCTAAATAAACTAATTGCTCAACATAAGTACCATCTTGGTTCACCAGCAAGGTTGCTTCGATACCAGAGCAATCTGCACATGGCAAAGTGCCCGTATATGCTCTATCAATATAAGTCACGCTAGGTTGTTTGTCTGCGCTTTGGCATCCAGCTAATGCCATTATGCCTGTCGCCATTAATGCTAAAAATAGTGTTTTTTTCATTACCTTTGTCTCCTAACTATTTCATTCTTATATTTTTAGTCTGCATTTACATCATAGCATCTTACACTAATAAAAATGTTGTTATTATGATATTTCGGACTTTGCTGATGTATAGGGGCTCGAGAAGCATTCACGAACTGTCTATTTAAGTTTTCATCTATCACTGATTATTGTTATTAAAATTACTGTGCTATTATCCTATCAAGCACATGATGCTTGGTGAAAATAGTCAAGGCGGCAATAACCGCCACTAACACAGTGGTGAGGGAATATGTCTACAGATACTGAATATCAACCTATCAATTGTGATGATTACGAATATCTTGAAATCGCATGCCAACGTCAGTTGAAACTTGAAATAAAGCTTCATGGCGGCGAAATCATTGAGGGTAAAGCCAGCGATTTGCTCTTACGGAAGAAAGTTGAGTATTTAATTTTAGAAACTCAAGATGGGACGAAAGAGCTGCGATTGGATTATATCAATACCTTCAGTCATCCTGAGATCGGCACTATCGTTGTCGATAGCTCTCACTAAAACTCATACACCATTGAGTCCTTCTATGCCCCTTATGAAAGATCACAGTCATAAGGGGTTTCTTCTTTTCATTTACTGATTAAACCGATATTCATCGAATTTGACCCAATGAAAAGCAATGCCAAGTTTATCATCATCGGCAAGGCCTTCCGGTGTAATAAAACACCCTATTGCAGTAATTAGCTGCTCATTGTAGTAAATCAGGGGAACTCTTTCTCGCATCCACGGAGGAATTCCCAGTTCTTGCCAAATTTTCTTACTGCTTCTTGAATGCAGTCTCCCAACAATTTTAAGTGTTCCTTGCAAACCAAAGCGCACGGTGACTTTTTCTGTTGGTAATGGAGGACGGATTTGCCCTTCATCAGCGATGACCTCAATAATGCCTAAAGCTTCAGGTAAAATAAACGGGTCAGGATAATGCCAAGCATACTGCTGCCCCAATAACTGATTGATACGACGCACAACCCATAAAGCACCTTGATATCGACGGATATCAATATGGCCTAATTGGCAAATAGGCTCAGCATCCTGACGAGCAAGTGCGACTTCCTGCCAAATACGGTGTAATTGATTAAAAGGCGGCATGGGTAATTGATGTAGGCCAATCCAACGTCGTAGCAATGCGTTACGTTTAGCGCTAGAACAAGGCTGTAATGCATCGATGAATAGACCACCACGATAATCCATCATGTCCTCTAGGGCATCTTGTAATAGCTCATCAAGCAAGTTTTCCTGTTCTGCGCACAAAGCCGCGCTACGTGATACGGCTTTCGCGAAATGAGGCCAACGCTGTGCCAGAACAGGCATAATATTCAATCGTAGGAAATTACGGTCATAGCGGTCATCTTGATTACTATCATCTTCTACCCACGGAAGCTGTTCTTCATTGGCATATGTCTCTAAATCATCGCGAGATATCGCTAGCAATGGACGAAGCAGGCAAGTTTGCCCGTAGTGGCCATTAAATGTCGATAATTCTGGCATCGATGAAAGCCCTGCTGGCCCGCTACCTCGTTTTAATGCCAACAGAAATGTTTCTGCTTGATCATCCAGATGTTGTGCCGTCACGATAATTTCATTTTCTAACAGCGCATCACGATAAGCTTGATAGCGAGCCTCTCGCGCAGCTGCCTCAACGCCACTATTTGTAGAATCAACCGTGACATGCGTACAAATAAAGGGAATTTCCCATTGTTCACACAAACTCGAACAGTGCGCTTCCCAAGCGTCTGCTTTCGAATTTAGCCCATGATGAATATGAATAGCGCGCACTTCAAGAAACGGTTGTTGATGTTTCTTTATTTGATAAAGAGCATGCAGTAATACCGTTGAATCAACACCACCACTAAATCCAACCAGTATTTTGCTATAGTTACCAATCTTATTGAATACGTGCTCAATGATTGTTTGTGGTAGTTTCACTCTTCGCTGCCCTTCTAAACGATGATTAATGCTTTTTAGCTTGCCCAACACATAAGATACCGGAAATAATCACTAACAACACCCCGATAATATAAGCAATTTCAAATGGGTCGCTTAGAATAACAACTAACCAAAGTACCGATAATACTGGAGATAAAAACACAATAGAGGCAATTTTAGCGGAGTGCCCCGTATTCATCGCCTTAAACCATAAAATATAGGATACGCCATTAATCAGTACCCCATTCACTATCGTTGGCCAAAGCGATGTCTCCGTGGGCAACTGAAATGCGCTGAATGAGAGTAATAATACCAATGATGTTAAGGTCGAAAAAATAAAGAGCCAAACAGTACTAATATAGGGGTCGATAGAATACTGACGAGAGAATACAGACATTAACGCAAAACAAAATGCACCACTAAACACTAATAGTAAAGCTAGAGGATGTTCAACTTGCAGCTGAGTTATATGACCTTTGGTAAAGGTGATAATCACCGCGATAAAGCCGATAATCACACCGGCAATTTGCCGAGTTGCTAGCTTGTCCTTTAATAAAAAAACAGACAATAAGATAATAATTAAAGGCCAACTATACTGAATAACGAGTACGGCAATACCATTTTCAATCGAGTAGCCATAATACAAAAGCAAATAAAACAAGCAATCTAAGACACCTAAAATACACACTTTAATTAGCGTATTAGACGGCAAAATAAATAGCTTAGCAGGTTTATAACCCGCACTCATCGCGACCAATATCACCGCAATTGCTGAAATTAGGTTGGACCAAAATAAAAATTGAAAGCTATCTAAGCCCTCTTGCCCAAAACGAGAAACAATCGGAATAAAGCTCCATATCAGTACACACATTAAGGCATAGATTAAATAGTTATATTGCCTCATCCATCTCCCTTACTTAGGTTTACTTTCAATTGTTCGAGAAATCATAATAAAAAACGGGAGCTGGATAAACCAAACCCCCGTTTTTCGTGACTAGCCAACCTTAATTAGCAATAGCCGTATTCCATTAAACGCTGGTAACGACGATTTTTTAATGCTTCTTCATCAAGCTCAAGCAATTCGTCCAAATCTTCAACAATACGCGCTTTTAAAGAAGCTGAAATTTCATCGTAATTACGATGCGCACCACCTAAAGGCTCTGTCACCACATTATCAATTAATTTGAGTTCTTTAAGGCGAGGTGCGGTGATCCCCATCGCTTCTGCCGCTAATGGGGCTTTATCCGCGCTCTTCCACAGGATAGAGGCACAGCCTTCAGGAGAGATAACCGAATAGGTGCTGTATTGCAGCATATTCACTTTATCACCAACCCCAATAGCCAATGCACCACCAGAGCCGCCTTCGCCAATAACAGTACAAATGACTGGGACAGATAAGCGAGACATTTCACGCAAGTTACGTGCAATTGCTTCGGATTGGCCACGTTCTTCAGCGCCAACACCAGGATAAGCCCCCGGCGTATCGATAAAGGTAATAATAGGTAAATTAAAACGCTCAGCCATTTTCATTAAGCGCAATGCTTTACGGTAACCTTCTGGAGCTGGCATACCAAAATTACGGCGAATTTTTTCTTTCGTTTCACGGCCTTTTTGGTGGCCAATCACCATCACTGGACGACCATCTAAACGCGCGATGCCACCCACGATAGCTTTATCATCGGCATAAGCACGATCACCTGCCAGCTCTTGGAAATCTGTGAATATACGAGCAATATAATCTAATGTATAAGGGCGACGTGGGTGACGAGCAAGCTTAGCAATTTGCCATGCACCCAGATCAGAGAAAATCTTACGCGTCAGCTCAAGACTTTTTTCACGTAAACGAGCAACCTCGTCATCTAGGTTGACTTCTAAATTGTTGTCTTGACGGCTAACTGCAGTCAGCGAATCAATTTTCGCTTCCAATTCAGCAATTGGCTGTTCAAAATCAAGAAAATCCAGACTCATAATATTCCTATTTTAGTCAAATTCTAATTCTACCTGCTCATTACCCAGCAGAGTTCGCAGAGAGTTCAGAAGGTCATCAACGGGTGTCACACGCCAAATAACCCCAAATTTAAGTTTGGCTCTGGCGTCATCCTTCTGATAATACAAATGAACCGGAATCGTTCCTGAACGATGGGGTTCAAGAGTGCTGCGAAGTCGGTTCAGCAACTGATCATTAATTTGTTTATCTGACAGTGAAATAGCAAGTCCTCGCGCATATTTTTCCCTTGCTTCACTAATATCCATTAACTCCCGTACTGTCATTTTATTACCACCGTTAAAATCATCAAAGCTGACCTGACCGGTGGCAATCAGGATAGTGTCTTTTTCCAGCAAGTGCTGGTATTTATCTAGTGCATCTGAAAATAACATAATATCCAGACGACCGGAACGATCATCAAGCGTACAAATTCCGATTCGATTGCCGCGCTTAGTCGTAATAACTTTGGCCGAAAGTACTAAACCTACCACAGTTGTCACTTGACCACGAGGGGTTGGGTTCACATCTTTTAATCTTAAACCATTAGTATAGCGCTCGATCTCACTTAAGTAGCGCGTTATTGGGTGCCCTGTCAAGTAAAGCCCCAATGTTTCTCGCTCGCCATCAAGTACGACTTGATCAGGCCATTTGGGGACGCTTGCGTATGAACTTTCTACTTGTTCGGGTGCTTCCGCCAGCACACCAAACATATCCGTTTGCCCGATAGCTTCTGCTTTTGCATGCTGATCCGCCGCTTTCAAAGCATCTTCTAATGAAGACATCAAGGCCGCACGATGGGGACCTAAATGATCAAATGCCCCCGCCATGATCAGTTTTTCCATAACACGGCGGTTAATTTTTTTCAGATCAACGCGAGCACAAAGATCAAATATTTCTTTAAATATACCACCTTTCTGGCGAGCTTCGATAATGGCTTCGATCGGCCCTTCACCAACCCCTTTGATGGCACCAATGCCATAAACAATTTCACCTTCATCGTTAACATGAAAATGATAAAGTCCACTATTAATATCAGGTGGTAATACTTTCAATCCCATCCGCCAACATTCGTCGACGAGACCGACAACCTTTTCGGTATTATCCATATCCGCCGTCATTACCGCAGCCATAAATTCAGCTGGATAGTGAGCTTTCAGCCACAATGTTTGATACGAAACCAGAGCATAAGCCGCTGAGTGAGACTTGTTAAATCCATAACCAGCAAACTTTTCTACCAGATCAAAGATTTTCATCGACAGTTCCCCATCGACTCCATTTTTGATCGCGCCCTCTTCAAAAACAGAACGCTGTTTCGCCATCTCTTCGGGTTTCTTTTTCCCCATTGCACGGCGCAACATATCTGCGCCACCTAGCGTATAACCCGCTAATACCTGTGCAATCTGCATAACCTGTTCTTGGTATAAGATAATACCGTAAGTTGGCTCCAAGACAGGTTTTAATGATTCATGTTGCCACTGTACGTCTGGGTATGAGATCTCTTCACGACCATGTTTACGGTCGATAAAGTTATCTACCATCCCTGATTGCAATGGACCAGGACGGAACAAGGCAACCAATGCGATCATATCTTCAAAACAGTCAGGACGTAGCCGCTTGATCAGATCTTTCATGCCTCGGGATTCCAGCTGGAATACCGCGGTCGTTTCTGAACGTTGCAACATATCAAAACTTTTTTGATCATCCAGCGGGATTGCGGCAATGTCGATAGGCTCAAGCCCTTTCTTGGCTCGCCTTGCATTGATCATCTCTAATGCCCAGTTGATGATCGTTAGGGTACGTAACCCCAAAAAGTCGAACTTGACCAACCCCGCATATTCGACATCATTTTTATCGAACTGAGTAACTGGGTTATTACCTTCCGCATCACAATAAAGCGGCGCAAAGTCTGTAATTTTGGTGGGGGCAATAACAACGCCCCCCGCATGTTTTCCTGCGTTACGCGTGACACCTTCAAGTTTACGCGCCATATCAATCAGCGCTTTAACTTCTTCATCTGCCTCGTAAATTTCAGGTAACTGTGGTTCGGCTTCAAATGCCTTATCTAGAGTCATACCCGGATCAGGAGGAACCAATTTCGAAATCCGATCCACGAAGCCATACGGATGCCCCAATACTCGCCCTACGTCGCGGATCACCGCTTTTGCGGCCATAGTACCGAATGTAATAATCTGAGAAACGGCATCTCGCCCATACATTTGAGCAACGTGGTCAATCACCTGATCACGTTTTTCCATACAAAAGTCGACGTCAAAGTCCGGCATGGAAACACGTTCTGGGTTTAAGAATCGTTCAAAAAGGAGGTCGAACTCCAAGGGATCCAAATCGGTAATTTTCAGCGCATATGCAACAAGTGACCCCGCACCGGAACCACGCCCTGGACCAACTGGTACGCCATTATCTTTCGACCATTGAATAAACTCCATCACGATCAAAAAGTAACCAGGGAACCCCATTTGGTTAATAACGTTAAGCTCAATGTCTAAACGCTCATCATATTCAGGTCGTCTTTCTGCTCTCACTTTCTCATCAGGGAATAGAAACTCGAGGCGCTCTTCTAATCCTTCTTTTGAGCGCATAACCAAAAAGTCTTCTGTTTTCATGTCCCCAGTAGGGAATTGGGGGAGAAAGTACTCACCGAGACGAATGGTGACATTACAACGCTTAGCAATCTCTACACTATTTTCAAGCGCTTCAGGGATGTCGGCGAATAGCTCGCACATCTCTTCTTCCGTACGTAAGTATTGCTGAGGGCTATATTTTTTAGGCCTTTTAGGGTCAGATAAGGTAAATCCGTCATGGATTGCTACACGTATTTCATGAGCATCAAAATCGCTACTTTCAATAAAGCGTACATCATTCGTTGCAACAACCGGCAAACCACGCTGTGTGGCAAGCTCCACCGCCGCATGCAAATAGCTTTCTTCATCAGGCCTTCCTGTTCTAATTAATTCAAGATAATAACAACCAGGAAAGTGGGTTTCATAAAATGCTAAGCATTCATCAACCAGCGTTTGATTACCACGTAATAAAAACTGCCCGACATCCCCTTGGCGGCCACCAGACAGTAAAATCAGTCCTTCTTTATGTTTTACCAGCCAATCACGGTGAATGGTCGGGCCAATCGCACCGTAACCTTTTTGATACGCTTCTGAGATCAAAAGAGTTAGGTTTTGATACCCTTCATTGTTACGAGCCAACACGGTTAAGTGTGCGATTTCGTCGCCGAGTTGCTCGCTTTCAACAAAAAAGTCAGCCCCAATGATGGGTTTGATACCAGCACCGTGCGCTGCTCCATAGAATTTTACTAAACCGCACAGGTTCGTAAAATCGGTAATAGCAAGTGCTGGCATCCCCATTGCTGCCACTTTTTTGACTAATGGGCCAGTTTTTGCCAGCCCATCAATCATTGAATAATCACTATGAACACGTAAGTGAATAAAACGAGGTTCAGCCATCTAATTTATACTCAATTTTTCGCTTCTAATGCACGACGCACTGGAGCAAAACTCTTACGATGAAATTTTGTTGCACCAAATTGTGCGAGTTTTTCTAAATGATATGCGGTTGGATAGCCTTTATGCTTAGCAAAACCATATTCAGGGTAAGCTATATCCAACTCAACCATCTCACGATCTCTAACCACTTTTGCTAAAATGGAAGCGGCGCTGATTTCCTGAACTAAACTATCACCTTTGACGACGGCTTGTGAAGGCATCGATAATGTAGGGCAACGATTGCCATCCACTAAGACAAAATCCGGTGTCATACTTAAACCAGCAACGGCCCGCTGCATCGCCAACATTGTTGCATGCAGAATATTGAGTTCATCAATTTCTTCTGGTTCTGCTCGGCCAATACACCAACATAAGGCTTTTTCTTGGATTTCAACAAACAGCTTTTCGCGCTTTTTTTCCGTTAATTTTTTCGAATCCGTCAAACCGATGATCGGTTTGGTAGGATCTAATATGACCGCGGCGGTGACAACCGCCCCCACCAACGGACCACGTCCGACTTCATCTACGCCAGCAATTAAGTTGGCTTTAGGGTATATAAAATCCATTAATTTCGAACCAAATCCAATACAGCATCAGCCGCTTGTTTATCTGCATCGCAGCGAATCAATTGGTGAAGCTGTAAAAATGTTGCTTTTAACTGTTCCACCTGCTCCCCCCCTTCCAATAATGGAATTAACTGCTGAGCTAAATTATCAGGTTGGCACTCTTCTTGGAGCAACTCTTTAACTATTTCTTTTTCAGCCAGTAAGTTTGGCAGTGAAACATAAGGTGTTTTCACTAACCGTTTTGCTAACCAAAAAGTGAAAGGCTTCATACGGTAGCCAACCACCATCGGACACTTGGTTAACATGCATTCCAACGCAGCAGTACCCGAGGCAAGTAGGGTCGCATCCGCCGCGATCATGGCATCTCTAGCCTGCCCATCTAACAGATGAATCGTTAACTCAGGGGCGACCTGTTGACGAATCGATTCAAATTGCTCACGACGTTTTTGATTGACGAGAGGTACAACAATATGCAGGTCAATAAAGTGCTGGTGCAAAATTTTAGCGGTTTGTAAAAAATCAGCACTGAGCATTTCGACTTCAGAGTGCCGACTTCCCGGTAATAGCGCTAAACATTTTCCTTCCTCAGGTATACCAAGACGTTGTCTTGCCGCTATTTTATCGACATGAAGAGGAATTGCATCGGCCATGGTATGCCCAATAAAGCGGCACGGAACATTAAAGCGATCATAAAACGCTTTTTCAAAAGGTAAAAAAGCAAGCACTAAGTTTGTCGAGCGCCCAATTTTGAAAACACGCTTTTGTCGCCATGCCCAAACGGATGGACTAACATAATGAATAGTTTTAATGCCTTTTGATTTTAATTTGCCTTCAAGGGTAATATTAAAATCAGGTGCATCAATACCGACAAAAATATCTGGCTGCAACTGTGTAAAGCGTTTGGTCAGGTCTTTACGAATAGAAAGTAACCGAGGGAGCCGACCTAATACTTCAACGACACCCATCACTGCCAACTCTTCCATTTCATACCAAGCTTCACAACCTTCCGCTTGCATTAAAGGCCCCGCCACGCCAACAAAACGTGCATCAGGAACTTGTTCTTTCAGTGCTCGGATAAGCCCAGCGCCGAGTATATCGCCAGATGTTTCTCCAGCAACAAGGCCGATAGTCAGTGGGCGGTTATGATTCGCCAAAATTCTCTCCTTAGGGGCTGCTTACCTTTGGTGGTCAATTTTTATTCGCATTAAACCGTTTTATCTCGACAAAAATTCTTAACATAAAAAAAACGGTTTTTATCGAACCCGAGGGCTACGCTTTCTAATTTTCGGTTTAAATGAACCTAATTTTATTCAATATCATACTTGAATCATCAGCTTATTAATTCCCTTAAATCAGGGTAATAATAAACAACAAAGGTAAACAACCCCCGGCTAACGACCTGACTTCACTCGCGTAAAGAACAATTAGCGAATAATACCACGGTTAGACTCAGCCGAGTTTTCAAGGAAATCACTGAAAACTTTTACGTGAGGATTTGCTTGAGCAAGCTCGGCAATTTCACTACGTGCTTCTTCAAGTGACTTGCCTGAACGATAAAGGGTTTTATAAGCATTACGGATCGCATGCAAAGACTCTTTATCAAAGCCGCGGCGCTTTAAGCCTTCAATGTTTAGGCCATAAGGCGTTGCATGGTTACCTTGTGCGATAACGTAAGGGGGGACATCTTGTGCCACACCAGAACAACCACCAACCATAACGTGAGCACCAATTTGACAAAACTGGTGAACAGCAGTCATACCGCCAATTATCGCGAAATCACCTAAAATAACATGGCCACCCAATGTACCGTTGTTGGCAATGATACAACGGTTACCAATAATACAGTCGTGAGCGATATGCACGTTGACCATAAATAGGTTGTCATCACCCACTTTGGTCAAGCTACCACCTTGGGTTGTGCCACGATGGATAGTCACACTTTCTCTAATCCGGTTTCTGTCACCGATTTCGACGCGTGTTGGCTCACCTTGATATTTCAGATCTTGGTTAATTTCACCAATCGAAGCAAACTGAAAGATCACATTATCACGACCAATTTTGGTATAGCCATTAATGACAATGTGAGATTTGAGCTCAGTGCCTTCACCTATTTCAACGTTAGCACCAATATAACAAAAAGGGCCAATACGAACATTGGCACCGATAATAGCTCCATCTTCGACAATCGATGAGGGATGAATACAGGCTGTTTTATCAATCATATCAGACCTCACGGCGACGGGCGCACATCATTTCAGCTTCGCAGGCCACTTCTCCATCTACTTTTGCAACACCTTTAAAACGTGCAACGCCACGACGTTCTTTAATGAACTCGACTTCGAGGATCATTTGATCTCCCGGTAATACAGGACGTTTGAAACGCGCATTATCAATCGCTGCAAAATAATACAATTCACCCGGCTCTAGTTTACCGACACTTTTAAATGCCAGAATACCTGTAGCTTGTGCCATGGCTTCTAGAATCAATACGCCTGGGAAAATCGGTTTGCCTGGAAAATGCCCTTGGAAAAATGGCTCATTAAATGAAACATTTTTTACTGCACGCAGAGATTTTCCTTTTTCAAAATCCAGTACGCGATCAACCAAAAGGAACGGATAGCGGTGTGGAAGTAGTTCTAAAATCTCTTCAATATTCAGAGTATGATTATCACTCATCGAAATACTCTTCCTGTCTATAAATACAATTTAATTAACGAATCGGCCTGCTTTAACCATAAACTTAGGTTAACTGGCAGGCCGGAAAAACGTAACTCAGTCACTTATTTTAACCTGAATTACAAAATGATTACTGTTTTTTTTGAGTTTGGCTGTCCAATTCACGTTCAACAGCTTTCAAACGCTTATTCATCTCATTGATATTCAAAACTAACGCTGCTGTTTTACGCCAAACTTTATTAGGCTGTAAAGGAATACCAGAAGAGTATACACCAGGTTCTGTGATTGGTCTCATAACCATTCCCATACCTGTGACGGTCACCTTATCACAAATTTCCATATGACCATTAATGACGCTGGCGCCACCAATCATACAGTAGCGACCTATTTTTAAACTGCCAGCCATGATAACGCCACCGGCGACAGCGGTCCCCTCGCCAATATTAACGTTATGCGCTATCTGGCATTGGTTATCAATAATGACATTGCTACCAATAACCGTGTTATCCAATGCGCCACGATCAATCGTTGTGCAGGCACCAATTTCGACGCGATCACCAATAATAACTGTGCCGAGTTGCGGTATTTTAACCCAATTGCCACGGTCATTTGCGTAACCAAAACCATCGGAACCAATCACCGTACCTGACTGGATCAAACATTGCTCACCGATTTCAACATGATGATAGATACTAACATTCGCCCAGAGACGACTACCGGCACCAATACGGGCATGTTTACCCACAAAACAACCCGCACCAATTACAACGTTATCACCAAGCACAACACCACTTTCAATAACCGCATTTGCACCTATCGCCACGTTGCTACCAACCTGCGCATCTTCAGCGATAACTGCTGAAGGGTGAATGTTTTCTGCTGGACTTGGTGTGGTATCCATGATTTGTGCCATGCGTGCATAAGCAAGGTAAGGATTATCAACCACCAGCGCTGCAACCTTACAAGCACTAAGGTCTTTAGCTGTTAACACAACCGCAGCAGCCTGACACTCTGCAAGTTTATCGCTATAACGGCTATCTGACAGGAATGTGATTTGTTGATTATTTGCTGAATACATCGGAGCAATACCGGTGATGACAATATTGCCATCACCGTGTAACTGTGCATTCAACTGCTGAGCAAGGTCAGCCAATCGAATTGAGGACATCTATTATTTAACCTGCTTTTGAACCTGACTGGTAATGTCTACGCTATCTTTTGCATAAGCAACTGCATTTGCATCGATAACCACATCATAGCCTTCTTTGGCAGCGACAGATTTAATAGAATCCTGAATACGGCTTAGGATTTTGTTACGTTCTTCCATTTGACGACGACGATTGTCTTCTTCAAATTTCTGAGCTTTTTCTGCAAACTGATCACGCTTGGTCATCAGCTCTTTTTCTTGTTTTTCACGTTCGCTTTGCTTCATTGTTGCACCGTCACGACGCAATTTTTCGACACGTGACTGTAGATCTTTTTCCAAGTTCTGCAACTCTGTCGCACGGCTTTTAAATTCGCTTTCAAGCTGTTTAGCAACGGCTTCGCGTGCTGGCATGTTTTGGAAAATTTCACCAACGTTCACGACAGCAATTTTATCTGCATAAGCACCCGCAGACATAGCCAAAGCCAGACTCACACCCGCCGCACACAACAATTTTTTCACACGAAACTCCTTAACCCATATTTATGGCTGGAAATTTTAGTTACCCTCACATTAATGTGTGAGGGCTTTCCTTAAATAGACACAGTCTAGATTACCATGTTCTACCAATATTAAATTGGAACTGTTCTGATTTATCCCCTTCGTAGTCCTTAATAGGCTGCGCATAGGAGAAGACCAGAGGTCCAAGTGGTGACATCCATTGTAAAGCAACCCCAGCGGAAGCTCGAATATTCGTCGCTTTACCATAATCAGGCATGCCTGCACGCCACTCAGGATTAATACTATTCCAATTGGTATCCCACACGGTTCCTGCATCAACAAATAATGATGTTCTCACCGTATTCGCATATTTCTCATCAATGAATGGTGTTGGTGTAATCAGCTCAAAAGACGCTGCATACATTGCGTTACCACCAACGGCATCACTCGATGGGCTACCTGGTTCTGGGCCGACTTTGCCATTCACATTTTTCAGATAAACCGCTTTTGGCCCGATGTTATTAGAGCGGAAACCACGAATAGTACTTGAACCACCCGCATAGAAGTTTTCGTAGAATGGCATTTGCTTACTGCCGATACCATCACCGAAACCTGCTTGTGCACGACCTAAGATAACCCACGTTTCATCTTCGTTGAGTGGAACGTATTGAGCGGTGTCGAAACGCAGTTTATAGTACTCGTTATCAGAGCCTGGAACAGTAATCTTACCTGAAACACTGGTTTTATTACCCGATGTTGGGAAGAAACCACGGTTCAATGAATTATAAGTCCAACCTACGTTAACAGTGAAGTCATCTGCATTAAACTTCTCTTTATTGCGGCCATCATCATTGATTGGTGGTTTATCTCCCATTGAGTAGAGGTAATCCCACATCGCGGCTTGCGGACGCATATCAGACAATGAGTTATGAACATAACCTGCGCCGAGGCGGAATGAGTTATTTTCATTGAATGGGAAGCTTAAGAAGCTATCTAAACCATAAGTCTTATTCGTATAACCAGACAGGTCTGCATCTTTTGCACGGAAGTCATTATAGAATATACGACCGCCTAAACTCACACCGTTAACGGTAAAGTAAGGATCCGTAAATGACATCTCAACGTTGGTTGAGTAATCATTTTTACTTGCGTTGATCCCAACAGCATTACCTGTTCCCAACCAGTTATCTTGGGTGACACCAACTTGGAAACTCACACCACTCTCAGTACCAAAACCGACACCAAAGTTCATGGAACCTGTATTACGTTCTTTCACTTTGTAAACCACGTCGACTTGGTCTGGGCTACCTGGGATCCGTTGAGTTTCAACATCAACTGTTTCAAAGAAACCTGTACGATTGAGACGTTCTTTACCTAATTCAACTAAGTCGTTCCCCAGCCAAGCCCCTTCCATCTGACGCATTTCACGACGGAGAACAGAGTCTTTACTCGTATCATTACCTTGGAAACGAATTTGGCGAACATAGAAACGGTTACCTGCATCGATATTAACATGCAGTTTAACTGTTTTATCTTCATCATTGATTTCAGGCTGCGTCATTACACGAGGATAGGCATAACCATAACGACCGAGAAGGTCCTTAATTTTATTTTCCATACTCGTCACTTGGGTGCCGTTATACAATTCACCCGGCGTGATCGTAATGAGTTCTTGAATTTCCGTTAGATGATCTGCGGTATTACCATTAATTTCCACACCAGAGATCTTATATTGATCGCCTTCAGTGACATTAATCGTAATGTAGATATCTTTTTTGTCTGGCGTCAAGCTGACTTGAGTGGAGTCGATGTTGAAACGCGCATAGCCACGATCAAGATAGAAGCTACGCAGAGTTTCTAAGTCACCAGCCAGTTTTTGTTTTTGATATTTTTGGTCTGCCGCTAAGTTCCACCATGGTACATCATCGCGTAATTGGAATTTGTTAACCAATTCTGCCGTCGTGTAATTTTTGTTACCCACAACGTTAATCTGCTGAATTTTTGCAGACACGCCTTCAGAGAACACAAATTTTAAATCAACACGGTTACGCGGCAGTGGCGTAGCAACGGCTTTTACTGTCGCGTTGTATTTACCAACGCTATAGTAGAAGTCTTCTAGACCCTTCTCAATGTTCGCTATCGTCGTACGGTCAAGAGCTTCACCGACACGAATGTTTGATGCTTCCAAGTTTTGTTTGAGCATATCATCTTTAACAGATTTATTGCCTGTAAAAGTGATACTCGCGATGGTTGGTCGCTCTTTAACTTGAACGATCAGCGTGTTTCCATCACGCAGGACCCTAACATCTTCGAAGTTGCCGGTAGAGAATAGAGAACGGATTGAACGGCTAATATCTTCGTTATCAATCGAGTCACCTACCCTAACAGGCATGTTCAATAATGCTGCACCAACGGCGACGCGTTGTAGACCTTCGAAACGAATGTCCTTAACTACGAATCCGTCTGAACCGTATGCAGTGGCGCTGCCAAACAGCAGCGACGCTATGAGCAACTTTTTCATCGCCATCGTTGTTATGCGTATTCCTTACTGGTCCCCAGCTTACTTGTTAGAAGCGAGAGAAATCATTAAAAAGTGCAAGTCCCATTAACAGAATCAATGCCATTGCACCTATCCGATAACTAAAGTCTTGTACTCGCTCAGACACTGGACTCCCTTTAATTTTTTCAATTAACAGGAAGAGCAAGTGCCCCCCATCTAAAACAGGCAATGGAAACAAATTGATAATGCCCAAGTTCACGCTTATCAGCGCAATGAACATCAAATAATATACCAAGCCTGATTCTGCCGATACCCCCGCACCTTTAGCGATCGATATCGGTCCACTCAAGTTGTTAAGTTTGACATCCCCAACAACTAATTTACCCATCATATTGACGGTCAGTTTCATTAACTGCCATGTTTTATCGCTAGCTTGATAAATAGCAGCGAATGGTCCGTATTGCTGTACCATTCTGTATTCATCCGCTAACGGTAACACTGTTAGTTCAACTCCCGCAAATCCAATTTGCTTTCCATTCTTTCCATTTTGGCTGTCTGGCGTCAATACCAGCGCAATGACCTGATTATTTCTTTCAACCTCTAATTTCAATGGCTGATTCGGACTATTACGAATAAATCGAGTCACTGGATTCCACAGATCGACGGCTTCCCCATTTACGCTAACAATTCTATCCCCAGGTTGTAAACCCGCGCGTTCAGCCGCAAGGCCCGGTGACACTTTCGATATCACAGGGTCGATTCGAGCAGAAACAGGCATGAGCCCTATGGAAAGAACAGGGTCTTGTGTTTCAGGATCAAATTGCCATGTGGTTAAATCAACCGTTTTGGTGATAGGTTCATTAAACCCTTGAGGTATCACCTCCATCGTGAGTTCACGATCACCAATTTTTCCCACTAGCGCTAAACGAATTGCATTCCAGTCAGGCGTTTCGATACCATCAATCGATTTTAGTTCCATACCCGGCGAAATATTGGCTGTCGCCGCAATCGATCCGGATTTGACATCTTCAACCACTGGGCGTACTGACGGAATACCAATCATAAACACCACCCAGTAGACAACAATTGCTAGTAAAAAGTTCGCAATTGGTCCTGCGCTAATAATCGCGGCTCTCTGTCCAATGGTTTTATTGTTAAATGCCATATGACGACGTTCAGGTGACACATCACCGACACGCTCATCAAGCATTTTGACGTAGCCACCTAATGGGATCATGGCAATAACAAATTCAGTACCTTGTCGGTCTACCTTACGCCATAACGTTTTCCCAAACCCGATCGAAAAACGTTCGACATAAACGCCACAGCGACGTGCGATCCAAAAGTGCCCAAATTCATGTACGGTAATTAACACGCCAATGGCGATAATAAATGCCGCTAAACTCCAAAAAAAGCCCATGTCTTATCCTAGAGACCAAATCCATTAAAAACTAATAAATTTAAACCCGCAAATACTGGTATCGCTGCTGTTAGACTATCAATTCGGTCAAGAATTCCACCATGCCCCGGAATTAAATGACTACTGTCCTTAATGTCTGATTGGCGCTTAAACATACTTTCAGTCAAATCACCGAATACAGATACTACAACAACAATAATTGATGTAACTAGCAAATAATCCGGCATGACAGGGATTGGCGCGAATAAACTAAATAGCCAAGAGATGATACCTGCCGTGATTAAGCCACCGACTAATCCTTCCCACGTTTTACCGGGGGAGACTCTTGGTGCCATTTTATGGCGTCCCATCGTACGCCCAAATGCGTAGGCGCCAGAATCTGCGCCCCATACCAGCAACATAACATAGAGTAACCACCAAGCACCAAAGAAAGTGTCACTGTGGTAACCAATCGTTCTGAGTACCATCATCCCACAATAGAAAGGAATGATCGTTAACACACCAAATAGTAGGCGTATCACTACTGATTGACCCCATGTTTTTGCCGATGTCGGGAAAGTAACGACAAGCAAAATTGCCACAAGCCACCAAACAAGGCCAGCCCATAAACCATATAATATTAGCGGCTCATTCTCCAAATGTATCATGTCAGCAAAAGAGCATTGCATCGCCAATAACACGACAGCAAAAACAATCGCGAGGCCAATGCGTTTAGGTTGAGTACGCCAACCTGCAAATTGTGCCCATTCCCACGCCCCTAATGCACATACCGCGATCACCACATAACCAAAAGCAGCGGGTGACAGTAAAAAAAGCGCAGCAATGACCAGCGGTATTAACACTATCGCTGTTAGTAAACGATATTTCAGCACAATTGACCCCTTTTATTTAACGAGCTCATCATCTGACTCAGCCCCACCATAACGCCGCTCGCGTTGACTAAAAGCATTAATTGCATCCTGAAACACCATTTCATCAAAATCTGGCCACAGTACATTGGTGAAATAGAATTCCGCATAAGCAACCTGCCATAATAAAAAGTTACTGATACGATGTTCACCACCTGTCCTGATAACTAAATCAACATTATCTTGGTCATGCATGCATACATAACTATTGATTGTTTCTTCATTGATATCATCAATAGACAATTGCCCATTTTGCACGCGCTCAAAAATTTGCTTCATACTATTGGCAATATCCCAACGACCACCATAGTTTGCTGCAATATTTAACCTTAACCCAGTATTATTTGCAGTCAGTTCTTCGGCTTTTTGGATACGTTTTTGAAGGCGTTCACTAAATCGACTTTTATCACCAATAATCAATAATTTTACATTATTCTTATGCAGATTTTTGACTTCATTATCCAATGCAAAAACAAAAAGCTCCATCAGTGAACTGACTTCTTTTTCCGGCCGTCTCCAATTCTCACTACTAAAAGCATACAGTGTGAGTGAATTAATTTTATTTTTTACTGCAAAACGCACCGAATTACGCACAGACTCAACGCCAGCCTTATGCCCAGTTATTCTTAACTTACCTCGCTGTTTTGCCCAGCGCCCATTACCATCCATAATGATAGCAACATGCTTTGGCAACACTGAATTGGAGGAATTTTCACCACTAGAGTTCATTAAATAGTAATCCTTGTGTGCATAGCGTTGAGAATTCAGCATCATCATAACCGCTATTGTTGAATTTGCTGATAAGACACATCCTTAATTCTCCGCTAAATACTGACATTATCTTTCTTTTTTATAAGCGTCACATATTAAAGACTTATTGTGCTTATCAGCAACTAAATAAATCACATACTAGACTGAAAATGTCTGTCTGATTAATTGTTCAGCCTCACGACGCGCCTGATTATCGATGTCTAAGACCTCATCGATTGAAACAGGTTCAGATAAATGCAATTTTTCTAATGTAGCCAAGTTAATTTTTGCAATATCTGTGAAACGGATACGCCCTTCCAAAAAGGCTGCAACCGTTATTTCATTAGCGCCATTTAAAATTGTTGTAGCTGCCTGACCTTGATGGCATGCGTCGATAGCCAGTTTTAAGCAAGGATAACGTTGATAATCAGGCTGAACAAAAGTTAATGAAGATAGTTTAGAAAAATCTAACGGTTCGACCCCTGAAGAGATACGGCTCGGGTAAGCCATACTATAAGATATTGGTGTACACATATCGGGTGTACCTAACTGAGCAATCACACTGCCATCACGGTAACGCACCATAGAGTGAATAACTGACTGAGGATGGATGATCACTTCCATTTGCTGTTGAGATGCATTGAAGAAGTAGCAAGCCTCGATATATTCCAGACCTTTATTCATCATGGTTGCCGAATCAACAGAAATCTTACGCCCCATCGACCAATTAGGATGGTTGCAAGCCTCATCCGGTGTAACATTGTCTAAGTATGACAATGGCGTCTCTCTAAAAGGGCCACCGGAGCCTGTCAGGATAATACTTGATATTCCAGATGCAAAGAGATCAGCAAAGCCTAAGTTCAATTGAATATTTTCAGGCAAACTCTGGAAAATCGCATTATGTTCACTGTCAATTGGAAAGACTGTTGCACCATGTTGACGAATCTCATTAAAGAATAGACGGCCGCTGGTAATCAACGATTCCTTATTCGCTAATAAAATTCGTTTACCTTTGCGGATGGCGGCTAGTGTAGGTAAAAGCCCAGCGACTCCCGTAATCGCTGACATAACTTGGTCGGCGTCATCAAGACCGGCTAATTGAATAGCAGCTTCGCTTCCTGAGAGAACCTCTGTTTGGCAATTATTTTCAGACAAAATTGCACGTAGTGATTGTGCGGAGGCTTCATCGGCCATTGAGGCATATTGAGGTTGAAATTCAAGACATTGATGCGCCAGCTCAGTCACATTTCGGCCTGCAACCAACGCGACGATTTGAAATTTATCGCGATTATTTCTAACAACAGAAAGTGTGCTTTTACCAATTGACCCTGTTGATCCAAGAATAGTAAGACGTTTCATTATGCGGATGCTCTGTATTTACTCAATACTGAGATTATATCAGCTTGAAAGGGAAGAAAGGATTTTTATTAGATATTTTGATATGAATGAATAAAGCCATCAAAGATTTTTCTCTTGATGGCTTTATAAGCTACAGGATAGATTAAAATTCCATCAACTCAGCTTCTTTTTGTGCTAACGCCTCATCAACTTTCTTGATGTAGCCATCAGTCAGTTTTTGAATGTCATCTTGTGAGCGACGTTCATCATCTTCGCTGATTTCTTTGTCTTTCAACAATGCTTTAACTTTATCGTTAGCATCACGACGAACGTTACGTACAGCGATACGACCTTGTTCTGCTTCAGCGCGAACAACTTTGATCAGATCTTTACGACGTTCTTCCGTCAGTGGAGGAAGCGGAACACGAATAACGGTTCCAGCTGAAGATGGGTTTAAACCTAAATCCGATGCCATAATTGCTTTTTCGATCGCAGGTGACATTGAGCGATCAAAAACAGAAATAGCTAAAGTACGAGCATCTTCTACGGTGACGTTTGCTAATTGACGCAACGGTGTTGCCGCGCCATAGTAATCGACCATGATACCATCAAGTAAGCTTGGTGATGCGCGACCCGTACGCACTTTGCTGATTTGGTTTTTTAGTGCTTCAACGCTCTTTTCCATGCGGTCTTGAGCATCTTTTTTGATTTCATTAATCACGTTTTCAACCCTTAAGAACTGGTTATTAAAGGCTACTATGCAGCCTCGCTTAAATTTTCTGAATTTACATTAGATAATACAGTTAAACTCAGTTGATGTCTCTGAGTATTAATTGTGAGAAATCAGAGTTCCTTCATTTTCACCCATTACAACGCGGCGTAAAGCACCCGGTTTATTCATATTAAAAACACGGATAGGCAAGTTATGATCACGAGCTAGCGTAAATGCAGCCAAATCCATCACTTTTAATTCGCGCTCCAGCACTTCTTGATAAGTGAGAGTTTCGTACAGTACGGCATCTGGGTTCTTTGCAGGATCTGCTGAATAAACACCATCCACTTTTGTCGCTTTCAATACAACATCAGCTTCGATCTCAATACCACGTAAACAAGCAGCTGAGTCTGTTGTAAAGAATGGGTTTCCTGTTCCAGCAGAAAAAATGACAACACGGCCATGACGCAATAAACTAATAGCTTCAGCCCAGCTATAGTTATCACACACGCCGTTTAATGGGATAGCAGACATCAGTCTTGCATTCACATAAGCACGATGTAAAGCATCGCGCATGGCGAGCCCGTTCATCACAGTTGCCAGCATTCCCATATGGTCACCGACCACACGATTCATGCCCGCCTGTGCCAAACCAGCTCCACGAAACAGGTTACCACCGCCAATAACGACACCGACCTGTATACCCAGTTCTATGAGTTCTTTAATTTCCTGAGCCATACGATCTAAAACGCTAGCATCGATTCCAAAACCTTCTGCGCCTTGTAAGGCTTCGCCACTGAGCTTAAGCAGGATACGCTGATAAACGGGTTTTGCACTGGTTGCCATGGTGTTCTGTCCTACACAGATAATTTATTGGGGTAACACACGTAGAATGGTTAAAAACAGCTTCTACGTACCTTAATGATTTAATTCGTTGTCTTACTTATGAGCGATATTAAAACAGAGCCGCCTATTGGCGGCTCCTTTAAAGCTGACGACTTATTTACTCATTGCAGCAACTTCTGCTGCGAAATCAGTTTCAACTTTCTCGATACCTTCACCCACTTCGAAACGGATGAAGTTAGTGACTTTCGCATTTTTCTCTTTCAGTAGGTCACCAACAGATTTGCTTGGGTCCATAACGAAAGGCTGGCCAGTCAGAGAGATTTCGCCAGTGAATTTGTTCATACGGCCAGTAACCATTTTTTCTGCGATTTCGCGTGGTTTACCTGACTGCATAGCGATGTCTAGCTGGATTTGATGCTCGTGAGCAACAACGTCAGCTGGTACATCGTCAGGAGTCACATATTCAGGCTTGCTTGCAGCAATGTGCATCGCGATGTGTTTCAGCAGTTCTTCGTCAGCACCTTCTGCTGCAACGAGAACACCGATACGTGCGCCGTGCAGGTAGCTACCAACTTGAGCACCTTCAAGGATCGCTACGCGGCGAATGTTGATGTTTTCACCGATTTTAGCGACTAAAGCCGTACGAGCATCTTCGAATTTTGCTTTAACAGCTTCAACATCTGTATTTTTGTCAGCGATAACAGAAGCCATCACTTCTTTACCAAATGCCAAGAAGCCAGCATCTTTAGCAACAAAGTCAGTTTCACAGTTCAGTTCGATCAGAGCACCGCTTTTGCCATCAGCAAAAACTTCTGCAAGGATAACACCTTCAGCTGCTACACGGCCTGCTTTCTTAGCCGCTTTAGCCTGACCTGATTTACGCATATTGTCGATTGCTAATTCGATATCACCATTAGCTTCAACCAGCGCTTTTTTACATTCCATCATACCTGCGCCAGTACGTTCGCGCAGTTCTTTTACCAATGCAGCGGTAATTCCAGACATGTGATTTATTCCTCGATATACCTCATAGGAGAATCCCTACAAGGATCATTCTGATTCAGATAGATAAAAAAGGGGCCAGATAGGCCCCCTTCTAACCATATAGCAATACCTGGTTTATAAGGGCTCTTAATTAGAGCAGGCCTTATTATTCAGCTTCTACTAAGCCTTCTTCTGCTTGAACAGCCAGATCCTGAGAACGACCTTCACGAACGGCAGTAGCTACAGCGCTCAGATACAATTTGATTGCGCGGATTGCGTCATCGTTACCAGGGATAACGAAGTCGATACCGTCTGGATCAGAGTTAGTATCAACGATAGCAAATACTGGGATACCCAGGTTGTTTGCTTCTTTGATAGCAATGTGTTCGTGTTCTGCATCGATAACGAACAGAGCGTCAGGTAAACCGCCCATATCTTTGATACCGCCTAAGCTGTTTTCTAACTTACCAAGTTCACGAGAACGCATCAGCGCTTCTTTTTTGGTCAGTTTGTCGAAAGTACCATCTTGAGACTGAACTTCTAAATCTTTCAGGCGTTTGATTGACTGACGAACGGTTTTCCAGTTAGTCAGCATACCGCCTAACCAACGATGGTTAACGAAATACTGATCACAGCTGTTAGCAGCTTCTTGAACGGCTTCGCTTGCTGCACGTTTTGTACCAACAAACAGAATCTTGCCTTTACGAGAAGCAATTTTATTCAATTCAGCCAGAGCTTCGTTGAACATTGGAACAGTTTTTTCCAGGTTGATGATATGTACTTTGTTACGAGCGCCGAAAATGAATGGTTTCATTTTAGGGTTCCAGTAACGAGTCTGGTGACCAAAGTGTACGCCCGCTTGTAGCATATCGCGCATGGAAACAGTTGCCATTTAATACCTCTGTATTTAAGTAATTGGGGTTATGCCTCCACGAATCCCATAACACCGACTCTAAAGCTGCGCCTAAACGCATAAGAGCACCCCGGTGCATGTGTCGACCCGTGTGTGTTATACACAATTGAGTTTAGTTTACGGTATTCCAAAACTCTAATCAGATAAGCTTCTTGGCCTTAGACCGAATAACATTTCGAATAGATAATGGATTTCCGGCGCGCTTTATACCATAAATCGGATTAATAAGCCAACTTTTGTTGTTTTTTTACTGTGCAAAAAAACCTAATTAACGGGCTTGAATGGCTGGGTAGCCTGACCAAAAAGTGTCACTGATTTGATTTTTTATCTTTCCTATTTTTGGCAATTTGTGCTACCCAAAGCTCAAAATGATAAACCGACTAAGCCATCCAGCGTACCCTAAGCCTATACCAAGCAGCTAAGAGACTTTGATGTTTAGTTGGCAGAAAATGCGGTGCCTGATACCATATAATCATCATTGATGTTGAATAAATGGCGCTATTACCCATTTATTGACCTTTTTTTATTTAAACTATGTCACCTACCAATTGCTGACATAAATGGACTGAATTCATGGCTATTATTATCAAAACTGAAGAAGATATTCAGAAAATGCGTGTTGCTGGTCGTCTAGCAGCGGAAGTACTCGAAATTATTGCCCCCCACGTGAAACCGGGCGTCAGTACGGGGGAGCTTGACCGTATCTGCCATCAACATATTGTCGATGTACAACAAGCCATTCCTGCTTGTTTGAACTACCACGGTTTCCCAAAATCAGTCTGTATTTCAGTTAATGATGTGATCTGTCATGGCATTCCTAGTGATGATAAAATCCTCAAAGACGGTGATGTCGTCAATATTGATGTAACTGTTATTAAAGAGGGTTTTCATGGCGATACCTCGAAAATGTTTATTGTTGGCAAGCCAACGATCCAAGGCGAACGTCTTTGCCACATCACTCAAGAAAGCCTCTATTTAGCACTACGCATGGTTAAACCGGGTATTCGCCTACGCACTTTAGGTAAAGCAATCCAAGAGTTTGTCGAGAAAAATGATTTCTCCGTGGTTCGTGAATATTGTGGTCATGGTATCGGTGAAGGCTTCCATGAAGAACCCCAAGTTTTGCACTACGATGCCGATGACAGCGGTGTTGTGCTGCAAAAAGGGATGGCCTTTACCATTGAACCTATGGTCAACGTTGGTGACTATCGCATCCGTACCATGAATGATGGTTGGACGGTAAAAACCAAAGATAGAAGCTGGTCTGCACAATATGAGCACACCCTCGTTGTGACCGACAACGGTTGTGAAATTATGACATTGCGTAAAGAAGAAGAGCCTTTTATCTCAGCGGTGTTAGTCAATGCTTAATGAATAATTAAATGAATTGTGGCATGCCATGCATATGGCAACGGCTGATGACCATGACATGTCACCTATTCATTTCCCCTACCAACGACTTCATGTGAAATAATTCAACTTCAGTCTGTTCATCCTCAACAATCCCCAGTAAGCTGTAAATTCCCCTGTTCAGGCTATCGATGCGGAAAGATAATGATGACACCTTCTCCTGTAGCGTTTTTATCACCTTCTTTATTTCAAGCTTCTGACCTTGAGCTACTTCGACTAAAACAACATGTAGAATCGTTCCATAATTACTTAGAAGAAGCCTTCAACCAAGGTGAATCCGCCATTGATTTGGTTCATGCCCGCAGTGATTACTTAGATGCCCTACTAACGCGTTTGTGGAAAGAGTATCAATTTGACCAACAACCAAATATGTCTTTAATTGCGGTTGGCGGATATGGTCGACATGAACTTCACCCGTTATCAGATATTGATATTTTAGTCTTAAGCGCTGCGCCGCTCGCTGACCACATTGCCCTGAAGGTTGGGCAATTTATTACACTTTTATGGGATCTAAAATTTGATATTGGCCATAGTGTGCGTTCGTTACAAGAGTGCATCGATGCTGGTATCGCCGATTTAACCGTCGCGACAAACCTGATTGAATCACGCCTTATTTGTGGGGATATCGCGCTTTTTTTACGCCTACAAAAAACGATTTTCAGTGACAATTTTTGGCCATCAGCCACCTTTTTTGCCGCTAAGCAAGAAGAACAACAAGAACGTCATCAACGCTACCACAGTACCAGCTACAACCTAGAGCCTGATATTAAAAGTAGCCCCGGCGGCTTAAGGGATATCCATACCCTACTTTGGGTCGGTAGGCGCCATTTTGGCGCTACAACCGTTGATGAGATGGTTGGGTTTGGCTTTCTCACTGAGGAAGAGCGTCAAGAGCTGAAAGAGTGCCTTGCCTTTCTATGGAAAATTCGCTTTGCTTTGCATTTAGTCGTCAAACGTTACGACAACCGTCTTTTATTTGATCGTCAATTCAGTGTGGCGCGCTTGCTTGGATATCAAGGCGAAAAAAACCAACCCGTTGAATTAATGATGAAAGATTTTTATCGTGTTACTCGACGTGTTCGTGAACTCAATCAAATGTTATTGCAGCTGTTTGACGATGCCATTCTTGCACTTAACCCAGATGAAAAACCTCGTCCCCTTGATGAGCAATTTCAATTACGTGGCCCATTAATTGATGTCATTGATGATATGCTGTTTATTAAACAGCCCGCAGCCATATTAAAAATGTTCTATTTGATGGCTCGCTACCCAAATATCACAGGAATTTATTCAACCACTTTACGCCAACTACGCTTTGCGAGACGTAATTTGACCGCCCCTTTATGTGAATTACCGGAAGCAAGACAACTATTCATTAAAATATTGCGCCACCCTAGAGCCATTAAAGGCGCATTTGTTCCAATGCATCTACATAGTGTTTTGAGCGCCTATACTCCGCTTTGGAGCAACATTGTCGGGCAAATGCAATTTGACCTTTTTCATGCTTATACTGTCGATGAGCACACCATCCGTGTATTACAAAAAATCGACAGCTTCACTCATGAAGAAAATCGTCGTAACCACCCTCTCTGCGTTAGCGTTTACCCTAAGCTATTACACCCTGAAACCTTGAGACTTGCGGCGCTATTTCACGATATTGCTAAGGGGCGTTCAGGCGATCATTCCGATTTGGGCGCTGAATTTGTGTATGAGTTTGCTTTACAGCATAACTTTCCACAAAAAGAAGCGGAACTGGCGTGTTGGTTAGTTAAAAAGCATTTATTAATGTCGGTCACCGCACAGCGTAGAGATATCCAAGATCCTGATGTGATTAAACAATTCGCTCTGGAAGTCAAAACGGTTCCACGATTGAATTACTTAATGTGTTTAACCGTTGCAGATATTTGCGCAACGAACAGTACCCTATGGAATAGTTGGAAACAGAGCCTGATCCGTGAGCTGTTTCTTTCAACGGAACATCAACTCAATCAAGGTATGCAAAGCACACCTGATTTACGTGAACGTATTCGTCACCATCGTCATCAAGCATTGGCATTACTGCGCCAATCACCCATTAATGAAGAAAAGCTGAACAAATTATGGTCTCGGTGCCATGCCGATTATTTTCTACGGCACACTCCATCACAACTGGCTTGGCACGCTTGTCATTTATTAAAACATGATCTTGAGCAGCCTCTTGTATTGATTAGCACACAACCTAAACATGGTGGAACTGAAATTTTCATTTGGTGCCCAGATAAACCTCACCTATTTGCAGCGGTTGCTGGGGAACTTGATAGGCGCAATCTCAGTATTCATAGCGCACAAATTTTTACCAATAAAGATAATATGGCAATGGATACCTTTGTCGTATTGGAACCTAATGGTGCGCCATTATCGAAAGATAGGTATGAGCAAATCCGTAAAACGTTACTACACGCGGTTCAACAACCAGCAGTACCATTGCCTCAGACACGCACTCTACCTTCAAAACTACGTCACTTTACGGTTCCCACGAAAGTGAATTTTTTACATTCCACCAATGAACGTCGCAGTTATATGGAGTTATTTGCACTCGATCAACCCGGCCTACTCGCCCGAGTCGGTCATGTGCTGGCGCAGATGGAAATTTCACTGCATGGTGCTCGGATCACAACCATTGGCGAAAAGGTAGAGGATTTTTTCGTGCTGGCTGATAAAAATCACAAAGCTCTCGATAAAAAAATGCAACAAGAGTTATCAGAAAGGTTGACAGAAACCCTTAACTCGAAGGATAAATGATAGGCCATAAAGCAATATTATTACTCGTGTTCTTAAAGGGGAAAAACAATCAATGCAGCATTTACAAGCCATCATTGAACAAGCATTTGAAGACAGGGCTGCCATTACACCGTCTACGGTAACACCCGCTGTCCACCAAGCAGTTACAGAAACTATTGCCCTATTAGATAGTGGCAAACTTCGTGTCGCAGAAAAGATCGCTGGCGTTTGGGTCACCCACCAATGGCTGAAAAAAGCCGTATTACTTTCATTCCGCATTCATGACAATCAAGTGATTGATGGTGCTGAAAGCCGTTATTTTGATAAAGTTCCTATGAAGTTTACCGATTATGACCAAGCTCGTTTTGAGCGTGAAGGTTTCCGAGTCGTTCCGCCGGCAGCGGTTCGTCAAGGCGCTTATATTGCCAAAAATAGCGTATTGATGCCTTCTTATGTCAATATCGGTGCCTATGTTGATGAAGGGACAATGGTTGATACATGGGCTACAGTGGGTTCATGCGCTCAAATTGGTAAAAACGTCCATTTATCTGGAGGAGTGGGTATTGGTGGTGTGCTTGAGCCATTACAGGCAAACCCAACGATTATTGAAGATAACTGCTTTATAGGCGCTCGCTCTGAAGTTGTTGAAGGCGTCATTATCGAAGAAGGTTCTGTCATTTCAATGGGAGTTTATCTCGGTCAAAGCACAAAAATTTATGACCGTGAAACGGGTGAAATTCACTACGGGCGTGTACCTGCTGGCTCAGTTGTTGTATCAGGCAACCTGCCATCTAAAGACGGTAGCTATAGCCTTTATTGCGCTGTTATCGTTAAGAAAGTCGATGAAAAAACCCGCGGTAAAGTCGGTATTAACGAGCTATTAAGAAGCATCGATTAATCCTTCCTCCCTATATGGCTAGAGAGAAAAAGACCTCCTCTACCCAATCTAAAAAATGATAGACCTCTTTTTCTTGTGAAGAGGGGTTTGTCAATTTTCTGATTTCGCGCATAATATTAGCTTAGCCATTGTCAGGCTTTTTAGCATATAAACTGTATGATTTTATTTTTTGCCTAGTAAAAGCGCTTATTACCTGCATATTGAAGTATTGTTGACTTTAATATTGGCGTTTTTAATTTATGCCCAAAATAGAATAATATTGTTCCAGTCGACAAGGCTATCGCTCTCTGTGTCTCTACAAATTTTGGTTTCCTATAATTCGGTGAATAACATGTATGATAATCTGAAAAGTTTAGGTATTAGCAATCCTCAAGACATTGATCGTTACACGCTACGCCAAGAAGCAAATAACGACATTTTGAAAATCTATTTTCGCAAAGATAAAGGGGAGTTTTTTGCGAAAAGCGTGAAATTTAAATATCCACGCCAACGCAAAACAGTCGCGGCAGCTGATGGCAGCAACAATTTCAAAGAAATTAACGAAATTAACTCTAATCTTCGCTATGCGATTGAAGAATTAGACCAAATTTGCAAAAACGACACTAATGATATCGACTTGAAACACAAAATTTTGGATGACTTACGCCATCTGGAACATGTCGTATCCAATAAAATTGCTGAAATTGAAGCTGACCTTGAAAAATTAACTCGCAAATAGTTTTTATACGCAAGTTTCAGATCGTTACTGCACCGAGAAATATTTTCACGGTGCAGACATTTACAACAATTCGCCCCAAGACTGAATCCACGGCTTAGCATATTCTTCTGGCACATCGTCTTCCATTGCGTCGATCAACAGCACATCGCCGATTCGCGTTCCTGATTGCTCAGTTAATAACTCATCAAAGCGTGTTCCCGCACCACAAAAGTTGTCATAACTACTGTCACCAAGCGCAATTACGCCGTAACGCAGTTCGGGTTGATAGCCTACAACATCTTGAATTTCATAAAATAATGGAGCTATCGTATCAGGTAAATCGCCTTGTCCTGTTGACGATGTTATGACTAATGCGATCCCTTCACCTGCATTATATTGTTGCCAATCACTCAATGTTGGCTCATCAAAAATAGTGACTTCGTGACCCTGTTGTTCCAATATTTCTTGAGCCGATTCCGCAACTGCTAAGGAATTTCCATAAACAGTGCCTACAAAAATACCAATTTTTGACACGAACACCTCCTATTAACTCAGTACCTACATGGATGGGTTCATCCCACTCATTCCCAATTTATTAGCCTCATTTTGCCAGCCAAACTGATTTATCAATGACAACCATAACGCATCCCACTGCGCAACAAGTGATAGGCGTTCTCCGGTAATGGGATGATCTAATACTAACTGGGTGGCATGTAACATGAGCCGTGAAACGGCAAAATTTTCGCTGACACCGCGATTTTGACGCAAATCACCATGTTTACTGTCACCAATAATAGGGTGACGAATATGCGACATATGTCGCCTTAATTGATGTTTACGACCTGTTTCAGGTTTTAGCTCTAACAGGCTAAAGCGAGCTGTCGAATAACGCCCTATCGCAACGGGGCATTCTACTCGTGCAATTGGCAGGCAATGCGTAATACATTCCTGCAATGCAGGCTCTTTGGTTGCATGCTTATCTGCAATTTTATCCAATTGTTCAAGCAAGGGATAATCAATGGTTTGTGCTTCTTCAACATAGCCGCGAACCACGGCATGATAAATTTTTTCAATCTGATGTGACTCAAATTGCGTCGCCAACTGCCTCGCGACCTCACTTGAGAGGGCAAACAGTAACACCCCAGACGTCGGCCTATCAAGACGATGAACTGGATATACAAATTGGCCAATTTGATCACGTAAGGTCTGCATGACAAAAACCGTTTCTTTGCTGTCTAACCAGCTACGATGGACCAACATTCCGGCTGGCTTGTTCACCGCGACTATAAACTCATCTTGATAAATAATTTCTAACATCAATGAGTTACCTACCTGATTGGCTGTTAAAAAAACTATCTAACTCACGAAGATGCATAAGTAATAATTGATATTGTTCTTCTTCATCATGCTTATAAGCCTCTTCAAAATAAGGGGCAATAGCAAATGCGCTTGGTAAAACCGCGCCTTGCTCAATGATGGCATATAAACGCGGGATCAAGACCCATTGCAACCATTCAATCGCTTCCATCGTATCAATTGAAAAAGGCTCAGTGCTTTCAAATGCTTCAGGACTTGGCGGTAATTCCCGCCAAAGTGCTTTTGACTTCATTTCTTCTTCAATATGACAAAGCTTTTCAATGATACGTTGTTCAATATTCATATAAAAACTCACTTAATAAACGTAGTCTGAAATATACGGCATATTGCTCATTAATTCTGTCGTAAATATGGGGTGCAACACAATCCCAAATCATCAATCACTATCAAAAGCACAATCACTGTTAATTAAAAATTTACATTTCAAGCCCTTTTGTCAGTTTATTTAAAGTTTATTTATCTATTGTTGTAGTTAATAAGTATATGATTAACGTTTTTTGATTCTCTGAATAAAAAATAGTCAACGATAAATATGGTTTATATATGGGCTTATTGAAGCAGTGGCGTAAACAAAATAAATTTTGGCAATCTATTAATAATAGTTATGTACAGTTAAAACGACAGGTACGTATTGCCAAACTCCCCTCTAAACCTTATCAGCAATTCCAAATGATGTGTGAAAACTACACTTGTGCTCGCATGTCTAAACAATTCGACAATATCCCTGATTTTGCTGAACGCCCTTTAAATAAGTATTTACATCGCGAGTGGAATGGGAAGCAGAAGTTACTCACCGCTAGCCATACCTTAGAGCAGATAGAAAAAACATTCACACTTGAGGCCATTAAAGAGATGTTCTCAACAGAACGTCAAGGTCTTAAAGTTGCAGATATTGAATTAAAATCAGGTGATTATGCGCAGTTAAGACTCGTATATTCTCAATATCCTCGAGAGGGTGACCTGACCTTACACCTGCTTAATGAAATGGGTGACGATATCTATTTAATGAGCTTTTCGTTTGGAACGGAAGGGCAACTTTATATTTGCTCTCTGCAAGGGCCTTCAACAGAACAGAGCACCGAGCAAGTTAAATCAATTACTAAGCAAATGCATGGCATGCGTCCTAAAAACCTATTGATGTCATCTATTTATGCTGTTGCCGCTTTTTTCCATTGCACATCAATAATGGGTATTTCAAATAACTGCCACATCAAACGTCAGCATCTCAAGTCAAGCTATGACCACTTTTGGCAAGAGTGTAATGGTGTTATTTCCGCTGACGGTTGGTATCATTTGCCTTTAACTGAACCCGTTCGCGATATTGAATCGGTAAAAAGCCAGCATCGCTCCGCATTTCGTAAGCGCGAGGCATTAAGAGAGGCAATGTACCAAAGTGTTTTAGGCTCATTGGTCGCATACTCAGTTTCCTCAAATCGTAATACGAAAACACTCAATTAAAAAAAAGCCAGCCAACAATTGGGTTGACTGGCTTATCTCATGTTTTAAATGGTATACAGCATCCTGCAAAAAACGACTTCCTGCCGTTCGACATCCTGTCTTCTGTAAACAGTTTAGTGAGTCACCTCACTTAGCCATCCTTGACCGCTGTTCTACTGGTAGAAAACGAAAACCCTGTCTTCACACAGCCAATTAAGAATGTATTAAAAACACTAATGAAACAACCTAGTAAAACAAACTAAATAATCGCTGTAAAACTTGAGTTTCTTTAATTGATAGTAACTACATGAAATTAAATATTAAATAATACCGATTTAGATAAATGAAGAAATTTAAAGCGCATTTCCTAATTAATTTGTAAGTTATTTCCTACAAATTCTATCTATAGCTACTTACGCTAATGGCTCTACCACTGGCGATAACTGCTGAATAAAATGGATAAGATCAGGTGCCAATACTTGTTTTTCCTTACTGCCAAATTTTTCTAAAATAATTTCCCCTGTTAAATTACATAAAGAAATCATTTCTAAATCGGACTCTAATGTGGCTATAAACAGTGTGGGGGATAGTTTTAAACGCTTCTGGGTCACTAGGTGCCCAATTAAATTTTCTTGTAACCGTATGAAATCATCCTCATTCCACACTTGCACTAGATTCAGCGTATGACCTTGGAACTGCGCTTTCATATCTCCAGCTAATTGAGTTGTGTAAAAAGGATGGATCATCGGCTGTAATTCAATATCGAGTGCAGTCGCCACTTTATTTAAATTTTTATCTTGTAAAGAAAATGATTGAGGCTCCCAATAAACCCAATTTTCACCTGTACGAACGATACAAGGTGAAGGAATCCCATATAGATCGCTAGAAGCAGGCGGTAAGCCTGTTTGTGCCATCCATTTGCTCACATATTGTTCGGTAAACTGAGTCAGTGCTTCAGAGACTGTTATATTCATAATTATTTCATTGTCTAATGATTGGATTTAATTGAAATAGCGGTAATATCACTAATAAGTGATATTATGACAGAAGTTAACCAATGAATGAATTGCTCTTATTTTTAGCTGCTTATAGTAGGTCGCTATCTCAGTAAATGAAGTTTAAGGATCAACATGTCACAATATCAAAATAACCCAGCGCTGGATAAACTGACTCTCGGAAAAAAAACGGCCTATTATGATCAATATGATCCGAGCCTGCTTCAAGCGGTTCCTCGTAGTCTAAATAGAGATCCATTGAATATTCATGCGGGTAACCTCCCCTTTCATGGTGCTGATATTTGGACCTTATATGAGCTTTCTTGGCTAAATAATAAAGGTGTACCGCAAGTGGCTATTGGCTCAGTGCATGTTGATGCGCGAAGTGAGAATTTGATCGAATCAAAAAGCTTCAAGCTCTACCTGAATAGTTTTAACCAAACTCGCTTTGAAACTTGGGAAAATGTGCGAAGCGTTTTGCAAAACGACCTCTGCAATTGTGCTAATGGGGAAGTTAGCGTTACACTCCATAAACTAAATGAATTTTCACAGTGTGCGATTAGCCCATTCGACGGGATCTGTATCGATGAACTCGATATTGAAATTAATCACTATGAATTTAATCGTGATTACCTAACACATTGCACAGAAAATGAACTTGTGGAAGAAACACTGGTTAGCCACTTATTAAAATCAAATTGTTTGATTACTAACCAGCCCGACTGGGGTTCAGTACAAATTCATTATCGTGGCCCTAAGATTAACCGTGAAGCTCTGCTACGTTATTTAGTCTCTTTCCGCCATCATAATGAGTTTCATGAGCAATGTGTCGAACGTATTTTTAATGATATAACGCAATTGTGTAAACCCGAAAAACTCAGTGTTTACGCGCGCTATACTCGCCGAGGTGGTCTCGATATCAACCCATGGCGTAGCAATACACAATTTACGCCCGACGTAGGACGTTTAGCACGGCAATAAGTACTTTAAGTTCATTGTTATATTTTTATATCAAGATCCCTTTGGGATAAAGGAGAGTTACTTGATTACTCATATCAGTCCATTAGGATCCATGGATCTACTATCTCAACTTGAAGTTGATATGTTAAAGCGCACTGCTAGCAGCCATCTTTATCGGCTATTTCGAAACTGCTCATTAGCGGTTTTGAATTCAGGAAGCTTAACAGATAACAGTAAAGATTTATTGGATAAGCATACTGACTTTGATATCAACGTATTACGCCGTGAACGTGGCGTAAAACTAGAGCTCATCAATCCACCTCAAGATGCTTTTGTCGATGGTAAAATCATCCGCTCTATACAAGCAAACCTGTTTGCTGTCCTACGTGATATCCTCTTCGTTCATGCGCAAATTATCTACGCAGAACAAAAACTGCAATTAGATTTAGAAAATGGCGCGCACCTGACTAACATCATTTTCTCTATACTACGTAACGCTCGCACACTTCATCTTGATGAAGATCCCAGCATGATCGTTTGCTGGGGCGGCCACTCAATCAATGAAACTGAGTACCTTTATGGCCGGAAAGTCGGTAATGAACTTGGTTTAAGAGAGCTGAATATCTGTACGGGGTGTGGGCCAGGCGCTATGGAAGCACCAATGAAAGGTGCGGCGGTTGGTCATGCTCAACAACGTTATAAAAATAGCCGTTTTATTGGCTTAACAGAGCCGTCTATCATTGCCGCTGAGCCACCGAATCCATTGGTGAATGAGTTGGTTATTATGCCTGATATCGAAAAACGTCTTGAAGCGTTTGTACGGCTAGCGCATGGCATTATTATTTTCCCTGGTGGTGTGGGTACCGCAGAAGAACTACTCTATTTATTAGGTATCTTGATGGATCCTGAAAATAGTGCACAGGTTCTCCCTTTGGTGTTAACGGGGCCAAAAGAAAGTGCAGAATACTTCGCTGTACTTGATGACTTTATTCGTCACACCCTTGGTGATGAGGCAAGTAAACACTACCAAATTATCATTGATGATCCCCAAGAGGTGGCTCGTGTTATGAAAAAACACATGCCTCTAGTAAAAGATAATCGCCGTAGTACAGGTGATGCGTATAGCTTTAACTGGTCAATCAAAATCAGCCCAGAGCTACAGCATCCTTTCGAGCCAACTCATGAAAACATGGCATCTTTGAACTTACACCCAGGTCAATCACCAGAGAAACTGGCATCCGACCTGCGTAGAGCGTTCTCTGGTATCGTGGCAGGTAACGTGAAAGAAGTTGGAATGAAAGCTATCGAACAGCATGGACCATTTAAAATTCATGGAGATAAAGAGATCATGCAACGCATGGATACTCTGCTAAGAGGCTTTGTAAGTCAACATCGTATGAAGCTCCCAGGCGGGACTGCCTATGAGCCTTGCTATGAAATTGTGAAATAAATGGATAAAAGCCAAGGATGGCAAAAACATGATGATCCACTTACTTATTATTGATGCACTTAATTTAATTCGTCGCATACATGCGGTACAAGGTAGCCCTTGTGGTGACAGCTGTATATCCGCTGTATTGCAGCTTATTTCGCATACCTCTCCCACCCATATCGTTGCGGTATTTGATGAAGAAGGTAGGCATAATAGCTGGCGGCATAAAAAGTTACCTGACTATAAAGCGGGCCGACAACCCATGCCTGATAATTTACAGGCTGAGCTCCCGACATTAATCAACCAGTTTGAATCCAAAGGTATTCATTGTTGGCAATCACATGGGGATGAGGCCGATGATCTTGCGGCCACCTTAGCAAAAAAAATCGCCGATGCCGGACAAACCGTCACCATAGTGTCGACCGATAAAGGCTATTGCCAATTACTCTCCCCCGCCATTCGCATCCGTGATTATTTTCAAAAACGTTGGCTAGATGTCCCATTTATTGAGAAAGAATTTGGCGTACAGCCACACCAACTACCTGATTACTGGGGATTAGCGGGCATTAGTAGCAGTAAAGTCCCCGGCGTTACAGGGATTGGAGCGAAAAGCGCCACATTACTTTTACAGCAGTATCACTCAATTGAAAATTTATTTGCTAACTTAGAGAATGTTGACGAGAAATGGAGAAAAAAACTCATTGGCCAGCTCGATATTGCCACAACTTGTCGTGATATTGCGACATTAAGAACGGATATCGCATTACAAGGCAACCTAAACCAACTACGTTATCAGATTAAATCATCTTCATAAAAAAACTGCACCTTACTTCGCCATTTATCAGCGTTTGGGGTGCAGTGATAAGTGAGGTGACCCGTCTAATGTTTAGTCACGTATTGGCGCATAAGCCGACCAAATTCGCTGAACATGTACGGTGATCTCCTCACGGTCATGGTAAAGCTGTTTTGCTTGAATACGGACATTAATGCCTTGCTCTTTTAACTGAGTAAACATTTTATCCAGAATATGAGAAACTTCCTCATAACGTTTCTTCATTGGCAATTTTAAGTTGAAAATGGTTTCTCGGCACCAACCTTCTAATAACCAATGCGTCATTAACGCAGCAACTTTTGCAGGTTTTTCAACCATATCACAGACTAACCAAGTGATATTTTTGGTATTTGGCTCGAATTTAAACCCATCAACCTGATGATGCCTAACCTGCCCTGTATCCATCAAACTTTGTGCCATCGGGCCGTTATCCACGGCATGTACCATCATACTTCGCTTAACTAATTGATACGTCCAACCACCGGGGCATGCACCAAGGTCAACCGCATTCATACCACTCGCTAAACGCTCTTCCCACTCATCATAGGGAATAAAGACATGGAACGCTTCTTCTAGCTTCAACGTTGAACGGCTAGGCGCATCCGATGGGAATTTAAGACGCGGAATCCCCATATAAAATGGAGAAGTATTCGAACTATATGAATAGCCTGTATAGCAGCAACCAGGCGCAATAAAGAAAACATGAATAATTGGACGTTTAAAGTTTTCTTTAGCTAGCAAAATTTTTTCTTTGCGCAGTGCATTACGCAAAGGCACTGTAAACTTACGGCAAAACTTCAGTAGCTCTTTGCTTTCGTTAGTATCAGCAACTTCAACACGAAGATCACCAGCCCGCTCCACCTGCTGGCTGAGTACACTTACAATCGGTGAAATGCGATCTTCAGGAGGCAAATCTTTCAGCAATTCGCCAACCACAAACATTTGACGTGCAAAAATCAATTCACGAAAAGGCAGCTCACGGGCAAGTTTATCGGCATCTTCAGCCTGATAACACTCAAAAATAACATAGCCGCTATTTTCTTTGACTCGAGCAAAACCAAAAACGTCTTTTTGCCCTGCTTTATCTGTAATTTCTGCCGCACACTCTTTTTCAAATCCAGGACGACAATATAATGCAATTTTATTACTCATGGCGTAACGCCGGTTTCCTTAGACGCATAGCGCCGATAACGACCAACAGCCAGCCAATAAGAAAACAAACTCCCCCTACTGGCGTAAAATAGGAAAAGTATTTTACCTGTAACAAGGCCATACAATAAAGGCTACCACTAAAAAGAAGTATGCCTACAGCAAAAAAAACACCACACCAGTAAAACCAAAGGATCACTTTGCGTAATAAAATAGCCCCCAGTACCATTAAGGCGACTGTGTGTAGCATTTGATAACGCAAACCAATTTCAATCCATTCCATCTGATGGGCACTCATAATCGATGACAGTGCGTGAGTACCAATAGCACCAAAGGCCACCGTAAAAAACCCACTAATCCCAGCAAAAATTAACATCAAACGACTATTCACAGTAACACCTTTTATTTACTATAACCGAAATAACCCCAGTCGCCTTAAGATGACCTAATAACATTCCTATACATTCAATCAACTGAGTGCCGTTTTCACTATGCAACTAACTACAATTTGAAGAATAATGGGCATGTATAATTACTAAATAAGTGCAATATCTTGATCACCTGTAATAAAACCCAATTTTTCTTGTTCGCTTGCCGCTTGGGCCAAAATCCATTGACGAAATGCGGCTATTTTACCTAAATCAGCTTGGTTTTCCTGACACACAAGGTAAAACGCATTTTTGCTCACCAAAACTTCGCTAAATGGGCAAACTAAACGACCTGCGTCTATTTCATTTTTAGCCATAACATTATTCGTTAATGCCACACCCTGCCCGTGAACGGCAGCCTGAATGACCATCGCACTGTGACTAAAAATAGGCCCTTGTTGGACATTAATAACATTATGCAATTCTAATTGGCGAACATAAGCTTGCCAATCCCGGCGAGAAGAATCATGCAATAAAGTATGATTCACCAAATCTTCGGGTTGCTTTAATGGATATTGTCCGGTCAATAATACCGGAGAACAAACCGGCATTAAATATTCAGCATATAATCTGTCTGTTCTAAGCCCAGACCAATTCCCTCGTCCATAGAAAATAGCGACATCAACATCATCGGCTAATTTATCTTCTTCTCGATCAACTGCTTGAATCCGCACATCGATCCCTGGATATGCTTGGTTAAAACTAGAAAGACGAGGCACAAGCCATTGTATCGCAAAGCTAGGAGATAAACTGACTGTTAGTGCCCCTTTGGCGCTACGTGCCTGTAATTTCCTTGTAGCCTCATTGATAGAGGAGAATATTTCTTTAATATCAAGGTAGTAGCTTTGCCCCTCTTCCGTTAATAGCAAAGAGCGATTACGGCGGCGAAATAATTTCAACCCAAGGAAATCTTCCAAGCTTTTCATTTGGTGGCTAACAGCAGCTTGGGTTACAAACAACTCTTCTGCCGCTTTAGTAAAACTTAAATGACGAGCGGCTGCATCAAATACTCTTAACGCATTAAGTGGCGGTAATCTTTTAGACATAATCACTTCTACTCGACAGGGTTATATGCATTAGTTTTTTTCATCCGAAGCATTATAAATTGTCCATTGAGGATACGCCAGTAAATACCTATAGTATGCGCACTTCCTAAGCCGGAACGAAAAGTTACAGAGTTTGGTTACTTTGAAACTTTTGGCTTTGTGGTTGTGATGTTGTGTTTGCAAGTTGTCTGGGAATGCCAGACTTTGTAGCTTTAGCTACTGTTTTTTTCACTTCCTGTACATTTACCCTGTCTGTCCATAGTGATTTTTGTGATGCACCGCCTAAGTTGCGGTGCTTTTTTTTGCAGACAAGCAAAAGAAAAAATCTAAAAAAGACAACGTGTAAACAAGTTTACAGAAAATCTTCATCGTTAGATATTTAAGATTAATCTTGAAGTTAACGTAATGAGATATCTCGTCACCAATAATGATAAAAGAAAAGTGATTGCAATCTGTCGCAAAAGACATAATCATTCCAAAATACTTTCTAAATTTCTCGCACCATCACGGGTCACCATCAAAAATTAACACAATAAAAAGTGCAGCGCGTAAATTTAAAAAGTATTAACAACGTCGGTTAAAAAAACACATATTCAGACAAAGAACACATACAATGGATCATTTTTCTGCCAAGCAGTTTCGAGAACAATTTCCCGCTATCCAGTCTCATACCGTTCACCTAGATAGTGCCGCGACAGCCTTAAAACCAATCTCCATGTCTCAAGCCTCAAATGACTACTATCTCCACTCCGGTAGTTCGGTTTATCGCGGGCAATCTCCTGAATCATTGAGAATAACTCAAAATTACGAACAAGGCCGAGTACGTGTTGCGAAATTGATTAACGCAGAAGATGAAAACACAATTATTTGGACACGCGGCACCACAGAATCTATAAATCTTATTGCGCAAAGCTATTTTAGGCATCATTTAAAGCCTAATGATGAAATTATTGTCAGCGAATTAGAACACCATTCAAATTTACTGCCTTGGCTAATCCTCGCTCAGCAAACGGGCGCAAAAATAATCAAATGGCCGATCAATCAAGACCAAACTCTACATATTGAGAAATTGAAGCAATTGCTTACCCCTAATAGCAAGGTGATTGCTATCACTCAAATGTCAAACGTAACAGGCTATCAACCGGATTTAACAGCGATTACTTCACTGGCACATAAGGCAGGTGCTCTCGTTGTCGTTGATGGCGCACAAGGCGTTGTACATAGCCCAATGGATGTTTGTGCCATGGATATCGACTTTTATGCTTTCTCCGCTCACAAACTTTATGGACCGACTGGCCTAGGGGTTTGTTACGGTAAACCTAATTTACTGGCAGCAATGTCTCCTTGGCACGGCGGCGGAAAAATGCTGTCAGAAGTCAGTTTTGACCACTTTACCCCTGCTCCTATTCCCCATTGTTTTGAGGCTGGTACACCGAATATTGCTGGGGTCATCGCTTTTTCAGCGACGCTGGATTGGTTATCTGAAATCGATTTACACCACCGTGAGGCGCATTGCTGCTCATTGATAAATTATGCCCATGAGCAACTGAAGTCACTCCCAGGATTTACTTGCTACAGCGAACCCAATACCCCTTTGCTTTCCTTCAATTTTGACGGCATACACCATAGTGATTTGGGCCTATTATTGACTGAACAAAAAATTGCATTACGCTATGGGCAACATTGTGCACAACCATTAATGGATGCACTCGATATTAGAGGCTGCTTACGTATTTCTGTCATGCCATACAATAATCTGCAAGATATTGATAAATTTATTAATGCGCTAAAGTTTGCACTCTCAATACTGAATGATGAATAAGGAAGCCTAATGACTTCAATAACACCAACATTTGCGCCGCATCCTTTCGGAACAGAACTGAAAATTGAGGCAATAGTAGAGCAATTTTCAACACAAAAGGCGTGGGAAGATAAATATCGTTCACTCATCCAACTTGCTCGCCAATTACCAACGCTGACTGAAGAACAGAAACAACACACTCAGGAAGTGAAAGGATGTGAAAATAGAGTTTGGATTGGCGCGAGATTGAATGACGACAACACCTTCCATTTTTACGGTGATAGTGAAGGACGCGTCGTTAAAGGGTTGTTTGCGATTTTATTAGCGGCGGTAGAACACAAAACCAGTCAAGAAATCCTTGCTATCGATTTTAAAGAGATCCTCAATAGCACTGGGTTGTCTGGTCAGTTAAGCGAATCACGACAAAATGGAATAGCCGCATTAATCACGACTATCCGTAATTTTGCTAGCGAAATGACACCTACCGAATAATGCACTAGAGGCTATTGCTATAGCCTCAGTTGTTTGCTCTATTTTCTCGCTCTAATTTTGCAACCATCTTTTTAAGCGCATGTGAAACAGCAATAAATCCAAAACTTGCCGTGACCATCGTTGCCGCGCCAAAGCCTGAGGCGCAATCCATTCTTTTGGAACCGTCGGCAGTACTCTTAGCAGCACAGACTGAGCCATCACTTTGTGGATAGACTAATTGTTCCGTTGAAAAGACACAATCTATGCCTAATTTACCTTTGCTATTTTTAACCACATTAAAATCAGATTTTAAACGTTCCCGTAATTTAGCCGCGAGCGGGTCTTGAATGGTTTTTGCCAAATCGGTTACTTGAATTTGCGTTGGATCGATCTGTCCGCCTGCGCCTCCCGTCGTGATGACAGGAATTTTATAACGACGGCAATAGGCTAACAACGCCGCTTTAGGCCTGACACTATCAATCGCATCAATCACATAATCAAACCCAGTCGAGAGCAATTCTGCCACATTGTCTACCGTCACAAAATCATCAACAATATTCACTGTACATTCAGGGTTGATTTCGAGCAGCCTAGCTTGCATCACTGAAACTTTTGGCTGACCAATCGTTGATTTTAGGGCATGCAACTGGCGATTAGTGTTAGTGACACAGATATCGTCCATGTCAATCAGCGTAATCGCGCCTATTCCAGTTCGAGCCAAGGCTTCAGCAGCCCAAACCCCGACCCCTCCAACGCCAATAACACAAACATGGGAGCGGGCAAAAAGCGATAATGCATGTTGTCCATAAAGGCGCCCGATCCCAGCAAAGCGCTGCATCCAAGCATCTGAAAGCTTAGTTTGCATAGTCAATAACAACCTTAATAACTACTTGCTACCGAACAGTGGCTGGCTCTTTTTCAAGACCCACACTCTTCCGTAATGATTATAATAACCGGCCATTTTTCCTGCCTCATGGCCTGTTCCATGATAAATATCGAAATGATGACCTTTAATCGCACCACCAACATCTAAGGCAATCATCATACGCATTTCATAGCGTCCCGTAAATTTACCTGTGTTATCAAGTACTGGAATCTCTGCCAACAGCGCTGTGCCTGGGGGGATAAGGGTTTTATCTGAAGCAACTGACGCTTTAGCGATTAACGGAACCGCGCTCGCTCCTCTGACTGGCACAAATGATTGTGGCTTAAAGAAGACAAAAGAAGTATTTTCCTCAAGCAATTGGCGCACTTCTTGTTCGCTATGACTATTGGCCCAATCATGGATGGCTTGCAGTGACATTTTTTCTAGGGGTACTTCACCGCGGTCAACAAGCACTTTACCAATACTCTTATAAGCATGGCCATTTTTACCTGCATAACCAAAGAAATTCAAAGGGCTACCATCGCCAAAGTCAACATAACCGCTACCTTGAACTTCCATCATAAAATTATCGATAGCAGAATTACTGTAAGCTAAAATTAAATTGTCACTTAAAGCGCCATTATAAATCGCGGCTCGACTTGGTAAGCGTTTTTTCCCCTTTGGCGGCATTCCATACAAGGGATGCTGAAAAGCGCCCTGCTTTGTGCGGCGCGCTTCAATAACTGGGGTGTAATACCCTGTAAATTGTACGTTGCCATAATTATCGACACCTTCCATTTGGAATGCCGTTAAATTGAAATTAGTCAGCTTTTTCGGGTCTCCTCCTGCCATTAACCAATTTTCGATAGCATGGTAGGTGTCATTGTTATTTTGAAATAAACGCGGCGATGCATTTTTGATTTCATAAACTTGCTGACTAAAATCGTGTGAATTGATAGGGCGTCCTTGAACATTCAGTTGACTGACTTGCTGAAGGTCTTGATTTAAACGTCCATCTTTATATTGCTGTCCTTTGTCTGTCGGATGAGACTGACAGCCAACAAGCAAAGTAACAAGCGCACTTGCTATACACCACTTTTTCCATAATTTCATATGATATCGCCCACATCAATCCAATATGAAGCGCACAATAGCAAACCCCAATAAATAATGAAACGGCTAATCATATATATACTCATGGTCGCTAGAATGGTTTCAACCTAATTTCCCAAAAATGCTACTGAACACAGGCTCTATCGGCATCGTGAATTCATTTTATTGTCGATAAATTATCCAGTTAAACGTTTTTAAGTAGAACCTTAGACAAAACCCATTACGACTTCAATGATTGCCCCTAACGATTAAAAAAACACCACAATGATGATATTTTGTTCTATCCGTGCTGGATTTTGAAAAAAAAACACAAAAAAACTTGCATCAGATCTCATCCCGAGTATAGTGCCCGCTATCGGACGCGGGGTGGAGCAGCTTGGTAGCTCGTCGGGCTCATAACCCGAAGGTCGTCGGTTCAAATCCGGCCCCCGCAACCAATAAAAAATCAACATCAAAAATATTTCAGGCGCGGGATGGAGCAGCCTGGTAGCTCGTCGGGCTCATAACCCGAAGGTCGTCGGTTCAAATCCGGCTCCCGCAACCAATATCCCCTGTTATATTGACCTCTTCAGTCGCGGGGTGGAGCAGCTTGGTAGCTCGTCGGGCTCATAACCCGAAGGTCGTCGGTTCAAATCCGGCCCCCGCAACCACTTGTTATACTTCCCTTATCTTCCCAAACCTACCATGAAAGAAAAAAGGTGACTCACTTTTCAGTTCATCACCCTACACTATTTTAAATTTTGCAATACAGAAACTAATTTCTAATCGCTAACTCACCACCATTACGGAAATAAGCTTTAATTCCTTGAAAAATAGACTCTGCCATTTGTTGCTGGAACTTAGCTGTTTTCAGCTTACGCTCTTCTTCTAAATTACTAATGAAAGCCGTTTCCACGAGAATTGATGGGATCTCTGGTGCTTTTAGTACCGCAAAGCCCGCCTGATCGACTTTGTTTTTATGCAGTCGATTGACTTTTCCCATACGTTTTAAAACTTCATCGCCGAACTTCAAGCTATCATTAATTGTTGCAGTTTGAACTAAGTCGAGCATTGTATGATCCAGATACGCATCACCACTTTTGCTAACACCACCAATTAAATCGGCCTCATTCTGAGTTTGCGCAAGGTAACGTGCAGTATTACTTGTCGCCCCTTTCGTCGATAGTGCGAATACAGAAGAACCATGAGCAGAGCGATTCGTGAAAGCATCCGCGTGAATAGACACAAACAGGTCTGCTTGCATTTTACGAGCCTTAGCGACCCTAACTTTCAATGGAATAAACACATCTTCATTACGGGTCATATAGGCACGCATTTTAGGATCTTTATCAATCAACGCCTTCAAACGCCGTGCAATTTGTAACACAACATCTTTTTCGCGTGTTTTATATTTGCCCATCGCTCCGGGGTCTTCACCGCCGTGCCCTGGGTCAATCATAATGATAATTGGGCGATCAGTTCCTGCTTTACCGGGCTTTTTGGCCTGAGCAGGCATTTTTTCTTCTAAATCACCTTTATTATAATCCTCTAGCAAAGCCAACAGAGGGTCATCGGATGTTTCCACACCTTGCCCTGGATAAAAATCCATCACTAAACGGTTTTTAAACTCGGCAACAGGCCCCATCGTGAAGATCTGTGGACTAACCTTATTTTTTACTTCAAAAACGAGACGTACAGTTTTCGGGTCAAACTGCCCCACTCTAACGAGTTTAAGGTAGGGGTCTCGCGATTGAATCTGAGTTCCCATTTGCTTCAGGATGTTATTCAGTTGTACCCCTTCGAGATCAATCACTATGCGCTCAGGGTTATGCAATACCAACTGACGATATTTTAATGGAGCATTAGATTCTAGCGTTACGCGCGTATAACTTGATGCCGGCCATATACGCACCGCAATAACATTTGTATTCGCAGCGAAACCAAATGGGCTGACACTAAGTAACATAACCGCAGCCGCCCCCTGTATAAGGCGACGTTTAGATGGACAGTGATCTTGGTGACTCATCAATAATTCCGAACCTAAAACTGAATATCAGGTGATTTTAGAATAAAAGCCAAATTGAGGCCAGAAACATAAACTCTAGCGAATCATTCGCATGCTGTCATCAAGAATACACATTTAAATATAGAGATATGTAAACTCAAATAATAAAAATGTTACAAGTCTTGTTCTATCTTTTACTTGATATTTATCGCCAAAAAGAATAAAAATACATTAATTGCGAATAAAAATTCAATTATGAGGATGGTTATGAAAGAGCGCAGCACCGAGCTGGTTGATGAGTTTCGCCATTCGGTACCTTATATTAATGCCCACCGCGGCAAAACATTTATTATTATGCTTGGCGGAGAAGCAATTGCGCATGAAAATTTTCCAAGTATTGTCAATGACATAGGTTTATTACATAGCCTTGGCATCCGCATTGTTGTTGTTTACGGCGCTCGCCCTCAGATTGAGAACATCTTGGCTGAACACAATTATGAAGCGGTTTATCATAAACATACTCGGGTGACAGATTCGAATACACTTGAATATGTGAAACAAGCTTCAGGCGCTTTATTACTTGATATCACTGCTCGTTTATCGATGAGTCTTAGCAATACTCCTTTACAAGGCGCTCACATCAACGTTGTCAGTGGAAACTTTGTCATCGCCCAACCACTTGGTGTCGATGACGGTATTGATTATTGTCATAGCGGTCGTATTCGTCGTATCGATGAAGATGCTATCAATAAGCAACTTGATAATGGTTCTATTGTATTAATTGGGCCAGTTGCAGTTTCTGTAACAGGAGAAAGTTTTAATCTCACCTCAGAAGAAATCGCAACTCAGCTTGCAGTCAAAATGAAAGCAGAAAAATTAATAGGATTTTGCTCTTCGCAAGGGGTTGCCGATAAAGAAGGGAATATTCTATCTGAATTATTTCCCAATGAGGCAGAAAATAGGATCCAAGAGCTGGAAGCTGAAGGCGATTATTATTCAGGAACAGTGCGTTTTTTACGTGGCGCAGCGAAAGCCTGTCGCCGTGGTGTGCGTCGTAGTCATTTGCTCAGCTACCAAGAAAATGGTTCTTTGATTCAAGAGCTGTTTTCACGCGATGGTATCGGTACTCAAATCGTCATGGAAAGTGCAGAGCAAATTCGCCGCGCCAATATTAACGACATTGGTGGTATTCTTGAATTAATCCGCCCACTAGAACAACAAGGTATTTTAGTTAGGCGTTCAAGAGAACAACTCGAAATGGAAATCGATAAATTTACCATCATTGAACGAGATAATTTAGTCATTGCTTGCGCAGCACTCTATCCTTACCCAGAAGAAAAACTGGGTGAAATGGCCTGTGTCGCAGTACATCCTGACTATCGTAGTTCTTCGCGGGGAGAAGAACTGCTACACCGCATTGCACTACAGGCTAAGCAAATAGGATTAGAAAAATTATTTGTGCTAACGACGCGTAGCATTCATTGGTTTCAAGAAAGAGGCTTTATTCCTGCTGAGATTGAAATGTTGCCATTGAAAAAACAAGCTTTATATAACTACCAACGCCGCTCAAAAATTTTAATGTTAGATTTAAAAGCGCCTACCGACAAATAACGCAAGCCAAACTAACCTGATCCTTTATTGAGATCAGGTTAGTTATTCAGTAAATCAGCTTAAGCAATTTGGACTACTCGTGATTTCTGGCAGAGTGGCGTACTGTCGATAATGGGCTGTAGCAATGCTGACATTTCGGCAAAGGATGAACCATAGAAGTAGAAAGCGGTTTCAGTCGGCCCTTCCCATACCCCATGGATAGCACCAATATCTTCGACAGCCTCATCCATTTTGTCGAAAATATCATTGATATCACTATTCTCATAAACTTCATCAGGCAATTCAGTGCCATTTAAATAGAGTGCTAAGCCTTCTTCATCACCAAATTCAATTACCGTATCTTCTCCATGCACAATCAATCGAGAACCTTTTGGCGCTAACATAGACGAGAACAATTGAATTATCAGACTGATATTTTCGTCGTTAGCCTCAGCCACAGAAAGCTCGATATCACATTCTTCAATTTCACCGCTGTCTGAAAGTAAAGTACCACCTCCAGTCACCTGAATATCTTTATTCATCCCCTGCATGACTTGTGTAAATGCATCTTCTAAATCAGCACGTCTTTCCGGCTCGATTCTCGCTTTCAGTGTTACCGTTAACGCCGTCATAGTTGGCTGGTTATCCATATTATTACCTTTTGCATTTAAGTCTGATTTACGTAGCCACAGCTACTGCTTGTGACTCTATTTTACATTCATTAATTGTATTGCTAAACCACTACGCCGTTTTGTTGGCGTTTCAATAGCTCGACGTAAAATTTTCATATTGCAATACAAAGAAAGCGTTTTTTTAGCTCGCGTTATCGCGGTGTACACCAGTTCACGAGTCACTACTGGTGAATATACCTTCGGTAATACTAATGCGGTATGGGCGAATTCTGAACCTTGAGATTTATGCACCGTCATAGCATATGCCGTTTCATGTAGAGGTAATCGATTAGGCTGAATGCCTTTAATCGAACCATCTGGATACTGAAAGTAAGCTCTAAGAGCCCCTTCCTCATCGGGCAATATTATGCCTATATCACCATTAAATAACCCTAGCGGGCTATCATTTCGGCTAATCATAATTGGCCGTCCTGCATAGTGTTTATTGGTCTGATTAAATGGCCGATAAATAAGCCCTTGACGATGCAGTAGCTTTTCCAGCTTTTCATTTATTCCGATCACACCATAAGGCCCATCTCTTAAAGCGGTAAGTAAGCGGAATTGATTAAATTTAAACAATATCTCTGCTGGGTCATGAGCGGCTTTCACTGATAAGAGGTAATCTTGATAAAACTTCGCAGCGTCCATTAACATCTGAGCGTAATCGTCTTCACTTTCCTGTCCATAGGTCTGCACATCATTGAAGGAACTATTTAAGACTTTCTCAGCACGCTTCACATCCCCTTCATTAACCGCAAACGCAAGCTGCCCTATGCCAGAAGAGGCAGAAAACCGATAACTTTTACGCAATAAGCACAGACTATTTCTGATAAAAGGTCCGTCCTCAGAGACAAAATGCGCCAGTGAATAGCCCGTCAGATCGCTAAGTTCTTGCGCTCTTTGGGGGCTATAACCACAATCAGCAAACTGACAGATATCACCGAGTACTGCCCCCGCCTCGACTGAAGCTAGCTGGTCTTTATCACCTAAAAAAATTAATTTTGCATGAGAAGGTAAAGCTTCGATGAGTTTTCCCATCATAGGTAAATCTACCATTGAAGCTTCATCCACAATTAAGATATCTAATGATAATAAATTATCGCTATGATAGCGGAATTGCTGGCTTTCCGGCTGAGCCCCTAATAGTCTATGTAACGTCTTAGCTTGATTAGGGAGCATGCCTCGTTCTTCATCACTTAATGATAAACCGTCCAGAGCAGCGCCTAATGACTCAGTCAAACGAGCAGCCGCTTTACCTGTTGGGGCAGCTAATTCAATTTGAACATTGTGTTTATTCTCAACAGCAAGTTTCACTAATGCCGCAAGAATTCGAGCAACCGTTGTTGTTTTGCCCGTACCGGGCCCACCAGATATAACCGACACTTGGCTGGTCACAGCCACCGCAGCTGCAATTTTTTGCCAATCTATCTCACGACTGTGAGGGAAAAGCGCATCTAAAATTGATTTAAGATGCAATGAATCATATTGCGCGAATACAGTCTGTGAAAAGTACCTAGAGACACAACGTTCGTATTGCCATAACCGCTGAAAATAGAGAAATTCACCTGATAATATTAAAGGTGATGGCTGGTTTTCATCCGCTAAAGTAATAAAAGGTGCGTTCTTAACTGCTTGATAAATTGTTTCTTGATCAGGCTTTCCTATTGCACACCAAAATTCATGAGCTAATTCAGGATGACGTCCAGCAAATATCTTTTCCAAACTGACGTCTGCTAAGGATAAACAAACATGCCCCGTCATCGTTTCTGCACTTAATAATGCAGTAATAAAAAGTAATATTGGGCTGCGTTCTTCTGTGATGTTATAGGCAAATTGAATATCAAGAGGCGTAAACAAACGAGCTTCGATCGCTTTATTGAACAGCGCTTTCATCATGATGTGCTCCCTTCTTGTACATTGAGAAATAGCTGATCAAATGCATCTATAAATTCAGGCTCAGGTCGATAGTAAAAAATACCGTTATTTGACTCAGCCTTATCAATACCGCGTAAGAAGAGATAATAAACACCGCCAAAATGGATATCGTACTGATAGTTAGGCACCCGTTGTTTTAGATAACGATGTAATGCTAATGAGTACAATTGATATTGGAGATCATAACGATGATCTATCATGGCCTCGACCATCGCCGATTGCGTATAACAACTGGCATCCCCTCCAAGGTAATTTGATTTATAATCAAGTAGATAAAATTTACCATTCCACAAAAATGTTAAATCAATAAAACCTTTTAAAATGCCCTGTACTTCTTCAAAACTCAGTGGAGGGCAAGCAGCAGATATAGGATCATATTGATGAGTAACGCGGTCAACGGCTTGGGGGTCTAATAACTTATCTATAGGTAAATAAAATTGCATCTCATCGAGCATATCTTGAGGCGCTAAAGCGGATAAACATAGGCCATCTTCCGCAAGTGGCGCCTGAACAATCGCCATTAACCACTCCTGTAGCATTTCAGCCCATTGCGTATCAAAGCCCGATATTTGAAGCTTTTCCTGCAACCACTCTAGAGGAACGTCTTTTGAAAACTCAATTTCTTCCATTAATTCATGCAGAAATGTTCCGGGTGCGGTCCCTTTAGGGAATTGGTGTGGTGTTAAAATGTGCTCATCCGCTAAGGGTAAAGTGGTATCGATACTGACTTCAATATCCATCTTTGGTGCAAGCGAACTTGCCAACTGCTCTGCACTAATTACTTGCTCACTCTCACCGTAAGACCTGCGATAACTTAACCCCGAATAACTCGTGACTCTCCAGTGATCATCAAAGAAGCGCGTCACATTTCTTGCTGATAGCGCCTCTGAGTCACCTTGATTCAACGCTAGCGAAATTGGCTCTATTTGTTCAATTCGCTCAACATTAATCACTGTATTCGTTAATTCTGCTAGCCCTTTATCGAGCAACGTAAAATCACCCGCTTCACTTTTTTGAATTAAATAGCCTAAAGCCGATAAATGCAGGTCAGTTTCTCCACTTTTCTTACGGTTGCCTTTGATGATTGGTGCAATACCTACGCTACAATGATAAATCGCTCGAGTTAAGGCGACATAGAGTAATCGTAGATCCTCCGCTAAACGTTCTTCATCTGCCAAAGCAATGTTTTCTTCGTTGTCCGCAAGGTCTAAACGTGTCCGATAATTATCCCTATCATGATAAAGCGCCTTTGATTGAGGTAAAAAATTACTGGCAAAAGGCAACCAAACTATTGGGTATTCAAGCCCTTTCGATTTATGAATAGTACTAATTTGAACAAGGTGTTTATCACTTTCTAAACGCATTTGCTGCGCGTTAGATTGATGGTCAGGATCTGCTATTTGCTGAGTTAGCCAACGAACCAATGTATGCTCCCCTTCGAGTTGAAGAGACATTTCTTGCAGCAACTCACCAATATGCATAAAGTCCATTAGACGTCGTTCACCGTCAACTGAAGAAAGAAAAGTTTCAGCAATATGCCGTTCAGACATTAACACCCTAAGCATCGGTAGAACGCCCTGCTTACGCCAGATAATGGAGTATCGGGTAAATTCATCAACTAAAGCTTCCCACGCTTTTTCATCATAGTTGAGAGTATCAATTTCTTTAGCGTTTAATCCTAATGTGCCTGTCGCTAATGCACTACGTAAAACACGCTCTTTCTCAGGTGACAATACGGCCTGAAGGATCCACAGTAAGTCTCGTGCTTCTTGGGTTGAAAACACACTCTCTCGATTCGATTGAAAAACAGATGGGATACTAAGCTGGTTTAAGGCATCGCGTATTAACATTGCCTCGCGCCGACTTCTTACCAGTACCGTAATATCAGCAGCAGAGACGGGTATTTCTTTCCCATCTTGCTGCTGAAAAACGGTGGTTCCCTTCAAGCCACCTTGTAATAGCTGGCTAATCTGTGCGGCACATTGTGCGGCCATCGTGTGTTCATAATCAGCAATAGAAACGGCTTCAGCATTAATTTGCCAAAAAGTTAGCGCTTTTACTGCCTCACCATTATGACAAAGCATCTTACCAGCGTTTCTTTCTGCAAAATTGACGGGATTAAATGGAATTTGTTCAAAAATAAACGGATTGTCACAATAGCTAAAAACATGATTAACCGCTTCCACCATATGTTGTGATGAGCGATGGTTAGTTTCTAATGTGTAATGGGCATTGACCTGTTTTTTCGCTTCAATATAAGTAAAAATATCAGCACCACGAAATGCATATATCGCTTGCTTTGGATCACCGATAAACAGCAATGCGCTATTTTCGACACCACCATAAATTCGTTGAAAAATACGATATTGTTGGGGGTCTGTGTCCTGAAATTCATCAATCATTGCCACGGGATAACGTTGGCTAATTGCTTCTGCTAAATATTTTCCACCTTGCTGCTTTAGTGCGCTGTCTAAACGAGTAAGTAAATCATCAAACCCCATCTCCCCACGATGATATTTTTCCTGAATAATATTTTGTCTCACTTCAGTTATTGCCAGTGGGATGATCAAGTCTTTAATTGTTAATGATTGGGAAAGTAGCTCGTCGATACGCGCAAAAACGGCGTGCTCTGGCCCTGAACCACTTTTTGATTTCTCATGCAAAACTGCTTGAGAAAAACGCACAATTTCTTTTGGTAATTGATAATCCTGAGTTTCCTCTTCCGCCCAACGCAGCATTTTTTCTAACCAGCTAGGTAAAAAACGAGAGCTATAGCTCCGCTTATCAACATCTGAATTAGAGATAAGCCGTTCAAATTCAGAACAATTCGCTAGCCATAAAGACTTCACTTGAGTGATCAGCTCTATTAAGCGTTGATGGCGCTCTTCAAACGTTTCCGTACGCTGCTGTTCGTTAACGATATCGGGCATATCACCCTGTAAAAAAGGTTTAATTTCCGCCAGCAGTGCTTCAGGGCTATTCCATTGCGACAAAACAACCTTCGTCATTGAATAATCAAGCGGGTAAAAATGTCGTCGCCAAAAGTCTGCACAAGCTTGCTTTTGAATCGGAAGTTCATCTTGGATCATGGTTTGTTCGAATAAAACCCCTGATTCAAAAGCATTATGCACCAACATTCTTTGGCAAAATCCATGAATGGTATAAATCGCCGCCTCATCCATTTGGCGTTCAGCTGTCAGCAACCAACTAATCGCAAACTCTCGTTGCTCTGGTGTCGTAATTTGTGAAAGCAACTCTAAATATTCAGGTTCTTTTTCAAAACCAACGCCATTACGAATACAAGCAAGACGCATTTTATGGATTCGCTCACGGATACGTCCTCGTAGTTCATTAGTGGCAGCTTCTGTAAAGGTAACAACTAGGATTTCTTCTACAGTAAGAGGCCGAGAGAAGGCATTCTCTCGGCCTAACCCTAATAATAAACGCAGATAGAGGATCCCTATCGTATAGGTTTTACCTGTACCCGCCGATGCCTCAATTAACCGCTGCCCTTGTAAGGGTAGGGAAAAAGCATCTAACAGTTGGGAACTTATCTGCATTTTACTCACTGTAAATCATCCTTAATAGGTAAAATCTTTTGAAATTCTGAAGCGTTAGGATAAAACACCCAGCCTTTTAATGGCGCATAGCCCGTTTTCTCATTCACGTCTTGACCAATGACTTGAGAGGCTAATGCCAATCCCTGACGTTTCATAACAGCACGCTGATAATAATCAATAACCTGTTGCTGAGTTGCTTTTTCAAAAAGCGCCAGAACCTTATCGCGAGTATCAAAAGTAAAAATATTACGACTAAAATCAGATGAATAGCGTCCTACTTCCTCATAGAAAGTTTGAGGAGGCTGTTTCATTTGAGTAATAATTGATTGTTTATACTGTTCAAACTCTTGAGCCGGTAATTTTTTCAATTTATCAAACGCTACATTATAAAACTCTTGATAACGAGTATTGAGATAAGCTGGCGTTTGCGCATTACTTTGTAATAAGAAACCAATACCCCACTGATCGCCTATACCGACTTTGAAAGCAAAAACAGCATAGCCAAGTTGCTCATTCGTTCTGAGCTGGTCATAAAACCATGGCTGAATGATATTGGATAGTAATCCCGAGAGAACAGCGCCCTCGATACGGCTATAGCCTTCAGGAATAAAGATCTCTGCCAATGCGCTATCCGAGCTTTGAGCTTGTCGATGGAAATCAGCCAAATAGGCTTGATCAATGGCAACAATATCACCCCGCCACCAGTTGGTACCTTTACTCTTCAGTAATGCCTGTGCATCTTGAATGACTTTTATGCTTTGCTCTGAAGTCAAATTACCAATTACCATGGCTTGTAGTGCGGCACTGTCCACAACTTTAGTACGATAATCGGTAAGATCTTTTAGCGAAATATCATCCAGTACTGCTAACCGTGCTTCTTGCTCGAAATAAGGTACAGTATCAATTCGACGCAAAGGTTGCATCGCTAACTCATAAGCTTTAGCGTTATTAGCGACTTTAATTTGCTCTTGATACCAAGATTTGGCTTGAGCTAATTCCCTATCAGTGGGTTCAAAGCTAAGATAAAGCTTAGTCATGGATAAAAACAGCTCAGGCAAATGCTGTGTATAACCACTAGCATTAAACTGTAAACCTAACCCTTGTGAGACAGAAACAGACATCCCTGCCACTGAGGCTTGATATTGCAGTTCATCCATTTTTAAAGAGGCAATATATTGCAGTAAGGCGCCTGTGACTTGAGATTTAGCGTCCTGCTCACCAACTTTAGTTTTCAGCAATAAATTAATGGTTGCTTTAGGTTCATCCGCAAAGTACTGACTTGGCATATACAGAACACGGGTATTCTGATCTTGGTACACTAATTCGGGATGTTTATATTCCTTATCCACTTTAATTAAAGACAAATTATCTGGTATATAGGGATTTAACTCCGGTAATCTAAATTTCATTTTAGATTCAAGCTGTTCCCATTTAGCTAACTGTTGAGCTGTAATCTTATCGACTTGATAAGGTGCATCAACAAAATAAGCTTTTTTATTATGGGGCTCTTCTGGGCTAATAAACCAAATTCTAGCATCCTTAGCGGTCAGCTCAGATAAGCGAGCTTTTATAGCCGCAGGATCATATTTATCGGCAATATAATCGGAATCCAGTACGTGGTTCACAGGAACATTGATCATTTGGTCAGATAACCACTCAATGTAGTTCATGTCCCGAACAATAGAACCATAGCGGAACGAAAGATTTAGTACATTCGCTATTTCATCAAAATAATTTTTATTAACACCTTGTTTTTTCAGCAAATCAATATAAGAAAAAACAGCCGCAATAATTTCATCACGCTCAGCCAGACCTTTGTCCGTTAACGTAATATAGATGGAGAAAGAGCCATAATTACGGTCCGCGTTCGGAAGCGATGATGCACTGATCCCTTCCGCAAGCCCTTGCGATATTAACCAATCAGCAAGTGTACCGGGACTACGATTGCCAATTAGATAGCCAATATATTCATCACTTTTGCTCCGGAAATCAGCCATATTATTTTTGATACTAAATTCAAGCTGAATGGCTTTTTGAGGCTGAGCTGGCACATAATGAATAACAATTCCTTTTTCATTATCAGTAACAGCTGGCACCTCTGTTGAAGGAGCCGTCACCTTATGATCAGGAATACGCCCGAAAGTATCTGCGGCTATCTTTGCTAATGATTCAATCGATTGGTCACCATAAAGCACCCCATTCATTAAATTTGCTGAGTAATACTTTTTATAAAAATCGACTAACTCAGTTTGTAATTTGCTGTTCGGCTTATCTTTTAGTGTTTCTAAATTTCCACCAGAAAAACGAGAATTTGGATGTTTAGGATTCAATGTTTCTGAACGAACTTGCCATAAACGCATTCCATCTCGAGAACGCGCCATTGTTAGCTCAGCATTGACCGCATTGCGCTCTCTATCCGCATTTGTGGGATCAAGTAATGGTTCAGCTAATGCATCAGCCAACCTATCAGTTGCCTCTTTGAGTGCACTATTTTCAACTTCTAAATAATACGCGGTGCGATGTGCAGCAGTGCTAGCATTATGGCTACCACCATGTTTTTGTAAAAATTCAGATAAGCTGCTTGGCTCTGGGTATTTTTTAGAACCCATTAATACCATGTGCTCCAAATAATGAGCTAAACCTAGCTGGCTGTCTGGGTTTTCTAAGCTCCCAACAGGAATCGACACCGCGGCTAATGATTTTGTCGCTTTTGGATCTGAAACCAATAAAACGATCATCCCATTATTCAGCTTAATGGCTTGATAAGTTCTTGGATCATTTTCACTCTTATTGATAGTTTCAGGCAAAACTTGCCAAAGGGGCTGAGCGATAACCGTCGCCCCCCAAACCATTAAGGTTAACAATAAGAAAAATTGAGCGATACTTTTGGATAAACGTAGCATCCTTTAATGCTCTCCTTTTTTATTTTAAATGTTCTGCCATTGGCAGAAGGTAACGCTGAGTATTCTCTAACAGCGCCTGAATTAAATGTTGGTCGATATTCCTACAGATACGTAAGACATAGTCATCTTCCATTTCACCTCTTTTCATCGAAGACCCCTGAAGGCTCTGCATTAAAATAGACAACGCTTTTTGTTGGATCTCTTCAGAAGCAAAGTCATACTGCTTTGTCTTTTTATCAAAACAAGCTGACAGCCAGTTCCAACCACTCTGGTTCAGTAATAATAAAGGTGTGTTTAACCCTTTACAGTAGCCAGCGATTAGCTGCTCTAAGTAATTCTTCGCATCACTTTGTTTTACACTAGAAAAATGCCAAATGCTATTCTCTCGGCCCAAGGCAACGCTTTCACCGTCATTAATCGCTAAATTAAATAACAGATGTTCTATCCATAACTGAACACCATCGTGTGCTGTTAAATAAGCAGGCCGATATCTGAGTATTCCCTTCTCATGGGCATTTCTTAACACTCCGCTTATTTTGATGCCATTAATTTGAAGATCAATAACATAATCAGTTGGTTGGACATTTTGTTGTTTTATTTTTTCCGCTAAAGGCGCTATATCGTTAATTTGTTGCTCCCAATACAATTGACCAAACTGTTTCGCTGGCAGTTGCCCTGAAGCTTTTAGCGCTTGATATAAAGGCTGCGGATTTTCATCTTTGATTAACAGCGCCAAAATCCGTTCATTCATTTTATAACACTGCAATTTGTCCAAAAGAAATGGCTCATCTTCTGGTAATTCTGTTTCTTCAATTGTGAAATGAACTTTTAAGCGCTGTTGGAAGAACGCGCGAATAGGATGCCGATAAAAACGTAATAACTGTTCAATAGAGATATCTGTCACTCTTTCACGTTCATCTAGCTCATAGATAAATGGCTTGCCCTCTTGCAGCACTGTTTCTGCTGCGGGTAACCACTCACTAGCAAAGCTTTGATATGGCGAATTAGCCATAAAGTTTTCTTTAGCAAACGGAACTCTGTTATGTTGAAATACAAGATGTTTTTTAAGCCTTAACGCACTTTCATCAATATTCAGTTTGTCATCGCCTTGTAGGCAAAAGCTCTGACAAATGTAGTCCAACAATTCAGTCACTAACACCGATGGATTACAAACTTGATTATCCTGTATTGATAAACCGATGTAACTGATATAAAGCTGTTTGGCTGCTGAGTTCAACGCTTCTAGAAATAAATAGCGGTCATCATCTCTACGTTTTCTGTCTCCTCTAGCAGGCTTTTCTGCCATTAAATCAAACCCTAGTGGCGGAATACTTCTTGGATAGATACCATCATTCATCCCTAGCAAACAAACCACTTTGAAAGGTACCGACCGCATTGGCATTAAAGTACAAAAATTAACTGACCCGGCCAGAAAACGCTGACTAATTTTTTCATCATCAAAGCACACCGCCAACTCATCTCGAATTAAACGTAAAGATATTTGCTCATCGTAGCCTGAGTTTATGGCATTTTGCAGTATCTTATGCCATTGCTCTGTCACAAGAGTGAGTACTAACTCTGTCTCACTATCTGTTTGAAAGAAACTCTCAATGAGTTGCTGACAAATATCTTGCCATTCATCAAGTGTTCTTTCCGTTGCTAATAACGTTCGCCACTCTTTTAATGTGCTAACCAGTAAAGCCAGTTTGCCCGCTAACTGTGCGGCTAAACCACTACATTCATCGTAAGGTAGAACACCATTCCAAGGGCCATATCGACTGTCCATCGCATAGCCTAGTAACATTCGACTTAATCCGAACTGCCACGTATTTTGCCCTATAACAGGCAGTGATAATGCACGCACATTATCATCATCTAACCCCCAGCGAATGCCTGATTCATTCACCCAACGGCGTAGTAACCCTAGCTCACTTTCATCTATATCAAAGCGTTCAGCAAAAGCCGAAACTTCCAGTAACGTAAGGACTTGCTCTGTAGAGAAACGGCTTTGTGGCAGGTCTAACAAGAGTATGAATGCCTGCAAAATGGGGTGAGCCTGCAAGGCTTTTCTATCAGATATAGAAAAAGGGATATATCGCTTAGTCGCGGTATTTCCAAAAACCGCTTGTATGAAGGGGGTATAACTATCAATATCTGAAACCATCACAATGACATCTCTCGGCGTTAAAGTGGGATCTTGTTCAAATAACGCCAATAATTTATCTTGCAATACTTCCACTTCCCTTTGTGCGCTATGACAAGAGTGGAAAGTAACAGACTGATCAGAGAGTGCTAAAACTCGCTTACCGATACTAGTACTATAAGCCCTTAAATCTGTTCCAAGCTGAGCGTGGTTTTCGAGGTCTAAAATGTCTTGCTGCAAATTCTCTAGCAGGCTATTGCGGTTCGTATCGACAAATGCTGAAATCTCATTTGCACTATCAATTTGCGAAATAAAGTAGAGGTTATCTCGTCCTAATTTTCCCCATGAGGCAAGTAATGGATTAGCTAATTCTTGCTCCCCCTCATCATTGAACAGTTCTTGTGCATGCTCCTCTATTTTAAAACGCGATATTTCATTCTTATCAATATAATGACGTAATTTTCTTTTCTGTAGCTTTGCCAAAAAAGAATGACTGTGAATATCCCCCCAATAATAACGACAGGGATTGGTAAACATGAGGTGAATATCCGTGTGTTCCGCGATGGCACTTAATGCTTGCAGATAAACGGGGGGTAATGAAGATATACCACAAATAAAAATACGTTTTGGCAGCACATTATGTAGATTTTGACTGTTAGATAACTTATCAATAAAACTCTGATACAGGTTAGCTCGATGCCACGGTGATTGACCCAGTGATTGAGTATAATCGACCAACTGCAACCATAATCGTTTTTGCCATAATTGGTTTACCCCTAAACCATCAATAAGCTCATTTTGCTGCCATTTTTCAATCCATTGAGGCCGATAAACTAAATATTGGTCAAATAAGTCTGCTACTCTCCCTGCAAGCTGGTGTAACTTTCTTTTATCTAAGTCATGCTCAAGGTAATGACGTAACGGCTCAAAGTCATCCTCATCAATCACCGTAGGTAAAATTTTCATTAACTTCCATGTCATTGCTTGCTTGGTATAAGCACTTTCTTTCGGAATATCAGGCAATACCCGCCGAAACATATCCCAAATAAAAGTTGCAGGTAAAGGGTAATGAATATTCGCAGCAATACCAAAACGTTTTGCTAATTCTATCTGAAGCCATTGAGACATACCGGGGCTTTGTACCAAGATGATTTCTTGTGCGAACGGATGAGAAAGCGGTTCATTCTCCATTAAATGAGCTATTAACTCCTTTAGTAGCTCTAATTGATTAGAATGATAAACCTGAAACATTGTTATCTCCTGTTCTACAAAACCAGCGGTTTAGAGAAAATGATTGCTTAGCCGTTGATAGCATGATTGTTGTATCACTACAACTCTCAGACACTGAGAGAGTCTGTAAGTTTATCTGCCAATCGGGAGAAATAAACTCTGTATTTTCAAGCTGTGGCTCCATCAGCACCGCTTGACGCTCTAAATTATTTTGCAACACTCGAAATACGAGCGAATGATGATATATCCAATTGAAATTTAAGGCTATGTGTTGATTATAGCTTAATAACGCCATTAACAGGATAGCAAAAACGACCACAGCAACCATTGATTCTATTAATATAAAACCTCGCTGCTTATCATAGAGAGCTTTCATCAACAAAATCCTTTTTGTGTAACAGGGCAATAATCAATCCAACCTTTTATGCGTGGCCGAATTTTTTGCGATTTTGGAATCGCAGCTACCCAGCGATAAACGGTGACATGATATCGTCCTTGATATTCTCCTCGGCCTAATAAAACAAATTGCCCTCCTTTATAATGTTTAATGCAGCTTGTTCCTCCCTGTATTGGCATGGACTGACATTGCCAAGTCGCCCCCCCGATAGGTGCTTAAGCGCCAAGATTGTTGCAACCCCCATGCCAGCGCTGATTCCGCCAGATTGAAAGCTTCTATATATTTCTTTTCACGAAAAAACTCATCACGTGCATTTTCTTGATAAATGTGTAATGCCTTTAACAACAACAGCCCCATCGTCATCAATATCATTACCATCACCAAAGCGATACTGCCTGTTTGGTTGCCGCCTAGACGCATCACAGATTTCTCAACAAAACAGCTGTTTTATAGTGAAAACGTTTATTAGGTAAATTGGGGCTTTCAACGCTTAAATACATTTCAAGTATTGACTCCGCTTCATGCCAATTAAATCGCAATGAATTCACGCTAATCCTTAAAGGATCAAACAAGGATTGCCATCGTTTACCGTCACAATCTTCCACATTTCGATTCGACTCCAATTTGTGACCATTTAATCGATAACCAAAAAAATCAGACTCTTTGCTTCTCGCTCTAACAGGCCGCCATGAACCCGATAAGTTTTGGTCGTAAGCAAAAATAATGCATGAATTAGGATGATGACTTAAAAATTTCGCATCAATTTTCATTGCCTCACCTTGGCATGAGGCGCTACTACAGTACCCAATTCGTCTAAAATCCTTTTCCATATTAATAAGCACTTGTCTGATCTCCCTGTCAATCTCGTATTGAATATACGACTGGTGAGTTTGTTTAAATAAACGAGAAAAAACGGCAGTTGCCGCAATACAAACCAAACTGCTGATTGCCATTGCGAGCAATACCTCTATTAATGAAAACCCTTGCTGCTTATTTATATTCATTGAAAAACCCTAGCAACGAGGAATGCCTACGATTTTGTTATTGCTACAATGTCTCAAGCGCCCTAAAGCTGACAGAACAATGGTTATCTGCCCAAAATTATTTTTTAGCTTGAGACTAAAAGCACGACTTGTTCCTTGTTTACCATAGAAATCGACAGATAAACGACTTACGGATTGTATTTCAACACCTGCATACGGAGTCGATGCTAATACCGCTATTTGCCTCTGGTTTGTTGCTTCTTTAAAGGTAAGCTTCCAATCCCCTTGTGTGGTATCAATGAATAAAACACGGTGCTGATTTAAATAAATACCCTCCATGAAATGGCGATAAATAAATACGCTTACTTGCCGAGCGGCATCAACTAACTGTAATTTTTTCTGTTGTTGTTGCCAGCTATATAAAGCGGGTAGCAATGCTACAGAGCAAATGAACATCACCACTAACATCTCAATAAGCGTGAAGCCTTTGTTATGCTTTTCTATTTCAATATCCATATATTGCTGCAATGTCCTTTGCAAAATGAGTGTTTACTATGGATAGCAAGACGGCATAAAAATAGCCCCAAACGACTAAGTTACGCGATGCTTCGCAATAAAATGTAAAATTGGCAATCATTTTCAGCCATTTTAGGTAGCGCTTCGTAACAAGCAGAACAAGTTAAAGAAAAGAGCATGAAGTGCGTTAGAAATGCGATAAAAAAAGCTAAGGCACGGTTGGAATGACCATCGCCTTAGCTCTCTTAAATCAGTTTAAACTGCGTTATACCGTAAAGGGGTATTTGATAGCTTCGTGACATTGATAGCCTTCAATCGTGAAGTCATCTGTGCTCACCCAAGTTTCAATATCTTCTAATGTTTTAATTTGAGGGTTTATCAGCAATGAAGGCAAAGGGAAAGGCTCACGCTTTAGCTGTACATCACGCATTAGTGGCAATTGGTTTTCATAAATATGTGCATTCACAATTTTATGATAAGCCTTACCCGCTTTATGACCCGTAATTCTCGCCATGAGTGCCAATAGTACAAAACACTGTACTTGGTTAAAGTTCAAACCAAGCGGCACATCACAGCTACGTTGGTAAGAGGTCAAATGGAGAGTATCACCTAATAAAGAAAATGTATGGGTGTGCATGCAAGGACGCAAACACCCCATTTCAAATTCACCAGGATTATAAAAGGTAATAATTTCCGCTCGGTCGTCAATGCCATTTTTTAGGTTGTTCACCACCTTTTTAAGTTGATCGAGGTGTGTGCCATCAGGACGTTGCCAAGAGCGTCCTTGAACACCGTACACACGGCCCATATCATCCTCCCCTTTACGATGAGGATTACTTAACCAAGCTTGGTTTTCATTGGCATTGGCATTCCATGTATTACAACCAATTTCACGGAATTGTGCTGCGTTATCATAGCCACGTAAATAACCTAATAATTCAGCAATCGCTGCTTTATAAAAGCTTTTACGGGTTGTGATTAATGGAAACAGGTTATTCGCGACATCATATTCTAAGTCGGCATTGATCACGGTTAAACAACGTACTCCCGTACGTTTATTTTCAACCCACTGCCCCTCGTCAATGATACGCTGACATAACTCAAGATACTGCTTCATAGTGACTCTCTTACTCGCGAGATAACAAATGTCATCAACATCCGTTACCTTATTGTATTTATAATGCTTTAACTCATCAGCCCCTAGCTAAATGGCAATGTAAGCCACGCAAAACATACTCAAGAATGGGGTAAACATGCATAAACATTTTCAACCACTCGATAACTTGAGTATGGCAAAGCAACCTTTATTTACTGGCTTGCTCTACTTTTTCTGGCTTATGCGCTGGAATATTTTTACCGTATTTGTAGGCCCAAATAATCATTAAGATACCAATTATGATCATTGGTATGGATAGAATTTGTCCCATACTAATACCGCCAAATAGACCTAATTGCGCATCTGGCTGCCTAAAGAATTCAACAATAATCCGGAATGCGCCGTAACCAATTAAAAATAAACCTGACACACTCCCCATAGGACGAGGTTTGCGCACAAATAGGTTCAGGATCAGGAACAGAACAATACCTTCTAAAAACATCTCATAAAGTTGGGAAGGATGTCGTGGAAGCACACCATATTGCTCTAAAGTAGGTAGCAATGAAGGGTCTTGTGCCGCAAGCTGAATATCTTCACTGCGCGAATGAGGGAATAAGAAAGCCCACGGTGTATCAAGTGTCACACGTCCCCATAACTCACCATTAATGAAGTTACCGATCCGCCCCATTCCAAGGCCAAAAGGAATTAACGGTGCAACAAAATCAGAAACTTGTAAAAAACGGCGGCGAGTACGGTGTGCAAACCATAACATTGCACAGATCACACCAATCAAACCACCATGGAAGGACATGCCGCCATCCCAAACTTTAAATAAATAAAGTGGGTCATCAAGGAAAACAGGAAGATTATAGAAGAAGACATAACCGAGTCTTCCACCAACAAATACACCTACGAAGCCAACGTAGAGTAAGTTCTCAACTTCATTTTTTGTCCAACCACTGTTAGGTTTATTTGCGCGACGACCTGCCAGCCATAAAGCAAAAACAAACCCTACAAGATACATAAACCCATACCAGTGAAGCGATACTGGCCCAATCGAGAACATTACGGGATCAATTTCCGGAAATGCTAAGTAGCTGTTACTCATCGTTCCCCACTTTATTTGTTAATCTAAAATCATTGCGCATCATAGCACAGCTCATACGCAGGTGAATAAGGCTGATTAGATCCCACCTCGGGCAAAACCACCAAGCCCGTTTTTTTCCATAAATTGGCTAATGATCAACCTGATGTTCTCGCTTGTCTCAGCCTTTAAGATATCAGGAACTAATTTTTCGACCATATCAGACTGTAGCCCACGGATAAGGTACTTAACTCTCGGTACACTTCTTCCACTCATACTTAAAGAACGATACCCCAAAGCAATCAACGCTATCACACCTAAAGGCTGTCCTGCCATTTCACCACACACACTCACCGGCAAATCAAGACGATGACACTCTTCATAAACTTTAGCTAAAAAGCGGAGCATTGCGGGATGAAGGCTGTCGTAGATAGCAGCCACATGCGTGTTATTGCGGTCTACGGCAAGCAAATACTGAGTCAGGTCATTTGTACCAATTGAAATAAAGTCTACCCGTTCTTTTAACTCAGGAAGCAAAAACAGTAAAGAAGGAACTTCAAACATAACGCCAATTTTAGGTGTTTGTACCGTTTGGCCGATCGCTAAGCTGACTTCCTCTTTTGCTCTGTTAATCAATGCAATAGCTTCATCGACTTCATTGATGCTGGTGATCATCGGCAGCAGTATGCGCAAGTTTTTTGTTAACACGTTTGCATGTAGCATCGCTCTTAATTGGATCAAGAAAATTTCGGGTTGATCCAACATAACGCGTATACCACGCCAACCTAAACAGGGGTTTTCTTCACTGATAGGCATATAAGGCAATTGCTTATCTGCACCGATATCCAACGTCCTGAGTACCACCGGTTTATCTGCAAACAAGTGCAAGATTTCTTGATACAACAGTTTCTGCTCATCTTCTGATGGAAAACCATTGTGCAGCATAAAAGGCAATTCCGTCCGATACAGCCCAACACCATCAACTGCCACATTAATTTGTTGCTCATAACGGGGGCTTAATCCTGCATTTAGGTGAATATGAACTGATTCACCGTTTTTCAGCACAGATTCTTGCTCAAGGGCACCTTCCGCTAAACGGCTAAGCACATCCTCTTCTGCGATGATTTGCTTATATTCCTGAGTAATAATATTTTCAGGTTCAATAAAAACTTCCCCTCGATAGCCATCAAGGATCAAAAAGCGGTTATGCAATAGGGATGGATCAATATCTGCTCCCATGATTGCAGGGATCCCCATCGCGCGGATCAAAATAGCGGAGTGAGAATGTGTCGCACCATCACGAACGATCACCCCAGCCAACTGCTCTAAAGGCATTTCTGCCAATAGGCTAGCACTTAGCTCATCGGCCACGAGGATAAAGCGTTCTGGCCATTGGTCTATTGAAGATAAACTATCATCTAGATGGAATAATAAGCGTTGGCCTAATGCACGAAGGTCGGCTCCTCTTTCTCGTAGGTAGAGGTCACGTAAACGAGAGAATTGCTCAACATAATCCTCAATAACTGTCTTCACCGCCCACTCAGCGACAAAGCCTTGTTCTATAGCGGAAAAAAGCCTATTTTTCAGTTGAGGATCATGCAATAAATGGTTATATAAATCGAAAATTGCCGCACTTTCTTTTTGAGAATGAGCAATAAAGCGTTTACTAATACGTCGACACTCAGATGCTGCATTTTCGATAGCGGTAATGAGACGCTGTTTTTCATCATTTTGGTCTAATGCACTGGCCTCACAAATACTGTCAAATGAAGGCTGTGAACTATCTTGCCAGCCATAAGCCATCACAATCCCTTGAGAAACAGGAATTGCTTTAATACGGCTCTGCCTGTACTGACCAAACACGCCTTTAGCCTGAGCTTGTGATAAGATAACCGCCAGTTGCATTGACAGTGTCACCATGAATGATTCCTCGGTTTCACTGAAAAAACGCCGCTCGTGCTGCTGAACAACTAAAACACCTAATAGCTGACGACGGTAGACAATAGGCACACCTAAAAAGGCTTTTAGTCGCTCTTCTTTTAATTGGGGAAGGTATTTAAATTCGGGATGTTCGCGAATATCAGCGAGGTTTAGCATTTCAGATTGGCGTCCAACCGCCCCCACTACCCCTTCATCAAATCCAAGGCGAATAGCAACACCGCTAGGTTTTCTCAACCCGCGGGTTGCCATTAAGTAATAGCACTGGCGCGAATGGTCGGCCAAATAAATGGAACAAACATCCGTCTGCATCGCATAACAAGTTTCGTTAACTAAGACTTCTAACGCCTCGGTTAAGCTTGTCGCCATTGCTACTTTTTCAACAATATCACGTAGACGCGTCAACATGATTTTATCTCGCCCCGCGTCTACGGTGAGTAAACGCAGGTCTCTGTGCCGGTTTTTGTTCCTGTAATGACATTACAACGGGTGCAAACTCTTTCATGACGCGGCGATACACTTCCCGTTTAAAAGAGACCACTTGTCTTACAGGGTACCAATAACTGACCCATCGCCAGCCATCAAATTCTGGCGATTTACTGCGCTGAACGTTTATATCTGCTTCATTGCATTGAAGTTGTAGTAAAAACCAACGCTGTTTCTGCCCAATACAAACAGGTTTTGTGTCCCAACGCACCAAACGCTTGGGTAATTTGTAACGCAACCAATTGCGAGTTGAAGCCAATAACCTAACATCTTTTCGTTGTAGGCCAACTTCTTCGTACAGTTCACGGTACATAGCCTGTTCTGGCGATTCCCCTGGGTTTATTCCCCCCTGAGGGAATTGCCATGAATGTTGACCATAACGGCGAGCCCATAAAACTTGCCCTTGCCGATTACAAATTACAATTCCTACATTCGGGCGGTAGCCATCATCATCGATCACCAGACTACCTCAATAACCAAATTTGAAAGATGGCTAATTGTTTCACACATACCCAAACTGGTAAACCTATATCAATAGAGTTTGCAGATATGAGCAAAGACACTACAATAGCCTCTGTCTCAACGGGGTGCCGAAATGGTTATTTAGGCTGAGAATTAACCCGTAGAACCTGATCCGGGCAATGCCGGCGTAGGGATTTGAGCTACCAGCAGCATAATATTGCTAAGGTGCCTTCTCAAATCCTGTGTAGTTTTCTCTCTAACGCAGGAAATAAAATGTTAAAAAATTCACTCTTTCGCTCTTTGTTGGCATTCACAACACTCAGTTTGGCCCATTTTGCATGGGCAGAAAAACCAACATTAACTGTTTATACCTATGATTCTTTTGCTGCCGAGTGGGGGCCTGGGCCACAAATTAAAAAGAATTTTGAAGCACAATGTGGTTGTGAACTCAAACTTGTGTCACTTGGAGATGGTGTAGCCCTCCTCAATCGCTTACGCATGGAAGGGAAAAAAACGAAAGCTGATATTGTATTAGGCCTCGATAATAATCTTATTGTTTCCGCTGAAGAGACGGGTTTATTCGCACCCGCAGATATCAACACCGATACCATGAAATTACCCATAGCGTGGGATAACACCACGTTTATTCCTTATGACTATGGTTATTTTGCTTTTATCTATGACACCAACAAAATCAAAAATCCCCCCAAGAGTATGAGTGAATTATTAGATAGCACACAACCTTGGAAAATTATCTATCAAGATCCACGCACAAGCACACCGGGCCTCGGTTTAATGTTGTGGATTGAAAAACTTTATGGTGATAAGTCAGCAGATGCATGGCAAAAAATGGCTAGCAAAACCCTTACCGTGACAAAAGGTTGGAGCGAATCCTATGGTTTGTTTTTAAAAGGTGAAGGGGATTTTGTCCTTAGCTATACATCATCACCCGGCTATCAGATCCTTAATGATAATAAAGATAACTATGCCGCAGCCCTATTCGATGAAGGGCATTACATGCAAATTGAAGTTGCGGCAAGATTAAAGACGAGTTCTCAACCTGAGTTAGCTAAGCAATTCTTAGCCTTTATGTTAACCCCTGAATTTCAAAATACCTTACCCACCACCAATTGGATGTATCCAGTGATTGATATACCGCTACCTGACGTATACAAGGTTCTTCCTATGCCTAAAAAATCATTACAGTTTAGTGCTCAAGAGGTAGCTAAAGAACGTCAATCATGGATCCGGTTATGGCAATCCGCCGTCAGCCGTTAATTAATTTATCGCTGATTCCGGGGGCGTTAGCCTCCGGTTTATTAGTCACGGTTGCACTATTGGCTTTTGGTGCACTTTGGATTTTTTCGCCCGTCATCTCCGTTAACGACATTTTTAACGACAGCTATTTATGGCATGTCATTGGATTTACTTTTTGGCAAGCTTTTCTCTCTGCCCTATTTTCTGTTCTTCCCGCGATTATACTTGCTAGAGCGCTTTATCGGCGTAGGTTTTTAGGTAGGACCCTGTTATTACGTCTTTGTGCTATGACGCTCGTTTTACCCGTGCTTGTGGCTGTGTTTGGTATTTTATCTATTTACGGAAAAACAGGTTGGCTTGCTCTCGTATTTCAATATGTTGGCCTTGAATATCATTTCACCCCCTATGGCCTTCAAGGCATACTGCTCGCGCATATTTTCTTTAATATGCCACTCGCGACGCGTATGTTGTTGCAATCACTTGAGAGTATATCGATAGAACAACGTCAAATCGCCGCACAACTAGGCCTAAATGAATGGCAACAGTTTCGTCTTTTAGAGTGGCCTTACTTGCGTAGGCAGATGTTGCCTACCGCAGCACTTATTTTTATGCTCTGCTTCGCCAGTTTTGCTACTGTACTGGCTCTTGGCGGAGGGCCAGCAGCAACCACTATCGAGCTTGCGATTTATCAAGCCTTAAACTACGACTTTGACCTTGGACGTGCAGCCATTCTTGCTCTAATCCAGCTTACCTTTTGTGTCGGTTTAATGTTTCTGAGCCAAAAGATAAACAGCCTATTTTCAATAGGCCATAGTCAGCATGCTCAATGGTATGATCCTTCAGATAATAATTTCCGTCGCATACGTGACGCCATTGTGATTATTGCGGCTATTTTATTTCTTGTGCCACCGCTCTTAGCAATTATCGTTGATGGTTTAAACGGGCGTCTACTTGATGTTCTCAGTCAATCCGCGCTTTGGCAAGCCGCTGCTACATCACTATTTATCGCCTTATGTGCTGGCCTACTGTGTGTTTTACTCACAATGATGCTGCTCTGGAGCAGCCGTGAACTTCGTTTACGCCGTGCAATCAAGCTAGGACAAGCAATGGAGCTTAGTGGATTATTGATTTTAGCGATGCCGGGAATTGTCCTCGCCACCGGTTTTTTTATTCTATTTAATGAAACAATCGGCCTACCTGACTCCCCGTATGCGTTAGTGATAATGACCAATGCGTTACTGGCTATCCCTTATGCACTAAAAGTATTGGAAAATCCTATGCGAGACCTCGCAGAGCGTTATAATCCACTTTGCCATTCATTGGGTATTAGCGGTGTTCATCGATTACGTATCATTGAATTGAAAGCCTTAAAAAAACCACTCTCTCAAGCCCTTGCCTTTGCTTGTGTCATTTCTATTGGTGACTTTGGTGTGGTGGCACTATTTGGCAATGAAGATTTTCGCACCCTACCCTATTACCTGTATCAACAAATAGGGGCTTATCGAACAAATGATGGTGCCGTTACCGCTATGTTGCTACTTTTAATCTGTTTTGCTTTGTTTAGCCTACTCGAACGTATATCAGGAAAAGATCATGATAGAGTTAAATAAAATTGATTATCAATATGATAGCCTGAATATGCAGTTTAATTTTTCCATACAAGCAGGCGAGCGAGTTGCCATCATGGGGCCTAGTGGTGCAGGAAAAAGCACATTGTTAAGCCTCATTAGCGGCTTTCAATTAGCAAAAAGTGGCGCCATTCTATTAAATGGAGAGGATCATACCTATACGCCCCCAGCGAAACGCCCTGTATCCATGTTATTTCAGGAAAATAATCTCTTTGCTCATTTGAGTGTTAGGCAAAACATTGGATTAGGGCTACACCCCGGTTTACGGTTAAATCAACAACAGGTACAACAAGTCGAATTGATCGCAGCTCAGGTCAGCCTTGATGAATTTTTAGATAGATTACCGGCTCAGTTATCAGGAGGTCAGCGCCAACGAGCCGCATTAGCACGTTGTTTAATCCGCCAACAGCCTATCTTGTTGCTAGACGAACCATTTTCTGCCCTCGATCCCGCCTTACGTAATGAGATGTTGTTACTACTCGATGAAATTTGCCTATCTAAAGCCATAACACTGGTAATGGTGTCGCATAATATAGAAGATGCCTTACAAATAGCACCTAGAACAATGATCATTCATGATGGCGCTATTGCGTACGATGGTAGCACCAAGACATTATTATCAGGGAGCAATCCCGCGTCAGAATTACTGGGTATTACAAAAAATACTGTATAAAACCCCACCTATATCGTATAGTAGGTTCGTTAATTGTTGACGCGAGCCTCTCTATGCCTCAATTTATGTCTCCTGCTGAAAAAGGCTTTATTCTCAGCCGTCATTGGAAAGATACCCGCCAAGGGGTTGAAGTCAGCTATTGGCTGCTGACTGATCATGGCGCTCGCAAGGTCACTGTACCTATCCAACAAGCCATCGCATTTATTCCTATTTCATCGCTCCCCACAATACAACCTTGGTTAGACAAGCAAGCTAATTTGACATATCGCCCCGTCGAACTGCGCGATTTTCATCGTGAAAAAGTGTGCGCAATCTATTGCCATCAATACCGCCAGTTACAAAATCTCGATAAGCATTGCCAAGAGTTGGGCGTAAAACTGCTAGAAGCGGATATTCGCCCTTGCGAGCGCTATCTCATGGAACGTTTTATCACTGCGCCAGTCTGGTTTTCACAAAATCAATATGGTGAATATCACCTTAAACCTTGTGAAAGTTATCGCCCCTCAATTAAAGCTGTTTCTCTAGATATCGAAACCAGTCAACATGGCGAGCTATACTCCATTGGGCTTTCAGGCTGCGGTGATAATGTCGTGTTTATGCTAGGGCCTGAGCAAGGAGCTGCACTCACTCAAGAGCACCGGCTAGTCTATGTGAATAGTCGCCCTCAATTACTGGAAAAGCTCAATCAATGGCTACAACAGTCTGATCCTGACGCCATTATCGGCTGGAATCTCATTCAATTTGATTTAAACATATTACACAAACATGCCGAGCGCTACGGCGTCCCACTGTTGCTTGGGCGCCAAGGAAAAAAGTTAGAATGGCGTGAACATGGCTTTAAACAAGGTGTATTTTTTGCCTCTGCTGAAGGGAGGCTAATTATCGATGGGATTGATGCTCTCAAAGCTGCCACGTGGAATTTCGCTTCATTCAGTTTAGAATTTGTTGCACAAGAATTGCTGGGGGAAGGAAAAGCAATCGATAGTCCTTATGACCGCATGGATGAAATCAATCGGCGGTTTCATCATGATAAACCAGCGCTTGCACACTATAACATTCAAGACTGTATTTTAGTCCATCGCATTTTTGAGAAAACAGATTTAATGGCTTTCTTGCAAGAGCGTTCCACCGTCACAGGACTTGCCGTTGATCGAATGGGTGGCTCTGTCGCTGCATTTTCACATTTATATATCCCGCGCCTGCATCGACTAGGGTTTGTCGCACCAAATCTTACCGAACAAAAATTACAGCATAATCCCGGTGGTTTTGTGATGGATTCACAGCCTGGTTTATATGACTCAGTTTTAGTTCTTGATTATAAAAGCTTGTACCCATCCATTATTCGCACCTTTTTAATCGACCCCGCTGGCATGGTTGAAGGACTTGCCTCCCCGAATCAACACGCGTCTGTCAGCGGTTTTCGTGATGCATGGTTTTCACGTACCGTTCACTGCTTACCTGATATTGTTAGCCATATATGGCAAGGACGAGATAAAGCGAAACAACAAAATAATGCGCCATTATCGCAAGCGTTAAAAATCATTATGAATGCCTTTGCGGGGGTGTTAGGCGCTGAAGGATGTCGCTTTTTTGATCCTCGCCTTACCGCATCCATTACGATGCGTGGCCATGAAATCATGAAAATCACTAAACAGTTAATTGAGGAAAAAGGCTACCAAGTCATTTATGGCGATACTGACTCAACCTTTGTGTGGCTAAAAAAGTCGCATACACAAGAGCAAGCACAACAAATTGGCTTTGAACTCCGTGATTACGTGAATAATTGGTGGAAGGAACATTTACGTGATGAATGGCAATTGAATGGGGTTCTTGAACTTGAATTCGAAACGCATTATCGACGTTTTTTAATGCCAACTATCCGAGGGTCAGACTCTGGCAGTAAAAAGCGATATGCTGGACTCAGTGGCGATAACATGGTGTTTCGCGGATTAGAGACAATCCGTTCCGATTGGACACCTTTAGCGCAATATTTTCAAAAAGAGCTCTATACACGTATCTTTCATCGTCAGCCCTATCGTGAGTTTATCCGCGAATATGTACAGTCTATTCGTCATGGCGACTATGATAAACGTCTCATTTACCGTAAACGGTTACGCCGCAAACTATCTGACTATCAACGTAATGTACCACCACATGTCAAAGCCGCCCGCAAGGCAGATGAGTATAACTTGGCACAACAGCGTCCCCAACAATATCAAAATGGCGGTTGGATAAGCTATATCATCACGCTTGCAGGTCCTGAACCCCTTGAGATTATTACGGCTAAACCTGACTATGAGCACTATGTTCTGAAACAGATAAAACCTATCGCCGATGCTATTTTGCCTTTTTTACAAGACGATTTTGATACCATTTTGACAGGCCAGATAAATTTACTGTTTTAAAAGGATTAATTTTTGTGCAATTTTTTGCTAAAATAATGGGCTATCCATCCCGTTTTAAAGTGGGAGCCTCTCTTGTAAATGCAAAGAGAAAACACAATATTAAGCAACAATAAAAAAAATAGTATTTTATAATACGTTGTTGTTTTTTTAACAGGTGACGATAAGCCTTGCTTGAATTAATATAACGCCCCTTTGGTATCTCGCACTTCGTTACTACACAAAAATTTGCGAGACAATTAGCAATAATTGTCCTTCGGGCAACGACTACAATTAATATTCATATTGCCCTTGTTTTACCAACACAAAGTGACGGCAAATATATAATTAGCCTGAAAAAATCTAAAAACAAACTATCAAAATTATGGAATTGAGTTAAACCTATGCCATTTACTCTTGGTCAGCGCTGGATCAGCGATACAGAAAGCGAGCTCGGATTAGGCGCCGTTGTGGCTATTGATGCCCGTATGGTGACTTTACTTTTTCCCGCCAGTGGTGAGAATCGTCTCTACTCACGTCATGATGCACCTATTACCCGAGTGATGTTCAATGAAGGTGATACCATTACCAGTCATGAAGGCTGGCAGCTCAAGGTCGAAAGTGTCAAAGAGGATAACGGCCTACTTATTTACAGTGGTACTCGCCTTGATACAGATGAACAAGATGTTACCCTGAGAGAAGTTTTTCTCGACAGTAAATTAACATTTAATAAACCACAAGACCGTCTATTTGCAGGTCAAATTGACCGCATGGATCGCTTTGCCTTACGTTATCGTGCCCGCAAGTTTCAAAGTGAGCAAGTGAAACACCAAGCAACAGGTCTACGAGGCATTCGTGCCAGTTTAATACCTCACCAATTGCATATTGCCAATGAAGTCGGTAAACGTCACCATCCGCGCGTATTACTTGCAGATGAGGTCGGTTTAGGTAAAACAATTGAAGCCGGTATGATTATCCATCAACAGTTGATGGCAGGCCGAGCAGAACGTGTTCTGATTATTGTACCTGAGAGCTTACAACATCAGTGGCTGGTTGAAATGTTGCGTCGTTTCAACCTACGCTTTTCTCTGTTTGATGATAGTCGTTATAGTGAAGCGCAACATGACAGCGATAATCCATTTGAAACAGAACAACTGGTTCTGTGCTCATTAGACTTTGTTCGTCGTAACAAGCAACGTTTCGACCTACTTGTCGAGGCTGGCTGGGATATGATGATTGTGGATGAAGCTCACCACTTACAGTGGAGTGAGGCTGCACCAAGTCGTGAATATCAGGTCATTGAAAGCTTAGCTGAACATATTCCATCTGTGTTGCTACTGACGGCAACGCCGGAACAATTAGGCCAAGAAAGCCATTTTGCGCGCCTTCGTTTGCTTGATCCAAATCGCTTCCATGACTATCAAGAATTTATCGATGAGCAGGCTAACTATCGCCCTGTCGCCGACGCTGTCTCATTATTGTTATCAGGTGAAACGCTCACGCATGATCAACAAAATCTTCTCAATGAGTTAATCAAAGAACAAGATATCGAGCCATTATTGAAAGCAGCGAATATTGACAGTGCAGACGGCACCGCCGCCCGTCAAGAGTTAATCAGCATGCTAATGGATCGACACGGTACCAGCCGCCTATTATTTAGAAATACACGTAATGGCGTTAAAGGCTTCCCACACCGTGAGTTGCACTCATTAAAAATGCCACTGCCTACCCAATACCAAACAGCCATTAAAGTTGCAGGTATTATGGGGACGAAAAAAGATCTCGAAACCCGCGCTAAAGAGATGTTATACCCTGAGCAAATTTACCAAGAATTTGAAGGTGAAAACGCAACGTGGTGGAACTTCGATCCTCGGGTTGAGTGGCTGCTCGGCTACTTAATGGCAAACCGCAATGAAAAAGTGCTGGTTATCTGCGCGAAAGCTGCAACAGCGCTACAATTAGAACAGGTTTTACGTGAACGTGAAGGGATCCGAGCCGCGGTATTCCATGAAGGCTTGTCATTGCTTGAACGTGACCGTGCCGCGGCTTACTTTGCTTCTCAAGAAGATGGCGCACAAGTGCTACTTTGTTCTGAAATTGGTTCTGAAGGCCGTAACTTCCAATTTGCGAACCAATTGGTGATGTTTGACTTACCATTTAACCCTGATCTTTTAGAACAGCGTATTGGTCGATTAGATCGTATTGGTCAAACTCGCGATATTATCTTAAGCGTGCCTTATTTAGAAAACACCGCACAAGCCGTGCTATTACGTTGGTATCATGAGGGCTTAGATGCTTTTGAGCACACTTGTCCTACAGGCCGCACCATCTACGATAAATACTATCAACAACTGTTGCAATACATGGCTGAGCCAACAGTCACAGACGGCTTTGATGAGTTTTTAAAAACCTGCCGTGAAGAGCATGAAGCATTAAAATCACAGCTAGAACAAGGCCGTGACCGTTTGCTCGAAATGCACTCTAATGGGGGGGAATCAGGTATTAAATTAGCTGAAACCATCGGTGCTGAAGACAATGATACTGAATTGGTCAATTTTGCACTCAATCTGTTTGATATTGTAGGTATTAATCAAGAAGACAAGAGTGATAACTTACTGATCTTAACCCCTTCAGATCATATGTTAGTACCGGATTTTCCTGGCTTACCACAAGATGGCTGCACCATCACCTTTGATCGTGAGCAAGCGCTGTCTCGTGAAGACACTCAATTTATTAGCTGGGAACACCCAATTATTCGCAATGGGTTAGATTTAGTTTTATCTGGTGACACGGGTAGCTGTGCCGTTTCTTTATTGAAAAACAAAGCGCTACCTGTCGGTACATTGCTAACGGAATTAATTTATGTTCTCGAAGCGCAAGCACCGAAAAACCTGCAAATTAGCCGTTTCTTACCAGCAACGCCGATTCGTTTATTAATTGATCTCAAAGGGAATAACCTTTCATCACAAGTTGAGTTTGAAAGTTTTAACCGCCAACTCAATGCGATCAATCGCCATATGGCAAGCAAATTGGTTAATGCGGTTCAAAATGAAGTGCATTCGGTACTAAAATTGTCGGAGCCTATGGTAGAAAAAGAAGCTGAAGTGCTGATTGCTAATGCAAAAGAAGCCGCAGATAAGGCTCTATCACTGGAACTGGCACGACTTGAAGCGCTGAAAGCAGTTAACCCGAATATTCGTGATGAAGAGTTGTCTGTCATTGAAGAGGAACGTAAACAATTGATCGATAATATCGGACAAGCGACATGGCGTCTTGATGCGATTCGATTAGTTGTTGTGACTCATCAATAATCACATCCTTTTAATGTTAAATCGTCAATGATTTCTCCCTCAAATGAGGGAGAAATCATTTTTATAAGACTCAGGAGCTTTATTTTTTATGATGGAACCCTACCATCCCCCTATCGAGCCTTGGCTATATGTTCTGTATCAAGATGAACATATCATTGTCGTAAATAAGCCAAGTGGGTTACTGTCTGTTCCCGGTAAAGCCCCTGAACATCATGATAGTATTATGAGTCGTATCCTTCGAGATCACCCGAATGCAGAATCTGTTCATCGTTTAGATATGGCGACCAGTGGTGTCATGGCTGTTGCTCTGAACAAGCCAGCAGAACGGGAACTTAAACGCCAATTTCGCGAACGTGAACCGAAAAAACAGTATATTGCGCGTGTTTGGGGCCATCTGGAGAAGCAAGAAGGATTCATTGATTTGCCTCTAATTTGCGACTGGCCAAATCGCCCAAAACAAAAAGTGTGTTTTGAGACTGGGAAATCGGCACAAACTGAATACCAAGTTTTGGAATATGAAGAGCAGGCAACTCGTGTAAAACTTTCCCCTATCACCGGCCGTTCACATCAATTGCGCGTTCACATGTTAGCGCTAGGCCACCCTATCCTCGGTGATCGGTTCTATGCTCATGAACAAGCACGTGCACTGGCTCCACGTTTACAATTACATGCGCAAGCGCTTTATATTACTCACCCAGCCTACGGCACTCCTATGCATTTTAGCTGCCAACCCGATTTTTAGGTTTATTTAATCATATGAATAAAAAACCATCATACGTAATGCCAATAGCACCACGTTATGATGGTTTAAAAAGTATTGTTCTGTTTTTGATATAACATGTGCCTTTAACGCGATACTTCATAAATACTCAATATCGGATAGGCATTTTCCTCAATAGTTCGTGCTAAAGCTAAGCATCCTGTGATGCGACTCCCTAGCAGCATATATCAGTATGTGACTAAGGACTCGCCAATGAAAATAACAATGCTATAGAACGAAATATGACGGGAAAAGAGATTATTTGAAATTCCGCTCTCTCTTAATCAAATCATAGGCAGCCTGTATTGACTGCGTTTTCTGTTTCGCGATTTCCATCATCTCTGGAGGCAAACCTTTTGCTATCAGTTTATCTGGATGGTGCTCACTCATTAATTTACGGTATGCGCGTTTAATGGTTGTGGGGTCATCATTAATGGAGACGCCAAGCACTTTGCATGCATCTTCAATTGTTGGCCCATTAGAAGGCTGATAATGACCACCTGATTGATGCGAGTAGCCATGTCCAAATTGCCGCCCTCCTTGGATCATGTCTAAGAATTGCTCAAATTGTGTTTTCGAGATCCCCAGTTCTTCAGCGATAATAAACAGGACTTTTCTTTCATTTGGGTGCAGGTTGCCATCGGCAAATGCCGCCTGTAGTTGAATTTCCAGAAACATCTGAATTAAGTCAAAGCGACCATAGCAAGCCATACGTAATTGTTTAAGGACATCACGCAATGGAAAATCAGGTGATTTACCTTCTCTAAATGCTTGTTGAGCCGCCTTACGTGTTTCGCCATGTATCTGCATTCTGTCCATCAAGTTTGATGCTAATTGAATGTCTGTCTCGGTTACACGGCCTTTTGCTTTTGTTAAATGCCCGAGAATTTGGAAGGTACTGGCGAAGAATATGATCTGGCGATCGCGCTTATTCATCGCACCAGAAAATTTACGTTGCGCTGATGCTTTATCAAAACCATGACCTAAAATTAACCCTACAAGTGCGCCCCAGAAGCCTAAACCCGAGACTATTGCGAGTACAACACCTATAATTTTGCCCCAATAGTGCATATATCCCTCAATTCTTCAATGCTCAGAATGCAATTTTGCATTATCATACTATCCATTCTGCTCGGTGCATAACTACAAGCGCGTAAAGTTTTTTACATTATACTGGCGCAATGTAGTTGGCTAAGTTAGTCTTTGAGCGTTTGCCGGCTATGCCAATTACGACGGAACCGCATATTTAATGATGAAAAAAAGCTATCCAACACTACTTGCCACCATGGTATGGGCGGCAATTTACAGTCAGCAAGCGCATGCTGACCTTGCAGCACAATGTATGCTGGGCGTCCCTGTTTATGACAAACCGCTGGTTAAGGGCGATCCTAAAGATTTACCGATACGTATCACTGCTGAAGACGTTCAGGGTGAATACCCTAACTTTGTCGAATACAAAGGTGATGTTGATATTCAACAGGGTAACCAAACGTTAACCGCTGATACCGTAAGATTGACACAAACAAACCCAGATAGTGCTGATCCGATCCGTGAAGTCACCGCAACAGGTAACGTTCACTATGACGACCCACAGATTATTCTAAAAGGCCCAAGCGCATGGTCTAATTTGAATAATAAGAATACCGATGTCGATGATGGCAACTACATGATGGTTGGCCGCCAAGGACGCGGTGAAGCGAAAAAAATGAAAATGCGTGGTGAAAACCGTTATTCCATCATGGAAAACGGCACATTCACCACCTGCCTACCCGGCAATAATAGCTGGAGTGTCGCTGGCTCAGAAGTCATCATTGACCGTGAAGAAGAAGTCGCTGAAATTTGGCATGCCCGTTTTCGCCTTGGCGATGTGCCGGTATTTTATAGCCCGTACATGCAATTACCGATTGGTAATAAACGTCGTTCAGGCTTCTTAATTCCAACAGGCAGTTACTCCAATAATGATGGGCTGGAATTTTCACTGCCATATTATTGGAATATTGCACCAAACTACGATGCCACGATTACGCCGCAATTTATGACCCATCGAGGTGTAAAATTAAATAATGAATTCCGTTATTTGATTACGCCAGGTACGGGAACAATCGCCTTTGATTTTATTAATCACGACCGTGCTTATATCAAAGACAAAGAGCGTAATAAACGGGATGCACGTGACAGTAATGACCGCTGGTTATTCTATTGGCGCCATTCAGGGACGTATAACCAGCATTGGAACTTCAATGCCGATTATACCAAAGTGAGCGATCGTCAATATTTTACAGACTTTAGTTCTCAGTATGGTAGTACTACTGACGGCTATGCGACCCAAAAATTCAGTACGGGTTATTCCGCTGAAAATTGGAATGCCACTTTAACTCATAAACAGTTCCAAATTTTTGTGGAAGATCCAAATCGACGCGCATACAAAGCCGAGCCTCAACTGGATTTTAACTACTACAAGAATAATTTAGGTGCTTTTGATTTACACACCTATGCGCAAGCCGCGCGTTTCACGAGTGTAGGTAAAAACAACCCAGATGCAACTCGTCTGCATATCGAACCAGAACTCAGCCTACCGCTATCAAACGGTTGGGCAAATATGAATAACAGCTTCAAACTGTTAGCAACACATTATGATCAAGACATCCCTAAATCGAATAAAAATGAGAGTTTAGAAAAAAATGTCACCCGTGTGTTGCCGATGTTTAAAAGCGATGCAAAAGTTGTTTTCGAGCGTAACCTGCTTGAAGGCAGTGATTTTGTCCAAACGTTAGAGCCGCGTGTTCAGTATCTGTATATTCCATATAAAGATCAGGACAATATTAATAACTATGACTCCGCACTGCTTCAATCCGACTATAACGGTTTATTCCGTGACCGTATTTATAGTGGTCTTGACCGCATTGCTTCGGCAAACCAATTTACCACTGGTGTGACGACGCGTATTTATGATGAAACCCTAACAGAGCGTTTTAATTTTTCTGTTGGACAAATTTACTACTTTGAACGTCCTCGCGCAGGTAACTCAAGCCTACAGATCGACGATAAGAGTAATACCGGTTCCTTATTATGGGCGACAGATTCATACTGGCGTATTAATGATAAGTGGGGTGTCCGCGGTGGGCTTCAATATGACCGCCGTTTAGGCAACGTCACGATGGGAAATGCGATTACCGAGTATCGCATTGATGCGGATCGTTTGTTACAGTTAAACTACCGCTTTGTTGACCGTGACTATATTCAAGCAACATTCCGTCGTGATGAATCAGGCGGCTATACTTACACCCTCCCTGAATACCAAAAAGGTATCTCACAGGTTGGTGCCGTATTAAGTTGGCCACTGAGTGAACGTTGGGGCTTTGTTGGCTCTTACTACTATGATACGAAACAACAACAGTCCGCCAGCCAATTGGTTGGTTTACAATACAACACCTGTTGTTGGGCGTTTAACGTAGGCTATGAACGTAAGATTGTTGGTTGGCAAGAAGATAAGTTTAGCAGCGAATATGATAATAAATGGTCATTCAATGTGGAACTTAGAGGCCTAAATAACAATCATAGTTTAGGTAGTCAGGAAATGCTGAATAGAGGTATCATGCCTTATCAGCGTGCATTCTGATAATAATTATATACTTACATGTGCTGCTAACTAACTTCAAATACTTCGAGCTATACCCTTTTCAGCTCGCAAACGAGAACGTAAAAGCAGCACGAATCAAACGATTAACCTGCCTTGGGCGGAACCTAAATCAATGAATAGGACCATTATGAAGAATTGGAAAACGCTTATTCTGGGACTGATGTTTACAAGCTCCACAGTATTGGCTGCACCACAGCAAATGGATAAAGTTGCTGCTGTTGTCAATAACGGGGTTGTACTGGAAAGTGACGTCCAGAACATGTTGAACACCGTAAAATTAAACGCACGCAATGCAGGCCAACAAGTTCCTGATGATCAAACGCTTCGCCATCAAATCCTTGATCGTTTGATTACTGATAACATCATGCTGCAAATGGCCAATCAGATGCAGATTAATATCCCTGAAGATGCCGTGAATGCCACGATTGCGGATATTGCACGTCAAAACGGCTTAACTTTCGAACAAATGCAAGCCCGCCTAAAAGCAGATGGCATCGATATGGCCAAATACCGTAGCGAGATCCGCAAAGAGATGTTGATCGCCGAGGTTCGTAATAATGAAGTTCGTCGCCGTGTGACTATTTTGCCGCAAGAAGTGGATTCGCTGGCTAAGCAGATCAGCAACCAAGCTGACTACGAAGCGAATGTGAATTTAAGTCACATCCTGATCCCTCTCCCTGAAAACCCAACCCAAGAGCAATTACAAAAAGCAGACGCTATTGTAACCAAAATCATGGGTGAACTGAAAAAGGGGACGAATTTCGGTAAATTAGCCATTGCCTACTCTGCGGACCCTCAAGCGCTGAAAGGCGGCAATATGGGGTGGTCTCGTCTACAAGAACTGCCGGTTGTCTTTGCAGAACAACTGAAAAGTGCGAAAAAAGGCGATATTGTCGGCCCAATCCGTTCAGGTGTCGGTTACCACATTTTGCAGGTAAACGATATTAATAGCGCGAATAAAACGATTTCCGTTACCGAAGTTAAGGCTCGTCACATCTTGATTAAATCATCGCCAATTATGGATGATAACCAAGCGAGACAAAAGCTAGTTCAGATTTCACAAGATATCCGTAACGGCAAAACAACGTTTGAAGATGCAGCAAAAGAAGTGTCTGAAGATCCAGGTAGCGCCTTAAAAGGGGGTGAATTAGGCTGGAACATGCCTGATGTTTATGACCCTGCTTTTCGTGATGCTCTCATGAAACTGAATAAAGGCGAGATCAGCCAACCTGTTCGTTCAAACTTTGGCTGGCATCTGATTCAGTTAGAAGATACCCGTAATGTTGATAAGACAGATGCGGCACAAAAAGATCAGGCTTATCGTTTGCTGTTTAACCGTAAATTTAACGAAGAAGCGCAAAGTTGGATGCAAGAACAACGTGCAGCGGCATACGTTAATGTCATCGATGGACGTGATAACCAATCTAATGACGAAAAATCTCAATAAACCCATTGTTATAACCCCCGGCGAACCCGCCGGGGTAGGTCCGGACTTACTCATCCAGCTCGCTCAAGAGTTTTGGCCCGTCGAGCTTATTGCCTGTGCGGATCCTGAATTACTTCTCACTCGTGCGAAACAGCTTAACCTCCCACTCACATTAAAAATCTATAACCCACACGATGAACATGACACGCAAGTGCCCGGTAGTTTATCGATTATTCCAGTGCATTTAAAAGCTCCCACACAAGCCGGTGTTTTGAATGTTGCCAATGGTGAGTATGTCACAGAAACACTCGCAAGAGCGTGTGATGGCTGTTTAAGTGGTGAGTTCTCTGCTATTGTGACCGGGCCTGTACACAAAGGGATCATTAATGATGCAGGTATTGCATTTAGCGGGCACACCGAATTTTTTGCAGACAGAAGTCATTGCCAACGTGTCGTGATGATGTTAGCAACAGAAGAGTTACGAGTCGCTCTTGCGACAACTCATCTGCCCTTGAAAGAGGTTTCCGCTGCCATTAGTCAACAAAGCTTACGTGAAGTGATCACGATTTTAGATCATGATTTACGTACAAAATTTGGTGTAGAAGCACCAAATATCTATGTGTGTGGTCTAAATCCACATGCGGGCGAAAATGGCCATATGGGCATGGAAGAGATCGACACCATTATTCCGGCACTAGAGACACTTCGTGCTGAAGGGATCAATCTGATCGGGCCGCTTCCTGCCGATACTTTATTTCAACCTAAATATTTAGAAGATGCAGATGCTGTACTCGCAATGTATCACGATCAAGGCCTTCCTGTGTTAAAATACCAAGGTTTTGGTAGAGCCGTGAACATTACGCTTGGTCTGCCTTTCATTCGTACCTCCGTTGATCATGGCACAGCGCTAGAGTTAGCAGGTACGGGTCGTGCTGATGCGGGCAGTTTTATCACCGCATTAAAGTTAGCTATCCAAATGACATATAAGAATTCATGAATAATAGAGTCCACCAAGGGCATCTTGCCCGCAAACGTTTCGGGCAGAACTTTTTAACTGACCAATTTATTATCGACAGTATTGTGGATGCAATGCATCCGCAACCGGGACAAGCTATCGTTGAGATTGGCCCAGGTCTTGGTGCGCTTACTGAGCCAGTCGGTAGCCGAATTGATAAAATGACCGTTGTTGAGCTAGACCGCGATCTCGCGGCACGCTTGCAAGTGCACCCACAATTAAAAGATAAGCTGACAATTATCCAGCAAGATGCCATGACGGTGGATTTTGGTGAATTAGCAAAACAAGCTGGGCAGCCTTTACGTGTATTTGGCAACCTACCTTATAATATTTCAACACCGTTAATGTTCCATCTATTCACATTTACTAACTCTATTGCAGATATGAATTTTATGCTGCAAAAAGAAGTGGTTAATCGACTTGTCGCAGGTCCTGGAAGTAAAGCCTATGGTCGTTTGAGTGTGATGGCACAATATTATTGCCAAGTTGTTCCTGTGCTAGAAGTCCCACCAACTGCATTTGCACCACCCCCTAAAGTTGACTCAGCAGTGGTTAGGCTTATCCCTCATCGAGAAAACCCTTATTTACTGAAAGATATCAAAATGCTTAGCCGTATTACTACGCAAGCGTTCAACCAGCGCCGTAAGACCATCCGCAATAGTTTGGGGGACTTACTCAGTGTTGAACAGCTCACTGAACTCGGTATTGATCTTGGTACTCGCGCTGAGAATATTTCCGTTGAGGCTTATTGCAAAATGGCAAACTATCTAGCAAATTAGCCAAATGTACTCTGTATAATTTGAGATAACACTGGCCAACAAAAGTCAGTGAAAGTAGTCAACAACAATACTACTACTTGAAAGATAACGAGTATAAAGGATTGAAAAGGAGGCACTATGCTTAACGAACCGAATGTTAGCATTCAAGTACAGAGTGTCTATATCGTCAGTCAGTCTCAGCCTGAAATGGGGCGATATGTATTCGCTTATACTATATCGATCCGTAACTTAGGCCGAGAGGCTCTACAATTAATGAGCCGTTACTGGCTCATTACTAACAGTGATGGTCATAAAACTGAAGTCCAAGGCGAAGGTGTTGTAGGTGAACAACCTATCATTCAACCGGGTACTGTGTATCGCTATACAAGCGGAGCTATACTGGAAACACCAATGGGAACGATGGAAGGATATTACGTCATGTTAAACCATCGTGGGGAACATTTTCACGTTGATATCCCTGCATTTCGCCTTGCGCTACCAACTTTGATTAATTAATTATGTCAACATATCTTATTGGTGATGTACACGGCTGTTATCGCGAATTACGTGCATTGCTAGAACAAGTCAATTTTGAGCCACAAAAAGATACGCTGTGGCTTACAGGGGATCTCGTTGCTAGAGGCCCTGAGTCATTGCAAGTCCTTCGCTATGTTAAAAGCCTTGGTTCATCGGTACGCTTAGTACTCGGCAACCATGACCTACATCTTCTTGGTATTTATTGCAAAATAAGCCGTAATAAACCCAAAGATCATCTTGATGAGTTACTCCATGCGCCTGACGCTGACGAGTTAATTAATTGGTTGCGTCGCCAACCCTTATTACAAGTTGATGAAGAGAAAAAAATTATCATGGCCCATGCTGGTATCACACCACAATGGGATCTGCCGACGGCTCGTATGTGCGCGCGAGAAGTCGAGTCCGTTTTATCCAGTGATGCTTACCCACTCTTTATTGACGCTATGTATGGCGATATGCCGAATAATTGGTCTGAAAACTTAATGGGGCTCCCACGCCTACGTTTTAGCACCAACGTATTAACTCGTATGCGCTACTGCTTCCCTCATGGGCAACTCGATATGATTTGTAAGGAAAGCCCAGCTAAAGCCCCGTCACCACTGAAACCTTGGTTTGCCCTACCGAGTAAATTACCTGAAGGCTATTCTGTCTTTTTTGGTCATTGGGCATCCTTGGAAGGTAAACATACCCCTGAAAATATTTATGGTTTAGATACTGGCTGTTGCTGGGGTGGAGAGTTAACGTTGTTCCATTGGGAAACTAAACAATATTACCATCAAAAATCATTGCAAAAGCGCCATAAAGATTAATCGTTTAATTAACTTTATTTCATACTTAAATAAAGTTAATTAAATAACAGTTATTTTACATATCGTAAAATGACGGGTAATTTTTTTAATTAAATATATTAATTAAAAAAGACAACATTCATACCGATAATAAAAAACGGAGCAATACGCTCCGTTTTTAAACTGAGAACAACATTAAATTCTTTTGGTTAATATTTCAAAACAATAACCATGGGAGTTATTTTCATCGGCTTCATGATACTCGGTAAAAATAGAATCCCACTCATCTGGTTCATAAATAGGGAAGTGTGTGTCACCAATCACTTCTGCATCGACATGAGTTAAATACAGTTTACTCGCAAGGGGTAAGAACTGCTGGTAGACTTTACCGCCTCCAATGACAATAATTTCATCATCATCTGAACCCGAGCCAGCTTGCTTAGCGGCAGCTAATGCCTCTTCGACAGAAGAAACCCAGATGACACTATCATCAGCGCCTACCTTGCTGCTTAAGACGATATTGACTCGCTGAGGAAGCGGACGGCCAATTGATTCATATGTTACTCTTCCCATTATCACTGGTTTATTTAAAGTATTACGTTTAAACCAAGCAAGGTCGCCAGGTAAATGCCAAGGCATCGTTTTTTCCATACCGATAACTTGGTCAATCGCCATAGCTGCGATTAAACTAATATTCATTTAGTCACCTTAGAGGCTAATATACAATTTTGTGCCCACTATACGTAAACAGAAATGCTTCGTCGACTAAATTTAATCTTCCTTAAAAAGTGGTTATTAATTTATACTCAAATAGTGATCCGACCGACTAAAAATAACATTAAAAAACAAATTTAGCTTATAGAGAAAACGAATGTACGAAACCTCCATATTAATCGCCACCATCGCTACATTAGGTATGCTTTCCCCTGGACCTGACTTCTTCCTTATTCTTAAAAATGCAGCGCGTTATCAACGCTCAGCAGCCTTAATGACCGCAATGGGGGTGATTAGTGCAGTTGCGCTCCATATGACCTATTGTGTCGCTGGACTTGCCGTTTTGATTACGACAACCCCTTGGCTATTTAATGTATTGAAATATGCTGGCGCCGCTTATTTAATTTGGATCGGTATCAAAAGCTTAATGCCAAATTCAGGGCAAAAGATAGATCTCAACAACACGCAACATGAGGTTGTTACCTTCAAGAAAGCCTTTATGCAAGGGTTTCTCTGTAATGTCCTCAATCCAAAGGCAACCCTGTTTTTTCTTGCTGTTTTCACGCAAGTTTTAAGTGTTGACTCCACTTTTGGTGAAAAATTATGGTTCGCCTTTATTATTTGGGGATTGGCTGCAATTTATTGGCCTCTGCTGGTTTGTTTAATTCAAAGCGCACCGGTCAGAAAAGGCCTAGCCAAAGTACAAAAGTATGTTGATAAAGTGCTAGGTGCGGTATTAATTGCTTTTGGAATACGTGTCGCACTGAGCTAATTTTGAGAATAAAAAAAGCAGGCTAATTCATATCGCTAGCCTGCTCGTTCACGCAAGAATGTTTAATTTTCAGGTGCGACAACCAATTGCCCCACTGAGCCTAAATCCGCCTTTTCTAAGTTATTACTGTAGAATAAAAATGGAAAGTGCTCATACGAAGGTTGCATCATCTGGACTAACAACTCGACTTTACCATCAACCCACACCGTATCTTTCCAGCCAAAATCCTCTGGGGGAGTTGGTTTCCCATTATGGTTAATGACTTTAAAGCGTACACCTTCAATATGGAAAGACTGAGGGACATTACTCGTCACCGCCCAACGCTCCCATCCGCCCTGTTGACTGGATAAATCGATACGACGCGTATCTTTTGTCGCATTATTTATTCCATAAGGCTCATTAAGATGGATATCACGATTGCGAATAGATGAGGTAATTTGCGTCTTGTCTTCAACTAATTGAGTAGGCACATCATCGGTCACTAATGACATTAACCCTGTCGCTTTAATAGTTAATACATTCGTAGAGATGAGTGTGGTCGACGGCTCAAATAAGCTTTTCACTCTATCCATAAAAGTCGCTGACTCACCAGCCGTGATCGTCAGCTCTTCTGTTTTGGCCATATCAATTAACACTTCTCGACGCTCACCCGGAGCCAAAGAAAGCTCTGGAATACTAACAGGTGCCGTCAATAATCCTTGGTCAGAGGCAACCATCACGAAAGGGCGCCCATCGCTGATCTTCATAACATAGCGTCTGGAGTTTGAAGCATTCAGTAAGCGCAAACGGATCCAACCACGAGAAACCTCAACATACGGATCTTGAACACCATTGACTAATAATGTATCCCCTAAGAACCCATCTTCATTCGCCTGATACTCTGGAACCCCAAAGTTATCTAATCGTTTGTCTTGAATAATAATCGGAAAATCATCTACACCATAATGTTTTGGTATTCTCAGATTTTTTGTCGCATCATCTTCAATTATCCACATTCCCAGCAGGCCATTATAAATTTGAGGCCCCATTTTGCCTTCAGTGTTGGCATGATACCAAAGTGTGGCTGCTGGCTGCCGAATAGGAATGACAGGAGACCAATCAGCACCTGAAGAAATTAATCTCGCTGCGCCTCCCATTTGCGTGCCGGGCACTTGTAGACCACTGATCGTCATTGAGACAGGATCAGGTAATCGATTACTGTAAATAAGCTTAATATCATCGCCATTTTTAACTTTCACCGTCGGCCCAGGGTAAGTGCCGTTTACCCCCCATACATCGGCCGAATATTTGCCATCAAAAGACCAATGTATCTTTTGTAATGTCAAAAACAGTGGTTGCCCCGATCTAGACTCTAACAATGGAGGAACAGGAAGCGGTGTTTTCCCATTACCGCTTGCAAAAGCACTATTTGGCACATTGACCAAACATAAAACCAACCCAGCCATGAGCAGAAGTTGGCGTCGACTGAATGACATAAATTCTCCACTAAACTAAAAATAGCAGCGCTAATTATTGTTAGAAGTTGGTAATACCCGCTCAATTAAGCATTAATTTTTGGTTCGCGCTAGCATAGCCCACAGTAGGGCTATTACTTTAAACTCGATATAAATAGGTATAATGATATCGCGAAAATAGATGAAACTCTAAAAATATCTATGACGATAAATAAAATTTAATAGTCAAAAATGACAAGAGTAAATACATTTAGGAGAGTAAACAGGATCAAGTAATCACTGGCTAAAGCAGCCCTTTTTTGACGATACTAAAAATACAAAAAAGGGCATGATTAGATATAATGTTTTCTTATTTATTATTCTTCTCTATTTCTTCGACTTCTTTATCAAGCTGTTTGATTTTGGCTTCCATCAAGGTATGACAGTATTCAGCAAGTTCTCTCACTTGATCTCTTGAATAGTTTTTTGTGTCTATTGGCTCTAACATTTCAATAATCACATGACCATTATTCCAACGGTTTAATTTAATCCGTCCTTGGGTGCTAGAAACACATACAGGTACGATAGGAACACCAGCAGCAATCGCGGCATGGAATGCCCCCGTTTTAAAGGGTAATAAACCCCGCCCACGACTACGTGTGCCTTCTGGGAACATCCACACTGAGATTTGATGTTTTTTAATTTGATCCGCTACTTGTGAAATCGTGTTATGCGCTTTCGAACGATTAGCGCGGTCAATCAAAATATTCCCCGTGATCCAATACAGAAAACCAAAGAAAGGAATAAATACTAAGCTTTTTTTGCCTACGGTAACCGTTCTTGGTACCACACCATTTGACATGGTGACCATGTCATAGTTGTTTTGATGGTTACCAATATAAATACTCGGACCATATTTTTTCGCTTTTTCAGGTACACGGTTAATAATTTTAATACCAAAAACGACGGATAATCGCCCAAACATATGACCAAATGTCATCACATGTTTTGGATTTCGAGGGCTAAATAAACAATAAATCCCCCCAAACACACACACCAATATTGTATAGATAATCACAATAATGGTACGAATAAGCGCTAACATAGTGACCTCTGTCCTGTTCAAAAATAAGGCGGTAAAATTCCGCCTTATAATAATATAAAATGATTATTGGTCTGTATTGGCAGACTCAACTTCAATTCGCTCAATATTGTGCAAGCCTCGTGGCAATGATGTTCCTTTGCGTCCACGCTCTGCGCGATATTTTTGTAACTCTTCCGCCTTAAGTCTCAATTTCCGTTTGCCAAAATAAAGCGTAATTGAAGCTTGAGCAGGCAAGATGAGTAGCCAAACAAGCAGATCTTCACCGCTTGCGGCTTGAGCGCCTGTAATGTTAATAATTTTATTCCCTTTCCCTTTTGATAATTGCGGTAAATCAGATACAGGGAACATTAACATGCGGCCAGCCTTAGTAATGGCGAGCAACATATCTTCCTGCTCATTATTCACCTCAATAGGGGAAAGAATTTTAGCATTATCGGGTAAATTGATTAGCGCTTTTCCAGTTTTATTTTTAGTGACCAGATCATTGAATGTGCAAATGAACCCGTAACCCGCATCCGATGCCATCAAGTATTTTTGCTCATCTTGAGCCATCAATACATGCTCAACTGTTGCCCCCGGTGGTAACGTCAAGCGTCCTGTGAGTGGCTCTCCCTGACTACGAGCAGAAGGTAACTCTAATGGATCAACGGAATAACTGCGCCCTGTCGTATCTAGGAAAACAACCGGCTGGTTACTTTTACCTCGTGCTGCACCTTTAAAACTATCACCGGCCTTATAATTGAGATTAGAAGGCTCGATATCATGCCCTTTGGCACTTCGTACCCATCCCATTTCAGATAACACAACGGTAATTGGCTCTGAAGGTAGAATTTCATGTTCACTCAGCGCTTTTGCTTCTTCGCGCTCCTGTAATGGAGAACGACGCTCATCACCATAAGTCTTAGCATCAGCCTGAATTTCTTTTTTAATGACGTTATTCAGTTTACGCTCAGACTCTAAGATCCCTTGTAACTCATCACGTTCTTTCGCTAATTCGTCTTGCTCACCGCGAATTTTCATCTCTTCGAGTTTTGCTAAGTGACGTAATTTTAACTCTAGGATGGCTTCAGCTTGTGTCTCAGTAATATTAAAGCGCGACATCAATACTGCTTTCGGCTCATCTTCGTTACGGATGATCTCAATCACTTCATCAATATTCAGATAAGCGATTAATAAGCCATCTAAAATATGCAATCGTTTCAGAACCTTATCTAAACGATGGTTAAGACGATTTCGTACTGTTTGACGGCGATAAACAATCCACTCATTGAGTATCTCAACGAGACCTTTGACTGCGGGACGATTATCAAGACCAATCATGTTGAGGTTAACGCGATAACTTTTTTCTAGATCTGTCGTCGCGAATAAGTGAGTCATCACTTGCTCAAGGTCAACACGATTACTTCGTGGCACAATAACCAAACGTGTTGGATTTTCGTGATCCGATTCATCACGCAAATCCTCAACCATTGGTAATTTTTTAGCGCGCATTTGGCTCGCTATCTGCTCAAGCACTTTAGCGCCAGAAACCTGATGAGGCAGCGCGGTAATAACAGCATTACCGTCTTCTTTTTCCCACACTGCACGCATACGAACTGAGCCGCGACCATTTTGATAGATCTTACGAATATCATCCTTAGATGAGATAATTTCCGCTTCAGTTGGGAAGTCAGGACCTGGCACATAAGTCATGATGTCATCAAGTGACAACGCGGATTTACTCTCCAGCAATGCCACCAGCGCTTGAGCCACCTCGCGCGCATTGTGAGGAGGGATATCCGTCGCCATCCCGACGGCAATACCCGTTGTACCGTTAAGTAAAATATTCGGTAAACGTGCCGGCAGCATTTTCGGTTCATTTAAGGTGCCATCAAAGTTCGGAACCCAATCCACCGTGCCATGAGCAAGCTCACTGAGTAGCACTTCTGCATATTTTGATAGGCGTGACTCGGTATAACGCATCGCGGCAAAGGATTTAGGATCATCGGGTGCCCCCCAGTTCCCTTGCCCGTCGACCAATGGATAACGATAAGAGAATGGCTGAGCCATTAATACCATCGCTTCATAACAGGCAATATCACCATGAGGGTGATATTTACCTAATACATCACCCACCGTCCTAGCCGACTTCTTATATTTAGCTGTATTGTTTAGCCCTAATTCGGACATGGCATAAACAATACGACGCTGAACAGGCTTTAGCCCATCCCCAATAAACGGTAACGCCCTATCCATGATGACGTACATCGAATAATTCAGATAGGCGTTCTCAGTAAACGCGTGGAGGGGTAAACGCTCTACGCCGTCATGAGTAATTTCACTCATTCGATACTTTCCTTACTCTTTTTGATAGCGTGATGAATGTTAAACTTCAATTTCAGCCATATCGCCTTTTTCTTGTAACCAATTACGGCGATCTTCTGAGCGTTTTTTCGCTAACAGCATATCCATAACGGCCAATGTTTCTTTGTAGTTTTCATCATCTATAGTCAACTGGACAAGACGTCGTGTATTCGGATCTAACGTCGTTTCACGCAATTGAATTGGGTTCATTTCCCCTAATCCTTTAAAGCGTTGGACATTCGGTTTGCCTCTTTTACGGCTAAGCCTATCAAGTACCGCATTTTTTTCGCTTTCATCTAATGCGTAAAAAGTCTCTTTGCCCAAATCGATCCGATACAATGGCGGCATAGCCATGTACACATGACCGGCTTTGACCAATGTCGGGAAATGGCGTACAAACAACGCACATAAAAGTGTCGCAATATGTAACCCATCGGAGTCAGCATCCGCCAAAATACAAATTTTTCCGTAACGCAATTGGCTTAAATCTTCACTATCAGGATCAATACCGATGGCGACAGAAATATCATGGACTTCCTGAGACGCCAGCACTTCGTCAGAGGAGACTTCCCATGTATTCAGGATTTTCCCTCGTAGCGGCATGATGGCTTGGTATTCACGGTCACGAGCTTGTTTTGCAGATCCGCCCGCAGAGTCCCCTTCGACCAAAAACAATTCTGTCATACTTAAATCTTGAGAACTACAATCAGCCAATTTCCCCGGTAGAGCAGGCCCACTGGTTAATTTTTTACGAACCACTTTCTTGGCGGCGCGCATACGGCGCTGAGCACTGGCAATTGCCATTTCCGCTAGCTGTTCCGCTACCTGAACGTTTTGGTTTAGCCACAAGCTAAAGGCATCTTTTACTACGCCTGAAACAAAAGCGGAACATTGGCGAGAAGACAGACGTTCTTTCGTTTGCCCTGCAAATTGTGGGTCTTGCATCTTAACAGAGAGCACATAAGCACAGCGTTCCCAAATATCATCAGCCGAAAGTTTTACACCACGCGGTAAAATATTACGGAATTCACAGAATTCACGCATGGCATCGAGCAAGCCTTGGCGCAAGCCATTGACATGGGTACCGCCCTGCGCAGTAGGTATAAGGTTAACATAGCTCTCGGTGAGTAATTCTCCCCCTTCAGGTAACCAAAGAAGAGCCCACTCAGCGGCCTCAGTTTCCCCAGAAAACTCCCCTGTAAACGGCTGAGGAGGTAACAGCTCTAAGCCGTTTACTGCCTCCATTAAGTAATCCGTTAACCCATCACTGTAGCACCAGCTTTGCTCCGTATTATTAAGCTGATCCTTAAACGTGATCTTCACGCCAGGACATAAAACGGCTTTTGCTTTTAAGTTATGAGCTAACCGAGAAACGGAGAAACGTGGATTATCGAAATAACTTTCATCAGGCCAAAAGTGTACGCTGGTTCCAGTGTTACGTTTGCCACACGTTCCAATGACCTGTAATTCTTCAACCTTTTCACCATTCTCAAAAGCTATTTGATAAATTTGACCATCACGGCGCACTGTCACTTCAATACGTTTAGACAAAGCATTAACAACGGAAATACCTACACCGTGCAAGCCACCTGAGAATTGATAGTTTTTATTGGAAAATTTACCACCAGCATGTAATTGTCCAAGAATAAGCTCAACAGCAGAGACATTCATCTCAGGATGAATATCAACGGGCATTCCTCGCCCATCATCAATCACTTCAAGTGACTGGTCAGGATATAGAATAACCTCAATATGTCCTGCATGCCCTGCCAGTGCTTCATCGACACTGTTATCAATTACTTCTTGTGCTAAATGGTTCGGTCGACTGGTGTCTGTATACATCCCAGGGCGACGACGAACAGGTTCCAAACCACTGAGGACTTCAATGGCCTCTGCGTTATAACTAGATTGAGTCATGTTGTCATTCTGCGGTAATAGGTGATTAATTGAACGATTCAAATCGCTCAATCAGTGATTTACTGTTGATAATAACAGTGTACATACGTTTTGGCATTATTTCTCTGCCAATCTCAGAAAACGAATGATCTGAGGAAAGTAAGTATCAAAGCCAACAAATGCATGATTGCCTTGTGGTTCAACAGTTTGTTTGCATTTTTCAAGATAGGAAACCGCTTGACGATAATCAAGCACTTCATCACCCATTTGTTGTAACAACCAAATTAAATCCGGTTTTTCGACCTGAGGCAGATGCAATGCTTTAAGCTCATGCATATGTTTAGGTTCAAGAAAATAACGCTCATGGGTATAAGGATTGATATTTTCACCAAGATAGTCTTGCAGTAAATCAAAAGGACGAACTGCTGGGTTGACCACAACAGCAGGCAAATTAAAACGTTGCGAAAACCAAATAGAAAAGTAGCCGCCCAATGAGGACCCCACTAGCCCCATTGGGTCATCTTTATGCTGTAATACAATCTCTTCTAACATCGACGCCGCTTGCTGCGGATAATTAGGCAACTGCGGCACAATCATCTTAATATGCGGATAGTGCTCATTAACCCACTGTTTTAGACCATTGGCTTTCACTGATTGAGGTGAGCTATTAAACCCGTGGATATAAAGAAGTGTCGACATTAGTAACCGTCCGAATCAAAATCAGGACTAAATTTTTGTGTATTTAGACGATGTACTTGAGTACTAATATGCCTATGACCTTTTTCATCAACCGTTAGTTCAAGATAACGCCATCCCGGAGCGACAGTATCTAAGGCAAAGTTTGTACAATGAGGCTTAAACTGTACGCAAGTTGAAGGGGTAGCAAGTAAACGAATACCATGCCAATTCTCATCCATTTCTTGATGAATATGACCGCAAAGCATCACTTTCACTTGTGGGTATCCTTTTAAATATTCAGCAAGAATATGCGAATTGCGTAGACTGTGTTGGTCCAACCAAGTACAGCCTGAAGGCAATGGATGGTGATGCAGCATGATAAGCGTGGTGCGCTGTGGCTGTTTATCCAAACACGCTTTCATCCAATCAAGTTGCTGTTCAGATAATTCACCGTGCGGGACATCTTGTAACTGGCTATCCAGCATCAAAATTTGCCAGTCATCGCCAATCAATATTTCTTTCGCGCTGGAAATACCGGCGAGCTTTAAAGAACGAACCATAGCCGGCTGATAGTCATGGTTACCTGGTAACCAAACACAAGGGGCGGGTATCAGCTCAATGCCATCTGCAAAGTGCTGATAGGCTTCCGGTGATTGGTCTTGAACCAAATCTCCCGTAGCCACAATCAGGTCGATAGGCTGATTTTGTTCTAAAATAGCATCAAGGACGGCATGATAGCTCTGGTGCGTGTTAATTCCCAATAAGGTATTCGCTGTATCAGCAAAGAGATGCGTATCAGTAACTTGTAAAATCCTGACTACCTTCGAATTACGAGCAGTCACTTCGAGCTGGCTGTCCAAAAGTTTTCCTTGTTCCCATAAAAAATGTCACTGTTGTTTTGCTATTCTAGCGTTAACGTAAGGTTAATATCTGCTAAATAGCACACATTTCATTAGATTAATGGTTATTTAAGACAGTTTCACCCACTTTTGTTGCAATTTTTCATAATTGAGCTGTAACCACTGAATGACAATAACCGTTGCCGCATTATCAATTACACCATCCTCAACCCACTGATAGGCTTGCTCACGGCTCACCACATGAACACGGATATCCTCATTTTCTGACTGTAAGCCATGAATTCCAGAGGCTTGAGAGCTATCAACCTCCCCCACATAAACATACATGCGTTCAGAAGTACCACCTGGGCTAGATAAATAACTTAACGCTTTTTCAGTACGACCGATGGCAAGCCCCGCTTCTTCATCTGCCTCTCTACGGATCACATTTTCAACGGTTTCATTGGGTTCGATCATGCCGGCAACGGCTTCGAGTAGCCAAGGTGTTTCACTGGTTTCAATTGCAGGTAAGCGAATTTGTTCAATGAGTACAACTTTATCTGCCTTTGGGTCGTAAGGGAGAATGACGCCAGCATGCCCTCTTTCAAAAACCTCACGGGTAATTTCTGGGCTCCATCCCCCCTCAAATAACCGATGACGAAAACGATATTCGACCATTTGAAAAAAACCATTAAATAATTTACGCTTAGATATAATTTCAACATCATTTTTATTGTATTTAATTGGCTGTTCTACACGATTTGTCATAACAATCTCCTAAGCTGCTCATTTCCATATTAAGGAAAAATGATGGAATAAAATAGTTTTTAGGGCTTTTTCTCCTTATTTGAGTTAATGTTTAAATAAATTGAGACAAAATGGCACAAAACGCTACCGTTAAGACAAGCGATACTCTGCTACAATAAGCACCATTATTTAAATTTATGGGCAACAACAGAGTCTGTTTTAATATTTTGTTTATAGTGCTGATGATTTAGTTTACGGTGATCGCCCTATTTATCCGTCTTAATCTCAGATGGGCTATGCTCTAAATCATTCAAGATGCTGCTAGGCGACAAGTCAGCGAGTCGCTAGAAGCATACTGAGGTATGTGACTCACGCAAGTGAGCGTCGCCAACAACGCGGCAACTTGAAGTATGGTGAGCATATAGGTAACAGACTCCACCTATTTGCTGTTTAATCAAGGAATCCAAATGAAGAAACTGCTTCCCCTTTTTATTGCATTGAGTTTTGTGGGTCTCAGTACGAATAGCTACGCAGAAGATCTACTTCAGGTTTACCAAAAATCGAAAGAAAGCAACCCTGATTTGAGAAAATCATTAGCAGAACGCAACCAAGCTTTCGAAAAGATTAATGAAGCTCGTAGCCCATTGTTACCACAATTAGGCTTAGGTGCTGGTATGACTTATGGAAGTGGTTATCGAGATGCGAGAGACACTGAAAGTAATGGTTTAAATGCCTCTTTAAAACTGACTCAAGTCGTCTTTGATATGTCAAAATGGCGCCAACTCAGTGTGCAAGAAAAAACGGCTGGTATCTCTGATGTGACGTATCAAACCAATCAACAACAGCTGATTTTGGATACTGCGACCGCTTATTTCAACGTATTAAAGGCGATTGATGCCTTATCCTATATTGAAGCAAATAAAGAAGCTGTTTACCGCCAATTAGACCAAACGACTCAACGTTTTAATGTTGGCTTAGTTGCTATCACTGACGTACAAAACGCCCGTGCTAACTATGACAGCGTATTAGCACAAGAAGTTGCTGGTCGTAATGACTTAGAAAATGCGGTTGAAAAACTTCGTCAAGTCAGCGGCGTCTATTATAACCAGCTAGCATCACTGAATATCGACCGCTTCAAAACGGTAAACCCAGATCAAGTTGAAGCGATCCTAAAAGAAGCGGAAGAGCGTAACCTCAGCCTTCTAAGTGCTCGCTTAGCGCAAGACGTTTCGCGTGAGAACATTCGTTTAGCGGAAACTGGCCATATGCCAACCGTTAATCTTGATGCGGCGACCAGTGTGGCAAATACCCATAACCATGGTAGTAATTACACAGGTCTTGACCGTAATAGCTACACAGGACAAAACTCGATCGGCCTGACATTAAGCCTACCATTATATAGTGGGGGTGCGGTAAGTTCACAAGTAGAACAAGCACAATATGGTTTCCAAGGTGCGAGTGAACAACTTGAAAGTGTGTATCGTAACGTGATTCAGTTAGTCCGTTCTTCTTACAATAACGTGTCATCTTCTATTAGTAGTATCAATGCATATAAACAAGTCGTCGTTTCGGCGCAAAGTTCATTAGATGCGATGGAAGCTGGCTACCAAGTGGGAACTCGTACTATCGTTGACGTGTTAACCGCGACGACTGCCCTCTATCAGGCTAAACAAAACCTGTCTAATGCACGTTATGATTATATGATTAATCAATTAAACATTGAGTTTGCACGTGGCACACTGAATGAAGAAGATATTGCTCGCTTGAATGCAAGCCTAGGAAAAGAGGTTTCAACCTCATCCAGCAGCATCATTCGTAATATCGAAGCACCACAAATTAAGTAATGTGTTGCAAAGGGGGTCAATCAACTGACCCCCTCAGATTTATTATTTCTCGCCTAACTTCCTTTCTCATTTTTACCTCTAACAACGCTATTAATTTATTTTTTATTATTTAATACCTCATAATAATAAGGTTATTCATAAATCTTATGCGAATAGTTTTATAAATAAAATCAATATATTAAACAAGAAATAAGTATAAATTATGGAGTTTATGTCAGTGAGTGCAAAGCCATTTTTATCAAAAATAAGAGAGTGATATAACGCTGGCTTCTGAATAAAGAGATAACAGATGGAAATATTATGAAGAGAGTTATTCTTCTTACTTTATGCACAACACTTATATTACCAACAGTGAATGTACAAGCAGCACCACAGCCTCACCATCCTGAGGTAAAAGCGGCTGCATCACCAATGAAAATACATAAAAACAAAAAACCAATACCGCCACCGAAAAAGAAAAAAGCACCGAAAAAAATTAAAGCGAAAACACCTCCAAGACCATAGTCCGTTTTCACATGAATGGGTGCACTTATGTATGTAAGTCACCCATTATGTCGCAAGCTAGCCATCTTTCCCCCATAAAGCCCCTTCGATTTTGTGGTAACAATCACTTAAACCTACACTTTCAAGGCTCAAAAAAACCTACAACAGCATATCGTCACCATAGAAACTAATATAAATATTCTCTTTATCCTATAAATGTATCTAACATCGCCTTATTATACCTTTCTTAGCCAGAAATCATGAATATCGATAATAAATATTAGGTGATACATCAACAAATAAATAAAATACAATTTATTGAAATTCAACAAAAATAACGCTGTTTTTTCAGAAAATTCTCGTGTTACGTATTACTTGTCCCCATGAATTTGCAAAATTTATTATTAAATCTCATTTCATTGGTATTTCTGCTTTAATTTTCAGCGTATTTCCCCTATCCTAGTGTTAACAAAACTCACATCTTACTCACTCTTAATTCAGGGTAATTACCATGACCATGAAGCGTACCAAGAATATCAATCAAGACGCATTTCGTAAGTCTTGGCGTTCATATCGTTTAGCACCTGTTGCTATCGCTGTCAGTGCTGTATTTATGCTTTCTGCTTGTGAAGAAAGTGATGAAACTGTTTCTTTGTATACTAACGCACAAGATTGTAGCCAAGCTAACCCTTCTCAGGCGGAGCAATGCACACTAGCCTATAACAATGCATTACAAGAAGCAGCGAAGACCGCCCCTAAGTATGCGACTCAAGAAGATTGTATTGCTGAATTTGGTGAAGCTATGTGTACCCAAGCACCAGCACAAGCAAGTTTTTCATCCACGAACACAGGGAATGGGGAACAAACCGCTCAAGCACAAAGCAGCTCAGGTAGCATGTGGATGCCTCTTATGATGGGTTATATGATGGGCCGTATGATGGGCGGAGGTGCACCTTCTCAACCATTATTCAGTTCTAAAAACCCAGCTAGCCCAGCAAACGGAAAATTTGTTGACGCGACAGGTAAAAGCTATGGCCCAGCGGTTGCCGGTGGCCGTTCGATCAGCGTACCAAAAACCGCAATGGCACCTAAGCCACCAACCACATCAACTATCACGCGTGGTGGATTTGGCGATACAGTAAATAAACAAGCAATGGCTCAGAAGTCGTCGTCTTCTAAATCTTCTTCATCTTCCCGTTCAATGGGTGGTTGATAAGTAATGAAACGAGTTCCAATTATTGAGCGCCCTGATTGGCGCGAAAAAGCAGCTGAATTTGGTTTTGGTTTTCACACTATGTATGGCGAACCATACTGGTCTGAAGATGCTTATTACCAATTTTCAATGGCGCAGATTGACGAAATTGAAGAAGCGACGGCTGAACTACACCAAATGTGTTTGAAGGTGGTTGAGCGTGTTATTGAAAGCGACGAGTTACTCACCCGTTTTCAAATTCCAAAACATTGCTGGGGCTTCGTACGCCATTCATGGAAAACGAGCCAACCCTCTCTCTATTCGCGTCTTGACCTAGCTTACGATGGTGTTAACCCACCTAAACTGCTGGAAAATAATGCTGATACTCCAACTTCATTATACGAGTCGGCATTTTTCCAATGGATTTGGCTAGAAGATCAATTAGAGGCAGGTAACTTACCTGAAGGTGCTGATCAGTTTAATAGCATTCAAGAACAATTGATCGAACGCTTCACCCAGCTTAAAGATCAACATGGTTTCCGCCTGTTACATATGGCGTGCTGCCGTGATACCGAAGAAGATCGCGGTACCGTGCAGTACCTACAAGACTGTGCTCATGAAGCTGGTGTGGCAACTGAATTTCTCTATATGGATGAAATCGGTTTAGGTGAACGCGGTGAATTTACGGATACACAAGATCAGATCATTAGTAATCTGTTCAAACTGTATCCATGGGAATTTATGCTTAGAGAGATGTTCTCAACCAAATTGGAAGATGCTGGTGTACGTTGGTTAGAACCTGCATGGAAAAGCATTATTTCCAATAAAGCATTATTGCCTATGTTATGGGAGATGTTCCCTGATCATCCTAATTTACTACCTGCCTACTTTGCCGATGGTAATCAGCCAGCATTAGAAAGCTATGTGGTAAAACCATTATTCTCTCGCGAAGGTGCGAATATCCGTGTTATTGAAAACGGTAAAGAAATCGCATCAGCGGATGGCCCCTATGGCGAGGAAGGAATGATCATCCAACAATTCCATCCATTACCACAATTTGAAGGTAACTATACCTTAGTGGGGAGTTGGCTGGTTAATGATCAACCTGCTGGGATTTGTATTCGTGAAGATAAAGAGCTAATCACTCAAGATCTTTCTCGTTTCTATCCTCACGTTATCATTGATTGATTCATCAACGGCATGTGAATGCATGCCGTTGACTTTCATGGCCACGATAAAACACGCAATAATTATTTATCTCGCAACCAGAATAAAATAACGATTATCCATTTTATTCGCCTATCTGCACCGATAGCATACTCAATGAACCAGATACAATGCCTTCTGTCGGTGTTGATATCGGTTCTTTACCATCCCAGCAACCAATAACATACAGCAAAGGTAAAAAATGTTCAGGTGATGGATTTGAACGCTGACCATCTTCTCTTTCAAGAGCCTGTGTTAAAGGATGAGGTGACTGCTTGCTTCCTAAGTGCTCAATCACAAATTGTTCAAATGTACGCGCCCAAGGATAAGGCTTAGCCGCTGCATTTTGCCAATCCATTTCACGTAGATTATGTACCACATTTCCGCTGCCCATAATCATCACGCCCTGCTCCCTTAATAAAGCCAATTTACGCCCTATTTCTAAGTGCCAAGTGGCAGGTTTTGTGCCATCTATACTGAGTTGTACAACAGGGATATCTGCCTGAGGATACATACGAACAAGGATCTCCCATGTACCATGGTCTAACCCCCATTCATGGTTATCTAAATAAACGGGTAATGGGGCTAATAAATTTGCAATTTGTTGTGCGAGTTCAGGGGAGCCGGAGGCAGAGTATTGCACTTGGTATAACGCCTCAGGAAAACCGCCAAAATCATGTATTGTTTTTGGTTGAGCCATCGCAGTGACAGCAGTTCCGCGAGTATACCAGTGCGCCGATACCATCAATATCGCTTTAGGTTTAGGTAAAGAGCGACCGAGAGCTTCCCATGCCTGAGTATAAGGATTATCTGACACGGCATTCATTGGGCTGCCATGACCAATGAAAAGAGCTGGCATTCTGTTCGTTGACATGATATTTCATGCTCCATCTTACGAATTCTATTGCCAGAATACTCAGTTTTAGGGTGAATGACAGTAAGGTAGGCTTGACTATCTTCATCAAATAAATTGAAAAAGCCACAAAGGTGTGCAACTTTGTGGCTTTCATCTTATAGGCTAAACGTTTCTGTATGTTATCTGATTTAGCTTGCTTTCTTTTCGGCTTGTAAGCGATATGCAACTAAATCTTCAATGGTCAATACCGTCAGGTTGTGCTCTCTTGCGAAAGCGACAACTTCTGGAGCGCGCGCCATCGTGCCATCATCATTCGTCAATTCACACAATACGCCCGCAGGTTTAAAGCCGGCTAATGTTGCAAGGTCGATACTTGCTTCGGTATGACCACGACGTACGAGAACACCGCCATCACGACCACGTAATGGAAATACGTGACCTGGGTGGTGAAGATCCGCAGGCACTGCATTGTCAGCGATAGCGGCACGAATAGTGGTAATACGATCGGCGGCTGAAACCCCTGTCGTGACTCCTTTTGCGGCTTCAATCGTAACCGTAAAAGCGGTGTTATTTTGGCTCGTATTATTTTGAACCATCATTGGTAATTCAAGCTGCTTACGACGTTCTTCAGTAATGCATAGACAAACAATGCCGCTGCTATAACGGATTGTCATTGCCATTTGTTCTGGTGTCATCGTCTCAGCAGCAAAAACAAGGTCACCTTCGTTTTCACGATCTTCATCGTCAAGTACGAGTACGCCTTGACCTTGGCGCAATGCTTCAATAGCACGTTCAACACGTTCGATTGGATTACCGAATTCGGAAAGTAGCGTCTGATTCATGGTAAAAACCTCTTAAGTGATAATTTATTAGTTACCAGAATCAGGGCAGTCTTAGGAGTACGAGAACTGAATAAACACAATAGCCGTAAACGTGCTTTCTGCATATTCAGATATGAAAAGCAATACAGTGCCTAACAGCACAATGATGCTAATACCGTTATTCTCTCCCATCCGGACTATAACCGTCGGCTCCAGATTCACACTGGATCTGCTGACCTTTACCCTCATCGATGATAAAGCGCTCGCGGGCTTCATGCATAAGCATGTTACCGCCGGTGGGGACTTCCACCCCGCCCTGAGATAAGCGTCCCCAATATAGCGCCAATAATTATAACGTGCAACGGGCAAGCCTAAATTTGGCATTCAACTCACATTTTAAGTCAAAAAAATCAATAAAAAATAAGGCGCTAACAAGATAGCTCAATGCTTAATAACAAATTGGGCATGAACTTGTTAAAATGAGTGAATACAGAAACGAAAAGGTATCAAGGGTTAGCTTAACTTGCGATATCGTTAGCCTAACTTCATGTTCGGTAGGTATATGGGCTTTATTACAAAGCATTCTAGTATTACACTATCGGCAAATTGATCTTTTAAAACTTAAGGACCCGCGAATGCTCGATCCGAAAAAAATTGAACAAGTAGCCCGTCAAATTCAAGGCGCTTTACCAAAAGGTGTCCGTGATCTGGGTGAAGACTTTGATAAGAAACTACGCTCACTGCTGCAATCACAGCTTGGCAAACTTGATCTGGTTAGCCGTGAAGAGTTTGATATTCAAACTCAAGTGTTGCTGCGTACTCGCGAAAAATTAGCGCAAATGGAACAGCGTGTAAAAGCGTTAGAAGAACGTTTTAACGATACAAAAGCGCTTGAAGAGAAACCGTCAGAACATTAATCATTTTCTGTAAGACCTGTGAATTTTCCTATCACAGGCCTTATCTCATGGATATTTAAGGGGTCTTAGCTACTTTTCATTATATTTTTAATGATATTAGTGGTCGAAATACCATCTTCAAAATTCAGGACTTTAACTTCACCACCCGCAGCCCAAACTTCTTCACTCCCTGCAATCTCTTCTGGACGATAATCGCCACCTTTAACCAGTACATCAGGAAGAACTTCACTGATTAAGCGTTGTGGTGTGTCCTCTTCAAAAGGAACCACCCAATCAACCGACTCTAGCGCGCCGAGCACGATCATACGTTGTTCCAATGGATTAACCGGACGAGTTTCCCCTTTTAAACGACGTGTCGATGCATCACTGTTAACGGCCACTATAAGCCTATCGCCAAGCTTACGCGCATTTGCGAGATAAGATACGTGCCCTGCATGCAAAATATCAAAGCAGCCATTGGTCATCACAACACGTTCGCCACGCTGCCTCGCATTTGCTACGGCCTGTTTTAATTGGTTTTCATCCATAACGCCAAAACCATTATCAGCACGTCCGCGGATTGCATTTTCAAGTTCGATTGGCGAGACAGTCGAAGTTCCCAATTTGCCGACCACCACGCCAGCAGCGGCATTCGCTAATGCACAAGCTTCATGTAATGGACGACCTGACGCGATAGATGCGGCTAATACACCAATAACAGTATCCCCAGCTCCTGTCACATCGTAAACTTCTTGCGCCTCGGTCGGTAAATGTAATGGGGGTTCATTACGGCGGATCAGACTCATGCCTTGCTCAGAGCGCGTGATCAATAATGCAGTTAAATCAAGAGATTGCAAAAGATGCATTCCCTTCTCTTCAACATCTTGATTATCACGACAGCGACCGACGATCGCTTCAAATTCAGACATATTTGGTGTCAACAGCGTTGCACCACGATAGCGTTCAAAATCGTTTCCTTTCGGGTCGATCAGCACAGGAACACCCGCATTATTTGCCAACGCGATCATTTTCTGTACTTGAGAGAGCGCTCCTTTCGCATAATCAGAGAGCACTAACGCTCCGATATTAGGTAAGGCTTGCTCAATGCGTTCCAGCATTGGTTGTACATCAACATTTTCAAAGCCTTCCTCAAAATCAAGGCGTAGCAATTGTTGATTACGTGATAAAACGCGTAATTTTGTGATCGTGGGATGTGTTGGGATAGGCACAAAGTCACAACGTACTTTAACGGCATGCAAGCTGTCAGTTAGGGCTTTAGCCGCATCATCGACACCCGTTAAGCCGACAAGATAAGATTGCGCCCCTAATGAAGCAATATTCATTGCAACGTTTGCAGCACCACCAGGACGCTCTTCAACCATGTTGACTTTAACCACCGGAACCGGTGCTTCTGGTGAAATACGACTTGCTGGACCATGCCAATAACGATCTAGCATGACATCACCAACAACAAGTACGCCTGCTTGTTTATAATCAGGGAGTATCACTTTCATCCCAAAACTCCAGTTTTCAAAAGGAAGCTATCATTAATTAATGCGATATTATCACAAAGCAATAGTTCGCGTTAATCACGCTGTTCACCTACCCCCAACCATTTTGCCCAACTTGCTAGCACCTGTTCCCGTTCAGCAACAAACCGGCTGATATCAACACGGCTAGGCAACGACTGTAAAGCAAGATGATGCAGTTCATCACGCATGGTGACATAGGCTTGAGTGAGGGCATTCGCTTCATCCGCGGCCATTAAATGATTTTGTACCATCAACTCAAAAATACGGACATTATCCGACCAACGCGTTAATGTGGGATTCTCAGATGCATAGCGTAAAACGAGATATTGTGCGATAAATTCAATATCGGTAATTCCACCGGGATCGGCTTTTAAATCAAACTGATCCTGTTGATGACTCCCTAAATGCTGATGCATTTTTAGCCGCATATCACGTACTTGTTGACGCAACGTTTCTGCCTCTTGTGGCATACATAAGGTTTCATGACGAATTCGATGAAATTCTTGTTGCAGTTTGGCATCACCAAAAACCATTCGAGCACGAATTAAAGCTTGATGCTCCCATGTCCAAGCTTCATTTTTTTGATAATCATCAAAAGCTTCAATAGTGCTGACTAACATGCCTGACTCACCTGATGGCCTTAAACGTGCATCCACTTCATACAGCACTCCTGAGGCAGTACGAGTGCTAAACAAATGGATAATGCGTTGGGCGACACGCAAATAAAATTGTCTGGCATCGATAGAACGGTCGCCGTTCGTCACAACGCCCATAGGACAATCAAATAAAAACACTAAATCTAAATCAGAACTGTAACCAAGCTCCCATCCCCCCAATTTTCCATAACCTAATACTGCGAAACCATATTGCTTATTTTCTTCTTGGACTAGGTGCGCAGGCTCGCCATAGCGTTTGACCATTTTTTGCCAAGCTTGGCGGACAACAGCATCAATAATCGCCTCAGCCAAATACGTTAAGTGATCACTCACTTTCATAACAGGCAAAACACCCGTAATGTCTTCCGCTGCGATACGCAATAATTGCGCTTGCTTAAATTGCCTTAAAGCCTCTAGTTGTTGCTCTTCATCATCTTCAGGCACGCGCATTAAATATTGACGCAATTCATCACGATATGAGGTTAAAGGTAATGGTTGGTAAAGGGATTTAGGATCAAGTAATTCATCGAGCAATAAAGGGTGGCGAGCAAGTTGCTCTGCTATCATCGGAGATGCCGCACATAAACGAATAACATGCGTAAGCACTTCATCAAATTCAAGTATCAACTCTAAGTAAGTTGTTCGACTAACAATACTCAATAGCAAGGGTGTTAAGCGCTCAATGACTTGCCCCGCATCTGCCCTTTCCCCAACTTTTGCCAACAATTTTGGCATTAACTCATCAAGGACGTCTCGCCCTCGAGGGCCTATAGTGCGTTTATTGAGATCATGGCGGAACATCAAAATGCCATGGATGATTTTCTGTGCTATCTCTTCATCTTGAGAAGGCAAATAAGGCGCGAGTTCGTCTTTAGACAACTCGCCTTGCCACAGTGTGATATAAATTTCATCGAACGTATCTTGATTATCGTCTTCGTCATCCTGACCAATTTGCTCAGTAAAAACATGATGAACCATCGCCATTCTTTGCATTAGCGCTTGATAGAAATCATTCCAGCACTCAAACCCCATTCCCCACGCCAAACGCGTTTGATTAAGCGCATCATCAGGAAGCGTTTGGGTCTGTTGGTCATCAATACTTTGTAATAAGTTTTCAACGCGCCGCAAAAATAAATAGCTATCCTCTAGTTGCTCCACTTGCTCATCAGGAAGCAACCCAAGCTCACGGATGCCTTTCATCGCTAATAATAATGATTGAGACTGCAATGCGGGTTCACGCCCACCACGAATTAATTGGAACACTTGGGTAATAAATTCAATTTCTCGAATACCGCCTGCGCCAAGTTTAATGTTATCAACCAAGCCACGGCGTCTGACTTCTCGCTCAATCATATTTTTCATATTACGTAGCGATTGAATCACACTAAAATCAATATAGCGACGATAAACAAAAGGCCGCAGTAGCCGACGCAAAGTATCTGTATAATGTAGGCTATCTGGCCCCATAATACGGGCTTTGACCATGGCGTAACGTTCCCAATCACGCCCCTGTTCTTGATAGTAATCTTCTAAAGCGGAGAAACTGAAAACCAAAGGCCCACTATCGCCGAATGGACGTAAACGCATATCAACACGATAAACAAAACCATCAACAGTGACTTGGTCGAGTACGCGGATCAATTTTTGTCCTAAACGGGTAAAAAATTGCGCATTATCGAGTTCTTTGCGTCCCCCACGGGTCACGCCATTTTCGGGATAAGCAAAAATCAAATCGATATCAGAAGAAAAATTAAGCTCCCCACCCCCCAGTTTTCCCATGCCTAAAACTAATAATGGCTGTGGATTTCCTTCGCTATCGCTAGGCGTGCCCCATGATTGACAATATTGCTGATATAGCCAATCCCTTGCTGCAACGATCAACGTTTCGGCTAGCTGGCTCAATTGTTGTAATGTTTCATTCTCAGTGCTGACATTTAATGTCTGCATCCAAGCAGCCCTGACTAACATTTGATGACGAAATATTCGTAACACCCGCATCAAATGCTCTTCATCGACAACCGATGCAAGATCCTCGGCCAACCACGATGTGTAATGTTGCCATTCATCAGGCTTTGGCTCGGATTGACGGATATTTTGCAAAAAGCGAGAGTGGGATAACACCTGCTTTAACACAAAATCACTGAAGCTTAAGACCGTCATTTCTTCATCGTTCAATGGCAACAATTCACTTTGCTGATCCGCTAAACGTGCGAGAACGTGTTGACGTTGGCGATGTAATAATTCAGGGAAAGGATGCATATCAACACCTTAATGAATATCAGTATACTTCAAAGCAATTAGCCATTGCGTAAAGGCTAGCTTACATTTTAACCAACGACTGCTGTAGCAAAAGGCTTCCGCACTTAAGCTTTCATCTGCGAGGTCGGCTCTAAGCTGGTCTAATGGGATATCTTGGATAAACTGTGGTGCAGAATTGCGATAGTGGACTAAGAATGCTTGGACAAAACGCAAAAATACATCAAACCCTTCACGAGCTGCGGTTTCATCTGCCAGCCAATAAGCCTCATGCTGTTGGCATAACTGCTGTATATGCAACAACGCTTGCTCTATTGGCAGCTGTTCATAATCGAATATCGTTTCAGGCTGTTGCAGTGGAGCCTCTTCGGTTTGCATCAAAGAGTATCCTCTAGCCGCTTTCGAGGCGGAAGACAGGCGTAGGCCGTCAATATCTGCTAACTTTTTTGCTAAATTCAGTACGTCAGCAACAAAACCTTGTTTGAGTTCCAACTCAAATTCTTGAATAGGCAGTTCACGGGCTCCAGCGGAGATCTCTCCTTGGTCAAAAACAATTTCAATTTCACTGTCTTCAAATGTTACCAACCACTTTTCACGCATAAAATGCGTACTAAACAGAATGTGTAATTGAGATTGTAACTGTTGCGTATCCGTTCCTTCCGGCCAAATTTCGGTAGGAAAAGCAGCTAAATTCAATTCTGGTACATCAATGTCCACATTATATTCAGGACGTTGATGTAATCCGCCGATAACTTGACCCGCGGTTTTTATCGTCATTTCATAATGCCCATCACAACCACGAATACGTAAGCCCATATCCCATTGACGGAGCAAGCGATCTTCGCTATCGAAATAAATGTTAGTCAGTTTCTTAGGCTCAATATGTTGGTGGGCAAGCGTCGATAAAAATTGGCGTACTGGCTCTATTGCGGCAGTTTGAGCAGCCAATTTAAGTTCAACTTCGATGTGGCTCATACATTTCCTTAATTGATAATATCTCTGACATCATATTACCCCAATCAGCGTAGAGTGAGAAAATAAAGCGCACTGAAACCAAAAATTCTATCGTCTCTATTTATTCCAGATATTTGTGTCAAGAAATGCAAGGAATTATACGCTATATAGTGAGTTAGGATAGTTCCCATTCTGGTTTTACATTTGCACACGCAAACTTAACTCTTTAGTATCTATACTCGTCGTACTTCAAGTTGTAGCATGAGTTAAACACTTATCGACACGCTGTATCTCGAATTATGTAAAGTAGATCTACACACATATGCCGCATTCATTCACCATAAAGAATAGAAAGTAAATACGATTATGCGAAAAATACCATTATTACTCCTTTCAATCATGGGGCTAAGCCTATCAGTCAGCACCTTTGCGGCTGAAAAACGCTATATTTCTGACGACTTATCAACTTATGTGCATAGTGGACCAGGAACGAAATACCGCATTGTTGGTACGCTCAATGCGGGTGAAAGTGTTGAATTGATTTCAACGGATGGTAATTTCGCTCAAGTCAAAGACGAACGCGGGCGCACAGTATGGCTGCCAGAAAACCAACTTAGTGACACCCCCAGTATGAAAGTTCGTATTCCTGAATTAGAAGCCGAAAATCAAAAATTACGCCAGCAACTCGAAAACATTGATAGCACTTGGAATACCCGAACCGCTGATATGCAACAACGCGTCGCTGATAACGATAAAATCGTCAATCAGCTGAAAGCAGAAAATGAAAAACTGAAAAACGAATTGATCAAATCAGGTAAGAAATTAGAAATTGCCGAGGTCAATCTGGATGATCGCCGTCGTGAACTTATACTACAATGGTTTATGTATGGTGGTGGTGTTGCAGGTGCTGGGCTTATTTTTGGTCTGATCTTGCCACATATTATTCCACGCCGTAAAAAACGTAATGACCGTTGGATGAGCTAACACGTTAATGATGAAAATATATCTGGTGGGCGGAGCCGTTCGCGATGAATTGCTTGGGCTTCCAGTCTCCGATAGAGACTATGTGGTAGTCGGGTCAACACCCGATGAGATGTTGGCACAAGGTTTTCAACAGGTGGGAAAGGACTTCCCTGTATTTCTGCATCCGAAAACGCATGAAGAGTATGCTTTAGCCAGAACAGAACGTAAAACAGGTTCTGGCTATACTGGATTTAGTTGCTATTCAGCGCCAGATGTCACTATTGAGGATGACCTTTTACGTCGCGACCTCACCATTAATGCCATCGCTAAAGATGACCAAGGCCAACTCACTGACCCCTATCATGGGGTAGATGACCTCAACGCACGTATTCTACGCCACGTTTCCGATGCCTTTGCTGAAGATCCACTACGTATACTGCGTGTTGCACGTTTTGCCGCACGTTTCTCAGCACTGGGGTTTCAGATCGCGCCTGAAACCATGACGTTGATGCAAACCATGACCGCATCCGGTGAGCTAACACATCTCACCGCAGAGCGTGTTTGGGCCGAAACTGAAAAAGCGCTGAGGTCAAACTCGCCACAGGTCTACTTTGAGGTATTGCGTCAATGCGGTGCCCTTGCGGTTCTGTTCCCTGAAATTGATAATCTGTTTGGTATTCCAGCTCCAGCCAAGTGGCACCCTGAAATTGATACGGGTATCCACACTCTCATGGCATTAGGTATGGCAGCAGAACTCAGCTCTGACGTCGACATTCGCTTCTCTGTACTCTGCCATGATGTCGGTAAGGCACTCACACCAAAACATCTTTGGCCTAGCCACCCTAATCATGGTGAAGCAGGTGTCGCGCTGATAGATAATTTATGCGATCGATTGAAAGTTCCCAATAGTGCTAGAGAGCAGGCACGACTCAGTGCCCGTTTTCATGACAAAATCCATGTGATTAATAGGCTAAGCGCGACAGAACTCATTCAATTGTTTGATGGATTGGATAGTTGGCGTAAACCTGAACGAATTATTCAGTTAAGCCTAATCAGTGAGGCTGACGCACGTGGACGAGCTGGCCTTGAACAGCAAGCTTACCCACAAGGAGAATTCCTGCGCCAAGCCTTTGCCACCGCGCAAACAGTCAGTGTTAAACCTATTATCGAGCAAGGCTTTCAAGGGCCACAAATCCGCGAAGAACTCACTCGTCAACGTATTGCACATGTAGAACAGTGGCGACAACAACAAACCACCTTATCACTTCATCCATAATCATTGGCGGTAGTTGACCGCCAATGACAGGAGTTAAGCCCTTTTAGTGCCTCTTTCAATCACTACACCGACACTTTTAGCGCGGGCAACGGCACCGGGTTTAGCGACTTTAATGCGCACCCAAGGACTACAAAAGTCATTTAATAAAAGTTGAGCCACCTCTTCAGCAACTCTCTCTACTAAGCCAAATTTATTTTTGCTAACATGAGTTATGATGGCTTGGCTAATTTGCGCGTAATCGAGACAATCTTTTACTTTATCGCTCCTTGATGCTCGTTTGTTATCCCATCCCATTTCGATATCGAGCACCAGTTTCTGCTCAATTTCTTGTTCCCAGTCATATACACCAATAGTGGTGATGACTGATAATTGTTCAATAAATACGATATCCATCACGTCATTTTCTCGTTTATGTGCTGAATTGATACCACTTCTTGGAAAATGTGCGTATTATCCAAGAAGTGAAATAAATTGTGAATCTACGCTCGTTATACTTCAAGTTGTAGCATTGTTGACTACGCGCATTTTGCACGAGTCACAGACCGATATTGCTCTAAGCGGCTCATTAACTTGTCGCCTAGCTGCAACTCGAATTATTCAGAGTCTTTACACTAACTGTTTTGGAGTTAGCTATGAGTGCAACCGCGCTTGGCATGATAATCTTTGCCTACCTTTGTGGCTCAGTTTCGAGTGCTATACTGATCTGCCGATTGGCAAGATTACCCGATCCTCGTCAACATGGCTCAGGTAACCCCGGAGCAACAAACGTTTTGCGTGTCGGCGGTAAATTAGCTGCTGCTGGTGTCCTCATTTGCGACATCCTCAAAGGGATGATACCCGTTTGGTTGGCTTACTATTTAAAAGTTCCACCATTCTATCTTGGCTTTGTCGCAATTGCAGCTTGCCTTGGGCATATTTATCCCGTTTTCTTCCGTTTTAAAGGAGGAAAAGGCGTCGCGACAGCATTCGGTTCTATTGCGGCTATCGGTTGGGATCTCTCTGGAGTCATCGCTGGTACTTGGCTGCTGACTGTGCTTCTCAGTGGTTATTCATCATTAGGCGCTATTGTTGGTGCCCTACTTGCCCCCTTTTACGTGTGGTGGTTTAAGCCAGAATTCACCTTTCCCGTTGCGATGCTCTCGTGTCTTATCTTGGTACGTCACCATGGTAATATCCAACGACTATGGCGAGGCCAAGAAAGTCGGATTTGGCAAAAACTAAAAAATAAAAAGAAAAAAACGGCGAAAGAGATAGCCCAAGAAGCAAAAGAGCAAGAACAAGAGGATTAATATTAAAAGGCTGTAATAACAGCCTTTTTTTCACATCTCACTGTATTTAACCAAACTCTGTACCAAACTTAAGGCATATTGCAAAAAAAATAAGATAAACTTCAAATAATTCTAAATAATGCCTAATGATAATTTGAAATAAGTCGAAATATACCATTGAGAAACTCAACAATTATAATGGTGTACTTATGACGAGCATTCCTTTTATTACACAAAACGAATATCAACTAGAAGACGATACCACCCTCATGACCACTAGCGACTTAGAGGGAAATATCACACACGCAAACGATGACTTTATAAAAGTTAGTGGTTATTCACTTTCTGAACTCATGCATCAGCCTCACAATATCATCCGCCACCCCGATATGCCTAAAGCGGCATTTGCCGACATGTGGAACACGTTAAAAAATGGCGAACCCTGGACGGGGATAGTGAAAAACCGCCGTAAAAATGGTGACCACTATTGGGTGAGAGCCAATATTTGTCCGATGGTGAGAGAAGGCGTGATGACGGGTTACATGTCAATTCGCACTAAGGCTTCACGCGAGGAAATTGCCGTGGCTGAGCCACTCTATCAATCATTAAATGAAGGTCATCGTCATCGCAAACTTCATAAAGGATTGGTGCTGACGTCGTATTGGTTTAGCCAATACCCCGCCCTGTCAATACGCTGGCGAATTCGCGGACTCATGCTGCTATTATTAACAACGTGGATAAGCTTGGCTGCGTTATCAAGCCTGCAAGGCTCTGCTCTTTTTCTCACGACACTGCTCGCTTTAATCATACTGGGCACCGGTAATTTCTTACTTGAACAGATGATTGCCAAACCTATTGAAAATGTAGCCAAACAAGCACTTGATATTGCTAGAGGTCAGAAACATAGCATCAATCCTCTACATCGTGTTGATGAAATTGGCATGATGTTACGCTCTATTGGCCAGTTAGGATTAGTCTGTCGTTGGCTAACCAATGATGTGTCTTGCCAAATTGGCAATGTACATCAAGAAAGTGAATTATTAGTAAAAGACTGTGATGAGCTTGAGCAACACACGCAAAAAACCGTTGGCTATGTACAACAAACCGTTGCTGCAATGAACCAAATATCCGTTTCAGTACAAATGAATGCTGAAAATACAATTCGAGCAGATAAACTGTCCAGCGAAACCAGTGATACCGCGTTACATGCGGCAGAAGCCATGAAAAACGTGGTACACACCATGGATGAGATCGTTCACAGTACCAGCAAAATCAACGCCATAACCGATGTGATAAAAACCATCGCTTTTCAAACCAATATTTTGGCACTCAATGCCGCGGTTGAAGCGGCCCGAGCCGGAGAGCAAGGAAAAGGCTTTGCCGTTGTCGCCGATGAAGTGCGTAGTCTAGCCAGTCGCAGTGCCAGCGCGGTTAATGATATCCGAGATCTTATTGATGACTGTGAGAATAAAGTGCACTCCGGCAAACTTCATGTTCATACCACCGGAGACACATTACAAGACGTGGTCAATCAAGTGCAAAATGTGACCCAATTAATTAATCACATCAGCCATGCAACCTCTGAACAAGCCGCTGGACTGACAGAAATCACTCAAGCGGTATTTGAACTTGAGTCGATCGCTCAGAAAAATACCATTTTGGTAGAACAAAGTGCCAACGCATCAGAAATCGTCCAAAAACATGCCATACGACTTGATGATGCCATTGTTATTTTACATTAATCATCAATGAATTAGCGTCATAAAAACGCTATTTTTGATTAAAAACAGAAGGGAAATAACACAGTAAAAAATCAACGGTGACTCACCATAATACCTAATGTCGCCGTTGATTTTTCTTAATCAATCCGGATGGCTTATTGATCACTTTCCACTAACGGAGGTAATTCTGCCAACGGCCAACGAGGACGAACTGTGATACCTAATCCCGTTGTTGCGCCACCTTTTAAACGAATTAGCCCAGCTAATGCGATCATGGCACCATTATCGGTACAAAACTCAGGGCGTGCATAAAATGCTTCACCGCCGCGTTGTTTCAACACCTCTTCCATTTTGGCGCGTAATGTGCGATTTGCGCTAACCCCGCCCGCCATCACTAAGCGTTTAAAGCCTGTTTTCTCAAGTGCACGCTTACATTTTATTGCTAACGTATCGACAACCGCATCTTCAAAAGCACGGGCAATATCCGCACGTGTTTGCTCATCGTCTGCATTTTCTCGAATGGTATTTGCTGCGAACGTTTTTAAGCCTGAAAAACTAAAATCCAGTCCCGGGCGATCGGTCATTGGCCGCGGAAAAACAAAGCGCCCTTGCGTACCTTGCTGCGCCATACGTGATAACGCTGGACCACCCGGATAATCTAACCCTAATAGTTTTGCTGTTTTATCAAACGCTTCGCCCGCTGCGTCATCAATCGATTCACCAAGTAATTCATACTCACCAATACCCGTTACGCTAATTAACTGGGTGTGTCCCCCCGAAACGAGCAAAGCAACGAATGGAAATTCAGGGCTTTTCTCTTCAAGCATAGGAGCGAGTAAATGCCCTTCCATATGATGAACAGCAACTGCTGGTACGCCCCATGCAAACGCGAGCGAGCGTCCCACTGTCGCACCAACCATTAATGCTCCAACAAGCCCTGGGCCTGCTGTATAAGCGACAGCATCGATGTCGGCACTTGTCAGGTTGGCTTGTTTGAGCGCAGCTTGAATCAGTGGAACCGTTTTACGAATGTGATCGCGAGAAGCCAGTTCAGGGACCACCCCACCGTAGTCAGCATGGACTTTTATCTGACTGTATAATTGGTTAGCTAATAGACCGGCCTTATCATCATAGATTGCGATTCCGGTTTCATCGCAGGATGTTTCGATACCTAAAACGCGCATTGCACTACCCTTGTTTATTGCATAAGGCAAAGTCTACCATTAAATTCAATCTATCGTATAATTTATGATGCCAAAAGGCTGACTTTTCCTGTTGTATAGTCTATAATCACTACCCTGTAATAAATTTCGTGTGGCTAATTTCATTATTACCCTACTTCGCTGTTTTTTTCATCAAATAAAACAACGAACTGGTAATCTTGTGTGTTTCAATTTTATACGGCACTTTACAAACCCGTACTCATTGAAGTAAAATTCCGCACCATTTTAAATGACGGCTGGTTGAATAAAGCCAGCAACAACCCGATTTCTATTGAGGTGAGAGGCACATGCCGGTAATTAAAGTACGTGAAAACGAGCCATTCGACGTTGCACTGCGTCGTTTCAAACGTTCCTGCGAAAAAGCAGGAGTCTTAGCTGAAGTACGTCGTCGTGAATTCTATGAAAAACCAACGACTGAGCGTAAACGCGCTAAAGCATCTGCTGTTAAGCGTCACGCTAAGAAACTGGCTCGCGAAAACGCACGCCGTACTCGTCTGTACTAATTTGGGCGCGGTAGCCACCGCAACCATAGCAGGCAGTATTAGTTAGCAGTTAAAGGCCGTGCTTTCCTGAGGGAAGCGCGGCTTATTATCGTTCATCAACAGGCGAAAAAGAGGCTTATGGCTGGACGAATCCCGCGTTCATTTATCAATGATTTGTTAGCGAGAACCGACATCATCGATTTAGTCGATGCAAAAGTCCCGTTAAAAAAACAGGGTAAAAATCATCACGCGTGCTGTCCGTTCCATAACGAAAAAACACCTTCTTTCACCGTAAATAGTGAAAGGCAGTTTTATTACTGTTTTGGCTGTGGTGCACATGGTAATGCGATCGACTTTTTGATGAATTACGACAAGCTCGACTTTGTCGAAGCCATCGAAGAACTTTCTGCTTTACATGGCCTTGATGTTCCTTATGAAACAGGAACAGGCGCAAGCCAAATCGAACTTCATCAACGGCAAAATCTGTACCAATTGATGGAGAAAATAAACCATTTTTACCACGCTGCCTTAAGTCATCCATCGGCAACTAAAGCTAAAGATTATTTAAGCCAACGTGGTTTAACAGCTGACATTATTGAGCATTTTTCGATAGGTTTTGCCCCAGCGGGGTGGGATAATTTGCTCAAAAAATTTGCTGTAAACCCAGAAAGTCGCAAACAGCTTGATGATGCAGGCATGTTAGTGACCAATGATAATGGCCGTACTTATGACCGATTCAGGGAACGAGTCATGTTCCCAATTCGTGATCGTCGTGGTCGTGTTATTGCTTTTGGTGGCCGAGTTTTAGGTGATGCGTTACCTAAATATTTAAACTCGCCCGAAACCGATATCTTTCATAAAGGCCGTCAATTATTTGGTCTCTATGAGGCGACACAACACAGTAATGAACTTAATAAGTTACTGGTTGTTGAAGGCTATATGGATGTCGTGGCGTTAGCCCAATATGGCATCCGTTATGCGGTTGCATCACTCGGTACCTCGACAACGTCTGAGCATATTCAATTGCTCTATCGTTCAACAGATACTGTTATTTGTTGTTATGACGGTGACCGAGCAGGAAGAGAAGCAGCGTGGCGTGCACTTGAAACAGCACTGCCTTATTTGACTGATGGCCGCCAGTTACGATTTATGTTTTTACCTGATGGTGAAGATCCTGACTCTTTAGTCCGCAAAGAAGGTAAAGAGGCATTTGAATTACGAATGAATGACGCACAAACATTATCGTCATTTCTATTCGACTCACTCGTACCACAGGTTGATTTAAAGACACAAGAAGGGAGAGCAAAATTTAGTAAACTTGCCATCCCTTTGATAAAACAAATACCTGGTGAAACATTGCGCCTCTATATGGCACAAGAATTGGGAAATTTTATCGGTATACCTGATATTTCTCAGGTTCTTGCTATGATTGATAGAGAGAATGCTGAACCGGTCAGTTACCAAGCACCAAAATTAAAACCAACCACAATGCGAATTTTAATCGCTTTGTTGGTGCAGAATCCGAGTTTTTCGGAATCCGTTCCCTCATTAGAGGGGATCGCCCATATTCAAATGCCGGGGCTTTCTCTATTTCAGGAATTGGTCGATGTTTGCCAATCCAACCCCGGAATGACGACTGGGCAGTTGCTTGAGCTGTATCGTGATAATAAATTTGCGAATCAACTTGAAAAACTGGCAACTTGGAACGATATAGAAATAGAGGAAATAGCGGAAAAGACATTTAAAGATGCTTTAAACCATCTATTTAACAGCGCGCTTGATGAGCGTTTTGACTATTTGATAGCCAAAGAACGAACTGAAGGGCTGACCCCAGAAGAACGCGCCGAAGTCCGCCTTATCACACTGTCACGTGTGAAAATATAATGAATACCAAACGGCTTAAGTGCCGATTTACTAAAGGCAAATGCCTGTAAAATGCTACGAAATTAAAGGGGCGTAGCGTAACAATAAAAATCCCCTTTGAATGTTCTTGTTGGCCGATTGTTTCGCCGACCGACACCAATCTAAATACTCAGAAGTGTGGATACCGTCTTATGGAGCAAAACCCGCAGTCGCAGCTTAAGCTACTCGTAACCAAGGGTAAGGAGCAAGGTTACTTAACCTATGCTGAGGTCAACGACCATCTGCCGGAAGATATCGTCGATTCAGATCAGATTGAAGATATCATCCAGATGATTAATGACATGGGCATCCAGGTCATGGAAGAAGCACCTGACGCCGATGATTTGATACTCGCTGAAACCACTTCCGATACGGATGAAGATGCAGCAGAAGCCGCTGCTCAAGTTCTATCCAGTGTGGAAAGTGAAATTGGTCGTACTACAGACCCTGTGCGCATGTACATGCGTGAAATGGGTACCGTCGAACTCTTAACCCGTGAAGGTGAGATCGACATAGCAAAACGTATCGAAGATGGCATCAACCAAGTTCAGTGCTCTGTTGCAGAGTACCCTGAAGCCATTACTTATCTACTCGAACAGTATGACCTCGTTGAAGCAGGCGAAAGCCGCTTATCCGATTTGATTACTGGTTTCGTCGATCCTAACGCTGAAGAAGATTTAGCACCAACCGCAACACACGTTGGTTCTGAGCTTCCACAAGAAGAGTTGGATAAAGACGATGATGAAGACGATGATGAAGACGAAGACGGCGATGACAGTGATAGCGATGATGATAACAGCATCGATCCTGAACTAGCCCGTGAAAAATTCGGTGAATTGCGTACGCAATACGAAAAAACGCGTCAGCACATTAAGCAGTTTGGTCGTAGCAATGCACAAACAGCACTTGCTATCGAAGAACTTTCTGAAGTCTTCAAGCAATTCCGTTTAGTGCCTAAGCAATTTGACTATCTGGTCAATAACATGCGTGAAATGATGGATCGCGTTCGTTTCCAAGAACGTACTATCATGAAGCTATGTGTTGAACAGTGCAAAATGCCTAAGAAAAACTTCATCACGTTATTCAGTGGCAATGAAACCAGTGAAACTTGGTTAACAGCAGCCAAAGCGATGAACAAGCCTTGGTGTGAAAAGCTGCTAGAAGTTGAAGAAGAAATTTTGCGTTGTCTGCAAAGATTACGTCAAATTGAAGAAGAAACTGGCCTGACAATTGAACAGGTAAAAGATATTAACCGTCGTATGTCTATCGGTGAAGCGAAAGCACGCCGTGCGAAAAAAGAGATGGTTGAAGCAAACTTACGTCTGGTAATTTCTATCGCGAAGAAATATACCAACCGTGGTTTGCAATTCCTTGACCTAATCCAAGAAGGTAATATTGGTCTGATGAAAGCGGTTGATAAATTTGAATATCGCCGTGGTTATAAATTCTCGACCTATGCAACTTGGTGGATCCGTCAGGCAATTACACGTTCTATCGCGGATCAGGCTCGTACCATTCGTATTCCGGTACATATGATTGAAACCATCAACAAACTGAACCGTATCTCTCGTCAGATGCTACAGGAAATGGGCCGTGAACCTTCCCCTGAAGAGTTAGCGGAACGTATGATGATGCCGGAAGACAAGATCCGTAAAGTCCTGAAGATCGCTAAAGAGCCAATCTCAATGGAAACGCCAATCGGTGATGATGAAGATTCACATCTCGGCGACTTTATTGAAGATAACACGTTAGAGCTACCATTAGACTCAGCGACATCAGAAAGTCTGCGTTCAGCAACTCATGAAGTGCTAGCAGGTCTGACGGCTCGTGAAGCAAAAGTTCTACGTATGCGTTTTGGTATCGATATGAACACCGACCATACCTTAGAAGAGGTGGGTAAACAGTTCGACGTTACGCGTGAGCGTATTCGTCAAATCGAGGCTAAAGCTCTACGTAAATTGCGTCATCCAAGCCGCTCTGAAGTTCTACGTAGCTTCCTTGACGAATAATGAGCCTTTAATTAGTCATCAAACACCTGCTTCGGCAGGTGTTTTTTTATGTCACTAAACGATAAATGACCATTTTAGTCATGACTTCATTAATCAGCATGTCATACATCAACACTATTCACTGCCCAGTATTATCTCACAAGCAATTCTGTTAATTTCAATGAATTCATGCCATGTATATTGTTTGTGATAATGAAGCGAATACTGTTTATCGACACGGCAGATATCTGGACGCTCATCATAGATAGTACATAACATATTAGTTTCATTATAATTCTTACAAACGCCATCACCTCGATCAAGAAATTGAGTTTCATGCGCACGATCAACATGGCGGCAGCATGCCCCACATTTATCACAAGGAAATAGCGACTCGGTTTCTAAGCTCATAATGAGTCCAGCCACTCGCTGAATGAATCATCACTTTCTGCATCAAAGGGCAATACAATATTATTTCTCTTAATTTCCTGATTGAGAATAATTTTTCGCTCATATTCTGAATTCGTCACTTGTAATGCATTGGTAAATACCTGCATTTCAGTCACATTAAAGTTAAACTCGAGCTGAACAAGTTTGACAAGATATTCATCTAAAGCCGCATTAACTTCTCGGTAGTACTGTAATGTCAGCTCATATTTATTTCGGAATTTATTCAAAAAATTCCAAATTTTTTGCATGAACTCACTATGTTCTAAAAAATAACACATCGCCAATGTCAATAAACCGGAAATCAAAACGCCAATAAATACTGCCACATCATTACCGAAAGGAAATGATAATATTCCATTCAAGTATGTTGTTATCATTGAACCTAAAATAACAGAGATACTGGTCGAAATAATTTTAATGGCTGATTTTAGCAAATCGCCTAATGCTAAATTTTCAGGGTTAAAAAATAGTAGCTTAGCCGCTGAAAATAAACTATTTACTGACTCTCGAATTAATTTTACTATCAGTTTTGTGGATGTCAGGAAGATATTCAGCATCGTAGTTGTTACACTCGCTAATAGCCCACCAAACAGCCCATTATTAAACTCAGTCCAAAAATCTTTAAAACGGACCTTTAATCTTTCCCAAATATTTGTAACAACATCCCTCAAATCTTCAATGAAGATTTTAAGTTTAAAGTTTGTTTTATGCTGTTCAATCAACTTCGGGATAGCGTCTTTTAATTCAAACCAAAGCTCTGCAAATACAATCCCTAGCATTTGCCTTGCTCCCATTCTCAACCCAGTGTTAATGGCCGCTGAGGCCGTATTCACAAAAAACTTACTGCTACTGTAGTACTTACGACTAATTTCAGCGTCATACTGTTTTCTGGCCTTTTTATCGATAGCCTCCATGACATCAAAATTGGCTTTTTGCTTATTCTTAAGTGTCTTGAGTTTTTTTAGCTCAATATCGGTTAGTTGCCCTTTACTTTCTAACACATTAATTTCTGTTTTAATCTGTGTTTGCTGTGATTTTAAATTCACCATAAAGTCTGCCATTTTTTGGGCTTTTTTCGACTTATTTAATGTTTCATTCGTAAAGGTCAAATTTGAGTCACGGTTCGCTAAATCCGCACCATCAATTTCAGCAAGAACACGTGCAGGGTCATTATGGACCTCATAAGCGGCAATAATGTGATCAAGATTAGTCACATCTTGCTGACTAAAAGTTTCGCCAGTGTAAGAATCAATTAATTCACCGGATAATTTTTGTTGCTTACCTCTACGGTTTGTTTCTTTGTAGTTTTCATGACTGTGATATTCATGAGAATCGTATTGCCCACGATTCTCATAACGATCTTTTTCTACTTCTGTCGCCCAAATATCGTTTCTGACATTATGGATGGTATCAACATCGCCCCCTTTTTTATCTTTTAATAATAAAAAATCTAAACCAAAAGAAGTCACTAAACTTTGAACAATTGTATCGTTCACTTCCTTTTGCCAATTATAATTTTTCTGCTGCATATGCTTTACCGATAAGTAGCAGCCGAGCACTGCTACTTATAATTTATGATGTCATTAAGATAGAGTAAAACGCTCAGTTTCATCTAACTGTTTATCTAGGCAATCCTGATTGATAACTTTTAGCCCGTGGCTATCCGTTTCAATTTCGATAACGTCATCAACGATAACAACCTCATTATTTTCATTTAATTTTGGCTTAAATAATGGTGTCGTAATTAGATTGGTCATAATAGCGGCGAGCTTATAGCCATTATTAATGGTCAATTTTAATTCATCCGTAATACCATGGGTATTTGTGTTGCCCAATGCTTTATTACGTTGAATTATCTTGTCTGCCTCTATAAGCGCCAATAAATAGGGTTTAAACACATTGAATTGTGCTTCCAAAACATGATAAATAGCGACAACATACTCTTTAGTTTTCGTTAAATTCTCATGTGCTAAAGTCATTTTTGCAACGGCACCATTAACTTCAGAACGAATTTTTCGAGCATTATCTAACGCTTTTTCGGCATGGGAATTATAAGCCCAACCCGCAATAGCTAAGATAGGAGCAACAACGGCACCGCCTAACACCATTGCGCCACCGGCCATCCCCCATCCCCCAGCGGCCAGTGAACCACCACCGATAGCCGCCATTGTCGCATTATAAGCAGCCGCACCTGAAAGCGCTGCAATTGGTGTTCCCGTCGATGCCGCGGCAAATGCCATCACACCGCCATAAACAGCAAAACCTGCCGCAGCACTTGATGCACCGGCACCGACTAAGGTTCCTAGATACTCTGTTGCTGAAATCGCTAAGTTTTCAATTTTATTAATTTCATGACGAGGAATAGAGATAGAAATATCCTGTCCTGATTCATTTAGCTGTTTTAATATTGATTGTGCGATAGTATTAAACTTACTGAAACTTTCACCAATTTGTAATTCAAGCGTACCTAGCTTCTCTAATTCATTGGTCGTACTGACATTAATAGATTCCAGAACCTCTTTATTTTCATCATAACGGCGTTGAGCTTTCGCTAACATATCATCCGCTTCTGATTTTGTTTGGTAACCGTCATAAGCTTTCTTTCCACCAAACGCGGCGGCAGCAATAGCCGCACCTGCAATAATAAATGGTATTGCCATACAATCCTCTCAATTTTGATAAAATTAAAATAACTCGTTACAAGTGACTAATATAATCTTGTAATTTTTTTTCAAACTTTACCTTTAACCATTCTGGCTCTAATATTTTAATATTTGGGATCCAGTATTGGATTAAAGGTAAAATCTGTTTTTCACTCATTGCAGAACATGAAACTGTTAAATACTCACTATTTTCATCAACAATATACTGATTTGGTAACACATCCCTTCTCTTGAAGTAATCAGATATTGATGATAAAACCTGTACTCGAACATTAAAATTATTATGGCTAGTCCATGGGTCCTTACTTCCCATTAATATATTCAAAATATTATCATCTGGTGAAAATGTTACTTTGCTTACATCTAACCATTCAATTCTATTCAATGAAAATGACTTAAGCTTCCCCTCTTCCATTGCATTCAAGTACCAAATCGTATTGTGACATACCAGTTTATAGGGATGTATTGTCCGATTTTTGTTTTTATAGAGAATATGACATTCTCTTTTATTATCAATTGCATACCTTATTTTTTCATAATGTTTTTTTAAGTAACTCTTAATCTTATGCTCAATACCATTAAATTTAATGAGAACACTTCTATTCTGAATAGTCTCAGGAATACTTTTCAGAAAAGATTGACTAAAATCAGGTAAATACTTATCTATGCCAAAAAAAGAAATCATTTTATAATATTCGACAACTGTCGAAAAACCGTACTTCGAATTCCCTTTATGCTCTAAAATTAAGCTTAATGAATTCAAATCTCGATAAATTGTCCGCTCGCTGACTTTAAAACGAGAAGCTAGCTCACATTTATCGACTTCACCATAAAGATAAGTTTCGAGAATAATTGTCGCTAATCTGACTCCTTGATTTTTTTTATAGTCATCCATTTTATCACCAACTATGATTTAGGTTAAGATTGATTGCACAAAGAATATCAAACTCAGTGACAAATAGCGTCAGTACAAAACTTTTTATCGCATAAGATAATTCTTATTATGCGTTTCTCAATTTTTACTCCCTGTGATTTAAATTGACGATGAGATAAAAACACTTTTACTCAAAAATATTGTCATTTACTGCATGCGCTACAAAAATTAGCGCATTATGTTTTTAAAAAGACAATCTAAATAAGTCGTTTTTAGTGATACATAACATAACTCATCAAACGAGTCATAATCATCTATTTTGTAATATCTTTATTATTCAAATAAAGAAAATAGGTTAAGTTAACGATAGAAGTGAAATAAGTTCGATTTAAAAAGCAAATTAACGAACGTGTAGTAATGCACTGTAGATAAAATTTGGATGGTATTTATATTGAAATAATTCAAGAAAATAAGCAGAAAAATAGATTAAACAATTAAAAAAATCATCTAGTTAAGTGTTAGCGTTGACTAAAAGCTAACACTTAAACCTATCAATTAATATTTATTGCTGAGGAGTTTCATGTAAGTATACCCAAAGACAATGCTCTCCATCTACCTTAATACATACCGTGGAAGTTCGTAATAGCCATGAATCCGCTGTTTCATGTCGCTCTTGGTATTGTAGCCAACAATACTCCCCTGTATCTAAAATAGGTTTAATATCAGAAAGCGTGATCTTTAATGAAGGTCTTGTTCCCATATTATGATTAAATAAGGTGTTAATCTGTTCTAAACCGATGCGTTCTCCCTTTATTGTCACCATGGCAAAATTTTTATCAAAGCTAGCTAATAAAGGCCCTAATGCATTCTGATCTTTACCAGTAAATACATTTTCAATCGAAATATGCAGATCTATCACACTCTGCAATGCTTTTTCCATGTTACCCATAGTTTATCTCTCTTTTAATACTGCGACTAATGACAGTAAACCGATAATCGCTGCGGCCATAAAAGTATATTGATAGCGCAATAAGTCATTTTGGACGCTGACGACACTAAAAATAGACACCAACACGACCGTTCCTACACTGAACGCAACTTGGCGATTAATGTTCCATAACACACTACCTTGCAATAAATCCTTCCCTGTAAAATCAATTAATGCACTGATCTGAGCAGTATTAGTACACAGCCCTCCACCTGCTCCCATTAATAAATAAGCAACTATGAGTAAGGCCAAATCTGAGTAACTTGATACCCAAAACAGCAACATAATCCCTAAGCTATGAGTCGTAATTCCTGCAAAAAATAGCGTTTTCTTACCAATCTGGTGATAGAGATAACCACCACTTAGCATTGATAGTAGTGCCCCCGCGGCATATAACAGCATAAACATGCCCGTCTGAGCTGCGCTAAAATGTAAATTATTTTGTAAGTTAAAAATATTGAGTAAATTGACACCGGTAAATACACCAGGTACTGCGTAATAAACAATAAAAGCATTACGCAAATGACTATTTACGAGTAACTGAAAATTCAAAATAGGCGCCGAACATTTTTTGGCGTATTGAAGATATAAAACCAGAATAAAAGCAGAAAATAGAAAACTGCTCAGAGCTAGTACGGTACTGTGATAATCGTTATAAAAGGAAAAAGATAACAACAAGAACAGTAAACTAAAACTCACCATAATCAACCCTAATACATCAGGCTTTTCTCTTTGTTGCCGTCCATCATTTTTCACCCATGACCACGCTAAAATTGCCGCAAATAATGAAAAAGGCAGATTTGCGTAAAATACCCAGCGCCACGAGAATGAATCAATAATCATTCCCCCTACCGCCGGAGAAAATGCAGGCGCAGTTAGGGCGACAACCATAATTAAGGTTGAAATACGATGGCGCTCTTTACCTGGAAATAGCTCAAAAACAAGCGCCTGTCCCACAGGGATCAGTAACCCACCAGCAACACCTTGAATAAAACGCCAAATGATCAAGCTATAAATTGAATGACTCAGTCCACACAATAAAACACTGACTGAGAATAACAACATAGACAGACTGAGCAGCTTTTGGTTACCTAATTGTCCTGCTAGCCATAAACTCAATGGCATGATCAAGACTAAACCTAAGATATAACTATTAGCGACCCAAGCCACCATTGATTGGCTGGTAGAAAACGCTGAAGCAATATCAGGCAATGCAATCGCTGACATAAAAATATTAATACAGTCGATAAAGAAGCCAATTAAAAAAACAGTTGCGATTTTATATCGATAAGACATACCTACCTCCAGCGCACAAGAGTAGGTATTCCCCCTTTCTTTGTCGATATAAGAGGATTAAACTCATTGTTTAATAATGGCAAACAATCAGACTGATTATGCAAAAAAACCTTAAGCAAATAACCACTTTTCTACAAGTGGTTGATTCGGGATCTTTTACCAAAGCGGCTGATATTTTAGGCATGAGCCGCTCTATGGTCAGTATTGATATCAAGCAGTTAGAGATACGGCTGAATGTCAGCCTGCTCATACGTAATACGCGCAATATTGCCCTCACCGAGGCGGGTAAGCATTTTTATGATGACTTTAAACGTATTCAACTAGAGATAGAAGAAGCGTTTGAAAGAAGCCAAAATTTAGCAACAAACGTCACAGGCTTACTGCGTTTTTCATCCACGAATGAATTTGGCCAACGTTATATTTTGCCATTACTCCCTGAATTTTGTCGCCTTTACCCGAAGTTACGCCTGCAATACAGCTTTAATTCATCATTAGATGATTTGGTCACCGAAAAATTAGATCTCGCGATACGTTTAGGTAATTTAAAAAGCTCATCCCTAAAAATACGTAAAATTGGTGAATACCAAATCTCTATTGTGGCGACCCCTGAACTATTAAAACACTATCCCGTTAAAGGGATTAACGATTTAGCACAAATTCCTTGGATAACCCATTCATTACTCAATTGGCAAGATACACAATACGTTCTAAAAAATACGCTAGGGGAAAAATACCCTCTTCCCATCATAAAAGGCCAATATGAATCGAATTCAGCATCGGTGATCCACCAAATGGTACTGGCCTCTCTAGGTGTCGCTATCTGTCCTGATTGGCTAGTTAATGATGATATTCATGCAGGGCGTCTCATTCGTTTACTACCTGAGTTTTATCTACCTTCACAGAATATTCAGCTACTTTATCCCAATAGCACCACTCTACCTGCAAAAACTCGTGTATTTATTGATTACTTAGTTGGAAAATTTAGCCTATAAAAAAGCCGTGTCTCATCGAAACACAGCCTTAAAATAGCATCGCAACTGTCAATAACGCTAGGTGCGGCTAGGCAATAAATGACTAAGGCGCTAGAGCACAGACTTGTGTGAGTGTGAGTCAGCGTCATCAGCAAAGCGTAAAGTATGACGAGTATATTAAAGGGCTATCCAAAACACCCCATTCGCTTTAATAGCCGTAAACTGCTGTAAGAATTCCTGCAAATTTTGTTCAGGCTGTAAAGTTGTAAAAGTTTGCGGATGCATAAACTTAGCCATAGCTTCAATAGCAAAAATATTCATTGGGTTATTATAGAAGTTATGATAAATCGCCATGACATGCTTCTCTTTCACTGCTGTCAGCGATGAAATCCCTTGGCGATCGACAAGCTTAGCCAATTGCTTTTTAGCCACCGTTGCATCTGCATCATAACCCAGTTTAACGGCCGTTGAGCGACGATTAAAATTCTGCCAATCTGCACCGGTTAATACATAAAATTCAGGGTTTAAGGTAATAATATTTTCAATTGAGCTTTCAGCACCTTTAGCCGGAAAACTGTCTTCCACTAAATTGTTACCACCCGCAAGGCTTGCTAAAACCCCAAAACCTGAACGACCATAAAGTTGGCAACAACTATCGGCAAATAAGCCTGCATTAGCCTCAATTAATACCGACGGGTAAGGTTTTTTCAGCTGCCCTTCAATGGCGGCTAGTTTTTCTTGGTACAGTGTCGCAAAGCGGTTTGCACGTTCCTGAGTTCCTAATAATTCGCCTAATAACACAATACTTTTTGGCGTGTTATTGGCGATATCCATACGGAAGTCAATAAAAATAACCTTGATCCCTGCGGCTTCCAGTTGTGGCATAAATTGGCTATCGCGCATCGCTGCATAATTAGATTTATGCATTAATACCACTTCAGGCGCCAGCTCAAGTAATTTTTCAATTTGAATGCCCGTTTCGCGGGTTTTTCTTAAGGTTGGTATGTTAGCTAATTCAGGAACCGCAGAAAAATAAGCCTGTTTTAAATCAGGCGCGTACTGTTCTAACGAATCACTCCAGCCAACAATACGTGAGAAAGCGTCTTTTCCCCCCGCAATATCGACCGATAAAATATCTCGCCCATCGATCAAAAATAGTTTGTCGACGGGAAGATCGACACTCACTTTGCGGCCTTGCAAATCAGTCATCACAGTGGGCGTTTTAGCTGATGCAATCACACTGACTAAACATAGTAACCCAGTTAATAGCCATTTCATTCAATAACCTCATTGAGTCATAAAGATGAGCCATCAATAAGATGGCTCACAAGATATTCAACTTAAAACGTCACACTATAATTCAACGCAAAAGTTCTTCCTCTACCTTTATAGGTATACAGATCTGCTGCACCATAATTCGGACTATATAATTTTGGCGCACGTTGCCCCCAAATCGTGGTGTAATCTTCATCCAGTAAATTTTCTACCGCAAAACTGACTTTACCAACTGGCAATAAATAACTGCTTAAGAAATCCACGGTATTATAACCATCAAGCTTGTTACCATCCGCATCGGAAACATTAAAGGTTTGCTGGCTTTGTAAACGTAGAGACCAATCATTTGGCTCCCATCCCACATATGCAGTCACTTTTGATGGGCTAGCAAATTTAACGCTCCATTTCTCCCATTTACCATCCACTTTGGTTTCTGATTTTTGCAGATTAAAGTTACTACCAACACTCCAATCACTATCTTCAAAGAAATAATCAACAGCCCCTTCCACGCCATAAATACGACGTTTATCTGACTTCATATAGATAGTCATATCCGCGTTATTAATGTCATAACTTCTGTCTGACAATGAATAATAAGCGGCAATTTGTGTGCGTAAATTATCTCCAGTATAGCGCCACCCCAGTTCATAGGAGTCAACTTTAATACCTTTCACTTTAGTATCATTAATATTAACGCTATTTTCTAATGCAAGATGCCCATTAGCATCTGGGGTTGCTGCATATTTCCCTGTTCCATAATATTTGGCAATATCGGGAATTTCAAAACCTTGAGAGAAATTAAACCATGTTTGCTGGTTTTCAGTTAAATTCACCAATAAGCCTGCATTAAATAACAAGTTATTATAATCGGTATTCCCCCCCGGCACAGCATCGGCAGATTTAATTTTACCTTCTGCTATTTGCTGTTGTTGCGCATACCCAACAAAGTCATCCACTTTGTTTTCAGTATATTGATAGCGCACACCGCCGCTTAAAGTGAATATTGGATTAATATCGTAGCTACTTTGCAAGAAAGCGGCCATATTGGTTGTGGTATAACTTGGATAACGCCCAACTTGATAGGCTTTTTTCAAATCCATGCCACCCGATTCTTTCGCTTTATCTAAATTAAAGAACATTTGGTTGGCACGAAATTGTTCGTGCTCAGCGTCAGCACCATACGTCAGCGTCAAATGCTCAACCGGCTCGCTATTAAACGTCAGCTTAGTACCATAGAAATTGGTTTTTTGATCAGAGGCGCTAATACTGGTGACATCCTTTGCCTTATTTAGCGTAGGGAATGGATAGAATTTTTGTGACTCATCACGATAATAAACTTGGGCAACAAAATCTTGCCCCCAAAGGTCACCATTCGAATATTGTAAATTCAGCATGTGACGCTCAGTCCCAGGTAAGCGATCTGAATTTAATTTATCACTATTATGAGCCTCGCCTTGGCCTTTCACCGCCGCAAAATCTTTGCCTAAATAAAGCCCATGTTTACCATCGGACTCACTTTTATAATATTGAACCGTGGCTTGTAGCTGCTGATTATCATCAATATTAATAACCCCAGCGCCCATGACATCCAAGCGGTCAGAAAATTGTAGGCCTGTTTGTGTATTATCAATATTAATTGCCTTACCTTTGCCATCATACCAGCCACCATAACGTTGATAGGCAACGGATAAACGACCATGGGCGTTTTCATTCCCCCCACTCATGGCCGCGGCAATATTTTCATCATGATCTTTGCCATTACTAAAGCCGGTTTTTCCGCCAATTTGTAAGTCGACTTGTTTTTCTTCTTGGCCTTTTTTGGTGACAATATTAATTAATCCACCACTACTACCGCCACCATATAAAGAAGTGGCGCCAGAAATCACTTCAATATGGTTAATATTAAACGGGTCGATAGAATCTAATTGGCGGCTATCACTACGTGAAGAATTTAAACGGACCCCATCCACCATCACAATCATTGAGCGGCCACGCATATTCATACCGTAATTAGTACGCCCTTGACCGCTAACACTCATGCCGGGGATCAATTGTGACAGAATATCTTTTAACTCTTTACCTCCTTCTGCTTGCTGTTCTATTTCCGCATTATCGATAACCCAAGTAGTTTGAGCCATCTCCGACACACTTCGATAAGAACGCGTTGCCGAGACTGTCATTTCATCTTGTTTGTTTTCTGCTGCGAATGTTGCTGGTGCAATAAAAGAAGCAAAACATGGAGAGAGTATCCAAAGATGCCTAATTTTCATGTGCCTAAGATCCTAATAGGTTGTCGTGTTTTTTTACAGGCCGCTGCCGATAACATTACGGCTTTTTATCCGGCTAAATTAGCGGATAATTTTAACTGATAATAAACATACTATTAAGAACTATTATCATTCTTGCGTCTTTTTTTAGACATCGCCGACGGAAAGAAGAGGGAAAAGCAGAATATTTATAAATCAGAAAAAGAAATGTTGGAGAAGGTCAGACAAAAAGCAGAATTATCGAATCTTGAATTGCCATTAATGGACACTTATAAATAAAGTGGCTAGAAAGCGTTGCTCTAATTAAAACGATATATAAAACAAATAGTAGGGTGTTTGCCTTTAATTAAACTAAAAACAAACACCACATTAACAAGGCTTTGATTTTGTACTACCCATGATATTTCAAGTGACAACGTTGCTGATTAGGTTAGCTCGTACTCGCCACAACATTTATCTGTGCTTAACGACTTGCTCACTTATCACCTAAGTTAAACTCAAATTATTTAGGGTATAAACTTAACTTATTTTTTTGACGCTAAGTAATCTTGTAGTGTGCCTTCAGGATGTTTCTTACAGAACTCAACGATTTGTGGCGCTTCTGCAACACTCTGTTCTGTTAACGCAACATAATCACCACCTTTAAATTGTGTATCCATATTGGTGATCCACAATGCAACAGGTGCCCAGCTTTGCGGGTTCAGGTTAATATATTCCTGACAAGTCATTTTTTCAGGCGTGACAATATTCGAGTCCGCAGCCATCGCATTAAAAGAGAATGCTGCCATTGCAGCTAAAACGCTAGAGATAACAATCTTTTTCATTATAAACCTCTTATGTGTATAAATAATGCATAACAATGTGGCTGTTTATTTTTATCACAAACTTATTAAAGTTTATATAATCTTATTAGGATAATAAGATTATAATAAAACAAAAGCGACCATCCGATTAAGTCATTTTAATAACAAAAAATAAGTCATTATTAATGACAACTAATTAACAACATAACAAAAAATTTTTTGCTGTTAAAAAGCTGAAATAAAAATACATACTAAAGAGAGTATAAATTATTATTGTTTAATATTTTTAAACTAATTAAAGGTTGGTCAATATCATAAAATTAATTTATCAGAGAGCCTCAGTCATTATATGTAACTAAGCGACTAAAATGCTCAGATAGCTTGCTTAAAGAGCGGATGGAAGATACCGCCACTTCTTTATTTGGATCTTTGCATAGTTCAATTAATCTAATCACTGCATCTTGTTGTTCTATTGTCGCTTTATAATCACCCAATGCGGAGATCGCTGCAATCTTGACATCATCGTTGCCTCGAAAGGTCAACTCGATAAGTGTCCCTATAATTTGTTTTTCCATGGTTTAGCCTGCTATAACACAAGAGATCAAATACGAATTGCCATTCTAAGTCAAATCACTTATTACATCTTACTGTATTAGGAAAAAGCTAAAGTTGATAACATTGTTTTTACGCCTATTATGTATATTTATTGACACTTTCAGTGAATATTAAAATTAAAAATAAAAAACTTCACTGATAATTGATAATCAATAGGCTTAAAATATTACTAGTAATAGTAAATTTGTTATAATTGTAGTAGCACAGTCAATTTGCTCAGGGTAGCGAGGGCGAGTTTTATGGGTTTAAACTTCATTCAATGGTTAATGTTCTGCGCAACTAAATCAGGACCTTTTCTTAAGGAATTTTGTTCATAGTCAATGGGTGGCAGATCACCGTTGGGAGTAAGAAGCCTTTCTATGGTGTAATAGCGCATATCGAGATAACATCTCCTTTCATCAGCTTTCCGTTATGGCCGAGGGATTTTCAGTACCCAATCGGGTTTAAACTACCAAAAAATCGTTCAACAACGGCGCTATCCCAACAGGCTCCGACATCGCCCATACTTGCTCGAATTCCATAACTTTTCTGTAAGTGACGATAGCGCTTACTCGTATATTGTAATCCCTATCGCTATGAAAGACTAAGCTTTTTTCGGGGTGACGTAAGTTATACGCTTTCATCAAGGTCTTACTGACTAAAACTGCCGTCATCCGTTTATCGAAATGCCAACCTACAAGACGGAGTGAGTATAAGTTCATCAGGATGGCGAAATACATCTAGCCATCCCCCTTTTATAAATAGGTCACATCACCCGCTCACACTGCGGGGAGCGCGTGAGGATTAGAAATTGTGTTTGCTCAAATTGCTCGACGACGGCATCACGGTGTTACCGTTCGGTGGTGACTTTCTAAGCAACACGCGGAGTGACGACTAGACCAAGCGGAGCCATTAGCCTTTGGACGCCATAAGCGCTCAGCTCATGCCCTCTTTGCATAACCGTTGATTAACGTTCTGTTCCCTAAGCGATTTCGACTCTGTTCAAAGATAATTTCATCTCTTCGGTACAGGCAAAGTTGTTCTGCGGTGATTTAATTCAGCAGGGAGTTGAAGCCAGGCGGACTAGGCTGAACGACTAGTTAAGCCAATCTGAGCGCGGCATCACGCCCATGGATAGACAATTGGTTACACGTTTTTATCGATACTCGGTTTCCTAGAACAGGAGCGCGCTGGTTTGTTTTATGATCTCTTTCTCCATCCTAATTTCTTTATTATATTATCGAAGCGCTAATAGCTCAGCTCTTGCATCGGAATCCATGTTCTAACCAGACGGAACAGCAACGAGTTCCGCTCCAGGTGTAACAGAAACTAAAAACCGGAAAATGTAAAAGAGGCCACCGATGTTGGACATATGTTTAACTGCGTACGGCGGCCTAAAGTGGTACCCAGATGTAATAATATATCGGAGTAGAGTAAACAGGTCGGTATACGATAGGCGGGGAATAGATTCATGATAATGAAGCAAGAGTTCGGTCTTATTTATGCAGGTCAGAACAACAAAAGGGTGGAAGATAATATACAGCAGAACCTCAGAGGATTAATGGAGCATTTACTCAGTGAAGGATAATTCGGCAATCGATGGAGGGGATGTGGTCCAAGCGAGTGCCGAACATTTAATCAATTATATGATGAGGTCACTATCACATTGCCTGATTTCGGTCCCGGACTTAAGAACCCGGCGGCGATAAATTTCATCACCACGAGGGAGTTAACCCCGGTAGTGACACTGGAGGAACAGCTAGCCCCTTGTTCATTACAGAGGTTCGAGGTAAGAATCCCGTCACCAATTGCGGTGGTTTCATTTTCGATCTTGAGGACAACCGCATTGGGTACATCTGGCCCCGAACACTGTATCTTAATCTGTTCGGAGTATTCAGACGGACCGGTGGTGAGCCCGATCAGGCCCATATCGATCGTCGGAGGGATATCGATGGAGCAGGTGTAGTTAGGGACGGCAGAGGGCGAACCGCAAGTCCTCCAGTATTGGTCACCAGTAGTGCATCGGCCATAAAGGTAGTCATAATCACGACCGACGACGGAGACATAGACTCTTATCCCACTTTCCATACCATGATAGGCTCCCTTGAGACGCATGTTGGTGTTGCTGAAGGTACCAATACCTACCCCGAGGTCAAGGACGGCGGATAGGCAATCGCGGGGGTCTTTGCGTTTGAAATGGCCTGTACTTGACGGGGTGAAACCAGCAGGTGTCGCCCCACCGGTCCATGCAGGATAGCCAGAATGGTAAGTAAATTCTGCACGTAATTCCAAGTCGCAGGGCTGAAATTTCATCAAAAATTCCGCGGTTAGTGCCCCACCGAGAGAAGGAAACCATTGGCCGTTCACTGAGATGTCGCGATATTCATAATTATATTTATAGGGGCTTTCAATTTCAGAACAAGCGGGGTAGGTATAAGAGCAATTAGCGATCCCCTCATAAATATTTAACTCCGGAGTCGCAGGAGACGAGGAAAACGACGCAAGTAGAATAGTTAGAATAGAGGAAGAATGGAGTAGGCGTGCGATATTAATCATATGTTCTTTCTTCTTCGCTGGCTGTATCTTTACGATACAAAGATAAAATGAAACCCTACACTTGTCTATTAACACAAGCTTGCTCATAAAGCCGTAGGCGTTGTTCTTTTTCAATTTTTCGTTCTTTTGCACGGGCTAATGAACGCGGTGAACGGGTCGTCTCAGTCGCCGTAAACCACTGACCTAACCAATCAAATCCCTTTTCTATCCGTCCCATTTGGGTCTTATCCGGGTGACAGGTAAAGCCATCTAATGCCAAAGAACCTTGTAAATCTGCTATCGCACGCTTTAAGGGCCAGCGCGTTGGCGATAACAGCAAAAAATCATCCATATAGCTTTCATAAAAAAGACCTTTTCGGTTTGCTAATTCGTTATCCAGTGAATATAAATAAGAGCCGCCAATCAATGGACTCAGGGCACAGCCACGGCAGATACCGCGTGCCAACATATTAAATTCACCACCTTCTTCTACACTGTAATCGATATACTGAGACAATAAGTTTAATAGTACGGGTGAATCTGTGTATTGCTGACACCATTGCCATAAACGTTCTTTTGGGAAGTGTTCGTAATATCCTTTTATATCCGTACGATAAACAAATTGATATTCCCCACCCGCTATCGCCAGTTTTGTCGCCAAAATTGAACCCTGTACACCACCATGGCCTTTTAGGTGACGACAAGTGGGATGTTTTGGCAATAATGGTGTTAAACATAAAGTTAGCCATTTAAGGGCTAATGCATCTTCTGCACACCATTGTACCGTTCGTCGCCCATCCCAAGTTGTAATCACTTCCATCGGCTTCAAGTGATATTGGCCTAAACGAATACGTTGCCATAACACCTCACATTTTGTTTGCCAATGAAAACGCAGGTGCCAAACGTCGGTATTAGCCGGATAATGTTGCCGCCGTTGACAAAGCCAGTGATAGGCTAATATCCAATTGTGACGCCACTTATCATTCATACACTAGGGTATAAGTCAGCGTAGCGCTAAACCAACCAGGCTTAATGGTTTTATTTTTTAATGCATCAGCATCCGCTTTTAAATAAGCACGTATTGGAATAACCATATCACCGTCTTTAATTGGATAAATAGGCTCAACTTTCGCATCATTAATAGGTAATGGCTTACCACTCATGGTTTCTAAACCGATCACTACTCCACTGGCTTCACTTTCAGGATCAAATTTTAATAAGCCATCCGCTGTTGCATTCCCATTAAATTTAGCTGAGATGGTATTACCTAAAGAGGTGTCGCAATCATCAAGATAAAAATCAAACTCTTTATCGCTATATGCGCCACGTTGCCCTGTATATAAGTCTTTCGCATTAACGTTCTCACCAAAATAGACATAACCATTTTCAGAGCCAGGATTAACAGTACAAGGCAAGGCAATCAAACTACCGCTATATTCGATGGTATTACTGCTTTCAGCAAAGCTAGCTGAAGGTAATATCCCCATTAAGGCAAAAAGAAAACCACTAATAAAACTCTGCTTTTTCATCATCAGCTCCTTAGGGATACAACATTTGAACTGTTGCCGATGCAGTAAAATCACCTTCAAATAAAGTTATCTTAGGGTCGCGAACAGGAACGGCATATAAAGGTAATGTTGCGGTTCCATTGCTAGACATCTTTATTGGAGAGCCCGTATTAGGCGCAATGACAACGCCTTCATGATAAAGACGGATACCTAATCCATTGATGCTTGTTCTTAACGCTTTATTATCAAAAGAAGCAATAAAAGGACTCATATATTGCAAATAGAGTGGGACTGAATTACCTAATTCAGGCCCACAACTTAAAGTTAAAGTAAAATCCTGTTGGTAGTTAACGCCATCAATTTTAGTAATACCGATTTCACCAAAATCAACCTTAATTGGCTGGTTAGGCCCTTTAAGGCCAGCGACATCACAAGGCGGATTTTCAATTAAATTTCCTGAAAAATTAACTTCAACCGCCTGCGCGGTACTAAGTGTCAATAATGCTACACCGCCAAGTAATCCTAATACCCTATTCTTAGAACTCTGAATGAACATTATTGATACTCCACGCTTAGTGTGCCCGTTGCAGTAAATTCACCACCACGAATTCCCCCTGCATCACTAGGTACAGGAACCGCCATTAATGTTGGCTTTGTTTTATAATTAAAAGGAAACCAATCCCTTAATTTTAATTGTTGGCCATTTGCCGTTATTTTAATCGCTAGGTTATTGTCGGTTGTTTTTAATTTTCCAGCTTCCTTAAAGGTACTATTTGGCACCGCCTGAGCATCCACACCTATAAACTGGATTTTTAACGCAGGGTTATCTGCTGCATCTTCACAATCTAATTGATATTCAATTGGTGTAGCGCCATATGCTATACCATCAATATTCCTAATCACTAAATCAGGGAAAGTCACTGTAATAGGGCCATTCTTTCCCCCATTACCATAAATATCGCAGGTTTTTTCAACAACAGTCACTTTTACTTGAATAGTAAAAACTTCAGCGCTACTTTGCCCACTCACTAGCAATAATCCCCCCGAGATCATTGCTGTAAGTAATGATTTCACTGGCCTGTAGCCTACTATTTTTTTTGTGATAGAATTCATCTTCCGCCCCTTACTCATAAATCATTTCAAAGGCGATCAGTGCTGAATACGCACCCGGTTCTAATGGCCCAGAGGTTCTTACTGGAGTCACATAATAGGTCAGCTTATCTTGTCCAGAAGCTAGCAATATAGGGTTACTTTCTTGACCTAATGGCAAGGTTTGACCTTGGCTATCACTAAGCACTAAGCCTATGCCTTGTGCGCCATTCACTCGCGCATAGTTCGGCATAAACGGAACCGTGGGGGCTAAAAAACGCACTTTGACTGCGGGTTGCGTTGAACTCCAAGCCGTTTGCCCTGTTTGGACGTTTTCTAGTGACGTTGGTGTTTCTAAACAATCCAGTAACTCAATTTGAAAGGGGATAGGACGGCCTTGCCCCCCCGTACCTTTAAAATCCGCCGTTTCAGCGTTGCCGAGTAAGACAGATTGATAACTTGAAGTCATTGCTAATCGGCATGGGCTTTCAGTCAATGAACCAGACACATAGAGCACACCATGTTGACCATCGGTATTCCAATTATCGACAGGACGGTACAAAGCACGGTTATTATCATCTGCAAATGCAGATAAGCTACTTGCCCCTGCAAATAAGCAAGCTAAAAGGCTGTTGCGAATATGCTGAGTCAATTTTTGTTGAGTCATGGTTCTCTCCTTTCCATTCATGCCGACAGGCCTGAGATAATCGATTATTTTGTTTCAGTAACAACCTGACAGCTTGATGCCTGACAACGGAAATTCAGCTCTGGACGACCACCGTAATCATTGATATACGTCAGTACCGGTGAGTTACCCAGCTTACTAGCACTTACCCCGAGATTTTCACTCGCAAAAGGCGCAACCATCACTGGCGTAAAATCTTTTGCGTCGGATTTTGCGGTTGCGCCAGCATTAATAATGGTGACGTAGTAAGGCGTTGGGTTCTTCAACATCACCGTTTCACCCTGTTTTTCTAAAGTGAGTTTATCTTGCGCTGGTGCGGCATTTTTCTCAGGAATAATGGCTTTTGGGCGATAAAACAACTTCACTCGAGTTTGTAAAGCAATTTGCAATGTGTTCGGCTTATCGCTTTTGGGTGGAATTTCACGCAAGTTAAAGTAAAACAAACTCTCACGGTCATTAGGCAGCATATTGGCTGCTGGCAATGCTTCAATTTTGACTTGGCTTGATTTACCGGGCTCTAAGCGTTGAACAGGCGGTAATACCACCAGTGGTGAGTTGATTTTTTCGCCTTCTGCGTTTTCCATCCAACCTTGAGCCAAGTAAGGCAACTGCTTATTGTTATTGGAAATATTTAATGAGATGGATTTTTGACCGCCATCATAAATGACGCGGGTGCGATCCATTGATACCGCTGCATGTGCAACCGAAGAACACAGAACAAGACCCGTTAAACTTGCAACAACACTGAGTTGAGTTATCTTTTTCATGCTGTAGTAACCTATTTTTTGTTGCTCGGTTAATCTTCCGAGCAACCTATTTACATTAAAAACCGATTGTTAATCACACTTAACGTTGCGTAATTTCTTGAGGCTGAGTACTCGCAGCCACAATAGGGACACAAGGTAATAACAGCGCTTGTTCAAGTGAGCCTTACTGTGCAGGGAAAGTCACTTTACAGGCCTTATTTTCGCCCCATGTCACCGTCATCGCATCCCCTGGATTTATACCGCTGATATAAGCACTACCCGCATCCCCGACAATGCCTGTATTTTGGTCTTTGGCATTTTTTACCTGCGCACCAAACGGTGGATGTGAACCATCAGTCAAACTTAGAATCGTCATGGCTTTCTGACCTGATACCACCTCAAAGCGGCGGAAGCCAACCGCTCCTTCGGTCATAGTAGCTTGTACCACGGACTGCTGGGCATCCACGTTATCTGGCAGTTTATTCAAATCAATCTGTGCTTTACTGCGGTAGTAGCTGTTCACATCACCCACGACCGCTTTACCAAACATATTAGATTCTACTGGAGCCCCAAAACCTTTGATTGGTACGCCTGCGACGCCATCAGTATCCACCACCATACGTGTCCCCCCCATCGAGTTCACACGATGGAAGCCTCCACCTTCAGCCGTCATGGTAAAACCACCTGATGCCGATAAACCATAGGCACTGTATTGACCATGTTGATAGCTGGCATTAGCACTGACCCGAGCAATGTCTGCTTGATGGTTAACAAATGCACTGGTTGAAGCCCCGTAACGGCTACTCCCCGCACTGACTTGATAGGTCGTACGGTCATCAATGCGGTCATAATAAGTAGCACGGTTAGTGGTATCATTACGGCTAGTATTTAATGAGTAACCAACGCTACCCGTATTTCCCCAAGGGAAAGAGAGTGACAGATAAGCACTATCATCATTCACACCGTTATAAACACTGCGGTTTGCTGATAAGTTAATGCTGATATTTTTAATCGAGCCAATATCCATATACTTCGAGAGCATCACACTGTAATAATCATTACTTGGACGATCCCAATAGGTTTGGTGGTTATAGTTGGCATACAGAGACACCCCCGCGTCACGGAAGTTTTTGTTAACGGAGATCGTATACAGCTCTTTACTTCCGCCGTAACGTACGCCGGTTTCTTTCGCATTCAAGTAATCTGACATTGACATAAAGTCACGTTCAGAGAAGCGATAGCCCGCAAACTGCACTTGGCTATCGTACTGTTCAAAACGCTTTGAATAGTTAACACGGTATGAACCACCACTAATGGTGCTTTCACCCGGTAAACGTGCAAAAGACTGCGTTACGTCAAAAGAGACGGCACCAAAGGCCAGTAAGTCACGTCCGATACCTGCTGATAAGGCATTATAGTTTTGACTATTTAAGCTCCCACCAAACAGTGACCAACCGTTGTTGACCCCCCAAGAGAACTCCCCTGTTAAGAAGCTATTCCCTTGACTATGACGGTCATAATTAGTTGGTTGACCTAACGCTAATTTATATTGAACCTGACCCGGACGCGTTAAGTACGGTAGATTTGCCGTATCAACTTGGAATTCTTGTACAGAACCATCTTCTTCTTTAATCGTGACATCAAGTTTACCGTTGATAGCATCACTCAGGTCTTGGATCCTAAATGGCCCCGGTGCGACTTGAGTTTCATATAAAATTCGTCCTTGCTGACTCACCGTGACGGTTGCGTTAGTTTTGGCGATACCTGTCACTTCCGGTGCATAGCCACGTAAGCTTGGTGGCATCATATTGTTATCTGAACGCAAACTTGCCCCTGTAAAACGGAAGCTGTCAAACATATTCGATTCAAGATAATCTTCACCCAGCGTTAATTTAGCTTGCAATGTTGGAACTGCACGATAAGCGTAGAAACGGTTCCATTGGAAATCTTTATCTGTTCCTGCGTTTTTACCATTTTGATGGCTTAAACGACCCTGCCAATCTGCACGCAAGCGCCATGCACCTGCGTTAATCCCCACAACGCCATTACCATTCACTTGATAACTGTTGTTACCACCTTTACGGTAAGAGTTATTTGCATTGGCATTGATACTGTAATCAGCCAGAATCGCTGGAATACCATCATCCCAACGCGAGGGAGGATCCCAATTAGGTGCCGTATACTCCATATAGGCTTGTGGAATACTGACATACAGTGATGACGTTGCGAGATCACCGCGGATCTGCATGCCTGGTAGACTTTCAGGGTTTAAACACTGCCCATCATGCCACCACGTTAACTCTTTTAGCGATGATGAGGTCAAAGCAAGTTGATTAATATATTCAGGCGCTAAACAGGCTACACTGCCTTCCGGATCATTCTCGGGAACATAAAATGGCACACTGATTTCAGGTAATGTTTCATCATTCACTTTCAGTGTTAATGAATAAGTTCCTGGCATAATATGACCAGCGCGCGCAAACTGATTTAAATCAATGTTACTTTTGTCTTCGAGGTCTAATACATCGGTATTAAATTGAATAGCTTCTGCCGCTATAACAGGTAAAGCGACCCCGTGAAGCGCCATCGCAATAATCACGCTCAACAAGCGAGGCTTTGGTAAACAAGCATTGAACAAAGACATAAGTAACATCCCTAAAATTCAGTATCAGGAAGAATCAGCATTTTTATTAGTAGTAGTCGAGCTTAAAACGAATCGCTGTCTGGTATTCTCCTGGACGGAGCGGCGTTTCATCTGATACCAGTCTTAAACCATAATTAAGAATATAATTACCGGGTTTGATATCTTGTTTTGCTGTCGCTAAACCAGGTCTAACTATCTGTCCTGACGCATCTTGCAATGATAGAGCGACACCTTTTGCTGCACCTGAAACGCTGAACCATTCACCATTTGCAGGGCCATCAAAAGTGACAGAAAAAGTTTGCCAATTGTCGCCATCTTGGGGAGTTAATTGACAACCAATCAAGGTGATCGAAAAAGGCTGTATAGGTCCATGCCCAACTTGGCGTAACAAACCAATTGGTAAAATACCCATATCAATAGATTGCTCATAAGAGCCTGTATCAATGGCACAAGCGGTATCAACGATGCTACCTTGCATACTCACCTTACCCCAAAGTTCCCCTGGAGCCGCATGTACAGGCATTGCGCCTAATGCACTAACCGACAATAGTGCTGCCTTTAACAGTCCTGTTCGCTTCACGATCACCTCCATTACTGAATAAGTCATGAAGTGCAAAAGCACTTCATGACGTACATACCTTAATTTTTAAAAATTAGTTGTATGCTAAAGTAAAGTTAGTCACCGCAGAGAAGTTGCCTGGAATAACAGTTGCACCAGCAAGGCCTTTCAGAGCAGCTTGGAATTTCAGTTCGTTGCTACCTTGAACATAGTTTTGAGTGCTACCAGCGTTAACATTGATTTGTGCGCTAGAAGAGTTCATGATTTTGACAGCTGCACCCGCTGCATCACCAGTGATTTGCAGTAAACCCGTGTTTGCTGCTTCGCCATCAACGGCTTCTGTACCCGCGAAAGTGATAGTTACTTGGTTATTTTTTTCCAAGTTACAACCTTCCAATTTAATAGAGAAAGGTTGCGCTGAAGATTCACCACCCGCAGCCAAAGTGACGTTAGAAACTTGGCCCAGCTCAACAGTCTGGTTTTCTTCACCTGGCGCGATTGAGCAAGGTGCTTCGATGATTGAACCGTTAAACGTTACAGTACCTGAGCCTGCATCAACAGCTAAAGCCGATGCACTTATTGCGCCAGAAATCAGGGTTGCTAAAATAATCTTTTTCATATTGGTTACGCCTTTACGATGAACACTAAAAAGAGCAAGCTATTAATAAGCTCACTTGGTTAAATAATTAATGGTATTTATTTTTAATAAATAAAAACAAATAGAATACTTTCTGAGAACAGAAAGTATTTTCTTTATTCTCAGTTAAATTTAAAACTTTAAATAACTCAATATTCTTCAGTGAAATATTAATCGACTACGTTAGCATTAGCCGATTAAATTATTCATCTTTGCTGACAGAGCATTCTCACCTTTATAGTAAGGAGCTGGAGGCAAAAATAAATTAATATAATGAGAACTGACATTCTTTTCCATATCATTAATATTAAGATAAACCGAACTGAAGAAATTACTTAAACTACAATCTAACTCATGTAAAATAACAAAGAGAGTATCAACATTAATATTGCAGACCCCTCTTTCATACCGAGATATTTGCTGCTGAGAGACATTTAATTTTTCAGCTAACTGTTTACCCGTCAACCCTCGCTTCTTCCTTAAGCGAAATATCTCTTTTCCTACCGCAGTCATAAAAATACTTTTTGACACTTCTTGTTCCACTATCATATTAGGCTCCCAATTCCTGATACAACTAACTTCATTTATTAAAGCCCGCTTGTACGAAAATGTTTATTGCCTCGCTTTGTTGCAAATAAATTTACTTTACCTGCCACATAAAATCAAACAAGCCAATATCTATCAAGCAGTTATTGATATAAGCTAAATATCCAAATAACGAGTAATCAGAGCACAAAAAATCACATTCCCCTGATACATTCAACATTCTTATTAAGAAGGTACAAATTAGCCCAGAGCTTTATCTTGAAAAAATCCCAAAAAGATTGTTAAATAGATAAATAATTCTTAAATTTACACTTTTTCAGATATTAAGTAATAACACCTAGGTATGATAATGTGAAAAAATTTTATTTCGATAATTAAAATAAAGCAAATCCATTAAAATCAAATGGTTATATGACAGCCTGCTTTTTATGTTTCCTTCTTTTTTGGATATTATATTTTGTAATATCTGTAATACAATTTTAATAACACTAATTATTCAACATTAAATGAGATAGAAAACTTATTTTTATTGAACATTTATTTTTTTATTTATATTCTGATAGAATCCTTCTTAATTAAGAAAAATTATCATTAATACCTAATCCACTTTGGAAAAGTCATCATTAAGTGAAGGTGGCTTACTTATTTTCGAGATCTTATTATGAATAAAATCATTCACTATATCGCTTATTTGTCGATAACCTCATCAAGTTTTATCTTTTCACATTCTCTATCAGCAAATGAAAATCAACTTCCTGGGTTATTAAAGTTTGCTAATGAGTATGAAGAAAAAAAACGGTTGAACGGTATTAAGGAGAACCAACCTTATGATGATGAAGAAAGTGGAATTCAATTACCTCAACTAAAACTGAAGATACTCAACCAGAAAATTCAGGCATTAAGTATTAATGAGAGACAGTATAAAATACGAATTCAACAACAAGAGAAAGAGCTATTACAAGCTAAGATGAATAAAATTAATGATGACTTATCAATTTTATTGAACAAGCAAAATATGCAACTAAAGTTACAACAACAAGAAAAACTACAGTCTCAAATAGAAGAATCTCTAAATAAATCCAAAAATGACAATCTTAATTTGAGCAACAATATAAAATTATTAAGTCAAAGACTCGAAGAATCAGAAAAAGCACAAAAAATAGCAATCGAACAAGCGCTATCTCTCAAACAACCCATAGCGGTTGAAAAATTAAAAGGCAGTGAAGCTTTAAAACAAGCTTATGCTGCCGGTATTGCTATTGGCCAAGATGCAATGACTATCCATAAAGAGAATCAATCTTTTGGTCAAGATATGGATAAAAAAGCATATTTAGCCGGTATTACCGATGCTATTGAGGGTCGCTCTTTACTTTCACCAACCGAATTACAGACAGCATTAATTGCCTCTAATTCAGCAGTCACAAAAAATCGTGATGCTAAAAAAGAAGAACAAACTAAACTGGCAAAAAACTTTTTATCTAATTGGTCAAAACAAAAAGGCGTTGTTTCTGACCCGCTAGGCTATTCCTATAAAATTAACTATGTAGGGCAAGGTAAAATTCAAGAAAACGATACCGTTAGTATTGTTGTAAAAGAGTCATTATTAGATGGTACCGTGGTAAGTGACATGGATTTACAAGACAAATCACTAACACTCCCTTTAGACAGTTATCCTCCTCTCTTCCAATCAGCAATTAAGCATTTACAAAATCATGGGGAAATCACTTTTATTGTCCCGCCTGAATTAGCCTATGGTGATGAAGGTTATCCACCGGCAGTACCGCCTGGAGCATCCATTATGTATACCTTACGTATTGCCGATATAAAACCGACAACAGCACGTTAATATCAGAAATGGCTATGAGAATATCAATCTTAATTTTTTCTATAATAGTTTCAGTTTTGGTTGTAGGTTGTGGTGATAATGCCTCTCCTGAAAGTTCACAATCAGCCGAAACAGCGTCACCTTCTATTGATGCTAAAAACAGCTTTATGGAAGGCCTAGCCCATTATAACGCTGATCCCCCTAATTACTCACAGGCTGCCAAATATTTTAAACAAGCCGCCGAACATGGTAACCAAGACGCCCAACTTTATTTAGCAGCATTATTTGAATCAGGATTAGGTGTAGAACAATCATGGTCAGAAGCAGTCCATTGGTTTAAAGAAGCCGCTATACAAGGTAACTTACCCGCCCAATATCAATTAGGTTTGATTTATGAAAAGGGGGAAGGAGTCGAGAAATCACGTAGCCAAGCATTGTATTGGCTAACTCTTGCTGCTGAGCAAGGGGACCCAGATGCACAGCACCAATTAGGTTGGCTATATATGGAAGAAAATGAAAGCAATCAAACCTCACAACAATCTGCCATGAAATGGTTTAAAGCCGCCGCTGAGCAAGGGCATGCATCCGCACAAAATATGCTAGGCTGGTTATATGAAAATGGTGCAGATGGGCAACCGAATATCAGTGAAGCATTAAAATGGTATCAAGCAGCGGCAAACCAAGATAATCCATATGCATTAAATAACCTAGGGTGGTTTTATTGGGAAGGTAAATCAGGGATCACTGATAAAGAAAAAGCATTGAACTACTTTATTCAGGCCGCAGAGTTAGGTGATAAAGATGCACAATTAAACCTTGGCTTAATTTATTATCAAGGTGATGGGATTCCTGCTTCAATTGAAAAAGCTCAAAAATGGTTTATGCGCTCAGCAGAGCAAGGTAATGCTTATGCACAATATAATTTAGGGTGGTTAATGCAAAAAGGTGAAGTAGAAAATGCTTCACCCTATGCCGCACGCTACTATTTTGAGCTGGCTTGTAAGGGGGGTTTAGAAAAAGCTTGTTTAGAATTGGAAAGGCAAAGCTCTACCCATTTTTAGAATCTATAGCCGTGAGTTTAAATGGGCTCACGGTCTCCCTCTTTCTACATTGATTCCGTTTACTTCTTATACCTACTCCGTATATCACCATAAAATCCTAATATTCGTTCTTTAGAATGATAGTCACTATCCGTAATTTCGCACTAAAATCGACCGTGATTTAACCTTTATTTAACAAATATCATAAAATAATATTCATTATTGACCGAGGTGCTAATATGAGCGAATCGCTGCACACACAAGATGTCAATGCTCCACCTTCTACCGTTGTTCTAAAATCCTCATTAAGTTTATTGCTTGCGATTATTATTTTTTCCGCTATTGCACCCGGTATTCTAATGACGGCTCCCGCTGTTGCAGCACAACTGGGCTTACAATGGCATTTATCTGCTGACAAAATCGGTTATTTATTTTCAGCAGAGCTAGGTGCAATGAGCTTTGCCACTATTCCTGCATGGTATTGGATCAACCGCATTAGCTGGCAAAAAATAGCGATTATCTCCGCAATCATTTTTATTATTGGTAACTTAATTTCTGCATTCGCAACCACCTACACCGTTTTACTGATTATTCGTTTTATTGCATCATTTGCAGGTGGAACGCTGATGATCTTATGCATATCAAGCGCTGGCAAAACAAAAAACCCAAGCCGAATGTATGCTTTTTGGGTACTTGGACAACTCGCATTAGGGACTATAGGTCTGCTTGTTTTACCACCTTTATTTGAACTATACGGGCTACGTATTGTTTACTTTATACTTGCGGCTTGTATGCTCCTTTCTTTTCCTCTTATTCGTGCATTTCCCAATGTCATAATGAGCGAAGAGCAACATCAATCAACACCCGTCAATTTAAAAAGTACATTCGCGAATAAAGCGATCGCCATTTTAGCCGTATTGATTTTTTATATTTTTTTGAGCCAAGTTTGGACCTTTATAAGCGTGTTTGGTCAGAACAGTGGATTAAATGCTGAAGAAAATGGCCAAGTTTTGGCAATTGCGACGATTTTAGGCATGATTGGAGCAATTATTGCGGCTGTTATTTCTACCCGCTTTAAAACCAGCAAATTAGTTTTGCTAGGGTATACACTATTAGTGATAAGCGTTCTTCTATTAATTGCCTCACCGACTGTAGTACGATTTGTCATAGCCGCGCTATTATTTAAATTCACGTGGACATTTGTACTCCCATTTATTATGGGGGCGGTATCTCAGCTAGATACCAGCGGTAGGTTAATGAACAACATGAATTTAGTCATTGGTGGAGGGATGGCGATTGGGCCTGCTATTGGTGGATATATAATAGCGAACTCGACAAACATGATGCCATTTATCAGTTTTGCTATCTTATGTATTCTATGTTCATTGGTTTTAGCTGCTTATTTTATGGTGCGCTCAAAGCCATAACATTTAAATAAATGACATAAGGACTTAGGTATTAGCCTCCTAAATATCAAAGTCCTTAATAATAAAGAATAAAATACCAAATTAGATATTCAATAGATCGAGAACACGGCTATTCTCTGATGACTCTATATAATATCAATCTCACAAAACCACGAATGCGGCTAGTCAGGAGATAGACGAATATTCAGTTTTATCAGCCGTATAAAGTACTTTAATAACTTTTTGATAAATCATACTTCAGCTGAGAATATCAGGTTATTTTTTTGATAAATCATACTTCAGCTGAGAATATCAGGTTATTTTAATAGGTTATACCTATTAAAATATTTCGTTTTCCTAAATGTAACTCAGTATTATATGATGCTAGATACCGTTTACTTAAAGAAAATAAATGACATTATTTCTCTTAAGTCCTCATCAGATTAATGACCGATAGATAGACCATCAAGATAACAGATTTTAATGCACAAAGATTTTCACTAAAAAAAAACCATTTCTACAACACAAATATACAGTAACCAAAAGTTAATAAATAATTGTGATTGTAGAAATAGCAATATAGACAAAAAATTAAACTTAAGAATATAGTATCGCTATTAAAGCTAAACCTGGGAGGAACAAGCTATTTATACAGCGAGTATAATCTAAATTTAACCAACATATTTAAATCGTCGTTACACCTAATTCGTGTTCAATATTATTCTAGCACTTTCAAAATTTCAATACTGAAAAGGTACCTAATTCAATATATAAATTTAAAAAACACATCAAACAAAAAATCAAAAGCCAATAAAATCAACGCATTAAACAAAATCTAATAATAAAAAAAGCAATAAAAGCAGGCCTTAACGCAAATAAAAAAGTGCCATTTAAGACTAATCCCAACAAAATAGATAAAAAAACAGTAGAAAAACCCAATAAAAACTCAACCCACAAAATTTACAACATTAAAATTATAAAAAAACATAATAAAAAATTAAATAAAGCCAGAGAACAATAAAAATACAGATTTAAAACCCAAAACACAATTTTTTTTAGATTACTGGTGAATTTTTATAGAACCATTTATCAAAAATAAACAGCAAAATCAAATCTAACTTATATTGTTTATAAGTTAGATTTGATGTTTAAATTGGCTCTAAAGTTAAAAAATTGATTTTTAAGAAAAGGAAATGGATAGCTATAGAAGCTACGAGAATAAAAATGATAATCTCAATATTATTTTTCTATATAACGATAAAATGATTACTCTGGCAAGTACAGTCGCTTAGCCCATATAACAAACCATGCATTTAACTAATATTATCCCTTACTCAAATACCAATAGCTAAAGGTGCCACTAGCAAAACACAATTTAGGAACTGAGAGCCTATTATTTGGCTTTGAGATGATAGTTTAATCAAATTTCTTTTCTCATGGTTAGGCAACAATAAAATAGCCAGAATTTAATGGAGGTATAGAGATCCCCATTAATGCACACTGTATTGACTGAGATTCCTAACCATTGAGTCAGTCGCTAGGAATACTACACCTTAACAAAATTGCTGAAATTTGAAGTATGACGAGCATATACTAAAATCAAACACTATGATTAGGGCTGTTTCTGTATTTTTTGCTACCTAATATATAACCGAAATAAATAACCATAAATCCAACGACAACACTCAATATTAAATATACGACGCCAGTCCATACATATTGAGGATATTTTATTATCTCTACTGCACCGTACACAAAACTAGAAAATGTAGACAGCCCTCCCATCACGCCTGTGGCAAAAAAAGCATTCATTGATTGACCAATGCGTTTACTGGTGAGTAGCCCTGCAACAATACCCAATAAAAACGAAGCACTAATATTGGCGATAAAGATATCTAAAGGGAACTGGTCTGCCATTTTCGGTACAGAAATCATTAATAGCTCGCGAAAAATTGCGCCAATAGCACCACCGATAAAAACTAAGATTGCAATATTCATATTCTTATCCTTTAGTTAATCAACCATGCGCCAAAAAACGCAGCAATCAGACCCGCAATAATTGACAGTAATAAATAAAGCAACGCTAACATTTTTTGTTTAGTTTGTGTCAGCTTTAACGCATCAAGCTGCATACTACTAAATGTTGTATAACCGCCTAATAGGCCAGTTAATATGGCTGATTGTAAGAATGAGCCATAACGGTCATCCCAATCTAACAAAAAATAACTGCTTAAAAAACCGATTATAAAAGCACCTGACACATTAATAATGAAGGTCGATAAAGGAAACTTACCGTGGTATTTTTCACCGACTAAACGCCCAATCCACCAGCGTAATAATGAACCGATTCCACCACCAGCACCGACTAACGCTATATCAAAAGCAACCATATTGAGTGCCCCAATTTATTTAATTTAAAATATCATTGTCATACTTCAAGTAGAGGATATTTCCCAAACTGACGTACATACCTTTTCTAATAACATTTTATTATGACTAAAAATAATCATTGCTAATGGCCTTTCTTGTGATAATTCAATCAGAAATTGCCAAATATCTTTTTGCAAATGCGCATCAAGCTGCGCGGTTATTTCATCGGCGATTAATACTTTAGTGCGGGGATCAAGTGCTCTTAATAGCGCAATACGTGCAAGTTCTCCGCCCGAAAGCTCACTCGGGCGTCTTTCTAACCATTCTGCTTTAATTGACAAACGTTCAAGATATTCCGCGACTGGTTCCCATGCATCATTGACACTCGAGCCAACCGTTCGGTATGGATTAAAACTTTTCTCTGGATGTTGAGGTACCAACTGTATTGGACAATAACCTGTTGCCGGTAATGGCTTACCTTCAAATAAAATTGAACCATTAGAGGGCGCTTGCCATTGCGCTAATACTCGACCTAACGTGGTTTTACCAAAACCACTTGGTGCAGAAAATCCTAAGCGCTCATTATTATGTAAGCAAAAAGAAAGGTCGCTCCATAGTGTATTCCCTCCCTGAGTGATACGTATATTTTTTACTTCTAACATCCCCCCTCCTCCTTACACTCAAAAATAATCATTATTAGCTAAATAAGATCCAACCCGCTGCAATCGACATACAGATTAATGCAATAATACCGCCTGACTTTGTAAACTCTAAAAATGAAATTTTAATACCATGTTGGGCTGATTGATCGACAGAAATAATGCCTGCAAGGCTACCAAAAACAAAAATGTTACTTGAAAAACAGGCTCCAAAAATGAGTGCTGCACCGAGTGGGTCGGCATTACCATCTGGGGAGACGAATTGAATTAACAGCATCACAGTCGGTGTTGTACCAATAAAGATACTCATAATACTTGAGACCAAAAATAGCGTAATAGGGCTACTCAGGTCGATGCCTTTATTTAATAAATAATGCAAAATATCCTGCGGGACGCCGGTCTTAGCAAATGCGGCATTAATAATGAACAGCCCCATTATTAGCAGCAACAAGTCACCATTGACATGTTTTAGCATATCACTAGAGGCGATTTTCCTATTTAATAATAAAAAACAAGCCGCGGAGAGTGCAACTAACTCTCTAGGTAAGTCTGTAAACAAAAACGCAATAATCACAATGGCAATTACAATGGCTGCTTTGCCCGTTTCCCATTGATTAAATGGGATCACCGTATGTGTTTTAGGAGGTAACGCAGCTTTTTGGCTTTCAGGTAAATACCAATTTTTATGATAAAGTAAGCTAATGACACACCAAACGACAGGTAAAGAAAGCAATACAGGAATAGCGGTAATATGTAGCACTCCGATAAATGAAAGGTCTAAGCCTTGGGCGACTATCATATTTTTAGGACTACCAATCAATGAACCTGCCGCCCCATTGTTTGCTGCGAAACAAAAACCCAATAAAAATGGAATTGGGTTCAGTCCTCTTGCTAATGTGATTGAAATTAATAATGGCGTCATTGCCACAACCACCACATCATTAGTCAGTATCGACGCTAGCACAGCACCAACAATAATAAAGACAAGTAACAACTTTGGTGGACTAATTTTGAGGATAGCCATTTCATTCGCGACTTTATGATAAAAGCCAGAAACGGTGAATGAAGCCGATACCACCATCAACCCAAATAGTAATCCAACGGCTTGATAATCAATCGCATCCCAAGAAGCTCGCGGAGTAATAAAACCAAAACCAATCATTGCCAAGGCGCCTGCAACAGCCGCCCCCGTACGGTCAATTTTTATTCCTGGAAACGTGCCAAAAGCCATCGCGATATAAACAAGCACGAAAATAATAATAATTGAATCCATATTTAGCTCACCATTTTTATTCTTGTATTATTTCATTTGAACTAAACTAAAATAAAATAATGAGCTGTCGTCACTTCACAGCTCATAGTCATCTCTCTACTCATCTTCTAAGTATCTAGAATATTGTTCGAGAAAATAATACTTTCAATTATTTGGCTATTAATATTCTCACCAAAAATCATTTTAATTAATACTTCACTGCCTAATGACGACAAAGAGATCAACAGATCCGCGTGCAGTAATTTCAGATTTTCGTAGTTATTATCATCATTGACGACCATAACACTTTTAATATTGGCACCAACGATCTCTTTAGCCGCCAGCATGGCAATCGTGTTTTCGGCATCTAAATCTCCAAGTATAAACAATGCCTTAGCATCAGCTAAATTCACTTGGTTTAAACTTTTTTTATTGATTTGTGATGTCGTGATCACTGGAGCATTATCTGGATAATTGTTTTTGTGTTCTTCTTTACACAGCACCATGACATCTAAATCACGCTTTTTTAATCCATGGTAGGTGTTTAACGCTAAAGGGCTAGCACCGATAATGACATAATGATCTTTCATACGGAATAATCTCTTTTTGACAATCTCTTGTGTGCTCTTTGCAAACACGCCTAAAAAATAAACAATAGAAGTGGTAAAAATTGTAATACCTAATATCACAATAGAAATGGTAAATAATCTTGCCTCTACACTAATAGGAACAATATCCCCGAATCCTACCGTTGTCATACAAACCAGTGCAAAATAAAATGCAGAGGAGATATCGGTTATATGAGGTTGGAATTGGTCACCAAGATACAATGACCCAAATACTGAATATCCCAGTAAAGCAATCAAACTGACAAATGCAACAAAGCCAGCACCTGATAAGCTATGACGGTGAAATATTTTCCAATTTGCAATCAATGCAATTAATATCAGCAATGAGAGAGTTCCCGTTAATACATTTTCTCTTGCTAATAGCAAGTTAATGAGAACAAGAACAAACAGCATAAAGCAACTAAATACCCATCCTATTCTGATACCTAAATAAATAGGTAATGCCAAAATAATCAATACAACCCCGATAGCAAACCGAGGGATATCGAGCAGTTTAATAAAACCTAAGGATTGCAACCAATCAACAAAATTATGGTGTTGTGAGGATAAATTAATATTATATGATGATAAAATAGGGAGTATTATCAATAGCCCATCAAGTAAGATCAATAAAGCTAATGTTGTCCTTATTATCGTCATATTTTGAATGTATTTATAAATTGCATTCTTTTTCATATTGATATAACCTAAAATTATATTCTAATTATGACTGCCTATGCTCAGGCATAATATCTTGGTTCGGTACTAAAAATAGCCATGACGCTAATACAAAAGGCATCGTTAATGTCGGTATGCCAAATGGCTCCAAAATAATGTCTAATGCACCTTGAACAAAAACAGTAAAAATAACGCCAACGATGGCATAGGCTAATACTCGATAACTCGGCTTATTAAATGTTGAACCTAAAGCAATTGCCGTTAAAACGGCACTAAATGAATATAATCCAGTATGGATGCTAACAAAATCGCCTTTCAATAATATTGCAACAATAAATGCTAATAACGAACCAACAATGGCAAACACCGCCGCCCATATTGAGCTCACAGCAAGTCCAATAACAAAAATAATACCGACAATCACACTACTCAGTAAAAAGACTTCAGAAACGCCACGGAAAATATCAGCAACAATATCACTATGTGGAATACTACCAATTGGTTCAATAAATTGTTGAGGAAGTGCTGGTGCTGGTAAAGCAACACCTTTTATGCCTAAAAAACTATAACTTGCTAATAAGATAGTCCAAGAAACCAATACAAAAGGCGCAGTTAATGCCGCAACTTTCCAGTTTTTCAAGAAATCCATTAATGATATGGTCGCGATCACCGAAACAATACTACCTAAAACAATCGATAACCAAACAAAGGGAGTATTTTCTAAAAAGGTGGGTAAAGCCACCCCGACTAAACAACCATTATAACCATATAGCCCTGAGCGCAATGAGGCTGTATCCAGCTTGCTAATATAAGCGGTTAGCGTTGATACAACCGTACCAAGTAAACAACCAAAAGCCACTGCGGGCATACTTTCTAAAAATGCCCCGATAAAAATTGCGATAAAAAATAGCAGCCCAGTTAATGGGTTATTTTGAAACATCACTTGAGCACAGCCACGAAGTGTGACATCAATAAACTGTACTGTTATATTTTTATCAGCAAGCTGATTCCAAGCATTTTTATTTATTGTTGAAGTGTTCATCGTAATGTCCCTTCTAGTCCTTGGCATAGGGATAATTAAGATCGTTAATCCACGATCCTAATTATCATTATTTGACGAATTATCTTTGTAACTTAATAAGCTCGTAGGTTTAACGCCATAAAAAAGGCTCTTGTAAAGTTATTCCCAATATTTCTTCACGTGCTATTTGCCAGAAATATCTCACAGCCTCTTTCACTTTTGGACTATCAACACCCAATGCTTTAAAAATTAAACCACAATCATTCGGTAATTGAGTCGCCCCAAATGCAATATTGTTCTCTGTATCATAAATAGCTTCTAGGCGCTCTAAAATACGACTATGGTGAATTTTTGGCGTTAACAAAATAACATTACCGAACGTATCAAACTTATTCATCACCGCAGTAGTCATTAATTGTTCTTTTTTAGGCTCTAAAATATATTTCTCAACAAACAACTCTTTATTTGATGAAGACTCTGCTCTGATATGCGAAGAAAAAATATCAAAACCAAATTGCTCATCTTGGTGATGATATTTACGCCCCGACATCAATATTTCAGAATATATCATTGTCGCACTCGGATGAATATTAATCCGAGTATCAGTAATAAAACGTGAATTACGATGAGGTATAATGGGATCAGGTAAATACTCTAAATAACCATCTTCTTCAACGATAATATTTTGGAATTGTGTTGCATAATTTGCTTCCATCATATGCACTTTCGTTGCAGATTGTGTGGTTACATGAGCACATGCCCCCGTTTCAACAATGATATCTAGCGCTTGGCGGTCACCCTGCAATAGGCACCCTGACGTAGAAATCATGGTGACACAAGGTAACTGTGGCATCATTTCATCCCAATAGAGTGCTTTTTGCACCAAAGATGGAACACGACGTTCCATCTCTACGAGCTCGCTGCGATATTCGCCTTGTGCGAATCTTAGCTTGAGATAACCACTTTTACCCACCGCACCGCTTTGCATTTGTTTAGGCTCATCTTGATAGATGGCAAGTTCAGGTGCATTGTTACCGAGTGTATGTGCTTGAACACGTGATGGTGTATTTGCGATATCTGCCCTGAATTGAGTCATATTTAGCCCCTTGATGATTGATGGGTAAATAAGAATTTATCCATAATCATATCAACCAGTTCAACAACACCTTCCCCAGTTTTACAGTTAGTCATCACATACGGGCGATTACCACGAACCACTTTCGTGTCGTGCTCCATCACTTCAAGGCTCGCGCCAACGTAGGGGGCTAAGTCAATTTTGTTAATCACTAAAATATCAGCCTGTACTAAACCAGGACCATTTTTACGGGGAATTTTTTCGCCTTCAGCCACATCGATAACATAGATATAAAAGTCAGCCAATGCTGGACTAAAGGTCAATGTTAGGTTGTCACCACCACTTTCAATCATGATCACATCGCTATCAGGAAAACGCTCTTCCATATCTTCTACTGCGGCAATGTTCATACTTGGATCTTCACGAACAGCAGTATGTGGACATGCTCCGGTCTCGACACCTAAAATTTTCTCTTCGTCTAAAATTCCTTTTAAAGTACGTTTAACTTGTTTCGCATCTTCAGTGGTCACAATGTCATTAGTGATAATTAACGGTTTAACACCACGCTCAATGAGGATCGGAGTAATTACTTCAATAATTGCTGTTTTTCCTGAACCTACTGGTCCACCGATACCAATCCGAGTCATTTTTTTCATCATTATTCCTCAAAAATTTTTTAGTTAATCATCAGTTCATAAACAAGCGAACAAACGATTTTGTATGTACCGCTGCCAGTACATCAATCACTGGCACATACGAGGCCATTTGTTGAATATCGCCACATGCTGCAATGTCACAAAAAATGTCGATATCTTCATTCAATTCAAACAGAATATGTTGTGTTTCATAATGCGTAATACGCATCAAGCGCATCGCCGCACTCAAAATAGTCATGGCAATACCATATTGATGCATGACCACCACATCTCTTTCTGTTATCCCTTGAACCGCCATTACAATGGCTTGTGTCACTGGCTGAGTTCCTGGCGCTGTGCCATTTTTTATTTGTTCTAGCCACCAAGCAACCTGCTGGTTTTCAAATATATGTACTGATATCTCAGCGAGTTTCTTTCCCATACGGGTAGTCATTATTCTCGCTTCTTCATTTAATTTACGATTGTGTACAGCCCAATCGATATTAATTAATGCCTCATTATCTTGTGCGATAACAGCTCTATGGGCAGCAACTACCGCAATACCATCAGAGCTTGCCGCGACATTGAGTGATGTACGGACAAATGACCTTAGCGTTTCTTTATCGTGCACAACGCCTTTTTGTATTGCCGCCTCTACGCCATTCGAAAAGGTAAATGCACCGATAGGTAGCGCTGAGTCACCAAACTGCATTATCCTAATTAAATCAGATGCCTTCATACCATAATCCTTACCGGCAATGACCATTAATGCTTATGTGTATGGCTATGCCCATGATGGTGATGGTCGTGATCGTGGTCGTGGTCATGATCGTGGTCATGTGAGTGACTATGTGCATGTTCATGGATTTGACCAATTGCAACATGCACATGCGTATCAGTATCTTCTGCGCCACCGAATAATAAACGTGCTTCTGAATGAGTCAGTTTTGGTAAAATAGACTCACCTTTTACAAAGGCAAAGGTATCTGGAGAAAAACCATGGGTACGCATGACCGATTCCATGACTTTTTCACTTACGGTTAATGGCACATAAACTTGATTATCTTTTAAAACTGCTTTCCAGTGCTGGTTTCCTAACGCATGCCCCAGTTCAAAACTGACACGAATTTGCTCTTCAGCGCTGAGCGTTTGCAGACGTTGCAAATTAACCATCATCACGTCACGCAAAGAAATTTGCACAATAACCATCGTATTGGCAGCTTCATCAAATAAAATTACATCGCCATCAGAAAGCAAAACATTACGATCTAATGCTATACCGAGATCTAGGCCTTTTTCTGTATGTTTACGACAACGACTCTTCTGTGCTTCACGTTGGTCAAGTATCAAAACATCTAGCTGCGCTTTTTGACTTTTTTCTTGCCAAACTGGATCCTTTTTTACATTTCCAAGAATTTGTTCAATGATGATCATCGCATTACCTATTACGTTAATTCTGCCTGCTTAAAGCAGGCAGAAAGTAAAACAATCAAATTACGGGACGTGTCGCAGTATTAACCAAAGAAATAACGTTGGTTCATCGCTGCTTCACTAATCGGTTGGCAAGTAGCATGTTCGCCATTTACTTTTACAGCAAAAGTTTCAGGATCAACTTCAATGTTCGGAGTTTCACCATTACGAACTAAATCACGCTTACCAATCGCACGGCAGTTGTTAACCGCAACAACTTGGCGCTCTAAACCTGCTTTTTCTTTAACACCATCATCTAATGCCGCTTGGGAAACAAATGTGACACATGTGTCATTAACTGTTTTACCCATAGCACCGAACATTGGACGATAGAATACTGGCTGTGGTGTCGGCAGTGATGCATTTGGATCCCCCATTGCCGCCCAGTTAATCAGGCCACCTTTAATAACCAGTTTTGGTTTAGCACCAAACATTTTTGGATCCCACAACACCAAGTCAGCCATTTTGCCAACCTCGATTGAACCTAAGATGTGACTCACACCCTGAGCAATCGCTGGGTTAATGGTGATTTTTGCAACGTAACGTAGAACGCGGAAGTTATCATTACCCGGTGCATCTTCAGGCAGTTTGCCACGTGAAGCTTTCATGGCATTAGCAGTTTGAATGATTCTTAACCAGTTCTCACCAACACGACCCATCGCTTGTGAGTCACTCGAGAACATCGAAATTGCTCCCATATCATGCAATACGTTTTCCGCTGCGATAGTTTCAGGACGAACACGGCTTTCAGCAAAAGAAACGTCTGATGGAATATTGGGGTTTAAGTTGTGGCAAACCATGATCATATCAAACAATTCTGATTGGCTATTAACACCAAAAGGAAGTGTTGGGTTAGTTGAACTTGGCAACACATTGGGCTGGCTAACAACTTTAATAATATCTGGTGCGTGACCGCCACCCGCCCCCTCAGTGTGATAGGTGTGGATAGTACGGCCTTCGAAAGCTTCGATCGTATCTTCTACATAACCACCTTCGTTCAGGCTGTCTGTATGCACAGAAATTTGCACATCAAACTCATCCGCGATACGCAGTGCGTGACGGATTGCGTTACCTGTTGCGCCCCAGTCTTCATGTACTTTTAAACCTGCTGCACCAGCAACCAATTGCTCTATTAATGGTTCGCGCGTATATGAGTTACCTTTACCCAAAATACCGACGTTGATTGGTAAGCCTTCAATGGCACGCAACATCGCACGCATGTTCCATGGACCCGCAGTTACTGTGGTACCGTTAGTGCCATCAGTGGGTCCAATGCCCCCACCAAAGAAAGTCGTCACACCATTTGATAACGCCGCATAAGCCTGCTGAGGTGAAATTAAATGAATATGGGTATCGATACCTGCGGCAGTTAAAATTAAGTGTTCACCTGAGATAGCATCCGTTGCGACACCCACGACCATTCCAGGGGTAATATTGTCTTGAACATTTGGGTTACCACTTTTACCAACCCCAACAATTTTACCGTTTTTAATCCCTACATCAGCTTTGATCACACCTAAACGTGCATCCACAATCGTGACGTTGGTAATAACGAGATCAAGAACGCCGTTATCACTGGTAAAGGTATTATTTGCCCCCATACCATCACGTAAAGATTTACCTCCACCATAGACAGACTCTTCGCCATATCCACGCAAATCTTTCTCGATTTCAATATACAGATCTGTATCACCTAAACGAATTTTATCGCCGACTGTTGGGCCAAATAGGCCGCTATATTCTTGTCTAGAAATTTGTGGCATTTTATTTACCTTTAAAGTTAATAAGGTACATAGTTATTTATCGTTATCGATAAACAACACAATTACTGTTCTTTATGTTTGTAACCGCGAGCGATCGCTTCATTTAATGCAATCGCTTTTGCTGGACGTTCTGTTGTTGCGACGTTATTACCTGCCCAACCATCAACGAGGTTATTAAATCCATAAACAGTTTGTTTTCCACCGAAAGGGATAAGTGATACTTCAATTTCATCGCCTGGCTCAAAACGTATTGCAGTCGTAGAAGCAATATTTAAACGCTTACCATAAGCCGCAGAACGATCAAATTCTAATGCGTGGTTAACTTCAAAAAAATGAAAGTGAGAACCTATTTGTATCGGGCGGTCACCTGTATTTCGCACTTTTATTTTAGTTTCAGGTTTGCCTACATTAAATTCAATTGGGGTATCCGCTAAAATAACCCCACCTAAAGGTGTAGGTGCTTTTGTATCTGTTTTCGCGTTGCTCATATGTTCACCTCGTCATTAGCTTATTTTATCGGATTATGAACAGTCACCAGACGTGTGCCATCAGTAAAAATAGCTTCAACCTGTACGTTTGGAATTAAATCCCACACACCATCCATAACATCTTTTTTAGTTAAGACAGATGCGGCTTCTTTCATCACATCTTCAACGGTTTTACCATCGCGTGCACCTTCTAAAGCCGTAACCGTAATAATGGCAACCGCTTCTGGATAATTTAATTTCACACCACGATCACGACGTTTTTGTGCAACGTCTGCGAGTGTATAAACCATCAATTTTTCAATTTCCCTTGGGGTTAATTGCATAACGCCTCCTCGATTGATAAAAGTTTGTATTTATCAATACAGATAAATATTTATTAAACGCGTTAAATAGCCATACTAAAAATAATTCGAGATGTAGGTTAGCGACAATCGAAAATAGGCGTGGACATAGATAAACGATATAGTCCGGCTCGCTGAGCGTAGTCACTCCCACTGAAACTTAAAGCATGACAAATATAAACAATCCGTTGCGATATGACTCCTTGTAAAAACAAATAACAAGTTCGCTGTATTTAAAAAACATTCATATTAAAAGCATCTTATTTTATTAAAAAGACAATCATTAAATGATTAGTCAAAATAAGTTTGTTAATATTATTAATGATTTTAGATTAAAAAATTTGGCATCCTATTTAATTAAGCGCAAAATAGTTATTGTTTAAACTTCATAAATTGATGCTCAGGTAAAGAGTTCCATAACGATTGAAGCCATTTACCCCCTCCGCCATTTTGTAATTTTTCACTCGTTAATACTTCTTCCAGTGACCCATTGCGTAAAAGTGCAATACGATCAGCGAAACGAACAGCCATCGCAAGATCGTGCGTTACCCACAAAATACCTTTCCCATCTCTACACAATGACTTGATATGTTCCAATAGTTGGATGGCATGTTCATCATCCAGCCAAGAAGAAATCTCATCGGCTAAGATATATTCAGCACGTGATAATGTAGCACTACAGGCTAGAACACGTTTTGCCATTCCACCTGATAATTGACTTGGATAATTATTCACCACACTTGATTGCAAGTTATATTGCTGCAAATGCTGAGCCACATCATGCATTTTGATATGTTGCCCACTGAGCACGGCAGCCCTTTCTAGTTGAGGGCCGATCCGAATTAAAGGATTTAAAGCACTCACCCCTTGTGGTATATAACATAAAGAGTTACCACGATACTGCTGCTTAGTTTTTTCCGTTAGCTTATTACCATTTAACACGATATTGCCATGACAGCGCATATTGTCAGGTAATAGGCCTAAGCCACTTTGTAATAATAGGCTTTTGCCTTCACCACTGCCGCCCACTAGCGCAACCATCTCTCCAGGGCGGACATCCAATGAGATATCGTTCAACAATGGCTGCCAACGTTTCTTTCCTAGCCAACGAAACTGTGCCACATCTACGGTTAAATGATCAAAACTTAACATCATGCTCCCCTTAACCATAAGTTCTGGACAGATTTAGCAAACTGGTCAAATAACAATACCAATCCTACTAATGCAAGCCCCGGAAACATCGCTAACCACCAAGCACCTGTACTTAAATAACGCAGCGCATCCGATAATAAGATCCCTAACGATGGCTCATGTGGTGACAAGCCAAAACCCAGAAAACTCAATGCAGCGCTGTGTAAAATAGCATGTGGAAACATCAATAATGTTCCAACCATCCACTGCGGTAAAATCATTGGCAGATAATCATATCGGCAACGGTATAGCGCACTGTTACCAATGCGACGCGATAACATGATGTAATCTGCTTGCTGCACTCGCAATAACTCAGAACGTAAGATAAGCGTTAATTTTGGCCAGTGAGTTAATGCAACCGCCCAAATAACGCCCGCCTTCCCTCCCCCGAGGGTAAAGCAGATTAAGATCAGCAAAAGCAAATGAGGCAGTGCTAATAATGAATCGATGATACCACGTACGATGTAATCCATTGTTTTGCTAAATGACGATAAACCCGCCATCACGACTGCGATTAAACCACTCGATATCGCTGCCGTCGTACCAATCTGTAAACTAGTCGCTAAACCTTGAAATACCCTATCCCATAAATCACGCCCCAAATTATCAGTACCGAATAAATGAACTAATGACGGTGCTTGACGACGATCTAACAGGTTTACTTCGATATCCGTTTGTGAAAGCCATATGGCATAAATCGCTAACACACATAAACAAACTAAAGAAATAACTAACTTCAGTAAAGCTCGGTTTGGGTTATAGGTCATGATCCTCTAATCACTCCCTGATTAATCTTTTTCAATAACAAATCTGAAAGGCTATTGCTGAAAAAGATCACTACTGCACACAGCATAACAATCCCCATCAGCAATGGAATATCTCCCCGTAGCCCTGCATCAATAGTCGCTTGCCCTAAACCGGGGTACGCAAATACCTTTTCAGCCAATAATGCACCACTGAGTAATTCCCCCACCGAAGCAAACTGTAAACACATCGCTGGTGTAATCGCATGTTTTAAAACATGAAAACTCACCATTGGCCACCCTTTATCACCCTGCGCTTTCGCATAGTGGATAAACTCACTATTCATCACTTCCGCCACTTTAGAACGAGTGTGTAAGGCGATATTTCCCACTCCCAGCAGCCCTAGAGCAATCACTGGTAGCACCAAATGATGGATTTTTTGTGACCATGTCGCTGTTTGTTCATCTAAGCCGATTGGCCACGCACAACAAATTGGTGCCCAATGCAACGAAACTGCAAATAATGACAGTAATAACAATCCTATCCAAAACACAGGGATAGAAGCTAATAAGTAGGATAATGTTGAAATCACCCTATCTGGCCAACGATTCAGGTAACGCCCCGCCACTAATCCTAAGACAAAACCTATAATCCCAGAAAATAACCACGCTGATATCAATAATGCTAATGAAGGCGCTAATCTATCAGCTATGACTTGTGATACTGGCGTGTTATAGAGCATAGAATAGCCCATATCACCTTGTAATAGCTGCGAAAACCAACGCCAGAACTGCATCCATAATGGCTGGTCAAGTCCCCAACGAGCAGCAATCAGTGGATACTGCTCAGGGGGAACATGCATTAAATCATTACCAATATAAGCTTTTATCGGATCAATAGGTGAATAGCTTAAGAGGATAAAAACCCCTATCGCTGTCACCAATAACAAACAAATAAATCGCAGTAAAAGCCCTACTGTTGTGCGCATTATTTACAGGTCCAAGCCCAATCATCAACGTTATTCAATACAGACCAAGAACCATGAATTTCAGGTGCACCTTTACCTAATTCAACACAGTTATCTAATAAATAGATATGTTGAATATTCATCAACCATGCCCAAGCCGCATCCCCTTGGATACCCGTTCCTGTTTGACCATTCCAGTCCACTTGCTGCCATAATGGAATCGCTGCGGTTTGGTCTGGTTGACGCAATGCCTCTTCAATAACTTCATCGATGGCTGGATTTTTATAATACCCAGGGTTATAGAAGCCAACACCAGCAGCCTTACTGCTATAGTTATGCACAAGTTCCATTGGATCAAGGCTACCCCAACCAAATAATGTTGGGTTGGCATGCATGTAGCGTTCAACGGTTTCCCAACTTCCTGATTTCAGATCCATCTCAATACCGATAGGTTTCAAACTTGCTCTGACCGCTTGAGCTAAATCACGACGAGTCGTATCACCGCTGGCATACCATAGGGTCAGCTTGGCAACTTTACCGTCTTTTTCTCTCAGACCATCTTTATTTAATTTCCAGCCCGCCTCTTCTAAAATAGCTTTCGCTTTTTCTACATCACCATCTTTAAACGATGATTTAGGGTTATTCCAAGGTAGCCCTTCAACCCCTGTATAAGCAGGGATAGCAAATCCTTCGAGTACTGTTTCAGCCAATAATTTACGGTCGATCACATAGTTAATCGCTTTTCGCACTGCTACATCGGAGGTGATATCGTTACCAATTGGATTACCTTGCGCATCTTTTTCACCTGCGGGAGGAATAGGGAAAGAGATCCCTCGATTCTCTACACTATGGCGTTCAACCAATTTCATATCTTTGACATTTTTAGCATTAGCTGCGATAGCAGCAGGAATACGCACGATATCAAGTTGACGACTCTGTGCCGCCGCAAAAGCGGAGTCCTCATCAAGGAATACGAAAACCATCTTATTAAAATCGTTTTTTGGCCCCGCATAGTATGGATTTTGTTCAACAATCAATTGCTGTCCAGGTTGAAACTCCACCAAACGATATGGACCCGCACCAATCGGATTATGTGCATATTTTTTAGCATCGTACTTATCAGCAGAAACAATACCTAATGAACCTAATACGTTAATAAAGGTACTTTGAGGCGATGATAATGTAATCTTAACGGTTAACGGATCAATCGCTTCAGCCTTAGCAAAATTCCCCATATCCACTTTACCGCCACTTGCAGCGGCATTGTTATAAGTGAAAACCACATCTTTTGCCGCTAATGGCGAACCATCAGAAAATTTTAAATCTTTCTTTAATTTTAGCGTCCAAATTTTACCATCATCAGAATGTTCATATTTATCAAGCATATAACTATGCCATGATAAATCTGCATTCTGTTTTAACAGCGGGCTATGAAGAAGCATATAGCTGCCATGGCTCCACCCTAACATAGGGTCAAAACCTTCTGTTGGCTCAGAACCAATCGCCAGACGTAAAGTATGTTGATCTTGTGGGATAGAATCGGCTAAAGCCCCCATAGATAGCCCCATTAAGCATGCAGCTTGAATCGCTATTGCTAATTTCTTTTTCATCTTATCCTCTTCATATTTTGTTCATTTTTATAATATTGTTATTTAAAAATAGGTTTAATCAGAAACTAAGCCACCTAAGTGGCTTAGTGACTAAACACTAGTTGGATTTTTCTCTATAAGCATCTTCATCAAATTCAGTGATATCTAAATCATCACCTACAGTCTGTTGATTCACTTTGACTGGGGTAAATTTATTGATGACCCATAGAATTAACAATGTAAATACGAACGACCATAAACTCGTAAAGACAACAGCAACAAGTTGCTTAACAATTTGCATGCCATTTCCTTCAAGTAAACCAGCAGGTCCTTTAGGGTTCCAAACGGTTGAAGCAAATACCCCGACCAAAATAGAACCCGTGATCCCACCTACACCATGCACACCAAAAACATCAAGTGCATCGTCTAAATGACGTCTCACTAAGAAAACAAAGAAATAACAAACAAGGCTAGCAATAATACCAATGATTGCCGCTGAGCTGATTGACACATAACCTGAAGCCGGAGTGATCGTTGCTAAACCGGCCACGGCTCCCGTTAAGAAACCAACTAGTTTTGGCTTACCAGTATGCAGACGCTCGATGATAAACCAAGTGACTGCTGCGAAAGCCGCCGCAATATCAGTAGTTAAAAATGCAGAAACCGTTACTGTATTCACTTGCAGCTCAGAACCAGCGTTAAAGCCATACCAACCGAACCACAGTAAAGCAGCACCTAATGCAATATAAGGAATATTATGTGTTCCGTCTGATGGCACCATTCGTTTGCCAACATACAGCGCTGATGCTATAGCAGCAAAACCTGCTGTTGCATGAACAACAATCCCACCCGCAAAGTCAACAACACCCCACTTAGCAAAAAGCCCCTCTGGGCTCCACACCATGTGAACAAATGGACAGTAAACAAATAACGTCCATAAGGTCAAAAAGATTAGGTAAGCAGGGAAGTTAACCCTATTTGCGAAAGCGCCTGTAATTAATGCAGGTGTAATAATGGCAAACATCATCTGATAGCTGAAATGCACCAGTATGGGTAGCCCGCCATCATTTCCTGTATACATCGTTTGAGGACTAATGTTATTTAAAAACGCATAATAAAACGGATCGCCAATGATGCCATTAATCGATGGGCCAAAAGATAATGAATAACCGACAACAAACCAAATAATAGCCACCCATCCCATAGAGAAGAAACTTTGGGACATTATGGTAATAACACTTTTACGAGAAACTAGGCCACCATAAAAAAAAGCCAGTCCTGGAGTCATTAACATAACTAAACTTGTACATAGCAACATAAAGGCTGTATTTGGAACATCCAAAACCGACAATATATTTTCCATAAACATTATCTCATCTGATAGTCATATAAACCTATAAACACTTATTCTTATTAATGTTATAAATAAGCCCATTCTTACAATATTAAATTACTTATATAATAGAATAAGCATAACGATTATCAACATTATTATTAATAAAATATAAATTATTAACATATTCAACTTAAGTGATAATCCAAAATCAACAATCACTATAAACCCTAAATTATATATTTTGAATATACCCACATAAGGCTAGAGAACAATTACATTAATTAAATTAATGACTCGTATTCACTAGATACAAAAAAGACCAATAAAGAACATCCAATTAAGATAATTAATAAACGAATACATCATAATATTGATATTAACCAAATGAAAAATAATTAAAAACGAAAACAATTAAAACTTACTCAGCTTCATAAATGAATGATAAATTTACCCCTATAGAATTTCTAATTTTAAAATAGAACGATTCATTCATAAGCATTGTCATATATAAACCAACAACGACAATTATGTTTATACATTTAACACACCACGTATTTAAGTTTTAATTAAAAAGCAAAATCACACTCTTTTAATATAAATAAAGAGCATAAACTCACTATTTTTTAATCATTATTATCGAACAGTTAAATACATAGAGAATATTGATTAATTATTGTCTGTATTATAATCTACTTTGCTGCGGAAAATAGACAGCCACCTGAACATTCAAAAACGATTTTGTTCCCTTCTAACGTAACAGGAATAACCTTAACTTTCATTACGCTATCACCTTCAATAATTGTCTCTGCTTTTACACGACGGGCAATAAATCGAATCACCGACAAAGGCTATGCTTTGGGTTTGTTTAGTAAAAAAAGAAGGTTTAAAAGATGGTGCTGTTGACGTTTTAGAAGGCATTGTTAACTCAATTCTTTATCCTATTGATACTGTTATAGATTTATCGACAGCTATTTCGAATTATGATCAGACTATTGATGCAATTAAAGTTTCAGCAATTCAATGGGATGAGCTGTATGAATATGCGTTAGCTAATGATCCTAATTTGGTAGAACCAATATTAGGTGCATGACAAGGTAAAATTCTAGGAAATGCAGGTAGGAGCGTCGTAGTTTCTGGAGCAATGGCAAAAACACTTCAGAAGGTTGCTCAATCTAAAAATGAGATAGAAAAGCTTCCTCCTACAGCAACATCGCCATCTGGTACAAAACATCCTTTGCTAGATGATGCAATTCCTCGAAATGGTGATAGAGCTATTGTTAACCAAGGAGTGCTACCTACATGTGGGCATAATTCTTATGGAATGGTTTTAGATACAATGGGTAAACCTGTAAATATAGTAGACTTGATCAATAAAACTCCCTCAGCACCGAGGGGAACAACACCTATGCAAGTCGCTGGAATTTTAAAAGCAGAAGATGTTGAAGCAAGTGCATGGGCTGGTCGTAAAGTTAATGACATATCTCGTTATACTTCGAATGGAGCACCTATTATGGTTAGAATTATAGATAAAAATGATGGGAATATTTTCTTCATATTGTTGTTTTGCTGTTGATAGAGTAGCGAGTAGGAATGGCATCCCTGTTGTCGCAATTAGAGAACCATGGGAAAACACTTTACAGGGAAAGTGATTATTCCTAAAGGATGGCAGAAATGATTTTACAAATCGAATTTCCAGATAATTTATTGTTAAGTCAACTAGAACAGCAAAAAAAAATACCTTGTCACATACAAGTATCTAATAAGTTTGAAGTTGTTTTTGAAATTGAATCAACAAGAATTATTGGAGAAGTGAGCGAATATAATAGAACATTGTTCGAACAAAGAGTTATAGCCAGAGCTGGTGGCAATTATATCTATAATGAGCCATCTTTAATAACATTAAGTCGTGCTAGTAGAGGGATGTATAGAGTCGTTGATCTCTGCGTTTTTTATAGCGATTTTGGATGGTGTTCAGTCATTGAAAACGGCGATTACATGGAACCCCACCCATTTTGGGATCATGATGATGAAGATCCAGACTTTAAACCGAGACTGTAATTTAAAAGGCGCTCGAACTGCTAAGATAAGAGGCGCGACTGATAATGTAACTCGTTATTATAAAAATGGAAAATATCTAGATAAAACAGTCGATGGAAAGATAATATCGTTTGGAAAACAATAAAAGGTGAATACGTTATGTGGCATGATTTACATATTACGAATGTGGGTCGGATAAGAAAAACAGTTGCTGAATTCACGGTTACGATGATCCCTATTTTACCTTATTCAAAAATGAAGGTGAAAATTTATGAAAGCCAATCTGGAAATTTCACTGAAATGACTGAGTTAGCAATAAAAAGAAAATTTGATGGTTCTCCCGAATGTGCTATTGGGTATGGAGATACCATCGAGGATGGCGTTAGAAGATACGATCCTTTATTTTAATAAAATGCTAAGTCAAGATGGCTTTACTGAATTAACCGAAGATGATATTAGCTACGCAGAGTGGTCTGATTTTTAAATGTATAAAGATCCCTGTTCAGTGCTGGGATCTTCCTTGAAAATCTTACTCCCCCACTCACCCGGATAATCAACTGCTAGGCTTGGCGAGTGAGGGTATAGTAACTGCTTACTTAAAACCCCTACTCATTCAATCACTTACCGCTTAAGGTGAGTTGGGGTTGAGTTTACCTCGGTTAGGGGTGTCAAACCATCTACAACATTTTCACAAAATGAACTTAGTGTTTTACAACAAAAGCTTAATAAAAATATTGAGATTAAAATAAAAAATAATGTTACTGATCAACAAAAATACTCACCTGTTATTGGTTGAGATTTAATAACAAAAGTATTAGACTCTCTATTGTTAGTTGAAGAGTGTTGCGCTATATTATGCGCCCCTTGCACCAACAAGGGCAAACATACATCAAGCATTAGCTTGAAAAACAAAGAAACTCAACCTCACCAGTTGGGTTTTTTTGTTTTTTAACATTATCAAATTTAATCGATTGATCCATTTTGAATTCCCCCTATAATTATGCCTTGTTAGATGAGTGTCGTTAACATGGTCTTATACACATCAAAAAGTATTCTTTTTGATTAGTAGAAACGGAATTCTGCATTTCGTATTTATACGGAAAGTAAAAGTCCTGATTAAGTGACAGGTGGTGCTGGCTTAATACCCTAGCCAAGTTGTGCGACACTCTTCAACTAACACTGGATGAGGCCTAGTCTGACAGGCAGTGTATGGGTGATGCTAGGTTAATCGCACTCCTTAATTTAAGGAGTGATGCGGATGAAGCAAGTACTTGATACCTTGATCATCGTTTTAGAAGCTGCGACAGCAGTACTAAAATTGATTCGTTCATTCATGTAATAACGAAAACGTAATTAAGGCTACCGACTAACCATCGGTAGCCTTTAATATTTATACCACTGATAAAACCACCTCATAGCTACTACAGCCACATCAATAAATGTAAACACATCCAGCAATAAATAAAACGGATCGCGCTCACTGCGTAGTACTGAGGAATTACAGAACCCACGAAGTAAAATCATTCACCACGTAATCTTGACTACACCGCACCCGCCTGCACAATTTGGATCTAAAAATTATTTCAGTTTTAAAATTCTACAAACCATATCGCCAAGCCGCGCCAATACTAGGGACTTGCCGAAAATCTCAAACTGAAATGTGTGAAAAGGATTTCAATAGATTTCAATTTTCAGATCGCCAACTGGATCGCGTTAAAAACACAACACAATGAAAGATATAGAGAATTTCTATTTTACGTGAGTTTGATTGGATTGCGATATTAGCTACGCAATTTTAAAAAGTCAGTAACCATGTGGCTTTACGTGTGTATGAAACATCTAACGCTACTGAAAAACTGTACTCAGGCTATCCCTGTTAAATGGAAAAGTTCGTATTAAGATACCGATCATCCACATCGCTTAATGGCCTATTCTTCGTCATACTTGCCAAGCACATACCCCCTTATCTCTCCCCCTAACTTTTCACAGATAAATGGGTAGTACTCATCAGGAATATAAAATTGAATATTACAGTTATCGATAAATTCACCTAGTTCATATAGTTCATGCTTTATGACAGGGGTATAGCTATACCTGTTGTTATACATTAAATAAGCTATATGGAAGATATGTTCTTCTTTATAGGTTAAATTTTGGAATTTTTTTATTAACACCTTAAATCCGTCTGGATTCAAATCAAATAATGCTTCAACATCTTTACGGTGTTTTTCTTCAAATAATTGTTTTATAACTTCTTTGTAAAGAGGGTTAATGGTGCAAAACGTGTTATTTTTATCTAGCCTATGTTCAGGTAGCACTATCTTGCTTTCAAGTAGCCCTAGGAAAGCTTTGTTATGCTCGGAATCTCGATATGAATCTGATGGTATAGTGCAGTCATTATCTTTTAGTTTTAATAATATATTACGGGCAGAATAAGAATAATCATCGAAACTACTCCTAACTAGCTCTATTTTTCTTCTATCAGCACTCTCCTTTTTCAGTGCTTGATTTTGAAGTTCTAATTTATTTTTTCTAGCACTGATATTGCTTTTCGTATAATTAATAACTAAAGCTAATGAGCTAAATAATATTGAAGATGCTAATGCGCCTAATGAAAAGCCTATCACTGTTATTAAAGTAAGAGATAATTCACTTGGTAAATTGAATGGGCTTAGGCTGGGTTCAATGAATACCCAACTACAAATAATTGAACCCGCTATAATTAGTAACCTTAAAGATGATTTGAAGGACACTAAGTTAGTTAAATGCGTTAAAACCGTTGCTAAAGGGTCAGCCATTGATTACTCCTAAGTTTGCAGCAAATTATCACATTCTAGATTCAATAGCACTCGACTGCTGGAGAAGAAAACGGAATTAGTCATAACAGTGGTGAATCTCTGTCGCCATTTTGTTGCCATTGGCTTTTAGATACAAAAAAGCCACTTCTTTCAAAGTGGCTTAATGCGCTGATTTAACAGCTAAAATTTGGTGGCCCCTGCTGGACTTGAACCAGCGACCAATCGATTATGAGTCGACTGCTCTAACCAACTGAGCTAAGGGGCCGAAGTGGGAGCGATTATACGTGCTGTTTTCTCTCAGGTCTAGTCTTTAAAAACTGTATGGTGATTTTCTGTCCATCTCCATTAACCGCCTTATTGTTCAGCAACATATCATTATCAAAAACTATCATTCTCAATTAAATCATAGCATTTAGAGGCTGCTCCCAATTCTTTGAAATTGACCATATGAACATATAGATAAGGATCAAAACGACTATCTAATAGCTAGCCAAACACCAAAGTTAATACTAACGCGGTCTCTCCATCTGCCACTGCAAATGTCGTTTGATTGATGGCCATTCAGACATAATAATACTGTAAACGCAGGTATCACGTAGCTCCCCTGTTCGGGTATAAACATGGCTTCTTAAAATTCCATCCAGTTTTGCGCCAAGCCTTTCAATTGCTCTTCGGCTTTGTTGATTCAAAAAATGCGTTCTGAATTCAACAGCGACACAAGATAAGCTATCAAACGCATGTTGCAGCAATAAAAACTTCGCTTCTGTATTAATAGCCGTTCGTTGCACTTCTTTGCTATACCATGTCGCTCCAATTTCCACACGACGAGTCTCTTGATCAATTTTATTGTAAGAAGTCATCCCAACTGGCTGATTAGAACTTTTATCGATGACGGTAAAAGGCAGCATCTCTTTTTGCTGATAGAGCTTTAAACGACGATCCACATCTTTAGTGACATTTTCTGGTTCGGGTACTGAGGTATACCACAGCTTATGCAGATTATCCCGCTGGATAATTTCCCTAAACTGCTGGTCATATTGATGGGTTAGCAACTCAAGTCTCACGTACTTGCCTTCAAGTTCAATAGCTTGGTGAAGTTCTTTCATAATTAATCCTCTTTATCAGTACGTGACGGAAAAACTAACGACTTATTGGCTAACGACCTTGATAACAAAATTGTTTTACACCTTAAGTATGACAAAAAAATAAAATAACCGTTGCTCAGTCAACTTGTCAGCAATTTACTCATAAATCATATGATAAATATCACATTTTTTTAACATATTTTTCTATTGATAGCCCCATTGAGCTAGAGTTAACTCATCTGACCTGTTACAAAATCCCGCTGGGGAGTATAAATATGAGCAATTTTCCACATCTTTTCACCCCTCTTGATTTGGGGCACACCGTATTAAAAAATCGTATTTTAATGGGATCCATGCATACGGGTCTTGAAGAACATCCTGAAGGAAGCCGCCGTTTAGCTCACTTTTATCGGCTACGGGCAGAAAATGGCGTAAGTCTGATTATTACTGGTGGGATTGCACCGAATCAAGAAGGGGCATTGACTAAACATGGCGCAGTACTCGATAAAACTGAACAGCTCCCTTTCCACCAAGAAATAACCTCAGCGGTACATCGTGCTGACGGTAAAATCGCTCTACAGATCTTACATGCGGGCCGCTATGGCCTACACCCTGATATCGTGGCACCAAGCGCCATTCAAGCAGAAATCATTCCTTTTGCACCGAAAGAACTAACGCCCGAGCAAATCCAGAAAACAATAAGTGATTTTGTCACCACCGCTAAGCTGGCGCAACAAGCTGGTTATGATGGCGTTGAAATTATGGGTTCTGAGGGCTATCTAATTAATCAATTTATTGCAAAACGTACCAATCAGAGGACCGATGAATGGGGTGGTAGCTACGATAATCGGATCCGCTTTCCGCTTGAGATTGTGCGCCAAACTCGCCAAGCGGTAGGAAGCGACTTCATTATTATTTACCGTCTTTCTATGTTAGACCTTGTTGAGGATGGCTCCAATTGGGAAGAAATCGAGCATCTCGCAAAAGCCATTGAGCAGGCCGGTGCAACAATGATTAATACTGGTATCGGCTGGCATGAAGCAAGGGTTCCAACGATTGCCACACAAGTTCCACGGCATGCTTTTAGCTGGGTAACTGAAAAACTAATGGGCAAAGTCGCTATTCCACTGATTACAACCAATAGAATAAATGATCCATTTGTAGCTGAACGGATCCTCGAATCAGGCCAAGCTGACATGGTTTCAATGGCTCGACCATTTCTTGCCGATGAAGCGTTTGTTCGTAAAGCCCAAGAGAATCGAGCCGATGAAATCAACACGTGTATTGGTTGCAATCAAGCTTGCCTTGATCAAATTTTTATTGGCAAACTTGCGACTTGCCTCGTTAATCCACAAGCGGTTAGAGAGCTAGATTTTCCAAATGAAAAAGCAACGCAGATAAAATCGGTTGCCGTTGTCGGTGCAGGTCCCGCGGGGCTTTCATGTGCGATTTATGCAGCCAAACGCGGCCATACAGTCACACTCTTTGAAAAAGCTGATCAAATCGGTGGCCAATTTAACATGGCAAAGCAGATCCCAGGTAAAGAAGAATTTCATGAAACGATCCGTTATTTTTGTCGTCAATTAGAAATATTGAATATTGATGTCAAACTTGAACATCAAGCAAAAGCCAGTGATCTCGTTGGATTTGATAACGTGGTTATCGCGACAGGTGTGGTCCCTCGAACCATTAGTCTAGAAGGAAGAGAGCATCAAAAAGTATTATCTTATATTGATGTTTTAACTGGTAAGCGTTCTGTTGGCCAGTCAGCGGCCATTATTGGAGCCGGAGGTATTGGTTTTGATATTGCCGAATTTTTAAGTCAAAAAGGTGAAAGCAGCAGCTTAAATAGCTCACTATTCAACCAAGAATGGAATATTGACACCCGTATTCATTCTGCGGGAGGGATTTTTAATAGCCGGCCTACCCCAGTACAATCATCTCGCCAACTTTATTTACTGCAACGAAAAAATAGTAAAGTCGGTGCTGGTCTTGGAAAAACAACTGGTTGGGTGCACCGTTTATCATTAATGAAACGCGGGGTGCAGATGTTTAACGGTGTTGAATATATGCGAGTTGATGATGAAGGGCTACATATTCGCTACCAAGACAAATTACATTGCCTTCCCGTTGATAACGTGATTCTTTGTGCTGGCCAAGAACCCTATCATCCGTTGAAAGAGTCGCTTGCAGAGCAAGGTATTCAGGCTTATGTCATTGGTGGTGCCGATGTTGCAGCAGAACTTGATGCAAGAAGAGCGATAGAGCAAGGAATGAAGGTCGCCTACCAGATATAACAAGCGTTATTTATCATCATGAATAGACAATAAAAACCCGCTATTGAAGCGGGTTTTTATGATTAAATAATGTATTAGTCTTCTTGTGATAATTGCGCTATTGGATCAGCCAGCCTTTCATCTTCAGCTAGGCAAACCGCAGCGGTAAACAAGACATCCGTTGAAGAGTTCAGCGCTGTTTCAGCCGAGTCTTGCAGCACACCAATCATGACACCAACCGCAACCACTTGCATCGCAATTTCGTTTGAAATGCCAAACATGTTACAAGCCAATGGAATAAGTAATAAAGAACCGCCAGCCACACCTGAAGCGCCACACGCACAGACTGCCGCTACTACGCTCAACAACAGAGCCGTTGGAATATCAACAGGGATGCCTAAGGTAATCACAGCAGCGAGTGTCAGTACAGTGATTGTCACTGCTGCACCGCCCATGTTAATCGTCGCTCCTAGCGGAATAGAAACTGAATAAGTGTCTTCATGTAAATTCATACGACGACACATCCCCATATTCACAGGAATATTCGCCGCTGAACTGCGGGTAAAGAAGGCGGTAACACCGCTTTCACGTAGGCATGCAAACACTAATGGATATGGATTGCGTTTAATTTTCCAATAAACTATTAATGGGTTAACAATTAATGCAACGATTAACATACAGCCAATCAATACCGCGAGGACATGGAAGTAACCTTTTAACGTTGCAAATCCAGTGGTTGCAATCGTTGAAGATACTAAGCCAAAAATCCCCAATGGCGCTAAGCGAATGACCACTCTCACTAACTGAGTCACGCTTTCTGAGAAATCTTGGATCATACTTTTCGTCGTGTCATTTGCATGACGTAAAGCAATACCAAGACCAATTGCCCAAGCAAGAATGCCGATATAATTACCTTTAATCAGCGCATCAACGGGGTTGGCAAATATATTGATTAATAACCCTTTAAGTACTTCCCCTATATTCCCCGGTGGCGTCAGTTGTGTATCACCTACCACCAATACCAACTTCGATGGGAACATAAATGAGCCAACCACTGCCACTAATGCCGCAAAGAAGGTACCTAGAATATACAATACTAAAATGGGTCGAATATTAGTTTTTTGCCCCTTACGGTGGTTAGCGATCGATGCCATGACCAATACCCAAACCAATATCGGTGCAACTGCTTTTAACGCACTAACGAATAAATCACCTAATAACCCAACATTTTTAGCGGCTGAAGGCCATAACCACGCCAATAAAATACCCGCAATCAAACCAACGAGTATTTGCTTAACTAAGCTGCCCTTAGTGATAACTTGCCATAACCCTGTTTTGTTCGTTTCCATAGAAGACCTATATTTTATTAATCATTATTAGGAATAAAATGTGTTTGCCTTGCCAGTATAAGGAATAAATACCTTATTAAAAGGCGATTATTTTAAATATAGACAATAATTTATTTTATTTAACAATATATTTACATATCTGTGATCCTAATTGTATTTTGTTTCTTATAGTAGGATCTCAACATTGAAAATGTATGATATTTTTCAGTCTCTTAAATAAAAAAGCACTCGATTTTTTAAGTCGAGTGCTTGAATCTAACTAGGAGTGAAATGTTAGTTTTTCGCTTCGTTTCTCTTATTCACGATCGCATTAATCACTAGTGTGATAATTAAAATAGCCGCGACTGTACCTAACGAAATTGCTGTTGGAATGTGATAAATATCCATTAGCAACATTTTTATGCCGATAAAGGTCAAAATAACAGCTAAGCCATACTTCAACATACTGAATTTCTCAGCTACCCCTGCCAATAAAAAGTACATCGCACGTAAGCCTAAAATCGCAAATAGGTTAGAGGTCAATACAATAAATGGGTCTGTTGTCACCGCAAAAATTGCAGGAATGCTATCAACAGCAAAGATGACGTCACTGATTTCCACGAGGATCAGCACTAAAATCAGTGGGGTCGCAAAAAGTAAGCCATTGCGTTTAATGAAAAATTTCTCGCCGTGCAATTCATCCGTCATACGTAAATGAGAGCGCACCCATTTCACTAATGGCTTATCCGTAATCGGAGAATCATCCTCTTTAGCGAAAGCCATTTTAATCCCTGTAAACAACAAAAACAGGCCAAAAATATATAGAATCCAGCTAAATTGAGAAACTAACCAACTCCCTGCGAAAATCATTATGGTACGTAAAACAATCGCACCCAGTACGCCGTAGACCAACACTCTTCGTTGCAAATTAGCAGGGATCGCAAAATAGCTAAATAACATCAGCCATACAAAAACATTATCAACGGCCAACGCTTTTTCTAACAGATACCCCGTTAAGAAAGCCATGGTCTGGCTATTGGCGAATTCAGGGCTAACCGTATCATTTAAATACCACCAAAAGCCGCCAGCAAAAATTAACGATAGAGTGACCCAAACCGTACTCCAAGCAGCGGCTTGTTTCATCGACATCGCTTGGCCTTTATGTTTACCCTGCCAAAACAGGTCAACAAGTAACATAATGAGTATGATAACGGCGAAACTACCCCATAAAACAGGGTTACCAACAGAGTGCATATTATTTCCTTAATAACAAAAAACGGCTGACATCTTCAGAAGACATCAGCCGCTTAAATGCTTTAACCTAGAGTTATTATCTTTTGGTTGTCAACAATGAGCATACCTCGCCTTCTGGCAAGGTCTCACTTACAACACAATAACCCAAGATTGGAAATCGTGGTGCTCGGTTACCGGGTGCTTTTTTATGCACCGTAATGACGATAAACCGACAAGAAGAAGTTACTCCCCTTTGCTATGATGCATAAGATAGGGTAATTAGTCCTAAAAAGCAATAATTAGCAAAGCCTATTTAACGAATAATTTTTCAAATTCCCTTGCACTAGCAAAGCGCTTTTTTTACCATTTTCATCAAAAAATACACTAATAGACGCTATTTTTACGTTATCTATCCCTTATAGTGATAGTCTCCAAGAAGGGCCACTAACTCAAAAACTTAAATGAATTCTAAAAATAGAACGAGAATTTGCTGTTTAGTTATTTTTTGTTTTGTTAAAGTGGGCATGCTTTAAACTAACAGCCTGAGGAAATATGACTTTTCTTTTAGGTATTCGCATAATCCATGTCTTCCCTACCCAACAATAAGATTGTTGCTGTTATTGCCGTTTAGGAAACATTAATGGAATTAGTTAAAGAACTATTTTTTGCCCTTTGGCATCAAGACTACGTAACCCTATCCAACCCAGCGTTGGTCTGGGCTATTTATTTTATGTTATTCGCGATTCTTTTTCTTGAGAATGGGGTGCTTCCTGCCGCATTCCTACCAGGTGACAGTTTATTGATCCTCGTTGGTGTTCTCATAGCAAAAGGAACACTAAGCTACCCGTTAACGATTGTCATTTTGACAGCAGGAGCTAGCCTTGGCTGTTGGGTTGGTTATATTCAAGGTCGATGGCTTGGCAACACCAAACTCGTTAAGGGTTGGCTAGCGCATCTCCCTGAGCATTATCACCAACGTGCATATGGTTTATTCCATCGTCACGGTCTGGCTGCATTATTAATTGGCCGCTTTCTTGCTTTTGTTAGAACACTGCTACCAACAATTGCTGGGCTCGCGGGACTGCAAAATGGTCGCTTTCAAGTCTTTAACTGGTTAAGTGGCCTACTTTGGGTATTAATCCTGACAGCCATCGGTTTTGGTTTCGGGAAGAGCCCAATATTTCTTCAGTATGAACATCATATTATGAACGTGTTGATGCTAATCCCTGTAGGCCTCCTTATCATTGGCCTGATTGGCAGCATTGCAGTGGTGATTAAGAAAAAGCTTTCCACAAAAAAAGCGAACTAACCGATGAGAGGCTCTATAAGCCTCTCATGTTTCTCTTACCTTCCCGATAACTCACTATTGAATAATCTATTTTTGATGAATTCTGCTTTTTATTTTACATAACTTTTACATTATTTTTTCTTATTTAAAATCGCACACTCTTTTACATTAATTTAATCAATAATTAGCCTATTAGTCATTGCACTTACTGTAAAAATAGCTATTGTTAATAACTACAATTTATATTTTTTCTATTGATAGGAGGTTCCATTATGTCATCGAACAATTCATCAGAAGATCTACGCGCAGAACTAAAATCACTGGCTGACTCTCTCGAAGCGATGCTTAACGATACTGGAAACAAATCGAAAGAAGAAATAGACAGCCTAAAACAAAAAGCTCAGGACGCTCTATATACTTCACGCGCTAAACTAAACCAAGCAAGTGAAAAAATTACAGAGCAGACCAAAGAAATTGCAGGCCGAGCAGATAACTATGTCCGTGAAAATCCATGGACGGGTATTGGCATTGGTGCTGCCGTTGGTGTCGTTCTAGGCGTACTACTCGCTAAGCGTTAATTTGTATGGAACAACAAGAGCGTCAGGGCCCCGGTAAAGGGGTCCTTAACACACTACAACGTATCGCAGGCATTGCGGTACAAATGGTTGAGACTCGCATCCAGTTAATTGCCGTTGAATTAGAGGAAGAAAAAGCCACACTGATTCAACTTATTTTAATGGCGGGTATCACCCTACTCTTCACTGCATTCGGTTTAATGTGCCTTATCGGCTTAATTTTTTGGTCAGTTGATCCGATTTATCGCTATCAAGCTCTTGCTATTACGACCGGAGTTCTCATATTGCTCGCCATCACTGGCGCCATTTGGACGCTAAAAAAAGCAAGGCAGTCGACTTTATTAGGTGCAACCCGAGAACAGTTGAAGGAAGATTCGAAGGCACTAACGAGCGCAGAAGATGAACAAAAATAAGCGACAATCAGTGGCTGAAAAAAAACAACGCTTGATCAAGCAAATTGAACAGCAGCGTCATCAGCTATCTATGGCGTCAAAGGAATGGCTGGAAGTCACTGAACCTTACGATCGGTCGTGGCAAATTTTTGTCTCTTTTCGCCCTATTTTCATTGCTGCCGCTGGTTTGATATCTATTTATACCCTAAAGCAACCTAAGCGGATCTTCTCTCTAGGAAAAAAAGCACTAACAACATGGGGATTAGTGCGCTCTATCCAGAATGCGGTAAATATAAGTAAAAAATAATCTTTTTCCTCTCTAAACCTGAAGTAACCTCTTTCAGGTTTTTCTTCATTCGTCTCTTATTCAAATTTTTTGCCCATCTTTGTTAATAACCTTTGCTTTTTATTGAATCTACAAATAACTAATATAGCCATATCAAATGATTTCTAATCATTTAGTGCTAAAAAAAACAATATATCGCGATAAAAGTCGCATTTTATTGATATTTGCTGACCCTCGTTAGCTGGAGAATCTTAATGAAAAATTTAGAAAGTAGCGTGTTATTACTCGCTCGAATTATGATGCCAATTCTGTTTATCGTCGCTGGGTATGGCAAATTAGGTGATGCTTACGCAGGTACTCAACAATATATGCAAGCGATGGGCGTTCCAGGATTTTTACTGCCTCTAACGATTTTATTAGAGCTTGGGGGTGGACTCGCTGTTCTGTTTGGTTTTCTGACAAGAACAGTGGCTATTTTTACTGCGATTTTTTGTGTATTAACATCGCTGCTTTTCCATATTGATTTCAGTGTAGCGCCTAATAGCTTGATGTTTATGAAAAATATGACCATCGCTGGCGGCTATTTATTACTAGCAGTCACAGGCCCTGGTAAATTGAGTATTGACCACTTACTCAATAAAAAGTGGTAATAAACGTCTTTTTCATCATTAGCCTTATCTTAACTTGATAACCGACTTTGGTTTGCACCTCTATATATCTTGTATAGAGGTGCTTTTTTATTCGTTATTTATTAACAAATAATTTAGGTATTTCTCGTAAGCACCAAGATTTTGCTTCTCCCATGCTATCTCGACGCCATGCCATAATAATATTCGTTTGATGGCTATATTCCGCACTAACAACGCGTAAACGTCCTTCACGTATATCCTGTTCAACCATAGGATATGGCATCGTTGCCACGCCTAATCCAGCCAATAAAGCATTACGCTTATCTTCGATCGTTGATACCGTTAATCTTTGCTGTTTATCTAATAGCTGCACAGTGATAACAGGACGCTCCCGTGCTGTATCAGCAACAGCAATCCCCCTATATTTAATGCGAGTTGTATCCGAAAGCGGTTCTGGTTCTTGATGAATCGGGTGTTCTGGACTAGCCACATATACATGGTTAATGCTGTATAAGGATTTAGAGTTAATTTCAGACGATGAGCGAAAATGCATATCTGGAGCGATGACAATATCAGCTTTACCACTCTCAAGCCGCTCCCACGCTCCCGCGAGTACTTCCGTTAAAATAGAAAGTTGCGTGTCTGATTTTTCTGCTAACTTATCAACCAAGGGGAATAAGTAGTATGCAGGTATTAATGCTTCACATACAATTGTCAGGTGAGTTTCCCAGCCTTTAGCCAGCGCTTCAGCATCGGAGGTTAGCTTTTCCGCGGCTTCAAGTAATACTCTGCCTCGCTCTAACAGCATTCTGCCAACGTTAGTGAATTTCGTTCTATGCCCTGAACGATCAAATAGAATAACATCTAATTCTTCTTCTAATTTTTGCATCGTATAGCTGAGCGCCGAGGGCACTCGACCCAATTCGTCAGCAGCAGCAGCGAAACTACCACGCCGGTCGATTGCATCCATCACCCTTAATGATTCAAGTGTTAATGCTCTCTCTTTACTCATGGAATATCTCTTTCAGTAAATTTGAATGAAGTAAACAGATTAACTGGCTAACAATTCAACGTCCAGCTATTTATTATAACAATATAAATTTTTGTATATTTTTGTCGATTGAAGGAGGGTTAGCCACCATGATGACATTAAGACAAGTAAAACACTGTGGTAAGGCTGACTATGGTTGGTTACAAGCGCGTTACGCGTTTTCCTTCGGCCATTACTTTGATCCTGATTTTATGGGATTTAAGACATTAAGAGTACTTAATCAGGAAGTTATCGCACCTGAGAGTGCTTTTCAGCCTAAAACCTACCCACATGTGGATATTCTTAATTTTGTATTACAAGGCAGTGCAGAGTATCGCGATAGTTTAGGAAATAAAATTGAAGTCAGTGAAGGTGAATGTATCCGCTTCTCACCACGCCCTGATTTAAGTTACAGCGAACACAATATGTGTTCACATAAACCCTTAACACGCCTACAGTTGTGGTTAAATGCTTGCCCGCAACAAGAGTATTATCCGACTCAAAAGATCAGTTTACCAACAGAAAGTAACATGTTAGTCGCCTCACCCGATGGGGTAAATGGCAGTATTCAATTACGTCAACAAATTTGGGTTACACAGCTTAATGTCACGTCAGATAATCCACAACACATTCAGTTGAGGGGAAAAAATGCTTATCTCCAATCTATTCACGGTGGAGCTCGCCTACAAGGTAGTAGTGGTAACACAATAGAAATGAGTTGCAATGATGGCGTTTTCATTCAGGACGAAAATACGTTAACACTCTCATCAGCAAAATCAATGCGCGCTTTACTTATTGATATTGGTGAATAACCTTTGAAGGGCCAACTTTCTTTTTTGGCCCCTCAAAAAATGCCTTCCTCCTAAAAATCCTCTTTTTTTGCGAAGATATTCTCAAATTTATGATCTTCCATACTCCGCATGTTGATAGCCTTATGATAGAGTCCAAGCAATAGTCAGCCAAAATAGAGTGGGTATTTTGGTTATTAAGCTTATTATTTTAGGTCTAGAAGGTATTTTTGTGGCTTTATTCACTCAACAGCGACTTAATCAAATTTTTGCAAGTATACTCGAAGAGGTTGTCCCTCAAGATGAGCTCGCAAAGCGTTTTTCTGTTTCAACACGGACGATACGCTCTGATATCAATGAAATAAATGAGCTAATACAAAACTACAGTGCCCATATTCTCTATGAGCGAGGCCGTGGCTATCGCTTAAAAATCGATGATGAAGGGCTTTTTGCTAAACTGACCCAACAAACTCAAGTCGAAAATAGTATCCCTCGGACAAGTAAAGAGCGTGTCGATGCCTTACTGCTAAAACTATTAATGCTGTCTTTGCCAGTAAAATTGGATGATATTGCCGAAGAGTGGTTTATTAGCCGTGGAACCCTGCAACAAGACATGAGCATTGTCAGAGAACATTTGCAGAAATATCAGATCTTATTAGAAAGCATTCCACATCAAGGAATCCGTTTAAACGGAAGCGAATGGGCTATTCGGGCCTGTATGACAGAAACCCTTTGGCGACGTTTTTCATTGCAAATCAATCAGGACTTATCCATTTTTCAGCCTGAGTGTTTAGATAACCTCGATTTAACCTATATCGATAAGGTTCTTCATAACAGCATGAACCGTTTCGATGTTCGCTTAAGTAATGAGGGGCACTTATATTTGGTTTTCAACTGTGCTGTGACGATCTTACGTATTACTCGTGGTCATGAATTAACATCTACGGTGAAAAACCATGATAGTGAAGAGACGCTACGTAAAGCCTGTGAAGAAGTCTCTAAAGGATTGATCTATTTTCTTGGAAACGACTTATCCAGTGCAGAGCTGAGTTACCTACATGATCAAATCATCGCCCAGCGGATCAGTCATCAAGATGCCGCTCAGCAAAAAAGTGCTAATCACAATGAATTGGTTGAATATATTCTTAATTATATTAACGAATTGTATAACTATGACCTACGCAGTGATGAAAAGCTGAAAAAGGATCTCAATACTCACATCGCTGCATTAATGACACGGCTTCAATATCACATTATTACCCCTAATCCATTATTAAGTGATATAAAACAATATTATCCCTTTGCATATGATGTCACTCTCAGCGCACTCACCAGTGCCAGTAAGCAATTACTACCTTACCCCATCAATGAAGATGAACTTGGCTACCTTGCGGTGCATATCGGCGTCAGTCTAGAAAGGAATTATGGTGCAGGGTCAATTCGTCAAACAGAAGTGCTTGTCGTCACCGATGCTGGAAATTCAACATTTCGAGTTGTTGAATCAAAGATCATGCGTGAGTTTCCACAACTCAAATTTAGCCGAGGACTAACACTGCAAGAATATGAGTCGTTAGATGAGGTCGAGGAAGACTTTGTGATCACCACAGTGCGTATTTCGGAAAAGAATAAGCCTGTCATAAAAATAGCCCCTTTCCCGACGCCTTATCAATTAGAACAAGTCGGTAAATTGGCAATGATGGATCAAACTCGCCCTTATATTATTGAACGCTTCTTTGATGAACGTTACTTTATGGTGATTAATGACAAGATCAGCCAAGAAACTTTATTCCAAACCGTTTGCCATAAATTACAACAAGATGGCTATGTCACTGCTGATTTCTATCCCTCATTACAAGAACGTGAATCGATTGTTTCTACTTTGCTTGGTGAAGGAATTGCATTACCCCACTCTTTAGGTTTACTGGCAAATAAAACGGTGGTTGTCACCATTGTCGCCCCCAAAGGTATTGAATGGAATAGAGAGACGAAAGAAAACGCGTACGTGATTTTCCTGCTGGCAATCAGTAAAGCTGACTATGAAGAAGCCATGGCGATCTACGACCTGTTTGTCACGTTTGTGAAAGAAAAAACCACCCGTAGACTTATCACTGTTAAGAATTTCAATGAGTTCCAAGTCATTGCTAAGGACAGCCTAGCGCGAATATAGGGGTTATATCAATTTAGAATGAAAGCACTGCCTATTTCTTTGGATATCCAGAGATAGGCAATGGTGCATTATAGCTAAATAAATTAATCAATAACACAACATTTAAAAACACGACACTCTTCATTAAATAAATATATTTTTATTTTTCATTGAAACTAAAGTTTTCAATAAAAATTCATTAATTAATTTTTATTTATACAAAAGATTTCATATCTTTTTTCCTTATTATTGATTTAAAACAAACTCACTCAATAGAGTGAGTATGATAATCATTTTTACAATGAAACATCTCACGCATGAGAAACAAACTGATTATAAAAACAACAATCAAATAAATAATGTGAAAAATAAGGTTACTATAAGTATAATTTATTAATAGTCTCTAAAATAATTTTATACATTAGATACAAGTTAATACTTTTGATTATAAACCTCTAACTGACTCATTGTATGTTTCTTATTATGAAAAAGTGAATAAAGTAGTGAAGTACAAACAAGACTAATTAACCATGAAAGATCAACACTGAATCAATTCTGCATACGGACCTATGAAAAAAGTATTTTTAATAAATGGTATCTGAACTAGTATTCCAATAAAATATACTGATAGGGAATTTACATTAAATAAACCATACACACCGCCTTTCTCATCAAAAATAGCATTAATATTATAAATTTTCTTTTTAATTAAATAAAAATCTAAAAGATTAATAATTGCCCAAGGAATTAACACAGAACTAAGTGCAAATATCATATTTAAGAAGAACGAAACAAAACTTGCAGATGAAGCCAATGCGATAAGCGTTGCCCCCAACAAAACAATAGTAGAATAAATAACCCTTACACTTGTTGATGTTTTCCAATGAGGTATAAACGTTTGAATCGCAGTAATAATAGAAAGAACTGCACCATATAAATTCATAGCGTTATGGCAGATAATATTAATTAAAAAAAGTATCATTAATATTGGACCTAAAAAGCCAGTAACTAATTTTACCGCTTCCATAGATTCTTGAACATGCGGTGCACTATTTACAGCAAAAACGCCAAACAAAAATGCTAAAATAGTTCCCCACATGCCCCAAAATAGGTATACCAAAAAGGTTTAGCTATCCCAACATCTTTCGGTAAGTATCTTGAGTAATCAGAAGTATACGGAGAAAAACTTATTTGCCAGACGGCACTAATACTAAAAACAGCAAACCATCCTACAAGACTAAATGAACCTTTATACCAAAAGTCACTAGGCAAAGGTTGAGAAAGCATATAAATAAAGCCTGATAATAGTGCTCCCCCATCACCCACGAACCAATTTTATTGATTTTATGGATAAAATTATAACCTACAACACCAATAAATGTTGCACTGATTGCACCGATAATAGTTGCAAAATGGATTTCTATTTTGGGTGCTACAATATGCAATGCCTTTCCAGATAAAATAATATTTGAAATAAAAAAACCTAAGTAAATGACCGCGGTAAATATAATAACTAATAGTGAACCATATCGGCCAAATTGAGCTCGACTTTGAACCATTTGGGGAATACCAACCTGTGGCCCTTGTGCAGAGGTTAGCGCAAGAAATAAGCCACCAAATAAATGTCCACATATAATCGCTATAATTGCACTAATAATATTGAGATTGTAGACTTGTGTTGACGTTGCCCCTACAAATATTGCCAACGGTGCAATGTTTGTACAAAACCAAAGGGTAAATAAATCTCTAGGCTTACCGTGTCTTTCATTTTCTGGAACATAATCGATAGATTTACTTTCAATTAATTCTGTTCACAGCCTTGTTTACAGGCGTTAAGTGCGCTGACGGATATATTGTTGTTAGCGGAAGGACATTAATCCGAGTTAGGAAGGTAGGGGCCGGCGGGAACATTCAAAGTGGATTAGAGACAGCATCTATAGCCTGTGTCGCAATTCTAAAACTATCAACTGCTGTTGGCACCCCACAATAAATAGCAACCTGCAACAATACTTCACTAATTTGCTCTGGCGTTAAACCATTTCGTAGAGCGCCTTTTACATGTAACTTAAGTTCATGTGGACGATTTAAGGCCGATATCATGGCAAGATTAATCATACTTCGCTCTTTTTTTTCTAAACCATTACGCCCCCATACTGCCCCCCAACAATATTCAGTCACTAACTCTTGAAGAGGTTTATTAAACTCGGTAGCATTATTAATTGATTGTAAAACATATTCACTACCTAAAACATCTTTCCTTATTTTTAAACCTTTTTCATATAACGATTGATGACTATTTTTCACAATTAATCTCCAAAAAGCGTATATTTAATTTCTAAATATTCATTAATTCCATGATGAGAGCCTTCCCGTCCAAAACCAGATTGTTTAATTCCACCAAAAGGTACTATTTCATTAGAAATATGTGTTGAATTAATACCAACCATACCGTATTCAAGTTCCTCTTGCATTTTCCATGCAGTAGCTAAACTCTGAGTAAAACAGTATGCAGCAAGGCCATACTCTGTTTTATTTGCTAAATTAATTGCTTCTTCTTCGGTGCTAAAAGGATAAATAACAGCTAATGGACCAAACGTTTCCTCACTAAATGCCAACATATCTGAGTGACCATTAGTTATTAACGTTGGTTGGAAAAACAATGTTTCTTGTTGGAAATAATCTCCACCACATAATAATTCTCCCCCTTTTTCTATTGCATCTAAAATATGCTCCTTTATCTTTTCAACTGCCTGTTGATTAATAAGTGGTCCCATATCAGAACTTGTTATTATTCCATTACCAACCTTTAATGCTTGCATTTTATTTTTTAATAAATTAGTAAATTTATCATGTACAGATTCATGCACTAAAAATCTATTAATACAAACACATGTTTGGCCTGAGTTTCTAAACTTTCCATACATTGCAGCATCAACAGCTTTTGTAATATCAGCATCAGAAAAAACAATAAAAGGTGCATTTCCACCAAGCTCAAGGGAAAGTCGCTTTACATTTTGTGCAGCCTGAGCCATCAATAATTTCCCGACAGGAGTTGAACCAGTGAAACTGAGTTTTCTGACAACTTCGCTTTGCATCAATGTACTGCCAATATCAATTGCATCACCAGGAACAATATTTAAGCATCCTGCTGGTAACCCTGCCTGTGCAGCTAATTCTGCTAAAGCCAACGCAGTAAAAGGTGTTTCAGGTGACGGTTTAACAATACAAGTACAACCCGCCGCTAAAGCTGGCGCAACTTTACGCGTGATCATTGCCGCCGGAAAATTCCATGGTGTAATCGCAGCAACAACCCCTATAGGGTGTTTAGAAACAATAACTTTTTGACTCGTTGATTCACCTGGGAGTACTTCCCCATTAATACGCAATACCTCTTCAGCAAACCAACGTACATAATTTGCTGCATAAATAATTTCACCACGCGCCTCTGATAAAACTTTTCCTTGTTCTTGAGTTAAGATATCAGCTAATTCATTTTGATATTTGATAATTAACTGATACCAAAGGTGTAATATATTTGCACGCCGACGGGCTGGCACTTTTTTCCAGTCAACTAATGCCAGCTGTGCCCCATCTATAGCTATTTGAGTTTCCTGAGCGCCTAAGCTAGCAACTTCCCCAAGCAACATTTTTGTTGCAGGGTTATAAATAGGGGTGGTAGCTCCATTAATGGAATCGATCCATTCTCCATTGACCCATCCCTTCTCGCGTAAAAGTACGTTTTTCATAACTATTATCTCATTATAAATGGGTCATCAATTGCTTCATCACTCGTCCGTAACCAGACCGTTTTTGTAGTGGTATATTGCATTGCAGCATCCAAACCTCCTTCTCTACCATGGCCAGATAGCTTATAACCACCAAAAGGCGCCAAAGGAGAGACTGCTCGATAGGTATTCAGCCATACAATCCCTGTACGTAATTGCTTTGTCAGGCGGTGTGCACGAGTAAGATTTTTAGTAAAAATGCCGGCAGCAAGACCATAGTCAGAATCATTCGCCAATGCGAGTGCTTCGGCTTCACTATCAAAGCTTTGAACAGAAAGTACGGGGCCAAATAATTCAAGTTTTACACAATCTGCTTTTGGTACTTTTGTGCAATCAAGAATTGTGGGGGGATAGTAATAACCCTTTTCTGTTACATCATAATGTCCCGTAATTAATGCAGCGCCTTGTTTTATAGAGTTATCAACAACTTGTTTTATTTTTTCTATCTGCTTTAAAGTACAGAGTGGCCCAAACTGGGTACTATGTTGTTTAGGATCACCAATAACGATAGCTTGAGCTTTCTCTTTTAGTTTATTTAAAAATTCATCTTTAATAGATTGAGAAACTAATAGGCGTGAACCAGCAACACAACTTTGACCAGATGCTGCAAATATTGCAGCAACTTGCGCATTTGCTGCACTCTCTAGGTCTGCATCATCAAAAACAATAAAAGGGGATTTACCACCTAATTCAAGAGATTGGCTTGCAAGGTTTTCAGCGCTATTACGAACAATATACTTTGCCGTCTCAACACCACCTGTGAATGCAATATGATTCACTTTCGGGTGTTGCGTCAGTATCTCCCCACATTCCGATGAAAAACCTGTAATAATATTACAAACCCCAGCTGGAAATCCTGCTTGATGGATCAAGCTTGCTAATGCAAGTAACGGTGTAGGGGCGTATTCAGAAGCTTTAATTACCAAGGTACAGCCAGCCGCTATTGCTGGGCCAATTTTGACTGCTGATAAAAATAATTGGCTATTCCATGGAATAATAGCCGCGACAACACCGATTGGCTCACGTCGGATCCACGTTTCCATATCAGGCTTATCAATAGACAAATAAGCACCTTCCATCTTATCTGCCAAACCAGCATAATAACGATAATATTCAGCCACATAAGAAATTTGAGCTTGTGTTTCCCGAATAATTTTTCCGGTATCTTGTGTTTCTAATCTTGCAAGTTCAGCTGCATGTTGTTCGATCAAATCGGCTAAACGTAAGAGTAATTTTCCTCTTTGGCTCGCTGTATAAGCTTTCCAAATTGGGGAATGAAAGGCCTCATAAGCTGACTCGACGGCACGTTCTGTTTCATCACGTCCTGCCTCTGCAACTTGTGCCCACGGTTTTTCATTTGCAGGGTTGATACTTTCGAACTGTCTCACCCCTAGTTCAAATTGCCCATTAATATATAATTGAAACTTTTCCATTTTCCCCTCACTATTATGCAAATGCAGGCATGACTTGAGTAATAAAACGCTCTAATGACGCTTTTTTGCGTTCAAATGGCATACCACTGTCGATCCAAAGGGAAAACTCGTCATATCCCATTCGTTCATATTTTTTTAATTTCTCAATGACTTCATTCGCTGGGCCTATAGCAAGGTTTTTTCTCATGATTTCAGGTGTATAGTATGAATTCCGCTCAATTTCCTCTTCAGTTAATGGTTCAATTAAACCTTGTTTTATTGGCCTTTCATTTTTAAACCAAGCTCCGAAATACTGATAAAAGCGATTTAGTTCAATGGCTGCTAATTGAGCATCCTCTTCATTATCAGCAACATAACCATGTTGTAACATCATGATCTTTAATGGTACTTTAGGTGGAAATTTTTCCTTCGCTTCTTTAAAGCATGTCACTAATCGTGCGATTTCCTCTTCACCTTGATGCAATGGTGTAACCTGCACATTACATTCATTTTTCACTGCAAATTCATGGCTATTAGGATCACGTGCTGCTACCCAAATCGGGGGATGAGGTCTTTGCTTTGGCAAGGGAGCGGATGTTGTTGAAGGAAAAGACCAAAACTCACCTTTATGTTCATAGTCTCCTTTCCATAGCGCTTTTACGGCTGGAATTAATTCACGCATGCGTTGCCCTGCTTCCCAAGGCGTTAAGCCTGGTGATAATCTTTCATATTCAAATGAATATGCTCCTCTAGCAATTCCCAGATCAAGACGACCATCCGTAATTAAGTCCGTCATAGCAGCTTCACCAGCTAAGCGGATGGGGTGGTTAAAAGGCGCTACAATAGTTCCCGTTCCTAATCGAACATTTTTAGTTTGTCTTGCGATATCAACAAGATTAATAAATGGATTAGGAGCAATAGTAAAATTCATACCATGATGCTCTCCTGTCCAAATAGCGTGCATCCCTCCTTGATCTGCTATCTTGCACAGTTCAATCATTTCTTGATACAGTTTCTCTTGTGATTCCTCAGGTGAAATTCTTTCCATATGGATAAAAAGTGAAAATTGCATACTATGATCCTTTATTTAAATTTAAGCTATTAACTGTTTTACTTGTCCATTATTCTCATCACCGTAATACACACTATAATTTCCGGCTGTGGCTTCCTGAGTAAAACGTTTAATCAGCGAATTTACGGCATAATCATCAAGTTTAATTTTTGATAGTTCATCGATATTAATAAATTGACCATTTTTCAGTATTGAAAATGTATCAGTCGCAACTGCACATAAAAAAACAATATGTTGTTTTTTATTTTTTCTATCTTCGTAAACGGAATAAATAAACCCTGGGCTGGCTTGAATACCTATTTTATTAAACAAATATTCTAATGTTTCATGAACTCCTTTTTCACTAATAACGCTAGAAGGTAGACAATAATTATTCAAACTGTCTCTAAACATAATGACTTTATTTTCAGATTCTATAAGTGCACTAATGATTAATTCTGGATTTTGAATAACTGATTGCGCACTCTCATAAGGAGTAAAATAAGCACCTCGGTAAAAACCAAGCCCTGCTGTACCTTCCGAATGAAAATCGACTACTTTTCCAATAAGAATGGCGTGATCTCCAGCATCAATGACTTGATATAGGCTGCAATCGAACCAAGCGGAACTTTCACTGATAATTGGACTATCTGATGTCGCAGTAAACCAATTGACATGTGAAAAACGATCTTCAATTTTCTGTGCAAAAATATTGGATATGTCTTTTTGTTTCTCAGAAAGTATATTTACAGCAAAATGCTCACAACGTGTAAAATTATCAAAATTTGCAGAACGTTTATCGATACTAATAAGTAACAAAGCAGGATCTAATGACACTGATGAGAATGAATTCGCAGTAAATCCTATAGGTTCATTATTTGAGTCTCTGCTAGTTACTACTGTTACTCCCGTTAAAAAAGAGCCAAATGCATCTCTCAATTGTCGGCGATCTTGTATTTCCATACAATTACCCTCACATCATGTAGTTTTCTGAATTACATATATTTTCAACAAATTCTTTTATTTCATAAGAAACTAGCCGAGATGCAGTGAGTGTTAGCATATGCCTTTCACCTGGAATAATAATTGCCCTTCCTTTTTGGCTATTCTCTGCCATTTTTATTGCCATACTTGGGCTAGAATTATTGTCATTTTCCCCTGTAATAACTAAAAGGGGGCAACTTATCTCATGCCAGTTTTTTGCGTAAATATCATCACCATTAGCAAAGGCATAATAAGCTTTAGCATAACCATCAAGATTAACCTGATTCAGCCAATTCATAACTTTTCGCCTAATTTGTTGCTGTTCTTTTGAGCCATCAAACCAACGCTGCAATGGCGCATCTATCTGAGCTTGGCCAGAGGCAAGTTCTATTGCTCTTTGTCTAACTGCAATTTTTGCCTGTTCATCACGGCGATATACACTACTGATAATGACGGCACCTTTGATTAATTGCGGATATTCAATACACACTCCCCCAGTAATTAAGCCTCCCATAGAGTGGCCAACTAATATGACATCTGCTAAACCAAGAGATTGTAAGAATGCCCCCATCCAAGAAACATAATTTTGTAGTTCTGGCCGATATACAAAACCCGAACTATAACCATGACCCGGCATATCCACCGCAATCACTTGATAAAAAGCTGACAAAGACTCAATTTGTTCTTCCCATGTTTCAGCACACATACCGACACCATGGATTAAAACAAGAGGCCTACCTTGGCCTTCTTCTAAGTAGCTAACTTCCATATTTAAATTAGATAGCTGCTGGGTTCTTCTGATCATGACCTAACTCTTTTAAATCTTGATAACGATCGCCAATCCTGTGGTGAGGGCGACCACCTAATGCAGCACCTAACGCAATGACAATTTCATCTTCAAACGGAGCATCAGAAATATTGAATTGGAAAGTTAAATAATGAGCTCGGCTCCCTTCATCGTTTTTACCCATCATAGGAATTAAAATCGGTGAATTAGCAGGTCCTCGAGTGTTATTGAATGCTAAATAAGATTTTCCACCTACTGCATTACGATAATGGTTACCAAAATGTAACGTATGAATCAAAGCCGATGCATGCTCAAGCTCACCTTTTAATCCAACAACTGCACATTTACCAAAAGCTTCAATACACTCACCACCACCAGCTTCTTCAATAATCATGTTCGTTAGCACTTTTCCTAATACAGGTGCTAGCTCTCTAATTTTTAAGGATAAATCATCAACATATCCTTCCCCTACCCATGGATTTTTTATTACTGCTGCCGCAGCAATCATGATAAGCGGCTTATCTGCTTCTTTATGACCATCAATATAAATCGTTTCGGTGCTCAAAATTGTCTTACGGATTATTGGATGCATAACGACCTCTTGTTAATTAATTGTCAAGCCTATATTGTATTATTGTAAGTTGGCATACCAACATACAAGATGTCAAATTTTTACTATTAAAACTTTTTTGTTGTATAGTAGAGATCAAATATTTGATGATTAAATGGGTAAAAATGGACAGTTCACATTCATTAAAAATTAATAATGTTCCGTTAACACTGCGGGAGATCGCTCTTGAAAAAATTCGTCAAGCTATTATTTCTGGCTACTTTAAAGCTGGTGATAGGCTAGTAGAACGAAGTTTATGTGAAGAGCTTGGAGTTAGTCGTAGTATTGTCAGAGAAGTTTTAAGGTATCTTGAATCTGAAGGATTAATTGAGATATTAGCCAAAAAAGGGCCTATTGTTGCCATGTTAAATTGGCAGCAAGCTGAACAAATATATAATATCCGTATCTTACTAGAGCAAGAAGCGGCTAAAGCCTGTGCCGAAAAAGCGACCGCTCAGGATAAAAAAATACTTTTAGATAAACTGCAAAAAATTGATGATGCTTCATTAAGTCAGGATGATTTTAAATCAATCACTGCCTCAACTGAATTCTATGAAACGTTATTTTCTATCGCTACACACTCTATTGCTTGGGAAATTGTTCAGCGCCTAAATAGCAGAATTAGCCGACTAAGAGCTATGACATTAAAAACAAAAGATCGAAAAATAACAGGATTCGAAAGAATGAAACGAATCTACTCTGCCATTGAGAAAAATGATGGTGAAGCCGCTAAAACTGCGGTGGTTGAACACTTAACTGAAGCATCGATTATTGCTAAATCTATATTAGAAAAACAGGAAAAATAATATGCCCGCATACTGGATTGCACATGTTACCGTTTTTGATACTCAAAAATATCCTCAATATATGCAGCTTGCTGCGACAGCCTTACAGAAATATCAAGGCAAATTTCTTGCAAGAGGAGAAAATGCCATAACATTAGAGGGAAAAACTTATGAGAAACATGTTGTTATAGAATTTAAAGACTATGAAACCGCACTCTCATGTTACCATTCTATTGAGTACCAGAATGCATATAAGCAGCGCAAAGATATCGCCGATGTAATGGTTATTATCGTTAACAGCCTAACAAGCTAATACCTTTTCTTTAAAATTATTAGGACCTTAAAGAAAAATCAGTAAAATTAATAAATTAACTAATAAACAATGATATTTATTGATGTCTTGACCGCTATTATGTCAGCTCTATCAGCTCGCCCGTTCTGATATATTCAAAGAATATGGCAAATCATCAATAAAAAATCACTCTTAGAATAATTTATTATTTTAAGATAAGCTGCTAAGCGCAATATCATCGTAACTATGCTGAGATGATATTGCAGATAAAAATCATTATTGGATTTAACTGTTATTTATTCTAAATTTGAAACAAAATCATACGACATTTTTATGTGAGGAATTAATACTATCGCTATAGATTGTACCCCTCTTTATAGTTGTACAGGACTCAATAAAAGATGATAATCCAATCACCCATGTTTTTCTTATCAAACTTATTTAGACAAATACTAGGAAAAGTTACAGGTAGTCATCTAATGGTTTGATGCACTAGATCATTCCCTTTACCAAAAGGTGTACTTTTTATCTTCTATATCCTAACTGTTATATTTTTTTGTATCACCATATTCAGTAACTAGACCAAGAATTTTGACTTGAGACGCTAGTATATTGCGGTTTACTTTGTCATTTAACACCTTAACAATCAGGTTATATTTCATCATTAAGATGCACTTCTCAATGAAAGCGACGTATAGTTTGCTTCCACTTATTATTGGAAAAATCGCTATTCCGGCATTTTGCGTGATCATGACCGCAAATCCATCATTTTATTTATCACCAAAATCGCCTTTTTGTTGTGCCATATTCGTAAGTGGAAATGCAAAATGACCTTTAGCGCCTATTTCCACTTTTTCATTTCCACTTCTTTTTTAATCACAATGCCTGTTTTCCATCACTAGCAGAAAATCATTAATAGGTTGAATTTTAATACATTAATGTAGCTCCCTACTTAAGACTACTTATTTTCAATAATCGAAAAAAGTCTAAATTTCCATTTAATTTCCGATTAGCTCGGATTTCATACACAAAAGCACGTTATATCCTTCCAATTAATTTCCACTTACAAGTGGAAATTCAATGTCTGCACAAGTTCTCTTGAAGCGACTAAGGTATTTATCATAAAGGAACAAAGCAGTTTAATTGCATTATTACCTTGGATTTTAAACAGTTATGAGTGAATCAGTTGTCGTTTTTAAGATGTCGGAAAATAACCTCGATATCGATGAGGTAACACAAGAACTGCTGGCCGTCATTAGTGGCTGGCTTAAACAGGAAAATTGCTACACCACGGATGTACAACAACAGATGTTGGAGTCTCATCTTAGAGCCATGGTGGTTAGAGCTAAAACGGGTGAAGCCTTACCTGAAGTCGATATCAGCCTATTTGATGAGATTTCAGAACACTCGATTGCTTTATCGCAACGTGTTGTCGATACCCTACCAGGGCTCGCGCCAGAAGAGACATTTTTACTCTCTGTTCACTTTGAAGTTATCCGTTCGAATGATTAATTTTTGAGGAATATCACTATGAAACAAGTTGTTGTTGCTATCGGAGACCGTTTAGGAAAAGGCCAAAAAGTGGCAGTAGGAGTTGAAAGTGCAGGCGGTAAAGCCATTGTTGTCCCGGGTGTAGCGGCAGATATGAAGCTCGGTGATGTTATGAATGCTGAACACGCTGATTTAGGTATCTCCTTTTGTGGAAGTGGTGGTGCAGGTGCTATCACAGCACAAACTAAATACGGCTATAAGGCGCGTTATGGCATGCGCTCGATTGAGGAAGGTGAAACCGCGATTGCTGAGGGTTGCACTGTTTTAGGCTTTGGCTTTATGGATAAAGAAGAATTAGGCGAGCGCTTAGTTAAAGCTTACCTCAAAAAATACGGCGACGCGTAATGAAGAAATCTATCGAAACGGTTGTGCGAGTCTCTGGGCAAGGTGACAGCAAACAAAAAGCCATTGCTGATGCACTGAACTCGATTCAACGCACGGTACTAAAAGAGAGCAATGACATTATCCTGCGAATCGAACCTAAGGATGTTGCCGTTGTGAGTGCATATTCGCACTCGCGGACAGAAAAGTTTCTTTTCGTTTTTCTGCCGCGCAAACGTGAACATTTCCGTGTGGTGCTCGACGTTTCGCTAGATGTCACCCTACTTTCTGTCAACGAAATACCATTTACAGAACAATAAAAACAATTCAGGTCTGGAGGCATTTCCATGAGTGAAACTGCATCTTTCTTAGAAATACTGGGTATGTCCCTCATTATAGGCGGCCTATGTGGCTTTGGCCTTGGTGCAGGTGCTGCCCGCATGTTCCACGCTCCTACAGTCCAAGGGATGGGGGCATTCCGTACACTCGGTGAACTGAATGCATGTGAAGGCGATCCTGCTTCTCACTTCTCGTTCGGTTTAGGCTTCTTCTTTAACGCATGGGCATCCTCGGTTGCCGCCGGTGCATTCACACAAGACGTTGACCACCGCATCATTCCTAACTGGGGTGCGGCTGCATTGCTCTCTAAAAACCGTAATGTCGCTGAAACACTGCATAACCCGAAAAAAATGGCTCTAGCTTGTACCATTATCGGTGCATTGGTTGTTGCCTTCTTAAATACAACAGCGTCCGCTGTTCCTGCTGCGTTACAAACGACAGCAATCAACGTATTAGTGCCTGCTGCAAACCTACTGGTAAATACCGTAATGCCAGTTATTTTCTGGTTAGCCGCGATGGATGCAGGTCGACGCTCAGGTTTTTGGGCTACCCTTTTCGGTGGCTGTGCACAACTCATTATGGGAAATGCTATCCCTGGCTTGGTTCTGGGTATCCTGATCGGTAAAGGTGTTGATGATAACGGCTGGAACCGTGTCACACGTACGATGATGATCACCGTTGTCTTACTGTTTGTTTTAAGTGGCTTCTTCCGTGAGTTTGACCTGAAGATGATCACCTCTTTCAACTTAGATAAACCTCTGTGGCTTGAATACATCCATGGATTACTGAGCGGGAAATAATTATGACAACTGAAATTAACAAACAAGATTTTTGGTACGCTGAGTGGTCGTTCCCTATTTTTGTCGGGCTATTATCAGCAGGCATTTTTGCTGGGACTCACATGTATGTTGTTTACGGATTCGGCGCATTTAACGAAGTTGCTTTCGTCGCAATGTTAAAAGCAGGCTTAGATACAGGCGTTTATGGCGCTGTTGCGGCATTTGGTGCGAGCTTCCTGTTCGCACGGATCATCGAAGGCTCCCTAGTCGGTATTTTGGATATCGGTGGTGCATTACAAACAGGTATTGGCCTTGGCGTCCCAGCGCTATTTCTTGCGGCGGGTTGGGATATTTTGGTTACCAATTTCTGGATCTCCCTGATTACTGGTTTGTTACTCGGCGTGTTAATTGGCTTGATCATTGTATTTGCGCGTAAATTTACCATCGCACAAGCCAACTCGACATTCGGTGCTGACATAATGATGGGAGCAGGTAATACGTCCGGTCGTTTCTTAGGTCCTTTAATTATTTTGGCTGCGATGGCTGCCTCCATTCCGATTGGTATTGGTTCGCTGATTGGTTCACTCATCTTCTATGTATGGCAGAAACCTGTCGCAGGTGGTGCAATTTTAGGCGCGATGTTATTTGGTTATTTCTTCCCTCTCGCCGCCTAATGACTAAATAGCAAAGAAGGTAATTATGTATTCTTTAATCATCAAACAGGGTAAACATATCGATGGAACATTAATCGATATTCTGATTAAAAATGGAAAGATCGAAGCTGCGGGCCCGGCGTTGGCCTGCAACCAACAAGCTGAAAAATGGATTGATCTAAAAGGAAAAACCTATGTCAGCGCAGGGTGGATTGATTCGCACGCTCACTGTTTTGTGGAGTCACCTATTTACTTCGATGACCCCGATTTAGCAGGTGCTGCTGGTGGGGTTACCTCACTGGTTGATGCAGGCAGTGTCGGTGCTGATGATATTGATAAATTTTATCAGCTAACACAAAAAGCCCAGACTAACGTATTTTCCTTATTAAACATTTCACGTATCGGTATTATCGCGCAAAATGAATTATCTGATATGAATAATATCGACGAAACCTGTTTCCAAGAGGCTATAGAACGCCACGAAGGTTTTGTTGTTGGAATGAAAGCACGCATGAGTAAAAGTGTCGTTGGTGACAACGGTATTGCTCCCCTCCTCAAAGCCAAACAGATGCAGAAAAAGCATCGATTGCCATTAATGGTACACATTGGTAATAACCCACCTAATATTGATGAGATTGCAGATTTATTGACGCGTGGGGATATTATTACTCACTGCTTTAATGGTAAGCCGAATCGCATTCTTGATAGTGATGGAAATTTAAAACCGTCGATTGCACGTGCACTTGCGCGCGGTGTGATCTTAGATGTCGGTCATGGCGGTGAAAGCTTTAGCTTTAAAGTCGCAGAACAAGCGATGCGTATTGGTACCTATCCAGACATTATTAGCTCTGATATCTATCATCGAAATCGGGTTAATGGTCCAGTTTATAGCCTTGCTTTTGTGATGACCAAATTCCTGTGTATGGGCTTTAGCGCAGAAAAAATATTGCGCTGTGTGACAGAAAAAGCCGCCGATTTATTAGCTCTACCTGCAAAAGGTTATTTAAAGCCTGGCTTTGATGCCGACATCACACTGTTTGATTTAAAAGAAGAAGCCACTGAACTCACGGATGCTGAAGGCGAACGCCGCATCGGTACTCATCGCTTTGTACCCATTGCCGCGATTATTGGTGGAAAACATATTATTCATGCAGAAGGCGAATCTGAACATGCAATCGATTTATGAGAAGTATCAACTAAAACACGTGATTAACGCCTCTGGCCGCATGACCATTCTTGGCGTTTCAACCCCAACACCAGAGGTGGTTGAACGTGTCGCTTATGGCCTTAATCACTATTTTGAAATTAAAGATTTAGTGAATAAAACTGGCGATTACATTGCGAAATTACTTGATGTTGAAAGTGCCGTTGTGGTTTCTTGTGCTTCCGCGGGGATCGCACAAGCCGTTGCTGCTGTGATTGTACGTGATAACGATGACTTGCTGCTAAATTTACACTCATCCTCTAAGGCTGTTCCACGTGAAATCGTCTTACCCAAAGGTCATAACGTTAATTTTGGTGCCCCCGTCGATACGATGATCACACTCGGTGGCGGCAAAGTGATTGAAGCGGGTTTTGCTAATGAATGTTCGGCGGCTCAACTTTCCGCGAAGATCACGCCACAAACAGCAGCTATTCTGTACATCAAATCCCACCACACAGTGCAAAAAAGTATGCTTAGCGTGAGCGAAGCCGCGGCTGTTGCTCGTCAACATCATGTGCCACTGATCGTTGACGCCGCGGCAGAGGAAGATCTGACCAGCTACTATCAATCAGGCGCTGATTTAGTGATTTACAGTGGTGCTAAAGCGATCGAAGGACCAACCAGCGGCCTCGTTGTGGGTAAAAAAACCTATATCGAATGGGTAAAACGCCAAAGCCAAGGTATTGGCCGCGCAATGAAAGTCGGCAAGGAAGGCATTTTAGGATTAACACTGGCGATAGAACAATACTTAACCGCCACAAAAGAAACTGGCGCTGAAATGGTGAATCGCATGAATGGCTTTATTGAAGAGCTCAATGGGATCCCTGCGATTTCGGCTCGCATCGTATGGGATGCTGCCGGACGTGATATCGCCCGCGCTGAAATTAGCTTTGATGAAAAAATGATGGGTAAAACGACCTATCAAATCATGAGCGAATTAAAACAAGGGGATACTGCAATCTACTTTCGCGAATATAAAGCCAATGAAGGTAAGGTAGAAGCGGATATTCGCAGTGTCAGCAATGATCAACTGAATATCATTGCAGAGCGTATCCGTTTGTTAGTCAAAGGAATTTAACATGAAATTATCACCAAATTTTTACCAAAACCGTGTTTGCCTGAATGTCCTCGCTGGCAGCCATCAAAATGCCAAAGATATCTATCAAGCAGCTGAAACCTTTGTCGTTGTTGGTGTACTATCGAAAAATTACCCTGATTTAGATAGCGCGATTGCGGATATGCGTGTTTACGCAAAAGAGACCGATAATGCGCTATCTGTAGGACTTGGGGCAGGTGACCCTAATCAATCCACCATAGTTTCATTAATTTCTCAGGAAATCCAACCACAGCACGTCAACCAAGTGTTCACAGGTGCACCGATTAGCCGTGCACTGCTTGGACAAAATGAAACGTTTGTCAACGCGTTAGTCTCACCGAGTGGTACTGTTGGTATGGTAAAAATCTCTACTGGCCCACTCAGCTCTCAGGCGCCAGAAGGAATCGTTCCTGTTGAAACCGCCATTATGATGCTGAAAGATATGGGGGCAAGCTCTATCAAGTTCTTTAATATGAAAGGATTAACTTATATTGAAGAATATAAAGCGGTTGCTAAAGCCTGTGCTAAGTTTGATTTTTCACTAGAACCAACAGGTGGCATTGATTTGGAGAATTTTCCACAAATCCTGCAAATCGCCCTCGATGCTGGTGTGAAGAAAATTATTCCGCACATTTACAGTTCAATCATTGATAAAGAAAGCGGCGACACCCGTCCAGACGATGTGCGTAAGTTGCTAGAAATGGTTAAACAAGCCGTTAAGTAGCCATTTAAAAAACCGTCAGCAGTGATTCTTTTTTAATAAGTTTGAATAGCACTGACGTTTTTTCTCAGTAACTCACGTTATGGTAAGGCAGCAACTGGATCACTGGAATTTTTGCTCAGTCATTCCAGTTGTGGCAAGGCGGCAAAACGAAGATATCCCTAGGTGCATACAAAGGTATGTCACTAGGGCCAACGCAGCCACGGTTTGAAGTATGATGAAAAAATTGGAGTTGGCCGATAAGCCGGGTTCTGTCTTGGACAACCATTCATCTAGGCCAGCACTTGCGCACTGGCTCCAGCAACCTACCCGAGTTCAATGCGGGCCGCACCATATGAACCCCTATTTGGTCTTGCTCCGGGTGGAGTTTACCGTGCCACGAACTGTTGCCAGTCGCGCGGTGCGCTCTTACCGCACCCTTTCACCCTTACCTGTGCCTGTAAACAGGCCATCGGCGGTTTGCTCTCTGTTGCACTAGTCGTAGGCTTGCGCCTCCCAGACGTTATCTGGCACCCTGCCCTATGGAGCCCGGACTTTCCTCCCCTCTACCCGTCTCCCGAAGGACAACGATAGAGCAGCGGTTGTCTGGCCAACTCCGCTGCGGATTATAGGCACTTTGCCTAGCCTTGTATAGGGGTTTATGCAGTTATCAATCGTTATTAGGTTGTTCAAGCATCAATTTATAAAGGCGATTTTTCTTTAAGCCATAAATTTCAGCAGTAATCGCTGCCGCTTTTTTAGGGGGGAGCTCCTGCTGTAGCAGATTCAACGTACGGATAACATCAGGTGAAATGTCATCGTCATCCGGATTTGCTTTATAGCCTTCGACTATCAGCACCATCTCACCACGATGACGATTTTCATCCTCTTTTACCCAAGCGAATAGCTCCCCGACAGGCCGTCCTTCAATTGACTCCCAAGTCTTTGTGATTTCACGAGCAAGCACCACATGACGCTCGGGTCCCCAAACTTCAATCATGTCTGCTAAACTATCGAGTAAGCGATGTGTTGACTCATAAAAAATTAATGTACGCGTTTCTCGTTCAAGTGCTTTAAGGACATCTTTTCTGCCTTTACTTTTGGCGGGCAGAAATCCCTCATAGCAAAAACGGTCAGAAGGCAAACCCGCGGCACTAAGCGCCGTGATTGCAGCGCATGCTCCGGGTAATGGCACAACACGGATCCCCGCTTCACGGCAACGAGTGACTAAATGATAGCCAGGATCGTTAATTAAAGGTGTACCTGCATCGGAAACTAATGCGATACTATCGCCCTGTTGAAGTCTGCTAATTAATTGATCTGCCTTCTGCTGTTCATTATGATCATGCAAGGCGAACATGCGTGCATTAATGGCAAAATTCTGTAACAGTATTCCTGAATGCCGTGTGTCTTCTGCAGCGACAAGGTCAACATGTTTAAGAACATCCAACGCACGTTGCGTGATATCGCCCATATTACCGATAGGGGTGGGCACGATATACAGCGTGGATGCCATAACCACTGCTTGATTAGGTTGATTCATTGTTTCATCCGAATAGCCGGTTTAAAATTAAGCAACTGAAAATACACCACTGGATACAGTATGCGTCCTTCAATTTTTTTGCATGTAAAAAAAGGGTTAATCTGCACAGCAATGCTATCAGCTTTAATGCTGTCAGGCTGTCAGCTTACAGGGGATAACAAAGCACCTATTACCCCAACGACACCGGAACAGATCAGTTCCGAAATAAATCGGTATCAGTCTATCATTGATTCCGCGCAAGGTAAGCCTTCTAGCGATGTTCTGCGTGCTTATATTGGTCAAGAAGCCTTATTGACCGAACAAACAGCCCGCCAAGCCAATATCGATAGCACATGGCAAATGTTAACACAAATGACGCCTGAGCAAATTCAAGGCATTGGCGCTGACGAAATCACCTTAGCAGGCTGGGTCGATTTACTCGATATTTATCTCAATAATCGAGATGATGTTGCAACGCTAAAAGCAGGTGTTGATGATTGGAAAATTCGTTATCCAAATCACCCAGCAGCACAAACACCGCCGAGCCAACTGCTACAATCCATGCAGCCACCTGTCGGTAAAAACCCTAAAATAGCCCTTTTTCTGCCAATGAGTGGTCAAGGAAAAGTTTTCGGTGAAGCTATCATGAAAGGCTTCATGGATGCACAAAAAGGTTTACCACAAGCGCCGGCTGCAACGTCAAATACAGCACCAACGCCTGAGCAAAGTAGTCATAATGATGTATTAGAGCAAATTTACGCTGAGGTGGCCGCGGCAACAGGTAATGATAATGCAACCAATGATGCAGATATCGTTAACCCGTCTTTGAGTATTGCAGCTACACCAACCAATTCCCAAAGTATCAAAGTATTTGATACCAATGGAAAGCAAATCTCTCAGTTGTTGCAACAAGCCCAAAGTGAAGGCTTTACTTTAGTGGTAGGCCCGTTATTGAAACCTGAAGTACAGGCGATTGCACAAGCAGGTTCGCCGTTAAGTGTCCTAACACTGAATGAGTTAGATGCCGATAAATTGCAGCCCCGCCCCAACCTTTGCTATTTTTCACTGTCTCCTGAAGATGAAGCTAAGAATGCCGCAGCACATATCATGGCGGAAGGTAAACGAGCGCCATTAATTTTAGTGCCGAACAATGCCTTTGGTGAACGTATTGCCAAAGCATTTGCTGAAGAGTGGCAATCAAAAGGGGGGTCTACCGTCCTTAAACAATCTTTTGGTTCTGTGGCCTCGCTGAAAGAGTCGATTAACCGAGGCGCGGGGATTCGTATGACCGGTACACCTGTCGTCATCAATCCCCCAGTTGCAGCAAAATCGATTGATGGGCAAAACTATCCTGAGCTTTCACAACCAGAGCCTCAAATGAGTTCCTCTAATTCTATCGATGCGGTCTATATTGTTGCTACTCGTGATGAGCTAACCTTGATCAAGCCGATGATTGAAATGGCGATTAGTAGCCGTCAACGCCCAGCCCTATATGCAAGTTCACGCAGTAACCAAGCAGGCAATGGCGCTGATTTTCGTTTCGAAATGGAAGGCTTAAAATTCAGTGATATCCCATTATTAGCTGGTGCAAATAACAATTTACGCAAACAGGCCCAACAAAAGATAAATAATGATTATTCGTTGTTGCGCCTCTATGCGTTAGGTATCGATGCTTGGTCGCTAGCGAATAACTACGATCAACTACAACAAAATGCCCAATTCCGTCTACAAGGTGCATCAGGTACTTTGAGTGTGGGAGAAAACTGTGTTGTTTACCGCGACCTTCCTTGGTTACAGTTCAACCAAGGACAAATCAAATTAGCAAGATAATCTTGCCGTGCAATTAGGATGATTGCCCAACTTTAAGACAAGGACGTCATGCAACCTCTCAAAAAAACATTAAAATGGTTAGCTGGTCGGTACTATGAAAGTCAAGTACAGGCCTTCCTGCAACAACAGGGGTTAACATTTGTTGAGCGAAATGCCAGAAATCGCCATGGTGAAATCGACCTAATTATGCGCGATGATACTGGTTGGGTATTTGTTGAAGTACGTTTTCGTCAAGACAAACGATATGGTGGCGCACTCTTATCAATCGATAGATGCAAACGCAGGAAACTGATTGCTGCTGCTAAATATTGGCTTGCCGAAAAACAAGAAAGCTTCGAAACTACTGCATGTCGTTTTGATATCTGTGCGATTACTGATCGTCAGTTTGAATGGATACAGAATGCCTTTAACGATAGTGAACATGTTGGTTAATTTCACAGGAAAATAAGCAAGTGCTGGATAGAATTAAAGTCTGTTTTACAGAAAGTATTCAAACTCAGATAGCAGCAGCAGAAGCGCTGCCCGATGCTATATCACGCGCAGCAATGATGATGGTTCAATCACTGCTAAACGGTAACAAAATTTTATGTTGTGGAAATGGGGCTTCTGCCGCAACAGCGCAACGCTTTGCGACTAGCATGATCCACCGATTTGAAACTGAGCGTCCAAGCCTACCCGCACTCGCTCTCAATACGGATAATGCAGTGTTAACGGCCATTTCCGGTAGCAAACAACCCACTGAAATCTATGCTAAACAGGTGAGAGCACTCGGTCAGCATGGTGATGTTTTAATGGCTATCTCAACACATGGTAATAGCAGTGATATTATCAAAGCCGTTGAAGCTGCTGTCACTCGTGATATGACAATTGTTGCTCTGACAGGTTATGATGGCGGCGAACTTGCGGGTCTCTTGGGACCACAAGATGTTGAAATACGTATACCATCACAACGTAGTGTCAGAATCCAAGAGGTTCATCTTCTTACGGTGAATTGTCTTTGTGATCTCATCGATAATACACTTTTCCCTCATCAGGATGATTAAGGAGCAAAAATGCGATTACTCCCAATAGTAGCCATTATTCTTAGTATGACAATGCTACAAGGCTGTATCGGCGCTGCCGTTGTCGGTTCTGCAGCAGTTGCGACAAAAAGCGCAACTGACCCACGTTCTGTCGGCCAACAAGTTGATGATGGTACGTTAGAAGCGCGCGTCAGCGGCCAATTGAATAAAGATAAAGACATAACAGGCAAAGCTCGCATTATTGCGACCGCTTATAAAGGAAATGTTTTGCTGACAGGTCAAAGCCCTGATTTATCTTGGGCTGAGCGAGCAAAACAAATAGCAGCAAATGTTGAAGGAACTAACGCTGTCTATAATGAAGTTCGTCAAGGTGAACCTGTTGATTTAGGCACCGCGTCAAAAGATACTTGGCTGACAACGAAAGTGAAATCAAAGATCCTCACCAGTGATGCTGTGAAGTCATCCAGCGTGAAAGTGATTACTGAAAATGGTGAAGTCTTCTTATTGGGTATTTTAACCAAACAAGAAGGGGATGCTGCGGCAAAAATCGCCAGTGAAACAGAAGGTGTTCGTCGTGTCACGACCGCTTTCACCTATCTCAATTAATCATAAACAATAATATATTGTTATAAAAAGAAAAGTCATGAATGAAAATTCATGACTTTTTTATTCGTCAGGACCGATGGTATTATTTTTCAGATAATTCCTACCCCCAAGAAGGTACATCTGATTCAAGATCCAAGCCTGTCTCTTTAACACATATGAAGAGGGTGATTTCACCTTAAACCTGTGAGGATTCGGCAAAACAGCCACTAATAGTGCAGCTTCTTCCATAGTTAGTTGATTTGCTGACTTTTTAAAGAATTTTTTTGATGCCTCTTCAACCCCAAAAACCCCCTCATCAAACTCAACTATGTTTAAATAAACAGTCAATATTCTTGTTTTTGACCACATAAGCTCCATAACAGGAGTCATCAATGTTTCAAGGCCTTTTCTTATCCAGCTTCTTCCATCCCATAACCACAAGTTTTTTACTGTCTGTTGAGAGATAGTTGAAGCCCCTCGAATTGTGCTTTTTTTACTCATATTATGCTTATAAGCCTTCTCTATAGCTTCAAGATCAAAACCCCAGTGATGAGGAAAATTTTGATCTTCTGCTGCTATAACAGCCAAATATAAGTAAGGAGAAATGTGATTTTCATCAACCCATTCCGAACGAGAAACATAAGAAAAATTTAAGTTTACCCATGCGGATAATTGCCTTTCTACCATGACAGCAGAAAATGGCACTGGCACGAATTTAAACGCAATCACAGTCAAAAACCAAACCGCGACTAGCGAAAGCAAAACTTTCCGTAACCAGCGCCATAATCGAGAAATTATCATGCTCATCGAGTCAATTATGCCATTTCTAATACTTTCTCAACGAGCTTATTAATACCGACTTCAGCCTCGGAGATTGATTGAGCCAGCATATAAGCGGGAGTCGTAACAACTTTATTAGCATGATCGACTACAATATTATCCACTGTGCAGGTAATGTGTTTACCCCCCATCTTTTCGATCTGAGCAATCGTTTCCTTATCATTACCAATTGTTAATTCAACTGAAGTATTGAGGAGCTTAGGAAGCATGACCGGTGCTATGCACATCAGACCTAGAGGCTTTTTCTGCTGGTACATTTGTTGGACTAAACTTAATAGTTCTTTATTAATTTCACAGTCACTTCCTTTAACCGCAAAATCACATAAATTCTTTGCCGCACCAAAACCACCAGGAATTATGAGGGCATCCAGCTTATTTGCGTCAGCAGAGGATAAAGGCGCTATTTTCCCACGAGAAATACGTGCAGCTTCCTCCATTTGATTACGATTATCCTTTTTCAATTCACCAGTAATGTGATTTATTACAGTAGGTTGAGATTCATTTGGTGCAAAAAAATGAACTTCAGCATTTTTTTTACTCAAAGCAAGCATAGTTAACACTGACTCATGAATCTCGCTTCCATCAAAAACACCGCATCCACTTAAAATAACCGCAATTGATTTCATATCTTGCTCCATTTGTAGTAAATTATCACTGAACCGCGAAAAGGGAATAAACATCAATCTTCATCACAGATTTTAATGAATCTTGTAACAAAATCGCTAATATTTGGTATCTTGGTATTATTCCCTTGAGCAGTAATCAAATTTTAAAGGTCTGCCCAAAAAGAAAACCATAGGTAGATCAACGATTTCCCTGGTGTTGGCGCAGTATTCGCGCACCCCAACTTCGGTTGGGGTTATTTTTTTGTACGTCTATCAACGTAGTTTCTTAAAGTTTCTATATCCGACTTCCAATCTTGCTTTAATTCATCAACCCACTCTTGTACATTATCCCACCAAGCAGGAAGTTCAGGTGATTGGATCTGCTGGGCGATGTTTTGTAGGTTCTTCAACCCGACAGAACCGGCTGCCCCTTTAATTTTATGCGCCTCTTCAACGATACCTTTCTGATCTTTAGCCACCATATTGGAATCTAAAATAGCCAAATATCCCGGTATCATTTTTTCAAAGACTTCAAGGCCATCGTAAATGACCTTCGGACCGATCAACGACAAGTATTGTTCTAGCATTTCGCAATCGAGTACTGACTCATCGGTATCGCTAGAAACGCTTTGTACGCCATCCTGAGGCGTTTCGTTGGTATTCTCACCCCAGTATTGCTCTATGACCTGTTTAAGGGCGGATACCGCTAGTGGTTTACTTAAAACGCCATCCATTCCTGCGTCGAAATACTCTTTCTTATCTTTTAGAACATTTGCAGTCAGTGCAATGAGCGGAGGAAGTTCGTCTTTGCGATAACGCTGGTTTAATTGTTGTGCGATATCAATTCCAGTCATATCAGGGAGCTGAATATCCAGCAACACTAAATCGTATTCACCAGGGGTAAACATCGCTAACGCCTCTTTGCCATTCATTGCGACATCAACGGTGTTACCCAATTTTTCTAGCACAGAGCACGCCACAACCACATTGAGTTCAATATCTTCCACCAGCAAAATATGCAAGGCTGGTAATGGATAGTCATCATCACTTTCTTGAGAATCGATAACTTCTTCTTCAACAACAGGGGCAACGATCGAAAGCGTAAAGGTTGAACCTTTGCCTATTTCACTTTCAACCTGAATATCTCCCCCCATGTTTTGGGCTAAACGACGCGATACCGATAAACCGATGCCAGTTCCTGTTGCAGGTTTACCACCAGCGCTATCGGTCACTTGATAATACATCGCAAAAATTTTATCGAGTTCGTCTTTCGGAATACCAATACCACTGTCTTGCACACTGAAAAACAGTTTGTCTTCTCCTTCTCGCCAGATGCTTAATTTAACCTCACCTTGCTGCGTGAATTTGACGGCGTTGCCAATTAAATTCCATAGAATTTGACGAAGTCGTGTGCCATCTGTCAGCACTGTCTCTGGTAGGCCTGTCGCAACATCCATCACAAATCTCAAGCCTTTCGGTTGCACTAACAAGCCACTAAGGTTTTCTAAATCATTAACAAATTGCGGTAATACGACAGGCTGGTTATCCAGTTGTACCTTACGACGCTCAATTTTATCCATTTCAATCACATCATTGAAAATATTCCCCAATGTGACTGCACTGACATGAATCGTTTTTAGGTAATTCATTTGTTCAGCTGTTAGGTCGGTATCTAATAGAATACGACTCAGCCCAACAATACCATTAAGTGGTGTACGTAATTCATGGCTGATTGTAGAAATAAACGTTGTTTTATCCCTACTTGCGTTCTCTAAAGCCTCTTGATAACGCTTACGTTCCGTAATATCTCGACCAAAGCCCATCAAACCGTGTCGTTTACCCACTCTGTCATAGAAAGGAACTTTACGTAGCTCGAAACACGCTTTTCTACCATCAGGATAAACAAGCCATTGTTCATAGGTAAGCGAGACATTGTGACGAAAAACCTTTTCATCGGTTTCCATAACTTTTGAGGCGATTTCAATATCATAGATATCCATCGGCGTTAAACCAACGAGGTGTTTTTCACTCTTACCTGTGAGTAACTCCATGGCTCGGTTACACCCTGAAAACTCGTTATTCTCATTGCGGTAATAAACCAAGTCAGGTGAGGCATCAAGGAATGAGCGTAACAGCACAGATTGTTGTTCAAGCTCAATTTGAGTTTGCTCGCGATGCTTCATTTCTTGTTTTAATTGCTCAAGCAACTCAAGGTGGGCTCTTTCTGCCCTTTCACGCTCAATAATTTCCTGATTTAGCTGCTCAATATTGCCTTGTAATTGACTATTTAGTTCTGCATCACGCTTACGCATCACCTCCAACTTATCAACCATGCGAGAGAGGCGTTGTCGTGACTCTTCCAGCTGTTCAACAACAACAGATAAAAAATAAACAGCCAGAGGCGTAATAATTAAGCCAAAGAAAATAGAACCGACGAGATCGAGACTATCGACCTGCCCACGTAACACAATAGTTACTGCCATTTGCATTATCATCGCCAGAACGACTAACGCAGATGCAAGCAGGAGAGAAAACCTAACTAGCCCTAGCTTCATCATGAGATCGACATAATATTGCGCAAGACCGCGAAGTACTTTCATAACCACCCCTTAATATGATACTCACTGAATCATATATCAAATGAGGCACATTCGATTCATTGTTGGTAAAAAATGTCGATCCGGCTCATTAATCTTAAGTGTTTTTATCGACACGATATTTCACCGTACTCGGTGAAATCTTTATGGTCATCGCTTTATTATTACCAAATAAAATAATGTAATATTTAATATAATCAAGCCAAAATAGCACCAAAAATGAAAAATAAACTTTATTTTTCAAAATCATAAGTATTTATGATGATTTCCCGTTATCTTATTAATTTTATAAAACGACAAAAAACAGAGCAAAAAACCAGATAAATTTAAAAATTAAAAATATATCATTACCTAATAAGTAAAACCCGATAGAGTTGCGACCAAAAAGCACACTTATTAGTGATGTATATCACAGCATTTACAAAAACAAGACCTGTGTCACAAAAGCATTTTTGGTAACTTTTTTCTTCTTAATCAATTAAATAACATTATTTTATATCGCAAATAATGTTATTTACGCGCTATTTGACCTAGAAAAAGAATCTCGCTAATTTAAAACCTTACCGTGTCCGCCCTCTCATCTGATGACGTATACATAACGATTACCCTCATACACTGTTTATTTTTATTAATAATGAAAACAGCGAATTACTGACGCTGTCATTTGGTGTGCGCAGAAGATTAGCCACTAAAAATAATGAATAAATAATAAATGAGTAAATTAAAAACAATGAGTTCGTTCTGCTTATAGAAACTAACCATTTGAATTTATTAGATTTGTAATGAATGAGCAAAGAAGTACGCTAAAACAGTTGTAGTTATGGTCTTTACAGGACTCTTCCTCCCTGTATTTCACACTACAACTCGGCGATAGGAGAATGAATCCTTAGACACAGTTCAAGCTGACTAGGGAGCAAAACGCAGGTAACAACGTTGTAGTACGAAAGACGACGGAGAATCTATGCTGTACGATAAAAGATTAGAAAAAGACAATTGTGGCTTCGGCCTTATCGCTCATATTGAAGGTGAGCCTAGCCATAAAATCGTCAGAACAGCAATCCACGCACTTGCAAGAATGCAGCATCGTGGAGCGATCCTTGCCGACGGTAAAACGGGCGATGGATGTGGATTGCTATTGCAAAAACCCGACCGTTTTTTTCATTTAGTTGCACAGGATCAGGGTTGGCGCTTAGCACGCAATTATGCTGTTGGTATGATCTTTTTAAGTCAAGATGACGCGATTGCCGCTGACTGCCGGCGTATTGTTGAAGAAGAGATCTTAGATGAAACTCTAGCGATTGTTGGCTGGCGTGAAGTACCTATTAACCGTGAAATTCTCGGTAGTATTGCCCTCGCAAGTCTCCCTAAGATTGAACAACTCTTTATCAATGCGCCCGCAGGCTGGCGCCCTCGAGATCTCGAAAGACGTTTATTCATCGCCCGTCGTCGTATCGAAAAACGTATTACCGATAGTGATTTTTACATCTGTAGCCTCTCTAACCTTGTGACGGTTTATAAAGGGCTATGTATGGCCACCGATTTACCGCGCTTTTTCCCTGATCTTGCTGATTTACGCATGGAATCCGCTATTTGCCTGTTCCATCAGCGTTTTTCAACCAATACGATACCACGCTGGCCATTAGCGCAACCATTCCGCTTTTTGGCTCATAATGGTGAAATAAATACGATCACGGGTAACCGCCAGTGGGCTAGAGCACGTTCATATAAATTTCGAACTCCCCTTATCCCTGATTTGCAGTCAGCGGCACCTTTTGTTAATGAAACAGGATCCGATTCTAGCTCCCTAGATAATATGCTGGAGTTGTTACTTAATGGCGGGATGGATTTGATTCGGGCGATTCGTTTACTAGTACCTCCGGCTTGGCAAAATAATCCTGATATGGATGAAGACCTCAAAGCCTTCTTTGATTTTAACTCCATGCATATGGAACCTTGGGATGGCCCAGCAGGGCTCGTCATGTCCGATGGTCGCTACGCTGCCTGTAATCTTGATAGAAATGGCTTACGTCCAGCACGCTACGTTATTACTAAAGATAAATTGATCACCTGTGCATCGGAAGTCGGTATTTGGGATTACCAACCCGATGAAGTCGTTGAAAAAGGGCGTGTTGGCCCCGGTGAATTAATGCTTATCGATACTCAAGAAGGCCGCATCTTACAGAGTGCAGAGACCGATAACGACTTAAAAAGCCGCCACCCCTATAAGCAATGGCTTGAAAAAAATGTGATTCGCTTAATTCCTTTTGAAGCGATGGAGCAACAACAAGATACCGTTGGTCAGCGCTCAATGGATAATCAAACGCTGGCAACCTATCAAAAGCAATTTGCCTATACGAGCGAAGAATTAGAACAAGTTATTCGTGTGCTTGGTGAAAATGGTCAAGAAGCGACGGGTTCAATGGGGGATGATACTCCATTTGCGGTATTGTCACAGCGACCACGTATTCTCTATGACTATTTCCGTCAAATGTTTGCACAGGTCACAAACCCACCGATTGATCCGCTGAGGGAAGCTCACGTCATGTCACTCGCCACCTGTATTGGGCGAGAAATGAATGTATTTTGCGAAGCTGAAGGGCAGGCTCATCGATTGAGTTTCAAGTCCCCTATTTTGCTCTACTCTGATTTCCAACAGTTATGTCAACAAGATAGCCGCTATTATCAAACACAGACTATCGACATGACTTACGCATCGTCAACCCACTCATTAAAACAAGCTATTGAAAATCTTTGCCAAGAAGCCCAACAAAAAGTTCTCGACGGTGCTGTTTTACTCGTACTTTCTGATCGAAATATTTCTCCGGAGCGCCTCCCTATTCCTGCCGCGATGGCTGTCGGTGCGGTCCAACGCTGCTTAGTCGAAAATAATTTACGATGTGATGCTAACTTAATCATTGAAACAGCAAGTGCCAGAGATCCACATCACTTTGCCGTTTTGTTAGGTTTTGGCGCGACAGCGATTTATCCTTATTTAGCCTACGAGTCGCTGGCTGCTATGTCTGAAAGCCAACTTTTTGATAAACCACTTGGCAAAGTGTTATTGAATTATCGTAACGGCATCAATAAAGGGTTATATAAAATTATGTCGAAAATGGGTATTTCGACAATCGCCTCATACCGTTGCGCGAAATTATTTGAAGCTGTGGGCTTACATGAAGAAGTGACTCAACTGTGTTTCGAGGGTGTCGTTAGCCGCGTCAGCGGGGCTAATTTTAGTGACTTTGAGTTAGATCTATTTAATTTATCTCGTAAAGCATGGTTACCCCGTCTACCGATAGAACAAGGTGGCTTGCTCAAATATATGCATAATGGGGAATATCATGCCTACAACCCAGATGTTGTCAAAACCCTGCAAAATGCAGTGCACAGCGGCAATTATGATGATTACCAAAAATATGCTCAGCTCGTGAATAATCGCCCTACGGCGACGTTTCGTGATTTGTTAGCATTAAAATTGACAAATAAAGCCATTTCCTTAGCCGATGTTGAACCTGAAGAAGCACTATTTTCTCGCTTTGATACTGCCGCCATGTCGATCGGTGCATTGAGCCCAGAAGCCCATGAAGCCCTCGCGATTGCGATGAATACATTGGGCGGTTTTTCAAACTCTGGCGAAGGAGGTGAAGATCCTGCGCGTTATGGCACACAAAAACGTTCTCGAATAAAACAAGTTGCCTCAGGGCGTTTCGGTGTAACGCCTGCGTACTTGGTCAATGCTGATGTTATCCAGATCAAGGTCGCTCAAGGGGCTAAGCCGGGTGAAGGCGGCCAGCTCCCCGGAGATAAAGTCACGCCATATATCGCACGTTTACGCTATTCCGTGCCGGGCGTTACACTGATCTCCCCACCACCACATCACGATATTTATTCGATTGAAGATTTGGCACAACTGATTTTTGACCTTAAACAAGTTAACCCACATGCTTTGATTTCCGTTAAATTAGTTTCAGAACCCGGTGTTGGTACTATCGCAACCGGTGTTGCAAAAGCCTATGCCGATTTAATTACCATTGCGGGATATGATGGAGGCACAGGTGCTAGCCCTATTAGCTCAGTGAAGTACGCGGGATGCCCATGGGAATTAGGCCTTGTTGAAACTCAACAAGCACTTGTCGCCAATGGTTTGCGCCATAAAATTCGTTTACAAACGGACGGCGGTCTCAAAACAGGCCTAGACATCATCAAAGCGGCAATACTAGGTGCTGAAAGCTTTGGCTTTGGTACCGGCCCAATGGTTGCCCTTGGGTGCAAATATCTACGCATATGCCATCTCAATAACTGTGCAACGGGTGTTGCAACACAAGATGAAACATTAAGACAACATCATTACCATGGTTTACCAGAACGTGTTATCAACTACTTTCGATTTATTGCCAGAGAAACGCGTGAACTGATGGCGGCATTAGGCGTCACTAAACTCACCGACCTCATTGGTCGTACCGATTTACTCGAGATTATTGAAGGAACGACCGCTAAACAAAACCGCATTAATCTGCAAAGTTTGTTAGAAACGAGCGAACCGCAGCCAGAGAAAGCCGTTTTTTGTACAGAAACTAATCCTCCATTTGATGAAGGCTTACTGAATCAACGCATTTTACAAGATGCAGAACCTTATTTGGCTCAGAAGCAATCGAAAACCTTTTTCTATGACATCATGAATACCGACCGTTCAATTGGTGCCGCCTTGTCTGGTGAAATTGCTCGTCGCTTCGGTGATCAAGGCTTCGCAGCCACACCATTACAGCTCTATTTTACAGGAACGGCTGGGCAAAGCTTTGGTGTCTGGAATGCAGGTGGAGTGGAATTAATTTTAACGGGTGATGCCAATGACTATGTTGGTAAAGGGATGACAGGAGGGGTTATCGCTATCCGTCCACCAGTGGGCTCTTCATTTGCCACCCATAAAACCACTATTGCTGGTAACACCTGTTTATATGGTGCAACAGGCGGTAAACTCTATGCAGCAGGCCTTGCGGGTGAGCGTTTCGCGGTCCGTAACTCAGGCGCAACGGCGATTATTGAGGGAATTGGTGATAATGGCTGCGAATATATGACAGGTGGGATAGTGTGTGTCCTTGGCAGCACGGGGATCAATTTTGGTGCAGGTATGACGGGGGGCTTTGCTTATGTGCTTGATGAAGAATCTCACTTCTCACGCCGGGTCAACAATGAGATGGTGGAACTACTGTCAGTCAATGATTACCCAATTCACGCGGAACATCTGCGTGGATTAATTACTGAACATGTCCGTTTGACGCAATCAGCGCGCGGTGAAGCCATTCTCGCGGATTGGGAAAATTGGGTTTGCCACTTTACTTTGGTCAAACCCAAATCAAGCGATATCAATGCACTCTTAGGCCACCGTAGCCGTTCTGCGGCTGAATTACGCGTCCAAGCACAGTAAGGAGAGAAAAATGAGCCAGAATGTTTATCAATTTATCGACTTACAACGTGTTGATCCGCCTAAAAAAACGTTAAATGTACGTAAAATTGAATTTGTAGAAATCTACGAGCCTTTTAGCGCGATCCAAGCTCAGACACAGGCAGATCGATGCCTTTCATGCGGTAATCCTTACTGTGAATGGAAATGTCCGGTGCATAACTATATCCCCAATTGGCTCAAGCTTGCCAATGAAGGACGTATTATCGAGGCCGCAGAGCTATCTCATCAAACCAATAGTTTGCCTGAGGTTTGTGGTAGAGTGTGCCCTCAAGATCGTTTATGTGAAGGTGCCTGTACCTTAAATGATGACTTTGGCGCTGTCACTATCGGTAATATTGAGCGTTATATTAACGATACCGCCTTTGCAATGGGCTGGCGTCCTGACCTTTCTCATGTTGTCCCTGTGAATAAACGCGTTGCTATTATTGGAGCTGGGCCTGCTGGTCTAGCCTGTGCCGATGTGTTAGCTCGCAATGGCGTACAAGCGACCGTGTACGATCGCCATCCTGAAATTGGCGGGTTACTGACCTTCGGTATTCCGGCTTTCAAACTCGAAAAAGAAATTATGACTCTCCGTCGAGAGATCTTTACCTCAATGGGGATTGAATTCAAACTCAATACCGAGATTGGTAAAGACCTGCCATTAAATCATTTACTTGCTGAATATGACGCCGTATTCATTGGTACAGGAACTTATCAGTCCACCAAAGGACAACTCGCCAATGAGAATGCAAAGGGAGTGTATGATGCTTTACCTTACCTTATTGCCAACACTCGCCAATTAATGGGCTTTGAAAACCCAGCCGATGCACCTTATGTCAACCTTAAAAACAAACAGGTTGTCGTCCTCGGTGGCGGTGATACCGCAATGGATTGTGTGCGTACCGCTATTCGACAAGGCGCGAAAAAGGTGATTTGTGCTTATCGTCGCGATGAAGCAAGTATGCCTGGTTCACCACGAGAAGTGAAAAATGCTCGAGAAGAAGGGGCTGAATTTTTATTCAATTTACAACCGGTGAGTATTGAAGTCGATCAGAAAGGCAATGTGTGTGGAGTCAAAGTAGTCAGAACACAGATGAGTGAGGCTAGAAATGGGCGCGCTCAAGCAGAGGTTATAGAGGGTTCTGAACACTTATTACAAGCGGATACGGTGATCACAGCATTCGGCTTCCGCCCACATGCCATGCCTTGGCTAGCAGAGCATAATGTGCAGCTAGACGCTCAGGGGCGGATCATTGCAAGCAGTGATGAGCTGTTAGCTTACCAAACATCAAACCCCAAAATTTTTGCTGGGGGAGATATTGTTCGCGGTTCTGATTTAGTGGTGACGGCAATTGCTGAAGGGCGCAAAGCGGCAGATGGTATCTTATGCTTTATGGGCGTTTAATCAGCGAACAGATCGCAAAATAAAAACAGAGGGGAAACCCTCTGTTTTTTGATCGATATACTTTACGAATTACTTAATGACTCTGAGTGATGGCCTACCTTTAGGGGGTGGCGTAGGCTCATCATCTGAAGATGACGAGTGATCACTTGTTGGGTCTGATTCATGGACCAACGTGATGTTATCCGCAGGGTTTTCTTCAATCCCTTCAAGATCAGCTGATAACTGTTCTTCATAGGCGGCTTCCGGTTCAAACATCATCCCAGCGCCATTTTCACGGGAGTAGATTGCGATAATCGCGGCCATTGGCACATATACTTGACGAGGTACACCACCAAAGCGCGCACTGAAGCGTACTTCATCATTCGTAATCTCAAAGTTACCTACTGCGCGCGGTGCTATATTCAATACAATTTGCCCATCGCGAGCAAATTCCATTGGCACATTGATATTTGGCACAGTGACATCCACAACCAAATGGGGCGTCATATCATTATCAAGCAGCCACTCGTAATGCGCACGTAATAGATAAGGGCGTCTCGGTGTCATTGGCGCCATTTCCATCATGCCACTTAGCCTCGTGCCGAAAGACGCATTTCGCGTTCTAACTCAGTCAGTGAAGCTAAGAATGCATCACGTTCAAAAACACGTTGCATGTACATTTGCAGATGTTTGCTGCTTGATGGTTTGAGTTCGATACCTAGTACAGGTAAACGCCACAACAGCGGGGCTAAGTAGCAATCAACCAAGCTGAATTCTTCACTCATAAAGAAAGGCATTTCAGCAAAAACAGGTGATACCGCAATCAGCTCTTCTGCTAACTGACGACGTGCGTTATCCGCTTCCTGTGCCGTTCCCTTTTCAATTTTGTACATCAGAGAATACCAGTCTTTTTCAATGCGGTGCATCAGTTGGCGACTTGTACCACGAGCAACTGGATAAACAGGCATGAGAGGAGGATGAGGAAAACGCTCATCTAAGTATTCCATGATAATATGTGGGTCATATAGGGTCAGATCACGGTCAACAAGAGTAGGTACACTCTGATATGGGTTTAGATCGATCAGATCTTGAGGCAGATGACCAGGTTCGACATGCTCAATCTCAACGCTAACCCCTTTTTCAGCCAAAACAATACGAACTTGATGACTAAAAATGTCGGTTGGGCCTGAAAATAATGTCATTACCGAACGTTTGTTAGGAGCGACAGCCATTAAAACCTCCAAGTTGAATAAAAATGAACTAAACTGTAATAAGTTTTTGAATAATTACGAGCCCGCCCATTTTACAATCCCCTGTGCCAAAGCTCTCATTTATCCATATAGAAAGTCAGCACAACCCTCTCGCTGTAGTGCAGCGAGAAATAAGAAAATAAAAAGCAGTCGCATATTCTAGCAGATTTTGTACAACTTAGGGGGACGTAGATGAGAAAATCATAACTAAATGTAGTTTAAAGTAGATAAAAGACAAAAAATTAGAATATCAATTCAATAATACATGTAAAACTAGTTAAAAAACCTTAGAGCTAACTCTAAAAAATGTTTTTTTAAATAAAAAATGTCAGCCTAAAAATCCTCAACTAACGCCTACTCATAAAGAAAAATGCTGGTAAGGTAAGTTATATCTATTTTGTATAGTCGAACATGAAATAAGTAAGATGGCAAATAAAACAACCAACTTAGAGATTCAATATACAAACGTTTCTAAAAGCTTATTTAGGGAAGCTTGGAAGGCGAACACTATTCCACTTTAAAATGGCGTTTAAACTGTCAGTTTCGATTGTTTTTCCCTCAATAGACGAATGATTTGTGGTGCGATTCTGAATTCTCAAGTAATAACCCTATGATGCAACCCGTTCGCATACCCACAAAAATTTTTATCCCCGCTGACGGCTCTGTATTGCGCACTTTCGCTGCATAAACATTAATGAAGATTGAACTGCTTGATTCGCTCGAATAATAGAAATCTCGTCTGACACGAGTTACTTAAACCGGCAGGTAAATCAATGACAAAACCTCTTACACTAGCGCAATCAACTTAATACTATCTCAGCATCAAAAATCCGTTATTAAATGAATAAGTTTTATTTTGATCATTTTTATTGGCCCACCTTACAATACGAAAGCCAACATGAACAATAATATGTCTTAGAAAAGAACGCCTTTACCCATTCGATTTGTCTTGCCACCTAGATACTATTAATTTGCATATCAAAGAAGTTCAGCCTAGGTTATTTCCTGTTTTCCGAACACAACTCATTGAGTACTTGGGTATATTATTCAAATAATAATACACAAATATTATGTGCATTGATTTTCCAATAAAAATTCAATTTGAAGTCTATCACTAATATATTAGATTCAATGATATTTATCTTTTCCAGCACGCGCCATAGCGCGAATTCAGATAAAAGAAACCGCTCGCAGCTCATCAATAAACATCAAGCAATATATTGCGCCCAATAAAAAACCCGCCATAAAGACGGGTTTTTTCATCAATTTTATGCCCAAAGGGCAATAAATTAACGTTTGGAGAACTGTGGACGACGACGTGCTTTACGTAGACCAACTTTCTTACGTTCAACAGAACGCGCATCACGGGTAACGAAACCAGCTTTACGCAGATCAGAACGAAGAGTCTCATCATAAGCCATCAGTGCACGGGTGATACCGTGACGGATTGCGCCTGCCTGACCTGAAATACCGCCACCTTTTACAGTGATGTACAGATCCAGTTTTTCCAACATTTCAACCAACTCTAGCGGCTGACGAACGACCATGCGCGCAGTTTCGCGACCAAAGTACTGTTCCAGTGTACGCTGATTGATTGTGATGTTACCGCTACCTGGCTTAATGAAGACACGAGCGGAAGAGCTTTTGCGGCGACCAGTGCCGTAGTATTGATTTTCAGCCATTGCCTATAATCCCGATTAAATGTCAAGAACTTGCGGTTGTTGTGCCGCGTGGTTGTGCTCGTTACCTGCGTAAACTTTCAGTTTACGGTACATTGCACGACCCAGAGGCCCTTTTGGCAACATGCCTTTAACCGCGATTTCAATCACACGCTCAGGACTGCGAGCAATCATTTCTTCGAAAGTCGCTTGCTTAATTCCACCTACATGGCCAGTGTGGCGATAGTAGATTTTGTCTTCGCGTTTATTGCCGGTAACAGCAATTTTTTCTGCATTCAGAACGATGATGTAATCACCAGTATCCACGTGCGGAGTATATTCCGCTTTATGCTTACCGCGCAGACGGCGAGCCAATTCAGTTGCAAGACGACCTAAAGTTTTGCCATCTGCATCAACAACGTACCAGTCGCGTTTTACGGTCTCTGGTTTAGCTGTAAAAGTTTTCATTAAAACTTACCCAATATTGAAGTTACACGTTGGTGAACACTCATGTTCATAAGCTTTGTGAGGTTCACACGACTCTTGTCCAGCAAACCCACCCCTTCGAGCAGCCTAGCCGGCATTAATGCGATATTTCTTGGGAAATAAAAAACATCGCTGTAACGTGGGGTCGCAAGATTATAGAGAAGTCAGCAATAAAAATCGACCCCAAAAACACTTTTTTTTCTTCTTGTCTATATTAGATGTTTTTTTGTACAAAAACCACCAATGAGACTTAAGCCAAATGTGGCATCTTCAAATACTCTTCACTTTGCATTTCTTGTAAACGAGATAAGCAACGCTGATATTCAAATGTGAGCAAAGTACCTTGATAGAGCGATGCCATAGGCACTTGCGCATTAATGATTAACTTCACTTTTCGTTCATAAAACTCATCCACTAACGCTAAAAAACGCCGCGCCGCACTCTCTTGTTTACCGTCCAAAGCAGGCACATCATACAAAAGTACGGTGTGATAACAATTGGCGAGATAAATATAATCATTTTGACTACGAGGCTCCTCGCACAACGCTTTAAAGCTAATTGCCAGCACCCCTTCTGCGGCGTTTATCGCTTGCATTTTACGATGATTAACTTCCAAGATCGGTTGCTGTTCGCCTTTTTTCCCAGCCAGTTTGTTAAAAACCTCATTGAGATGTTGACGACTTTCATCATTAATCGGCGATAAGAAAAGATGGGCTTGAGTTAATGTTCTTAGTCGATAATCAACCCCAGCATCCACGTTCATAATTTCACAATACTTTTTAATCTGCTCTATCGCGGGTAAAAACCTCGCACGTTGTAAACCGTTGCGATATAGGTCATCTGGGATAATATTGGATGTTGCAATTAGGGTGATGCCTCGAGCAAATAAGCCTTCCAGTAAAGTGCCTAAAATCATTGCATCAGTAATATCAGACACAAAGAACTCATCAAAACACAGGACATCTGTCTGCTTTTTAAATTCATCAGCAATAATATCCAATGGGTTTTCTTGACCTTGTAAAGCCATCAGGTCGTCTTGGACCTTTTTCATAAAGCGATGAAAGTGCAAACGGAGTTTTCTATTTCCTGGCAAGCTTTCATAGAACATATCCATCAGCCAGGTTTTTCCTCGCCCCACGCCACCCCACATGTATAGTCCTTTTACAGGCTCGATCGTTGAGGTGTGTTTTTTGCCCAATAAGCGCCCTAAACGCATTTTTAGGCCTGAAGGCTTCTCATTGTGTTCATTTAAAGAGGATGTCGAGATCAACTGCTGATAAATTTCATTTAGACGCTCTACTGCACGTCTTTGTACGTCATCAGGCTGATAGTTACCTTCAGCAAGAGCCTGTTGATAACGCATAATCGGGGTTATCGGTGACATTAACTGAATAATCCTTGAAAAATTTTCGGTTTTTTTACCGTTATATGGTATACACTGCCCTTATTATAACCAGATTCATTTATTATTTAACGTCTAGTTAACGAATGTTAGAGGAGTAAGGAATTTCGTCTTAGTATTCCACTCTTTAGTGATTAACCGGAATTTACTCGTTATACTTCAAGTTGCAGCGTTATTGACGACATTTATTCAGACTCGTCATAGCATTATCTATACTCTTAGCGACTTATTCACTTGTCGCCTCGCTGCACCTCGAATGATTTAGAGTATAGTAATAGATGGATAAGCTTAATTTCTGCGAACAGTGAAGTAAACGAAGGAGTCAGCATGACCTGGGAGTATGCACTAATTGGACTAGTTATCGGTTTCATTATCGGCGCCTTAGTCGTCCGTTATGGTAACCCAAAACTTCGCCAACAAAAGACAGCACAAGCTGAATTAGACAAGAAAAACACTGAGCTAGAAGAGTACCGTAAGGAGCTCGTCAGCCATTTTGCTCGCAGTGCAGAGTTACTTGATAAAATGGCTCGTGATTATCGTCAGCTATATCAACATATGGCACAAAGCTCCTCAGAGTTAATGCCAGATATGCCCGCTCAAGATAATCCGTTCAATTATCGCTTAACGGAATCAGAAGCTGATAATGATCAGGCGCCAGTAAAAATGCCACCGAGAGATTATTCAGATGGTGCTTCTGGCCTGTTCCGCCCTTTAGATGAAAAAGAAAAGTAATTATTCATATATCATCTAAATGGTTCGTGAATCAGAATGAAGAAAAATAATGAGTCTTGAAGGTGGTTCGACACCTTCAACTGCTCTATCACACGAAATATAGCTAACTTATTCACCAGTAAAATCATTTACTGGTGAATACCACATATCCTTTTTTGTTTGGTTAGCACTGGCGAGTTTACTGCTGCTAACTAGTCAGTTAAATACAACACGACAAAATATCGTCTTATTTAAAGTATTTCTTTTTATTTCAAAACTGTATAGAAGTTCTATTTCATCTACAATCCATGTAAATAGATGTAAAAGAGTGGATATTTGCTACCTGTTGTATGAACTTTTGCGCATAATCCATAGTCATAGCTATCAGTAAAATCAAATCTGATATGAGAAAAATATCGTGATGAGTGCAGCATTGCTGCTACCTGATAAATTTTATTCTTGAGAGAATCTACGGAATGATGAAAAGAAAAAATTTCTTTCTCACTGCGGTCGCAATGAGCCTAGGGTTATCCCTGTCAATTTTACCTTCGATTAGCAGTGCGGCTTTACCTGCAACATTACCAGCCACGGCACAGAGCCAAAATATGCCAAGCTTAGCACCGATGCTTGAAAAAGTGCTCCCTGCTGTCGTCAACATTCATGTTTCTGGTACACGTGTTCAAAACCAACAAATCCCAGAAGAATTAAAATTCTTTTTTGGCCCGAACATCCCTTCACAGCAGCAAAGTGTTAGACCATTTGAAGGGTTAGGTTCTGGTGTAATCATTGATGCTGCGCAGGGTTATATTTTAACCAATAATCACGTGATTGATGGTGCAGATAAAATTCAAATCCAACTTAATGATGGTCGTGAGCTCGATGTTAAGCTGATCGGTAAAGATGCACAGACAGATATCGCATTATTAAAAATCACCAATGCAAAAGACATTAAAAATCTCACTGCCGTTAGCATGGCCGATTCCGATAAATTACGCGTCGGTGACTTTGCCGTTGCCGTAGGTAACCCGTTTGGTCTAGGACAGACTGCAACTTCAGGGATCATTTCAGCACTTGGACGTAGCGGCTTAAATCTTGAAGGTCTAGAAAACTTTATCCAAACAGATGCCTCTATCAACCGTGGTAACTCCGGTGGTGCCTTAGTGAACCTAAATGGTGAACTGATCGGTATTAATACCGCAATTTTAGCACCGGGTGGCGGTAACATTGGTATTGGTTTCGCAATCCCAAGTAATATGGCTAAAAACCTCAGTGAACAACTCATTAAGCACGGCGAGGTGAAACGTGGGATTTTAGGTATTAAAGGTACCGAAATGAATTCGGATATTGCAAAAGCCTTTAATATTGATGCTCAACGTGGTGCATTCGTGAGCGAAGTTCTGCCTAAGTCTTCCGCGGCTAAAGCTGGCATTAAATCAGGTGACGTCTTAGTCTCTGTCGATGGTAAGCGTATTAACAGCTTTGCTGAGCTGAGAGCTAAAATTGGTACCAGCCAGATCGGTAAAGAAATCACGATTGGTCTGATCCGTTCAGGCAAGCCAATGGATGTTAAAGTTGTTTTAGAAAACAATGAAGGCGAAGCGACTAAAGCGGAAAAACTGAGCGAATCATTACTTGGCGCCACACTATCTAACGCAACCGTTAGCAACACTAAAGGTGTACAAGTTGATAATGTCGCACCAAAATCACCTGCTGCCGCGGTTGGCTTAGTTAAAGGTGACTTAATTTTTGGCGTGAACGACGTTCGTGTTGAAAGTATTGAACAGTTCCGTAAAGTGATTGATGCAAAACCGCCAGTACTGGCAATGAAAGTCTTACGTGGTGGTGAGACACTCTATCTGCTCATGAAAAATTAATCACAACACAAAATTGTTGTAAAAGATCAAAACAGGTACAGTACAAACTGCTGTGCCTGTTTTTTTATGTTATGCTCAATCTCCCTGTACTAACATCAACAAGTTGAATACTCGATATCTTATGGTGAAAAAGCTTCTCTGGGCAGCAATGCTAGGTCTAATAACCGCGATGATCCTTATTGTTGCGGTGCCTTCCCTACGCCCTCAAGGGTTAGCTGATTTGCTTTATGGTAAAATAGATAACGAACCTATCAGTTATAATAAAGCCGTCCGGAAAGCCGCACCGGCTGTCGTTTATGTGTATAGCAGCTCTAAAGGGAGTTTTTCTCAATCAGGCCGTGAATTAAAATCACTGGGTTCAGGCGTGATTATGAGCGCCAACGGTTATATCATTACCAATAAACATGTTGTTGATAATCCAGATCAAATTCTAGTTGCCTTACAGGATGGTTCAATCTTTGATGCTCTATTAGTCGGCTCCGATACATTAACGGATTTAGCGGTACTCAAAATAGATGCCGAAAACCTTCCTGTCATTCCTATTAATAAATTGCGTGTCACCCATGTTGGAGATGTCGTCCTTGCCATTGGTAACCCATACAACATAGGGCAAACAGTGACTCAGGGAATTATCAGTGCAACGGGCCGAGTTGGCTTAAGCTCCACCCGACGTCAAAACTTTCTACAAACGGATGCTTCTATTAATTCAGGTAACTCAGGGGGAGCCTTAATTAATACAGAAGGGGAATTAGTCGGTATTAATACCCTCTCCTTCAGTGCGGGCCAAGGGATCAGTTCAGAAGGTTTAAGTTTTGCTATTCCTACCGCCCTAGCGACAAAAATAATGGAAAAATTAATCCGTGATGGCCGTGTGATCCGTGGTTATATTGGGATCACTGCACGTGAACTACCACAGATTAGAACTAACAATAACAATATTGACCAAATCAAAGGGCTACGTGTATTCCAAGTTGCAGCTAACGGCCCTGCGGCGAAATCGGGGATTCTTCAAGGCGACATTATTTTATCGGTAGATAATAAACCCGCCGTTTCCGCCGCAGAAACAATGGATTTAGTCGCAGAAATTCGCCCTGGCAGTAAAGTACCCGTAAAAATTTTACGTGATGGTGAAGTAAAGGATGTGGATGTTATTATTGAAGAAATTCCTGAAGGCCAAGCTGGCTAGCAAAGGGTGCCTTTACGCTAATTCACGCCATAAAACTAGGTTTCAGCCCCGTATAAAATAGGCCGTTACCATTTACGGTTATTTTAACGTTAGTGTGATTACTGGGTGATATATATTTATTGCCTTATTTTTAATTTATCGGTAGATGTCAATTTTCATTATCTCATTACCTATTTTCTCCCTTCAGAAAATGCGTAGTCACTTTTATCTTTAAATAGCCTTTTTCAGTTCAACACACTTTAGCCAATTGACGTATTACGCTTTTCTGCTCGGATAGCCGATCATTAGCCTTATCGCTGAGCCAAAAATGATATCCAATGTGACTCATACAGAGTATTGCCAATATTTCTTTTCCTTTTAAACGCTACGAGTATTAGCGCATGACTAACGTTCTTATATCAGTTTAATAAGACACATTGCTACATGTCTGATTTCACTATTAATCAATGAACTCTAAAATTCGATATTTAATAAACTCTCGTCTAAAAATAAAACAATGCGATTTAAAATAGAAGACTTAAATAGACTAAATAAAAAAAACATTTCCATTTCAAAAAATGAAATAGATAAAAAGCCATGAATAAATTGATTATCAGTTTATAGAGCAAGTTTTATATTCTATTCATGCCAGCAAATAAGGAATATCAACCAAAAATGGTTAATTAATTTATACCCAACCTCTATTTTAGAAAAAAAGAGCATTTAAAAAACCAACCATAAAAAATAATGGTGATTTAATTTTAATTTAATCACTTTCTTGTGCAAGATATTTCTGTCATCTATCTTTAAATTGAAATTTACAGATGCCATGTAAATAAAAAACAAATCTCATTTAAGGAATAATTATGATTAAGAAAATCTCAGCAACCATTATGCTATCATTGCTATTTGCTTCTGGTGCACAAGCGGCTTGTAAAATTGTGAACTCCGGATTGCAAAATAAAACAATATACGCTGGTGAAAAAAATCCCATGATTGTTAGCAATATCCAACAAGCTGGAAAAGTTTTAGCTGACACGCTTGTTACACCACAAGAAATATCTCTGCAAACCCATATTGATTTAGAAAAAGTATTATTTGTTTGTGATGAATCAGATAAAGATAAACTCTATGAGTTAGCCTATAGACCTTATGGTTGGGCTGATAATGCAACACCGGCATACAGTGAAAATAAGATTCAATTTTTTAAAACAAGTGCTGTGGGAGTTTACTTCCAGTTTTTCTTGGGTGAAGGTTCTGAATATGAATTCCTTCCATATAAAACAATGAAAAAAATATCATCTAGCCCATCTGTAACACAACCGAATAAAATCGAAGTAAAATTAAAAGATTTTTCAGGTGTTAGAAACTTACAAATTCGCTCAGATAATATGAATGTCCCTAATGGTGAACAAACAATTGCGGGTGTTTCCCGTGGAATTGTCGCATTTATTGGCCCTGGTATTAATGATAATTTAAATAATTCTAGCGGAGTTATTACTGCATCTCCGGTTGGAGAAAGTTATTTAAATGTCGCTCAATATCCGGCCAAAGTAAAATTAGACCAATGCGCGCAATAAAATAAATGTTCTCCACGAAACGTTAGTGACAATATTCACTAACGTTTTTTATTTTTAATGAAAACATGTTTATATTGATATTAAAACTATTTAATTAAGCGGTTAAAAACAATGAGAGCACTGTTAATATTATCGATACAGTAGCAAATAGCGTGAGCTTAACGAATGATTTACTAAGAAGATATAAAGATTGAATTCCTCTTTCCCATAGGACCCAATGATTCCCCCTAAAAATAGCCAAACAACTGCGATGTTGTTGGCCTCCTTCAATCAAATCATGAAATTTATAGTCAAATGAGAATTCAGCAAAAAATTAATCAAATCTCACGTTATCTATATTAACGCTGTTAATAGCAAAAATAATCGTCTTGGCCTTAGCTTTTATTTTGCAGGACCAAGCTCTCTTTTCTCTTTGTTAATTAACGTCTGCAATTAAAGGTAAAAGGAGGCATATCAAAAGTGATAAATACAGGTTCATTTGAGGGGGAGAAGATGCTCACGGTAAGTGGCGAGCATCAACAAATTAAATATCACAATAATGTGATTAGGAGTCATTACTGGGCATTGAAACGTATGTTCAGCCCCATACTCGGCCTTAAGCGACCAGAATCACCTTTTAAACGAATAAAGGGATTGAAAGTGAAGCAAGCCCTTCGTAAAGGGCAAGCAAAATGTAGACTTTCTTCTGTATTGGCAACAGCACCCTTAATCTTCAGAGTGGATACGCTCAATATTCGCACCTAAGCCACGTAGCTTATCTTCAATGTGCTCATAACCACGGTCAATGTGATAAATACGATCAACTGTCGTCGTGCCTTCTGCGATACAACCCGCAATCACCAAACTTGCAGATGCACGTAAATCCGTTGCCATAACTTGCGCGCTCGTCAGTTTCTCAACACCATGACATAGCACTGTGTTGCTTTCGATTTCAGCATGAGCACCCATACGGATAAGTTCAGGGATATGCATAAAACGATTTTCAAAAATGGTTTCAGTGATCATACCAGCCCCTTCAGCCACTAGGTTTAAAAGGCTAAATTGAGCTTGCATATCTGTCGGAAAACCTGGGTGTGGTGCGGTACGTAACGTCACAGCTTTAGGACGTTTACCTTCCATATCAAGGCTGATCCAATCGTCACCGATTTCAATTTTAGCACCTGCTTCACGCAGTTTTGCCAAAACAGCATCCAGTGTATCTGGACAGGCATTGCGGCAAATCACTTTTCCTCTTGAAACAGCTGCTGCAATAAGGAAAGTGCCGGTTTCGATGCGGTCGGGTAACACACGGTAAGTTCCCCCACCTAACCGTTCAACCCCTTCAATAACAATACGGTCAGTACCCGCACCAGTAATTTTGGCACCTAACGTATTCAAGAAGTTAGCTGTATCCTCAATTTCTGGCTCACGGGCAGCATTTTCGATCGTCGTTGTCCCTTCTGCCAATGTGGCTGCCGTCATAATGGTGACAGTCGCGCCCACACTGACTTTATCCATAACGATGCAAGCGCCTTTTAAACGGCCATCAACGGTCGCTTTTACATAGCCATCTTCTAATACAATGTGTGCGCCAAGTTGCTCTAACCCAGAAATATGTAGGTCAACAGGACGTGCCCCGATAGCACAACCACCTGGCAATGAAACTTCCCCGTGACCAAAACGTGCAACCAACGGCGCAAGAGCCCAAATTGATGCGCGCATAGTTTTAACTAGATCATAGGGAGCACAATATTCTGTAACATGTCTTGCATCAACATAAATGGAACCATTGCGCTCAACTTTGGTTCCTAATTGATTGAGAAGTTTGATAGTCGTATCAATATCTCTAAGTTTAGGGACATTTTGTATTTCTACTGGCTCTTCGGCTAGTAGCGCAGCGAACAGAATTGGTAGTGCAGCATTTTTGGCACCGGAGATTGTCACCTCACCCTCTAAACGAGTGGGCCCTTTAACTAAAAATTTATCCATTCGGTTACTCTCGTATTCATATTCATCCTATTTCGGATTGCAAATGTCTTCAGAAAAGTAGGACTATCGCGTTCCTTACGCCTAGTGCTATCTTTATTGACTCACTGCATGCAACCCGAGATAGTTTTGAGTATAGATTTTAAATACTGTTCGCAGTTTTTTATCAAAAACCGTTTAGCTTGCGGTCACGTGCCCAATCAGCTGGGGTATATGCCTTAATTGAAAGCGCATGAATACGGTTGTCCGCGATATACTCCATCAAAGGAGCATAAACAGCTTGCTGCTGCTTGACTCTGCTCATATTTTCAAACATGGCACCGACGGCAATAACCTGAAAGTGGCTGCCATCACCATTAACAATCACCTCATCCAGAGATAGCTTGTCCATCAATACTTGTTTTATTTCGTTGGTTTCCATATATGACTCAATTTTATCATCATCGATTTTGGTATAAATAGACGTCTATCCTAAAGGATCCGAAACAAATCTTAAACCAAAGAAAACGCCCCCGGTGCATAAAAACACGCAGAGGCGCTTTTTTTACACAAACTGACCTTAACTTAGCAATAATGACTTAACGCCATACAGTTCCATCAAGGTTGTTAAATTATCGCTCATTCCCACTATTTGTAGTGAGCGTTTTTGCTGCTCAAACTCACCTTTTAAACGGACCAACATAGCGAGTCCAGTTGAGTCAACGTGATCCAAGCCTGACACATCGATTTGCTCAACTTGGGATAACAAAGTCTCACGCTGCTCCCAAAATACGAGCAAAGACTCTCGGCCTAATGTGCCAGATAGTTTAACTGTTGACGATGCGGTGTCCCACGTAAGCGCATGACTCATGTGATTATTTCTCATCCAGAGTAATAGGTGCTTTCGCACTGATTTCTAACTGTTTTGTTAGACCATCAATACCTTGTTTACGTAAAATATCGCCCCATTCATTTTGCTTAGTGGTGATCATACTGACACCCTCTGCAATCATATCATAAGCTTGCCAGTGGCCTGTTTTGCTATTTTTACGCCATTGGAAGTCTAGGCGCACAGGCGGGCGACCATTAGGATCGATAATGGTGACTCGGATCGCGACGATATTTTTATCGCCAAGAGGCTGCTCTGGCGCTATTTGATACGTTTGACCATGGTACATCGCCAATGCTTGGCCATAGACTTGTTCAAGGTAAGCTTCAAAAGCGGCAAAATATGCTTCACGCTGTGCAGGCGTTGCATTTTTGTAGTAAGTTCCTAGTACGAGTGCTCCCGCATATTTAATTTGTACATAAGGCAGCAGCTCTTCACGAACAATAGTTCGTAAGTAGTTAGGATCTTTACGGATTTTAGGCTGTTCTTCCTTCAATCGTGTAAACGTTTTTTCAGCCGCTTCATCCATGAGTTTATAGGGGTTGGTTTGGTCAATCGCCATTGCAAATGGTGCAATCGCCAGCATGGCTATCATCATTAAGCGCTTAAACATAAATTATTCCTTCTAAATCCGTATTAATGTCGAATCAATTTGCTGTAGGATCAGCACCTTGACTATCTCCACTCTTATATAGGAACTGCCCTATCAGATCTTCTAATACCATCGCAGGTTTAGTATCTTCTAAGCGCCCCCCATCTTTAAGGGTTTCAATTCCTAATTCTTCACCAGAAGGGCCAATATTCATTGCAATATATTGTTCTCCTAGCAAACCAGAAGTACGAATAGATAACGAACTTGAATCTGGAATGTTGTCATACTCACTCAACAAATCAATTTTCACATCAGGCACATAGTTATCTTTATTCAGCGTAATGCTTGCAACTCTACCAATCACAACACCGCCCACTTTCACTGGGGAACCTTCTTTTAAGCCACCAATGTTTTCAAAAGAGGCAGAAACCTGATAGGTGGATTGACTACCAATTGACTTTAAATCAGCCACTTTTAGACATAGAAAAACAATTGCTGCAATTGCCAGCAGCATAAAACAACCTACCCATATTTCACTTTTTTTACTTTGCATGACTTAGTTCCCAAACATCAGTGCTGTAAGTACAAAATCTAGACCAAGAACCGCGAGTGATGCATGAACAACGGTTCGTGTTGTCGCTCGGCTTATCCCTTCCGATGTTGGGATAGCGTCATAGCCATTAAACAATGCAATCCAAGTGACTGTGATGGCAAAGACAAGGCTCTTGATAAAGCAATTCACAATATCCATGCGCCAATCAACAGAAGATTGCATTGAAGCCCAAAAAAAGCCTTCATCAATCCCTTTCCAATCAACGCCAACCAATGCACCACCGAGGATCCCTACTGCAACAAAGATAAGTGATAGCAATGGCATACTAATAAAGCCAGCCCAAAAACGCGGGGCAATCACTCGACGTAAGGGGTCGACAGCCATCATTTCAAGGCTTGATATTTGCTCAGTCGCTTTCATCAGGCCGATTTCAGCGGTTAATGCAGAGCCAGCACGCCCTGCAAACAGCAGTGCTGTCACGACAGGCCCTAATTCACGCAATAACGATAATGCCACCATCATTCCGAGACTGGCTTCAGCACTAAAGGTTGTTAGAACAAGATAGCCTTGTAACCCAAGCACCATACCAATAAATAGCCCTGAAACTGCAACTATTAACAATGATTGCACACCAACAGCGTACAATTGCCTAATTAACAGTGGCCATTGTTTGGAAAATTCGGGTTTTCCAAACAATGAACGAAACAGCATATAGCCGGCTCGCCCAAAAGCCGAAAAAATTTCAATCCACCGACGTCCGAAGGCAGCGATTGCCTCTACTATCATCTTATTTTACCCTAATAAATCAGCCAGATAATCATTGGCGGGGAAACGGAATGGTACAGGCCCGTCAGCAATACCATCTAAAAACTGCCTAACGCGTGGTTCTTGGTTATCTCTTAACTCATCACCAGTCCCTTGTGCAATCACATGCTGCTGAGCAACGATATAGGCATTGTCAGCAATACTAAGCACTTCTGGCACATCATGAGAAACCACCACACAGGTCACGCCTAATGCTTGATTCAGCTCATCAATCAATTTGACTAGCACGCCCATCGTAATGGGGTCTTGTCCAACAAAAGGCTCATCAAACATAATTAGCTCAGGGTCAAGTGCGATAGCTCGAGCCAAAGCTGCTCGTCTTGCCATCCCCCCCGATAACTCTGAAGGCATCAATTTTGCAGCCCCTCGTAAACCTACCGCTTCTAGCTTCATCATGACCGTAGTATGGATCAATGATTCCGGTAAGCGAGTATGTTCACGTAAAGGAAATGCTACGTTGTTAAAAACATCCATATCAGTAAACAGCGCCCCAGACTGGAACAACATGCTCATTTTTTTACGAGCCTGATACAGTTTTGAGCGTGATAATTCCGGAATATTATCACCATCGAACCAAATTTCACCTTGATTTGGGCGTAACTGGCCGCCAATAAGGCGTAATAGCGTGGTTTTCCCTATTCCCGATGGCCCCATAATTGCCGTTATCTTACCCCGTGGTACTGTTAGGTTAATATTTTCAAATATTTTCCTATTGCCACGAGTAAAAGACATGTCACGCACTTCGATTAAGTTGTCTGTCTTTGTTTGCATTTGTTTGATAGCCCGTCACATCATCAATTTTTATTTTCTCAAAGCGCTAGGCTCGCGATTTTACAGAAAAATAGACCAAAAATCGTCTAATATCACATCTGATTTTATTTATAGTATTATAACGTTCTAAATAGCGTTATTGGTGTGAAAAATGTGTTTTTTTATATCTAAAAGATACATACGACAACAGAATTATTAATAGTTAAACATTATTTTTGCGCAATTGAAGCAGATAGCTCTTAGACTTTAAAAATTTGTTATTCGTTGAGAATACTAAAGTTCATCATTCTTTATTTGGTTTATGATGCTAATGAATACCGAGAGCCACTGACTTAAGCTTTTGTTAATCTCCGCCAGTCATCATTGATTAAAATATAATTAATATTCGACTGATTTGACAAAGCACTTACTGATAGTAAGTATTCGTTATACAATTCGCGCTCGCTAATCCGATTAACTGAAAAGCTACGCATGGAACAGAAAATGTCAAACATCGATTTTCAGCAAGTAGGCAAAGAAGTTCTCCATATCGAAAGTGAAGGCCTAAAAAATTTAGAACAATATATCAACGATGATTTTACCCACGCTTGTCAGCGCATTTTTGCTTGCCAAGGAAAGGTCGTTGTTATGGGTATGGGAAAATCGGGTCATATTGGGCGAAAAATTGCAGCAACCTTGGCCAGTACAGGTACACCTTCTTTCTTTGTGCATCCTGGCGAAGCTAGCCATGGCGATCTGGGAATGATTACCCATAAAGACATTGTATTGGCAATTTCTAACTCTGGTGAATCGAGTGAAATCCTAGCGCTATTGCCTGTTTTAAAACGAATTAAAGTTCCATTGATCTGCATGACCAATAACCCTAATAGTAATATGGGTAAATATGCCGATGTTCACCTCTGCATAAAAGTGCCAAAAGAAGCGTGCCCATTAGGCTTGGCCCCTACCACAAGTACCACCGCAACGCTGGTGATGGGGGATGCATTAGCGATTGCCTTACTCACCGCGAGAGGCTTTACGCCGGAAGATTTCGCACTTTCTCACCCTGGTGGCGCACTTGGGCGCAAACTTTTATTATTAGTTCGTGATTTAATGAATGTCGGTGATGATATTCCTCATATTCCACAAACAGCGACGTTACGTGAAGCATTAATTGAGATTACTCGCAAAAAATTAGGCATGACTGTGATTTGTGATGACGAGATGAATATTGCTGGTATTTTTACAGATGGTGATTTGCGTCGCATCTTCGATATGGGTATTGATCTTAACAACGCAAAAATAGCCGATGTGATGACGCCAGGTGGCATCAAAATAACCCCGAATATGTTAGCGGTAGAAGCACTTAACCTTATGCAGTCTAAACATATTACTTCATTGATGGTCGCAGAAGGTAATAAGCTAGTCGGTGTTTTACATATGCATGACCTTTTACAAGCTGGTGTTGTATAAAGAAAAGGAATGATTATGGATCCGCACTTTCAGGACACGTGTTACGGTCCTGTAACCCAAAATGTTTTAAAAAAAGCCGCTAAGATTAAATTGTTAATCTGTGATGTCGACGGTGTCATGTCTGACGGCCAAATTTACATGGGAAATAACGGCGAAGAGCTGAAAGCATTTAACGTGCGTGATGGTTACGGTATTCGCTGTTTATTGACCTCGGGTATCGACGTGGCCATTATCACTGGCAGAAAGGCAAAATTGCTTGAAGATCGCGCAAAGACACTCGGTATTACATATCTTTACCAAGGACAGAGCGATAAGCTTTTGGCGTATCATGAACTGTTAGATACACTAAAAGTAAGCGCGGAAGAGACAGCCTATATCGGAGATGATCTTATTGATTGGCCTGTCATGGCAAAAGTTGGGCTATCTGTAGCGGTTGCTGATGCACACCCATTGCTACTACCAAAAGCCGATTACGTTACACGCATTGGTGGTGGTAAAGGAGCAGTTCGTGAACTTTGCGATTTGATCCTTATTGCTCAAAATAAACTGGAAGAAGCTAAAGGCTTATCGATTTAAAGAATAAAGACACCCATGAGTAACGCTAAAAAGTGGTTAATTATCCTGTTATCCTTGATAGCACTTGGCCTGATCGGTTGGAACCTCGCTGGTTATGATACCAGCACCCCAACAGCAGGCGTTATAGATAACAGTCAACCTAATTATCAAACTGATGATTCAGTGACATTCGTCTATAATCCAGCAGGTGATTTGGCCTATAAACTTGTATCAGATAAAATTGATAATTATACGGCAGACAAACTCACTTGGTTTACTAACCCTGTTTTGACAACTTATAACGAAGCAGGCGTACCGACATGGACTGTGCGGTCACTCAAGGCCAAACTGACGAATGATAGAGTGCTCTATTTGTATGACGATGTCCAAGTCGATAGTTTAAGCCCTGATTCACAAATTCAGCGAATTTCAACCCAAAGTGCTGTCGTTAATCTGATAACACAAGATGTTTCATCGGATGATAAAGTTACCATCATCGGGCAAGGCCTTAATTCTACTGGTTTAAAAATGCGCGGTAACCTGCGTTCAAGAACCGCAGAGTTAATTGAAGATGTAAAAACTCATTACGTGCTACAAAAAGAAGAGCAAAAAAATGAATCAAGTAAATAAAAAGCGTTTTATTCAAGGAGCCGTTGCCAGCGCAATTTTTGCTCTTAGCGTACCAGCTTCCGCATTAAAATCTGATACACAACAACCGATGACAATTAACTCAGTCAAGCAGTCCCTTGATTTAGAGAAAAATGTCACCACATTTACAGATGATGTTGTGATTAAACAAGGTTCTATTGATATCAGAGCCAATAAAGTCGTGGTTACGCGTCCTAGCAGTAACTCTGACAAAATTACGATAGAAGCGTTTGGTAATCCAGTAACGTTCTATCAACTACAAGATGATGGTAAGCCAATTAAAGGCCGAGCAGCGAAAGCACGCTACGAAGTGGATAAAGAACTGCTGACATTAACAGGTAATGCCTATCTTGAGCAGTTAGATAGCAATATTAAGGGTGATAAAATTACCTATATCGTGCCGACACAACAGATGGAAGCATTTAGCGATAAAGGCAAACGCGTCACCACAGTATTATTGCCATCACAGTTACAAGAGAAAGGCCCCGCGGCAAACAACGGAAAGAGTAAATAATCGTTATGGCGACATTAACCGCTGAGAATCTGGCAAAAGCCTATAAAAAACGCAAGGTCGTTGAAGATGTCAGCCTTGAGGTGAAGTCTGGTGAAATTGTTGGTTTACTTGGTCCTAATGGTGCGGGTAAGACGACCACCTTTTATATGGTGGTCGGAATCGTCCAGCGAGATGCAGGTAAGATTACCATTGATGGCGAAGATATTAGCCTGTTGCCTCTTCATGAACGCGCACGCCGTGGTATTGGCTATCTGCCTCAAGAAGCCTCAATTTTTCGCCGCTTGAGCGTTTATGATAACCTGATGGCAGTGCTAGAAATACGTCATGACTTAAATTCAGACCAACGTAAAACACGTGCTGAAGAGCTAATGGAAGAGTTTAGTATCACCCATTTGCGCGATAGTATTGGTCAATCGTTGTCAGGTGGGGAACGTCGCCGTGTTGAAATTGCTCGCGCATTAGCCGCGAATCCGAAATTTATCTTGTTAGATGAGCCGTTTGCTGGTGTTGACCCAATTTCAGTATTGGATATCAAAAAAATCATCCAACATTTACGTGACTATGGTCTGGGCGTGTTGATCACCGACCATAACGTGCGAGAAACACTCGATGTCTGTGAAAGAGCTTATATTGTGAGCCAAGGGCACCTGATAGCACACGGAACACCTGAGATGATCCTCGAAAATGAACAAGTCAAACGCGTTTATTTAGGGGAAGGCTTCCGTCTATAAGTTATTAGTCATAGACTCTAAAATAAGTCGAGCATCGCTAGGTGACAGAGACACGATTTGTTGAATGTCTTAATAAATCAGAAAGCAGGTCAACAACATTCGCTAGCGATACCGTCACTGGTTGTATGACAAATATATTTTTGAGATGGAGATAAAAGACCATTCATGAAGCAAAGTTTGCAGCTCAGAATCAGTCAGCAACTTGCAATGACACCCCAACTGCAACAGGCTATCCGCCTGTTGCAGCTCTCTACACTTGAGCTACAACAAGAAATCCAACTCGCTCTAGAAACCAACCCCCTTCTAGAACAAGAAGAAAATGCCAATGAATTAGATTCGCTGGATGACATCGATATCGACACTGATAGTAGCGAAATCGATACCAAAGATGCACTCGAAAAGGGTGATATGCCCGATGAGCTCCCACTGGATGCCAATTGGGATGAGATTTACACCGCTGGCACACCTTCAGGCACCAGCAACGACTACAGTTTCGATGAATTACCGGTCTACCAAGGGGAAACGACACAAACCCTACAGGACTATTTGCAGTGGCAATCCGAGTTAACTCCTTTTACCGATACGGATCGTGCTATTGCGACAGCAATTATTGATTCTATTGATGATTCAGGCTATCTCACCACATCAATTACCGATATCCATGAAGGTATTGATAACCCTGATATCACTTTGGAAGAAGTGAGCGCGGTTTTAAAACGAATCCAACATTTTGATCCCCTTGGAGTGGCGGCACAAGACCTTAAAGAATGTTTACTCATTCAGCTATCTCTCTATCCGAAAAATACCCCTGGGTTAGAGGAAGCTCGCACGATTATTCGCCAACACATCGATTTACTGGCAAATCGCGATTTTCGCCAGCTCACTAAGCTGACTCGATTAAAAGAAGATGCACTAAAAACCGCTATTGATCTGATATTGACGTTGAATCCCAAACCCGGCCAATCCATCAATACCGGAGAGTCTGAATATGTCATTCCTGATGTTTTAGTGAAAAAAATCAATGGACACTGGCAAGTTGAATTAAATACAGATAGCATCCCTAAACTAAGTATTAACAATCACTATGCTTCACTGATAAAAGATTCAGTAAGCGAAAGTGATTCACAGTATATTCGTAGCAATTTGCAGGATGCTAAATGGCTGATTAAGAGTTTGGAAAGTCGCAATGAGACCTTGTTAAAAGTCGCAACTTGCATTGTTGAACAGCAACAAGAATTTTTCGAACTCGGCGATGAATATATGAAACCCATGATATTGGCTGATATTGCTTATCAGGTCGATATGCATGAATCGACAATATCGAGAGTCACAACGCAAAAATATCTCCATAGCCCTAGGGGAATTTTTGAATTGAAGTATTTTTTCTCTAGCCATGTGAGTACCGATACTGGAGGAGAAGCTTCCTCAACGGCAATACGTGCGTTAGTGAAAAAACTGGTTGCTGCTGAAAATCCAGCAAAACCATTGAGTGACAGTAAATTGACCAGCATGCTGGCCGAACAGGGCATTCAGGTTGCTCGTCGAACTGTCGCTAAGTACCGTGAATCGTTATCTATTCCGCCCTCAAATCAACGTAAAAAGTTGGTTTAATTGACAAAGTAAGGAAGATTGTATGGAATTTCAGATTACTGGACACAATATCGAAGTCACCCCTGCATTGCGTGAAACTGTTGAGAAAAAAATCAAAAAATTGGAGCAATTATTTGATCGTATCAATGGTATTCAAGTCGTTTTAAAAGTTGAAAAAGTTCAGCAGATTGCTGAAGCAACTGTGCAGGTGAATGGTGCAGAACTCCATGCGTCAGCTGAAGAAAACGACATGTACGCAGCAATCGACCTACTGGTAGACAAATTGTCACGCCAGTTAACCAAACATAAAGAAAAACTGAGACAACACTAGTCTATTTATGGTGAAATCACTCAGTGATTTATGACCAATAAATAATTAAAACCAGATAGCGTACCCCGCTATCTGGTTTTGTAGTCCTAAGCGAACAATAAAATGAACAGTGATATAGAAATCCAATTAAGCGCCGTATTATCACCAGCCTGTACACGTAATAACCTTGTCTGTACTAGCAAGAAAAGGGCCCTCGAGATTATTAGTGAACTCGCTGCCGCAGAGTTGGGATTACCGGAAAATACGGTATTTGAAGCATTACTCACCAGAGAAAAAGTCGGAACAACAGGTATTGGTAGTGGGATCGCCATTCCTCACGGTAAGTTAGCAGAAGGTGAACATACGCAAGCTGTTGGCGTTTTTTTGCATCTTGAAGAGCCTATTGCCTTTGATGCCATCGACAATCAACCTGTCGATCTGCTTTTTGCATTACTTGTGCCTGCCGATCAGTGCAAAACACACCTGCACACGTTATCGTTAATCGCCAAAAAATTAGCAGACAAATCTTTTTGTAAGCGTCTAAGATCGGCACAAAGCGACGCTGAGCTATATAGTATTATTACTGAGTAATCTATAATTGAATGACTTTGTCATCACAGGGTTACATGTATATAAAATTTTGATATTTTCTATATAGCTGTACTGACATAAACTGTGATGTTTTAATAAGTAAGCAAAAGTTCGATTCAACTATCGAGATCATATGATCATCGAAAAGAAACAAAAGGGAGTTAGCTCATGGTGCTGATGATTGTCAGCGGCCGTTCCGGTTCGGGAAAATCCGTTGCCTTACGTGCGCTGGAAGATATGGGTTTCTATTGTGTGGATAACCTGCCGGTTGTGCTGCTTCCAGAACTGGCCAATTCACTCGCAGATCGTAATATTTCAGCCGCTGTGAGCATTGATGTGCGTAATATGCCCGATAACCCAGAGATCTTTGAAGAGGCATTAGATAGATTACCTGCTAGTTTTTCGCCTCAACTCTTGTTTCTGGATGCTGATCGCAACACATTAATTCGCCGCTATAGCGATACGCGTAGGTTACATCCTCTTTCCAGTAAAAATTTATCGCTAGAGAGTGCGATAGATGAAGAAAACGAGCTGTTAGAACCACTACGCTCTCGTGCTGATTTAGTGATAGACACCTCTGAAATGTCAGTGCATGAATTAGCAGAGATGTTGAGAACACGTTTAATGGGCAAACGTGAACGTGAGCTCACCATGGTGTTTGAATCTTTTGGTTTCAAACACGGTATCCCTATCGATGCGGATTATGTTTTTGATGTCCGCTTTTTACCCAATCCGCACTGGGATCCTAAATTACGCCCAATGACAGGGTTAGATCGCCCCGTTGCTGCATTCTTAGATAGGCATACTGAGGTCCATAACTTTATTTATCAAACACGCAGCTACCTAGAATTGTGGCTGCCAATGCTTGAAACAAATAATCGTAGTTATCTGACTGTCGCTATAGGCTGTACTGGCGGTAAACACCGTTCTGTTTATGTTGCTGAACAGCTAGCTGATTATTTTCGTTCCCGCGGCAAAAACGTACAGTCCCGCCACCGAACGTTAGAAAAACGGAAATAATGACACTAAAAGCGACCATCACCTTAAAAAACCGGCTTGGCATGCATGCTAGGCCGGCAATGTTACTTTATGAATTAGTTCAAAAATTTAACTCTAGAGTTATTTTACGCAATAATAATCATATCGAGGCTGAGGCGGATAGCGTTATTGCGATGTTGATGTTAGACTCAGAGCAAGGAAGTACCATTGATATTGAGGTTAGCGGCCCTGATGAAGATCAGGCTTTATCCGCGATAATTAACCTGTTCGAAAGTGGATTTGATGAAAGTTAGTATAATCAACCAATTATTTACGAACTAAATATCAGTTGTTTTACAACTATTGGCTCAGAGATCGTGATCATGATCTCTTCCTTTTGGAGCTTGAAGAGCCTAATATTTTATACAATTTTATCACAGCGACACCCCCTACCTTATTGGGTGGGGGGTGTTTGCTTTGTACGTCTCTATTGGAGTGTGGTATGACAAAGCCAACAATTATTATCAATGATTTAGATGCAGAGCGCCTAGACGCACTATTGGAACAAGCTGCTTATGCAGGTACCCCAGTTGCTGACGCATTGAATGATGAACTTGATCGTGCAGATATCCTGTCACCACAGGAAATTCCTGCTGACGTCGTCACAATGAACAGTACTGTGCGTTTTCTTGATTTAATCAGCAATGAAGAACGCACGCGTACGTTGGTTTATCCAGCATCATTAAAAGATAGTGCGGAACAACTCTCTGTAATGGCCCCCATTGGCGCTGCTTTACTTGGTTTACGTGTCAATGATGAGATCAGTTGGGCATTACCTAATGGTGTTGAAACTCGCGTTAGAGTACTTGAAATTATTTATCAGCCAGAAGCGGCTGGTGAGTTTCACCGTTAATGCCCCGATAACGCGCTAGTACTGTGTTAGGGCCCATAAGGGCGCCTAACACATTTTGCCTTACCGTATCACCTTCACTCTTTTCAATCCCCATTTCATCACTTCTAAAGATGGGTGACTCAACTCATTCCATCAACAAATTCGTGGCATGTTTTTTTACCATATGCACAAACTGTTGACTTTCCTCTGTCGATACAAAACAACGAGCAGGAATAATAATGGTACTGACACGGTCAAAAAACAGGTATAACAAGTCGCCATCTGTTCGGATAAACTTAAATTTTTCCCACTTGATAAATGAAGAGCCATATTCGCTGGTTTCATGAATGCCTTGTTCATCAAAATAATACTGCTTTTCAGAAAAAAGTAAGCTATCGGGATCAGGTATTGCACACCGAAAGGTCTGTAATATTCGAGCAGCTATAAATAAAAATAAGCACAGTGAAATAAGCAATGCCATCGAAATTTGGGCCAATGTGATGTTAAGCAGTTGCAACGCCACCACAAATACAACAATAAAAATGATAAACATCACCAAAGGAATGGACGAACTTTTCCCCTTATAAAAATAATTATTTTTATAGCAGTAGTTATTGAACCGTATATATTCATTACGATTTAATGTTACTCGAATGGGGTCTACCATATAAACATATCCTATTGTGAGCAAAAAACTGAGGAGCAATCGCTCCTCAGACTCCTTTATACAACAAATGCTCGCTATAATGCCATTATTGGCCTGCAATGCTCATTTCAGGCAGTAGTACTGAACCACACTGAATATTGCTTCGCGTTTCAATATCATCTGCGATAGTAACCATATTCGCCCACATCTCTTTGAGGTTACCCGCAATAGTAATTTCGCTCACTGGGTATTGGATCTCACCATTTTCGACCCAAAAACCGGAGGCACCACGCGAATAATCCCCCGTGATCCCACTGACTCCCTGCCCCATCAATTCAGTGACAATTAGGCCTGTGCCCATTTGTTTTAACAGCGCTTCAAATGATAAACCTTGCCCTGCAATGCGCCAGTTATGGATGCCCCCTGCATGCCCTGTACTTTGTAGCCCCAACTTTCTAGCTGAATAGGAAGTCATCAACCAAGTTTGCAGCACACCCTTTTCAATAATATTGCGCTCGGTAGTACGCACACCTTCACTATCAAATGGTGATGAGGCGAGTCCACCGATTAAATGAGGCTGTTCATTGATGGTTAGCCATTCAGGCAAAATTTGCTTGCCAAGGCTATCCAATAAGAAAGAGGATTTACGATAAATACTGCTACCGCTGATTGCCCCAACAAGATGACCAAACAGCCCTGTCGCCACTTCAGCAGCAAAAATAACGGGAGCCTTCATTGTTGGCAGCTTTCTTGGTGATAAGCGTGCCAATGTACGACGAGCGCACTCTTGCCCCACCCATTCTGGTGATTTCAAAGCACTCAAGCTGCGTCCAATGGTATAAGCATAATCGCGTTCCATATCACCATTTTGTTCCGCAATCACACAGCTCGACATAGAATAACGACTTGAACAATAGCTTTGTAGCATACCATGTGAGTTACCAAACACGCGAACACCATAATGACCATTAAAGCTGCCACCTTCCGTATTCACAATACGTGAATCGACCTGAAGCGCTGCCATCTCGGCTTGTGATGCTAACTTTATCGCTTCCTCTGGTGTAATGTCGCTAGCCTGAAATAATTGTAGGTCAGGCGCTTCAAAAGCGAGTAGTGATTTTTCAGCAGGGCCAGCACAAGGGTCTTCCGACGTATAACGAGCAATATCGACAGCGGCTTGTACTGTGCGTTCAATGGCTGCTGGGCTTAAATCGGTAGAAGACGCACTACCTTTACGTTGATTGTGATAAACCGTGATCCCCAGCGCCCCATCACTATTGAATTCAACATTCTCTACTTCACCTTGGCGGGTACTGACACTAATTCCAGTGCTTTTATTCACCGCGACTTCAGCCGCATCACAACGGCTTTTTGCAAAAGAGAGCGCTTGTGCGACCGCATCTTCCAGTTTTTTACGTTGTTCACTGACTTGTTCAGTTAAATTCATCGACTCAATCCACATAAAATGGGGTAAACCTGGCTTTTTTACACCAACTCACAAATGTCGGGTAGTCATCAGGGCTTTTTCCCAGTTACAATACATAATATATGAATGTTAACATCCACAACGCGGCAGGTCATGTAATTACATCGCTGCGTTCTGTAAAAAGGAAATTGAGATATGGCCAAACAGCCTGAAGACTGGCTGGATGATGTACCAGCGCCACAAGATGAAGACGATGATGAGATCATTTGGGTCAGTAAAAGTGAAATTAAGCGCGATGCTGAAATTCTAAAAAAACTGGGCGCGGAGCTCGTTGAATTAAGCAAAAGTGAACTTGAGCGCATTCCACTCGATGCTCAGTTACTTGAATCCATTGAACTGGCACAAAAAATTAAGCGTGAAGGTCGCCGTCGTCAACTGCAATATATTGGCAAGTTGCTACGTTCCCGTGATGTTGATCCTATTACTGAAGCATTAGATAAACTAAAAAATCGTCATAACCAGCAGGTTGTCATTCTACATAAGCTTGAGGACCTACGTATTCGCCTTGTTGAAGATGGCGACAGTGTGATTGAAGAAGTGGTTACTCTATTCCCTCATGCAGATAGACAACAGCTCAGAGCGCTCGTGCGCAACGCCAAGAAAGAACGTGAAAGTAACAAACCGCCGAAAGCTTTCCGTCAAATCTTCCAATACCTAAAAGAGCTATCTGAAAGCGCGTAAATTATCCTCCCCTATACCGAGTGAGATATAGGGGAAGATGTCAAAAATAGTGTCCCTCTAAGCACTACTTCGCTTCTTTTATATCAACGTCATATGCACCCATAATACCTTTTTAAGGTTCTCTATGGGGATGGCTGCCTCAATAATCGTTGACTCCTCAAAGAGCCCGTCAATTACCAATATATCCCAATTTTTGATCTCTCATCGTGCTTGAGCCCCCCACTTATCGACGGGAGGAGGGGCGGAGGATCATGATTTAAAAAATTAGCGATATCTTATCGTTTGGGGAAATTTTTGTGGGATCTTAGTATGGCTTTCTTCCATACATCGCATTGAAAAGAGCGTTTTTAGCTGAGAAAAATGGGAAGCAGATTTTCTCAATAGTTAGATCTGTTTTTCACAGCCTGATTGTTCATCATCATTTTCACACACAAATATTAGGTCATCCCCCCATAAATCATGCGCATCGTGCATCATCGCGATGATATCGTCAAACGTCGATTTTTGCTCATCGCTAAGATGAGTAAAGACGATAGTAACAGGCAATTCGATACCTGCTGACACACTATCCCACAACGCATCAAGGTTTTTACCAAACCAATCTGGCAATGAAAATTGCAGCTCAAATTGGCGATAAAAATCCTCAATGCTACTAATTTGTTGAAAATTAAAGATAACAACAGGACGGCTCATATCAATACTCTTTAATTAATTTCTTGAAAGCTTTTGTAGTGATCTCGCGTGATATAAATCATGCCATCTGAGGAGTATAGCAAACGGTCGGCACCGCGATGCCCACAGTTATAATTCAGATCAGCTTCATACCATTGGCGATTTGGTGCAATAGGTAAACGCTGTTCACGATTTGAAAAACGGTCACCACCGATAGCTTTACCTGGGAGCACATCACACAAGTTGCCTTGCTTAGGGTTCCATCCTGCCCGACGAGCTTCCTTTTTAGTGACATAAAAACGGGGCAATTGATGGTGTTTTTGCATATACCCCACCACATTGGCTTGTTTTGTTAGCTCATCTATTTGTTGAACATGTTGATTCTGTATTGCTTGCTCTGATGTTGAAGCAGGCTTTTCAGCCTGCTTTTTCTCTTGTTGCTCGCCCGCATTAAAATATAAGCTAAGTGCGATCAACACAGCCATCAACAGCATAGAAATAATACGTTTATTCATCATTACCCTCCTTGGCTTCTCGTTTAAGCTGTACCACCAACGGTCATTTTATCCAGTTTCAGTGTCGGCTGCCCAACCCCAACAGGAACACTTTGCCCTTCTTTACCACACACGCCAACCCCTTTATCAAGCGCAAGGTCGTTGCCTACCATGGAAATTTGCTGCATGGCTTCAACGCCAGAGCCAATCAAAGTTGCGCCTTTAACAGGCGAGGTAATTTTACCCTTTTCAATGAGATAGGCTTCAGATGTGGAGAAAACAAACTTACCCGAAGTGATATCGACTTGGCCACCACCAAAATTAGGTGCATAAATGCCTTTATCCACACTAGCAATAATATCCTCAGGTGTTGAAGAGCCTGCTAGCATATAGGTATTCGTCATACGCGGCATCGGTAAATGCGCATACGATTCACGCCGAGCATTCCCTGTTGGCGCAACCCCCATCAAACGTGCATTCAACTTATCTTGAATATAATTTTTCAAGACTCCGTTTTCAATCAACACATTATATTGACCAGGAACACCTTCATCATCAATAGCTAAGGACCCTCGGCGACCTGCGATGGTTCCATCATCAACAACAGTGCAAAGCGGAGAGGCGACCAATTCACCAATTTGCCCAGAGAACACAGAAGTGCCACGGCGGTTAAAGTCACCTTCTAAACCATGCCCAACCGCTTCGTGAAGGAGGACTCCCGGCCAGCCCGCGCCCAATACAACAGGCATCATACCCGCAGGCGCAGCTATTGCAGATAAATTAACCAGCGCCATACGCACCGCTTCTTTAGCATACTGCTCTGCTAGCACCTGACCTTGATGAATTCCAAGGAAATACTCATAGCCGTAGCGACCACCACCGCCACTACCGCCACGCTCGCGCTTACCTTCATGTTCCACTAGCACACTGACTGATAAACGAACCAGGGGGCGAATATCAGCCGCTAATGTTCCATCAGTCGCAGCAACGAGTACCTGCTCATAAACACCCGTAAGGCTTGCATTAACTTCGATCACGCGAGGATCTTCCGCTCGGGCTACCTGATCGACGCGATGCAATAAGGCAATTTTTTCTTCGCGAGATAAGCTTTGTAGTGGGTCCGTTGCCGAGTATAGCTTCTTGTAATCTACCTCGGTTAAAATCTGTGATTTGCCATGACCTTGTTCGTTAACAATGCTACGTGCAGCTGTCGCACTTTGTTGTAATGCCATCAACGAAATCTGATCTGCATAGGCAAATCCTGTTTTTTCACCATTTACAGCTCGAACACCAACACCTTGGTCAATATTATAAGAGCCATCTTTGATAATACGATCTTCTAACACCCATGCTTCGTGATAGCTCGATTGAAAATAAAGATCGGCATAATCGAGCTTACGCTCAGATAATAAACCTAATGTGTCATACAGTTTTTGGTGGTCAAGACCATTGGCAGCCAGCAAATGTTCGCTGACAGAAGCTAAACTCATAGTGTTTACTCTTTTTCTGTTTCTTTTTTAATCAATGACGTTAGTTGCGGTCTAAAGCGGTTATGTTTTACCACTCGAATTTGCTCCCGCATCCCATGTAGACTCTCTGTTTGAATATTTAAAACTGTTGAAGCGACAGCATCAACATTCTTTTTCATTACTTTGCCCCAGCCATCAACGGCTAAGGTATGTCCCCATGTTCTACGGGTTCCATGCACACCAACCTGAGCAGGTGCGAGTATAAAGCATTGGTTCTCAATCGCTCTTGCTCTTAACAATGGCTCCCAATGTGCTTTGCCGGTATAACGTGTGAAAGCGGCAGGGACAGAAATAATTTCAGCACCTTGCTCACGCAAAGCCTGAAATAAGCCAGGGAAACGAAGATCATAACAAATCGTCATCCCTAAGCGACCGACGGGTGTATCCACCACTGTAATGTGTTCGCCGCGCTGATAAATCACAGACTCATTATAAGTCCCCTGTTCATCTTCAATATTCACGTCAAACATATGAATTTTGTCATAACGCGCCTGAATTTTTCCTTGGGAGTCGATTAAAATACTGCTGCTCGTAATCCGCTCAGGATCTTCACGGCTAATCAATGGCATTGAACCAATGAGGATCCATACCTTATAGCGTTTTGCCATCGTCGCGATAGCTTCTTGCAGAGGACCTTGTCCTTCTATTTCAGCTTGCTTACGGTAAGTCGCCGCATCCGCAAACAACAATGCATTTTCAGGTGTCAATACTAGCTCAACAGTCTCTGGCAACTGCTTAATTTGCTGCTCAATCTGTGCCAAATTATGTTTAGTATTTTTACCGCTGCATAACTGCAAAAGTGCAACATTGCCATTTTTCATTACTCTTGAGTCTCCTTTAGCTGACGCAATACTTCATCAATTTTTGGTTCATCCAAGCTTCCTGTTACACGATAACGTATTACAGAAATTTTGCTCCATAACGGACCAAGGACTTTTGATGCAGCAAATACTGCTGCTCCTGCAAATGGGTTAACTGCAAATGCTGTTGCTACTCCTACTGTAGCAGATATTTCGGGAGTCACTACTGCTTCACCATTAATTTGGCGTTTCACCAAATCAATTTCCCCACTTAACGCAATATCTGCCACTAACCCATCAATGTATACATCTTTTGTTGATAGGATACCATTATGGATCTTGGCGCTGCCTTTAATTGAATCAAAGTCGAAGTCATTACTGAAGGTATCGCGAAAATCAAATTGAAGCTTGCGCAATAGTGCATCAAAGCTCACAAGGCGTAACAACTGCCCAGCTCTTCCCCCGCCCATTTTAGCAATCGCACCTTTACCTAGCTTGGTCGACAATTTGCCATCAAGGGTGGCAATATCTGGAGACCATGGAACATCTTGCCAGTTTAATTGAAAGTCAATGGTATAAGGTGCATCAATAATTGGCACTAAAACACCATAGTAGGCTGCCGTATTATCAAATTGCTCGCCGCTTAGTGAGCCTGCAATCTGTGTCCGATTTTGTTGGCCACTTTGCCAAACTGCATCTAATTTTAATTGATTGACGCTATTGGTTAATGTTCCACCACTCAGTTGCAAGGTATTACCTTGAGGCAGCAAGTGAGCGTTGATCTTGCCTAACTTTTGTCCACCTGCCCAACAATCTTGGCAATGAATCGTCATTTCAGGCCAATAGCTAAAATCAAATGAAGCGCTATCATTACTGCTCGTGGTTTGTTGTCCCGGAAATGCGGTTGGATTGTAATACAGATAATCGATATTTAGTGCCCATGGTTGATTAGCAAAGATCTGGAGTTCACCTTTCAGGTTTTCGCTTGAAACCTTTATCAGTTGCTCTTCAGCTAACAAGCTGAATGAAAGATCTATGTTTTTCCATGCCTGACCACCTAAAGACAGGGAAGGTGTTTTCACCGTCACCGTCTCAGGTAAGCGAATATCGAATGGCTGACTCTTTTGTTTTGGTGAAAATAGGGTATCAAGGGTTTTAAACCAATTTGGGTTAGTGATAGGCGGTAAATCTGCCAATAACGTCGATGACTTAGGTAATTCGGGGGCTTTTCCCTGCCATTGAGCGACTGTCGCTTTATCTAACCCTAATTTCGTTCCACTCAAATCCCATTGGCTATTAAAACCAACACGTTGACCAATATCACCGCCAATCACAAGGTGGTCCGTTGAGCCTTGAGCCGTCGCATTCATTGAACCTAACTCTTTTAATAAATGGTCATCCAAAGCAGGTAAACGACTTTTTAATTTATCTAGCCCTGCCTTGAAAGCGACTTTCAGTGCCATTTTTTCGCTTGCCGCATTCGGTAATAATATTTCAATTTGGCTGCTCCAATCACTGCTGCCAGCAAGCTTTTGTTTTATGGAGTCAGGCAATTGCGCAATCTTTGCGAGTTCCCAATTTCCTTTCAAATCCACATTTACTTGATAATTTTTGGGGTTATCCTGAGTGGAAAAGTCTATTGCTACCGGCTGACCAAACCAATGCCCTGCTAACCTGTTGCCAACTAAGTTGCCATTATTGAATTGGAAACTTCCACTTAGCGCCGTCAGTTTGCTCGCAATTGGCTTAATAAATAGGTCGTTTTTATCTAAATAAACCTGCCCTTTGGCAACCACCTCTTTACCTGCCGATAGTGGAATGGATAATCCAAGCTCCCCTTTCACACTACCGCCAATTTGTAATTCGTCTAGTGTGTCACCAATCGAGTGTTTCATTGGTGTTGTGGTGAAATATTGTTGAATTTGAGAACCTGTCCCCGCGAGATCCGCATTAATAAACAGCATCTCATCTTGATATTCAGGAATGTCTGCCGTTAAATTTGTCGCAATCGCATCGCCCAATTTAACTTTTTCGGCACGCATCGCCAAACTGGAACGTTGGAAATCAAGATTAATATCAAGGTCAAATAGCGCAGGCCAGCCTTCATCATATTCAAACGTGGCATTATGTAATGGTACGAATACCTGAAACTGTCCATCGTTACCATAAAATGGAAAATGTGCAGGGTCCCCTTTAAACACCAGAGTAGCTTCATCGACTTTCCCTGCAATGATGGCTTTGGATAAGTAATCCGCTAGCTCTTGCCCCATCAGTTTTTGAGGGAAATAGCGCCATGCATCACCAGCATCAGTCACACTAATGCCAGCTAATATGCTCAGGTCACTCTCATCACGCTTTTTCGAGGTTAAAAAGTTAAATTGGCCGTTAGCCCAGACTGAGATAGCTTGGATATCAATGCTATCGCTCCATAGTCTGAACTGGCTGTCATCATTTTGCCAATAAAAACGCCCAACCGCCTTGCTCACTTTAAACGGCGCTTTAAATTCTGGCTCATAGTCAACTTCACTATTTTCTAGTGAGGCATCCAAAACACCTCGTTGCATATTGCCCACTAAAACCCCGGTAAAGTGGTCAACTGAAGGCAATTGCTTCCATTTTTTCCAGCTAACATTCTGCCAGTCCATATCGATTTGCGTATGGTCGAGTTGTTCTGGCGTGATATCCAAAGAAAAAGCAGATAACACCCCTTTAGGTTGGCGGTGCTGCCAATCTTGTACCGTTTCAGGAGTTACAAATGAGAACGTGGGTAATACTTCACTTAAGCGTTCTAGCTCAATATTTTTAGCTCGGATACGCCAATGGTCTTGTTGGTTATATTTCATCGATGAGGGAAGATACAGCACCGAAACACTGCCATTTGGCCAAATATATTCGTTTGTTTTTAATGTATTTAGCTCAGGAATGTTAAATAACCATCCTTCACCCTGTCTTCTCATTCGAATCAATAAATCATTAACTTGTAGGTTCTGGGCTAAAGGAGCCTCTCCCCAGTTGGCTTCACCTTGGCGTAACTGTAGTAACCCGCTATCAATACGATTATTTTTAATACTCACCCAAGAAGATAAGCTGAAATTAGCGTCGCGTAATCCTGTATTTTCGCGTAACCACCGGCTAAGCCATGGTTGCATATCAATGTTATCGGCTTGCAGATAGACAGTGCCGTCACTCAAGATGCCATTTTTATCTTTCACATCCAGTTTGACCTGCAAAAAACCATGCTGCTTATTAATCGTCTCTAGGCTAACAAAGCCTTGAGCACGATGACGCTCTTGTTCATTAAGCCATGTTAACTCAGGTAAAATAAGCGTCGTTTTTTGTTCTGAAGGAGTGAGAAATGTGAGTTGGCTATTTTTCAGCGTAAAATGATTAAACTGTTTTAAAAATAGCCCTTCAATGCCGTCGCTATCGATCGGTTCAGCGCTGCCTTCGAAACTAAAAGGCACCTTATAATCCACATCAAGTTGATAAAAGGTAATATCTCGAAAACGCCATGTTAAAGAAAGAATAGAGCGCCAAATATCCAGTTCAATCGCAATTTTGCTGGCTGTTGCATCAACCTCAGGGTTATGAACAACCACATCCCTCAAGGTAAAAACAGGTCCAAAAGATTGCCAAGCACCTTCTATCTCACCAATTTGTAGTGAGATATCAGTATTTTTTTCAATATAAGCAATAATGCCTTGCTGATAATGATTAACATTCGGTAAGAAGAAACGTAGCCCTGTTAACAGCAATGCACAAAGCAGCAGCACGATAGCCGTGGTCATCCATACTACTCTTGGCAGTCGTTTCACCCGTTTCTCCTTCAAGTAAACACTACATCATGATGACGTCAAATTGTTCCTGACTGTATAAAGACTCAGTCTGAACTTTAACCTGCTTACCAACAAAGATTTCAACTTCGGCTAAAGCATGAGATTCATCACCCATCAGTGCATCAACCACCGCTTGAGAAGCATAAACTAAGAACCTATCTGCATCGATAGTACGATGAACACGCACAATTTCTCGCAGAATCTCATAACACACGGTCTCAACAGATTTAACCGTTCCTCTACCTTGACAGGTCGGACACACATCACATAACACATGCTCAAGGCTCTCGCGTGTACGCTTGCGTGTCATTTCAACAAGCCCCAATTGAGAAAAACCATTAATCGTGGTTTTCACCTTATCTTTACTCAATGCTTGTTCCAAAGAGGCCAGAACGCGGCGGCGATGTTCCAAATCACCCATATCGATGAAATCAATGATAATGATCCCACCCAAATTTCTGAGTCGTAACTGACGAGCGATAGCTTGAGTGGCTTCTATATTGGTATTAAATATAGTCTCTTCGAGATTACGATGACCAACAAATGCCCCGGTATTAATATCGATAGTGGTCATCGCTTCTGTTTGATCGATAATCAGATACCCACCCGATTTCAGCTCAACTTTACGATCCATTGCGCGCTGAATTTCATTCTCAACATCGAACAAATCAAAGATAGGCTGATTGCCTTGATACAATTCAAGCTTAGCCGTCATTTCAGGAACATATTCATCAATAAATTCTTGTAACTGCTTATAGGTTAGACGAGAATCTACGCGAATTCTATCTAATGAAGCGCCAGCGAAATCACGAATTATCCGGTAAGCGAGTGACAATTCACCATAAATTTTAGTGCGAGTGATATTACGTTTCTTACGTTCAATCACTTTTGCCCATAAACGTTTGAGGAAAGCGGCATCTTGCTTCACTTCATCTTCGCCCACCCCTTCCGCGGCGGTACGTATAATAAAGCCACCGTTTTCATCACAATATTGAGACACACACTCTTTTAAACGTTCGCGTTCACTTTCACTCTCGATACGCTGTGATACCCCGACATGGGATGCGCCGGGCATGAAGACCAAGTAACGCGACGGTAAGGTAATATCCGTGGTGAGTCTTGCACCTTTGGTTCCTAGCGGATCTTTTACCACTTGAACAATGAGGTCTTGTCCTTGCTTAACCAGTTCCGCAATATCTCTAACATGAAAGTTTTTCTGCTCTTCACCCGCAATACATTCAGTGTGTGGCATGATATCAGACGCATGCAGAAAAGCGGCTTTATCGAGACCAATATCAACAAAGGCCGCCTGCATACCGGGCAACACACGGCTCACACGACCTTTGTAAATATTCCCTACAATTCCTCTTTTTGCTTCTCGCTCTACATGTATTTCTTGCAAAACACCGCCATCTATATAAGCTACGCGCGTTTCAGATGGTGTAACATTTACTAATAACTCAGCAGTCATGACATCCCCTTACCATCACTTAGCGCTAAAAATCGTTGTATTAATTCATCTGTTTCTACTAAAGGTAAACCGACAACCGCATGGTAACTGCCATTAATTCGCCTAACATAGCATCCCCCCTTTCCTTGTATTCCATATGCACCGGCTTTATCCATTGGCTCCCCTGATTTGATATAATCCTTTATTTCCGCTACAGATAATTCGCGGAACGTCACATCTGTCACAACGAGATGCGTCAATGTGTGATCCTTGTTTGAGATTGCGACAGCGGTCATCACTTGGTGCGTATTACCAGAAAGGGATAACAACATTTCTTGCGCATGTTGCTCGTTACGGGGCTTCTCTAAAATTTGATTATTAAGAACAACAATTGTATCAGCGCCAATGACAGGATAATCGTTGGCGGCTATTTTGACGCCAGCCTGTGATTTTTCTCGAGCCAAACGTTGCACATAAGCTTCTGGGGTTTCACCCTCTTGCCATTGTTCCTCAACGACAGGGCTCAATATATCAAAGTGATAACCCAGTAATTGCACTAATTCTCTTCTTCGTGGTGAACCAGAAGCTAAATAGATATAACTCATAAACGATATCCTAGAGATAATTGCCCGCCGCTAAAATCTTAACACACTGAAAACTGACGGCGAATTTTCCGTAATAGCAAAAACAACCATGGCCACAGGATACCATTCACAAGACTATTCCAGAATACTTGTGGGTGGAATAATACTTGTGAAGAAACAAATTCTGCCCAAAATACCGTCATATCCAATATCACGGTCAGTAAGACAATCATTAAGGCTTGCTGCCACAGCGCCATATTTCTCAGTAACTGGTATTTGTAAGAGACAAGATAGCAGATAATACTGTAAGAAAGGGCATGAACCCCTAGCGCTGAACCTTGAATAGAATCAACGATGATACCAAGAATAAAGCTTGTGCCAACACTGACACGATGTGGCAACGCCATCACCCAATAAATCAAGATCAACAATAGCCACGATGGCCTGTAAAACGTAAATTGTTCAGGCCATGGTATCACTTGTAAAATCAATGCGATGAAAAAAGAGATCCAGATAATACTGCGACCATTACCACGATATTCATCCATTTAGCTTACCCTATTTTACCCATAGCCATTGCACCTTCCTTTATGGTTGGGCTTCCTGAGACAGTGATGGAGGTAATGGTGGTCCCTGAATTTCACTAGGATTTGGTAATACCTGTGGGAGCACCTTCATCAGACGCTCATTCGCAGCACGATATACCTCAGAAGGCTGTAATGGTGTAACGGTATCATTGTCATTACCCCATAATAGCAACAAATAACGTAAGCGTTGTAACTCAGCACTCGGGCGCGCACTAATGATCGTATAAGCTCGCTGAGTATCATGCTTCACGTTTGAGACAACAGCGACTGGGTATCCTTCAGGGAAACGCCCACCAAGCCCTGACGTCACCAGTACATCACCAACACGAATATCGGTATTTTCAGGTAGTGGCTCTAACTGTAAATCATCTGCACAGCCAGAACCGGCGGCTATCACACGAATATCATTACGTAACACTTGAACCGGCAGGGCATGCGTAGTATCGCAAATCAATAAAACGCGGCTACTAAACTGGCTGACGCCAACAACTTGCCCCACAACACCTTTATCACTGATAACGGGCTGACCTTCATAGACGTTATCATTCTCGCCTTTGTCGATAACGACTTGATCACGATAAGGGGTATTGGCACCAGAAATGACCTGAGTCACCATCATATGTTCGTCTTGGCGCAGGGGCGACCCGAGAAGCTCTCGAAGACGTGAGTTTTCTTGCTTGAGTTGCTCTAACAAAAGACTATCGGCTTTTTTTAATAGCAACTCTTGACGTAATGCCTTGTTTTCAAATTGAAGTTGCTCTCGTAAGGCGAAATTTTCCGACACATTATCAAGAAACTGACGCGGGCCATTCGCCAAAAAGTAAAATGGGCTGACCGCCGTGTCTAAATAGTTACGGATTTTATTGAAAGGCTCAAAACGATGGTCAATCACTACCAGTGCTATTGCGGCAATGACAGCAATAAAAATACGCAACTGGAGCGATGGCCCTCGCCTAAAAATCGGCTTCATGTATGGCTGAGTTTCACTAAATTCAGAGGAACAAAAATAGGCAAAGCAGCAGCTGGGGTAACAACCCCAGCTTGCCTATGGCGTTATTTAGTCTTCGCTAAACAGATCACCGCCGTGCATATCGATCATCTCTAATGCCTTGCCACCACCTCGAGCAACGCAAGTTAAAGGATCTTCTGCAACAATAACAGGGATACCTGTCTCTTCCATGAGTAAGCGATCAAGGTTGCGAAGCAGTGCTCCCCCCCCCGTCAATACCATACCACGCTCTGAAATATCAGAGGCTAATTCAGGAGGACATTGCTCTAATGCTAACATCACAGCGCTAACAATCCCCGTTAGTGGCTCTTGTAATGCCTCTAAAATCTCATTTGAGTTCATTTTGAAGCCGCGAGGAACACCTTCAGCAAGGTTACGTCCACGCACTTCAATTTCATAGACTTCATCAGTTGGATAAGCTGAACCAATGCCGTGTTTAATACGCTCAGCCGTTGCTTCACCGATTAAAGAACCATAATTGCGACGCACATAGTTAATGATTGCTTCATCAAAGCGGTCACCACCAATGCGAACAGAAGAAGAATACACAACACCGTTCAATGAGATAACAGCAACTTCAGTCGTGCCACCACCAATATCAACCACCATTGAACCCGTTGCTTCAGAAACTGGTAAGCCAGCACCAATTGCGGCTGCCATCGGCTCTTCAATCAAAAAGACTTCACGTGCGCCTGCGCTCAACGCGGATTCACGTATCGCTTTACGCTCAACTTGCGTTGCACCAACAGGTACGCAAACCAACACTCGTGGGCTTGGACGAAGAAAACTATTGCTATGCACCTGTTTGATAAAATGCTGCAACATTTTTTCAGTTAAGAAAAAGTCAGCAATAACACCATCTTTCATCGGTCTTATTGCGGAAATATTGCCTGGTGTACGCCCCAGCATTTGCTTAGCTTCACCACCTACGGCTGCGACGCTCTTTGGCGTGCCAGAACGATCTTGGCGAATAGCGACAACAGAAGGTTCATTTAATTTTACGCCTTGTCCTTTGACATAAATGAGGGTATTGGCCGTACCCAAGTCAATTGACAGGTCATTAGAAAACATGCCACGAAATTTTTTAAACATAACGAAAGGGTTATCCTGCAAGCTGGGGACGAATAAAAACCCGTCTACTCTACCAACCACTTGAAGCTGTCTCAAGGCGTTAATGAGCCGCTTCAAAAAATATGGTTAATCCATCTGTTGTTACAGTATAAATTACTGTACATGCCTCTTTTGAAAACGAAGCAGATAACAACCTTTAAAAATAGCCATTAATTGGTGAGTAAATTTAACTTATTTATGAATGAATAAATCTATCAACAGCTAATCGCTCTTTGGTTGTTATATACGCCGTCTTCTGTTCCACCCTGTGTTGACAAGTTTTTATAGCTACAAGTTCAAATAAATTTCTTGTTATTTTTTTATTGTTGCACATCGACCAACTTCACAGCTAAATATGTGCATTTTCTGTATGTTAGTTACATAAACCACCAAATGACCTATGTAATATTACCTATACACAAACAGAAACCTTCTTAACGTGATATTCTGCACGATAAAACAGTATTTATGCCAGAAAAAATTACATTTTTACAAATTAATTACAATAACAACAATACTACCATCACAACTTAATTAACATCGATGAAAGTACTAAAGTTGATATCATCAATTATACTCAATTTTACTCGGAAAATTCCCATATAAAATTAGGAGCGAAGTATGAAAGCCCTCGTCCTACAGAAAGAAAATGACCAGCTAACAACCGAAATACAGACCATTCCTACCGAGCAACTCCCCGCAGGTGATGTTATCGTTGATATTCATTGGTCTACATTAAATTATAAAGATGCCTTAGCCATCAATGGCAAAGCCGGTATTGTCCGCCAATATCCCATGGTGCCTGGTATTGATTTTTCGGGTGTGGTACATCATAGCGAGGATCCTCGTTTTAGCGTTGGGCAACATGTTTTACTCACCGGTTGGGGCGTAGGCGAAACACATTGGGGTGGACTCGCAACTCGGGCTCGAGTGCCTGCTAATTTCCTCACCCCGCTTCCTGAACATCTGTCATTACGCCAAGCCATGATCATTGGCACTGCCGGTTTTACAGCCATGCTGTGCGTTAACGCATTAGAGGATGCAGGGATAACGCCAGATAAAGGGGAAGTGATCGTTAGTGGAGCCAGTGGAGGAGTTGGTTCCACCGCAATCCAACTATTATCATCCCTTGGCTACGATGTGGTCGCGATTTCTGGTCGCCAAGAAAATAGTGATTACTTGCAGCAAATCGGTGCCAAAAGCGTGTTACCTCGCAGTGAATTTACGTCGCCCGCGAAACCCTTAGACAAACAACATTGGGCGGGGGCTATCGATACCGTTGGCGGAGATGTACTGGCAAATATACTGGCACAAACGCACTACAACGGTGCCGTTGCTGCTTGTGGCCTGGCGGGCGGTTTTTCACTTCCTACCACCGTCATGCCATTTATATTGCGTAATATTCGTCTACAAGGTATCGATTCTGTTTATTACCCTGCCGCAAAACGCCCAGCAGTGTGGCAGCGCCTTTCTCAATTACTTCCTGAGTCATTTTATACGCATATCACATGCGAAATCACTTTGGAACAATCCATCGAGTATGCACAAAAGTTCTTAAAAAATCAGATAACAGGGCGTACACTTGTTAATGTTTTAAGTGCATAAAATACAACGTGTGCGGATAAATTCAAAAATTTGGATTGCCGCACAATTCAAAAAATAAGTTCGGGTAATTTCTCTGATAAGACCAGTATTTTGCTGTCATATGCCACGAAATAATTATAATAGTGTTTTTTATCCGTAAAGATTTCATTTATTTTTATGATAAAAGATGACAAACCATCAACATCAGGTTATGTTGTCAGGTTATTGACATATCGTCGGAGTTAGCAACACAATGACAGAAGATACTCACATTTTACTCCTCAATGGACCGAATCTAAATCTACTTGGTACTAGAGAGCCTGACAAATACGGCAATCTCACGCTAGTAGACATAGTTTCCAAACTAACGGCGGAAGCGGAACATCTAGGCGTAAAATTGAGTCATTTTCAGTCGAATGCAGAGCACGAATTGATAGATAAAATTCATGCAGCAAAGGATAACGTCGATTTTATCCTGATTAATCCAGCTGCATTCACGCATACAAGTGTTGCCCTGCGTGATGCATTGTTAGCAGTTGCACTCCCGTTTATCGAGATTCACCTGTCTAATGTGCACGCCAGAGAACCATTTCGCCATCACTCCTATCTCTCCGATAAAGCTGTCGGCGTAATTTGTGGTCTTGGCGCTGATGGTTACAGTTTCGCGTTACAGGCAGCGGTTAACCGTCTGTCATCAATTAATTAAATCCAAATATAAGAGTACGGAATCATATCCATGGATATTCGTAAAATTAAAAAGCTGATCGAGCTGGTTGAAGAGTCTGGCATTTCTGAACTGGAGATTTCTGAAGGTGAAGAATCAGTACGTATCAGCCGTGTTTCAGCGACTTCTCAGGTTATGTCGGCACCTCAACAATTTTATTCAGCTCCAGCTGCACAACCTGCATTAGCAGCGGCTGTTGCACCGGCTCAAGAAGCACCTGCTGCAACGCCATCCACCGCACCTGCGGCTGTATCGGGTCATCAAGTACGCTCTCCAATGGTTGGTACTTTCTACCGCTCACCAAGTCCAGAAGCAAAACCATTTATTGAAGTTGGACAAACTGTCAATGTTGGCGATCCACTTTTCATCATTGAAGCGATGAAAATGATGAACCAAATTGAAGCAGAAAAAGCAGGTGTTGTGAAAGCAATCCTGGCACAGAACGGTGAGCCAATTGAATATGACCAGCCGTTGGTTGTTATCGAATAACGAGGCGTTTCCATGCTGGAAAAAATTGTCATTGCTAACCGTGGCGAAATCGCACTACGTATTCTTCGAGCCTGTAAAGAATTAGGTATCAAGACCGTAGCTGTTCACTCCGCGGCAGATAGTGATCTAAAACATGTGTTGTTGGCTGACGAAACTATTTGTATCGGTCCAGCCGCATCCACAAAAAGCTACCTGAACATTCCCGCTATCATTTCAGCGGCAGAAATTTCAGGTGCTCAAGCTATTCACCCAGGATATGGTTTCCTGTCTGAGAATGCTGATTTTGCAGAACAAGTTGAGCGTTCAGGGTTTATTTTTATCGGACCTAAAGCTGAAACCATCCGCCTAATGGGCGACAAAGTTTCCGCTATCGAGGCGATGAAACTTGCAGGTGTACCTTGCGTCCCCGGTTCCGATGGCCCTCTTGGCAGCGATACAGACAAAAACCGAGCTATCGCACAGCGTATCGGTTACCCAGTGATCATTAAAGCATCGGGTGGCGGTGGTGGTCGTGGTATGCGTGTCGTACGCCATGAAAAAGACTTAGATTCATCAATCAGCCTAACCCGTGCCGAAGCTAAAGCGGCTTTCAACAACGATATGGTTTATATGGAAAAATTCCTTGAAAACCCTCGTCACGTTGAAATCCAAGTTATGGCTGATGGCCAAGGTAATGCTATCTATTTAGCAGAACGCGATTGTTCAATGCAACGTCGCCACCAGAAAGTCGTTGAAGAGGCACCTGCGCCGGGTATCACGCCTGAAGTTCGCCGTAGTATCGGTGAGCGTTGTGCAAATGCCTGTATTGAAATCGGCTACCGCGGTGCGGGAACATTCGAATTCCTGTATGAAAACGGTGAGTTCTACTTTATTGAGATGAACACCCGTATTCAAGTTGAGCATCCTGTAACAGAAATGATTACGGGTGTTGACTTAATTAAAGAACAGCTACGTGTTGCTTCAGGCTTACCGTTGTCTGTCAAACAGGAAGATATCGTTGTTCACGGTCATGCGATTGAATGCCGTATCAACGCAGAAGATCCAAACACCTTTATGCCTAGCCCAGGTAAGATCACTCGTTTCCATTCTCCGGGTGGCTTTGGTGTGCGTTGGGAGTCCCATATTTATGCAGGCTATACCGTGCCTCCATATTATGACTCAATGATTGGTAAGCTGATCACCTATGGTGAAACTCGTGAAATTGCGATTGTGCGTATGAAAAACGCACTGAATGAGCTTATCATCGATGGTATCAAAACCAACATTGAACTACACCAAATGATCATGAATGATGAAAACTTCCAAAAAGGTGGTACTAACATCCACTATTTGGAGAAAAAATTAGATATTCAAGAATAATATTCTGAATCACTAAAATAATTCTTTCATTCATCAAATACCGGAAAACACCCTTTCCGGTATTTTTTTGCATCATGAGTAAGAGCTATTTAATATAGTCATTCATTACAATCAATCCAACCAACACAGTGAATAATCGCCATGGCCTTCAAACATCATGATTGGAAAAATATTGGCAAAACACCGGACTACCGCTTTTCCCTAGCAAATGAAAGAACCTTCCTTGCGTGGATAAGAACCGCATTGGCCTTGTTAGCAGGGGCAATCGCTATCGAACAGCTACTGCAAGACTCTTGGTTAAAAACCTTATTAGCGCTTTTTCTGTCATCGGCTGGCGGCATTACCGCAATCATGGCACTGTATCGTTGGCGACAAAACGAGATTGCAATGCGTAAAGAGGAACCTTTGAAATATACCTCTTTTCTCACCATGATGAGCCTGTTTATTGTCTCTATTGCCTTAATTTCCTTACTTTACATCTTACTATAGGTATAGTGATGCGTGACCCTGGCTTACAACCAGAAAGAACACAACAAGCTTGGAGCCGAACTTTACTGCTATTGACGATCAATGGATTGCTTTTTTTTCGCTTGGGATTATTAGCGTCGTCATGGCTTATGTTTTCTGCTGCACTGATTGCTATCACGCTACTGGGTATCATTAGCTGCAAAAGACATATTTCACGCTCTTATCAAAACAATGGACTAAAAATTGATAGTGCACTTTTTCTCTACATCACTGCGTTCGCTATCTTCGCGATGTCAATTCTATTTATCCTCTCTCTATTCGTAGACAAATAATCCCTATTACCCTACATACACGCCATATTATTCGATGACAAATCGAACATATTCAATAGCCTTTATCGGTTTTTTTACACACATCCCTAGGTTTGTCGTACAATCGCTGATTATTTTTATTTCTATGAGGGGGAAATACGTATGGATAAACGTTTTCTTCAATCAAATAAGGAAGCCCGCTGGTCATTCTATCTGACCATCGCCTATTTAATTGGGTGGGTGATTTGTGCCTATCTTCCAAGCAATACCATTGGAATTACAGGCTTACCTGTATGGTTTGAATGGTCCTGTCTCATTCTACCCATCATTTTCATTTTACTGTGTATTATGATGGTCAACATTATTTTTAAAGATATTCCATTGGAGGACAAGGATGCAGACTGAAGTCCTACTCCCTCTAATAGGCTATCTCGCTTTGGTATTTCTGCTATCTGTGTACGCTTATCGCAAACGCACACAGGGAGCTTTCCTCAATGAGTACTTCCTCGGTAATCGTTCGATGGGTGGCTTTGTACTTGCAATGACCATCACCGCGACCTATGTGAGCGCCAGTTCCTTTATTGGTGGACCAGGAGCTGCCTATAAATACGGTTTAGGCTGGGTGCTACTGGCGATGATCCAATTACCCGCGATCTGGTTATCGTTAGGCGTACTTGGTAAAAAATTTGCTATTTTAGCTCGCCGATATAATGCCGTAACATTGAATGATATGTTGTATGCACGTTATCAAAGCCGCTTTTTAGTCTGGTTTGCAAGCCTCAGCCTGCTGGTGGCTTTTTTCGGTGCGATGACCGTGCAATTTATTGGGGGAGCTAGATTGCTCGAAACCGCAGCCGGTATCCCTTATACCTATGGCTTAATCATTTTTGGTGTTTCAATCGCGCTCTATACCGCGATTGGTGGTTTCCGTGCTAGTGTGCTCAATGACGCCTTACAAGGCCTTGTTATGCTGCTAGGAACAGTGATTTTACTCGTCGCCATAATCTACCATGCCGGTGGACTCAGTGCAGCAGTCGGAAAAATACAGACCATTGACCCTAAATTGGTATCAGTAGAAGGCGCCGATGATATTTTGAGCGCACCTTTCCTTGCGTCTTTCTGGATTTTAGTTTGCTTTGGCGTTATCGGGCTACCACACACCGCAGTGCGCTGTATCTCCTATAAAGACAGTAAAGCTGTTCATCGTGGTATTATTTTAGGCACGATAGTCATGGCAATGTTGATGTTTGGTATGCACTTTGCCGGAGCATTAGGCCGTGCAATTCTGCCAGACCTCACTATCCCTGATCAGGTTATCCCAACATTGATGGTACAAGTATTGCCCCCATTTGCGGCCGGTATTTTTTTAGCGGCGCCAATGGCAGCGATCATGTCCACCATCAACGCACAACTACTGCAATCATCAGCAACTATAGTTAAAGATATCTATTTAAGTGCGGCGCCAGCACAAATTCGAAATGAGAAAAAACTGGCTCGTATTTCCAGTTTTTCAACCTTGATACTGGGTGCTTTGCTGCTCTTTGCCGCATGGGATCCGCCAAAAATGATTATTTGGCTTAATTTATTGGCGTTTGGTGGACTGGAAGCCGTCTTTTTATGGCCACTTGTGTTAGGCCTCTATTGGGAAAAAGCCAATAGTAAAGGTGCTATCAGCGGTATGGTCGTTGGCGGTGTCTCTTATGCACTACTGGCATCATTTAAAATCGAGCTGTTAGGCTTTCATGCCATTGTACCTTCATTGGTATTTAGCCTTATTGCTTTTATTATTGGTAATCTTTTCGGTAAAAATCCAGTACAATCGGCAGCCAATCAATTGGCTACGCCCGCAAAAATTAAGTAAAAAGAGAATCACTATGCCTTGGATACAACTAAGACTTAACTCAACTGGACAACACGCCGAAGCACTTGGCGATGAACTCATTGAGAGCGGTGCCGTTTCGGTTACCTTTCAAGATAGCCATGACACCCCAGTATTCGAACCGCTCCCTGGAGAAACGCGTTTATGGGGGGATACTGATGTTATTGGCCTCTATGATGCAGAAACGGATATGAAAAGGGTTGTTGCACAATTAGAGAACAGCCCTCTTCTCGAAAAAGGTTTCATTCATAAAATCGAACAACTTGAAGATAAAGATTGGGAAAGAGAATGGATGGACAATTTTCATCCAATGCGCTTTGGGCAACGTCTTTGGATCTGTCCAAGCTGGCGAGATGTTCCTGATCCCAACGCCGTCAATGTGATGTTAGATCCCGGCCTTGCTTTTGGCACGGGAACTCACCCAACCACTTCATTATGCTTAGAGTGGCTAGACGGACTCGATCTTGAAGGTAAAACCGTTATCGACTTTGGTTGTGGATCCGGCATTCTTGCCATCGCAGCCTTGAAACTCGGTGCAGCGCAAGCCATTGGGATCGATATCGATCCTCAAGCCATAATCGCCAGTCGTGATAATGCTGAACGCAATGGTGTTTCAGAACGCTTATCACTCTACTTACCTAAGGATCAACCAAAAGAGCTACAAGCTGACGTGGTCGTCGCGAATATTTTAGCCGGCCCATTACGTGAGTTAGCACCTATGATCAGCGTACTGCCACGTTCAGGCGGTTTATTAGGGCTTTCAGGTGTTCTGGCTACACAAGCAGAAGGCGTTGCCGACGCATATCGTGAGCTATTTGCAATAGACCCTATCGCAGAAAAAGAGGAGTGGTGTCGTATCACTGGTGTCAAGCGTTTTTGATAAATTTATAATAAAAATCAGTGAATAATTTCTTTGAAATTGAAGCGGGAATAGATTATCTTATAGCTCAAATATTGTTCAACTGCTGGTGATTTTCTATCCTGCTTGAGATTTGAACAGGTCAACAATGATTTTTGTGGATTTGCTATAAATTCACTTAACCAGTTGTTATATAAGACTAATAGTTGTTTCTTGAAAAAATCAAGATAAAAAAATTAGTAATAAATAACGGTTTGCTCAAAGTTTGTCCTTTCATATCTCGAAAAAAATGCGTAATATACGCGCCCTTGCAGTCACAGTATGGCCCCCTTTAGTTATGCGAATCGGACAATATCAGTTGCGAAACTGTCTTATTGCTGCCCCCATGGCAGGCATAACAGATAGACCATTCCGGTCCCTCTGTTATGACATGGGTGCGGGTATGACAGTCTCAGAAATGCTTTCTTCTAATCCACAGGTTTGGAAGACAGACAAATCGAGACTTAGAATGGTTCATCGCGATGAACCGGGGGTGCGTTCCGTTCAAATAGCTGGCAATGATCCCGATGAAATGGCCGCAGCAGCTCAGATTAATGTTGAGAGTGGTGCCCAAATCATCGATATCAATATGGGCTGTCCAGCTAAAAAAGTGAATCGTAAGCTTGCGGGTTCAGCACTCTTACGTTATCCCGACTTGGTAGAGTCTATCCTGTCGGCGGTAGTGAAAGCAGTTGATGTTCCTGTCACACTGAAGATCCGCACAGGTTGGTCACCTGAAGAACGAAACTGCATAGAAATTGCCAAATTGGCCGAAGATTGTGGTATTCAAGCATTAACTATTCACGGCAGGACGCGTGCCTGTTTGTTCAATGGTGAAGCGGAGTACGACAATATACGGGCAGTTAAGCAGACTGTTGCCATTCCGGTTATTGCCAATGGCGACATTACTGACCCGCTTAAAGCCAGAGCTGTCTTGGATTACACAGGGGCGGATGCCCTGATGGTAGGACGAGCGGCTCAGGGAAGACCCTGGATCTTTCGGGAAATCCAGCATTATCTGGACACAGGTGAAATGTTGCCCCCCATGCCAATGGCAGAGGTGAAGCGCATTATGATAGCGCATGTACAGGAGTTGCACGACTTTTATGGTCAAGGCAAAGGAGCCCGTATAGCGCGCAAACATGTCTCTTGGTATTTGCAGGAGCATGCACCTGATGACCAGTTCCGGCGCTCATTCAACGCCATTGAGGACGCCAGCGAACAGCTGGAGGTGTTGGAAGCATTTTTTGAATACTTTGCGTAAATAAAGATAAGAGCTGACAGAACTATGTTCGAACAACGCGTAAATTCTGACGTACTAACCGTTGCTACTGTAAATTCACAAGATCAAGTAACTCAAAAACCATTGCGTGATTCAGTTAAGCAAGCACTGAAGAACTATTTTGCTCAATTAAACAATCAAGATGTTAACGATTTATATGAGCTGGTATTGGCTGAGGTAGAGCAGCCTTTGTTGGACATGGTTATGCAATATACCCGTGGAAACCAGACCCGTGCAGCCCTGATGATGGGTATCAACCGCGGTACGCTGCGTAAGAAACTGAAAAAATACGGCATGAACTAATCCTAGTCGGTTAATGCCGTGTTTTTAGAAGCACTTCTTGTTTTCAGGAAGTGCTTTTTTATGACCTAAATAAGTCATCTCACTATTGATAACCTCTCCCCACCTGAATATCGATTGATGCTATTTATTGTGCTCACGTTGCGGCCTTCAGCAATTTGAAAATACCTCGCATGTTCCGCTGCATACTAGAGACTATTTTGTAAAACCGCGCGATATCTACCATGATAGGAAAAATGAAGCCACACATGACTCTATCAAGGTAAAAGGGCTGTCGTTAAACCTTTCGGCATCAACTACCTTCAAAAGGGGTTAAGCCATCTATGCTTATCCGCAAATCGTTTTCTATTGGTATGCGATAACTTGATCCTGCTGACAATAAGCCCTCTCAAGAAGCCACTTGAAGATCATCACGATCATATCGTTTCCCATCACACTCTCATCGTTCGCTCACTGACTTATCACATTTCGATCTCGCTTTGAGCATATCTCATATAGATTGCAGCGAAAAATCAAATCAACCACAGCACAGATAGTAGATAAATCAGCGTATATTGTTAGCGTTAGCCGATAAATTCTTTTATCCCCCGCATAATCGACAGACCTCAACCCCTGGTGCTATACATTTAGATGTCATAAAAACTGCCACTCATATGCTCAGGTGATGATTTAATGATGATTCGAATTAATTAATCGCCCCTAAAAAGATCACCTTATTCACTTTGAATAATGGTGAGATTAAAAATATATATGACATCTATTAATTTGGATATTAACTTATTAAAATAATTTAAATTACAACTAATTATAAATCATAAAGCATGATACCGCTCACAATTACCTTGTTATAAAAAATAAAAACTTGTTTTGTAAAAATATTATTTATAGATTCATAAAAATAATTTATTCCTATTATGACCGAGAAATACCCCCATAATGATTCAACTTAAAATAATTAGGAATAAAACTATATATGGAACTCATTGACCTTCGAAGTGATACATTGACAAAATTAAAGCCTGAAGATTTACTGGATATAAATTATGATTACATCGGTGATGATTGTTATAATGAAGACCGTTATGTCAAAATGCTGGAATTTAAAATTGCCGACCTTTTTGGTAAAGAAAGCGCGCTATTTATGCCTTCCGGAACCATGAGTAATCAAGTTGCTTTGCGAGTACTATCAAAACCAGGGGAAGAGCTGATAACTGAAGTGGGTTATCATGTTTGTTTTTTTGAGTCCTCACAAACTGCGGCATTAAATGGCCTAGTGATTAATAATGTGCACACTAAAAGTGGCATATTAACAACGTCTGACGTATTAAATGCGTTCAATAATAAAGCTCGTTGGTCAAATTTATATGCTACACCTAAAATTCTATCAATAGAAAGTAGTATTAGCACTTATGGAGGAATGATTTTTCCGCTTGATGAAATATCCCAATTAAGAATGTTATGTGATGAAAGAAAAATGTCTCTTTTTTTAGATGGTGCCCGCGTATTAAATGCATGTGTATCGCTCGGTATTTCACCTAAACAATATACTGAACACATTGATATGCTAAATCTTTGCCTATCTAAAGGCGTTGGTTCGCCGTTTGGTTCTATACTTATTGGAAGACAAGATGAGATTGATAAAGCCAAAAAAATAAGAAAATGGTATGGTGGAGCACTACACCAATCAGGGCTGATGGCTGCCATCGCATTAAACAAATTAAAAAATTACTCTTCCCGTCTAGAACGTGATCATATAAATGCTAAAAGTCTAGAATTAATATGCACTAAATATTTTCAACTCGCTTATCCAGTTGAAACAAATATTGTCATGATAAAAAGTCATAATGCGGATGCTCTAGTCAACAAGTTGAAAGAATACGGTGTATTAGCGACGGCATGGACTGCAAATACTGTTCGTTTTGTCACTAGCTCTAATATTAATCATGAAATGATTAATCAAATAAAATCCATCTTTGAAACGATAGATAAGCATAAAGGTTTTCTATGATAAATAAAATAATTACGTCGCGTTTTCTTTCTGGCCTATCTTTTTATAGTTTTTTACCTTTCTATTCAATTTACCTTATAAATTATAAAGGTATTAGTGAAGAAAACGTGGCTGTTATTTTATTTATATTTCTATTTATTAGTCGAGCATGTTCATTATTCACGCACTATATTATTGATGCTGTCGGTTATAAACTAACATTAATATTTAGTTATCTTGTCGCGGCCATATCCCTTCTATCTATCTATGCGATGACTGACGTCATAGCCATTATGTTTATTTCCGCCATCATTGGCGCCGGTTTTTCTATTGCGAATGTTTGCACGAGTCTTTTTATTGCTGAAAATAATAATCACGCCGAACGTGTTAAAAATTTTTCGATTCTAAATGTTGCCGTCAATATTTCATCTGCGATTGGTGGAGTGATAGGTGAATGGTTTTATCATGGCTTTTATTCGGGGATTATTATCCTGCCAGCTGTCGTCATGCTGTCATCGTCGCTCTATTCTTGCACATTAAACAATGTGAAACACAGTCATAGTAATCAGCAAAATAACGATAAAGTGGTGGCAACCTTTTCTGAGTGGGTGCTATTTGTTTGCTATAGCTCAATCTCTTTTTTTATGATTGGTTTAATACTCAGGAATCTCGCCTTTCACTTTGAAGCGAATCATAACGAGACTATTCGCTATGTCTCCGTTTCTTCACTATTTGCATTAAACGCGATACTCATCATATTGTTACAAGTGAAATCAACCTCTTTACTGTCAAAGCAGAGTACTAAAAGACAGATTATTACTTATAAGTTAAGCCTAGTATTCGTGTCTATCTTACTATTGCTATTTGATTTCCAGTCAGCTTTAAGCCTGTATTTATTAATCATACTATTTACGCTAAGTGAGTTAATTTGGAGCCCCTACAACAACAGCCTATCTATAGAAAAATGCCCTTTTAAAAATAAAAAATTATCACTCTCTCTATGCATCTTTTTCTGGGGATTAGCCGAGTCTGGTGGTGCCTATATGGGAATTATGGCAGATCGCTATCAGTTGCACGTCCTTATTCCATTTAGCTCATGCCTAACGCTGATTTCTTTATTCTCTATCGAAGGTTTACTCACTAAAAGGAAAAGTCATGAAAGCGATTATATTTCTAGAGTGTAATCTCTCAGGAACTGGCGTAAGGGCGATTCAGATAGCAAAAAATGCAGGTTACCAGACAATATTATTGACCAAACAGCGCTCGTTCTATGAGCATATTGCAGACAATCCATTAAATGTTGTCGATCATGTCGCTGAGGTAAATACAGATAGCCTTACAGCGGTCATTAATCATGCCATGAATTATCCAACTTATGGTATTGTCGCGTTCGATGACTATCGATTAATTACTGCCGCAGCGGCTTCCCATGCATTAGGTTTACCTTCACCGCCAATTAAACCTTTAGTGTTATGCCGATATAAGCAAAAGACTCGTGAACGATTGAGCCAATACCATCAAGGTTTTCAATATCATGTTATCAATATTAAGGACACTATCGATACCTCAAATCTATCATTTCCATTGGTCGTAAAACCTTGCGACGATAGTGGTAGCAGTAAAGTCACGATTTGTCATACGCCTATAGAACTGACCAACGCAATCCAAGAGATCTGTCACTTTAGGGTTAATCAACGTGGCTACGAATTATCTTCAGATTATCTTATTGAAGAATTTATTCATGGTGATGAATATAGTGCCGAGGCCTACTGGGATACCTCCTCAAATCAATGGGAAATACTGGGAATAACCAAAAAATATACAACGACAGGGCAATATTCCGTCGAGGTAGGTCATGACTTCCCTTGTGAATTACCCTCCTACCCTGAGATTAAAACCACCTTAATTAGTTGGCTTAAACACATTGGGTTATCTCATACCGTCGTACACGTCGAGTTTAAATTACAGAATGATTCCATCACACTGATTGAAATCAATCCACGGGTTGCAGGAGGAATGATCGATAAACTGTGTCAAATCGCGACAGGGTTCGACCTTGTTCATTGCTATTTATCCCAGTTCGTAAAAGATATGGAATATACCCCTCAGTTAACGCCAGAAAAATGTTATGCTTCGATTCGATTTTTAACAGCGGATAAAGCCGGAATAATTAACAGTATTAAACCCACATTTCTATCATCCCAGCCATTATTATCTAATTTTGTTCCTACGCCTTTAAAAGTTGGTTCGCTGAAAGATAGTTATAGTCGTTTAGGTTACGTTATTACACATGCAACAACCCAAGAAAAAGCCATTGCCGATGCCGAAACTTATATAAAACAGATCAAAATAACTTACGCATAACCTGGTGACTTTGTTCCAAGAAAGCTAAGTCATGGTCATAATACGCAGCCTTCTTGGAATAAAAGAATGATGACTATAAGGGTATCGAGAGATTCGCCGCTGACTGTATAGTCTCTTTTGTTAAGTGAAATTTTTTCACCGATTGCTGTAGGTCTTCTGTCTGTTGTTCCAGTAAACTTGCAGCCGTTGCGACTTGCTCAACTAAAGCTGAATTCTGTTGGGTTACACCATCCATTTGATGGATCGCCACACTCACCTGAGAGATACCTTTACTTTGTTCATCAGAAGCGTCAGCTATTTGCTTCATCAGGGTTGTGACTTGATTAATACTTTCCAGAACATTTTCCATTGTTCTTCCCATTTCATTCACTAGCTGTGTGCCTTTTACAACACAAGAAGTTGAGTTATCAATCAAACGTTCAATTTCTTTAGCGGCATCGGCACTGTCGCTCGCTAATTTACGAACTTCATCGGCAACCACCATAAAGCCCCGTCCGTGCACTCCCGCACGAGCTGCTTCGATGGACGCATTGAGTGCCAGTATATTAGTTTGAAAGCTTATGTTATTAATAATACTAATAATATCAGCAATTCTTTTTGAGCTATCATCAATTTCATCCATCGTGGAAACAACCGATTTGATCATGGAATCGCCTTGATTTGCCATTGTTGATGCAACATCTGCTAATTCACTCGCTTGATGGGCATTTTCCATATTAAGTTTTACCGCAGCGGTTATTTGTTCCATGCTCGCTGCCGTTTCTTCCAATGCTGCGGCCTGCTCTTCAGTGCGTGATGAAAGGTCATGATTTTCTTTAGAGATATCAGCAGCACTACGATAAATATTATCACTCCCCGCACGGATTGTTGTTACCGCCTCACGTAAGCTATTTTGCATCTCATCAAGTAAAGGAAACAGTTTACCAACACAATTTCGCCCAAATGGCTTAATAGGCTCACTTAAATTACCCTTTGCTATTTGTGCAAAATATTGGCGAAGTAAATCGAGTGGTTTTTGGAGCATGTTGACAAGATAGCGATCGGTAAAAATAACAATCAATATTCCCAATAATGCCGCTGTAATAATGACGATTAACGTGGTTTGCATTAATTCATCCACCACATCACGCGTATGTTCAATCATTTGTTCTGCCGTTTGGTTAAACAGAGTAATCGCTTCACCAAATGAACGACTCAAAGCAGGAGTGATATCATGGGAATGTTGAGTATATGCAGCCATATCATTTGAGATTGCTAGCGCTAATTGTGGCGTCACCCCCTCATTTAATAACGCTTGCCATGTTTTAATCACTTGATCAGAAATTTGCTTATCCATTGGGCCAGGCGAAATGGATTTCATTTCATTCAGATAGTGTTCCATATTGTCCATCGCTTCTTTCACCGATGAATAATCAGACTTCTCTCCTGATTTTTTGGTTTCCATAACTCGACTCAGCCGAGTGACAACGCGAAAATATTGGTCGTTCCCCTGACTCAACACCGTCATTTGTTTAACTAATTGTCTATCAAGTGTATTTCCATCTGACATTCGAGATAATGACCATACACTATATAAGCTTACACCGACTAATATCATGCCTAGAATACCTAACAATATTAGCATCACAGCACGAATAGAATAATTTCGAAGTTTCTGCATATTATTTCTCTTTTGGTAAGATAAAATGACAATATTTCACTTTATCGGCACCATCAGAGAAAATTTTAGTTCTTTACAAAAGTACCCACATTATATTTAAGCCTTTCCACATTCCTGTATTTATTAATCAAACGTTTTACATCGATAAGTTATTTTTAATTTATCGCCTCCATCCCATAAAAAAGGCACAGCAAAACTTGCCGTGCCTTTGACAGTGAGTGAAAAGTATAATTAAAAATTAGCGGTATATTGGTAATAAATTAAATTGTGCGAGTAATTGACAAATAATGCCCACAATTCCAAAAGTAATCACTGCATATATTAATCCTTTACCTCCCCATACTTTAAATCTTGAATTCGGGAAACGTTCTCGCGCTTTCAAAGCCATTACCGCAGGACAAATAATGGCCCAAATACAGGCTGCCATTCCGGCATAAGCAATAGCAATTAAGAACCCATTAGGGAATAACATGCAGAGTATCAATGGGGGTAAAAAGCATAATAATGCCGATTTCATACGCCCTGAACTATTATCTTGGAAATTTAAAGAGGCCAATATATAGTCAAATAAACCTATCGCAACACCTAAGAATGAACAGAATACAGCACTAATCGAAAACCATAATAAGAAAGTGGCAATATGTTGGCTGTTAAGTACGGAATACAGCGATTCAATAAAGGCATCAAGATTACCGCCTTTATTGATAATGGTTAAAAACTCCGGTCTTGGCAGATTCCCCATCGTACCCAATACCCATAAAAAATACAGGACCAATGCCAGCAAACACCCAATAATACAGCTCTTGACCACCTTACGTTCATTTTCATGATACAGCTTATATAGGCTACATACATTACCATGATAACCAAATGAAGTGATTGCATAGGGAATAATGATAAAAATAAAGGGAAGTAATGTTAACTGACTTTCTTTAGAGGGAATGGTTAATAATAAATCAGTTTTAACAATTAAAAAGAGCCCTGAGAATGCTAATATAAATAATATGATTTTAATTAATAAAAATATTGATGTTAAACGGCTAGCACCAATACCACTCCACCAAATACTTGCACCTAATATAAAAGTAAAGATAACAAATATTAGCCTTAAATTAACATCAAATCCATATATCGATGCAGCCTCTTTAATGACTGATCCCGCAGCAGAGATATAAGCATAAATTAAAATATATAATACAAATATTAAGGCTGCATTAGCAATATAACAAGCCCATTTAGGTAACAGCTCTTTGGAGATATAAAAATAATTAGTCCCTGAACCATATTTTGATATACATTCAAGAATATAGATTCCCGAATGAAACATAAAAAAACAAACAACTAATAGAATAACAACTGAATTAATAAACCATGCTCCTGCCATAATCGTGGGCAAACTAAACATACCTGCCCCTATCATAGCGCCACCGAGCACAAAGCCCCCTACCAATATGGAGGGTTCTTTCTTCGCTGTAGAATTATTCATGGTATTTACCTTAGAGAAATAAGGGGGGAGACTCCCGCGTTGCACGGGAATCTCCAAATTATTACCTATTATTTGATTGGTTTTAATCTCGCTGTAAAATGCCTTAATACTGGAGGTTCATATTCAAAATCCAGTCCTTTTAATGTTGGAAACTTATCTTTAAGACCAATTAATGCATCCGCAATATAATCCATATGATCATTGGTATAGACGCGCCTTGCTATTGTTAAACGCATAAACTCCATATCCGCATGTTTTTGTTTACCTGTTTCAGGATCTCGACCTAATAAAAATGAGCCAATTTCAACGGCACGAACCCCCGATTCAAGATACAGTGCATTGATAACTGCTTGTGCAGGGAATTGATCCCCTGGGATTTGCGGAACCAATTTTTTACAGTCAACAAATACTGCATGTCCACCTGTAGGATATTGAATCGGGATCCCTCCTTCACGCAGCCGATCTCCTAGGTATTTGACTTGACCGATACGATAATGAAGATATTCTTCGTTAGCACCTTCTTCAAGCCCTTGTACCATGGCAGCCATATCACGGCCCGCTAAGCCACCATAAGTGACAAACCCTTCCATTGGTACGCAACGTTGCCTTGCTAAAGTAAATATATTTTCATCATTCTTAATCGCCACTAAACCACCGATATTTAATAGCGGGTCTTTCTTCGCTGACATTGTTAACGCATCAGCGTATTTGTACATATCAAATATAATTTCTTTTATCGTTGCATTTTTATATTTTGGGTCACGCTCTTTAATAAAATAGGCATTTTCACAGAAACGTGCCGAATCCATCACGACAAAAATATTGTGTTGTTTTGCAATCTCATACACTTCTTTAAGATTTGACATTGCAACCGGTTGACCACCCGCACTATTACAGGTTACGGTTGAAACAATAGCAACTACGTTTTCAGCCCCATACTGAGCTATATTATCTTTCAACTTCTGAATATCAAAATTGCCTTTCCAGTCATCATAGGTTTCAGAGTCATAGGCTTTTTCCGTAACAATATTAATCGCTTTACAACCGTTTAACTCCACATGCGCTGCGGTTGTATCAAAATGGAAGTTCGAAATAAATACAGGCTTTTTGGCTCCTCCTTGTTGCCTTTTAACATTCAACAATACAGGAAATAACATATTTTCAGCGCCACGTCCTTGGTGTGCAGGAATGGCATAATCATAGCCAAACATCTCTTTAACTTTATTTTTTAAATCGTAATAGTTACGCGATCCTGCATATGCTTCATCACCCGTGATCATCGCTGCCCACTGGTGGTCACTCATTGCGTTAGTGCCTGAGTCAGTTAATAAATCGATATAAACAGCGCTACTGGGTAATAAGAACGGGTTGTAACCTGCCTCTTTTAATGCAGCTTCCCGCTCTTCTCGAGATGGAATACGAATATTTTCAACCATTTTAATACGGAACGGTTCTACGATTCTTTTAGCCATGATAATACCTTTAATTTTTCATTAAATAACAAAATAGCGGTTCGTGCCTATTATGAATAAGCTAACGATAATTGAGAGAAAAGAAGAAAGGACTATTTATGAGGAAAAAAGAAAGCTAAAGAAACATCCATATTGAACCATTTCTTCATATAGAAGAAACACCTTGATATTAGCAGTTCATTTAACAAAGACATACTATTCTCCTTTAATTAAGGATTAGTACAACATTTGACATTATATATATAACAACCGAGCTGATATTTTAATCACAAGTGTCATGATATTGTACATACATCACACTCTTTTTCATTTACCCAACAACATTATGAACTATATCACAATCCTATTGAGATTATTGAAACTTACTCAATAAAAATAAAAAAATATTTAACCGATTGTTTTATAATGAAAATAAAATAAAAACCACAGATTAATAACAGCTTTTTAAATATAAAAATTTAGATGAAAGACTATTTCATATAAAAAATACAACTTAAGTTAAATAAAAATAGCCATTATACTAAGTGAGATTTTTAACTATATTCATTAACTCAAAAACCCTGCTAGATTTTTATTAGTGGCTTAATTTACGGGTAAATTATATTTAAACAAAACATCTACATTAATAACTTATTCGTTACGTTTGCTGGAATGAGTCGTATTAACGCAACATAAATACTGATAAGAAATAACGAAACAATCGCTTTACATCCCTAAACACTTCGGTCACCAGTAGAGAATTTTGTTGCTCATAGCTTACAATTCATTAGAAGCCATATTTGAGGGATCCCATGAGCCACTTCGTATACGATAACATGCTGTGACTTATTCCGTCTTAAAAAGACAATCAGTTTATTGGTGGTTTTGTTTTCTACATTCATTTGATAAGTCAAAACGGGCTAGATTGCCCGTTTTTATTGACTATCTGGCCACACTGTATTTCACTAATCCGCCATTGTTTATTTCAATATCATTAGAATAACTATTCGCTAATTTAATAAAAGTATTATCGACATTATTGAAGAGTCTATTGAAATCACTAAGCTCAGCTCGATGAGTTATATTACCGTCTGTTACGTTCATCAGTAAATATCCCCACTGACCTCGCCAATCTTCATTTAACAACACCGTTTGATTACTCACATGTAAACTATGCAAATGGTTGTATCCATTTTCAGTGATCACGGAAAATTCACCATTATCATTAAATTGTAACAATGAAAATAGCTTACGTGATGGCTCTTGTGCAATCGCATAAATATTGCCATTTGGTGATTGTTCAACTTCATTGATCCGTAACGGCAACCATTTATGTCCAACGACCTTTCCTTTATCAGTATCAAGGGTAATCTCAAGTGACCCCATGTCGTTACCATAGCTATACCAGATAATAAGTTCATTGTTTTGGGTTGCAAATGAGAAGTTAGAATTATCCGCAATTTCTTCTGGATAATAAGACTTAACTAAGTCACGTACATTAGCCAAATATTGCCATGTGCTACCTTTATCAAGCGTTTTAAAAATAGCTTCATTACTCACGGATAAATAGGTTTGATCATTTTGTGTATGCAGTATTTTCCCCATAATTAACGTAGAAAATTGTTCTCCATATTTATCCTGCCAAGGCTGCATCTTCGTGATGGAATAATCAGATAAATTTAAAACTCGACGACCATCGTCAAAAAACAGTACACATTCCGTTTTATCACAGGCCGCATTATAAAAACTGTTATCCCCTTTATCTATATAATGTATTCCTGTCTCATCAGCAAAAAGCACCTGATAATTATAGTCATGGTAAGGTAGATTATAGGAAGAGTAATAGGCTGTATTGCGGCTACTTTGCGCAATAATCAACATTCCTGTTTCTGTAGGGTACGATTTTAACCAATCAAAGTCTGCAATTTCCATCGCATTCGCTTGGGGGTTATCCTGCCATGTCCACCCTTGTGCATTACCTCGGAAATGAAAAGCGATGGTTAAAATTACACAGATAATGAATGCTAACGTAATAATAATAAAATTCTTACTGAGAAATGGGTTCATACACGTACCTCAGTAACATAACCTGACTTTCCACGTTTTAAGCGTAAATAACGTAAATAGTATTGAGTTTGAAAATGTATTCGGCCACGTTGCGACACCGAAAAATAAATTGTTATGCATAAAGCGCTCAAAAAGCCAATGCCTAATGAGATAGAGGATGCCATGCCAATAAACTCAATGCCATTATCCATCATATATTGCCAATCCCAACGATCCCAGTATCCCCCTCTTTCCAAGATATCAGCGATATTCATAGACAAAACCATAAGGGTAAAAAATGCGATCATTCCCACCATGAATATCCACAATAAATAATAAAAACTACGTTCTGGTGGCCAGCCCCCTCTACTTATTGAGTAAGCAAGCTGATCTTGCCGATTAAAAATACCAAAAACGATTTCTTCATTCTCAGCCTGACGTAATTTTTTATGGTAGACTTCAATGTCATCGCCTTGAGCCATAAATAAGCTATGGTTATTAAATACAGGTTCATTTACTGGTGTTATTACCGTAAATTGTTTTCTATCAATCTGTATTATTGTTATATTGCAAATTTCCTGAGGGCCTCGATATCTCATAATCGCACTCTGAAATGATTCCACTAAATTAACTTTGCCGCGAGTCAAATTAAGCTCATCCTCCTGTGACATTTTAGGTTCACGGACAGCCTTAACTTTCATTGGTTTTATCTTAGGATTACGTGTACCTAATATATTAATTTGTGGTGTGTTTTCAGGTGTAATTTGATATTGCCCAGCAATAACCTTATCTAACGCTTTTAATATCCATTTTCTACGTGGGCTAATAATATAGCAGATCTCTTTTATAACCAGAGCCACCATAACCACACCGCTAAATACGGCAAGACATGCCAATGACCCCAACAGAATGAGCCAAAAACTCTCTTCACCATAAGCAAAGCAAAAATAAGCTAATATTGAGAATGAGGATAATCCAAGCGCCCATAAAAGTGATTTTAGCATTCCTCGATGAAAGCCAACCTCTCTATCAGGCTCCAACCGCCCCTTTGTTTGATGAAACACCCAATTAATCCAATAACTCCCATCATTTAATCTTTCAGCACAGATCACCAGTTCATCACCTTGTTCGAGTTTTTTTAAAAAAACCTCACCGTGTTTAAAATCTGCAAGATTAAAAAAGAAGACGAGGTCAGACGCTATCAATCGAACCATTCCTGTCGGAATAACTTTTTGATAATCACACTGAGATAAAGTGACATTAAAATATTGAACACCCATTTGCTGTGCCTATCTTGTTTATTAGAATTTAACTATCTTAGTCAAAAAAGATTATGCTCCCAATAAGAATTAGGCTTTAATATTAGAATTCAGATAATTACAGGCTAACATCCGTAACACGCCAAAAAATCACAATCAATGATATTTTTCGACATAACCGGCAAGGGTGGCTAGCAAAGAAAGTTTTTACTGTTAAACTTGAACAAACCGTCGATTTGGTGCGGTAAAACGGAAAATGAGCGGACTCTCACAAAACTCTATGATCGATTAAATAATCACGATGACTTCACAACCAGCATACAAGCAAATTCAATCTTATATTCTGCGTAGTATTGATTTAGGTATTTTTAAGCCTGAAACACAGATACCCACAGAACTAGAACTGTGCGCACAATTTAATGTGAGCCGCATGACAGTGAATAAGGCCATTTCGGAACTGAGCCAAAAAGGCATACTGAATCGCATTGCTGGTAAGGGAACCTTTGTCGCCTCGCAGAAACACGAGCTGCCTGTCACAAAAGCATTTGATATTTTCGATGAAATTTCATTAAGCGGTAATAAATATAGTGGTCATCAATTGCAACTCAAAGTCATTGCCGCTTCGGCTGAAATTGCTTTACAGCTCGGCGTGATGGAAGGCAGTGATATAAGCTATTGTAAGGTATTACATTTTGAAAATGATATTCCACTGATGCTTGAAGAACGCTATGTAAATCATGCCCTCGCACCTGATTTTGTGAAACAACACTTTGGTGATACTGAAACGCCGAGCGGCTACTTACAACGAAATTTTCCTGTCAGTGAGATGGAACATACCATTGAGGCCGCATTAGCGACTAAAGCGATTGCACAATCTTTATCAATTAAAGAAGGCTCACCGTGCTTACAGCTTAGCCGCCGTACGTGGACGGGTTCCACATTAATCAGCTATGTCCATATGATAACTGCCGGCTCGCGTTATAAATTAAAGCTACATTCACGTATTGATACACCTTAATTTGATCGAAAAAAATGGGGCAAATCTATATGCCCCAAAGCGACTGATAAAACAAGCACAACTAACACCTGTTACTTATTGAACAGGAATACATCACAACAAATTTAAATTACATACCTTGGTAGATTGGCCCTTCTCCCCCTTGTGGAGCTGTCCAACAAATATTTTGTGTTGGGTCTTTAATGTCGCAAGCCTTACAATGTAGGCAGTTCTGCGCATTAATCTGCAACTTAGGCTGGTCTTCAATACTCACAATTTCATACACTCCAGCGGGACAATAACGCGTCTCAGGAGCTGCATATTTAGGTAAATTCATCTTTGTCGGTACATGATTATCTTTTAATTTCAGATGACAAGGCTGGTCTTCCTCATGATTTGTATTCGACAAAAAGACCGACGATGGCTTATCAAAGGTCAGAACACCATCCGGCTTTGGATAATCTATTGGCTGAAAATTATGAGCTTCCTGTAAACATTCATGGTCGGCCTGTTTTAATTTAAGAGTCCAAGGGGTTCGCCCCTTTAGTAAAAGCTGTTCAGCACCAAATAATAAGGAGCCTAAATACAAGCCTTTTTTCATATAAGGTTTGAAATTACGTGTTTGATGTAATTCTCGATACAGCCAGCTACGCTCGAATTTTTGACGATACTCTGTTTTAAACCTTGCATAATCAATCACATCATCATTCATTGATTCAAACAATGCTTCCGCAGCAAGCGCACCACTTTTCACTGCACAATGGCTTCCTTTGATCCGTGCTGCATTTAAAAAACCGGCATCATCCCCTATTAATGCTCCACCTGGAAAACTCAATTCTGGTAATGCTGCCAATCCTCCAGCCACTAACGTGCGCGCACCGTAGCTAATTCGTTTACCACCTTTTAAAAAAGCACTGAGTGATGGATGCGTTTTGAGTCGTTGAAATTCATCAAAAGGTGATAAATAAGGATTTTCATAATTAAGGCCTACAACTAAGCCAATAGCAACGAGGTTTTCACCATAATGGTAAGCAAAGCCACCACCGTACGTACGGCTATCTAAAGGCCAACCAATTGAGTGAACAACCAAGCCTGCTTGATGTTGTGGTTTAGGAATTTGCCAAATTTCTTTTAATCCTAACCCATAAGTTTGCTTTCCACGTCCACTGTCTAAATCAAAACGTTCTATAAGTTGCTTACCTAATTGGCCTCGACAACCTTCGGCAAAAAAGGTCATTTTAGCCAATAAGTTCATACCGGGCTGATACAGTGAAGTGGGGTTGCCTGATTTATCAAGCCCCATATCCCCGGTTGTTATACCAATAACGGTGCCTTCATCATCGTAGAGTATTTCCGTTGCCGCAAAGCCTGCAAATACGTCGACGCCAAGCTGCTCTGCTTGTGAGGCTAATGCCGCACACACTTGGCCAAGGCTACCAATTAAATTCCCACTATTTTTTAAGCTAGCGGGCAATAAAGCCAGTGGTAACCGGCTTGCTTTCTGTTCTTTTAATAACAAAAAGCGGTCTTCTGTTACAGTTGTCAGCTCACTTGGCAGCATCTGCTGCCAATTCGGTAATAATTCATTCAAAGCTCGTGGATCAATAACCGCACCTGATAAGATATGAGCCCCTATTTCAGCACCTTTATCAATTAAACAAACAGATAACTCTTTGTTTTTCTCTGCCGCAAGTTGCTTTAGACGAATTGCAGCGGATAATCCTGCTGGCCCACCACCGACAATCAGGACATCAAACTCCATCGATTCCCGCTCGGGAGCCTCACTTACATTGACACTATTGTCGATAGCCATGATCCCCCCTTTAAGCCAACGCTTTATCAAATTCAGGTAAGATCTCGAATAGATCACCCACAATGCCATAATCAGCAACTTGGAAAATCGGTGCTTCTGGATCGCGATTTATCGCCACGATCACTTTGCTCTCTTTCATACCTGCTATGTGCTGGATCGCACCTGATATTCCTACCGCAATATAGAGATCGGGCGCAACGATCTTACCGGTTTGCCCAACTTGATAATCATTCGGTACATAACCTGCATCAACGGCAGCTCTCGATGCACCAACCGCGGCCCCAAGCTTATCAGCGATAGTTTCAAGCAGCGCAAAGTTTTCACTCGAATTTAAGCCTCTACCGCCTGATATCACGACCTTAGCAGAGCTCAATTCAGCTCGGCTCATTTGCGTTAATGATTGGCTTTTTAATTGAGATAACGGACTAAAATGATTAACAGTGCATTCTTCAATGGCAGCTGGACTTTGCGTTTCAGTCGTACCAGAAAAAGCGGAACTACGGATTGTTAATACAACTTGCTGACCATTATTTTGTACCGTTGCTAATGCGTTACCTGCATAAATAGGACGCACAAAAGTCTGTGCATTAATCACTTCAGTAATGTCAGAGATTTGTGCAACGCCTAACGTTGCTGCAACACGTGGAGCGATATTTTTACCGTAGGTTGTGGCAGGAAATACTAAATGGCTATAGTTTTCAGCAACCGCAATCACGGCATCAGTCACAGTTTCAGCAAGCGGGTGAGCGAGCTCACTGTTATCTATGAGGATCACGTTTTCAACACCCGCGATCGTTGCCGCTTGCTCTGCCACCTGCTTACATTGATGTCCTGCAACAAGCAGATGCAGCTGTCCTTGCCCTGATAACATCTGTTTTGCGGCAGTCACACTATGGTACGTTGAAGATTTAATTGTTTGGTTATCGTGTTCAACCATAACTAATATGGATAATTGGCTCATGATGATTCCCCCGATTAAATGACTTCTTTTGCTTGTAATTCACTGACTAATGCATTGACATCATTAAACAATGTGCACTGGCCTGATCGCTTTTTCGGTTCAGTCACGGTCAATATTTTTACCTGCCCTAATGGGGTAAAATTCATTTCAGAGATGTCTTGTATTTCAAGCGGCTTTTTCTTCGCTTTCATAATATTAGGCAGTGTTGCATAGCGAGGTTCATTCAAACGTAAATCGGTTGTTACGACCGCAGGTAGCGGTAAAGACAGCGTCTCTAAACCACCATCAATTTCACGTGTGACCTGTAATGATGAGCCTTCAACTTCAATGGAAGACGCAAAGGTTGCTTGCGCGCATTTAAGTAATGCCGCTAGCATTTGCCCTGTTTGATTACAATCATTATCAATCGCCTGTTTACCGAGCAGAATTAAATCAGGCTGTTCAGCGATGACCACTTGCTGCAATAAACGAGCAATATCGAGAGGTTCTAGCACTAAATCATGAGGTCTTTGCATTAAAATTGCGCGATCAGCTCCGATTGCCATCGCACTACGCAACGTTTCTTGGGCGCTGTTATCCCCTATTGATACCACAACAATTTCATTCGCTTTACCAGCTTCTTTCAGGCGGACAGCTTCTTCAACTGCAATTTCATCGAAAGGATTAATCGCCATTTTGACATTCGCTAATTCCACACCGGAGCCATCCGCTTTCACACGAACTTTAACGTTGTGATCAATAACTCTTTTAACAGCCACTAAAATTTTCATAAAGACTCCTAATTACTCTCTGCCAGAAGGTGTTTTTCAGGCTGAGCGGATCCTTAGCAGTGATTATTTCACTGCTAATATTCCCGCTTATTTTTGTTTTAACGTTATTTGTTACTTATATTTATTTGCTATGGGTTATGCATTTGATGATGGCAGTATCAATCTGTCCGCTACTGACATTGGCCATATTTTAATTGCTGCATAGTAAATAATACTGGTAGCCACTAAGCCAACAATCCATGAGATATCAACGCCCCCCAGTTGCTCAACCAAAGGCCCTGTATAGAAACCGGTTGCAATAAAAGGCAGTTGAATGAGGACGCCAATCACATAGGTAATAATGCCCACTTTATTCCAACGCCCATAACGACCATTAGGATTTGATAATTCAGGGACGTCATAACGTCCTTTCGTTACCCAGTAGTAATCCACAAGATTGATTGCACTCCATGGTGTAAAGAATGCGAGTAAAAACAGTAAGAAGGCTGAAAATAGTTTTAAGAACGAGTGTTGTCCAGCAAGACCGAGAACCGTCGAAAAACTCACCATCAAGATGATGAAAAACAACCTTTGACCACGAGAAATTTGCTGCTTACCACGGAAGCCACAGAAAATAGCCGCCATTGACATAAAACTGCCATATGCATTAAGTGCAGTGATCGTCACCTTACCAAAGAAAATACTGATATAGAGTAATGCTGCGATCAGTCCAGTACTACCAAGACCAACAATATAGGCAACTTCATGACCCGCAAATGCATTACCTGCTAGGGCCGCCGCAAAGACCCCTAAGATCATTGATGCTTGAGTTCCAATAACCGTTCCCGAACCTACCGCTAAAAATGCTTTAATGGTTGGTGTTTTTGTCGGTAGATAACGAGAGTAGTCCGCAACATAAGGACCAAATGCAATTTGCCATGATGCCGACAAAGACATCGCGAGTAAGAAGTTAGTCCAACTGAAATGGCGATTTTCCAATAAAACCGACACATCATTCATATAGAATAAGCGGAAGAATAGGTAGAAGAAGGCGATCACACCAATCACACTCGCCGCTTTACCTAACATGTGAATGATTCGATAACCACAGATCGTGATTGCGATGATCACGGCACCAAAGATCAAAATTCCTACCCAATCACTGACATTCAGTAATTGCCCAACAGCTTGCCCTGCCAATACGGTACCACTAGCAGAGAAACCGACGTACATCATGCACACTAACAGTATTGGGATTACCGCACCATATACACCAAACTGAACACGACTTGAGATCATTTGTGGCAGTCCGAGTTTTGGCCCTTGCACGGCATGCAATGCCATAACAGCTCCCCCCAACAATTGGCCAATAAATAAACCAATTAATGACCAAAATACATCACCTCCTAACACGACAGCCAATGCCCCTGTCACGATAGCCGTAATTTGTAAGTTGGCACCGAACCAAAGGGTAAATTGGCTCGATAATGTCCCGTGGCGTTCCGACTCAGGAATATAGTCTATTGATCGTGCTTCGATTAAAGGAACATTATCCTGCCGATGTTTTTTGTCTGCGGTTATGTCGTTTGAAACTGTCATGGTAACTCCTCTTTAAGCAAGGCTGGCTTAAAGAATGAACCAATTTGTCATAATGGTTGTTGTAGGGTACAGCCATTAGACGCTAAGTCGGACGTTATTATGTTTTTATAAACAGCCCGCCATTAAAAATTGAAATACATTCTTAAACCTGGTTGTTGTTGTGTTTTTAATTCCATGATCCTGTTATCAGGTCGTTCATCCTATTGCAGTTTTTACTCATTACTGGTGGATCCTGTCCATCCACCAGCGTATTCATCTTTCACGATTAAACCGAATCTAAAACCGCTCGCGAAATAATGATCTTTTGAATTTCTGAAGTGCCTTCAAAAATTCGTAAAATGCGTGCATCACGTACATAACGTTCTAAAGGTAAATCACGAATATAACCGTAGCCACCATGCAGCTGTAATGCCGCATCGGTCACAAAGCCAGCGCACTCCGCGGCAAATAATTTTGCTGTTGCGGATTGCAAACTAAAACGCTCTCCTGAGTCACGGCACTCTGCCGCATGCCAAGTCAGCATACGCGCTGCTTCTAACTGTGTGTACATATCTGCAAGACGCCACTGGGTGCCTTGATAAGCCGCTAATGGCTTTTTACCGATTTGACGCTCTTTAACCCAATTTAAAGCACATTCCATCGCTGCACGAGCGATCCCTAATGACGTGGCTGCCACTTCAACACGCCCTTTATCTAAGACTTCCATGGCTGTATGAAAGCCTTTATTTTCTTCGCCTAATAGGGCCGACTCAGGCAACCAGCAGTTCAATGCAAGCTCATAGATTGTACTCCCACGTAGCCCCATGGTTTTTTCTGGGGAAGAAAACTCAACACCCTCAGTACCTTTAGGGATCATAAATGCACTGATACCACGGGCACCGGCTTCTGGGTTTGTTTTGGCATATAAGACAATAAAATCAGCTTCTTTAGCATTGGTAATATAATGTTTATTTCCGCGAATTCGCCAGCCTCCATTTTCTCGGGTAGCGACAGTGCGCATATCTGCTGGATTTGATCCTGCTGCGGGTTCTGTCAGACCAAAAGCGCCTAACATCTCACCACTTGCTGCTTTAGGTAACCAATACTGCTTTTGCTCCTCGGTACCCCCTATTAGGATCGAATCTGTTGCAAGGAAATGAGCCGTTAACGCGGATGAAGTTGATGCGCAAGCGGCCGCTACGGCTTCGACGATCATACTCATCGCAATACTACCAATGCCGAACCCACCATATTGCTCAGGTAAATTGATCCCCCAACATCCCATCTCCCCTAGAGCAGCCAAACTTTCCGCACAAAAAGTTTCTGTCTCATCATAACGTTGTGCATTCACTTGCAGAATGTCACGACAAACCTTTTCAACAGCATCGACAATTGCTTGTTCTGTCTCATCTATTTGAAAGCTCATTGTATTGCCTCCGCATTTTTAATTGTTATATTGGCTGATTTATAAGCATGATTGGCTTCGCCCAAGCGAGGTGCTCTTTGCATGGCTCGCGGCTTGCTACCATTAAAGAAAACAGGTTGAGATACTAACGGGGTTCCACCATCATCAAGGTAAGTGAGAACTTGACGAGCCTTTGCATGTTCGCTTTGTGTCGCTTGCTGCAAATTTTGGATCGGTGAAGCAGGCACCCCTGCGTTTAGCAGTTGCTCACACACTTCTTCAACCGTTTTTTGTGATGTCCAATGTTCGATTTCTTTTCTAAGATCCGCGTGGTAAAGGGTTCGCGTTGGATCATCTTTATAGCGAGGATCATTGCGTAGTTCAGGCCGCCCCATACACTCACAGAAACGTTGGAAAAGCTTTTCACTGGCAATAGCAATAACAACTTGCCCATCTCGTGCTTGATAGGTATCAAAAGGTGTTGAAACAGGATGACGATTTCCCACTAAGCCCGGCGCTTGACCGTGTGCAAATAGATTTGATAGTCCTGTCAGCTGCATACTCAACAGCACATCGACCATCGCAACATCAATATATTGAGCATGTTCTTGGTGAGCTTCTCGCGCAAACAAGGCGCTGCTGATCGCCCAAGCAGCAAAGATGCCAGCACAGACATCCCCTATCGACTCCCCACTACGTGTTGGGCCTGTTTCAGGAAACCCCGTTACACTCATTAATCCTGACATTGCTTGTGCAACAATGTCATAAGCAGGATAGTTAGCAAGTGGGCTGTCTTGCCCAAAGCCAGATATGCTGGCATAGATAAGTCTAGGGTTATGCTGTTTCAAACTGTCAAAATCAATTCCCAATCTTGCCGTAACACCCGGTCGAAAATTTTCGACGACCACATCACTCTCTTTCACGAGTTGATATAAGATCTCTAGGTCGTTCTCGGATTTAAGATCAAGCTCAATACTGCGCTTTCCTCGATTGATCAGCCCGTAATAAACACTTTCACCCTCAATAAAGGGACCTAAATGACGACTGTCATCACCATGGTCAGGCACTTCTATTTTGATCACTTCAGCACCTAGGTCAGCCATCATGCCTGTACAATAAGGCCCTGCAAGCACACGACTGAGATCGATCACTTTGATCCCTGATAATGGCCCTGCTCTTTTTTGTGTTGACACCATTTTCATACTGATATCCTTATAAAACGAGCCAGCCTCAAATAAGGCTGGCCAAAAGCGCTACTTGACCATCGGTAAGTTCAGCCCTTGCTGTTTTGCGCAGTTAATGGCAATGTCATAACCCGCATCAGCATGACGCATCACCCCAGTCGCAGGGTCGTTATGTAAAACACGAGCCAGACGTTTGTCTGCGGCATCTGTCCCATCACAAACAATGACCACACCAGCATGTTGGGAAAAGCCCATTCCTACACCACCACCATGATGCAGGCTGACCCATGTTGCGCCTCCCGCGGTATTCAATAACGCATTTAATAGAGGCCAATCAGAGACCGCATCCGAGCCATCTTTCATTGATTCTGTTTCGCGGTGTGGACTTGCCACAGAGCCTGAATCCAAGTGATCACGGCCAATGACAATAGGCCCTTTCAACTCACCATTTTTTACCATTTCATTAAACGCACGACCGAGTCTTTCACGATCTTTTAAACCAACCCAACAAATACGTGCTGGCAAACCTTGAAATGCAATGCGTTCACGAGCCATATCCAGCCAATTATGCAGATGCTTATCGTCAGGAATTAACTCTTTTACTTTTTGATCTGTTTTATAGATATCTTCAGGATCGCCAGATAAAGCAACCCAGCGGAATGGCCCGATGCCTTCACAGAATAGAGGGCGAATATAAGCCGGAACAAAGCCCGGAAAATCAAAGGCATTACTGATACCTTCATCTTTAGCCATTTGACGAATGTTATTCCCATAGTCAAATGCCGCTGAGCCGCGTTTTTGCATGGTTAACATCGCATCAACCTGTACCGCCATACTTTTCTTAGCCGCTTTCGTGACTTCAGCCGGTGCTGTTTTTTGCTTCTCACGCCACTGTGTTAATGTCCAGCCTTGAGGTAAATAACCATGAACAGGGTCATGTGCACTCGTTTGGTCGGTAACAGAGTCAGGAATAATGTTACGTTTAACTAATTCGCTATAGACATCGGCTGCATTTCCTAATAAACCGACAGAAACAGGCTTGCCGTCATTTTTGGCTTGTTCAATATATTGCAATGCCTCATCCAGGGATGTGGCTTTTTTATCGACATATCGAGTTCTTAGGCGAAAATCGATACGACTTTCATCACATTCAACGGCAATCATGCTAAAACCTGCCATTGTCGCTGCTAAAGGTTGAGCGCCCCCCATTCCCCCGAGACCACCGGTCAGGATCCAACGACCCGCAGGGTTACCCTTAAAATGCTGTTTAGCTAAAGAAACAAAGGTTTCATAGGTACCTTGAACAATGCCTTGTGAACCTATATAGATCCAAGAACCCGCGGTCATTTGACCGTACATCATCAAACCTTTTTTATCTAGCTCATTGAAATATTCCCAATTTGCCCAATGAGGGACAATATTTGAGTTAGCAATTAATACACGGGGTGCATCCGGATGAGTTGGAAAAACACCAACAGGTTTGCCGGATTGCACAAGTAAAGTTTGATCATCTTCGAGTGTTTTTAATACCTCTAAAATTTTGTCATAACATTCCCAATCACGAGCTGCACGACCAATTCCACCGTACACGACTAAGCTTTGTGGATGTTCAGCCACATCAGGATCTAAGTTGTTTTGGATCATGCGGTACACGGCTTCAGTGAGCCAGCTTTTACAAGTTTTCTCGCTGCCACGTGGAGCGCGGATAACACGTGTAGAGTCAGTACGGTTTAGCATTGCTGTATCCTCTATTTCTTTATTTTACTTAACATTTTTACAACAATAAATGATGTTTATAATGAGTCATTACTTATCACGTAAAAATCCCTTTTGGATAAAAAACGCATATAATCAATCTATTAGTGGTATTTTCAGTGCTGGTTTTTATCCTCTCCGGAGGATTCGTCTTCGACTTGCCTTTAAATATATATACATTTAATTCACAAAGTATATACATTTAAATTTGAATTTTTGTATAAAGATTAGATAGAAAGAGGATGAGCAACTATACAACAAAGGTTAACTCGCTATTTATTCACAACAAAATGTATAGACAATTGAACACTTCTCTAAACATAAACAAATAGCTGAAATGCGAAGTGCTTCACATTACTGGCTCACAAAAAGCTGTCACTAGCATGGCAACTCTATTTCTAAACACGACCATTCTCTCAATCAATGGAAAATTGATTGAGTTTCATTATTTTTTGCAATATCGGTTTATTCAAAAAGATTACAATTATTTCTAATTTAATAAATAGTAAATAATATAAAACCTAAACTCTGAAAAATAAATTAAGGCCATTAATCATTCAATAAAAAGTCATCAATAACACCTTTTAATAAAATAGCATTAATCATAAAGGAATAGCCTCAGTGAGAGTTTCAAATAAAGCAGTCATGGATATTACAACGTTAAACAATAGAGCTGTTGAGCCTAGAAAAATATCTAAGATCACTGCAAAAAATTTATTTAGCTTCCCTTTTTTTAAAAAGAAGCCACAACAACATATCCCCCATCTCAATGAAATATTTTATCCACCAGCAAGCTATTTTAGCCATATCACTCAGGCGGTAGAAACACAACAACACCGAACCCTCTCTAGCCAATCTATTTCTGTATTGTGTCGGTCTGAAAACTATCGATACACCATAAAACCAGAAAACTACTCATTTAAAATAATATCTTTTAAAATCAATGAAAAACCCCCCATTTCATTCGTAAGCGATATTCAGCGATTTCGCTTAAATTATATTACTGATAAAAATCAAACAATTAGAATCACAACATCACAAGATGTTGCCAATCGTTTTTCCAGCAACACATTACCTATTATGAAATTTATTGAGCAAACTTATCAAGACGATCTGCGAGAGACACTGGATAAACTCATTATTGATAAATCTCAATATAAACTACTCTGCCTAGATGGAGTGAATAATCATGAGATAAATATAGGGAAAGTCGCCTCATCTAACGCTATCGATAGTGAGTTTGGTTTTCAAGGGTTAAGAAATCTCTCTTCAATATTAGACATGGATGTAGAGAATATTATCCAAACATACCGTGTGCTTGAAGACCAAAATAAATTACAAGAAATGCCCGTTAAGATGCTAGTCGATCATCTCTTATTAAGGGATCTTAATAATGGTTCTGTTTTATTACTCAAACAAAAGTTAGCGGATATTTATGAAACGACCTATCAAGTGACCAGTAATAAATGCTTTGAACTCATCAATATTAAAAATAAGCAATCGTATTCAAATATCAAAATAAAAACGTCAACAGCGAGTGTTATTACTCTGTATAAAAAGAAAAATCAATTTATCATGAAGTATGTTAATGCCCCATTAACGGTCAACATTAAACGTTAATTAAAAATAAGACTCATCAACCTTATCTTATCAATTATTGTGCCTCGCTGGGGAAGACGTCGGTTATCTCAATCACACCGACGTCTCATTGTCGTTATCCGCCTAAATAGGCATTACGTACGGCTTCATTAGCAAGTAAAGCTTTGCCGCTATCTTCCAGCACAATACGTCCATTCTCAAGCACATACCCGCGATCTGCTAGCTTTAGTGCCTGATTTGCATTTTGCTCGACAAGAAAGATAGTCATGCCCTCTTCACGTAACTGCAAAATAGTATCAAAAATTTGCATAATAATAATTGGGGCTAAGCCAAGGGAAGGCTCATCAAGAAGCAATAATTCCGGTTGGCTCATCAAAGCACGACCGATGGCTAACATTTGCTGTTCACCACCAGACATTGTGCCAGAACGTTGACTACGCCGCTCATGCAAGCGAGGAAACAACGTATAAACACGTTCAATACGCTCTTGGTATTGCTGCCTATTCGCAAAAAAGCCGCCCATAGCCAAATTTTCTTCGACAGTCATTCGTGAAAATACACGACGCCCTTCAGGAACTAATGCGATATCCTCGCGCATAATTTTAGCGGTTGGTAGTTGAGTAATATCCACGTCTCGGTAAAGAATTTTCCCTTCAGAAGCCCGCGGATCACCACATAACGTACTTAACAATGTGGTTTTACCAGCCCCATTTGCTCCAATGAGTGTGACAATTTCCCCTTTTTGAATATTCAAGCTGACTTGATGTAATGCTTGTATTTTTCCATAGTGGGCAGAAACTTGTTTAAATTCTAACATTAGTAAGCCTCCCCCAGATAAGCTTTAATCACATCAGGGTGCTGACGAATTTGATCAGGCGTGCCGTCGGCCAAAGGTGTACCTTGATTGACAACATAAATGCGATCTGAAATCCCCATCACTAACTTCATATCATGTTCAATCAACAAAATAGACACTTGATAATGAGAACGTAATTCAGCGATCAGCTCATCAAGGTCATTCGTTTCTTTTGGGTTTAAGCCCGCGGCAGGCTCATCCAACATTAAAATTTCAGGTCGCGTCACCATACAACGTGCTATTTCTAACCGGCGTTGCTGCCCATAAGCTAAGTTCCCCGCTTGACGATTTGCAAATGGCAATAGGTCGACTCGTTCCAACCATTTGACTGCATTATCAATCGCTTCTGATTCAGCTCGGCGAAATGCAGGGGTTTTCAGCAAGCCAGAAAAAATACCGCTTTTTAAATGTTGATGTTGAGCCACCAAAAGGTTTTCAATCACCGTCATCTCTTTAAATAAACGCACATGTTGGAACGTTCGAATGACGCCTAGACGCGCAATAGCCTGACCCGATAAGCCTTCTAAATGCTTTTCACGATATAAAATTGCCCCACTGGTCGGTTTATAAAAACCCGTTAAACAATTAAAAATCGTTGTTTTACCCGCCCCATTAGGACCAATTAAAGAGACTATTTCGCCTTGGTTTAAAGTCAACTCAACGTTGTTGACGGCTAAAAGTCCACCAAAACGCATAGTAAGCCCATTAACTTGCAACAGAGGGGTCATAGATGCACTCATGCTTTCTCCCCCTCATTCGCTAATTGCTCTGCATTTTTTAACTTCATTTGGCGACGCTTCATGGGTAACAGCCCTTGTGGACGCCAAATCATCATTAGCACCATTAATGCCCCCAACAGCAGCATGCTGTAAGCATTCAAATCTCGCATCATCTCACGAGAAACAACCAGTATAATTGCTGCTAATATCACCGATGTTTGCGATCCCATGCCACCAAGTACGACAATCGCTAATACGAAGGCTGACTCCACAAAGGTAAAGGACTCCGGACTAATAAAGCCTTGTCGTGCAGCAAATAATGTTCCCGCAAATCCCGCAAAAGCCGCACTAATTGTAAATGCAGTTAACTTAATTTTCGTTGGTGATAAACCGAGAGAACGACAAGCAATTTCATCTTCTCTTAAAGCTTCCCAAGCACGTCCTAATGGCATACGTAATAATCGATTAATGACAAATAACGTCAATACCACTAAAAGTAACGCAACAAAATAGAGGAAAATAATCCTATCGCCGGCGCTATAGTCAATACCAAAGAAGTTATGGAAGGTATCCCACCCCTCTTTTGCTGAACGGCTAAACTCTAGACCAAAAAAGGTGGGTTTCGGTAGCTGGCTAATACCATTTGGCCCCCCTGTAATTTCCGTGTTATTGAGCAATAAAATACGCACAATTTCACCAAACCCTAAGGTCACAATCGCTAAATAGTCTCCTCGTAACCTTAATACAGGAAAACCCAATAAAAAACCGGCTAAAGCCGCCGTAAGACCAGCAATTGGCAAACTTTCCCAAAAACCAAAACCATAGTAATGATTAAGCAATGCAAAAGTATAAGCTCCAATAGCATAGAAGCCTGCATAGCCTAAAACCAATAGCCCAGATAGCCCTACAACGACGTTCAAACCCAGCCCTAACATCACATAAATTAATGTCAGTGTGGCGATGTCCACGCTCCCCCGAGACACAATAAAAGGCCAAATAATTGCGGCAATAATAATCACCACCGCAAGGATTTTTTGCCTCGTTGTTGAACCATCAAAGTCAGGAATTGACCACGATTTTTTAGGAACTCCCTGCCACACTCTCGTTAATGATGGGCGTATTAGTTGAAAAACAAAGATCACCGCTATTCCCGCAAAGATCCAATTCCAACGAACAGAATCCCCACTGGATACGACTAATTTTGTACCATCAAGGGTTAATTGTAGCCCCATCATAAAGACGGCCAGAATAAAGAACATCACCGAAGCAACAATGGCGTTAATCCAATTTTCTTTTCTCATACTTTTTCGACCTCCGGGCGTCCCAGAATGCCGGTTGGCATGATCAACAACACACCAATCAATAAACCAAATGACACAACATCTTTATATTCGGTGCTTAAATAAGCCGAGGTCATTGCTTCAGCAACACCTAAAATTAACCCACCAAGCATAGCGCCAGGAATACTACCAATCCCACCTAATACTGCGGCAGTAAAGGCTTTCATTCCCGCCATAAAACCAATATAAGGATTAATAACCCCATAAAATTGACCGAGTAATACGCCTGCCACCGCGGCCATCGTGGCACCAATGACAAAGGTTAATGAGATAACACGATCTGTGTTAATACCTAACAAACTGGCCATTTTTAAATCTTCAGCGCAAGCACGACAAGCTCTTCCCATACGTGAATAGCGAATAAATAAAGTCAGTGCCAACATCGCTAATAGCGTCACCACCCAAATGGTCAGTTGCATTTTTGTAATGGTGGCTTCAAAGCCATCACTTTCACCTAAAACCCACTGTCCCGTAATCAGACTCGGTAGTGCCAGATCACGTGAGCCTTGTGATAGGCTGACATAGTTTTGGAGAAAAATTGACATACCGATCGCAGAGATCAGTGCAATCAATCGTTTAGAATGGCGAACAGGTCGGTATGCAACGCGCTCAATACTCCAACCATAGGAACTTGACACCACAATGGCGGCGACAAAAGCAGCGGCAATCAGGATCCAACCGACATCAATACCTAACATCATCAAGCCCGCGATCACAATGAAAGACACGTAGCTGCCAATCATATAGACTTCACCATGTGCAAAGTTGATCATACCGATGATGCCATACACCATCGTGTAGCCAATCGCGATCAAGGCATAAGTGCTGCCTAACGTTAAGCCATTCAGGAACTGTTGGATAAAATAAAGAATTTGATCTGACATAGGACTATCCTTTCATACTACCTTCCCTAAACAGAATAGAATCCGGAAGTGAGTAAACTAACCTCCGGTTCATAGTCTGAATAGTGGAACTACTTCACTGCAGTGGATGTACCATCCGCATGCCACTCAAATACACCGAATTCAAAGCCTTTCAGGTCCCCATTTGGCTGCCAAGTTAATGACCCCATAACAGTATCGACTGGATTGGCTTTTAGATCTTTCACGAGATCTTCGGGTTCACGGCTTCCCGTACGTTCCATTGCTGTGGTTAGGCCTTGAATGGCGGCATAAGTTGTCCAAACAAAGGGACCGGTAGGATCTTCTTTTTTCGCTTTAATAGCATCAACAATAGGCTGGTTAGTCGGCACTTGGTCATAACGTTTAGGCAGTGTAACTAACATGCCTTCGGAAGCCTCTCCTGCAATGTTTGACAGTGATGAGTTACCGACGCCTTCTGGCCCCATAAAGCGGATATTTAAACCTGACTGTTTCGCTTGACGCAAAATTTGTCCCATTTCAGGGTAATAGCCACCAAAGTAGACAAAATCGACATTCTCTTTTTTCAGTTTTGCCACAAGTGCGGAGAAATCTTTATCACCTGCGGTGATACCTTCAAACATAACCTCTTTAACACCGGCTTTGTTCAGGTTTTCACGCACAGAACGTGCTAAACCTTCCCCGTACTGCTGCTTATCATGAACAACCGCAATACGTTTTGGTTTGATATCATCGATAATATATTTTGCAGCTGTTGGTCCTTGGTCTGAATCAAGGCCAGTGGTACGCATAATCATTTGATAACCGCGTGTGGTTAAATCCGCATTGGTTGCTGCTGGGGTGATCATGATAACGCCTTCATCTTCATAAATATCAGAAGCAGGCTGTGTTGAAGAAGAGCAAAGGTGACCAATCACATAACGGATACCGTCATTAATCACTTTGTTCGCGACCGCAACAGCTTGTTTTGGGTCACATGCATCATCATATTCAACGGCAACTAAGGTGTCGCCATTGATGCCGCCTTTTGCATTAATATCTGCAACAGCTTGACGTGCGCCCGTAAATTCCATATCGCCATATTGAGCAACAGGACCAGACATAGCACCAACGACGGCAATTTTCACTTCTTTAGCCCATACTGATTGGCTAAATGCCATCGCAATAGATCCTGCCAGTAATACTTTATTAATATTTTTCATTCTGTCGTCCCCATCTCTATGGTTCTGAGTGTTTGTGTTTGATTTATAGTAGATTATTATAGTCAGCACCATCGAGTGCTATGAATTTTAATAACATAGCCAATAAGGCTATATATTTCATAATATTAAACAAGATAAATATGCTAAATAGCAAATGGATATGGTAGGTAATTACGTTATAAGCAGAATAAAAATCTATCGTTAATGAGTGGGTTTTAGATAAATGCCAGTGTTATATTCTAGTTAAATTTAAATTAATCCGAGCTAAACTCGGAAGATCTACAAAGACGAAATCTTTATCCCTAAAATCAAAAAATCGGCTACAGATCACTCTGTCTATAGGAGTGACTGAAAAATAAGCAAGGAAATAGATAGAAGTATTATGAAACTAACAATTATTCCCGTGGTTGATCCTACTGACCAACAATATCTTGACCTGTACAAAATCTGGCCAGACCAGAATCAACATCAGATCCAGACTTTACTTCAATCTGGCGAAAAAATTTATGCCGCGCGTTTTAATGATCGCTTATTAGCCGCCGCAAAAATGAAAGTCGATCATCAACAAGGCACCATTTATCATTTCCTCGTGCGTGAGGTGACTCGCCGACGTGGCGTTGGGCTTTATTTACTTAATGAAATTTGTCGTCAAGAGGCTCAGGTGACGCATTGGGGATTTAGTTTAAAAGAGATAGATGAAGAACAGAAAGCAGTCATGGCGTCCTTTTTATTCGCCTGTGGTTTTACACCGACACCAGAAAATGACCTATGGGAAAAACGGATGTAATACAATGAAATTAAAACGGCTCCACCACATTGCGATCATCGCTTCTAATTACTCTGTCAGTAAGCATTTTTACTGCCAAATTCTTGGCTTAACCTTATTAGAAGAACATTATCGGTCAGACTCGAATTCATGGAAGGCCGATTTAGCGTTAAATGATCAATACCAAATTGAGTTATTTAGCTTTCCTAACCCACCAGCCAGACTGAGCTATCCTGAGGCGTGTGGTTTAAGGCATTTAGCTTTTAGCGTAGACGATCTTGATAAATGGATAGACTATTTGAAACAACATGATGTGATTTGTGAAGCGCCAAGACGAGATCCTTACACACAAAAAAGATTCACTTTTTTTGCTGATCCTGATGGGCTTCCTCTTGAATTGTATAGCGAATGATATTGTATTTTCTGCATTTATTGCGTCATCATCATGACGGCAATAAATGCAGTAACAAGAAAAAAGGAAGGTAAAATCTAATCGCTTTCTTCGTCGTCTTCCATTGCAGCGCGCAACTTTTTCATTGCATTTTTTTCAAGCTGACGTACTCGTTCGGCAGAAACACCATACTTATCAGCCAACTCTTGCAATGTGGTTTTATTGTCGTCATCAAGCCAACGCGCACGAATAATATCTTGGCTACGTTCATCTAACGATTCTAATGCTTCCGTTAAACGATCGGTTGCATGACTTTCCCAGTTATCTTCTTCGATAGAACCAGCAAAATCCGATGATTTATCTTGTAAGAATAAGACAGGTGCAACCGGTTGACCTAAGTCACCACTGTCATCGTCGTCAGACATATCAAAAGCCATATCCTGTGCAGCCATACGTGATTCCATTTCACGTACATCTTTGGTGCTAACCCCTAACTCTTTAGCAACCATATCAACTTCATCTTGGTTAAACCAACCAAGGCGTTTTTTATTTTTTCTCAAATTAAAAAATAACTTACGCTGAGATTTAGTTGTGGCAATCTTAACAATACGCCAATTGCGCAACACATATTCATGAATTTCAGCTTTGATCCAATGGACTGCAAAGGAGACTAGGCGAACACCGATTTCAGGGTTAAAACGACGAACGGCTTTCATTAAGCCGATATTCCCTTCCTGAATTAAATCTGCTTGCGGTAGGCCATAACCTGCGTAGCTACGAGCAACATGGATCACAAAACGTAAGTGCGATAAGATCAGCTGCTTTGCCGCATCCAGATCACCATGGTAATGCAGCCGTTCAGCAAGTTCCTTTTCTTCCTCAGCGGTTAGCATAGGATAAGCATTGGCAGCCCGCATATAAGCTTCAATACTCCCTTGCGGAACAAGTGCTAATGATTGCATGTCTTTGGTCATTCAGATCCTCTTTGAAAAATAATAAAAAAAGGGATTACTTCGATGCGAAATACAAGATTAAGTAAACCGTAGTCTACCAGTTTTATTGAGTTAAATAAATTACACTTATGTGATTACTACAGTCTATGTCAGACACGTTAGGAAGAGAAAAGTTCCCTGCAATATTGGTTTTTTATCGGCACAGTGGGAAACCATGCCGATAGGATAGACGATTATTCAGGTGTGAAATGGCGCAAATGCTGTACCGTTGCTAACCACGCTGCAACCCATCCAATCATGGCTGACATCAATATCACCAGCAATGATTCTTCCCATAGCAATCCTTCGATATGAAATTGCGTACCAAAAACGCTGGCTACTTGAGTGACGACGGCCGACAATTTCCAAACGAGCAGTGCTGACATAATCAATGAGATTACCGCGCCTAATGCCCCCATCAATAGACCGCCATGTAAAAACGGTCGCATGATAAAGCCATCAGTTGCACCAATAAGTTTCATCACATTGATAGTATCTCGACGGGCAAAAATATTGAGTCGAACGCTATTACCAATGACTAGGAATAGTGAAACAATCATTAAAATACCAATGACTGAAGCAACTTGCCCTACCAGCTGAGTCAAGGCTGCAAGGCGAGAAAACCAACTATCGTCCATGCGCACTTCTTCAATACCATGGACTTGGCTGACGCGGTCACGCAATGTGGTCAACACATCCGACCCCTGAAAATCAATTTTTGGGGTAATGATCGCAACAGCTGGTAATGGATTTTCCTCAAGCATATCAAGCGCAGTACTAAATCCAGACCAGCTACGGAATTCACTCATTGCTTGGTCACGTGATAAATAGTTTACATGGTCTACACCATCAAGCGCTTGTAATTGTGTTACCACGTTTTGACCGCCTTGTTCATCTAATGACTTATCTAGATAAACCGTCAACTGAGGCGTTGGATACCATTGTTCAGCGGCTTGAGACACATTCTTCCAGACGATGTAACACAGGCTTGGCAAAGTGAGCGAAATTGCAATAACCATCACGGTGAGAAACGTTGCCAAAGGTTGCCTTAACATGTCTGCCAAGGTATTCAACCAAGCGTAACGCCACTGCTCTCGCCATCCCCCTTTTAGTGCTTTACTCTTTGACTGCATAGGACGTTCAGACTTAGCTTTACGAACGTTTTTAGCCATGTTGACCTCCTATCATTCTTCCTTCACTTAGGGTAAGCACACGGTAGTTACGACGCTCAATCAAAGCAATATCATGAGTGGCCATTAACACCGTTACGCCAACTCGGTTAAACTCTTCGAATAAGCGCATAATGCCTTCAGATAGTTCACCGTCGAGATTTCCCGTCGGCTCATCCGCAAGTAACATCGTCGGTTTATTCACAACCGCTCGCGCGATACCTACACGTTGTTGTTCACCGCCTGACAGCTGAATAGGAAAATTTTTCGCTTTATCGAGTAGACCCACTTTGTCCAATGCAGCTGATACTCGTCTACGAATATCTTCTGAGCTCGCACCCGAAATAATCAGTGGCATCGCAACATTGTCATAAACGGTTCTATCAAATAGCAGGTGATGATCTTGAAAAATCATTCCAATTTGCCTACGCAAAAATGGGATCTCCCGATTTTTTAGACGGCTGATATCGTGACCATTAAACAATATATGCCCTGCACTTGGGCGCTCAATACCACAAATGAGTTTCAGTAAGGTACTTTTACCTGCACCTGAGTGACCAGTTAAAAACGCCATTTCCCCAGGTTGTAAATGAAAATCTACCCCTTGGAGAGCCTGTCGGCCACCGCGATAAGCTTTACTGACATGTTCAAAGCGAATCATCGAAAATTATTCCTCTCGGGCAAATAGAGCCTCGATAAAGTCATCGGCTTTAAATGGACGTAAGTCCTCAATACCCTCACCAATACCGATATAACGAATAGGAATACCGAATTGATCAGCAATAGAGAAGATCACCCCACCTTTTGCTGTGCCATCGAGCTTAGTCAATGTGATACCTGTCAGACCTACAGCATCATTAAAAAGTTTTGTCTGACTGACAGCATTTTGTCCAGTACTGGCATCCAGTGTTAACATAATTTCATGTGGCGCTTCCTCATCCAATTTTTTCATCACTCGGACGATTTTTTTCAGCTCTTCCATTAGATGCGCTTTATTTTGTAAGCGACCAGCGGTATCGGCGATGAGAACATCGACACCTTTCGCTTTAGCGGATTGAATCGCATCGAAAATAACCGATGCTGGATCCGCTCCGGTATGTTGTGCAACCACAGAGATATGGTTTCTTTCTCCCCAAACTTGTAATTGCTCAACCGCAGCAGCACGGAAAGTGTCTCCAGCCGCTAACATGACTGTTTTACCTTCAGATTGATACTGGCGGGCCAATTTACCAATCGTCGTTGTTTTACCAACACCATTGACCCCAACCATAAGAATAACATAGGGTTTCTTGTCTTCAATGACTAGCGGTTTATCTACACCAACTAAAATATCAGACATTTCTTCACGTAATCTACTGTATAACGCATCAGCGTCTTTTAGTTCTTTACGGCTAGCATGTGTCGTTAAGTTATCAATGATTTTGCGTGTTGTTTCAACCCCAACATCAGCGATCAGTAACTGTTCTTCTAGCTCATCAAAAAGATCATCATCAATTTTCTTACCTGTAAACAGTCCAAGAAAACCAGAACCTAAATTTTGACGGGTTTTTAATAAGCCTTTCTTTAAACGGCTAAAGAAACCTTCTTTCTTCGGTTTTTCTTGTTCCGTTGGCTCAGGCTCACTCTCTTGCGAATTAAGCACTTCATCACGTAACGCAACAATATCTTGAGCCTCTAGATTCGCCTGTTCTTCCCTTTGGCGTTGTTGCTCCGCTTCTTCCTCTGCTAGGCGCGCTGCCTCTTGGCGCTGACGCTCTGCTTCCTCTTCCGCTGCTTTGATCGCCGCTAGCTCAGCTTGACGTTGGCGCTCCGCTTCTTCCTCTGCTAGGCGCGCTGCCTCTTGGCGCTGACGCTCCGCTTCCTCTTCCGCTGCTTTGATCGCCGCTAGCTCAGCTTGACGTTGGCGTTCCGCCTCTTCCTCTGCTAAGCGCGCTGCCTCTTGGCGCTGACGCTCTGCTTCCTCTTCCGCTGCTTTAATCGCCGCCAGCTCAGCTTGACGTTGGCGTTCCGCCTCTTCCTCCGCTAAGCGCACAGCCTCTTGGCGCTGACGCTCTGCTTCCTCTTCCGCTGCTTTGATCGCCGCTAGCTCAGCTTGACGTTGGCGCTCCGCTTCTTCCTCTGCTAAGCGCGCTGCCTCTTGGCGCTGACGCTCTGCTTCCTCTTCCGCTGCTTTAATCGCCGCCAGCTCAGCTTGACGTTGGCGCTCCGCCTCTTCCTCCGCTAAGCGCGCTGCCTCTTGGCGCTGACGCTCCGCTTCCTCTTCCGCTGCTTTGATCGCCGCCAGCTCAGCTTGACGTTGGCGTTCCGCCTCTTCCTCCGCTAAGCGCACAGCCTCTTGGCGCTGACGCTCTGCTTCCTCTTCCGCCGCTTTGATTGCGGCTAGCTCAGCTTGACGTTGGCGTTCCGACTCTTTCTCTGCTAAGCGCACAGCCTCTTGGCGCTGACGCTCCGCTTCCTCTTCCGCTGCTTTGATCGCCGCCAGCTCAGCTTGACGTTGGCGTTCCGCCTCTTCCTCCGCTAAGTGCACAGCCTCTTGGCGCTGACGCTCTGCTTCCTCTTCCGCTGCTTTAATTGCCGCTAGCTCAGCTTGACGTTGGCGCTCCGCTTCTTCTTGCGCCGCTTTGAGCGCGGCTTGCTGTAACTCATGCTGACGCTCTGCTTCTTCTTCCGCCGCTTTAATTGCCGCTAGCTCTTCTGCTTTCTTAGCCTGATACTGACGTTCAGCCTCTTTTTCTGCTGCTTGAACAGCAGCATCATCTGCATGTTTTGGTTGCTCACTCTCTTTCGCAGCATCTACTTTTTGTTGTTCTGCTTCTTGTTGTTGAGTTTCTTTTTCATCTTTACGACCAAAACCCAACCATGAGAAAAAGCCTTTTTTCTTGTCTTTAGCCATCAGCCACTACACTCCTCGCGGTAAAAACATGGCGCTTAATAATTAAATCGCAATAAAATTACATGCAGTCTATCATTTCATCACGCCACAACACATATCTGAAAGAAAAATCATGACAATTTAATCTGATTTTTTAAGTTAAAACTGTGAAAATGGCGCGCTACAATAGAGACAACTCGTTTTTCAAAGCTCAACCAAACTGAGCAGCAATGGATATTATGGCAAAAAAACCACAAAGCGCCTCTTTAGGTCAGATACGCATCATTGGTGGCAAATGGCGAGGGAGAAAGCTCCCCGTTCGTGATAGTGAAGGCTTACGTCCTACAACAGATCGTATTAAAGAAACTTTATTTAACTGGCTAATGCCTATCGTACGCGAAGCCCGCTGTCTTGATTGTTTTGCTGGCAGTGGTGCATTAGGATTCGAAGCATTATCGCGGTTCGCCGATAGCGTTACATTTATCGAACTAGATAAAAAAAACGTACAATTACTGTCTGAAAATAAAGTTCGTTTACAAGCCAATAACGCAAACATTATCAATGGTAATAGCCTTGAAGTACTCAATAAACTAGGCACTCCCTTTGATGTTGTGTTTATTGACCCGCCTTTTCGTAAAGGCCTACTAAACGAAACGATTCGATTATTAGAAAAAAACCAATGGCTAGCAAATGAAAGCTGGATATATGTTGAATCAGAAGCGGAGTCACCACTCACTGACATTCCTGCTAACTGGCAACTTCATCGAGAAAAAATTGCGGGTCAAGTGGCATACCGTTTATTTATTCGTCATTCAATTGAGGAAACAAGCCATGCTAATTAATGCAGGCCGAGTGCTAATGATTTGTGTTTGGGGTTTTATGGTATTTAATTTAATTCATCCATTTCCCAAACCTTTGAAATATTTTATGGATATCGCCATGGTGTTTATGATTTTTATGCATGCACTGCAAACGATCTTCTTAAAAGCAACCATCGCCAAAGGCGAAAAACTCTCAGGATGGCTGCAAACACGCATTTTTTTCTTTGGTGTCTTTGAGATGCTGGCAATGCAGAAAAAACAAAAACATGCCTTAGAAGAAGCAAAGAAAAAACAGTAATCCTATTCGTCGGGGTCAAAACTGAGAAAGCGAGTTCCTTTCAAGCGCAAAGTGCCCCGACGACCTTTCTCAATGCTTTGATACTGGGCCTCATTCACAATAACTTTAATTACTTCTGTATTATTTAGTGGCTTAAAATACACTTCATAGCGAAACGTTTCTGGTGATACCACATCCCTTTCTCGAGAACGCATATTTGGGTAAGGGTAATCTTTTTTGCTATCAACAATGACCAAATAGCTGACAGGCAAGGCGTTATCATTGATCTCATTTTGCTTTCGTTGGTCGAAAAAACGCTTTGTTGCTAAGACAGCAATAATTGCTAATACAATAAATAACAGAATAGGTTTATTCATAAATTTAACATTGTGCTTAAAGTGTTCGTCAGTATAGTTTATCTTAATCACACAGAAGGAACACCACCATAGTTACTTCACTAATTTGAATTTATAAGGATGTGTTTATGATTAGTTGGCCATTCCTTGCCGTACTTTTTTCTGGTTGGCTGTACGTGGATGCAGCATATCGAGGCCCTGAGTGGCAACGTTGGTTATTTCGCCCTATCACCCTGATATTATTGTTACTTTGGGGTTGGAATGCTGATTTTCTTACGACTCAAGGGTACTTAATCCTCGCTGCACTCGCTGTCTCATTACTTGCGGATATCATGCGAATGGTATCAAGTGAGCGCTTACTAATTTCAGTAGCACTACTGTTTATTAGCTATCTTCTTTACACGATAAGCTTTGGTATGCAGCTAGATTTTAGCCTTTATCTTCCTTGGCTACCCGTACCGCTTATCATTGCTGCTATTACGCTAATATTGATTTGGTCAAAATTAGCAGAATTACAAGCGCTGGTCTTTGCATTATTAATCATGAGTATGATTATGGCTTGGGTTGCTGGTGACCAATTCTTTGGGCTTGGCCGCGACTATAATTTCTCGATTATGGTTGGTGCGTTTTTACTGTTTATTTCTAACTGTATCTGGCTCATTGCACGTTTCCGTTTCCCGTTTAAAGCCTCCAAAGCCATTGTTGCAGCGCTTTATTTCCTTGGCCAATTCTTCATTATCCGTGCAATTTATCTATAGCCCATCACGTTTGCCAATTGATAAAATTCTCAAATAGCACTTTTTATCAATTGGCCCCCTCTTATTTGTTTGACTCTGGAGTAGACTCCAAAGTATAGACTTATCAATATTGATTAAGTGTCATTATTTGATAAGGGGGCGTATATGCACTCACATAACCATAAAGAAACACATCAACACACGAGTTCTTGCTGTTCAAGCAGCAGTACTTGCACTTCAACCGCAGTACAGAACAGCCAAGATGTAAGTAAAGACTCACATACACATGAACAGAGCCGTGTAGAGAAACACCCTGACGACGACGAAGAGGATCACCAGCACCAACATTGTAGCTCGTCCTCTCATCAGACACATGACCACAAAAAACATGATCACCTGCATACCGACCATGATCATAAAGAACATGATCACTCGCACGCTTCATGTTGTCATTCTTCTGCTGAATCGCAGAATGATGTCGCCCCCGCACAAGCCGCTGGACAACGTTTTAACTGGATAATCCGTGGAATGGACTGCCCAAGCTGTGCGCAAAAAATTGAAAATGCCGTAAAGCAAATCACTGAAGTTAAGCAAGCTAAAGTGCTGTTTGCCACCGAAAAGCTCGTCGTTGATGCGGATAAAGATATCAGTGCCTCTGTTCGTTCCACAGTAGAGGCCGCTGGCTATGAATTGCTGGAAGTGGGTAACAACAATGCGGCCACTATTGCGCCACCACCCAGCTTACTAAGCGAATCCAAGCCTGTCATTATATTGGCGATTTTGATGGCTATCAGTTGGGGAATAGAACGGTTTAACCCTCAAATCGGTATCATTGCTTTTACCTTAACTACGCTATTTGGGCTCTATCCTATCGCACGTAAGTCATTACGTTTGATCCGCACAGGCACCCCTTTTGCCATTGAAACGCTCATGACAGTCGCAGCTATCGGTGCCATCTTTATTCAAGCAACAGAAGAAGCAGCAATGGTTATCTTGTTGTTTATGTTGGGTGAAATGTTGGAATCATATTCCGCGGGTCGAGCACGACGCGGAGTGAGTGCCCTCATGGCGCTTGTTCCAGAAGAAGCGATACTCGTTAAAGATGGCAAAAAAACCACCGTTCCTGTCTCTCAATTACGTCCTGGCGATATTATTGAGATTGCACCTGGTGGTCGGTTACCAACCGACGCTGAACTGGTCTCTGGTTTTGCGAGTTTCGATGAAAGTTCATTAACCGGAGAATCAGTTCCTGTCGAACGCAATGTGGGCGAAAAAGTTGCGGCAGGCTGCCTATCCGTCGACCGTACAGTGCAAATGAAAGTCGTTTCAGAACAGGGGCAAAATGCTATCGACCGCATTTTACAACTTATTGAAGAAGCTGAAGAGCGTCGAGCTCCCATTGAACGTTTTATTGACCGCTTCAGCCGTATTTATACACCGTTGATCATGCTGTTCTCTGCATTAGTGGTTGTTGTTCCCCCGATGTTCTTTGGTGCACCTTGGGAAACTTGGATCTACCGTGGCTTAACCTTACTGCTTATTGGTTGTCCATGTGCCTTGGTTATCTCTACACCCGCAGCAATTACTTCCGCCTTAGCCACCGCAACTCGTCGTGGAGCGCTAATTAAAGGAGGAGCTGCTCTTGAACAGCTAGGTTCAGTAACCACTATCGCGCTGGATAAAACGGGCACTTTAACTGAAGGTAAACCTCATGTTACTGATTTAGTGCCTGTTGATGGCGTGTCTGAAAATGAGTTGATACAAATGACTGCTGCTGTAGAAGCGGGTTCACACCATCCTCTTGCAAAAGCCGTACTCAATAAAGCTGAAGCTCTGTCCCTCACAATCGTTGAAGCCGATAATCGTAAAGCTTTAGCAGGAAAAGGAGTTGAAGGTTATCTGAATGGTAGACATATTTTAGTTAGTGCACCGAGTCGATTAGATACTCCGCTTGAGCCTTTTTGGCAAAACAAGGTGGAGTCACTGGAAGCTCAAGGTAAAACCGTTGTCGTTACAGTAGAAGATAATCGAGTCATTGGCTTAACCGCCTTACAAGATACACTGCGTCGTGATGCAATTGATGCGATGAGTATGTTGAAAACCTTGAACGTCAATGCAGTAATGTTGACCGGTGATAACCCTCGAGCCGCTGCGGCTATCGCTGGGCAACTCGGTATGGAATATCGTGCTGGCTTGCTTCCAGAAGATAAAGTGACTGCGGTTATGGCGCTAAATCGTAACCATAGCACCATGATGGTCGGTGATGGGATCAATGATGCCCCAGCCATGAAAGCGTCTAGTATTGGTGTTGCCATGGGAAGTGGAACCGATGTGGCTCTGGAAACCGCTGATGCGGCACTCACCCACAACCGTTTAACGGGTTTACCTGAAATCATTGCGTTATCACAGGCCACACGTAAGATTATTCGCGAAAATATCACCATTGCTTTAGGGTTAAAGGCCGTATTCTTAGTCACAAGTTTACTCGGTATCACCGGATTATGGGTTGCAGTTCTTGCCGATTCAGGAGCAACAGCCTTAGTCACAGCTAATGCGGTGCGCTTACTGAAAGTAAAACTACCACAACTTAAAAAATAATATTGACTAAATCACTCAAGAAGCGCCGTCATGGCGCTTCTTTGCTATAAAGAGAGACCTCATTCATTAAACATTAATTAGCCATCATTTTTTCATTTTAATTTTTATTAGATAGCTAAAATAATTTTAAATATAACAGGTAATGATATGTAACTTATAAAAAAACAAATTATTTTTTCACACTAAATTAGGAGTAACTTTTTTCTATTTTGTCTCTATATTCGCTACTATCTTCATCACAATAAGGATATGGATGGGAGGTCGCGAGTATGATTCAAAAAAATCCTACAACACCACATGATGCCGCCTTTAAAGGTTTTTTAACCCAAATAGATAATGCCCGCGATTTTTTCGATATTCATTTGCCTAAACATATTCGCTCGTTATGTGACTTTAATACGTTAGCACTAACTAACTCCTCTTTTATTGATAAAAAACTACGCTCTCGCTTATCTGATGTTCTTTATACCGTACAAACAAAACTGGGTGATGGTTATCTTTATCTCCTCATAGAGCATCAATCAACGCCTGATAAATTAATGAGTTGGCGGTTAATGCATTATGCATTTTTGGCAATGAATCAACACCTTCAGCAAGGTCATAAAAGTTTACCGCTCGTCGTACCCATTTTATTTTATCATGGGAATAACTCCCCCTATCCTTATTTGAAAACATGGACTCACTGTTTTTCTTGGCCCGAACTCGCTGATGAGCTGTACTTTAATCCATTTCCATTGGTGGATATCACTGTTATTGATGATAATGAATTAGTTAATCATCGAAAAATTGCCGTAATGGAACTCGCACTGAAGCATAAAAATCTACGTGACGAATATCAGCAAGTGACGAGCCTACTCGCTCAAGCACTAAATAAGCACTATAATAATGAGCAAGATATCAGCATCATTATTAACTATCTGTTCACTACGTTAGATTCATCTCAGTATTTTGAACAAATAATTCAACAGCTAATTGAACAAATTGAAAATCATCAAGGTGTTACTATGAATATCGCTCAACGTTTAAAAGATAAAGCCAAGCTAGAAGGTGAGATTGCAGGTATGCAAAAAGCGAGACACGAAAATGCGCTTTCATTACTAAAAAATGGTGCCAGCTTCGAACTCGTCATGAAGAGCTTAAATTTTAGCCATGAAGAATTACAGCTTATAATTCAAGAGAATAAGGATACTCGCCAGTCATAATATCCAGTTCGTGCGATAGCCTTTAAGCTGACCGCACGCAAGTATCCTATATCACGCAAAAGGTCTCACAGACCTTCCGGTTTTTTACGTAATAAATAGCGGTATGGCGTTTGTTCAGTTTCAACAGCCAATAATTCATGCTCCATAAAACGGCAGAAACCAGGGATATCACGTGTAGTTGCAGGATCATCTGCAATGATGAGTAAAGTATCACCGGCATTCATACCACGAACCGTTTTACGAACTAACATCACTGGCTCAGGACAACGCAAACCTAGTGTATCAAGAGTTTTAGTCGCATTTAAAAATAAATCAGGCATAACAAGGCTTCTATAAATAATAAAAGATTCTTTGATTATATAATAAAAAATAGCGCGGCGGGCCTAACAGTTTTGCTTTTGTTGCGCAACAAGCGTATTATGCGCACTTCCCAATGTCGGGAGAATTTTTTATGGGTTCCCTCACCCCATTGCTACTTAAAAAGGTACAATATGTTTTCATTCACAGCACAGCAAAAAGCCAGTGCATTAATTTGGCTATCTTTGTTTCATATCTTAATTATTACTTCAAGTAATTACCTTGTGCAGTTACCGATTAATATATTCGGTTTTCATACCACATGGGGAGCTTTTACCTTTCCATTTATTTTTTTAGCAACCGACCTCACCGTGCGAATTTATGGTGCTCCCTTAGCTCGTCGGATCATTACTGCCGTAATGTTGCCTGCACTGCTCATTTCCTATGTCATTTCTGCGCTGTTTTTCCAAGGCGAATGGCAGGGGTTTACGACATTAACAACATTTAATTTATTTGTCGCCCGCATTGCCGCAGCGAGCTTTATGGCTTATGTTCTAGGCCAGATAATGGATGTCAGCGTATTCAATAAATTACGTCAAAATAAACGTTGGTACGTTGCACCAGCATGTGCGATGTTTTTTGGCAACTTAATCGATACTATTGCCTTCTTCTTTATTGCATTCTATCGCAGTAGCGACCCTTTTATGGCGGCGAATTGGGTAGAAATCGCTTTAGTAGATTATGCCTTTAAGCTTTTCATTTGCATGCTATTTTTCCTTCCTGCTTATGGCGTGTTACTTAACTTTATTTTGAAAACCTTTTTTGCTCAAACAGCCGAGCAAAAACTTGCGAATCAGCATTAGAGTGAAAGTGAAGGGGGATGTCCTCCCCCTTCTCTCCCCCCGAAAAATTACTGATCCAACTCTCATTTTATTGGTTTGATTCATCAATAATTTCACAGCCATGATAATCTGACGACATAATCGAAACGATTCGCGCCATTTCCATTTCGATTCCCACAAAAAAGAACACAAACGAACAGAAATAACCATCGACCTCTATCTTTTGGAGTCTGTAAGATGAAAAAACTGATTAACCGTGTTGAAGATATTATTAGTGAAGTCAATCAAGGATTGACCTCAGCCCATCCTGAATTAATTCTGAATGTTGACCCAACTTATCTTGTCCATAAAAATGCCCCGATTAAAGGTAAAGTGGGACTCCTGTCCGGTGGCGGCAGCGGTCATGAGCCCATGCATAGCGGCTATATCGGTTTAGGTATGCTAGATGGCGCATGTCCTGGAGAAATGTTTACCTCGCCAACACCCGACCAGATGATGGAATGCGCAATGGCTATTGATAGCGGGGAAGGCGTATTGATGATCATTAAAAACTATACTGGAGATGTGCTGAACTTTGAAACCGCTGCCGAGCTATTACACGATGCAGGAACGAAAATTGCCACAGTACTAGTCGATGATGATGTCGCTGTAAAAGATAGTTTATATACGGCAGGACGTAGAGGAGTGGCAAATACCGTTTTAATGGAAAAAATACTTGGTGCCGCGGCAAGCAAAGGCTATACACTCGATCAATTGGTAGAGTTGGGTCATAGAATCAATAATAACGGCTATAGTTTAGGTGTTGCCTTACAGGCATGTACAGTTCCTGCTGCCGGAAAACCTTCTTTTGCACTCCCTGATAATGAAATGGAATTTGGTGTTGGTATCCATGGAGAGCCAGGGATTGAGAGAAGAAGCTTTACGAATTTGAATGAGACTATCGATCAAATGTTTGAAACCCTGATCGAAAATGGTCACTATGAACGCATCATTCGTCAGTGGGATCGTGAAAACGGCAGCTGGCAAGAACACAAACACATCAAACAGCCTTTGCAAAAAGGTGATCGAGTCATTGCTCTCGTCAATAACCTTGGAGCAACACCATTATCAGAACTTTATGCCGCCTATCACCGTTTACAGACCTGCTGTGACAGCTTTGGTTTAACCATCGAACGCAGCCTTGTAGGCGCCTATTGTACCGCACTTGATATGCAAGGGATCTCAATCACACTACTCAAAGTAGACGACGAAGCTTTAATGTTATGGGATGAACCTGTCAATACCCCAGCTTTACGTTGGAAATGCTGATAACCCGATAACCTTTACGCTGAAGACAGTATAAATAGCGGTAAAATGGAGCAAAACACGATGAGTTTAACACAACAGCAGATCTATCATTGGTTAATTCAATGCTCACAGACCTTTGCCCATGAGCAAAATAATCTTACTGAGCTTGATACCGCGATTGGTGATGGCGACCATGGCCTCAATATGAATCGAGGCTTTCAAAAAGTGGCAGAGAAGCTTCCCTCGGTTCAAGACAAGGATATCGCAACACTCCTCAAAACAACGGGAATGACACTATTATCCAGCGTTGGGGGAGCTAGCGGTCCACTATTCGGCACATTTTTTATTAAAGCATCACAAAGTGTAGTAGGTAAAGAAAGCTTAAATGTGGCGGATTTATCTGAACTCATCAAAGCAGGAACCGCAGGCATTGTTTCTCGTGGTAAAGCTGAGCCTAATGACAAAACGATGTGTGATGTTTGGTGGCCAGTTTGTGAATCGCTAGAAAAATCAGTATCACTCCCCTTAAACACAGCCATAGATGCCGCTGTCGAGGCTGCAAAACAAGGAGTTGCATCGACAATACCAATGCAGGCACGTAAAGGGCGAGCGAGCTATTTAGGCGAGCGAAGCATAGGGCATGCTGATCCGGGTGGTATGTCAGTATTACTCATGTTAGACACTCTCAAAAAATCAATTTGATGATATCTCACGTTGGTGAAGCTCCCATCACCAACGTGTCATTTTATCGATTTAATGCATAACAGATATCATCATAAATAACTCCATTAATTTCATAATTTTCTGTAATGACTTTCTGTTTGAAAAAACCATTCTTCAGCAACACTTTTTCTGAAGCCACGTTTCCTTCAGTCACTATCGCTATAAATGAACGGATCTGTGCATATTCTGGTGATGCCAACAGCATTTTCAGTGCTTGTGTAGCGATTCCTTTCCCCGCAAAAGTAGGATCAATCAAATAGCCAATTTCACCAACATATTGCTGCTGTTCTAATGACAAGCAAATACCGATCAACCCCATTGCTTGATAGGTCTGAGTATCTTCAATAACCAAGCATAACCAATGCTCTGAAGATAAGTTCCATTCAGGTAAACGGCTTTCAAAAGCGGCCAGAATGTCTTTTTCGGTTTTTGGATTAGAAACAAAACGTAGAACATCAAGGTTAGTATAGAGTTGGAAAAAGAACTCTTTATCTTCTAGGGTCAGTTTTCTAAGTTTGAAAGTAATACTCGTATCGAACATGTAATATCCATCGTCATCAAGCCACGGCGTAACTATAAACGACCATTGGCAGAGAACAAAAGACATAAAAAAGGGAGACAGACGGTCATCTCTCTCCCAAACGGGTTAACTAAGTCATTTATAATATTGGCTATAATGCTTTGGCTAATAAACTAATCGGGTGCTCACATTTTTTACTGGTTGACATCTCTATCTGCCACTTACAGGTTTCACAATCCGTGATCACCATATCCGCCCCACTTTCTTCAATTTGACGGAATAGTCCCGCACCAATTCCTTGAGAAACCTCATAATTTTCTTTTTTAAAGCCATATGTGCCTGCGATACCACAGCATTGTGAATCAAGCACAATTAATTCAACACCGGGGACACGTTTAATCAATTCCAATGTATAAGATGTCCACCCCATTTTTTCCATGTGACAAGGTGTGTGATACGCCACTTTTAATGGTGTCTGTTTAAGCTTCAATTCACGTCCTTGCTCCAATAAGCGATAAATATAACGAGTAGCTAGCTCAATGTTATCGCGCATTTGAGAGGTATCGACATCTAAAACATGTGTATATTCATCACGAAGTGTGAAAGTGCAAGTCGATGACGTTGCAACAACAGGGATATGATTCTCAAGGATCGTTTCTTGTAATGACTCTAAGTTAACGTTCGCTTGACGCTTAGCTTGTTTCATAAACCCATTGGCAATTAACGCCACACCACAGCATTTTTCACGTTTGAGTAATTGAACCCCAATTCCCATGGCATTAAACACGTGGATTAAATCTTTACCTAACTGTGGATGGTTATAGTTGACATAACAACCATGAAAAAAAGCGACCTGCTCTGGGAATTTCTGTTGTTCAGCCGCTTGTTTTGCATACCAACGACGGAATGTACCGAACGAATATTTTGGTAATTCACGGCGATGATCGATTTTTAACGCTTTATCTAAAATTTGGCGAACAGGCTTCAAACCTGTAATGGTATTGACTACCGGTGCAAAAGGTGTCGATAAAGAGCCCATTAAATCGGTATGGCTGAGAATAGCATCACGCAATTTTGGTTTTTGCTGGCTGTAAGTGTTACGCGCACGCGCAATAATATCACCGATTTTAACATCGGATGGGCATGCAACTTCACAACGCTTACAGTTCGTGCAGTATTTTAATGCCTCATCATACAGCATGGGGTCTTTTAAGCGTAAACGCTCTCCATCTGGACCTGCCTGTTTTGGACCGGGATACAGAGGATTAACCTTAGCAACAGGACAATAGGTTGTGCAAACAGTACATTTAATACAACTTTCAAAACTCGCATCCTGAATACTCATTGCGCCACCTCCGCCTGCATGGCTCTTTGTCTTTCAAAATAACGCATAATTTCACCCGCAGCATGTAACCCACTAATGAGTGAAACCCCTGCTCCACAACCTTCTGTTAATGGGTCAAAACCACCTAAGACTGCACCAGCGACATACAAGTTTTCGATCGTTTGGCCATCTTTTTTCGCTCGTAATTGTTCATCTGTCTGAACACCAAATGTCATATAAGGCTGCGAAGCAAAAAACGCTTTATTGGTCCATTGAGCACGTTCAGGTATATGACACAAATCAAGATGCATTAATGGCTCATAGACGCGATCAAACTCAGCAACAAGCCCGTTATTAAAAAAGCTCCCTGTCGCTAACACAAATTGTGAGGCTTTCAGTGAAATATCGCCATGATTACGTGTTGTTACTGATTCAATTCGTGATCCAATACAATTCACTGACGTCACTTTATCTCCAGGCATCACGATCCCACCTTGGCGGCGAAACTGACGTAATAGCGTTTCATGTAATCGAATACCAAGTAATGACGGAGGTAATGTAGGTAATAAATAGATCGGCTTGCCTAGCTGTTTTTGTAGCTCCAATAAGGGCTGCTCGGTGTCTAACCCTATACAAGCAGGCATAAAAATAGTCTCTGCATCGGTAATTAATGGCTTAATTTCGGCTACTATCTCTGCCATATTTTCAGGCCTATCTAGCCAACGCGCCACGTTGATCGCCCTAAATTCGCTGGGGTTTTCTCTGAGCCTATCAAGCAATGGCAAATGCACATAGTAAGGGCTCGCATTGAAACCTTCCCGTTGTAATTCATCCGAGACCATCTGAGGTTGAAAATCTAAAAAACCCTCTATACCGACCACTGCGATGTTACCCATATTCATTTTGCTATGCAGCGCCGCTGTCGGAACAGATTCAGGGCTTAACCAAGTGAGGCGCTTATGCCCTAATGGTGTTATACGATAATGATTTTCATCACTGGATCCTCGTAGCTTCATGCCACTTTGCTGCAATAATGCTTCAGCAAGATGCGTTAGCTTAATCACAGACAATTTACCAAGGCGGCTATATGGGTGCTCTGGTGACTGTTCACTGAGTTTATCTAGCGCCTCCAACGGCTTTTCGACAACTTGTCCATCTGGAAGGTGGGTTAATAAATCCAAAGAGCCTGAAGAAAAATGTAATGCATTTTGTCCTGCACTGACGATGGCGCAAGATAAACCCGATTGTGTTAAACGGATACCACACATCAAGCCAGCAAGGCCTCCACCCATTACGACTGCATCATATTTCATTATCAGCCTCCTTCTCAGGTGTGTTACCCAAGGTTTTTTCATTCATGCCACAGAGTCCATGGTAAACCCAGCTCGTAAATTCGCTCTCTCGCAGAGCATCGCCCCAAGCAATAGGCCTCACCCCTTTCCAACGTTCATTCAGGAAGTGTCCTAATTGCTGCTCGGTTTCATGCGGAGTCGTCACATTAAAGCGATTTAAAAGACCCGCGGCTCGGCAAGCACATAGCTCACCTTGACAAGTTCCCATCCCAACACGAGTACGTCGTCTTAAATCAAGTAGGTTATTGACTGTTAATGAGTTTACGGCGTAACGAACCTCTCCAGCAGTGACGGCTTCACATTCGCACACGAGGCTTTTATCCAACCGATTGGTGCTCAGTATCGCAGATGCGCGATCCCCATGGCGGTATACTGCCGAGCCGCGAATCGGCGCTGGAATGGAAACAACATTACGCAACGCTTCTTCTGCACTATGCTGTGAACCTGGTAAAGGGGCATCCGCGGTTGTACATTTCGCCGTATGACCTAATTTCTCACAAACTTTATCTGTCGCCCACTCAGCCATTAACCGGTAAGTCATTAATTTACCACCAGTAATTGTGATAAAGTTTTCAAGGCCATCACGTTTCGCATGGTCCAACAACACAATACCGCGACTCACATTACGACCAGAAGGATCATCATCGCTGGCAACTAATGGCCTAACCCCCGCATAAGCGCGCAATATGCGTGTTTTCGCTAATGCCGGTGAGAGCATTGAACCTTCGCGGATCAAAATATCGACCTCTTCCGGTGTCACGTACATATTATCAATTTGATCATATTCAATATGCGTTGAGGTAGTACCAATCAATGAAATGGTGTCACCCGGTACCAAAATATCCGCATCCGCAGGCTTACGACAGCGATTAATAACCATGTTATTTAATCGATGACCAAGAATGAGCAAAGCCCCTTTTGCAGGGAACATTTTAACTCTCAAATCTGCATATTCAGCGATTCTTTGTCCCCAGATCCCCCCTGCATTGACGACTATTTCGGCATAAATATCATATTGTTGTTTAGCTTGGTGATCATAAACTGTCACACCGCGTACTTTATCGCCATCACGAATCAAACCAATAACTTCATGATAGGTAAGCACTTTAGCACCATGTTCCCGTGCGTCTAACATATTTGCAGCCGTTAACCGAAAAGGGTCTACAGTGCCATCGGGTACACGTACCGCACCTATTAATTGTGGGTTCACTGAAGGCTCTAGACGAATTGCTTCTGCGGGATCAATCGCATTAGCATCAATGCCCGCCGCTTGGCAGGCTTGAATAAATTGTTGTTGATATTCAAGTGAATCTTCAGGCAAGGTAATGAATAAACCATCGGTTTTTTCAATACAATGATGAGCAATACGTTTTAGTATCTTATTTTCTTCAATACACTCTCGTGCCGATTCTCCGTCCGTGACGGCATAGCGAGCACCGCTATGTAACAAACCGTGGTTGCGTCCTGTTGCGCCTGTTGCAATATCATGCCTTTCGAGTAAAACCGCTTTTAAGCCTCGGCGGGCGCAGTCACGAGCAACACCTGCACCTGTTGCGCCACCACCAATAATGATGACATCCGTTTCAGTCACAGATGAGCCATTCATGTCGCATTCCTCACATTAATCAACATTACTTTTAGTATGGTCTATTTTTATAATCTATAACTAAATATAGACAAGAAACGTGCTCGATGTTTGATAAGGAACAAAAACGAAAACAATTAAGTCAAAATAGGTAATAAAAAGCCAAAATTCGTGACACAAATCACAATAAATCATCTAAAGATGGTTTCTTTTCGTTCGTAAATAACATTAACTATGCCACCCATAAATAAAACAAATATTTGTGCAGTAGATTACAGATAAAATGTTTTTTTATGACTATCATAAGAGCACTTATGAAATAAATTGCTCGATATGAAACTCGAATACTTTCGTTTTTGTCATTCTATCCATAAAAAATACTCAATACCCTTTATCTCGCATGAGATATAGAAGGTGAGAGGTAATAACTATTAGCATGCCATCGGAGGCTATATGTTAAGCATTTTTAAACCAGCACCTCATGCCCCGAGGTTGCCAGCAGAGAAGGTAGATCCAGTCTATCGTCGACTGCGCTGGCAAATCTTCATGGGAATTTTCTTTGGTTATGCAGCGTATTACTTGGTAAGAAAAAACTTCGCATTAGCGATGCCTTACCTTGTTGAGCAAGGCTTTTCCAAAGGGGATCTGGGTTTTGCATTGTCAGGGATCTCTATCGCGTACGGTTTCTCTAAATTTATTATGGGGTCAGTATCAGACCGCTCTAACCCGCGAGTATTCTTACCCGCCGGTCTGATCCTTGCCGCAGCCGTAATGCTTATCATGGGCTTTGTGCCATGGGCAACGTCTAGCATCATGATTATGTTCGTGTTGCTGTTCTTATGTGGTTGGTTCCAAGGAATGGGTTGGCCTCCTTGTGGTCGGACTATGGTGCACTGGTGGTCACAAAAAGAACGTGGTGGGATCGTTTCGGTTTGGAACTGTGCTCATAACGTAGGTGGCGGTATCCCTCCTCTCCTATTCATGCTCGGTATGGCATGGTTTAACGATTGGAAAGCGGCGCTGTATATGCCTGCATTCGCGGCGATTCTGGTTGCGATTATTGCTTTCGCTTTAATGCGTGATACACCACAATCATGTGGTTTACCACCAATCGAGGAATACAAAAACGACTACCCACCTGACTACAAAGAGTCAGATGAGCAAGAGTTAACAGCAAAAGAAATCTTCATGAAGTATGTGTTCCCGAACAAACTTTTATGGATGATCGCGATTGCTAACGTCTTCGTTTACTTACTACGTTACGGTGTACTTGATTGGTCACCTACCTATCTACGTGAAGTAAAACACTTCGCTATGGATAAATCCTCTTGGGCTTATTTCCTATACGAATATGCAGGTATTCCAGGTACATTGCTCTGTGGTTGGATGTCGGACAAAGTGTTCCGCGGTAATCGTGGGGCAACGGGTGTGTTCTTCATGATTCTCGTGACGATTGCCACCATTGTCTTCTGGATGAACCCTGCTGGTAACCCAAATGTTGATATGGCTTGTATGCTCATCATCGGCTTCTTAATTTACGGTCCTGTAATGTTGATTGGTCTACATGCTCTTGAGCTTGCACCGAAAAAAGCGGCAGGTACTGCGGCTGGCTTTACTGGGCTATTTGGTTACCTTGGTGGTTCTGTTGCCGCGAGTGCTATCGTTGGTTATACCGTCGACTACTTCGGTTGGGATGGTGGCTTTGCTGTCATGATTGGTGGTTCTGCACTTGCTGTCGTACTACTGTTTATTGTGATGGTTAGCGAATCTAAACACAAACGTGAATTAGCGAAAATGAACTAACACTTCATTAAAGATTCACGTTAGTGCACTAAGCTCTGGGCTATATCAAAAAACGATATAGCCCTTTTTTTACCAAAAAAGTGACAAGGAGATACAATCATGCACTTCCCATTAAAAACGTTGGTGGCAAGTATGGTTTTAGTGATGTCAGTTTCAGCAGTGGCACAAGCAACTGAAAAGGTCGTTATCGCGCACCGTGGCGCAAGTGGCTACTTACCCGAACACACGTTACCAGCAAAAGCGATGGCTTATGCACAGGGTGCTGACTTTCTTGAGCAAGATTTGGTGATGACCAAAGACAATGAGTTAGTGGTACTTCATGACCATTACCTTGACCGCGTCACGGACGTCGCTGAGCGTTTTCCCAACCGCGCTCGCAAAGATGGCCGCTATTACGCCATTGACTTTACGCTCGATGAAATCAAATCATTAAAATTCACTGAAGGTTTTGATATTGTTGATGGTAAACAGGTTCAGAGCTACCCAAACCGCTTCCCTATGGGAAAATCAGATTTTCGAGTTCATACTTTCCAAGAAGAAATTGAATTTATTCAGGGATTGAATAAATCAACAGGAAAAAACATTGGTATCTATCCTGAAATCAAAGCCCCTTGGTTCCACCAACAAGAGGGCAAAGATATTACGAAAAAAACACTCGAAGTCTTGAAACAGTATGGCTATACCGATAAAAACTCAAATGTTTACCTTCAGTGCTTTGATGCTAACGAACTAAAACGCATCAAAAATATCTTAATGCCAGAAATGGGTATGGATTTAAAGCTTGTCCAGTTAATTGCCTATACGGATTGGAACGAAACGCAAGAACAAAAACCAGATGGTACTTGGGTTAATTATAGCTACGATTGGATGTTTAAACCCGGCTCAATGAAAGAAGTCGCTCAATATGCCGATGGGATTGGCCCTGACTACCATATGTTAGTCAGTGAAGATTCAACCCCTGACAATATTAAGCTAACGGGCATGGTAAAAGATGCCCATGTCAACAATATGGCGGTACACCCTTACACTATTCGAGTCGATAAACTTCCGAAATACGCTAAAGATGGTCAACAACTCTTTGATATTATCTACAATCAAGCTGATGTAGATGGTGTATTTACCGATTTCCCTGACCTAGGTGTGCAGTTTCTCCAAAAACAGAAACAGCATCCATAATCCCTAGAAAGCCGATTGCAGCCATACGGCTGCAATCTCAGACTGCTGACAAACCTATTATATTTGGCGGCAAGTCGAATAGATTTTGAAAATAAACGAGGAAAATCAATTTATTGATTTTCGGCTGATAACACAAAGGGGTGAAAACCACGCTTTTATCCCACTTTGTCAACAACCTCCGATTGCAGCCAAACGGCTGCAATCTATCATCATTAAGCGATAGTCACAGGAAAAGCAATCACATCACTGATTCTTTCTGCATCTAATGCAATCATAATTAGGCGATCAACCCCTAATGCCACCCCCGAACATTCCGGTAATCCATGAGTTAACGCCGCTAATAAACGTTCATCAATAGGATGCACGGGTAGCCCCATAGCAGCACGCCGACGATTATCTTGTTCAAAACGCTGGCGTTGCTCATTCGCATCCGTTAATTCACGAAAGCCGTTTGCTAACTCCATCCCTTTAAAGTAAACCTCAAAGCGTTCTGCAACACGATGATCTTCAGTGCTGATTTCAGCTAAAGAAGCCTGAGTAGCTGGGAAGTGATAAACCACAACGGGTTTTTCTTTACCAATATGAGGTTCAACCCCCATCGTAAACAGTAACTGCAATAGGGTATCTTTATCTTCTTCTTGTTCGGCGACATTACTCAGATCCAAACGAGCAGCAACTTCCCTCAATTCACTTTTTTCTGCTGAAAGGGGATCAATGTCGAGATGACGCAAAAATGCTTGCTGATAAGACAATAATTCCGCACTGTCACAATCCAGTATTTGCTGTAGCAGATCATCAACTTCATTGATAAGGCGATACATATCATAATGTGGACGATACCATTCAAGCATCGTGAATTCAGGATTATGATGCCTGCCAGCTTCTTCATTACGGAAACTACGGCAGAGCTGATAGATAGGTCCACTCCCCGCAGCCAATAAGCGCTTCATATGGTATTCAGGGCTGGTCATCAAATAGAGATCTAACCCTTGTGCAGCACCGGGTCCCACAAAACGGGTATTAAAAGGGACAAGGTGAATATCCGTGATGGTCGCCTGACTCATCGCCGGAGTTTCAACCTCAAGTACACAGCGCTCCGTAAAAAAACGTCTAATCTCAGAGACGATTTTTGCTCGCTTTAACAGATTCGCGACAGGTGCACTTGGCTGCCAGTCCACTACTTCACTCATTAACATCACTCCAAAATAAACATAGTCGTGCAGTTTACTCACCTCTTGCGCGACAAACAATGCATTAACACGAATCAAATGCAATTGAGGTATCCGCTGCTATCATAATCATCCACGAACAGACTGAAATGTAACAAAGTGAGCAAAATAGCGTCGCTTATTCTTCAGCCAACACGATTGAGTAACGATCGTTTTATACCGCATCTAACCAGCTGCACAAAAAAGAAAAATCATGATTATTTCTAATGTAATGTTAAGGCCATGTTATCAATACTCTTCGTTAAACTTAATCAAATAAATGAGTATTTCAGACAATAAAAATGCGCAAATAGCACTTCAGATATTACCGATTTTATTTGCTATCGAATATTCGGGATGAATAAGTTTATTCAATAAAATTTTTGTTATTATTCGCTTTACGACAGGAAATACGCGATCTTTAAAGTAGATTTAAATCCTGAAACTGACGTTAAAAATAATGGTAATCATTTGAATTGTCGTTTTTTTAGGACTCATCAAACTTAAAATGCCGCTCATGAAAAAACAATTAATAAAAACTTGGTACAGATCACATTTTATAGTGGAAATCGCCTAAAACCCCCCTCTATATCAAATTTATCCTGAGGACTATTCGCTATAATTCACAGCATGATAAGTCATTATTAGCTATTATATTATTTACTATTAAAAAAGAGAGTTTGTGCGGTATCACTCAACGTGATGCAAACAAGCAGATAGCTAAGCATCAAAAGTATTTAAAAGAATTTATTAATTTACACTTGAACAATGGAGAAGCGCAGTGCAAACCTTCAATGCCGATCTAGCGATTATCGGGGCCGGGGGCGCAGGCTTACGTGCAGCGATAGCTGCCGCAGAAGCAAATCCCAATATCAAGATTGCTCTGATCTCAAAAGTTTACCCAATGCGTAGTCACACTGTGGCCGCAGAGGGGGGATCAGCCGCAGTGACTCAGGCCCATGACTCCTATGACTATCATTTTAATGATACGGTTGCCGGCGGTGACTGGCTGTGTGAGCAGGATGTCGTCGAATACTTTGTCGAACACTGTCCGACAGAAATGACTCAGTTGGAACTATGGGGATGCCCATGGAGCCGTAAACCAGATGGTTCAGTTAACGTTCGCCGTTTTGGCGGTATGAAAATTGAGCGCACTTGGTTCGCTGCCGATAAAACTGGCTTCCATATGCTTCATACCCTGTTCCAGACATCGCTTAAATACCCTCAAATCCAACGCTTTGATGAACATTTTGTTCTCGACATCATTGTTGACGAAGGCCAAGTCCGTGGTCTTGTTGCCCTCAATATGATGGAAGGTACAAAAGTTCAAATCCGAGCTAACTCTATCATCATGGCTACAGGCGGTGCTGGGCGCGTTTATCGCTACAACACTAACGGTGGTATCGTAACGGGTGATGGTATGGGTATGGCATTCCGCCATGGCGTCCCTCTACGGGATATGGAGTTTGTTCAATATCACCCAACGGGTCTTCCTGGATCGGGTATCCTAATGACTGAAGGCTGCCGTGGTGAAGGTGGTATCCTTGTTAATAAAGATGGCTACCGTTATCTACAAGATTACGGCATGGGACCAGAAACACCACTCGGTAAACCTGAAAACAAATATATGGAACTCGGTCCTCGTGACAAAGTTTCGCAAGCTTTCTGGCACGAATGGCGTGCAGGACGCACCATTAGCACCCATCGTGGTGACGTTGTGTATCTAGACTTACGTCACCTTGGCGCTGAAAAGCTGCATGAGCGTCTACCGTTTATTTGTGAGCTAGCAAAAGCGTATGTGGGTGTGGACCCCGTTACTGACCCCATTCCTGTTCGCCCTACTGCTCACTACACAATGGGGGGTATCGAAACAGATCAAAACTGTGAAACACGCATCAAAGGCTTGTTCGCTGTTGGTGAGTGTTCATCTGTAGGTCTGCACGGAGCCAACCGTTTAGGTTCTAACTCATTAGCTGAGCTTGTTGTCTTCGGCCGCCTAGCGGGTGAACAAGCGGCTAAACATGCAGCAGAAGCCACGCCTGCTAACGCAAATGCGATTGAAGCACGCACTCGCGATATCGAAGATAATCTGAACAAGCTTCTCAACCAAAAAGGGAAAGAAAGCTGGTCGAAAATCCGCGATGAGATGGGAATCTCAATGGAAGAAGGTTGTGGTATTTACCGTACACCTGAACTCATGCAGAAAACCGTTGATAAAATTGCGGAATTGAAAGAACGCTTTAAACATGTCGAAATTACCGACCATAGCAGCGTGTTCAACACCGATCTACTTTACACTATTGAACTTGGGTTTGGTTTAGATGTTGCCGAATGTATGGCACACTCCGCCTTTAATCGTAAAGAATCGCGTGGTGCACACCAACGTCTTGATGAAGGCTGTACAGAGCGTGATGATGTGAATTTCCTAAAACACACATTGGCATTCTATAACCCAGAAGGCGCACCTCGCCTCGAATACAGTGATGTGAAGATTACTAAATCTCAGCCAGCAAAACGTGTTTATGGTGCAGAAGCTGAAGCTCAAGATAAGGCAAAGAAGGAGCAAGCTAATGGATGATATGAAACACTTAAAAATGGAGATCATGCGCTACAATCCTGAAACGGATAATGAGCCCCATTTAGTGGCATATGATGTCCCTTATGATGAGCAAACCTCATTGCTGGACGCTTTAGGTTATATCAAAGATAACCTTGCACCTGACCTCTCTTATCGTTGGTCTTGCCGTATGGCAATTTGTGGTTCTTGTGGGATGATGGTTGATAAAGTGCCAAAACTGGCCTGTAAAACCTTCCTACGTGACTACCCCAATGGTCTAAAAGTTGAGCCATTAGGCAACTTCCCGATCGAACGTGATTTGGTGGTTGATATGACTCACTTTATTGAGCGCTTAGAAGCGATCAAACCTTATATTATTGGGAATGATCGCAAACCTTCTGAAGGGCCAAATAAGCAAACTCCAGCTCAAATGGCGAAATATCATCAATTTTCAGGCTGTATCAACTGTGGTCTCTGCTATGCCGCATGCCCACAGTTTGGTTTGAATCCTGAGTTTGTTGGTCCTGCTGCAATTACCCTGGCTGAGCGCTACAACTTAGATAACCGTGACCACGGAGCAAAAGAACGCATGCCATTATTGAATGGTGATGATGGTGTCTGGAGCTGTACATTTGTAGGCTACTGCTCTGAAGTCTGTCCTAAGCATGTTGACCCAGCAGCTGCAATCCAGCAAGCGAAAGCAGCCAGCGCGCAAGACTTTATTATCGCCATGCTGAAGCCACGATAAGGAGAATTGAAGTCATGACTACAAAACGTAAACCCTATGTAAGGGAAATGAAGGGCGACTGGTGGCAAAAGTTAGGTTTCTACCGCTTTTACATCGTACGTGAAAGTACCTCCGTTCTTCAGCTATGGTTTAGCCTTTTAGTGTTATTCGGCGTATTCGCCTTAAAAGGTGGTCCAGAATCTTGGGCAAGCTTTGTTGGATTTTTAAGTAATCCAATCGTCATTATTATCAACATTATTACACTGGCTGCGACGCTACTTCATACCACAACATGGTTTAATCTAGCGCCAAAAGCCGTCAGTATTATCGTTGGTGATAAAAAAATGTCACAAGAACCGATTGTTAAAGGTTTTTGGGCATTAACGATCTTAGTGACGGCAGCGATTTTAGCAATCGCACTGCTATTTTAATCAACGGAGGATCTGATGAATCTAACGCCTAAACGTTCCGATGAACCAGTTTTCTGGGGATTATTTGGTGCCGGTGGTATGTGGAGTGCCATTGTTGGACCTGCTATCATCATTCTCTTGGGAATATTAATCCCATTAGGTGTTGCACCTGAAATGCTAAGCTATGAGCGTATTGTCGCATTCTGCCAAAGTTTTATCGGGCGTATTTTCTTACTGCTCATGATAATTCTACCAGTATGGTGTGCTATGCACCGTATTCACCACACACTGCACGACTTTAAAGTGCATGTCCCAGCATCAAAATGGGTATTTTATGGTGGTGCGGCGATTATTAGCGTGATCGCTATTATTGGTGTCATTGCTCTGTAACCGCGTTACTGATCCCTCATATGCCTCACCGCTATGAGGGATTTTTCATGATATTGCCTCTCATCTCCCTTACTATTTCCACGTTATTAAGCAGCTCTAAGACGACTGTCATGGCAGCCTCTTGATCAAGGCTACGATTTCATTTCCTATCAATCCATCTGCGGTTATGACATGGCGATGACGTTAATGACGTCATCCGGGCTAGATTTGGTAGTCCCTGTATTACACATTAATCAATTAGATAGCGCATTTCCCTTGCGTTAATGGCAGCTTCTATGACTGAGGAGATGACTAAACTCTATTCGCTTTTTAGCGTTTATGCTTACCGTTTTATATTTGGTTTATTGTCTTTAATCCGTAACAATCAATACCGAAGAAAAATAAGGATGCGGTATCTGGGATATCACGCAAGTGTCTTTTCCTTAATGATAAAATAGCTTTGATTATGACTGATTGCCTTGTTTATTATGCCATTCATTGCTCAGTTTTATTTATTGAAAAATAAAAGGGGATCTCAATTTTAGACATCGAGATCCCCTCTATCTTATCAATAGATTTTTAATCATTTAGCAAAATGATTTAATTATCTAAAAAGTCTTTTCTCATTGGCACGAATATATCTAAGATTTCGCCATGAGATAAACATTCACAGCGATGTTTCTCATTAGAAGGAATATAGACAACATCACCTTCTCCAACTTCTTTAGAAACATCCCCAACTTGATATCTAAATTTACCTTTGAGTATATAACTCATTTGTTCATGTGGATGAGAGTGTAAGTCACCTAATGTACCCGCGGTGAAAGATAATCTTGCTATCATCATATTTTCACTACCGGGAAATAACTTACGTCGCGTACCTAGGGCAATATTTTTTGCCTCTGTTTCCTTATCGAAAATAAACATTACGACCTTAGTGTTAATATTATGGCTATTTAATTTGATTTTACTAATGGTTCATCATCCGGTGTAATTGGCTTAATATTTCTTAACATTACTAAATAAACCAATGCCCCAATTGCGCAAGCAATACCAGATACAATTAATGCCCAAATAAATGAACCCGTTGCCGCAATAATATAGCCAGTTACAATAGGACCTAAAATACCGCCACAGTTAGAAACTGCACTTTGCATTCCACCTAAGACTGACGTCATATTACGTGGCGCAACATCCCCAGGTAATGACCATATTGCTGAGGCTGCAAAGGCAAGTGCTGCATAAGATAAACACAGTAAAAACATCATTAAGGTCACAGATTCAACTAACCCCGAAAATGCGATACTGGTTGCAATCAGCATACCGCCCACAATCGGTAATTTACGAGCAAGGTTGATATTATTATATTTAATATACAAATAATCCGTCGTCCAACCGCCAAGCCATTGACCTGCGATCCCACATAGTGGTGGCAACATGGCAGCAAATCCCATTTCTTCCAAACTCATACCTCGTTCCATCATTAAATAAGCAGGGAACCAAGTAATAAAGAAATAAATGGCGTAGTCCAACATAAAGAAACCGATACACATAGCTTGTACATTGCGGTAACGGATCAACTGATACCACTTCATCGGCTGAATATTATCAATACCATCTTTTTTAATTTGCCCATCACGAATATAAGCAAGCTCTTCAGCACTGATTTTTGGGTGTTGTTCAGGATCGTGATATACCTTTAACCATGCAAAAACCCAGAGAACCCCTAATGCACCGCAAATAATAAATGCCGATTCCCAGCCCCATTTCGCAATGATCCACACCACTAATGGCATGGCGAACGCGGTTCCAAATTTAGAGCCACTATCAAATAATGCCGTTATTCTGCCTCGTTCACGGTCTGGAAACCATTTTGCAGCGATACCACTATTACATGGATATGCCCCAGCTTCCCCCATGCCCATTAGAATTCGAGTGGAAATAAAACTCAGTGGCGTTTTGGCTAATGCGGTGGCAGCTGTTGCTAATGACCACCACAATACCGATCCTGCCAACGTTTTTCTTTGCCCATATTTATCTGCAATAAAACCCGCGGGGATTTGGCATAATGCATAGCTTAAGAAAAACGCTGACATTATCCATCCCATCATCTCTGGTGAAATTTGCAGTTCCTCTGAGATAGTCGGTGCCGCCGCAGACATAACAGTTCTATCTAAGTAATTAATAACAATCGCAAGCGTCATTAATATCGCTATCGAGAACCTTATTTTTGTACCTTTGTTCTTATTTTTCATCGTAACCATACCTTTTAATAAGGAGAGGAAACCAGATAGTGTGATCACTATCTGGCTTATGTAAATGAAGTTACTTAAACAAACGCTCTGGATTTACTGTGAATTTTGCTAACTTATCGATATCTAGTTCGATACCAAGTCCCGGTAATTTTGGAATCGTTAAATAACCCTGCTCATCCACTTTGAATGGTGTTTTAACAATGCCATCGATATATTGGCTACCACCAATAAACTCGACAAAGTCCACTTGTGGGAAAGCGGCCGCCATTTGTAAGTCAGCCGCCAGCCCCATTGCGGTATTCCAACCGTGTCCAACATACTTAACCCCAAACTCATCAGCGAGCCATGCGATTCGACGTTGCTCTGAGATGCCTCCCACTTTCGTCACATCAGGCTGAACGATATCGAATGCTCCTTGTGAGAGCCATGGTAAGAAAGATTGACGACGGGTTAATACTTCACCACCGGCAATAGGTACTGGGCTTTCTTTACGCAGCACTTTAAAGTCTTCAAGGTCATCAGGACGTAACGCTTCTTCAAACCAACCAACTTGATATTCCGCTAACATATGCGATGTTTGGATTGCCCATTTCAAACCGTTTGGCCAATATGCATCACTTGCTCCCGCATCAACTAACAAGTGTGATTCGTACCCTGCCGCATCTCTTGCCGCTTCCACAATTGCTCTATCTAATTTGGCATCGTTATTACGTCCAAATGGTCCCCAACCAATTTTAAATGCTTTAAAACCAAGCTTTTTATAATCAGAGATCACGTTGAACATTGTCTCTGGTTCTTCCATAAGTAAAGAGCAATACGGCTGTACTTTGGAACGATAATTACCGCCAAGTAACGTACTGACAGGTAGCCCTGTTGCTTTACCTAAAATATCCCACAAAGCAATATCAATACCGCTAATCGTATGTGTTAACGTTCCCCCACGCCCCATCCAGAATGTATTTTGTCTAAGTTTTTCAGACACTCTTTCTGGCTGCAATGCACTTTCACCAATACATAAAGATGCCAGTACAGGAATAGCGGCTTCAACTAAGCGACCATCGGTAAAAACGCTGCCGTACCCCGTGATGCCAGCATCGGTATGCACCGCAATAATGGCGTGGATCGAATCTTCTGGCTTGATTTCATTAGACCATCCCCCTTTTGGGCTCTCCCCAAATAAAGGCACGGCAACAATTTCAGTAATTTTTATGTCTTCAAGCATGTTGTTCATGTTTTTTCCTTCTCTTACTTAACTGTATTTGAGGCATTTAACAACATTGTAAGATTGTATACAATATTCAATTGTTGAATATGTGATCCATTCTGGGTTTATCCCCTCTCGAAAAAATATCGCGATAGTGGGTTTTTTATTGGTTTATTGCTAGCCAATGTGATAATTTTGATGCATTAAAGGCGCAATCAACTACCAATTAATTCTTTGATTAGTAACAAATTTAATAGGCTAAACATCATGACCGTTGGAAAAGGGAAACAATCGCAGAAAATCACCTCGCAAGAAGACTATTGGAAGCCAATCAAAGCAAGGACACTCACTGATGATGTGGTAGATAAAATTGTCGAGGCAGCAACGCGTGGATTTATCCTGCCTGGGGATCGTATTGTTGAAAAAGAAATTGCGGAAAAAATGAATGTCAGCCGTGTTCCTGTTAGAGAAGCCTTAAGAGTATTAGAAAGCCAAGGGATCGTGATTAATGAGCCATTTAAAGGCATACGAATGGCCCCCGTTTCAGAAGAGAGGCTGGATGAACTGATCGAAGTCAGAATTCTATTAGAACGACAAGCGATTAAAACCTTTATCGCTAAACACAAGCATTTAGACCCACAATCTATCGAACAGCTAAACCAGTGTATTGTGCAAATGGCGCGAGCAGCAAAATTAGCGGATAGCTATGAGTTCTCGCTTTGTGACGTGAATTTCCATCGGACATTATGCCAATTAAGCGGGAACAATACCCTAACCGCATTATGGGAAAACGTCTCTAAACAGTTGACAATTATTATTGGGATATCCACCTTTACCAAGCCTATGGAAGAAATTATTGATGAGCACAAAGTGCTATTAGATAAAATACGCTCAGGGGATCTCAATATTCTAGAAACAGAAATCAAAGAGCATATTCGCAATCAAAATAAAGAAATAAACTTTAATCAAGCTATTGATAAAAAAAGAGAGCCCAAATAAATAAACCTAACGTAGCCCTCGATAAAAAGGCCGTGTTAATGAACACGCAAGCGAAAACACTTAGCGCCTAACCTGCAAAGGAGCATCTTGGCTAATCATTACCTATCTCAGGGAAGTTTTTTCGATAGAATTTGCACATATCACGACGAATTTGAGCTTTCCAGCGTACTAAAGAACCCAAATATCGAGTCTCTATTTTCGGCGCATTTGCGTGGATTGAAACTTTATCATTATCCATCAATACGGGCGCCTATTGCGCCCGTATTAACGAGTATATTTATGTTAGCTTGAAACTTTTAGACCGATTAAACCGGTAATAATTAATGCCAAACTTAATAAACGAAATATATTGGCAGACTCACCAAGAAATATAATCCCAACTATCGCGGTTCCCACAGCGCCTATTCCAGTCCAAATCGCATAGGCTGTCCCTGCGGGCAGATCACGCATTGCATAGGCAAGCAACCCCATACTGGCAATAATCGCGACAATTGTAACAATACTAGGGGTAAGACGAGTGAAACCGTGGGTGTATTTTAAACCAACCGCCCAAACAATTTCTAAAAGGCCTGCAAACAATAGGATTACCCAAGCCATTGCTGTAACTCCATAAACAATGCGGGGTCGTCCCCAAATTTTATGACGATCACTTAGGTCGTCCTAAGCGCGTATGATATGAGAGGGTATTATAAACATTCAATTTAAAGGTCTCAAGTAAGAAAATATAACAATTAAATCCAAATAAGTGATTTAAATTAACTTAATTGTACTGTAATGGCTTACAAGAGCATCTTTATTATCGCATATGAATATGTTCAAGAGTAAAGTGTTTTACTCTAAATAAAAAATCAACTGAGAAAATAACATGAAGTTCAAAGATGTATTGCTCGCTCTTTGTGTCGTCATCATTTGGGGTGTTAATTTTGTCATTATCAAATTAGGCGTTACCGCTCTACCGCCTTTGCTCTTAGGGGCTTTACGCTTTGTTTTTGTTGCGTTTCCAGCTATTTTCTTTTTCAGGCGTCCCCGTATCCCATTTAGACTACTTCTACTTTATGGATTAACCATCAGCTTTGGGCAATTTGCATTTCTATTTTGTGCAATTCGAGTGGGTATGCCAGCGGGGATCACTTCGGTTATTTTGCAATCACAAGCTTTTTTCACCTTGCTACTCGGCGCTGTCATTTTAAAAGAAAAATTACAATTAACTCATTATATCGGTATGTTTATTGCCGTGATTGGTTTAACCATATTAGCGAATGGCGGAACCAACAGTGGCCTTGATGATATTCCGTTACTTGGTTTAACTTTTACTTTGATCGCAGGACTTTCATGGGCTTGTGGCAATATTACGAACCGAATCATTATGCAGCATGAAGGCGAAGAAAAATGCAGCGCCCTCTCCTTAGTCAGTTGGAGTGCCCTTATCCCAATCATACCTTTCTTTGTCAGTTCATGGATTTTTGAAGGTGAAGAAGCGATTTTACACGGGTTAGCAGGCTTTGATTGGTCAGTATTCGGTACGATTATTTACCTTGCATATTTATCAACTTTTGTCGGTTATGGATTATGGGGTGTTTTACTCGGGCGTTATGAAGCGTGGCGTGTTGCACCATTTTCGCTGTTAGTTCCCTTGTTCGGGTTAAGTAGTAGTGCCGTATTCCTTGGTGAACAAATTAATAGGGTACAAATTGCTGGCCTGACTTTTATTATGTTTGGCTTAATTATCACCTTATTTGGTCGGAAACTCATTCAACGCGTTAGACAGATTTAATCACCATCATAAGTTACGCTGGAGAAGCTCTCTCTCCAGTTGCCTCCCCTTAATAAGTGAGTCACCTCCCCCCTAGATAAATAACCATATGGAATATAATCCCAAAAGCCTACAATTTAATAGCATTAACACATCATCCTGATAATGTCCTTTAGCTTAAATCAAAATAAAATCCAGCCAGTCATCACAATTTAGTGATGTAAATTGCAGTTATGAAATTTATTTTCACCTCAGCATTGGTTTCACGTTTTAGCTATTTTGTCTTTTCGTCAACAGCGGCTATATGTGTCAGTAATCTACAAAGATAATTAATAACAGTTTGATAATAAGACGGATGGAAAGGCTATGGGTAAACAATTAATTTGGATTGTACTAGCAATACTCGGTGCTTTTGCTCTTGGTTATGTTGCATTAAACCGCGGAGAGCAGATCAATGCGCTATGGATCGTCATTGCCGCTGTTTGTATCTATTTAGTCGCCTATCGTTACTATGGGCTATTTATCGCCAAAAAAGTACTGCAAGTTGATGAAACACGCATGACACCATCAATTCGCCATAATGATGGTTTAGACTATGTTCCAACAGATAAAAAAATTCTATTCGGTCACCATTTTGCCGCTATTGCTGGTGCCGGCCCACTAGTTGGTCCTGTTCTTGCTGCACAAATGGGCTACTTACCCGGTATGTTATGGATCCTCGCGGGGGTTGTTCTAGCCGGCGCGGTTCAAGACTTTATGGTGCTATTTGTTTCAACTCGCCGAGATGGTCGTTCATTAGGAGAGCTCGTCAAAGAAGAGATGGGGAATACGGCGGGTATTATTGCTCTGATAGCCTGTTTTATGATTATGGTGATTATTCTTGCCGTACTCGCGATGATTGTCGTCAAAGCACTGACTCACAGCCCCTGGGGAACCTATACTGTTGCCTTCACTATCCCCCTCGCTATCTTTATGGGGATATATACTCGTTATATCCGTCCGGGGCGTATCGGAGAAGTTTCAATTATTGGTTTAGTATTCCTTATATTCGCTATTATTTCAGGGGGTTGGGTTGCTGAAAGTGAAACATGGGCACCTTACTTTGATTATACTGGAGTACAATTGACTTGGATGCTAGTCGGCTATGGCTTCGTGGCGGCAGTACTACCCGTTTGGTTATTACTCGCTCCTCGTGACTATCTTTCTACCTTCTTAAAAATTGGAACCATTATCGGTTTAGCCATTGGGATTTTAATTTTAAATCCTAACTTGCAAATGCCATCATTGACAAAGTTTGTTGATGGTACAGGCCCTGTGTGGGCAGGTGATCTGTTTCCATTCCTGTTTATTACCATTGCGTGTGGGGCCGTTTCAGGTTTCCATGCATTGATCTCTTCAGGCACCACACCCAAAATGCTGGCGAATGAAAACCAAGCCTGTTTTATTGGTTATGGCGGCATGCTGATGGAATCTTTCGTTGCTATCATGGCGCTGGTTGCAGCTTGTGTCATTGACCCTGGTGTCTATTTTGCAATGAACAGCCCTATCGCCATGCTGGCTCCAGCTGGTACAGAAGATGTTGTCGCGTCAGCTGCACAAGTGGTGAGCAGCTGGGGTTTCCAAATCACGCCGGATCAGTTAACAAATATCGCAAATGAAGTTGGTGAAAACAGTATTATTTCCCGTGCGGGGGGAGCTCCGACACTCGCCGTTGGTATGGCTTATATTCTGCATGGTGCTCTCGGCGGCTTAATGAATGTCTCCTTCTGGTATCATTTCGCCATCCTGTTTGAAGCCTTGTTTATTTTAACCGCTGTCGATGCAGGAACCCGTGCTGCGCGCTTTATGCTACAAGATTTGCTAGGCGTTATTTCACCGTCATTAAAACGGACCGATTCGCTACCTGCAAACTTAGTGGCAACTGCATTATGTGTGCTTGCTTGGGGGTATTTCCTTCATCAAGGCGTTGTTGATCCTCTTGGTGGTATCAACACCTTATGGCCACTATTTGGTATTGCGAACCAAATGCTAGCCGGTATGGCATTGATGCTATGTGCCGTTGTCTTGTTCAAAATGAAGCGCCAAAAATACGCATGGGTGGCTTTAGTACCGACAGCATGGCTGTTAGTCTGTACTATGGTGGCTGGATGGGAAAAAACCTTCAGTGAGGATGCTCGTGTAGGCTTCTTAGCGGTTGCGAATAAATTCCAAGCAATGATTGATAGCGGAAACATTCCATCGCAATACACTGAATCTCAGTTGGTCCAATTGATTTTTAATAACCGCTTAGATGCGGGACTAACCATTTTCTTTATGATTGTCGTCGTCGTATTGGCCCTATTCTCAATTCGTACCGCAATGAAAGCGTTGAAATCTTCTGAACCAACGGCAAACGAAGTGCCATACCAACCGATGCCAGCTAACTATCAGGAGATCGTCGCCAATACCCGTCATCATTAACCAGATAAAGGTGACACGATGACGGCAAGTATGCCGCAGCTCTAACGCTAAGCCCCTTGTATAAGGGGCTCAGACTGCTGACAAACCTATGATGTTTGGCGGCAAGTCGAATAGGTTTTGAAAATAAACGAGGAAAATCAATTTATTGATTTTCGGCTGATAACACAAAGTGGGAAAAACCACGTTTTTATCCCACTTTGTCAACAACCTCAGCCCCTTGTATAAGGGGCTAACCCTCTAAAGGTCGCTCGTTAGAATGGTAAGCAACACGCATAAAAACGGTTAAACGATAATATAACGTTAAGTGAGGGAATAACCATGTTTGGTTCACTAGGTAATGCCGCAAAATATCTCGGGCAAGCAGCAAAAATGATGATTGGTGTGCCTGACTATGATAATTACGTTGCACATATGCAGCTGAATCATCCAGATCAAACACCCATGACGTATGAAGAGTTCTTTAAAGAACGTCAAGATGCTCGCTATGGTGGGAAAGGCGGCTTTAAGTGCTGCTAAGCTGCACTCTCAATTTTAAAAGATAAAAAAAACCGTAATGCCATACAAACATTACGGTTTTTTAGTTTCATTCAAACAGGTATTATTTTACGCGTGAAACGTATTCGCCTGAACGAGTATCCACTTTGATCACTTCACCAATCTGAACGAATAGAGGTACTTTAACTACTGCACCTGTGCTCAGCGTAGCTGGCTTACCACCAGTACCCGCTGTGTCACCTTTCAGACCTGGGTCAGTATCGGTAATTTCTAACTCGACAAAGTTTGGCGGAGTCACTGCGATTGGGCGACCATTCCACAGAGTCAGAATACAATCGGCTTGGTCGATCAGCCACTTAGCGTTATCACCAACCGCTTTTTCGTCAGCTGCAAGCTGTTCGAAAGTTTCGTTGTTCATGAAATGCCAGAACTCACCATCGTTATAAAGGTAAGTTAAGTTCATATCCATGACATCTGCACCTTCGACAGAATCAGTAGACTTAAATGTTTTTTCCAACAGTTTGTTAGAAATCAGTTTACGAATACGAACACGTGCAAACGCTTGACCTTTACCCGGTTTAACGAATTCACTATCAAGAATTGCACAAGGTTCGCCATCTAACATGATTTTAAGACCTGAGCGGAATTCATTGGTACTATAAGTAGCCATGGAGATCCTCTAAATTTATACACTAAAAATGGCATAGCCAAAAAATGGTCGATATTGTAACTCAAAATACCTCATCCAGAGAAGTCTGGATACAACAACTTGCTGAAGCAATCACTAATCCTGATGAATTGCTACAAATACTGGGGCTAGAAAACCATCAAGCATCGAAAGATGGCAACGACGCACGTAAATTATTTCCATTGCGTGTGCCGAAACCCTTTATTTCGCGCATGAAAAAAGGCGATCCTCAAGACCCTCTGCTATTGCAAGTATTAACCGCAAAAGCAGAATTTGATATCTATCCGGATTTTTCCACTGATCCATTAGCAGAACAAAATAATGAGATCCCCAGTTTACTACATAAATATCACAACCGAGCATTGATGTTGGTGAAAGGAGGCTGTGCGGTAAACTGTCGTTACTGCTTTCGCCGACATTTTCCTTATGAAGATAACAAAGGAAACAAAAATAATTGGTTGATAGCTGTGGATTATATAAAAAACCACACTGAACTCAATGAAATCATCTTCTCGGGTGGGGATCCCTTAATGGCAAAGGATAGTGAACTCGATTGGTTAATCAGCCAACTGGAAGCGATCCCACATATTAAGCGACTCCGGATCCACTCTCGTCTCCCTGTCGTGATTCCTGAACGCATTACCGATAATTTATGTAACAGGCTTGCTAGCTCGCGCTTTCAAGTCATCATGGTGACACACCTGAACCATGCTAATGAAATCGATGATAGTTTTAGAAATGCCATGCAGAAACTCAAAAGCTCAGGTGTGACATTACTCAACCAAAGCGTGCTATTACGCGGAGTTAATGATAATTCAGATACATTGGCTGATTTAAGTAACGCATTATTTGATGCAGGCATTCTCCCCTATTACCTACATGTTTTAGATAAAGTACAAGGTGCCGCACATTTCTTAGTGAGTGATCAAGAGGCTAGATTACTCATACAACAGCTACTTGGAAAAGTTTCTGGCTACTTAGTACCTAAATTGGCACGGGAGATTGGCGGAGAGCCGAGTAAAACGTTACTCGACCTAAATCTGAAGCAGTGCTGAAATGAAAACGCCCGATAAGTCATCGCTATCGGGCGTTACATGTTCATTTTAGGGACACTTATAAACTTGCCCGATCATCTTGCTATCGACTGGAATGAAGCTTGAAAGAATAGTTTCACTTGGGCTAGTCGCACCAAAAATGACGTTTCCGCCCATAGCGCCAGCTTTGTTGCGTAGATCATTAGCTGCACCACGCATAGAACTTGAATCACTATTGACACCGCTCAACCAGTTGCTTTGAGTTCCTGTTACTTGACCAAGGAGCTGGCAATCACTTCCAGGTTGGTTTTCAACAAAACGAACTTGTGAGCCTGCGGCAGTTAAATTAGTTGTTGTCGAACAGCCTGCTAAAAGTAGTAATGCAGCAGCACCAAGCAATACTTTAATTCGCATGTTTTCCCTCATTTATCATCATGTTTTTGCAGCTGGTTTGAGAACCCTCATTCCCTTCTTTATTCAACTGACTGTCACCATCAACAGCACCATTGAACTGATCTTCACGAGTGCCACCAAATTATAACCACTCAGGCACCTGTTTACAGCCAAAATTCGCCAGATCTATATTGAGAGATATGGATTACGGTTCAAAGTATCAGCAAAGGCAGAATCCTAAAAAATTAGGCCATCCCTATCAGCCAACGCAGCTTACCATAAAACGCGTATACTCTAAATAATTCGCAGCACGTTTCAACTATACCGAGTATTTAACACGTTGGGTTTTCTGTTACTGACCAAACCAATTTGCCTTACTCCAAATATAACCTGTTGCATGTCCTTTTCGCAAAAATAAATATGTAATATCTCATTTGAGAGCCTAGCTGCTAACACACTTAATCAGACTGACGGCCCCTTTATCAATGTCTTTAGAGACTCTCTACATGTTCATTTAGCGACCAAACTCATCACTCATTGAAGCACAGCCATAGACGAATGATATAAAAAAACCGGTACTGCCAGCCAATACTCGCAATACCGGTTTAAAAGGCTTAACAGTGATTATTCACTGTTTGAGCGTGATGTCGCCAAATGGCTTACATCATACCGCCCATTCCACCCATTCCGCCCATTCCAGCAGCACCTAAATCAGGGCCGTCTTCTTTAGGCATTTCAGTGATCATTGCTTCAGTCGTAATCATCAGACCCGCAATTGATGCAGCAAATTGCAGTGCAGAACGAGTAACTTTAGTTGGGTCCAAAATACCCATCTCAATCATGTCACCGTAAGTATCTGTTGCTGCGTTGTAACCTTCGTTACCTGTCGCTGCTTTAACCGTATTAACAACAACAGACGCTTCTTCACCCGCGTTAGTGACGATTTGACGCATTGGTGCTTCCATCGCACGTAGTGCAACACGAATACCTACGTTTTGCTCTTCGTTATCACCTTTCAGTGAAGCCAATTTCGCAGCAACACGTACTAGTGCGGTACCACCACCAGCAACAACACCTTCTTCAACAGCAGCGCGAGTTGCATGCAGAGCATCGTCAACACGAGCACGTTTTTCTTTCATTTCAACTTCAGTTGCAGCACCGACTTTAATCACCGCAACACCGCCAGCTAATTTAGCGACACGCTCTTGCAGTTTTTCACGGTCATAATCAGAAGTTGATTCTTCGATTTGTTGGCGAATTTGAGCCACACGACCTGAAATAGCAGACTCATCACCGACACCATCAATAATAGTGGTAGTGTCTTTGTTGATAACGATACGTTTTGCTTGACCCAGATCTTCTAATGTTGCTTTCTCAAGCTCCATACCGATCTCTTCAGAGATAACAGTACCATTAGTTAGAATCGCGATATCTTGTAACATCGCTTTACGGCGATCACCAAAACCAGGTGCTTTAACCGCAGCAACTTTAACGATACCACGCATAGTGTTAACAACCAGAGTTGCCAGCGCTTCACCTTCAACATCTTCAGCGATGATCAGTAGCGGCTTGCTCGCTTTCGCAACACCTTCTAATACAGGTAGCAATTCACGGATGTTAGACACTTTTTTGTCAACTAACAGGATGAATGGGTTTTCCAGTTCAACAACACCGGTTTCTGGCTTATTGATGAAATAAGGAGACAGGTAACCACGGTCGAACTGCATACCTTCAACAACATCCAGCTCATCTTCCAGACCAGTACCTTCTTCAACCGTGATAACGCCTTCTTTACCGACTTTATCCATGGCTTCTGCAATCAGCTTACCAACAGTTTCATCTGAGTTTGCAGAGATAGTACCAACCTGCGCAATTGCTTTAGAGTCTGAACATGGAACAGACAGTGCTTTTAGCTCTTCAACCGCGGCAACAACTGCTTTATCGATACCACGTTTCAGATCCATTGGGTTCATACCCGCAGCAACGGCTTTTAGACCTTCAGTAACAATAGCTTGTGCCAGTACAGTCGCAGTAGTCGTACCGTCACCCGCTGCATCGTTAGCTTTAGATGCAACTTCTTTAACCATTTGTGCACCCATGTTTTCGAATTTATCTTCTAATTCGATTTCACGAGCAACTGAAACACCGTCTTTAGTGATAACCGGTGAACCAAATGATTTATCCAGAACCACGTTACGACCTTTTGGTCCTAAAGTGACTTTCACTGCATCTGCTAGAATATTCACACCACGAAGCATTTTTACGCGTGCGTCATTACCAAATTTAACGTCTTTAGCTGCCATTATTTCTTTCCTTTAAATTCTTTTCGTTAGTTGAGAAGATCTAAGTGAAAATTACGCTTCAACAATTGCGAGAATGTCACTCTCTGACATGATCAGCACTTCTTCGTTGTCGATTTTTTCAGCTTTCACGCCATAACCGTCGTTAAAAATAACGATGTCGCCGACTTTCACATCCAAAGCTTTAATTTCACCATTTTCAAGGATGCGACCGTTACCAACGGCGAGAACTTCACCACGCGTAGATTTACCTGCTGCTGTGCCAGTCAGAACGATGCCGCCAGCAGATTTAGATTCAACTTCTTTACGCTTGACGATAACACGGTCATGCAATGGACGAATTTTCATTAATAGTTCTCCTATAAATAAAGTCCACACTAGGTAAAAGGACGATACCAGTATGTCTAAATAAACCAGTACCATGTTTTTCCAGATTGGGGCGAGTTGGAGTGACTTCAAGGGGGGGAAGATAAAATTTTTTTGTTTTTACCTTCCCCGTATTAGAGGGATAACTACTTAGGACGGTTATCTTTTTCAGATTCGCTAGATTCTTCAGATTTATCGATCGTATAGGATGGATCATCCTGTTTACGTTGAAATTCTCCCTCAAATGTATCGCCTTGTTGGAATGGGTTATGACGCCCTGCACTGAAGCCATTTCCCGTCTGAGAAAAACGAATATGGGGGATCAAACGCATCACAAATAATTTTTGAACTGGTGGCAACAATAAAAGTAAGCCAATAAAATCAGTAAAGAAGCCCGGTACGATTAATAAAAAGCCAGCAAGTACCAGAGCAACACTTTTAATCATTTCTGCGGCAGGGCTTTCACCAGCTGCTATTTTTTGTTGAATTTGCATGACATTTTTCATTCCCTGATTTTTGACCAGCGAAATCCCTAAACAGGATGTCAATACAACCAAAATAAGTGTCGCCAACACACCAATCTCTGAGGCAACACGGACGAATATGACAGACTCAATATAAATGAGAAGGCATATAAATATGAGTGGTAACCAGCGCACAAGTTCTCCTTTGTTTCAATTCGCTTTATTCCCGCCATTCTTTAAATTGCATAGGAATTCACCTCGTTAGCATCTTGAGACATATCATTGACCTAGCTGTCTTCAAGGGGATTACAGGCTATCTACCTACAACTTAGAGTCTGTCAGGTATAAATGAGTTCTCGCCTCTTGGAAAACCTTTGTGAACTGTATCTAAGAGACAAACAACAACATTCGCTTTTTTACATAGTATAGACATAATGATGGAGGTCACTATAACGCTTTTCAACTCATGGAGATTTCTCATTTTTTTATTTTCATCTGTGAGCACTCTCACATATTTTGAAAACAGTTTCATAAATCAAACTATATAGTGATCTAGGTTCAAGGCAATGATTTAAGAACAGCATATCATCTACCTATAAATCAGTAGATCATCATGCTGATAACGGAGTAACAAGGGTTTAACACCTATAATATTTTGTTTCACGGTATATATATTTTTAAAAGCGCATAATAGACAGTAACTGTAATCTAATTAAGAAGGTTCTCATGTCAAACAATACTCGTATCGAAGAAGACCTGTTAGGTCAGAAAGAAGTCCCATCTGATGCCTATTACGGTGTTCATACTCTGCGTGCGATTGAAAACTTTTATATCAGCGACCGCACCATTAACGATGTGCCAGAATTTATTCGCGGCATGGTAATGGTTAAAAAAGCGGCAGCAATGGCGAACAAAGAACTTCATACTATCCCACGTAACATCGCTGATACCATCATCAAAGCTTGCGATGTTGTTCTGGATACTGGCAAATGCATGGATCAGTTCCCTGTTGATGTATTCCAAGGTGGTGCAGGTACATCACTGAACATGAATACTAACGAAGTCCTTGCCAACATCGGTCTTGAACTGATGGGTCATCAGAAAGGTGAATATGAATACCTAAATCCGAATGACCATTTAAATAAGAGCCAATCAACCAATGATGCATACCCAACAGGTTTCCGCATCGCGGTCTATAATTCAGTTATCAAATTGATTGACTCCGTTGAATACCTGAAAAAAGGCTTTGAGAAAAAAGCGGAAGAATTTAAAGACATTCTGAAAATGGGTCGTACCCAATTACAGGATGCTGTGCCAATGACCGTAGGACAAGAGTTCCACGCATTTGCAACTCTTTTAAAAGAAGAAGAGAAAAATCTGAAACGTAGCATTGAGTTACTGCTAGAAGTTAACTTAGGTGCTACTGCCATCGGTACAGGTTTAAATACCGCGCCAGGTTACCAAAAACTGGCTGTTGAAAAATTAGCTGAAGTGACTGGCTTACCATGTGTACCAGCAGAAGACCTGATTGAAGCGACTTCTGACTGTGGTGCATACATCACCGTTCACGCTGGCCTAAAACGCCTTGCGGTTAAGCTATCCAAAATCTGTAATGACTTACGTTTACTCTCTTCAGGTCCTCGCGCTGGTCTTAAAGAAATCAATCTGCCTGAACTGCAAGCAGGTTCTTCAATTATGCCAGCAAAAGTTAACCCAGTTATTCCTGAAGTTGTTAACCAAGCTTGCTTCAAAGTTATCGGTAACGATATCTGTGTTACAATGGCAGCTGAAGCGGGTCAGCTACAGTTAAACGTCATGGAACCAGCTATCGGTCAAGCAATGTTTGAATCCATTTCATTGATGAGCAATGCTTGCCGTAACTTAGTTGAAAAATGCGTCAACGGTATCACAGTTAACAAAGAAATCTGTGAAGCGTTCGTCTTTAATTCTATTGGTATCGTCACTTATCTGAACCCATTCATTGGCCACCATAATGGTGACATCGTAGGTAAGATCTGTGCAGAAACAGGTAAGAGTGTCCGCGAGGTCGTTCTGGAGCGTGGCTTACTGACCGAAGAGCAGTTGGATGATATCTTCTCTGTTGAGAACCTAAAACATCCAGCTTATAAAGCGAAAAGATTTGATGACTAATCATTTATGTTAACCATAAATAATACTTAAAAATCAAGGCACGCCTCTCCTTCGGAAAGCGTGCCTTTTTAGTTTTATGCACACACAAAAAATTAACACTACAGTTTCATATTTTTAATTTTAATTTTGTCGAGGAGTAAACACTATGCTAGCCGTAGAATTTATTATTGTTCTGCTGGCCATATTTCTGGGGGCCCGTCTTGGTGGGATAGGTATCGGTTTTGCCGGTGGCCTAGGTGTCTTGGTACTCGCTGCAATTGGCGTGAAACCAGGCACCATTCCATTTGACGTTATCTCCATTATCATGGCCGTAATCGCAGCTATTTCAGCAATGCAAATTGCTGGTGGCCTTGATTACTTAGTTGCTCAAACAGAAAAACTACTGCGCCGTAATCCTAAATACATCACCATCCTTGCGCCAATCGTGACCTATTTCCTAACCCTATTTGCGGGGACAGGTAATATCTCTTTAGCAACTTTGCCCGTTATTGCTGAAGTCGCAAAAGAGCAAGGCGTAAAACCTTGTCGTCCACTTTCAACTGCCGTTGTGGCTGCTCAAATCGGTATTACCGCTTCACCTATTTCTGCGGCTGTTGTGTATATGGCTTCCGTTATGGAAAACCCAGCGATGGTTGGTGCTGGTAACACCGTTAGCTATATCACACTATTAGGTATCCTGTTGCCATCGACTTTCCTTGCTATCATCCTAATGTCTTTCATTATCTCTTGGACATTCAACTCTAAACTATCGGATGATCCTATTTACCAGAAACGTTTGGCTGAAGGCCTCGTTGAGCTGCGTGGTAGCCAAGTTAAAGATATCAAAGCAGGTGCAAAATCATCGGTTCTGTTGTTCTTACTGGGCGTTGTGGGTGTGGTCATTTATGCCATCATCAACAGCCCAAGCTTAGGTATCGTCAAGACACCATTGATGAACACCACCAATGCTATTCTGATCATTATGCTGAGTGTGGCAACCCTAATCACTATTCTCTGCCGTGTGAGTACTGACTCTATCCTTAACTCAAGCACCTTTAAAGCAGGTATGAGTGCCTGTATCTGTATTCTGGGTGTTGCTTGGTTAGGTGATACTTTCGTACAACATAATATTGATTGGATTAAAGCAACTGCTGGCGACTTAATTCATGAGCATTCTTGGATGCTAGCTGTGATCTTCTTCTTCTGTTCAGCACTGCTGTATTCACAAGCTGCGACAGCAAAAGCGTTAATGCCAATGGCGTTAGCATTACATGTTAGCCCATTGACGGCTATCGCATCATTCTCTGCGGTATCTGGCTTATTCATTCTGCCAACTTACCCAACGCTCGTTGCTGCGGTACAAATGGATGATACAGGGACAACACGCATCGGTCGTTTTGTCTTTAACCACCCATTCTTCATTCCAGGCACGATTGCCGTCATCTTAGCCGTCACCTTCGGTTTCCTATTTGGCGGTATGATGTTGTAGTCATTTAATCTTTAAAATAAAACCCCCAAACGTTGTTATCCAACGCTTGGGGGTTATTTATTTTCGCTTATCAAAATCAATCACTATAGCGAAACACATCGAACACCCATTAAAATGCCTCAAGCAAGGTCAGTCATATTATCTATTCTTTAACTGTTGCCCTAACTGTAAGACTTTCGCGACGTTATAGGCAGCTTGTTGCAAGTTAGCCGCCCCTTCAGATAAGGCCTCTTCGAGTGAACATAAGCGGGGGACAATACTAAAAAAGGCATCAATACCTTCTTGATGTAATGCTTCAACACCTTTCCCTAAAACACCACTCAACGCAATCACCGGAACCTGGTGTTTAGCCGCTACTTTAGCAATACCAATTGGTGCTTTGCCGCCAGCCGTTTGTCCATCCATACTCCCTTCACCAACGATCACTAGGTCGGTATCAATCATTTCTTTTTCTAAATTGACCGCTTGAACGACAATCTCTATCCCAGGTTTTAAATTAGCCTTCATAAACGCGGCAGCAGCAACAGATATTCCGCCCGCCGCACCGCCTCCCGCCAAATGACGATAATCGATGCCTACCGTGCTCTCTATCACATCCGCCAGTTGATTAAGACCTTGTTCAAGCGTCACTACCATCTCTGCGGTAGCACCTTTCTGAGGGCCAAATATTGCTGCTGCACCGCGCTCACCAACTAACGGGTTATCCACATCACATGCCACTTCGATATCACAGTCTTTTAATCGCGGGTCTAGGCCTGATACATCGATGTAAGCGATCTTATTTAATATTTCACCACCCAGTCCAAGCTGTTGGTTTTGTGCATCATAAAAGATAGCGCCTAACGCTTGCAGCATACCGACGCCGCCATCGACAGTCGCACTCCCCCCAATCCCCAAAATAATCTGTGTTACGCCTTTATCTAAAGCATCTTTAATCAACTGGCCAGTACCAAAACTACTCGCCAGCATCGGGTTACGTTGTTTAGGAGCAACTAGCATTAATCCACTTGCAGCAGCCATTTCAATAACGGCGGTTTTACCTTGATGAAGTAAGCCATAAGTCGCCATCACGGGTTTATTCAATGGCCCTGAGACTTCAAGCGTCACATGCTCTCCTCCGATTGCGGCGATCAACGCATCAACAGTACCTTCCCCCCCATCGGCAATCGGTAAACAGAGATAAGTCGCATCCGGAAAGATAGCGTGAAATCCTTGCTTCACGGCATGAGCAGCAACTTCTGCACTGATACTTTCCTTAAATGAATCAGGTGCGATGATAATTTTCATAATAGAGAACCCTGTGAAAAACTGAGCCGATTTTCTAATTATATCATGTTGATATCTACCCTACTGCAAATTGCTATCGCCACTTGAATGGTGTGGGGTCACAGAATAGAGTCACTGTTGTGCATAAAGCAAACTGCTATAAATACATAATGAACATTGCTATGATGCTAGGTAGTAGAACAATATTGTGACGGAGCTAACAATGTCAGTACAGCGCGAAGAAATTTTGAGTCATGCTCTTAACCAGTTAGAAAAAAAAGGTCTATCCGCATCCACCGAGCATCTCCTCCATGAGATTGCGCCTGATTTTAGCGTGATCCGCCAATTTTGGCCTGACGATGAAGCTTTGGTGTACGATTGCTTACGCTACCATGGACAACAAATTGAAATTTGGCAGCGTCAAACACGATTAGATGACTCTCTCAATCCTCAGCAGAAATTATCTGCTCGTTATCAACAACTCTATCAGCGCGTCAGTGAAGGGCGCTTTCCGGGTTGTCTATTTGTTTCGGCTTGCAACCACTACCCCGATCCACAACATCCTATTCACCAATTAAGTCGTATACAAAAAGATAACTCTTTCCTGTATACCAAAGAGTTGTTGGATGAGCTAGACATCGAAGATTCCGAACTGGTCGCTAATCAAATGGAGTTAGTTTTAGAAGGTTGCCTAAATCGCCTATTGATTCAACGAGACATTAAGGATGTTGAAATCGCTCAACACCTGTCAGAAGATATTTTAGCGATTGCGTTATGCCGAAAAAAAGGCGCTCTAAGCTAAAAAAAGTACGATCGCGCGTTAAACCGTCACTTTTTGCTGAAAAAGAAAACACTCAGTTAAAAATTACGTTTTTTTAGAAAAAACTCGTTGACGCAAACCGCCTAATACGGTTTAATGCGCCCCGTTGCCCGGATAGCTCAGTCGGTAGAGCAGGGGATTGAAAATCCCCGTGTCCTTGGTTCGATTCCGAGTCCGGGCACCACTTTCTCTTCTACAGTGGTTCCTTCAAGTTACGATATCCTCTTGTATAATTAACTAGTCTAAGATTAAATCACCTAACAATGAATATCAGCTTCTCGTTATTAATTCAATTTTAGTATCTTCTAACAACCCTTTCTTATTGAACCTAACCAATAAACATTATTCTATCTAATGCATAATAGTCATCTCTATATTTGCATACAAAGATGACTATCATGCCTGTTTATTTTATTTGATTAATTCTTATTCACTAAAATGTTTTATTGTTATTATCTTAATAAACAACACCCTGCCATGTAGTCGCTACTTTTTTGCAATCTAACGAATGTCTTCTCCATTTGTTTCACACACTTTTTGATACCAATAAAAAGAGTCTTTGCGCAACCGATTCAAGGTACCATTTCCTTCATCGTCTTGGTCAACATAAATAAACCCATAACGTTTTGTCATTTGTGAGGTGCCCGCGCTGATAATATCGATAGTTCCCCAACTTGTGTATCCCATTAAATCAACACCTTCATTCACCGCTTCTTTCATCTGCTCAAAATGCGCCCTGAAATAATCAATTCGGTAGCTATCATGTATTTTGCCATCCTCTACAATATCTTTTGCTCCAATCCCATTTTCTACAATAAATAATGGCTTTTGGTAGCGATCATAAAGCTCAATTAATGAAATCTTCAGGCCGATAGGGTCGATTTGCCATCCCCATTCAGATGTCGATAAATAAGGGTTTTTTACACCAAACACCGTATTTCCTGGTGTCCTCTCTGCATTATCTTGAACAGACTCAGTCACTGACATGTAATAACTGAAGGAGACAAAATCAACAGTATGTTGACGGATAATATCTAAGTCATCAGGTTCCATTTGAATGGTAATGCCTCGTAGTTCAAAACTACGCAATATAAGTGGTGGATAATATCCACGAACCTGAACATCTGAATAAAAATAATTTTCCAGATTTTTTCTTAATGTAATTTCAACATCGCTTGGATGACAAGTTCTTGGATATGTCGTCACCTTCGTTAACATACAACCGACTTGGCTTTGTGGAATAATTTGATGGCAATCGCGAGTTACAATCGCTGAAGCCACAAATTGGTGGTGTAGTGCCTGATAAATGTCCTGTTCATAACGCTCTGGTGTCGATTTTTGTTCACGAAACCCTAAAGTCGTAAAGGGATGACGCATGACACTGTCTATTTCATTAAATGTCAGCCAATACTTAACTAATGTCTTATAACGCTGGAAACAAACATTACAATATTTCACAAATGCATCAATCACATTTCTATGAGTCCAACCATTATATTTTTCACTCAATATTAATGGCATTTCATAGTGAGATAACGTCACTAAAGGTTCAATATTATATTTATGCATTTCCATGAATAGATCTTCATAATACTTCAAACCTATTTCATTAGGCTCACTATCTTCTCCGGTAGGAAATATACGAGTCCATGCAATGGAAACCCGCATCACTTTAATTCCCATTTCACCAAATAAGGCCATATCATCTTTATAACGGTGATAGAAATCAATTCCTCTACGTTTAGGATATGCAATATTATTAACCCCATTAAGAGCTGACTGAATATCTTCGTCTGATACTGCGTTGTGCCCATTATAGTCAGTCACTCTAAGATTTGATTTTATTGGTATCGCATCGGCAACAGAAGGCCCCTTTCCATCTAAATTCCAAGCACCTTCTGCTTGATTTGCTGCAATTGCAGCTCCCCATAAAAAACCATGCTTAAATGTTCTTTTTTCTATTCCCATACGGTTCCCTTTATTATCCTAATATTTAAATTATTATTCACTAAAAACAAAAAATCACATATAAACGTTCTGTTCTTATAAACTAACAATAATTAAAGCCAAAAATATTTTATTTTAAACATCAAAAACAATGTGTAACCTTATAAAATCAGCATTAAATACATGATCAATACTTACAAACTATTATTTTGATATATTTATTTATTTGATAAAAATGGTGTAGAGGTCAACTTTTCGTTTTCTATTTTTTTATTTTGCTTCTCATTATTTTTTTCATGCCAGAATATAAATGTGATTAGGAAGGTGATACTAAACGAAATACTGGCTCCAATCAGAGCATAAATAATATTTTTAGGAAAGTCGCTAGAAGCAAAAATAGAGATACTGACTAAACTTGGACTAGCTGAAGCAAAAGATGCGACAGACATATACCCTAAGAAGCTACCACCAATTGCGGAGCCAGCAATCACAGCGTAGAGTACTACTTTATTAACAAAGGTAACGCCATAAAGTGCGGGTTCTGTAATACCGCATAATGCAGATATGCCCGCAGAAAATACAATTGGCTTGGTTGATTTATTCTTACTTTTGACTAGAACAGCAAAACAAGCCCCCGCTTCTGCAATGTTATGAGCTAATGACGCTGGCATATAAAGTGTCTCTTTACCATGTTGTGCTAAAGTTGAAATCGCATAAGGTAGCAGAGGTTTATGCATTCCTGTAGCAACAAGGAAAGGTAAAGTGCAAGCTACCATACTCGTAGCAATGAACCCTAAATGACTATGTAACCAAATCATTGCTGTTGTTATTGCAACTCCTAGCTGATACCCCACTGGACCTAAAATAAGTAGCGTAATAGGCACTGTCACTATAAATGACAACATAGGTGTTAGAAAACTTTGTAAGAGAGTGGGTACATAACGCGTAAATAACTTTTCTGTTTGGGAATAGAAAAGAACACACAGTATTGCAGGAAATACTTGGGTCGCATATTGAATACTTTCAAGTTTAAAATCTAAAAATGAAGTTCCTTCTGCCATTATTCTTATCATTTCAGGTAATATAAGAACAGAGACACAAGAAACAGCTATCACTACATTGACTTTAAGCCTAACCGCTGTCGTAATTGCAACTAATATTGGTAAAAAATAAATAGGGCTACTGCCAATACAGTCTAAAACTTGATAAGTAGGGGTACCCTTTTTTAACCAACCTAACATATCCAATATGATTAAGATTGATTTCAGAATTCCTCCTCCAGCGATAGCCGGTAAGATGGGTTGAAACACACTAATAATAAAAACAATAAGTAAAGGGCCTAATCGTTTTTTTGTCTTTATTGTATTATTTACAGGATCTTTTTGAGCGATTAATAAATTATTAATCACATTGTAGACATTAACTATCTCTTTACCAATCACAATTTGGCACTGGATATTAATAATAACAGCAATAACGCCAGGAATTTTTTCCAATTCTTCTCGGTCAATATTATTATTATCATAAAGATTTATTCTAAGTCGAGTAGAGCAATGAGTTAGATACTCAATGTTACTTACTCCACCAATAAACCTTAAAATGTCCAATCCTGTTTTTTCATAATCCATCTGTTTTCTCCGATGTGGAAAATGCCTGATATATTATTTATATCAGACACCTATTGCCAAGCAGCAATACTTAAGTGGCATTACGTAAGGACATTATTCAGGCTCATTAGATAAAAAATCAATCTTCCAAATTCCTTTTTTTTATTTTATGTGATCCATGATTTGTATTTCACTAAGTTTTAATTGATTTTATTTTATAATTACCTTGTATGATTTAATTTATCAATAGAATTTAAATGCAGCACTCATTTTATAGCGTAAAACTATCAATAAAATCAAACTACGAGTGCATTGAGTCGATGACTAAGCAAGAGGTGAAAAATAAAAAACCACAAACATTTACTGATAAATATATTCTATCGTAATGATAATTGACAGAATAAATACCAAATATTGATTTAGTGGGCTGGCTCGCTATTTTCAATCTTATATAGAAATATTTCCTCTTTGAGGAATTGGTTTAAACATTAACACTCCATTTTATTAATAAACCCCATCATAATTTTATTTTAGAACTTAATATACATATTAATGAAATACCATTTTCCACATACCATCGCTAATAGCTGCATTTTAATTCACATCCCGCTTGACGATACCGTTGCTGAATTTCATTGGTAAGCCCACTATCGCTAATAATAGTTTTAATACATGATAACGTTGCTACTGCATGGGGTTCAAACATATCAAACTTGCTATGGTCAGCTAACAAAATAACCTCAGGCGAGCGAGCGATAAGTTTACGCTTAACGCCTACTTCAAACATGGTGGCATTCGTTATTCCCATTTCAATCGATAATGCATCACATGACATAAAGACACGATCAACGGCAAACGCATTTAGCATCTCTAAGGCTAAACTCTCTCCCACCGTAAAATACCCTGGTCTAATTAATCCACCAATAATATAACTTTCTACATTTGGAAATGCCCCAAGCTGATTCGCAATTTTGATGTCATTACAAATCACTTTCACTCGAATATCCCCCAAACATTTTGCTAACTCTAAACAAGTAGAACCAGAATCAAGAAAGAAGCAATCACCTTCATGAATAAATTTACGGGCTATCAGTGCAATTTCACGTTTAGAGGCACAATTTAAAGAACGCCTAACATCGAACTGAGATTCTTTATCTGTCGTACTATCATCGAAATTTAAGCGGCCATGCGTTCTGGTCATCCCTGGATAGTGTTCAGCGATATACTGAAAGTCACGACGAATTGTCGCTTCAGCACAACCGAATAACTCAACGGCTTGTTGTGTAGACAATTCTCGGCATTTCCAAAGATAGTGCAACATCTGTTGGATCCGATCAGATTTATACAGACTCATAAGCGACCTCTCTCCGAATTTAATCACTGAATTGTTTTATCGTTTTTTCGTAATCATCAGTTGTAAAAAGAGCCCTTCCTAAGACAATATTATTAATTCCCATTTTTTTTAATAAAGGCATTTTATCTGCACTTATTCCACCATCAACCCAGCATTCCAGTGGGTGAAATAAAGACGACACTTGCTGAATCTTCTCTACCATCAATGGAATAAATTGTTGATCTTCACCATCAGGCTCGCTAGTCATCACCATCACAGCATCTAATTTATCAGTAAGATATTGATAAGGAGCCACTGCGGTGCTCGGATTTAATGCTATCCCTGCTTTTGCCCCTATTTTTTTAATTTCAGCAATAATTTCTGAAGGATTATTCACCGCTTCTGGATGAAAAAAGATCCATTTAGGCGCAAAAGGTGCAAGCTCCCTGACCCAAAATAATGGTTGAGATACCATCAAATGAATAGATATGGCCTGTTTTGTGGCTTGTACGACCGCTTTAACCAACTTGCTACCGAAAGTAATATTATGGATGAAATTACCGTCTTCAATATCCAGATGTAATGACCCAATATTCTGATTAGCAAGTTTATCAATCACAGAGCCAAGGCAAAGTGGATCAGCAGAAGCCAAAGATGGATGTAATATCATCACTACTCCTCCATAAAGAGATTAATATGGATTTAGTACTTTCAAAATATCGCTATTGGTTTTAGCAAAACGAATCTCATCAAGTAATAAGGGGTTATCTACAATTTCAGCGATATGCTGTATTAATCGAATATGGTCATTGCTTTGAATCGCACACACCGTCATCAGTAACCATACGGGATCACAATCTTCATGCCCAAAGACAACCGGTTGTTTTAGGGTAGTTAGCGTCATCTGATTATAAATAGCCCCTTGTTCAGGGCGTGCATGCGGCATTGCAATACCCGGCGCAATCAAATAATAAGGCCCCCAACTTTGGGTATTTTTAATGATGCCTTGTAAATAATTAGGCTCAGCCGCGCCATACCTAATTAAAGGTCTACAAGCTATGCTAAGCGCCTCTTTCCAATCCGTCGCAACCTGATTTATTTGGATCCATTTAGCATCATCAATCATTGTATATTGACTCCTTTAAGGTTCGGTATATGCTTGATTATTGAGCCCTCGCCTAACTTTTGGCGAAGCTTGCGAGGACTCTAAGTATCACGAGGAGATAGGTATTTTGCTTATCTCCTTTCTTATTGCCTTATGCTATGCACTTTCTCCATAAATCTTTCCACTCGGGTTTGATCAACAAAGTTGGCAAAAATACCGTCTTTTTTAAATGTGGTCGCAGTGACGCATCCATCAGCAATACTCAATTGCTCTTCCACATTTTCGAGGCACACCCCTGTATTGGCAAAGACCACCGTATTCGGCACCGTATCTTTGACTTGTTTCAAAATCGCACTGTCTGTTTTTGCGCCAGCAGTTAATCCCGAAACACATAATGCATCTGGTTTATTATTAAAAACGGTAGACTTTGCTATTGAGCAGATATCACGTCCACCTAGGTATACCGCAGCTTCAGGTACAATATTAAACAGTGTTTTTACCTCGCTTGCCCCAATACGATGTTGATGGCGAATCGTTTCCCCCACATTGGTATTCCATACGCCAAAATCACTTGCATAAGCACCGGTAAATATTTCTCGGATAAATTTCGCACCTGTCGCCATCGCTAAATCGAATGAAGCGATCGGATCCCAAAGGACATTTACACCAAAAGGTATCCGGATCTCACTCATCAATTGACCAATGATCCGTGCCATTGCTGCGGTTGTTTCTGGCTTGACTTTAGTGAGATAAGGCAGGCTAAATTCATTTGAAAACATCACAGCATCAACACCGCCATTTTGTAGAGCCATCAGATCCTCATAAGCTCTATCAATGACCCATTGCATACTGTGCTGAGCATTAAAGTCAGGATCCCCAGGTAACGCACGTAAGTGACACATAGCAATTACCGCCTTTTCCGTACCAATAACATCCTTTAACCAACTCATTTCCATACTCCTTATTCAGGTAATTCACGATTACGTAAGAAAATAACGACGCAGGCAACAATACCGACAGTTAGCACAACGCCAATAAGACCAAATGACATCAATTCGTAAATAGACCAGCCGAACATATTGCCTACAGACAAGGCACTAATCTGTGAACCATTTTCAGCAAAATTAAAGCCCCCATTACGCGCCATTTCAGTAAAGAAAGGGGCAAATTGTGTTGCAATCAATAAAACGGTGCTCATCACAATCACACCGCTCAGTAATGTGCGTAATAAGTCACCACGATGGATTACCGTGGCCATACAGATGAAGAAAGGAGCTACAGGCAAGTCAGCCAGTGGTAACACATTGTTCAATGGCAGAATGCTTGCCAAGACCAGCATGATAGGAATCAGTAGTAAACCCACTGCAATCGTCGTTGGATGGCCAAGCGTTACCGCGGTGTCCAAACCAATAAACACTTCTCGATCATTAAAATGCTTCTGAAAAAATTTACGGGCACCTTCAGAGATCGGCAGTAAACCTTCGACAATCAAGCGGATCATTCGTGGAAATAACACCATGATCGCGGCAACCGTGATCATTAACGTCGCACAACCTTTAAAATCTTCTCCTGCCGCAAGCCCAAATAATAAACCTAAGACAACCCCGATAATAACGGGATCTCCCACCATACCGTAGCGTTTCTGGATTGCTTGAGCATCGATATTTTTTCCTTTTAAGAAAGGGATCCTTTCATAGATCGAATCAAGAAATACGAATAGAGGGACTGAACTAGAGCCATACCCTTGAGGAATTGAAATGCCTTCTAATCCAACGATTGTTTGTACTCGTTTTGCTGTCCAATCCGCCATTTTTAGCGATAAGATGGCATGACACATCGCCCCTGCGATACCATAAATTAAGCTGCCTGTTGCTATTTGAACAACGGTACCAGTAATCGCATAGTGCCAATAATTATAAATATCAACGTTCATGGTTTTCGTTAGGCGAGTAAACAATAACGTGATGTTAAGTAAGAAAATAACGGGGATAATCATGGCACCAATAGCTGTTGCATAACCAACACCGGATGCAGGCCCCGCGCCAACATCAAGCACATGCAGAGATAAGCCAAAACGTTCAATCATAATTTTGATTGGAGGGCTTAGGCTATCAATAGCCATGACGATCACCAGCCCCATTCCGACAAATCCAATACCGACAGTCACCCCTGCTTTAATGGCTTGTAGCCACGGTATGCGAAAGATTAAGCCAATAATTATCATGACGATTGGGACAAATACTGTACCGCCTAAAGAAAGTATATAGTCAAACATAACGTCACCTATGAGGTTTATTGTGATAACAACGTTTTAATTTTTTGTTTTAGTGCATCGTCATTAACGCCTGTGAGTAAGGCCGCGCCATTCAATGTTGGTACGCCATAATCTGTATCCGTTTTCATTGCAGTGATAATCAGATCAACACCATGGCTATTGAGTGGAATTTCATTTAAACAGCATTGTGAAGTGACGATTGGGATCCCTTCACTTGCCAAGTAATCTTGCAGTTTTTGAGCAATCATTGTGGACGTAGACATACCCGTTCCACATGCAACGAGGACTTTTTTCATTTTAATTAACCTCTTGGTTATAGTCTGAGTCAGACTCGATAGGAAACTGATTAGCTGGAAGTGTGGCTAAAGCAGTTAATAACCGAATGCAGTCACTGAGATCACGTAAACTCGCAACTTCAGCCGGTGAATGTGTGTAGCGGCATGGAATAGAGAGGCTTGCACAAGGAATGCCATCTTGCTCAACTTGAATATAGCCAGTTTCAGTGATGACACCTGGAGCAACTTCTCTTTGTACTGGAATATGGTTTTTAGACGCTGTTTTTTCTAACATATTGATCAAACGAACAGGTGTGACTAGCCCTGCAAGGGTGCCTCTACCGTGGTAATTTAAGCAAGTAATGCCGACCCCCTTATTGATGACTAAATCCGAATAGTCTTGTAAGTCTGGGGTATCGCAAGAAGGGGTAATATCGATTCCAATAGCGAGGTCAGGTTTTACACGGCGTAGTACAGGCAAGATGCCACGAATATTGAATTCCTCCTGTACTGAGGCAACAATAAATACGGCTATATCTAGTTTTTTATCTTTGATTGCATCGGCCAAACCCAGCAACGCTGTACAGCCAAGTCGATCATCTAATGCTTTACTGCAAACCATGTCATTACCCAGTTCTTGGGGTGGGTTATACAACGTAATTGGTGTACCGACTTTGACTCCCATCCTTTCAGCATCTGCTTTATCTTTCGCTCCGATATCAATCCATAGCTGATCAATAGAGGGAGATTGTGTACGTTCATCTCCTTTCGCGAAGTGATAAGATTTAATACCAATACATCCAGGTATTGAGCCAGATTCACCGGCAAGGCGAACCACTGAACCTGACATTGTCACCTGTGCAGGCCCGCCGACTCGTTCGAAACGAATAAACCCTGACGATTCAATTTTTCGTACCATGAATCCCACTTCATCCATATGCGCAAAGACCATTAAACGCAGTGCTTTTGGATCTTCACTTCCGTAACGAGCAACGACATTACCGAGGCGATCCTGCCAAAGGTCTTTAGCACTGGTTTTGAGATGTTTTTTCATCACATTTGCGATAGGGGCTTCATGACCTGAAATACCGTCTAAGGTCAGTAGGGAAAAGAGTGTGTCTCGAGTAGAAAATACCATAATCATGATCTCATATTGACTAAAGCGACATAAACATGAGCGATTTATATGCAAAAAAAGGCGGGGTTATTGTGATGATAATCACATCAAGTCATTAAAAATAACATTATGAAACAATTTTGTGACAAAAACGAAACAATTTCACTCACTGTGATTGCGCTAAATTTTTTAGCCTATTACTGATATCCGTATTAATCTCTACCTTGACGGTCAATAAATATAAAAAATATCACTTTGTCATTATTGAATAGGGCACTGGCGTACCCTTTAGATCAATAGAAAATGCGCTTAAGATAAAGATGAAAAGCCTTTAACTTGTTGTCGGATAAATCGATCACCTATACGCGCATCATAAGATAGGGCCATTGGTTTCAAATAGAGAGGGAGATCTTTAACAACCTTGTTGCCAACAAGACCTGTGTTATATTCCTGTATTTGTAAATTGCCGCTCTGTAACAACACATCTTGGAAAAGCTGGCTTTCTTCACTGATTAATTTACTGCTAGGTTTACCTAAATGCTTATTTTGATGATAACTCAGGGTCTCACGTTTTATTTCAGCATCGAGCATTCCCGTTCGGTCTTTACCGCTTTTACAGTTCCAACAAGGCACCGCATCAATTTCATAAGTTAACATAACAATACGTTGGGCCATTTTATAGGGTTCATTCGCATCCTTGTTATATGAGCTATTTTTCCAGATATCTCTTATCTGTTGACATAATATTTCTATTTTGTGGCGATTATCAGCGTGTGGATTTTCAGATAAATAGTTGCCAACCCATCCACCTAGATGATTATTCTCTAAATAATCATCGCCCATTATTTTTTCCAACGCAGATTTGTTTAATTGATGAAGATTATTTTTCTTATACGTTATACAACTAGATAATCTATCAGATATACCATCCGAGACCCTATTTATCATCGATAATGATAATTCGTTTACGCCAAAATTTAAAATTGCAATATCAAGCTTAATTTTAACTTGTTTTAAGTCTCCTTTCTCATCTCGAATGTTTAAATGCACAAACGGGTCATTATTCAAAGAATCCCAAGCAAAAATTTGGTCATCTAACATGCTTGTTTCACCAAACAGATATGTGAGTAAAGAAGTCGAAGAGATCCTTAATGTCACCACCTCATTATTTAATGCTTTCTTATAAAGTTCAGGTTTAGAATAAAGGGCGGCGATAACGACTTCTTTTGCTCTATTTTTAGCACCTTCCTTACGTAAAAAACTCCCTTCTGGGAGGGAGAAAGGGGATAATACACCATGACGAATGCCGGTAAACAATGAGTTTTGTTGATCATCTTTAACGTCAGAAACCCATAAATTTACGGCATGAACGGTTTCATCACTCGACTTAGAGCAAATACCTTTATTCTGATAACTACAATCATAAAATATATCATTATCAGCGTTATTATATTTCATTTTTGATGCCGGTATTAATACAAAAGAGTATTTTTTATTCCCGTATACTAACTCCGTTTCAACAATCTTCCATTCTTTACTATTGAGAATATCTTTGAATTCGTTATTAAATAATACTTTCACTTCCTCTAAAGAGATTTTATGATTATGACCTTGCATTTCATTATGAATGAATCGAATTAAATATTTTTTGAAATCTTTAGCCTTATTTATTTCTTTTGGATTAAGTAATCTGTTCTCGCCATGAGATAACTCATTTAACTCTTCAGAGATACTTTTTAAACCATCAGCAGACACATTAAACTTTCTCAATATATTTTCTGCCACATTGACAAGACTGTTTTGAAATTGAATAAGTGCGTGTTGACTTTGTGTTACTCTGTCTAGAGTATATTTATCACTACCGCTAGCGACAGGACAAGGAATGGCGCCATTAATTTTATTTTTTAAATTATGGTTTTTAAATAAGTTATTAACTGAGGTTATACCAAGAGAAAAATCTTTTCCGGTACTGGTTTCCGCTTTTGCTTTTTCACTTGAAAGCAAATGATAACGACAATCCAAGTATGGAATGTGATTGATAAATTTTAAATACATAGAGTTTCTCCGTTGAAAAAATAATATTCAACATAAAACTATTTTATAAATATATAAAAAATCGATTTTCTCTTTTTTTATATCATTTTTAATAACGACCATTCAAAATATTTGAATAGTTTGAGCAAAAGAACCTCATTGTATTTATACCTAATCTTATCTAAGCTAAATTCCATAGGTTTTTTATTCTTAACGGTATGAGCAGGTATAATATGAACAACATCCAATCTGACCATCACAGCTTTTTTATCTTATCGGATGATAAAAAAAATCGTCTTGCTGAGATTACCTTTGTCTATACCGGAGACGAACTCGCGATTATTGACAATACCGTCGTTGATGAACGTTTAAAAGGACAAGGAATAGCTAAACAGTTAGTCGCAAAAGTGGTTGAAAGAATGCGTTCTGAAAAGCGTAAAATTATTCCATTATGCCCATTCGCCAAAGCGATATTTGATAAAACGCCTGAGTATCAAGATATCCGTCACTAAATCTTATCTATTTGCCAATATTCCTAAAGAAGAGGTGCAAATGAGTATCACAAATGAATATAACCCACAACCGTTCCTACATATTCATGCACGCATTAAAGATGTTGGCGGGATCCCTGTCGCGAGAGTTTTACCGACCAAACAGCGGCGTTTAATTGGTGCTTGGTGCTTTCTCGATCATGCGGGTCCGACGGTATTTAAAGGTGATGCAGATGGTATGCGCGTCGCCCCTCACCCACATACCGCACTGCAAACCTTTACTTGGATGCTTGAAGGCGAAATTCTACATCGAGACAGTTTAGGCTACGAACAAGTGATCCGCCCAGGCCAAGTTAATTTGATGACCGCCGGTAAAGGCATTAGCCATTCCGAAGATACCTATGGCGACAACCGCCATTTACATGCGGTGCAGCTATGGATAGCACTGCCAGCAGCAATGAAAGATATGCCACCTCGCTTTGACCACTACCCTACTTTGCCTAAATGGTCAGTTGGAGATATTACATATCAATTACTCGTTGGGGAGTACGATACTTATAAAGCACCGACATTATCGTTTTCTTCTTTAGTAGGCTTAGATATCACAACCCACAGTAACCACGCATTGTCATTAACACTACGCCCTGATTTTGAATACGGTATTTTCATTATTGAAGGTGATGCCATTATTGGTTCCCAGCATAGCCATCGCAATGAATTAATTTATTTAGGTAAAGGCCTGACTCAAGTCTCACTACAACTTGCAGCAAATAGTCATATTCTGTTATTAGGTGGAGAGCCACTTAATGAGTCTATTTTAATGTGGTGGAATTTTATTGGACGGACCAAGGAAGAAATTACGTCTGCTATTACAGAATGGAATCTAGGCGATTCTCGATTTGGTAAGGTCATTAACGACGCTCGAGAACCAACTCTTTCTCCGCTAATGCCATGAGTAAATCATCATTTCCTGTAATATGAGTGGCTGTTCAGCTATTTTTATTGGCTAGATAAAAAAGGTAGCCATAAACTCTGGCTACCTTTGCGTTAATCACTATTAGCTACCAGGTGTAAAATAAATCGGGGAGCCTGGCCCTACAGGTAATCCAAGTACAAATACCCAGATAACAAAGAATAATGACCAGCCAATAAAGAAGATGATTGAGTAAGGCAGCATCATTGAAACGAGTGTACCGATACCTGCATCTTTCTTATATTTGACCACGATAGCCATAATCAAGCCGAAATAACTCATCATTGGTGTGATAATATTTGTGACTGAATCACCAATACGATATGCCGCTTGGATGGTTTCTGGTGCATAGCCTGCTAGCATTAGCATTGGGACGAAAATCGGTGCAGTGACAGCCCATTGCGCTGAAGCAGAACCAATCATTAAGTTAATAAAGGCACAGATAATAATAAAACCAATAAACAGAACTCCACCATGTAAATCGATGCTGTTTAAGAAGTTAGCGCCTTTTACCGCGACAACTTGCCCAATATTGGTCCAACCAAAAAATGCCACAAACTGTGCCGCAAAGAAAATAATCACCAAATACAGCCCAAGCGTACTCATTGCATTAGCCATTGCATCGACGACATCTTTATCAGAGCGCATCGTTTTTGCAACATAACCATAAACAATGCCCGGCACCGCAAAGAAGATAAAAATAAAGACCACGATAGATTTTAAAAAGGGCGAATTACTGACTAAGCCTGTTTCTTGGTTACGCAAAATACCATTTTCAGGCACGACCATGAGTGCTAATAGCGCCGCTAATCCCCAAAATGTCACGGATGCCCAAAATAGTGCTTTTTTCTCAAGAGGCGTGACTTCAGCATCGGCACGTAATTTATCTTCATCTTCGTCGACCCCGCCGCCTTGGTATGGCCCTAATTGTGGCTCAACAATTTTCTCTGTAATGAAGTAACCCAAAATAGTGATCAAGAATGTACTGGCAAACATAAAATACCAGTTAGCTTCAGCCCCTACGGTATATGTAGGATCAATAATTTGTGCTGCTTGTTGTGTAATACCTGATAATAATGGGTCAACTGTGCCTAATAGCAAGTTTGCAGAGTATCCGCCAGAAACCCCAGCAAAGGCTGCTGCAAGTCCTGCAAGAGGATGACGGCCTAATGAGTGGAAAATAATGGCCGCAAGAGGTATTAACACGACATAGCCTAACTCAGCTGCGGTGTTTGACATAATACCAGCAAAAACAATCGCCATTGTTGTTAGTTTACGTGGTGCTTTGATGACCACTAAACGCATAGCTGCCGATAAAAGCCCTGCTCGTTCCGCGATACCAACCCCTAATAAAGCAACAAGAACAGTACCTAACGGCGCAAAACCAGTAAAGTTGCTAACAACATTTGAAAGAATTTTACGAATGCCTTCGGCATCTAATAGGCTGACAACATGAATAACACCATCTGCGGCACGGCCTTTTGCCCCTTCAGGACGGGGATCAGCCACACTAATACCAAAATATTGTCCGACTGCTGATGAGACCAATAAAATTGCAGTTAAAATAATGAATAAAATGACTGGGTGAGGCAATGCATTACCTAGCCATTCTACTGTGCGTAGAAAGCGGCTCCCATCTTGTTTTTTTTGTTCCATATTTTCTCCTTATAAACAAGAGAAATGGACATTACACAATGTTTTGTGCTTTAGCTATTTTCAAAAATATAACGCTAACCTAACAAAACATTTATTTTTAGTTTTTAACGTTAATTAAACACAAATAAAATCACAAAACACAGTATAAAAATACAAGATTACTTAAATATTTAAATAAATAACGCATTAAGTTAAAAATAACGATAATTAGTGAAAATGTGGTTCAGATAACAGTTTTAAGCGGTTTTCTCGGTGACTGAAAGCATTTTTCAGTTAAAAATAGAATAGTTTTCAGTATTTTCACTACAAACTAGATACGAAATATCCGTATCTACAACAAGATTTTCTCTACTAATTACAAAAAGAATAATAAACTAAGTTATCTTTTCTATGCCCGATTTTTGCTATCATGCCATCACTTTCAGATACTCTCTCATTTTTGAAATCTCGAATAATCTTCTATTGCTGCAAGTTTTCGTTTCAATACCGTTATCTATTTAAATATTAATTTAAGTTGAATCTATTTTAGCATGATTAAAACCATCAACATTTCATCTTCATCCTGAATATGATTGCTCAATGAGAAAAAGTGCAATTATCACACATATTTATTAACATATTTATTATATTATCCGTTATCTACTTTTAATCTCACGCAATTAATTATGACATCGAATCATTAATTTAGACGATGAAATTAATAAATATTAACGCTAATATTAATAAAAACCAGTCACAACAGCTTATAATGCATCTAATACTAAAATACCATTTGCCTTTGATACCCCAGATTTTGTTGCGCTACCTTTTAGTTTAGCATTAACGGCTATTGTACTATTGACTAAGTTATTAAGTGAAATTCCAGTACCATTCGCGTTCACTTGAATACCATTTAATGATACTTGTGCAGAAACGCCATTTCCGAAATTCAACAGCCCATTTGTAGCATTACTCGCCGTCAACCTTAATTGATAATTTCGAGCTGTGCCAGAAGTACAGGAAATATTCAGACGAGTACTTTTTTCAAGCCCTTCAGCTTTTAAACTCGATGAGGAATAATTAAGATTTAAGTTCTGGCTATTTAAACTACATGAACTTAACCTATTTGGTCCCCCTTTAGACTGACCACCACTATTCGAAAAATAGATTAAGTATGTTTTATTCACCTTGTCAAAACAATTAATCCCAACCGACACATTATTCTCATCCCAAGGTAACCATTTTGAAGGTATTCTATTGTCTGTTAATTGTAGTCTCATACCGCCATTAAACACTTTACTGGCCCAGTTTAAACCAGCCATATGACTCAGCGCCTGACCATCACAATTAATATTATAACTTTCATAACTAACCCGATTACCTAAGGGATCAAAACCTTGATCATCAAGAAGCGTTGGTTCTACGCTCACTCTAGCACGATCGTTATGTATTTCTTGCGAGCACTCAGCTGTTTTACAGTCAGTAAATCTAACAATATGATAGGTGACTAATCCTTCCGCCCAGACCGTCATGAATGGTGCGGTTGTTTGTTCGGCCGTAACCGTGAAGTCAGCAAATGAACTCAAAGGCACACACGCTAATAGTAAGGGAAAAATTCTCATATATATCCTATTAAAAACATTATACTTTTTATAAACTACAACTCATTTTTCATGTGGAAATTAAAACTAAAACTTATTATGATTTTTATCATTCATTAAAAAAGCAAAACCAAATTATCTGCTTTAGAATTTGATACATTAGCTTTAGCAATAAATATAACTGTCTTCATAATTGATTGAGACATTCAATTCTTTAAGTTAGCTCATAAATTTTGTTTTTATTAAACAAACCCTATTCGCGCTTAATTCACTAAATGAGCCAATTTTCATTCATACTCTAAAACAAATTTTGTTGTTACATAGAATTCACCTCTGCCTATTTTTTTTGTTAATAGTGCATTGGGTTCACCTTGTATATACGCTTTTAAATTTAAATCATTGCCATTTCCAGTGTGAAGGTTCTGTATATAGCTATGTACCTTATTTAGGATAATAGGCGTTCCATTTTCAGTTTCTAATCCAATAGCTATCCCACTAGCTTGACTACCGCGATCTAATGCTAATAAACCTGGAAGCGCTAAATTTTCATTTCCGGTAAACGTTACTCTCACTTCTTTTCCCAATACTAAATCACAATTAATTAAACGGATCGTAAAAGGCTGACTATGTGTTCGTGTATTAAGATATAAATATTTATCAACAACAGTGCCAAAATCTAACTCAATATTTTCATCTCCAGGATAAACTTCACAAGCATCTTCAACCAAAACGCCATCAAATTGTACCGTTTCCGCTTGTGATACCCCTGAAAAGTTCAACAAATAACCAACGAAAATAAAAGAGCATAATTGGCATAGCCTATAGCTCATATTCTTTGTTTTAAAAATTAATTTATTGAAAATCAATGGTCAATGCTCCTGTTGCCGTAAAATCATCCCCTATAAGTTCTGTGCCCGCGAGTTTAATAGGCACCGCAGATAATTTTGGGGGGGCCGCTGGGTTAATCGAAAATGCTTTATTCAACTCTAATGCCTGACCATCCTTTTGAATTTGCAAACCGAATTTACCATTATTTAAAGCGCTGACCGTTCGCAATGTTGCCTTATCAAACCCATTTCCAGCTTGAGTACCACTAAATGTTAGTGTGACATCCCAAGGTTGATTTAAATCACCTAGACAGTCCAATTGGTAAGGAATCTCTTGTTTAAACCTATCACCGTCAACTTTACGTACTCCCACTTTACCAAATGACACCTGTATTGGTTTATTTTGGTTAAGCTGACACACAGGAGGAATAATTAAAGTGCCGTCAAATACCCAATTTGCCTGAGCGGATTGTCCGGCTAACATCAACATGTCAAACACAATAAAACAGATGACTGCGAATCGTTTCATTGATAATCCACCTTCAAGGTTGCAAGTGCCGTAAAATGACCACCGTCTGTGTTGCTGTAATTAGCAGTGCTATTCTTTATTGGTGCGACTTTTAAAGAAGGTAGTGCACTGTACGTAAATTTAACGGGTTGATTTATCGCTTGCCGAGAACCATTAATATAAAACACTATGCCTAATTTACTATTTGATGTTTTCAATGCCCCATTACTATTAAAAGTTGTTTGCTCACCTTTCAACGTTAATGTCAGATTGTTTTTAGCTAATTCTGAACAGGTCAGGCTTAACGGCAAATCCTGTAAATAATGCGTTCCATCTATCCGAGTTAATAAAATATCGCCAAAATGAATTGATTCTTGGTTATTATTATTCAAGATGCATTCTGGGGGAGTGACGATAAGATTTCCACGTAGGTTGATATTTACCCCTAAAACCGGAGCAGTACCGACAAAATATAATATTACCAACCACCAACCTGGGTATTTCATATTTTCTCCTTAGCGATAATCGACCAACATGGTTAATATGCCACTAAAATTACCGCCATCGGTTAACACACTACCAATTGGTTTCACTGGGATCGCATATAAAGAGGGCATTGTTCCTTTATAAGTAAAATTCAATACGGCTCCGTTATTCAAACGGGTATTATCCTGATATATCGCAATTCCTAAATTTGTTAGGTTGGTCTTTATGACATTCTGACCATTAATCGTGGTTGCATTCCATCCCAACGTCATTTTCACCGCATTGCTATAAATGTTGATACAATTTAATTCATATTCAATCTTTGTACGTTTATAGCTGCTATTATCAATCAAGGTTTCGTGTATATTGCCAAAATCCACATCCGTTGTGCTTCCTCCATTAATCGTGCATTCTGGCGGTGTGACCACTAATGTGCCATCAAAATTAACGGTCAAAGCATGAGATAATACAGGGTGGAGACCTACAAATAAGCCTATCCCAAGCCAATAGATTATATGTTTTTTCATACTCATTCCTTAACCTATTGGTAATTTAAGGTCATTGTCATCACACCGGTAAACCTACCCGCATCCGTAAGCATTTTTCCTGTTGGTTTTGTAGGTACTGCATATAATTGTGGCGATGAACCGTAGGTAAAATTAATGGCTGAATTATTTCTCACTCGAGTGCTATCACGATAAATGGCTATCCCTAAATCCGTTCGATTGGTTTTTATTGTTGATTCACCATTTAGAGTTAATTCATTCCAAGACAGCGTCATAGTTAAATTGTTTTTTTCAAGCCCCGTACAAACAAGACCATAATTAATTGGCATCCGCTTATAGCTCGTTCCATCGATAAGCCCTTGCTGTACTTCACCGAAACTAACCGACGTGGCCTGATTACCATTAAAAGTGCACTGAGGTGGCATCGTAATTGTTAATGTCAAATTGAGATTAGCTGTATCCGCTTTAGCAAATATCATCACACTACTTAATAACAAAATAGTGACGAATAACCGCCGTTTTTTTAATGTATAGAGCCTAACATCTATTAATTGCATCAGAATGTCCTCTATTCATAGCTCACTTGAAAACGGATCAATGCACGATAAGCACCAGACCTTAACTCTGCGGTTGTTCGTACTGGGGTTATATAGTAGGTCAATTGATTATGCCCTGAAGAAATCAACTGAGGGCGGCTGTATTGCCCCAATGTTATTGGGTTACGTTCAGCATCACTCAATCGCAATCCCATTCCTTTTGCGCCTAACACAGACACTAACTGCTCATCTTGGGCGTCCGTCGGTGCTAAAAAACGAATTTTCATCGCTGGCATATCTGGGCTCCATAAAACATTGCCCGCTTTATTGCGACTTCGGCTTTCCCCTCTTAAGCAATCTTCTAGCCGTAACTGTATGGCTATAGGAGTCCCCATTTGACCCACTTTCTCTACTTGCCCCGTTCCTATCGTTCCTAAATCTACGGTTTGGTAGGTAGAAGGCATCGCCAGTCGGCAAGCACTTTCGGTTAACGCTCCCTGCACATATAACGCGCCATGAGCCCCATCCACATCCCAGTTATCCACCTTATCTAAGGTGCTCCCCAGAGCAGAACTCGTAAGTAAAATCCATCCTAAACAACTCAACGGCATACCCTGGAGAGTTCTATGAGCTACTGTCATGACGTTCCTCTGTTATCTAATCCGTTCTTAATCCGTCTGGCCTAGTTTTTCTCAGGAACTACATGGCAATTAGGACCTTGGCATGTAAAGGTCAATGTTGGCCGACCACCATAATCATTGATATACGTCAGCACAGGACTCGTTCCCAATGCATTCGCACTTCCTGCTAATGGTTGGCGACTTTTTGGTGCAACCATCACTGGCTCAAATCCAGAGATTGTTGCTCCTTCTTTACGTGGCGTAGCATCTACAATTGTGACGTAATAAGGTGTTGGATTAACCAGTGTATATTGATCACCTTGCCGAGTTAGCGTCACTTTTTCTTGCCATGGATTATCCCTTTGTTCGCGAGTTGGAATGATCGCTTTTGGGCGATAAAACAACTTAATGCGCGTTTGTAATGCGAGTTGCAATGTGTTCGGTTTATCACTTTTTGGCGGAATTTCGCGCAAGTTAAAGTAATACACTGATTCTCTATCTTGAGGGAGTTTAGCAACACTGGGTAATGCTTGAATTTTGACTTGGCTTTTTGCCCCAGGCTCAATCCGCTGCACGGGAGGAAGCACGGTAAACGGGTCGCTAACTTTTTCACCCTGCCCATTTTCAATCCAACCTTGAGCTAAATATGGCAGCTGTTTGTTTTCATTACTGACATTCAGGCTTATTGACTTATCTTCACCGGTGATAATCGCTCTTGTTCTATCCAGTGCAATGGCAGCATGCGCGTTGGGTAACATCATCGATGAAAAGACGCCCCCTAAAAATAACATTGAGGTACGATAACCTATTGTTTTAATTATCATATAACTATCTTCCTATTCTTATCACTTTAAAGGTAAGTTGTTTCACTATCTGGCCAGCAGATGCACTCTGTTTCCGTCTATCCACACAATCACTCTTGCTTGTGCCTCACTGATTACTGGAAAGGTGGCATGGCAATAACCAACGAGATAACAGCATCTCTCCTTCAGGTAGCTGATCGGGTAAGGTGATCTCACACTGTACCTGCTCATCCCAACGTACTTTTAATACATCTTTAGGATTCAAACCGGTTAAATAAGTCACGCCATCATCACCAACCATGCCGACATTCTGTCCACGTTTATTCAGTACTGTCGCCCCAAACGGCGGCGTATCGTCGTTCGATAAACGCAATACGGCCATTCCACTATGCCCAGCCACGACCTCAAATTGACGATAACCAATCGCCCCTTCGGTTAAAGTGCCTTGTTTTATCGACTGAGACACCTGTGCGTTTTCAGGTAACGAGTTCAAGTCCACGCTAATTTGGTTGCGGTAATAGCTATTCACATCAGTGATGACAGCCTGCCCAAAACGGTTGCTTCGTATCACTGAGCCATAACCACGTAATGGAATATCTGCAACACCATCCGTATCAACAAATATCCGCGTTCCACCTAATTGGTTATTTCTATGCATCACAGCGCCATTTTCTGTGGCAGTAAATCCGCCTTGAAATGACAAGCCAGCGGAGCGATAGCGATCTTGTTGATACGTTGCATTCGCATTAACTTGAGCTAAATCACCTTGATAAGTGTAATAACCACTCATCAGCGCACCTGATTGCGCCCACCCCGTACTTAACTGGTAATTGCTACGTTCATCGAACCGGTTGTAGTAGCTAATACGCTGAGTGCTGTCACTTTGATCCCAACTACTATTCAGGCTAACAGACCCCCTATCTCCCCATGGTATGGAGAGTGAAGCGTACATACCATCATCATTTATTCCGCGATAGCGGTTGCGATAGCCCGTTACATTGACACTTAAATTTTTCCACTTATCGACATCAAAATAGCGCGCTAACGAGATGCTATAACGATCGTTATCCGGCTGATCCCAATATGTTTGATGATAATAATTAACGTATGCACTCAACCCAGTTTCAGGAAATTGCTGGTTATACGAGAGGGTATACATCTCTTTACTGTTGTATTGACGCACTTCAGTAGCCTGTGCATCTAAATACTCAGACATACTCATAAAACCTTGTTCGGAAAAACGGTACCCAGCAAAAGTCACTTGGCTGTTATAAGCATCAAAGTGTTTTGAATAGCTCAAGCGATACGAACTTCCCCGATAAGTTTTATCACCGATATCCTTTAAGTCTTTTAAATGAGCACGCGCATGCGTTACATCAAATGAAAGAGCCCCGAGCACCTTTAAATCTCGCCCAATACCAAAAGCAGCAGAGTTATAATTCTCTGAGGTCATTCCGCCACCAAACAGAGACCAACCATTATTCACTCCCCATGAAAACTCACCGCTAGCAAAGTTTTCTCCTCTCACTTGGTGGCGCCAATCAGTGGGGCGACCTGCTGCAAGCTTATAGCGTAGGAGTCCAGGTCGAGTCAGATAAGGTACGCTCGCAGTATTTACAGTGAATGTTTGTGTTGAACCGTCTTGTTCTTTCACTTCGACATTGAGCTCACCCGTCAGTGCGTCATTCAGGTCTTGAATACGAAAAGGACCTGCTGCAACTTGAGTCTGATAGATAATTCGCCCTTGTTGGCTCACAATCACGGTTGCGTTACTTTTGGCGACGCCTGTCACTTCAGGTGCATAGCCTCGTAAATTTGGCGGCAACATATTGCTATCAGTCAGTAAACTCAGTCCCGTAAAGCGAAAATTGTCGAAGATGTCAGAACTCAGGTAATCCTCTCCGAGTGTCAATTTAGCGCCTAACGGTTTAACCGAGCGGTACATGTAGTAACGGTTCCAATCTAACGATGACGTTGAATCTTGACCTTGTTGCTTATCAAAGCGCAGCTGCCAGTCAGCTCGTACTCGCCAAACATCTAAGTTAATCCCCATCACCCCATTACCACTGGCGTTGTAGCTGGTTTGCAGTCCACTTCTTGTCTGTTGGCCAATTTGCATATTCAAGTTATAGTCAAGTAACGCTCCTGGTATCCCCTCTTCCCAACGAGCTGGAGGATCCCAGCTCTCCGCCGTATACTCTAAATAAGCTTGCGGTAAACTAATGTATAAAGCCGAGGAGGCTAAATCGGCTTTGACTTCCATCCCTGGGAGGCTCTCTAATGACAAACACTGATCTTGATGCCACCACTGTAATGTCGGCAATAAATTAGGCTTAAGACCGAGTTGTTGCACTAATGTAGGGCTTAAACATGCTTCACTTTCATTCCTCTGGTGTTCTGGCGCATAATAAAAAACAGTTTGTTCAGGAATACTTTGTTTATTTAGAAAAATAGTAAAACTGTATTCTCCGGGCATTAAATAACCGGGACGAGAGAACTGGCTTAAATCAATATTCGCCTGATCATTGACGTCCAAAATATCGGTATTAAATTCTATTTCAGTCGCATTTGTTGTTAAGCTGATGACCAAGGTTGCAAGTAACCCTGCTCTGTATGGCTGAACAAATCGTAATAACGGCGAATAAATACAATTTAGGGTCATGGTATCGACCTTCTTATATATTCTTTTTTCGTGATGTCATTGCATGATTGAATTGAGTCATCTTCCCTGAAAGCCCAGATGACATTACGTCTTCGTTATTCATAATCCAATTTAAAGCGCAACTGACTGTAATATTGTCCTGAACTCAGCGGACGATGATTAGCGACTAACCGCAATTGATAGATTAATTCTCGGTTCCCCTCAACGAGTTGATTAGAAGACATACCTTGACCTGGAATTACGATTTCACCATCGTTATCACGCTGAATTAGCAAACCGACACCTTTGGCTTGCCCGCTCACACCAAATAACCCTTTTTCATGAGGGCCATCAAAGGTAATACGAAAATATTGCCAATTCGGTTTATTCGGATCTTGTTGTTCAAGAACACAATTCATTAATCGAATCACAAAGGGGCGTGTTGGTCCTTGCCCATCACGACGAATTTGTGTCAGCGCTAAGCTTCCCATATCAACAGTTTGGTCACGACTTCCCACATCAATAGCACAAGCTGTTTCAATTATGCTTCCATTCATCTTGACTGAGCCTGATGCGCTTATTGAAGGAGCAAAAATCAAAGCACATATTCCTAGACCGATTGAAAAAACACCGCTGCCTATTGGATTATTCATTCTTATTTCTCACTCAAAATTCAGTTAGGGATGAGCCAAAAACATCCTTGTTTACTGGCTCAATATGAATTATTCGTAAGACATCGTGAAATCTGCAACAGAGCTGAAATCACCAGCAGTAATGGTAGAGATATCGCCACCATTACCCATTAGGTATGCAGAGAAACGTAAGGTATTATTACCTTCTTGAATATTTTGGAAGGGTGTTGCGGTACCCAGTGTGATGACATTCCCGTTACCCGTCGTAATTTGAACGCCCGCACCTGAACCAGTACCAACAATACCGAGCGTTTTATTGGTATTATCGAAGGCTGCGGATGCGCCGGTAAATACCAATTGCACCCCCTTAGTGAGGTTCGTGATATCACAGTTTTCCAGTGCAATGTCAAATACGCGTGGTGAAGATTTACCACCATCAACTAATGCCATATTAGAAATGAGGCCCAGATCAACAGTTTGATCGATAGAGTCTGGAGAGATAGAGCATGGCGCATCAATAATAGCCCCTTTAAATGTGACTTTTCCATGTCCTTGGTCTGCTGCATTTGCGGCAGATGCTAGACCTAGCATCATAAAAGTTGCTATTGCAATTGATTTATTTTTCATGAATAAAACCTATAACCTATTAATTGTAAAACATACGGATGATTAACAAGGAAATAAAATTTCCCACTACAGATTTAAATGCCAATCATTTATTTAATTAAAAAATCAAATAAACAAAATGAACAACTAAATAAAAATAGTTTGATTAAAAATAAAAAAGGAACCCAAAAAGAATAAAAACTACAATTAAAAATTAATAGTATTTAACTGATGAATCACTAATTACATCAAAAAAAGCATCTTTATGTAATAAATTAGAGCTTATATAATTATTCGTTAATACTTTCTCATAAATCAAAAATAGCTCATAATTACTATTTTTAATTTCTTTCGTCACAATATTAAAGAATTCGAAAATAGGCACTTCCAAGAAATATAATATACCTAAAATCATATCCACAGTGATATAGTTAATGCCATTTTCGTATCGTGAAATTTGTTGTTGTGACATACCAACTTCTTTCGCTAATTTCTTTCCTGATATGCCATAGGACTTTCTAAGTTTAAACAATACACGACCAATAATGACAGCCATTTCTTTTTTTATTGCCACTTTGTCACTTTCACTTAAAGGTCGTGAATTTATTTTTAAAAGCATGCCGTTACTCCACTAAAAATCAAAACATAATATTAATTCACTCTTCTATTTCCAATTCATAACCATTGTTACGCTGTAAAAGTGTATTAATTATCATGGAGTAGCATCATAAATGCAACGCAGCCTATTATTAGCAATAAAAAAAACACCATTTATGCGTAAGTGAAAATATATAAAGCCAATAATAAAACAACGACTTAAAAAATATTGTTAAGTTATTCATGTCAATGAGGCAGCATTTTATAACAAACAAATCAAAAAAAGACTAAAAATATGATTTTTAATCCCTAAAGTAATAAATTTTAACAGCTTGAAAAAATATCAAATAATTAATAACAAAATGGATAACTAAAACCCACAATTAGGTGATACTGACTAGCACGCTAAGTTTCATATTCTTTTTTACAATAACCTCATTAATTAACTTAAAAATCATAATATTAATAATATCGTTTCTTATCTATTCGCCACTCATACTGAAAACAGTCGATGAACACACTTAAATTTCACAAAATACCCCTAATACACACAATAGAGGTTATTTTTAATAAAGTTAGCCTTCAGTGAACGATATTTTTTTCATAAAAGGAGTAAAGCGATATGATATTTTTTCTCCTTCTTCTTCTTTTCCCCTTTAAAATATGAGTAAAAAATAATAAATCAGCGAGCTTTAGTTCAAAACATGGCGCTACTTGCGATAAATAACCAATAACCTCTTTTTTTAGGCCTCAAATCAATCAAAACACGCCATATGTCACCTTATATTTTTCCTAATTTCCGACTATTTATTGATTCAAAATGAGGGGAGCCAGACATAATCAAGTCACAATGAAGATAGCAATGATATCGTTGTTACGATTATAATACTGATGACGTATTTGCCGGTTCTTGCTAAGATTCATGCTGAAAGCATACCGATTTTCAGTGAATTAACCGCTAAGCGTTTATCGATTTTATCGGTCTAATACCCTAGTCACTTTTTATTATATAAAACCTAATGAGTCATTATGTCTGTTATTGATGATTGGGCTGAGCGCCACATTCAAGAAGCCCTAAGCAAAGGTGAACTAAACAATCTACAAGGGGAAGGTAAACCGCTATTACTGGATGATGATAGCCAAGTCCCACCTGAATTACGGGCGAGTTATCGCATACTAAAAAATGCAGGTTATCTACCTCCCGAATTACAAGATCGCAAAGATGCGCTAACCTTGGTCGATATGTTGAAAGGTTTAGAACCTGATAATCCCAGCTATCTCCCTTTAAGCAAACAACTGTCTTTGTTAGAACTGAAACTTAAACAAGCCAATGTGAATACTGACTTTTTGCATGGTGAATATGAAATGCCTATTCGCCAACACTTTAAGCCTAAGTAATGCACTCATCTCCCCAAGCGATATTCCATTGGTGTTTTACCATAGAATTGGCGAAATGCTTGGCTAAAAGCCGAATGAGAGTCATAGCCGACCGCTAATGCAACCTGCTCAATTGAAAGAGTTCCCATCAATAAACGGCATGCGGCTTCCATTCGCTGTTGTAATACAAATTGCATCACGGTTAGCTGAGTCTCTACTTTAATTTTGCGCTGTAATGTACTAACTGACATACAGAATGCATTAGCCATATCTTGGCAACTAATTGGCCGATGTAAGCGCGCATCAACCCATTGCGTAATGCTATCAATCTACTGAGATTGTGGTTTCAATTGTGCGAGTAGTAATTTTGCGATAACCGTATTTTGCTCAGGCGGCTGGGGGAAATTTTGTAACCAATTTAATAATCCCATTGCCGCCGGAGTTAACGAAAAGTAGGGCGTTTTTTCATCAACACGCCATTGTGAAGCGATTGGCATTTCCAAAACATAGTTTTGGTTACCTGTTTGTCCGCTAAAGGCATGGCTCACACCCGGAGCGATTATCACCCCGTTGCCTGCCCCCAACAAAAAATGTTGTCGATGCATATTAATTTCCATTCCACCAGCTAATGCAAAGACAATTTGCCATTGCCCATCATGCTGATGAGAAACAACATCTTCGGAATATTGGCGGTAATGTAATTCAGGCAATAACAAAGGCGAACTCCTACTTGCTGGGCATAGTAGCAGTATAGCCTTTTTATTATTTAAATTGCAGCTAGCCTGTCAGGCAAGTCTCGCACCATTAGGCAGAGGTAAATTGAACTCAGCCAGAACGATAGCGCCTGTCTCGTCAGGAGCACCTGTAATAAGAACCTCAGATTTAATACCTGCGATGCGCTTGACCTCAAAGTTACATACGCACAATACACGCTTACCAACCAATTCTTCTGGTGTGTAATTGACAGTAATTTGTGCGCTCGAACGCTTAATACCTAATTCACCTAAATCCACGTCCATAACATAAGCAGGTTTTTTGGCTTTGCTATTCACTTCCGCTTTAATTATCGTACCAGCCCGCATTTCAACACGAGTAAAATCGTCCCATTCAATATGTTGCATATTTTTTCCCTGAGTTAAGTCATACATAAGTTTTAGGCTATCACAAACCTTGTGTAGAACTTTATCGCCAAACAGGCATTCTTTGTCGCGCAACCGTCATCGCAAAACGTTCCTCTCTAAGCATAACGAATACCGAAAATCGACATTTATCGCCGCTATATCCTTACCGTAATCTTATTTATATTCGTTATTCAATTCGTTACAAATACGGCTAGCTAATCTTAAAAGCTCAGTTTTTATGACTCTCTAATGTTTATATGTCTTAAATTGGATTTATATGCCGATAAAGCGCTAGAATATATAAGCAGAACATCTAATCACAAAAGAAAAGGATGTATTATGTCGAATCAATATCAAATTGGTGTTGTTGTAGGAAGTTTACGTACAGACTCATACAATAAATTGGTCGCCAATGCACTCATCAAGCTATTCCCAGCGCATTTCTCATTTCAATTTATTGATATCAGTCAACTGCCTTTATATAACCAAGATGCTGATCAACATGTTCCCGCCATTGTCACGGGTTTCAAATCACAAATTACTCAATGTGATGGCATTATTTTTGTTACCCCTGAATATAACCGTTCAATCCCCGGTGTTTTAAAAAATGCCATTGACCAAGGCTCACGCCCATGGGGTGATAATTCATGGAATGGGAAACCAGCGGGTATTTTAGGGGTATCGATTGGAAATATCAGTACTGCTATTGCTCAACAGCACTTGCGTAATAGCCTTGCGTTTTTGAATATGCCAACGCTCAACCAACCTGAGTGCTATTTGAAATGGTTTGATGGTATGGTCGATGAACAAGGAAATTTTGCCCCTAAGAGTAAAGAGTTTATTCAAGCGTGGGCTGATGCTTATGCGCAATTTGTCATTAAGAATAGCAGCAAATAATAAAACGAAAAGGGCATCGCCGTTGCGATGCCCTGATTAAAAATCGCTAATATATTAGCGACCTGCTTTTAGTTTCTGAAAATACTCTTCATACACAATATTTGCATTACCGACATCACTTTGCCATTCACCTTTTTTCAACACCTCTTCACTTGGATACAGGGATGGATCATTAGCGATTTCTGGCGGTAGCATCTTCTTCGCTTCTAGGTTGGGTGTTGGATAACCGATCGTTTCCGCAACCTGTGCGGCAATTTCAGGGCGCAAGAGGAAGTTGATCAACTTATGTGCCCCTTCTGGATTTTTCGCATTCGCAGGGATAGCTAAGCTGTCCATCCAGAAAATTCCCCCCTCTTTTGGCCAAACAACGTCTATTGGTAAGCCGGCTTGACGCGCCACAAAGGCGGAACCATTCCACAGCATCCCAACATCAACTTCACCTTCAATAAATGGTGTTGCAGGGTTATCGGAGTTGAAAGCTAAAATATTTGGACGTAATTTTTGCAGCTCTTTATAAGCTTCTTCAATTTGTTTAGGGTCTGTGGTGTTACCTGAATACCCCAATTTCGTCAATGCGACTTGGAATACCTCACGCGCATCGTCCATCATTAATAGGCTATTTTTATATTCGGGTTTCCAAAAATCAGCCCAAGAAGTCACCGAGCTAGGGTCAACCGCATCGCCGTTAATACCAATACCCGTTGCCCCCCAAATATAAGGGATCGAGTAATCATTTTGTGGGTCGAATTCTTTATGCAGTAGATTCGGGTCAAGATTATTAAAATTACTGAGTTTGTTTTTATCAATTTTTTGTAACATGCCTTCTTTACTCATTTTAGAAATAAAGTAAGTTGAAGGAACGACCAAATCATAAGCACCTTCTTTATAGGTCTTGAGTTTGGTGTACATGCTTTCATTTGATTCGTAGGTGGAATAAATCACCTTGATCCCAGTTTCTTTAGTAAATTGCTCTAATAAACCAGGGGGAACATATTCTGTCCAGTTATAGAAATACAGTACGTCTTTATTTTCGTCAGCAGCTGTAGCTGCGCCAATACTTGCAGCAACTAAGCCAGCCGCCAGCAGATAGGACCATTTTTTCATTACTGAGCATCCCTCAACAAAGTGTTTTTTTATACTCGCCATATTTCAAGTCACCCTTTATCACCGGATTACACCAATCGAAACTTGAATTATCTTGTGTATATATATCTTATAGGCTCATAGAGAGCCCACCCTCATCGCCAAATGGCATCGAAATATGCGAGCTACTGACCCCAGTAGCAGCGCTGCGTATACAACATAAATAATGATTATGGCTGTTTTGCGAGTTTATCCCGCATCACCCATTGGCTCAAACAAACTAAAATTAGCGACATTAACAACAATACCGTCGCCAAGGCATTAACCTCAGGAGAAACACCGACTTTCACCATCGAGTAAATCTTTAACGGTAAAATTTCATAGCTTGGCCCCGTCACAAATGATGAAACGACCACATCATCCATAGATAAGGTAAAGCTCAATAGCCACCCAGCAACAACAGCGGGTAATGCTAACGGGAGGATAATCTTGCGTAAAATTGTAAACTCCCCGGCCCCAAGGTCCCTAGCTGCCTCCAACATTTTCACATCAAAGTCCTTTAATCTGGCATAGACGGTCACCACAACGAAAGGTAGGCAGAATGTAATATGTGAAAATAGCAACGACCAAAAACCGAGAGAAACCCCTAAGAGCATAAATAATACCAGCAGAGAAATTGCCATCACGATATCAGGAGACATCATGACGACAAACAGCATGCCACCGACAAACGGTTTTCCTCTAAAACGGTAACGAAACAGTGCAACGGCTGTTAATGTGCCAATTATCGTAGCAAATGTCGCCGAAATAACAGCCATCGTCAACGAATGCCCTGCCGCCTGTAATAAGCTATCGTTATTTATTAATAGTTCATACCATTTGGTTGAAAAGCCCTGCCAATTAATTCCAAAACGGGATTCATTGAAGGAATTAACAATCAAAATGATAATTGGAATATAAAGATAAGCGTAGACGATGGCCATAAAGCCACCTCGTAACGTGCGACCGATCATTCTTCATACGCCTTTTTATTCAAAAGCTTAGCAGCTCGGTAATACACATACAGCAACAGTCCCATCATCACAGTCAAGAAGATGCTGGTTGCCGCACCAAACGGCCAATCACGGATATTCAGGAATTGACTCTTAATAACGTTCCCTATTAAGAGATTTTTTGCTCCTCCCATTAAATCCGCAACATAAAACAGCCCCATCGCCGGTAATAACACCAGTAAACAACCCGCGATAATACCGGGCATAGTGAGTGGAATAATGATCTTTATGAAGGTCTGAAATTTATTCGCACCAAGGTCTCTCGCCGCTTCTAAATAAGATTTGTCGAGTTTTTCAATACTGGAATAAAGCGGCATTACCATGAAGGGCAATAGAATATAGATAAGGCCTAATACAACCGCTTCAGGTGTATACATCAAGCGTATCGGTTTATCGATAATGCCTATCCACAACAAAAAATCATTTAAATACCCTTTGGTACTCAAAAAAACTTTTAATCCATAAATACGGATTAGAGAATTAGTCCAAAAAGGTACGATCAGCAGAAAAAGCATTAAAGGTTGCAGACGTTTTGGTAACTTTGCCAGAATAAAAGCGAATGGATAGCCAATAATTAAACAAAAAAACGTGGCGACCAATGCCATATTCAGTGAATGAAGCATCACTTCCGCATACATGGGATCCGATAAACGGAGATAGTTATCCCATGTAAAGATCAGATCGACAAGGTTAGTATCACTGCGCGTCAAAAAGCTAGTACCAATGATCATGATGTTTGGTAAAAAGACAAATAGCAGTAACCAAGCTACCACGCCTGTAATGATAACGTTTTGTAAGATCTTATGTTTACGCCGGATCATCCAGTACCACCTCCCAGCTTTCAACCCAAGTTACAGCAACTTTTTGGTTTAAGGAGTGGTCTACGTCTGGATCATCCTCATTAAAGAATTCGCTGACCATGATAATTTTGCCATCTTCCATCTCTACCACAGAATCTAGCGTCATCCCTTTATAATTGCGCTCACGAACATAGCCAATTAAACCAGGATGATTTTCTGCATCATTCACCTCTTCTACGCGCAAATCTTCTGGGCGTAATAAGACATGAACAGATTGCCCTTCTTTAACAGGAAGAGCGGTAAAGATATCACATTCATGGCCCTCAACATTGGCGCGAATACGTTGTTCATCAATGCGATATAGCACTTTCGCATCAAAAATGTTGATTTCACCAATAAATTGAGCAACAAAGAGATTTTTAGGCTCTTCATATATTTCTCGTGGTGAGCCATCCTGCTCTATTTTGCCTTCACGCATCACGATAATACGGTCAGACATCGCAAGTGCTTCTTCTTGATCATGCGTGACGAAAATAAACGTTATCCCCAGCTTACGTTGCAATGCTTTTAACTCATTTTGCATTTGCTTACGCAATTTATAATCTAGGGCAGATAAAGATTCATCCAGCAGGAGGACTTTTGGGCGATTAACGACAGCCCGAGCAATAGCAACTCGCTGTTGTTGTCCGCCAGACAGCTGGTTTGGACGACGTTGCGCGAAATCCTCTAATTGCACCATACGCAATGCTTGATCAACACGTTTCTGGATCTCATCTGCGGGTGTTTTTTGCATACGTAGACCAAAAGCGACGTTATCAAAAACAGTCATATGTGGGAACAAAGCATAGCTCTGAAATACCGTATTCACAAAACGCTGTTCTGCTGGAATATCAGTAATATCCTGGCCATCAAGGATGATTTTGCCTTCATCAACATCTTCTAAGCCGGCAATTAAACGTAAAACGGTTGTTTTGCCACAGCCAGAAGGCCCTAAAATGGTTAAAAACTCACCATTTTGGATGGTTAAGTCAAGCTCGGAAATAATTTGTTTGCCATCAAAAGCTTTATTTAATGCTTTTAATTCGACGAGTGGTGTCAGAGAGGTTGTCTCAGTCATTTATGCTACACTCTATCCCTATGAATAATGCAGATAGAACCGCTACCGTTAAAGACTGTGTAAGCTTATCGGAGATTGACTCTTCTTATCTTCCCCAGCAAAGCCCAAAACCAGTAGCGCCATTTAAATTTCATTAAGTGGTGCATGATAAACACTGTTTGCTCAAATTGAAAGCCATTTTCAGCATTTTGTTTGCCTTTCGTTATGAAAACTCAATGAAATTATTGTCTTTACGAAAAAAATAAGCCACTTAACCATAGCAACATGAATCGGCAACCCTTTGTAAGATAATCATAAAGGCAACTTAAGTTAGATTTTCATTATTCATAACATAAACAGCATGAATACTGATTAAAGTTTAATACAACTCTATGAAAAAAATAGACAATAGGGATACATAAAAGTTAAAAATCGCTCTGCTCGACCATATTATCAATACATTTTTTGCAATTGAATTTCAAAAATAGATAGTCAGTAACACTAATAACATAGGCTCAAAATAAATCCTGCTTTATTTATTCTGTGACCTCTCGCAAATTTTTCACTTAAATGAAATGTAATATCGATAATATTAATCAATGTCATGTTATTGACCACATCTAACTGAATACAATCATCTTATTAAAAATAAATAGATAGGCATCCGCTATTCATAATCGCATCTCTTTTAGCCGCAGCACATTCCTCTTACATTTTTAGGCTAGCAGAAACAGCATTCAATTATGAATAAACAGAAGCTCCTTATTGGGGCTATTACACGATTCCATTGGATAAATATGTGAGTAAATAACATGTCTAATAATGAATTTTTTTATCAACCGCCTTATCCTTTATCTGTAGACAATACTGAATATTATCAGTTAAGTGATAAATACGTTTCTGTAGAGACATTCGCAGGTAAAGAGATCTTAAAAATTGAACCGGAAGCGCTAACCATTTTGGCTCAACACGCCGTCTATGATTCTCAATTTTTCTTAAGAGCAGCGCACCAAAGGCAAGTAGCGGCGATATTATCTGATCCAGAGTCAAGTGAAAATGATAGGTATGTCGCGTTACAACTTTTACGTAATGCCGAAATCTCCGCTAAAGGAATTTTACCGAACTGCCAAGATACCGGTACCACAACCATTGTTGCTAAAAAAGGCCAACAAGTTTGGACTGATTGTAATGATGCAGAAGCTTTATCTCGTGGTGTTTATAATGTCTTCAAACAAGAGAACCTTCGCTTTTCTCAAAATGCCGCGCTAGATATGTATACTGAGGTCAATACCGGCACTAATTTGCCTGCTCAAATTGATATTTTTGCCACTGAAGGAGAGGAATATTACTTCTTGTTTGTGAATAAAGGCGCCGGTTCTGCCAATAAATCGGCTCTATTCCAAGAAACCAAGACTATTTTAGAACCGAATAAACTAAAAGCTTTCCTGATCGAAAAAATGAAAGCATTAGGAACCACCGCATGCCCTCCATACCATATCGCTTTTGTGATTGGAGGAACCTCTGCTGAAGCGACATTAAAAGCCGCAAAACTGGCTTCAACAAAATATTATGACAATTTACCCACCTCGGGTAATCAATATGGTCAAGCATTTAGAGATATCGAACTCGAAAATACCTTACTTGAAGCAACTCGCCATTTTGGTTTTGGTGCTCAATTTGGTGGTAAATATTTTGCGCATGATGTCAGAGTGGTGCGTTTACCTCGTCATGGAGGATCTTGCCCAATTGGTTTAGCCATTTCCTGTTCCTCTGACCGTAATATTAAAGCAAAAATCAACAAACAAGGCTTATGGATTGAAAAAATGGAACACAATCCTGCGCAATATATCCCCGAATCTTTACGCCAACATCATGAAGCTAAAGTCGTTCATATAGACCTGAACCAGCCAATGCAAGCGATATTGACAGAATTAAGCAAACATCCTGTATCCACTCGCGTTTCCCTTAGCGGTCCATTGATTATTGCGCGCGATATCGCACATATGAAGCTTAAAGAACGCCTAGATAATGGAGAAGAGCTACCACAATATTTTAAAGATCATATGGTTTATTACGCAGGTCCAGCCAAAAAGCCCGAAGATAAAGTTTCTGGCTCATTAGGCCCAACGACAGGTAACCGTATGGATCCGTATGTTGATCTATTCCAATCTCATGGCGGCAGCATGCTCATGCTGGCAAAAGGTAATCGAACCCAAGCGGTCACTGACGCATGTAAAAAACACGGTGGCTTTTATTTAGGCAGTATTGGTGGCTCAGCAGCCATCTTAGCGCAAGAATACGTCAAAAGTTTAAGTTGCCTTGAATATCCAGAGCTTGGTATGGAGGCAGTTTGGAAAATGGAGGTTGAAGGACTACCTGCCTTTATTTTAGTTGACGATAAAGGCAATAATTTTTTCGAACAAGTACAAAATCAAACTTGCCAACGTTGTGTTAAATAAATAAAAAATAACGGCGACTAAATTCAATCGTCGCCGTTTTTTATTTAAGGCCATATCATTAACAACAATAGCCGATTTACTGTCACCGTCAGCATGTTGAGCGGTTTAAAAAAATGTCATTCCCTGACAAATACTCTCCTTAAAAATCATGATTAGTAATAGTTTATCCTAACGATCGTTGAAGCATTAAATGGTCCGGTTTTCACCGCACTTACTTTCTTGACCGATGCGTTATAAGTACGAGTGATTGAGGTGCTCCCTGTAGGTAGAGAACCGAAAAACTGGAAATAGTTAAATTTTACGCGACCACCTTGATCGTCAAATATGGTGAGGTTAGTACCATTTTTTAAATCAATCGCATAATCACCATTGAGATTATCCGTTGTTTCAAAGCTCACATTCATTGAGAAATTATCTAAACACCCTCGTTTTGCCGCTTGTAGTTGAAATTCCTTTTTAAACTCTTTTCCTTGGTTAAGGTCGGTTATCATCAATTGGCCAAAATCAATTTGTTGAGATTCTGGATAAACTTTAATCTCCGCCCCGCATTTCAAAAAACGGATACCTTTTAATCCTGAAATCGCATACCTTAAGTTTTTCGCTCCTGGTGTAAAGTTAATGCCTCCACTTCCATCAAATTGGAAAACCGTAAATTGGTTATCGCCCGTATAATTACCTGAAGGGGGAACCACACCAGTTACCTTAATATACAGAGAAAATGTCACAGTGACAGTGACACTCTGCCCTTTACGGATAGGTTTAGTACCTAAGCTTACGCTCTGTTGATTTCTTTCGAGCTGAATACCTTTATAATTCGCGCCCAATAACAACCCTGTTCCCAATTTTTGAGAGGTTGGGTTGAAATACATATGAACAACGTCAACGGCATCGCCTATAACATTGTCACAATAAACGGTAACCGTCATCGGGTTTGATTGCCAGATCACGGTATTTGCTGGTGTATCCGAGGGGATCGCTAATTGACCGACAGGTACTGCCGGTTTAATCACTTCTCCGGTTCCGTATTCCACACAATCTAAAGCGAATACTCTCGTACTAAAAAATGCCAATAGCAGAAAAACAGGGAGTCTGCTGTATTTAATCAATCTGTGTATCATGAGTTATACACCTTATTAGAGATAGGCAATGCTCAATGTAATTTGTGTTTTGATATTACCTACAGTTAAGTCTTTTCGAGGAAGATAGCTTTCTAACATTGAATAAAGAGTAATTTGCTGGTTATCATCAAAGTAAACCGAGTAATTACGATATTCTCCGTTTGGCACTGTATTGCCATTTTTATCAATTAATCTAATCCCATAACCTTTCAATATCGTTTTACCGCCAAATAAATTACGATCCGTACTTTCTGTGGGTTCGGAAATAAACATAATCCGAACAACGGGTTCTCTATCATCGCGATTAAACGAAGGGAAAATGCAATCATCAAATTTTAATTTAATTTCTTGCTGAGGACTCCTATCCCCTATTTCATGAAAGAAATTAAGAGAAATTGGTCCCAAATCAATATTTTGATCTAACGATGAAAAGCTGATCTTGCAAGGCAATGAAACAACACGCCCAGTAAAATTCAGGTCGCCTTTCATCATGCTGCTATCTGCATAAACATTCCCTGTTAGCAGCAAAGAAATAAAAAAACATATTGATACGTAGCAATTTCTCATGGCCGGATCCTATTTACTTTCTTTAGATAATTGACAAATAGATGCAGCACATTGGTAAGTCAGCATTTTCATACCACCGTAATCATCCATATACCCTGTATACAGTTGACTAAATGGCGTCGCTGGTACGGTTACCGTTTCCTTTGACATCGGGGCTATCATGACACTTTCAAAACCAGGAAAATTACTCGTGGAATGGCTACTTAAATAACCTAGAGTCACATAGTATTTTGTCGGATTTTCTATCAGCAATTGATTACCTGTATGGGTATACTTCAACTCTTTCGCCCACACTTTATCGCTATTGTTTTCAATCTGTGATGGCCGATAAAACATTTTCAAACGGCTCTGAATCGCAATTTGCACCACGTTTTCTTTATCCGCAACTGGTGGAATTTCACGGACATTCAAATAAAATAATGATTCTCTATCTTGGGGTAATTTATCCAATCCCTCAGTTTTAATGACTTTTATCTGATTTTTAGCGTTCGGTTCAACGCGCTGCATAGGCGGAAGCACAGTAAAAGGTGCTGAGACTTTATTCCCCTTATCATCTTCTATCCATGACTGTGCAAGATAAGGCATCGTTTTGCTTTGGTTATTAATAACTAAGCTGACAGATTTGTCCTGACCGGGGAAAATGATCCTTGTACGGTCGATATTGATTGCCGCAGACGCTGTTTGTAATCCTATAAATATGAGCGAAAAGCAAACAGAGGCTTTATACAATTTATTCATAACACTTTCCTTTAAAGGCAGGGAATCAAAACTTTACTTTGTTCTTTTTCAGAGAAACTCGTGAAATTCAATTGGCACTGCGCATTTCCGCCTGACCATTTGACGCTATATTGCTCTTCTGGATTAATACCCGTTAAATATACGATGCCGTTATCTCCGATAATGCCAACTTCTCTACCTGTGTTTATTTCAATCACGCTGGTTCCTAATGGCGGGAATTTCCCATTTTCTAAACGAACAACCGCCAAAATACGTTTACCTTGATTAGCGCTAATAGTTTGATAACCAATTGCACCTTCAGTTAAGGTTTTACCAATAATGTTGTCATTCACATCAACATCATCAGGTAACGTGTTCATATCGATATACACATCAGAGTTAGAGAAACTATTTAAATTTGTGGCAACACCGATACCAAATCGGTTGGTAACTGATTGACCGTTATCGATAGAAATACCCGCAACATTACCGCTATCAATCATGACTCGTGGTTCATTATTTGTGCCATTACGGTGCAATGCAGCGCCATATTTAGTCGCTGTCATCGAACCATACCAGCTTCCACCCAATGCACGGTATGAATTGACATTATCTGTACCATTCATATTCAGCACACCATAAGGTGAAGAATATTGATAAGTACCACTAATACTCGGCTCCATGCGACCAAGTTCACGCTTATCACCGCCAGCACGTAAGCTCCAGTAATTGTTATTTATATTCTCACTGTAATACGCGACTGATTGATTTAAGCTTTTGCCTCCATTCGCATATTGCATGTCATAGCTAACAGAAGCACCACTTTCTAATGGAATTGAAAACGATAAATAAGCTTGGTTATCATCTGTTTCCTGATATTTGATTTTATTCAGTGAGAATGTGGCAGAAATATTTCTTATATCACCAATATTAAATAATTTGCTCACACTCATCCCAAAGGATGTGGTCGATTCGCTATTCCAAAATTGATGGTGAGACGCATTAAAATATAGCGTGACATCCAACGGACTAATGTATTGGTTAAACGATGCGGTATATACGTTTTTATCCCGCCTAAAATCAAGTATGCCGTTCGCTGCATCAATATATTGCGGCATGGTCAAAAATTCTTTTTCCGAGAATTTATAACCCGCAAAGGTGACTTGCGAATTCGTTGATTCAAAACGTTTCGAGTAATTTAAGCGGTAACTGTTTCCTGAATAGGTGCCAAAATGATCTAATCTTGCGTATGTGCGAGTGATATCAAAAGAAATCGCACCAAATTGATTCATATTTTGACCAATACCTAAGTTAAACGCTTGGTAATCGTTATTGCTGATTGTTGCGATCAAACCACCAAATAATGAGGTATTACTTAAAACGCCGTAAGACATTTCTCCAGAGATAAATCGAGGCTCAACACGCTGTGAATGTCCAAATGGGCTCGACTCCCCAGCAGAGAATTTATATAAAAACTGACCTTGTCGCGTCAAAAATGGTAATGATGCGGCTGTTACTTGGTATTGGGTTTTAGTTCCATTTTCCTCTTCCACCGTAACATCTAAGGTACCTTGCACCGCCTCAGTGATATCCTGAATATTAAAAGGTCCTGGTGCAACACGGGTTTGCTTAATCACCCGCCCATTTTGAGAAATAATGACGGTCGCGTTCGTTTGAGCGATCCCTGTAATTTGTGGAGCATAACCACGCATCGAAGGCGGTAGCATACGAGTATCACTAAAGAGTGATACACCAATAAAACGGAAACTATCGAATATATCCGTTTTTAGGTATGACTCACCCAATAAAATTTTAGCGCCTAATTCGGGGAAAGCTCTAAATGCATAAATCTGTGTCCAATCGAACCGTTCATTGGTTTTACCTTGTGAACGGTTATATTGGTATTGATAATCTGCACGAAAACGCCATGCCCCCAAATTCACCCCCGCGGTTCCGTTACTGCTAGCGCTAAAGGTTTCACTATTATTTTTAGGTGCTGAATAATTGGCAAAAAGATTGTAATCAATAAATGCACCAGTAATTCCATTTTCCCATTGTGATGGTGGAACCCAATAAGGGTCATCATATTCCAGCCATGCTTGTGGTATTGAAAATAAAATATTTTGGTTAGCTTTATCAAAATGATAATTAATATCCATTGATTTAGGTAATTCAACACACTGATTATTTTCATGCTGTAAAATTTCATCGCTGACTTTCTTTTTCAATGAAAAAAGCTGAATCATTTTAGGCGTAATACAGAGTGCTGAAGTATCTTTATCAACTTCAGTGAATTTAATTAAATATTGTCCAGAGAGTTTACGACCATTAAGGGTAATATCTGTTAAATATTCTCCCGCAGGTATAAAGTCTGGATTTGAGAATTGAGTGAGATCGATATTATCTCTGTCTTTTGCATCAATAATATTCATATTAAACTCGACTGCTTTAGCCACGCTTGAGACGGAAAGTGCTAAAACAATGGAGAATAATAATTTATTTACTTTGAATTGAGGCAATAAAGACATGATAATCCCTGTCATATAGGTAAACAAATCAAACCAAGAAAGGTAAGTAACAGGCAAAAAAAGACCTGTTACTTACATATACTCAAATAGTTCTAGTTTCATTTAGATGGTAATGAAAACTACCTGTAGAAATATAAATAACGATATACTCAAGTAGCGATATACACATCAATAATGAGATAACTTGAAATATAGCGAGTTAAATTATAGGTAGTTTAAAGCGTAAGTTGCTTGAGAAATGATACTACCTGTTTCTACTTTACTACCGTTCGCTTCAACACGTGCGCTGAAAGTCAGTTTGTTTGGACCTTCAACCAGTGGAATTTCAATACTAGTATCACCTAGTTTCATCACTGCACCATTAGCGTTCAACAGACGAACACCAACACCTTTAGAAGTACCCGTGTTTGCTAACAGTTCAGTTTTCGTTGAGTCAGGCGTACCTGAGAAAGTCACTTTAACTTTGCTTACCGCTGGGAATGACGCTTCTCCATTTTCGCCTTTAACTTCACCCAAATCACAGTTTTCTAATGCAATAGTATATTGAACATTTTGGCTGTATTTGTTACCTGTTTCTAAAACTTTATTTGCAACTTGACCTAAGTCGACGTTAACAGTACCGTCACCAGGCAGAGTACATGGAGCATTAATAACTTTACCTTTAAAGTTAATAACACCACTACCTTGGTCAACAGCTGCATTTGCAATACCTGTAGTGAATGATGCCGCAATAATGGTAGCTAAAGCAATTTTAGATAATTTCATATTATTTTCCTATTTAAGAAAGACGACTGACGTACAAACTCCCTAACGATATTGATCATTAGGTAGAGATTAATTCTGTTATAGTTTAGAGAGACAACTGAATAATAATGTAAAGGCTATAAGTAATGATTAGCCATTCTATGTTTTATAATTCTGTTTTTTTGTTCTTTTTTTAGTTCTTTTTTTAGCTCCACACAACTTTCTATCGAAAAAATATCATCATGTAAAAAGCATATTAAATCTGTTTCAAGCGCTTTTGCTAAATTAAGTAGATTATCCAATGTAATATTGCATTCACCTCTTTCATAACGTGAAATTTGTTGCTGACTCACGCCAACAAGATCCGCAAGTTCAATGCCAGAAAGGCCTAAACTCTTTCTTCTTTTGCGGATTTCTTTACCAACGATCTGGTTTACATTTTTCATTTATTAAGACCCGATCTCATTTAAAATTATCGTAGTGAAAAAGATAACGTCATAAACAATATTTTTTAATTATTATTATTATTTAAGTAATTCACATTAAGAAAAAGTAGTTAAATATGCAATATATGAATTTGACTTAATTATAGATTTGACACTTTGAAAGTAAAACTGTTTATAACGATCGATACGATTAATAAAATTAGACGAAACCTATCAAGAATATCTATTAAAAAATACAGGCCACTTAAAGTAAATATTCTTATAACATTTTGGTCGACCTTTTTTTAAAAAAAATAAAGAAACAACCTTAACGTTTTGATATTTATCATTAATTCATTTTACTACTATTGGTTGTATAACTATATAAATAGAAGCTAGGATCATTATAAATAAAAAATAACACCAACTATATTTAATATGGTATTTCATCGTTGATATATAAGAGGAAATATAAAATATAGCCAAATAAATTCATTTAAGTCTCATTTTTTATATTCTAACTATTTTACCACTGACAGTGGTTTATTTATTTTATCTGCTTTTATCAAGCATGAATTTAGCACCAAAGTCATACTCGGTTAAAGAGTACAGAATATGATAAATCACGCTAATCTTAATTTTTCCTTAGTTTTACGCAGTTAAATAGGGTCTAACTAGTTTTAAAGATGGAAATTTATCATAAATTAGATTAATCAATGGCTAGCACTCATAATCAGTCTTTTTATGAATAGAAATAACTCTTTACATTCAATGAATTACATTCTTTACAAAATGTAACCAAATGATAGTAAATATTTCAAATGAGAGTGGCGAATAGGCTAAAAACAGAGGAATCACTTTGAAACAATCAAAAATAGACCTATAAAAATCAAAAACTAGGACAAATCTCATAAGAGAGTATGCCCCAAAACTCAAAATTTAATCGGGAGAATATGCATACATTTAATAAGCTTATTTAATGTTTATATGAAAGGTAACATGTTATTAACATAACCAGCATTTTTGAATGATTGATCAAAGATTAATTTGGGTTATCAATACGTTTTTTTGTTTTTTAGCGTGATCTGTTCATTTCAGTCTAGTATTGGAGAAACATAATATTATGCCTTTATTGACTAGCCCTCATCAGAGGCAAAGTGATTATCTGATTTAGATCGATAACGATTGGTTATCAAAAAGGATAATATCTCATTATATCTCTGTGCAATTATGTGGTGTTATCTCTTTACCGTAAGAGAGGAGATACACTATGTCGACACCCATTCGAGTAGCCACTGTACAATTTCAACATAAAGCTTCTGACAAAAACGATAACCTAAAGCAGATCCATGCCTTTATCGATCAAGCCGCATCACAGAACGTACAAATACTCGTGTTACCTGAAATGTGCATTACCGGTTATTGGCACGTACCTAAATTGCCTAGTGAAGAGGTTTATCAACTCAGTGAAACGCTACATGATAGCCCTTCATTAACCCCAATCCGCCAAAGAGCGAAAGAGCTCAATATGATTATTGGCGTAGGGCTGATTGAAAAAGGGTTAGATGATAAGTGTTATAATACTTGGGTCGCTTGTATGCCCGATGGCACATATCATGCTCATCGCAAACTCCATGCTTTTGAGCACCCTAGCATCCACTCGGGTGATAGCTATACCGTGTTTGATACGCCATGGGGGGTAAAAGCAGGTATCCTCATTTGTTGGGATAATAATTTAGTCGAAAACCCGCGTGCGACTGCATTATTGGGCGCAGATATTATTTTAGCGCCTCATCAAACGGGAGGTACCAATTCCCGCAGTCCATATAGTATGAAACCAATCCCACTGTCTTTATGGGAAAATAGAGAGATAGCCCCAGAAGCCTTACGAGATGCTTTCCAAGGTGAACATGGACGCGGCTGGTTAATGCGTTGGCTACCAGCTCGTGCGCATGATAATGGTGTCTTTTATGTTTTCAGTAACGGTGTTGGGCTAGATGATGATGAGATACGCACTGGTAATGCCATGATCATAGACCCTTATGGACGTATTATTAAAGAAAGTGATGCAATTGAAAATGATATGGTTATCGCCGAACTGGATTTAAGTTTACTTCCTATGTCGACAGGCCGCCGCTGGATGTCAGGTCGACGCCCTGAACTGTATGGCATCCTTACTAAAACAATGGGTTATGAACGAGATGCACGCAGCGTAAGATTTGCTGATAAGCCAGTCGCAATTTCAAAATAACAGTGGCGCATCTTTTTTAATGAATAATATACTTGTAGAGACATAATATATTGTCTCTACAAGCCAACATAACTGATAAATTTACCGATGAGGCGTAATGGATACTCGATTATTACGTGCTTTTGTTGTTTTAGCCGAAACAGCGAACTACCATACGGCAGCATCACAACTGTATGTCACTCAGCCAGCATTGACCAAACAGATTAAACAATTAGAACGGCAACTTGCTATAACGTTATTCGAACGTGGTCGTCACGGTGCACAATTAACGGAAAATGGTCACAAACTGCTTCCTTTCGCTCAGCAAGTGCTGTCTCAAACGAATCAACTTTTAAATCGAGCTTCTGAATTAAGTTCTCAATTTCCTAAATCTATCTATGTTGGGTTTGGTATTTCCGTCTTCCAAGAGGCTTCATTTTTCGTGGCTCGCTTACGGGAACATTTACCAAAAACCACCATTTACTTTGATGATATGCCGTCAAATATCATGTCGCAAAAATTAGCCAACCATCAATTACAAGTTGCTTTTTTGCGTCGTCCTGAAACCCCATTCTCTACACATTTTGCGGTTTATCCGTTAAAAAAAGAAACACTGTCACTGGCCATTTCCACATCCCAATTAACTCATCAATCGATTAAACAACTCTTAATGACCCATCCTTATTTATCACTTAGGAAGGAACGAGGCAGCGGGCTTTCTCAGCAAATTGAACAGTTTTTAGAACAACAAAAAATATCATTGATTCCAGCCCAAGAAGCGAGTGATATTCAAACAATCATTGCTCTCGTTGGCGCGGGTGCTGGCGTCAGCTTAGTTCCCTATAGCGCTAGACATATTAGTCGTCACGATGTGACTTTCATCCCCATTGAAAACATTGCGTCAGCCACTTGGGATATCGATGTCGTCTGGTCATCATCCTTACCTGCCTCTTGGCAAGATATAATCAGGGCATTGCTAAAAGAAACACTGCATCATTTTAATCGCCATGCCAATCCCAAATAACGCTCTTTAATCCTATATATAATGAGTAGAAATTCTGATATCTATAATCCTAATAATTTATTTATATGGATAAGCTTCACATGCTTACTAACCCTCTCGTGACCCCGATAAAAATTATCGCATCGGGCATTGCACTTCCTAAAAATAAAATAGACTCACAAGAGTTAGATGTGAGACTCAATAAGCCGAGCGGCTATGTGAAAAAATACTCGGGTATTGATTATCGCTTTCATGCAAATAATGAAGATTCTCAAGCACAATTAGCTGCCGATTCGCTCCACCATGCCCTTGAAGCCAAACAAATTCCAGCGCAAAGCATTGACATGCTGATTTCTGCCTCAGCTATTTCCATTCAAGCTCTTCCTTGTACGGCCGCACACATTCTTGCGCAATCACGACTGAAGCAAGGTATCGCCTGTTTTGATATTAATGCCAGTTGTGTCAGCTTTATCACCGCGCTGCAAGTAGCCGCGGGTTTCCTTTCTACCAGCCAATATCAACGCATTGCCATCGTTTCCGCGGATCTGGCTTCTCGTGGGATCGATTGGCACGATAATGAATCCGCATTAATTTTTGGTGATGGCGCTGCCTGCGTCATTGTTGAAAAAGGCGATGGAACAAGTGGCATCATCACTTATCATCATGAAACACACACTGAAGGTATCGAGCTATGTGAAATACGCGCTGGAGGCACACGCCGAAATCCACGCGCAGGCATGACCGATACGGATTTTTTATTTCATATGCAAGGTAAAAAACTGTTTCGAATGGCCTCATCCTTGGTCGAACGTTTTATGCAACGCGTTTTAACAGATGCGCATTTACCGATTAATCACATTGGCACCGTCATCCCTCATCAAGCAAGCCATCTGTCTTTAGAGCATATGCGGCAACGCTTAGGTGTCAAACCGGAACAGTTAATTGATATTTACCGTTTTCGTGGCAACCAAGTCGCTGCCTCAATTCCTTCCGCATTACATGAAGCAATTGAAAGTGGCCGATTTTATGAGCAAAAAAATGTCATGTTAATAGGGACTGCTGCGGGGCTCGCTTTTTGTGCCATGGTGCTGATCCCATGAAAATATTAGTGACAGGAGCAACGAGTGGACTGGGTAGAAATGCGGTCGATAGCTTACTGCAACAGGGTCATCAAGTGGTTGCTTGTGGTCGAAATAAAGAAATTGGCCAACAGCTTAGCCAGCAAGGTGTCCAGTTTTTGCCAATCGACCTTGCCCATCTTTCCATTGAAAACGCCAAAAGGTTGATGGATGGCTGCGACGCTATTTGGCATTGTGCTGCACTCTCATCCCCTTGGGGGAAATACCATGAGTTTGTCGAGATCAATTATCGAGCAACCCAAATGCTTGCAGATACCGCGGGTGAGCTACATATTCCGCGCTTTATTCATATCTCCACCCCCGCGATTTACTTCAATTTCAGCCACCAGCGTGATATTGCGGAGACACAGACTAATACACGTTTTGCCAACCACTATGCGCGAACCAAATATTTAGCCGAAACCGCGATTGCACGAAGCGTTGCATATTCCTCCCTCACACGCTACACCATATTGCGCCCTCGCGGTTTGTTTGGCCCCTATGATCGTGTGTTATTGCCTCGTTTATTCGCTCAAATTAAAGCGAGAAAAGGCAAATTAGTGCTGCCAGAGGGTGGTAAACATGCATTCGATCTGACTTATGTTGGTAACGTTGTTCACAGTATGATGCTAGCCACTACCAGAGATAATCTTATCAGTGGGGCAACATATAATATTACTAACCAACAACCTCAGCCACTGAGGCAAACGTTAGAACAACTCTTTGATGAGTTAACATTAGACTGCCAAATATGCTCAGCCCCTTATCCGGTGTTATTGACACTGGCAACAGTACTTGAAGGTATCGCGCACCTTACCGGCAAAGAGCCGCTATTAACCCGCTACAGTCTGGGAGCTGCTTATTTCACCATGACGTTAGATAATCAAAAAGCCCAGCAAGAACTCGGCTATTATCCGCCTATTAATATGACGGAAGGTATTCACCTAACAGCCCAATGGCTACGGCAGCAGGATAAATTATGTTAACTATCAATCAGTTTGAGGTAGGATATTGTACTCACCCTGGCTGTGTGGCATTAAAAGGGGCAAGTGTTAAAGCATGTAAATTTCCTGCCAGAGCGTGGTTAATTGAGGGTAATGATCAGCGATGGCTGTTTGATACGGGCTATGCGAATCACTTTTATGACCATACTCGTACAGGGATCATGCGGTTTTACCGCACCGTCACACCGGTCTATTTTGAGAGTAAAGATGCCCTCATTAACCAACTTGCAGATGCAGGGATCACACCAAATGATGTGAATGGCCTTATCTTGTCGCATTTTCATGGTGACCATATTGCTGGGCTACGTGACTTCCCTGGAATTCCAATTATTTGTTCCGGTGAAGGGTGGCAAAAAACACGTCACCTCACTGGTTTTGCAGCATTAAAAGGCGCTTTTGTTCGTGGGCTGATCCCAGAAGATTTCGAGCAAAGAACACGTTTTTATGAAGGACTGGAGGCTGTCGAACTTCCACCTGAATTGCAGATCCTTGGGAAAGGTTTTGCGGTCAATGACCAAAAAACATTATTCATTGTTCCGTTACCGGGGCATGCCCCTGGGCATATTGGGCTATGTGTACTCACTGAACAAGGCTGGATTTTATTAGCGGGTGATGCCGCTTGGTCACCCACGAATTATCGCGAACGACGTGGACCCATGGCGATTGCTCATATCATTATGGATGATAAGCACGCCTATTATCAGACACTTAATAAACTGCATCAACTCGACAAACAAAATATTCCCATTCAATTATGCCATGAAGGGGACCTTATTTGATTTTATCCGTGTTATGGCATTACTGGCGAGCCAAACGTCTGCACTTTACAGACCGAGTGGCACTTGAGGACTATCAACAGCGACGTTTAAACGCGTTTAAACGCAAGACGTTGGTAAAAAGCCCTTATTTTAGTCAGTTTGTACACCTGCCGCTTGAACAATTTCCTATCATGAATAAACAAATCATGATGGATAACTTTGACCGTATGAATACCGCTAAGCTCTCCAGTGAGAGGCTGCTTCATTGCGCTCAACAGAGCGAAAAATCACGTGATTTCTCGCCCAAAATGGGTAAATACAGTGTTGGCCTTTCATCGGGTACCTCCGGCCGTCGTGGCTTATTCGTCGTGAGTCCACAAGAACAAAATATTTGGTCTGGTAGTATGTTAGCCAAAATGCTACCTCTCGGTTTATTCAACGGTGAACGCATTGCCTTATTTTTACGGGCAAATAATAACCTCTATGAAAGTGTTAATAACCGTTGGATCTCGTTGCGCTTTTATGACCTCTATGCCAATTTCCGCCAACAGCTACAAACATTAGAAAGCGATCAACCGACTATTATTGTCGCCCCTGCTCAGGTGCTATGCGCAATTGCAGAAGCCATTAACAACCGAGAGATTAAGCTCAATGTACGAAACGTTATTTCCGTTGCCGAGGTTCTACAACCTCATGATAAGCAGCTTCTACAGCAATGTTTTTCTCATGTCGGCGAAATTTACCAAGCAACTGAGGGGTTTTTAGGTTGTACCTGTGCACAGGGAACCCTGCATCTGAATGAAGCTTTTTTACATATTGAGCCACATTGGCTAGATGAACAGCGATTCTCACCAATAATCACCGATTTTACGCGAAAAACACAACCTATCGTTCGCTATCAACTGGATGATATTTTAGTCATACGTGACACTCCTTGCCCTTGTGGTGATCCTCAACTTGCCATTGAACGAATCGAAGGTCGTTGTGATGACCAATTATTGCTACCTGACCATCACGGCAATGTCGTGACATTATTTGCTGATCCCGTGTCTCGCATTATCGTTAATCATCTCCCTGTCACTGCTGATTTTCGCTTAACTCAACAAGGCTACCATCTCGATTTACAGGGAGAGTGTCAGGCATTTGAACTCAAACAATGTCAGCGCTCGCTAGAAGACTACTTTATTAGGCAAAATGTGGCGATTGATCAGCTGACTTGGACGCTACGCGTCGACCCTATTTCACAACCTTTTGCCATAAAACGAAGACGGATCAGGCGCAAGGAGGTTGAATGAATTTCAAACACATTCTATTACGATTGCTTTATTGCCTCCTTGGCTGGGGAACTGTCGGTATTATTTATCAATTCACAGGTGAAATTGATGAAAATGCCACGTTATTAGCGCCAAGTTGGGTCGATAATGCTATTCCTTACAACGTGGAAGCAATATGGCTATACCTCTCTTTTTTTGTATTTATTCCATTAGGTTATCTATGTAGTTCCCTTAGCCAAGCACGTCGCTTAATGTTTGCGATGCAATTATGTGCCCTTATTTCAGGCGTTATCTATCTATTTTTTCCAACGACGATGAGTTATCCACCGATTGAATGCCTTTCATTAGCAGGTAATGCGCTTTGTCATCTCATGAGTATCGATAGCCCGCAAAATTTATTACCTTCTCTACATGTCTCATTGACTCTTGTTGTTCTCAATGCATTATGGTCATCACAGCAAATCATTCGTACCACAATATATTTATTATGGGCCATCGCTATCTGTGCCTCTGTTTTAATACTAAAACGACATTTATTTATTGATGTTGTGACCGGAGCTTTAACGGCGATCAGTGTGCTGTATATTGTTCGTTTTGCACAACCAGCCGTATGTTTATGGAGAAAAGCTAAGTGAATGAATTAACTTTTCCGATTATTTTTATGTTATTGGTTGTGACGCTTGAAGGAATCATCATCACAAAAACAGAAAAAGGAACAATTAATTGGCAAGAGTGGGTATTTAACCTGAACTCAGGCCATATTATGTTGTGGTTATTTCGTGGATTAGAGCTGTTTTGTTACGGATTCGTTGTCAGTCACTTTTCATTAGGTGTTGTTGAACACTGGCCTATAGCGTTAGTTTGGATTTTTACGCTATTTGCGTGGGATTTTGGTTTTTACTGGTTACATCGCTTACACCATAAATATCGTCTGTTATGGGCTGTGCATGTCGTTCACCATCAAGGTGAACATTTCAATCTCTCTCTGGGAGTCCGTAATTCGTGGTACTCATCATTGACATCTATCCCATTCTTCATGGTGTTAGCTTTGTTGGGTATTCCACTCGAAATCTTTATTACCATTTCTATTCTGCACTATAGTATTCAATTTTTTAATCACAGTGCATTAATACCTCACCTTGGTTGGTGGGAGAAAGTCATGGTTACGCCACACCATCATCGAGTTCACCACATCAAAGAGGGTCACTACTCAAACCGTAACTTTGGTGGTAGCTTTATCTTTTGGGATAAATGGTTTGGGACATTTTCAGCATTACCTGACAGCGAGTACCACTATGGTATCAAAGGCGAGCCAGCAACAGAGAACCCATTCATTGATAATAACCGTCCATTTTGGCGGATCTTAAAGCGAAAACCCCAAACAGTTTCATTAAAAGTGCCATTATATCGCGTTAATCAGTGGTTCCTTGTCATAGGAACGTTGTTACTTTTTACTCTCGTTATTGGTTATGTTTATTTATATGGTTATGGTTATCAAGGTACGACTGGCCAACAAATGCTATTGTTTACTCTGCTTGCCGCGGGGACCATTGCCTTATCAGGAATATCCGATGGCCGCCTAGTAGGTCTGTGGAGTTGGTTTACTATCGCGACCGTCTTATTGTTTTGCGTATTATTTATTTGGCAGTGGCAAACCCTCTTTTGGCTAACATTGGCTGGGGCACTATGGCTACATAGCCTCTCTTTGCTACTGGGTATTGGCCGTCAGCCAGTGCAGGTCAACCATGCATCCTGAACCCCTAAGACCACTCGGCTACCAGCATCGTCAAGACCAAGCATTCCGCCAAGCACTCATGCAGGCCGCTAATCGATATCTACAGCAGCATAATGACCATCGCTTTGCCGATTGGCGGTTTTATCTAAAAAGCCTAGTATTAGTGGGTTGCTGCCTAGGTAGCTATCTCACTGCCCTGTGGAGTGATGCGGCATGGCTCTTTTTTATTTTTTATCCCCTATTTATCTGCTTTGCGCTGCTCTTAGCGATCAATTTAGTCCATGATGCCTCGCACAATGCAATCTTCAAGCAAGCGAAAGCCAACCGTTGGCTAAATTTTTGGATCACGATACCTTTAGGCTTGGATCCCGAATGTTGGCGAGTACGCCATATTATTTTTCATCATGCGCATACCAACATTCGTCATTATGATTTAGATATCGAAGAAAATTTTGTATTGCGACAAACCCCCTATCAACGCTGGTATCCTTTTATGAAGGCGCAGCACCTCTATTGGCCATTGGTTGCGGCGCTCACCTTTCCAGCATTAATTTGGGTATTTGATTGGTTAGATCGCTTCCACTTCACGCGTGTTGCTCCACATATGCGCCATCAAGGGCAAAGCGGCATTGTGACATTTCTATGCGCCAAAATACTGCATATCTCTCTCGTGATTATCATTCCTTTTTATCTCCTGACAGATAAACAGATTGGATTAGGCTTACTACTATTCACTTATTTCTTGAGCCAAATGTTAGCATCGCTGATTTTCGTGGTATTAATTTTAGGTACTCACTGGGCCAAAGCGACTTTCTATACCCCACCAGAACAAGGAAATATGCCGCATGGATTTTACACCCATACTTTTTCAACGACCTATGACTGGCATACTCCCCCTCGTTGGTTAACTTACTGGCTCGGTGGGCTTAATTTACATTTAACCCATCACTTGTTTCCTAATTGGAATCACCGCCACTATCCTGCTTTAGCGGATATTATTCAGTGTACCGCTGAACAGTTCTCTATCAATTATCACTGTATTTCAGCTAAAGAGCTGTTTATTTATCAGCAGCGCTTTTTAAAAGAAATGGGGCGAGGAAAGCGGGCGGATGACCCACACTCTTAACTGACTATTGCGATATAAAAAGATAAACAATGGAAATATGCTTCCATTGTTTATCAATAATAAAACGATGACATGAAGGCCGATAAGATATTCTTGCTTAAATAACGATTCTACCTATCAACAACAATATTTTCGTTAACCACCGACTGTCCACTATTCCCCACCATACGTGCAAACTTTTCGATTGGGTCTGTTTTCAGTGCATACAACCTTTTAAGGGCAAATGGATTATCGCCAAGGCGCACCTTACCTTGAATCGTGGTTAAGGCAAGATGTATGCCCGATAACTTAGCGGCATCCATCGCGATTGGGTTAAATCCACCGAAGGGGTATGCTAAATAGCGTTGTTCAGGCTCAAATTGCTGTAAAATTCGCATAGAGCGCTGGAAGTCTAAGAAAATAGTGTGCTCTTGACGACTAAAAATAATGGGGCTTTTGTGCTTATCGAGCTTATGTAAAAAATGAGTATGCGACTGAATATTAAACACATCTTGGCAATTTTTTATTTCTTGCTTACTCATAAATTGCAGCCCATCCGCAGACCATTTTTGAGGGGTCATTTTAATACGCGAAGAGATCACAAATAAGGTCGCTTGCTGCTGATTGTGTTTTAAAATGGGATAAGCATAGCGATATACCGATTTCAAACCGTCATCGAAGGTTAAAACCACTGATTTAGCGGGTAAATTCACTGATTTATCTAAATATCCTTCAAGATCGGCTAAAGAAAGCGTTTGATAACCCGCTTGCTGCAAATAATTCATTTGTTCTTGAAATGCTTCAACCGAAGTCGTCGTTGAAGTCTGTTGGAATTTTTTGTTTTCACTTTCTTTCAGTAAATGATGATAGGTCAAGATAGGAATACCTTTATCTATCTCCACATCATCTAACTTGATATACCCCAAGCGATCACCTAAACGAATCGTTAACCATGCCACTTTTTCCCCTTGCTTATCTGTTTTAATCATACGAACTAATACTGGATAGCGGAGATTGCTAAATAGCGTTGCGATTGGCTGGCTATGCGGTTTTGCCGAACGGTATACGGGCGTATTTTTTGTGGTAATTAAATAATCATAAATCGGGTTACTTAACTCATTTAGCCTATCATCTTCAGGGGTTAAGCGAGGTTTTAATGGGGATACCGCCTCAGTATTAACATAGGCATAATCATTCCCAAATTGTATAGGTTGGTAATCCCCCATTGCTTTATACAGATAAAAACCATGCTCAGGATAAAGTTCAGCAACGGCTTTCATGTTACCTGCAATTGGGGCGAAAATCGTCTCACTTTGTTTAAGTTGCATCAGTGCTGGCGGCGTATCCACCAGTTGCCAATTCTCTGTACTTTGTGTTGGTACTTGTGCAAACGACTTTGTGACCGATAAAAAAAGAAAAATAAAAAAAAGCATTAATGACTGATTACGCATACTCAACCCATCATAACGACCAGAGAAAAAACGACTTATTTTAAACCGACTTAATCGCTATCCCTATACTCTAGAAAAAATAATTTATCTAAATAGGATAACTCGCAAGCAATAGAAAATAAGTGTATTCCCCTATACCTCTCAATGGATACAACAGACTATGGCTTTTTACCTGAAAGACATGATGGGGATGCGATTGGGAGAAAACACAAAATACAAGTGATTGTTTTATATTTATATAGCCCTTTCAGTTAAGGGCTATACGTGTTATGCCATTTTAATATTAGCGATAAAAAATCATTTTCTTCTCTACGTCAACATGAAGCGATTGCTGCCAACTCGCTAATGTTAAATGCGCTAATTCAGCAAGGCCTGTATAGAAAGGAAAGTTAGCCTCTTGCTCCATTTTATTAAGATAATGGAATCCCCAAGGTAATATATGCTGAGCCAATAACTCGTTTAATTGAGATGGATTGTTTTCAGCGACCCATGCCACCATCATAAGCAATAAGCCAAAATGATCTTCAGGTTCATTCTGTGATAAATGAATATCGATACTATGGGCATGCATCCACTCACGCAATTGTAAAGTCGAGTCCCCAAAAATCACATTTTCCCTATCGAGCCATACCGATCCCCAAGGCGGTGCAGGCAGCGCATAAGGCCCAATAAATAACCGCTGATAGGCCTCATCCAAGGATTCATTATCCGTCGCGATTATGGCCAATTTATCGGCAATAGCCTGTTTTTGCTCATGAGAACCGTACGGCCACTCCTCTGTCCATTGAAGCGTTGACAGCAATGAAATGATTTCCTGTATATCACCTGGCGCATAATAGAAAGCAGCACCAAGCACTCGTGCCGTCAAAGAAATATGATTTAAAGATTGTTCACTCATGGTGTGTTTTATTCACTTATCGTTAGATATTTAATAATTTGTCTATCTTGATTTAACCATAAATCGCATTAAAAGGCTTAGCAGTAAATTACTAAGCCTCTTTTTCATTAACTAGTTAACTGCCATACCCACTGTCATATGTAAGCCGTAGAAAACGCCGCGTCCGACAATTTCACCGGCCATCACGAATAAAAATCCTATCAACATATTCAGCACAGAAGGGTTACGTTTCGCGATTAATGGCATGATCCAGCAGCCTAATCCCATCGCAATAGCCACCACTTTTATATCCATCAATATTCCATAATCAGGTACTAAGTCGGTGGCTTTTTGCACAGATGTTTCAATACTCGCTAAATCAAAACCTTGAGAAATAGCGATGCATATACTCACCAATAATGCCAACACACTTAGCGCAGGAATACGACGAATACATTGCAAATCAAAGCCTGCAATACGCAACAATAATGCGGCAAGTATAGGTCCTCCAAGGAATGCGGTGAGGATAAAATTCATTGTCGTATAGATAGTATTCCATGTTGGCACGGTATCAATCAGATACACACGAGAGGTCGCAACAACAAAGACAACCGCCATCACCATCACGATGAACAACCATACTTTACCAAGCGCAGCAGGCATCTTATTGAAGACCGCTAGCAACCAATAAAAACCGCCTAACGCAAAGAAAATGGCGCCGCTGGCAACTTCATTACTGAGGGAAGATGCTCCCAAGCGATTAAATGAGTTAAAAGCACGTAATGGTGTTCCCATATGCATTGTTGATAATAAAAAACCTATTCCCATCAACAGCCACAAGCCAAACATGCTGTAATGAACCTTGCGATCCAACTCAGTTGAAAGTTTACCGCTCAGTAATACCGCAGCCATCATCATAAAAGCACCCGCGACACTTTGGCCAATCACCGTAAAAAACATCAATGGCCATTCATGAATTCCCGATCCCATATTATACCTCCTCCGGGTTAGCCAGATGCCCTGAAGTGTCACCAACTGGACGGCTATTGGCATTCAGTTTTAACACAATATTTGGATGTGTATATTTTGCAGCTGGTAATGGCGCGATTTCCGCTAAGGTGCCATATTTTTGACGTAACTCGTCGATAGGTGCCATATCCAATGCACGTAACGGGCAAGACTCAACACAGATCGGCTTTTTACCTTCGGCAACTCGCTCATAACAACCATCGCATTTGGTCATATGTCCTTTGACCTCATCAAATTGCGGAGCGCCGTAAGGACAAGCCATACTACAGTAACGACAGCCTATGCAAACCTCTTCATCAACAACGACAAAACCGTCTTCCCGCTTATGCATTGCCCCACTTGGACATACTTTTGTACATGCAGGATCATCACAATGGTTACAGGAAATTGACAGGTAATAAGCAAAAACGTTTTGCCCAAATACACCATCTTGCTCAGTCCAATCGCCACCAGCATATTCATAGATACGACGAAAATTGACGTCTGGAGATAAATTTTTAAAGTCTTTACACGCTAGCTCACAGGTTTTGCAGCCAGTGCAACGACTTGAATCGATATAAAAACCATATTGCGTTGACATAACTCGCACCCCTAAGCTTTCACAACTTCAACAAGATTAGAATGTGATGGATTACCTTTGGCTAATGGCGACGGCCGTTGGGTAGTTAGCACATTAATACTTCCGGCATGATCCACTCGGTTACCATCTGGGTCATACCAAGCGCCTTCACCGAGACCCACAACGCCCGGCACGATACGAGGTGTCACTTTCACCTTCACGCGCACTTCGCCGCGATCATTAAATACTCTCACTAAATCGCCATGTTTTAGGTTTCGTTTCACTGCATCTTGTGGATTAATCCATAGCTCTTGTGGGCATGCGGCTTTCAGTACATCAACGTTGCCATATGTCGAGTGAGTACGTGATTTATAATGGAAGCCAGTCAACTGTAGTGGGTATTTTTCCATTAATGGATCCCCATACTGTTCAAAACCCGCGGAATAGATTGGCAATGGATGAATCACATCCCCCTCCTCGAGCTCCCAAAGATTTTGTAGCTCAGCTAATTGAGAAGAATAAATCTCAATTTTTCCCGATGGTGTCGTGAGTGGATTAGCGATCGGATCTTCGCGGAAATGACGATAAGCAACATGATGGCCCTTAGGATCGCGTTTTTTGAAAATGCCTTGTGCACGGAACGCTTCAAAAGTTGGTAATTCAGGTAATGCCTCGCGAGATTGCTCATAGAGATGACGTAACCACTCTTCTTGAGTCCGGTTTTCAGTAAATTGCGCTTCAACGCCCATACGCTTAGCAATTTCACTCGTCATCTCATAAATATTGCGGCTTTCAAAACGCGGTTTAATTGCCTGATCGGCAAAAATGACATATGACATATTGCCCGCTGAAGCATCCATACAAAAATCCATCTGTTCAGAAGCTGTGCAATCCGGTAACAAAATATCGGCATATTTCGCTGATGCTGTCATGTGGTTATCAATCACCACGATCATTTCACATTTCGAATCATCTTGCAGAATGTCATGGGTACGGTTAATTTCTGAATGCTGATTCACTAAACAGTTTCCTGCATAGTTCCAAACCATTTTAATCGGCACATCAAGCTTATCTTTACCGCGAACACCATCACGTGTTGCCGTCATTTCAGGCCCACGTAAAATGGCATCTGTCCACATAAACATCGAAATACTGGTTTTTACTGGGTTGGTTAAAGTTGGCATCCGCACGAATGGAATACTGTACGATCCTTCTCGCGCTCCAGTATTGCCACCATGAATACCGATATTCCCTGTAAGAATCGCTAACATTGCGATAGCACGGGAGGCGAGCTCACCGTTAGAGCGTCGTTGTGGTCCCCACCCCTGAACAATATAAGCCGGTTTTGCCATACCAATTTCACGTGCAAGTTTTACGATTCGTGCAGCAGGAATACCTGTAATAGGTGCGGCCCATTCAGGTGTTTTCGCTTGGCCATCTGGTCCCTCCCCTAAAATATAGGCTTTGTAGTGCGCATTTTTGGGGGCTCCCGCTGGTAAAGTCGACTCATCATAACCAACACAATATTTATCAAGAAATGGCTGATCGACTAAATCTTCTTTGATCATCACATAAGCGATCGCACTGACTAACGCAGCATCGGTTCCTGGGCGAATAGGGATCCATTCATCTTCACGTCCTGCACCTGTATCGGTATAACGAGGATCAATGATAATCATTTTGGCGTTCGATTTTTCACGAGCCTGTTCAACATAGTACGTGACCCCGCCGCCACTCATACGTGTTTCACCTGGGTTATTACCGAACATGACGACAAGTTTTGAATTTTCGATATCAGAAGGGCTATTACCGTCAGCCCAACCGCCGTAAGTGTAATTTAAACCGGCAGCAATTTGTGCGGTACTATAGTCGCCATAATGATTTAGATATCCCCCGCAGCAATTCATCAAACGTGCAATCAATGTAGCCCCTGGTGGCCATGATTTTGTCATGGTACCGCCTAAAGTCCCAGTGCCATAATTGAGGTAGATAGACTCATTACCATAGTCTTTAATTAAGCGCTTCATATTGTCAGCAATGACATCAAAAGCTTCATCCCAACTAATGCGTTTGAATTTGCCTTCACCACGTTTACCGACCCGCATCATTGGGTAACGTAAACGGTCTGGGTTATAGACTCGACGGCGCATAGAACGGCCACGTAAACAGGCACGCACTTGATGCAATTCTTCATAGACATCATTGCCGGTATTGTCAGTCTCAACGTATTTTATTTCACCATCAACGACATGCATACGTAATGGGCAACGACTCCCACAGTTGACTGTACATGCACTCCAAACCACTTTTTCTTCACCAGTGGGGGTAACTGTTTTTTGCTCTGCAACAGCAGCAGAACTGAAAGGAAGAGAAAATCCTCCAGCCGCTGTCGCTAACCCAGTGATTGTTCCGGCTTTAATAAATCCACGACGGGTAAGAGGAGCAAAAACAGATGCTTTCTCTTTTATATTTGCCATACATAACTCGCTCAATTAGTTTGCTTAAAGTGTTAGAAATCAAACTTCCATCGACACTGAATAAAATTTATTTAAGATGAGTACGATTAGTCATAAATGTGACTAGTCATATAAAGTCGAAATAATAAGATTTTTAGTCGAGGTCATAATATCAACACACAAAACTAAGAGATTGTTTCACATCAATAAAAGAGTAATAACCTACGTTACTAATAACACCAACCCTTTGATAAAAACTATAAATCACAGCGCTTCCGTTATATCAAAACATATATATCGACGAATTATTTTAGCCTATTTCCCTCTATTAACGGTATTAAATGTTAGTTAATAACTTTATAAAATACATTTCCAGTCGGTTATATCTAAAATATAATGATTGCATTCAGTTAATATTTAGCTAACAAAATTATCAGAAAAATAATAAAACATTTTTATTATTCTTTATAAGAATTAATTAACATAAATTTATCAACATTAATAAATATAAAATGTTAATCATTTTTATTACGTTAATTTAGATAGAGGATTTTATTAACGTTCAATTTAAACTAACCGACAAACACCACTTTTTAAAAAGAATTTATTTTCAAATAGTTAAGCATTAATCGCATCATATTAATCGATAGTATTCTTTACTGAATCAACCAATATTCAAAGGCATGTTCATCGTTATTTTCGTGATCACTATCAATAACCTATTATTTTTTTATTTCTCAAGCTCGCTGCATTCATGCAATGAAATGCAAAGGAAAGGTATTTTACTCACGATATTAGTCTGTCAGCGCTTTTATTTGCGAAAATTCTTAATTAACAGGAAAGTTCACCTCAATAGCTAAGTTAAACTAATTAAAAAACATCTATAAAACACTCAGTTACTTGTAAAATTTAGTCTTGTTAGTTATCTAAAAAAGAAACGAAAAACAGGATATTGATCTCAGTATTTAACTTACCATGTATTCAAATATTGACTCACTAAGTAAATATCGCTATTAGTTAAAATATTGTTAACCAATGTTACGATGGTGATAAATTGGAAATATCTCAAGTTAATCTCAAAAAAACGGATATCACGCAAGATAACCGAGCCAAGTGTATTCGCGGTATTGTGGGTGCGGCTTCGGGTAATTTAGTGGAATGGTTTGATTTTTATATTTATGCTGTTTTTGCTGCCTATTTCACTAAAGCTCTTACCCCTCAAAATATGGATCCCCTGACACAATCTATCTATGTATGGGGTGTCTTTGCAGCCAGTTTTTTTATGCGTCCCATCGGTAGTTGGCTATTTGGTCGCATCGCGGATCGTCATGGTCGCAAACGTTCTATGGTTGCCTCAATTTACTTGATGGGCTTCAGCTCTTTCTTATTTGCGGCTCTCCCCACTTATGCACAAGTAGGAATGTTTGCGCCATTACTCTTACTGCTAGTTCGCTTGTTACAAGGATTATCTGTTGGTGGTGAATATGGTGCGGTTGCAACTTATATGAGTGAGCTTGGCCTCAAAGGACAACGGGGGTTCTTTGCATCGTTTCAATATGTCACACTCTCTGGGGGTCAGTTATTAGCGAGTTTACTCAGTGTCATTCTGTTAGCGTTCCTCAGTGAACAGCAGTTATCGGATGGGGGTTGGCGTATTCCTTTTGTCATCGGTGGCTTTGCCGCTATTGTTTCGCTGATCGCCCGAAAACGCCTTGATGAAACGCTCAGTAATGAAGCTTCTGAAGCCGAGGAGTCTGGTTCTTTAATCGCACTACTCAAGCAACATTGGAAATCCTTTGTATTAGTCATTGGCTATACCGCAGCAGGATCTCTGTGTTTCTACATTATTACGGTTTATTCAAAAACCTATTTAACCAATATCGGTATTGATAGCAAAATTGTCGGCTATATCATGACCATCTCATTATTTGTGTTTATGTTGTCTCAACCGCTATTTGGCATTATCTCAGATAAAATTGGTCGTAGAGCCGCCATGATTACATTTACGCTATCTATGATTATATTTATCTATCCCGTAATGGTGATAGGTATGCGTTATTTTGCTTACTCCCCTGTCATTATCACTTTATTACTTATCTTCTTAATGATGCTATTAAGCTTCTATACATCGATCAGTGGTTTGGTTAAAGCTGAAATGTTCCCACCACACCTACGAGCATTAGGTGTCGGTGTATCCTATGCGATAGGAAATGCAATTTTTGGCGGCTCAGCTCCCTCAGTCGCATTACAATTTAAAGCCAATGGCGCAGAAAACTCATTCTTTATTTATGTCATGGTTATATTATGTATCTGCTTGTTCTGCTGCTTTAAGCTTCCTAAAGAGCCTGAATATTTGAATGACCGTCATTAATGCTCTCTATTGAACCACTATTTTTAAATAGTAATTGGTCATACAAAGCGGCGCAAAATATCGAGTTGCGCCGCTTTCAATCAATATGGCAGGTTATTTGTCTACAGAGAGAAATTCTCTCGCTTGCAATAGCGCGACTGGCTAAATTTGCTCATCGCATCAACTTTATCTCACTGTTACACAACTTAGACAAAAATGAATCAATCATGGCCTTTGCAGCTCACGTTTAGCCCCAAAATACTCATTATATGAAACTACGGCGTACAGAGTATTTTCTGCTTATGAGAATTTGTAACAAATAGAAACAAAATACTATCAAATAAATAATTCCAAATATGGCGTATTAATAACTACATTCACTATTTTTTATATGATATGAAAAATATAATCAAAATAGTAATCATAAAATGACTTACCCATCATAGCTTTAAACTTTCAATTAGCTAAAAAACAGCTATCAAACAAAACAAATGATCGAAATATTCGATCGAAATAAATCATTATGATAGCCAAAAGCTATCAATTATTCTTATCTATTCGGTACAAACATTTTTACACCAACTATGGACTCGTTATAGTAGCGACCTAGTGATAACCACCATCTAATCTAACATTGGGTAGAAAATAGGATAATGGAAGAGCATAAACTCACCACATTAGCAGGTAGCTTGTTGCGCCAAGCAAGAAAAGAGAAAAAAATAACCGGCAAGGAACTTGCTAAGTTAATGGGAATTAGCCAACAGCAAATTTCACGCTACGAAAATGGCATCACCCCACTCACTCTTGATTTGCTCTATCGATTTTTATCGGTTTTAGATCAAGACTGCCTAATTTTCATGCAAAAAATCTTCAATGAATATCATAAGAATTCTAGGGTGAAAGGTCATGCCTTACTAGCACCACCTTCATTGAGCCAATACCTAAAGCACTTTATTAAAGATAAAAACAGCACTTCGTTCAAGGTTTATACTCACAGTAAGGATAACTAAGAAAATCAAAAGAATTATGCTATTGAACAACGGACGGCAAACATAATTCAAGGTTTCACCCCATATTACACAAAGGAATAATCACTAAACTTATAACAAATTCGCCCTTAATTGTAAGGGTTTTTATCTAAGTAATTTAGTCTAAGTAAAACATTTAATTAATAAACATCAAATAACCCATATTTTTTGATACACGCTTTTTATATCTGCCAGACTAATAAGCACAATAAATATACGGATAGCATTTAAGCTAAATAACTTACAGATAGATTTAACGTCATAACACAATTATTGAATCACCCAAAAAATAACCCTATTTACAATGCTCGTATATTTTGTTTCTATCAATATGATCGAACAACAGAGTGTAGGCGTTAAGATTATTTTTAACACCACAGTGGCGAAAAGGTTGAAACCAAATTTAAAAATCAACCAGCATGACTCACCAAAGCAAAAAAATATAACTATATGTTTTATTGAGCAAAAAATATCCCCATCCACAGTGGCAACCGATAAAAATTGAACAAATATATTTTTTGCGTTTATTTCTAAATAGTGTAAACCTAATGAGACGCTATTATTTCACCAACTTTCTACCAAACAAAAATATAAAGTTTAAAAATTCAACAATAATCTTCAAAATATATTTAGACATTTAATAAATATTTAATCATTACTGTCTCGTCTTTGTCACTGGCTTTCCTCCACCATCAAGATGGCACCTCACAAATGCAATAATAATGGGGCACCTTTTTTTTCTTGCTATTAACCACACGAAATATAGTTGATTATTATTTAACATGTTTGAGTATTTTTATTTATTACTCACCTCGTGAAACAAATTGACATTTTTCCCGAGCAAATAAAAAAACAACTGTACATTTTAGCTGACATTTCACTTTATTTTTTTGCCGCCTAAAAGGATTGATTTTTATTAAAACAACGCGCAAACCCTTTACAGGCTTGACTATCACAATCAAGATTATTCACATTCCACTTAGTTTTATTAACAAATATACCCCATGGTTAACAATTACTTGAATTATGATAATATGATTATCTTAAATTGTAATAATTTACTATATAAAAACTAAGGTTATTATTGAGGTTACAGATGAAAATCTCGAGAAGAAAACTACTTTTAGGGGTCGGTGCTGCGGGTGTTCTCGCAGGGGGTGCTACGGTTGTTCCAATGATCCGTAGAGAAGGTCGATTTGAGTCGACTAAATCTCGTGTACCTGCTGTTGCGGGCACCGAGGGGGCATTACCGAAATCAGCAGATGCTGTCATTATCGGTGCTGGCCTTCAAGGAATAATGACTGCCATTAATCTTACTGAAAGAGGAATGAACGTCGTTATTTGTGAAAAAGGTGTTGTCGGCGGTGAACAGTCTGGTCGTGCCTACAGTCAAATCATTAGTTACAAAACCTCTCCAGAAATTTTTCCATTACACCATTATGGAAAGATTTTATGGACCGGTATGAATGAAAAAATCGGTGCAGATACGAGTTACCGAATTCAAGGCCGTGTTGAAGTTCCTTCAAGCGAAAAAGATCTTGAACTGACCAGAGAATGGATTAAAAAGAATTCAGAGAACCCAGGTTTTGATACCCCATTGAGAACTCGCATGATCGAGGGTGAAGAACTGGCAAAACGTCTTCCTAATGCTCAGACACCATGGAAAATTGGTGGATTTGAAGAAGATGCTGGTAGTCTCGATCCTGAAGTTGTGACGCCAACGATGGCGAACTACGCAAAATCACTCGGGATTCGTATCTATACCAATTGTGCCGTAAGAGGCTTGGAAACCGCAGGCGGTAAAATTTCAGATGTGGTGACTGAGAAAGGCTCCATCAAAACCTCTAACGTGGTTCTAACGGGCGGTATTTGGTCTCGTCTGTTTATGGGTAACCTTGGCGTTGACGTTCCTACACTCAATGTTTATCTCTCACAACAACGTATCACGGGTGTACCGGGCGCACCAAAAGGTAACGTACACTTACCAAATGGTATCCACTTCCGTGAGCAAGCAGATGGAACTTATGCGGTTGCTCCACGTATCTTTACGAGCTCTATCGTGAAAGACAGCTTCCTGTTAGGTCCACGCTTTATGCACTTACTGGGCGGCGGAGAACTACCATTAGAATTCTCTATCGGTAAAGATTTGTTTAACTCTTTCACAATGGCAACGTCATGGCGTTTAGATGAAAAAACACCATTTGAAGAGTTCCGTACAGCTACTAACACACCAAACACAGACCACCTGGATGGCGTACTCGAAAGACTGCGTAATGAATTCCCTGTGTTTAAAGAGTCGAAAGTGGTTGAACGTTGGGGCGGCACAGTTAGCCCAACCGATGATGAAATTCCAATTATTTCTAAAATTGAACAATACCCAGGCCTTGTTATCAACACAGCAACAGGTTGGGGTATGACAGAAAGTCCAGCATCAGGTCAACTGACTGCGGATCTATTGATGGATACTAAACCAGTCATCGATCCACACCCGTACAGACTTTCTCGTTTTACTGAATAAGAGCGATAATTTCTACTGACGTTAATTGTTCTTTAAAATTTATTGTTCAAGCTGTGCATTGCATCAATGAATGTATGGCTTGTCTATATAAGTTGATACTCTAAATAACTCAGTCCGTCGCCAACAACGCGACGGCTTGAAGTATGAGGAGAACTATTACTGTGATAATGTTAAGGAGCTTACATGCGCTATAAAACTTTACTTCTTTCTCTCCCATTGGTTCTGGGTGTAGCGAGTGCAAATGCTGAAGGTGTAAAAACCAATAAGCTGCAAGGAATGCCTATCGCTGAGTCGGTAGAAATCAGTGCAACTAATGACATCATTTTCCTAAGCGGAAAGGTGCCAACTAAAATCTCTAAAGACGCTCCTGAAGGTGTCCTTGAGTCATACGGTAATACTGAAACTCAAACTATCAACGTCATGAAGCAGATCGAAGCTCACCTTGCTGATCTTGGCCTGACTCTGAACGATGTTGTGAAAATGCAAGTTTTCCTTGTTGGTGGTGATGAAACTAAAGGCACTATGGATTTTGCTGGCTTTATGGCTGGATACTCAAAATTCTATAATGACAAATCAGAAAACCTGCCCGCTCGTTCAACTTTCCAAGTCGCTAAACTAGCTAACCCAGCTTGGCGTGTTGAAATCGAAGTGACCGCGGTACGTCCTAAGAAATAAGTGATTTAATGCAGCGGGCGATGGTGATTTATTATCATTCGCTGCATCAATAAAATAACCTCTATACCGAACCGGTGATAGAGGTTATTTTTTATACGATAGAAACTAAGGAATTAAGCTAGTAATACATCGCAATGAGTTTGTCATCCACCGATTTTATTTCTATTGGTGTATCAAAGATATCCTCAATAATGTCCACCTTCATAATATCCTTGGGCGCGCCATGATAAACTAACTCCCCAGACCGCATGGCCAAAATATGATCTGAATAAACCGACGCAAAGTTAATATCATGGATAACTAAAATAATTGTTTTACCTAGTTCATCCGCTGCGCGACGTAATAACTTCATCATGATCACAGAGTGCTTCATATCCAAGTTATTTAATGGCTCATCCAATAACACATATTCTGTGTCTTGACACAAGACCATTGCAACATAAGCGCGTTGTCGCTGACCGCCCGATAACTCATCTAAATAGCGATGACGTAAATTAGAGAGATTTAAGAATGCGAGCGACTCGTCGATTTTCTTTTTATCCTCGACGGTCAAGCGCCCTTTGGTATAAGGATAACGGCCAAAACCAACTAACTCTTCAACCGTAAGGCGACTAGCAAACTGGTTTTCTTGACGTAATACAGATAAGTAAGTTGCTAATTTATCGCTTGGCGTTTTCACAACATCTAATTCATTCACTTTGACATGACCGGAGTCAGCCATTAATAAGCGACCAATAATAGACAACAGTGTCGACTTACCGGCCCCATTCGGCCCAATAATCGACGTAATACCACTATTTTTAATGGTTGTTGTGATGTTATCTAAGACCTTAGTATCCTGATAACTTTTCGATATCTGATTAATTTCAATCATACTAAAACCTTCTTAACACCATATAAATAAAGAATATGCCGCCGATAAATTCGATCACAACAGATAGCGTACCCGCCATATTCAAACCATAATCTAGGATCAATTGCCCACCAATTAACGCAATTACCCCCAACAAGAAAGAGACAGGCAATAGATAACGGTGTTGGCTACTACCACTAATAAAATAAGCTAAGTTCGCCACCATTAATCCTAAAAATGTTAATGGCCCGACCAAGGCGGTCGAAATAGCGACGAGTATGGAGATAAGCAGCAAGATTACCGTCACTTTATGACGATAATTAATACCTAAATTAATGGCATTCGCTTGACCAAGCGCCAAAACATCAAAGCAATAACGCATGCGCCATAATAGAATGCCGACAACAAGCGTAATGATGAGAGTAAAGAGAATTAGCTCAGGTGTCGCACGTGTAAAGGTCGCAAACATACGACTTTGTAGAATAGAAAATTCGTTAGGATCCATCAGTCTCTGCAATAACGTAGCAGTACTGCGAAATAAGGTCCCAAGAATAATACCTACCATCAAAACAAGGTTGATATTGAGTTTAGCTGACACAAATAACCAGCGATAAAGCAATACCGAAAAGAGAACCAATAACGAAGATTCTAATAAGAACTTACCAATATTTAATAGCCATGATGCAGGAAAAATATCGGTATAAAAGACAAAGATGGATTGTAATAAAATAAATAACGCCTCTAGCCCCATAATGGAAGGCGTTAAAATTTTATTATTAGCAATCGTTTGGAAAAGTACCGTCGATACACCGGAAGCAAATGCAACCAGAATCATTGTCAGTACCATATAACCCCGATGCGGCAGTATATAAGCGAGGTTATTGCCTAGGTTAATCGTCATAAATAGCACAATCGCTAAAACCGATAGCCCCAGTAAAATCCATATCCTTTGTCGTGGTGTCATACCCTTTTTGGGCAATGCAATTGATGCATTAACTTTTTGCATAACGTTGCTGCTTCAATAATAAGAAAAGGAAAATCACGGCGCCGATAACACCTAAAATAACACTTGCGGGTATTTCAAATGGATAGCGAATTGATCGACCGATAATGTCGCAAAGCAACACTAAGCCTCCACCGGCAAGGCAGATCCACGGCAGTGTTTTACGAATGTTATCGCCCATAATTAAGCTAACAAGATTAGGAATAATCAGTCCTAAGAAAGGCAACGCGCCCACGACAACGACGACGACCCCACTAATCAACGCGATAATAGAGAGCCCAATCGTCATCACTTTGCGGTAGTTTAAACCAACATTGATAGCAAATTCACGCCCCATTCCAGCCACCGTAAAGCTATCCGCAATCCAACACGCAAGCAATGTGAGCAACCCGACTAGCCATAAAAGCTCATAGCGACCTTGAATAATGCTAGAAAAATCTCCACTCATCCAAGCACTTAATGCCTGCAATAAATCAAAGGTATAAGCTGTAAAAATGGTGAGAGCACTAATCACCGCACCTAACATGATACCGACAAGCGGTACAATCAGAGCAGATTTTAAAATCACTCGGCGCAACAGGATCATAAACAGCATAGTGCCTAACAAAGCAAACCCACTCGCAACCACCATTTTTGTCATGATATCCGCAGTTGGGAACAACACCATGACAAACAGTAAGCCTAAACTCGCTGATTGAGTGGTTCCAGCCAATGAAGGCTCAACAAAACGGTTTTGCGTGAGAAGTTGCATGATAAGCCCAGCAACACTCATTGCGCTGCCTGCTAATATTAAAGAAACGGTTCGAGGAATTCGACTGATAAAAAAGATGTCTTGCATCTCGGGGTCAGTGAAAAGTGAAACGGGTGACACGTCACCCGCTCCAATAAACAAACTGATCACCGCTAATACCAATAAGGCGATAATTCCAAAAAATAGATAAAGCGTTTTCATTGATTAGTTTGTTTGGCTTTTTTCCAGTGCGTTATTAACATCATCCATTAACTGAGAATAAGTTTGAATACCACCAGCGATATAGACCGCAGTTGGATCAAGATAGGTCACTTGCTGCTTATCCCATGCAGATGTTTTTCTTACTAATGCATTATCTAATACTTGTGCAGCAGGCTGCGCATCAGTACGACCGATTGCACTATCACGATCAATCACAAACAACCAATCTGGGTTCAGTTTGACCAGCAATTCTGCGTTAACAATATTACCGTGTCTGCCTGTGTCTTCACCGAACACATAAGCAGGTTCAAAACCTAACTCATCAAAAATAAAGCCAAAACGTGAACCAGGACCATAAGCAGAAATTTTACCGCCACTCACTAGAATCACCATAGCTTTACCTGCATTTGGTGTTTTCGTTTTGATATCCGCAATTTTTGCTTTGAAATCACCAACTAACTGCTCAGCTTCTTTTTCTTTGCCAAACAGCATACCCAATTCAGTCGTGCGCTCTGTTAAGCTATCGATAAAACGTTTGTTATCAATATCCATTGAGATGGTGGGAGCAACCGCACTCAGTTTATCGTATGCATCACGAGCACGACTACCACCTAAAATGAGGTCTGGTTGAGCGTTACTAATGGTTTCATAAGCAGGTTCGAACAATGTCCCTGCATTGGTATATTCTTGGCCGCTATATTTAGATAAGAATTTGGGTAAATGGACGTTAGTTTGTGGAAGACCCGCGACTGGAGCACCCAGTGCATCCATAATATCTAGGGTTTCCATATTCATCACGAAGACTTTTTCAGGATGGCGGGGAACGTCTGTTTTACCTTGAGCATGCTCAATCGTGATCGTTTGTTTCTCAGCCGCCGCAGAGGTTTCTTTGTTTTCTTTAGATTGATCACAACCCGCCAACACTAAGGCCGACAATAAAACTAGCCCCGAAGTTAATGATTTTACAAACATCCAATTTCCTCCATCTATACTCTAAATAATGAGAGTTATCGCTTTAGGTGTGATGAGCCGACCTGATTTATTAAACACATCGCATGCTCAACACGGTTAGTAACATCACAAAAACAAGCTTTGAACTTATGATGTAACCCGCCGATTTCACCCATATCACAAATAATGGTGCTATCTTACCTTGTACTTAGTACAAATGATATTAGTTTACATTTGCATTCAAAAGAAATGGTAGCGAACGCACAAATTCCTAAAATAGATCTTATTCGCAACATATAAGTACTTTGAGGCTATCCGCAGCGGATCAATCGTCATCGAATACAAAAAGGAGGGATATAAACTAATAAAAATCGAAACAACACACTGGGCCATATTGCCTATAGCACAACCGTTTCTACGATAGCGATGCTCACGTCAGGGCTATTGGAGGACAATGCAATCTTGCTACTCACACACTTGAAACTCGCATCCATTCTCTAATAAAAAATCATGCATAGTGATAATTAAAATATAACACTCAAACAATATTACGATGTAATGATATCAATCATAGCTCCCTCTAAATAATACACTCGAGATTGAGAATAAACCCTGTTAAAAGTCGAAAAGCGTTTTATCAATAAACGGTATTTCCCTCTAATAGCGGTATATATTCCGACTCAAAATAGTATTGAAAGGTCGCTAATCAACTTATCTGAAAACGGCGTCAGCATAAATTAGCTGTAGCAAAATAAACTCATCAGTTATATAACAAGTTAATCAAACCGTCTGATAATGTTTATAGTCGTTAAATGCTCCCCTTACACAATAAGAATATTAGGATTCATTATGCTAACTTACCGTAATATAGTGTGTTTTACCCTCTCTTTAGGATTACTTTCTCCCATTGCTCTTGCGAATTCCCATACTGTTACTGTCTTCCAGTGTGTCAATAAAAATCAAAAAAAGGTCAATGTCAGTTTAGTGAATGGGCAGTATATTTATCAGTTTGGTAAACTGAACCAAACACCGGATATCACTATGGAGAGAAAGCCAGAACAATTAGTGGCGCGCTATTTCAATCCTAAAGGTGCTGATACCGATACGGGTACTGCGCAAATCTATGAGATGGATTTTCGTAACGGTCACTACACCTATACCATATCCTCTGCATATTTAGGCACAAAGCATGAAGCAGAAGTCAATGTGTATCAAAAAGATAAATTTCTCACTAGCATTTCTTGCTTACCTAACACTATTGTCGATAATCTTAGCGAACATATTTTCGATTTACCGAGTGATAATTAAATTTTAGGTAAAATAGACCTCATTATGGCGATCATCAAACACCTCGATCAATGCAGTTTTAATCGTGCTCTCTTAAATCCAGAACAGCCTGGGCAGATCGCCGTTGTGTATTTTTCCGCCTCTTGGTGCCAGCCTTGTAAAAATATGCGGCCTATCTTTGAGCAATTACCGACACAACTAAATAGCACTACTATTCATTTTGGCATCGTTGACATTGCTCAGTCTCCTACATTGGCACCTATCTACGGTATTCGATCGGTGCCCTCAATTGCCTTATTTAAAGATTCACGCTTACTGACGGTGGTGGCAGGCGAAGTCTCACTACAGCATGCCACAACAAAAATACAATCCGCACTCACGACGGAATAAATTAATGCAACTCCGATTGGACATGTCTCAAACTACGCACCCATGGCTTATCACGTTGAATGGCTGCAGGTAAAGTCTTCAACGCTCGTTTTGCTGACGATAAATTAGCAAATTCGCCATAAACCAAAACATACCATTGACGCCCATTGCGCACAGTTTCATACACTAAATAATTCGATAATTTATGGCGACGGGCTTGGTCATATAGACCGGAGGGTGAACTCGCACTGCCAAGCTGCAACGTATAATGTAAAGCGCTAGCTGTCCGCAGCTCACCTCCTAAGTTATACACTGGGCTTATCGTTGATGATGGCTTATTCTCGACTTTCGCGGTTTTTACCATAGCAGAAGAGTTATCCTGTTTGGCCGTTTCTTCCTCTGGCTTCATTGTGACATGTAATATCTTATTTTCAGGTAACTTACGAAGTGTCGCAGCCAAATCAATGAGTTTTGTCTCTGGTGTTTGTTCATCATCATAACGTAAGGGTTCCACTATTGGGTCAGACACCACACCCTCCCCTTCAATCACTCCCTGTGCTAATCGTTTGCTTTGCCGCGTCGCATTATTCGCTGGCTCTTCTTGCTGCTCAGACAATGAGGGCTCTAGGGTTGTGGTTTGCGCTGATTTTTTTGGGAGATTGCGTGCAACTTCAACAGGCTGAAGCGGCTCTACAGGTAAATGGTTAGCTATTTGGGTCTCTTCTTTTTGTTGATGACTAAAAATATGATGTGCAAGTAACTTCCCGTGTTCTGATAACTGATTCAATGCATCATGATATAGGTATCCACTCGCACGAATCACCTCAATGAAACTAGGCAGGGTAGAAAATTTTTGCTGAAATTGCTCATACCTTAGTGGTGCTAAAGTGGGATTAAATTTCGGTACTGAGATGATGGCATTTTGCACTAACGCAAGATCAATTTTTGGCTGACGAATTGGCTCTATTTTAAAAGGGTTGCTCCCAATACCTTTATTTGTCATTTCCGGTAATTGTTGGCAAAGCTTCAGATCAGGCTCTGCAATGAGCGCGCGAGATGCGGGTGATAACATTGCGGTTTCTGCTCGAATTTCAGCAAGAAAATTTTTGGCAAGGTCATGCACTTCTCCTTTCGCGTGTGACGCTTTTTCTAACCACCATTGGGCGCAGGCCGTATTTTGTATTCCACCATCGCCAAAATAAAATAAAATGCCTAAATGGAGTTGCCCTAGCGGGTATCCCTGTACCGCCGATTGATGAATATAATAACGACCTTTAACGAGATCCACAGGAACGCCATCCCCATTAATTAATTGCACACCTTTATCATGAGTCATTTCAACCGATGAACTCTGTGTCTGTGCAATGGAGTTACTCAGAAAATTACTGCCTAAAACGATAGATAAAATAGCAAATTTAACGATACTGCGATGATGCTGTGAAATAAACATGAAATAATTCCAAATAAGTAATGTAGAAATAAACGACATGCACATCGGTAATCAATTTAAACGTTATTTGTAAGGTCAGTTGTCACATTCAACGATGCATTATTCTCATACTTGTCTTATAAATAAGAAAAAGTGAAGACCAAACAACGATAATTTTTACCTAGCCCATAGCTACGTCATTCACTGGTTTCATTGTTAACACACCAAAATACAATTGCTAAACCATAGCAGTGAACGGATTCGTTCAATCTGTTTCTATTAATTTATATTTATAGCTCTGCCATAAGTTTGATAACATTTTGCGGACAACTGTATATTTACACAATGTCATATTAGAGGTTATCGTTCCTTCTATCTTCTCACGATGAGAGTCTGTTAAATACATTCTGAATCGCTCTCCATTTGATGGCTCCCTGTGATATGACATAATAGACATCCGTCGCTCTATTATATCGATAGAATCTCTACATCCGTATTTGTGCGTTCACCTAAATAGCCACATCATCTGATTACAGAGATGTTTTTTTGTTTATAATCGCGATTAGCTTGCAGTAAACCATACTGCATTGTCTAATGATAATACAATGAATTATTATAAAATCATCTATTTTTAATAAGATATTCTTCGTTTAGCCTTCTGTCTTTTCTAATATTCGTTCAATATTTTCATACCATGCTTAACTCGCCAAATAAGCACAATAAGAAAATAAAATAATTATCTTAATTAACAGTTAGTTGCTTTAAAGAATCACAATTAATATCTTTTGAAATAATAAATGTGATTTATTAAAACAATATAAATATATTTTACTTATATTGGCCCTCATTTAAAAAACAATTCACGCCCATTAAAGTCATTACGCTGATAAAGTGGCTAACATTTTATGTTGCATAATCGATTCTCCTCCTTCATTGAGAATAAAAAAATAAAATCTCATCACCTCATTTACGTCATTAAATAAGTTAAAATTAAAACTCACCATATTAAGTAAAACTACCAACGGCAACGATGTTATATAATATAAAAATTTAAAAATTCAATAATAGATAGATATTATTCGTTTGATATTATGAAGGGACGTTTTATAAACGCTGTGTTGTTTCATACCAAACACAGCGCATAGCCTAGATTACTTTATTAATGTTTCTGATTGTTCTAGCCACTCATATTGACCAAAAACTTCACGTTCATTGAGCCAACGATGCAACATATCTAACACTAACATGACGCTAACTTCCTGCTTTACCTTAGTACTATGATTGCTTGGCATATAACGCACACGCTGGGCATAGCTTTTTTCAGATGTGTATAATGCTAATGATAAACATCCATCATGGAATCCACCCACCGCTAAACCGATATGCGTATTTTCTTGTTTAGCCATTTCACGAGCATGACTTATCAGCGTTAATAAGGATTGATCTTCTTGTTGACCAATCACTTTCCCGCCATTGAGTGGCACCGATGCAGTATTTAACGTCCATGTCAGCAATCCAGCACTAAACTCTTCACATATAGCAACGCTAACTCGTTTCGCATTTAGCTCTCGACAGATCACACTTGGTAAACCTTCGGTGCCCTCAAAAACCAAATTTTCGCCAACACCATCTTTAATCACTTGCCACTGAGTTAACATCTGCTCTTTTAATGTTGCAGGACCCGTCAGCTTCAATTCAATAATCGGCATAGACGAGCGATAACCAAGCACACACCCGTCAGGTAAAGGTAGCTGATCAAACTGTTTTGCTAAACTACTTTCACTACGGCCAAAACTGGTTAATCGCAAACAGAGCGGCGCTTCATGAAATGGATATCGCTGACGTAGCCGTGGCAAAATTTGCTCATGCACCATCACTTTAAATTCAGAAGGCACCCCCGGCGTAAAAAACAACCAGCATCCATTAAGTTCCATCGCGAAACCACATGCTGTACCAACAGGGTTATCCACGAGTTCCGCCCCTTCTGGTAATAGCGCTTGTTTACGATTTGTTTTTGGCATCACTCGCTCTCGGGATGCAAAATAGCGCTCCATCACGGCAATCCATTCCGCATGTTCAACTAAAGGCACTTCTGCCGCCATTGCGGCCGCCAGAGAACTTAAATCATCTTTGGTCGGTCCTAATCCACCATTAACAATCAAAATATCTGCATGTTCACTTCGTTCGCGTAAAGTTCGTACTAAATCATTTAGATCATCACCGACCGTTGCTCGCCCATTCAATGGGAAGCCAGCTTGGAACAAACAATCTGCTAGCCAAGCCGCATTAGTATCCACAATTTGGCCATGTAATACCTCATCCCCAGTACTTAACATCTCAACAATTAGCATCCATGAACCCCTGTTTGTGAATGTATAACAATTTTTACTAAGCTACCCCATAATTGCGCTCACTCAAATAAGTATTTAATGCATATCCCTTTGATTTATTTTGTCAGTCGTTTTCTTTTGACAGAATGGTGGAAAGGCGTATTTTCGATGATTTAAGCAACCTATATCGCAAAATATTTCATAAATTTTTATTTATAACGTGAATTTATCTTAAATTTACGTATATTACCAAACCGAAATCCAACGGAATAATCACGTTATACGAAAAAGGATATTTATCTATGAATCCGCCAAAGAGTCGCATCGCTCATTCACTCATTTGTCTCAGCGCATTTGTTGCTTGGTATTTATCACCCTTTTTCGTTCTATTGATGCCAGATGCGAATAACTTGTTAACTTCCGCATATGCATTTCCATTTATTTCAATACTGTTGATGTTGCCTTGCGCTTTAATTTGTTGGTCTTATTACCAAAAGAGATTCAACCTTATGCCTATTGGTAAAATTGACTGGCAAGCACTCATACTCCCCATCTTTGCGTTAATCGGACTGATGTTTCTGAATGCACTATTCGGTGTTGAAGAAGAGTGGGTAAAAAGCGTCAGCCATATTAGTGGGTTGGTGTTTTTCCTTTATGTAATCGCCTTAATTATTGCGGCACCTATTGGTGAAGAAATTATATTTAGGGGCTTTTTACTCAATGCTGGCATGTGGTATGGCGCGAGAGGAAAATGGCTCGCTATCCTCGCTTCCTCATTTTTATTTTCCTCTGTGCACTCGCAATATACCTCGTTCAGTACCTTTATTATTCTCATGATAATGGGGGCTATTTTTTGTCACGTTAGAATTCACACTCGCACACTCATTGCACCAATATTACTCCATGCGTTAAATAACACAGCGGCGGTATTATTCATGTCAACCATGTCATTTTAATAGTGGTAATTATGCACTGCTTCCGGTAAAGTTTGCCGCCTTTTCAATATGCAACGAAGGTCATTGGAGGCAACATGTTTATTGGCTTTGACTATGGAACATCAAACTGCGCTGTCGCAATCATGGATAAAGGAACCCCCACTCTTTTACCTTTAGAAGGCGATAACGCTTATATTCCTTCAACCCTTTGTGCACCTACTCGAGAATCTGTTTCTGAACATCTATTTCGCCATCTAAATATCACGCCATCGGATGCAATAGGAGAGCAAATTCTCAGACGTTCATTAGCTTATAACCGTGAAGAAGGTATTGAATTAGCGCCTGAAGATATTGTATTTGGTCAAGCAGCATTGGATTTATACCTTAAAGATCCTCGCGATGTTTATTATGTCAAATCCCCCAAATCCTTTCTCGGTGCCTCCGGCCTACACGAAGTTCAGATCAGTTTCTTTGAAGACTTAGTGTGTGCGATGATGGCCAATATTAAATATAAAGCGGAACAACACCTTCAGCAGAGGATCTCTGATACTGTTATTGGCCGCCCCATCAACTTTCATGGCCGAGGTGGCGAACTAGCCAACCAACAAGCAGAAGCTATTTTGGTAAAAGCGGCAAAACGAGCGGGCTTTAAAAATATCGCCTTCCAATTTGAGCCTGTTGCCGCAGGTCTAGAATATGAATCGACTTTACACCAAGATCAGACCGTATTAGTTGTCGATATTGGCGGTGGTACCACAGATTGCTCACTGATCAGAATGGGGCCAACTTATCGTCACAAAACAGATCGTACCGAGAGTTTATTAGCGCACAGCGGCCAGCGGGTTGGCGGTAATGACCTTGATATCTATTTGGCGTTAAAGCAATTAATGGATCAGTTTGGTATGAGCAGCCAAACAGTGTCAGGGATTAAAATGCCAATTTCTCAATTTTGGAACCCTATCGCGATCAATAACGTAGAAGCTCAAAAAGATTTTTATGCGAAACAAAATTTCGCCGCTCTCAATCGTTTAAGACAAGATGCACAAGAACCAGAAAAGTTAATTCGCCTCATCGAAGTTTATCATGACACTTTAGGCTATAGCCTCGTTCGCCGTGCTGAAGAAGCTAAAATTGCCTTATCTAACGATGAAAATTATTTGGCTCGCATTCCATTAACCAATGAAACGCTAGAAATTAATATTCATCGTGACCAAATGGTCGAATCTATCGAGTCACCAAAAAGTAAAATGATTGAATTGGTTAAAGAGGCGGTCAACCAAGGTGGAGTTCAGCCTGATGTTATCTTTATGACTGGAGGTTCAGCACAATCACCAGTTTTAAGCCAAGCTATCCAGCAACAGCTCCCCAATATTCCGATTGTTCGCGGGAATGATTTTGGTTCCGTTACCGCAGGTCTTACTCGCTGGGCTGAAATCTGTTTTAAATAAACAGGTGACAATAGCATTTAGCCTGCTATCGACAGAATAATCCAGTTTGGTCACAGGGGAGCATGATTAAATAAATCCCTTGGTTTTCTGATCAAAAAGTAGAAAAAACCGATTCCAGAGGTTACCAATAGTAAAATACCACCTCTAAAAAGGTGGCGTTACATTGATTCCCGATAAGGTAGCTGTATTCCTGATTAATCCTCTAGTAATGCCATTTGTTGCTCAAGTTATTGAGCAACTTTATCCTAATACCTTATATAACGCGTGATAATAACGCCATTCCTCCCCAGCGTATCAACAAAATATCCACTAGCCCAAAATGGTGACTTCAGCGTTTTTTACGTATAGGGAGCAATCGATTATCACGTCTTATTGCACTACATCCTTTCAGGACTCCCATTTGGGTTGAAATTGATAACTGAAGAGGGATCATGGCAACAAAATGGACATGCTCTGGCTGAACATTTAGCTCTAGCACTTCACTGCCCTTCATATTGCAGAGAATATAAATTGTTCTATCAGGCTCTTTCCCGACGTTACTTTCAATATCTTATAACGATATTTAGGCGTTCGAACTCGATGATATGTGCAACGCCAATACCATATGATGACCGCGGTATAAACCCCTGTGATTTCCTCTTTACTTGTGGTGAATAAGAGGATGTTTTTAGCATGGATTACCTTTCGGCTATCGTCTCACAAATTCAACCCTCCTAAAAAGGGGGCTTAAGACTGACCATTAAAATGCGTGTGCTAACACGGTATTCAGACTGCTGACAAACCTATTATGTTTGGCAGCAAGTCGAATAGGTTTTGAAAATAAACGAAGAAAATCAATTTATAGATTTTCAGCTGATAACACACAGTGGGAAAACCACGCTTTTATCCCGCGTTGTCAACAACCTCAATGCCGTATGCTAGCACGGCATTGTTTCTCAAAGCACGATTTCATTTGCTATACCTGATGCACTGCGACATAGCGTTGGTAGCGCGTAGGTTTGAGTTTCGTCAAATCCACTAACACCAACCCATCAATACAATTGTTAAAGGCGGGGTCAGTGCCAAAATCAATAAACTGTACCCCACCTGGCTCACAGAGTTCAGTGTATTGCTTGTATAAAGTCGGTATAGAACAACCAATATTATTCAAAAGGCTCTTCAGTTTAATTAAATCTTCTTGATAATTATCCCCTGAAAATTGCGCTAATACCTGTGGCAGTGATGCAGGGTATGGTCGACGAGACTGTGCTATTACATGTTCGGGCGAAAAATAAAGCCGATAAAAAGCAATTAATAAGTCTCTCGCCGCAATAGGCATCGCACCAGATATTGATACGGGACCAAATAAATAACGATATTGAGGATATTTAGCAAGATAAGCCCCGATTCCCAACCAAAGGTAATCAAGTCCCCGCTTTCCCCAATATGCCGGTTGAATAAAGCTACGGCCTAATTCTATGCCTTGCGCAAGGATAGGAAGCATTTCTTTATCATAATGAAACAACGTATGGCTATAGATGCTTTCAATTCCTTTTTTTGCCAATTGTTCAGCAGTAGGAATAAAACGATAAGCGCCAACAATTTCTAATTCATTTTCATCCCATAACACCAAATGATAATAATCATCGTCATAAGTATCTAAGTCTCGCCGCCTTCCCGAACCTTCACCGACTGCCCGAAAAGCAATTTCTCGTAATCGACCCAGTTCACGTAAAATTGGGGTTCTCTCTTCATCTTTTCGACGATAAAGAAAAATAGCCTTGCCGTCTGGAGCTGTACCTAATCGTTCGCATGCGCTTAATGCCTTTTTTAATTCAAGGCGATCTTCAGGTAAAGCAATCGCGGACTCACTAATAAATAACCCTTCTTTTCCTTGTCCTAGAAGATAAGTATGGCGACGAAAACGCTCAGCGAGATCATGCGCTCGCGTATGCCCATCATGCCAATGAGTAAAGGGAATACGACCACCAATGCGAATTTTTATTCGTCCGCCCCGTTGCTTAAACATTTCACGCACTAATAATAGGGTAGATAAAGGACGATAAATAAATGAGGTCAAATAAAATAGATGGCTATTTCGCCCACTAACATGAATAGGCACGATTGGGGCTCGCGCTTTAGCAGCTAAGCGCAAAAAGCCAGTATGCCAATGACCATCACGAATGCCTTTAGCACTCAATCGAGAAACTTCACCCGCAGGAAATAAGATCAAAGCCCCCTGTTTATCTAGATGCTGCTGCATCGCTTCAATTTGTTTTCTGCTCGTACGGTTCCCCATATTATCGACAGGAACAAATAAACTACTTAGTGGCTCAATATAATTTAAAAGTTGGTTTGCAACGATTTTAACATCTGGTCGAATGGTTGCTACGGTTCGCAAGATGGCTAAACCATCTAACGAACCTATCGGATGATTTGCCACTAACACAACAGGGCCTTGAGAAGGGATATTTTCTAGGTCGCCATCAACTAATTCACAACTAATATTAAAATGCTCAACTATTTGCTCAACGAGATCTATTCCTTTTAAATGTGGATAGTCTTCTGCAAACTGTTTAAATTCTTTTTCCAGTAAAAGTGTTTTCAGTAAATTACGTTGCCAAGCGGGAGGGGATCGCTCAGGAAATATATCTTGCAACAAAGCATCCAAACTAAACATAATATTGTCTCCTAGTTTAGTTATTGCAAATCTAAGCTAGAATAATGACAGTCATGTGTCAAACTCATGACAGAAAAATTAATTAATCACTATTTGATTAATTAGCTATATTCTTTATTAATATAGCATAAAAACCCAATATCATCAGTGTGACACCGCGAATAATGTTATTCTCTCCAATCGCTCCAAATATGAACATCACAACACGCTTTAATAATAAAGAATATAAAAGCACGGAGATTTATTATAAATAGCGATAATCAGATTAAGGGTATGTGAGACATTACCTCTTTCATTTCCGTTGTTTTTTAGTAAAAAACTTTATTATTTAGAATTAATAAAGATAAAAAAACAATCTTCATTCACGCTGTTCATTTTATAAAAAAGAACAGCGTTACCAACTAAGATAAAAGATTATGACTTAGAGAATAACTCAATAAGACAAAAGTCATATTCTGATAGAGATGCTGCAATATACGCTAATGAATTCCCTTCATTTTCCACCAACAATGTTTCAAATGCATTCAAAGCATAAGACTTGCCATCGACAGTGACATTAAGTTGGTCTGCGATATTAAATATCAATACTCGCTCGGCATCACTAATCCATGGAACAGGACTTTGCTGTGTATGGAACCAATGAAGGTGAGCCGCATATTTTTCCGGATTATAGATAAGGTTAAAATCACGAATGGTCTCATCTAACAATTCAGCATAAACATCACTTTCTCCATGAAATGCAAAAAATTGTTTTTGCCGCAATGTTACCGCTGCTTTTTGGTCAATATGTAGAGCCAGCCCCGAACCACCATCAAGTACACCAATGATCCGTTTTCTATTTGGAAAATGGGAGAAAGCGCCTGCTGTTTTAACATCTGCAATAGAAACGCGCCAATCAAAATCAGTCAACCCAACACCGTGACTACGCGCAATTTCTAAAGTAAAACCCTGCCCATTTTTCCACGGCATCTTTTGATAGTTTTCAGCTGATAATACTCGGGTCATGGATCCATTAGCCTTTAAGTTAGTGGTTTTGTTGTAAGGATTTAAACATATACTAAAAAATAGCTAAATTATACTGAACTCGTTTTAGTCGTTCATTACACGATGAATGCTTAAGTGAGCAAACCGATAATTTTTTACTTAAATTAGATAGATGGCATAGTGATAACTATAAAATCATCCACCACTCAAGCGTTAAACCACCCCGTTTTCTAAGATATTCTGCAAAAAATTAAGGGGGCACTATGTGAATCTATTTTAATGATTAAAAACCAAGCAGCAATACGCGTTGAATTAATTTATCTAAAAACTTTTCTTGGACACTTAAAAAAATAATACAATCAGTTAATTTTACTAGTAAGATTAACTGATTGTATTAGAATCAAATAACTAAAAATAAAAGTAAAAATTTAAATAATCAGTCGTATCACATAGTAAAGGAAACATCACAATGGCTCTTGTGGATAATGTTGAGGCGGGTAAGCTGACTCTAAGTGAATTGATTAACACTTTGGCAAAAGATAAAAACTATTCTCTGTCAAAGTGGAATAAACGATACCGAGAATTAACAGCACAGCTACAGAAAACGCCAACATTCTTGATGCCTGAAACCGATGATTTGCTAAAACGACTATGGTATGAACGTAGTAATGGTATTGCGAGTATTAAACAAGGTGTTCCATCTTTAGTTGAATACGAACAGAATCTCCCACTACTTAGAGAGCTCACTGAGCGCATTCGTCAGCAGCCAGATGAAGCAACCTACCAATACGTCAACGATGCTCTGCAAGAGGCCAAAAAAAATGGGCAATTTAAGCGTATGTACTGGAGCTTAAAAAATCGTGTATTTGCCGCCTTTTCACCCGAAATCTGCACCAGCACAGTGGACGAAAATGCGTTTTCTAAAACAGCAGATTTCCTTAATAAGCAATTTCACCTCGGTTTGGTACTGAAGGGAAATTGGTTACAAAAAAACCACGAATTGAAGCAAGCTATCCACGCACAATCTCCCAATATAGATCCTTATTACGTGAATATGGCTACTTGGCATCTCTATGAGTTGCTCCGTGAACGTGATAATCAACAAAAAAAGAAAACGGTACCTACCCCCCGATTAACCGCCAGTCATGAACCCAACACCACTAAAACCCTTTCACATCAACCAACTAACGTGATCTACTTTGGCCCACCAGGCACAGGTAAGACTTACACATTGCAGCAAAAAATGAAAGAGTACACCTCTCATGCTATACCAGCCGACCGCGATGCTTGGCTGGATTCTCGCCTTGAGCCATTAAACTGGATGCAGGTAATAACGTTAGTGTTGCTTGATCTTAATAAACGCGCAAAAGTGCGCCAACTTATTGAACATACATGGTTTCAGCGTAAAGCATTATTAAATGACCGTAATAGCAATTTATCAAATACAGCTTGGGCTACTTTGCAAGCCTATACCGTTCCCGAATCATTAACCGTTGATTATAAGAATCGGCGTGAACCTGCGATATTTAATAAAACAGATAATAGCGAGTGGCTGCTAATTGATGCACAGCTCGAACAAGTAGAGGATTTGCTCGCACTTTACACCGAGCTTAAACATGGCCCTAAACCTGAGGAAGCCATCCAACGTTTTGCTGTGGTTACTTTTCATCAATCTTACGGCTACGAAGAGTTTATTGAAGGTATCCGCCCTCGCTCTGACGAAAATGGCAACATCTCTTACCCTATTGAGCCGGGTATCTTTATGCGCCTATGTCAACGCGCCAATGCCGACCCAGCGCATCGCTATGCTATTTTCATTGATGAAATCAATCGCGGCAATATTTCCAAAATTTTTGGTGAACTGATCTCGCTCATTGAAGTGGACAAACGGGCTGGCATGCTCAATGCCATGAGCCTGCAACTGTCTTATAGCCGTGCTCATTTCAGTGTTCCCGCCAATGTTGATATTATTGGAGCCATGAATACCGCAGATCGTTCTTTAGCTATGATGGACACGGCTTTACGCCGCCGCTTTGACTTTATTGAAATGATGCCTGACCTATCTTTATTAAGTGATATAAAAGTTAAAGGTATTGAACTTGAGCCTTTGCTAGAAAGACTTAACAGCCGTATCGAAGCACTTTATGATAGAGAACACACATTAGGGCATGCATTCTTTATACCCGTAAAAAAAGCACTCGATACTCACGATGAAGATTCCGCATTTGAACAATTAAAGTGGGTATTTCAGAATAAAATTATCCCTCTCTTGCAGGAATATTTCTTCGATGACTGGAGCAAGATTAGATTAGTACTTGCTGATAATCAAAAATCTGAGGAGCATTTACAATTCGTCATTGAAAAAAATAACGATTTAGATACGCTTTTTGGTAGCGATCATCCATTAGGAAGCCATATTCAGCAATTAACAACATATGAATTAGAGGCATTTGATCAGGAAATTTGGGATACCCCACAAGCCTATAAAGCAATTTATCAACCACAATAATCCCCTTTTTATAAGTAGGCTAGAAATATATGGATGAAGTCATTTCTATTTTCGAGTATGACCTTTTAGGAAGAGAAAAATCATCGCCTACTGGCGTGAGAATACTTCATCCAGAACTCTTTGATTATTTAGAGCAACTGAGTTTAGCAACTCCTCAAGGAAGCAAATTATTCAAATTGACTTCACGCTCAGGTTTTAAATTACTTCAGGTACAAAACTACGCTGGAGTCTTATATACACCTCACGGCACACAGCTTGAGATATTACCTAAAATTGGTAAAAACCTCACGAGTAAGAGTGCACGAGAAGCCTTTCTTACAATGTTAAGCCATCTTCCTAACTTTCGACACCTTCGAACACAACAGACAACGCTACAAACTCAACATACACCGCTGCTTGAAATTTTTATCCACCAATTTTTGTATAGCGTTAGCCTATTAATTAAACAAGGTTTACGTTCAAATTATGTAAGTGAGCAAAATAACTCGTCATATATGAAAGGAAAGTTAATTCTTTCAGAACAATTACGACATAACATAGTGAATCGTCATAGATTTTGTATTGAGTATGATGAATACATGCCTGATTGCGCAGCCAATCGGCTTTTACACTCCGCACTAAATGCGTTGGTTAGTTTAAAATTATCATCAGAGAATCAACGCTGGCTTTACGAATTACGCTTTGCTTTTGACGGTATTCCACTGAGTCGTGATATTGAAAGCGATATAAATAGCCTACGCTTGGAACGCGGCATGGCTCATTACCATGAACCACTCATTTGGGCACAATTAATTCTCAGGGGAATGAGCCCAACCTCTTTACAAGGAAATGTTAAAGCAATATCACTTTTATTTCCTATGGAAGCAATATTTGAGGCTTTTGTTGCACAAACCATCCACAATGAATTGCCTCCGGAATTTAAAATTGCAGCACAAGTAAGCAGTTATTCCTTAGTAACACATGGCAATAATAACTGTTTTAAACTTCGCCCAGACCTGCTAATTCAATCACGCCAGCCTGTTAAAGCTAAAATAGTGATGGACACTAAATGGAAGTTAATAAATTGCAAACAAAGAAAAAAATCGCTATATGGGCTATCACAATCGGACTTCTACCAAATGTTTGCCTATGGACAAAAATATCTTAATGGAGAAGGTGAGATGTATTTAATCTATCCAGCACATGATGATTTTAGTCAACCAATACAACAACATTTTGCTTTTTCAGATACCTTGAGATTATGGGTTGTACCATATCAGATTACAGAAAAAGCAGGCCAAAGAATGATGTGGCCAGATAAGAGCTGTAATCTGATTAAATAAACTTAATCTATTTCAATATAGATAGATTATTATTTTTTCTCTGATTACGAAAACTCATCTACCATCCCTTGAATTCATTTATCTTTAATAAAATTATTTAAACTCCGTAGCTAAAAAAATGAAAATATCAAAGTGATTTTTATTTTACCCAACAAAATCTTCTACAGAGTCATATTTTATGACAACATTTTATAACTATTGGTTATAAATCAATCAATATGTGAACCCTTGGTTTCTTAAGTGCTCTATTGGGACATCAGCAACTAATTTATATTGATCCCTAAGTAAACGTTAAGGTACTAATAGTAGAGAATAACGCCAACTATTTTGAACTGATTATTATTTTAAAGGAAAGTACTATGCGTAATATTATCTATATAGCAACCAGCCTAGACGGCTATATTGCTGATGCAAATAATCTGTTAGATTGGCTATTTTCCGTTCCTAATCCTGAACAAGATGATATGGGCTTTTCAGCGTTTATGCAAAGAATTGATGCTGTTGTCATGGGACGAAATACATTTGAAACTGTATGTAATTTTGATGGTGAATGGCCATACAATAAACCCGTATTTGTCTTGTCAAACTCAATGAAAGCAATACCAGAAAAACTCATAGGAAAAGCGATACATCTTGTACGGGGTGATATAACGGGCGTAATAGACTCAATACATCGTGCAGGCTTTCACACCCTTTATATCGATGGAGGCTCCGCAGCAAAACAATGTCTTGTAGAAGATTTAATCGATGAAATGATAATTACAACTGTACCGATACTATTAGGTGGCGGCACGCCATTATTTGGGCATGTAAAAGAACCATTGCAGTTTATTCATATTAAATCAGAACGTTATTTTGACTACATGGTTAAAAATACATGGTATCGCCAGCGGAAATAATGATGTAGTGAACATATATTTTTCTAAATAGGGTATAGTTTTTCATACCTCACGCGCTTCTATCGCTTATAGTCTATTGGATTAATTATAGTCAGTTATGGAGTATGAAAAACACCAAGCCTTGTCTTTTAATTAAAACATTAAATTTTCCATACTGGTAATTTTTCTAATATGCTTATTATAATTTCTGGTGATTGATCTTATCTATATATTGTTTCATCATAGAATATGACTCTTTGCATTCTTTTTAATCCGAAAGCCAATCAAATATATTAACAATATGAAACTATACTTCAACGATAACTTTAACGACACGTTTATTATCTTAAAAACAGTTAACGAATCATAGGAGTATTTGCTTATTTTTCATTATAAAATACACTATCACACATTATAACTGACTAATATCAGATATAAGTTTAATTTGACGAGTGCAGTCTAGGCATTTTTAACTTTTATAACCTATTGCTATTCATACAAGAAACACAACATAAAATAACTCAAGTATTGCTCTCTGAGCATTTTTCTCTACCTAGAGTTCTAAAATATTGTTAAGCCATACCTATATAACACAAAAAGTGCGAACAAAAGTGCCACCTCATTATATTATTGAAATGACCTAAATATAGCTTATCGCAATCGATTGAACGTTATGATTTCAAATTGAGGATCACTTAGGAATTATATGACTATGTCTGAACAGAATATCTATGATAATCCAATTTTCTTTGAGAAGTACAAAAGCTTAAGAATGAATGACACGGGTCTGAATGGAATAATGGAAGAACCCGCGCTAAGGGTGTTACTACCGGATTTAACGGATAAAATTGTTCTTGATTTAGGGAGTGGATTCGGTGATTTTGCTCGCTATGCCCATAGCATGGGAGCCAAAAAAGTTTATGGCGTTGAATTATCTGCAAACATGATTGAGCAAGCAAAGCTCATCACACACACTGACGATATTGAATATATTCATGCCTCAATGACTGATCTTCCTAAGTTTCAAGAAAGTTTTGATTTAGTGATTTCCTCTCTCGCGATTCATTACGTTGCTAATTTTAATCAACTTGCCAAAGAGGTATATTCACACCTCAAACCAGGTGGGAAATTTATCTTTTCGGTCGAACACCCAATGTGTACTGCGAAATCATCATCATTTATGAAAAATATAAATGGTGAATTTGTCTGTATGCCCGTTGATAACTACCAAAATGAATCAATACGCCACACTACATGGTTTGTTGAGGATGTTATTAAATATCATAGAACATTAGAAAGTTATATCACTGGGCTGCTTGGTGCAGGGTTTACCCTCGATGCTTTAAAAGAGCCTAAAGTCATAGACTCAGCACTTATAGATAGGCCAGAAACAGCCATTTTTAATCGTTATGCACCTTTTTTAATATTAAGCGCATATCGCTAATTGTAAGCAGTGTACATTGGTTACGATTATTTAATCAGTATGGTGCTTTGTTCAATGCCAACATATTGGTTGCGATTGACTACAGGGTGTCGATATGAAGTAAAAATTCAAAACGGCACTTTGGGAACTTACCGAGAGAAACGGTTAATACCATTTTTGAAAAGAATATATTGTCTTCCAAGCGCCAAAACCAAGGAGATGCTGGAGGCATGGAAATAAACTCTTTTTTGGTAACTAAAAGCATAATTGTTATTAAAAGATATATTCAACTCGAGAGAAGATGTATTGAATAAATTACGTTATGACAAGTTAACGTAATTACATACTACGAAAAGAGAATTTGAGACATAAAAAAAGACGCCTTTTAGCGTCTTATTTTCACTTAAATGGTGCCGAAGGCCGGACTCGCTTTTAATAGGTAATACATTATTTTTAATTGATATAAATTTACAGATAATTTCTTGTATACTTAAATGTATACTCGGTGGTTTGAGGTTTGAGAACTAAATTAATTAGCACCACTCCCTCTCTTACATAAGCTTCTGACATAATACCATTTTTATCCTTCCTGTTGGACATTATTAAAATACTAACACCCTACTCTTATTAATTGTAATCCTTAGTAATTGTTAAAAATAACTTGTCAATGTCTTAACACTGGTCAACAATAACATTTAACTTAAGTTCAGTTACGTTTAGGGACAGGCATGCCGATAGGATATTTTTTACGAGTTGGCGATAAAACAACATGTGGCGGTCAGATTTTAACCGGTGATAATACCTTTATATTTCATGGAAGATCTGCTGCACGTCAGGGCGATCTAGTTACCTGTGGAAAGCATTCTGGGACATACAACATACTTGGTGGCGTTAGCAATGTATGGGGTAATGGTAGAATGATGGCTGGGACACTGGATAGCTTTAGCTCCTGCCCATGCAAAGCAAGACTGATAAACTCCATCACTGATTGCTACAGTAAAGAAGATGAGCCAGCCAAAGCAAGATCTTTCGTTGAAACTGAACAAAAGCAGCTAATAACAACACCTAAGCCGCCATCAACTGTTAATAATGTTTTTAGTAATAATTTAAATATTCCCGTTATCACCAATCCAAACCCAATCAATGATTCACTCATTGAAAATCCTGTCAAAATATATGTAATGATAAACAACGAATGGATAGGCCATGTTGGGTTGGTTATTGGTGAAGGCGAAGGTTCTTTGTTATATGACCCTGCAGGCTCATATACTGGATGTTACAAAAGACAATGTGAAGATGGGGTAACTATACACCGGGGTTCAGGAGAATTTTTTGAATACCCAAATTATGATTGGGATGATTATTTAGCTTACCAGAGAGACGATGGTGAAGATATTGCTATAATTGAATTTGTTATACCTGAACAACAAGCAGAACTCCTACGTAATTTAGTCTTTGAATATGGTGGTGCTGGGATCATGGAATGTGCCAAACGTATTTATACGGTGTTACATGAAAGTGGCGGAATTTTTAGTAAGTTGGAAGAGCCTTTTTGGCTACGTTCGCCTTGGGAACTAAAAAAACAACTATTGGATATTTACTACCCTAGCCGTGGTGGGGTGATATCAGGTGCCTACTAAAATATCCTATATCTCATTATCTTTAGGTATTTTATTTTATTACCTTGAAATGGTTCATGAGTTTTTTTTCAGGCTGTATCCGAAGGCAATGAATACAGTGCCTATATTTCAACATCAAACCTTATTGAGTATCATTTTTGCTATTTACCTTTTATCTATAGCCCCCTTATTCTTTTTATGCATCAAAAGTAAGATAAATAATGGCTATCGTTTTTTATTTTACATAGCTCTACCGTACATATTTTCTGTAATTACTTGGTACTTTAATATTTATATTGCCAATCCAAATCAGTACTCCAGTAGTGGTTCAATCACTGGAGTACTTGGCCACATGTTCATGACATCTTATATAATACATGGTGTATTTTTAATTCCTATAGTTGCATATGCAGCTGATTTTTTACTTCGTAAAATGTTGAAGTAAACTGTTTTTATTAAATATAGAGCGATTAAATGATCATTAATTTAAAAAATTACATTCTTTTTTTTGTCATTCTTTTTCCTGCTTATTTAAACGCAGCCGCAGCTAATAAGCATCCAATGGATATTTATGCTTCAAATTTAAAAAAATCCATTCAAAGTCGGTTTTATGATGTAGACCTTTATAAGGGAAAAGAGTGCGAAATTAAAATTACTCTCAATGACGATGGAAAATTAATTTCAGCTATCCCTAATGAGAAAAATAGTAACAATGATCAAAATCTATGCATTAGAGGTATGGAACTAATTGAAAAAACACAATTTTCACCCACTCCAGAAGACGACTTAACATCGGATAAAAATGTGTTTAGTATTATCCTTCGTCCATAATAATCATAATGTTAATGCGATGCTAACTTAGCAGTTAACATCGGGTCATATAAACCAATTATTACTTACTTTTCGCCACCGAAACCTTAGCCAACCTTGGATTATTGGCCTGAAAGATCGATATCAGTGACTCAACTTTACGCCCGTTCTGATCTTTCACCACTCTAACGACTTCAAATTCAGCAACATCTTCACAAGGAATTTCCAATCTTGCAAACGTAGCACGAGGGGCGCTAGAATCGCCAAAAGGCTCCACTTCCAGTACCGTATCCCCTAATACTTTTTCTTGTCCATCTTTCATTCGCAGCGTTGGTTCAAAAGCACCAAACTCTGCGTGGTCGAGAACCATATGGTTACCGCCATTATCGAGGGTAAATGAATAACCACAGCAGCCTTGGTTAATAAAATTTGAGCTCGTATGTGTGGTGTTCGCATAACGCTGTTGTTCTTCAGCCAAACTAAATGCACTAACTGCCAATAGTCCTATCGCATATACACTTTTTATCTTATTCATTACCCTGTCACTGACTCACATAATTCATATGTTCATCATTTTTATAAAGTGATGAATTCTTATTTTTAACAGCATCCATTCTAGATATTAAATAAAACCAACCAAAGGTATCAATCATGTCTAGAAACACCCACAACGAGCATTACATTCAGAAGATAAACCACACTATTCGTAAATCACTCTTAACATGTAATCGTATTACAGCTATCCGCGTTGACTTGCGATTCCCATCAGAAGATATATTTTATTTTAGCGACTCCAGAGTTATCACACGATTCTTCGAATCCTTAAAAGCAAAAATAGATGCTGACCTAAAACGTAAAAATAAAGCATGGAAACGTAACCATTCATGCCCCTTGTTTTATGTATGGGTCAGAGAGTTTGGTGAGATAAACAACAAAAAACATTACCATGTAATTTTGCTATTAAATAAAGATGTCTATTGGGGTCTTGGCGACTTTATTAAAACCGAAGGGACGCTCTATGTATTCATACAGCAGGCATGGTGTAACGCCATAGGTGTTAACCACCCTGACGAGCGTTATTTAGTTCATATCCCAGACAATGCAGTTACTTGGCTAGATAACAATAATGCCAACAATGAAAGTACGATATTCGAATTAAACCAACGCTGTCGTTACTTAACCAAAGAACATACAAAATATTATGGTGATGGTGAGCGTTCTTTTGGATGCAGCCGTTAATCTACTAATAAAAAACATGAGGGGGATATCTTTTGGAAGAGAGATATCCCTAAACATTTATCGATATCCCTTCTGCCTTTTAACTTTAAAGACAGGAGTTCAATAATGAGCACTCAAGCGATTCCCTTATTAGATGACCAATGCGTTGATATGAAATTTATAACCCGTTTAACCGGACTAACAGATAAATGGTTTTATAAATTGATCCAAGATGGGGAGTTTCCTAAACCAATAAAACTAGGACGTAGCTCTCGCTGGTTAAAGAGTGAAGTTGAAGATTGGTTACAAGCACGTATTGCCGAATCCAGAGCATAACCACCACACTACTACCCTCTCTGCTCTAACTACTCCACCATTTAAACCACTTCGGAAATGCCACTATGAAAAAATATCATGCCAAACATGAGACATTGCTACGCCGTTATCAATACAGGCTAAATGGCTTTACTAAATTCACTATCAATCGCTGCATCTAACACCCCTATATCAAGAATAGTCCAGCAGATGCTAGCAGATATACGCTTTCCTGGCATCGACAGCACACCCGCTCTATGCCTGTACCGTTCAATCCACGGTAGAACGTTCCCTGAGCCGATATCTGCTCAAGCTAACATCGCATCAGCTTAGTTGTTGGTGACCGTCTACTGCATTACCATCTAATGCTGGAGGGCACTCTACTTAGTGAGTGCATGTGGTATGCTAGTATGATTTGATGCTGGGTTTTCCGTTAGACGATTGGCTGAATACCCTGAATATGAACCGTATTGTGGTGAAACTCTGTCATAACGACAGTGTAATATACAAGACTACTCATCACCTAGGTGTCAATACTTAAGGTTAGAAAAGACCCGCTAGCATTAGCTAGTTGAAAATAAATAAATTATAGTCTACACGCTGACCAAGCTCAAAAACGTAGCTTTCAGGGTATCCTTGTCGTTAGTATAGATGACTTTAATGGCTTCCCAGACTCTATAAACAGCGTCTATTTTCAGCCCCATATAACAGCTATGTATCCTCTATCTGGTGCAAAATAGCCTAAGATACGTGCTATCGAAGGACGTCAAAGCATTAACTGCAGCCTTCTGGGATATAACATATCCGCAGATTATTAAAAGCTGGCGTTCACACTAGAAAAATCCAGCCAAGACTATTTCACATAATGAACTATGGACATTGGCTATCTACCGACCAGGAAGTGTACTAACCCTGATATAAATGGAGTTGCGCACAAGGAACTAAGTCTTAAGTATTCACACTACAATATTTATCTTTCTATACTCTGTTTTTAACTTAACTATTTGATGATAAAGTAGCTCAATAAAATATTAAATTAATTTATAAATATGTTTTTTAATTATTAAAAAATGAATTACGGATTAAATTAAATGAAGAAAGATAAAAATAAATGGTATGAAAACAGAGTGTTACGTTCTGTTGACAATCTAAAGCTATGGCAAAATAATCCACGGCTTGATCCATCGAATAAATTAATTACCGTTAGGGATTATGTAGAAGAGTTAATATCAGACAAAAATGACGAACAGGATTTTCTTGATTTACTCAGTTCCATATCAGATAGAGGTTTTCTGTCATTTGACCCTATTGTTGTTTGGCAGGATGAAAACAACAACTTTCTAGTGGCTGAAGGGAATCGCCGCGTAATGGCACTAAAATTACTCCGCTCACCAGAAAAAGCACCAATCGCAATTCGTAAAACTGTTATTAAGCTATCAAGAAAAATAGATCGAGATAGTATAGAAAAAATAAGGGTTTGTGTCGCACCATCATTCAACGATGCGCAATGGTACATTCTTCAACGTCATTCGAATGCAAGTCACCAAATAAGATGGCAACGTTTACAACAGCAAAGATTTATCATTAGGTTATATGATAGTCTTGAACAAAATATAGAAGAAACAATTAGGCAAAGTGGTTTCAAACGAGCAGCTATTATTGAAGCATTACGCTATGTTAAAATTCGTGATATAGCAACAAAACCAGAGGTGACAGTATATTTAACTGAAGAGGAGAAAACATTAATACTTAGTCATCGCCTAAGTATGACAATATTAGAACGATGGTTTGGAAATAGCCAAGTGAGAGAGGCATGGCATATAAATTTTTCAGAAGATGGAGTTTCAATTAATGCGGAGCCCCAAAGTTTTTACCTGGCATATGCAGAATTTTTGAAATTAATGCTTAATAAAAATAATAAGCTCGGATACGCTGTCAATACTAGAAGTATTGATTCTCATTTTCAAGAGATCTTTGATTCTTTGCCAAAAGTATTTTCTTTACATGACAAAACCGCCCCTAAAACTATAGCCCCCCCCAAGCCAACAGCTGATAATATACCTGAAGGCGAAAATGAAAAAAGAAATCCCAAGGGAGATGAAGATAGAAAACCCTTCCTTAAGGGAAATCCCAAAAGGCGTCAACTAACTGATAAATATCATGATATTCATGTTAAAAATTATAAATTAAAAGCATTATTTGAGGAACTTCAAAAATTACCAGTAAATTCATATCCAAATGTTTCAGCTGCAGCAATACGAATTTTTCTTGAATTAGCAGTAGATGAATATGTGACTAGTAATGAGCTTCAACATGATCTGGCCAAACGAGAGAAAAAAAGCTATAATGATGTCAAGCTATTGCAAAAATTGAGTATTTTAAGAGGGGGGTTTATTAATGATCGGGATGCTAACAAGGTGATTGATCAACTTTTACATCATGGTAATGATTATAGTTTAAACACATTGAATGAATATATTCATGGTGTCAAAATACATAAGGTAGAACCTCAATTTCTAAATCGTTTTTGGGATATGTTATCCCCATTATTTAGTATATTAATTAATCTCAGAGATATTTAATGTTCAAATCTCCTTTACGATATCCAGGGGGAAAATCAAAATTAACCCCCTATGTACTAGATATAATAAAATTAAACAACCTTGAGGGAGGAGCTTATGTCGAACCCTTTGCTGGAGGTTGTGCTATTGCATGGTATCTATTATTGAACAATCATGTCGATAAAATTTATATTAATGATTTAGATAAATCGATTTATTCATTCTGGCATAGTGTTTTATATCGCACAGATGAACTTTGTCAGTTAATTGATTCAACTTTAATTACAATTGACGAATGGCATAAGCAACGAAAAATATATAGGGAAGGAGCTAGTGATCTTCTTGAACTTGGATTTTCAACTTTATTTCTGAACAGAACTAACCATTCTGGGATTATTAAAGGCGGAGTAATAGGTGGTTTAGAACAAAAAGGTAATTATAAATTAGATTGTCGTTTTAATAAAAACAGAATCATTGACCAAATAAAATCCATTTCAATGTACGAAAAAAATATACGGCTAACTAATTTAGATGCAATTCAATTTATAGATAATAATATTTCAGAGATTGAAGGTAAGGCTTTTATAAATATAGATCCACCTTATTATGTTAAAGGTAAGGGCTTATACCAAAATTACTTTGAACATGAAGACCACTATAGATTATTTGAAAGTGTAAAACGTATAAAACATCCTTGGATTGTGACGTATGACGATACCCCTGAAATATGCTCTATCTATTCTGAGTATTTACCAAAATCTTTTGGGTTAAGTTATACTGCTCAAAAAAAATACATTGGTTCTGAGGTGATTATTCACTCTCCGAGCTTGATTAAATCAAAATTTCAGCCTGGTATTACCTTTAATCAAATTAAAACTAAACTATAGTTATTAGTAATTATTTTATCACTACCTTTTAATGATAGGTAGTGATATATAATATTTATCAGAATGAATGATTTATTATTGGCAACCCTCTCCTCTTATTAATTTCATTTATTTTTGATATGAAATCATTTCGAAAAACATCAGAATCAATTGTTTTAACATAGTGTGTTATGTATTTTTTAAATTCAGATAAATTTCCTTCAGCCCATTTTTTACATAATGAAATACTTACAATTTTTTCATCTTTTATTTCACTTGGACTTAACGTCTTAAACCCTGACATCTTAAATTCATTAATAAACCTCTCTTTTTCTTTATTAAATTTAATGAAAAAAGGATCATCTCCAGGTAGTTCCAAAATAAAAACAATGATTCTCCTCTCTATCGCCAGATTATCTTTATCGGGTAAAACAATATATGTGTTTTTATCTTTTATTTTCCCTATTTTATTTTTCACATCCGCATCAAAAATAACAAATGATTCATTCAATAAAACTGAAAAATTAGAACATAGTTTTGATAATAATATAAAGCTAGTACCTTTATTTATTGAATCATTATTTAAATTACATTCGAAATTAACAAGAGAGATAATATCTTTATTTTTTATTAGGCATTTCACCAAATGAATTGCAACTTTATCTTCACATAGCACATTTATCTTTCTTAACTTATTCAAATCCTCAGGCTCTTCAAATGTTAGTTCTTTATATGCTATATCGTAACTTGGATTTTTAATTATATTGAAATTGTTATTTTCAACATTTGCCTTGCTTATGAAATTTAATATAACCTTGTTATTTTTTATATTTTCATTATGATTTATAATTATTTTTTGAATTAAATGCAAAGAGTGAGTTGTTATTATTAGCTGTACTTTATATTTCTTAGACCATTTTAATAGATAATTAAAAAGATTCCACTGCGCTATTGGATGTAAACCACTCTCAAATTCATCAATACAAAAAATGCCATTTCCACATTTATTATCATCTATGAACGAACGCTGAAAACCTAATAATCTATTGAATATGGCGCCTAAATTATCCTCACCAGAAGAGATAGCCTCATAATCATATCTAGCTTCATCACCGCATGGCGCAAATGTTGTTTTGTTATTTACTTCATAAACAGCAGTAAAATCATTATAATCCATACTTGATAAAATTGTTTCATAAAAGTCACGTTGCTGTCGCTTCTCTTTTTCCGTCAAATGACTAACTTTATCATTAGGTTCAGCAGCTGTATCTACTATTGGCAATAATCTTTTCAGATTAAGAAATGATGTGTTGTAAGTAAAGTTTCCATCGCCACTTTCATGCCCCGAAATAACAATCCTGTGTCTTTCTGAACCATCTTTAGCTAACCTTACTGTAACTGTTTCCTTTAAAAACACATCTGCACCAACATCAAAATAAAGATTGTATTTATCTGGGCCAATATCATATTTTGTAGATAATTTAAATATTTCATTAATTGGAGTTTTTAGTTGTTTTCCAAATGCATCCTTTGATTCTGTGGCAAATGGATGTGCAATCAACCCCATTATTGTCGTTTTCATTGTCCCGTTACGACCAATAAGAACTGTAATATTCTCACCTAGATCAATTACTTTATCATTTAGACTTCTAAATTTTTTTATATATATTGACTTTATTGATTTCAATGGTATTTTTTTATTATCTAAAAATCCTAGTTCTTTTTTTGACCTTGCATTTTTAAATTTATCATCCATAGTTTTATTAGTCATATTTATTCTTCATTTAATCAAATCGTTATTTTACATTATAATATAAAAACCATTGTTTTCCATCTATAACAAGGTGAAAAATATATTCCAGCTTATAAGTCAATCACATGAAAAATAAAAAACCACCAGATTTAAAATTAAGAAACAAAAAACCATTTATTTATTAAACTAGATATTTTTAATCTAAAATATTTTTTTATTTTTACAGCCAGTTTCCCCATTCCTGATTTTGGAGAACTGTTGTTTTCTAAGTATTACCAGTCTACAGTTCAATTGGTCTTTATATACCGAGCCACACCAACAAAATGTGTCATCCCCTCTGAGCCGCTGGGATAGCATAATCCAATACCACCGAGTCTCCATTTCTAGCATCCAATCAGAGGCTTAAAGCCCAATGACAGTCACTACAGCACATATTTCAACCTCCGGAACCATCGATTAAGTATATATTATCATTGCTTACCTTCACTCGACAGTGGGATGGCGTGGTATTCCGCTCACACAGTTCATCTATATGATCTGCAATTTAATTATCCCTCACTATCGGCATACGGAACCAATGGCCTTCTCGTAGGATAATATGCACATCAATACTGATGATTTTACGGCAGAATATATCCGCTATCAGATACAACTAAAACTAGCACCACTAAAGGATCGAATCACTCACCAGATAGATAGGTTTCCTGTAATACCGGCTAAGCAGCCGCCAGCCAGCACTGTTCTTGTTCTTGTTCCTGTTCCTGTTCCTATTCCTGTTCCTGATTCTGATTCTGATTCTGATTAAACCTATTATAATAGCGTAGCTTCAGACAGACTTAGGTTTGTAAAACTTCGGAAATATCAATGTGGTAATTCGACAATAATTTAGCCTATATCACCGCTTTTCTTTAAGATATAACATATTTAATGAGTTAGAACAGTGTAACTAATAATTCTCCTTCAATTAATCCATATAATCTGAATATCGCTGCATGATTTCTTTACATCCAGATACTGAACATAATTATACTTACCACCGATTACCTAGCGGAAGCATTGTCCTATAACCCTTCCATGTCTCAATAACTCAATTTTGCAAAACTAAACGGAGAAATTTCTTTCTTCCTATTCGAATCCAGATAATCAGCCCACCATTGCACCATCAGTCGCCTTTCCTCAATATGCTCTGCCTTATGAATATAAGCAGCCCTTACTGAGTTGCGCTCTTGATGGCTCATTTGCCTTTCTACTGCATCCTTCGACCATAGCCCTGACTCAATCAACGAGCTACATGCCATCGTTCTAAAACCATGTCCACATACTTCTGTCTTCGTATCATAGCCCATCACACGTAATGCGTTGTTTACTGTGTTTTCACTCATCGGCTTTCTAGGGTTGTGGTCGCCGATAAAAATCAGCTCATGGTTACCGCTGAATTGATAGATCTGTTTTAAGATCTCAATAGCTTGTCGGCTTAATGGGACTAAATGAGGGGTACGCATTTTTGATCCGCGATGAGAGTGTTTAACCCCTTCTATCGCTTCACGTTCAGCAGGGATCGTCCACATGGCATTATCAAAATCAATTTCATCCCAACGGGCAAAGCGCAGTTCACTGGAACGAATGAAGACTAACAAGGTAAGTTTGACTGCAAGTTTAGTTAAAGGTCTTCCCTTATAATCATCGATACGTTGTAAGAACTCGGGTAGACGTTTAAGCTCTAAAGCGGCTCTGTGGACTCGTTTACCAGTGGCAACTGCTCCAGCCATATCTTGTGCTGGGTTATAGTCGATTAAACCGCTTTGTACAGCATAACGCATAATGGCTGTTACACGTTGTTGTAAACGCGCCGCCACCTCAAGACGTCCAGACATCTCTACGGCTTTAATCGGTTCTAGGAGATCGCGAGTTTTCAGTTCGGCAATATTACGTTTACCAATAGCAGCAAAAATATTGTCCTCAAGGCTTTTTAGCACTCGGTGGCTATGCCCTTCAGACCACTTCTTATTGGTTACATACCAATCACGAGCAACCTTATCAAAGGTATTAAACTTCTTTTGTTGCTCTTCCTTTAATTCTTTCTTGTATTCGCGTGGGTCGATATCTAAAGCAACTTGCTTTCTGACTGCATCCCTTTTTTCTCTCGCATCCACTAAAGAGTGGCTCAGAGTATACAGCAAAGGTTATCAAATATTATTTGCTGCCAAAGCGAAAACGCAAATATCTAGAACGATTGAGGTGAATATACTGACATAAACCATCACTGTTTGTTAGCGTATAAGCTTTCTCGTTTGAATTAGTTATGCCAGCCTATCTATTGGTTAATGCCAAATTTTTTATCTTCTTCTCCCCAAAGCAAGCATAAACACTCAATAATTTAGAGCACACCTAAGCAGCAGGCAAAGGTGACGGATAAGCTTAGATAACGAATATGATATGAATAGCTCCCATCAAACTAAAATCATAGATTCTAACGAGAAAATCACAATATTATCATAAGGATAATGACACATTAATCGCCACTCTAAGGGGGATACGACAGCCATGAATTAGAATAGGAATAGGAATAGGAATAGGAATAGGAATAGGAATAGGAATAGGAATAGGAATAGGAATAGGAATAGGAATAGGAATAGGAATAGGAACGCTGTGATAAAGAGAATTTGAGACATAAAAAAAGACGCCTTTTAGCGTCTTATTTTCACTTAAATGGTGCCGAAGGCCGGACTCGAACCGGCACACCCGAAGGCGGTTGATTTTGAATCAACTGCGTCTACCAATTCCGCCACTCCGGCACGAAGTGATGTGTTTCTTGGAAAACGTGGCTATTATACTTGCCTTGTCTCGACTAGCAACATTTATCTTGATTATTCAGTTTGTTCGCTTAAAAAAAAAGCATCTTCAGGGCTACCTTTGCAGATCTGATTAGATTGCATTCTTTCAAACGGAATCTCTATATCCTTTATTGGCTATTTAATGCTTTTTGTTTATTTATCAGCCTATACATATGTTACTTTAGTCAAATATTTGATTTAATTAGTAGCATCCTCAAGCCTGCTGGCGACTTTATATAAATTTTGTTAGCGTATGCACATTATTGAATTATTAAAGGTATTTACACATGGGTTTTCTAGGTTGGATAGCGACGGGGCTCGTCATCGGCATCTTAATCGGTGCTTTGATTAAGGTCTTCTCAAAGAAAAAATAACCTTGGTCTGTTCGACCATTTGCAAAATTACATATCGACTGGCTCCTAAACATGAAGAAATCATTTCTAAAAATTCTGTCAGTGTCCGCATTGTCGCTCGTTTTAGCAGCATGTTCTAGCACGACAGAAAAGCAACCAAAGTTTTTACAGGGCAATAATGATGCCGAGTCTAGCGACTGGAAAGTATTTGAAGGTGATAGAAGAACCTATGAACGTGTCGCTAAAATTGTCGATCTGTATGCGAATCGTATTTTTAACGAAAGTGATGCCCGCGGGATGGCTATCATTGTCATTGATAATAACCAAACATTATCACGCTATTATGGTGAGACCGCTCCAGGTAATGGCAAAAAGCCAGGACCTCACTCGCTCGTTCGTATTGCATCGATTACAAAACTCATGACCAGTGAAATTTTGATTAAGCTTGAGCAAGACAAAAAGTTACTCATCACTGATCCGCTCCAGCAATATAGCTATCACGGGGTTTCTGTTCCTGATAACAATAGTGGGCAACCTATCCGTCTGTATCATCTTGCGAGCCACACCAGTGGGTTACCGAGAGAGCAACCGGGTGGTAAATGGGGAAGGCCTGTCTTTATTTGGCCAACCCAAGACAATCGTTGGACTTGGCTAAAAAATGGTAAGCTTGATGCGACACCAGGCACTGAAGCCTCTTATTCAAACCTTGCCTATGACCTTCTTGCTGATGCAATGGTTAAAGCATCTGGCCAATCCTACCCTAACCTATTTAGCCGTTATGTGACGTCTCCTGCCAAAATGACGGAAACCACCTATACCCCCAATGCCTCGCAGTGTGCAAGGTTGATGGAGGGAACAAAACCCAGCCCATGCCACAATACCTTAGCCGCAGCAGGGAGTGGCGGAGTCTATTCAACGCCCGCCGATATGCAAAAATGGATGCAGCAATTTTTATCGACGGATAAAAACCTAAGAAAAGCCACAGCAGCACGCGAGCAAGGTATTTATTTTCCAAGAGGTAAGCTGCTTGATGTTAAAGGCATGGATGTTGCGGGCCATGCAGATGGACTCGGACTGGGGTGGGTATATATGAAACCACAAAATGGTAGACCCGGTATTTACCAGAAAACAGGCGGTGGCGGTGGTTTTAATAGCTATATGGCGATGATCCCACAACAAAACATCGGTGTTTTTGTGGTGATGACGCGTAAAGATAGCAGTAAATTTAGCAAATTAACGATCGGTGTGAATGAGATGGTCGCTGCATTATCAGCTAACCATGCTTATGGGAGACATTGAAAGCGTACCGCCGACGCAATGAATGCACTGGCGAGTTACACCCCAACCCTAAAACACTATTTTGTTCAGCTTGTGGCTCTTAAATTAGCAATAGGTTGATAAATAAAACTTTGTTCACTGTTACCGAACAGTTTTGCTCGGTAACAGTATTTGAAATACCACAAAAATAGACAAACAAAGTCTCGCTTTTATTCCCTTTTCACGTTGACGATGACAACCGATAAAAGGCTATTACACCAAGTGGTCACCTCCACCACAGTACGAACCTTTTTTGCATCATATTAATAGCTTATTAATGCTCTTCTTAGCGTATAACAACCCATCATTGCTTTTTGCAAGTCTCCCCCACTCCCACAATGCTAATGGCATAAATCATTCAAGAGGGGAATCCTATGCCATCAATTATCATTAAAACACATGATTAAACAGGGTTACTGCAAATACGAGTGAGCACTTTGCCAAAATGACGAATACCAATTGCCATAGCACCGAAGAACGGATGACTCTCCAACGTGCAAGTAATGGCAAATCACTTAACACTTTCTAGAATGGGTCTTTATGACGTGATTCTCGAGAAGCTTATGGAATCCGCTATTGGCAATCCCGCTATTTTCTCTCCCCCAAGAAAATAAAGTACATGCCAAAATAAGTGAGCTAAGTAACGGGTTTATCGCTAACTTAATAAAATACCGCCTCTAAAAAATGGCTTTAAATTGCGACCCCGATCAAGAGCTATATACTTTATTCACCCTCTAGCAATTCCATTTGTTAGTTGAGCTCTGGGGCAACGGTATTTTGAGGCCTTACATAACGCCTGATGAGGGTTTCATCACACCCACCGAGTCACACTAGATGATATTTGTAACGCCGCTAGACATGTCATGAACTTGTATATCCTCTTTATGTGTGGTGAGTAAGAGAATGTTTTTTTAACATAAACGGCCTTCAGGTGTTTTAAGGCTGACAATAAAAATGAGAATTTTTATGGCTCATCTCACTATCCCTGACGTTTTCAAACACTGAGTCGTTTAATACCCATAAATAAGCCACCGTATAACGCTATACGATGGCTTATTAACGTTTTATCGATTTCGAAATGGAGCTACTTACGTTTCACCAGCAGGGCAATACTGATCCCGAGGAATAGGACGCTAGGTAGTAGCGCTGCAATGATCGGTGGCACGGAATAAACCAAACTCCAGTTCCCAAATCCTTGGTTAAGGATATAGAACAAGAAACCACCGACAATCCCAGAAACAACCCGAACGCCCATTGGTACAGTCCGTAATGGGCCAAAAATAAATGAAACTGCCATTAACATCATCACAGCGGCAGATAACGGCGCCAATATTTTCTTCCACATGCTTAATTCATAGACTGCCGCGACTTGCCCACTTTCTTTTAAGTAGGCGATATATTGATAAAGCCCTCGAATAGAAAGTGAATCCGCGCTAAGTGACACTATACCGAGTTTTTCAGGCGTAAGATTCGTTTTCCAATCGTATGTTAAACGCTGAGAACCTGTGATTTTTTTCTCATTATTTAAAATAGATTCATCGACCTGAGACAGTGACCACTGTTGGTTATCCTTGTCATACGTTCCGCTTGAAGCAAACATCACTGAGGTCAGCTTATGTTGTTCATCAAAGCGATAAATGGAGACTTCTTGAATCGATGTCGTATCAGTGACCCGCTGGATATGAATAAAATCACGTCCATCTTTTGCCCACATACCTTCATCGGTAACCACTAATGAGTTACCCACAATCTTTTCGGCACGATAGTTTCGCGCCCATTGGTCGCCCGCTGGAGCAATCCACTCACCAATTAACATTGCCACAATAACCAGTGGAATCGCGGTTTTCATCACTGAGAGCGCGATTTGCAAACGTGTAAAACCCGACGCCTGCATGACGACTAATTCACTGCGTGAAGCTAATGCACCTAATCCTAAGAGTGCACCGAGCAATGCCGCCATCGGGAAAAAAATATCAATATCTTTTGGGATGGTCAGTAACGTGAATACCCCCGCACCTAACGTGGTATATTCACCATCCCCGACTTTACGCAACTGCTCAACGAACTTGATAATCCCAGAAAGGGAAACCAGCATGAACAAGGTCATTAAAATAGAGTTCAGGATGGTTCGACCTATATACCTGTCTAAAACACCAAACATCAAGCAACCCCTCTATTAAATTTGACCCGCAAGCGGCGCATTGGCACGGTATTCCAAATATTTAAGATAATTGCTAAGGCCAGATAACCTAAGTTAACAGCCCACATGGCATATTTCGGGTCAACATCGCCTTTTTCTGCACTATTACGTAATGTACTTTGTAATAGGAAGAAAATCAGATAGAGCAACATGGCAGGTAGCATGCTTAATACTCGACCTTGACGAGGGTTAACTTCACTCAATGGCACAACCATTAATGCCATCACGACGACAGAGAAAACGATCGTCAAACGCCAATGGAATTCGGCATTAGAATCGGGATCGTTCGCCTTCCAGAGTTCAAGCATATTTTTTTGCTCAACTCTATCATTACGGGTATCGCTCGTTTTATGGTCGATAACCGCCTGATAATTTTTAAAATCCGTAATACGGAAGTCACGTAACAATGCGGTTCCTTCATAACGAGTACCTTCGTCAAGCACTACGGTTTGACGCCCGTCCGCATCTTCTTTCATATGACCACTATCCGCCACGACCACCGATGGACGTTGTTCATTAGTTGCGCGCAATTGCGCTAAGAAGACGTTTTTAAAATCGTTACCTTTGACTTCGCCGATATAAAGTACGATGTTACGGTCTTTGGTGGTTTTAAATTGCCCTTCAACCATCGCAGCCAATCCTGGGTTCGCCTTCGCGTCGGCGAGCACCCGTTCTTGATATTGCGAGGACCAAGGCAGCATCCACGTAATATTGCCTATCGCGATCAATGCGGTAAGTGTTGCCAGCACCAGAGCGGCTTTGACCAGAACACTTTTCCCTAATCCGCAAGCATGCATCACCGTGATCTCACTTTCGGTATACAATTTGCTATACGTCATCAATAGCCCAAGAAATAGGCTCAAAGGGAGGATCAATTGTGCCATTTCAGGCACCCCTAATCCCAGTAACGGTAACACTAAGTCTGAAGGAATATTTCCCTGAACAGCAGCCCCGAGTATATCGATGGACTTCTGACTAAAAAAAATCAACATTAGCACAAAAAGGATAGCTAACTGACTTTTCAGGGTCTCCCGTACCAAATATCTAATAATGATCACGCTTATACGCCTGTGAAAACTTGTCTTTTGGGTGGAAAATGGCTAAGTTCGTTCAATATCTACCATTTGTTAACATATACTCTGGCTCATTGTATGGCTAGAATGATATAAAAGCATTCTCTATACTGATTACCCAATCAGAACATGCTTAATATTATTGAAAAACCAGATATCTGCTCAGTTTAACATAAAGAGTTCATTCTCTATGAGGTAGATTATGCGGTAACGCTAATTTTAGCGGGAGCATGGGCCTTTGTCTTTAAGATTCAGGAGAACGCATGGAGTTTAGTGTAAAAAGTGGCAGCCCGGAAAAACAACGTAGCGCATGTATCGTTGTCGGAGTCTTCGAACCACGCCGTCTGTCCCCTATAGCTGAACAGCTGGACAAAATAAGCGACGGATATATCAGCGCCCTGCTGCGCCGCGGGGAACTTGAAGGTAAAGTAGGGCAATCCCTACTACTCCATCATGTGCCAAATATCCTGTCTGAACGTATTCTACTCATTGGCTGCGGTAAAGAGCGTGAGCTAGATGAACGTCAATTCAAACAAATCATTCAGAAAACAATCAGCACCCTGAATGAAACAGGCTCAATGGAAGCGGTTTGTTTCTTAACTGAATTACATGTTAAAGGCCGTAATAATTACTGGAAAGTACGTCAAGCCGTTGAAACGGCTAAAGAATCTCTTTACGTCTTTGATCAGTTAAAGAGTAATAAAACTGAGCATCGCCGTCCACTGCGTAAATTGGTTTTCAATGTACCAACACGTCGTGAATTAACCAGTGGTGAACGTGCTATCTCTCATGGGCTAGCAATTGCATCAGGCGTTAAGGCAGCGAAAGACCTCAGCAATATGCCACCCAATATCTGTAATGCAGCTTATTTAGCCTCCCAAGCTCGTCAGCTGGCAGACATTTCTGAAAATAGGCTCACCACGCGTGTCATCGGTGAAGAGCAAATGAAAGAGTTAGGCATGAATGCCTATCTGGCTGTTGGTCAAGGCTCACAAAATGAGTCACTCATGTCTATCATGGAGTACAAAGGGAATCCGGATCCTGAAGCGAGACCTATTGTCCTCGTCGGTAAGGGTCTCACATTTGACTCTGGCGGTATTTCTATCAAACCTGCCGATAGTATGGATGAGATGAAATATGACATGTGCGGTGCTGCAACTGTTTATGGTGTAATGCGTTTTATCACTGAATTACAGTTACCAATCAATGTCATTGGGGTACTTGCTGGCTGTGAAAACATGCCGGGTGGCCGAGCTTATCGCCCTGGCGATATTCTTACCACGATGTCAGGGCAAACAGTGGAAGTACTGAATACCGATGCTGAAGGGCGTTTAGTACTGTGTGATACGCTGACTTATGTCGAGCGTTTCGAGCCTGATTTGGTTATCGACGTCGCAACACTGACCGGTGCTTGTGTCATCGCATTAGGTAGCCACTATACCGGTTTGATGTCTAACCATAACCCTCTGGCTCACGAGTTGCTCAATGCTTCTGAACAAGCAGGTGACCGTGCATGGCGTTTACCATTAGCCGATGATTATTATGAGCAAATCAGCTCCAATTTTGCTGATTTAGCGAATACTGGTGGTCGACCAGCGGGTGCGATTACCGCAGGTTGCTTCTTGGCTCGCTTTGCCACTAAATATAATTGGGCGCATTTAGACATCGCAGGTACCGCATGGCGTTCAGGTAAAGCGAAAGGGGCAACCGGTCGCCCTGTATCAATGCTGTCACAGTTTTTACTGAACCGCGCTGGCCTAAATGGTGACGAGTAATACTCTATAATGCGTCAAGTGACAGCCAACCATGCTGTCACTTGACGTTTAGGGTCTATACGCTAAATATTTCAAGGGGAACGGGTTGCTAATCAATGCCACCCATAACGTTGCCACTGGAAGTATGATGAGTATATAGCACTATGGTGTGCTATACGTTAAAATAGCACCCAACTTCATTTCAGGGTATTGCCTGTCGCAATACCCTTTTTGCATAAATATTTCTATTCCATAAAGAAAGAGATGAAAAACGCCACCTTTTATTTGCTTGAAAAACCATCACCACAAGTTGAGCTTGAGGCCCATGAATGGCTTGCTTGCGAGCTTGCGGCGCAAATGTGGCGTAATAGTAAACGAGTTTTAATCGCGTGTGAAAGTGCCGAACAAGCCGAAAAATTGGATGAAGCTCTGTGGCAAAGGGATCCTCATCAGTTTGTTCCTCATAATCTTGCAGGTGAAGGCCCCCGTTATGGCGCGCCCATTGAAATTTGCTGGCCAGGAAAACGAGGTAATGCTCAACGCGATGTACTGATCAATCTTCAAACTCAGTTTGCAGACTTTGCCACCGCATTCCATGAAGTGATAGACTTTGTGCCTATTGATGAAACTTTAAAACAGTTGGCGCGTGAACGGTATAAGGTTTACCGTAGCGTCGGCTTCAATTTGACTATGGCGACGCCGCCAACTAACTGAATACGATATAAAAATGGATAAAAAACCAGATAATGCGATTGCTGAGCCTTCGCTAGATAAAACTTATAATCCTGCTGAAATTGAGCAATCACGTTATGCTCATTGGGAAAAAAGCGGCTATTTCAAACCAAATGGTGATACCAGTAAAGACAGTTTCTGTGTCGTTATCCCGCCACCAAACGTGACGGGTAGCCTACATATGGGGCATGCTTTCCAGCAAACTATCATGGATACCATGATCCGTTACCAGCGTATGCAAGGTAAAAATACGCTATGGCAAACGGGCACTGACCATGCTGGTATCGCGACTCAGATGGTTGTTGAGCGTAAAATCGCGGCTGAAGAGAATAAAACTCGTCATGATTATGGCCGTGATGCATTTATCGACAAAATTTGGCAGTGGAAAGCAGAGTCTGGCGGCACAATTTCACAACAGATGCGTCGTTTAGGTGACTCTGTTGATTGGGAACGTGAACGTTTTACTATGGATGAAGGCTTATCGAAAGCCGTTAAAGAAGCGTTCGTTCGTCTCTATAAAGATAACTTGATCTATCGTGGTAAACGCCTAGTTAACTGGGATCCAAAACTGCATACCGCTATTTCTGATCTCGAAGTGGAAAACCGTGAAATAAAAGGTTCCATGTGGCATCTGCGCTATCCACTCGCTGACGGCGTAAAAACAGCTGAAGGGAAAGATTACCTCGTTGTTGCTACAACACGTCCGGAAACGATGCTTGGGGATACAGGGGTTGCTGTTAACCCAGAAGATCCACGTTATAAGGATTTAATCGGTAAAGAAATTATTCTTCCGATAGTTAACCGCCGTATTCCAATCGTTGGTGATGAACATGCCGATATGGAAAAAGGCACGGGGTGCGTAAAAATCACGCCAGCTCATGATTTCAATGACTATGAAGTGGGCAAACGTCATCAATTGATCATGATTAACATGATGGATTTAGATGGTAACGTGCGCCACGAAGCTGAAGTTTTCGATACTCATGGCAATCCTTCCACTGCGTATAGTAGCGAACTTCCTGAAGCATACCGTGGCATGGAACGTTTTGCGGCCCGTAAAGCCCTTGTCGCGGAATTTGAACAGCTCGGTTTACTGGTTGAAGTTAAGCCTCACGACTTGACGGTACCTTATGGTGACCGTGGTGGTGTCGTTATCGAACCCATGCTAACTGACCAATGGTATGTTCGCACTAAACCTCTCGCTGAAAATGCGATCAAAGCCGTTGAAGATGGTCGCATTCAATTCGTACCACGCCAATATGAAAACATGTACTACTCTTGGATGCGTGATATCCAAGACTGGTGTATTTCTCGCCAACTCTGGTGGGGACATCGTATTCCTGCATGGTATGACGATAAAGGCAATGTTTACGTTGGTCGTGATGAAGATGAAGTTCGTCGTGAAAACAACCTTGGTACAGACGTTGCCTTACGTCAAGACGACGACGTTCTCGATACTTGGTTCTCTTCTGGTCTGTGGACTTTCTCAACATTAGGCTGGCCTGAAAATACTGAAGCTTTAAAAACGTTCCACCCAACAGATGTGTTGGTAAGTGGTTTCGATATTATCTTCTTCTGGATTGCCCGCATGATCATGTTGACCATGCATTTCATCAAAGACGAAAACGGCGTCCCTCAAGTACCGTTCAAAACGGTTTATATGACAGGCCTCATCCGCGATGAAGAAGGACAAAAAATGTCTAAATCCAAAGGGAACGTTATCGACCCATTGGATATGATCGACGGTATTTCGCTCGAAGACCTATTGGAAAAACGTACTGGCAACATGATGCAGCCACAGCTGGCTGAAAAAATTGCTAAGCGTACGCGTAAAGAGTATCCAAACGGTATCGAGGCACATGGTACAGATGCATTACGTTTCACCTTAGCGGCTCTTGCTTCTACGGGACGCGATATCAACTGGGATATGAAACGTCTGTCTGGCTATCGTAACTTCTGTAATAAATTGTGGAATGCGAGCCGTTTCGTACTCATGAACACAGAAAACCAAGACTGTGGTCAGAATGGCGGTGAAATGAGCTTCTCTCTGGCAGATCGCTGGATCATGGCTCAATTCAACCAAACAATTAAAGCATATCGTGAAGCGCTAGATACGCATCGTTATGATATCGCGGCAGGTATTCTGTACGACTTCACTTGGAACGAATTCTGTGACTGGTATTTAGAGCTTTCTAAACCAGCGGTTCATAAAGGCAACGAAGCACAGGCCCGTGCAGCACGCTTCACATTAATTGAAGTACTGGAAGCATTACTGCGTCTAGCTCATCCAATTATTCCATTTATCACGGAAACCATCTGGCAACGTGTAAAAGTGGTAAAAGGCATTGATGCTGATACCATCATGCTACAACCCTTCCCAGAATTTAATGCCGAGAAGGTCGATGAGCTGGCATTAAGTGACTTGGAGTGGATCAAAGAAGCTATCATTGCGGTACGTAATATTCGTGCAGAAATGAATATCTCGCCGGGTAAACCTCTGGATGTCTTATTGCGTAGTGCATCGCAGGATGCCAAACGTCGCGTTGCTGAAAATGAAAATTTTATTAAGTCCATGGCTCGCCTCGCCAGTATCACCGTCTTGGCTGATAGTGAAGAAGCCCCCGTTTCTGTAACTAAGCTAGTGAGTGGTACCGAACTGTTGATCCCTATGGCTGGCTTAATCGACAAAGATGCTGAGCTAGCCCGTTTGGACAAAGAGCTAGAGAAAGTCATCAAAGAAATTGACTCAATTGAAAGCAAACTGGCAAATGAAGGTTTTGTTAGCCGTGCGCCAGCAGCTGTCGTTGAAAAAGAACGTGAGCGTTTAGCCGCGAATATTGAAGCGAAAGGTAAGTTAGAAGCACAGAAAGTGACTATCGCATCACTGTAATTTTTCCTTGTGCAACCTAGCCTAAGCCCTTATTGGTTAGCCAATAAGGGCTTTTCTTTTTTTACAGCTCGGCATAATTAGAGGCAGGCCACCAGCGATAGCGGAGTCAACCTTCCGTAAACAAATCATGCGAATAACTACGTATAAGCATAAATTAATACATCATAGGAATGTATTACAGATCTATACCCATCGTAATTAATCGATTATCATTAGCTGGCTGCGTTCGCAGATCTCAGATTGAAGTTCCCTTCTGGTTCTCTCTCACTGAGTAGTACAAAACAATAAATAAAGAGAGTCTCTCATGACAACAAATACAACAACCCACACGATCCGTTTAATTGAACAAAAAGATAATGCAGGTATTGCTGCCGTTATTCGTGAAGTTTCAGCAGAGCATGGTTTAACCGCCGATAAAGGCTTTGCAGTTGCGGATCCTATTTTAGATACACTGTATGAAGTTTATAGCAAACCCCGCAGTGCATACTGGGTGGTTGAGATGGACGGTAAAATTGTCGGTGGTGGTGGTATATCACAACTGGCCGGTGGTGATAATGAAACTGCCGAACTACAAAAAATGTACCTATCCTCTGTACTAAGAGGCAAGGGAGTGGCAAAGCAGATTGTATTAATGTCATTAGAGTTTGCTAAAGCACAAGGCTATACACGCTGTTATCTTGAAACAACAGCAGACTTACAAGCCGCTATTAAACTGTATGAGAAATTAGGCTTTGAGTTTATTGATGAGCCACTTGGAAATACAGGCCACAGCGATTGTGAAATTCGGATGTTAAAAGCGTTATAATCGCCGTCTCTATAAGGATAGCCAAATACGCTATCCTTATTTGTCTTATCGCTTAACGCTTTTTCGATAATAAGTTTTTTATTATTCCACATTTATGCCGAGAATCTATTTCATCGCTGTGATCTTGTAAAATAACCAGCTCTCGCTCTAAATGAGTGAGTTTCTCAATATTCTTTCGAACATTCAGTAAATGAGTATTGATCACGGCTTCAACTAATTGGCAATCATCACTATTATTATCAACCAAATCTAATAATGTTTTTATTTCACGATGAGACATATTAAGACTACGGCAATTCTTTATAAACCTGAGTCGTTGAATATGCTTTTCACTATAGCTTCGATAGTTATTGTCATTTCTATTAGGAGGAATAATCAATCCCTCTTTTTCATAGAAACGAATCGTCTCTCTTGGAATATTAAATAGTTTTGATACTTCACCTATTTTCATTATTTACCACCTAAAAACAGATACAGATCATTTTAAGTTTTTTTCATGTTAATCCTTACCACCATTGCAAGGTCAAGAAAAAAACAATTTTATTTATTTTGTTTATTCAATACCTTATTAGATGTGAGTTTTCATTTTCTGTTGCGACTGTTTTAGGTATAGAATTTGCCCATAAGCGTATTCTATACCTACGTTTATAAAAGATATTGATTAATAAGATGTATGATATCTTAGCATCGTTTCTTTCCTATATTTGCCAGGCGTCACTTTTAGCTTTCGTTTAAAGGCTCTTGTTAGCCCTTGTTGACCATCAAAGCCATACCTGAAAGCGATATCAATAATCTTATCGTTGGTTTCTTTCAAATCCGTGGAGACTCTTAGTAACCTCCTGATTAACAGATACTGTCCTAAACTTACACCAACCGTATTTTTAAAAACACGTTGAAAATACCACTTTGAATAGCCTGCACGGTTAGAGATTTCTTCTATTTGTAATGGCTTATCCACATTCATATCGATCCACAAAAGAATATCTTGTATTACATTTTCTCTAATGGTGTGATGGCTCATTACTCACCTCCTGACTAAAACAAATAGCGTTATTGATAAAATGTCACATGACCTCTAAGTTGATTTTCGCCACTTGCTCCAATAATTTTATAGTGACTTGCTCCTCGTTTTTTAGCCATCTCCTGTGCCTGTTTTTCGATTGATGACAAACTCGCATCACCAATAAAAGTCATTGAAAACAAAATTTTTTTATCAGGTTCTTCTGAAGCGTTGGTTTCCGTGATGTGAGGTAATACAGGTTGAGTATTCGACGTATCACTTGATGCTAAGCTTTGATAACTTAATAAACTTAAAGCCAATAAAAATGTTATTTTCTTCATCATTAATCCTTATTTCTCTATGTATTTAAATTAATGACAATCATTAAAAACCTTAAAGTAGATACAAGGTCAATAGTTTATTTTAACTTTACATAGCAGACTTTTCTTTAATCATTAAAACCCAATATCAGAATTGATTTAATTAACAATAAATTCATCTTTATCACTAAATCAACCTTTATCGTATTTAAAAGTTGACCTTACAACTACTGTAACCTTTACCCTGCCAAAACATTTTTTATTTAACGTTAAAGCTAACAACGAGATCAATAATTAGGTAAGGTTTATGATAAAAATGAAAATCGGAATATATGCTGCATTTATTGTAGCGATGAGTATAAGCGACCTAGCTATCGCACAAGAGACAAATAATGATAATAAATCAGCAGCCGCGAATTCTGCTATGCTGCCTAAAGTTCCTGTCGCGGAAGTTATTCAACGACACATTATCCCTTCTGCTGAATTTACTGGTTATCTCGCCTCCCCAAAAACCGTTGATGTTCGCCCCCGCGTTGGCGGACGTATTAATTCAGTCGACATACCTGAAGGACAACGGGTTAAAAAAGGAGATTTACTCTTTCAAATCGACCCCCAACCTTTTCAAATAGCGCTACTTGAAGCGGAGGGGAAATTAAGCCAAGCAGAGGCTTTAGCCGCGCAAGCCAATCGAAATTACCAACGCCTTAAAGGGTTGATTAATAAAGGCGCGGTTTCCCGTAAAGATTATGACGACGCACTTGCTATACTCACCGCAAATAACGCACAAGTGAAATCAGCCAAAGCCGCTGTAGCATCCGCTAAATTAAATTTATCCTATACCAAAATTCACTCGCCCATTGCAGGTCGAGTTGATAGAGCGTTAATAACGGAAGGCAATTTAGTGACTGGTGGCGAGACAAATGAAGCCACTCGCTTAACGACGGTAGTGTCCATTGATCCAATATATGCTTATTTTGATATTGATGAAGCTACTTTCCATAAATTAACAGATTTATATTCATCGTCGATAAAAAATACCGATGTATCCTTGCCTCCCGTGACCATAACGTTACCAAATAACAAGAGCACACCCTATATTGGCAATCTTAATTTTATTGGTAACCAAATCGAACGAACGACCGGCACGGTGAAAGTTAGAGCAGTTATCGATAATAAAGATGGCAAGCTGATCCCCGGTGCATTTATTCGTGCACAACTGCCTATTGGAGAAAAAAGTCCTTCTATTTTAATTGATGACCAAGCCATAGGTTCTAATCAAGGCCAAAACTATGTCTTAGTTCTCGATAAAAATAATAAAGCAGAATACCGCCCTGTCGAATTAGGTGCCATGGTTGATGGTCTCAGAGTCATTAATCACGGTTTAGTTGCGGGTGAGAAAATTATTATTAAAGGTTTGGTCAGACCGGGGATGGAAGTCGCACCTGTAGCTATGCAGTCCACACCAGCAGCAGAAACAACACCATCAACGACAAATAACAAACAGACCACAGCCAATAAAGTTGAGGAGAAACAATAATGAAGTTTCCCCATTTCTTTATACAGCGCCCTATTTTCGCTATGGTGCTATCAATATTTATATTAATAGCGGGGATATTAAGTTTCTATAAACTGCCGCTTAGCGAATATCCGTCGGTAACGCCACCGACAGTTCAAGTTATTGCGAGTTATCCTGGGGCAACACCCAAAGTGATTGCGGATACGGTGGCTTCTCCCATCGAGCAAGCGGTCAATGGCGTCGAAGGCATGCTCTATATGAGTTCGCAGATGTCAACTGATGGAAAAATGGTCCTCACCATCTCTTTTAGGCAAGATGTGGATCCTGATATCGCTCAGATCCAAGTGCAAAACTTAGTATCACGGGTTATCCCTCGCTTACCTCAAGAAGTACAGCAAATTGGTGTCACCACAGAAAAAACATCTCCTGATGTGTTAATGGTTGTTCATATGTATTCGCCGAATAATGTTTACGACCCTCTGTTTGTGTCTAACTATGCGTTACTGAATGTACGTGATGAAATCGCAAGGTTACCCGGTGTTTCAGTGCGTTAGTGTGGGGAGAAGGTGAATATGCGATGCGAGCATGGATTGATCCAACCAAAATAGCCGCCTTAGGATTAACTGCAAATGATATTGTTGCGGCTATCCAAGAACAAAATGTCCAAGTCGCCACAGGTTCTATTGGACAACAACCCAATTCAACATCATCGTTTCAAATCAGTATAAATGCACTCGGTCGACTCACAACTGAGGAGCAATTCGGTAATATTATTATTCATTCCGGAAAAGATGGGCAGGCAACTTATTTAAGAGATGTCGCTAGATTGGAGCTAGGCGCTGATAATTATTCACTTCGTAGCTTACTAAATGGGCAAAATGCCGTCGGACTACAAATTGTCATGAGTCCGGGCGCGAATGCATTAGAAGTCGCCGAATCCGTCAGAGAAACCATGGCCCGTTTGCAAACTAACTTTATCGACGGAATCGATTACAAAATTGCCTATGATCCCACCATATTTGTGAGCGCATCTTTAAAGTCTGTTGCCATCACGCTGCTTGAAGCAACTGTATTAGTGGTACTGGTTGTGGTTTTATTTTTACAAAGCTGGCGTGCCTCTATTATTCCATTGGTGGCAGTACCAGTATCTTTAATTGGTACATTTGCCTTTATGTATCTCTTTGGTTTTTCACTCAATACGTTATCGTTATTTGGTTTAGTTATTTCCATAGGAATCGTTGTCGATGACGCAATTGTCGTGGTTGAAAACGTTGAAAGGCACATCTCGGATGGCTTAACCCCAAAAGAAGCTGCATTTAAGGCAATGGATGAAGTTACGGGGCCAATACTGGCTATTACCTCAGTTCTCGCCGCTGTTTTTATCCCCACCGCATTTTTATCTGGTTTACAAGGGGAGTTTTATCGTCAATTTTCACTCACCATCGTCATTTCAACCATTATTTCAGCGATTAACTCACTGACGTTATCTCCCGCCCTTAGTGCAATTTTACTCAAACCACAGGGTAAAAACGTAAAAGCAGACTGGCTGACTCGCGTTATCAACGTAATATTTAGCCGCCTTTTTGCAAAATTTAATGTCTTCTTTAATACCTTGTCTAACAAATACGTTCAGATAGTCCGACGTTGTATCCGAGGAAGTCTGATTATTTTTGTATTGTATCTGGGGTTTGTTGGACTAACCGCATTAGGTTTTAAAGTGGTTCCTAATGGTTTTGTTCCCGCACAAGATAAATACTATTTAATCGGGGTTGCTCAATTACCTCCGGGTTCCTCTCTTGATCGTACCGAAGAGGTCGTCAAAGAGATGTCACGTCTTGCTCTCATGGAGCCTGGCGTTGAAAACGTAGTCGCATTCCCAGGACTCTCTGTGAATGGGCCTGTTAATTTACCTAACTCGGCCCTCATGTTTGCTATGCTCAAACCTTTTGATGAACGCACGGATCCCTCCCTCTCTGCGAACGCCATTGCAGATCGTTTGATGAAAAAATTCAGCCAAATACCCGATGGATTTGTAGGCATATTTCCACCTCCCCCTGTTCCGGGATTAGGTTCAATGGGCGGCTTTAAGGTGCAAATTGAAGATAGGGCGGATCTAGGTTTTGAGGCTTTAGCACAAGTGCAAGAGCAAGTTCTCATGAAAGCGATGCAAACACCTGAATTAACAGGGATGATGGCAAGTTTTCAAACTAATTCTCCACAAATCGATGTGGATATTGATCGGGAAAAAGCGAAATCTCAAGGCGTAACACTTACCGATATCTTTGATGCCTTACAAATCAATTTAGGTTCTCTCTACGTCAATGATTTCAATCGTTTTGGCCGCACTTATCGGGTTATTGTTCAAGCGGATACACCATTTAGAATGGATCCAAAGGATATTGAACTGATCAACGTTCGCAACCAACATGGAGAGATGATCCCACTCAGTGCATTAGTCACTATTACGCGTACCAATGGTCCAGATCGCGTGATCCACTATAATGGCTATCCTTCAGTTGATATCACTGGCAATGCAGCCCCAGGTTATACCTCTGGCCAAGCAACTGACGCAATGGAAAAAATCTTACGTGAAACATTACCAGAAGGAATGGATTTTGAATGGACGGATTTAACCTACCAAGAACAATTAGCGGGTAACTCTGCACTCTATATTTTCCCATTAGCGGTGCTATTTGCATTCTTAATACTCGCTGCTCAATACAACAGCTGGTCGTTACCGTTCTCTGTATTATTAATCGCCCCAATGGCGCTGCTTTCAGCTATGACGGGAGTCTGGTTACTGGGTGGTGATAATAATATTTTCACGCAAATTGCCTTTATTGTGCTGGTAGGCCTTGCGGCGAAAAATGCTATTTTGATTGTTGAGTTCGCAATAGCCCAAGAGAAACAAGAAAAAGATCCGCTAACGGCCGTCTTGGAAGCGTCACACCTTCGATTACGCCCTATTTTAATGACATCCTTTGCCTTTATTGCAGGAGTTATTCCACTGGTCTTAGCGACTGGAGCAGGTTCTGAAATGCGGCAAGCAGTGGGGATCGCCGTCTTCTTTGGCATGTTAGGCGTCACTTTCTTCGGCTTACTATTAACGCCTGTATTTTATATGGCGATACGAAAACTAACGTCTAAAAAATCAGCCTAACAAACTCTTTATCGCTAATAAATGGTTCACTAAACAGGGATAGTTTAGTGAACCACTTTTTCAACACAAAAAAACATCTATAAAACAATAGAGTACAAATAATCATTATCAATCTATACAATAATTCAAAATAATTCTTGACCTTCCCCTTAAGGTAAACGTTAGTCTTTACGTAATGAAGAAATCCAAGAGGGTAAGTCCATGACAACGAATATATCTCACTCTTCCGTTAATAGGCTGAGTTTACCAGTAGAAGGCATGACCTGTGCATCCTGTGTTGGTCGTGTTGAAAAAGCATTAAACGCTGTCACGAATATTGAAACGGCAACCGTGAATTTAACAACTGAGCGTGCAGACATCACGTTCAAAGGCCAAGCTGATCCGGCTGCGGCTGTTCGTGCAATAGAGAGTTCAGGTTATAAAGTCCGTGAAGAGACAACTGAATTAGCGATTGAAGAGATGACCTGTGCATCTTGTGTTGGTCGCGTTGAGAAAGCATTATCACAAATCCCCGGCGTTATTGAAGCGACTGTTAACTTGGCAACAGAACGCGCCCGCATTCGCCATTTCTCCGGCGCTGTCACTATCGATGATCTCGAAGCCGCGATAGTGCAAGCTGGTTATAAACCTCGTCGTCTGTCAGAAACAACGACTAATGCGAATGATCAAGCCAATGAACGTCGTGAGAATGAAGAGCGTTCGCTACGGCGTGCATTATTTACTGCTGCAATATTCACATTGCCAGTATTTATTATTGAAATGGGTTCACACTTTATTCTAGGTATTCATCATTGGGTATCGGAGAACCTTGGACAACAACTCAATTGGTATATCCAATTTGTCTTCGCGACCATTGTACTATTCGGCCCTGGTTTACGGTTTTTCCAAAAAGGGGTTCCGGCACTATTACGTGCAGCGCCTGATATGAACTCACTTGTCGCTGTCGGTACAGCCGCTGCCTATGGCTATTCTGTGGTGGCCACCTTTATACCACAGGTGCTGCCTGTCGGGACGGCGAATGTATACTTTGAAGCGGCCGTCGTTATTGTGACCTTAATTCTGCTCGGTCGTACATTAGAAGCCCGCGCAAAAGGCAAAACCTCCCAAGCCATCAAACGTCTTGTTGGGCTACAAGCTAAAACGGCCCGTGTAGAACGTGATGGGAAAATGATTGAGATCCCGCTGGATCAGGTCATGACAAATGATATCGTTTTTGTGCGCCCAGGCGAGAAAATCCCTGTTGATGGTGAAGTCATTGAAGGGGCTTCTTATGTTGATGAAAGCATGATCACCGGTGAACCTGTACCTGTATCCAAAGAAATAGGCTCTGAGGTTGTTGGGGGCACCATCAATAAAACAGGCGCCTTTAGTTTCCGAGTGACTAAAATTGGTTCGAACACCGTATTAGCTCAGATCATTCGTTTAGTAGAAGAAGCGCAAGGCTCAAAACTACCTATTCAAGCATTAGTTGATAAGGTGACGATGTGGTTTGTTCCTGCGGTGATGACAGGCGCGGTGATCACCTTCTTCATTTGGCTTATTTTTGGTCCAGATCCAGCACTAACCTTTGCACTGATTAATGCTGTTGCTGTTTTAATTATCGCATGTCCATGTGCGATGGGGCTGGCAACACCAACCTCAATTATGGTCGGTACTGGACGAGCTGCTGAATTAGGTGTTCTATTTCGCAAAGGTGAAGCCTTACAAGCGCTGCGTGATGTAACAGTCGTCGCTCTTGATAAAACCGGAACATTAACGAAAGGTCGTCCAGAACTCACTGACCTGATCCCAGCTGACGGCTTTGAATATGATGAGGTTTTGTCCTTAGTTGCTGCCATCGAAACGCGCTCTGAACATCCGATAGCTGAAGCGATTGTGACTGCTGCAAACGACAAAGGTCTTGCACTGGCGGCTATAGAAGAGTTTGAAGCCGTTCCAGGATTTGGTATCTCGGCAAAAGTCAGTGGTCGTGCCATCTCTGTTGGTGCCGATCGCTTTATGAAACAGCTTGGATTGGATGTGAGTCACTTCCAGCAATCTGCGCAACGCCTAGGTGAACAAGGAAAAAGTCCACTCTACGCGGCTATTGATGGACGGTTAGCAGCAATTATCGCCGTTGCTGACCCAATTAAAGAAACAACGCCAGAAGCTATCAATGCATTACACGCTTTAGGGTTAAGAGTAGCAATGATCACCGGTGATAATGCTGCGACAGCCGCTGCTATCGCTAAACAGCTTGGCATTGATGAAGTGGCAGCGGAAGTCTTGCCAGATGGTAAGGTTGCAGCTTTAAAACAGTTTCGTCGTAATCACAATAAAGTCGCGTTTGTTGGCGATGGAATTAACGATGCACCTGCACTTGCCGAAGCCGATGTTGGATTAGCAATCGGTACAGGAACAGATGTCGCTATTGAAGCTGCGGATGTTGTATTGATGTCTGGGGATCTACGTGGTGTTGTCGATGCAATTGCATTAAGCCAAGCAACTATCCGCAACATCAAACAGAACCTGTTTTGGGCCTTTGCTTACAATGCGCTATTGATCCCTGTGGCAGCAGGCTTGCTCTATCCAATTAACGGTACCCTGCTTTCACCTATTCTGGCTGCGGCAGCAATGGCACTTTCCAGTGTCTTCGTATTGGGTAATGCCTTACGCCTAAAACGCTTTCAAGCACCAATGAAAGATAGCGCCACTCAATAAATCATTTTAATAGCCAGACTGTATTAAGTCTGGCTATATCCGTAAAAAGGAGATCACGATGACGCTCACACCACAACCGCCAATTCTGATTTATACCACACCAACGTGCCCTGACTGCAAATTGCTCAAAGAGTGGTTGGTGAAAGAACAACTCTCATTTGAAGAGCGCGACCTGACAGACCCGCAAATAATGGCAGAAGCCAAAGCTCGAACGGGTGTACGCGTCGCACCGATTACCCTCATTGGTGAGCATATCTTTTATGGCACTTTTTCATCGCAAAAACCGAGCATTATGGCGATTCTTAAACAAGCGACAACAAAGAACTAGCTATTTTATTTCTTAAAGTATCCGATTGTTGAGGAGATAAAATAATGAATATTGGTCAAGCAGCCAAACTTTCTGGTATCTCAGCAAAAATGATCCGTTATTACGAACAGACGGGCTTGCTCCCCAAAGCAAAGCGCACAACCGCAGGGTATCGCTATTACAACCAATTGGACGTTAATAGCCTGAATCTTATTCGCCGTGCGCGTTCGCTAGGTTTCTCAACCGAGCAGATTTCAGTTTTATTGTGCCTATGGCGCAATAGAGAGCGTGCTAGCGCCGATGTTAAAAATATGGCACTAACACACCTTTCTGAATTAAAAAGAAAGATTCATGAGCTGCAAGGTATCGCAAATACGCTTGAAGCTCTCACTCGACACTGCCATGGTAATGATGATCCTGATTGCCCGATTATTGAAAATTTAGTTAATTCACATGAATACCTTGAAACCCAAGAGGTCAAAAAGGGGCTGTTTGGCAATTTTCCCGCGCATTCAGTAAAAACTGATTGACCTTCCAATAGGGTAAAGCTTTATATTTATCATAATGTTAATCATAGGAGTTAGAAAAATGATAAGTCTTACAATACCGAAAATGGCATGTGGCGGCTGCGCTAAATCAATCACAAAAATCATTTTGGATATTGATGACAATGCGCAAGTGGACGCCGATCCCTCAACAAAAAAAGTGCAGATCACCAGCAATATGGAAGAAAGTATTTTCCGTACAGCCCTCAGTACGGCGGGATATCCAGCAGATCCAGAATAATCAGTGATAAGAGCAGATATCAGGCGAATAAATGTGTAGTCGACGTTCTACTAAGACATTTATCGACGATACCTTCTTTAATGGCCCTTTCACGCCTACTACGTTAACGATTTTAGTGACTGTTGATAGCAAAATGCCTGCTTTTGTTGATTTTACAAGAGCAGGCACATAGGGAGTTGAATCTTAGCTTATTGAATTAGTGGATTCGATCACCTTCGTCGTCATCACCTTCTTCATCATCATATTCAGCATCAGGATCTTCGAAATAAGTTCCCCAGCCGTCATAGTTGATTCCGAGTTTTTCAGCCAATTTCATCAGTTGTTCAACTTGAGCATCTATCAGCTCTGCGTTTAATGCACTCTCACTAATCACATCACAGCACATCAGCGTCACACCGTTTTCAACTTCCAACTCTTCCGCATCAGTGACTTCATAACCTAATTTAAAAGCTTCTACGGCTGCTTTTTCTAATAATTCAAAATTATCAGCAGAGAAATGGTGTTCAATTGCATACAATGCATCAGGATCACTGCCATCTTCCAGTAATTCTTCTATAATTAGACGAGTTTCTTCGTATTGAGCCTCTAATTCAGCTTTATCCACCATATCCACACCTCTTTTTTCATTATCGCTAGTCTCTGGGCCATTCTCCCATAGGGCTGCCAGTGACACCATACCTGAATGAATAATTTCTTTTCTTACAGGGGTTGATTTTGAATTTTTATGAATATAAATTGAATATTAATTCAATCACAAAAGGCTGCATTTTATGAACCCCTTCTATAAAAAGCATTTTCTTAGGTTACTTGATTTTACACCCAACGAAATTCATTCATTATTAAAACTATCAGCTTGGTTAAAAGCACAAAAGAAAGCCGGACTCGAAACCCCACTGCTCACAGGCAAAAACATCGCCCTTATTTTTGAAAAAGATTCTACTCGTACACGCTGCGCCTTTGAAGTCGGTGCTTTTGACCAAGGTGCAAGAGTCACTTACTTAGGCCCTTCAGGTAGCCAAATTGGTCACAAAGAAACCATGAAAGATACCGCAAGGGTTTTAGGACGGATGTATGATGGGATCCAATATCGGGGTTTTAGTCAATCAACGGTTGAAACTTTAGCTGCGCATTCGGGAGTGCCTGTATGGAATGGATTAACAAATGAATTCCATCCCACACAGTTATTGGCCGACCTACTGACCATCCAAGAACATCAACCAAACAAACCTCTTTCAGAGATCAAATTTGCTTATTTAGGCGATGCTCGTAACAACATGGGAAATTCCATGTTAGAGGCTGCGGCGCTCACAGGCATGGATGTTCGTTTAGTCGCACCAAAAAGTTGTTGGCCAGAAGCAGAACTCGTTGAAATTTGTCAAAAAGCAGCGTTGAAAACAGGAGGAAAAATCACGCTCACTGAAAATGTTGCAGAAGGTGTTAAAGATGCTGATTTCCTGTATACCGATGTTTGGGTGTCAATGGGGGAAGCAAAAGCGGTTTGGGCCGAACGGATTCATTTGCTTAAACCGTATCAAGTGAATATGGATACGATTCAGTTAACCGGTAACCCTGATGTTAAATTCCTACATTGTTTACCCGCATTTCATAACGAAGATACAACGCTCGGCTCTCAACTTGCCCAAGAGTTTAATCTGTGGGGTGGACTGGAAGTCACTGAAGAGGTTTTTGAATCTCCATACAGTATTGTTTTCGATGAAGCGGAAAACCGCTTGCATACAATAAAAGCGGTAATGGTTGCAACATTAGCACCTGAATTACCGAGTGGTATCATTTAATTGTATAGATTAGGTCGGCACTTATTTGAAGCTGTATTCGAATCTGTATTTGAAGCTGTGGTGCCTACTAATAGGCATCGAGATAATAGGCGCCACAATATTGTACAGATTCGAACTCAACCTATAAGCGATACGGCCACTTAGGGTCTTTCGCCATTAGCCAGTCGCACATTTATCTTCTCTATGAGGTCAGGTAGATCAGCTAATGTATCAATAACATAGTGCGCACCTGCGGCAAATAACTTATTGGCGGCTTGCTGACGCAAATGCGCAACGTCATCGGCTGACATGCGTTGATATTCATCCCATGTTTTACCAAACTCATTCCCTGATAAAGCGAGGCCAACAAGCCCGTATTTCACCTGATATTGAAAATGTAGCATTCAGCTTAGGGGAGCGAGGTGCAACCATGATGCTGTATCCCCCTGGTTGGGCAACACTGCCTGTGTCAATTTTCAGTTTAACGGATAGAGGAAATATTGCCGATGGTGCCGCACTCACCATTGTGTTAGTCAGCGTGACGCTTTTGTTAATGGTCAAATTAGAGAGGATCGCTAAGCGACTTAGCCAATAATGAATAGCTCTCTGATTTTATTATTTTTATACAAAATAACAAAAAAGGAATATCAGCATACCAGTAAAAAAATTTATTTTTCTGTATGCAAACGCTTGCGTCGAGAGGAGACACGCGTATAATGCGCCACAATTTGCTGGGAGAAACCATGAACGCTGTTGCTCTATTTGTTTCAAAGAACACCTCCATTGCACTGCCTTCTGGCGGTCTGGACAGCCTGTTTTTCCCCTCCGTATTTCAAGAAAAGCCCCTCATTGAGGGGCTTTTTTTTGGCCTATCACCTAACACGTCTTGCTGACACAGGAGAACAACGATGCCGAACCCTTTATACCATCGCGATATAATTTCAATTAATGATTTAGATCGCGCCGATCTTGAGCTCGTGCTCAAGGTTGCCGCTTCTTTAAAACAACAACCACAACCTGAATTTCTAAAACATAAAGTTATCGCCAGTTGTTTCTTCGAGGCATCGACCCGTACGCGTTTATCCTTTGAAACAGCCATTCATCGCTTAGGGGCATCTGTTGTCGGATTTTCTGACAGTTCGAACACTTCGTTAGGTAAAAAAGGTGAAACGCTCGCCGATACTATTTCGGTCATTAGCCAATATGTGGATGCCATTGTGATGCGCCATCCACAAGAAGGTGCCGCACGTTTAGCTAGCCAATTTTCAGGCAATATTCCCGTTATCAATGCGGGTGATGGTTCAAATCAGCATCCAACACAAACGCTATTGGATTTATTTACTATTCAAGAAACACAAGGCCGCCTTGAAAACTTGCAAGTGGCCATGGTCGGTGACTTAAAATATGGCAGAACCGTGCATTCTCTCACGCAAGCGCTGTCTAAGTTCGAGGGCAATCATTTTTACTTCATCGCTCCGGAAGCCCTATCGATGCCTGTGCATATTCTTCACCTACTTGAAGAAAAAGGTTCTACATACAGCCTGCATAACAATATTGATGAAGTCTTGCCTGAACTCGATATTCTCTACATGACTCGAGTACAAAAAGAGCGTTTAGACCCTTCAGAATATGCCAATGTCAAAGCACAATTTGTACTGCGAGCAGCAGATCTGCATGTTGCAAAACCTAACTTGAAAGTATTACATCCATTACCGCGCATTGATGAAATCAGTGTCGATGTTGATAAAACACCTTATGCTTACTACTTCCAACAAGCAGGCAATGGCATATATGCAAGACAAGCCTTACTGTCACTGGTTTTAAATAAAGAATTGGCCATCTGAGGAGAAACCCATCATGACACACGACCATAAATTACAAGTTGAAGCGATAAGCTGCGGCACTGTCATCGACCACATTCCTGCTCAAATTGGTTTCAAATTGCTGAGCCTGTTTAAACTGACATTAACTGATGAACGAATTACTATCGGTTTAAATTTGCCTTCGAATAATTTAGGTAAAAAAGATTTAATCAAAATTGAAAATACTTTTTTAACGCCAGAGCAAGCCAACCAATTAGCGATGTATGCGCCAGAAGCAACCGTCAATCGTATTGAGGACTACCAAGTCGTAGAAAAGCTGGAGCTAAGATTACCGGAACATATCGACAATGTGCTGATTTGTCCAAACAGTAACTGCATTAGCCATAATGAGCCAGTCTCCAGCAGCTTTAGAGTGAAAAAAGTCGGCAAAGAAGTTGCATTAACCTGTAAATTCTGTGAAAAAGAGTTCGATAGAGACGCCGTGATCAATAATCAGTAAACAAGATAAACGTAGACTGCGACTTTGTATGTGAATAGCAAAGCTTTATACTATGTTTCATCTATCACGCTAATTTTATCTGCTTAAATGGAGTCATTATGTCATACGAAATCAGTACAGAAAATGCACCAGCAGCAATCGGCCCTTATGTACAAGGTGTTGACCTAGGCAGTATGGTTATCACTTCAGGTCAGATCCCTGTTGATCCAAAAACAGGGGAAGTTCCCGAAGATATCGCTGCACAAACTCGCCAATCACTGGCGAATGTTGCTGCTATCTTAGAAAAAGCGGGTCTTAGCGCTGCCAATATCGTGAAAACCACGGTCTTTGTGAAAGATTTAAACGATTTCGCAACCGTGAATGCAACTTACGAAGAGTTCTTCAAACAACATAATGCCCCTTTCCCTGCGCGCTCTTGTGTTGAAGTTGCCCGTTTACCGAAAGATGTAAAAATCGAGATCGAAGCGATCGCTGTGCGTAAGTAATAAATAACAGATAACACAAAGCGGGAAAAATGGCGTTTTTTCTGCTTTGTGTTATCACCTTTCACTTCCCCGAACTTATCCAAATAATCATGCGCTAACTCGCTATACGGACTATTTTTTATTCACTTTCCTGCCAACAATATATTTTTCAAAACATCTTGTTATTTTATTGCCATTCCGGCATATTTGAGCCGCATTTTTAGTCGCCAATTAGGCCCTATCACTCATCCGAACTAAGGGGGTTACCATGCGTAAAAATAATCTAAATACATTCAAAACATATTCTATTCATTCATAATTTAGAGAAGGTTTGCTTCTCTAAACAGGAGAAGTTAATGGTAACACTCGTTGGGTTGAATCAAGATAACTGGGAAGATTGTGCTGATTTACAAGTTTCAGAAGAACAAGCACAATTTATTGCTTCCAACTTATATTCAATTGCGGAAGTTCAATTTTTACCTCGGTTTATCGTTAAAGGTATTCAGCATCAAGATACATTAGTGGGGTTAGTCATGTATGGTATTGACCCCGATGATGGCAATTATTGGATTTATCGCTTTATGATAGACGAGAAGCACCAACGTCTCGGCTATGGTCGGCAAGCGATGCAGGTATTGATTGATGAAATAAAGTCATCAAATCAAGAGAAAATTCCAGCCATTATGATTGGCTATCATATTGATAACCTTGGTGCGCATCATTTTTACCAAAGTGTCGGCTTTGAATTTCAAGGTGTTGCAGACTGGGGTGAATACTTAGCAAAATTTGATTTGCTTAACTAATTCGCTATAACTCAATATAAAGGCCACATAAGTGGCCTTTTTTTGTTAGATAAATCCACCATGATCAACTTTTTCTCTACTCTTAATATCCTTTCTTTGCCCGTATTTGGTGCTATGACGACTGAAGTGGCGTGTTCGGTTTATTACCTCAATTAATCCACTCAACGTCATATAACTGCCCCGCAAGTTGGTTTTTTTGTCAGTATTTATGTCGTGGTTATCGCGATTTCCGGCCCTTTTATTACCTTATTACTAGGCGGTTTTAATCGGAAAACCATTTTATTAGCAATCAAGTTGCTATTTTGGATTTCTCATATGATTTATGCACTGACAGATCGCTATGATGTGATTTGACTGTTTCGTATTTTACCGGCGCTCACACAGGCCATCGTTTGCTGCCACGATCAATTTCATAATAGGTTTTTATTTTTGTTATCTCGGCTTTTGATATTCATACAATTTATTTTTTTCCTTGTTGTGGATCAAGTTTAGTGTAGCTAAAAAAGAGCAATAACCTATATATTGTGCTTTAATTGCATCAACACATACTACATATAGTATTTATTCACAGTTTTATCCACAAGACAGCCACTCCTGCTACTGCGGCATTATCTGACGGTTTGATATTGTGGATAACTCAATAAGGAGCATTTCAGTGAAAACGGTTGTGATTAAACGAGACGGTTGCCAAGTCAATTTTGACGCCCAAAGAATTCAAGAGGCCATAAAGCGTGCATCTACGGCTGTGAATATTCAAGATAATGACTACTGTCTTCACGTTGCAACTGCTGTCACAGAGCAACTCGGCCATCGTGAAAAAGTAGACATTCGCGAGATCCAAGATGCCGTAGAGAATCAGCTCATGTCCGGCCCTTATAAAAACCTAGCGCGCGCTTACATTGAATATCGTCATGATAGAGATAGTGCACGTGAAAAACGTAGCCAGCTCACCCATGATATCCGAGGCCTTATTGAGCAAAGCAATGTTTCACTGCTAAACGAAAATGCCAACAAAGACAGTAAAGTGATCCCTACTCAACGTGATTTACTCGCTGGTATTGTGGCAAAACACTATGCTAAACAGTATATTTTGCCTCGAGATGTTGTCATTGCTCATGAACGAGGCGAAATCCACTATCATGATCTGGATTACGCGCCCTTTTTCCCTATGTTTAACTGTATGCTTATCGACCTTGAAGGCATGCTAACCAATGGGTTTAAAATGGGCAATGCAGAAATTGAGCCACCAAAGTCTATTTCAACAGCAACTGCCGTGACTGCACAAATTATTGCTCAAGTAGCTAGCCACATTTATGGCGGTACGACTATCAATCGTATTGACGAAATACTGGCACCCTATGTACATATCAGCTATGAAAAACACCTTAAAACAGCGGAAGCTTGGGGGATCAGTGATGCTCAGCGCTATGCTGAATGCCAAACAGAAAAAGAATGCTATGACGCATTCCAATCCCTTGAATATGAGGTTAATACATTACATACCGCAAATGGACAAACGCCTTTCGTCACCTTTGGCTTTGGCCTTGGCACCTCAACAGAAGCACGTTTGATCCAGCAATCTATTTTAAAAAACCGTATTGCTGGCTTAGGTAAAAACCGTAAAACCGCGGTGTTCCCTAAACTGGTGTTTGCGATTAAAAAAGGATTGAACCACCAATTTGGGGATCCTAACTATGATATCAAACAGTTAGCTTTGGAATGCGCCAGTAAACGTATGTATCCAGACATTCTGAACTATGACCAAGTCGTTAATGTCACTGGTTCCTTTAAAACCCCAATGGGCTGCCGTAGCTTCTTAGGCGTTTATGAAGAAAATGGGCAACAAATTCATGATGGTCGCAATAATTTAGGTGTGATCAGCCTTAACTTACCGCGCATTGCGATTGAAGCTCAAGGTAATGAAGATGCCTTCTGGCAATTACTAGAAGAGCGTTTGTTCATCGCCAAAAAAGCACTCATGACACGTATTGCACGCCTAGAAAATGTGAAAGCACGTGTTGCACCGATTCTGTATATGGAAGGCGCGTGTGGTGTGAGACTCAAAGCCGATGATAGTGTTGCCGAGATATTTAAAAATGGCCGTGCCTCCATTTCATTAGGTTATATTGGACTGCATGAAACCATCAATGCGCTCTTCGGCGCTCAAGAACATGTTTATGACAATGCCCAATTAAGAGAAAAGGCCATCGCTATTGTTAGTCGATTACGCCAAGCAACAGACGAATGGAAGACGGAGACTGGTTATGGCTTTAGCTTGTATAGCACACCAAGTGAAAACCTGTGTGACCGTTTTTGCCGCCTTGATACCGCTGAATTTGGTGTGATTCCCCATGTGACAGACAAAGGTTACTACACTAATAGTTTTCATCTTGATGTTGAAAAACGTGTTAACCCTTACGACAAAATCGACTTTGAACAACCTTACCCTTCACTCGCCAATGGTGGTTTCATCTGTTATGGAGAATATCCTAACTTACAACACAACCTGAAAGCCCTTGAAGACGTTTGGGATTATAGCTATGAACATGTTCCTTATTATGGAACAAACACACCAATTGATGAATGTTATGAGTGTGGCTTTACGGGTGAATTTAGCTGCACTAGCAAGGGTTTTGTTTGCCCACGTTGTGGTAATCACGACACCAACCGCGTTTCAGTCATCCGCCGTGTCTGTGGTTACCTAGGAAGCCCTGATGCTCGCCCATTTAACGCGGGTAAACAAGAAGAAGTCAAACGACGCATCAAACATTTAGGCAATGGGCAGCTAGGTTAAGACTATGCATTATCATCAATATTACCCTGTTGATGTCGTCAATGGCCCTGGAACCCGATGTACACTGTTTGTCTCTGGCTGTGTGCATCAATGTCGTGGATGCTACAACCAAAGTACATGGCGTCTCGACTCTGGCATCCCGTTTACCCAAGCAATGGAAGATCGGATCATACAGGATTTACAGGATACACGAATCCGTCGGCAGGGGTTGTCTCTCTCCGGCGGAGATCCCTTGCACCCTGCTAACCTCGCGGCTATTTTTCAATTAGTTCATCGTGTCAAAACAGTTTGCCCTGATAAAGATATTTGGCTATGGACAGGTTATCAGCTTGCAGAATTGACACCAGAGCAACAGAAAGTGGTTAGTCTGATTAACGTACTGGTCGATGGGAAATTTGTTCAAGAGTTGTATGATCCCGCTCTACTTTGGCGAGGAAGCAGTAATCAAGTTATTCACACTTTACGTTAATGCTCTCGTGACCAATGCAGTTTGCGACCAAAACCTAATTTATTATTGACCATTTTGACTTCCTGTAAATCTAAGCGCCATACAGGGAGTTTTGCGGTCAACGCCACAGGAAAGCGGCGACAGTAAAATTGGCGAGCTTGCGGTAATAACGTTTCATCCAAGGCTATCACATCGCCAATAAATTGGATCCCTTGGATTTGGCTGACAACTTTTGTTTGTGCGGAAACTGTGCCTGCAATGCGAGGATTGGCTCGCATAAGTTGACCATGACGCGAATCGGGATCGGTCATAAAAAATAAACTCATTTGGTTAGCATCAAATGCATAGTAACAAGTGGCTGGCCAGATATCATGCTCGTGATACGTAAAGAAAGAAAAAACGTGCTGGCGGGAAAGATAACGTTGGATATGTTGTAATGCCTGTTGGTCATTCATCGCAAAAACTCACATTGTCCGTTCAGAACACGCTCTTTGAATATCGTTTGTCTATCGCTGAGCGTGCTTAAGCTGTTCTGAACGTTTGGTATTGTATTTGCTAGGTACTATAAATTATTTATAGATTGCAGCAACACCATTCATTGAGTTTTCACCGCCTGCGGAAATAACACGGAATGAACTTGCACCAGCTTCTTCAGCTTTTTTGGCTAACTTTTCAGTTAGGTCATTAACGCTAACAGCACCTGTTACAGAAACATAACCAGCAGCGGGTTGGCTAGAGTGTTGAACTTCTTCAGCAGCCATTGAGCCAAATGAAATAGCACTTAAAGCCAAAGTTGCAGCGACTAGTGTTGATTTTTTCATAATGTGTTCCTCATTGTATATTCAATTATTATCAGGGCGTTTTATCGTCCCCCTGTGATATGGATCATATTATGCACTTTAAATCGTAATGAAAATTAGCTAATTTTGCTGTTATCATTCAAAAAATTTGAATCAAAACCAATCTTTAGGTTACAAATTTATGACTTTAATGTGTCATTTTTTATATATAATTTAATAAGTTATATTTCCACTGATCAGCGAGATTTTTAGTTTATACCCAAATTATTTCCCCTTAAATTTCAGCACAGAAAGGCAAAAATAAGGCGCTAGGATCTAATGACCACACAGAAAAATTGGTATATTTACCTAATAAGAGAGAAAAATAACAGATTGTATTGTGGGATTACAACAGACATTCAACGCCGTTTTACTCAGCATCAAGAAGGAAAAGGTGCAAAAGCATTGAAAGGAAAAATGCCACTGACTCTTGTTTTTCATTGTTTAGTGGGGGATCGCTCAGCAGCATCAAAATTGGAATTTCAGGTCAAAAAACTCAGTAAAAAGGCAAAAGAAAGGCTGATCCTTGATCAGCCAGACAATATTATAAATTACTTAGTGAATCACAGTGCATCAAAATGAGCAGAATAAGTCACGCGCCCTGTATGATCACTTAAGGTGCCATTTTCTAATCCACAAATCATAAAATGGTCTTGTAACTCAGGCCATTGGCTTACAATATTGTGCTGTGATGCGGGTTCAAAACCAAAACGACGATAATAGTTGCTATCCCCTACCACCACCACAGCACCGTAACCAAACTCATTTAAGCTATCGAGACCTTCGTAAATCAATTGGCTACCAATACCTTGGTTTTGATATTGTTGACTGACAGCAATAGGCGCAAGGCCAACCCATTGCACATCTTCATTATTGACATCTACAGGCGTAAAACCTACATAACCAATCACTTCGCCGTCATCATTGGTTGCAACAACACCTAATGTTAATAAACCGTCTTCACGTAGTTTATGCACTAATTCTGCTTCAGCTTGCGTGGGGAATGTCTCACGCAATAATTTATCGATGCCTATTGCATCAACCGGTATTTCAACTCGAATTAACATGGGGATGCCACCGAGTTTTTATGCTCAGTGTCCTCGTCTTGTTGAGCGGTTTTGATAAAATCCGCCAGCTGTAACAATGTAAAACGCAATGGTGTTGGCATATTCTCTAATTCAAAAGCATCCATCAGGTTTTTCACGTACAAGCCTAATTCTGTATCGCCTTCAATCACTAAGCGGCGTTGGAAAAACAACGTATCGGGATCCTCTTTACGAGCCGCGATAAGGATCAGGTCATTCGCTTTACCACTTACGCTAACATCGGCTTGTTCCTGAGCACTCGCGACTAACACACCATTTTGTAAGCTAATAAACCAGACTAAGTTAAGGTCACTGACTTCAACTCTTAGCCATTTACCCTCAAGGAAATCCAGCTCACCTTCTTTGACCGATTCACGGAATTGCCAGCTAAGTAGCTGCTCAAGCACCTGACGCTGCACAGCAAATGGGGTCACTTTTAAAGGAAACTTCAGTAGTGAAGGCCCTTTTAAGATAAGTTGAGAACGAATTTTTCCTAACACAGCTCTGACTCCCTATATCAATTGACTGCCTATTAAATACAACACAGCACCCGCTATGGCTTATGGCTAGCAAATCAGTGTGATAACAGACATATATATCGACATACTCAATAATAGAATATTCATATAATGCCAAAGAAAATAAGCACTCATTTGATCCTATATCAAGGTTTGCTCTTCTCGCCAGTATTTATTTTTTATTCTGCCAGAAATATCATGAATACTCTGTCTACTCGCCTATTTGCCAGTAAATCCACCTAACTAAAACGCATCAGTTTTTTGATATTGGAGTGTTAACATCAAAATAACGATGCAAATTCAACAGGTAAACAACCAATTCACTGCCTTAAATCAAAATCTGTCTCTACCGAGTTGACTAGAATGCTAAGTTGTCGAAATTTTACACTGGAATAGACACCATGGAATTACTCTGCCCTGCGGGCAACCTACCAGCTCTCAAAGCGGCTGTCGATAATGGTGCCGATGCGGTTTATATCGGCTTGAAAAATGATACCAACGCACGCCATTTTGCAGGCCTGAATTTTACTGAAAAAAAATTACGTGAAGCAGAACGCTATATACATAATCACAAGCGCAAACTGCATATTGCAATTAATACCTTTGCTCATCCCGATGGTTTTCAACGCTGGAGAGACTCTGTCGACCTTGCTGCATCTTTGGGCGCAGATGCATTAATTCTTGCTGATTTAGCAATGCTTGAATATGCCGCGAATAAGTATCCACATATTGAGCGACATGTGTCTGTGCAAGCTTCAGCGACAAATACCGAAGCGATTCGCTTTTATGCACGTAATTTTGATGTTCATCGTATCGTATTGCCGCGCGTTCTCTCTATCCATCAAGTCAAGCAACTCGCCAAAACTAGCCCTGTTCCCTTAGAAGTCTTTGCTTTTGGTAGCCTATGCATCATGGCAGAAGGACGCTGTTATCTCTCATCTTATCTCACCGGCGAATCCCCCAATACGGTTGGTGCTTGCTCGCCTGCACGATTTGTTCGTTGGCAGCAAACGCCACAAGGCATGGAATCACGTTTAAATGAAGTCCTGATAGACCGCTATCAAGGCAATGAAAATGCTGGTTATCCGACACTATGCAAAGGACGCTATTTGGTTGATGACCATCAATACCATGTACTGGAGGAGCCTACCAGCCTTAACACCATAGAACTACTGCCAGATTTGATGGCCGCAAATATTGCATCGGTCAAAATTGAAGGTCGCCAACGCAGCCCAGCCTATGTGACCGACGTCACTCGTATCTGGCGCAAAGCCATCGACAAATACAATGCAAATCCGAAACAATTTATTGCGGACCCACAATGGTTGAAAGTTTTGGGAGAACTGTCTGAAGGTAGCCAAACAACCCTTGGCGCTTACCATCGTAAATGGCAATAATAAGGAATACGTCATGAAATATGCATTAGGATCAGTTCTTTATTACTGGCCAAAACAGCAACTTGAAGCGTTTTATCAGCAGGCTATGCAAAGTGAAGCTGATATTATTTATCTCGGTGAGACCGTCTGTAGTAAGCGTCGTGAAATGAAACCAGCTGACTGGATTGATTTGGCTAAGGCACTGTCTGCTAGCGGAAAACAGATTATTTTAAGTACCCTCGCACTATTACAAGCCCCTTCTGAACTTAAAGAGATCAGTAAATTAGTCGATAATGGCGAATTCCTCGTGGAAGCACACGACTTTGGGGTGATTAATATGTTAATTGAGCGCAACCTGCCTTTTGTCGCCGGTCATGGTTTGAATTGTTATAACGCTCAAACGCTTAATATCCTACTCCGACAAGGTATGCAACGCTGGTGTATGCCTGTCGAATTGTCTCGTGATTGGCTAGTCAATTTACTCAATCAATGTGACGAGCTAGGAATACGTGACAAATTCGAAGTTGAAGTGATGAGTTATGGACACCTACCTCTCGCCTATTCGGCCCGCTGCTTTACCGCGCGCTCAGAAAATCGTGCAAAAGATGAGTGTGAAACTTGCTGTATCAACTATCCACAAGGCCGAAAAGTTTTTTCTCAAGAACAGCAACAGGTTTTCACGCTCAATGGATTGCAGACACAAAGTGGCTATTGCTACAACTTAGGCAATGAACAGCTATCCATGATGGATTTAGTGGATATTGTACGTATTTCTCCTGAAAGTCATGATTCTCTAAAAATACTGTCACAATTTAAAGCCAACCAAACAGGCCTAGCACCACTAACGATTACAGACAGGAGTTGTAATGGCTATTGGCGACAAGTTGCAGGTTTAGAGATGGTTGATTAGAGGTTAGCCATACATCCATGAGCGAAACACTCTGATTGCTTTTTTATGTCGATGGGATATCGGCTGCCTTTATTCGTACTCGTACAGATAGTCTCCCAAATAATTCGCAGCGTATCTCGGCGGCAAGTCAACGAATCACTTGGAGTGATAGAAAATGATATGGCTAACGCAAATGTGCATCGCCAATACTGCTGCGATTAGCAGTATGACGGGGTAGTAGTTTCAGTGATATGCGGTGATATCAGCAAGTCATCACTTATCCCAACGTGACATGTACACAACCATTGAAGCCACCACAAGCCACTTTGTGGCCTTCCAGTGTTACGGCGATCCCGTTGATTTTCATTAAACTGTCGCCCTCGGCAATAGTGCCTATTTTTTTACCCGATGGGCCATCAACCAAGTCGCCTGTATGGGCGACTCCTTAAGTTTGAATTGATGTATTTTATAGAAATTCATGAACGATGAAATGATTGAGTATGACTCTTTTATGGGGAGATAGAGTTCGCGCTTGATCACTATCACCATGCGAGAAATGAGATCAATTCGCGGTTCATAGGTCCCTTTCACAAATAAGCTGCATTAATTCATAATATAATGAGGAATAAATCGAGATGTGTCTTTGGTTATTAACGAACCATCTTCTCGGATAGCAATGCCAGCAGGTTCATCACCAATCACCCAGCTTCCTATTAAGGTATAATCGGAACCAAATTTAGGCAGTAATGCACTGGCCTGATAAATACGGGGTTCATGAGCATATTCACCAAATTCTTCTGTAATAATTTCTTGTTCGCTATTCATGAATAATGAAACATTCGCACCTTCGCGTGAGAATAACGGTTTGGTTGTAAAACCTTGCCAATGACTCCCCATATCCTGTTTAAGTTTTCCAACAATATTAATTTGCTCATCGGCAAAATAAGCAGGTAACAAATTAGGATGGTTAGGGAAATAACGCCATAACAAAGGTAATAGCCCTTTATTACTTAAAATTGATTTCCATAACGGTTCCAACCATTCGGTCCGTTGGCTACGCAATATCGGGCCATAATCATCTTGGAACATCCACTCATAGGGGTATAATTTAAAACCTTGATGAATAATCTGATCTTGTAAATCCGTAAAAACCCCACCGAGGCCTAACCCGATATCTTCCATGTAAATAAATTGCGTTTGTAATCCCGCTTGGCGAGCACAGTCTTCCAAATATAAAACAGTTCCGCGATCTTCTATCGAGTCTTCGCAACAGCAAAAATAAAAAGGGTGCTCGTTACGCCATAATAAAAAACGCTGAATCAGTTTTTCCTGAATCGAATTAAACTGGTCGGCATTAGCTGGAATTAAACCTCTTGCTGTCATATCAGACAGCCACTGCCATTGAAAGAATGCGGATTCGTAGAGTGATGTCGGAGTATCTGCATTATATTCAAGTAATTTTGCTGTCTGATATCCATTCCATGAGAAATCCATTCTTCCATATAATGACGCTTTATTCTTTCGCCAACTATTTGCAATCGCATCCCAATATAATTCAGGGATTGCAAGTTCTTCTAAGATAGCCTCATCGTTAATAGCAAGATCAACAACCTCTAAACACATCTGATGTAATTCTTCGGTGGGATCTTCAATACCATTTTCAATTTGCTCTAAGGTAAAACAATAGGCATGTGATTCATCCCAATAAATTTCATCATCAATAATATGAAAATCAAAACCATAATCTTGAGCTATTTTATCTAAATTCTCACGCGGCTTTAATGGTATTCGCAACATACTCAGCCACCTTTACGACTGGATTTATGTCCGAAGCCGCCTCGTGAAGTCGTTTTAGTCGAGTTATTACTGTATTTAGCGGGTTTCAACTTATTTGAACCATCGGAAACCCATTTATCCGATGAACCAGGCTCATAATAAACATTCGGTTCACTTTTAGAACGATAAAATGGTCTAGCCCTTGAGTAATAATGCAATCCTGAATGCGCAGACGTTGAAGAACGACTCACTTCACTGGGATAATTATCAACCGAAAAGCCTGCTAGTGTAGGCGCATAAGCCTCGCGCTCTTGGGCATCACAATACTCATTGTCATGGTTTTGGGATAAGCACTCCAAATTTTCATACGGAGTCAATTTGCGATTTATTAATGAGCAATTGCCTTGCCCATAAATAGATTCACAGCTATTTAGTTGATTATAGTAAGCCATGTGCTGAATTAATTGTTGCTGAGCTTCTTCTTGTTTTTGCGTACAAAAAGATCGGCTATACCCCGCTAATACACAATCATCGCTATTTTTAAAGATCGTCACCGTAGAGGTTGGAGATTCTTTGCTACAACTACGTATACCAAAAATAACAGCCCCTCCCATAATGGCTAGCGTCAGTATGCTAGGGCCTTTACGTACTTCTTTTTTTACGGTACCAATTCGTTTTAATTGAGCGTTAGCATGGGGCTGATGACTTTTATGTTTCTTTATTTTATTTTTCTTACTCATAGAACATCTTTATTTGTTAATAGCTCATACTAACGGCATTCAAAATACCAAACCCAAGTGATGTACCTCCTAAAAATAGCCCAGCAGAAATATTATTCTGTTCTATTTTCTCGCTGATCTTTGGCATATATATTTTGGTTGCGCCGAGAACAAGTAATTGAACAAATAATGCAATAACGCCCCAAATAATACAGTCTAGAAGACTAATAGAGTGAGAGATAGCACTCGATAGTGGAGTGATATAACCTAGCATAGCACCAATAAATGCAAGCCCAGCAGCGGTATTATTCTGTTTGATTAATGCCCACTCATTATGACGCGATATCCGTGTATAAATAAAAAGAAACACAAGCACCATGACAGTACCTATCGCAAAATAACTCATAAACGAAAGTAACGCAGAAAGGATAGTCGAAAAGTCCATAGAGATTTATTCCTTTAAAAAAGGAATAAATGTAACTTAAGCTTTTTTTAAAATAAAGCATTTATAAAGAATTAAATTAACTTAATTTTAAAGTTCAGGCTATTAATATCTTATAATGCGTAAAACTATTTATTCATAATTGGGATTATCTAATAATGACTTAAAAACTCACCGTCATATTAGAATGAAGGCCGGTTATTTATCTCAACATCGCAATGACTTTTAATCTTTATCAGGCCTTCTATTCATTAGACATCTTAAACAACATTATGAATCATGACGCTGCTTCCGCCAACGATGCATAATATGGGAAATATGACGTAATTCACCGTCACGTAGCATACCAATAAACACACCAATCACAGTATAAATGACCCCAAGAACCAGCATCATCACAATATCCATCAATACGCCACTAAACGGTAGACCCATTTGGTTGATCCCCGCCATGGCACTGGTTGCCCATGTTGATGGTAATGCTGACGCGATCATGCGTACCCACTCAGGCATTGCTTGCAATGGCCATATCGTTCCTGACATATAGAAAACCGGTGTGGTAATAAACGCTAAGGTTAAATAAATCATCTCAACACTACGTAAACATTCAGTCACTAACTTACCTAACCCAATTACTGCCAATAAGAAAGGAAAAGTCAGCATCCATAATTGATACAGTGGTGCTTCTTGGCGATAACCTAGGATCCATGGCCACAAAGCAAAAAAGACGGTGGATAAAAATAACCAAATTGGGATCAATGCAGATAATGCCCCTAAATATACTGCTAATGGCGGTTTACCTTTTGGCGTGCCACGAATAGCAATACTCACGCGAACACAGGCAATAAGCAGTGAATGCTGTAACAACATGACGAGCAAACCGGGAAACACAATGGCGGCAAAGCTGACACCTGGATTATACAAAGGCTCCGTTAAGCTACGAATTGGAGTAATAATGACTTTAGCTTGCTCTTTGCTATAACCAGAATTAATTAATAATTGTGTGTTATAGCTATTTAATAATGTTTGATAAGCACTGACTAATTCTTGTTGGATCTGGCCGCTCGCCAAACGGTTGGTCGCGTCACCATAAACAGGGATCGTAATAGTTTTACCATTCAATAAAAACTTTTCAAAATCGGTTGGAATGATAATGATAGCGAACAATTGCCGACCGATCATATCCTTGCGAGCTTGATCTAAACTATCATAACTGTGCAGTTTCACTTTCGGAGCAGCATCTAAGTCACGGATAAGTGCTCGACTTGCCACACTATGATCTTGGTCGATCACTGCAACAGGTAAATCCCATAACACCGGCTTCGCATAGACTAAACTCATCACACACAACGAGACGATCAATAATAACCACATTGGCTTATCTAACATGCCAATCAGTACTTTACGGAAGGTTGCAAAATACATCTGCATTAGAGCTCCCCTCCTTGTGCCGCAATTCTTTTCGGCAAGCGTTTACGGATCAAAAATGCCGTTACGATGGGATAAATCAGTAAGAACAAACAGACTTCGACAATACGTTTAAATGAAATTTCACGTAAGAAAATATCAAACATCGCGTTGAGTGTGTGGGTTAATGGCTCAATATTCGAAATAATTTGTGCGGGCAAAATCATGGATAATTCAGGTACTGCCATTCCCGAGAAGGCTAATGCAATACTCACTAGCATCCCAATAAGGCTATAAGCCATAATTGCACTAGACGTGAAACTAAATAGCAATAGCCCAATACTTTGTGCCGCTATCACATAGAAGAAGCCAACCATTATCATATAGAGGGGATTTCCCACCACCTTAGCGTCAAAGATACTCACCAATGCCGCAAGTTCAACCACTAATAATGTGGTAAAAAATAATGTATAAGGGGCCATTTTTCCGAGCACGGCCATACCAAATGGCTTCACACTCTGTAATATTGAGCTACGCGATAAAGTATAAATCGTACACGTCACCACGAACAATTGCAGCATATGAATAGTTGCTGCGAATTGCTGGTAATAGATATAGCTGCCGCTGGGGTTAAATAAACTGTCGTAAGAAAGAGTCACTTGTGCTAATGGGGGTAAGGCTTTTCCCATTGAACTCGCCAGTTGAGTACGGTACTTGGCATTCAGCTCAGCCACCAGTCCACTGAAATCTTGGATCGCATAACTTCCCGACGCATAAAACAACGCATTGTAGTACATGCGTATTTCAGGTTGGCGCCCCCGTAATACATCCGCTTCAAAATTGGTAGGAATATATAAAAGCGCATAATCTTGCGCACTAGCTAAGCGTTTTATTGAGCTGTTAAGGTTGTTATCAATCGCTTTTACATCTGCATGGGGGCCTGCATTCAGATCCCGAATCATCTGCCTAGACGCTGGGCTTCGGTCATTATCAACGACGGATACCGGCAGATCCATCAGTGTTCCTTCTGAGAAGTTAGCGCTTATTAACGTAAATAACATTAACGGAAACAGCCAACTTAACCAGTGAAAAACAGGGCTGCGGATAGCGGCTTGTGTTTCTCGACTGAATGCATGTTCAAAACCATGCCAAGCGAATTTTAATCTCATAACAGCGCCTTTTATTTATCCCAGCGCCATAACACGCTCATACCCGGTCTTAAGCCATCAACCGGTTCTAATGGATACAAACGAACTTCAAAGGTTTTCAAATCGAAATCCCCTGTCGCACGTGTTGCCCTTTTTGTTGCGTAATCCCCTTTTGGTGCGATATAACGAACCTCTGCTTCAATTTTTTTATCGCCTAAAGCGGGAACATCAAGTTGAATCTTGTCACCTTTTTTAATATCAACAAGGATATCTTCACGCAAGTTATAAATGAAATAAGCCTGTGGGATGCGGACCATGGTCATTAATGGGCTACCTGCATTGAAAATTTCACCAATTTCCGCGGGTATAGGCCCTATTTCGCCATCAACGGGAGCTTTCACTTGTAAGTCATCTAACTGCACTTGCAGCTCAGCCAGTTTCTGTTCAGCTTCACTCAGTTGTGCCGCATATTTTTGACGTAATTCAATACGGTCACCATTTTTGGCTTCTTCAAGCTGCGCCTTTGCGCCTTGTACTTGCTGGAAAGCCACCTCTTTTGCTTTACGTGCATTATCTAACTCATTAGCAGAAACATAGCCTTTAGCAGACAAGTTATTTAAGCGAGTATATTCACGTGTCGCATTTTGATACTGTGAGTTAGCTTGTGCCAATGACGCTTGTAAATTACGAATTGTTTCTTCACGTGTTCCATTAATTGATTGAGCTAATTGCGCTTTCGCTTGGTCTCTCGCGGCTTTTAAAGCTGCGTATTGTGCCGTTAGTTCAGGGCTATCTAATGTTAATAACAATTGCCCTTTTTGAACGTCATCCCCGCGTTCCACATGGCGTTCAATAACACGACCTTTTGCCTTAGAGGTCACCATAACCTCAGGCGCATCGACTTCACCTTGCAATAATAAGAATTGATTGTGGGAATGGAAAAGTGCCGCCGCCGCTATCAAAATCAGCATCAACAAAATCAGTGCTATTGTTCTTTTTTTCATTATTAGTAAAACCCTAAATAATCACGGAGGAAACTATAATCATCAAATTATCGCAATAATTGCCGATACAGCGTTAATAAATTTGTGCGCAAGGTCACAAACAAGAGGGGGGAGATATAATATTGAAGCGACTTTCCCCTTATGTCAAATAAAGATAGCTAACTTTGACTAAATCGCTATTATTAAATCAGCAGCTTACGCTAAAATTGCGCGGCTAAAATGCCAAAATTGGAACCCTTTATGTACGAATTTGATCTCATTTTGCTGCTATTACAACAGATGTGCGTTTATTTAGTCATTGCATGGGCATTGAGTAAAACGCCTCTTGTTATCCCTCTATTAAAAGTCACTATCCGCCTGCCGCATAAGGTCATGTGCTACCTTATTTTCTCTGTTTTTTGTGTGATGGGAACTTATTTTGGCTTACATATCAATGACTCTATCGCCAATACACGTGCGATTGGTTCCGTGCTTGGAGGGCTACTGGGTGGGCCAGCGGTTGGCTTTGCAGTGGGATTCACTGGGGGATTGCACCGTTATTCACTCGGCGGTATGACCGCATTTAGTTGTATGGTTTCCACTATCGCCGAAGGATTGATTGGCGGTTTAGTGCATCGTTATTACATGAAACGAGGCCAAATCGATAAAATTTTTAACCCAATTACCGCCAGTTGTGTCACCTTTGTCGCTGAAATTATCCAAATGCTCATTATTCTATTACTGGCACGTCCTTTCGATGAAGCATTAGAACTGGTGAAAAATATTGCAGCGCCCATGGTGATTGCCAACACGATTGGTGCCGCTATGTTTATTCGTATTTTGCTCGATCGCCGAGCGATTGTTGAAAAATACACGACAGCCTTTTCGGCTCAAGCCTTGAAAATCGCATTATGTACAGATGGTATTTTACGCAAAGGGTTCAATACTGATAACAGTATGAAAGTAGCCAAGATCATCTATCAAGAATTAGAGATTGGTGCCGTCGCCATCACGGATAGAGAAAAGATTTTAGCCTTTATTGGTATCGGAGCCGATCACCACTGCCCAGGCACACCGATAGCTTCCGAGCAATCGCGGCGAGCGATCGATAATAATGAAGTCGTCTATGCTGATGGTAATGAAACCCCATATAAATGCTCTTTAAGCCCAACTTGTAAACTTGGCTCCGCGTTGGTTATCCCCCTTCGTGGGGAGAATGAGCGAGTTATCGGCACGATTAAACTCTATGAAGCTAAAAATCGTTTATTCAGCTCAATTAACCGCACTCTCGGTGAAGGCATCGCGAGCTTATTTTCAGCACAGATTCTCGCTGGACAATATGAGCGTAATAAACAATCACTGCTACAGTCGGAAGTAAAGCTACTTCACGCGCAAGTGAATCCTCACTTTTTATTTAACGTACTTAATACACTACAAGCTGTTATACGCCGAGACAGTCGGCAAGCTGGACAATTAGTCCAATACCTCTCAACATTCTTTCGCAATAACCTCAAACGCCCTGAACAAAATGCGACACTCGGTGAAGAATTAGAGCATGTGAATGCTTACTTACAAATAGAAAAAGCCCGCTTCTGTGAAAACTTACAAATAGCGCTCGATATTCCAGACACATTAAAACAGGTGCAATTACCGGCATTCTCGCTGCAACCTATCGTTGAAAATGCAATTAAACATGGCACCTCACAGTTATTAGATACTGGATATATTACAATAAGAAGCTATATACGCTGTGAACAGGTTTATATTGAAATAGAAGATAATGCAGGCCTCTATCAGCCCACAGCACAAAACGATGGCCTAGGAATGAGTTTAGTTGATAAACGCCTACGTCTAAAATATGGCGAGCAATATGGCGTTAGCGTGGAGTATGAACCAGAACAATTTACGCGAGTGCAATTACGGCTTCCCTACATGTTAAAGCAATAAAATGATTAAATTTATATGAATGTATTGATTGTTGATGATGAACCACTTGCACGGGAAAACTTACGTTGTTTATTAGAAGAGCATGATGATATTGAGATCATGGATGAGTGTGCTAACGCTATTGAAGCGATAAGTGTTATTCATAAAAAGAAGCCCGATGTCGTCTTTCTTGATATCCAAATGCCTCGTATCACAGGCCTTGAGATGGTTCGCATGCTTGACCCTGAGGATAGGCCGTATATCGTCTTTTTAACGGCCTTTAATCAGTTTGCTATACAAGCTTTTGAAGAACATGCCTTTGATTATTTATTAAAGCCATTAGAAAGCGAAAGGCTGAATAAAACCCTGAATCGACTACGTCAAGGTAAGCAGAAGCAAGACCTTGACGTTCTTAGCGATCATGAACCTCTAAAGTTTATTCCATGTACAGGACATAGCCGTATTTGGCTGATGAAATTAGATGAAGTTCAATATGTCACTTCACGCATGAGTGGCGTTTATGTGATGAGCACCCAAGGACAAGAAGGCTTTACTGAACTCACCTTAAGAACCTTAGAATTACGCACACCATTAGTTCGTTGTCATCGTCAATATTTAGTCAACATGACGCAGTTAAGTGAAATTTTGTTTGGTGATAATGGTCAAGCAGAGCTAGTCTTAAGCTCAGGGGAGCACATTCCTGTAAGCCGCCGCTATTTAAAGCCGTTAAAAGAAGCACTTGGATTAATTTAATGACTTTAAATGATACCAATTGCAGCTAGGCTGATTAATGCGAGTAAGCCTAGCCATTAACGCTGTAACCTGAAATATGACGAATATATAGGGAGATCACACATGGCTGACTTCTACTTACAGCTTCGAACCAACTCAATGACCTTAAAAAACTTAGAGACTCATGAGGAATACACCGCTGAAGGGGAATTCTCATCGTCTCGGTTAATTATTGGGGATTTCTACGTTGCACAAAGCCTTCTAGTACAACTTATTGATGCCATGAAACTCAATGTTCGGCTTCCTTTAACGACTCATCACCGTATTGTGATACAGGCCTTAGAAAAAAATGAAGGTGGACTCAGTCCCGTTGAAGTCAGGCTATTAGAAGAAATTACGGTTGCAGCGTTTAATCATAAACTCAAAAAAGTGATTGTCAGCCATGACGAGTTACCCATGCCACAAAGGCAAGCGGAAGAGTTATTAGAAAACAACTAGTAGTAAAACCTATTGTTATCCACTTACTGCGTATACCCATTCACGCATAAGCACCAAAGTAGCCATCCACAAGGAAGAGTGACCGCTTGGCTGTGTCTTAATCCGCAACACAATATAGAAAGCGATTGTTGCGACGATAGATTGAAATAATAAAAAAACCCGCAATCCAATGGAAAGCGGGTTTTTAGATCTTACCGATAACGTTTTACACTAAGAACTCGGTAAATGCGTGACTAATTACGCATTATGGCTAGCGCTACGACGACGCGGTGAGGCGGTATTGTGGTCTTCATTGCGACCACGTGGACCGTTGCTATTACCGCGATCACGGTTACCACCACGGCGGTTACCCCCCGCATTATCACGATCACCACCACGGCGGTTTCCACCATCACGATCGTGACGACGACCCGCACCGAAACCACCTTCATTGCCACCATCACGACGTGGACCACCACGACGCTCACGGCGCTCAAATGGTTGTGCATCACCAATCAATTGCATTTGTGTTGGTTTGTTCAGAATGCGCGCACGGCTTAAATGCGTTAATACGTCAGTCGGCATGCCTTTTGGTAATTCAATCGTCGAGTGAGTCCCGTACAACTTGATATTACCGATATAACGGCTGCTGATATCGGCTTCGTTAGCAATCGCACCAACGATGTGACGAACTTCCACACCATCATCGCGACCCACTTCGATACGATACATTTCCATATCACCAACATCACGGCGTTCACGACGACCGCCGCGATCACCACGTTCTGCACGCTCGAAACCATTACCATTACGGTCACGACGACGGTCATCACGGTCATTGAATTCACGACGTGGACGACGTGGTGCATCAGGTGGCAGGATCAGCGCACGCTCACCTTGTGCCATTTTCAGTAGTGCTGCTGCTAATGTTTCCATATCAACATCTTCTGACGGTGACAGTTTTTTCAGCAGTGCACGGTATTGATCTAAGTCGCTGCTTTCAAATTGCTGTTGAATTTTCTCAGCAAATTTCGCCTGACGACGTTCACTCAGCAATTGAGAATCTGGCAGCTCAACTTCTGGGATCGTCAGTTTCATCGTACGTTCAACGTTACGCAGCAAGCGGCGTTCACGGTTCTCAACGAACAGTAATGCGCGACCAGCACGGCCTGCACGACCTGTACGACCGATACGGTGAACATAAGATTCTGCATCCATAGGGATGTCGTAGTTAACAACTAAACTAATACGATCAACGTCAAGGCCACGCGCCGCAACATCTGTTGCGATCAGAATATCTAAACGACCGTCTTTTAAACGTTCCAGAGTCTGCTCACGCAGTGCTTGGTTCATATCACCATTCAGTGCCGCACTGTTATAGCCATTACGCTCAAGGGCTTCAGCCACTTCTAGCGTTGCGTTCTTAGTACGAACAAAGATGATTGCCGCATCAAAGTCTTCTGCTTCCAAGAAACGAACCAACGCTTCATTTTTACGCATACCGTAAACAGTCCAATAACTTTGAGCAATATCTGGACGTGTTGTAATACTAGCCTGAATGCGAATTTCTTTAGGCTCTTTCATGAAACGACGTGTAATACGACGAATCGGTTCTGGCATCGTTGCAGAGAACAGTGCTGTTTGATGTTCTGCTGGGATTTGGCTCATGATGTTTTCTACATCTTCAATAAAGCCCATACGCAGCATTTCATCAGCTTCATCCAATACTAAACCTTTCAGTTTAGACAGGTCTAAAGTACCACGCTTCAGGTGGTCAAGTAGACGACCTGGTGTACCAACAACCACTTGTGGTCCTTGGCGTAGAGCACGCAACTGAACGTCATAACGTTGACCGCCATACAGGGCAACAACGTTAACGCGGCTCATGTGTTTAGAAAAATCGCTCATCGCTTCAGCAACCTGCACCGCCAACTCACGCGTTGGTGCTAGGACTAAAATTTGCGGAGCTTTTAAATCAGGGTCAATGTTATGGAGCAGTGGCAGACTGAATGCAGCGGTTTTACCACTACCCGTCTGAGCCATACCCAGCACATCATTACCATCCATCAACAATGGGATACATTGTTTTTGGATTGGCGAAGGTTTTTCATATCCCAGGTCGTTTAGTGCAGTCAAAATAGACGCTGATAAACCTAAATCAGCGAAAGAGATATCAGTCTCGGTGGTCATGTAAAGGTGCCTCATACTTAATGGCGGCCAGTTTACATAACCGTGCGAAATTCATTTCGGTCATTTTCATTTAAAATGTGAACTGGCTCAAATTGTGTTATTAAACGAACAAATAGGCCGTCACCCCGAAGGATGATGACTCAAAAAATAATCATGAAATGTTCGTCAGCTATTGCTGGCCCGATTCTAAAAGGTCGTCTTGTTCTTGGCCTAACAGCGCCAATTCCAACAATGCATAGCGGTGTTCAACAAAGCTGTGGGCGTTGTTAGCCACCGTCAGTTTGAATAACGCAGTTGCGCTATCCTTATCCCCCAGACTTAGGTAATGCTTACCTAAATAGAAGTTAGTTTCACTGAGATGCTCAGCGAGCGAAGTGTTATCCGCAGAAGTTTCTTTCAAACGCGCCATCAATGTGTTCTCACTGATATTGCCTAGATAAAACTCTACGATATTCCAGCCCCATAGCCCTTTCTCCGCGCTGTTATAACGAGCAGCCAGGTTATCCTGTGCTACACGCGGGTCTATGTCTTTCTCTACTAGATAAAGCCATAGTGTACGAAAAGGATCATTTGGATCTATCTGATAATACGCCAGCAGATCATCCTGCGCTAATTTGTATCGGCCACCGTAATATAATGCGATGCCACGATTCATACGCGCGAAATTGTAAGTTGGATCAAGCTCTAATACAGAATCAAACGCTTCATAGGCGGCATCATAGTTGCCAGCCTGCGTAAAATATATTCCTAAAAAGTTAAAGATTTCAGGAATATCGGGACGAATAGCTAACGCTGTTGAAAAATCATTGCGCGCTAACGCCCTCAAACCGAGACTATCATACAACACTCCGCGCTCATATAAAAGCTGGGCGTATTCATCATCGGTCAAAGATCGGCTCGCAAGGATTTGTTCCATACGAGCCAATATTACTTCTTGTTGTAGTGAAGGTTGCAGAGGAACAGCAAATACCTCGTTTTTACGCCAATCTTTGTTACTGCATCCAAGGAGCACAAAAAAGATAAGCGCAGAGACCCCGCGAGTTAACGCGTTTAAGCCCCTAAACCGAAGACAGATACTGTTCAGCATACTCCGTCCTTACATTACCACTGTGTCAGCAAATTATGGCTATGCGCCCTAAAACATAGGGCGCTGTTCAGATTCAGCCTATTCTGCTGAGTCCTGCTGCTGTGCTGGAGTTTCTTCAGTCGCGACAGCTTCTTTCATGCTCAGGCGGATACGGCCTTGACGGTCGATTTCCAATACCTTAACAGGAACTTCTTGACCCATTTGCAGATAGTCAGTCACTTTCTCAACACGCTTGTCCGCGATTTGAGAAATGTGAACCAAACCTTCTTTACCGCCACCGATAGCAACAAATGCTCCGAAATCAACAATACGAGTCACTTTACCTTGGTAAATACGACCCACTTCAACTTCAGCGGTAATTTCTTCAATACGACGAATAGCTTCTTTCGCTTTTAGACCGTCGGTCGCGGCGATCTTCACTGTACCGTCATCTTCGATTTCGATGGTTGTCCCCGTTTCTTCTGTCAGTGCACGGATCACAGAACCACCTTTACCGATAACATCTTTAATCTTGTCCGGATTAATACGAATAGTATAAATACGCGGAGCAAATTCAGAGATCTCTTCGCGAGGACTGTTAATCGCTTGTTCCATTGTCCCTAAAATATGCAGACGAGCACCTTTTGCTTGGTTCAATGCCACTTGCATGATTTCGCGAGTGATACCTTCAATTTTGATGTCCATTTGCAGTGCGCTGATACCATCACGGCTACCCGCCACTTTAAAGTCCATATCACCCAAGTGGTCTTCATCACCTAGGATATCGGACAGAACAACAAAATCATCACCTTCTTTCACGAGACCCATTGCAATACCAGCAACAGCCGCTTTAATTGGTACGCCAGCATCCATCAGAGCCAACGAAGCACCACAAACTGACGCCATTGATGATGAACCATTTGATTCAGTGATTTCTGATACCACACGAACAGTATATGGGAAGTCAGCATGGTCAGGCATAACAGCCAATACACCACGTTTTGCTAAACGACCATGACCAATTTCACGGCGCTTAGGTGAACCTACCATGCCCGTTTCACCGACAGAATATGGAGGGAAATTATAATGGAACAAGAAACGATCAGTATATTCGCCCATTAACTGGTCAATAACCTGTGCATCACGCTCAGTACCCAATGTTGCGGTAACCAGAGCCTGAGTTTCACCACGTGTAAACAGGGCGGAACCATGGGTACGAGGTAGAACACCCGTACGCACGTCGAGAGCACGCACCATGTCTTTCTCACGACCATCGATACGTGGCTCACCACGAATAACACGGCTACGAACAACTTGTTTTTCTAAGTTAGCCAAAATTTCAGCAACTTCAGCGACATCAACGTTTTCGTCTTCAGCAACGATAGCAGCGGTCACTTCTTCTTTAATCAAGTCAACTTGCGCATAACGCTCTTGTTTTTCAGTAATGCGGTATGCGTCGCCCATACGGCTTTCAGCCAGTGCAGCCACTTTATCACGCAGAGCTTGGTTAACTGGCTCTGGTTGCCAATCCCATTTTTCTTTGCCTGCTTCTTTAACTAATTCGTTAATCTCTTTAATGACAACTTGTTGTTGGTCATGACCAAAAACAACAGCACCTAGCATTTGCTCTTCGCTTAACAGCTCTGCTTCTGATTCAACCATCAGAACAGCACCTTCAGTGCCCGCAACAACTAAGTCGAGACGGCTTGATTTCAGCTCATCTGCTGTTGGGTTCAGAACATATTGATCATTAATGAAACCAACACGTGCCGCACCAATTGGACCATTGAAAGGAACGCCGGACAAGGCCAGTGCAGCTGAAGCACCAATCATAGCGACGATATCAGGGTTAACTTGAGGGTTAACTGAAACAACCGTTGCAATGATTTGGATTTCGTTGAGGAAACCTTCTGGGAACAGAGGACGTAGAGGACGGTCAATCAAACGAGCGATCAGTGTTTCGCCTTCGCCTGGGCGACCTTCACGACGGAAAAAGCTACCCGGGATACGACCTGCCGCATAAGAGCGCTCTTGATAGTTAACCGTCAGAGGGAAGAAATCCTGACCTTCTTTAACTTTTTTCTGAGCAACCGCAGTAACAAATACTGCTGTATCATCCATATTTACCATCACAGCCGCCGTCGCTTGACGCGCGATCATGCCAGTTTCGATGGATACAGTATGCTGACCGTATTGAAATTTACGAACAATAGGATTTAACAAAATATCACCCTTTATTTTAGGCCACCTGAGCTTCTCTAGTGGCATTGGCTTTCTCTTCCTACTACAGCCTCGCGACTAATGAGAACACTGATGTTCATATAATCAATGTTCTCATTAGCCGCGCGAATCGGTGTAGCTGAAGAGGCGTTAATAAAACAATTAATTAGGAACTATAGCTTAGCATTTAAGTTAAGTATAATTCGAGTACTACTTCAACTTTATGTATAACTTTTAGAAGAAAAGGGGCCATTTGGCCCCTTTCCACTGAAACTGACTATAGTCGTCATATTTCGAGTTGCAGCGATGTTAACTAGGCTAATTTAAGCTAGCCACATAACTCTGCGCCTAGCCTTTCAATTCACTTATTGACTAGCTGCACCTAGAATTATTTAGAGTATAGATTAGCGACGCAGACCCAGACGCTCGATCAGAGCTGTGTAACGTGCGATATCTTTACCTTTCAGGTAAGCTTGCAATCTACGACGCTGAGCAACCATACGCAGCAGACCACGACGGCTGTGGTGATCTTTTTTGTGCTCTGAAAAGTGGCTTTGCAGGTGGTTGATTTGCGCAGTTAACAGTGCGATTTGCACTTCACTTGAACCAGTGTCGTTAGCATCGCGGCCGAATTCAGCAACGATTTTTGCTTTCGCTTCAGTACTTAGAGACATAATAAACTCCAAATGTATAAATGTATGTAATGAGACCCAATCTCTAATTTAGTATCTCACAGATTAAGCGCCGCTATTCTACGCTGCTTGTAGCAGCAAAGCAATAAGCGCCGCTATGCAGATTATTCATTTTCGACAACTAAACGCCGTGGGGCAATTCGTAGGTCTTCACTGATTAATGCGATACCAATAAAACGCTGCGCTGCACCACAAGTAATACGTACCATTGTACCTTCGGCAAGTTGACCGATATCCGCCCTGACCGGCTGGCCTTGCTTGAAATAAGCGGCCGTTTCGTCGGTCAAATTAATGACTGGAAAATGAATAACCGCGGTATCCATTGGTAGCAATAAAGGATCAAGTAACGACTCGAAAGTGCCTTCACCCTCATCAACCTTCGCTCTTAGTTCGGCGAGTTGCTCCAATGTAACCATACGTTCGTATGGATAATTGGCGACTTGAACTCGACGCAAATAAATCACATGAGCACCACAGCCTAACATTTCACCTAAATCATCTATAATTGTCCGAATATAGGTGCCTTTAGAGCAGTGAATTTCCAGCTCAAGTTCATTATTCTCTAAACGAAGAAATTGCAACTCATAAACCGTTATCGGACGGGCTTCTCGTTCAACAGTGATCCCTTTTCGTGCATATTCATACAATGGACGCCCCTGATGTTTCAATGCCGAGTACATAGAGGGCACTTGTAAGGTATCACCACGATAATGCGCTAATGCAGCGTCCAGCTGAGCCTGTGTAAACTCAACATCGCGCTCACTAATAATTTCACCATGAGAATCAGACGTATCCGTACGTTGACCCAACCGTGCAATCACACGATAGCGCTTATCTGAATCGAGTAAAAATTGAGAAAATTTGGTTGCTTCACCGAGACAAACAGGGAGCATCCCTGTTGCAAGTGGATCTAACGCACCCGTGTGACCCGCTTTATTTGCATTGAAGAAGCGCCGCACTTTTTGCAGCGCATCATTTGAAGAAATATCCGTGGGTTTATCCAGCAGCAAAACGCCATGTATATCACGGCCGCTACGACGACGCCCCATTATTTTTCCTCTTTACTATCCGCATCCGCACGACGCATTTCATCATTGCGAATCACATTCGAAACTAAGTTAGACATACGCATACCATCAACCAGTGAGCTATCGTAAGAAAACGTTAACTCAGGAATAACACGTAAGCGCATCGCTTTACCTAGCAAAGAACGAATAAAACCTGAGGCTTCATTCAGAGCTTTAATGCCATCTTGCACCATTTGAGATTCATGCTCTTCATGAGAGATATTAAGGAAGGTAACAAACACCTTGCCATACGCTAAATCTCTTGAGAGCTCAACACCTGAAACCGTTGCCATTCCAATGCGGGGATCTTTAACTTCACGCTGCAAGATAATCGCAATTTCTTTTTGCATTTCTTGTGCTACGCGCTGAGAACGACTAAATTCTCTTGCCATCGTTATATCTCCTGACATTAAGGGGGGCATAAGCCCCCCAAATATACTCATCCTACTTTTAAGATGCCGTGTTGTTGACTACGCTGATTCGTCCTAATCACATACCGATGTATCTTCTTAAGCACTCATTCACTTGTCGCCTAACGGCATCCTAAATGATTTAGAATAAATATTAATCTGTAATTACAGTATATCAAAGAAATTAACCGTCAATAGAACGCTTAACTTCAATCACTTCAAAGACTTCAATCATATCGCCAACACGGACGTCATTGTAGTTCTTAACACCGATACCACATTCCATACCGTTACGTACTTCGTTGACGTCATCTTTAAAGCGACGTAATGACTCCAGCTCACCTTCGTAAATAACAACGTTATCACGTAGGACGCGGATTGGGTTATTACGCTTGATAGTACCTTCTGTCACCATACAACCTGCGATTGCACCAAATTTTGGTGACTTAAATACATCACGGACTTCGGCAAGCCCCATGATTTGCTGTTTGTATTCAGGCGCCAGCATACCGCTCATCGCTTGTTTGATCTCATCAATCAAGCTATAGATGACGGAATAGTAACGTAAGTCAACACTTTCACTCTCGATAACACGACGAGCAGATGCATCCGCACGAACGTTAAAGCCAAGAATAATCGCATTTGACGCAGCTGCCAATGTCGCGTCAGTTTCTGTGATACCACCCACGCCAGAACCGATGATTTTGATTTTCACTTCATCAGTAGACAGTTTCATCAGTGAGTCAGTAATGGCTTCACAAGTACCTTGAACATCGGTTTTCAGAACAATGTTCAATTCAGACACTTTACCGTCTTCCATGTTAGCAAACATGTTTTCCAGTTTAGATTTCTGCTGGCGAGCCAGTTTCACATCACGGAATTTACCTTGGCGATACAATGCAACTTCACGTGCTTTTTTCTCGTCACGAACAACCGTTGCTTCATCACCGGCTGACGGTACATTTGATAGGCCGAGGATTTCAACAGGCATGGATGGACCCGCAGATTGCACCTCTTTACCTAATTCGTTACGCATTGCACGAATACGGCCGTATTCAAAGCCACACAGAACGATATCGCCTTTGTTAAGGGTCCCTTCTTGAACAAGGATAGTCGCAACTGGACCACGTCCTTTATCAAGATAAGACTCAACAACCACACCGCTTGCCATACCTGCATAAACCGCTTTCAGTTCTAATACTTCAGCTTGCAGCAAGATAGCATCGAGCAGGTCATCAATACCCGTTCCTTTTTTCGCTGATACACTGATAAATTGTGTATCACCACCCCAATCTTCAGAAATAACGCCGTATTGTGACAGCTCATTTCTAACGCGATCTGGGTCAGCTTCTGGTTTATCAATTTTGTTCACAGCAACAACAATTGGCACACCCGCCGCTTTCGCGTGTTGGATGGCTTCAATCGTTTGTGGCATCACGCCATCATCTGCTGCAACAACCAGAACAACGATATCCGTTGCCTGTGCACCACGAGCACGCATTGACGTAAACGCAGCGTGACCTGGGGTGTCTAAGAAGGTAATCATACCTTTGTCTGTCTGCACATGGTAAGCACCAATGTGCTGGGTGATACCACCCGCTTCACCAGAAGCAACTTTGGTCGAACGAATATAGTCAAGTAGCGACGTTTTACCATGGTCAACGTGCCCCATGATAGTGACGACAGGTGCACGAGGTTCTTCACCCGCTGAACCTGTATCACGATCGTTCATTACCGCTTCTTCTAGCTCGTTTTCACGGCGAAGGATAACTTTGTGTCCCATTTCTTCTGCAACCAGTTGTGCAGTTTCTTGGTCAATGACTTGGTTGATAGTCGCCATCGCGCCCATCTTCATCATTGTTTTAATCACTTGTGAGCCTTTAACGGCCATTTTATTCGCCAGTTCACCGACAGTGATCGTTTCGCCGATAACAACATCACGGTTAACTGCTGCGGCTGGCTTATTAAAGCTTTGTTGCAGTGAGCTACCTTTACGTTGTTTACCTTTGACACGATTAGAGCGACCCACAGCGCGTTCTTCTTCGCGATCAGCCTTCTCCGAAAGTTTATTCCCTTTCTTCTGGCGAGGCGCTTTAGCGCTACGGTTACGAGAACGACGGCCTTCTTCTTTCTCGTCGTTTTCATCTTCCGCGGCACGAGCATGACGAGAAGTTGTCGTGTGATAATCACTATCATCGTCGACTTTGGAATCATTATTCCACTTATCGTTATTTTCTTCTGCCATTTTGCGGGCTTCTTCAGCTACACGTCTCGCTTCAGCTTCAACTTTACGCTGGGTTTCTTCTTCAACTTTACGTTTCAGAGCCGCAGCTTCAGCTTCACGGCGCTGTTTTTCAGAGTTGTTTTCACCGGCTTTGCCAGCTTTTTGATGATTTTCGCTTGGTTTCACTTTTTCTCTTTCCGCTACTTCGCGCGTAGCTTTTTCAGCTGCTTCACGTTTTGCTTTCTCTTCGGCCTCGCGCTTTGCTTCTGCTTCACGTTTCGCATTTTCTTCTGCAATACGTTTTGCTTCTGCTTCGCGTTTGGCCAGTTCTTCAGCTTCGCGCCGTGCTTGCTCTTCCGCTTCACGCTTCGCCTGCTCTTCCGCTTGCGCTTGCTCAGCGTCGCGGTTCACATAAGTGCGTTTTTTGCGGACTTCTACATTTACCGATTTGCTCTTACCACCGGTGACTGGAACACTCAACGTACTACGCGTTTTACGTTGTAGTGTTAACTTACTTGGCTGACCCGCAGAACCGCCTTGTTCACGATTCAAATGGCCCAGCAATGTCTCTTTTTCTGACTGACTAACAGAGTCATTCTCACCTTTTTTGATCCCTGCTTCAGCAAATTGCTGTATCAGGCGTTCAACTGTGGTTTGAATTTCTGCTGCCAATGATTTTACAGTTTCTGTCATGCCGTTCCTTCCTGCTACAGTGTTTACGCATCGTTACCGAACCAGCAAATATTACGTGCGGCCATGATGAGTGCACCTGCTTTCTCACCATCCAGACCTTCAATATCAATAAGGTCGTCGATGCCCTGCTCAGCAAGATCTTCCAGTGTACAGATACCGCGAGTAGCCAAATTATAGGCCAAAGTATTATCCATACCTTCCAGATTTAATAAATCTTCTGCTGGCTGATTATCACCTAGGCTCTCTTTTTGAGCCAATTCAATTGTGGTAAGGGCCGCTTTCGCTCTTTCACGTAGAACTTCAACAGTTTCTTCATCTAAACCGTCAATTTCCAGAAGCTCTTTGATAGGCACGTAGGCCAGTTCTTCTAACGTCGAGAAGCCTTCTTCAACAAGTGCAGTGGCGAACTCTTCATCAATATCAAGATGCTTGGTGAATGTGTCAATAGAAGCATGTGCTTCTGCCTGATGTTTTGCATTCAGCTCTTCTGCGGTCATGACATTCAGTTCCCATTTGTCATCACCACGGTGTTTTTTCAGTAATTGTGCCGCCAAACGAACGTTTTGACCATTACGGCCGATCGCTTGAGCCAAATTACTGCTTTCTACGGCAACATCCATTGTACATTTGTCTTCATCGACCACAATAGATGCCACATCAGCCGGAGCCATTGCATTAATCACGAATTGAGCTGGGTTATCATCCCATAACACAATATCAATTCGCTCGCCGCCTAACTCACTAGAAACCGCTTGAACTCGCGCACCACGCATACCAACACAAGCACCGACTGGATCAATACGCTTATCGTTAGTTTTAACTGCAATCTTGGCACGAGAACCGGGATCACGAGCAGCAGCTTTGATTTCAATAATTTCTTCACCGATTTCTGGCACTTCAATGCGGAATAGTTCAATCAGCATTTCAGGGCGAGAACGGGTCACAAAAAGTTGCGCACCGCGTGCTTCAGGACGGACATCATACAGCACACCACGAATTCGGTCACCTGGACGGAAGTTTTCACGCGGTAACATATCTTCACGTAAGATAACGGCTTCAGCATTATTGCCAAGATCTAACGTAATATTTTCACGATTAACTTTTTTAACTTGAGCAGTGATGATTTCGCCTTGCTGCTCACGGAACTGGTCAACGACCATTGCACGTTCAGCTTCACGAACTTTCTGAACGATAACTTGTTTTGCTGTTTGTGTTGTAATACGGTCAAACGCAACAGATTCAATCTGATCTTCAACGTATTCGCCCAGTTGAAATTCTGGGTTTTCAAATTGTGCAGCTTCCAGCGTAATTTCACGCGTTGGCATAGTAACATCTTCAACAATTAACCAACGACGAAAAGTGTCAAAATCACCCGATTTACGATCAATCGCTACACGAACGTCGATTTCTTGTTCATATTTCTTTTTGGTTGCTGTCGCTAGTGCTGTTTCCAGAGCCTCGAATATTTTTTCACGAGGGAGGGATTTTTCGTTAGAAACCGCTTCTACAACAGCCAGAATTTCTTTGTTCATCCTAGTTGCCTCATTGAACTTAATTAAAAGTGGGGTACCAAGTTAGCTTTCTGGATGTTGCCAAGGGCGAACACTTCATCCTTACCATCCACAGTAACCGTTATCATTTCACCTTCGACGGCTTTAATAATGCCTTGCCATCTACGGCGGTTCTGCATCGCTATGCGTAAAGTCAGTGCCACCTCTTCACCGACAAAACGCTCATAATGGGCGACAGTGAATAGCGGGCGCTCTAGCCCTGGTGACGATATTTCTAGGTTATAGACCACAGAGATTGGATCTTCGACATCCAACACTGCACTCACCTGATGGCTGACATCAGCACAATCATCAACAGTGATGCCTTCTTCACTATCGATGAAAACACGCAATGTCGATGTACGCGCACGGACAAACTCTAAGCCTACAAATTCAAAGCCAAGTGCTTCCACCGGTGCTGAAATCATCTCTGTCAATTTTTGTTCTAATGTGGACAAGCCCACCCCCAGACATAAAAAAAGGGCTATAAAAGCCCAGTTAATTCGATTGTCAAATAACAAAAAACCCCGAAATTTCGGGGCTTTATGAAACTGGACCCTGTAGTGCCAACGGGTTCTACCATGTTCTTAGTATATCTTTAAAATCTAGATAAATCGATGAGAAATTCCGATAAATACATCTGACAAGATATGCTGACTAAGAATTGGTTGCGGGAGCCGGATTTGAACCGACGACCTTCGGGTTATGAGCCCGACGAGCTACCAAGCTGCTCCATCCCGCGTTCGAAAACGTGACATATTCTACACAAATAACTCGTATAGCACAAGTTATCTAAATAATGGTGCCGAGGACGGGACTTGAACCCGTACGCCCGTTTTGTAGGCACTACCACCTCAAGGTAGCGTGTATACCAATTTCACCACCTCGGCACTGAGGCGAGGTTATTCATTTATTAATAAACAATAACCTCAAATTCTTTATTTTGATGATGGCTAAAGGCCTTCATCCGGAATCTTTAACACTTAACGAGGAATATCACTCGTTGGTGTAGCTGGTGCTGCCGGAACGTCTGTTGGTTGCTCGACTTTTGCCGGTTCACTGATGTTTTCCCACTTACTACCAGTTCCATATTTGTTGGCAGTCATGTTGCCAAGAATCAAACTGATAATGAAAAACGCAGCAGCCAAGATTCCAGTCATACGAGTCATGAAGTTACCAGAACCCGATGAACCAAACAGTGTTGCAGATGCACCCGCACCGAATGACGCACCCATGTCAGCACCTTTACCTTGTTGCAACATGATCAGACCAATAAGGCCGATAGCTACCAACAAGAAAACAATTAAAAGAGCTATGTACATTCGAGTTACCTATTCAGTTGCGGCACATAGTGTTACCACTATGACCTAAAGTACTGCACACCTACTCATTTTACCTTTCAGGAAGACCTTTACAGGATTGAGCAGGTGCGAATACTAACCAAAGCTGAGCAGACAAGCAAGCCAAATTTTATTTCTGCGGTTTATTTGCGGAAAAAAACAGCAAATAAGTCAAACGGCTTGCCACTTTGTCATGCTTTCAGCGAGTCCCTTATTTTTAAACAGCATATATGCTGAATGTGATTAACCTTCAGCTTTGACAGCGTCAGCAATACGATTTGCCATGGCTAAAACTTCAGCTTCATTTTCGCCTTCCACCATAACACGAATCAGTGGTTCAGTTCCTGATTTTCTCAGTAACACACGGCCTTTACCTGCCAATTCCTTCTCCACTTGCTCATTTGCCGCCAATACCGCTTCACTTTGCAGTGGATCATGGGAACCAGAAAAACGCACGTTGACCAAGACTTGAGGAAGTAATTTCATTCCACTACAGAGATCATGCAGGCTCATTTGGTTACGTACCATCGCACTCAATACTTGCAAACCAGCAACAATGCCATCTCCTGTTGTCGTCTTATCTAATAAGATAATATGACCTGAGTTTTCAGCTCCCATACGCCAGCCTTTTTCTTGAAGCTTCTCAAGGACATAACGGTCACCTACTTTTGCACGTTCAAACGGAATACCGAGCTGTTTCAGCGCAATCTCTAACCCCATATTACTCATTAGTGTGCCAACAACGCCACCTTTTAGCTGACCTTGACGTAAGGCTTCACGTGCGATGATATACAGGATTTGGTCACCATCGACTTTGTTACCTTCATGGTCAACCATAATTAAACGGTCACCATCACCATCAAACGCCAAGCCAACATCCGCTTTTTCTGCTAAAACACGCTCTTGCAGCATGCGTACGTCGGTAGCACCGCATTTTTCATTAATGTTAATGCCATTAGGCTCGCAGCCAATTGCGATCACTTCCGCGCCTAATTCACGAAAAACATTCGGTGCAATGTGATAAGTGGCACCATTCGCGCAATCAATAACCACTTTTAAGCTAGATAGACTTTGCTCACTTGGGAAGGTGCCCTTACAAAATTCAATGTAACGCCCTGCCGCATCAACGATACGATTTGCACGACCTAATTCAGCTGACTCGACACAAGTGATCGGCTTTTCCATTTCTGCTTCTATCGCTTCTTCGACTTCATCAGGTAATTTTGTACCATCAATAGAGAAGAATTTAATGCCATTGTCATCATATGGGTTATGAGAAGCGGAGATAACGATACCTGCTTCAGCACGGAAAGTTCGAGTAAGGTAAGCAACGGCAGGGGTTGGCATTGGACCTGTGAATGAAGCAGATAATCCTGCCGCCGCCAAGCCAGCCTCTAAAGATGACTCCAACATATAACCAGAGATACGCGTATCTTTACCAATAATAATTTTCCGTGAACCATGGCGCGCAAGGACTTTTCCTGCTGCCCAACCTAATTTTAAGACAAAATCAGGCGTGATTGGGCTATCACCCACTTTGCCACGAATACCATCGGTACCAAAAAATTTACGGTTACTCATACGCTAACTTTTCCTTTTCTGACAGAGTCATCTGAACGATCTGCATTGCTTGAACGGTTTCTTTGACATCATGCACACGAATAATTTGTGCACCTTTCATTGCGGCAATTGTCGCGCAAGCAACACTTCCCACAAGCCGTTCTTGTGGTGGAACATTCAATAAGTTTCCAATCATAGATTTACGAGACATGCCTGCCAATAGCGGTAGTCCGAAATCATGAAACTGATCCAAATTTGCCAATAGCTGGTAATTATGCTGCAAATTTTTGCCAAAACCAAAACCTGGATCGAGTATTATCTGTTGCCTATCAATTCCTGCCGCGACACAGCGCTCAATTTCAGTATTAAAATATTCTTTAACTTCTCTTACCACATTTTCATAATTAGGCGCGTCCTGCATGGTTCGTGGTTGACCTTGCATATGCATAATACACACAGGTAAACCACTTTGAGCCGCAACTTCGAGGCTACCCTCTTCATGTAATGAGCGGATATCATTGATTAAGTGCATGCCTGCTTTTGCCGCCTCTGACATGACTTCTGCTTTTGAGGTATCAACAGAAATCCAGACATCAAATCGTTTTGCGATTGCTTCAACAATAGGAATGACTCTATCGAGTTCTTCGTTAATCGAAACATCGGCAGCACCGGGACGGGTCGATTCACCGCCGATATCGATAATCGATGCTCCTTCATTAACCATTTTAGCGGCATGCTCGAGTGCATCATGATAACGATTATGAGTGCCACCGTCTGAAAATGAGTCAGGAGTAACATTCAAAATCCCCATCACCTTGGGAGCCGACAAATCAAGTTCACAACCTTTCGCTCTGATTTTCATTCGTTATCTCACCTTAACGTAAAAAACCCCAGAGACCTGGGGTTTTTCTATATAGACTTCACGATAGCTTACTGAGGTTTGTTATCGTTTGTATTATCTGGTGAATGCGATCCACCTTCACTGTCTTTTGGTTCTTCAGATTGTTGAGGTTTTTCCGTATTGATTTCAGGCTTTGATGCGCTTGCACCAGTACCAAAGGAACCCGTTACGTTACTTACCTTTTTATCTTCATCCCAACCTGCTGGCTCACGCACTGGACGTCGATTCATCAGATCATCAATCTGAGGCATATCGATAGTTTCATATTTCAACAATGCATCTTTAGTTGCATGCAAAATATCAATATTGTCTGTTAACGTTTTATAAGCCAACTGATAACAGTGGTCTAAGATAATTTTAATTTCTTCATCGACAATGCGAGCGGTTTCATCAGAAATGCCAGAACCATTACCAGAAGAACGACCTAAGAACGCTGGACCTTCCTCTTTAGAATACTGCATTGGACCTAAACGATCTGAGAAGCCCCATTGTGTGACCATGTTACGTGCTAAGTTTGTCGCAAACTGAATATCAGATGACGCACCGGTTGTGACTTTTTCACGACCATAAATCAACTCTTCTGCGATACGACCCGCATATGCCGTTGCAATCATCCCTTCCAGTTTTAGGCGGCTACGGCTGACTTCATCCCCTTCAGGTAAGAAGAAGGCCACACCGAGCGCTTGTCCACGAGGAACAATAGTCACCTTATGAACAGGGTCATGTTCAGGCATTAAGTGACCAACAATCATATGCCCACCTTCATGATAGGCGGTTGATTCTTTTTGTTCTTCCGTCATCATCAGAGAACGACGCTCAGCACCCATCCAAATTTTGTCACGCGCTTTTTCAAACTCAACCATCGAAACAACACGTTTATTTGCACGAGCGGCGAATAAAGCGGCTTCGTTAACTAAGTTTGCTAACTCAGCACCCGAGAAACCCGGTGTCGCACGAGCTAAGATAAAGGTATCAACACTTGGGTCGATAGGAACACGACGAATATGAACTTTTAAAATTTGTTCACGACCACGAACATCCGGTAGTCCAACAACAACCTGACGGTCGAAACGGCCTGGACGCAATAATGCAGGGTCAAGAACATCAGCACGGTTGGTCGCAGCAATAACGATAATCCCTTCATTGCCTTCGAAACCATCCATTTCAACCAACATTTGGTTCAATGTCTGTTCACGCTCATCGTGACCACCACCTAAACCGGCACCACGTTGACGACCTACAGCATCGATTTCATCGATGAAAATAATACAAGGCGCGGCTTTTTTCGCTTGTTCAAACATATCACGAACACGAGATGCACCAACACCCACAAACATTTCAACGAAATCAGAGCCTGAGATGGTAAAGAAGGGGACTTTTGCTTCACCAGCAATGGCTTTAGCAAGCAACGTCTTACCCGTACCTGGAGGGCCTACCATCAAAACGCCTTTAGGAATTTTACCACCCAGCTTTTGGAAACGAGCAGGTTCACGGAGGAAATCAACGATTTCACCGACTTCTTCTTTTGCTTCATCACAACCTGCAACATCCGCAAAAGTTGTTTTGATTTGATCTTCCGTCAGCATTCTAGCTTTGCTTTTACCGAATGACATCGCTCCCTTACCGCCACCACCTTGCATTTGGCGCATAAAGAAGATCCAGACACCGATTAGCAGAAGCATTGGGAACCAGGAAATAAAGATAGTTTGCAGAAAGCTAGGTTCTTCTGGTGGCTCACCAACGACAGTTACGTGCTTATTTAGTAGCGTGTCTAACAGCTTCTCGTCCTGCATAGGAAGATAAGTTGTATAGCGGCTATTATCAGCTTTTCTGACGTTTAATTCACGACCTGTGATACGAACTTCACGTACCTGATCCTGGGCTAACTCATTGATAAACGTAGAATAATCAACTCTGCGATTATTCGAATCGCTTGGGCCAAAACTCTGGAACAAGGACATCAGAACAACTGCGATGACTAACCAGAGAATCAGGTTTTTCGCCATGTCACTCAAGGGATTAACCTCATATTACAACTGTGTTAACAAATAACGTTCAGGGTACTACAGTTTTAGCCCTGTCGCTACAATGTATACTTCACGCGATCGTGCCCGCGAAGATTCGGGTTTACGAACTTTTACCTTCGTAAATAGGGAGCGGATATCCCTGAGGTACTCGTCAAAGCCTTCTCCCTGAAACACTTTAACAATAAAACTTCCCCCAGGTGCCAGCACAGCACGGCACATATCCAATGCTAACTCAACCAGATACATCGATCGAGGTATATCGACCGCGGGAGTCCCACTCATATTGGGAGCCATGTCAGACATGACTACCTGGACTTTTTTATCACCAACCCGCTCTAACAATGCTGCCAACACTGCTTCTTCACGAAAATCCCCTTGAAGGAAATCAACGCCGACAATCGGGTCCATAGGTAAAATATCACAAGCAATCACCCGGCCATTATTGCCTATTTGGCTGACAACATACTGTGACCAACCTCCGGGTGCTGCCCCCAAATCAACAACGGTCATGCCTGGTTTAAAAATTTTATCACCTTGCTGGATTTCATCCAGTTTAAACCATGCACGTGAGCGAAGCCCTTTCTTTTGTGCTTGCTGAACATATTTATCACTAAAATGTTCTTGCAACCAGCGACTTGAGCTTGCCGAACGTTTTTTATTGGCCATTGCATTTTCCAACTATACTAATAGAACACATCTATCCCCACTATTTTTCAAACTACATGACTATTCATCACTTCACAGACATGTAACACGAATTATTTTGGGTATTCATTGTTACTTCTTTACCATCCGACAGAGATTAATTGATGGTGATAGATATCAGATGGCGGTAGAATAAGCCATTTTCAATACTAACGAAGTAAAAAATCGATGAATCTTAACAAAAAACAAATCCAGCACCTGAAAAGCCTTGCTCATCACTTAAACCCAGTTGTTATGATTGGCAACAATGGATTAACTGAAGGCGTATTAGCAGAGATTGAACTTTCATTAGCTCATCATGAGCTTATCAAAGTCAAAATCGCAGGCGAAGATCGCGAAACTAAAAATTTGATCGCGGCGGCAATCGTTCGCGAAACGGGTGCTGCTAATGTACAAATTATAGGCAAGATACTTGTTCTCTACCGTCCATCGGCTGAGCGCAAAATTATTTTACCTAAATAATCACCCTTAATTTATATAAAAATGCCATTGAAGGCAGCTTTTATATGAAGAAAAAGGCCGCTAGCGGCCTTTTTCGCTAATACAGTAAAATAATATAACCAATTCAGTGAAATAGGAATCAGATATACTCAACTTTAAGAATTTCGAACTCAACATCACCGCCTGGGGTTTTAATCACAACCACATCATCGAGTTCTTTACCTATCAACCCGCGTGCAATCGGTGAATTGACAGAGATTAGATTAATTTTAATATCTGCTTCATCATCACCCACAATACGGTAAGTCAGTTCTTCATCTGTATCAACATTCAGAACAGTTACTGTTGCACCAAAGATCACACGACCATTATTTGCCATTTTAGTGACATCAATCACCTGAGCATGGGAAAGCTTTGATTCGATTTCTTGAATTCGACCTTCACAGAAACCCTGTTGTTCGCGCGCAGCATGATATTCTGCGTTTTCTTTCAAGTCACCGTGTTCACGAGCTTCGGCAATTGCTGCAATAATTTCCGGGCGGCGGACAGATTTAAGATGATCGAGCTCTTCTCGTAATTTATCTGCACCCAATACCGTCATTGGAATCTGTTTCATTGATAAATACCTCTGTTTCAATCCTATCTAAAAATAAGTATCTTCCTGATTTTTGTAACAACAGCACACTACCCCCCGTAAGAAAAAAGGGGGCGTTCGAACAATACACAGGCCGTGAATGACTCTTTAGTAACCATTCACACACTTATCTTATCACAATGCTTGCCATTCTAACGTAGAGTTAATAGCGGGTCATCGTTTACTTTTTCAGGCATTACACTTTAGTATGTACAGTATGTCTACCCTAATGCGTGAAATTTATGCCGTTATTAACACTCACCAGAAAATGGATCATCACTTTAGGACTTGTTTTGGCGACAGGACAAGCAGTTGCTATTCCGATTGATGATTATAAACAATATTTACCCGATGGTACTAACCTCGCTCTGGTTGCGCAAAAAGTCGGTAGCGATACGCCTATTATTGATTACAACGCACAGCAAATGGCACTGCCTGCTAGTACTCAAAAAGTCGTTACTGCTCTCGCTGCACTTTTACAGCTTGGCCCTGATTACCGTTTTGTGACCAACTTTGAAACGGACGCCAAATTAAGTGGTAATACATTAACGGGCGATCTTGTTATCCGCTTTAGTGGCGATCCAACGCTCACTCGCCAACAGATTCGCAATATGGTGAATGCATTAAGGCAGTTGGGGATCCACAAAATAGAGGGGGATCTCATTGTCGATATTTCGGCATTTACCAGCCATGATAAAGCGCCAGGCTGGGTGTGGAACGATATGACACAATGCTTCAGTGCGCCCCCTGCTGCGGCTATTATCGATAGAAACTGTTTTTCGGTCTCACTTTACCCCGCCCAGAAAGCGGGTGATATGGCCTATATCAAGGCTGCGAGTTTCTACCCCGTTAATATGTTTAGTGAAGTCAAAACATTAGCCCCAGGCGCTCCTGAAGGTCGCTATTGTGAACTTGACGTCGTGCCGGGCGAGTTAAATCGTTATACCTTAACAGGGTGCCTAGCTCAACGCAGTGAACCTCTACCACTCGCGTTTGCTGTACAAAATGGGGCTAGCTATTCTGGCGCTATTGTTAAAAATGAACTACAAAATGCAGACATTGAATTAACCGGTCATGTGAAAAAACGCACGCTACCAACGGCGCCATCACAGGTTTTAGTCAAAACGGAATCACAGCCACTGCATGATCTGCTCAAAGTCATGCTGAAAAAATCTGACAACATGATTGCTGATACCGTATTTCGTACTATCGGGCGTGACTATTATGGTGTCCCCGGAACATGGCGTTCCGGCTCCGATGCGGTTAGACAGATTTTAAAGCAGAAGGCAGGCATTGATTTAGGAAACACCGTAATGGTCGATGGCTCAGGCTTATCACGCCATAACCTAATTACGCCTGCAACTATGATGGAAATTTTACAGTTTATTGCCAAAAATGATCAGCAACTTGATTTTATTTCGATGCTGCCTCTTGCAGGACACGATGGCACGTTACGCTATCGTGGTGGGTTAGATGAAGCGGGCGTCAATGGCAAAGTTTCAGCAAAAACAGGTGCGTTACAAGGAGTCTATAACCTTGCTGGCTTTATAACTACTGCCAGTGGTCAACGAGTCGCCTTTGTACAATTTATTTCTGCCTATGCAGTACCACAGAATCAACAACGTAGTCGACGTGTTCCTTTGGTGCGTTTTGAAAGCAGACTCTATAAAGATCTTTTCCAAAAAAATTGATCACCTAACATGATCAAGACAAATAAAAAGGCGCGGTAATAAGCATCCGCGCCTTTTTCATATCAGTCGATTGACTTATTTTTGATAGATGATTTCGACACCTTCGTCATCATCTTCATCCCAATCGTCATCCCAATCATCCAGATCTTCGGCACCCTCTAGTTGCTCTTTGTGGTAGTCATCCCACATAAATTCAACTTTTTCAGGTTGTTTTTCATCTTCAGTGACGGCCATATCACGTGGTTGAGTTTCCATAAACTCCATGATATCCCAGCACAGGGCTTTTACGCCTTCATGATTCACCGCAGAGATCATGTAGTATTTGTCTTCCCAGCCCATGGCTTTGGCAATTTCAGCCGCACGCTTAGCAGACTCTTCAGGGCCAAGAATGTCGACTTTGTTAAAGACCAACCAACGTGGTTTTTCAGCGAGTTTTTCACTGTATTTTTCGAGTTCGCTAATAATGATCTTCGCATTTTCTACTGGATCAGATTCATCAATTGGGCAAATGTCGATTAAATGCAATAAAACGCGACAACGCTCTAGGTGCTTAAGGAAACGGATCCCTAGACCTGCGCCTTCAGCTGCCCCCTCGATCAATCCAGGAATATCTGCAACCACAAAGCTTTTTTCGTTATCCATCCGTACGACACCGAGACTTGGCACTAAGGTGGTGAATGGATAATCTGCAACTTTTGGCTTTGCAGCTGATACAGAGCGAATAAAGGTAGACTTACCTGCATTCGGCATCCCTAACATACCGACATCTGCCAAGAGCATTAATTCTAACATCAGTTCACGCGTTTCACCTGGAGTACCCATCGTGCGTTGACGTGGTGCACGGTTAACTGAAGATTTAAAACGGGTGTTACCTAGGCCATGAAAACCGCCCTTAGCAACCATTTGACGCTGTTCATGGCGCGTCATATCACCCAGTACCTCACCGGTACCAAGATCGCGTATACGCGTTCCTACAGGGACTTTAATCGTGATATCTTGACCACGCTTACCGGTACAGTCACGGCTTTGTCCATTTTGCCCACGCTCAGCGCGGAAAGATTTTTCAAAGCGATAATCGATGAGTGTATTGAGGTTCTCATCTGCTTGCAGGTAAACGTCACCGCCGTCACCGCCGTCACCGCCGTCAGGTCCACCTTTTGGAATATATTTTTCACGACGGAAGCTGACACAACCATTGCCGCCATCTCCCGCCACAACCAAAATCTTGGCTTCATCTACAAATTTCATAACTCTTTCTCCGTATGATAGCCATTATAGTGCTGGATGGCCGCGTTACCCAGAGATGGCGTATTTTGAATATAAAAAGCCCCGCAAAAAGTTTTTGCAGGGCTTTAATTCGAATTAAAAGTCAGAAAACTTATTCAGCTTCGATGCTGATAAATTTACGATTTTGAGGACCTTTAACTTCAAATTTAACTTTTCCGTCCGCTAAAGCGTACAGAGTGTGGTCACGGCCACAACCTACGTTGTTACCTGCGTGGAACTTAGTACCACGTTGACGAACGATGATGCTACCTGCTAATACAGCTTCGCCACCGAAACGTTTTACACCCAGACGTTTTGCTTCTGAATCGCGACCGTTACGAGTCGAGCCGCCAGCCTTTTTGTGTGCCATTAATCTGCTCTCCTAAATCTTAAGCGATGCCAGTGATCTTAACATCAGTGAACCACTGACGGTGACCCTGTTGTTTACGGCTGTGTTTACGACGACGGAATTTGACGATCTTAACTTTATCGCCACGACCGTGTGCAACCACTTCCGCTTTCACTTTTACGCCTTCAACGACAGGAGCGCCAATTTTGATATCGTCGCCATTAGCAACCATCAGAACGTGATCAAATTCAACAGTTTCACCTGTTGCGATGTCCAGCTTTTCTAGGCGGACAGTTTGACCTTCGCTAACTCGGTGTTGTTTACCACCACTTTGGAAAACCGCGTACATATTAACTCCGCTTTCCGCGTACTCGCTAAATAATTTAATTCCAGAGTACGCTATAAAATATTCACAATAGGGCGCGAATTCTACGCAAAAAAGCGTCAGAACACAAGCCAATAATGCAGTTAGATCACAAAAAAACCGACTTTTTTATTCCATGCACAGGTTAGCCGCTAAATTATGATGAATAACTCGAATTGTTACTTATTTAAACATTTTTTGCATTACAACTAATTATCTTAGAAATATTAATGTTATGCTTACAGGATAACTGTTTTATTGGCGGCACCTTTTTTTAGCAACAGGTGACGGCTAAAATCTTATAATATGAATAAATTACGATGAATTTAGAATCTATTGTTGAACTAACTACAGAGGATATGTCAGCGGTTAACGAGGCAATCCTCAGTCAATTGAATTCAGACGTTGCGCTCATTAACCAGCTTGGTTATTACATTGTTAGCGGTGGTGGGAAAAGGATCCGTCCAATGATCGCAGTGCTGGCAGGACGATCTCTTGGCTATTCCGGGCATAAACATATTCAAGTTGCTGCCCTGATCGAGTTTATCCATACAGCCACTTTATTACATGATGATGTGGTCGACGAATCGGATATGCGCCGTGGCAAACAAACTGCCAATGCTGTTTTCGGCAATGCGGCAAGCGTACTGGTAGGAGACTTTATTTATACTCGATCCTTCCAGATGATGACGGATCTTGACTCTATGCGCGTATTGAAGTTGATGTCAGAAGCCACAAACGTCATCGCAGAAGGTGAAGTTTTACAGCTAATGAACTGTAACGATCCGAACATTACTGAAGAAAACTATATGCAAGTGATCTACAGTAAAACAGCCCGCTTATTTGAAGCTGCTGCACATGCTTCGGCGATTTTAGCCTCTGCAACTCCCGAGCAAGAGAAAGCCTTACAGGACTATGGCCGTTATTTAGGTACAGCCTTTCAATTGATTGATGATCTGTTAGATTATGATGCCGATAATACGCAACTCGGTAAAAATACGGGTGATGATCTTGATGAAGGGAAACCAACGCTTCCTCTTCTGCATGCAATGAATCATGGCACTGAAGAAGAAGCTAAATTGATCCGCCAAGCGATCGAGCAAGGTAATGGTCGTCATCTGCTAGAGACAGTACTCGCTACCATGAAACGTTGTGGCTCGCTCGAGTATACTTATACCCGCGCACAGGAAGAGTCGCAAAAAGCCATTGATGCCTTAAGTGTTCTCGATGATTCAATATACAAAGAAGCGCTTATTGGTCTTGCTAACGTCGCGATTTCACGTCATTCATAGTTCTCTATGCCATTAGGGGATGAAATTATTCTTCCCCTTTTTCTTCTTGTTCTATTCGAGCGAGCAATGATGATAAACCATAGCGCAAAATATATTTAACGATTTTATTGCGCTCAGCCTCTGTCAGTTGGTAATACGCGCCCGTCCATATTTGTAAAGCATCCATCCTTTGGCTTTGATACCCCACAGAAGGTTCCGCAAGACTCAGTTGACCCTGTATTTCTCCAGGCAAGCTATCTAAATGATATTCTACAGCTTTACCTTGAACACCACGCTTACGACGATTTTTCCATCCTTCCCTTCTCGCCATTAAATTAACGCCTTGGGGGGAAGTTGGTAAGCCTTCTAAACCTGCTAATTCTTTCGCAGTGAACCACATTTTTTTCATATTATCTCTTTCGAATTTATATGATGAAATCTGCCGTTGAGGCTATATCTAGAACTATATCTCTACCTTGTTAACAAAGAATTAATTGAGCTTAAATATAAGTATTCTTCATTAATTAATTACATCAGACCTCTTTTTAAGGTAGGTCATTTTTTATTTATTAAATCCACTAATGCTATTACCCCTTCGCGCATAATAAATGCCAAAATGGCGCTGCGCTCTTCCGGTGAAAGCTGGTAATATATTTCCTGCCAAATAAATGCATTATCATTATGTTTTACTTGATATAATGCAGGCGTCTCATAAACAGAAAAGGAATCAAATAAACCTTCAGGTAAACTATGAATATGATATTCCAACGCCTTTCCTTGAATACCTCGCCGTTTGCGGCATAGCCAGTTTTCCCGACGAGCCATCGCATTTATCCCCTGAGTTGTCATTGGCAGTCCCTTTAAACCAACTAACTCTTTCGCTGTTAACCACTCTTTTTGCATACTTGACCCTCCTGGTCATTATTTACAATTCAATAATAATTGCTGAAAAATGTGCTTATTTTCTCAATAACCTTATTCTCATTTGTTTTTATTAAAACTTATTATTAATTAATATATGAGTTATACATGTAAAGTGTATTTTAATTTCTTTTAATAACAACAAATTGAGTTGAAATCAGCATACAATTCTCTTTTTTTGCTGAATAATATTTATATATTATTAGTAGTTATAACTATAATCATTAATATGCCATTTCCCTCAGATAACTATAAGTAGTTAGTTTTTATTTTCAATATGTTAGATGCACCCACAAATATATTTGCTAACGCTTTCTAATATTTCACAAAAATAGAATCCCTTTCATAAAACTGAATTTTTAGAAAAAATTAGAAATATTTTTGGGAAATTTCTGTTATTTTATTTCCAATAACAGGACGATTGCAGTGAATGTATCACAAAGTCCTGTTAGATGTACTACTAACTCTACATGATTCTGAGTAAAAAAAGGACTAAAAAATGATCTTACGGAAATCGGATTGGCATCCAGCAGATATAATTGCCGCATTACGTAAACGCGGAACAACTCTAGCAGCAATATCTCGACATGCGGGTTTAAGCTCTTCCACACTGGCGAACGCTTTATCTCGCCCTTGGCCAAAAGGAGAATGGATTATTGCAAATTTTCTTGAAATCCACCCATCAGAAATATGGCCAAGCCGCTATTTTAATCCCATTACAGGTGAATTATTAGAAAGAAAGATAAGAGAAAAAGTATCAACATCACGCTAAAAACCAATAAAAAAAACCGCTGACCCAATTCGTTAGGAGCAGCGGTTTTCTTAAAATTCAGTAAAAAACTGAGCGACAATTAGCCGTTAATGAATTTTTCGCCTAGTTCGATATCTTTTTTCAGTACATCTAGCATATCTTTCAGTGCTTTTTGTTCAAAATCACTTAATTTACCGTAAGAGATGTGCTCTTCAATCCCGTTTTTGCCTAAACGAACGGGTTGAGCAAAGAAACGGGCATGTTCACCTTCGCCTTCAGTATAAACACACTCGATCACGTTAGGTTCACCTTGCAGACCGCGGATCAGAGAGAGGCCGAGACGTGCAGCTGCTTGACCCATAGACAGGGTTGCAGATCCACCACCTGCTTTTGCTTCAACAACTTCAGTACCTGCGTTTTGAATACGCTTAGTCAGTGCAGCAATTTCCTCTTCGGTGAACTCAACACCTGGAACTTGAGATAATAAAGGTAGGATCGTGACGCCTGAGTGACCACCAATGACAGGCACTTCGATTTCATGAGGTTTCTTACCTTTCAGTTCTGCAACGAAAGTATTCGAACGGATAATATCCAGCGTTGTCACACCAAACAGACGGTTTTTATCATACACACCTGCTTTTTTCAGTACTTCAGCAGCAATAGCCACTGTCGTGTTAACAGGGTTAGTAATGATACCGATCAAAGCTTTTGGACAGGTTGTCGCAATTTGTTGAGTCAAATTACGAATAATACCAGCGTTAACATTAAACAGGTCTGAACGATCCATACCTGGTTTACGAGCAACACCAGCTGAGATCAGTACAACATCGGCACCTTTCAGTGCAGGGGTCGCATCTTCACCTGAAAAACCAACTACTTTCACATCAGTTGGGATATGGCTAAGGTCTGCAGCAACACCCGGAGTTACTGGTGCGATATCGTATAGAGAGAGTTCTGAACCTGCTGGAAGCTGGTTTTTAAGAAGAAGGGCCAGAGCTTGACCAATACCACCTGCTGCGCCTAGAACTGCAACTTTCATTCTGAAACTCCTTTATTTGTACTTTAAAAAGTATATGGATTCATCTTGTTATGCATTAAACACATTACTGATAAAAAACAATTCATTAACAGATGTTGAAGCATATTAAAGTTAATACGCTTACGTACTCATTTTATCTATTCTAAACAAAATCCTTATCTGTTAATGAGATAAGGGGCACTTTTTTAACAAATAGTTTTTATCACTATTGACCTTTACATAATAAATAGTTTTTACGGATTTGTTACAAATAATACATTAGCGCATTTTTTTCTGTGCGAATTGAGTGTTTCACGCTAAAACCATCTCCGCGTTGAGTGCTCGATTCATAAAGGCAGATCGTTCCTGTATACGAAACCATCATAACGCAATTTTGTTGCATAAAAATTCACATTTACGGATAATACAACTTAATTTATTGTCATAGGATGGGTTAATTATGCGTACACCGTCTAAACAAGAAGACTTGGTTAAAGCTTTTAAAGCTCTACTTAAAGAAGAAAAATTTAGCTCTCAGGCTGAAATTGTGATCGCACTGCAAGAGCAAGGCTTTGAAAATATCAACCAATCAAAAATTTCCAGAATGTTAACTAAGTTCGGTGCCGTTCGTACTCGTAACGCTAAAATGGAAATGGTTTACTGTTTACCTACTGAACCCGGTGTTCCTACTGCCACCAGCCCACTAAAAAACCTTGTACTTGATATTGATTACAATCACTCTGTTGTTGTGATTAGAACCAGCCCAGGTGCAGCGCAGCTGATCGCACGTTTACTGGATTCTTTGGGGAAAGCGGAGGGTATTTTAGGTAGCATAGCGGGTGACGATACTATTTTTTCTACGCCAGCGAATAATTTCACCACTAAAGAGCTTTATGAAGCGATCCTTGCGCTTTTTGATCAAGAACTCTAAGACTGTTATCACTCAGGCGGGAAGCCTCTCGCCCCTTCTTTCACATCGATGCGGTCACTGTAGTCGTCAATTCTGACCTTATCTCATGACCGCCCGATGATCATCTGCAATAAAAAAGCAGCTTCAGAAGTGACTCAACCAATGAAACACTTTCGTTAAGCTGCCTTTTTTATTAAGGCTTATTTTAATTTTCGCCTTCGGCTTCGGATTTCTTTTTAAGTCCCGCAAGCAATTTACCGTGGATATCACCAAAACCACCATTACTCATGACCAAAATATGATCACCTGGCTGTGCGGTCTCAATCACCATGTTCGCTAACGCTTCAATATCAGAACTCCAACGTGCAGGTTGCACACAATTTTCAGCGATTTCTGTCACCATCCAAGGAATATTCGCAGGTTGGAAGAGAAACACTTCATCAGCACGGCCTAATGATGGTGCAATATCGTTTTTACTGATCCCCATCTTCATGGTATTTGAGCGAGGCTCAAGTACCGCAATAATCCGTGAAGTACCGCCAACTTTACTGCGTAACGCTTCTAAGGTCGCTAAGATTGCCGTTGGGTGATGAGCAAAATCATCGTAAACACTCACGCCATATTCAACACCCCGTAACTCTAAACGACGACGCGCGTTAATAAACTTATGTAATGCTCGACACGCTTCTGCTGCGGGAACACCAACATGATGTGCAGCTGCAATCGCCATTAACGCATTATGGATGTTATGGTTGCCGACTTGTGACCAAATAACGTCGCCCACTTTTTCTTGTTGGTAGAAAACTTCAAAATGGCTTCCATCATGGTTTAATTTATTAGCTTGCCACTCTCCATGTTCACCAATAAATTCTTGTTCACTCCAGCACCCCATTCCAATAACCTGTTTCAGATTTGAGTCATTATCGGGCATAAAAATTTTGCCGTTACTCGGCACAATGCGGACGAGATGGTGGAATTGCTTTTGGATAGCTTCAAGGTTGTCGAAAATATCAGCGTGATCAAATTCGAGATTATTCAACACTAAGGTTCTTGGGCTGTAATGAACGAATTTCGAGCGTTTATCAAAAAATGCACAATCGTATTCATCCGCTTCAATCACAAAGAAAGGACTTTCTCCAATTTGAGCAGAGGCCTCAAAGTTTCCGGGTACACCGCCGATCAGAAAGCCAGGCTTATAACCACAATCTTCTAATATCCATGTTAACATGCCCGCTGTGGTTGTTTTACCGTGTGTTCCTGCTACGGCAAGCACCCAGCGCTCGGGTAAAACATGGTCATGTAACCACTGAGGGCCCGATGTGTAAGTTAGGCCTTTTTCTAATACCGCTTCTACACAAGGGTTACCGCGTGTCATCGCATTACCGATAACAACCATATCCGGTGCAGGTTCAAGCTGGCTAGGGTCATAGCCCTGAATGAGTTCAATGCCTTGTTTTTCTAGCAATGTACTCATCGGAGGGTACACGTTTGCATCGGAGCCTGTCACTTTATGCCCGAGCGAACGAGCCAGTATTGCCAAACTACCCATAAACGTACCGCAGATACCCAGAATATGTATGTGCATTATTTTCCATCCAATAGCATGAGGTTTATCATTATTCTACCCATCAATGTTAGGTTTATATAGACCAAAAATTCGAATTCTTACCACAACAAAAAATGCAGAGTATTCCCAAAATCATTCAAGCGACAACACGCGGCAAGCAACAACAATTTTAAGGGGGCATACGCAAGTATGTGACTCAGGTAACAAAACTCAGCCCATAACGCTGCGATAGCAAGTATGAAGGGTATAGATAAACTCCCCGCGCAAGGGTACAATTCCCCCCTGCAAACCTCTGTCAATTATATTCAGGACCTTCGTCATGAAAACATTAGGCGAATTCATCGTCGATAAGCAACAAGATTTTCCTCATGCAACAGGAGAGCTGACCGCACTACTGTCAGCAATTAAACTGGGCGCTAAAATTATCCATCGTGATATTAACAAAGCTGGACTGGTCGACATTCTAGGCACAAGTGGTGTTTCGAATGTACAAGGTGAAGTCCAGATGAAGCTTGACCTGTATGCAAATGAAAAATTAAAAGCAGCTTTGAAAGCTCGCGGGGAAGTTGCCGGTATTGCCTCTGAAGAAGAAGATGAAATCGTCATTTTCGAAGGTGATCGTGCAGAAAACGCGAAATATGTCGTATTAATGGATCCATTAGATGGTTCTTCTAATATCGATGTAAACGTTTCCGTCGGAACAATCTTCTCTATTTACCATCGTATTACCCCAATTGGTCAGCCTGTGACTGAAGCCGACTTCTTGCAACCAGGCCATCGCCAAGTGGCTGCTGGCTACGTCGTTTATGGCTCATCCACTATGTTGGTTTATACGACTGGTTGTGGTGTTCATGCCTTTACCTATGATCCATCACTTGGCGTATTCTGCCTGTCTCACGAAAAAGTGATGTATCCAGCGGAAGGCAAAATGTATTCAATCAACGAGGGTAACTACATTAAGTTCCCTATGGGGGTTAAGAAATACATTAAGTACTGCCAAGAACAAGACGAAGCAACAGGTCGTCCATACACGACGCGCTATATTGGTTCACTCGTTGCGGACTTCCACCGTAACTTGCTCAAGGGAGGTATTTATATCTACCCAAGCACAGCGAGCCACCCAAATGGTAAATTGCGTTTACTATACGAATGCAACCCAATTGCCTTCCTTGCTGAACAAGCAGGTGGTAAGGCTAGCAATGGTCGTGACCGTATTTTAGATATCGAACCAAGTGAGCTTCACCAACGCGTACCCTTTTTTGTCGGTACCGCATCGATGGTGGAAAAAGCAGAATCATTCATGCGTGAGTTCCCTGACGCTGAATAACTTGATTTCTTACGCTAAGGCGGGGGTTATCCCGCCTTTTTTGTTCTCTTTATTCAGCTTTTTTTTATGAATAGCTTACCAACTAGTGAGTTTTGTCCCTCTTTACGGCTATAATACCCCCCACGCTATGGACCAAAATAGGTTAGATTGTTTAGATATGATCTAATATATTGATGGACATATTAGTTTTTAACATAAAGGATACTTTTTCATGGGCCTGAACAATGTACCGGCAGGTAAAGATCTGCCAGAAGATATCTACGTTATCATCGAAATCCCTGCTAATGCAGATCCTATCAAATATGAAGTTGATAAAGACTCTGGCGCTCTGTTTGTAGATCGTTTTATGTCTACAGCGATGTTCTATCCATGTAACTATGGTTACATCAATCACACGCTGTCTTTAGATGGTGATCCTGTTGATGTGTTGGTACCAACACCTTATCCATTACAACCAGGTTCCGTTATTCGCTGCCGTCCAGTTGGTGTGCTGAAAATGACAGATGAGTCTGGTGAAGATGCTAAATTAGTGGCAGTACCGCACACTAAACTAAGCAAAGAATACGATCACATTAAAGACGTAAACGACCTGCCTGAATTGCTACGTGCACAGATCACCCATTTCTTTGAACACTACAAAGATCTCGAAAAAGGCAAATGGGTTAAAGTTGATGGTTGGGATAATGCTGAAGCGGCTAAAGCTGAAATTATCTCTTCTTTCGAACGCGCAGCTAAAAAATAATTCCCTTTTCTGGGGAAATGAAAGGTGCTAACGGTAACGTGAGCACCTTTTTTGTGGATATGAACAAACAAAAATGCCGGCAACGATGACGTATACCGGCATTTAACTACTCTTCTTCTTCGTGGCGCTTGAGCCAATCACCAGACTTAATTTTGCGTAAGCCTTCAACAGAATGCCGATACAGGTAAATCCAAGCATTACCATATGGCGTAGGGATTAACTCACGGACATAGTCTTGCGAATTTTTCTTTAATTCGTCTAATTCAGTCAGAATAGACGGATTGATGCGATAAACTTCGCATTCAATCACACCTTCACCTTTAATAACCGCTGGATAATAGCCAAGGTCATAAAGCTCATAACCTTCTAAGCTATGCTCTCCTAGCAACTGAGCATAAGTCATCCAGTGATGATTCCCTTGCTTGCGCCTTAAACTGCCATAAACAATTACACGCATATTTTAAAACTCAAATTGATAAAGAAGATCCAAGGCCTGATTGACACCAGACACTGCTTCCAAATATAACTTCGGCATTAATCGATAACGTAACGTTAACGTTGCCAATGAATCAAATATACCAACACCATACTTAATTTGTAGGTCGTTAGTAATTTTTCCACTCACCACGACTTGAGATTTATCACCAACCCCTTGCGTATCGAGTGCCAAATCAGAGACTCCAAATGTTTCGCCAATTTTACCGACAAGTTGGCCACTTTGCGCAACGCCGAGTCCAATTAGCATCGATGTCATTTGTGAACCATTAGCATCTCCGCTTTCTAATCCTTCCCCGCGTAGCAGATAGGATAAAGCTTCTTGCTGTGTTTTGGCTGGCTCAGAGAATATCTCGACTTTTGGCTTGTCTGCAAGTCCTGTGACCTTAACACCTGCAATAACATTATCGGCAGTGTTATCTGGATTACGAATTGCTTCTAAGTTCAAGAATGGTTGATCCGCAGGTCCCGAGAACTGTATCTGACCTTTACGTACGATCAGATCCTGTCCATAAGCGCGGAAACGCCCCGATGGAATATCGATCTGTCCATTAAGGCTCAGACCTTGTTTGTTTTGTAATACCTTTAACATCCCCGTCAAACGGGCTTTCAGGCCAAAAGCATCCAACTGAACATCATTACCAATCTTAATATCCAAGTTAGTTTGAATTGGAATTGGCGTGCTGGTTTTATCGATAGGTTTCAAGTCGCTATCTAACATGACCACATCTGAAGATGCACCAACGGCAGATTCTGGTAGCTCTTGTACCGTAATCCTCGCCCATGGAATTGTCACGCTACCATTTAATGTCAGTAACGTCGGTGACGCTTCAAACACAATATCAGGCTGTACATCAACTTTAACCATTGGAGGCATGGAAACACGTAAGTTATTACCGACTGCCATCACTTTCGCTCGCCATGCATCAACTTTACGCCAATCTGCATCACCGCTGATATTGAGATAACCTTCTGGCGTATTGATTTGCCCTGTCATTACGGAACTCGTGCCATTAAAGGCAATCCCTAAGTTACCGCTTTTAATATCAAACGGAATCAATGATGATTTGATTTCCAAACCGGAAAGCGCCAAGTTACCGTTGAGCAATGGATTATTTGCCGTTCCCCCAAGGCGTAAGTTGGCATTTAAATCCCCATTTGCGACTTCTTTTTCACCTAATAATGGCTTAATCAGCGCTAATGTAATGCGATTGATCTCAACATTACCTGAAAGCTGACGTCTCTTTTCTAGATCCGCAATTTGTACACTGCCTTTCAATTGACCATTATTGGCGATTTTGAATAACCAATCCAAATTGGCTTTACCATTTTTCAACGCCGCACTTAACGTCAAGGTATCAAACTCTAGCGGTATCCAAGTACCATCAACTAACTGAACGGCTTTAACACCATCGCCTTTTAGATCCACTTTCGCTTGTGGCAAGCTACCATCATCTTTCCAAATAACATTCGCCTTACCACTAAACACACCGCGAACACGTGTTTCATCCGTGAGGAAGGGTTTCAACATTGCAAGATCAAAACGTTCTAGCACAATATCCGCGCTACCGTTTTTACCTGCTTTAATTGGTTTTGGCACACAAAGGCGCGCATTGATATTCACCCAGCAATGGGTACCAATCGTCACTTCTTGAGTTTGATTTGCATAATCAAGAGCCATGGCCTTGCTGAGTTTCCATTCACCAACGGGGGTTTCAAACAAGGTATTACTCAGGTTGCCTTTCCAAACCTCAGTTTGGCGATCAAACCCACCTGCTAATGTTAGATGGCCAGAGACGGGTTCCCCACTCACATCCAGCTTTAAGGTATGTTGCTTTTCGCTACCTTTCGCATCCAAAGTTAAGCGACTGATGACGAGGTCAGCTTGTTTTAACTGGCGAACAACGACGGATAAGTCACCTTTGATCTGTTCACCTGAAGCCACTTTACCTTTGATAACAACATTATCGACAGACAGCTCTTTTTGCCATCTTACGCCACGAGCTGTTAAATCCGCCAATATTTCAGGCGCTTGCAGGTCACCTCGTAATTTAACATCACCGATAATCACCCCACCAAGGCCCGGCAATATGCCATCTAATCCCGGCGCATTGATTTTCGTGTCTAAATTCCATTTATCTGATAGGTTTCCTTTAACATCAAGGTGGTTTTTTCCGAGTGAAAGTTTCAGCGCTGGAATATTCCACTGTCCAGCAGCATTACCAGTCGCCTCACCTCGCGCTTTCAGTAAGTTATTCTTAACATTACCATCTAACGTAATTTCAGGTATTTGTAACTGCCAGCTGCCACCATAAAGGCTACCCCGGGTCGCAATCTTACCATCGACTTTTGCAGGCCATTCCGGCCATTGCTTAGCCGTATTGATACCTGATAAGGTCAATACGGCATTCCAACTGATTGCTTTGCTCCAATCAGCGACACCCGTAATATCAGCATTACCCTGTAAAGCCGCTAATCGCAGACGAGTAATATTGACTTGCTCTTCATTCCCTTTCGCATCCAACATCAATGTGGATGGTGGAATTTCCTGCCCAGTTATCGCTGAGCGAAGAGATAAATCATAAGCAGAAGGTCGGCCATTCAAACGTAAACGTGTACCATCAAGTTGATATTGAGCATCACCCACTAATGGCCAACTCAGTTTCTGGCTTTCTAACGTTAACTGAATAGGCAAGTCAGCTTGGGCAAGGTCGGCTTGAGCCGCTAAGGTTGCGTTCACCGGTCCACTTAAGTTCAGTGCGAGTTTTAGCTCCTCAAGTAACCCACCTTTGAGTGATAAATCGACTTTTTGACCATCAAGGTCTTCTAGACGGCTTTCCCCAGTAATCGACAGAGAAACAGGCCATTTATCGGCTAATGTTGCTGTTCCCGATAAGGCAAGGTGACCTTGGGGCGAATCAACCGTAAATTTCTTCAGTAGGACATTTTGCCCATCATTTGAAAGCGTTAAATTCAAGCTATTGATCACAACGTCCGTCGCGCCCGTTAGCTGTAAATTCGAACCGTTGATCCCTTCAACATTTAAATCGACAGGAAGGATCACTTCCGGTAATTCCGCCAGTAATGGTTTAGCGAACAGTTCCTTCAGCGTTTCGCCAATCGATTTTTCTTCTCCAACAGGAACTTCTGTCACGGGTTCATCTGGCTGCGGTTCTTCGCTTACTGGCAGATTAATCGCTAAATTAATCACATCCGTGGGTGCTAATATCAGTGCTTTTTGCTGCCAGTGAATACCTGTCTTAAACTTTTCGAGGTCAATCGCCATCCCATCAACATTAACTTTGGTTGATGTTAATTGTAATTGATTGAGATTAATCGTGAGTGGCGCATTCAATTCGGTTAATGGCTCAGAAGGAGGCGTTTCTTCTGAAGGAGGCATTTTTGAGGTATCAACATTGACGATAACATTTTCAGTCGAAAGATCATCAATGCAAAGCTCGCGACTAGTCAAACAGCCTAAACGTAATGCAAGATGCAGTTTTTCTGCATCAACATCGACGCCCGGCATTTGGTATTTTACCCCAGCCAAGGTCAAATTATTGATATCCCCATCAATAGAGCGGATCTCTAGCCCAGGTACAAAACGTGTCGCACTATTAAGTGCAAAATGGAGGCCTGATTGCGTACCCAATACCCAACTTAGTGCGGCAACAATCAAGATCAATACAAGTAAAACGGCAAGAGCTGTCCATTTTAACCACTTCATCCATTTCATAGTTCAGTCCCCAAGCCGATATAAAATTGTATTTTATTATTATCAGGATCCCCGATCGGAGTCGCTAGGTCGAATTTTATCGGTCCTACCGGAGAAACCCAGCGGACACCAACACCAGCCCCCGTTTTAAAATCACTTTTCTTAATATCGTTAACGGCTTCACCACTATCAATAAACACAGCACCCCACCAGTTACCCGTGAAGTTATAATCGTACTCAATGGAACCCACGACCAGTTTAGATGCCCCTGTTAGTTTACCTTTGCTATCCTCTGGTGAGATTTTTTGGTAACCATAACCACGTACACTGCCATCACCACCGGCAAAGAAACGTAAGTCTGGTGGCACCTTGTCAAAATTATTCGTTTCAATCCACCCTAAATTTCCTCTGAATACAAAACGATGGCCTTCCCATGGGGAGCGGATCCACACTTGCTTAGTTTGCAATACAAGAAAATCGATATCGGAGCCCCAAATTTCATTCGAATAATCAATAGAGTAACGCTGACTGTCCCCCCAACTTGGCATCACACCACCACGTTGGCGAATTCGGCTAACATTAGCCCCAGGATAAAGCAACATCGTGGTATTCGTGACATCCGCTTGGGTAAAGTGGCTCAACATCCAACGCATGTTCACGCCATATTGCCAGCCGCTGGAATAATCCCAATTACGTGACACGTTTAGGGTCGTCGTATCGGACTCTGTATCGTTTAAGTCAGTACGTTTATACCCCCCTTGAACCGCATAATATTGTTCTAAAGGATTGGCTTTAAGGGGGATCTTATAGCTAGCATCAATAATCTGTTCAGGCTGCGATAAACTGATATTTGAGGTAATACTTTGCCCTCGCGAGTTTACCCAAGGCCTATTCCATGTTGCTTTAACACGAGGACCAACGTCAGTGGCATAACCACCACCTAATTCAACGAAGTTTTTTGCACGAGGAACCATCACCCCTTCCATCGGCAACAGGTCAGTGTGCTCTTCCCGAGCTTTAGCGATATTGGGAGTCACAATGGCGGAAGTAAACCAACCCGTTTCCACTAATCGGCGGTTAAATTCGGCCAGTTGTTCTGAAGTGTAATATTCACCTTCTTTAAAAGGCGCGAGGTTGTTCAGATAATCAGTGCGGATTTGAGAACCTTCATAGGAAATGTCACCAAATCGGTAACGCTCTCCACTATTAAAGTCAAAGTCCCAATAAGAGGCATGGTGATCAAGTGATATGCCTAGTTGGCTTTTTTCCATGATCGCATCAAAATAACCTTTACGGATCGCAAGCCCACTAAATTTACCTTTAAAGCTTTCATATTCGCCATCATTCTGGATCGTACCGATCTTAGGTGTGTTATTTTTTATCATTTTTGCATAGTCAGGGTCGTTTTTCGCTCCCCCTTCTAATGTAATATTAACACCTTGTACTCGAACAGGTTCGCCCAGTGTGACTTTCGCCGTTAATACGGAACGTGCTGGTGGCTTATTTTCTTGATAAGTGAACTCAATTTTAGGCTGATAGTATCCAAGTGGTTTCAGACCTTCCTCGATTGCTTTTGTGACACGAGCACGAAAGCGACCATTAGGCACCACTTCATCCTGAGAAATATTAGAAAGCTGAACACGGACGTTCTGATTAGGTTGCCCTTCAAGTCCTTCAATATTAAGGCGTAGATTTGCGCTATACGCAGCAGGAACTGTCGCCATTAAGGTTAGAAAACAGATGATAGGGTATTTTGACACGCCCGCTCCTAAGATCATTGATAATTTGACTAAACACTTCATATCAATTTATTTTGAGTAAAATAAACTCTAGATACAAGTTTTTATCCTAATTTTTACCGAAAATGCACATTACCACACATAGGAATCTGTTATGTCTTCTAATAAATTACAACCCGTGAGTATTTCGCAAGCGCTACCCGGTAGAGAAACCGCCATTCCCCATTCACCATACCATGCGGTGAACCAGTATTCGATTGATAATATTCCGAAGAATGCTGAAGTTGCCTATTTTGCGATGGGTTGTTTTTGGGGCGCTGAGCGCTTGTTTTGGCAGCAGTCCGGCGTTTATTCCACCTCTGTTGGCTATAGTGGAGGGATTACCCCAAACCCAACCTATGAAGAAGTTTGCACAGGACTGACAGGCCATACCGAGATTGTTAGAGTGGTCTTTGATCCACAGACTATCCGCTATACTGATCTATTAACTCTGTTTTGGGAAAACCATGATCCAGCCCAAGGCATGCGTCAAGGCGGTGATATTGGCACGCAATATCGTTCAGCCCTCTATACCGTTTCTGATTCACAATTACAGCAAGCACAAGAGACACGAGCGGCTTATCAACAAGCGATGGTTGCTCAAAATGATACTCGCCAAATCACCACAGAAATCGCACCATTAGAAACCTTTTATTTTGCGGAAGATTACCACCAACAATACCTCCATAAAAATCCAGCAGGCTATTGTGGATTAGGAGGAACTGGAATTTGTTTACCGCCACAGAACATAAACTAGGCAGAAAATTTAACCTAATGCTATAATAACGTCACTAACCCAATTTTGCGCACCTCCGCGCTATTTTATCTCTGTAGTAGAAAGAGTTGCCTTCAGGGGATCCTCCATAAAGGGTCAGAGGTTCCTGAAGGTAATATTTGGATAATTTATGCTTAATAGTTTACTGATCGTTCTTTTATTATGTGCAATTAGCGCATTTTTTTCGTTGTCAGAAATTTCACTGGCAGCTTCTCGTCGTATCAAACTCAAGTTAATGGCCGATGAGGGCAACATTAATGCGGCACGAGTCCTGAAATTACAGGAAATGCCCGGTATGTTTTTTACTGTGGTTCAAATCGGCCTAAATGCGGTCGCCATCTTGGCGGGGATTGTCGGTGAATCTGCCTTTTCACCTGCATTACAAGACATTTTTATTAATTTCCTTTCTCCCGAGTGGGCACAACAAACTGCATCTATTCTGTCATTTACCATTGTCACCAGCCTATTTATTTTAGTGGCAGACTTAACCCCTAAACGTATTGGAATGGTAAAACCCGAAGCTATCGCTGTACGGATTGTTAACCCAATGCGTTTGTGTTTAACCCTACTCAGCCCACTGGTTTGGTTCTTCAATGGCCTTGCTAACTTGATTTTCAAAATTTTCAAGTTACCCACTGCGCGTAATGAAGATATCACTTCAGATGATATTTTTGCTGTTGTTGAAGCAGGTGCTGTTGCTGGCGTATTGCGTAAACAAGAGCATGAGTTGATTGAAAATGTCTTTGAACTGGAATCTCGCACGGTTCCATCGGCAATGACCCCGCGTGAAAGTATTATTTACTTTGATAAAGATGAATCCGAAGAGAGCATCAAACACAAAATTTCAACCGAGCCACACTCCAAATTTTTAGTGTGTAGCGGTGATATTGATCATGTCATTGGTTATGTTGACTCGAAGGTCCTATTAAACCGTGTATTGAATGGCCAAAGTCTTAATTTACAAGATGGTGTTCATATTCAAAATGCCTTAATGATCCCTGATACGCTCTCTTTGTCTGACACTCTTGAGGCCTTTAAAGCTAATGGCGTTGACTTTGCGGTGATCCTCAATGAATACGCTCTCGTTATGGGGCTGATCACAATTAATGATGTGATGATCACGTTAATGGGGGATCTTATCGGGCCAGGCCAAGAAGAGCAGATCATCTCACGAGATGAAAACTCATGGTTAGTTGAAGGCGGAACCCCTATTGAAGATGTGCAACGTATTTTGGATATTGATGAATTTCCTGACGTTAGCAACTATGAGACCATTGCTGGTTTTATGATGTATCGCTTAAGAAAAATGCCAAAGCGTACTGATTATGTCAAATATGCGGGGTATAAATTTGAAGTGGTTGATATTGATAACTACAAGATCGATCAATTACTTGTTACCCGAGTCACAACACCGCCAGCAGCCGTCGTGGTTCAAGCAGGAAAAAGTAACGTGGAAACGGCTAACGCAGAACAACCAACACAACAAACTAAGCATTAATGCTTTACAGCGAAGCCGTTTCGCTTAACGCGCCACTCTATGTGGCGCTGTTTTTAGCTCAATAGCAATTTGCTATTTAGGCTAACAGCAACTACCCCAACTCAGACTGTAGTACCAATACTTGTTTGTTCACCTCACTCATCACATTGTAGTGGCGCTTGTCGCCCACCTTTGGTGGTAAGATTTTGCCATAATTAAACTCAAAAGCCCCAAAGCCTTTGATGTAGATACGACCACGGAATAGCGTTTTAACGTAGAGTGCAATTTTGGATGGGTTATAACGGTTAAATATTTTCATTAGAACTTTTCCTTTCCTTTTGTCTTACGATACTCTTCACTCATACCGCTCGTTAATAATAGACCAGGAATATTTACTTTGGTTCGATTATTGCAGTTTTATTCAATTCATTTACAGAAAATGACACTACAAACATTCTGTCAATAACCTCAAAAACTTTGTAGTTATGCTAAATTTTGCAAAAATGTTAATTTTGGTTTCACAACTCATCGGATGAGCTATGCTATAACTGTAAGCACAACACATTTTTGTGATGGTTCATTTCTCGTTGATGCATCAAAATATAACAAAAGAGGTAATATAATGATTAAGAAGAGTTTTTTATTTGCTTGCCTACTAACCCTCTCCTCTACCGCCTTGGCAAGCCAAATCCAACTTAACCAATCCGTTCCCCCTGTTTCAGTGACTGATAAAGGTGAAATGCAATTAAGTCCTGATGGAAAATTTTCTTATCAAGAATGGAAAAGCCAACAGCTACCTGGAAAAGTTCGGACAATTCAACATATTGCGGGGCGCTCTTCAGCTAAAGAACTCAATGCACCACTGATTGAAGCGATCAAAAAAGCCCGCTTTCCTCATGATACCTATCAAACAACCTCAATTATTAATGCCGATGATGCCATTTTCGGCACCGGTGTTTTTGTGAGTAATAGCGTTGAGGATAGCAAGAAAGAGTTTCCTTACTCACAATTTATTGTTGATAGTGATGGTGTCGTTAAAAAAGCATGGAGCCTCGCCCCTGAAAGCTCAGCGATTATCCTATTGAATAAAGAAGGAAAAGTACTGTATTTCAAAGATGGGGCACTGACTGAACCTGAAATTAATAAAGTGATAACCCTGATAAAAGCAGAACTAGGACAATAAATTTCACCCTCTCTAGTGCACGGAAATATTGCTGTCGTGCACATAGAGAATGGCATCGTATCGAGAGGCACAGATTTCCATACCAAGAGAGCGTTATTCTAAAGAAAGCGTATTACCTTTAAATTTACACGGTGAATAATTATTTGAAATATATTAATAACCAATCATTATGACCAATGTATTTTCACACAAAAACCGCCATTTTCACCATTCGTAAACGCTAATTTAAAATGATGTAATTCAGCGATACGTTTAACAATCGATAATCCTAATCCACTGCCCGTTTTTTCTTGCCCTGCTGGACGATAAAAACGTTCACCTAATCGCTTCAGCACCTCTAGCGGAACTCCCGCCCCATCATCCTTAATCGTTAGGTCATTATTATTTAATTCTATTTCAACTTTCCCACCCGTCTTCCCATAACGGATCGCATTATGCAGTATATTTCTCAGTAAGATAGCTAATAACAAACGTTGTCCTGTAAATGATGATGGTTCACTGAGCACACTGACATCAATGGTAACTTGTGCCGCCTTAGCCTCTAACTCAATGTCTTTAATTGATGACTGAATTAATGCAAGCCATGATAGCTGCTCAATATCGTCCAGTTGTGACAGTGATTCTAAGCGCGAAAGTGTCAGGAGTTGGTCAACAAGGCGTGTTGCTCTATCGATACCTTCGGATAAATTGGCCACCGCATGTTCGCGGATTGCCGAGTCTTGCCCTGCAATTTGCACGACTTCAGCCTGAACTTTAAGGGCGGCTAATGGGCTACGTAACTCATGTGCCGCATCGGAGGTAAATTGCCGTTCGCGGGCAAACATCGTCTGGATCCGTTCAAATAAGTGGTTAAGCGCATCTAACATAGGCTTAACTTCTGACGGCAAGCGTTCGACCTGAACCGACGTTAATTCATCTGGCCGCCGTTGATAGAGCTGAGTAGCCACTTGATGTAAGGGGCGCAATGCTCGGGTTAATAACCATAAAAATACAATCAACAGCGTCGGTAAAGCGATTAACCAAGGCAAAAACTGGGCAACCATAATGTCCATTGCCAGATCTTGCCGATACTCCCACTCTTGCCCTACTGCAATAATATATTGCCCTTCCGAGGACTTTAACCAGACAAAACGCCATTCATCATCACTCCCTTTAATTTTGCCTTCAGTAAAACCTTCCCGAGAAAAACTGAAGGGAATTTTACGCCCATTATCACCATCGTTGAGGACCATTTCGCCTTGAGGTGTAAAAATAGCGAATGCCAGTGCATCATCATCTTGATGGCCCCGATTTTTACGTAAGATTTTTTTCGTTTTTGCTAATGACGTATTATTAAAGTCAAGGTCAGAAGGTAATACGGATAAGCGTTTGGCGAAAACCATTTGCTGGGTATCAAATAATTCATTAATGGTTTTATAGGTTTGATGCCATGCGAGTAAACTCGCGATACCCCATGTCATTAAGGCAAGTAACAGCAGTATCAGCGTTAGCTTTAAACGTAAACTAAAGGTTTTCATACCGCTTCACCTAAACGGTAACCAACACCATGAACCGTCCGGATAAAACCCGATCCTAATTTGCGGCGTAAATGATGAATATGCACCTCAACAGCATTGCTCGATACTTCTTCATCCCAGTTATATAATTTTTCCTCTATCATCGTTCGGGACAAGACCTTATTTGGATTATGTAGAAATAGCGATAACAAGGATAACTCTTTGCTTTTTAATTCGATAAATTTACCATGACAAGTTACCGTCATCGCCACAGGATCCATTTCTACATCACCATGTTTGAGTATGGGTGATAACTGCCCGCTTCGCCGACGAATTAAAGCCTGTAACCGCGCGGCAACCTCAGCGAGGGCAAAAGGTTTACAGAGATAATCATCGGCACCTTGCTGTAACCCCTGAACACGCTGATCCAATGCATCTCTGGCAGTCAGTATGAGAACAGGCTCATCGCGCCCTTCTTGACGCCAATATTTCAAAATATCCATGCCGTCTAAACTCGGTAGAGAAAGATCGAGGATCACGGCATCGTATGGTGCATCAAGTAGCGCAACTTGCCCCTGTTTTCCATCAGTAAACCAATCAATGGTAAAGCCTAACTGGCTTAAGCCCACTTTTAAACCATCACCAATTAATCGGTCATCTTCTATCAGCAAAATACGCATGCTTCTCTCCTGTGTTAGCATATTATTATATTTATCCGATTCGTTTAGCGATGACCAGCTGTTATCGGCTAAATTTAAAATATATTTTTTTATGGGATTCCCTTAAGATCCTGTTAAGAATTTTTTGTTTTAATAGCTCCCGTAAACAAATTTTGGTAACCAAATGGAGAGGACCACTATGAAAACATTACCTTTAATTACCTTGATTGCGGCATTAGCTTCTGCACCAGTACTGGCTGTAAATGGTGGCTTTGATGGACCAGGTGCAACCCAAAATACCACCGCTCAAACTTCCCAATCAGGTGGTTTCACGGGACCAAGTAGTGGCGAAACCACTGTCGCTAAAGCATTAGATCTCTCTGATGATAGCTGGGTAATTCTGCGTGGTAATATCGTTAAACAGTTGGATCAGAAACATTATGAATTTACCGATGGTACAGGCACCATCAATCTTGAAATTAGTCCAAAAAGATGGAATGGCCTTAACGTAACGCCAAAAGATAAAGTGGAGATCCGCGGTAAAATTGACAAAGATTGGAACTCACGAGAAGTGGAAGTGAAACAGATCCAACTGATTAAATAACGTTGATTTGATAAGGTGGCTTGGCATCCAAGCTGCCTTATCTATCCTTTATTCCCTTCAATAGGGTGCAACTAGCATGATTTCCTATTTCGAGATATTGATGACAATGCTAGATTAACAGCTATCATCATTACGAAGGTCATATCATGTCGACTAAAATCCCTCAAGTTCGTAATATTCAAGAAACTTTGCTCTCTGATAATTGGTATACACTGAAGAAATACACTTATGAACTTCAGCGCCGTGATGGCAGTTGGCAACAACAAACCCGCGAATCCTATGATAGAGGAAATGGTGCGGTGATTTTGCTATACAATCGAGTGAAAAATACGATTGTACTGATCCGCCAGTTTCGTTTTCCTTTATATATTAATGGATACCAGCATTTACTCATCGAAGCCGCCGCTGGATTACTGGATAACGCCTCACCAGAACAACGTATACGTGCTGAAGCGGAAGAAGAAACCGGATTTCGTATTGAAAAAATTGAAAAAATTTTTGAAGCTTATATGAGCCCAGGCTCTGTAACTGAAAAACTGTATTTTTATATCGCAGAATATCATGACCAAGATCGAATTAGCTCAGGTGGTGGCCTTGCTGAAGAAGGTGAAGATATTGAGGTATTAGAGTGGCCATTTCCTAAAGCATTGGCCGCCATAAAAACGGGCGAAATTGTCGATGGTAAAACCATCATGCTTATTCAGCATCTTGCCTTAAATAATATTTTAACTCATTAAAAATAATGCTATTTATATTATTCTATTTTCCTTCTTGATTAGAATTAGGAAGGAAAATTAAATCGTGTTTATTTCTATTTATATTTTTTTATTTATTACGTTAATTTTCTATTTATTGATGTGTTGTTTGACCCATAATAAACAAAATAAATAGTTTATTTATTATCAATAAGTTACGTCACCATTTATTTTATTTTTTGTCATTCAAATAAATATCATCGGAAAACATCCTACCAATTCCTACAGTATTTATTTTAAATAGAATAGGATACAATAGTTGAATAGAATATTTATTCTAAAAGTACACTTATTTAGAGTTATCTTAATATGACTATTTGACAATATCTTTTGTTAAAAGTGCTTCATGTTTACCTATTAGCTTGTTTGTTCATCCATACAAAACTTAAGAGGTTAATAATATGATACGTTGTGTTCGTATGTGGACCGGTGAAGATGGTAATTCTCTGTTTGAAGAAGGCACGATTGAATTAAGTGGAGAAGCGAGAGGAGATAGCGAAACTCCTGCTATTGCCGTTAGTGAATTATCCTTCCGCGAAACCTCTTCAGGCGGGTCATGGGATTGGCACAAAGATCCTGTTCCACGTTATGTCATCACACTTACTGGTACTTTAGAGTTTGAAACCAAAGATGGTTCAACGTTTATTATTAAACCGGGTGATATTTTACTCGCCCAAGATAACACGGGAACCGGCCATAAATGGCGTTTAATCGGCGATGAACCATGGCGTCGCGCGTATGTTGTCTATCAAGAAGGCACTGAGCTGTGTTTTAAACCCTCTAAGTCTTAGGAGTTTTTAATGAGTAAGCCTATTTCAGAACAAGTAGATATCGCGCTCATCGGTGCAGGTATCATGAGTACTACCCTCGGCACTTTTTTAAAAGAACTTGAACCATCACTGAATATTGCGGTTTTTGAAAGACTGAATGACTGTGCGCAAGAAAGTTCTCATCCTTGGAACAACGCCGGTACAGGTCATGCTGCAAACTGTGAAATGAACTATACGCCACCGAATCCAGATGGCACGGTTGATATCAGTAAAGCCCTTGAAGTGAATACCGAGTTTGATCTGTCTCGCCAACTCTGGTCTTACTTAGTCACGAAAGGCAAAATCAAAGATCCCCGTGATTTCATCCATCCTTGCCCACATATGAGCTTTGTTTGGGGTGAAGATAACGTCAAGTTTTTGAAACAGCGCTATACCCAGATGTCAGCTCACCACTGTTATCAGAACATGGAATACACTGAGGATCCGCAAAAGATCAATGAGTGGGCACCACTGATCATGGAAGGCCGTGATCCAAAAGAAACCATCGCGATGACACGGGTTGCAACCGGTGCCGATGTGGATTACGGCGCGCTGACGCATCTATTAATGGAACAATTGAGCCAGCAGTCAGGTTTTGCTGTTCACTACAAACATGAAGTTATCGATATTAAAAGAGCCGCTGACGGCAGATGGAATATCGAAGTCAAAAACCTGCTCACTCATGAAAAAACCATTACGACTGCTAAATTTGTCTTTATCGGTGCAGGCGGACGAGCTATCGAATTACTCCAAAAATCAGGTATTCCTGAAGGTAAAGGCTATGGTGGCTTCCCTGTTAGCGGTATCTGGCTACGTTGTGATAATGAAGAAATTGCAGCTCGCCATCATGCAAAAGTGTATGGCAAAGCAGACAAAGGCTCCCCACCTATGTCCGTTCCACACTTAGATACACGTATCATTGATGGTAAACGCTCATTATTGTTTGGTCCTTATGCTGGATTTTCTAGCAAATTCCTCAAACACGGCTCTTATTTAGATTTATTTGAATCGGTTAAATTAAATAACATAGAGCCAATGCTTGCCGTTGCTAAAGATAACTGGGCGCTAGCTGAGTACTTAGTTGGGCAAGTGCTCCAAACTTCAGCCCACCAATTTGCTATGCTGCAACAATTCTACCCAGAAGCACAGCGTGAAGACTGGAAAGAAGTGGTTGCGGGACAACGTGTTCAGATCATAAAACCAGATCACGATAAAAAAGGTATCCTAGAATTTGGTACTGAATTGATTACCAGCGCAGATAAGTCACTGACTGTCTTGATGGGCGCATCACCGGGTGCTTCTACCGCTGCGTTTATTGCATTGAATGTCTTGAAGACTTGCTTTGCGGATCAGCTTAATTCAGATGGCTGGGAAGCGCGTTTAAAAGAGATCATTCCAACTTATGGAATTGATTTAAAAGTCGACGCAAAAGCTTGCTTAGATATTCGCGCTGCAACGGCAAAAGTACTCAAACTCGATAACTAATCGCGTTTTGTCGGGTAAATATACCAATTTACCCGACATGTTCTCATTTCCAGTCAGAACAAAGTTACACGGAAACCAGGGTTTAAAAAAGACTCTCGTGGGGTGTAATCTAGCGTTTTACCGTTCCAATCTAAAACCTTAGCACCGGATGCGATTGCCACAGCATGCCCTGCTGCCGTATCCCAAATATTGGTTGGCCCGAAACGCGGGTACAGTTGCGCTTTGCCTTCTGCCACTAAACAAAACTTTAATGAAGAACCAATTTCAACCGTTTCATGGCTTCCCATTTGAGCAAGATAATCGCGCAATTCACCATCTTGATGAGAGCGGCTGATCACTATGATAGGTGGCATTGAATCTTTAACATGAATCGGTTGCTTGTGCCCACCTTCTTCTTTCCACGCTTGATTACCTTCAGCGTAATAGAGTAACCCTTTGGCGGGCGCATAAACAACGCCCATAATCGGTATACCCTTTTCAATCAACGCAATATTGACTGTAAAATCACCATTGCGATGAATAAATTCTTTTGTTCCATCCAGAGGGTCAATCAACCAATAACGCTGCCAATTTTTACGTTCATCCCATGACGGTGGCGCTTCTTCAGATAATTGAGGAATATCGGGTGCAATACGTGTTAAACCGGCAGTAATAATGTTATGAGCAGCAATATCAGCCTCTGTCACAGGAGATTGATCGCTTTTATGATCAATATGTAACGGCTCTTGGCTGGTATAAATAGCCATAATGGCGGAGCCTGCATCGATAGCCAATTCGCAAATTTGTTTTAGCATGATTCACCTCTTTTCCATCACTCTGTACCTTTAGCTTAACAGCCATAGATCATTGGAACCACAGAAACCGTTCACACTTACCTTATCAATTTACATTATTTTCTTTCCAAGTAGTTTCAATTAATGAAAAGAATAGTGTTCTTGGGGAAATATTGCGTTATATCAGAAACAGCGCTTTATATTATGCTTTAGGTTTGATTTATCACTCGACATTTGCAATAGTAATATTGTTTAATCCATTGTTTTGTATCCATAAGAAACAAATAAGAGAGAGCGGTGAGCTTCTTTTAAAGAAAGGCAATTATAGATTGTGAATATATAAGAAGTGACTTTAGGTTTTTAGCGCTAATGCCGCTAAGAAAAATGCCTATATTTAGGCTCGATGACAACATTAAGGTAGCAAACTTTATACCCCATTCTCGAGTTGCAACAACGCATTATGATTTAATGCTATACAGAACAATAAGTAAAAATGACAATAAGCTTAATCGCATTTTTGAATAGGAATCTAACCTGCTATTTATATATCACCACTATCAATGATGTGATTCTCTAAAATTTAGGAATAAAAATGAGTCAATCAAATACAGCCAAGCTCTCTTTTTTTAGATTACCCGCCATATTTGTGAGTGTTTGGATCCTCACGGAGTACTTTTGGTTTTATAGCGTGACAATTCAACCATTATTATACGTACCGCCTCATTATTTAAATGCGATTATATATAGCCTAAGGGTAGAGTGGTTCATTAAGATTTTTATCTTCCTATTTTCCACTTGCCTTATCTTTTACTACACCAAATTGAACCAAGCTAACCTTAAAAATATCCTTATTGTTGCGGGTATTGCCATCGTCTACTTTTTTATTCTCAAATTTACGCAATACGTAAATGAGATAGCCATGCATAAGATGTTTGGAGAGGTACAGTTATATCATCGCCCTAGCTTAATATATACCTATAGCTTTTCCATTATATTTAACATTATCAACGTCTTGATACTTATTTTACTATTTATACCAAGAATATTTTTTTGTAAAAAAGCCCGTCATGATTTCGTATTAACAGAAAAAAATCATGGGTTAATTTACAATGCACTCTATACCATAACCATGCTATGTTTTACGCTTGTTATCGCCTCTCTCACGATATATTGCATTGCGTTACTCAAGGAAAATCAACTGATATTAAAAATTTTTTTGCTTCTGAGTTACCAAGCATCTGACATGTTATTTCCTGCAACAGCCGCTGCTATCGTTATATTGCTTTTAAGTATATATAGGTCAATTCCTTTCCAAGGAAATCAACTCAAGATAAAACGTTTAATGCTTCTTTCGTTCATTAATACCATCATACTACTGGCAATAATGAGCCTATTAGCTTTCTTACTGTATTTATCAATAGAGGTCTCTCAACAAATCACCACTTTAGATGAGTTATTTGTCATCGTTGGTTTTGTAATTTTTATTATCATTGCACGTCTTGTAAATAAACGGGTGTTTAGAACTAAAAAAGATTCCCCTTCAATAACACCTACAGCTTAAAACATAAAAAGGGCTTTGCGACCTTGCCTTCATCATAAAAAGGCAGGCCTGCAACGCCCTGATATTGGCTTAGTCAGTTATACTGACCGCCAAGATTACAGAATTTCGAGTAATTCGACTTCAAAGACTAGCGTACTGAATGGCGGGATAGATGCGCCTGCACCACGCTCACCATAAGCCAGCTCAGAAGGGATGTACAGTTCCCACTTAGAACCGACAGGCATCAGAGTCAGAGCCTCTATCCAACCTTGGATAACGCCACTCACAGGGAATTCTGCGGGTTGGCCACGTTGAACTGAGCTATCAAAAACAGTACCGTCAATGAGACGACCTGTATAATGGACGCGAACACGGTCAGTACGTGCAGGGATCGCACCTTCACCTTGGTTAATCACAGAGAATTGCAAACCAGAATCAGTGGTTGATACACCTTCACGCTTTTGGTTTTCTTCAAGGAATGCACGACCTTCAGCCGCCATGGCTTCTTGGCGAGAAGCACGGACTGCATCTGCACGCTCATGAATTTCACGTAGCGCTTTATGAAGTGCTTCAACAGGAACTGAAGGCATATTACCTTCTAACGCATCAGTGAGGCCTGCTAAAATAGCAGCAGGTTCTAGGCCTTCTAAACCAGACTCTAATAATTGCTGACCGATTTGTAAGCCAATACCATAGCTTGCTTGAGCTTCTACTGAATCAAAATTTGGGTTTGCCATGAAAATACCTGTATGGTTTTTGATAAAAAAGCAAGAATAACAGCCCCTACCTTATGGGTAAACCTAAACCATACCTCTGTGCGTTAAAAGTAAGCTATTTTGTATGATTCAGCTCAGTGTTCTCTGAAAAATAACCTAGGGTAATCAAATTACTAAAAATCAGTGCTACTATTCCTATCATCACAAATGAATTTAGTTCGTCACCGTTCGTTCCTCAATCAAGGAGGAGTCATGCTTAAATTTTCAAGATTTCATCGCATTGGTATCACTATCTTAGCGATTATCGTTATTGCAGCCCTTTTCTGGCCTACTGGTGATGAAAACCAAGGTAATAAAACACCTCAAAGTCAGCCACAGCCTATTGTTGTACCGCCACCAACGACTCCCGAGATAGTGACTCCCACACCATCAGAAGAACCAATAGATAACGGTCAAACGGAAGGTGCGCCCGCAGGCGTGCCTGCTGAACCAGAGATCATCCAAGAACCGCCAGTGGAGCAGACTCCACCTGAGGTTACATCACCACCAACGACCACCACACCACCAACGACCACCACACCACCAACGACCACCACACCACCAAAGCAGACACAACAGCCTGCAACTCGCCCTACAACCAATGAATGGCAAAACTATCAGATACAAAAGGGCAAAACATTGGCACAACTGTTTCGTGATAACCACCTGCAAGCCAATGATGCATTTGTTATGGCCCGTGTTGAGGGAGCGGAAAAACCTCTCAGTAGTTTACGGCAGGGTCAGAAAATACGTTTGAAGGCAAATGCAAAAGGGGAAGTACAGCTATTGGAGATTACGACCGCTGAAGGTAAAACATTTAGCTTTGCGCGTCTAAGTGATGGTAGTTACTACCGAACACCGTAGTTTGACTTGAACAAGCGCGATTACAGGCAATAAAAAACACCGGACTAGCCGGTGTTTTTTTTGTGCTATCGGAAAACCGATGGCACTACCATCATTTTTGATTACTCAGCAACGATGATAACGTTCAGCTCAGCAAAAACATCGCTGTGTAACTGGAAGTGAACTTCGTGGTCACCAGTAGTACGCAGAACGCCATTTGGTAGGCGAACTTCGCTTTTCGCGATTGCAACGCCAGCAGCAGTTACTGCATCAGCGATGTCACGAGTACCGATAGAACCAAACAGTTTACCTTCGTCACCCGCTTTAGAAGCTAGAGTAACAGAACCCAGCGCAGTAACAGCTGCTGCACGAGCCTGAGCTGCTGCCAGAACGTCAGCTAATTTAGCTTCCAGTTCAGCGCGGCGAGCTTCGAAGAATTCGATGTTTTTCTTAGTTGCAGGAACAGCTTTGCCCTGTGGAACTAAGTAGTTACGAGCATAGCCCGATTTAACGTTAACCTGATCACCCAGGCTACCTAGGTTAGCTACTTTATCAAGCAGAATAACTTGCATTACCTTATCCTCTTAAAGTCGTTAATGGACTGTACCAATTACTGATGACGATCAGTATATGGCAACAGAGACAGGTAGCGAGCGCGCTTGATAGCACGAGCGAGCTGACGCTGATATTTTGCACGAGTACCGGTGATACGGCTTGGTACAATTTTACCACTTTCAGTGATGTAGTTTTTCAGCGTTGCGATATCTTTATAGTCGATCTCTTGAACGCCTTCCGCTGTGAAACGGCAGAACTTGCGACGACGGAAATAACGTGCCATATGGCTAGTCTCCAGAATCTATCAAATCAATCTGCTCGGCATGAAGAACCAGTTTACTTAATCCATTGCGCCCTTGATGGGTACTAATAAAACCAGTGACTGTAATTCGACTGCCGACCGTTATACTGTGAGTATGGGCTTGTAAGGTTTGTCCGCTAACAATTATGGGCATTCTGCACCATGCTTGTCGGGTTAATCCTGCTTCCTGTTGTTGTGAACGATGTTCTAAAACAAACTGGCAGTGAGGGATACCCGACGGACTCACTTTTCGAATCAATGCTTTACAGACTGTGCCTGTGAGCACCAAACGATTAGTGAACACCTGCGCAATTACTCTTCAGAATCCCCAGCTTCTTCAGCTTCTTCATCCTGATATTCATCAGCCAGGTCACGGCTACGACGTTCGTCTTTAGCTTTAACCATTGGAGAAGCTTCTGTTACTGCGTGTTTTAAGCGCATAACCATGCTGCGGATAACGGCATCGTTGAAGCGGAAGTTAGTTTCCAGCTCATCAATCGCTTCCTGTGGAGCTTCTACGTTCAACAGAACATAGTGAGCTTTGTGCAGTTTATTGATTGGGTAAGCCAGTTGACGACGGCCCCAGTCTTCCAGACGGTGGATCTGACCTTGTGCGTTAGTGATTACAGCACTGTAACGCTCGATCATACCCGGAACCTGTTCGCTTTGGTCAGGATGGACCATAAAAACGATTTCGTAATGACGCATTAGTAGTTGCTCCTTACGGATTATTCAGCCTCCTGTCAGGGTTAACCGCGGCCCGCGGAGGCAAGGAACTTGTTGAGTGCGGCTAAAAAATTGACGCGTCACTATACCCATCCCCGAGAGAAAACTCAAGAGATGGCGACAAATATCACTGAATATTTATTATTCGGGTGACTTATCAGTACGTTGACGCACAGCTTCAAACAGGCAAATACCTGTTGCAACAGAAACATTTAATGAAGAAACCGTTCCCGCCATTGGGATGCTGATCAACTCATCACAGTGCTCACGGGTTAAACGGCGCATGCCTTCCCCTTCAGCTCCCATCACGAGTGCCATTGCCCCAGTTAATTTACTTTGATACAAGGTGTGGTCGGCTTCACCCGCGGTACCCACAATCCAGACATTGTACTCTTTCAATAAACGCAACGTTCTCGCTAAATTAGTCACGCGAATCAAAGGAACGCTTTCCGCTGCGCCACAAGCAACTTTTTTCGCGGTTGCATTAAGTTGTGCTGATTTATCTTTCGGCACAATCACTGCATGAACGCCCGCTGCATCTGCGCTACGCAAACATGCCCCTAAGTTATGAGGGTCTGTAACGCCATCTAACACCAATAGGAAAGGGGTTTCTGTATTTTCAAGAAAATCAGGCAAATCCCCTTCTTGATACTGCTTACCCGGCAATACTTTTGCAATGATGCCTTGGTGTACCGCACCTTCTGTTTGTGCATCCATCCATTGACGATTCGCGACTTGCACCACAATGCCAAGCGCTTCGATTTCATGAATAATCGGCATCAGACGGCGATCTTCGCGCCCTTTTAAAATATAGACTTCTTTGAGTCGTGATGCATCACGATCAAGTAGGGCTTTCACCGCATGAATGCCGTAAATAATTTCGCTCATAAATCTCTTTTTTGTTGATGGAATTCAAGGTGGCATGACGCCACCTTAGTTAACTCAGCGGATCCATTACCCTTCTTGTTTTTGGGCTTTTTTCGCTGCGCGTTTAGCTTTTAATTTTGCACTAATTTTCTTGGTTTTATCAGAGGCTTTTTTCCCTTTAGCCTTATTATCTGATTTTTTATCTGTTTTCTTGCCTTTCTTCTCTGAACGACGAAAAGCTGAATCAGGCTCGAAGTTTTTATCTTTGCTCACATCACCACGTTTACTGCGTGCTGATTTAGTTGCATTTTTAACTTCTTTTTTCATTCTATCACGTGCTGTTTTACCGGGATTCTTGGCTTTACGCGTAGTTGAAATCAATGCGAAATCAATGGTACGTTCATCCATATGCACCGCTTCAACGCGAATCTCCACTTCATCGCCAAGTCGATAAGTGGTTCCGGAAGACTCACCAATCAAGCGTTGTCCCACCGCATCATAACGGTAGTAATCATTATCTAGCGTCGATACATGCACTAAGCCATCAATAAACAGGTCATTTAAGCGAACAAAGAAACCAAAACCTGTCACGCTGGTAATTAGCCCTGTAAAGACTTGACCGACTTGGTCTTGCATAAAGTCACATTTTAACCAATCGGCGACATCGCGTGTCGCTTCATCGGCACGGCGTTCCGTCATGGAACAATGCTCTCCGAGCTGTAACATGCTATCCATATCAGAATGCCAGCCACCTGTCGGCGTCCAACGATGATCGGAGTGCCCACGTTCTTTCGCAAGTAGGTATTTAATCCCTCTATGCAACGTTAGATCAGGGTAACGGCGGATAGGTGACGTAAAATGCGCGTAGGATTTTAAAGCCAGCCCAAAGTGACCGCGATTTTCAGGATCATAAATCGCCTGCTTCATTGAACGCAAGATCATCGTTTGCAGTAATTCATGGTCAGGACGGTCAGCAACCTCATTCATGACTTGAGCATAATCTTTCGGCTCAGGCTTCATGCCACCTGGTAGCGTTAAGCCCAATTCACTAAAGACGGAACGTAAGTTCATCACGCTCTCTTCTTTTGGGCGATCATGCACACGATACAGTGCAGGCTCTTCATTTTTCTCAACATAGCGAGCCGCTGCGATGTTGGCTAGAATCATACACTCTTCAATCAGTTTATGAGCGTCATTACGCTCTACAGGCTCGATGCGTTCTATACGGCGTTCAGCGTTAAAGATGAATTTTGCTTCTTCTGATTCAAACGAAATTGCACCACGTTCAATACGTGCATCATCCAGAGCTTTATAAAGCGCATGTAATTGCTCAATATGCGGAACCAATGCCTTATAGTGTTCACGCAACTCCTCATCACCTTGTAAAATCTTCCATACTTTGGTGTACGTCAGCCTTGCGTGTGAATTCATCACGGCTTCATAGAATTTGTAGGAAGATAGGCGACCTGACGCAGATACCGTCATTTCACACACCATACAAAGGCGATCAACACCTGGGTTCAGTGAACAGAGGCCATTTGAGAGCACTTCTGGCAGCATAGGTACCACTTGCGAAGGAAAATAGACGGAGTTACCCCGACTACGTGCTTCATCATCAAGTGCAGTTTGTGGACGAACATAATAACTTACATCAGCAATCGCCACCCATAAACGCCACCCCCCTCCTTTTTTCGGAGCACAATGTACGGCGTCATCAAAGTCACGAGCATCTTCACCATCAATCGTCACAAGGGGTAAATCACGTAAATCGACACGCCCTTTTTTTGCTGATTCAGGAACCTGCTCACTTAAATCCGCCACCTGTTTTTCGACTTGAGGTGGCCATGAATGTGGGATTTCATGAGTACGCAAGGCAATCTCAACTGCCATACCTGTACCCATACTTTCGCCTAATACTTCAATAATATGTCCAACCGCTTGAGAACGGCGCTGTGGTCTTGTGACCAATTCAACCACCACCACGTTACCCATACGAGCACCGTTGATTTGGTCTTTAGGAATTAAAATATCAAAACTTAAACGGCTATCATCAGGAACCACAAACCCCATCCCTGATTCAATAAAATAGCGCCCAACAATTTGATTGTTACGAGGTTCAAGTACACGAACAACACGCACTTCAGTGCGCCCTTTACGGTCTTGACCATAAGGCTGTGCTAAAATGACATCGCCATGTAATGCACGTTTCATCTCATCTTGTGATAGGTAGTAGTCTTCTTTTTTACCTTCAACGCGCAAGAAACCATAGCCATCACGGTGGCCTATCACTTTGCCTTTAAGTAAATCTAAACGCTCTGGTAGCGCATAGCATTGACGGCGAGTAAACACTAATTGCCCATCACGCTCCATCGCTCGTAAACGGCGGCGTAAGGCTTCTAACTCTTCTTCTGAAGAGAGATTCAATAATTGTGCTATTTCTTCGCGCTTTGCAGGGGCCGAGCGTTTAGTGAGGAGTTCGAGTATGAATTCTCTGCTAGGAATTGGGGATTCGTATTTTTCTGCTTCTCTTTCCTGAAAAGGATCTTGTGACATCGTTACCTCCGTTGTCATCAGAATTTGCTATTACTGCGTTGTCTAATCGAGCAGTAATTGATAAAGCGGACTGTTATCTTTAACCATGTCAGCTAGCGTATGTTTATCGAGTTCCTTTAAAAACTGTTGTATCGCCTGATGAAGTACACCCTTCAAACGGCAGGCGGGTGTTATATGGCAAAACTCACCACTGCAATTCACTAACGTGAGGGGCTCTAGTGCTCTGACAACGTCCCCGATCCGGATGGTTTCTGCGGGTTGTCCAAGCGTTATCCCACCATTTTTACCACGAGTCGCTTTAACATAGCCAAGATGGCTGAGTTGATTGATAATCTTAACCATATGATTGCGGGAGACACCATAGACGTCAGTGACTTCTGTGATACTGGTCATTTTCCCTTCAGGGAGTGATGCCAAATAAATCAGAGCACGTAACCCATAATCTGTAAAACTCGTTAGCTGCACAATCACCTCAAAATTTTTGGCTTAGCCAATGGTTATCTCACCACTTCTCTCTTATTAAACTCAAATTATCACGAAATGGTATCCATATTGTTTGCGCTAGGCCAAAATAACCTAAGGATATCTTTCAAATAATTCAAGTTATACTCGGCACGGTACATGTTCCGTACCTCATGTTGACCTTGCTTCAAAAGGCAAACAAATTAATGCCAATAGGCTTCATCAAATCAAGCCGCTCTTCAACGCTCAACAAAGACATTCACGTTAACAACAATAACCTAGACGATAACGAATGCCATTACGTCTGCATTTGACATCATCAAATACCGTTTATTCTAGTTTAGCTTACTATGCAGGAAACATGTCGGTTTTCAGAGCGAGATAAACACTCCTACCATCTCCTGTTTTTGCCTATCGATGCAAGCCAGATACTGACAAACAAATAATATCAAAGAATAATCGAACACATAATAGCACAGATTCCTTAAGCCACTCGAGATTCCTGACTCACTCCCTATTGTCTATACTGTTTGAACAAGAGTGAGTTGAATCGATAGGCTGCTTATCACTTTTAACATCAAATCTTTTTATTTTTTCCGTTTTACAATGAACAGTCGGCACGCTAAGTAGGTGATATAGGACGTTATGGAACAAATTATCGAAATTTATGATTTTATATCAGGGAACACCTTATTAATGACAGCGATCTTAGTCGTCGTTTTACTGCTGACATGGATCGTTGGCAAAGTCATTTTCTTACGATTTGCCAGAAGGTTATTACCATTATTAACCAATTTAACTGACGATGACTTAATTGATGGCGTTGCACGAAAAATTGCATCCATTGTTGCCGTCACTTTTGTGCTTTATCTCAATCAGATGCTGCCTTCATTTTCTGATGAAGTGAATATCACCTTTAAAACCATCTGTTGGGCGTTGATTATTATTAATGTTGCCGCTCTGATAAACGATGGCTTAGATGTTTTTATTCTGCGCCAAGCCAAAAAGACCCTGCATCGCAATAACTCAATAAAAGGCTATATCGAGATCGCAAAAATTATTGTATGGATAATTTCATTTATCTTGATCATCGCCCTAATGACCGACCAATCACCGATCATTATTATTTCGAGTTTTGGTGCTATTGCCGCAGTATTAATGTTTGTCTTCCAGCATACATTGCTATCATTTGTTGCCAACATACTTGTATCAAATGGTAAGGTACTGAAACTTTACGATTGGATTGAATTACCAAGCAGTAATATTAGTGGCGAAGTAATTGATATCGCCTTGCATACGATCACCGTTCGAAATTGGGATAATACGATTTCACGTATCCCGACAAAGGATTTTTTGACTGAAAAATACACTAACTGGCAACCCATGTTTTCATCGGGAGGTCGTCGCATCAAACGCAGTTTTTACATTGATCAATCTTCAATTTCATTTGCCACTGAAGCTTTATTTAATGAGCTAAAAAATACAGCGCCCTTACGCCAAAGTATAGAAAATATGCTAGAAGCACGAAGTGACATCACTAATATCAATGAATGGATGATTAATAATGGTGTAACGAACCTACAACTATTCAGAAAATATATTTTGAATTGGATAAAAATGCGTGGTGATGTTAGGACTGATATGTACTTAGTCATAAGAACGATGCCACCAACCCCCAACGGGTTACCCGTCGAAATTTATTGTTTCACTCGCTCAACGACTTGGGTTGAGTATGAGGAAGTACAATCTGAAATTTTTGAATATGTTAATGCTTCAGCAAAATACTTTAAGCTAAGAATTTACCAACACCCATCCGGCAGTGATCTGGCGAATTTAAAACGTGAATAACCAATAACAAAAAACACCGAATAAATCGGTGTTTTTAATCTGCCTAGACGCCTGTTCAATACACAGGCTCTCAGCGGATAATGAGCAGCTTCTTATCTAAGAAACTGCTATGGCTGAACTATGCATCAAATGGATCGCGCAGGATCATCGTTTCAGAACGATCAGGTCCTGTTGAAATAATATCAACTGGAATACCCGTCAGCTCTTCAATACGCTTGATGTAATCTAAAGCGGCTTGTGGTAACAGCGCTCTGTCTTTAACACCAAAAGTTGTTTCGCTCCAACCCGGCATAGTTTCGTAGACAGGCTCTAAACCTTCCCACTCATCTGCTGCCAGTGGTGTCGTTTCTAGCACTTGACCATCTGGGCGGCGGTAGCCTACACAGATTTTCACTTCTTTCAGACCATCTAACACATCAAGTTTAGTCAAGCAGAAACCAGACAGGGAGTTGATCTGAACAGCGCGATTAATCGCAACAATGTCTAACCAACCTGTACGACGTTTACGACCTGTAGTCGCACCAAACTCTTGGCCTTTTTCACGCAGGAATTCACCTGTCTCGTCAAAAAGCTCTGTAGGGAATGGGCCTGCACCAACACGCGTAGAGTATGCTTTAATAATACCTAACACATAGCTGACGTAGCGAGGACCTAAACCAGAACCTGTTGCAACTCCACCAGCAGTGGTATTAGAAGAGGTGACATACGGATAAGTACCGTGGTCAATATCCAATAAAGTGCCTTGTGCACCTTCGAACATCACTAATTCATTCTTCTGATGTGCTTTATAGAGCAGATCAGAAACATCAACTACCATGCTAGTCAGAATATCCGCGACTGCCATGATGTCATCGAGGGTTTTCTGATAATCAACCGCAGGCTCTTTGTAGTAGTTCACCAGTTGGAAATTGTGATACTCAATGATTTCTTTTAGCTTTTCAGCAAAACTTGCTTTATCAAACAGGTCGCCAACTCGCAAACCACGACGAGCAACTTTGTCTTCATAAGCAGGACCAATTCCACGACCCGTTGTACCAATCGCTTTCGCACCACGCGCTTTTTCGCGCGCATTATCTAATGCGATATGATAAGGTAGGATCAGTGGGCATGCTTCAGAAATATGTAAGCGTTCGCGAACAGGAACACCGCGATCTTCTAATTGCTTCATCTCTTTCATTAAAGCGTCAGGTGCAAGTACTACACCATTACCAATAATGCTGATGACATTTTCACGAAGAATACCGGATGGAATTAAGTGGAGAACGGTTTTTTCACCGTTTACAACAAGAGTATGGCCAGCATTATGGCCGCCCTGATAGCGAACTACATATTTAGCACGCTCTGTCAGCAAGTCGACGATCTTGCCCTTTCCTTCGTCACCCCATTGGGTGCCCAGTACGACAACGTTCTTACCCATTTCAAAATACACTCGGTTGCTTAAAAATGAATTCTACCATCTAAAATATTCTGTTCCAGTAATTTTTGGCACAGCAAAAATTATTTTTCTGGAAAGCAAGCAAAAATGGCATTTTTTATTTCTACCATAACTCCAACTGATAATAGCCAGCTCGACCAGATTGAATTTTCCCTGAAAAATCCAACACTTAAAATGGTAGGCGAAAAAAAAGCCCGCGAAGCGGGCTTTTCTTTACTAGCTTAACAGTTATTTTAATCTGTTGCACGTAACTTAATCATCAGTAGAACGCAACTTAGTTGGCGCTTTCATAAAGCGGAAGAAATCTGTGTCAGGACTAAGCACCATCACATCATCGCCACCTTTAAAGCTCTGCTCATAGGCACGTAAACTACGGATAAAGGCATAGAACTCAGGATCTTGGTTGAAAGCGTCAGCAAACAGTTTTGTTGCCATCGCATCCCCTTCACCGCGTAGTGTCAATGCTGTACGTTCAGCTTCTGCCAACGTTTCTGTTACCGTTTTATCAGCAACCGCACGGATCTTAGTGGCTTCTTCCTGACCTTGTGAACGATGTTGACGGGCAACCGCTTCACGTTCAGCACGCATACGCGCATAGATAGCCTCAGAAACTTCGTTCGGTAACTCAATACGTTTGATACGAACGTCAACCACTTCAATCCCTAATGCAGCCATACTGTTTGCATTCACAACCAATGGCGCTAGGTTAGTTTCTTGCTCAACGCGTGCAGCCGCAGATGCGATAGCAGCATCGGCATCTTTCGTAGCATCATCCGTTGCCGTACCTTTGTTCAATGCATCACGCACATCAATGGTTAAACGGCCACGAGAGTCCGTAATGATGTCTTTAACGCTTAAACGACCAAACTCAGAACGTAAACGGTCACTGAACTTACGTTTTAACAGTGTTTCGGCTTGATAAGGGTTACCACCTCCCGTCGCTACATAGTAACGGCTAAAGTCTGTAACACGCCATTTCAGGTAAGAGTCTACCATCAAGTCTTTGTTTTCACTTGTTAAGTAACGGTCAGCTTGAATTTCCAAAGTCTGGATACGCGCATCAAGCATTTTCACCGTTTCAATAAACGGCACTTTAAAGTGTAAGCCTGGCTCATAAATAATGGGTTTATTTTCTGAGTCACGCAATACCTTACCAAAACGTAACACAATGCCACGATCGGTTTGAGGAACAATAAAGATGGATGCGTAAGCAACTGCCAAGATGGCAATAACGATAACAATTAGCGATTTACGCATGATTATTGTCTCCCTACTCTAACGGCATCACCACGAACACCACTGTTTTGTTGCGCGGGTGCCGAACCATAAGATGATGAATTATTGGTATTAGGATTCATCACTTTAGGCGCTAAGCTCGTTTTTGGTGCTGGCGCACTGCTGTTGCCACCACGCATCAATTGCTCTAATGGCAGAACTAACATGCTGTTGCTCTTATCATTGGCGATAACTTTACGTGTATTGCTTAAAACACGTTCCATCGTATCAATGTAGAGACGCTCACGCGTAATTTCAGGTGCTGCACGATACTCAGGCAACATCTTCGCAAAGCTTGCAACCTCACCCTCTGCTTTAAAGACAACACTTGCCTTATAAGCTTCAGCTTCTTCGATTAGCTTTTGTGCGTTACCTTTTGCCATTGGCAGAACTTCGTTACGGTAAGCATGAGCTTCACGAATGGTTTTTTGTTCTTCTTCCCTTGCAGCGATTACGTCATCGAATGCGGCTTTAACATCTTCAGGCGGACGAGCAGCTTGGAAGTTGACATCGAGCAGTGTGATACCCATTTTGTATGGCGCAATTGTTGCTTCTAGCTCTTTTTGCGTAACATCACGGATAAATGCACGGTTTGTTGTCAACACTTGTTCCATTGCTGACTGACCGATAACGCCACGCACAGCACTATCAAGAGCCTGACGTAAACTGTTATCTGGGTTGGTCACACTGAACAGGTATTCAGCAGGATCAGTGACACGATACTGAACGTTCATTTCAACGCGGATCACGTTTTCATCTGACGTTAGCATCATACCGTTAGTCGCTTGTTCACGAACGGTTTCAACGTTAACAGGGATAACCTTGTCAATAAATGTTGGCTTCCAGTTCAGACCAGGTCCGACAACACCGCTATACTCGCCAAAGCGTAATATAACACCTCGGTCACTTTCCTTAATGGTATAGAAACCTGATCCAGCCCATACAACTACGATGGCAGCAAGAGCCAATACACCAAGACGACCGCTGATTTGAGAGGGTTGTTTATTATCACCATCACCACCGCCGCCTTTTTTACCACCAAGCTTACTGCTCAGTTTACGAAAGAGATCGTCGAGATCAGAAGCCCCACGTTTTCGACCACCTTTGTTCCCGCCAGAGTTGCCGCCTTTATTGCCGCTTCCCCACGGATCGCGGTCTTGTCCGTCATTACCGGGCTGATTCCACGCCATGTTTTAGCTCCATATCTTTATGATTGATTTTTCGGGTTAAGAGCAACAAATAACTCTTAATATCAATTCCATTTCCTAGCGACATGTTAGATAACATAACTAGGTAATTGTTGTTCCTGTTTGCACAAACGCTGCCAATCAACCATTGGCATACGCACCTCAAGGCCAATTGAGCCGTCCTCTTCAAGCCATTCACGTTCAATCGCATGAAGTTGATAAAAACGGCTACGTAAGCGGCCTTCACTAGGTGGTAAACGCATTTCAACATGTGCGATTTCACCTGAAAGGCGTTCCGTCAATGCTTGTAGCAACAAGGGGATACCTTCACCCGTTTGCGCTGATACCCAGACACGAACCGGTTTGTTATCCTCATTTCTGTCGATACGCGGGATAAATTCTTCCAGCATATCCACTTTATTCATAACTAAAAGTGTCGGAATTTCATCAGCTTCAATTTCTTCCAATACACTTTCGACCGCATGAATATTTTCATCCAAACGGCTATCTGCTGCATCAATCACATGAAGCAATAATGTTGCTTCGCGAGTTTCCTGCAGTGTTGCTTTAAAGGCAGCAACTAAATCATGAGGCAGATGGCGAATGAAACCAACAGTATCTGCAAGCACAACAGTTCCTACATCATCGACATCAATACGTCTTAATGTGGGATCCAGTGTCGCAAACAGTTGATCCGCAGCGTAAACGTCAGAAGCCGTCATCCGGTTAAATAAACTCGATTTACCGGCGTTGGTATAACCAACAAGCGAAATCGTTGGAATATCCGCTTTATTTCGCGCCTGACGCCCTTGTTCACGTTGTCTTTCTACTCGGCCGAGACGGGATAAAATCTGACTGATTTTTCCCCTTAATAACCGACGGTCAGTCTCTAACTGAGTTTCACCAGGGCCACGTAAGCCAATTCCGCCTTTTTGTCGCTCAAGGTGCGTCCATCCCCTCACTAAGCGAGTTGATAGATGGCGTAATTGCGCAAGCTCAACTTGAAGCTTCCCTTCATGCGTGCGCGCCCTTTGAGCAAAGATATCTAAAATGACCCCTGTGCGGTCGACGACCCGACATTGGCATAGCCTTTCGAGATTACGTTCTTGCGCTGGACTCAGAGTATGGTTGAATAACACCACATCCGCGCCACTTTCCTTCACCGCCTCCGCGATTTCTTCCGCTTTCCCTTCTCCGACATAATACTTAGGATGAGGAGACTTACGACTGCCTGTGACTATCTGTACAGGTTTAACGCCTGCCGATGTCACGAGTGACTCAAATTCGGTTAGATTTTCCGTGTCCTTTTCTTGTGAGAAAAAAACATGCACTAATACAGCCAGCTCACCGCCTTCATACCTATCAAACAAGGGCTATAACCTCTTAGGCTTAATCACTATCAATACAAAGGAAAAACACAGGTAAAGTCTCCCTACCTATGTTTTCCTTGAATTTTAACGCACAACTGGCCTTACTCAGCGGCTTCGCCATCCTGTTGAGTAGGAGCACCAGTGTTATAATTGCCATTACCTGCCCCACCAGCAGCACTACCGCTATGATGAGAAACAGGACGAGCAGGGACAACGGTAGAGATAGCATGCTTATAAACCATCTGGCTAACCGTGTTTTTTAGTAAAATGACAAACTGGTCAAAAGATTCAATCTGACCCTGCAATTTGATGCCGTTAACCAAATAAATTGAGACCGGAACCCTTTCACGACGTAATGCGTTCAGGAACGGATCTTGCAAAGATTGCCCCTTAGCCATTCTATGTTTTCCTTATTTTGTTGTTTTTAAATGAGAATCTTTCGATTCCAAAAAGTAACTACTCAAAAATTGCGCTTAACATTCTAATTGTACACAAACCTTGGCTCTATGCACATATAACCTGCATAACAGACTTAAGCGCTAGCTGTGGTTGTTCACTATCTAGCCAGTGAACATTTTCCCAGCTTCTCAACCAGGTAATTTGACGTTTTGCCAATTGGCGTGTTGCACAAATTCCCCGATAAACCATTTCATCATAATCTGTTTCGCCTTCCAGATAAGACCACATTTGTCGATACCCCACACAACGGATAGAGGGCAAGTCAACATGGAGGTCACCTCTGTTATAAAGCGCTCTAACTTCCTCTTCAAATCCAGCATCTAACATCTGATGAAAGCGTTGTTCAATGCGCTGATGTAAAATTTTACGATCTTGAGGCGCAATAGCAAACTGAAACACATTATAAGGTAATTCTTCACCCGCTGTTTGAGTCATTTCAGTCAAAGTTTTCCCTGAAATGAGATATACCTCTAAAGCTCGAGATAATCTTTGCGGATCATTAGGATGAATCCTAGCCGCCGCAACCGGATCAACCTCAGCTAAACGACGGTGAATGTCAGCCCATCCGTGTTGCTGTGCAATATCTTCAATCTCAGCACGGATAGCAGGATCCGCTGAAGGCAATGGTGAAAGCCCTTCTAACAACGCCTTAAAATAAAGCATTGTGCCACCCACCAGTAATGGAATTTTACCTTGAGAAGTAATCTCATCCATTACATTTAATGCGTCTCGCCGGAAATCGGCGGCGGAATACGGCAAAGAAGGATCGAGAATATCGATCAGATGGTGAGGGGCTTGACTAAGTTCCTCTGCATTTGGCTTCGCTGTACCGATATCCATACCACGGTAGATCAACGCCGAATCGACACTGATTATCTCCACAGGCAAGTGTTGACGCAAAGCAATTGCCAACGCGGTCTTACCGGAGGCTGTCGGCCCCATCAGGAATATAGCATTCGGTTTTTTCTGAGTTAACAGTTCACTCATTTGTTAGTGTAGCTACCACGGGTTGTAAATTAATTAATTGTAATAATGTTGGTGACGGCTTTTTGACATACTGTGGACAAAGCCGCTCAACATCAGCGAGTAACTGAACTGCTTGTGCTAAGCTCCAGCTTTCTTGCATTTTTTCTCGAGAAACTGTTTTTGCAAGCCATTGAGCAATATCTTGATGAGAGACATGCTCTTTTGTCGACAAAAAATTCAGCAAACCTGAAAAAAGCTGAGATAAATTTTGTGTTCTTAGCGGTAACGATACCGCATGAATAGTTACTTTTCCATGAGATATCGTGGCTTCAACACCAAATAATGTCAATTGTTCCTTGTTACGTTGAAAAACCGCAATTTCATCAGCACTCAATGATAATTTTAACGGGATCAATAATGGCTGAGGTTTCAACGCTTCACCCTTTGGTGATAATTGAGCCAACTTCAGCAAATAATTTGCTTCTGTTAAGGATAACAGGATTAGCCCTAATGAAGACTCAATTAATGCAAAGTTTTTTGCGTAAATTGTCAATACTTTGCCAAATGTGAAGTTGTTGGCATTTTCTGCGACTGATTGGGAAGAAATTGTTGAAACATCTAGTGGTTGTCGAGCCGGAAATAATGGTTTTTTATCCTCTTCAGCCACAGGAACCGACATTAACGCCTGATATAACTGCCCTGCTTTTCGGTCATAATTTGAGGAAGAAGGGGAATAAGCGCTTTTTCCTTGAATATCACGATTGACTGATACCGCTGGCTGGGCCGATAGTGATGGCGTAAAACGCGCTTTTTTTGATTGCTCATCATGCTCTTGTTCGCGTTCTTCTTGAGTATAGGCCGCTTGTTTATTTTCCTGCGCACTAAAACCTGTTGGTGATGAAAAATAATTATCACCTGCGGAAGTCCGATTGGCTAATTCATGCGTAACAGGCTCAATGCCAGGCAATTCATCGGCGCCATGAGCATTCAACAATGCTGTCCGAACCCCTTGATAAATAAAATCATGGACTAAGCGAGCTTGATGAAAACGCACCTCATGCTTAGCAGGATGCACATTCACATCAACTTGTTGAGGATCTATGGTCAAGTAAAGGACATAAGCAGGCTGTTGATTATCATCAAGGTGTCCTTCATAAGCTTGACGAATAGCATGATTGATTAACCTATCTCGCATCATGCGGCCATTCACATAACAGTACTGAATATCACTGACAGAAAGCGTATTGTCAGGGGAGACTACCCAGCCTTTTATACCGAGATCGCCGTGCTCCCACGCGATTGCCAGTGCGCCTTGCATAAACCCTGTTCCACAAACCGTTGCTAATCGACGTTCTTGTTGCACTTCATCATGAGCCGCTCGGTATTGCTTAACAAGCTTACCGTTATGATTCAAATTAATCGCTACGTCAGGCCGAGAAAGTGCAATACGTCGCACAATTTCGTCGATATGACCAAATTCCGTTTTCTCAGTACGCATAAATTTGCGGCGAGCGGGGGTGTTATAAAACAGATCAAGCACTTCTACCGTAGTGCCGTTTGGGTGAGCAGCAGGTTTTACCGTCACCGTCATATCCCGCCCTTCCGCATACGCTTGCCATGCTTCGGATTGTTCCGCGGGCTTTGACGTTAACGTTAAGCGTGAAACTGAACTAATACTGGCCAGCGCTTCCCCTCGAAAGCCCATACTCATAATGGCTTCAAGATCATCTAATGTCGCTATCTTACTGGTTGCATGACGTGCTAAAGCCAAAACTAATTCATCTTTACTGATGCCATTACCATTATCGCGAATACGAATTAATTTCTCCCCACCACGCTCAATATCGATATCAATGCGTGTTGCACCAGCATCTAAGCTATTTTCAACTAACTCTTTAACAACCGAGGCAGGACGCTCCACTACCTCTCCAGCAGCAATCTGGTTAGCAAGTTGAGGGGAAAGAATCTGGATCGCCATCGCTATCACCTCTTAATTAGGTGCGGCTTGCAGAGGGTTTGCTAGGAAATATTGGCGCAAACCTTGATGAATTGCTTCAGCAACTTGCTCTTGATAAGCGTCTGATTTTAGCAATTGTTCTTCCGCACTATTACTAATGAACCCTGTTTCAACCAAAATTGAAGGGATATCCGGCGAACGCAGTACGCCTAAACTGGCATGCTCAGGGCTACGTTTATGAATATTGCCAACTTTTCTGAGTTGTTTAATCACTTGGACGGCAACGTCATACCCCACTCGCTGTGAATGACCAAATTGCAAATCAAGGACCGCTTGGCTCAAATAAGGATCCGCACCACTTAAGGCATCACCAGCTCCACCTAATAATTCAGATTGTTTTTCGCGCTGCTCAAGCCAGTTACCTAATTCACTGTTAGCACGACGATTAGAAAGAACCCATACCGATGCCCCTCTCGCACTGCTGTTTGGCGCGGAGTCAGCATGAATAGACACTAACATATTGGCGCCTTTCTTACGTGCAACATCAGAACGGCCACTCACTGAAATAAAATAATCACCGTCACGGGTCATTGCCGGCTTAAACATGGGGTCTGCCGCCAATTTGGCATACAGTTTGCGCGCCACACTCAAGGTAACATCTTTTTCACGATAACCATTTTTACCAATCGCACCGGGGTCTTTACCACCATGGCCCGCATCAATTGCAATCACCACCTGTTTAGCACCTTTTGGCATCGTTTTATTGGCTTGCACTGGTACAGGCGTTTTTTGTTGTCCCGCCGCGTTCATTTTTAACGGCTTATCCTGTGCACTATTATTGCCAACGGCCTGTACTGGTTGAGTTATGTTATTCGACGGTGCAGATGTCCCACCTTTCCCTGTCGAAAGGCTAAACACCACTTGATATTGACCAGCAACTTGTTTCAGCGACGTTTGTACCTTGGCTGCTTTTGTCAGCTCCAAAACAATACGTTTATGCCGACTATCCGGTGGCTGACTCGTGCGAACAACTTTCACTAAATCACCCGCAGGGAGTTTCATCGGTAAACCCATAATTTCGCCATTTTGTTTAATATCAATGACGAGACGCTCTGGCGAATGCAGGGGAAAATATTTGTAGTCAGGGTTACCTCCAGCAAAGGAGAGTGTGACCTGTGCACTTGATGGGCTGTTATCTACTTGAATGTTCGCTAACGTTGCTGCCTGAACAGGCCGTGCAACGAGACAGAGCGCAAAAATCATCAATAGTAATAAGTAGGAAGCAATGCGCCTATCGGTTATTTTTCTTGGTAATGCATTCGTCATGAGCAATATATCCTTAAAGAGCGGGTAGTTCTTCTAACAACGACTCCCCATTTGCAGAAAAAGCAATCAAGTGAGCCTGACGTCCTTTATCCTGATAGGTCAAATGAAGTTCCAAGTCCGCCTCAGGTAGAAAACCTTTACCTTGTTGAGGCCATTCAACTAGGCAGATCGACTCAGGGGAAAAATAGTCACGGATCCCCATAAATTCCAATTCTTCTGGGTCGGCTAAACGATAAAGATCAAAATGAAAAACTTGTCGCTCAGGGAGATCATAAGGCTCAACCAGTGTGTAAGTCGGGCTTTTCACATGACCTTGATGCCCTAATGCCTGCAAAAAACCTCGACTAAACGTTGTTTTACCCGCCCCAAGATCGCCATACAAGTTAATCACTGCACCTTGTTTGCAGGCCTGTGCAACTGCACGCCCTAGTGCCACGGTTTGCTCTTCGTTGGCAAGTTGTAATATGCGTTCTTTCATGAATTATTCAATCAGCTATAGTAAGGAAAAAACAGATCAATGTTGATATTAACGACTATATTAACTCAAGCCGATCCATTTTTCTTAAATAACATTACAGAAATATTGGCATCATGGATATTAAATTAGTCATCGAACTTAATCACACAACGAGATTAACAAGTCGATATTTTGTGAATTCACCTAGCCATGATAAAGTTCTCAAGAAATGGAGGGCGTCCAGCTTAGATGACTGAACACGGTATTTGGGGTCTCACTCAAATAAGATGCATTCACAGACAAACAGACCACCAAACGTCAATAACGCTTAGCAAGGTATAGAGCCTAGTATCACGATAAAATCTCATGGCAACACTTCTTGATCTCAACCTTCTCGCTCAAAATATCAAGCAATGGGGAGTAGAAATTGGCTTCCAGCAAGTCGGTATTTGTGACACTGACCTTTCATTAGAAGAACCAAAATTGCAGGCATGGCTGGATAAACAGTATCATGGCGATATGGCGTGGATGGAACGCCATGGAATGATGCGAGCAAGGCCACATGAGTTACACCCTGGCACATTGCGCGTCATTAGTGTACGTATGAATTACCTTCCTGCAAAAGCCGCTTTTGCGAGCACTCTCAATGACCCTAAACTGGGGTATATTAGCCGTTATGCCTTAGGTAGAGATTATCACAAGCTACTTAAAAAACGCTTAAAAATGCTGAGTGACCGTATTTTAGCCTATTGTCGAGAACACATCTGTTCAGAAGAACTCAATTTTCGCCCTTTTGTTGATTCTGCTCCCATCTTAGAACGTCCACTCGCCGTCAAAGCCGGTTTGGGCTGGACGGGTAAACATTCGTTGATCCTCAATCGTGAAGCTGGATCCTGGTTTTTTCTCGGTGAATTGCTGGTCAACTTACCCCTTCCTGTCGATCAGCCCGTTGAGGAGCAATGTGGCCGTTGTGTTGCCTGTATGACAACTTGTCCGACGGGGGCAATTGTTGAACCATACGTTGTGGATGCTCGCCGCTGTATTTCTTACCTCACAATTGAACTGGACGGCCCAATCCCAGAAGCGTTTCGCCCCCTAATGGGAAACCGTATCTACGGTTGTGATGATTGCCAATTAATTTGTCCTTGGAATCGTTTTTCTCAATTAACTGACGAAGAGGATTTCAGCCCAAGACGGGTGCTACACACACCGGAGCTTCTCGATCTCTTTAGTTGGGATGAAGCCACTTTTTTAAAAGTCACTGAAGGCTCTGCAATTCGCCGCATTGGTTACCTGAAATGGCTAAGAAACATCAGTGTGGCATTGGGAAATGCGCCTTATCAAGACAATATCGTCATCGCTTTACGTTCCCGCTTAGGCATGGGGGAAATGCTAGATGAACATGTCCAATGGGCGATACAACAACAATTGAATCGTAGAGAAGAAAACCAAGTGACTATTCAAACTTCACAACAGAAACGCCTTGTACGTGCCATATCTAAAGGTTTGCCTAGAGACGCTTAAAAATAATACGTCATTATATCCTAAATAGACAAAAGTCAACCTCGTGTGAATAAAATAAAAAATTGCTTAACTGACAATGGTTAAAGGATTTGCAAGTTATGACACCCACATTTTCAGCAAATTTTTTTATACTTTAAATTCAATAAGATAATTAATAACTCTTGGAAATTATTTTTTCAATTATGTAAAAATACTCACAGACACATCCTGTGGATAACTCTGTGTAATAAAGTATTACAGAGACTTATAAGCGACTTTGTTTCGATAATAGATTGTGGATAACTTATTCACGGCAGGAAACTAAAATAAAGCGACTTTTTGCTACTCACAACAGAAGTAAAGTTATAAAAATGTAAGATTGGAACAATAAAATTAACTAAAACGGCAAAAAATAGATCTTTTGTATACTACGCAACCAAAACTATAACATTTGAAATAATAATTTATTTCCCCAATCAGTAAGGGGTGGCTATTCTATGGCGGCAACCTAATGAATGCAAGCAGAAAAATCCCCAAGATCCTAAAAAGATCCCGAACCGTATCAAGGCAGCGCCTTTCGCTTAGGCTTAAAAGAATAATCGCCATATCGTTCACGATATTCAATATCGATAAATAACGGTTTTTGCTTAGGTAAACGATCTGTGGCTTTAAAATGAGTGTGGATGGCGTCGAAAATACAGTGAATTTTGGAGCGGGAAACGAGACTCGAACTCGCGACCCCGACCTTGGCAAGGTCGTGCTCTACCAACTGAGCTATTCCCGCATTTGGTGTGAGTACTGCAACTAAAACACTAAGAGAGATTGGAGCGGGAAACGAGACTCGAACTCGCGACCCCGACCTTGGCAAGGTCGTGCTCTACCAACTGAGCTATTCCCGCAGACCGAAAATAGTGTTTTAGCAAAACATTAAGAGAGTTTGGAGCGGGAAACGAGACTCGAACTCGCGACCCCGACCTTGGCAAGGTCGTGCTCTACCAACTGAGCTATTCCCGCAAAACTGCATCTTTTTGCTTTACCGTACAGATAAAAATCTTCATCGGTACGGGGAGCGCATTATACGAGAAATTGCACGGCAGGCAAGTCCCTTGTCGCAAATTTTTCATTTTTTTGTTCGTTTGCTGATAAATTGGGCATTGTGATGATTTTATCAACGATGAAAGTAACCTTCTGATTTCAATCGGTTAACACTTTTTTACTTTTGTGTTATTCCGCATAACGCACTCAACAATAAAGCACGCTAACAGACATGTTGACAGCCATTTGATGATAAAGAGAGATGAGATAAATAGCGGTAAGCAGTTAATATCGCAAGCAACGGAGTGCCTTCAATAGGCATTCCGTTAACTCGACTTAGCAACAAGGCTTATTTATTGAGATCTGCACTCATTGTCACGAAATTACCAACACGCGCACTGGTAATTTTGTAGCTGTCCGCACCCGCCTCTTTTGCTTTCTGAGCAATCATAGCTTCGGTAGAAGCTAGCGTGTCACCCGTTGCTGTAACCGTTTGAGCTGAAGCGCCGAAAGCCACTAAAGATAACAATGAAGCTGTTGTTAATGTTTTAATCATGTTCATAATTTTTATCCTTTAATTTTATCGTTAAAATTGACTTGATAACCCTTGTTATCTGCTATGCCATTAATTTAACCTCAAGTTACCGCAAATAAAAGCAACTAAATTTTGCTTTGTTTATCAATTTTTTTGAATAAAAATAGCGAGATCAGCACTTCATCCTATTAGGAAAATAAGTCATGAATACGTCAACAATAACGAGGAGTTAAAGAAGGTCAGTTACTAACATAAATAGGCCACTTATCGGTGGCCCATCTATTTTTAATCGCCTGGTCTAATAGGCTTTATTTAATAAAAGTTTCGCGGTAATAGGCTAATTCAGCAATGGATTCACGAATATCATCTAATGCTTGATGAGTACCTTTTTTCGTAAATCCCCCCAGTATTTCCGGTTTCCAACGACGAGCTAGCTCTTTTAATGTGCTGACATCAAGGTAGCGATAATGGAAATAACTTTCTAATTCAGGCATATAGCGAAATAAAAAACGACGATCTTGACCAACACTATTACCACAAATTGGTGAAGCGCCTTTTGGCACCCACTGCTCTAAGAAAGCAATCGTCGCTAATTCAGCGTCATGTTCACTGAACGTACTGCTTTTAACACGTTCAACTAATCCACTTCCTGTATGCGTATTGACATTCCATTCGTCCATCAAATCCAATTGCGCTTGTGTTTGATGAATCGCAATGACAGGACCTTGTGCTAAAATATTAAGTTGACTGTCCGTAACAATAGTCGCGATTTCGATAATACGGTCACGCTCAGGATCGAGACCGGTCATTTCTAAATCGATCCAGATTAAATTATTCTCATTCTTTTGCATCATATACCCTAACTTGATCCGGTGGAATTCGTGTATGATAGCGCGTTTGAGGTATCGACGCGATCCACTCAATGAAGCAAACAAAAAAACTCAGCCAACAATATCAAGAGAGGTCAGGTGGCTAAGCAGAAATTGTCAAAAGGCCAGCAGCGCCGCGTGCAGGCAAATCATCAAAAAAGACTGAAAAAACAAAATGTCACTGAAATTGATGATAGTCAACTAGGAGAAGCACAAGAAGGGCTAGTTATCAGCCGGTTTGGACAACATGCTGATATTGAAGCCAATGACGGTACATTGCAGCGTTGTAACTTGCGCCGCACTATCTCGTCTCTTGTGACTGGCGACCGTGTTGTTTGGCGCCCGGCACTGAATACGCAAACAGATAACAAGGTGAACGGCATTGTCGAAGCGGTTCATGAGCGCCGCTCAGTCTTAACACGACCTGACTATTATGACGGGCTGAAACCCATTGCTGCGAATATTGACCAAATCGTGGTGGTTTCGGCAATCCTACCGGAACTTTCTCTCAATATTATTGACCGCTATTTAGTGGCTTGTGAAACCGTTGGTATTCAACCAATTATTGTTCTGAATAAAATTGACCTGTTAGACCAAGAGAACCGCGAATGGGTCAGTGAGCTGATGACGATTTATCGCGATATTGGCTACCAAGTCCTCGAGGTATCCAGTCATACCAACGAAGGAATGGAAGCGCTCACTAACTTATTAGAAGGCAAAATATCGGTCTTTGTGGGGCAGTCCGGCGTGGGTAAATCCAGTTTACTGAATGCATTATTACCACATAATGAGGAAGCTATTTTAGTAAATGAAGTGTCTGACACCTCGGGGTTGGGCCAACACACGACAACAACGGCGCGCTTGTATCACTTCCCTCATGGAGGTGACGTTATCGACTCTCCGGGCGTACGTGAATTTGGCTTATGGCACCTTTCAACGGAACAAGTCACCAAAGGATTTGTCGAATTTAAAGATTATTTAGGTGGCTGTAAGTTCCGAGATTGTAAACATTTGGATGATCCCGGCTGCCTACTGCGTGAAGCAACAGAAGATGGGAAAATCGCGGAATCACGCTTTGAAAATTACCACCGTATTTTAGAAAGCATGGAGCAAGTGAAACCGCGTGGTAATTTCACGGGGAAAGAGAAATAAACCGGCTTAAAACGTAAGTATGTGCTTACATTTTTTTATGGACGCACAGGCTAAAGGTAAAGATTTTTAAGCCCATCGAAACAAAATAGCCTATTTAAAAAAGCAAAGGTACAATAACGCCTTTTTGCTAACTGGCCTTTTCGAATTTGAGGTTAACGTGCTAGATAAGATTAAAATACGTTTACAATATTTATTACCAAAACAAGGTCTTACACAACTTGCGGGCTGGTTTGCCAACAAGCAAGCTGGCTTCATCACTCAGTGGGCCATAAAACTATTTGCTAAAGCCTATAAAGTGGATATGAGTGAAGCACAAAAAAGCGAATTCACCGCTTATGCCACGTTTAATGATTTTTTTGTACGACCATTGAAAGACGAAGTTCGCCCATTGGTTGAAGGTCAACATCAATTAGCCCAACCTGCTGATGGCGCTGTCAGCCAATTAGGCCCAATTCAAGACGGTCACATTTTCCAAGCCAAAGGTCACAATTATACGGTGGAAGCTTTACTGGCGGGTAACTATCAGTTGGCAGAAAAATTTCGTCACGGCGACTTTATTACCACTTACTTATCTCCAAGTGATTATCACCGTGTTCATATGCCTTGTGATGGTTTATTAACCGAAATGATTTATGTTCCTGGGGATCTTTTCTCTGTGAACCCACTCACTGCCGCCAATGTACCGAATTTATTTGCACGTAATGAGCGCCTGATTTGTGTGTTTAAAACCGAGATAGGTCTGATGGTACAAATTTTAGTTGGTGCAACAATTGTCGGTAGTATTGAAACCGTCTGGAGTGGCTGCGTTAATGATCAACGCCAAGGTATTATTCAGCGTTGGACTTATCCAGACCAATTAACTGAAAATGCGGTATTCCTGAAAAAAGGCGAGGAAATGGGTCGTTTCAAACTTGGCTCAACCGTTATCAACCTGTTCGAGGCTAATACAATCCGTTTCAATTCTTCACTGATCCCAGGTTATGCTACCCGTATGGGTGAGCTATTAGCTGAAACGGTCACAAATGACACTTTAGCGGCGGCTACCGCTGAACAAACAGAAACTCAGTAATACTCAATTAATGATTTGAAGGAGCTCCCGACTGTGCGCTTGATTATCAGTTTTTTTTTCAGCCTGCTAATCGCCTTTTCTGCGGCTGGGGCTCCTAATACCACGCTAAATGAAGCACAGATTAAGCAGGAGCTGTCTCAACTAGATCCTAGCAAAAATCCCAAAGATGCGGAGATAGCGCAAGCTTTACAAGGCGCTCTCAACTGGATCAGTGAAGCCAATGAAGCGGATGCTAGAGCCAAGTCTTACCAAGACGCCATTGATAATTTCCCTAAAATTATTAAAGGGTTAAGGCAAGAATTGCTCAATGAAAGTGATGAGCCACCGGCTATCCCTGCCAATATCAGTTTGTCTGAGCTTGAACAACAAATTATTCAAGTCAGTAGCCAACTACTTGAACAAGGAAGAAAAACTCAGCAAGAACAAGATAAAGGACGTGAGATTAGTGAGTCACTCAGTGCGCTTCCCAAGCAGTTGTCAGAGTCACGACGCTTGCTTTCTGAAGCGGCTTTTCGTTTACAATCGCTAAGTACGCCCTCGACACCATTAGCGGAAGCGCAGTCAATCCTTGCTCAAGCAGAAGTAAGTGCTCGCAAATCCGAAGTTAATGAATTGGAAATGGCACAGTTATCAGCCAATAACCGCCAAGAGATTTCCCGTGTCACATTAGAGATCAATAAAAAACGCTATAACCGGCTAGAACTTGAACTGCAAAAATTGCGTGAAGTGCAAAACACGTTACGTCAGCAAAAAGCCGTATTAGCCCTTGAGCATACTGAAATGCTGGCTGAGCAAGGCGAGCTGACCCCTTTTCTAAAAGAACAAATTGATATTAACCGCAAATTGTCACAAGAGCTAACTGACCAAGCGGTTCGCATGAACAACATCAGTACTAGCCAAGCAGAAATTTCCTCGGGTATCCAAGATGCACGCCAAGCACTCACCACTATTCGTGAACAAGCACAATGGCTTGATGGTTCAAGTACGTTAGGAGAAGCCTTACGCACTCAGCTATCACGCCTACCTGAGATCCCTAAAAGCCAACAGCTTAACCGTGATATGGCTGACTTACGTGTGCAAAGGCTAAACTATGAAGACATGCTTGATCGGCTATCCAAGCTGGATACTGCCACACAAGAAACTGAAAATAATTTAAGCCCAGCACAAGCACAAGTTTATTCATCGCTGATCAAAACGCGTAAAGAGCTGCTCACGGCACTGATTTCAGGCTTTGATACTGAAATGCTTGAGCTAACGAAATTAAACGTAGCCACTAGCCAGCTCACCGATGCATTGAAAGATGTAAAAGATGCCTCACACCGTTATCTGTTTTGGGTCGCTGACGCACCGCCAGTAACGCTCCACTATCCTGTCTTACTGATCACTGATATTACCCAGTTGCTCTCTTTAGACACCTTATCGCAACTGACCGGTGCCTTAAAGGTGATGCTGACGACCCAAGATACTTTTTTGTATCTGCTCGGCTCAATCATTTTAGTTATCTTCAGTATTAGCACTCGTAAGCATTATCAGGATTTTCTTGATCGCGCTAGCTTACGTATTGGTAAAGTCACCCAAGACCATTTTTACCTCACTGTACGAACCATTTTTTGGTCTATCATTGTGGCGCTACCACTCCCGATGATGTGGTCCGCCATTGGCTACGGGTTACAAAGTGCATGGCAATACCCGATGGCGGCGGCGATAGGTTATGGCGTCAGCGCGACGACGCCGGTGCTATGGCTGTTTATGATCAGTGAAACCTTCTCTCGCCCCACAGGGTTATTTATTGCACACTTCGGCTGGGATAAAGATGCCGTAAAACGTGCGATGCGTTACTATCGCCTCGCTATTTTCGTTATTGTCCCCTTGATGATGGCGCTGATTACTTTTGAGTATTACAGTGACAGAGAATTCGCCTCAACCATTGGTCGCTTCTGTTTCTTGTTACTATGCTTTGCATTGAGTTTAATGACCAATAACTTGCGTCGCACACACGTTCCACTCTACCTTGATAGACATGGCTCAGGCGATAATCTCATCAACAAGGCATTATGGTGGATGCTACTCGGTGCACCAGTCGTCGCTGCCTTTTTCTCTCTGTTAGGTTATTTTTCAACTTCTCAAGCCCTGCTCGGTCGTTTAGAAACCTCGGTTGCCATCTGGTTTGTGTTATTAATTATCTATCATACTATCCGCCGTTGGATGTCAATTCAGCGTCGTAAACTCGCCTTTGAACGCGCCAAACAGCGTCGTGCAGACATCTTAGCCCAGCGGGCAAAAGGAGAGGATGACTCACAACAGCCAAACGCCAGTGGAGAAGGTAGTATTGATATTGATGAGCAAGTGATTGACCTTGATGCGATCAGCGCACAATCCGTCGGCTTAGTACGTTCGATACTTACGATGATTGCCTTAGTCTCTCTGATTTGGCTATGGTCTGAGCTGCACACTGCATTTTCGTTCCTTGAAAATATTCGCTTGTGGGATGTCACCTCTACCATTAATGGTGTTGATACTGTGCAACCAATCACGATGGGATCGATTTTTATCGCCATCTTGATCATCATTGTCACCACGCAATTAGTCAGAAATTTACCTGCATTGCTTGAGTTAGCGGTGTTACAGCATTTAGATTTAACCCCTGGCACGGGTTATGCCATAACCACACTGACGAAGTACTCACTCACTATCATAGGCACCATTGTTGGTTTCTCTATGTTGGGGATCGATTGGTCGAAATTACAGTGGTTAGTCGCCGCCATGGGGGTTGGGTTAGGCTTTGGTTTACAAGAGATCTTTGCCAATATCATTTCCGGTCTAATGATCTTGTTTGAAAAACCTATCCGAATTGGTGATACCGTCACCATACGCAATTTAACGGGTAGTATTACTAAGATTAACACCCGTGCGACCACCCTGACTGATTGGGATAGAAAAGAAATTATTGTGCCCAATAAGGCCTTTATTACAGAACAGTTTATCAACTGGTCTCTCTCTGACACCATCACACGTATTGTTATGACTATCCCTGCTCCTGCGGATGCAGACAGCCAGCAAGTCACCTCCATCATTCTCAGCGCGGCTGAACGTTCGAGCATGATATTGGATAACCCGAATCCTGAAGTTTATTTGGTCGATTTACAACAGGGTATTCAGATTTTCGAATTACGCGTCTATGCTGGCGAAATGGGGCACCGCTTACCAGCACGGCACGAAATCCATCAAAATATATTGGCGGCATTTGCAGAACAAGGGATTACCTTGCCATTCCCTCCATTCCAAGCACGCGTGGATATACGTGATAATGCATTACAAAGTGCAACGAATAATCTTGCAGGTCGCAATCCTCCACGTAAATCAGGAGAGCTATAACCGCAGAACTTAATGGTCAATAACTTAGGTTATTGACCATGATACTAATTTTTAAGGTAGTGAAATGAAAGCACCTATTGATCCACAAGATGAGCAGGTTTTATTACGAGTCACTCAATTTGATAAAGTTGGCTCGATCCTCTTTTTCCTGATCCCATTGATTATCTTGTTAGTCGTCGGAAAATCATTTGCCGTCTATATACTCTATTTATGGCAAGCGCTTTCCCTACTCTATATTGTGGTTTATCGCATGTTGGTGAGTAAATTATCAACCAAAGCGTTACAGTTAAATGTACGTAGAGGCTGGGGATACAATCGGTTTTATCGTATGAGTTGGGCCTATCTCGTGCTATCGATCATTATCATGGTGGGATATCGGATCATATCCCACTGAGTTTACTGTTCGTCAGCTCGCCTTAGCGCCATAGGATTGAATATAATTCTCAGCGAGTTGCTGTGCTTGTTTTAAGTCATTTTCATTTAATTGCTCGGCAATTTTATTTTGCAATTTCTGGCTCTCTTTATTACCACTATAAACTGCGGTTGCCAGCCAAGCATAAGCCTGTTGCAGGTTTTTCTTGACGCCTTTCCCTTCTGAATACATGACACCTAAACGATCTTGCGCTTTTGCATCACGCTGTTTAGCTGCTTTACGGAACCAAAACACGGCTTTTTCATTATCCTGATCAACACCGCTACCAATTGAATACATTTGGCCGATGTGGAATTGCGCAATGACATTGCCACCTTGCGCTGCTTTCCTAAACCAATAAGCTGCTTTTTCGAGATCTTGTGCGACACCAAGCCCTTGTGCATACATCATCGCCATGTTGGTTTCTGCACGGGTGTCATTTTGTTTAGCGGCTTGTTGATACCAAAGCATCGCCTTATCGTAGTCTCGACGCACACCGAAACCATTCACATACATCGTACCTAATTGGAATTGTGCATCAGAATTACCTCGGTCACCTGCTTTAATAAACCATTCCGCTGCAATTTTTGAGTCCTGAGAAACGCCATTGCCTTTAAAATAGCGCTGACCTAGAAGGTATTGCGCTGTTGGATCACCTTTTTGTGCTAACTGCGTAATTTGCTCTATGGTCTGTTGAGGAGGTGCCGATTTTGTCGACGGCGTGGCAAGTAACAGTGAACTATAGCAAACAGAACCTAATAAGAGCGCTAACGCAATTTTTTTCATCCTAAACAACCCTCAACAGTGCAAAATACCGACTGAGAAAACAGTGTGATCCATTATTATCGGCAGGCTGCGGTTTGACTATAGCCTAAACTCACAGCCGACTCGTCATAGTTTAATGCGACTTTCATACAGAAAGAATAGGAAAATTGAGTTTATTACTGATTTAGCACATTTTTTACTTTTATTATAGAAACTGAGGTATTTCCTGACCAAGTTAAATAAAAACAGACTGTTCTCTAAAAAAATAAGACAGAATTATTTATAGTGCGCATCAATGAGTATGGTTTAACCTCACCCATTCAGTAAGACAGTATTAAGCGATGTATCTCTACCCGTCCCCTTATTTTATGCAACCGCTATTGCAATAACGCATTTATTTTCTGCGTGATTATTCCATGAATCGTATTGAATGACTGACTATGGCCACGGGATGTTACAATAGCGTGACCCAGCTTTCCGTACTCACAACACTTCCTTCTTTTATTTTTCTCAAATAAAAATAAAATCTATTTTTATGTTTTTATATAAATCCGATTTAATAAAGGAATATTTATCCGTGATGCTATTGACTATGTTAACGCCAATATCGAGTATAAATAATTAGAGGCAGTATAATTTGCCTCTAATTTGGAATAATCTCTTTTTCGTGTTGTCAGTTAACCAACAGGATGAGTGAGATACAGTTTTCTCAGGTAGTTTGCTACCGCATCATCTGCATTAGAGCCAATAATTTCAAGTTGTGGTAATTCATCTTTGAGCATTTGATGAGCATTTTCCATAATGCAGCCTTTACCTGATAAGGTCAGCATTTCTTTATCGTTCATCCCATCACCAAAGGCGATACAATCATGAACTTGATAGCCCTGCAACGCCGCAACTTGTTGCAACGCTTCACCTTTAGAGACCACTCCAGCCATCACTTCAAGGCAACTACGTAATGAAAATGTCACATTGACGCGGTCTTGCCAACGCTCACGGATCCGATTTTGTAAATCGACTAACAAGTCGTGATCTTCACTCGTGTAATAGACTTTACACACGTCAGAAGTATCAAAGTTATCGCGCTCAAATAAGGTATATTGAAACACGGATTCTTTGAAAAACTCTTTTTGTTCAGGGCTTTCGCGGTTAATAAACCAGTCATCACCACTGTAATAGTTAGTCACAAGATCAGGATTATCGAAGTCCATCAAGCACAATTCATGTGCAATGTCAGGATCAACATTATGTTTAAAAATCAGTTCGCCCTTTGTATTGTGAACTCGAGCACCATTGGAGGTGATCATATAAGCATCAATACCTAAACCATCTCTAATTTGTGCAACATCCACATGGTGGCGGCCCGTTGCAAACACAAAATGGATATCTTGTGTTTCGACTAACTGTTTCAACGTTTCCTTGGTAAAAGAGGTCAAATCATGATTGGGAGATAAAAGCGTACCATCCAAATCAGAAGCAACAACAGGATATTTCATAAATCATTCCTAACTAATACTGCTCAAAAAAATCACAGATTGCATTAAGTGCCATCGCTCTTAGTGCATCCACTTCAAACAGGATTTCATGGTGTGCCCCTTCTATCACGAGAGGTAATTTTTCTTCTCTTCCTGTTTGTGCTTTTTGCCGACTTTGACAAAAAGCCTGTAGCTCTCGATTGCTGACCACTTTATCTTCACTTGCTTCTAGTAGCATCAGTGGTACATCAATTTCTCCCGCTCTTGCAATCAGCTCATCACCAATTGCAAAACTTTCTTTTAGCCAATGATAAGTTGGCCCTCCAAGACGCAAGTCAGGATAGTCGGCATAATAACGCAAATAACGCCGATAGCGCTCTTGACTGTGTGTCAGGACGTTAATCATATAAGGTAATGGCTGCCATTTACCCGTCGATACCGCATACTCATTACGCACACTTTGGTGTAATTCTGCCCTATCAACAATAAAGCTGGCTAGCCAATGTGGTATAGGTAAATTAATCCCAATCATAGGCGCACAAAGCGCAGCCGCATCAAAAGTCACCTTATCTCGCAATAAGTAGCCTCCTAGGATCGCTCCTCCCATCGAGTGGGCTAAGGCATAACATTTGAGATAATGCCGACATTGCACTTCAAGTTCAATAAACTTTGCAAAATCATCGATATAATCAGTGAACTTTTCAACGTGCCCTTTTTGTGGATCGGCAAGCATACGTCCTGATCGTCCCTGCCCTCGATGATCCACAATAAAGACATCAAAGCCAAGATGATAAAAGTCATAAGCAACTTCAGGATATTTCACATAGCTTTCACTACGCCCTGGAGAGATCACAATGGCTTTACTGTGCTGAGAATTGATAAAACGAACGTAACGGATAGGCACATCATCTACCCCCAAAAATTCAGCTTCCTCTCGCTGTATCCAGAAATCCAAAAGAGGCCCGTTGGTAAACGCAGCAAATTGAGCTTCTCGATTTAACCAGCTCTCTTTTAGCTTCTCAGGGGTCATTATATTTATCCTTTCGTCATTCGTAACCTTCAAGATGATCCCGAATCAATGTCATAAAGGCATCACCAAAGCGTTCTAGCTTCCGTTCTCCCACGCCGTTGATCAACAACAATTCTGAGGAAGACGTAGGGCAGTGCTCTGCCATTTCAATCAGTGTTGCATCATTAAAAACCACAAATGGGGGGATGTTTTCTTCATCGGCTATAGATTTACGTAATTTGCGTAGCTTAGCAAACAACTTCTTATCATAGTTGCCCCGATAAACTTTGTTTTGCTGATTACGGCTTTTTGTTACTAAAACGCGAGGAACGGCTAATTGCAGTGATGATTCACCGCGTAAAATCGGCCTAGCTGCTTCAGTAAGTTGTAATGCGGAGAAATGAGTAATATTTTGTGTGATCATGCCAAGGTGAATTAATTGGCGGATCACACTCACCCAATGCTCATGGCTTTGCTCTTTTCCGATACCGTAAACAGGTAATTGGTCATGGCCTAATTCCCGAATACGCTGATTATTCGCCCCACGTAATACTTCGACAATATAGCCGATACCAAAACGTTGACCAACACGATAAATGCACGAGAGCGCTTTTTGTGCATCGACTAAACCATCATACTGTTTTGGAGGGTCTAAACAGATATCACAGTTCCCACACGGTGACTGCCTATTTTCGCCAAAATAATTGAGTAGTACCAATCGACGACAAGTTTGTGCTTCGGCAAATGCGGCTATCGCATTTAGTTTATGCCGTTCAATATCTTGTTGCAGACCCGCGGGTTTTTCTTCGAGACAGCGGCGTAGCCATGCCATATCAGCGGGATCATAAAAAAGGATTGCTTCCGCCTCAACCCCATCACGTCCGGCACGTCCAGTCTCTTGGTAATAGGCTTCAATATTGCGAGGAATATCAAAATGTGCAACAAAACGCACATTCGACTTGTTGATCCCCATACCAAATGCCACTGTTGCCACAACAATTTGCAAGTTGTCTTTTAAAAAAGCATCCTGAACCCACTCGCGTTGCTGGCTATCTAATCCCGCGTGATACGCTGCAACACTTAGCCCCCGTTTTTGTAAGCGTTCGGCGGTTTCTTCCACTTTACTACGGCTATTACAATAAACGATACCAGCCTTGCCTTTCTGGGCTTTAATAAAAAACCAAAGTTGTTCCAGTGGCTTATACTTTTCTACTAAGGTATAGCGAATATTCGGTCTATCAAAGCTACTGATTTGTATCAACGGGTCATGTAAATCGAGCAAGCGAACAATATCTGCTCGTGTTGTTTCATCTGCCGTTGCTGTTAATGCCATCACTGGCACATCGGGAAAATGTTGTCTCAATTGGCCAAGGGCACGATATTCAGGACGGAAATCATGGCCCCATTGTGAAATACAATGAGCCTCATCGACGGCCAATAGACTTATATTCCAATTAGCCAGTTGGTTTAGAAAGTAGTCAGTCAGTAATCTTTCAGGGGCGATATACAGTAATTTCAAAACACCTTGCGCGCACAGATCCATGACCTCACGCTGTTCTTGGGCGGTCTGAGAAGAATTTAAACAAGCCGCACTAATGCCATGAAGTCGTAATTGATCGACCTGATCTTTCATTAATGAAATTAAGGGGGAAACCACCAGCGTCACCCCCTCCTTGACTAGAGCAGGCACTTGATAGCACAGAGACTTACCGCCTCCTGTTGGCATGAGTACTAAGCAGTCACGATGGTCAAAAATTGCTCGAATAACGGCTTCCTGCCCAGGGCGGAAAGACTGATAACCGAAAGTACTGTTGAGTATACTTTCAGCAAGTGAAAACTGGGAGATCACTTCTGCAGTAGACACGCGGATCCTCAAATTACAAACTGATAGCTGCCCGTCAGAGAGCAGCGTCTAAATAGTGGGTTAGTGCCCGAAGCCTTTCAAGGTATCGCTTGAATTAAGGTTGTCGTATGCTAACAAATAAGTGCTAACGACTAAAGCATATCATTTAGCATCACACCGATACCAAAGCGAGTTTGCCGATAATCATAATCGATCATGGATTCGCCGTAACCGCTAAATAATTGGGTATAGAACCTCACATGCTTGGTGATTGGATAGCTCCAACCTAGCTCAGCCGCACCATAGCCACTATTCCAGTTATAACGCCCCGTTGCCGTAAATACACTATCACCTAAGGCATAACCTACTTTTAACCGGTAATAGCCCATATATTTGGTGATATCTTTATTATCATCACTTCCTTCACTTTCGTGAATGCGATACCAAGGTTTTAAATCGACTTGCCAGTTACCATTTTGGGCCATAGCACGTGCATAAATACGATTCCAACTGCGTGACGTCGGCTCAGAACGGCCATTCGACTCATGGTTGAAACCCGTTTCTAATTCACGCAACGTCCAACCCCCCCACTGGTAGTCAGTCGCCCAACCAATAAAAATTTGCGGTTCATAGTTAGTATCACGAAAGGGTGAAGATTCTTTTTTATTACTTAATTGCCACCAAGAACGTTGCGTATAAGATGCGGCTAAGACGGAGTTATCCCCCGCAATCCCTCTCCATAAAGGAAAAGCTAAACTCAGTTGAAATTTTACTTCGTCATGTAAAGCATCATCACCCCAATTATAGGTTTGTATCGCTTCCTTATTTATTGATGAAGTATAAGTATAAATAATGTAGTTAGACTCATATGGATAAAGTACAAAAGGATTATCGTAATTTTGTAATAAACCCGAAATAATACTCCCTCTTATTGGCTTGTTATCTGTAACTTCTTGCGAATTTGGCGTATCCGATTTTTCTGCCGCAAATAATGATACGGACCAAAAACAGAGCACTACACTAAGTAATTTGTGAAAAATGCGCATTCTGTTATTCCTATTTTGTACATTCCCAAAAAAAGTTTTTCTCATTTTACACATAAAATCTGATAACTGCTGAAAGATTATTCGTTCATTTGCTAGAGACATATTTTATACATAGTGGTAACTTATTGTTCACATATTTTTAAAGGAATAAAGCAGATGAATGACCATACTTACACATTAGAAGAAGCCAGTAAGCTCATGAGTGATGCATTTATCTATAAAATGCCTTTTAATCACCTTTTAGGCATCGAATTAGCACATATGAGCGATGATTTTGTCCAACTGACCATTAATAATCGTCCAGAATTGATAGGCAATTTCACACAAAATATCCTGCATGGTGGCGTGATCGCATCCCTATTAGATGTTGCCGGCGGCATGGTATGTATTAATCGCATTCTTCAACGTATCACCCCATTAATCCATCAAGATATCGTTGAGAAAATGTCAAAAATGGGCACCATCGATCTACGAGTTGATTATTTACGTCCTGGTCGCGGTGAAGTTTTTACGGCTAGTGCAAGTTTACTGCGCGACGGTAATAAAATTGCCGTGACTCGCTGTGAATTACATAATGAACGTAATCAGCATATTGCTACAGCCACTGCGACTTATCTAATTGGATGAAAATAAAAAGTAAAAATTTAGTTACTTACTCAACTAATGACTTGTAAAAAAACTCGAGCAATGTCACATTAATAAGGTCATAAATCGAGCCAATATTTTCTTTGGCTCGATATCTCAATCGACTTACTTTTAGCCGTTTATTCGAATTCAGAGTCAATAATGAACCAACAAAACACCATTAAGGGTGTCTTATGCGCCTTGGGCGCCTATTTAATTTGGGGCGTCGCACCTATTTATTTTAAAACCATCCAAGAGGTGCCAGCAGAAGAAATACTGACTCACCGTATTATTTGGTCATTTTTCTTTATGTTGGTCTTATTAACGGCCACTAGGCATTGGAGCTATATGCGCCAAGTGTTAAAACACCCTAAAAAAATTCTGATTTTGGGTGTCACTGCGGTAACCATTGCTTCCAACTGGCTAATTTATATTTGGGCTGTCAATAATGGTCATATGTTACAAGCTAGCCTAGGCTATTTTATAAACCCTTTAGTCAACGTCTTGTTTGGCATGCTATTTCTACAAGAACGTTTTCGCCGCATGCAGTGGATTGCTGTCAGTTTAGCGCTCATGGGAGTGCTGATCCAACTATGGCAATTTGGTTCAGTGCCGATCATTGGGTTAAGCCTTGCGGTCACTTTTGCAACTTACGGTTTATTGCGTAAAAAACTGGGGGTTGATGCTCAAATTGGCATGACATTCGAGACACTCTGGTTATTACCTGTCGGCATCATTTTCTTACTATTCTTTGCGGATAGTCCGACTAGCAATATGACAATGAATGATTGGCATTTAAATGTGTTATTAATCCTCGCTGGTGTGATTACAACGGTGCCTTTGTTACTGTTTACTGAAGCAGCAAACCACTTACGTTTATCAACACTTGGATTTTTCCAATATTTGGGACCAACAATTATGTTCTTACTCGCTGTATTTATCTATGGTGAGCAAATGACATCAGAATTGTTAGTCACTTTTGGTTTTATTTGGGTTGCATTAATTTTATTTACCTTGGATGCACTTTACACACAACGTAGGTTACGAAGATAAATTCAGTAAATTGCCTATTTAAAGGCAATTATCGAAACCCTGGCCTTTTATTATTTATTAATTAGAAGGTCAGGGTTTCATTTTATGGAACTTCATTTGTTAATTTACTTTATGCATATAGACAATCGACAAAGTTATATCATTTAGATAAATGATTTCCCCAACCTAAATAAATTACAAATAACCTATTTACGATTAATAGTACCTATTATTCACATCAATAGAGAAATGATCATCTGTCATTGGCAATGGCTCTAATACTTTCATTCAAATAAACAATAAATCCAATAAAAATCAACATTTTAGAAAAGCATGTGACACATTGATTTAATTCTCAAACAAGCTATTATTATATTTATCCAAAATGAGCTTTTATTTACCCACATTAAAATCAAACCAACTTATTGAATTAAAAAAATATTTATTTTTTTAATAATTAATCATTGCGTTAAAGGAACATCGAATCTATATTGTACGCCGCTTGTATTCACCCCAGCGGATGGTGATGGTCCGATTCATCACTGACGTTTCATTAAAGTGCGCACGATGACAGATGATTTATCAAATGTCCTGGTGCGAGGTTTTCTGAAATTGAATATGAGTTCGCTCTAAAATTTATTTTAATACAATAATGTAGCGTTATAACTCAGGTTATATACTCACATAATTCTAGATGCAGTTAAACATCAATGAATGCACCGCTAATAGCATAGAAAGTGATGCTGCTTGTTCAAATGAACATAGCTACCATTTATTAACATAACGCTGCAACTGAAGTATTAACGAGTATAGCTGCATTTTAGGTTCACTCCGCCTATGGAGTTGATAGTTGTTAAGGGCTTTTGGGAAGGGCTTAAAAATGCAACAGAATACCGTTCAAATGAAACGTGTACTGACCACACCTGCGTTAGTTTTTTTCGGGCTGGCTTATATGGTGCCACTCGGAATTTTCACCACCTATGGCCAAGTGACTGTATTAAGTGAAGGCCATTTGCCTATCGCTTATCTTGTGACATTGGCTGCTGTTCTATTTACTGCGATGAGTTATTGCCGAATGACAAGTGCACTGCCGCTAGCAGGCTCTGCCTATTCATATGTGCAAAGGACGTTTGGCGGTACACTGGGCTTCCTCGTCGGTTGGGCACAATTGCTCGATTATCTATTTCTGCCAATTATTAACTATATTGCTATTGGGATCTTCGTTCATGAAGCATTCCCGAGCATTCCAATGCCAGTGATTATCTGCACGACAATTGCCGTTGTCAGCTTGATGAATATTTTGGGGATAAAATTAGTTTCCTCCATGAATATGCTGATCATCGCCATGCAAATTGTCTTTATTGCGGTCTTCTTATATCTGAGTTTCAAAACAAACTTTGTGCTAGATACTGAAGCACTACTCGCGCCGATTACGCTGGCAGCAGATCAGGTTCCTGGTTTATTTGCGGGAGCAGCGGTTCTCTGCTTAGCCTTCTTAGGTTTCGATGCCATTTCAACAATGGCGGAAGAAACAAAGGATGCTCGCAGCGCCCTACCTAAAGCGATTATCTATACCGTCTTTATTGCTGGCACCTTATTTGTGGTTATCTCGTATAGCGCACACTTAAGCTACCCTATGTGGCAAGAGTTTATTCCGAATACCGATGTTGCTAGCCTTGCAGTCATGAAACAAGTTGGTGGAGCCATGATGGCATCCAGCTTTATCACCGCTTATGTGATCGGTGTGTTTGCCTCTGCAATGACGTCACAAGCCAGTATTGTGCGTATTTTCTATGCTATGGGTCGTGATGGTGTATTGCCACGCTCTATATTTGCTTACCTGCACCCAAGGCTGAATACGCCGGTGTATTCAATTATCTTTGTTGCTATCGCGTCACTACTCTCACTGGTACTGTCGTTAAGCATGGTAGCGTCAATGATCAGCTTTGGTGCATTGATTGCGTTTACCTTTGTTAACTTGTCGGTTATCAAACACTTTTATATCGACCGTAAAGAGGCTTTAAACGGTAAAAAACTGATCACTTGCCTGATTATGCCGTCGATTGGTGTCATACTGACCTTATGGTTATGGACAAGTTTAGATAAAGAAGCCTTTACGGTTGGCCTATGCTGGCTTGCGGCAGGCGCGTTTTATCTGACATTGCTGACACAGGGTTTCAGACGTAGTCCACCAGCAATCTCTGACGATGAGACGAATATGATTATCAATTAACTCTCGCTATTTCGAGCTAACGTATGTATTGACTAGAATCACGTATAGATGTCGCATACTGTTGCTACCCAGCTGTGCCTCGAAGTAGTTAGAGTGACATTCATATAATTGTAGACTTGGGGGAGCGATGCCTTCCCCTTTGTTATTCTGGCTCTACCTATACCGAGCCCCTGATAAAGACTGTGATAGAAATGAATAATAAAGTTGCTGATGTCATTTATTTCAACGGTTATATCTACACTGCTGATAAACAAGATAGTGTTGTAGATGCCATTGCCGTACAAGATGGCTATATTATCGCGAGCGGTACCTCTGATGAATTACATCAATATGTTGGGCCGAAAACTGAAAGTATCGATTTAGAAGGTAAGATGATGATGCCAGGCATCATCGATGGTCATATGCACCCATTTTGGGGCGGTATTCAATTATTTGGGTGTCACCTCAACTATGAATCGCTGACTATTGAACAAATTCTTCAGCGCGTCCAAGAACACTTGGATAAAGATCCTCGTACAGGTGAAAATGATTGGCTAAAAGTCACTGCATGGCTACGTCAAGGCATGTTACCCGCAGGCATCGATATGTATCGCGAAGACATGGATAAACTGAAGACAAAGCGTCCGGTCGTCCTATTTTCCAATGACTGCCACACCTTATTAGCCAATAGCCGTGCATTAGAACTCTTTGGTATCACCAAAGATACCCCTGAGCCACCTGATGGCAAAATCGGTAAATATGCTAATGGCGAGCTAAATGGCATTTTAGAAGATGCTCCGGCGATGCGTGCCGCGGATAGTATTCCATCAATTCGTGATGACCAAGCGGTTGAAGTCGCTGAATTAGTGCAAAAAGTACTCAACCAGCAAGGCGTGACCACCGTTATGGATGCGCGTGTTTCCGAACAGCAGTTAGAAGCGTTCGCGGAACTCCAACGCCGCGGCGAACTAACGGTGCGTTTTCAAGCGGCTCGAGAAATTACGCCAGATGATACGCCTAATGTCGCAGCCGTTGCGGCCGCGGTGGATAAAGCCGTTGCTTTTGCCAAAAAATGGCACCAAGCTGATTGGACGCCAGCACCGGGGATTGGTCTACGTAATATCAAAATGTTTGTCGATGGCGTATTGCAATACCCAACCATGACGGCTTCATTGCTCCAACCTTATCGTATCAATAAAGGCACTGACGAAGCACCGAACTGGGTTGAAACCGATAACTACGGTGATTTGTATTTTACTGCTGAAATTCTGGATGAATTAATGGAAAAAATTGCAGCAGCAGGTTACGACCCCCATTTACATACCGTTGGTGAGGGAGCCGTTTCTATCGTGCTGGATGCGATTGAAAAGATGCGCGCAGCGCATCCAGAAAAAGATATTCGCCCAGGTCTTGCTCATAATGAATTGGTACATCCAAAAGATTATGAACGTTTTGCACGCCTCAACACTATTGCTTGCCTCTCCTTTCAATGGGCAGCCCCCACACCTGAACTGGCCGCCTTTGAACGCAAGATGTTAGGCGAAGAGCGTTTCGAACAATTGGAACCGATTGCGAAGTTTATCGATGCGGGCGCGGTAGTTGCTTTCGGTAGTGACTGGCCAATTGATGACTTTGATGAGTGGTATGATTTAAAAGTCGCAGCCACTCGTCGCGGGCGTCACATTGACGGTAACCCAGCACCCCGTCTGGATAATGACCGTGATATGACCGTGACTGAAGTTCTACGTTCAGCAACCATTGATTCTGCCTATGCTCAACACAGAGAAGATGTGATTGGTTCATTAGAAGTCGGGAAATTTGCAGACATGATCGTCCTTGATCGCAATGTATTTAAAATCCCAGCAGATGATATCGAAAATGTAAAAGTATTGCGTACGATTATTGGCGGAAAGACCGTCCATGTCGCACAATAGCTTAATATTTAATTAATATTTAGACGGCTTACTGCCTTTCAGTAAGCCGTTCTACACAGAGTAAAGCATTCTTAATCAGCAACACCATTGTGAAAACTGCTTGCAATCCCCTATCCCCCTCGTTATTATCCGCTCGTTTTTTTACTCACCCACACACTGCAAGGAGGAACATTATGACAACAATTCATCACACTCTTTGCGGGCGTACTCAGAAATAGTCTCTCTATCTCTCCAGTTCTTGCCTGCTAAATCACCTTATTTTTTCCTTAAAAATGAGTTAATGACTTATGGGCAATATCATTCATTCTGTCAGCGAACACGTCAGTTATATCGCAACAGAAAACACGTGGATTGAAAGCAAAGCGATCCAACAATTACAAACAACCGCAGCACTCCCTAACATGGTTTCTGTGGTCGGTATGCCAGATCTACATCCGGGTCGTGGTTACCCAATTGGTGCTGCATTTTTCTCAGCACAGCGCTTCTATCCCGCATTGGTCGGTAATGATATTGGTTGTGGAATGCGTTTATTTCAAACCGATATCAAGAGCACTAAGTTAAACTTGGATAAGTTTGAAAAACAGTTATCCACAATGCCGGATAGCGCTCCCTTAGAATGGCTTAATGAGCATGTTCCACATGAGATGAAATCCCATCATTTTATGTCCTCACTCGGCTCCATTGGCGGCGGTAATCACTTTGCTGAATTTCAAATCATCGACAAAATCTTTAGCGACGAGTCGATTACCCAAAGCGGTTTAAATAAAAAATGTGCATTACTGCTTGTGCACAGTGGCTCTCGTGGATTAGGCCAATCCATATTACGTCAGCATGTTGAAAACTATGGACACAATGGCCTTGAAGAGTCTTCAAATGAAGCGAAAGCCTATTTAGAGGCACACCAAAATGCATTATCTTTTGCCGAATTAAACCGCCAATTAATTGGTTTATGTATGTTGCAGCAGGTCAAGGCTAAGGGGGAAATGGTCCTTGATGTTAATCATAATTTGGTTGAGCCGTGCACTCTTAACGGTATACAAGGTTGGCTACATCGCAAGGGTGCCACCCCTTCTGACCAAGGCATGGTCATTATTCCAGGATCACGCGGCGATTTCAGTTATTTAGTTCTGCCTCATCCCCGTGAGGTTAGCTTAAATTCACTGGCTCACGGTGCGGGTCGCAAATGGATGCGTACGGAGTGTAAGGGGCGACTGTCTCATCGCTATACCCCATTACAGCTAGCGCGAACTGCATTAGGTAGCCGAGTCATCTGTGCTAATAAACAATTGATTTATGAGGAAGCACCACAATCCTATAAGTCGATTGAAACCGTGATTGAAAGCATGGTGGGAGCAGGGTTAATTGAGGTTATCGCACGTTTACGCCCCTTACTGACCTACAAAACCAGTGGGGAATGTGCGTAATGTTATTACAATTTTCTTCTGCACAAGGCCCCGAGGAGTGCTGTATTGTCGTTGAAAAAGCGTTAGCTTGCTTTTTCGTTGAAGCTAAAAAACATCAAGTGACGGTTGATCTACTCGACACTGTCGCATCAAAACACGGTTTAAAATCTGCGTTGGTCTCTTTAGAAGGGCATGACGCTGAAAAGCTAGCTCAGTTATGGTCTGGTACACTACAGTGGCAATGTCCAAGCCCCTTAAGGCCCAACCATAAACGGAAAAATTGGTTTATTAATGTGATCCGCTTTTCACCTATTCAAGCTATTGAAGAGAGTGATATTGAATTCGAATTTATAAAAGCTCAAGGTCCTGGTGGGCAGCATGTTAATAAAACTTGCTCAGCGGTAAGAGCAAAACATCTTGCAACTGGGATCAGTGTCAAAGTGCAATCTGAACGTAGTCAGCATGCGAATAAGAAATTAGCTAAGCAACTTATTTATTGGCGTTTAAATGAATACCAAGATCAGCAAGCATCGGAATTGAATAAGCAACGACATAATGCGCATTATCAAATAGAAAGAGGAAATGCGAATATTACCTTTTCTGGACAAGCATTTAAACGAATTAATTAATCCATTTACAGCCCACCTCCGCGAGGAGGTGGCATTCGTCAGTAAGGTTAAAGTATTTTTTCGGTTAAAAACCAACCGGCTATACTTTCACGCTTTTGTTGGGTAGGGAGAACTTCATGAGGAAACTCTTCAGACATAAACACAATCATCCGCCCCGCTAAAGGGTCAAGTTGAAACAGTTTATTATCTTGATGATCATACACAACCAATTCCCCACCATCACCTCGCTGCCACGCCTCATTCATATAAAGCACCGTCGTCACTTTGCGTCGGCCTTGGCCTTGAAAATTATCGACATGCTTTTTATAAAACGCGCCATTTGGGTAACGGCAAAAATGCGTCTCAAAGTCACGTAACCCCATGTAGCATTGTTGGTTTAATGCTTGGCGGATAACGTCCATTTTCGCCATATACTCTGCAATAGGTGCCCCCATTTCAGACTCTAGCCAAATAGTTTGGTCACCACGAATCGTTTTATTGTCTTGTAACGATTCACCGTTACCAATACGAGCGTCGTGTAGTTTTTCAGGAATGCAGCTTTTAATTGCCTGTATTTCTGACAGGTTCAAAAAGTCATCCCACACATACCAACCTTGTGTAGAAAGAGAATCAATTAACTTATTCAATGACATGATAAATATTAGAATGGTTACTCGGTATGATTTTATACTTCACTGAATGGAAAATTTAAAATTAAAAACTTAAATCTTAATGATTAGACTCTTAAATCAATGTGACTAACCATAAAGCCGAGTTTTAATATGACAAAACTATTGGTAGATGAGTGAGTGATATTCATCATGTTATCGCGTTCATCACGGCCATGATGAACGCTTTCTATGCTTAAAAGATCGCTACTCACTGAGTATTAATCGCTTAAAAAATTAGCCAGAAACCGTTGTGCAAGTTACTGTTTTACCCAAGCAAAACGTCAATGATGATCCAATTCGGTCATGCATCTCAGTCATACCTGTCAATAAGCTTACCGCGTCCTCTCCCTTATGGAATAGCGATATCTGTTCACTCAATAAGGACGAATTTAAACCTTTATATTTTGCCGTAACAAATTTGAGGTCCTGCTGATAAGCAGTCAACATATCAATACGAGAAGATAAGTATTGCTCACTGATCTCAGCCAAACGATGCTGACTATCTTTCAGTGAATGGTAGCCTGCACCTACTTCACGATTAAATCGTTTAATCAATGCTCGCGTTGCGCTATCCATAAAATCATGCGCAGCCAACTGCGAGTGTTGTAGCGTTGCCCATTGGATGGTTTGATAGAGTTTTCGTGTCTTAAAATTGATTTTAGGGGCTTTAATGGATATAAGAAGGCGGTTTTGAGTAGCCAACTCGTCCGTTTAACATAATGAGTCTTATAAGAACCAATGATTTCACTCCAATTATTCTAATTCAAGAATAGATAATTTACCTTAAGTATAAGATACTGTTTTCCATTTCCAATGGACAGGATCTGTACATAAGAGCGTTTACTTTAGTTTTTTTCATTCTTCCTCTCTTTATTTTAGGGTGTTCGCCTGACGATAAACCGAAAGATAATATCGCCTATGTGGGCGCGAATTTATTGGGGTATAACCATGTCGCGGACACGAATATCAATTGGTTTTCAGTCAATGGCTTTCGGGGTCGAACCGGGGGGTTTACGTGCTACATCATGCTACCTGAAATATGGCAACCCAATATGCAGGTCAATATCAAGTGGGAAGTGGACCCTAACCCTTTTCCTACCGATTTACCTGAATATAGTGATCCGAATTATCGCGATTATATGAAAAAAACACGAAGCCAATTACCGACAATATCAGACCACCGTGACTATCCCGGAATATACGGATTCCTGTGGATTGCAAGTCCACTTCTTACCGTGCCAACAAGTGAAAGTCACCGCGACGTGTCATGGCATTGAACACCCAGACCACTCCATTAAAGACCCTTTTGACCAACCGGAGCCCGCACAATGTCCTCAATGATTATCGCATCTAAATGGGTCTTATCTGGATCACCGTTGTTGCTCCGATTGGGTTGTCTCTTTATTCTTTATCGAGTGTTATCACTTTATCGCCACTCTGGGTTAAAAAATCCATGAGATTTTGTCGGAGTTCTTCTCTCCGTGTCTGCTGATATTTCACTAAAATATCGCGTATTACTGGCATGATTTGGTTAGTTTTTGGTGCACCTGATATTCCGTCAAGGCTAGCCGTTTCACCTGTTTGCAGGTTTATCATTCTCAACCCATACGTGGGAAGGTAATACAGTGCGAGTTGTGCTGCGGGTGTTGCTGGGAACTGAACCAATTTGTTGTTTTCAATTATCAGCGTCATGGTTTTATTCCAATGATCCCCAAAATAAATCATCCGCGACAGAAAATAACTGCCAAACGGCTCACGAACCCCACTTTCGGAGTGCATGAACCACGCCCTTGAATCATGAATATGGTCATCAAACAACGCGATGAGGTTGTCCATCGCCGTGTTTTTGGGCGTCACTCCCCAAAGATAAGGGGAGATCACTTTTCGGAATAATTCACTACTGACCTCTTTTAAATATTCGTACTCACCTCGTTCATCTTGGTAAGTGATCGCTTGAACAATTCGTTCTACCGAACCGTCTAAATTTTGTAGCAATGCGGCTTGTGCTGACACCGTTATCGTGGGAAAGCTGTATTTAGGAAAAGCAGCACACTGGCTGTCTAATGCGGTACCGACCCATTGTTGAATATCTTTTAAACATTCCGATTGGGTTTTACGTGACGACATATCGATCTGAGGTGCTGGGCGTGAAATATCTTCGTAATCGGCTTTAAATTCTAAGGCGGCTTCCCAAAGTTGCCCTCGTGCATTGGTGGCATCAAACAGCGGTGTTCCTGTATTTTTTGCCACCCAATTTTTCACATCCAAGTAGTGTAGGTCTTGTTCTGTTTTCCTTTCCCTTTTTATTTTATTTATTTTTTGTTCATTAAGGTTGTATTCGGTGATGATGGCTTCAGTCGCTTGGTGATTAAACGCGGGTTCATACGGTTGGGCATGGATATCGGCATGTTGAGGCGCAGCCTGAAAAAAAGGTTGTTGTGTCAGGTTGATTCGCTCGGTTTGTGCAGAGCCATAACGACCAATCCGCCACGCGGATATTAACACCAATTGCGCTTCCATGACGTGTTCAAGGTCATGAGTGGCAAATCGGATGGGCGTGTACGCGGCTTTAGTGGGTTCGCCTGCAGGCATGATTTCAGGTAACGTGTGTTGAACCCACGTGTTGAATTTTTCAATTAATAAACTAGATAAAACAAACTCTCTTTCCGAAGCTAATGTCATTTTTCGAAAAGAATACTGTTCTTGTAAATCTCGATGTAAGGTAGAAAACAGCGTTTCACTTATCGCCAATGGGGCGCCCGCATCGAACGCGGCAGCGTACATGTCGTGTAAAGCGATTTGGGATAACAACTCTCCCGCACTGTCTCGCGCTTTGCCTTGGTCACCTTGGGGGTAACCGCCCCCGACATCGGAGTGCATCCCGGGGTAAATGACTGCCACGGTATTGGGCGGGTAAATGCCTTCTGGGGTACGCACCGAGTCAACCGCAAAAGCCTGACGTTGTTCATGTGCCGCTACGAAATGACAGCAATTTTTCACCAGTGACGATTTGGGCAGTTGCTGAGTGCCCCCCGCCCAACTGTTGTGCCCACTAAACATGGGCATAACATTGGCAAACCCCACCGCCGGCACAGTGTCAAACACCCCTAAAAAGTCCACGGAGACCGGAAGACCATAGAGGGTTTTTTCAGCCTCTGGGATATCTGAAAATGTCGGAAGTTTTTCCAATAATTGATTGACCCAATACACAAAGGTGCGGGCTTCGGCAGCCCCACGAGAAAACCCGTACACATACAACTTCAATGTTATCAATTTCGGAACATGACGAGCGATTTTGTCTTTGATAGGCGCCAGTCATTTTAGGAGCCCAGGAATCTGGTTGTAATCACTTAAGGCGAACATGGTGGTGCTTTCATAGTTGGTGTTCGAACTCATGCTCTCCAATGCGTCACGACGCTCTGCGGTGGTCAGTCGAATTTTCGTAACTTCATAAAACAACGTGTCACAAAGGTTAATTAATCCCCAACTGACACGGGCTTCCCCGCCGGCAGCATAGGTTAACCCGGGATTGTAGTATTCATTGGTGCCAATTTCGGGGAATGGCGTACCCACACCGGGCATGTAGTAAGCGTAAAAACCTGCAGAAATGGCTTCTTTAACCTCTGGTGCACTGGCATGGTACAATTTTGCCACGTTAGAGGGGTGCGGTGGCTCGGCTTTGTTGGTGTCATAAGGTTCGTTATTGTTGGTGCCATCAAAAAACAGGCTGACATGCACATTTTTGACACACGCCATGCGTTTTTTTATGTCCGAGCGTTGGTATTGTCGTTCTTCTTTTCGTGCGTTATACAGATTATTGGTAACCTGAGGCATGGATAACAGTAATCGCCCTTGCTCCGGAAACAACGGCGGCGCCCAACAAGGATCACCATGAGTCACTTGTTGGCTGTCCATAATTTTTTTGATCGGGTAGATGAGAGTTTTAATTTGGCTCTCTATTGGGATAAAGAGACTTAAATTGGACATTCGGTTGGCTCCTCCATGTAGCTCGGTTCTTTTATGGGATAATTTGGGTGATCAAGCGCATAACAAGACAAGGTAATTTTGACCTCTTGGCAGGGTAAAAAATGCACTTGTAACCCACAAGGGTCATCATACTGCGGGATTTCGACACGTTTACTGTAACGCCGGTAGTTGGCTTCATGTTTTTGCATGTAGTCTTCAAATTTAGGGTCTGTTACACCGGGGGAATCTGAAGGATAAGGGTTGGGATCAACCTCCCATTCGACTAGCACGGTTTGATCCGGTGACCATTGGGAAGGGATCATGATGCAACAGGAGCCGCCGGCACCCCGACCATAATAACCATTAACAGAAAACCAGTTAATGGACGTGTCTTTGACGTGATTGAAACCCGAAATGTTGCCTGCGAGTTGTTCGTTTTTTTTATCGGGCGAGCATCCGCTAAGTATGAATAATAACGGAAATAAGACGGTGATTTTTGTTAACCATGCCATTATCGTAACCTGTCCGTGGGTGATAAATGGCATTATTCAATACTTAAGTTAAATTAACAATATTTATTTGAATTTAACATAAACATGCTGAAGCGTAACACGACTTAGGCACTCATTCAAAAATCTACTCAATGGGCTAAAACCACTTCTTTTCACCCGTAAAAAACACCATTGTGGAGGGCTAGCTTTCTTGGTGTCATAGGGTTCATTGTTATTGGTACCGTCAAAAAATAAGCTGATATGCAAACTATGGCAGCATGTCATGCTCATTCTAAACCCTAGCTTTTCTGACACTTTATCATGATAACGCGCTTCATCCTGACGGATCTTTTTTAAGTTACGTTCAATTTGCTTCGGTGTGAAAGAGAGTCGTCCTTGGCTTGGAAACTCTGGAGGCATCCAACATGATTCGCCATGACTGACTTTATCCCAACGTGTTATTTCTGGCATGATGCAGGCTCCTCTTGGTCAAACGCGTCTTTGATTGGGTAGTCTGGGTGGTCAATGGTATAGCAGGAGGTAGTTACCTTGACTTGTTGGCAAGGTAAAAAATGCACAGTTAATCCACAGGTTTCAGAGTATTCAGGGATATTGACCGTTGTTTTATACTGTCGATAATTTGCTTCATGTTGTTTCATGAATTCTAAAAACTTATCTCCTACTGGATTAGGTACATTAGCGTAAGGGTTGGGGTCTATTTCCCATTCGACTTCTGCCGTTAAATTAGGATGCCATTTGGGTGGTAGCATAACGCAGCAGGTAAAACCACCCGTTCTCCCACCATACCCATTGACGGTAAACCAGTTAACGTTCGTTCCTTTCACATGATTAAATCCCGACAAATTCCCTGCAAGGTATTCATTTTTTTTAGAAGGAGATGGAGTTTCATCTGGTGAACATGCGAGGAGCGAAAATAATGAGAAACTGAGCGTGACTTTTGTTAACCATTGCATTGATGTGCCCTACCCATGAGATATATACGGACAGTATTCATCACCTAAGTTAAATTAACAATGTTTATTTGAATTTAACATAAAGGCGCTTAAGCGTAATCCGACTTAGGCACTCATTCAAAAATCTACTCAATGGGCTAAAACCACTTCTTTTCACCCGTAAAAACACCATTTTTGATATTGCTCGTTTGTTATCCAAATGGTGGTTTCAGTTTCGCGGTAAAAATGACGCCAACCAGCTATTTTTTCCAGAATTGCCGTGACTTTTTGGCTGGTACAGGTGTTGTCGGTAGCTTGGATTCGATTAATAGCATGGCATTTTTTAAGCTATCAATATGAGCATCTTTGTCTTCTAACCGTTGCTTTAAAAACTCAATTTCTTTTTTCAGCAACTCATTTTCTAATTTTGAGCTGTCATTATCATGGGTGACAATGATAGTTTTCCTGTCACGACATAACGTTGTATTGTCCTGCGACTTTTTCCTGTTAGCTTAGCTGCTTCTGAAATACTTACCTGAGCCATTAGATTGCCATTTTTATTTGTTTATCTTCTTTAAATTGGAAGTGTAAAGCGACAACTCTACGACCTTTTTTGACAGTATCAACTAAAACCATTAGATCACTTTTTTCATTTAATTCTTGAATCGCCGGTTTTATGACATCGTCATTTAATCTTTTAAATTGACTATATTTTTCCTCCAATCCGAGCATAGACCGGAAGTCATCGACGCTTATAAGTCGATCACCTGTCTTCTTGAATTGCATTAATAATTCATAAATTCGTATGCTATATGTCCTTTTAAGAGCAGATACACTTTTAACAGCAATACTAGTGAATTGGCCTTTTAATTGAGTTAAATATGGCATAATCAAATCTGAAAAAACTAATTCTATTTTTCCCTCTCCAGTAAAATATTTAGCCCTTCCTTGGATCCAACGGATTTCTTCTTTTTTATTCTTCCAATTTATAATGATAGATCTGTCCCATAATCGATCTATAGCTGATTGTAAGTGTCGTTCAGCATTTTCTTTTCCCATATCAGGAAATGCCAAAAAAAACTCATTTGCAGTTAATTGGAATTTTTTTCTGGCTGTTCATCTTGCGGATTCAACTTACCTATGCACATCAACAATACTCTTTGCTCTTGAAGAGTTAGCTTGTAGCTAGCTTCAATCAGGGCATTTGATTTGTACGCGATTAAGTTACTCATGTTAAACCCAATAAGTTATATGTTTTATAACATCTACAGGCCTATTTTAAAGGTAGCAAGTTTTTATTTTATCAGACCTAATTATGTGGATGCTACCGTAATTTTTCCGACCTATGGGTATATAGTGTATTGATTTTAAAGAAATAAAGCCGTCAGAAAACAAGATCAGAAAACAAGATAAAAAAACAAAAAAACAAGTTAAAAAGGGGAATACCTGTGAATAACTCAACCATTTTTGTCAGATACATCACTTTACGAGATAGTTAAACAGATGTCGCAAACAATGTTTGCTCCTTTCAAAACATACCTAAAAATACTACAGTAGCTCCCTCGCGTTGCTCAGGAAGATTGCTGAACATTTCTTTTGTCTTCGACCATTCCGCCACAGCGTCGCTGAAATTTCCGTGTTATTCAGTTCGCTTTGCTCACATTAATCCAGTTAGTGGATGTTAAACGCTCTATAATCAATTTTAAGCCACTAGAATAACCAATCATCATAAAACACCTCTTAGTTAGGGTGTTTAAATCAAACAGAGGACGTTACAGGAGCTTTAAAGTAAGAATTAAAATGAAACACGAGAGGACAATTACGCATATTGTTGCGCTCATGATTAAAATTTCTTTTGTGACCCATCAAAAACTATTTATCAGGCACTAAAAATATTTTGTACTCACCAATTTTTGTTTCTTGCAAACACACACCATACGCAAAATGGAATTTTTATAGTATTTTTTTGATAAATATGAAGTTTATTTTTAATTGTTATGGCTATGTAAACATAGAACTGATGCATTTCTGCATCATTCCGATGACGAATTGATGCAGGATATAAAATGTTGAAACTTTATATTTCCTATGGGTAAGTATGAAATAAATGGTTGCACATCATATGTGATATAGAGAGTTAAACTGTAACTACTGTTCTCACGCATCAAACTGATGCGCTGCTGATGCATTGATGCATCAGCTTTTTCGTGTAAACCTATGTCAATTGATGTTCAAAATTAATAGCTGTGCTTATTTTAAGTTTAAATTTTGGCTGAATATGACCAGATATTAAAATACAAAAAATAGAATTTGATGGGTTAAATATCTTCAAAAAAATTCATTCTCAATAGAGGAGCGTTTGTAATAATTTTTTTGAATATTTAACCAAAATGATGAACTGCTACCGAGAGTCATTGATAGACGCTTCGCAATTTGTAATGTAATGACTCGATTACCATTAACAAGCTGTTCAGTTTCGGATACAGTCATTTTTAGCTTTTCAGCTAAAATATCAATGCTTAGGTTAAGTTCATTCAACGTTTCAGTGATTAATTCACCTACGTGAGGTGGTTTGTACATTCACATCTATTGTAACCTTCTATCAATTTTTAAAGTGATATAGCCTCTATTTATCACGAAAATCGCCTGTGTGTATCATTAACTATTCTGCTTATTTTAAATAACACTACCGTCCTCGTTTTACTCGGTTGGTAAAATCGTCGAACACCACAAAACAAGTTTGTGCTTTTCAACGATTTCAGGTCAGTTTTTCAGTCAGCTCTGGCGATGTTAAAAATACGCTTAACTGCAACTGAAACCGTTATAAACTTTCAGGGGGATGAGATACTTTTAGCAATTCAAAATCGCACTTAGGCGGTTTTATGATATCTAACCTGGTGTTTTAGTCTCTAAACACACCCGTTTAACACAATGGGTCTTATAAGAACCAATGATGTCACTCCAATTATTCTTATTCAGGAATAGATAATTTACCTTAAGTGTATGATACTGTTTTCCATTTCCAATGGACAGGATTATGTACATGAGAGCATTTACTTTAGCTTTTTTCATTCTTCCACTCTTTATTTTAGGGTGTTCGCCCGACGATAAACCGAAAGATAAAATCGCCTATGTGGGGGCAAATTTATTGGGGTATAACCATGTCGCGGATACGAAGATTAATTGGTTTTCAGTCAATGGTTATCGGGGGCGAACCGGGGGGTTTACGTGCTGCATCATGCTACCTGAAATATGGCAACCCAATATGCAGGTCAATATCAAGTGGGAAGTTAATCCTGACCCTTTTCCCTCCGATTTTCCTGAATACAGTGATCCCAACTACAAAGATTATATAAAAAAATATAAAGCCAATTACCGACAATATCAGACCACCGTGACTATCCCGGAATATACGGATTCCTGTGGATTGCAAGTCCACTTCTTACCGTGCCAACAAGTGAAAGTTACCGCGACGTGCCATGGCATTGAGCATCCAAACCACCCCATTAAAGACCCTTTTGACCAACCGGAGCCCGCACAATGTCCTCAATGATTATCGCCCCTCAAAAAGACCAAATCTCAACCCAAGGTGGCCCTTGTTGGGTTCCCCCTGAATTCCCGCTCGATGGGCGGTTAAAACTGACAAAAGAGCAGTTAATTAAGAATATTGAAAAAAATAAGACAAGAAGAATCTCGACATCGGAGTGACTGTTATCGGAAATTAAAAAATTCGTGTTGTAAAAGTTTACATATCAGCTTGTTTTTTGATGGCACCAATAACAATGAGCCGAACGACACAAGCAGTACACCGTCGCATCCATCCAATGTGGCTAAACTGTATCATGCCAGTGCCCCCGAAAACCGTCAGGCGAATGAGAGTGGTTTTTATGCTTATTACATTCCGGGCGTCGGTACGCCATTCCCTTAAATTGGGACGTATGATTATTATTCTTCGGGGTTGCAGTTTGCGGTTGGGGGAGAAGACCGTATTAATTGGGGCTTAGTTCAACTGTGTAATACATTACATCATACGGTGACAAAAAATTTCATCGGTAATGGTCTTATGAAAAAAGCGGTTGAAACGATGAATTCATCCAAACTAGATCTATCTCAAAACGACGCCATAATGGCGACGGCGGCAACAGGTCCAATGTTTTTTGACCGAGAAAAAATTAATCAAGCCTATTTAGCTGCAGTTTCGCCAAATAATAGTCATCAGGCGGCACGCTTACATGCCATAGAAAAACTACTTGAACCGATTAAGAAAAAAGTACCCGACTCTCAATGTAAAATTGTCGCCATTAAATTGTTTGTCTATGGATTTTCTCGTGGGGCAGCGGAAGCCAGAGCGTTTGTGAGTTGGTTAGATGAACTGTTATCGTCCAATCTGTTAGGATTTCCCGCGGGAACGCTATTGGGTGTCAAGGTCTCGGTCGAGTTTTTAGGCATTTTTGATACCGTTCCTGCGGTAGGGATAGCCAACGTCGTGCTGGGATTTACAGGGCATAACGGTTGGGCGGGGCAAACGCAACCCTTACCGCAATCAGGGTTGATTAAAAAATGTTGTCACTTTGTCGCGGCCAATGAACAGCGGCAAGCCTTTTCACTCGATTCAATTCGGACGGCGGAGGGAAATTATTTACCTAACACGGTGGAGGTGGTTTACCCCGGCATGCACTCGGATGTGGGAGGGGGGTATCCGATGGGCGACCAAGGTAAATCCCGAGATGATGCGGGGGCGTTATTGTCTCAAATCGCGCTGCACGATATGTACGCGGCCGCGATTGAAGCTGGCGCCCCATTAGCCGTTCATCCTGATACGTTTAATCAGCTATCTGCCGATTATCAGCAGTGGTATTCCTTTAGAAATATGGATGGTTCTAATCGTGAAGAATTTAACGTATCCCCGAAATTGGTTTCGACGTTTAACCATTGGCTATCAACAACGTTGATTGATACTCAACAAGAGTCTGATTTGTCAGACAGTCCTATCTATTCCCCATTTCGGTTTGAAACGGTGTGCTTAGAACAAATCATGGAAGATCAACTCAGTTGGATTACGGGGTGGCGAATTATGCGTTTTGCATCCCCTCTCTCATCCCCGATGAACATCGCGTCACAACCTTTTTTTCAGCAGGCTTCTCAACACCCCAAAATTCAGGCTCAACCGTATGAATCAGGGTATGGAAAGCAAGCGTATAATGCGTTGGCTGAGGAATGATCTCTTTTAGCATGTAATGCTCAACTCACTGAAAAAAAGCGTAATGATGAGATAGCTAAACATAGAAATAATGAAGATTGGTTTCCAGGTGGTGATTTAATTGGTTCACCTTTATTTGATGCCACTAATGCACGAGGACAACTCTGGGAAGCAGCGTTAGAATTTGCCGCTGATTATGTGCGTAGACCTCGACCTGAACCACTATTAACGCTTCAATATAAAATGACCAAGCACCCCATTAATGAAAAAACCTGTACGATTGAAGAAAACACGGACAGCAGTTTTGCTGGCTCAGTACCGTTAACAGCGGGAATACTACAGATTCTTGACCCGTTATTGTTAACCAATGCGTATGTTTATACGCGCCAAAATGAAGCTGTCAAATATTTTATTTTTAAAGATAATGGGAATGATAAATATGAACGATCTTTTTTACCGTATTTCACGGGTAAAAAAGATCCAAAAATAGGTTCTTTAATTGATCTCTATGATAACTATATTCATGATTCTCGAGCTTGGTTTATGCATTCCGAGAGTGGAGTGAGAGAGCCGTTTGGAGGGTATTTTTTATCAAGAATGATTTATTTTGGGGATAAATGGAATAAGGCCGTCTTATTGCGTTTTGATGGTAATTATTTAATGGGCGTGGATAAAAATTTACAGAAACACGCTGTTTTTACTCATCACCCAACCTATGGGGTTAAAATATATCATCGCCAGACTGGACAAGAAATTATCGTTAATGAAAACGAATTACCTGCTTCAACTCATGAGTTTATTGCTCAATTGAAACCGTTGGTTCAGCAACGGAAAGATGATAGACAGGCTCAAATATATGCAAATCTACAAAAAATAGCGAATGGCACTTTTGTTTCTTAGCCTTTATTTTGGGCGGGTATGTCTATCCGCCTCTTTTTCTTCGATTTGTAGTTTTATTTAACATAATGGGTCTTATGGGAATCGAGATATTTCGATTCCCATTATGATTAAGTTAATTTAATGACATTTGGCAATGTGGAAACATATTCCATGAATTTTTCGTGGCGTATCTTATCGCTTGAAAGCTCTAACGCACCAATTTCAGACAGGAAATCTGAGGTAGGAGCCGATATGGTGCTATTTGGGATTGTATACACATGCCCACTGTTTCTATTTTTTAAAACGTATTCTTCACCATGTTTAAACACTTCAATATCGTTCGCGTTTTTGGATAAATCAAATTCAAAAAGATTGGGCGTAAGTTCTAAATCAAGACTGACGACTTGGGTTAATTTATTCCATTTATTACCAAAGTAAATCATTCGAAATAAAAAGTAATCACCTAACATTTCGGAGATACCCGCTTCGGTATGCATAAACCATGCACGAGAATCGTGGATTTGGTCATCATATAATGCAATTACTTTTTTTATGTCAGTAAAAACATTTTTGATGCGTGGGTGATCGTTTTGGTTATCGAGAACCGGCTTGACTGTATCTTGATAAATGAGTGTGGCGAGTTGTTTTAAACGAGCATATTCCGCTTCAGGATCATGACCTAACACGAGATACGTCGCTTTTCTAACAGCCCTGTCTGCCGCTTTAAAAACCATGGTTTTTCGAGTGACATTGAGATAGTCAATGCTGGGTTGATTATCGTAATCGGTTTTAAACTCCAACGATGCTTCCCATAGTTGTCCTTTGCTATTCTGTTCATCGAACAATGGCTCTCCGATAAATTGTGGAGGAGGCGTCCAATCATCGTTATGACGAGTTTTTTCTTTTTCCCTTTCGACCTGTATTTGTTTTAATTTAGCGTCATGAGTCTCTTTGGCTTCATTGATGTAATATTCAGCTCTATCCGGAAATCGCGTATCCCATGGAGCGATTTGGGCTCCATCGGGCAATGTTGAGGCTTGGAAAAAAGGTTGGTGTGATAAATTGATTGACTCTTGCCGAGAGGATGCATATCTGGCTATACGCCATGCGGTCATCCATCCCATCTGTTCTTCGACTGCATCTTCAAGCGGGGCGTATTTAAAACGTACAGGGGAATAGCCTTGTTCACTTTGTGTTGGCTGTGATTGTGTTTCAAGGGTTACAGTTTTTCGCCATGCATTAAATCGGGTAATTAATTCATCTGATATTACAAATTCTTTAATTGTACTAGGCTGCATTACTCTATAAGGATAACGTTCCTTTAATTCATCCCTAATATAACTGGGATGGATCGCCAGCGGTGCGCCTGCATCGATGGCTGATGCATATAAATCGTGTAGGGCTATTTGTGACAGAAGTTCACCATCACTCTCACGGGCTTTTCCTTGGTCATTAACAGGGTATCCACCTCCTACATCGGAGTGCATTCCGGGATAAATGACTTCAACTGCATTTGAAGGGTAAGTCCCGTCAGGGTAACGAATGGAGTCTAACGCAAAGCATTGGCGTTGTTCATGAGATGAGACAAGGTGAGTACATTGTTTAATTAAACTGGATTTAGGGAGGCTTTGCGTCCCATAAGCCCATCCATTATGTCCAGTGAAGATTGGCGCCATATTGGCAACACCAACTGCAGGAACTGTATCTAGAATACCTAAAAATTCAATAGAAACAGCGAGTCCCAGAAGTGTTCCTTGGGGGGAAAGGGTTGAGGATTTTAGAATATCATTCAGCCATGAAGAAAAGGTTCTGGCTTCTGCTGCACCTCGGGAAAAACCATAAACAAATAGCTTAATGCTGACTAATTTTGGACTGGCTGTGATGATGTCTTTTTTTAGTGGTTCAAGCAACGATTCTATTTCACGAATACGGTTGATATTATTATTGTCAGCCGTTCTGGCTGCATCTAGCCCCTGTCCTGTAAAAAGGTGGCCAATTATCGCTGACTCATAACTCCCTCGCATCGCATGAACGCTTTTTTTCATGGTGTTATCATCGAGTTTTATTTTCTTAATCGCGATATTTAATGTATTACAAATTTGGACCAATGCCCAATTGATACGGTCTTCTCCTCCCTTTGCGTACGTGAGTCCCTCTGAATAATAGTCATAGGTTCCTATTTCGGGAAAGGGGGTTCCGACTCCGGGAATATAATATGCGTAATATCCACTGCTATTGGCTTTTTTGTCTTCAGGGGCACTGGCATGATATAGCTTCGCAATATTAGAAGGATGTGGAGGGCTAGCTTTCTTGGTGTCATAGGGTTCATTGTTATTGGTACCGTCAAAAAATAAGCTGATATGCAAACTATGGCAGCATGTCATGCTCATTCTAAACCCTAGCTTTTCTGACACTTTATCATGATAACGCGCTTCATCCTGACGGATCTTTTTTAAGTTACGTTCAATTTGCTTCGGTGTGAGAGGGAGTCGTCCTTGGCTTGGAAACTCTGGAGGCATCCAACATGATTCGCCATGACTGACTTTATCCCAACGTGTTATTTCTGGCATGATGCTGGTTCCTCTTGGTCAAAAGCATCTTTGATTGGGTAGTCTGGGTGGTCAATGGTATAACAGGAGGTAGTTACCTTGACTTGTTGGCAAGGTAAAAAATGCACGGTTAATCCACAGGTTTCTGAGTATTCAGGGATCTTAACTGTTGTTTGATACTGTCGGTAGTTAGCTTTGTGTTTTTTTGCAAACTCAGGATAATTTCCGCTATCAAACGTTGGAATATTTTTTGGGTATGGGTTGGGATCTATTTCCCATTCTATTTCAGCCGTTAAATTTGGATTCCATTTGGGTGGTAGCATAACGCAGCAGGTAAAACCACCCGTTCTCCCACCATACCCATTGACGGTAAACCAGTTAACGTTCGTTCCTTTCACATGATTAAATCCCGACAAATTCCCTGCAAGGTATTCACTTTTTTCAGGTAGAGATTTTTTTTCATCTGGTGAACATGCGAGGAGCAAAAATAGTGAGGAACTGAGCGTTATTTTAGTTAACCATTGCATTGATGTGACCTATCCATGAGATATATACGGACAGTATTTATCACCTAAACTAAATTAACAAGTTCTATCTGAATTTAACATAAAGGTGCTTAAGCATAACGCCACTTAGGCACTCATTCAAAAATCTACTCAATGGGCTAAAACCACTTCTTTTCACCCGTAAAAACACCATTTTTGATATTGCTCGTTTGTTATCAAAATGGCGGTTTGGGTTTCAGCATGGAAATGATACCAAACGGCTATTTTTCCAGAATTGCCAAGATTTTTTGGCTGGCACTGATGCAACTGGTTCAGATGTTGTTAGTAGCTTGGATTCGATTAATAGCATGGCATTTTTTAAGCTATCAACATGAGCATCTTTGTCTTCCAATCGTTGCTTTAACAAAAAAAGATCGCTAATTATCATTTTTTATTGCATTAGGTAACTCAACAAAGAAAAGCTCATAACCATCAATTGCTGGTCCAACATACCCCATGCCTTTACTCAACAGTTTAAAGTTTTTGGTGGCATCGGCAATTTCAACTGATTCTAACGCTGTAACTATTGCTTGGCGATCTTTGGCATTAATTTTTTTATTAATATTAGCTTAAGAGATTTGTTCGTTGTTTTTTATTGTATTTCAAATAGAAGTTAGCCCCCGGGGTTTGGGAAGCAATGGAACAGTAAACGTCGTTAAGCGATCATTTTAACCACTAGCAGCCCGTTCCAAACATTAGTCAGTTTAACAAATCTTAGCCATTCTATTTAACCCATTAACCATTGTTATCGTTTCGTTGCTTCCCAATATTCCCTTTTCATTAACGCTATCATTCAATTCAGGACAAAGTAGTAAAGATGCCTTACCTAAAATAGTCGTAATTACTGCTCGCCAAACCAACTTAAAGCAAATTATTTCGCCAACAAAAAATAAATAATAGAAAAACAATCTACCAATTAGCCAAACGGCTATATTTTGCATTGAATTAACCTTCAAAGGTAATCAAATCCAGTTTTTATATCCTTTCTTGATGATTTCTCTTGCCATTAGGTTAATGACTCTTTACCTTAAGCGAAATTTAACTTTTTGTACGATTAATCGTATTCACTTATTATGATAAAACTGATCCCTGCTGTCTTGTTCTTACCTTTAATCGTCTTTACGGAACTCAGTTATTCTGAGCCCTTATGATTTCCAGCCAATAGAGACAGTATTCAGTTTGAACAAAAAAGGCGCTTAGAATCGGAAAAACAGCAACGAGAGGCTCTTGAAAATCAAAATACTGTTACGGTAGACCCGACACAGAAAAGCACTAGTGATAATGCCTTGTGTTTTAACGCGAACCAAATTGAATTAGTGGGGATTTCCGTTTCTGCCTTTAAAGATAATGTATTATCACCCCTCGCTGATTAACGCCACAAATTCGTTACATATCCAAGCAGGGAAAAGCATCAATTTTGATAATACCCAGTTAGCCAAAACGAATAAACTCACCCTCAGTGCTAATGCACAGTATTGTGATTCATCGCGATGAATCCAATTTAATGAAACCCGCAGCTTCAGAGCTTGCCGCAAATATTAATACCCATCGTTCTGCACACTTCCTCCACCCGGGTGCTGGTTTCAGCCTATTTCAGGACAAACGCTATCTGTTCTTCGGTATAACGTGTCTTTTTCATGTCAGATGACCTCTTTTTCAGGAGAAAAAAGGCAGGAAACTCTACTTTATACCTGTACTGAAGAAAGGGAAGCGATCAGCTTAATGTTGTATTGCGACGAAAATCCCCAATGAGATCATCGTTTATTTTTTCAATTGCCCAATTCACACTCATCGTCCTTGAATTAATGATTATTAAAACGCAAATCATGCTATAAGCAAAAAATCGAAAAAACAAATTTATAATTTATATAAAAAAGCAATAAAATAATTACAGTGAAAATGAGTTTAAATATATTATTAATTGATAATTACAATCTATTTTATTTTTATGTGTTTTAATATGCCTCGTGAAATTAAAACACACCGTATATTAGGTAGAATGCCATATTTTGTTTATGACACTCTACGGGAAAAATAACTTATGATACATTTTCTAGCCGAGCATAGGATGCCACGAGCCATTTAATGCCTTGACCTTGGAAAGCAATTTGCAAACGACAATGTTCTCCACTTCCTTCCAAATTAATAATAGTACCTTCACCAAATTTAGGGTGCCGTACACGTTGGCCTAACGCATAACCTGAATCATTTTGGGTTACTGGTGTGCCAAGGCGCTGATGATTAACAGGACGAGAAACCGTTGCACGTAAACGAACTTCTTCCACACATTCTGTCGGCAACTCCGCAATAAAACGTGATGGGCGGTGATAAACTTCTTTACCATATAAACGACGACTTTCCGCATACGTGATCGTCAGCTTTTGCATCGCTCGCGTGATCCCAACATAAGCTAAGCGACGCTCTTCTTCTAAGCGACCGCTTTCATCCATTGACATTTGGCTAGGGAACATCCCTTCTTCCATACCAACGATAAAGACGATTGGGAATTCGAGTCCTTTTGCTGAGTGTAGTGTCATTAACTGCACCGCATCTTGATTCACATCGGCTTGGCCATCACCCGATTCTAATGCGGCATGTGATAAAAAGGCTTGTAGCGGCATCAAATCCTGATCTTCATCTTGATAACTAAAATCGCGGGTTGCGTTCACCAACTCTTCCAAGTTTTCGATGCGAGCCTGTGCTTTTTCACCTTTCTCTTGCTCATACATCGCACGTAGACCTGAGTCATTAATCACTCTATCCGTTTGTACATGTAAGGGCATATCTTGCGTTTCTTTCGCCAGCGCATCGACCAATTCGAGAAAACGTTCAATAGCCGCCGCGGCACGGCCCCCAAGAACTTGCTCACGAAGTAAATATTCACAACTTTCCCATAAGGTTAATTGTTGGTCTCGTGCGGTTTGGCGTACGGTATCCAGAGTACGATCGCCAATACCTCGCGTTGGCGTATTTACCACACGTTCAAAGGAGGCATCGTCATTACGATTAGCAATCAGCCTTAAATAAGACAGTGCATCTTTAATTTCTTGACGTTCAAAGAAGCGTTGTCCACCATAAATACGATATGGCATAGCACTTTGAATTAATGCCTCTTCCAACACACGAGATTGCGCGTTGCTACGATATAGCATCGCACAATCCTGCAAAGCACCACCATTTTCTTGCCACTGTTTTATACGGCTGACAATATAGCGCGCTTCATCTAATTCATTAAAAGCACAGTAGAGGGAAATCGGCTCACCATCGCCATCTTCCGTCCATAAATTTTTCCCTAATCGATCGCTATTATGCGCAATTAAGGCATTCGCAGCTTTCAGAATATTGTTAGTGGAACGGTAATTTTGTTCAAGACGGATTGTTTCAGCCCCAGGGAAGTCATTCAAAAAACGCTGAATATTTTCCACTTGTGCCCCACGCCAGCCGTAAATTGATTGATCATCATCGCCAACAATCATCACCTTACCCGTTTCGCCAGCTAACACGCGGATCCAAGCGTATTGAATGCTGTTCGTATCTTGGAATTCGTCGACGAGAATATTCGTGAAGCGTTCACGATAGTGTTGCAATACATGGGGCTTATTGAGCCATAATTCATGGGCTCGTAATAACAACTCAGCAAAATCGACTAACCCAGCACGATCACAAGCCTCTTGATAAGCTTGATACACTTTTAACCATGTACTTTCTATCGGGTTACCATAACATTCGATATGTTGAGGACGTAATCCCTCATCTTTTTTACCGTTGATGTACCACATTCCTTGGCGGGGGGGCCATTGTTTTTCATCAAGATTCATCGCTTTTAACAACCGACGAATTAATCGATATTGGTCATCGCTATCGAGAATTTGGAAATCTTGTGGTAAGCCAGCATCCAAATAGTGTTGACGTAGTAAGCGATGGGCTAAACCGTGGAAAGTACCAATCCACATGCCATCTTCACTTGAGCCAATCAACTGATTGATACGATGGCGCATTTCTGCTGCTGCTTTGTTGGTAAAGGTCACTGCCATGATCGAGAATGGTGATGCATGCTCAACCGCCATTAACCAAGCGATTCTGTGTACCAATACGCGCGTTTTACCACTACCTGCACCTGCAAGTACTAATAAGTTAGTGCGTGGTGCAGCAACTGCCTCACGCTGTTTATCATTAAGGCCTTCGAGCAGATAAGAAACGTCCATAATTACCATCAAAGCAGGACAGTGGCCACGACCACTGTGTTTTTATACAGAAAAATGATTATACCAGCGACAATAGAGAAGCCAACTGCGAAATTTCAACATGCGGCAATAAGCGTACATCTTTCTCTTCCATGAGTGTTTTATTGTCGACGTTAATCCAACAGGCTTGCATACCACTACGAATAGCACCCTCTACATCCGTCAATAGATTATCGCCCACATGTAAAATAGCATGAGGCTGTAAATCGAGTTTTTGCGCGGCTAGCCGATACATATCACAATAAGGTTTTGAGCGCCCATCCGGCCCTGCTTTCAACACAAACTGAAAATATTGCCCCAAGCCACAAGCATCTGGCTCTGCATTACCGTTGGTAATCGCCACTAGGGGTAATTTTTCTGCAAGCTGAGCTAATATCTGGTGGGTTGATTCAGGAATATCTATTTGATTTCGCCAATAAGTAAAATGAGCCATTAGTTCATCCGCCCCTTTTAGAGCGTCTTCTCGGCTATATCCATAATGGCAAAACATCATTTTCGATGATAACCAGCGCCAGCGGGTGATATCGTGGCAAATATCCGGTTCTTGTTCAGCCACAATGCGACGAAAAGTATACAAATCATGATGAGTAAAATGACTGAATTGTGGATCATATTCACGGACAAAACGTAATACCTCTTCTTCCGTTTTATCAATGACCGGATGGTTATCATATAAAGTATCATCCAAATCAAACGTTATCGCTTGAATCGGTGACAGCGGACGGTAAAAATGCATTAAGGTTTCTCCCTTTTTGCTCTGGGATGAGCCACATCATAAACATTAGCCAAATGCTGAAAATCTAAGTGTGTATAGATTTGCGTTGTTGATAAGTTGGCATGGCCGAGCAATTCTTGCACACCGCGTAAATTACCACTTGATTCAAGAATATGTGTTGCAAATGAATGGCGCAACTTATGTGGGTTAATATGGCTATTTACCCCTTGTTTAATGCCCCATTGCTCAAAACGTTTTTGCACATTACGGTTTGATATTCGTTTGCCACTCTGTGTCGAAATAAAAACGGCATTATCTTCCGGTGCATATAACTCACGCATTTCTAGCCAACGTGTTAACCAACTCACCGCGGTTTTACCTAATGGGATTTTACGTTCTTTACTGCCTTTTCCCATCACTTTGACTTCACCCGAGGCGAGATCTAAATGACGAATATCTAATCCAACTAATTCAGATAAACGCAGCCCCGCGCCATACATCACTTCCAACATGGTTCTGTCTCGCACCACCAGTGGGTCACCGCTATCCATATTCAGTAATTGTGAGACTTCATCAACATCCATATTCTTTGGCAGTCGCTTTTTCGCTTTTGGCGCCTGTACTGCTTTGACTGGATTAGCCGGTAATTCACCTTGTTGTACCATCCAATCACAAAAACTCCGTAATGCAGACAATCGCAGCGCCATACTGGCTGCTTGCAAGCCTGCTCGACGGCTTTTAGCCGCGATATTACGGGCTTTAACGACATCAAACTGTTGCCACTCACTCACCTTCATTTCATTGAGCATTTCTGTCACTGTCGTGAGCTGGCGGCGATAATTAGTGATCGTGACAGGGCTTAATCTACGCTCAACATGTAAATAACGTAAAAATGCTTCGACTTGGGTCATCAGCCCTTCCGGCTGAGTCGTTATAAGCGTTCTATCCATCGGCATAATAACCTCGGTAGAATTTGAGCCACTTTTTCTAACATCACTGTTCCCATACCAGATTGATAATGGTCTCGATTTCGGCTAGTAAAAATGACCATTCCTGATTCCCCATGATGACCAAAGAGAGAAATCGCTACCGAGCCTACATTCATAGCTTCCGGCAACAGCAGTTGTATTTCAGGGCCATTCAGCGTACCTAAATAATGCGTTTTCTCTCCAAAACGCTGAAGGCGAATAGATTCGAACGCACTACGGGAAACCACAAGTGCTTGCGCATCAAGAGGAGCAGACAACCGCCAACAATCACTAAATAAACGAACAGATGCCCCTGATAGGCCGAGTTTTTTTGCCCAGCGATTTAAACTGCTGAGCATCTCATTCAGGCTTTGCGCCATTGACATATCGATGACAAGATACAGTAACTCATCAAATAACAAACCATTTTCATGCGCTTGTTCAACCATGAAACAGATATCTTGTTCGAGCTGTTTGATTTTTAGTCGCTGTCGATTCATCACCGCTTCAGGTAACGAAATTGTCCCCTGTATTGCATGCGGTATTGAAAGTTGCTCAACAAGCGAAGCATTGCGGATAAAGAAGTCGGGCTGTTCCTGTAAGTAACGCGCCACTTGGCGATCATCAATTTGATAAGGGCTATCTGGCTCTATTTTCAGTTTATCCATTATAACCTCTTGATGATTAAGTCTACTCTAAATAAATCCCAGTATAGTTAGATGGCAAATAAGGCGCTAGTCAGTCACAAAACAGGTCGCTAACGCCAACGCGTACAGCCAATAACGCTGTCACTTGCAATTTCTTGAGTCGCGAAATAAAGCTTAAAGTTGTAGTACCCCATCATAAACATGACTCGCAGGCCCTGTCATATATAATGGATGGCCAGGCCCTTCCCAACTAATATCAAGGGATCCTCCTGGCAAGTCAACTTTCACTCGATTTGATAATAACCCTTGCTGGATACCGATTGCCACCGCGGCACAAGCACCACTACCGCATGCCTGCGTTTCTCCCGCTCCACGTTCAAACACACGTAAGCTGATATGGTTCGCATTGATTATTTCCATGAAACCGACATTAACGCGTTCTGGAAACCGTTCATGACTCTCAAGAACAGGGCCTAAGATTTCCACTTCAGCTGTTTTTACACTTTCAACCTGAATAACACAGTGAGGATTTCCCATCGAAACCACACCACATAATACTGTACGTTCTAACGCTCTAATAATATAGGTTTTTTCTGCTTTGATAGCGCGAAAAGGTATTTTCTGAGGTTCAAATTCAGGTTCCCCCATATTCACGCAAACATCGTCATTTTCATTGATCGTCAATGTCATGCGACCTGCTTGAGTACTGACTTTAATTTTTTGTTTATTTGTCAGCCCTTTTAAACGTACGAAACGTGCAAAACAGCGAGCACCATTGCCACATTGTGCAACTTCACTTCCATCTGCATTGAAGATACGATAATGAAAATCTAAATCAGGATCATAAGGCGCCTCAACTAACAACAGTTGGTCAAAGCCAACCCCTGTATGCCTATCCGCAAGGCGGCTAATCAGCTCAGGAGAAAAATAAACATTCTGAGTGACGCCGTCGACGACCATGAAATCATTACCTAAGCCATGCATTTTAGAAAATTGCATAATCCGCTCCATCGCAGCAGCTTATTGTTGATTTGAAGACGGCGCTCGTGAATCTGCCGCGGTACTATTTTGAGCCTTAGGTTCAACATCTTCAGTTTGTGATGCTGAAGCCTGTTCTTCTGGTGGAAAATAGAGAGGGCCTTTTAAGCCACAACCAGAAAGAGTCAACAACATAATAAACGCAGAGAGTCCAACTAAACTTTTTTTCATTATATTTCGCCTGTAAAACTAACTTTTGACGTCTGAATAGGGTTAACAGATTAACAGGGCAGCCTAAGCAAATCACTATTGTTCATCAATTGTATCGTGATTTTATTCCCTACCCACAATAGCATAATGCTTAAAAGAACAGTCACCAACAAATGTTTTAGTATTCTCAAAAGAAAGTTACCCTGCGTCCTCCCTTTTCGTCGATTGACCCTCACTGATATTCACACCTATAATTTCTATTAGTAAATTATTTAAGCTGATAGGAAATTAACCGTGAATGACAGTGAATTTCACCAACTTGCCGATCAAATGATGGCTTCTATTGAACAACATTTGGACAATTATGACGGTGATGCGGATATTGATTGTGAAACGAATGGTGGTGTCATGACGCTCAGTTTTGAAGATGGCAGCAAAATCATTATCAATCGACAAGAGCCTTTCCACCAAATTTGGCTCGCCACGAAACACGGCGGCTATCACTACGACTATAAAGATAATGAGTGGGTATGCGATCGTTCAGGGCAACGATTCACGGAGATGCTCGCACAAGCTATTAGCGCGCAAAGCGGTGAGCCTTTTACGTTTTAGTATTAACGATTCGTCCGCTCAATAATGATGGGCTTGATGATGCGGTGAAGTATCAAAATGCCCAGCATTCATTAATTCATCCTGCTCTTCAATATCAAAAGGCCAAGTTCCGCCTGAAAAGGGTATCACTTGGCTTTTGCCTTTATGAGTCACAATTTGATAGAACTGCGGCAAATTAAAATTAATAAAATTAGCACCGTACGTAAAACGGTCATGAGACGATGAATAGAAACGGCTAACGTCTCGTACTAAGTCTTCTTTGGAGCCCTCACAGTGAGAGTAAATTTCCACTCGGTTGGCTTCATCTAAAACATAAATGTTAAAGCCTGTGTTATCTGCGGTATTTTCAAAGAAAAACTGTACGATACCCTCACTTGCATAACCGTCAACAACGGCGGGTAAATGGTTATTTTCTTTGGCGTTTAATTTGACAGGCCAACCATGTAATTTATTGTGAGAAATGGCCCCATAGAACTCAACCGCATTTTCCAGTTTCTGAACTGAAACATTTAACCGTTCAAAGAATAAGCCCCATGTTTGCCCAGCAATCCGTAACGCTTTGAAACGACCGGGGTCATTGCGATTACTTGATAAACGCAAGTCAATGCACTCTGAAACCAACTGTTGTACACGTGTTCTCACTAGGCCACGTAAATGCTCACAATAGCAGAAGACTTCCACCGCATCTGGCGGCGCAGCATCTTGATGCATTTTACCTAAAATGGTTTTGAGTGCCTCTAACATGCATTGTTCGCCGCTAAAGTGAAGTGTTCTCACTTCATTCCAAGAGTTGCGATACAGCAGATCAATACTACCAATTAGGCAACGTTGTTCTTCACCAAAACTAAACACGTCTAGCTTTCTGAAATCAAAATGTACCACTTGGTCTGAATAAACTTGTGTCGGATCTTTTTCTAAATTGACGATAATGGCTAAGTGGCGGATTTCACAAGGACTATACAAGGCTTTTGGCGTTGGGGCCGGTAAGCGAATCGGAAAATGCCCCGAAACGTCATGCATCAATTCAAGTAACTTCTTCTCATCACATTGAGACTGACCATGATGCATATACACCTGAGTATTTTCAGTCAGTAATCCGTTAAAGTAAGCCCAAGCGACCAGTTTGTTCAAATAACGGTTATATTCGAGCGGTTGATGACCAATAATGGTGTCAATATGTGGTGCTTGGTTATACAAATACCAACCGCTACGATTCGCGCGGCCAGAAGGAACATAAATAAACGTAAGATGTGGCTCACTGAGGTCTGGAGAGATTTGCGGGTTAACAAGTGTCACTTTACCCGGTAGCGCTTCAAAAGCAGCATATAACTTACGGGTTAATACGCCAATATCTTGTGGGCTAGCACTAACACTTAAATTATTACGACGAGCAAAGCGGATCAGGTTACGGTAACTTTGCATCATCGTGTCGAGTAACTCATTATGGGCTTCACGAACACGCTCAATTTTCCATTGATTGCGCAAATCTAACATCTCTAAACGTTCAGCACCCCACCCCCATGATTCAACTAACTGTGAAAGTACATCACGGCGCCAGCCAGAACATTCATCTTCAGTATCTTTGGAGAGTTTTTCACAGACTTTGAGGTAGAAACAACGACGAATTAAATCAAGGCGAGTAGTATCATTAATTTCGATTAAATAGCGGGTAACACGTTCTAACATTAAACAATAAGAATCTAAACCGTAACAAACTATCTCGCCAGCGTGGAGATGGCGTTTAAATTCTAATGCGAGCAATTTGCCTTTTGGATAATCCCACGAATAAGATTCTAATAGTAAGCTTTTTAAAACCGCTTTATAAGGTGAGTCGACACTTTTATATAATTGCCACAAACTTGCACCAAAGTATTCAGCGGCAGACAGTTCGCCCAATCCACCGAGGTCTAGCCATTCATTTGGCGTTAATACCCCCTGAGCATACAGCGACATCACATATTCATCATAATGATGTTCTTCTTCGACGGGTACCATGGTCCATAACAGCCTTTTACCTGCCATACGTACCGCGGTACGGTAGAATTCATCAAGCAATAAAATATGTTGTGTTGAACCGCAATCTTCTCCGCCAATATGGCCACTCGCATGGTGTCTAAAACGATTTTCATCGATCAAAAAAACCGTCACATCAATGCCAAGAGAAGCGGCCCACTGTTCGATTAATGTGCATTTTTTCTGTAATAGGCGCTTTTCTTCACTATCCAACCAAGAGGGATGACAAACCCAAATATCAATATCTGAACATTGGCTTTGACCTATCGATGATGTACTCCCCATGGAATAAATGCCTGTGATAGGAAGTTCACCATTCGCTTTATCTGCTGAGGGAAGATATTTTTCAAATTGCGACAACCATGTTTGTTGGTCATCATCAGGCGTGAAGAAACACACACCATGAGGGACGTTTCCTTCAATATAGCCAGGCATCATTGGGTGATGATAATGAAATAAGACAGGCAGCAGGCTGTAAACCTTACAGAAGGTTTCATCCATTGACGCTGTCGCACGATCTAACCGAAGTTGGTTTATCGCATCAAGTCTCTGTTTTAGAGTTTCAATATAGAGATACAAGGGATACGCCTGGCTGAATGAACTTAACGACAAATCTGGGAATACCCAGCACCCAATAAAGAGAAATATCTACTCGTCATACTTCAAGTTGCAGCGCTACTAACGATGCTTACTTGCGCTAGTTACCTGGTTTTTACAACGCCTAGCGACTTATCGACCTGCCGCCTAGCGACATCTCGCGTTAATTAAAAGTAAGTTTAAATTTATTTTCAAATGAATTGTCGGAAACGTGATCAATTTAACACCTTGCGGCAAAAGGGTAAAGTAGATCACATAATTTTATCTGTGTATTTTTGATACAAATTAATTTTCAACATATTGTATAAAAAGGCTTTTTATTTTTTATAGCGACTGAATATCCCTTGTTTATCAATGGAATAATAACAAATCATCTGATTGCTCAAAAAAAACACACCAAGCATCCATCACAAACGTATTTCGCATTAGGCCTGTGCTTGAACGCTTCACCACTAAATTGACTTAAATTGAAATTTGTTTACGACTTTAACCGCACAAATAGCTAAACAATCCTTTGCATTACTTTCTTTTTTTGATGATTTATGTCGCAGCAACCTTATCAAAAAGAGACGCTTTCTATTAATAAGGCAATTAATGAATCGTTAGCTTTAGCGTCGTTAACTGGAAAATCCATCGCTAAAATGTTAAAACTAGGGATAATTGTATGGTTAATCTATGGCCTTTATGCCTGAGAAAGCAACGAAATGACTTCAATAAATATCGTCCGTATTGCAACACGTAAAAGCCCTTTAGCTATGTGGCAAGCACACTTTGTTAAAGAGAAGCTCGAACAACTACACCCCGGTTTGCAGGTTGAACTGGTACCGATGGTGACTAAAGGCGATATTATTTTAGATACTCCCTTAGCTAAAGTAGGTGGAAAAGGTCTATTTGTTAAAGAATTAGAGTTAGCTTTACTGGAAAAACGCGCAGACATCGCAGTGCATTCAATGAAGGATGTTCCCGTTGAATTTCCAGAAGGGCTCGGTTTAGTCACGATCTGTGAGCGTGAAGACCCACGTGACGCTTTTGTGTCTAATCACTTTGACAGCCTTGAGGCTCTACCTAGCGGTAGCATAGTGGGAACGTCCAGTTTACGCCGCCAATGCCAAATACGAGAACTACGCCCAGACCTCATTATCCGCGATCTACGCGGAAACGTGGGAACTCGGCTCTCGAAACTGGATAATGGCGAATACGATGCCATAATTTTGGCCGTCGCGGGGCTGAAACGGTTAGGTTTAGAAGCGCGAATTCGTACTGCATTAGCGCCTGAACAATCCTTACCAGCCGTGGGACAAGGTGCGGTGGGTATTGAGTGCCGCTTAGAGGATGAGCGTACTCGTCAACTACTCGAAAAACTTAACCACGATGAAACAGCCATCTGTGTTCTCGCGGAACGTGCTATGAATATGCGCCTTGAAGGCGGTTGCCAAGTACCTATTGGGAGCTATGCGATTTGGCAAAATAACCAAATTTGGCTACGTGCTTTAGTGGGGGCGCCAGATGGTAGCCAAGTCATTCGTGGCGAGCGTTTAATCGCCCCAGAACAAGCAAAACAAGCAGGGATCTCTCTTGCTGAGGAATTACTCGATAAAGGCGCCCGCGAAATTCTCTCTGTGGTTTACCAAGGGAATCCACCGGCATGAAAGTACTAGTCACGCGGCCTGAGCCAGCTGGTTGCGAACTCATCGCAGCAATCAAAGCAAAGGGAGGCGATGCTTTCGCTTCCCCGCTCATTAGTATTGCGCCGGGTGCTGAATTAAATTTACTGGGATCACGCCTTCAGCAGCTTGATCAACACGATTTAGTCTTTCTTTTATCTAAAAATGCGGTCTGGTATGCACATTTAACCCTTAAACAAGCAGGACGCAACTGGTCAGATAAGTTATCCTACTATGGGATAGGTCGTTCAACCGGCCAGTATTTTGAGGCGTTAACAGGTCGCACTATCCGTTGGCCAGAGCACGGAGAGACCAGTGAAGCATTACTTAGCCTTCCTGAATTGCAATTTCTTGAAGGTAAACGTGCACTTCTATTACGCGGAAACGGAGGAAGGGAGCTCCTAGCCTCAACATTACGTTCCAGAGGTGCAGAGGTTGAGTATTGTGAATGTTATGCGAGACACCCTGTTTTATACGATAAAACAGAGTTTAATCAACAATGGGTTAATGCAAATATTACTGATATTGTGATCAGTAGTGGTCAAATGTTAGCCTTACTCAATCAATTAATCGCTGAAAATACCAAAGCATGGTGGTTCAATCGCCGCTTATTAGTTGTCAGCGAACGGATTGCAGACCAAGCCCGCCAAAATGGTTGGAAAAAGGTCTGTGTGGCAAATAGCGCAGAAAATAATGCTTTATTGGACGCCTTATTTTCAACCGACATGGGATGCTAATTTATGACGGAACAAAATAATTCTACCGAAACGGTTAATAATGAAACTGTCGCGGAAACCCCAAAAAACCGCCAACCTAAGCCGTCTTCGGAGCAAAAACGTTCTGGTCTCATCGGTAGTGCCATCGCTATCGCAATTAACATCGCCATTGGTGGTGGTATTTATTATTTTACTCAACAAAGTAATGCGCAACTCGTGAATGAAAATAACGAATTGAAGCAACAGTTGAATGATTTAGCCGAACAGCAAAAAGTTGACCGCCAGCGCTTGGATGCGCTGTTCGCCTCACAGTCAGAAATCAAAACACAGACTCGTGAATATGAAGAGCAGCTCAACCGTCATATGCAAGAGCTACAAGCACATGTTAATACGCTCTCAAGCTCAGATGTTAAAAGTTGGTTGCTGGCACAGGCTGATTTTATGGTCAAAATGGCAGGAAGAAAATTATGGAATGATCACGACCCAGTCACGGCCGCGGTACTCTTAAAAAGTGCGGATTCTAGTCTTGCTGAAATGAATGACCCTAGCCTGCTTGATATCCGTAAAGCCATTAAAAATGATATTGCTAGCTTAGCGGCGATCAATCAAGTCGATTATGACGGTATTATTCTTCGTTTGAATCAATTGAGTAATGAAGTCGATAACTTGCGCCTCAATGAGATTAACAGCGGTGATGTGAAAGCTGAAGATGAAGGAGAAGTCTCCAGCGATATCGCGGATTGGAAGCAAAATCTATCACGGAGTTGGAAAAACTTTACTAATGATTTTATCACCGTACGTGCTCGTGACGGTTCAGAAGCCCCATTATTGGCCCCAAATCAAGATATCTATCTACGTGAAAACATTCGTTCTCAATTGTTGATCGCTGCACAAGCGGTGCCTAGATATCAAGAAGAAACCTATAAACAGTCACTCGAACAAGTTTCTACTTGGGTTCGTGCTTATTTTGATGTTAACGCTCCGGCAACAAAAGCCTTCTTAGCTGAAGTTGATGATTTAATAAATCAACCGATCGCGACTGAGATGCCTGATGCTTTAGAAAGCCAACCTAAACTTGAAAAAGTAATGCAAACACGCGTTCGTAATCTTTTGGCACAGTCAGAAGAAGTGGCTAATACGCCTGCTGAAGCTGCACCAACAGAAGAAAAACAGCCTGAAAAAGCGGTCGCAAAACCTGAAGATTCAGAGGCAGCACCTCTTGATGCACCAGCCAATGAGCAGAAGGGGTAATTATGATTAAAGTACTGATCCTTTTTATTGTGCTTATCGCTGGTATTATCTTAGGCCCTCTCTTAGCGGGCCACCAAGGTTATGTTTTCATCCGTACAGATGATTATGATATCACCACCAGTGTCACTAACTTAGTGCTGTGCTTTGTGTTGCTCCAGTTTGTCCTGCTGTTCCTTGGCTGGTGTTACCGTCGTTTTATTAGCACCACTTCACGAACTAAAGGCTGGGTCAGTGGGCGTAAGTACCATAAAGCGCATTCACAAACACAAAAAGCCTTACTCAAACTTGCCGAAGGCGATTTCGACCAAGTTGAAAAACTGATGAGTAAACACGCGGATTTTTCTCAGCAGCCAGTGATTAACTATTTACTTGCCGCTGAAGCGGCACAACAGCGTGGAGATGAGCATCGAACTCATCAATACCTCAATAGAGCCGCCGAAGTTGCCGGCAACGACCAACTTCCCGTCGATATCAGTCGTGTTCGTATTCAATTGGCTGAAGGCGAAGTGTATGCGGCTCGAACGGGGGTCGATAAACTTCTCGATCAAGCACCCCGCCACCCTGAAGTACTACGTCTTGCTGAACAAGCCTACTTACGTTCAGGGGCTTATCAGGCACTGATTGAACTGCTACCGATTATGGCGAAAACACAACTTCATAACGAAGATGAGTTAGAGGCATTAAAACTGAAAGCTTATAAGGGCTTGATGAATCAATGTATGGCTGAAAATGGTAGTGAAGGCTTGAAACAGTGGTGGAAAGCTCAGCCACGAAAAATCCGTCATGAAACGGCTTTACAGTCCTTCTTAGCTGAACATTTGATTGAATGTGATGATATCGAAAGTGCTGAAAAAATTGTGATTGATGGTTTGAAACAGCAATATGATGAGCGCTTATTACTCCTCGCACCAAGACTCCGTAGCGATAAACCAGAACAGCTTGAGAAAGTATTAAAGCAACTGGTTAAGCAGTCAGGAGCAACACCATTACTCAATAGTACAATGGGGCAAATCGCATTACAGCATGCGCAATGGGAACACGCAGAGACTTATTTCAAAGCCGCATTAGCGCAACGTTTTGATGCTCATGATGCCGCTTGGTTAGCCGATGCCCTCGATAAACTGCACAAAGCAGAGGAAGCCGCTAAAATACGTCAAGAAGCCTTACTGCATTCACTCAAAAAAGAACGTTCTTAAAAACTATTTTGAAATATATAAACGAAAAACTCCACTTTATAAGTGGAGTTTTTTTATCCGCTATTTTTATTCTAAATACCATCATATTTAATCAAACATTTTTATCACTCATAATATGATTAACAGTATTAGCCTAATTAAACTTATTTAAATACATTATATTGACGGCTGTTATCAGTCGCCATGATATTTAAAAAGCACAAATTAGACTGAAAAACGCCTAATTGTTGTATAACATCAAACAAAATAACGGTTGTTCTGTAATATACCATTTACATAGTGTATAAATAATACATTGTTTTTGATTTAATCGAACTCAGGACATCTACATGAATGTAATTAAAACTATTTGGCGCTGGATCATTTCAACCCCGAATCGACTACAAGTATTTTTCGACCTGCTACTTTTAATTCTGTCACCTTTTGTTTTTATCTCTATCATTGGTTTCGATACTGTTGATCTAAATAAAGACGTTTTCATCATTACATTTATTATTTTGTGTTATACCTACCTCACTCGCTGGTTCAGCAAGTGGTTTTGTAATCGCAAAAATTAATGTCATACAAATGAATTTCTGATTTCCTTCCGTAACAGCATCATGCTGTACAGAGGGAAATCGCTCTAGTCGATGAGTTCATATAAAAAAAAACACCTGCCAGCAAGGCAGGTGTAAATATACAATCAGGTCTACAGACGGATGGTGCCTCACTCAACGTTTCGTCCACGGGTTGATGAGAAGAGGATTAGCTCTTGTTCATCTATATTGGACAATAGGCACCGATAATCGGCTTTGCATCATTCCTGGGTTTATGAAGCATTGCTGTCATAATAAGTGGAATGAGCATCTACACAATAGATAATGCAGAATGCGTGCCAACTTTTTTTGAATGGCCTTTTTTCTTTCTATTATCCCATTTCATCGGAAAAAACACGCCTAACGCAATCCTAGCCGTTTTTATATAGTGCCATTTTCCCTCTGCCTTACATGAGGCTGTGTTAGCATCCTTTTTTAACAACAAAGCTGTCTCAATTCAGAGACATCAAAATCACCTTGATAATTTACTATTAAAAATCAATGTATTATATGTCTCCATTTGACGACACTGAGATACTGGTTTGTATCTATTTTGCGACACAGACGAATACATAGAAAAAATAACAAATATAAACAGTCTATTAGCTATGATTTTCTTCATAAAGCCCTCAGTCTCATTTGTTTTAACAGATAACCAGTCAATGAGTATATCGGGAACCATAAACGGTCATTCTTAACGCACAGACATTTAAATACGTTCAGTCATGCTTACCGTTTATTTGGCACTTGAAGTTGACGTTGGAGTTAATGTCGAAGGTGTGGGTTTTGGGTTTTGGGTTTTGGGTTTTGGGTTTTGGGTTTTGGGTTTTGGGTTTTGGGTTTTGGGTTTTGAATAATGATTGATGATTGGTACACCCGTGCCAAAGGTAGCTCGTACCAATGAATAAGCTGATTTTGCGCGCTTCTAAATGCAAAAACCCCGCTGATTAAAGCGGGGTTCTTTAAATTTGGTCGGCGAGAGAGGATTCGAACCTCCGACCCACTGGTCCCAAACCAGTTGCGCTACCAAGCTGCGCTACTCGCCGATAGGGTATATCTACTTTACATTCTTTTCGTGGTGCGAAAGGGGGGACTTGAACCCCCACGTCCTGAGGACACTAACACCTGAAGCTAGCGCGTCTACCAATTCCGCCACCCTCGCAATGTCACAAAAGAATGGGGTGGCTAATGGGACTCGAACCCACGACAACTGGAATCACAATCCAGGGCTCTACCAACTGAGCTATAGCCACCATAACTTCACTTTATTCAAAGCGTTGCTATTATACTACATACAACTTTGTTTTGCCAACCGTAGCAGCACGCTAATTTAATGGCGCGCCCGACAGGATTCGAACCTGAGACCTCTGCCTCCGGAGGGCAGCGCTCTATCCAGCTGAGCTACGGGCGCTTAACGCCGTTGCGGGTGTGGATAGTACGGATTTAATGAGGTTCTGTCTAGTCCTTTTTTCAATAAAATTTTCGATTGCTTGCCTTTTGCGCATTTCGTCGATAAAGAGAGCATTTTTTCTCTCTTTATCGCAATATTGGTCAATCAACAGCGTGATGATGATAGCGAATTAGCACTGACTCTTCGCGCGGTTGCGTGTGCGCAGTAAGAAATAAAGCGCAGAAACCGTCAATAAAAAGATCGCACCAACAATTAACGACAAGCGGGTATCAGGGTTAATCGCCATGCCGACTATCACGCAAGCTAAAAACAGTAACGTTGCGTAGTTCACCCATGGAAACAGAATCGATTTAAACGGATGTCCAACAATCTTGTCTTGGTTCTGCTGCCGAAAACGCAGTTGACTGGTCAATATCACTAACCAAGGCACCATGCCAGGTAAAACACTCGCGCTGTACACATAAACAAAAACTTGTTCAGGGTTAGGAATGATATAGTTTAGGCTCGAGCCTACCAATAAGCATAAGATAGTCAAGCCAACACAGCGCGCTGGTACGCCATTACGTGTCAGTTTTAATAGTGAGGCGGGGAGTTGTCTATTTTGGGCTAACGCATATAACATACGGCCACCACTGTACATACCGCTATTACAGCCTGATAGCGCCGCAGTCAGCACCACAAAATTTATCACCGCCGCCGCTGACGCGATACCTACCTTAGCAAAGGTCAATACAAACGGGCTACCTTGTTGCCCAACGTCCGTCCACGGAAACAGCGTAACAACAATGAAAATAGCGCCAACATAAAAAATTAAAATACGCCATAAGATATTATTGATCGCTTTTTTCAATGTCACCTGTGGATTTTTCGCTTCACCCGCGGTGATCCCGACTAATTCGACGCCTTGATAAGAAGCAACTACGATACACAAAGCAAATAAAAAACCTTTCCAGCCACCCGCAAAGAACCCGCCATGATCCGTCAAATTCGCAAGGCCAATCGGTTCAAAATTATTGCCAATGCCTAAAAAAATGAGACTCAACCCAATCAGTATCATAACCACAATCGTGGTGACTTTTATCATAGCAAACCAAAACTCTAGCTCTCCATAGAGCCTAACTGCCGCAAGGTTTGCAAGTGCAACGGAAACCACCGCGATCAACGCAAATATCCATTGAGGGACGTCTGGGAACCAATACTCAGCATAGACACCTATTGCCGTAATTTCAGAGATACCGACAGCAACCCACATAAACCAATAGCCCCATGCCGTTAAGCAGCCCCAAAATGGGCTTAAGTACTTATAGCCGAAAGAGGCAAAAGAACCTGTTACTGGCTCAACAAATAACATTTCGCCCATTGAGCGCATGACAAAAAACACAAAAATACCGGCAATAATGTAAGCGAGCAAAACCGATGGCCCTGCCCATTTTAATGTGCTGGCTGAGCCCATAAATAGGCCAACACCAATTGTTCCACCTAGCGCAATGAGCTCGATATGCCGCGCTTCTAAGCCTCGTTGCAATCCTTGAGGTCGTTCTTGTTGTGAGCTTTCCATTCATTCCCCCTGTCGTTACCCAAAAAACAAATCACGACTTATGAGTATTTATAGTAATAAGTATGATTTTATCTTCATAAAACGACTATTTTAATAGCCGAAAAACATGATATAAGCATTAAACTAAGCTAAAAGCCCATGCATTGCATATATTTTTGATGGATTATAAAAATAATTGAGAGAAGAGGCCAGAAGTAACGTTTTTGTTATTACAAAGATAAAATAGCAGTTAGTCTGATATTTTTGATAAGAACGATGAGAAAACGCGCCACGGCATCTTATACCATGGCGCGTGAAGGCTCTTTAAAGCTTACCACCATAGTAATAAGCTAAAAATTTTAATAATTTAAATTGTCGTTTAATACGTGTGGGTTGTGCTAGCAGGCGATACAGCCACTCTAACCCAAGGTTTTGCCATATTTTGGGCGCCCGCTTCACATGACCGGTGAAAACATCATAAGTACCACCGACCCCCATATACAATGCCTCAGGGTAAACTTTACGGCAATCGCGCATGAAAATTTCTTGTTTTGGCGACCCCATCGCAACTGTCACAATCTTCGCGCCGCTGGCTCGGATACGCTCAAACAGAGCATCTCGGTCTTCTGCTGTAAAATAACCATTTTGTGAACCAACAATATTCACATTCCATTGAGAACGTAATTTTTCTTCTGTTTGTTCAAGAATTTCAGGTTTGCCTCCGACTAAGAAAACCGGCGTTCCTTCCCTCCCTGCTCGCTCCATTAACGCCTCCCAAAGGTCAGCGCCTGCAACACGAGAAACTTGAGCCTGTGGATATTTACGGCGAATAGCGCGCACAATACTAATACCATCCGCATATAGGTATTCGGCTTGGCCAAGCAAGGTGTTTAATGCCGCATCTTTTTCCGCTGTCATGACTTTTTCAGCGTTGATTGCAACCAGAGTCCCTGACTGAGTCTCGCCATCAGCAAACAGATGATCCAGAAAATGTGCCATATCTTTAAACCCCCAAATTTGGTGGCCTCTGATACTATATTGCGGAATAGATTGCTGTTCCATAATGCTCCTTTAGCGGTCTTCGCGACGTTGGCTTCTTAGATAAGAAGATGCTTTTGCCCGAATAAGCCCCGCACTTTCAAATAACCAGTACAGTAATTTCGCCAAAATCAAACAAAGTCCGAAAATCAGGCAGAAAAAGACCACTCGTGACACAAAAGAATCGACGCCTTCACGTGCCAAAACAATCATGTTAAAAATGGCACCAAAACAAAACGCTTGCATAATTGCAGCTTTATAGCGGTTTGACTCTTTCAGACTCATACCATAAATCCAGTCAAACCATTTGATAATTAACCCAACGACAATTGCCCCTAAAGGGATAAATAGCACACCGCCCATCACGACTAATGAGCCGATGAGAGTCGGAGAAATGGCTAATCCAGAATGGTTATTAAGGACTTCCCAAGTAAAGTAATTAGCTGAGTTCAGTACGGTATCAGGCCTATCTGGCCATACCCACGATGGGATAAACACATAAAAATCACGTGCAATCGGTGCCAGCCCTTGAAACTCAATCTTGTCGTAGTAACTCAATAACAAGGCAAGGTTTTCCCAAGGCGAAAATGTGTCTCGGGTTAAATACAAGAAGGTGTAGAAAGCTTCGGCACCACTCACGTCCAAACCATAGCGTTTTAGCGCTAACCAGAACATGCCGACAATACTTGCAACCCCTGCCGCAACTAGCATCCATAGCGTGATCCACCCTCTTACGATACCAATAAATAAGAATAGTGCGAACGCGATGATGATATTTGCACGAGTTCCGCCCACGATGACATAGGTTAAAAAACCAAATGCCACAGTACTGACAAGAAAGAAGACCCAACGTTTCTGGGATGGGCGTAGGAAGTAAACAATCAGCATTGCAGGAATAAAGAAGTAGAAAAAACGCTTTAATGCAACGCCTGAAACCTGACTGGAGAATATCTGACTATATGATTGAAGCTTAAATAATAAAAAGCCATTCTGTAAGAAGAAAATACCCACTGTCACGACGGCAACAGCTATCAGCAATAAACAGGTTAAGTGAGTCTCAACTTTATTCATCGTGAACAGTGGCCGCTTAGCGACAGTGGCGCTTTTTGTTAGGCGTGTTTTATAGGCTACATAATAGATGGCATAAAAACTTGTCGCTGCAAGCTGCGCATACAATAAGTACTCCGCAGGCACGACTGCCACATCAAACTGAAATACCAATGCACACGTCAATGGAAAACCAAAATAAAACGTCAATAAATACAGTAATGAAAAGAAAATATTAAAATTGAAGCGCACACGTCTGAACTCTTTATAGAGTAACGTGCCCATAAAAATGATGGAAATCAGGTAGACAAGCGATAAGCCGCCTAACTCGGCTAAGGTCATGCTTTCTCCTCCGCAATACCTAAGATTTTTTTCCAACCATCGGTAAAGTTAGGCGCGAAAAAGTCAATATGTTGCTTATCCAGCAACGCCATCTGGCGCTGTGCTTCATCAACTAATTCCAACGATAGTTCATCCCCATAGAAGAATACAGGGACATTCTGTGCCGTCAAATCTTGCCAAAATGTATTTTGTCGACTGATGACAAATGGGACCCCAAATTGAATCAGCAGACACACCGTTCCCACACCTTGTTGGCGATTAAAAATAAAATAGCCTAAGTCACAGGTTTTCAATAAATTCAGGTAATCCGTAAATTCCATACGTTCTTTTAAAATATTCACCTGACCCGCCGCAAACAGTGTTTGTGCGGTTTCTTCGACCTGTTGGATATAAGCTTGGTTATTTGCAGGGTAACCCATAGGCACGATAATGCTGACCTGCTCACCAAATTGCTGTTTAATCGCTCTCAGCGCCTCTGTGTGACGATTTGATCGATCACCTGAGTTACCTAATAGTATTGTCAATGTATCGCCCTGACGTGCTGGACGTTCACTTAGGGTGAGTGCAGGGTCCATGCGTGTTGGGAAATACAATACCGATGCAGGGACTTTAGGGTTAAATTGCTGAAAGTAACACAAGTCACCTCGGGTCGCGCAAACATGCCCTACCTTCTTTTGTGCTAAACGACGTAATACATAAAACAATTTGAATTTTATTGAATTAGACTCTTCGTAGAGATCTGCACCCCAAATATGCCACCAAAACTGGTGTGATTTAATTTTGCCAAACAGCAAAGCGAGCCAAATAGGTGCATTAAATTGGCCATGGAAGAAAAAACGTTCTCTTCGGTTGGATGTTGCCCGACGAATCACTGCATCTGCGATCGCCTTTTTGCTGTCAAAGACTTCGATATCCAACTCGGGATAAGCATTGGCCATCTGATCATCGAGGCTCACCACCATAAAATGGGGTTTCTGTGACACTGCTTTTTCTTTACAGATCACATTATTAAAAAACGTCAGCACCGTTTGATTATGGTGAGGGAGATCAGATCCCAGTACATGTATTAAGGTTGTCATACTCGCCTACGGTAAATCAAAAATACACAACAACAGAGGAGAAAATACACGATATATGTTGCCATATAGGCTTGTGTTGCCCCTATCGCACCATGCATAGGTATCAACCAATGGGAAAAGCCCATTAAGAGGATAAACTGGCTCACCTCAGTTAAAATATAAAAACGTAATGCCGCCTTCGCAATCACCAGATAGCCAAAGACATAAGCGCCAACTTTCAGTACATCCCCTACCAATTGCCATGCAAATAAATCGCGCATGCCATTAAATTTTTCGGAGAACAGTAGCCAAATTGCGAAATCGCGTAATAGCCACACCATAAAGCTTGCAACGGCAACAGCAGGTAATACAAATTTTAGCGTCTTAATGATCTCCGCAGAGATGTCATTCTTGTGTTGTAATCGAGAAAGTGTAGGCAGCAAATACACGGAAAATGTTGCAGTGATAAACTGCAAATAAGCATCCGAAATAGTGCTAACTCCCGTCCATAGACCTACGTCATCCCAGCTATATTTTGCAGCCAACAAGTTTCGCATCATGACATAGGCGACAGGTAAAGTGACCGACGTAATTAACGCCATAATGGTAAATTTACCTAAGTTGGTGGCAATCGCCTTATTCCAAGCCGGTTTCAACATCGATAATGCAAACCGCTTACGGCGAACAATCATCCCGATAGCAGGTAAAACCACTAACGCCGGAACCAAAGCTAATCCGACTAATGCCCCTTCATAACCACCGAACGTATAGCATAAATAATAGGCAACAACACCAATTATGCTACCAAAAATAATGGATTGTGCATTACCCGACGCATCCCGATATCCCTTGAGGATCGCCAAAAAATAGTTAGCGTAGGCAATGCCCATCTGAATCAAGGCAACAGCTTGAATGACCGATTGATACTCCCGACTATCAAAGAGCGCTTCACTGATCGGGGCACTAAAAAATAGAAATACCAGCGCCAATAACGTCGAAAAACCAAGAATAAGTGTTGAAGAGGTCCCTAATACCGCGCGCAATTTTTCAGGGTCTTCATGGTGTTCCGCAATATATTTGGTCACCCCATTAAAAATACCCGCGCCCGATAATACCCCTAACACAGTGATTAACTGGCGGAAGTTTCCCGCCAGTCCTACCCCACTGGGGCCAAATGTGACTGCTAATAACTTAACAATAAGCAGGCCTGCCCCGATTTTTATCAAGGTAGACCCCGCAGTCCAAACCGATGCTCTAGCTAACGACATTAGGCAAAAAACGCCTTAATTTTTGTGATAACCGTTTGCTGTTCCTCATCTGTCATGTTGTAGAACATTGGCAGACGTACTAAACGGTCACTCTCACTTGTTGTATAACGGTCTTCGCCATCGAAACGCCCAAATTTCTCCCCAGCAGGGCTGGTATGTAACGCAACATAGTGGAATACCGTTAAAATGTCATTTGACTTCATATAGTCATTGAAAGCAGTACGCTCTTCGACATCCTTCAACTTGATATAAAACATATGTGCATTATGTTTTAATCCTTCCGGTACGATAGGTAATGCTAACTGGCCTGCCTGTGCTAAAGGTGCTAGAGCATCATAATAACGCTGCCATAACAACAGACGACGGTCATTAATCTTGTCTGCTTCCTCAAGCTGAGCCCATAAATAAGCCGCCTGTAAATCAGACAACAAATAGCTGGAGCCGATATCGCGCCACGTATATTTATCAACTTGCCCACGGAAAAATTGGCTACGGTTAGTCCCTTTTTCACGAATAATTTCAGCACGGTTAATCAGAGACTTATCATTCACTAACGTGGCGCCACCTTCACCACCAGAAGAGTAGTTTTTCGTTTCGTGAAAACTGTAAGCGCCAATATGGCCAATCGTTCCGAGTGCACGACCTTTATAAGTCGACATCACCCCTTGAGCCGCATCTTCAATCACAAATAAGTTATGTTTTTGGGCTATTGCCATGATGGTGTCCATTTCACAGGCTACGCCCGCATAATGCACAGGAACAATTGCACGAGTACGTTCAGTAATGGCAGCTTCGATTTTGGTTTCATCAATATTCATTGTATCTGGACGAATATCGACAAAAACAATGGTTGCCCCTCTCAGTACAAACGCATTAGAAGTAGACACAAAGGTAAAGCTTGGCATGATCACTTCATCACCAGGCTGAATATTAATCAGGATTGCCGCCATTTCTAATGACGCTGTGCAAGAAGGTGTTAGCTGGACTTTAGGGCAATTAAAACGCTTTTCCATCCACTCTTCACAACGTTTTGTAAAACCACCGTCACCACACAGCTTGCCGCTTTCCATGGCTTGCTTCATATATGCTAATTCTGTTCCTACAACGGGTGGCTTATTAAATGGAATCATGTTGTCCCCTATATAACCAATATGCAGTGCTAGCAACTGCCGCACCACTACGTGAATAAAGATTCAATGCCGCAATATTGCTTATTTGAGTGGCCACATTTAACTGTCTTTTTTTGTGCTGCTCACACCAAACAACGGCTGCTGACATCAATTTACGACCAACTCCCTGCCCATGAGCATTCGGCATAACAGCGAGTAGGCCTATACGTGCTGTGTCATCATCAAGGTGCCTTAAACTAACGAAACCTAAAATATCTCCTGCCACATTTTTGACTAATAAACAGGTATGATCGAAAGTGCCTAAGACTGCTTTTTCTATCCACAATGCATAAAAGCGTCCACTATCACCTTCACGATACCAAGGCGTTCGAAAGCGGCTTTGGCTAAAAACCTGCTCCGCTACCTGACGCAATACAGGTATATCTTCAGTAACCGCGGGTTCAATGCGCACTTTTTTCCGTAAATCACTATTCAAGTAAGCATTTTCTATGCCAACAGTCAGCGCAAAATCGACTTCCCCTTCAACCAAAGAGAAACCAAGCCGCCTTAATTCATCTAAGCGCTCTGTTTCATTAGCCCGTATTTTGGCTTGAGTTATCGCATAGTCATCTAATTGGCTTGCAAGGATCATCTCTGCCTGAGGAGCAGTGAAGTCTAGCTTTGCTGTTGAGAGTCCGAAAAACTCAGACTCCCATGATAAATAATCAATATTGGCGCGGACGGACACGGAGTAGATCCTCTAAATACTGACCATACCCTGTCTTACTGAGTTGTTTAGCTGACATTTTGACTTGCTCGTCAGTTAACCAACCATTACGCCATGCGATTTCTTCTAGACAGGCGACCTTAAAACCTTGACGTTTTTCAACAGTTTGAACAAAAGTACCCGCTTCTATCAGGCTATCGTGAGTACCTGTATCTAACCAAGCGAAACCTCGGCCTAATAACTCTACGTTCAACTCACCTTTATCGAGATACATCTGGTTGATTGAGGTAATTTCCAACTCACCGCGTTCAGATGGTTTCACCTGCTTTGCAAAATCAACCACTTGGTGATCATAAAAATAAAGCCCAGTGACTGCCCAGTTAGATAGTGGCTTTTTCGGTTTCTCTTCAATCGATAGCACTTTGAAATCGTCATCAAATTCTACGACACCAAAACGCTCAGGATCCATGACCTGATAACCGAATACCGTGGCACCTTGGGTTCTCGCCGCAACGGATTTCAGTTTTGGGCTAAACGAGTGCCCAAAGAAAATGTTATCGCCTAACACTAAACAGCATGCATCACCATTTATAAACTCTTCACCGATGATAAAGGCTTGAGCCAAGCCATCAGGAGAGGGTTGCTCAGCATAGCTCAGCTCGATACCAAATTCATGACCATCACCCAGCAAGCGTTTAAACATCGGCAAATCTTCAGGCGTAGAAATGATCAATATTTCACGGATCCCTGCCAGCATTAGCACTGACAATGGATAATAAATCATTGGCTTATCATAGATGGGTAACAACTGCTTCGAGATGCCTCGCGTAATAGGATGTAAACGAGTTCCCGAACCACCAGCAAGTATAATACCTTTCATGATCCCCCCTTAAGCGCCTAAACCAAGGCGTTCACCGGCATAAGAGCCATCTTGCACACGACGCCACCAAGTCTCATTATTGAGGTACCACAACACCGTTTTGCGGATCCCCGACTCAAAGGTTTCTTGTGGTGTCCACCCTAACTCACGCGCTATTTTGTCAGCATCAATGGCATAACGCATATCATGCCCAGGCCTATCCGTCACATAGGTAATTAAATCGCGATAATGTGCAACACCCTGCGGTTTTTGAGGATGAAGTTCTTCAAGCAATTCACAAATGGTGTTAACAACATCAATATTACGGCGCTCATTGTGCCCACCAATGTTATAAGTTGTCCCCGGCTGAGCCGTGGTTGCCACCAAATGTAATGCCCGCGCATGGTCTTCAACGAATAACCAATCACGGATCTGCTCGCCTTTACCATAAACAGGTAATGGCTTGCCGGCTAATGCATTGAGAATAATTAATGGAATCAATTTTTCTGGAAAATGATATGGCCCATAATTATTTGAACAATTCGTGATCATGGTCGGCAACCCATAAGTACGATGCCACGCGCGTACTAAGTGGTCGCTCGATGCTTTAGATGCTGAATAAGGACTACTTGGTGCATAAGGTGTTGTTTCAGTGAAGAAACCATCAGGACCTTCTAAATCACCATAGACTTCATCAGTAGAGATATGATGGAAGCGGAATTGCGCTTTCTTATTGCCATCCAGTCCCATCCAATAGTGGCGTGCGGCCTCAAGTAAGGTATAAGTGCCAACAATATTGGTCTCAATAAACGCCGCAGGGCCATCAATAGAACGGTCTACATGGCTTTCAGCAGCCAAATGCATCACCGCATCAGGTTGATATTCAGCAAACACGCGGTCTAGCGCTATGCGATCACAGATATTCACTTGTTCAAACGCATAGCGATCACTGTTAGAGACTTCACTGAGTGACTCTAAATTACCGGCATAGGTCAAACAATCGACAACAATTGCGCTATCGCGAGTGTTCTCAATAATATGTCGCACAACAGCAGAACCGATAAATCCCGCTCCACCCGTAATTAGAATACGTTTCAACGCCAAACTCCTTTTGTATCCACAACCCATTTCTGTGGAATAGCAGAACCTTGGATTCCTTTAAAGACCGTATGATCAACCAACATCAAAATGATATCGGCTTCATTCACCGCGGTCTCAATCGAAACTAATTCCGCAATCCCTTTAAGAGACGTTGGTAGCGCTTCAATATGCGGTTCAACCGCATAGGTTTTACCTGTATTCCAATTCGCGATCATTTTAGTGATATGCATGGCTGGGCTTTCACGTAAATCATCAATATTGGGTTTAAATGACAGACCAAAACAAGCAATAGTCACTTCACTGGCTTTTTTACCTGTCTCAGATAAGCAATCCGCTACAGCAGCTTTGACTTGGTCGACAACCCAGATAGGCTTGCCATCGTTCACTAAACGAGCCGTATGAATTAAGCGAGATTGTTTGGGGTTTTGCGCCACAATAAACCATGGATCGACAGCGATACAGTGCCCGCCGACACCAGGACCTGGTTGTAGAATGTTGACGCGTGGATGGCGGTTAGCCAAGCTAATCAATTCCCACACGTTAATATCTTGCTCGGCACAAATCAGTGATAATTCATTAGCAAATGCGATATTCACATCACGGAAACTGTTTTCAGTTAATTTGCACATTTCCGCTGTTCTGGCATTAGTAATAACACATTCACCTTCAAGGAAAATATTGTACAGCTCGCTAGCACGCAAGGATGACTTAGGTGTCATACCACCGACAACACGGTCATTTTTAATCAACTCAACCATCACCTGCCCAGGCAGAACACGTTCCGGACAATAAGCCATATCAATATCAGCGTCTTCACCCGCTTGGTGAGGGAACGTCAAATCTGGACGGACTTGAGCCATCCACTCCGCCATCTGTTCGGTTGTGCCAACAGGAGACGTTGACTCTAAAATAACCAAATCCCCTTTTTTCAACACAGGTGCGATCGACTCTGCGGCTGCTCTGACATAAGTCAGGTCAGGTTCATGCTCACCTTTAAACGGAGTTGGTACTGCGATCAAATAAGCATCGGCAGGTTGTGGCTTAGTAAATGCTTTCAAGTGACCTGCTTCAACCGCTGTTTTTACAACAAGGTCCAGTTCAGGTTCGACAATATGGATTTTACCGCGATTAATGGTATCAACCGCATGCTGGTTGACATCAACACCAATCACTTGCTTTTTACGTGATGCAAAAGCTGCCGCTGTTGGTAAACCAATATACCCAAGGCCAATAACAGAAATAGTTTCAAAACTCATAATTTCACCTGATTGCTTTTTAGTGCTTCAAGAATTCGCTGACAAGCATGACCATCACCATAAGGGTTATGAGCGCGGCTCATTGCATGATATTCCGCTTCATCTGTCAGTAACCTATTAACTTCTGCAACAATTTTTTGTGTGTCTGTTCCCACAAGACGTACTGTTCCCGCATCAACCGCTTCAGGACGTTCGGTCGTATCCCGCATCACTAAAACGGGCTTACCTAGCGATGGCGCTTCTTCTTGAATGCCACCGGAGTCTGTTAAGATTAGATAAGCATGATTCATTAAATAAACAAAGGGCAAATACTCTTGTGGAGTAATCAGAATAATATTATCAATGCCATGCAAAATACGTTTGACAGGCTCGCTAACATTTGGATTTAAATGCACAGGGTAAACCACCTGAACGTCCGGATGACTTTGAGCTATTTCAGCTAATGCATGACAAATACGCTCGAAGCCTCCACCAAAGCTTTCGCGGCGGTGCCCCGTCACTAAAATCATTTTTTTATTTGGATCAATAAAGGGATAATTTGCCGCCAATTTTTCGGCCATGTGCTGGTCGCTCATCACTTTATCGCGTACCCACAATAAAGCATCGATCACGCTATTCCCTGTCACAAAAATATGCTTATCTGGGATAGACTCTTTCAATAGATTTTGACGCGAGTTTTCTGTGGGAGCGAAATGATACATGGCGAGATGACCCGCAATTTTTCGATTGGCTTCTTCCGGCCATGGCGAATATAGGTTCCCCGTACGTAATCCTGCTTCCACATGCCCAACAGGAATACGATGGTAGAAGGCAGCGAGGCTGGTTGCCATCGTCGTTGCAGTATCACCATGGACTAAAACAACATCCGGTTGGAAATCGGCAAATACCGTTTTCAATCCTTCCAAAATACGACACGTAATATCTGTTAAATCTTGCCCTGGCTTCATAATATTGAGATCATAATCAGGCGTGATCTCAAATAGCTTCAGTACCTGATCGAGCATTTCTCGGTGCTGGGCCGTCACACAGACTTTGGCTTCAAAAGCCGCATCATTAGCAAGTGCATGAACCAACGGAGCCATTTTGATGGCTTCAGGTCGAGTGCCGAATACAGTCAATACTTTCACAGTGACTCTCTTATTTTTATCTAATGCAGTTAGCTGCTTGATCTCATTATTGATAACTTTATATAGTGGCAGACATTAAGCCTGCCACTTATGTAAAATTAGGACGGGCGACGGCGTGCAAGTACCACACCAGCACCAACCAACGCACCTATAGCGCCCCAGAGAACCATCATAAAGGCTCTACGTGGGCTATCGCGTTTGACGGGATCTTCAGGTGTTCTTAAATAACGGTAAGCCTGAAAACGGTCTTGAAGGGTCGGTCCAACACTCAATGTTGATAGCATTGCCATGTTTTGATCGTAATCTGTGTCATGATCTGGCCCCGTAGCTTTTAGCGTCTCAATTTGAGCTTCCAGCAATGGCACCCCTAACATGAACATTTTAGAATCAGGGATTTCATCAACAGGCGTTGTACTTTGATTACGTGAAATGCCTTGTTTTTGAGCGACTTTCAATGCCTGTTCAAGTACATTTAAGCGTCTTTCATAAGCAGATTGAGCCACCATATCCTCACGTTTTACCAACGCTTTCATGGATTGCATTTTGGTTGCCCAAGTTCCTTTGATTTCATCATTCAGGTTAGCCGTTGCTCGCTGGTTGGCAAACTGAATGTACTGACGTAATAGCTGATTCGCATCGGTAGAGGTTTCAGCAATCAATTTAATATTGTCAGTGAGATTTTTCAGATTATCTGCTGGCGTAAATTCAATATTGTTAATCAGCTCATCTAATAATGCCGCATCTGCTTTCGGGTCATTTTCTAACCGCTGCTTGTAATAATCAGTGGTTAACCAAAATTGACGACGAGTATCATAAGAGCCCACCTGTTTGATGAACTCTTGATAAGCCTCATTCGCTATCGTTGGCAATTGCCCTTCTTGCCCCGTCGTATTAATACGAGAATCAAGATTACGCAAAAATTGTTGCTGCGAATAATAGCTGCCTAAATTATTAACAGTTGGCAGGTCGGTGATCGCGGTTGCACTCCATTTTTGCTGCATAAAATAAGATGCGCCTAATGCAACAGCGGCAAAAATTACCGCAAATGCCACGATCAAAATTTTACCTTGCCACAAAGAGCGACATAAACCACGGATATCCAATTCCGGTTCTATCGGCGGCTGATACTGATTAGGTTGTGTTTCTGAGTTTTTCACTGCACAGAACCTCTATTATTTCCGTTTGTCGTTACCGTACTGCACCACCTCTCCGCATACGACGTCTGATGCGCTTAATAAAACGAGCCACTTTCCATGCTCGTTTGATGCAGTAACCATACATAAAGAATACAAGCAAAAACAATGCCAACATGACCCATTCTGGGATAAATGTTAAGCGTTCACCAATAATTCCTATGCATGCCAAAAATGCAGCCGCTAGGGTAATTAGTACAAAAGCACCTTTAGGCGTAAAACCTGAACGCATGATTAAATGGTGAATATGTTGACGGTCCGGTGAAAATGGACTCATTCCCTTACGAATACGTCGATACATTATTGCAACCATGTCCATCAACGGGATTGCAATGATCCAAAGCGCTGTAACAGGATTCAGTGGATGTACTGTTTCCTGAGTTGATTCAACTAGGATCCAAATAATCGTAAAGCCAATAAGTGTACTTCCAGCATCCCCCATAAAGACCTTAAAGCGTCGGCCTAACAAACCTAAATTTAAAAAGATATAAGGAAGGATAGCGGCAATGAAGGCAAAACACCAAAATGCTAACGCATAGTTACCACTTTGATAAAGTAAAAAGCCTAATGCGCCAAAAGAAACACACGATAACCCACCTAACAGGCCATCAATACCATCAACCATGTTAAACGCATTAATAGCTGCCCAAACAGCAAATAGCGTCACGATATAACCAAACGGCCCGAGCACTAGCTCCCATGGACCAAAAGCATAACCTAATGATTCTAATTTTAGGTCGGCAACCGTCATCATCACGACAGCAACAATTGCCTGCACACCCGCTCTTAACTTCACACTGATATCAAACCGGTCATCCAAAGCGCCAATTAAAACAAGTAGGCCTGCACATATTAGGTATAACCATTTGTGAGGAATATATTCCTCCGTTATCACAAATGCGAAGCAGATGCCAAAAAATACCGTAATCCCTCCCACTAAAGGAACTAATCCTACATGTTTTTTTCGGAAGTTAGGTTTATCTACCAGCCCGATTTTCGTTGCAACAACTCGAGCGATAAAAATAAATACTAACGTGAACAAAAAAACATAAAAAAGACTGGCAATAAATTGTGCGGTGTCCACGAGTCAACTCTCTTATTCTTTATCTAATCAACCTAAAACTAAAACGTTTAAGCCCATGCAGATCCTATGACCGACAGCTAATGCATTATTCTCTCAAAAGAAATAACTGCTATAAGACGAGTCTTTAATCACGACTATTATAACTATATAAAAATTTACCCAGCTCAGTTATCAGTGTAGTTTTTTATACAGCTATGCCTTATCTGCCGATTTTATACTTAATAAAAGCAAGATGCATGCCATAACGAACTGTTATTTTCTATGATGCTAATTTTAAGTTGCTTTTTTGTTTAATAAATGAACCTTTTCTGACAAGTCAAAAAACGCCATTACCAAAATGACATAATCTTTAAATAAATGAAGACATTGAATGCATGTATTACTTCAAACCAATCAATCTTGGAATAAAACAATAATCAATTCTATGCAACGAATTGATTTTCCATTTTGTTACACCAAAAATCCAATATAAAAAATATTATTTTTTTAATAACCCTATTTTAATCACCATAAATGATATTTAATTATTATAAATTAGAATCATTCAATGATGATTTCGTTACTATAAATATAAACTTAACTTATATTTTTTATGAGTTACAAACGGATACGGATATTATGCAGGGCAAAATAAATGCAATATCCATTTGAAAATCAAAAAAAATAGCCATAAAAAAAGCGCTGTCATCGACAGCGCTTAATCCATTCAACCATGTTGAAAATTTAGCGATTATGCTCTTTTCATAAAGTCGAAAAATTCTTCGTTAGTTTTCGTCATCGCTAACTTACTGATGAGGAATTCCATCGCATCGATTTCGCCCATAGGGTGAATGATCTTACGGAGGATCCACATTTTTTGTAATTCATCTTGTGAAGTCAGTAACTCTTCTTTACGTGTACCTGAGCGATTATAATCAATCGCAGGGAAAACACGTTTTTCCGCAATTTTACGAGACAGGTGTAATTCCATGTTACCTGTACCTTTAAACTCTTCGTAAATGACTTCATCCATTTTCGAGCCTGTGTCGACCAGTGCTGTAGCAATAATCGTTAAGCTACCACCTTCTTCCACATTACGAGCTGCACCGAAGAAACGCTTAGGACGATGTAATGCGTTTGCATCGACACCACCTGTTAATACCTTACCCGATGAAGGAACAACGGTATTATAAGCGCGAGCCAAACGAGTAATGGAGTCGAGAAGAATAATCACATCTTTCTTATGCTCAACTAAACGTTTTGCTTTCTCGATAACCATTTCAGCAACTTGCACGTGACGTGCTGCTGGCTCATCAAACGTAGACGCAATCACTTCACCTTTCACTAAGCGCTGCATCTCGGTCACTTCTTCTGGACGCTCATCAATCAGCAGAACCATCAATACGCAATCTGGGTAATTATGTGCAATGTTAGCGGCAATATTTTGCAGTAACATTGTCTTACCTGCTTTTGGTGGAGCAACAATCAAACCACGCTGACCACGACCAATCGGAGCCGCTAAATCCAGAACACGTGCCGTTAAATCTTCTGTTGAACCGTTACCACGTTCCATACGAAGACGATTATTAGCATGTAATGGGGTTAAGTTTTCAAAAAGAATTTTGCTGCGGGCGTTTTCAGGTTTATCAAAGTTAACTTCATTAACTTTTAACAGGGCAAAATAACGTTCACCTTCTTTAGGAGGACGGATTTTTCCTGAAATTGTATCACCTGTACGAAGGTTAAAGCGGCGAATTTGGCTGGGGGAAACATAGATATCATCGGGACCTGCGAGGTAAGAGCTGTCTGCTGAACGGAGGAAACCAAATCCATCCTGCAATATCTCCAACACGCCATCGCCAAAGATATCTTCCCCGCTTTTAGCATGCTGCTTTAAAATCGAGAAGATAATATCTTGCTTTCTCATACGGGCTAAGTTTTCTAGCCCCATGTTTTCGCCTAACGTAATCAATTCTGATACTGGCGTATTTTTTAATTCGGTAAGATTCATAATGGTGGGTTCTTTAACTCGGGGTAATTCTCGAACTATGAACGTAAATTGAAGACAACTATATATAAGATATATAACTGCCAGCTTAACTTTATAACGCCCTGTTGATAGTTACAAACAGAAACCATTAACAATGCGTAAAAATTCTTGCGCTTATTCTTGCTAAGACTGCACTAACATATCGCGGCGATTCATCTGAATGATGTGCGGCTTATTATTAGAAACACAGACAATATTAGCAATAGTTTTTTGTACATTTAAGACAACATATATCTCAATATGGCAAATTGTCAGCTTTCAACGCACGAAAAAACAAAAGCGCCACTTTGCAATCTCCACTAACCTAAATAACCCTTAACAGTTGCTGTTTATCACTATCATAAATTGATATTGTAAATATACCACGAAAGAAATAATTGAACGTTGTAAGCGCAACAACTCAATTTTCAATTGATAATTTCAGAAATCAACACATTATCAGCCCTAGATCACATGATATGAACCACAACTGAACTGACAAACCAGATATTTTTGATAAGAGCAACGGATTACAAGGTAATTCATTCGGGTGCGATATGGAGATTGAGGATAACTTACCATGCTTCAATCAGGACGTCTAGCGGTCCCCTCTATAAAATAGATGTACCGCTAAACGTTTTATCTAAACTAACAACGATAACTTACAGATTTTCGTCTAAAAATTCTTTCAACTGAGCTTTAGATAATGCACCCACTTTTGTTGCCGCTACACTACCATTTTTAAATAGTAAAAGTGTTGGGATACCACGAATACCATATTTTGGTGCTGTAGCAGGGTTATCATCAATATTCAGTTTTGCGATAGTCAGTTTGCCTGTATATTCTTCAGCAACTTCATCAAGAATTGGCGCGATCATTTTACAAGGACCACACCATGCTGCCCAAAAATCGACAAGAACAGGTGAACCAGCTTTCAGTACTGCGGTCTCAAAACTTGCATCAGTGATATGAATAATTTTGTTGCTCATGTTGTACTCCAATGGATCATTTTTGCAGTCTTAGTGTAACATTAATTGGCAGCAGTATGCTTTATTTCAAAAGATACACTTTCGTAAACCAACCGTTAACTGATATTCTACCACACTATGAGTAAAGCACACTTGACAGAAAAGAAGTTTTCCGACTTCGCCTTGCACCCAAAAGTCATTGAAGCCCTGAATAAAAAAGGCTTCAATTTTTGCACGCCTATACAGGCTTCTACCTTGCCTTTCACTGTCGAAGGCAAAGATGTTGCGGGGCAAGCGCAAACTGGAACCGGAAAAACGTTAGCATTTTTAACGTCTACATTTCATTATTTACTAACTCACCCTGCCATTGAGGGGAAACAAGCCAATCAGCCTCGCGCTCTTATCATGGCACCAACGCGTGAATTGGCGGTACAAATCTACTCGGATGCCAAAGAACTTGCCGAGTATACTGGCTTAAAAATGGGGCTTGCTTATGGTGGCGATGGTTATGATGAGCAATTAAAAGTGCTACAACGTGGTGTTGATATCCTAATCGGCACGACTGGGCGTTTAATTGACTACGCTAAACAAGGGCATGTTGACTTAGGTGCAGTACAAGTTGTTGTCCTTGATGAAGCGGATCGCATGTATGACCTTGGCTTTATTAAAGATATTCGCTGGCTATTTCGCCGTATGCCATCCGTCGCTGAAAGATTGAATCTCCTCTTTTCAGCAACGCTTTCTTATCGCGTAAGAGAACTGGCATTTGAACAAATGAGTAACCCTGAATATATTGAAGTCGAGCCATTACAAAAAACAGGTCACCGTATTAAAGAAGAACTGTTTTATCCTTCAAATGAAGAAAAAATGCGCTTATTACAGACGCTACTAGAGGAAGAGTGGCCAGAGCGTTGCATTATTTTTGCTAACACCAAACATCGTTGTGATGAAATTTGGGCACACCTTGCTGCTGACGGACATCGCGTTGGTCTCTTAACAGGGGATGTCGCTCAAAAGAAACGTCTGCGCATTTTAGAAGAGTTTACACAAGGCAACCTTGATATTTTAGTGGCGACCGATGTTGCAGCCCGTGGCTTACACATTCCTTCAGTGACCCATGTTTTTAACTATGATTTACCTGACGATTGTGAAGACTATGTACACCGTATTGGTCGTACCGGCCGAGCCGGTGAAAGTGGTCATTCAATCAGTCTCGCTTGTGAAGAATATGCGTTGAATCTACCGGCTATTGAAGACTATATTCAACATTCGATCCCAGTGAGCAAATATAACAGCGAAGCGTTATTAACCGACCTTCCGACTCCGAAACGTCGCCATCGTCCGCGTCCAGGAGGGCCTCGTCGCAATTCAAATTCGCCACGTCGCCATAATGGCCCACGTAATAACCATAAACGTTCAGGCTGAGTGATAACGATATGCTGAAATCCTCTTCTCTCTATGCAGCGATTGATTTAGGTTCGAACAGTTTTCATATGCTGGTCGTTCGTGAAGTTGCGGGTAGTATTCAGATTATTTCAAGAGTAAAACGCAAAGTGCGTCTCGCAGCGGGTTTAGACAGTCAAAATAGGCTGTCAGAGCAAGCTATGGAGCGCGGTTGGCAATGTTTGCGACTTTTTTCTGAGCATTTACAGGATATTCCTAGCTCTCAAATACGTGTCGTCGCAACTGCAACATTGCGGTTGGCAAAAAATGCCGATATTTTTGTGCAAAAAGCCAGTGAAATTCTAGGTAATACCGTTAAGGTCATTCAGGGAGAAGAAGAAGCACGTTTGATTTACCAAGGTGTTGCCCATACAACCGGCGGCCCTGATCAACGGTTAGTGGTGGATATCGGTGGTGGTAGTACAGAGCTTGTGGCGGGAACAGGAGCCAAAGCCGAGCAATTATTCAGTCTTGAAATGGGCTGTGTCACTTGGCTTGAAAAATATTTTAGTGACCGCGCGCTGACGGAAGAAAATTTTGCGCAAGCAGAACGTGCCGCGCGCGCAGTTATTGCACCTGTTGCCGAGACGTTAACACGTCATGGTTGGAAAATTTGTGTTGGCGCATCGGGTACCGTTCAGGCCATCCAAGAAATCATGATTTCGCAAGGGATGGATGAGCTGATCACTCTCGATAAACTACAGCAGCTCAAATATAAAGCGATTCAATGCCATAAGCTTGAAGAGCTAGAAATTGAAGGTTTAACGTTTGAGCGAGCACTCGTATTCCCAAGCGGCCTATCAATCCTCATCGCTATTTTCGAAACCCTGTCGATTGATAATATGACCCTCGCCGGTGGTGCATTACGTGAAGGTCTGGTCTACGGCATGCTTGAATTACCGATAGAACAAGATGTTCGTGCGCGAACATTGCGGAATATTCAACGCCGTTTCCAAGTGGATATTGAGCAAGCCGCCCGTGTGAGTCAATTAGCTGAACATTTCTTTTTGCAAGTCGCCAAACACTGGGAGCTCGACCTACGCTGTCGTGAGTTATTATCCAGTGCGTGTGCCTTACATGAAATAGGCCTTAGTGTGGACTTTCGCAAAGGCCCTGAACATGCCAGCTACCTGATCACCAACCTAGATTTACCCGGTTTTACTCCGGCACAAAAACGCTTATTAGCAGCACTGTTACGTAATCAGCAAGGCCCTGTTGATCTTGCTACACTGAGTCAACAAAATGCGCTCCCCATGCAACAAGCCTACTATTTATGCCGCTTGCTGCGTTTGGCGATCATTTTTGCTAGCCGTCGACGTGATGACACATTGCCGGCATTGAGGCTTCAGGCTGAATCGGATACCCTCACGATTGTATTACCATATCGTTGGTTAGCGGAGCATCCATTACGATCAGAAAACTTGCAACAAGAAGTTCAATGGCAAGGTTATGTTAACTGGCCTTTGAAACTTGAAGAACGCAATAGTTCCAATAGTTAGTTTTTCCCCCTCACACTCGATAAGCACAAGCAGTGTGAGGGGCAATCTCCTACTTATCTTTTTTATTCAGTCCTAGACGGGCCTTAATATCGGCAAGTGCTGATTGCCCTTTTTGCATTCGCTCCTCCGCCGTAACGACTTTCCGCTGTTGCTCCCACTCTAAATCATCTTGTGGTAATTCTAATAAAAAGCGGCTTAACTCAGGTCGGATTAGCTCCCCATATTGGCGACGTTCACGACAATGACTAAAAAAGAGCTCTTTTTGTGCCCGAGTAATTCCAACATAAGCTAGACGGCGTTCCTCATCGATATTGTCTTCATCAATACTGCTTTGATGTGGTAACAGCCCTTCTTCCATACCGACTAGGAAAACATAAGGAAACTCAAGCCCTTTTGATGCATGTAAGGTCATTAACTGAACTTGGTCTGACTCTTCATCATCTTCACCTCGTTCCATCATGTCACGTAACGTGAAACGCGTTACAACCTGATCTAACGACATTGGGTCATTCAAGTCGTCGCCTTCTACCATTTCACTCATCCACGTAAACAATTGATTCACGTTTTTCATTCGCATTTCGGCAGCTTTAGTACTGGCGGAAGTTTCATACAACCAGCTTTCATAATCCATTTCACGCAGCAAATCACGTACCGCTATCAATGGCTCACGTTCAGCCAATTTCACAATCTTGTCCATCCAATGAGCGAATTGCTGAAGCGCGTTTAATCCTTTGCCTGTTAACGTTTGCTCTAAGCCCAAATCAAAACTGGCTTGATAGAGGCTCTTGCCCCGCTGATTAGCCCATTCACCAAGCTTTTGGATTGTTTTCGGACCAATTTCACGACGTGGCGTATTCACGATACGCAAGAAAGCACTATCATCTTCAGGATTAGTCAGTACCCGCAAATACGCTAATAAATCTTTTATTTCAGGACGAGAAAAAAAGGAGGTTCCCCCTGAAATGCGATATGGGATGCGATTTTGCATCAACATTTTTTCAAAAATACGAGATTGGTGGTTACCACGATATAAAATCGCATAATCTTTATATTGTGTTTTATTGATGAAGTGATGAGCAATCAATTCACCAATCACCCTTTCTGCCTCATGATCTTCATTGTTGGCGGTAATCACTTTGAGTGGCGCACCGTAGCCCAGTGTCGAGAACAATTGTTTTTCAAATACATGAGGGTTATTGGCAATCAAAATATTTGCCGCTTTGAGTATTCGCTCAGATGAACGGTAGTTTTGCTCCAACTTAATCACATTCAGTTTTGGAAAGTCTTGACTTAACAGCACCAAGTTTTGTGGTCTAGCACCACGCCAAGAGTAGATAGATTGATCATCATCCCCTACCACCGTAAAGCGCGCGCGCTGACCAACCAACAACTTAACCAATTGATATTGGCTAGTATTGGTATCTTGATATTCATCCACCAGCAAATAACGAATTTTTTGTTGCCAACGTTCGCGAACCTCTTCGTTATGTGACAAAAGTAACGTTGGCTTACTGATAAGGTCATCAAAATCCAATACGTTACAGCTTCTTAAATGTAATTCGTAGCGGCGATAGCATTCAGCGAAATGGTGCTCTTTTTCACTTCTGGCACGCGCCAATGCTTGATCAGGTGATAATAGATCATTTTTCCAATTTGAGATCGATGAGATCAATTGCTGTAAAAGATCTTTATCCTCTTCTAATAAATCAAAGGTTAGCTCTTTTAGTAATGCCATTTGGTCCTGATCATCAAACAGAGAAAAGTTCGCTTTAATACCTAATGCTTTATATTCTCGCTTGATGATCTCCAAGCCAAGAGTATGGAATGTCGAGATAATCAACCCACGCGCTTCTTTTTTACCCAAGGTTTGGGCGACACGCTCTTTCATCTCACGCGCCGCTTTATTGGTAAACGTTACCGCAGCGATTTGACGAGGCTGATAGCCACAATGGCGGATCAGATGCGCTATTTTATTGGTAATAACTCGGGTTTTTCCCGAACCGGCACCCGCCAGCACAAGGCATGGGCCATCCACAAATTCAACAGCCTGCTGTTGGCTTGGATTTAATCGCATGGTTTCTCTACATCACTTAGTTATTCAAAATGGAACTCTCTAGGGATTGTAGCAGAAACCTAGCCAACTCTTGAGCAACGATCCTTTATAAAAGCAAAAAACCACATCATTCATTAGACCGATGTGGTTCTGTTCTTTTTCTTTTATAACATCAATACATTTTTCTAAACTATTCGCGTTAGAGGAAGGCGGCAAAGGAGGTTATCCCAAGGAACATACATTAAATATGTGACTTGGGTAACCGAGTGAAGCAAACGCACCTATCACGCGAAGAGTGACGAAAAAGGAGGTTATCCCAAGGAGCATACATTCAGTATGTGACTTGGGTAACCTCCGTTCAGCCAACGCATCTATTGATGCGGAGAATGGTAAGGATTATTGCGCGCTAGAGATTTTCTTCATATCCGTCATATAGCCACGTAATGTCTTACCGATTTTCTCGATAGGATGGTTACGAATCGCTTCATTCACATCACGTAGTTGCGCGTTATCAGTGCCATTATCAGCAACAGGTTTAGCTAAATCACCGGCTTGCAGTTTACTCATAAAGTCTTTCAGCATTGGAACGGCTGCAAATGAGAACAGGTAGTTACCATATTCTGCGGTATCTGAAATAACCACGTTCATTTCATACAAACGCTTACGAGCAATCGTATTGGCAATCAGCGGCAATTCATGCAGTGATTCGTAATAAGCAGACTCTTCAAGAATACCCGCTTCTAACATCGTATCGAATGCTAACTCAACCCCTGCTTTAACCATTGCAACTAACAGAACGCCATGGTCGAAATACTCTTGCTCCGAAATCTTACCAGTATATTCTGGGTAATTTTCAAACGCCGTTTTACCTGTTTCTTCACGCCAAGCCAGTAGGTTTTTATCATCATTAGCCCAGTCAGCCATCATAGTTGCTGAGAATTCGCCTGAGATAATGTCATCCATATGTTTTTGGAATAAAGGCGCCATGATGGTTTTCAATTGTTCTGACAGAGCAAATGCACGCAGTTTAGCTGGGTTAGACAGGCGATCCATCATCAGCGTGATACCACCTTGTTTCAAGGCTTCGGTAATGGTTTCCCAACCAAACTGAATCAATTTGCCTGCATAGCCTGGCTCAACACCATCAGCAACCATTTTGTCGTAAGACAGCAAAGCACCAGCTTGCAACATACCGCACAGGATAGTTTGCTCGCCCATCAGGTCAGACTTAACTTCAGCAACAAATGAAGATTCTAATACCCCAGCGCGATGACCTCCCGTTGCAGCAGCCCAAGCTTTAGCAATTGCCATTCCTTCACCTTTCGGATCATTTTCAGGATGAACCGCAATCAGCGTTGGAACACCAAAGCCACGTTTGTATTCTTCACGTACTTCAGTACCAGGGCACTTCGGTGCTACCATCACAACAGTAATATCTTTACGAATTTCTTCGCCAACTTCGACAATGTTAAAACCGTGCGAATAACCTAAAGCCGCGCCTTGTTTCATCATTGGTTGAACAGCACGAACAACGGTTGAGTGCTGTTTGTCTGGCGTTAAGTTAATCACTAAGTCAGCTTCTGGGATCAACTCTTCATAAGTGCCCACTTTGAAACCATTTTCTGTCGCTTTGCGCCATGATGCACGCTTCTCAGCGATAGCTTCAGCGCGCAGTGCGTAAGCAATATCTAAGCCCGAGTCACGCATATTCAAGCCTTGGTTTAGGCCTTGAGCACCACAACCGACGATGACGATTTTTTTACCTTTTAAGTATCCTGCTTCATCAGCAAACTCTTCGCGCTTCATGAAACGACACTTGCCTAATTGTTCCAACTGCTGACGCAGATTCAAAGTATTAAAATAATTCGCCATTGTCTTACTCCATTGTTCTGTTGTGTTCGTTATGTCAGGCCCTTGGCCCGTCGCTTTTATTAAGCGGTTATGGTTTTACTATATGCGATGATTTGCATTGCTTAAATTGATATATTAACAATACAATGTTGCATATTTTGCAACGTCATATTTATTGAATCTGAGGCTAATACAAAAATGGATATTCGTGATTTAAAGCTATTTCTTCATTTAGCAGAAAGCTGCCATTTCGGTCGAACCTCTAAAGCAATGTATGTCAGCCCCTCAACCTTATCGAGACAAATTCAACGCTTAGAAGAACAGCTAGGGCATCCGCTATTTATTCGTGATAATCGTTCGGTAAAACTGACGCAAGCTGGAGAGCATTTAAAACAATTTGCTCAACAAACCTTATTGCAATATCAACAACTGCAACATGTTCTCAATCAACAAAGCCCCTCTCTCACGGGTGAGCTACGCCTTTTTTGTTCAGTAACAGCCGCCTACAGCCATTTACCACAGGTTTTAGATAAATTCCGAGCCCTTCACCCACTCGTTGAAATAAAACTCACCACAGGGGATGCTGCCGATGCCGTCGATAAAGTCGAAACCAAAGAAGCGGACTTAGGGATTGCCGGTAAACCGGAACGCCTTCCTGATAATGTAAAATTTACTAAAATTGGTGAAATTCCATTGGTTCTGATTGCTCCGGCATTGCCTTGTGCGGTACGCACCATGGCGACAGAACCACAACCTGATTGGTCTGCCATTCCTTTTATCCTGCCTGAACACGGCCCCTCAAGAAAACGTATCGAACTATGGTTCCGTCGCCACCACATCAATAACCCCGTGATCTATGCAACCGTCTCTGGGCATGAAGCAATCGTCTCAATGGTCGCGCTTGGTTGTGGTATCGCTTTGATTCCGAGCGTCGTGGTTGATAACAGCCCAGAACCGGTACGTAGTCGTATATTACAATTAGATAATATTTCGCTAGTGGAGCCTTTTGAACTAGGCGTTTGCTCACTTAGCAAACGCCTTAGCGAACCCTTAATCAAATCATTCTGGCAACTACTCCCAGAAAGCTTAATCTAATGTTTGAGGGAGACGTTGGGGCGCTAAAAAGAAACGGAAAGAGGGATTCCCCGTTTCATCATGATATTCATAGCCTAATGCATCAAGGTGCCTATCAAAGCGAACTTCTGGTCCAGATAACTCAAACGCGGCTAACACACGCCCGTAGTCAGTGCCATGACTCCGATAATGGAACAGTGTAATATTCCAATAGGTACCTAACGTCTCTAAGAATTTCAACAGTGCCCCGGGTGACTCAGGAAACTCGAAACTATAGAGGCGCTCTTCCAATGGTTTCGATGGGCGACCACCAATCATATAGCGGACATGTAATTTTGCCATTTCATCATCGGAAAGGTCAGCCACTTCATAGCCGTTCTGTTGTAGCTCCTGAATTATTTCAATTCGCTCACTTTCCCCGCCATTAAGTCTTACCCCGACAAAAATACACGCGCGGTCAGGATCTGCATCGGTATAACGATAGTTGAACTCCGTGATAGACCGATGACCTAGCAACTGACAAAAACGTAAAAAGCTGCCTTTTTGTTCAGGGATCGTAACGGCAAGTAGTGCTTCCCGCTGTTCACCAATTTCACAGCGCTCAGACACATAACGTAGCCCATGAAAGTTCATATTGGCGCCAGACAAAATATGCGCTAAACGTTCGCCTTTAATATTATGCTGTTGCACATATTTTTTCAGGCCCGCCAGCGCCAATGCACCGGATGGTTCGGCAATAGCACGTACGTCTTCAAAAATATCTTTCAAGGCTGCACAGATCGCATCGCTATCTACCGTGATCACATCATCGACATATTGTTGGCAGAGACGAAATGTTTCATCCCCAATACGTTTTACTGCCACACCTTCTGCAAATAAACCAACTCGAGGTAAGTCAACCGGATGGCCAGCCTCTAGCGCTGCTTTTAAACAGGCGGCATCTTCTGCTTCAACGCCGATGATTTTAATTTCTGGCATTAATTGTTTGATTAAAACCGCCACACCCGCGATTAGGCCACCACCACCAACAGGTATAAAAATTCGGTCAAGATGCACATCTTGTTGCAGTAGCTCTAATGCAATCGTTGCTTGACCTGCAATGACCGCGGGATGATCGAAAGGAGGAACAAAGGTATAGCCCTCTTGAGTTGCCATCTCAATGGCTTTTGCTTTCGCCTCATCAAAATTAGCGCCATGCAAAATGGCCTCGCCCCCAAAGTTACGTACTGCATCAACTTTGATATCCGCTGTCGCAACAGGCATCACAATTTTTGCTTTCACACCAACACGGCTCGCCGATAAGGCTACCCCTTGAGCATGGTTTCCCGCAGAAGCGGTCACGACACCTTTCGCTTTTTGCTCGTCGGTCAACCCTGCAATCATGGCGTAAGCACCGCGCAACTTAAAACTATGCACAGGCTGCCTATCTTCACGTTTAACGAGGATCGTATTTCCCATACGAGCCGAGACTTTGCTCATTTCTTGCAATGGCGTAACTTGAGCGACTTCATAAACCGGCGCACTCAGCGCCGCTTTTAGATAATCAGCACTCGTTGGGGCTGATGGTAATGGTTTTGCAGCTGCCACCGTTAGCCTCCCAACTTAGACTTATCGCGTACAGCGCCCTTATCTGCACTGGTTGCAAGAGATGCATAGGCACGTAAAGCAAAAGAGACTTCACGCTGACGATCACGTGGTGTATAAGCTTTATCACCTCGCGCTAATTCCGCATCACGGCGTTTATTTAGCTCATCTTCACTCACATCCAAAGCAATGGTTCTCTTTGGGATATCAATATCAATGATGTCACCATCCTGTACTAAGGCTAACAAACCACCACTTGCTGCTTCCGGTGAAATATGACCGATCGATAACCCAGAACTTCCCCCAGAGAAACGACCGTCTGTAATCAGTGCACAGGCCTTACCTAATCCCATCGATTTAAGGTATGACGTCGGATAGAGCATCTCTTGCATGCCTGGACCGCCTTTCGGGCCTTCATAACGAATAACGACCACATCACCTTCAACAACCTTGCCACCAAGTATCGCTTCAACAGCATCATCTTGGCTCTCATACACTTTAGCGGGGCCTCGGAACGTTAAACTTCCTTCATCAACACCCGCAGTTTTTACAATGCAACCATCTTCGGCGATATTACCGGCTAATACCGCTAATCCGCCATCTAAGCTATAAGCATGTTCAATATTACGAATACACCCATTTTCACGGTCAGTATCCAAGGAAGGCCAACGGCAACTTTGCGAGAATGCTTGTGTTGTGCGAATACCCGCAGGCCCCGCTAAAAACATCGATTTAACTGACTCATCTTTCGTCAACATGACGTCGTATTGCTCAAGCGTCTGTTTAAAAGTCAGCCCCAGAATATTTTTCACATTTTCTTGTAATAAACCTGCTCGGCTCAACTCACCTAAAATACCAATCACACCACCAGCACGGTGAACGTCTTCCATATGGTATTTCTGGGTGCTCGGCGCGACTTTACATAAGTGCGGAACTTGGCGTGACAAACGATCAATATCCGCCATGGTAAAATCAACCTCTGCTTCTTGCGCGGCAGCAAGCAAGTGCAATACGGTATTTGTCGATCCTCCCATCGCAATATCCAGTGTCATCGCATTTTCAAACGCGGCTTTGTTGGCGATATTACGTGGTAATGCACTTTCATCATTCTGCTCATAATAGCGTTTTGTCAGTTCGACAATGCGTTTACCCGCATTAATGAAAAGGGTTTTACGGTCAGCATGAGTGGCTAATAAGGATCCATTTCCGGGTTGTGATAAGCCAAGCGCTTCTGTTAAACAGTTCATCGAGTTAGCGGTGAACATTCCCGAGCAAGATCCACACGTTGGGCAAGCCGAACGTTCAATTTGTTCACTATCCGCATCACTGACATTAGGGTTAGCACCTTGGATCATCGCATCGACCAAGTCCAACTTAATGATTTGATCTGAAAGCTTCGTTTTACCCGCTTCCATTGGGCCACCTGAAACAAATATCACCGGAATATTCAAACGTAATGACGCCATTAACATGCCCGGAGTGATTTTGTCACAGTTGGAGATACAAACCATGGCATCTGCACAGTGCGCATTCACCATATATTCAACAGAATCTGCAATTAACTCACGGGAAGGTAAGGAATAAAGCATCCCGCCATGCCCCATAGCGATACCATCATCAACGGCAATCGTATTAAACTCTTTCGCAACACCACCCGCAGCTTCAATTTGCTCAGCAACCAGCTTCCCTAGGTCGCGCAAATGAACGTGCCCTGGAACAAATTGAGTAAATGAGTTAACCACTGCAATAATTGGTTTTCCAAAATCAGCATCCGTCATACCGGTGGCACGCCATAATGCACGAGCGCCTGCCATATTACGGCCATGAGTGGTTGTTGCTGAACGGTACTTAGGCATATCTTTACTCCCGTGTTTTAAAACAGGCGGGGAACGACCGCCTGTAAGTCTGTTTATATTTGTTATTAAGGGTTTACTGGATCTAACCAACCCCATTTATCTTCCGTCGATCCATCAAACAAGCCAAAGAATGCTTGCTGGATCTTTTTCGTCACAGGGCCACAACGGCCAATGCCGACTTGGATACCGTCAACGCTACGTACTGGGGTAATTTCCGCCGCGGTTCCTGTCATAAAGACTTCATCAGCAAGATAAAGTGACTCACGTGATAATGTTTGCTCACGCACCTCAATCCCCATGTCTTTTGCTAGGGTTAAAATAGCGTCACGAGTGATCCCCGGTAGAGCAGAAGAAGTAAATGGAGGAGTAAATAAAATACCATCTTTCACTTCAAAGATGTTTTCGCCCGCACCTTCAGATAGATAACCATGAACGTCTAACGCGATACCTTCTTGGTAGCCATGACGGCGAGCCTCACTCCCTACTAACAGCGATGACAGATAGTTACCGCCAGCTTTTGCACCTGTTGGGATAGTATTTGGTGCCACACGATTCCAAGAAGAGACCATTGCATCAATACCTTGGTCTAATGCTTCTTCCCCTAAATACGCTCCCCATGGGAAAGCAGCCATGATGACATCTGTTTTATAACCGTCCGGTGGGTTCACTCCCATGCCAACATCACCGATAAAAACGAGTGGACGAATATATGCACTGACTAAGTTGTTTTTACGCAGAGTGGCACGGCAAGCTTCCATTAACTCATCTACGCTATAGCTGACAGGCATACGGTAGATTTTTGCGGAATCACGCAAACGTTGCATGTGTTCTCTATGGCGGAATACAACTGGCCCTTTGTGAGAGTCATAGCAACGGACGCCTTCAAATACCGATGTTCCATAATGCAGAGCATGAGACATAACGTGTACCTTAGCATCAGCCCATGGCGTCATTTCACCGTTAAACCAAATATAGTCAGCTTTCTTAGTCATTGTATTTATTCCTTACATTGCACTCTGAGTGCGTAATAGTCGTGATTCTTGTTCTCTTATTTCAACTTCTGAAACATCAGACAACTTAGTTAACTGTGCATATAGCTGGGTGAGTGGCCTCTGGCTATTCACAGTCATTTCAATATTTACATTATCACCATCTGGCATGTGATCCATAGTCATTGAACTGATTTGGAATCCACGATGGCGAGTCACCCGTAATATACGCTCTAAAACCTCAGGACGGAAACGGGCTTGTATTGCGAGTTGATGTTGCATCATAACGGTTTCTCCATCATTTTTTCATTACTCGCCCCTGGTGGAACCAGCGGCCAGACGTTTTCTAATTCATTTATTGAAACCTGCAAGATGTAAGCGCCTTCACTATTAAGTAATTCATCTAGCGCAGCATCGACTTCCGATTTTGCAGTGATACGGCGTCCAGGAATATCAAAAGCCTGCGCCAAAGCGACAAAATCAGGGTTATCCGTTAAAATAGTTTCACTATAACGTTGCTCAAAAAACAGCTCTTGCCACTGACGAACCATGCCTAAACGTTGGTTATCTAACAATAAAATTTTAACCGGTAACTGTTTACGCTTAATGGTTCCCAACTCTTGAACGTTCATCATGAACGAGCCATCTCCAGAAACACAGATCACGGTATCTTCAGGACGAGCAACCTGAGCACCGACCGCCGCAGGAATACCAAAGCCCATGGTTCCCAGACCACTTGAAGTTATAAAGTTTTCAGGGGCATCAAACTCTAAATGCTGAGCTGACCACATTTGGTGCTGCCCAACATCCGTTGTGACAACCGTATTAGGCCCCATACGATCGGAAAGTTGCTTTAACAGCAAAGGGGCATAAATAGCTTCGCCAGGATGGTCATAACGCCAACTGAATTCGTGTTTTAACTGCTGCACCTCTTCCTGCCATGACGAAATATTTTTTTCCATCGTCAATTCAGGTAATAGCTGTTTGGCATCACCTAACAAAGCCACATGCGTTTGACGCAATTTATCAAGCTCAACATGGTCAATATCGATATGTATGACTTTGGCATCCGGAGCGAATGTATTTAATTTGCCCGTCACACGATCATCAAAACGCGCACCAACCGCAATCAATAAATCGCAACGTTGTACCGCTAGGTTAGCGGCTTTCGTTCCATGCATACCTAACATGCCAAGATAATAAGGCTCCGTCGCCGCTACAGCCCCCAACCCTTTTAACGTCGCCACAGAAGGGATCCCTGTGCACGCAATAAAGTGTCTTAACTCGGCAACCGCTCCCGACATACCAACACCGCCACCAATGTATAACATCGGCTTTTGCGACTGTTGGAGTAACGCTCTTGCTTGCTGTACTTCATCAGTTTGGATAGGCAAATCCTGTTCAACAGGCATTAAAAATGGTGCTAGGTCGGCCTGCTGTAGTTGAATATCTTTCGGAATATCAATCAGTACAGGTCCTGGACGACCACTATTTGCGATTGCGAAAGCTTCAGCAACAATACGAGGCAGGTCTTCAAGAGATTCCACTAAAAAACTGTGCTTAGTACAGGCAAGCGATAACCCTAAAACATCAATTTCCTGAAAAGCATCCGTACCAATAAATTCAGAGCTCACCTGCCCTGTAATGGCAACAACAGGAACTGAATCTAACAACGCATCGGCTAATCCTGTAATTAAGTTTGTGGCACCCGGCCCAGATGTCGCAATACATACTCCCGTTTTCGAGGTTGATCGCGCATAACCAATCGCCGCAATCACAGCGCCTTGCTCATGGCGGCATAACAGATGCTCAACGCCGCCATCATACAATGCATCATACACTGGCATAATCGCACCACCAGGGTAACCAAACACGGTTTCAACCCCTTGAGTTCTTAATGCTTGAACTAACCATTGTGCCCCATTCATGCTTCTCTCCTGTCTTCCATTTGCTTTATCTATTTGTATTTATTTTGTTTTTTTAGGTTGAATGATGTTGGTAAACTTTTATGTCAAAAAAAACCCCGCGCCTTTCGGTGCGGGGTTCTCGTGAGATCTGGCTACTAATTTAGCCTTCGTCGTCCAAGTGCAGCCCCGCACGGTGGGATAATAATCACCACCACGCTGATAATAATTAGGCTAATCACTCGGAAAAATGCGTTCATCTGTTTTTTTCTTTCACTGTTATTCGTTATCTATATTAAAGAGTTATCATGTTAAAATTACTTTGACAACTTTTATTTTCTTTTTTTCCTATTAAAAAATAAATTTACTTTAAAAACATAGCACTACACAATATTCAGCATGATTATCTAGTATTTCGCTACATATATAGCAAATACATATTGTTCTGGTTGAATAATTAGTCTGATATTCCATTATCTAAACCTAACATTGAAGATATTAAATTTATTTCATATATCACTTTTCAATAACAATTATCTAAAGTAACACTTAATGATTATTTATAAATAAAACCCAATGCCATGATAAATAATAATTTTGTGAACATCTTCGCAAGAAAATGATGATTGCTAAATATTTTCTAATCTGCTTTCCAAACGGCTTCTCAACATTAAAACATGCGATTGCACAGCCTTTTTGTTAAACAGAATATTACTCTGTTTACTAAAAGGGAGAAAATATGGCACTAGCGATTGTCTACACCAGAGCCTCGATAGGAATGGATGCCCCACTTGTGACTGTTGAAGCCCATATTAGTAATGGACTTCCAGGCTTAACGCTTGTCGGTCTGCCAGAAACCGCTGTTAAAGAATCTAGAGATAGGGTACGAAGCGCTCTAATAAACAGCGGCTTTGAATATCCAACCAAAAAAATGACAATTAACTTGGCCCCTGCCGATCTCCCTAAAGAAGGGGGGCGTTATGATCTAGCGATAGCCATTGCTATCTTAGTTTCTTCAGGCCAAGTCCCCGCTAAGATACTTCATCAATATGAATTTCTCGGCGAACTTGCTTTATCTGGCCAAATTCGTCATGTTAATGGCGCTATTCCTGCCGCTTTGGCTGCATTAACAAAAAAAAGACAGCTCATTCTTGCAGCGGAAAATCCACAACAGCTGAACTTACTCCCTGATAACAGCGTTATGTTTGCAGGAACACTATTAGAACTTTGCCATTTTTTATATGAAAAGACCGCCTTACCACGTAATTTCCATCCAACTAACATCCCTGCATCACTCAATTGTAATGACAACATCAGCGATATCATTGGGCAAGAACAAGGAAAAAGAGCATTAGAAATCTGTGCCAGTGGTGGACATAATTTACTCTTATTAGGCCCTCCTGGTACTGGAAAAACAATGTTAGCAAGCAGACTCAAGACGCTTTTACCCACTCTAACGCCACAGGAAGCGTTAGAAGTCGCTTCAATACATAGTCTATGTCAATCCACTCACTTAAGTTATGATTGGCCTCCTCGGCCATTTAGAGCGCCTCATCATAGCGCCTCAATGGCAGCACTTATTGGCGGAGGAAGTTTACCGAAGCCGGGGGAGATATCCCTAGCGCATAATGGGATTTTGTTTCTAGATGAATTACCGGAATTTAGCCGCACTGTACTTGATGCATTACGTGAGCCGCTAGAATCAAGGCAAATCATTATTTCTCGTGCTAAAGCAAAAGTCTCTTTCCCTGCTAACTTTCAACTCATTGCTGCCTTAAATCCAAGCCCTACAGGTCAATATCAAGGAAACTTTTGCCGCAGCTCTCCAACTAAAATTTTACGCTATCTCTCACGTATTTCAGGCCCTTTTCTTGATCGATTTGATCTTTCAATAGAGATTCCATTACTACCTCTAGGCACGCTAAGCCACCCATCCTCTCACAGTGAAAATAGCGAACAAATACGCTCTAGGGTCCTACTTGCAAGAAACATTCAAATGAAAAGAATAGGGAAATTAAACAGCCAGTTAACCGAGAAAGAAACCACTGCACTCTGTCAACTCAATACCAAGGATGCCTTTTTTTTAGAGCAGGCTTTAAATAAGCTCGGATTATCTATCAGGGCTTGGCATAAGATCTTAAGGGTTGCTCGTACCATTGCTGATTTACAAAATACAGACAATATTGAAAAACCGCATCTTCTCGAAGCATTAGGTTACCGAGCGATGGATAAGTTATTGCTTCATTTGCAAAAACAAGTAAGCTGACTGGCTGGGAGAGAGTTAAAGACAGAAAAATAAAACAGAGAACCTAACAATTTTCAGTGGATAGGTACAGAATGCATGAAATGATGACGATATGCGATTAGATAAGCACACATTTGCAAGAATAACATGGTCGATAAGTCATACTAATATCCGATAAATAAACTAAGGGGCCTAAAGCCCCTCTGTAAATATATTGATGATATTAATCATCTGTATCTGTATAGTCATCTGAAGGGTCTATCTGAGGTTTACCGCCAGAGAGAGTATGAAAGCGTTTTGGACGATTTATACGGCTAGAATATTTCGCCCACACCTTTTCTTCAGGAGTTACTGGTTCCCTTTCGCCACGGCAAACTGCAACGAACAGTTTTTCTTCATCAGTCTGTGCAGCGCGTTTGCCAGAATCAAGCTCAGAAAAAGCTTGACCGTGACGTTCGAGTAACTGAGCTTCCTTGATGGTGAAATCACCATGACGAGAAAAGCCACGTGGGTAATGTTTATTATCAAAAAAACGATTAGTCGTGATGAAGCTTTCTGCCATCTGACACACTCCTAACTTATTACTGTCAACTCTTTATGGCGCGGAGTATTAGACAGCATTGACAATCTGTAAAACAAAACATTTAAATCATCACGACAAAAATTATTGGAGATGTATGTGGATACTGAGTTATTAAAAACTTTTTTGGAAGTCAGTAGAACCAGACACTTCGGCCGAGCCGCAGAATCACTATATTTAACACAATCTGCTGTTAGCTTTCGTATCAGACAACTTGAAACACAACTAGGCACAAACCTATTTACTCGGCATCGTAATAACATTCGATTAACGGCCGCGGGGGAGCGCTTAGTCCCCTATGCAGAATCGTTGATGAATACATGGTTACAGGCTAAAAAAGAGATCTCACATGCATCACAGCATACTGAACTATCAATTGGAGCGACCGCATCACTGTGGGAAGGCTATCTGACGGACTGGGTACAAGCATTATATGAACAGCATGATGAGCTACGATTAGAAGCGCGAGTATCAACGCGTCAATCACTCGTCAAGCAACTACACTCCAGAGAACTCGATTTGCTGATAGCAACGGAGCCACCGAAAATGGATGAGTTTGAAAGCACCATTATTGGTACGATTGAACTTCAGCTAATGGCTTCACAAAAAAATATTGCGCTAACAAATTATAATTATATCAAATTAGAGTGGGGAGCCGATTTCCATCCTCAAAATGATTCAGCTTTAACGCCTGATGACTCACCTGTCATGATAACGACATCAGCGCATATAGCCCGTCAATTACTCTCTGTATCACTTTCTGCTGCGTTTTTACCTTCTCACTGGAGTATCCAGTACCCTGGGCTAAAAACACTCTCAGAAAGTCCAATGACAAAACCACTCTACGCTGTTTGGCTACAGAAGAACGATCAACAAGCATTGATTAATCAACTAATAAAAACCCCTATTAAGAATGCTCAATTAATCCCATAAAATAAGCTCATCACGCCATGACGCTCGATTGTTTTATCGAGCGTCTAGTTTTTCAATAATGTTAATTTGCTCGAAAGTCACAGGCACATCAAAGAGCTATCCCATTTTATTGATATCTAAATAAGTTATCATTCCCTGCCAATAAAAAATGGTGATATTTGATAATACCCCTATCGCCCAAAATTAATGCTATTAAATTTTATGGGGTATTTACCGGCTTGGGTGAGCGACGGCAATGTCCTAAACATGCAATATATAAACATCATCACATCACTTGGCACGCTTCTTTAAAGTCATGGCATTAGTCATATTGGCTTAAACGAAGTCACAATCGAAAGGTATATAGGTAGGCAAACAAAAACCAAGTCTTCATGCCAGATAGATTAAAACAATCAAACCTTCTTAGCATGTAAGTAGAAAGAGAAAAATCGATAGAAAGCCGTTCCCATTAAAACCTAACAACACTGATAGGTCTAAATTGAGCTATCAATGACAGTAATAACTGCGCCGTTTAACGTCACAATGATATTCCGTTAATAAGCTACATTTAATCTTTAAGTTCATTCAGCGTGTTAGGGGATATTAATACAACCCAAAAGTCACTTTTAGGCATTTTAGCATTGAGGTAGGGTGTAACTGCTTATATACGCACTCTATTACTCAATTTGATCAAAGAGTGATAGTGTTCTCTTTAATCCCAAAATTGAGTCATTGACTGCATTATCAAAGGGTAATACAAGTGGGATGTCTGCTCGGTGGGAGATGGTGATGTGTCTGTAGGTTAGATAAAGAAAAACCCGATTAAAATAATCGGGTTATCAATAAGATACTTCTTTTATTTTTACTTAATTGGTAACTGGCAGGGGCGGAGAGGCTCGAACTCCCAACACCCGGTTTTGGAGACCGGTGCTCTACCAATTGAACTACGCCCCTAAATTAAGTGGCGGAACGGACGGGACTCGAACCCGCGACCCCCTGCGTGACAGGCAGGTATTCTAACCAACTGAACTACCGCTCCACTATTCTTTCGCCTAACGGCTGCTTATCGCTTCGCAATAAGTCTTTAATTTAATGTCTGGCAGTTCCCTACTCTCACATGGGGAGACCCCACACTACCATCGGCGCTACGGCGTTTCACTGCTGAGTTCGGCATGGGGTCAGGTGGGACCACCGCGCTATTGCCGCCAGACAAATTCGGTTTTCGTTCCCGTCGGCTTACACCAACCAGAACAGCAATCTTGAACAAGCTAATTTCTCGCACTCTGCGTGCGCTTCACAACGTTCTCTCTAAAACACCTTCGGTGTTGTCAGGTTAAGCCTCACGGTTCATTAGTACTGGTTAGCTCAACGTATCGCTACGCTTACACACCCAGCCTATCAACGTCTTAGTCTTAAACGTTCCTTTAGGACCCTTAAAGAGTCAGGGAAGACTCATCTCAAGGCAAGTTTCCCGCTTAGATGCTTTCAGCGGTTATCTCTTCCGCACTTAGCTACCGGGCAGTGCCATTGGCATGACAACCCGAACACCAGTGGTGCGTCCACTCCGGTCCTCTCGTACTAGGAGCAGCCCCTTTCAATCTTCCAACGCCCACGGCAGATAGGGACCGAACTGTCTCACGACGTTCTAAACCCAGCTCGCGTACCACTTTAAATGGCGAACAGCCATACCCTTGGGACCTACTTCAGCCCCAGGATGTGATGAGCCGACATCGAGGTGCCAAACACCGCCGTCGATATGAACTCTTGGGCGGTATCAGCCTGTTATCCCCGGAGTACCTTTTATCCGTTGAGCGATGGCCCTTCCATTCAGAACCACCGGATCACTAAGACCTACTTTCGTACCTGCTCGAGCCGTCACTCTCGCAGTCAAGCTGGCTTATGCCTTTGCACTAACCGCATGATGTCCGACCATGCTTAGCCAACCTTCGTGCTCCTCCGTTACTCTTTGGGAGGAGACCGCCCCAGTCAAACTACCCACCAGACACTGTCCGCACCCCAGATGATGGGGCCACGTTAGAACATCAAACATTAAAGGGTGGTATTTCAAGGTTGGCTCCATGCAGACTGGCGTCCACACTTCAAAGCCTCCCACCTATCCTACACATCAAGGCTCAATGTTCAGTGTCAAGCTATAGTAAAGGTTCACGGGGTCTTTCCGTCTTGCCGCGGGTACACTGCATCTTCACAGCGAGTTCAATTTCACTGAGTCTCGGGTGGAGACAGCCTGGCCATCATTACGCCATTCGTGCAGGTCGGAACTTACCCGACAAGGAATTTCGCTACCTTAGGACCGTTATAGTTACGGCCGCCGTTTACTGGGGCTTCGATCAAGAGCTTCTCCTTACGGATAACCCCATCAATTAACCTTCCAGCACCGGGCAGGCGTCACACCGTATACGTCCACTTTCGTGTTTGCACAGTGCTGTGTTTTTAATAAACAGTTGCAGCCAGCTGGTATCTGCGACTGGCTTCAGCTCCATCCGCGAGGGACTTCACCTAGCGCCAGCGTGCCTTCTCCCGAAGTTACGGCACCATTTTGCCTAGTTCCTTCACCCGAGTTCTCTCAAGCGCCTGAGTATTCTCTACCTGACCACCTGTGTCGGTTTGGGGTACGATTAATGATAATCTAGAGCTTAGAGGCTTTTCCTGGAAGCGGGGCATGAGCTACTTCGCCACCGTAGTGACTCGTCATCAGACCTCAGCATGTAGTGAACCGGATTTGCCTAATTCACCTGCCTACATCCTTAAACCGGGACAACCGTCGCCCGGCCAGCCTAGCCTTCTCCGTCCCCCCATCGCAATTATCACCAGTACAGGAATATTAACCTGTTTCCCATCGACTACGCATTTCTGCCTCGCCTTAGGGGTCGACTCACCCTGCCCCGATTAACGTTGGACAGGAACCCTTGGTCTTCCGGCGTGCGGGTTTTTCACCCGCATTATCGTTACTTATGTCAGCATTCGCACTTCTGATACCTCCAGCATGCCTCGCAGCACACCTTCACAGGCTTACAGAACGCTCCCCTACCCAACAACATTTACATGTCGCTGCCGCAGCTTCGGTGCATGGTTTAGCCCCGTTACATCTTCCGCGCAGGCCGACTCGACCAGTGAGCTATTACGCTTTCTTTAAATGATGGCTGCTTCTAAGCCAACATCCTGGCTGTCTGAGCCTTCCCACTTCGTTTCCCACTTAACCATGACTTTGGGACCTTAGCTGGCGGTCTGGGTTGTTTCCCTCTTCACGACGAACGTTAGCACCCGCCGTGTGTCTCCCGTGATAACATTCTTCGGTATTCGTAGTTTGCATCGGGTTGGTAAGTCGGGATGACCCCCTAGCCGAAACAGTGCTCTACCCCCGAAGATGAGTTCACGAGGCGCTACCTAAATAGCTTTCGGGGAGAACCAGCTATCTCCCGGTTTGATTGGCCTTTCACCCCCAGCCACAAGTCATCCGCTAATTTTTCAACATTAGTCGGTTCGGTCCTCCAGTTAGTGTTACCCAACCTTCAACCTGCCCATGGCTAGATCACCGGGTTTCGGGTCTATACCCTGCAACTTAATCGCCCAGTTAAGACTCGGTTTCCCTACGGCTCCCCTATACGGTTAACCTTGCTACAGAATATAAGTCGCTGACCCATTATACAAAAGGTACGCAGTCACACCTAAAAGGTGCTCCCACTGCTTGTACGTACACGGTTTCAGGTTCTATTTCACTCCCCTCGCCGGGGTTCTTTTCGCCTTTCCCTCACGGTACTGGTTCACTATCGGTCAATCAGGAGTATTTAGCCTTGGAGGATGGTCCCCCCATATTCAGACAGGATAACACGTGTCCCGCCCTACTCGTCGAGTTCACAACACCAACACCTTCGGATACGGGGCTATCACCCTTTACTGCCGGACTTTCCAGACCGTTCTCCTGATGCTGATGCTGATTAAGACTCTGGGCTGCTCCCCGTTCGCTCGCCGCTACTAGGGGAATCTCGGTTGATTTCTTTTCCTCGAGGTACTGAGATGTTTCAGTTCCCTCGGTTCGCCTCGTTTGACTATGGATTCATCAAACGATAGTGCAACGAATTGCACTGGGTTTCCCCATTCGGACATCGTCGGCTATAGCGGTTCATATCACCTTACCGACGCTTTTCGCAGATTAGCACGTCCTTCATCGCCTCTGATTGCCTAGGCATCCACCGTGTACGCTTAGTCGCTTAACCTCACAACCCGAAGGTGTCTTCTGACAACGAGTGACTGCGCTTCATGATTTCTTTGTTGGGCAGTGCTCGCAATGCTCACGTACTTTAAGTACGCTGCGCTTGCTGCGCGCTGGCCGCCTCGAACTCATTTCGCTCGTCGACTCGATGCTTCGGAAAACAGCATTCAAGTTGAGATTTTTGAGAGACTCTCACATTGTTTAAGCGATAAACAATGTGCGTTGTTTCAATTTTCAGCTTGTTCCAGATTGTTAAAGAGCATAATTGTTAAACTAACTCAGTGAATTAGTTTAATCATTATTGAGGACATCGTCTTTCACTCGATATCGGCGCAATTGGCGTCCCCTAGGGGATTCGAACCCCTGTTACCGCCGTGAAAGGGCGGTGTCCTAGGCCTCTAGACGAAGGGGACACGAAATATTGCACAACCATGTTGTGGCCTATTTCATGCAAGTCTTACCCTGTGGTAAGTCTCCCACGTATAGCCTATTGCTCTACTTTTCATCAGACAATCTGTGTGAACACTTCACAAAACACTTCAATGGTAAGGAGGTGATCCAACCGCAGGTTCCCCTACGGTTACCTTGTTACGACTTCACCCCAGTCATGGATCACAAAGTGGTAAGCGCCCTCCCGAAGGTTAAGCTACCTACTTCTTTTGCAACCCACTCCCATGGTGTGACGGGCGGTGTGTACAAGGCCCGGGAACGTATTCACCGTAGCATTCTGATCTACGATTACTAGCGATTCCGACTTCATGGAGTCGAGTTGCAGACTCCAATCCGGACTACGACGTACTTTATGAGTTCCGCTTGCTCTCGCGAGGTCGCTTCTCTTTGTATACGCCATTGTAGCACGTGTGTAGCCCTACTCGTAAGGGCCATGATGACTTGACGTCATCCCCACCTTCCTCCGGTTTATCACCGGCAGTCTCCTTTGAGTTCCCGACCGAATCGCTGGCAACAAAGGATAAGGGTTGCGCTCGTTGCGGGACTTAACCCAACATTTCACAACACGAGCTGACGACAGCCATGCAGCACCTGTCTCAGAGTTCCCGAAGGCACCAAAGCATCTCTGCTAAGTTCTCTGGATGTCAAGAGTAGGTAAGGTTCTTCGCGTTGCATCGAATTAAACCACATGCTCCACCGCTTGTGCGGGCCCCCGTCAATTCATTTGAGTTTTAACCTTGCGGCCGTACTCCCCAGGCGGTCGATTTAACGCGTTAGCTCCGGAAGCCACGCCTCAAGGGCACAACCTCCAAATCGACATCGTTTACAGCGTGGACTACCAGGGTATCTAATCCTGTTTGCTCCCCACGCTTTCGCACCTGAGCGTCAGTCTTTGTCCAGGGGGCCGCCTTCGCCACCGGTATTCCTCCACATCTCTACGCATTTCACCGCTACACATGGAATTCTACCCCCCTCTACAAGACTCTAGCTGACCAGTCTTAGATGCCATTCCCAGGTTAAGCCCGGGGATTTCACATCTAACTTAATCAACCGCCTGCGTGCGCTTTACGCCCAGTAATTCCGATTAACGCTTGCACCCTCCGTATTACCGCGGCTGCTGGCACGGAGTTAGCCGGTGCTTCTTCTGTCGGTAACGTCAATCGTTGATGATATTAGCATCAACGCCTTCCTCCCGACTGAAAGTACTTTACAACCCTAGGGCCTTCTTCATACACGCGGCATGGCTGCATCAGGCTTGCGCCCATTGTGCAATATTCCCCACTGCTGCCTCCCGTAGGAGTCTGGGCCGTGTCTCAGTCCCAGTGTGGCTGATCATCCTCTCAGACCAGCTAGGGATCGTCGCCTAGGTGAGCCATTACCCCACCTACTAGCTAATCCCATATGGGTTCATCCGATAGCGCAAGGCCCGAAGGTCCCCTGCTTTGCTCCTTAGAGATTATGCGGTATTAGCCACCGTTTCCAGTAGTTATCCCCCTCTATCGGGCAGATCCCCATACATTACTCACCCGTCCGCCGCTCGTCAGCGAGAAGCAAGCTTCCCCTGTTACCGCTCGACTTGCATGTGTTAGGCCTGCCGCCAGCGTTCAATCTGAGCCATGATCAAACTCTTCAATTAAAAGTGTTTGATGCTCAAAGAATTAAACTGACTACATTCTTTCATATATGAATTAACGTGTTAGTCACTCTTCAAGACTTAAAATCAAATATTTTTTTGATAGTGTCCTGTGAGTGCCCACACAGATTGTCTGATAAATTGTTAAAGAGCGTTGCGACTTTATCTTTCGATATTAACCGTTTAGGTTGTTGTCGCGAGGTGTCGTATACTACGTTTTTCTGTCAGAAAGTCAAGTGATTATTTTCAACTTTTTCTCTCTTTTTCACCTCAGTCATCACGAGGGTTTCTTTTTCAACCTGACCACCGAAGCGGTTTGTCGTGACAACGGATGCGCATTATAGGGAGTCAGAAAATTCTGGCAACCCTTTTTTTGAAAAAAAATACTGTTTGAAGATAAAATCATCATTATGTTTTTTTTTCTAGCAATATGATGCTGAAATAGACAACGAAAAGATACTTTGAATACTTTACCTTTTGCAGATTAAACATCTTCATTGTATGTATACATATTAACTATGCTTTTAACACTACCATTTATTGACTATGGCGACTGCTATGAATAAACATTTAAGACCTTATTTAGGTATTTACCCAACTACTGGCACTGACGTATTTATCGATCCTTCCGCTGTTGTTATCGGAGATGTTCGCTTAGCCGATGATGTAAGTATTTGGCCTCTGTCTGTATTACGTGGTGATGTGAATTATATTGAAATTGGATCTCGCACGAATATACAAGATGGTTCAGTCTTACATGTTACCCATAAGTCAAAACACAACCCTGACGGTAACCCGTTAATTATCGGTGAAGATGTCACTGTCGGCCATAAAGTGATGCTGCATGGCTGTACCATTGGGGATCGCGTTTTAGTTGGAATGGGGTCGATTGTATTAGATGGTGCAATTATTGCGGATGACGTTGTTATAGGTGCTAATAGTTTAGTTACCCAAGGTAAAAAACTCGAAAGTGGCTACCTATATGTCGGTAGCCCAGCAAAAGCGGCCCGCAAACTGACTGAAGGGGAGTTGGAGCATTTGCGCTATTCCGCTAATAACTATGTTCAATGGAAAAATGACTACTTATCATCAGGCAAAGAGTAATCATTACCATTGTCTAAAAGGTCTTGAGCGATCAAGACCTCAAACTCTTCTTCTATATCCCAACGGTGAGTTTGAAATAATGCTAATGGTTCGGCTCCCATCCCATATCTTTTATATAGTAACCTGTCCGATATGACGCAATGCGCTAACATTCCATTAATTAATACTGGAAATCGTACCTTTCCAGTCATTACATCCCATTCTTCTCTATCTGGGAATTGAATTGCTTGATTCATTTTTTCAATTCCTTCTGTAACGCATACAAGACTGGTTCCATATCTGGCAGTACACCATGCCATAACTTAAAGGCAAAAGCGGCTTGCCCAACGAGCATTCCCAAGCCGTCAGCAAGCTGTTCAACATTATAAGCTTTCGCAAAAGATAAAAATGGCGTTAATGATTGTTGATAGAACATGTCATAACAAGCGACTTGCTTAGAAAATACCGCAGGATCAAGTTCAGGAATTTCCCCACTAACGCCAGAAGATGTTGCGTTGATGATAAGATCAAAAGTCGCAGTTTTGATCTCATCGATCGGCTGTGCGGTAATTGTTCCAAAACTTGCAAATTGGTTTACTAATGTTTTCGCTTTAGAGAAAGTTCTATTTGTTAGCGTTATTTCACACCCAAATTCCAAAAGTGGTAACAGCGCTCCGCGAGTTGCGCCACCAGCACCAATCATTAATATTTTACTATCCGTACGAATAAACTTCAGCCGTTGCAGGTCTAATAATAGACCTACACCATCCGTGTTATCACCTAAGAACCGATGGTCATCAAGTTTCATGACCGTATTGACAGCACCACATGATTGAGCCCGTTCTGTTAGTTCTGACATCATGTGATGTGCTCTTTCTTTAAAAGGAAGAGTGATATTCGCTCCTTTTCCTCCTTGAGCAAAAAACTCAGAGAGTTGTTGCTCAAATTCATCTATCGGAGCCAGAATACGTTCATACTCCAACGAGATCCCTGTTTGTTGAGCAAACATCTGATGAATGATAGGAGATTTACTATGTGCAATCGGATGGCCAAAGACGGCATACTTATCCATAAAATAGTTATCCTTTTCGGTATAATTGCCCAGTTTTAGCATCACGAATTTCTGATGGGTTTTGACGTCCACCTACAGCCCCATCCAGTACAGGGATACTTCCCGCAAACTGCTCTATAACTTCATGGGTCGTTCTACAAGGCTCCTTTCCACTCAAATTTGCGCTCGTTGATACCAATGGTTTTCCATATTCTCGGCAAAGTGCTTTTACTAACTTATGGTCAGTCACCCTTACCGCCAAAGTATCAAAGCGACCCGTTAACCATTTAGGTGTAGATGGCTTCGCTGGGATAACCCACGTAACGGGGCCAGGCCAGCTTTCAAACATGACTTGTTTTTGTTCATCTGTTAGCTGATTATCATCAACGTAACTTTTCAATTGCTCATAATTATCAGCAATGAGAATCAACCCTTTTTCCCAAGGACGTTGTTTCAATTCAAGTAATTTATTGACCGCTTGTTCACTATCGGGGTCACAGCCAAGTCCAAAAACAGCCTCTGTGGGATAAGCGATAACATCCCCTTTATTAAGGGCTGTGATAATATTTTCAATTGTAGGTGTAGATTTATTTTGCATCTTTTTAACTCATTATTCTTTCTGTGGTTTACCACATCGTTTACTGGCACAAAATAATCTTACTCCTTGAGCACCCCTTTTTTCCATAAGTAATGGATAATGACAATGCTCACACTCGCCAGATACGGGCTTGTTATTAAGAATAAATTGGCAGGATGGATAGCTATCGCAAGCATAAAATGTCTTACCAAACCTAGATTTACGTTGCAACAGATGCCCTGTTTGACACTGAGGGCAAGAAACTTTCGTTTCATCTGGCTTATCAATTAATTCTATATGCTCACATTCAGGGTAGTGACTACACCCAATAAACATACCAAATCGCCCTTGTTTCAAAACGAGATCATAACCACATTGAGGGCATGCCTGTCCTTCTAATACCTTTATTACATGGCTTTCTGCTGAAGGGCGCATAGGTTTGACATAATGACACTGCGGATATGAAGAACACGCAAAAAAAGGTCCATGTGCACCATTACGAATAACCAATACCGCACCGCATTCAGGGCAATGTTCATTTTTTTCTGTTTCAAAAGGCAATTGCTTTGACATGATTTTCTCTTAGCCAACTAACTTAATTTTATATATCCACCAGCAACTGAAGCGATCACACCATCTATTTCTAATTCAGTCAAAATAGAAGTCACTTCTGTTATGGGCTGTTGTGCGCGCTCAGCAATAACATCTGCGGGTAAAGGATGATACTCAACCATACTCAATATTTTGTTTTCTGTCAGATTAAATTCAGAATTAATTTCTTCTTTAATTAACGATTCGACAGGCAACCAATTCAGTCCGGCCTCTAGATGAGGTTTAATATCTTCGGGATCAACTAATAAATACGCGCCTTGCTGCAATAACCAATGATTGCCACTGAAAGCGGGATCTCCTAACGGTGCGGGTATCGTAAAAAGATCTCTATTTTGTTCAATAGCATAGCGTGCTGTTATCAATGAACCACTTTTCATACCTGCCTCAATAACAACGGTGGCTTTACTTAAACCACTAATGATTCGATTTCGCCGAGGAAATTGCTTAGGGAGTGGCGGTGTATGAGGTAAATATTCAGAAATTAATGCGCCTTCTTCTTTTATTTTTTCCGCCAAAAAAATATGTTGCTTGGGGTAGATATTTGCGAGTCCACTACCTAAAACAGCGATTGTTTTCCCTTTTTCATTTAATGCCGCCCGATGACTAACAACATCGATTCCAAAGGCTAGCCCACTCGTAATCGTTAAACCATAACGTGTAAATTCTTTGGCAAACAGCTCGGCCCATTTACGGCCGTAAGCACTCGTTTGGCGGCTACCAACGATTGCAATCTGTGCTGTTGCAATTAATTCCCTTTGCCCGATGACAAACAACACCAGCGGAAAATTCGAGATTTGTTTTAGCAAAAGGGGATAGTGTGAATCATAAAAGGTGATCAGCTGGTGCTCTTCTTTTTCCAACCATTTAATCGTTTGAGTTAACTTGGTCGAAGAAAAATGTTGAAACTGTAAGCATTGCAACTCATTCAGCCCACATTCTCGTAAGATAGGCAGACTAACTTTCTCTAATAAGAGTAGCTTGTTAATTATTCTTAATGCCTTATGCGGTGATAACCGGCTGACTTGAGACATTCTTAACCATATTTCTTGAGAATCCATCGCATCTTCCTGACGTTATAATAAATGAGTTCATCAATGAACAAATCATCACCAATACTGTCAATATGACCAATAAATGTCTAGAATAGGCATTAATTCTTATTCACTTTTTTGGACGCTGCTCGAAAAAATTTATGTCAGTATTAAACGTATTACATTACCCAGACGAACGCTTACGCACTATTGCTAAGCCAGTAGAAAAAGTAGATGCCGAAATTCAACGTATTATCGATGATATGTTCGAAACGATGTATGAAGAAGAAGGTATCGGTCTTGCTGCGACCCAAGTTGATATTCATCAGCGGATCATCGTTATTGATGTTTCCGAAACGCGTGATGAACGACTGGTATTGATCAATCCTGAATTACTCGACAAATCAGGTGAAACAGGTATAGAGGAAGGCTGTCTCTCCATTCCTGAACAGCATGGATTTGTCCCAAGAGCCGAAAACGTTAAAATTCGAGCTCTCGACTATAATGGCGAAACGTTTGAACTTGAGGCCGATGGCTTACTCGCTATTTGTATTCAACATGAGATGGATCACCTTGTTGGGAAACTATTTGTCGATTATCTCTCTCCATTAAAACGCCAACGTATCCGCCAAAAAGTTGAAAAGTTGGATAGAATGAGAGCTAAAGAAGCCAAAATAGCTAAATAGATAGATTTATACAGGGAACATAAACGTGTCAGAATCATTAAAAATTATCTTTGCAGGTACACCTGATTTTGCTGCTGGTCATTTAGCTGCTTTGCTTAACACTAAACATCAGGTTGTAGGTGTCCTCACTCCACCAGATAAGCCCGCGGGAAGAGGAAAGAAGCTGACACCTAGCCCTGTAAAAGTATTAGCGCAAGAAAATAATATTCCCGTTTTTCAGCCTACTACACTGAAAAAGGAAGAAAACCATCAATGGATCAAAGAGCAAAATGCTGATTTGATGATTGTTGTTGCTTATGGCTTTATTTTGCCAAAAGCCGTTTTAGATATCCCCCGTTTAGGTTGCCTAAATGTCCACGGCTCACTACTACCTCGCTGGCGTGGGGCTGCTCCTATTCAACGTTCTATTTGGGCGGGTGATGCTGAAACGGGCGTCACGATTATGCAAATGGATGAAGGCTTAGATACCGGTGATATGCTCTATAAAGCGAAATGCCCTATCCTGCCAGAAGATACTAGCGCAACACTCTATCAAAAATTGGCTGTTATTGGTCCAGAAGCCCTAATACACACCTTAGATCTGATATCTAGCCAACAATGCCTTCCTGAAAAACAGGACGATTCCTTAGCAAATTATGCAGAGAAATTATCTAAAGAAGAAGCGCGTATTGATTGGCAATTATCAGCAGAGCAGATAGAACGTTGTGTTAGAGCGTTTAATCCTTGGCCTATGAGCTATTTTATGGTTCAAGATCAACTGATAAAAGTTTGGCAGGCTGAAGTGATTTCAGAAAATCACAGTGAAAAACCAGGTACGATTATTAGCGCCGATAAAAATGGTATATGTGTCGCCACTGCTAGCGGAAAATTGAATATCGTTCAATTACAGCCTCCAGGTAAAAAAGCCATGGCAGCACAAGATCTATTAAACTCTCGCCGTGAATGGTTCGCTCCTGGAACACTACTTAATTAAAACACCAATAAATTTGCCTGATAATATATTCAGGCAAATTTATTTCGTGACGAATAGACTCACCCTCATTTATGAAGAATACATATAACTTGCGTAGCATCGCAGCAATAGCCATTGGTCAAGTCATTGACAAAGGCCAATCCCTAAGTACGGTACTACCTGAATTACAAAAAAATATTAGCGATAAAGATAAGTCTCTATTACAAGAGATCTGTTTTGGTGTTCTCCGCTATTTACCTAAACTTGAATGGTTTGTTAGCCAACTAATGGAAAAACCACTGACAGGTAAGCAACGAACATTACACTACCTCATTATGGTTGGTATTTATCAGCTACTCTATACACGTATTCCAGCTCATGCAGCCCTTGCTGAAACAGTCAATGGAGCCGTTGCATTAAAACGTCCTCAACTAAAAGGGCTTATCAATGGTGTATTGCGTTCATTCCAAAGACAACAAGCTCAGTTAGAAGAACGTAGCGCAAATCATAATAGTCAATATTTACATCCTAGTTGGTTACTAAAAAGACTGCAAAACGCATACCCTAACGAATGGCAATCCATTGTTGAAGCGAACAACCAACGTCCACCTATGTGGTTGAGGGTTAACGCTCAACATCATAGTGCTGAACAATACCAAAAGCTGTTGGAAGAAATAGGAATTACATCTGAGCGACATCTTAAACACCCTTCCGCATTAAGGCTATCTGAACCAACTTCAGTAGCAAAACTACCCGGCTTTGATGATGGCTGGTCTACAGTACAAGATGTCTCCGCCCAAGGTTGTGCCGAAATACTTGCACCTCAAAATAATGAACATATTCTCGACCTATGTGCAGCACCTGGCGGTAAGACAACTCATATCTTAGAAATAGCACCAAAAGCGCATGTTGTGGCTGTCGATATTGATGAATCTCGCCTAAAACGCGTAAACGAAAATTTGTCGCGACTCAAGCAACATGCTGTTGTTATTCAAGGTGATGGAACTACTCCTGAGCAATGGGCTGAGGGTAAATTGTTTGATCGCATATTGCTTGATGCACCATGTTCAGCAACCGGTGTTATTCGACGTCACCCAGATATAAAATGGTTAAGACGAGATTCTGATATTAATGAACTCACCGTTCTTCAAGCAAAAATACTCGAGTCTATTTGGCCATATTTAAAAGTAGGCGGTACTCTTGTCTATGCAACTTGCTCTGTTATGCCCGAAGAGAATAGCCTGCAAATAAAAAACTTTTTAGCTAAACACCCGGAAGCTAAACTGAATGATGGCACAAGTGCAGGATTACAAATACTTCCCAGTGAAACAGGGGGTGATGGTTTCTTCTACGCACGCCTAGTAAAGCAAATAAATTAACTGGATAAGGCTTGTCTAAGATAGGAATATTCAATGAAAATCATTATTTTAGGTGCAGGACAAGTTGGTGGAACTCTCGCTGAAAATCTAGTAGACGAAAACAATGATATTACTGTCGTTGACACGAATGCTGATCGCTTGCGTCAATTACAAGATCAGTTTGATCTTAGAGTCGTCAATGGTCACGGCTCCCACCCACGAGTACTCCGTGATGCGGGAGCTGAAGATGCAGATATGTTAGTCGCAGTGACTAATTCAGATGAGACTAACATGATCGCATGTCAAATTGCCTATAGTCTTTTTAATACCCCGAATAAAATCGCGCGTATTAGAGCAACTGAATATATCCGTGAAGCAGACAAGCTATTTTTACCTGAACAAATTCCTATTGATTATTTAATCTCTCCGGAACAATTAGTCATAGACTATATTTACAAACTAATCCAATACCCTGGCGCACTCCAAGTAGTTAATTTTGCCGAAGGTAAAGTCAGTATTGTTGCGGTTAAAGCCTATTATGGCGGTTCACTCGTGGGTAATGCTCTATCAAGCTTACGTGAACACATGCCACATATTGATACCAGAGTCGTAGCAATATTCCGTCAAGATCGTCCTATAAGACCTCAAGGCTCGACCATCATTGAAGCTGGAGATGAAGTATTTTTTGTCGCTTCAACACAACATATTCGCGCTGTCATGAGTGAATTACAACGTCTAGAAAAACCTTATAAACGTTTAATGATAGTAGGTGGCGGTAATGTTGGTGCAGGCTTAGCAAAACGGCTAGAAAAAGATTATAGCGTCAAACTAATAGAGCGTAATCAACAACGCGCAACAGAACTGGCTGAACTACTTCATGATACGATCGTGTTTTATGGTGATGCTTCTGATCAAGAGTTATTAACCGAAGAGCATATTGAGCAAATGGATGTATTCATAGCCCTAACTAACGACGACGAAGCAAATATCATGTCGGCTATGTTAGCTAAAAAAATGGGGGCTAAAAAAGCCATGGTCTTAATTCAACGCACCGCTTATGTTGAATTAGTTCAAGGAGGGGTGATTGATATTGCTGTATCACCACAGCAAGCAACAATCTCGGCATTACTTGGTCATGTCCGAAAAGCCGATATTGTCAGCGTTTCCTCATTAAGAAGGGGGGTTGCTGAAGCCATTGAGGCAATTGCACACGGAGATGAAAATACATCTAAAGTTGTAGGAAAGAAAATTTCAGATATTAAGCTTCCACCGGGGACAATTATTGGCGCTTTAGTTAGAGAAGATGAAGTTATTATTGCCAATGATTATCATATTATTGAACAAGGTGATCATGTCATCATGTTTATTACAGATAAAAAATATGTACCTGACGTTGAAAAACTATTTCAGCCTAGCCCTTTCTTTTTATAAAAATAAAATGACGATTCATTTGCAGCTTAATTGATCTAGGTACTATAATTTGTTAACTAAATATTTATTTTATGAAACAGAGTTTTTAATTAGGGGGTCAAATGAGTTTTTTAAAAGAGTTTCGTGAATTTGCAATGAAGGGCAATGTTGTCGACATGGCTGTCGGTATCATTATTGGTGCAGCATTCGGTAAGATTGTTTCTTCATTAGTAGCTGATGTCATTATGCCCCCTCTCGGCTTATTAATTGGCGGGGTCGACTTTAAACAATTCAGTGTTATTTTAAGGGCGGCTGAAGGAGATATGCCTGCTGTTGTTCTTAATTATGGTATGTTTATTCAAACGGTATTTGATTTTGTTATTGTCGCATTTGCTATTTTCATGGCAATTAAAGTGATGAATAAAGTACGTCGCGAAAAAGAAGCAGAACCTGAAGCGCCACCGGCACCGAGTAAAGAAGAAGTTTTATTATCAGAAATTCGTGATTTATTAAAAGAACAAAATAAAAAGTAATAACTAAAAAGCCAGTGGTAATACGTAGAATAACTTATTACCACTGGCCTCCCAGTTACCATTTCTTTGATGTTTACCTTTCCGAGTATAGCTTCCTTTTCCTTTCTTATTTTTTTCAACTCGTTGCCTAAATAATGGGTCGTGTAACAATGCTTCAATTGCATTATCTTTTATCTGACCACGTTTATGTTGATATTGGCTCATGGTATATACCTTCCTATAACAATAAAACTAAATGGTAATCAACTAATAGACTTTGGATGCACCCTTTTCAAGAATCTCCATTATCGAACAATATGTTGTTGCGTGTTCCTCGCCACAGCAAGCGGAGCTAAGCATCTTCAAAGAATCACGCATAATAATAAGTTCTTGGATCTTTTTTTCAACTTCAAACAGACGCAAATCAACAATTTTTTTTGACTCTTGGCATGTATGATGTTCAGGATCGACTCTTATCGATAAAAGCTCAGTAATCGCTTCCAAAGTAAAACCTAATTGCTTTGCATAACGGATGAAACGCAGCCGTTGCAGATCTTGATCCGTATACAAGCGATAACCGCCTTCAGTCCTAAGCTTATGCCCCATCAGACCTTGCTTTTCATAAAAGCGGATCGTATCAGGGGTAACATCAGCAAGACGAGCAATTTGCCCTATTTTATACATACTCATGGGTACTCCACTTTAAATAAGGTCTAAATGGAATAAATCAAGGATGATGTTCAGTGGAAGATAGAATAGCAGGTACAAAAAAACCGGGCAAATATACCCGGTTTTTTTGATAGCAAACAGATTACTCTGCAGCTACTTCTTGAGACTCAACAGCACGGTCAACAAGCTCGATGTAAGCCATCGGAGCATTGTCACCAGTACGGAAGCCACACTTAAGAATACGAGTGTAACCGCCCGCACGCGCTGCAAAGCGAGGTCCCAATTCATTAAACAATTTTGCCACGATCTCGTTATCACGAGTACGGGCGAATGCCAGACGACGATTAGCTACGCTGTCGGTCTTGGCAAGAGTAATCAGCGGCTCAACGACGCGACGCAGTTCTTTCGCTTTAGGCAGAGTCGTCTTGATGATTTCATGACGAACTAAAGAACCTGCCATGTTACGGAACATAGCTTGGCGGTGGCTGCTGTTGCGGTTCAATTGACGACCACTCTTACGATGGCGCATGACCTTATCCTTCTCAGTAAAACCTTAACCTGTGATCCTAATCATCAGCAATACTTGCTGGTGGCCAATTTTCTAAGCGCATGCCCAGAGAAAGACCACGAGATGCCAAGACGTCCTTAATTTCAGTAAGAGATTTCTTACCAAGGTTAGGCGTTTTAAGCAACTCAACTTCAGTACGCTGTACCAGATCACCGATGTAGTGGATAGCTTCTGCTTTAAGGCAGTTAGCAGAGCGGACAGTCAATTCCAGATCGTCAACTGGGCGCAATAAGATAGGATCGAACTCTGGTTTCTCTTCTTTAACTTCAGGCTGACGAACATCACGTAAGTCAACAAAAGCTTCAAGTTGTTCAGCCAGGATAGTCGCTGCACGGCGAATCGCCTCTTCAGGATCGATTGTACCGTTAGTTTCCATTTCGATAACTAACTTATCCAAGTCAGTACGTTGCTCAACACGAGCTGCTTCAACATTGTAGGCAATACGCTCTACAGGGCTATAGCAAGCATCGACTAACAAACGACCAATTGGGCGCTCATCTTCTTCCGAATGTACTCGGGCAGAAGCCGGCACATAACCACGACCACGCTGAACTTTGATACGCATATTGATTGATGCGCTTTCGTCTGTCAGGTGGCAGATAACGTGCTGTGGCTTGACGATTTCGACATCGCCATCATGGACGATGTCGGCTGCAGTCACAGGGCCAATGCCAGATTTATTCAAGGTTAAAATAACTTCATCTTTCCCCTGAACTTTTACCGCCAGCCCTTTCAGGTTGAGGAGAATCTCCAGGATATCTTCCTGTACACCTTCTTTGGTGCTGTACTCATGCAGTACACCATCAATCTCAACCTCTGTCACCGCACAACCCGGCATAGACGAAAGCAGAATACGGCGCAGTGCGTTACCAAGAGTATGACCGAAGCCACGCTCTAAAGGCTCAAGGGTCACCTTGGCGTGCGTCGAACTCACTTGCTCGATATCTACCAGGCGCGGTTTTAGAAACTCTGTCACAGAACCCTGCATTGTGTCCTCTCTTTGGTGCTAAGCTTTACTTAGAGTAAAGCTCGACGATCAGGTGTTCGTTAATGTCCGCAGACAGGTCAGTACGTTCAGGAATACGTTTGAACACACCTTCCATTTTAGCAGCATCAACTTCCAGCCAAGTTGGCTTCTCACGCTGTTCAGCCAGCTCTAAAGCAGCCTTAATACGAGACTGTTTTTTCGCTTTCTCACGAACGCTGATAACGTCATTCGGGGAAACCTGATAAGAAGCGATATTAACTACTCGACCATTTACCATGATAGCCTTGTGGCTAACCATTTGACGTGCTTCTGCGCGAGTTGCGCCAAAGCCCATACGGTAAACGACGTTATCAAGACGGCCTTCCAGCAGAGTCAGCAGGTTTTCACCTGTGTTGCCTTTCAGACGTGTTGCTTCTTTGTAATAGTTACGGAATTGACGTTCTAGAACACCGTAAATACGACGAACTTTTTGTTTTTCACGTAACTGAACACCGTAGTCAGACAGACGCGGTTTACGCGCGCCGTGCTGGCCAGGTGCTTGTTCTAATTTACACTTGGTGTCAATCGCGCGAACACCAGACTTCAGGAAGAGGTCTGTTCCTTCGCGACGGCTCAGCTTGAGCTTAGGACCCAAATATCTAGCCATTTTCTTTCTCCAACAGTCCTAAAAACGAAACGTATTAAACGCGACGTTTTTTCGGTGGGCGACAACCGTTATGAGGGATAGGAGTCACATCAGTAATATTTGTGATGCGGAAACCTGCGGCGTTCAGAGCACGAATTGTTGATTCGCGACCCGGACCCGGTCCCTTAACCATAACTTCCAGGTTCTTGATACCGTATTCTTTCACGGCTTCTGCGCAACGCTCTGCTGCAACCTGAGCTGCAAACGGAGTGGATTTGCGAGAACCACGGAAACCGGAACCACCGGCAGTTGCCCAACCTAATGCGTTACCCTGACGATCAGTAATAGTAACGATTGTGTTGTTGAAAGAAGCATGGATATGAGCCACACCGTCTGAGACTTGTTTTCTTACACGTTTACGTGCACGAATTGGTGCCTTTGCCATTATTCAGTACCCCGACTTATTTCTTGATCGGCTTACGCGGACCCTTACGGGTACGAGCGTTAGTCTTAGTACGCTGTCCGCGCACAGGAAGACCACGACGATGACGTAAACCACGGTAACATCCAAGGTCCATCAGACGCTTGATGCTCAGGGTAATTTCACGACGTAGGTCACCTTCTACCACATACTTGGCAACTTCGTCACGCAGCTTGTCGATTTGTTCTTCAGACAGCTCACTGATCTTAACATTTTCAGCAATACCAGTTGCTTCACAGATAGCCTGTGAACGAGTTTTGCCGATTCCGAAAATCGATGTTAAAGCGATTACGGTATGTTTATGATCAGGAATGTTAATGCCTGCTATACGGGCCACTATGCACTCCTAAGTTAAAATATACATTACTGTGCTGAAAAGCCCGTTTTCAGGATACTCAAACAATAATGTATCTTCGATAAAAAAGATTGGCTGGCTAATTTAGCCAGCTCAACCCAACTTTGCAAGAAAAAAATGCTTTTTCTTAACCTTGACGTTGTTTATGTCTTGGTTCAACACTGCAAATTACACGAACGCTACCATTGCGACGGATAACTTTACAGTTACGGCATAATTTCTTGACGGAAGCACGAACTTTCATTTTTACTCTCCGTAACTTCTAAAGCAAACCATAATCACACTAAGTGATTACTTACCTTTAAGATTTGCTTTCTTCAATGCAGACTCATATTGACTTGACATCATGAGAGTTTGCACTTGAGCCATAAAGTCCATGATAACGACGACTACGATTAATAGGGAAGTACCACCAAAGTAAAAAGGTACTTTCATTGCGTCACGCATGAACTCCGGGATTAGGCAGATAAAGGTAATATAGAGCGCGCCAACTAAAGTTAGACGTGTCATTACCTTATCAATGTACTTGGCCGTTTGCTCTCCCGGACGAATTCCTGGTACAAATGCACCGGACTTCTTCAGGTTATCTGCCGTTTCTCTTGGGTTGAAAACCAACGCCGTATAGAAGAAACAGAAGAAGATGATCGCAGAAGCATAAAGCAACACATACAACGGTTGGCCTGGTTGTAAATACATCGAAATAGTCGTTAACCAGTCCCAACCAGTCCCATCACCGAACCAGGATGCTATTGTACCCGGGAACAGTATGATACTGGAAGCAAAAATTGCAGGAATTACACCCGCCATATTCACTTTTAGTGGTAAATGTGTGCTTTGTGCAGCATAAACACGGCGTCCTTGTTGACGTTTCGCGTAGTTAACAACGATACGACGTTGACCACGCTCCATGAATACAACAAAGAAAGTTACCGCGAATACGAGCACTGCAACCAACAGCAACAGGAGGAAGTGCAGATCGCCTTGCCGAGCTTGCTCGATAGTATGGCCAATGGCCGGCGGTAGACCCGCAACGATACCAGCGAAGATAATGATTGAGATACCGTTACCAATACCTCTTTCAGTTATCTGCTCACCTAGCCACATCAAGAACATGGTTCCAGTAACTAAGCTAACAACAGCCGTGAAGTAGAACGGGAGACCCGGATCAATAACTAGCCCTTGCATCCCTGGCATATTCGGAAGACCCATCGCAATACCAACAGATTGGAATATTGCTAAAACCAAAGTACCCCAACGGGTATATTGGCTTATCTTCCGACGACCTGCTTCACCTTCTTTCTTAATCTCTGCTAATCGTGGGTTAACCACAGATAATAATTGGATAATAATTGACGCAGAAATATACGGCATAATACCCAAAGCAAAGATAGAAGCTCGGCTAAGAGCACCACCAGAGAACATGTTAAACATATCAATGATGGTGCCTTGTTGCTGTTCGAGCAATTTGGCAAGCACAGTGGCATCAATACCAGGGATTGGAATAAAAGAACCAATTCGGAAAACGATTAGTGCACCAATAACAAACAAAAGTCTGCGCTTCAGTTCACCAACTCCACCCTTGGCACTTTGAAAATCTAATCCTGGTTGTTTAGCCATCTGTCACTTATTCCTCAATTTTACCGCCGGCAGCTTCAATCGCAGCGCGAGCACCTTTAGTAACACGAAGGCCACGTACAGTAACTGCACGATTCACTTCGCCAGACAGAATAACTTTCGCATATTCAATCTGGATGCCAACAACATTCGCGGCTTTTAGTGCGTTCAGATCAATTACATCGCCTTCAACAGCAGCAAAATCAGACAGACGAATCTCTGCGGTGATCATTGCTTTACGTGAAGTAAAACCAAATTTTGGTAGACGACGGTATAAAGGCATCTGGCCACCTTCAAAACCACGACGTACGCCACCGCCAGAACGAGATTTCTGACCTTTGTGACCACGTCCGCCGGTTTTACCCAGACCAGAACCGATACCACGACCTAAGCGCTTAGGCGCGTGCTTGGCACCTTCAGCCGGAGACAGAGTATTTAAACGCATCTCTTACTCCTCAACTTTAACCATGTAGGAAACCAAGTTGACCATACCGCGAACAGCAGGAGTATCCTCACGTTCTACTGTATGACCAATGCGACGCAGACCTAAACCGACCAAAGTTGCCTTATGCTTAGGCAGACGACCGATTGAACTGCGAACTTGTGTAATTTTAATAGTCTTAGCCATGGCTGATTACCCCAGAATTTCTTCGACGGATTTTCCACGCTTAGCTGCGACCATTTCTGGAGACTTCATGCTGTCTAAAGCATCCAGTGTTGCACGAACCACGTTGATTGGGTTTGTGGAACCATAGGTTTTAGCCAGTACGTTGCGAACTCCAGCTACTTCTAAAACAGCACGCATTGCACCACCGGCAATGATACCGGTACCTTCGTGAGCAGGTTGCATAAACACGCGAGAACCGGTGTGTGTACCTTTCACAGGGTGGAACAGTGTGCCGTTGTTTAGAGCAACGGTTTTCATACTGCGACGGGCTTTTTCCATCGCTTTCTGGATTGCTGCCGGAACTTCGCGCGCTTTGCCGTAGCCAAAACCAACGCGACCGTTACCATCACCAACTACTGTTAGTGCTGTAAAGCTGAAAATACGGCCACCTTTAACGGTTTTTGCTACGCGGTTTACCGCGATCAGCTTTTCCTGCAGTTCACCAGCTTGTTTCTCGATGTGAGCCATCTTACACCTCTACCTTAGAACTGAAGGCCAGCTTCACGGGCAGCATCTGCCAGTGCCTGGACTCTACCATGATATTGGAAACCAGAACGGTCAAAAGCAACAACAGTGATGCCTTTTTCCAGTGCGCGCTCAGCAATAATTTTACCAACAACTGCTGCTGCGTCTTTGTTTCCAGTGAATTTCACTTGCTCATTGATAGCTTTTTCTGTAGTAGAAGCGGCCACCAAAGTTTCAGAACCGTTTGGAGCGATAACCTGCGCATAAATATGGCGTGGAGTACGGTGTACCACCAGGCGTGTCGCACCCAACTCTTGGATCTTGCGGCGTGCGCGGGTCGCACGACGGATACGAGCTGCTTTCTTATCCATAGTGTTACCTTACTTCTTCTTAGCCTCTTTAGTACGCACGATTTCATCGGCGTAACGAACACCCTTGCCTTTGTAAGGCTCAGGACGACGGTAAGCACGCAGTTCTGCCGCGACTTGACCAATCACTTGCTTATCAGCACCTTTCAGTACGATTTCAGTTTGTGTTGGACATTCTGCAGTAATGCCTGCTGGCAGTGCGTGTTCAACCGGATGCGAGAAACCTAAAGACAAGCTAACTGCATTGCCTTTGATTGCTGCACGGTAACCAACACCGACTAGTTGAAGTTTTTTAGTGAAGCCTTCAGTAACACCAACAACCATTGAGTTAAGCAAAGAACGAGAAGTACCCGCCTGTGCCCAAGCATCAGCAAAACCTTCGCGTGGTGCGAAAGTTAAGCGGCCATCTTCATGTTTAACTTCAACCGCATTATGGATAGTACGAGTAAGCTCGCCGTTTTTACCCTTAATCGAAATAACCTGACCGTTGAGTTTTACCTCTACGCCGGCAGGAATGACGACGGGTGCTTTTGCCACACGAGACATTCTTTCCTCCCGAATTAAGCTACGTAGCAGAGAATCTCGCCACCAAGACCAGCTTGGCGAGCTGCACGATCAGTCATGACACCTTTAGAGGTAGAAACAACAGCGATGCCTAGGCCAGCCATAACTTGTGGCAGCTCATCTTTTTTCTTATAGATGCGCAGACTTGGGCGGCTTACACGCTGAATGCTTTCTACAACAGCCTTACCTTGGAAATAACGCAGAGTCAGTTCCAATTCTGGCTTGATGTCGCCTTCAATTTTAAAATCTTCAATATAACCTTCTTCCTTCAGCACTTTGGCAATTGCCACTTTCAGCTTGGAGGAAGGCATGGTGACCGCAACTTTGTTCGCGGCCTGACCGTTACGGATACGGGTCAGCATATCCGCGATGGGATCTTGCATGCTCATCTGTCTTTACTCCCGTGATTCAATATGGTGACAATTACCAACTAGCCTTTTTAAGGCCCGGGATTTCACCGCGCATAGCGGCTTCACGGACTTTAATACGGCTCAGACCAAATTTCCGCAGGAAACCGTGCGGACGCCCAGTTTGACGGCAGCGGTTACGCTGACGAGAAGGACTTGAATCACGTGGCAGTGTTTGCAGCTTGAGAACAGCGTCCCAGCGATCTTCATCAGATGCTTTTACATCAGAGATGATAGCTTTCAGCTCAACGCGCTTTGCGAAGAACTTATCAGCTAATTTAGCACGCTTAACATCACGCGCTTTCATAGATTTCTTAGCCATGAGTACCCTGCCTTACTTGCGGAACGGGAAGTTGAACGCTGCTAACAGTGCGCGACCTTCATCATCTGATTTCGCAGTCGTGGTGATAGTAATATCTAAACCACGTACACGATCCACTTTATCGTAATCGATTTCAGGGAAGATGATTTGTTCACGTACACCCATGCTGTAGTTACCGCGACCATCAAATGACTTAGCGGACAAGCCACGGAAGTCACGAATACGTGGTACAGCAATAGAAATCAGTCGCTCAAGGAACTCCCACATGCGTTCGCCACGCAGAGTTACTTTACAGCCGATTGGATAGCCCTGACGGATTTTGAAGCCTGCAACAGATTTGCGTGCTTTGGTGATCAGTGGTTTTTGACCAGAGATTGCTGCTAAGTCAGCTGCTGCATTATCCAGCAGTTTCTTATCAGCGATCGCTTCACCAACACCCATGTTCAGGGTGATCTTCTCGACCCGAGGGACTTGCATGACAGAATTGTAACCAAACTGAGTCATCAGTTGTTTAGTTACTTCGTCTTTATAGTAATCATGCAGTTTCGCCATCGTATACTCCAAAAATTACTTGATAGTTTCACTGTTAGACTTGAAGAAACGGACTTTTTTACCGTCTTCAAATCTAAAGCCTACACGGTCAGCCTTACCGGTTGCCTTGTTAAAGATTGCAACGTTAGAAACTTGAATAGCCGCTTCTTTTTCAACGATGCCACCTGGTTGGTTCAGAGCCGGGACAGGCTTCTGATGTTTCTTAACCAGATTGATACCTTCAACGATAACTTTACCAGAAGAAATAACCTGTTTTACTTTACCGCGCTTACCTTTATCTTTACCAGTCAGCACGATAACTTCGTCATCACGACGGATTTTCGCTGCCATAGTTCCGCTCCTTAGAGTACTTCAGGTGCCAGTGAAATAATTTTCATAAACTTCTCTGTACGAAGTTCACGAGTTACCGGCCCAAAAATACGCGTACCGACTACCTGCTCGCTGTTATTGTTTAAAATAACGCATGCATTACTATCGAAGCGAATGACAGAACCGTCCGGGCGACGTACACCCTTCTTGGTGCGCACCACTACCGCCTTCAGGACATCACCTTTTTTCACTTTACCGCGTGGAATTGCTTCTTTAACAGTAATTTTAATGATGTCGCCGACGCCTGCGTAGCGACGGTGCGAGCCACCTAGAACCTTGATACACATTACGCGACGTGCACCGGAGTTGTCGGCCACGTTCAGCATAGTCTGTTCTTGGATCATTTTAGTGCTCCGCTAAATGTCAACTACTACTGAGCCACTTCATTATTGAAGAGACCGTTCAATATACCCCATAATACGAGGGCGCGGCATTATAACACCACATCTTCGTTATGGACAGAAAAAAATAAACGGCCCAGTAAAAAAAGAGCCGTTTATTTATCAGAAGAAGCTATTCTATTACAGAATTGCTTTTTCAACAACGCGAACTAAGGCCCAAGACTTAGTCTTAGACAGTGGACGAGTTTGGCGGATTTCTACCACGTCACCGATACCACATTCATTGTTCTCGTCATGTACGTGCAATTTAGTCGTACGACGGATGAATTTACCATACAGAGGGTGCTTCACCATACGCTCGATAGCAACAACGATGGATTTCTCCATTTTATCGCTAACTACACGACCTTGCAGAGTACGGATTTTATCGCTCATTACGCACCTGCCTTCTCAGTCAGTAAAGTCTTCACACGTGCGATATCGCGACGCACTTGTTTCAACAGATGAGACTGTTGTAGCTGACCGCTTGCAGCCTGCATACGTAAATTGAATTGTTCACGCAGCAGATTCAGCAGTTCAGAATTCAGCTCTTCAACGCTTTTTTCGCGCAGCTCTTGTGCTTTCATTACATCACCGTCTTAGTTACAAAGGTGGTTTTGATAGGCAGTTTCGCTGCTGCCAGAGAGAATGCTTCACGAGCCAGCTCTTCAGGCACACCGTCCATTTCATACAGGACTTTACCAGGCTGGATCAAAGCAACCCAATATTCTACGTTACCTTTACCTTTACCCATACGAACTTCGAGTGGCTTTTCAGTAATTGGCTTATCTGGGAACACACGGATCCAGATTTTACCTTGACGCTTAACTGCACGGGTCATAGCACGACGTGCCGCTTCGATCTGACGAGCAGTCAGACGACCACGGCCCACAGCTTTAAGACCGAAAGTGCCGAAGCTAACATCCGTACCTTGTGCCAGACCACGGTTGCGGCCTTTATGCACTTTACGGAATTTTGTACGCTTTGGTTGTAACATCAGCGACTCTCCTTACTTGCGGCCTTTACGCTGCTGCTTTTTAGGTTGAGCAGCTGGTTTCTCAGCTTGTTCAACAGCAGCCATACCACCCAGAATCTCACCTTTGAAGATCCATACCTTAACGCCGAGAACACCATAAGTAGTGTGCGCTTCTGAAGTGTTATAATCGATATCAGCACGTAGAGTGTGCAGTGGCACACGGCCTTCACGATACCACTCGGTACGAGCGATTTCAGCACCGCCTAAACGGCCACTGACTTCAACTTTGATACCTTTAGCGCCCAGACGCATTGCGTTCTGTACAGCACGTTTCATAGCACGACGGAACATAACACGACGTTCCAGCTGTGAAGCGATGCTATCAGCAACCAATTTAGCGTCTAGTTCTGGTTTACGAACTTCGGCGATATTGATTTGCGCAGGAACACCAGCGATATCCGCTACTGTTTTACGCAGTTTTTCTACGTCTTCACCTTTCTTACCGATAACGATACCTGGGCGAGCAGTGTGAATAGTCACACGGATGCTTTTTGCAGGACGCTCGATAACGATGCGTGAAATTGACGCTTTTGCCAATTCTTTGTTCAAGTACTGGCGTACTTTATAATCGCTGTCTAGGTTGTCAGCGAATTCATTAGTATTCGCGTACCAAGTAGAGTTCCAAGGTTTGACAATACCCAGGCGAATACCATTAGGATGTACTTTCTGACCCATTGCTAGTCTCCAGAGTCTCAGCGATCGGACACAACCACAGTAATGTGGCTGGTGCGCTTAAGAATACGATCTGCACGGCCTTTCGCACGCGGCATGATGCGTTTCATGGTTGGACCTTCGTCTACGAAAATTTTCGCAACTTTCAGGTCATCAATGTCAGCGCCATCGTTTTGCTCTGCGTTAGCAATTGCAGATTCAAGTACTTTCTTCACTAAACCAGCAGCTTTCTTGTTGGTATAGGTCAGAATTTCCAGAGCTTGCGACACTTTCTTACCGCGAATAAGGTCTGCAACTAAGCGAACCTTCTGGGCAGAAGAACGAGCGTGGCGATGCATAGCTAAAGTTTCCATCTCTTCCTCCTATCCTTAACGTTTCTTAGCTTTCTTATCAGCCGCGTGGCCGCGATAAGTGCGAGTCGGTGCGAATTCACCCAGTTTGTGACCAACCATTTCGTCGGTTACGAAAACTGGAACATGCTGACGACCATTATGGACAGCGATGGTCAATCCGATCATATTAGGAAAGATCGTTGAACGACGGGACCAAGTCTTGAGAGGCTTCTTGTCTCCGCTTTCCACCGCTTTCTCTACCTTCTTCAGCAAGTGCAGGTCAATAAAAGGACCTTTCTTGAGAGAACGTGGCATGGCTTATCCTCTAATTATTTTTTAGAACGATGACGTACGATGAATTGATCAGTACGCTTGTTGCTACGAGTTTTCTTACCTTTGGTCTGAACGCCCCATGGTGTTACAGGGTGTTTACCAAAGTTACGACCTTCACCACCACCATGTGGGTGGTCAACTGGGTTCATCGCCGTACCACGAACAGTAGGACGAATACCACGCCAGCGGCTAGCACCAGCTTTACCCAGAACACGTAACATATGTTCAGCGTTACCAACTTCACCTAAAGTTGCACGGCAATCAGCCAGAACTTTACGCATTTCACCAGAACGCAGACGTAGGGTGACATAAGCACCGTCACGAGCAACGATCTGAGCGTAAGTACCTGCTGAACGCGCTAACTGACCACCTTTACCTGGTTTCAGTTCGATGTTGTGAACTGTAGAACCAACAGGGATGTTGCGCATAGGCAGTGCGTTACCAGCTTTGATTGCTGAATCAACACCAGATTGAATCTGGTCACCAGCTTTCAGGCCTTTAGGTGCAAGAATATAACGACGTTCACCGTCTTTATATAGAACCAGTGCAATGTTCGCAGAACGGTTTGGATCATATTCCAAACGCTCAACAACAGCAGGGATACCATCTTTGTTGCGTTTAAAGTCAACCAGACGATAATGTTGCTTATGGCCACCACCAATGTGACGAGTGGTGATACGGCCATTGTTGTTGCGACCACCGGATTTGCTGTTTTTCTCTAACAGCGGAGCATAAGGTTTACCCTTATGCAGCTCAGGGTTAACCACTTTAACTACGTGGCGACGGCCCGGAGACGTAGGTTTACATTTAACAATTGCCATTGTTCTTTACTCCTCCGACTTACTCTGCGCCGCCAATGAAGTCCAGATTCTGGCCTTCTTTCAGCGTAACGTAAGCTTTTTTCCAGTCGCTACGACGACCGAAACGCTGACCGTGGCGTTTAGTTTTGCCTTTAACCAGCAAAGTGTTAACACCTTCAACTTCGACTTCAAACAGTTTCTGCACAGCAGCTTTGATTTCTGCTTTAGTCGCGTCTTTCGCAACTTTGAGAACGATGGTATTGCTTTTTTCCATCGCTGTAGAAGCTTTTTCAGATACGTGCGGCGCGCGCAGTACTTTTAGCAGACGTTCTTCACGGATCATGCCAGCATCTCCTCAACTTGCTTCACAGCATCAGCAGTCATAACCACTTTGTCGAAGGCGATTAAGCTAACTGGGTCGATACCCGCTGCATCACGAACGTCAACCTTGTACAGGTTACGTGCTGCTAAGAACAGATTCTCATCTAATTCAGCAGTGATGATCAGCACATCTTCCAGAGCCATATCTTTCAGTTTTTGTGCTAGCAACTTAGTTTTAGGTGCTTCAACAGAAAACTTCTCGACAACGATCAGACGATCTTGACGTACCAGTTCAGACAGGATGCTTTTCAGAGCACCACGGTACATCTTCTTATTAACTTTTTGACTGTGGTCCTGTGGTTTAGCAGCAAAGCTAACACCACCAGAGCGCCAAATTGGGCTCTTGATAGAACCAGAACGTGCGCGGCCTGTGCCTTTTTGACGCCATGGTTTTTTACCTGAACCAGAAACTTCAGCACGAGTTTTCTGAGCACGAGTACCTTGACGAGCACCAGCTGCATACGCAACAACTACTTGGTGAACAAGCGCTTCATTGAAATCACGCCCGAAGGTAGTTTCGGAAACAGTCAGCGCGCTTTGCGCGTCTTTCATTACCAATTCCATTCCTATCTCCTCGACGTTAAGCCTTGACAGCCGGTTTTACGATCAGGTTGCTACCAGTTGCTCCTGGAACAGCACCTTTGACCAGCAGCAGGTTGCGCTCAGCGTCAACACGTACTACATCTAAGCTCTGAACGGTTACACGCTCATTACCCAGTTGGCCTGCCATTTTCTTGCCTTTAAACACTTTGCCCGGAGTCTGGTTCTGACCGATAGAACCCGGAACACGGTGTGACAAGGAGTTACCGTGAGTCGCATCTTGAGTACGGAAATTCCAGCGCTTAACTGTGCCGGCAAAACCTTTACCTTTAGATGTACCAGTAACGTCGACTTTTTTAACGTCAGCGAAAATTTCAACGCTAATGCTTTGACCTACGTTAAACTCTGCACCTTCTTCAGTACGGAATTCACGTAGAATACGGCCAGCTTCAACGCCAGCTTTAGCGAAATGACCTGCTTCAGGCTTAGATACACGGTTCGCTTTTTTGCTACCAGTAGTCACCTGAATTGCATTGTAACCGTCAGTTTCTGCAGTTTTAACCTGAGTAACACGGTTATTTTCGATTTCGATAACAGTTACAGGGATAGAAACGCCATCTTCAGTGAAGATACGAGTCATACCCACTTTCTTACCGACTAAACCAATCATTGTTTCAACCTCTCAATCGTTCGACGACCTGATTAACCCAGGCTGATCTGCACGTCTACGCCGGCAGCCAGGTCCAGACGCATCAGAGCATCAACGGTCTTCTCGGTTGGCTCAACGATGTCAACCAGACGTTTGTGAGTGCGAATTTCGTACTGATCACGCGCATCTTTGTTAACGTGCGGAGAAATCAGAACGGTAAAACGCTCTTTACGTGTCGGCAGCGGGATAGGACCACGAACTTGCGCACCAGTGCGCTTAGCAGTCTCTACGATTTCCGCAGTTGATTGATCAATTAAACGATGATCAAAGGCTTTCAGGCGGATACGGATTCTTTGGTTCTGCATGAGACCAGAGCTCCAACTATTTTATAAACGTAAATAATTACTCCTCGCACCCATTTCGATTGATGGGGGAGTGTAATCGTTCTTTGATGTAACCCCCAAATCGGGAGTATTGTCTAAATGAGCAACAAATCGTTGACTCAATACTGACCTTTAAAACCTAAAAAATTAGAGATTACTAATCAGTAAGCCCGCGCATTATACGCAACTGAATCTTAAACGCAAGTAATCGTGGAAAATATGTGCGAATTTTTCTGATTTTTATCCCCCTTCCCTCTTTGCCGATAATAAAAAATGCCCCATCGCACAGTAAGCAAATGAGGCATTTTTGGAAAATGCATAATGTGAAGTTTGATTACTCTTCGATGATTTGAGCTTGCGTATAGTTTTGAATCCCCATACGTTTAATTAAATCGAGCTGAGTCTCAATCCAATCAATATGGTTCTCTTCATCTGCTAAGATTTCAATCATTAAGTCACGACTAACATAGTCATGGATGGAATCAGCATAACTGATCGCTTCTTTCAGATTTTTAGCACCATCTAATTCGAGTTTGAGATCTGAGGCCAACATTTCTTCAACATCTTCACCAATGTTCAGTTTACCCAGATCTTGTAGGTTAGGTATTCCTTCAAGAAATAATATACGCTCAATATATTTATCTGCATGCTTCATTTCATCAATTGATTCATGGTATTCCACTTCGTTGAGGCGGGTTAATCCCCAATTTTTGAACATACGGGCATGAAGAAAATATTGATTAATTGCTACTAATTCATTGCCCAACAGTTTGTTTAAATGGGCTATCATTTTTTTATCGCCTTTCATTTTTAATCCTCCATCGCTTCCAGTCTTTAAAGTGTAGTACTGAAATTCGATGAATGAGTAATTTTATCTGCAAGATTTAAAATGAAAGTTACTTATTAATGAATGAGTTAAATGATTCTTATTTCGATTAAGCGACTTCAGCAATGTGTAGCTGGCCGATATGTATTAGCTCTTCATTCATAATTTCACGTGTTTGCCTAATACATTTGCCACACTCACGACCAATGGGAAGAATTTGGCGTAAACCTTTTAAGGATGCCACATGATGCTGACGTACGGCATTCCTAATTTGTTTGTCGGTAATAGCTTCACAAAGACATACGTACATAACAACTACCTGTATAAATTACATACAGGTAGTTTAAATAATAATGATTACCATTTCAATTATCATTATTGTTAATTTACATTTCCCTCGCTAAGCGGTGAAGCCTCCATCAACCAGATATGAAGCACCTGTGACAAAAGAGGCTGCATCACTCGCTAAAAATGCAACAACATTAGCAACTTCTTCTGGCGTACCTATTCTTTTCATCGGATGAAGCTCTGCTAATTTCTGCTTATCTAAATGACGTCCATCTAACAAAGGAGTATCAATATAACCAGGACAAACGGCATTCACACGAATATTGTGGATCGCATAATCTATGGCTAATGTTTGCGTTAACAACTTTACTCCCCCTTTTGAGGCACAATATCCAGAAAATTCATGCTGACCAACAAAAGAGCAAATCGAACTACAGTTAACAATAGCTCCTTTTTGCTGATTTTTTAACCAATATTGAATCACTGCCTGATTGATCAAAAAAACACCATTCAAATTAACATCAATGAGACGCTTCCATTGCTCATACGCTAATTTATCCGCAGCACTATCAGTCAGAACCCCTGCATTTGCGAATAAAAAATCAATCGTGCCATATTCTTTCGCTACAAACTGTACCAATTGTTGGTTATCTTTTTCGCTAGCAGCATCCATTTGTATAAATTTTATCGGGTACCCTTTTTCCTGTAATTTCTTTTCAGCATTCTGACCACGAACTACGTTAGTCCCCGTTATCACAACTGATGCCCCTAGCGCTAAAAACTTTTTTGCCGCCGCTAAACCAATTCCACTATTACCGCCAGTAATGATACCGACCTTATTTTCAAACGAAATCATAGTTAGCTTCCTTATTTTGACATCAACTATTAAATAATAGGCGCTGTGTCTTATCTTTTTAGAAAGCACTCAGATTAATGTTTGTTCTGTGATCGATTTAACGCGTTGATATGTAATGGATAAATTAAAATATCACTCATTATTATAATATCTAGAGGAACAGTTTTATTTGTAATTGTTCGAAGTGAAATGAAAGTGAGAGAGTTAAAATAGGGAATAGAGCGCTGAAATGCAAAAGGGCATCTTAATGATGCCCTTTTTACTAAAGTGGGTTGTTATTATGCAATGATTTTTGCAACAACACCCGCACCTACAGTACGGCCACCTTCACGGATTGCGAAACGCAAACCGTCATCCATCGCGATTGGGTGGATCAGGGTAACTTTCATGTTGATGTTGTCACCTGGCATTACCATCTCTACGCCTTCTGGCAGTTCGATAGTACCGGTTACGTCAGTTGTACGGAAGTAGAACTGTGGACGGTAGCCTTTGAAGAATGGAGTGTGACGACCACCTTCATCTTTGCTCAGGATATAAACTTCTGATTCGAAAGTAGTGTGTGGCTTGATTGAACCTGGTTTCGCCAGAACTTGACCACGTTCGATTTCTTCACGCTTAGTACCACGCAGAAGAACACCAACGTTCTCACCTGCACGACCTTCGTCTAGAAGCTTACGGAACATTTCAACACCAGTACAAGTGGTTTTCGCGGTCTCTTTGATACCAACGATTTCAACTTCTTCACCCACTTTGATGATACCACGCTCAACACGGCCTGTTACTACAGTACCACGACCAGAGATTGAGAATACGTCTTCGATTGGCAGCAGGAATGGCTTGTCAATTGCACGCTCTGGCTCTGGAATGTAGCTGTCCAGTGCTTCTGCTAATTCAACAATTTTCGCTTCCCACTCTGGGTTGCCTTCCAGCGCTTTCAGAGCTGAACCACGGATAACTGGTGTGTCATCGCCTGGGAAATCGTACTGAGACAGAAGCTCACGAACTTCCATTTCAACCAGCTCTAACAGCTCTTCATCGTCTACCATGTCACATTTGTTCAGGAAAACGATGATGTAAGGAACACCAACCTGACGACCTAACAGGATGTGCTCACGAGTTTGTGGCATTGGGCCATCAGTTGCAGCAACAACCAGGATTGCACCATCCATCTGCGCAGCACCGGTGATCATGTTTTTAACATAGTCGGCGTGTCCTGGGCAGTCTACGTGTGCGTAGTGGCGAGTTGGTGTATCGTACTCTACGTGAGAAGTAGAGATGGTGATACCACGCGCTTTTTCTTCTGGTGCGTTATCGATTTGATCGAATGCACGAGCGCTACCGCCGTAAGTTTTTGCCAGAACAGTAGTGATTGCTGCTGTCAGGGTAGTTTTACCGTGGTCAACGTGGCCGATTGTACCAACGTTAACGTGCGGTTTTGAACGTTCAAATTTTTCTTTAGACATTAGATTGTCCCTCTAAGACACGGAATCGGTGGCTACACCACATCAACCAAGCAGTTAAGATTCTATTTGCTTGCTTTTTACAGGAGACAAATCAGGGAGATATTTGAGAACATAAGGGAAGTGGTGCTGATAGGCAGATTCGAACTGCCGACCTCACCCTTACCAAGGGTGTGCTCTACCAACTGAGCCATATCAGCACATCTTGGAGCGGGCAGCGGGAATCGAACCCGCATCATCAGCTTGGAAGGCTGAGGTAATAGCCATTATACGATGCCCGCAATGAACTCGGCTACCTGAGTTATCAGCTGCTAAACTGTTCCTTAAAGTTTCCTCTTGGGAAGCTTCTTGGAGATGGTGGTGGGAGAAGGATTCGAACCTTCGAAGTCGATGACGGCAGATTTACAGTCTGCTCCCTTTGGCCGCTTGGGTATCCCACCTATCCAAATTGTTAATTGGTGCCGGCACCAAGAGTCGAACTCGGGACCTACTGATTACAAGTCAGTTGCTCTACCAACTGAGCTATGCCGGCATCAAGTGCTGCGCATTCTAGGAAGAGTGAGCGCGACTTGCAACAAAAAAATTTAATTTTTTGTTCGCTTGCTCACATTTTATTCGTTTTTTGTGATTTTGATGCTTTTTTCGCTACATTCAGCTTAAAACATCTACAGCGAATTGCTACTATAATCTAGGATTATTTAATCAGTAAAGTGTCTTGGCACCATAAAAAAATGGTGAACTCATTTTTTAAAATTAAAAATGACGTTTTTTGTCTGTTTAGAGACCATGTCTATCGCTGTTTTTTTCAGCAGTTAATGATATTTTTACAGCCTCCGTCAAAAAAAATTCACATAAAACATAAAAAGTTCTACGCCTACTATCTTTCACTCGCTATGATGCAACTTAATTTTACGGATACGGGTGTTTAGGCAACCTGTCCAACCTGCATAGAATAGGCAGATGTTGGTTTATGAAACAGACAGAGAATTTAATTACTACACCATACTTAGAGTTTGATCGAGAACATTGGGCTACATTACGTGATTCAGTGCCATTAACATTAACACCAAGTGAGCTTTCTGAGCTGAAAGGCATTAATGAAGAACTCTCCATGGAAGATGTTATTGAGATCTATCTACCATTGTCTCGTTTACTCAATTTCTATATTAGCTCTAATTTACGTCGCCAAGCTGTGTTAGAACAATTTCTTGGTACCAATGGCGCTAAGGTTCCATACATTATAGGGATTGCTGGAAGTGTTGCTGTCGGTAAAAGCACGACGGCTCGCTTATTACAGGCGCTGTTGACTCGCTGGCCTGAGCATCGAAAAGTTGATTTAATCACAACGGATGGTTTTTTATATCCTAACCAAGTTTTAAAAGATCGTAATATCATGAAGAAAAAAGGTTTCCCTCAATCTTATGATATGCGTAGGTTGGTTAACTTTGTCTCACAAATAAAGTCAGGCGCCCGCAATGTTGTTGCACCAGTATACTCGCACCTCACTTATGACATCGTTCCCGACCAACAACAAGTCATTGATCAACCTGATATATTGATTTTAGAAGGCTTGAACGTGTTACAAAGCGATATGGACTACCCACATGACCCTCACCATGTGTTTGTATCCGATTTTGTTGACTTCTCTATCTATGTCGATGCGAACCCTGAACTATTAAAACAGTGGTATGTGGGGAGATTCTTAAAATTTCGCCAAGGCGCATTCTCAGATCCTGATTCTTATTTTCACAATTACTCTAAATTGAGTGAAGAAGAAGCCGTTAATATCGCTGGCGCTATTTGGGATGAAATTAATGGACTCAATCTCAAAGAAAATATTTTGCCGACAAAAGAACGTGCTAGCCTCATCATGACTAAGGGTGAAAACCATTCCATTCAGAGTGTTCGGTTAAGAAAATAATAACAGCAAGCCGGCTAAAAACCGGCTGTTATTTATTCACTGATAATTTCCAACGGCATTTAAAATACGCTGTTCGTATCATTACTGGAGGCCAAATACCAATGTAGTACCGTGGGCGTTATCGCTCGACAGATAGCCTACACCGATTTTCATTTTCATATCATAACCATAAATTTTCAGCGGTGTTTCAACTGCAACTTCAGTACTGTTAATAAATCCAAAAGATAAGTCACGATAACCTTTACCATAAAAACCGCCAATTCGATTGGACAGCAATAGGTCAAAATCCTTTTCCATAATATTCAAGGCATCCGAAACTAAATAACTTGCTCCGGTTGACCATGTTCCTGCATTATCATCAACTTTAACGCCGCTTTTATTATTATCAATACCGGTTAACACCATATATGAAATGCGGCTATGGAATGTGAGCTCATCATTATTATCAAAGGCTTTTTTAAATTTCGCACCGATTTCAGGCGCAAAATGTAAGGTATTAACATCCCAATCAAGTAGCCCATTATCGGTGAGGCCCTCTTTTACTTCTTGACTTCCTCGAACCTTAGAATTATTCACCATTTTTGAATAACCTAAATCAACCGCCCCTTCTAGGGTTACATATTGATTTAATTTGTAATCCACTTTTGGGGTAACCATTACATTGAATATATCCCAGCGCCCATAATAAATATCGTTATCGTCATTGATACTAATCGGGTCTAAGCGAACTTTAAGATAACTTCCTTTTAGTCCGAGAGAGAATGCATAATCTTCATACTGATACAAATTTTCAAATACATATGGCAAAATATATTTGTTGTAATCAACCCCTTCAGAATGCAGCGTAGATGCGCTGATATCATTGCTTGATGATAAGGTTAAAAGTTTAGAGTATCCGGAAGTTAAGTCATCAGCATAAGTTAAATTTGCATTATGTACTAACACTAAAAATAAAGCTGTTTGTTGTATTCTTCTCATCATGTTCGCATTAACTGTATGATTTAAATAATTTATAATAAGTGTAGATTATTAATTATTTATTTCTAACAATAAAATATTGTCGCCCTTAATAATAATTTTTCTGTTTCACTCGATATCAACTGATTTAAATATCTTTATTGCACTACCAAAAAATACACTTAAAATCAGTCGATATATATTAAACACTTCGTTATATTTCATTCGCTCTTAATGAAATTTCACCGCCAATATATGGAATAATATCACCATTATCATGTTGCAATAAAAGAGCACCTTGCTGATCAATTCCCTTTTCAATCCCAGTGATAATTTTATCTCCAATCAATAACTTAACCTTTCTTCCTAAGAAATTATCAAGCTCAAACCAGCTCTCTAAAAATGGGGCTAAACCTTCTTTTTCAAATAAGATTAATGCTTCTTTTAATGCATTAATAATACTTGCTGATAATTCGTTTCTTTCAATATTTTCAACTTCGTCTACCAATGATGCCCATTCTTGGTTGATGGATTTTTCTTTATCAATATTTTTTTTCTCCATACCAATATTAATGCCAATACCAATAATAATATGTGCCGCATCACCTGTTTTACCTGTTAATTCAACAAGTATTCCTGCTAATTTTTTATCATTAAGGTAAAGGTCATTAGGCCATTTAACCTTAACTTTGCCTTTGCTAATTTTGTTTAACGTTTTCGCAATGACGATACCCACAACTAAACTAAGACCTACCGCCGCCGCCGGCCCTTGGTCAAGTTTCCAATACATGGATAAATATAGATTACAGCCAAATGGAGAAACCCACTGTCGCCCTCTACGGCCTCTTCCAGCACTTTGATATTCCGCTAGACATGTATCACCAGACTGTAAGCTAGGAATTCTATCCAGCATATACTGATTTGTTGAATCAATGACAGGTTCGACGATCACATGACTCCCCTGAACCTGCTTTCTAATTACTTCACCATTCAACAAATTAACTGAATAAGGTAATTTATAGCCTTTTCCGGTAATTGTTTGTACCTGAATACCCCATGAACGTAGCGTTTTAATGTGCTTATTGATACCCGCTCTTGTCATACCAATTTTATCACCCAGTTGTTGTCCAGAGTGAATTTGGGCATCCGATAAAAGCTCAATCAATTGTAATGGTATGCTAGTTTCTTTCATAAAATACAATCCATTGGGTTAATTTCACCATTTTTGCCAATAAATCTCACTTCAGGCTCAAGCATAATACCAAAATGTGAATGTACCGTTTGGCTAATATGTCTAGCGAGATTAACGACATCATTCCCTGTCGCTTGATTTTTATTAATTATCACTAAAGCTTGCCGTGTATGAACTGCCGCTCCGCCCAATTCATAACCTTTCAGACCACACTGATCTATCAGCCATCCTGCGGCAACTTTGACTGAACCATCTTCCTGAAGATATTGTGGACATGTGGGGTAAAGCTGCTTTATTTGCTGTGCTTTATCTGCCGAGATAATTGGGTTTTTAAAAAAGCTACCCGCATTTCCTGTAATAGCAGGGTCGGGTAATTTCATTTTTCGTGTATTACATACAGAGTCAAAAACTTGCTGTGGTGTGACTGTTTCAGGATCTAACAGCGCCAAATCGCCATAAGTGAGTTTTGGAGTCCATTGCTTAGAAAGTTTAAACCCAACACCAATAATAATGTAATCATCCTGATATTCATGCTTAAAGATACTATCACGATAACCAAAACGACATTCTTCAGCTTGGATCCTCACCGTTTCACCTGTTATCAGATGCAACATATCCACATACTCACATATATCTTTTAGCTCAACGCCATAAGCGCCTATATTTTGTATTGGCGCAGATCCTACACAGCCAGGTATTAATGCTAAGTTTTCAGCTCCATTAATACCGTTATTCATTAAATATTCAATAAATTGATGCCAGTTTTCACCTGCTGCTGAATATACCTGCCAATCATCAGCTGTTTCAGTTACATTGATCCCTTTAATGCGATTTAAAATAACTACGCCATCAAAATTATCGATAAATAAAACATTACTACCGCCACCAAGAATCAAAACAGGTAACTGCTGTTTTTTTGCTTCAAGCCATTGCTGATAAATAGCTTCCGCTGATTCAGCAATACAAATGGACTTTGCTGTTGCATCAATACCAAAACTATTAAATGGTTTTAATTCAAGGGATGGGTTCATTGCAGCCTTCGATAAACAATAAATAAAGATAAGACAAGTCTATCAGGCCGACCAACGAGAATCATTAAATAATGAAGCGACATTGATGATATTAAGAGTATTACTTTAAAACAGTAAAAATCGAAACAATATATCAAAGGCTGTGGGAGCTTTTGCAAACGCTAAATAGCAAAAAGCCACCGATTAAGGTGGCTTTTTTATGTTTAAAACCTAGCAGTTCCCTACTCTCACATGGGGAGACCCCACACTACCATCGGCGCTACGGCGTTTCACTACTGAGTTCGGCATGGGGTCAGGTGGGACCACCGCGCTATTGCCGCTAGGTAAATTCTTTTTAAATGCCGATAATTCATGGTGCTGATACCCAGATTCGAACTGGGGACCTCACCCTTACCAAGGGTGTGCTCTACCAACTGAGCCATATCAGCAATATGGTGCGGTCAGTCAGTACTGACACAACCTTTAAAATTGATGTCTGGCAGTTCCCTACTCTCACATGGGGAGACCCCACACTACCATCGGCGCTACGGCGTTTCACTGCTGAGTTCGGCATGGGGTCAGGTGGGACCACCGCGCTATTGCCGCCAGACAAATTCGGTTTTCGTTCCCGTCGGCTTACACCAACCAGAACAGCAATCTTGAACAAGCTAATTTCTCGCACTCTGCGTGCGCTTCACAACGTTCTCTCTAAAACACCTTCGGTGTTGTCAGGTTAAGCCTCACGGTTCATTAGTACTGGTTAGCTCAACGTATCGCTACGCTTACACACCCAGCCTATCAACGTCTTAGTCTTAAACGTTCCTTTAGGACCCTTAAAGAGTCAGGGAAGACTCATCTCAAGGCAAGTTTCCCGCTTAGATGCTTTCAGCGGTTATCTCTTCCGCACTTAGCTACCGGGCAGTGCCATTGGCATGACAACCCGAACACCAGTGGTGCGTCCACTCCGGTCCTCTCGTACTAGGAGCAGCCCCTTTCAATCTTCCAACGCCCACGGCAGATAGGGACCGAACTGTCTCACGACGTTCTAAACCCAGCTCGCGTACCACTTTAAATGGCGAACAGCCATACCCTTGGGACCTACTTCAGCCCCAGGATGTGATGAGCCGACATCGAGGTGCCAAACACCGCCGTCGATATGAACTCTTGGGCGGTATCAGCCTGTTATCCCCGGAGTACCTTTTATCCGTTGAGCGATGGCCCTTCCATTCAGAACCACCGGATCACTAAGACCTACTTTCGTACCTGCTCGAGCCGTCACTCTCGCAGTCAAGCTGGCTTATGCCTTTGCACTAACCGCATGATGTCCGACCATGCTTAGCCAACCTTCGTGCTCCTCCGTTACTCTTTGGGAGGAGACCGCCCCAGTCAAACTACCCACCAGACACTGTCCGCACCCCAGATGATGGGGCCACGTTAGAACATCAAACATTAAAGGGTGGTATTTCAAGGTTGGCTCCATGCAGACTGGCGTCCACACTTCAAAGCCTCCCACCTATCCTACACATCAAGGCTCAATGTTCAGTGTCAAGCTATAGTAAAGGTTCACGGGGTCTTTCCGTCTTGCCGCGGGTACACTGCATCTTCACAGCGAGTTCAATTTCACTGAGTCTCGGGTGGAGACAGCCTGGCCATCATTACGCCATTCGTGCAGGTCGGAACTTACCCGACAAGGAATTTCGCTACCTTAGGACCGTTATAGTTACGGCCGCCGTTTACTGGGGCTTCGATCAAGAGCTTCTCCTTACGGATAACCCCATCAATTAACCTTCCAGCACCGGGCAGGCGTCACACCGTATACGTCCACTTTCGTGTTTGCACAGTGCTGTGTTTTTAATAAACAGTTGCAGCCAGCTGGTATCTGCGACTGGCTTCAGCTCCATCCGCGAGGGACTTCACCTAGCGCCAGCGTGCCTTCTCCCGAAGTTACGGCACCATTTTGCCTAGTTCCTTCACCCGAGTTCTCTCAAGCGCCTGAGTATTCTCTACCTGACCACCTGTGTCGGTTTGGGGTACGATTAATGATAATCTAGAGCTTAGAGGCTTTTCCTGGAAGCGGGGCATGAGCTACTTCGCCACCGTAGTGACTCGTCATCAGACCTCAGCATGTAGTGAACCGGATTTGCCTAATTCACCTGCCTACATCCTTAAACCGGGACAACCGTCGCCCGGCCAGCCTAGCCTTCTCCGTCCCCCCATCGCAATTATCACCAGTACAGGAATATTAACCTGTTTCCCATCGACTACGCATTTCTGCCTCGCCTTAGGGGTCGACTCACCCTGCCCCGATTAACGTTGGACAGGAACCCTTGGTCTTCCGGCGTGCGGGTTTTTCACCCGCATTATCGTTACTTATGTCAGCATTCGCACTTCTGATACCTCCAGCATGCCTCGCAGCACACCTTCACAGGCTTACAGAACGCTCCCCTACCCAACAACATTTACATGTCGCTGCCGCAGCTTCGGTGCATGGTTTAGCCCCGTTACATCTTCCGCGCAGGCCGACTCGACCAGTGAGCTATTACGCTTTCTTTAAATGATGGCTGCTTCTAAGCCAACATCCTGGCTGTCTGAGCCTTCCCACTTCGTTTCCCACTTAACCATGACTTTGGGACCTTAGCTGGCGGTCTGGGTTGTTTCCCTCTTCACGACGAACGTTAGCACCCGCCGTGTGTCTCCCGTGATAACATTCTTCGGTATTCGTAGTTTGCATCGGGTTGGTAAGTCGGGATGACCCCCTAGCCGAAACAGTGCTCTACCCCCGAAGATGAGTTCACGAGGCGCTACCTAAATAGCTTTCGGGGAGAACCAGCTATCTCCCGGTTTGATTGGCCTTTCACCCCCAGCCACAAGTCATCCGCTAATTTTTCAACATTAGTCGGTTCGGTCCTCCAGTTAGTGTTACCCAACCTTCAACCTGCCCATGGCTAGATCACCGGGTTTCGGGTCTATACCCTGCAACTTAATCGCCCAGTTAAGACTCGGTTTCCCTACGGCTCCCCTATACGGTTAACCTTGCTACAGAATATAAGTCGCTGACCCATTATACAAAAGGTACGCAGTCACACCTAAAAGGTGCTCCCACTGCTTGTACGTACACGGTTTCAGGTTCTATTTCACTCCCCTCGCCGGGGTTCTTTTCGCCTTTCCCTCACGGTACTGGTTCACTATCGGTCAATCAGGAGTATTTAGCCTTGGAGGATGGTCCCCCCATATTCAGACAGGATAACACGTGTCCCGCCCTACTCGTCGAGTTCACAACACCAACACCTTCGGATACGGGGCTATCACCCTTTACTGCCGGACTTTCCAGACCGTTCTCCTGATGCTGATGCTGATTAAGACTCTGGGCTGCTCCCCGTTCGCTCGCCGCTACTAGGGGAATCTCGGTTGATTTCTTTTCCTCGAGGTACTGAGATGTTTCAGTTCCCTCGGTTCGCCTCGTTTGACTATGGATTCATCAAACGATAGTGCAACGAATTGCACTGGGTTTCCCCATTCGGACATCGTCGGCTATAGCGGTTCATATCACCTTACCGACGCTTTTCGCAGATTAGCACGTCCTTCATCGCCTCTGATTGCCTAGGCATCCACCGTGTACGCTTAGTCGCTTAACCTCACAACCCGAAGGTGTCTTCTGACAACGAGTGACTGCGCTTCATGATTTCTTTGTTGGGCAGTGCTCGCAATGCTCACGTACTTTAAGTACGCTGCGCTTGCTGCGCGCTGGCCGCCTCGAACTCATTTCGCTCGTCGACTCGATGCTTCGGAAAACAGCATTCAAGTTGAGATTTTTGAGAGACTCTCACATTGTTTAAGCGATAAACAATGTGCGTTGTTTCAATTTTCAGCTTGTTCCAGATTGTTAAAGAGCATAATTGTTAAACTAACTCAGTGAATTAGTTTAATCATTATTGAGGACATCGTCTTTCACTCGATATCGGCGCAATTGGCGTCCCCTAGGGGATTCGAACCCCTGTTACCGCCGTGAAAGGGCGGTGTCCTAGGCCTCTAGACGAAGGGGACACGAAATATTGCACAACCATGTTGTGGCCTATTTCATGCAAGTCTTACCCTGTGGTAAGTCTCCCACGTATAGCCTATTGCTCTACTTTTCATCAGACAATCTGTGTGAACACTTCACAAAACACTTCAATGGTAAGGAGGTGATCCAACCGCAGGTTCCCCTACGGTTACCTTGTTACGACTTCACCCCAGTCATGGATCACAAAGTGGTAAGCGCCCTCCCGAAGGTTAAGCTACCTACTTCTTTTGCAACCCACTCCCATGGTGTGACGGGCGGTGTGTACAAGGCCCGGGAACGTATTCACCGTAGCATTCTGATCTACGATTACTAGCGATTCCGACTTCATGGAGTCGAGTTGCAGACTCCAATCCGGACTACGACGTACTTTATGAGTTCCGCTTGCTCTCGCGAGGTCGCTTCTCTTTGTATACGCCATTGTAGCACGTGTGTAGCCCTACTCGTAAGGGCCATGATGACTTGACGTCATCCCCACCTTCCTCCGGTTTATCACCGGCAGTCTCCTTTGAGTTCCCGACCGAATCGCTGGCAACAAAGGATAAGGGTTGCGCTCGTTGCGGGACTTAACCCAACATTTCACAACACGAGCTGACGACAGCCATGCAGCACCTGTCTCAGAGTTCCCGAAGGCACCAAAGCATCTCTGCTAAGTTCTCTGGATGTCAAGAGTAGGTAAGGTTCTTCGCGTTGCATCGAATTAAACCACATGCTCCACCGCTTGTGCGGGCCCCCGTCAATTCATTTGAGTTTTAACCTTGCGGCCGTACTCCCCAGGCGGTCGATTTAACGCGTTAGCTCCGGAAGCCACGCCTCAAGGGCACAACCTCCAAATCGACATCGTTTACAGCGTGGACTACCAGGGTATCTAATCCTGTTTGCTCCCCACGCTTTCGCACCTGAGCGTCAGTCTTTGTCCAGGGGGCCGCCTTCGCCACCGGTATTCCTCCACATCTCTACGCATTTCACCGCTACACATGGAATTCTACCCCCCTCTACAAGACTCTAGCTGACCAGTCTTAGATGCCATTCCCAGGTTAAGCCCGGGGATTTCACATCTAACTTAATCAACCGCCTGCGTGCGCTTTACGCCCAGTAATTCCGATTAACGCTTGCACCCTCCGTATTACCGCGGCTGCTGGCACGGAGTTAGCCGGTGCTTCTTCTGTCGGTAACGTCAATCGTTGATGATATTAGCATCAACGCCTTCCTCCCGACTGAAAGTACTTTACAACCCTAGGGCCTTCTTCATACACGCGGCATGGCTGCATCAGGCTTGCGCCCATTGTGCAATATTCCCCACTGCTGCCTCCCGTAGGAGTCTGGGCCGTGTCTCAGTCCCAGTGTGGCTGATCATCCTCTCAGACCAGCTAGGGATCGTCGCCTAGGTGAGCCATTACCCCACCTACTAGCTAATCCCATATGGGTTCATCCGATAGCGCAAGGCCCGAAGGTCCCCTGCTTTGCTCCTTAGAGATTATGCGGTATTAGCCACCGTTTCCAGTAGTTATCCCCCTCTATCGGGCAGATCCCCATACATTACTCACCCGTCCGCCGCTCGTCAGCGAGAAGCAAGCTTCCCCTGTTACCGCTCGACTTGCATGTGTTAGGCCTGCCGCCAGCGTTCAATCTGAGCCATGATCAAACTCTTCAATTAAAAGTGTTTGATGCTCAAAGAATTAAACTGACTACATTCTTTCATATATGAATTAACGTGTTAGTCACTCTTCAAGACTTAAAATCAAATATTTTTTTGATAGTGTCCTGTGAGTGCCCACACAGATTGTCTGATAAATTGTTAAAGAGCGTTGCGACTTTATCTTTCGATATTAACCGTTTAGGTCATTGTCGCGAGGTGGCGTATGTTACGCTTTCCTCATCGAGAGTCAAGCTTTTTTTTTTCGCTTATCTTTTCAGATTCTCTCGTCTGCCGTCGTTAGCCTTTTGGGCTTGCCATCACATTCTGTGTTGGCTCATCGTCGGTCAGTGGAGGCGCATTATAGGGAGTCAGAAAATTCTGGCAACCCCTTTTTTCAATTTTTTTTTCGTTTGCTCAGATTGCCATCAAATTTAACTTAGATAGCCAGTTTTTCCAACGAATTAAACCCTTCAGTGGCCAACACTGATTGCAATTCTATCGCGCTATGATTCATTAATAGACAATACGCAAAATCTGCATCATGACTCGCAATGATATCTTCTGCTTGATTGTTAATCAGCCATACCGTACGCCTAGCAATTGCAGCGCCTGAATCAATGAATCGAGTTCCATTTGGAAGCACTTGCTCAAGTTCTTCTATTAATAGAGGGAAATGAGTACAGCCTAGAACAACGGTATCTGGCGCTTCTGGCATTCTTAACCATGGTTTCACCGCATTGGCGACTTCTGTTAAAGGTATCTGTTCTCCATGTAGCTTTCTTTCTGCCAATTGCACAAGGTCCGCTGAACCAAGTGAAATGACTCTACAGTCTGTCGCAAATCGCGCAATCAACTCTTTCGTATACTCGCGATTGACGGTGCCCTTCGTCGCTAACAACCCAACTATGCCATTTCGGGTTAATTTAGTGGCGGGTTTAATCGCGGGTACGACACCAACCACAGGAAAATTAAAATGCGCTCTAAGATTAGGCAAACTAATCGTACTTGCGGTGTTACATGCGATGATAGTAATAGTCAAAGGATGCTTTTTGGCAATTGCATTCACGATTTGATAAACCCTATCGACAATAAACTCTTCGCTCTTTTCGCCATAAGGAAAAGCTTCATTATCGAATGCATATATATAATGTGCGTTAGGCAGTAATTTTTTGACTTCACGATAAACAGATAACCCGCCCACCCCTGAATCAAACACAAGGATGGTCGGGCGAATAGATAGGTTGTGATTAGAAGTTGTAGCTTCCTGTAAGGAAATATTCTCTTCCAGCGGTGCGATAACCATACGCGGTCTCATAGTCTTTATCGAACATATTAGCTATTTTACCACGAATTGTGAGCTGTGAAGTGATTGGATATGCCGCTGTGAGATCCCAAAGGCTAACTCCCCCTTGTTTTAGACGTTTTGATGGTGATTGGGAAAAGTCATTATCATAACGCGAACCTATATAGTGATAAGTTAGCCCCATATCTACCTCAGCAATATTCCAATCTAATTGGTATTTCACTTGTTGCTTAGCTCGGCGCTCCAATACTTTGTTCGTCTTTTTATTTCTGGGATCGACATATTGGTATGTTAATTGATGATGTAAAAAGCCAGTGCTAAATTCACCAACCCACTCGATACCTTTAATTTCTGCTTTTCCAATATTTTCATATGTATTGATAAAATTGCCATATTTATATTCAATCAGGTTATCAATATCATTATGATAAGCATTAATTTGCCAGAATAGCGGTCCCGTTGTTCCTTCAACACCAATTTCCCACTGCTTACTTTCTTCTGGTTTTAAGTTCGGATTACCTTTTGTTGTTCCCCAACTTGATGAAGAATATGCGTACAGTTGACTTAGATTAGGTGCTTTATATGCTGTTGCGTATGATCCAACCAGTTTATACCCATCATAAAATTCCCAGCTCAGCCCTGATTGCCATGATGTATGCCAATTAAATTCTGAATGATGATCCGTGCGAACGGCGGCTTCAGCTATAACAGAATCAACAAACGAGTATTGCCCCGTCAAATAGAGCCCCGTGTTATTCATGGTTTCTTTTTTAGTTATTAAAGCATAGCCATTAGGTTCTATGCTTTGACGCTGATAATCTATACCCGCACTAATATTACCTTTATCTAAACGATAATTGTTACCCCACTGAATATTATACTGCTTTGATTCATCTAGATTAGAAGAGCTAGCATACTGCCCTTGCCTTGGATCAAAATTGTAATCTTTAACGTAACTATAGCTTCCGGATAGTGAGGTTGAGTATTGGTTTTGATGATATTTAACGCCAGTTTCATATGTACGGCTATAAAGTTTACGGGTATCTACCCGCACACCTGAGTATTCAGAGGCATCATAACGAGTTCTATTATCATATCCATATGCTCTCGCATAAGCTGATATTTCAGATGATAACTGGTGCTCCACACCTAGCCATAGTGATTTATTAAGAAAACCATCTTTATCGTAGTCACGTGGACTAACGTCCTTAGGTGCTAGATCAAATCCTTTTGTATAGGTATAAGCTGCGGCAGCGGTTACTGTTGTATTTTCACCGATTTTCTGTTGAGTTGAGCCGTTATAATTCTGATAACCATAAGAACCAATACCCGCATTTAATGTGGTTCCTACATTATCTCGGCGAGTAATAATATTAACAACACCACCAATTGCATCCGAGCCATAAACAGCCGATCTTGCTCCACGAATATATTCGATTCGCTGAACTAAAGAGATAGGAATTTGGCTCATATCTGATGAGCCAGAAATACCCGCTTGGTTTAAACGAACACCATCAACTAATACCAATACATGGCGAGACTCTGAACCTCTAATAAAGAGGGAGCTCTGCTGTCCTATACCACCATATTGGGCAATATCCACACCCGGTAGCCGCCGTAATACATCAATCACAGTATTCGACTGCCAATGATCAATATCTTCACGCGTGACAACGGTTACTGGCGCTAATATCGATGAGATAGGCTGTTCAAAGCGGTTCGCTGATACCACCATTTCATCTGATTGATTATTTGCATTTGCCAAAGAAGAAATACCACACAACACTGCCATAGCAGCAGCCGATAACGGCAACAACTTATTCTTATTCATTTTGATAAACTCGGAATATCAATAAAATTAAAATTCCGCGAGGTTGAATATCAGATCCGCGCTAATAATCAACAAAGCGATAAAGCTATGGCAGGTCTTCGGACTTAGAAGTGATACCCGTTAAGGGTACGATAATTATGGAGGCAACTTCCCATCAATTTAAAACAGTGTTGTATCTCCTATTATACTTCATTACCGCTGCGCGTCAGTCTCGGAATCACACCGAGTTCCCTCTTCATGCATTGAGACCATAGCCGTATTATCCTAAAGGGAACGAGTATAGGTGTCTATGGATCTATTTTCATGATCCCTCATATGACACTCACGATTGGCATCTTATTCAGCCCAAAGACTTTATAAATAGAATCAAAACTGGACATCTGCACGACTTGCCCTACAATTTCGTCCCTGATGCAATTTTTACTGTTTTCTATGAATGGGGCCATATTAATGAACACCGAGCACTATGCATTGCAACTTGCAGAAAAAGTAGAACGACTAAAAATGATGATGGCCCCTTATACGACAATTGAGCCTGAAGTATTTGCGTCACCAGAATCCCATTATCGGATGCGTGCAGAATTTAGAGTGTGGCACGACGGTGATGATTTATTTCATATCATGTTTGATAAAGAAACCAAAGAACGTATTCGGGTTGATCAATTTCCCGTTGCAAGTGAGCTAATTAACCAGGCAATGCAAGCACTTTTGCCTTTAATAAAAGAAAGTACGCTTCTGCGTCATAAATTATTTCAAATCGACTATCTTTCAACGCTGAGTAATAAGTTAATTATCTCTTTGCTCTATCATAAAAAACTGAATGACGAGTGGACCGAAGAAGCTAAACAATTAAAAGCAAAATTAGTGAGTAAAGGTTTTGACCTTCAACTCATCGGTCGTGCATCAAAAACTAAAATCATGCTCGATAATGATTATGTTGATGAAGTGCTACCCGTTAATGGTCGGAATATGATTTATCGGCAAGTTGAAAATAGCTTTACCCAGCCTAATGCTCACGTGAATATTAATATGTTGGAGTGGGCAATCGCTGCAACTAAAGGGGCTACAGGCGACCTACTTGAACTGTATTGTGGAAATGGCAATTTTTCATTGGCATTAGCACAAAACTTTGAGCGCGTCTTAGCAACTGAAATTGCTAAACCGTCGGTATCTGCTGCACAATATAATATCGCTGCAAACAACATCAATAATGTGCAGATTATCCGTATGTCAGCAGAAGACTTTACACAGGCTATGCGTGGCATACGTGAGTTTAAACGCCTTGAAGGTATTAATTTACGTGATTACCAATGTAATACTATTTTCGTTGACCCTCCACGCAGTGGCCTAGATGATAAAACCGTTCAATTAGTGCAAGAGTATGACCATATCCTCTATATTTCTTGCAACCCAGAAACCTTGTGTGACAATTTAGCGGTTTTAAATGAAACTCATGAAGTGAAAAAACTCGCGCTGTTTGATCAGTTTCCTTACACCCATCATATGGAAAGTGGTGTTTTGCTGACTCGCCGTTAGTTTTTTTGATTGTGAAACACAAACGCCGCAATGCTTAACATTACGGCGTTTTCTATCAAGCTCATTTTTACAAGCTAATTTTAATTGAAATTAAATTTCAGCTTCATTTTCGGCTGTCAGTTCTTGCTGCTCTCTTTTACGTGCTTTCCAGCTGGTATACAACCACAATGCTAAAGCAACAATGATCGTTGCAGGAATAAAGTTAGAGCCAACTTCTGGGTGTTGTACGCGTAAAATTGCCGCATAAGCAAACAAACCTAAAAAGAAGTTACCCACGACAAATTTAGGCAATCCTATAGGCATCGCATGATGTAAATAACGCTGATGTAAGCAATAAACTGCTAATACTAAAGTAATAATTGGAAAAATGGAAAACTCTACTAAGGAGTTAAACAGAGCAGAGAAAGTTCCGTGAGTCGATAAGCCAATGACTAAGGCGAGTAGTAATGTGCTTTTCTCATAGCGATTGTGTTCCGTCATTGATTCTCCTTATGTTATTTAGTGAGATCGGGGTCAGTTTGATTCTGTTTTTCTTGTTCGCGTCGGTACCAGTAATATGCGCCTTTAGCAATCATTCGTAGTTGAAGTACAAGCCGTTCTTCCAGATGTTGCCTTTTCTCTTCATCAATATCGAGCGCCTCAGCACCCGCACTAAAAACGATGGTAACCATGGATTCTGCTTGTAGTTCAGTGAAATGGCGCGGCATATGGCTTTCTTGTTCTAGGTAATCCGCCAATTCAGCAATAAAATGTTGGATTTCCCGTGCCACCGCAGCGCGGAATTCAGCTGAAGTACCGGAGCGTTCACGCAATAATAACCTAAAGGCATTAGGGTTATTACCAATAAACTCCATAAAAGTTGAGATTGACGTCCGGATCACACTACCGCCTTTTGCGATACGCTGCCGAGCTTGCCGCATCAGTTGACGCAACATCAAACCACTTTCGTCAACCATGGTCAGACCCAGTTCGTCAACATCTTTGAAATGACGATAAAATGAAGTGGGTGCAATGCCTGCCTCACGTGCGACTTCACGTAAGCTGAGACTGGTAAAACTACGTTCTGCACTTAATTGGCTAAATGCGGCTTCAATGAGCGAACGACGAGTTTTTTCTTTCTGTTTTGCTCTAACGCCAATATTATTGCTCACGGTGATCCTGATTTCTATGTCATTAAACAGCCATTAACTTTCAATATACCAAAATATTAAAATGACAGCGCGGCTATCGTTCTAGCATACCCTAAAATTATTAGGTTGTTTGAGGGAAAAAGCGATTAAGTATACAGATTACTGCTTTTCAGAATTTGACCAAATCATTTTTCAATAACTTTTGGCTTTTCATGGCTTAATTGCTCAAAATTCATTACCCCATTTAAATAAGGCATAAAGAAATATTTTTCTGAATCAAAGCCAGCCACGCCTGTTAATTTAAGCTGTCGATTCCCCGTCAGCCAATAAAATAAGCGGTATAAATTAAGTTATAGATTGAAAGGTCATGACTAAAACGGGTAAATAATCAGCGGATATGCTAACATCATGTTGTCATTTTGTTTTTATAGCAGGTCTTACCTCATGCAACACATTCATTTTGATGCAATCGTCATTGGTTCCGGGCCAGGTGGAGAAGGCGCCGCCATGGGACTGGTGAAGCAAGGAAAAAACGTCGCCGTTATAGAACGTTATAATAGTGTCGGCGGTGGCTGTACCCACTGGGGAACCATTCCCTCCAAAGCACTCCGTCATGCCGTTAGTCGAATTATCGAATTCAACCAAAATCCTCTCTACAGTGATAATTCTCGCTCTTTACGCTCCTCTTTCTCTGAAATCCTTAAGCATGCTGAAAGTGTCATTAGCCAACAAACACGTATGCGTCAAGGTTTTTATGAGCGTAATGGCTGCACAATGTTTTCTGGCGAAGCAACCTTTATTGATGAGCGCCATGTTAGTGTGCGCTATGCGGATGGAAGCTGCGATGTTCTCAGCGCAGATAATATTGTGATAGCGACAGGCTCTCGCCCTTATTGTCCATCCGATGTTGATTTTAATCACTCCCGTATTTACAACAGTGATACCATCCTAAATCTCACCCATGAGCCGCGTCATGTGATTATTTATGGTGCTGGCGTGATTGGTTGTGAATATGCATCTATCTTCCGCGGATTAGGTGTTAAAGTTGATTTAATTAATACTCGCGATCATTTACTGGCATTCTTAGACCAAGAAATGTCAGATGCCCTTTCTTATCACTTCTGGAATAGCGGTATCGTTATTCGTCATAACGAAGAATATGAAAAAATTGAAGGCGTCGATGATGGGGTTATTGTTCATCTTAAGTCAGGCAAAAAAGTCAAAGCTGACTGTTTACTTTACGCTAACGGGCGGACAGGTAATACAGACAAGCTTGGCTTAGCTAATGTTGGTATTGAAGCTGATGGCCGAGGACTCGTTAAAGTCGATAGCGCATATCGTACATCTAATGAACGTATTTATGCTGTTGGCGATGTTATTGGTTACCCAAGCTTGGCATCCGCTGCTTATGACCAAGGTCGTATTGCCGCTCGAGCTATTGCCGAAGATCTAGGAAATGCCCATCTAGTTGAAGATATTCCTACTGGTATTTATACCATCCCTGAAATTAGTTCTGTTGGTAAAACAGAACAGCAATTAACAGCGATGAAAATTCCATACGAAGTCGGACGCGCTCAATTTAAGCATTTGGCTCGCGCGCAAATTGCGGGTATGAATGTTGGCAGCTTGAAAATTCTATTTCATCGTGAAACATTGCAGATCTTGGGTATCCACTGTTTCGGTGAAAGAGCCGCTGAAATTATTCATATCGGTCAAGCTATCATGGAGCAAAAAGGGGAAGGAAATACGATCGAGTATTTTGTGAATACTACATTCAACTACCCTACGATGGCAGAAGCATTTCGTGTCGCAGCATTAAATGGGTTAAACCGTTTATTTTAAGCAGTGACGTTAGTGATTGCCGAAAATCACACGGCAATCACTACTCGCAAGTAAAATAGATTCTATGTCACTTTAACGCGCCTTTTGGCTGTAATAACTACTCATTAAATTATAAATAGCTTCAGCAAGTTGCTCATAGCGTCCACGTAATGGTGATCCTGGACGATAAACTAATACCACAGTACGCTTTGGTTCTGGATGAATACAATTTAAGTAGCACACCCCATCACGACATGTTTCACTCGGTACCGCCAAATCAGGTAATAATGTAATTCCACTTCCCGCCGCGACCATATTCCGCAAAGTTTCTAAACTGGTAGCACGAAAATGTGTATCTTCTTTTGCGCCAGCTTGGAAACAAAAGCCCATGGCTTGATCACGTAAGCAATGGCCGTCTTCAAGCATCAATAGCTTTTCACCTGCTAATTCACTCATATCAATAGTGTCGCGATCACGCCATGAATGACCTTCATAAATAGCTAACTTCATCGGTTCTTCAAATAAAGGAACCACAATAAACGGATCTGTTTCTTTTACTTGAGCCAAAATTGCACAATCTAATTTCCCACTATCGAGCTGCGCGAGTAATTGTTGCGTTTGCGCTTCGTGTAAATAGATCTCAAGTTTAGGAAACAGTTTATGCAATTCGGGAATAATCAGAGGTAGAAGATAAGGAGCAATTGTCGGAATTAACCCTATATGTAAAGGTCCCGACATACTTTCACCTTGTAGAGCCGCCATTTCTTGTAATACTTTAATTTCGCGTAAAATCGTTCTCGCTTGTTCAACAAGCAGCAACCCCTGTTGAGTAAATAACACTTTACGACTGGTTCGTTCCAGTAACATAACACCGAGTTCTTCTTCTAACTTACGTATTTGGCCACTCAGTGTTGGTTGACTCACGTGACAAGAGTCCGCGGCTCGACGAAAGTGTTTGTGTTCAGCTAATGCTACTAGATATTCCAGATCGCGAATGTTCATTTTGCAGCCCTTCTTAATATAGATTGCCAATCAGTATAGCAGAAATCTAATGCTTTTAACTATCAATTACCATTGAGATGCTCAGTATTTCTTCATCTTTACTGCTTTAGGTATCCTGTGTACTCAGCATAAACATGTCTAAATGAAACCAAATATAACTAAATATTACATTGAATCTCTCATAAAATAACCCAATAGAACATTTCAAATATCATTAATTTTCATCGTTTTGATGAAATTAAATACCATTATTAATGAAATAAATAGTAATATTAGTTCACGTTTATTAACATATTATTTATAAATATATTTTTTAGCTCTGTGCCCCCCTGCTAAAGAAAACTCAAAACCCACCATAAAAAATTAATCACTTAACTAAGAAATATAAATAATATTTATACCCCAAAAATTATCGATGCCGTGATTAACTTTGAAGTTTTTCACTAATAATTAGCAACATATTATTAGTGAAAAAATAAATTGCATTCCAAAATGGAGGCTATATTTAGGTAAATAAGAAGGAACAACAAAAAGGAAATAGACGTTAATGGAATAGCGATTTTCTGGAATGCTTAAAACCTATTACAGGTACAGCCAAAGGAGAAACGCTATGAAAAGCTTAAATCCTATCGTAAACCGTATTAATCCATTCACATTCCTGTACTCAATTAGCAAAACGCTTAGCGACTTGTTAAACACTGTACTTATCGTTGGAACCACCGCGTTTCATTGGTGGCAAGTCCTGTCAGCATTCATAACAACGATCTTGATAACTAAAAAGAATCACTCATATAGATATGAAGAGAATTATGGCTTTCACGATGAGAAGCACAATAGCCACCAAAAAATTAAGAATGGCATTACCTAACTATCATTAGAGAGTTAATAAGCAAAGCACACCGATAGGTATAAACAACTAATGTACTCTTATTGGCCCTGTAATACGCCGATTGAGTGTTAAAGATATAAATTTATTATTACATAAAATCAGCCATCAATATTAACAACAGATAATTAAGTAAAATAAAAACATTTTAAAGACTTACAAATATATTAAGGTAAAACACAATAAGGATTAAAAAAGATAATTAATAATTCACTTACCCAGTGAAACATTTAGATACATTATGTCGATTTTGTTTATTGATTTATTAATTTTAATTAAAAAATCAATAAAAATTCCCATGATTTACTTTATATTTTACATCAAGTTAGATAATGACTTTTTTCACACTGCGAAAGATAAAACCAACAAAATAAAGACAGGCAGTGGCATATAACACCAAATACCAACAATTGATGATATTTTACAGAGTTTAATTCTGACACATTATACATAAGGCAATGCTGTGCATAAATAAAGCCAACTCATTTTAAATATATTTACTCACATTTGCTTTTTAAAATTAACACCTAAATCGAGTTGATATCTATATAATTCGCTCATCAAAAATTGGTGGTAATTAATATACGCAAACCACACTTAAATATATCTAGAGGATGAAAGCCATGATGAAAAAAGTCGTCATATCATCAATGTCACTTGTATTACTCGCTACAGTACTATTAACAGAGAATGCACAAGCAAAGACAAACAATACCACCATTACATTTAAAGCAGCTATTGTACAACCGCCTTGCAGCTATGATTTTAATAACAACAACGTTCAATTGAATTGTTTTAATAGCAAAGAAAATAAAACTAAAAAATCAAATATTCATTACTCACGACAAAGCAAAACATCTGAATGGAAGCAAACAACTGATAATCGCGGCATATATCAATTCAAATGGACGAATAAAGAAAGAAATCTTGCCATGATTTCAGTGCAGTACCTTTAACAAAAAACAAATAAAAACAAACAGTTAATTATAAACTACAGATCAGCAAGGAAAAAAATCATGAAAACATTATCTTCAACTTTAAACAAAAATCTTTTCGCTCTATTAACAGTACTCTTAATGACTCCTGTATTTAGCGTTGCAGATACGGAAGTAAAACAAAGAACGCACAGTGGGGTTATTCATTTTACTGGCTCTATTGTCCATCCACCTTGTATGAACAGTGTAAGCAACCAACAACAATTAATATTTAATTGCTTAAATGACAAGGCGGATATGGTAGAAGAAAAATTGGATATCAAAAAAATAGCGCAGTCTAAAGACTGGGGAACCATGAATAATGGTAGAGGCGTTTATACCTATCATTGGGTTGATAAGCAAAGTCAATTAGGCCTTTTAACAATTAAGTATATTTAAGTAGCAACGACTGACCTCGGGGTAGAATAACTACCCCGCTTTTTTTATGTTTCTACTCAACACCCAACCATCTCTTACAGCCCTAAACGTAATTTAGCTTCGATGATTGCCTGACTCACTTGGCTCTTTGCAACCCCACCTTTGGCTAAACGCTTATCTAAGCATGATTGTAACGATAAGATTTGATATACATCGAGTTGGATAGTATCACTGAATTTTTGTAAATCACTTAATGTCATTTCTTCCAACGCTTTTCCTTGGCTAATTGCCGCCACAACGGCTTCGCCCACAATATGATGTGCTTCACGGAATGGAACGCCTTTAGCAACAAGGTAGTCTGCGAGTTCTGTCGCATTGGCATAGCCTTGTTTTGCTGCGTCTTCACAACGATGACGACGGATTTGAATACCATCTAACACCAATGCAGCCATATGCATACAGTCTAGCCACGTATCAAGAGCATCAAACAGGCCCTCTTTATCTTCTTGCATATCTTTATTATAAGCTAATGGCAATCCTTTAAGTGTCATCATCATCCCAGTTAATGCCCCTTGCACACGACCACACTTACCACGAATTAACTCAAGTGCGTCTGGGTTTTTCTTTTGAGGCATTAATGATGAACCGGAGGTAACTTTGTCAGAAAGTTCAACAAAACCAGCTTCACCGCTATTGAAGAAAATTAAATCTTCCGCAAAACGGGATAAGTGAACCATACCAATGCTTGCATCAGATAACAGTTCTAAAACATGATCCCTATCTGACACCGTATCAAGACTATTACGTGTTGCAGATGCAAACCCCAGCCAAGAAGCCAGTTGTTCACGGTCAATATCGTAAGCCGTACCTGCCAATGCACCACAGCCTAATGGGCTAACATCTAAACGTTTTAATGTATCTTTGAGGCGGCTTTCATCCCGAGCCAGCATTTCACTGTATGCTAAACACCAGTGTGCGAAAGTAACGGGTTGTGCACGTTGTAAGTGGGTGTAACCAGGCATCACTGCATTTTGATTATTTTCAGCAGTGATAACTAAGGCTTTTTGTAGCTCAATCACCGCTTCTAATAGTTGTGCTATTTGGTCTTTACACCATAATTTCAAATCCGTCGCGACTTGGTCGTTACGGCTACGACCCGTATGCAGTTTTTTACCTAAATCACCTACTTTATCAATCAGTTTTCCTTCAACCCAGCTATGAATATCTTCTGCATCACTTTGCAAAATGCTTTCGGGGTTATCTTGTACTTCTTTCAATAGCGCCTTCAATGCCTGTTCAAGGGATTGTTGTTCTGCTTCTGATAACACCCCGACTGTGACTAACGCTTTTGACCAGGCAACCGAACCAATAATGTCTTGTTGCGCCAAGCGGTAATCAAAACGCAATGAATCATTAAATTGTTTAAACCGTTGATCGGCTTCTTGACTAAAACGTCCACCCCAAAGTGCCATAACTGTTCCCTATCTGATTGATAAAATAAATGTTATCCCCGACAGCCAATGGCTGTCGGCGGAGTATTTCAATAAAACTATTTCGCTTTGTTCTGCTCTTTGAGTGCACGAATACGTGAAGAAAGAGAATATAAACGGATAAAGCCACCAGCATGGCTGTGATCATAGACTTCATCTTCACCAAAAGTTGCAAACTCTTCTGAATACAGGCTGTTATCAGCTTTTTTCTGAATAGCCGTCACTTGCCCTTTATACAGTTTCAAAACAACTTCACCGGTGACATCCTGCGCTAAAGATTCTGCTGCCGCTTGCAGTGATTGACGTAAAGGAGCGAACCAACGCCCATCATAGACCACATAAGACATTTCTAGGCCTAGCTGCTCACGCCATTTGAAGCTATCGCGATCCAAAACAAGTTGCTCAATACCACGTAGAGCTGCCATCATAATGGTGCCTCCGGGGGTTTCATAACAACCACGAGACTTCATGCCTACTAAACGGTTTTCAACGATATCAATACGACCCACACCGTGTTTCGCACCTAAGACGTTTAATGCTTCAAGGCAACCGAGTGGAGATAAAGCTTGGCCATTAACAGAAACCACTTCCCCTTGTTTAACGCCAACAGTGACGAGTTCCGCTTCATCTGGGGCATCTTTTGGATCCACAGTCCACACCCAGCAGTCTTGGTTGGCTGCATTCCAAGTACTTTCTAATACGCCACCCTCAGTCGAAATATGCCATGCGTTTTCATCGCGGCTATAAATTTTCTCTAAACTTGCCGTTGTTGGAATATTACGTTCTTTCAGGTAGTCCAGTAGCGCTTCACGGGAACGTAAATTCCACTCACGCCACGGCGCAACAACTTTTAACTGAGGTGCCAGCGCGGTGTATGTGCTTTCAAAACGCACTTGGTCATTTCCTTTACCGGTTGCGCCATGCGCAACGGCATCGGCCCCAACTTTTAATGCGATTTCAACTTGTGCTTTAGCAATAATAGGACGTGCCATCGACGTGCCTAATAGGTAGCTTCCTTCATATAACGCACCCGTTTTTAATACTGGGTAGATATATTCTTTGATAAATTCTTCGCGCAGATCCACCACATAACATTCAGATGCACCTGATTGCAGTGCTTTTTGCTCCACACCCACCAGATCTTCTCTGTCTTGACCTACATCTGCCACAAAGGCAACCACTTCGCAGTCATCATAGTTTTCTTTCAACCATGGAATAATGGCTGATGTATCTAAACCGCCTGAATATGCCAATACGATTTTTTTGATGCCCTTTTTCATAACTTACCTATCCCGATTTCGCTTAATTAAAGAGTTCATGTGTTATTGGTTGGCAAAGCCCCCCGAACGCACCCATTTTATGATGCTAAAATCCGCGTACCGATGGCTGTGCCATTAAATAGTGCGGGGAGTTGCTCTGCATGACGCCAACTTGCAATGTCTACTGGGCGTTGCAACGTTTTTGCTGCGTCTAATGCCGCGTTCACTTTGACGATCATGCCATCTGTGATAATGCCTTGTTCAATGAGCTTCTGCGCTTTTGCTGTGGTCATTTCATCAATTTTTTGCCCTTTCCCATCGAGGATGCCGCTAACATCTGATAATAGGACTAAGTCGGCATTCAAAGCTTGTGCGATAGCCGTTGCTGCTTGGTCAGCATTCACATTCATCAATAAACCCTGTTCAGTCACACCGATCGAGCTTATGATAGGTAAATAACCTGCCCCCAATAGTAACTGTAACAATTTAGGATCACCGGGTTTCGCATCCCCAACATGACCAAGCTCATCATTTAACTGGCTGACTGTTGCACTTTGTCCATCACCTAATGATAGTCCAACCGCTTGTAACTGGTATTTAGTCGCCCACGCCAATAGTGTTTTGTTGGCAGTGCCTGCTAATGCACCAGTGATAATATCAATCTGATCAGCAGGTGTGACACGGAGTCCTTGTTTCTTCACCACCGGTAATTGGAGCTTTTGCATAAGTTCATCAACCAGACAACCACCACCATGTACAATCACTAAAGGTCGTTGATGAGACTGACGATAGGTTTGTAATGCAGTAAATAATCTTTCAAGCGCTTCTTCGCTATCCAGTAATACACCACCCAATTTGATCACTAATGGTTGCATGGGTTAATCCTTAATAAGTTCGTTGACCGTGATATCACTAAAGTAATGATTGCGTTTCATTAAAACCGAAACGAATATTCATGCACTGTACCGCTTGTGCCGCTGCACCTTTTAATAAGTTGTCTTCCGTTCCGACTAAGATTAGGTGCTCGCCTTTTAATACAAAGCCAATATCGCAAAATGGTGTGCCAACGACAGCTTTCAGTGCTGGAACACCTTTTTCATACAAACGCACTAGCGGTTTGTTGTGATAGGCATCTTTGAAGACTTGTTGAATCTGTTCGGTCGTCACACCAGCGTTTACCTTACAAGTAATCGTAGCCAAAATACCGCGAGAAAAATTCCCCAAGTGCGGTGTAAAAATGACTTCACGTCCCAAATGCGTTGCGATTTCAGGTTGATGACGATGCGTGAAAATACCGTATGGCTGTAAACTCACTTCACAAAAACTATTTGTCATAGAAGCTTTACGACCCGCGCCCGAGACCCCACTCGTCGCGTTAATCACTGGCCACATTTGGTCATCAAGTAGTTTCGCTTCAATCAACGGTTTCAACGCTAATTGAGAAACCGTTGGATAGCATCCCGGCACAGCGATGAGTTGTGCTTGACGAATTTTGTCGGCTTGCCACTCAGCAAGGCCGTAAACCGCTTGATTTAACCATTGACTGTTTGTATGTTCGAATCCGTAATATTTTGGGTAGAAAGCGGCATCTTGAACACGATAAGCACCCGATAAATCAAAGACGACACAGCCTGCCTCTAAAAACTGAGGGGCGATGTCATGGCTAACTTCATGAGCAGTGGCAAGAAAAACGACATCAATACCTTGTGCCGCAGCCGCAACATCCGTTAATGGTAAGACAGGAATATCGATAATACCCTTATACTGGGGATGTAGATCAGAAAAGCATTTACCTGCATCAGCACTTTGAGCTGACACCATCAATCCCTGAAGATTTATTTCAGGATGACGTTGCAGATAAGCCGCTAATTCTGCTCCAGTATAACCACTGGCTCCGATAATGAGTGTGTTCAACATATGCTTTCTACCTTGTGCTCGTGACCCAAACAGTTTAATGTGTATTTTTATTCAAATAAAGTGCATGAATATTGATACTATTATGGATAAAGGCTGTCAACAGTGAATATTAAATTACCTGCATTTATTGAGATTTATCGTCAATTAATTGCCACTCCCTCTATCAGTGCCACTGATTCGCAACTCGATCAGAGTAATAAAGCTCTGGTCGAACTGCTTGGTGGGTGGCTAGAAACACTCGGGTTTACGGTGAATATACAACCAGTGCCAGATACCCGCGACAAATACAACCTACTCGCGACGATTGGTGAAGGAAGTGGTGGCTTGATGCTATGTGGCCACACGGATACCGTGCCGTTTGATGAAGGTCGATGGAGCAAAGATCCATTTACCCTGACAGAACAAGACGGCAAGTTATATGGCCTCGGCACTGCGGATATGAAAGGCTTTTTTGCTTTTATCGTTGATGCGTTGCGTGATATTGATATCAATAAACTGACTCGCCCACTGCATATCCTTGCAACGGCAGATGAAGAAACATCAATGGCTGGGGCGCGTTATTTTGCGGCCAGTACACAGCTACGTCCTGATTTTGCGATTATTGGTGAGCCAACCTCACTACAACCGATACGAGCACATAAAGGCCATCTTTCCAATGCGATCCGTATTACTGGCCAATCAGGCCATTCGAGTGACCCTGCCCGAGGCATTAACGCAATTGAATTGATGCATGAATCTATTTCACATCTCATGACACTGCGTAATACGCTGAAAGAGCGCTATCACAATCCAGCTTTTGTCATCCCTTATCCAACCATGAATTTTGGTCATATTCATGGTGGAGATGCAGCTAACCGAATTTGTGGTTGCTGTGAATTGCACATGGATATTCGCCCATTACCTGGGCTGACTTTACAAGATCTCGATGAATTATTAAATGAATCCTTAGAGCCGGTGAAAAAACAATGGCCGGGACGGTTAGCCATTGAATCTCTCCACCCACCGATCCCCGGTTATGAGTGCCCAACCGATCATAAAATGGTTGCAGTGATTGAACAGCTCCTTGGTCAAAAAGCGGATACCGTAAATTACTGTACTGAAGCGCCATTTATTCAAGAATTGTGTCCAACGTTGGTACTGGGCCCCGGCTCTATTGAACAAGCGCATCAACCCGATGAATTTATTGATATGAAATTCATCGAACCCACTCGACAACTCATTAGCCAGTTAATTGAGCACTTCTGTTTAACTGAATAAAAATGCGTTCTGCGCAATAATCTTTGGTTATTGCGCATTTTCTTACATGAATTTTTTTCCTATTCCCCCTGAAAAACCCTCACACCTCTATTTCATTTAAGTGTTGACTCAGTATCAGCATATCCGGTAATCTCTATTTAGACGTCTAAACGTATAGACGCACAAATGGATATAATCAATTATCGATACAATTTTCGTTTCGTCATTACAAAGTCATGAGGACAGGGTATGAGTTTCTTTCACGCAAATCAGCGCGAAGCGCTAAATCAAAGTCTCGCTGAGCTAGATGGGCAAATTAATGTCTCCTTTGAGTTTTTTCCGCCACGCACTGAAGAGATGGAACAAACCCTGTGGAAATCCATTGATAGACTGAAAAACCTTAAACCCAAATTTGTCTCTGTAACTTATGGTGCAAATTCAGGTGAGCGTGATAGAACCCATAGCATTATTAAAGATATTAAAGACAAAACCGGCTTAATTGCAGCGCCTCATTTGACTTGTATTGATGCATCCCGTGAGGAACTCAAAGAAATCGCGCGTGATTACTGGAATAACGGTATTCGCCAAATCGTGGCATTACGTGGTGACTTGCCGGATAATAGCCGTAAACCAGATATGTATGCGGCTGATTTAGTTGAGCTTCTTAAAACAGAAGCAGATTTTGATATTTCAGTCGCCGCTTACCCAGAAGTGCACCCTGAAGCTAAAAGCGCCCAAGCTGATTTGATTAGCTTAAAAAAGAAAATTGATGCGGGAGCGAATCGGGCTATTACGCAATTTTTCTTTGATGTAGAGAGCTATTTACGTTTTCGTGACCGCTGCGTCGCAACAGGGATTGATGTTGAAATTGTACCGGGAATTCTCCCTGTCTCAAACTTCCGTCAATTGGAACGTTTTGCCAAGCTGACCAATGTGCGTATCCCATCATGGATGAATAAAATGTTTGAAGGGTTAGATAACGATCCTGAAAGCCGTAATTTAGTTGGCGCCTCAATTGCCATGGATATGGTGAAGATTTTAAGCCGTGAAGGCGTGAAAGATTTCCATTTTTACACCTTAAACCGCTCTGAACTGACGTATGCGATTTGCCACACGCTTGGAGTAAGACCATAGCCGCTATAGAGTATGAAGGCCGCACTTTGCGACCTTCATCTCTCTTATGCTATTACCAATGCCCTGAGGCACCACCGCCGCCACTCAACCCACCACCGCCTCCGCCACTGTCATGATCACTCGATGAACTCGAGGAGCTTGACGAGCTCGATGAACTCGAAAAATCCGATGAGCTAAAAGAAGAGGAATAATAAGGTCGGCAAATATCATTCCATTCCTGTTGTTGCTGTCGGTAAGCAGGCAAAATGGTATGTATCACGACCAAAAGTATTGATGTCGCAAACATGCTCCCTACAACACAAAATAGGGCCATCAAGAGAAGTAAAATTAGGTCAAATCTTCCTTCTAACAAGGTCGTTAATAACATGAGTGCTAAATAATAGAGAGTCGTTATCAACAACGTACTAAATAGTGAAGGAAAGTAGTATTTATATTGATGATACTTTTTTAGCTTAGCTAACTGTAGCTGTTGATTTGCTCGTGCCCGTTTGGATTTATCCGCATACGCGATACGATAGATTTTCTTTTCAATATATAGTCGACGTTGTTTAGTACCATAGAAGAGCGCCGTAAAATAAGCGGTAATAAATGATATGAAATAGAAGAGTTTATAGTTCTCGATACTCTTTGGTAGCACAAATCCACCATAAGAGCCGCCCATTTGATAGCCTACGGCTTCATTGATCACATTTATCACACGGGATACGCTATTTTGGATCCCTGTGTAATAATGTTCATGTTTAAAATTAGGAATAATACTTTGGCGAATGATACGCCCAGAGAGGGCATCGGTCATCACGCCTTCATAACCATACCCAACTTCAAAACGGACATTGCGGTCGTCTAGCGATACAACAAGCAATATACCATTATTTTTGCCTTTTTTTCCGAGTCCCCAACGATTAAACGCGCGTAATGAAAATTGCTCTATTGTTTCAGGTGCTGTCGTTGGAACAATATAAACAACAAATTGCGTTCCATCACCACGCTGCTTTTCAAAGTTTAATAGCTGGTTATTTAACGTTTGATACTGTGACTCACTTAATAGACCTGCATGGTCGAGTACCCTATCACTTCCCAATGCAGGAAGTGGAATGTGTTGTGTCGCCCAAGTTCCGCTGCTCAATACACAGAATAATAATAGCCAGATGACATGCCGATATTTCAATTAAAATCCACCGTCGGTACTGTTTTTATCGCCTGTTCGTTTTCTACGTTAAAATTTGCTTTTGCAGAGTCACCAAAATAACTTGCAATCAAGTTATTAGGGAACTTGCGAATTTGTGTATTGTATTGGCGGACTGCTTCAATATAACGACCTCTTGCAACTGCAATACGATTTTCAGCACCTTCCAGTTGTGTCATTAAGTCTTGATATAATGGGCTTGCTTTAAGGTCTGGATAACTTTCCGATATGGCTAATAAATGGGATAATGATTGCCCTAATTGTGCTTGTGCTTTTTGATACTCCGCTAAAATAGCAGGGTCTGATAACGCACTGGCATCAATGTTAATTGCCCCAACTTTCGCCCTTAATTGCACAACGTCTATCAGTATTTTTTCTTCATAACCAGAATAACCTTTTACCACATTAATTAAATTCGGAATAAGGTCAGCACGACGTTGATATTGGTTAATAACTTCGGATGCGGCAGCATCAACAGCTTCATCATTTTGTTGAATACTGTTGTAGTTGGTAATGACAATGACCGAAATAATAATAATAAGCGCTAAAATAGAAATAATCAGTTTACGCATTGTTATGACACTCTATCCTTCGGATATCCGTTGTTGAATACAACCGGAATAAATTAAATCTGACCGACATCCATCATTCCATTAGTCGTTTGATACATGAATGAAGTCATGCAATTCAGTCCATAACTCATGTCTATTTTAGCAACTTAACATAAATATCAACAAAGTTCCTGTGGTTATTCTCAATAAGATAAGTGATACCACTGCGTCAAAGGCAATACAGAAAAAATCAATAAAAAAAGAAGGCGCCATTATCAATTTGGCAACCTTCTTACTGTTTTAATAAAGGATGTGATATCGGCCAAATCAGCGAACTGATCTGACCGGTATATTACCTAGCCAGTATTGCGCATCCCCGCAGCGACACCCGCAATCGTCACCATCAGCGCTTGTTCAACACGTGGGTCGGGTTGTTCTTGTTGGCGAGAACGGTGTAATAGCTCCGCTTGTAATACGTTGAGTGGATCTGTATACACGTTACGTAATGCGATCGACTCAGCAATCCAAGGTAAGTCCGCCATTAAAGCTTCATCCTTCGATACCGCGAGCACACTCTTAATATCTTCAGAAAGCTGCTCACGTAATTTTAGCCCCAGCGGCCATAAACGTTCTTCGACCAAGCGATGGTCGTAATATTCCGCCAGCCACAAGTCAGCCTTGGCGTAAACCATCTCCAACATGGCGATGCGGGTGTTAAAGAACGGCCATTGTTGCCACATCTCATCTAATATGGCTTGTTTACCGTCTTCCTCAATCACGTATTTCAAGGCAGCACCAGCACCTAGCCATGCAGGCAACATAAGGCGGTTTTGGGTCCATGCAAAAATCCATGGAATGGCACGTAATGTTTCGACACCCCCAGTTGGACGGCGTTTTGCTGGACGTGAGCCCAATGGCAATTTGCCTAATTCGAGTTCAGGCGTTGCAGCACGGAAATATGGCACAAAGTCAGGTTGTTCACGTACATAATCACGATACATGGCGCACGAAACATCAGAGAGCGTATCCATCACGGATTTCCACTCTTGTTTCGGCTCAGGAGGTGGCAACAAGTTGGCTTCTAAAATGGCACTCGCATACAGAGCAAGACTACTGATCGCCACTTGCGGCAAACCAAATTTAAAGCGGATCATTTCACCTTGTTCGGTAACACGTAAGCCGCCTTTCAAACTACCCGGTGGTTGAGATAAGAGAGCTGAGTGTGCAGGTGCACCGCCACGACCGATAGTACCACCTCGGCCGTGAAATAGCGTCAAGGTTACCCCTTCTTTATCACATAGCTTAATTAACGCATCTTGTGCTCGATATTGCGCCCATGAAGCAGCCATGACTCCCGCATCTTTTGCCGAATCTGAATAACCAATCATGACCATTTGACGATCATCAATCAGCTCACGGTACCACTCGATACTCAATAATTTTTTCATCACGCTTTCAGCATTATTTAAGTCTTCAAGTGTTTCAAAAAGCGGTGCGACAGGCAGGCGAATAGATGCGCCAGCTTCTTTTAGCAGTAATTTAACGGCTAAAACGTCAGAAGGTACTTTCGCCATAGAAATAACATAGGCGGCAATAGAATCATTTTTCGATTCGGCAATAACGCGGCACGTTTCGAAGACTTCTTCTGTTTCTGGGCTAGGTTGCCAGTTACGTGGGATCAGTGGGCGACGTGATTGTAGTTCAGACAAAAGAAACGCTTGTTTTTCGTCTTCAGACCACGCGGCATAATCACCTAAACCAAGGTATTGAGTCAGTTCAGAAAGTGCTTCTGTATGACGCGTACTTTCTTGGCGAACATCAATACGCACCAGTTGCAGGCCGAAACTACGGATACGGCGTAAGGTATCCAGTAATTGTCCATTAGCAATAATGCTCATCCCACACGCCATCAGTGACTGATAACAAGCGTATAAAGGCTCCCACAATTGCGCATTATCCGTCAGTAAATCAGCAGGAGGTAATACCTGCTCGCCTTTTACGCGGCGCTCTAAATATTCTAATGTGGAGAAAAGCTGGCCTCGTAAATTTTTTGCAATTTGACGGTATGGCTCATCAATATCATCCCCTCCCGCTAACGCCCGTAGCTCTGGCGTCGCTTCTGTCATGGACAATTCAGAAACGAGCACTTGAATATCTTTCAAAAATAAATCGGCAGCTTTCCAGCGACTAAGCAATAAGACATGACGAGTCACTTCAGCGGTGACATTCGGGTTACCGTCGCGATCTCCCCCCATCCAAGAAGTAAAACGAATTGGGTTTGCTTCGACAGGAAGTTCAGCACCAATTGAATCTTCAAGTTGTTCGTTAAATTCACGTAAGAAAGCCGGAACTGCTTCCCACAATGAATTTTCAACTACGGCAAATCCCCATTTTGCTTCATCAATCGGCGTTGGGCGTATTTTACGGATTTCATCTGTATGCCATGATTGAGCGACCAACTGGCGTAAACGACGCATAATATTATTGCGTTCATAATCAGCCAGATCATCATGATCGAGTTGCGATAAACAGTTATTAACCTCAACCAATTTATGGATCAAGGTACGGCGTGCGATCTCAGTCGGATGCGCCGTTAATACCAGTTCGATCGACAGCTGATTGACTGCCTGACAGAGATCAGCATCGGTAAAATGTTTCTCTTTTAAGCGACTAAAAAGTTTTTTAAGTGCAACAGGATTACTCGCTGCTTCACCATGTGGAGAGATGCTGTGATACTGTTCAGCAACATTCGTCAGATTCAGAAATTGGTTAAACGCCCTTGCAACTGGCAATAGCTCGTCATTAGAGAGGTTTTGTAGCGTCATCAATAGTTTTTGGCGTTGTACTTCATTACCCGCGCGTGATGACTTTGATAACTTACGGATAGATTCAACTTTATCGAGGATATCCTCACCTAACGCTTCTTTGATTGTGTCGCCAAGTAGTTTACCCAGCATACTGACATTACTGCGCATTGCGGAATATTGCTGATTCATGAGACTCCTGACCTTGTGCTTCTGGCAGAATGCAACACCGCCTCAGGTTGGTTGACGGTTAACAGACTGCGACCTAATTTCCTGTAACTAAATTTCAATCGGCTGCGATAGAGTTGTTGTTTTGTGATACAGCCGCCAAATTTTACCCTTGTCTCTATATAGATATCAGAAAAAAAGCACTTTGGGGGATTTTTCTGAAATTTAATTACAGCCTTATTCTTATTAGTTTTTCTTATTTAAGTATTGTTTCAGCGCAATATATCGTCGATTCAGCACTTTCAAGACATGAATATTGCTTAAGAATTAAATCATCAGAACAAAAAGGTGAAAAATAGGAGAAGAAAAATAAGGGAAATCACGGATAGTGATAGTAGGCACCATCGCGATGCCTAACTATCAAACTGATTAAAGCAATTGTGAAAGCCGATTAAGGTCTGATTGAATAGCTCCAGCAGTCACATCACGGCCGGCACCAGGGCCACGTATAACTAATGGATTATCACGATACCAGCGACTTTCTATCGCGAACACATTATCCCCTGGTAGCAGAGAAGAGAGTGGATGTTCAGGCTTAACGGCTTCAACACCAACACGAGCGCGACCTTTCACCGCATCAAATCGTGCAACATAGCGCAATACCATTCCCATTTCTTTAGCGGCTTCTAAACGCTGCTGCATTTGTTCATTAATGACCGCACTATTTTCAAAGAACTCGTCTAAAGACCCCTCTTCTGCCTGCGCTGGCACCAAGGATTCAACACGCACATCACTCGGTTCAATTTCATAGCCCGCCTCGCGTGCTAAAATAATCAATTTACGCATAACATCCTCACCTGAAAGGTCAATGCGAGGATCCGGTTCCGTCAGCCCTTGCTGCCATGCTTGTTCGACTAGCTCGCTAAAAGGCACTGAACCATCAAACTGTAAAAACAGCCATGACAACGTACCTGAAAAAATACCACTAATCGCTAAAATTGCATCGCCGCTCTCTTTAAGATCGCGTACGGTATGGTTGATTGGTAGACCGGCTCCCACCGTCGCATTGTATAACCAATGACGGCCAGTCTTACTGAATGCATCACGGATCTGACGATACTGTTGTGTTGGTGCAGCGCCGGCAATTTTATTTGCGCTGATCACATGGAAGCCATAGCTAGCGAAATCCACATAACTATCTGCTAACGCTTGGCTGGCGGTCACATCAAGCACCACTAAATCATCGTATGGATGTGCGCGCATCCATAAAAAGAGATTATCATCTTCATGCTCAACCGCTTCATCGTCGAAAAACGCTAACGCACGGCTAGGATCAATTCCTTGATAATTCAGTAAGCTACGGCGACTATCGACAACGCCGGCCAACACAAAATCAAAATCACTGCGTGCTGAAATATTGGGTTGTTCTGTGGCAAACAGCTCCAACCAACGCGCACCAATATTACCTTTACCAAACAATACCAACCCTATACGTTTTTCAGCACGAAAGAGGCTTTGATGCATGCCTTGAATAACATGGTCAGTCTGATTTGAACGCAAGACCGCGACTAAACTGATACCTTCTTCTGAATGCCAAACAAATTCAACTGGTTGTTCTTTTAACTCTTCATAGAAACGATGACTATGCAGTGGGTTCTTACAGACACCAGCACCAACGAGTGCCACCAGCGAAAAGCCTTCCCGAAGAGATAATGTGCCCGGCAATGCCGCTTCTTCTAACACATCCAACGCACTTTCAACAATTTCAGCGGTATAGCAAAATTGTAATAGGTTTCTATCGGGGTGAATGCCATGCGCCAACGGGCGTAATTGAGTTCGCTTTAATAATAGATCAATATCTTTATATATCTGATTAAAATCACGCCCTTGTGCAATGCGCAACTCAATCAAACAGACGTCATCATGACTGGTTACAATCTTAGCGCCTGTGCCAGAGGCCAAAACACGTTCAATTTTTGTTGACCCTTGCTCTGGCTGGTAGCTACACCTCAACTGCAAATCAATATTACTGACAGAAACGGGCTGTAGTGTCCGTGTGTGTAAGACTGGGGCGGCAAGACGAGCTAATTCACTGGCTTCATCAAGCCGTAATAATGGTAATAAACAAGCATCTTTAATTTTGCGTGGATCCGCACTATAAACCCCCGCAACATCACTCCAAATTGTCACTTTTTCGGTGTTAGCTAGTGCACCGACTTGCGTGGCGGAGTAATCGCTACCATTACGGCCTAATAGCACGGTTTCTCCCGCTTGGTTACGCGAAATAAAACCGGTTACAACGAGACGATGCTTAGGATACTGCACTAAAATTTGTTGCAATAATTGGCGTGATTGCGACTCTTCAACCTGAGGTTGAGCGGCTCTTTCTGCCCGTAAAAAAGCACGAGCATCCAGCCATTCGCTTTGCATGCCAGCTTCCTGTAATACGGCTGACATGAGCCGCGCTGACCAAATTTCACCATGCCCGACAACCTCAGCATAAGAGGCATCATTAATAGGTTTATCTAATAACGTACTTAAACGCTCTAGGTCTTCAACAAATTGATGATTTAGTTGAGCCGCTTTTTCTTCAGACAATAACCCATTGATCAACTCTTGCTGATAACGACGCAAGTATTGCTGAACTTGATGAGCAGAAATACGATCACTTTGACTCAGTTTCAACCAGCTAATTAACTGGTTAGTTGTACTGCCAGCGGCGGAAACGACCATTAAGTCACCAGGCTGACTATAATTCGCCATAATGTTAGCAACTCGCTGGTAACATTTTACATCGGCTAAACTACTCCCCCCAAATTTATGTAACTGGCGGTGATATGGACCCGCCTCAACTGCTGTCAGTACGCTCATCAAATACTCCACTAACGTTGCGCTGCAACTCTAAATGCATTCTCTAAGTCTGCGATCAAATCTTCACTATCTTCGATCCCAACAGAAATTCTGAGTAGACTATCGGTAATACCGGCGGCGGCACGTGCTTCTGCCGACATCCCTGCATGGGTCATCGTTGCGGTATGCGAGATCAATGTTTCAACACCGCCTAATGACTCCGCCAATGTAAACAATGTTAATGCACTCAAAAAACGGCACAACTGTTGTTCATCGCCATTAAACTCGAAGCTCAGCATCGCACCAAAGCCTTTTTGCTGTTTCACCGCGATTTCATGACCAGCATGGTCTTGTAACGCTGGGTAGTATAACTTTTTCACCCATGGTTGAGCTGTAAGATAATTGACGATTTCCAGCGCATTACTTTGTTGCTGCTTAATGCGTGGAGACAACGTTCGTATCCCTCTTAACAACAGATAACTATCAAATGCGCCACCCGTGACACCAATATTATTCGCCCACCACGCTAATTCTAAAGCCCATTTTTCCTCTTTGGCAATCACTGCACCCGCAATAATATCTGAATGCCCATTAAGATATTTTGTACAGGAATGCACCACAAAATCTGCCCCTAACGCGATAGGTTGTTGTAAAACAGGGCTTAAAAACGTGTTATCGACAACAACGAAAGCCCCCACTTCATGCGCTAAACGCGCAATATGCTCAATATCATAAATAGTCAGTAGCGGGTTACTTGGTGTTTCGATCAGGACCAATTTAGGTTTTTTCTTCAGTGAAGCAAGTAGCTCATCTTGATTGTTTTGATTAACAAACTGTACTTGATAAGCGCCTCGTTGATGCTGGCTATTGAAGAGACGATAACTTCCACCATAACAATCATGAGGGGCGACCAGTAAGTCACCAGGCTGTAAAAACACCGTACATAAAAGATGTAATGCGGACATTCCACTGTTAGTCATTACCGCACCACTACCGCCTTCAAGCTGTGCGATGGTTCTTTGCACAATATCACGTCCTGGATTTCCTCGACGTGAATAATCATGAACTCTCGGCTCATTGAATCCTGTGAAGTTATAAGTGCTCGACAGGTAAATAGGGGGAACAACGCAACCAAACTGCGTATCTTCATTTAATCCATTATGAATGGCGATAGTCGACGGTTTAAGGGACATAAACGCTTCTCCTGATTGACGGTAAGTCAAATAATACCCATTAGATGTATGGACGTCAATATATCTAGACGTCCAAACTTCTTTACGTTTATACTAACTAATGAAATAATCATCCCTAAAGATTATGCGTAAATTGTTTGTAATTTGTACAAAATGAATTAACATAATAATTTTCAAAAGAAATTATTATATTTTATGCAGATTCTAACTGACTATGCTGGTTTTACATTCAAGAACACAAATATCTTGTTCTTGGAAAGATTACGGGCATATTATTTTTTATTATCAATGAAACTAACCAAGGTAACTCATGGCTGAATGGAACGGTGAATATATCAGTCCGTATGCTGAACATGGCAAAAAAAGTGAGCAAGTAAAAAAAATCACAGTATCGATCCCATTAAAGGTACTGAAAATTTTAACTGATGAGCGTACTCGCAGACAGATCAATAACTTGCGTCATGCAACCAACAGTGAGTTGCTGTGTGAAGCTTTCTTACACGCCTTCACGGGACAGCCTCTGCCAAATGATGAAGATTTGCGTAAAGAGCGTAGTGATGAAATCCCTGAAGCAGCAAAAGAGATCATGCGCGAACTTGGTATTGACCCAGAAACTTGGGAATATTAATTCTCTTTCCCCTTATCCTACTTACCTTGATTGCAGATTAAGGTTTTTAATCGGTAGGATAAGGGGCGATTATTCCTATTTATTTATATTTCAGACTCCCCCCAGTCCCTCTTTTTTGTGTTTATTTATACTTGTAGTGAGTTTTTCCTCTATCAACTATAAAGGCACAAAGGTTAATCTCCATGGGTTTATACGCTCAGGCTTCATTTGCTCTACTCAGTAGTGTTTTGCTGTTCACAGCGGGATGCTCTTCTTACCCACGCCAAGCAATCAATTCTACGGCAACACAGGAACCCCAACCGACGTCAACCGCAAAAACGTTAGGCACACAGTGGGGGGAAGATATTCACTCTGCCGTACAGGGTGTGACAGCCAGCCGCCTCACAGAGGCACCTTATGATGCCGCCACTATTTATTATCAAGGTGAAGCGGTACCAAAGCATATTGCAACACAAACTTATATCGCCGCATCTCCTCTCGAGATCCAAATACTCGATGAAAATAAACGCGCCATGCCAATGTACCGCCATTCCCAAAAGGGATATAAACTGCCAGCAACGGAGGGGATGCGTTATACGCTACAAATCACTAACAATGATAAAAATAGAACCTATGAGGTGGTCACTACTGTTGATGGCCTTGATGTCCTCAATGGACAAGCAGGCGCTTACCGAAATAGAGGCTATTTAATTCGACCAGGAAAGAAACTGACAATCGAAGGCTTTCGCAAGAATAGTCAGCACGTTGCCGCATTTCGTTTTGCAGCGCCTGAATCATCCTACGTGAATCAAAACGTACAAGGTGATGCTCGAAATATTGGCGTGATTGGCCTCGCTTTTTTTGAAGTACAGGAAACCTTACCTGCATGTGAAGCTAATCCGTTCCCAGCTAATACACAATACGCACCGGCTCCCTGCCGTAAGTAAGTATTAGTCGCGACATCACGCAATTAGCGTATCACCCCATACGCTAATTTTGCGTACCATCAACCGATTAATAATCCCCATATTGACATTAACGACCCGTTCTTAAACGCAGAAAAAACTCAGTATTGGTTATGGTATTCCCGTAACGCCTCAAACTCAGCGAATGCCTGAAGTCACTTTATCCTATAAAAATAGCCGCCGTAACCGCTATACCAAAACCAAACATGCTGAATTTACAGCAGAATGGCCGTATCGATAACAAACTCACCGTTCTGCAATTAGGAATGGATATCAAACATGATATTCATGAGATGTTCTCAGTGGATGAAGAAGTGGCTACAGAGATTAAACTCAACAGTGACCGTGATGCGTTTACGGGTTACATCCCTTATATTGATGCGTATGCCTATGATAAAGATGATGAGCGTACTGTTAACCCTTACACAGTTGCTGGACTCAATATTAACGTCACTCAGAACTCAACAATATGCCCCGTGTCGGTTGGCAACAAACGGACGACAATATGACAGTGTCAATGTCGATCTCCTATCACAAGTAAGAACCCAATGACTGGAAGGCGTTAAATGATTTTCAGCCATATTACGCGCATAAAAAAAGGGAAACTAAGTTTCCCTTTCTTCGCATTTCACAGGTTTGATTACTTCTTAGAACCTGGGATGCTGAAACGTTGGTTAAAGCGATCAACACGACCACCAGTAGCAACGTCACGCTGTTTACCAGTGTAGAATGGGTGGCAGCTACCACAAACGTCCAGGTTCAGCGAGTGACCTGCTGTTGAATTAATTTTCATAACATTACCGCAAGAGCAGGTTGCAGTAACTTCTTCGTATTTAGGGTGAATACCTTTTTTCATGGGAAAACCTCTATTAAGGCCGTGTCGCCATTCCAGCCCTAACGCCGGACACCACACGTCGTGTTGATTAAAATGATTTATTGGCAAAATTAGATACCAAAGGCGGCGGATCATACAGAAAATCTGTTTATCGCGCAATGAAAACCACGTAGTTTTTATGGTACTCTAACAAAATAATTAAACTATTATTGCATAAAAACTAGACGGAACTCCAGTTATGATCGTCGTTCAGGTGGCTTTACCTGTTCCTTTAAATCGTGCATTTGACTATCGCTTAGCCGACAACATGCCCATTCCCCCCATAGGTGGCCGTGTCATGGTGCCTTTTGGAAAGCGCCAAGCGCTCGGCGTGGTGGTCAATCACAGCCATACAAGTGAACTATCTGAAGATCAGTTAAAAACCATTGAGCTTGTTCTCGATAAAGAAACGCTATTCCCTGATGACTTATGGCAGCTATTACTATGGTCTGCACAATATTATCACTACCCCATTGGCGAAGTGTTGTTTCATGCACTGCCCATTCTATTACGACAGGGTAAGGCAGCGGAGTTTTCACCTATTTGGCAATGGCAGATAACACCACAAGGCAGCGCACTTGACCTTAATGAATTAAAACGTTCACCAAAACAGCAACAAGCGTTAGCATTGTTACGCCGCCGCTCCGTATATCGTCACCAAGTCGCTGAATTAGAATTAAGTGAAAGCGCATTACAATCACTGAAAAAGAAAGAATATATTGAGCTATATCCAGTTCAACCTATCACTGAAAAATGGCAATCACAATTTGCTGTCAGTGGTGAACGCCTACGCTTAAACAGTGAACAGGCTACCGCTGTTGGGGCTATTCGTGCCGAAGATGACCATTTTTCACCTTGGCTTCTTGCCGGCATTACTGGTTCAGGTAAAACGGAGGTTTATCTCAGTGTACTCGAAAACATTCTCGCTCAAGGTAAACAAGCACTGGTTTTAGTTCCTGAAATTGGCTTAACCCCACAAACAATTAGCCGTTTTCGAGAGCGATTTAATGCTCCCGTGGACGTACTCCATTCAGGATTAAATGATAGTGAGCGCCTTGCCGTGTGGCTACGTGCGAAGCAAGGCAGTAACGCTATTGTGATAGGAACTCGTTCCGCTCTGTTTACCCCTTTCGCTCGTTTAGGCATCATTATTATTGATGAAGAGCACGACAACTCTTACAAACAGCAGGATGGCTGGCGTTACCATGCGCGCGATCTCGCCGTCTTCCGCGCTAAAAAAGAAAATATCCCGATTATCATGGGAACAGCAACGCCTTCTTTAGAAACGTTATCCAATGTTCAGCAAAAAAAGTATCGCCAACTCAATTTAACATTACGAGCAGGTAATGCGCGTCCAGCGACACAACATCTGATTGATTTAAAAGGTCAACCGCTTAAATTTGGTTTATCCCATTTATTGATTAAGCATATTCAGCAGCATTTAGCGCAAAATAATCAGGTTATTTTGTTTTTAAATCGCCGAGGCTACTCACCCGCATTGCTCTGCCATGAATGTGGCTGGATAGCGGAATGCCAACGCTGCGATCACTATTACACCTTACACCAAAATTTCCGTCAGCTACGCTGCCATCATTGTGATAGCCAACGTCCCGTGCCTCGCCAATGCCCACACTGCGGCTCAACGCACCTTGTGCCTGTTGGTATGGGAACAGAGCAATTGGAAGAAGGCATCAATGAATTATTCCCTGACATACCTGTCACGCGTATTGACCGTGATACCACCAGCCGTAAAGGGGAACTTGAACAGCATTTAAATGAAGTACATGCTGGTGGAGCACGAATTTTGATTGGCACACAAATGTTGGCAAAAGGCCATCATTTTCCCGATGTCACGCTGGTCGCTTTATTGGATGTGGATGGCGCCCTGTTTTCAAGTGACTTTAGAGCCGCCGAGCGATTTGCTCAACTCTATGTTCAAGTTTCTGGACGAGCAGGCCGCGCGGGTAAACAAGGTGAAGTATTTTTGCAAACACATCACCCCGAGCACCCACTATTACTGACGCTATTAGAAAATGGCTATGAGGCATTTACTCAAGAAGCGATGGAAGAGCGGCGCATCGCTATGCTACCACCGTTTTCTAGCCATATTTTATTGCGTTCAGAAGATCACAATAATCAGGATGCTCGGCAATTTTTACAAAACGTTCGCCAATATATTACTGAACACCCGCAAAGTGATCCCCGTTTATGGATTTTAGGCCCTACCCCATCGATCCAAGCTAAGCGAGGTGGTCGCTTTCGCTGGCAATTATTATTACAACACCCATCACGAGGTTATTTGCAGCAATTTGTCGCACAAATTTTGCCTGAATTGCAGAGCCAACCAGAAAGCCGCAAAGTGAAATGGAATATTGACGTGGATCCCACTGACTGTTAGGTGATAGTAAATATAGAAAAACTGAGAGTTGACGCTATCACTCCAGGCTCTTGGCTTAATGATATATTGACGAAGGTTAATAAATAATGAATTATTATAAGTTGGGTATAAATCCTGCAAGTAAAAAGTGGAAAGGTTATATGAACCCAAGCCCATTTTTTTTAGATGATAAAGGAAATGAATTAAATGATGTAAAACTATCAGCTATCCAAGGGAGATTTAATGGTGTTTTATATTTCGATATATTAAGTCAGGGTAAGATTCCCCCAGTTACCTCAACAGGCTCTAGATTCTTAGCATTTAATGACAGTATTTTTTGTACAGATGATTTTGACGTTAACGGCGTCCAGCCAATACCAATTATTAATAGAGATAGTCATTTAAAATATATATTGATGCATGTATTTAATTACATTGATTGTGTTGATTGGGAACATTCTAAAGTTGATCACTGGCCTGTGGGATATATTCCAGAAACATGGGAGTCAAAGCGTGGGCGTTTTTTTATTGAACCTGTTATTTATAAAAGTAAGATACCTAAAAACTTAGATGCCTTTCGTTTGTATGAATGGAATAGTGCGTTTAATATCGTGATATCTGAAAGTTTTAAAGAAAAATTATTATCGGTAAAATTTGATCATACTTTTCTTGATTTTGAACTATTATCTCTTAAATAAGAAACTGCCGAGGTATTAGACCCTGTAAATAATTCTGTGTATTTGCCTTTCATTAAAGGTAACCGTCTAGGCGGTCACCAAACGTAATAATAAAACGGTTCATTGCCTGTTTCCAGTTTTGAATTGGTATGCTCCATTTTTTAGAAGCTGATTCAATCGCTAAGTAAATCACTTTACGCACTCAATCATCGCTGGGGAATACCTTATGTTTCTTAATCGCATGACGAATAACGCTATTTAGTGACTCGATGGCATTCGTGGTATAAATAGTTTTGCGGATATCATCAGGGTAAACAAAAAATGTATTTACGTTTTCCCAATGCGCATACCAACTTTTGCTAATAACAATTGATAACAGGCAATTATTGAACAAATCCAGCCCAAAAGGAGCTTCAACGCTATATTTCTACTTCAGGGTACGGGTACTATAACAGCGATCAGTATGACCTTTTAGGGTAATTAACCCAGCATTTAGGCACCAAACCGCACACCACGGTGTACCATGCGTACAATGACCACAGTTATACCTCTTTAGCCCGTATTGAGTGCACGGATACCCCCGTCAATCCACGGTGCGCCATCTATTACACGCACAGTGGCTTAAACGGATTGCCGGAGGCGCTCACCAACAGTGACTGTCATCTCGTTTGGCAAGGTCAGTATGGTGTTTGGGGGTATTTACAGCGTCAGGCCCGCCCTACCGGTGAGTTTAACAGTGAACAAAACCTGTGTTTTCAAGGGCAATATTTCGACAAAGAAACCGGCCTGCACTATAATACCTTCCGGTACTACGCCCCAGATTTAGGCCGCTTTACCCAGCAAGACCCCATCGGGTTAGCGGGTGGGTTCAATCTGTACCAGTATGCACCGAATCCACTGACATGGGTGGACCCGTGGGGTTGGGCGTGTTCTGGAAAAACTTCAGATGGAAAAGGGTTAGGCGGAAATCAAAAAGTTGATCGAGCAGCGAGAGAACTTGATTACGCAGTGCAGAGAGCAAGTAAATATCTTGACCGCGGTTACTGCATGGGGAAAGATATATCAAAATTGGGCAAATAATCAACATATACCCCAGTGGTTAAAAAATGTTGCTAGCGGGAATGCTATTCAGCAAATAACGGACAAATTAACCGTTAACAATAGATATCTTGAAGGTATTATCAGAAATAAAACAGGTTCATGGTGGGGGAGCTTACGCCCAGATTATCATTTCGAACTACCAAACGGAAAAGTAGCTGTATTTGATATAACTACTTCGGGGCAAGCATCTAAAATGAGTAAATATAATATTGACGATGTTACGGATTGGTTGATTAATATTCTTTATCAATAGAGGTTATTTTATATGAATAATAAATTAAAAAAAGAAATGGTAGAGAGATGGACTGATGAGCTGAACTTTAAGATAAACGCCATGTTTAAAAAGGAAGATTGGCGAGACAAAAATATTATTAATGCTCGTTGGAATATGGCTCCTTTTGGGTCCACCGATAATAATAAACTAGATTTTAGAGGATTTGTTTTTAGAGAGCCTATTCATTACCACTATATCTCAAATATTGATTTTTCTTATTCACGGGTAATAAGTGGTAATAAAGATAATTACGGACCATCAAGAGGAGTAACTGGATTTATTAGTTCAATACTTGAAGATTGCAACTTTATTGGTTCACAGATGCCTGCTAACTTGGCTGAAAAATTTACAAAATGTAATTTCAGTGGAGCAAAATTTGAGTCATCAAAATTAAATGCTGATTTTTTTTCCTGTCAGTTTATTAACTCCGACATGAAAGATGTTTTAGCCAATGGTAAAAAATTTATCAAATGTGATTTCACTAATGCGAGTTTAAAAAAATGTAATTTTTACAACTGCTATTTTGAAGACTGTATATTTGATAATGCAATTATGTCTTCCTCAAATATCTCAGGTAGTACATTTGTTAAGACTAAACCTTCTGAGCTTCAGATCATGAGCTGCTCTGTGTCTGATAATTTAAAATTTTTATAAAATATTCTAAACATCATAGATAAATTCTGATTATGTATTCGACATGTAGATTATTGTGTTTACTTGCGTAAAAACACTTATTTCCAGTAAGTAAAATTCATTGATTTTATAGATTTTCTAAAATACTCACGATGGGTTGAATGGCGTGTCAGAGGTTCTTACCAAGAATAAAGGTAATATCGTTTAGCAAGGCCAATAGAGTGTTCGGGGGAATTTACAACATCAAGCCCGCCCTACCTGTGAGTTTAACAGTAAGCAAAGCCTACCCGTTTGAAGTGCTGCTTATGTTATTGCAATGACCGTTGAATCACACTCGACATGGCTCGACCGTTCCCAGCCTCTTTTGATATGCAAATAGCCGCACTTTTTTCCTGCGATCACCTGCAATCATACAAACTGACTCACCAGATATTATCCCTCCTTTTTATTCAGAAACTTTATGCTAACTATTTTCAATATTTGCGAACCAGCTCTAAAAAATGACGTGAGTCACAGTTTTTATGTAAACTAGGTAACAGATATTATTGTTAAACCAATTAGAATAACTCGTTACTTGAAGCGATGACGTCTTTGCGCCATTCAAAAAAGCAATCGATTAACTAAACGTAAGGAAGGCGTTGTGGAACAAAAACAACAAAATGCTACTGCAACCATGAAAGATGTTGCTAAAGCAGCGGGCGTATCAACGGCGACTGTCTCTAGAACATTAATGACGCCTGAAAAGGTCTCATTACAAACTCGTCAAAAAGTCGAGCAAGCAGTGATGGACGTGGGCTATTATCCACACAGCCTAGCGAGAAGCTACAAACGTAACGAATCGAAAACGATCTTGGCGATAGTGCCTGATATTAGCGACCCTTTTTTTAGTGATGTTATTTGTGGACTTGAAAAAGTTGCCGCACAAGAAGGCTATTTTGTACTGATTGGTGACTGCAAACATCAGCAAAAGCAAGAAAGCGCTTTTATTAATCTAATCATCACAAAGCAAATCGATGGGATGGTACTGTTAGGGTCGAACTTACCGTTTGATGTATCCGCAGAAGAACAAAAAAATTTACCGCCAATCGTTATGGCTAACGAATTCTCGCCTGAATTAAAATTACCGACTGTTCATATCGATAACCTAACATCAGCCTTTAATGCCACCCATTATTTACAAAAATTAGGTCATAAGCGCATTGCATGTATTGCAGGGCCTGAGCATATGCCTCACAGCCAATATCGTTTAGAAGGTTATAAAAAAGCGATGCTACGTACCGGCGAAAAATTGCGGGAATATTATATTGTTCGAGGCGATTTTACCCATGAAAGTGGCGCTGAAGCAGTCAAAACTCTGCTATCGCTACCGGAACCTCCTACCGCTATTTTTTGTCATAGCGATATTATGGCAATCGGCGCCATGTGGCAGGCTAAAAAATTAGGTTTAACGCTACCTGACGATTTATCTATCGTCGGGTTTGATAATTTAGAACAAGCCAAGTATACACTGCCGGCATTAACAACCATTAACCATCCCCGAGATGAAATTGGTCGACATGCTATGTTATTGCTGCTTGAACAACTACAGGGTAATAGTGTCACTCCGGGTTCTCGCCTCCTAGATTCTGATTTAATCATCAGAGAGAGTGCAAAAGCGCCTAAAAGCTAGGCAAAGTCGTTCAGGTTAAGTAACATGTATGTTCTAACTTATTCAAGGTGCAGCTTAAGTGGTGATCCGAACAATAGTGAAATGCCTGCAACAATAGGCCATTATTGTCAATCAGCCTAACGAATCAACTACAGCTTGAGATATGCAAGTATAAAACTGAATAATCACAGACACTCAATAAACTAGTGAATTAACAGCGTGGCACAAAAAGATTATGTAGCTCGTGGGCGGTCACCAGCCCGCCGAAAAACCAGTAAAGGTAAATCAAAGAAAGCACAAGGACTGCCGATAACGACATTGGTCGTTGCCGTCGGCATTGTGGTTTTATTTGTTGGTGGCCTTTTCTATATCACTCAAAATAAAAAAGAGTCGCCGCAGAATGTGGGGGCTAATCCACCGTCAGCGCCGACCAATACTCTGCCGCCAAAACCCGAGGAGCGCTGGCGCTATATTAAAGAGCTGGAACGACGTGGTGTTGATACGCCAAATATTCAGCAACCAAACAGCCAGAATGGCAATATTATGCGTCCATCCGATCTGACACCTGAACAGCGTCAGCTCTTGGAGCAAATTGATTCAGATAGACGTGGTCCTGTAACCAATTTACAGGAGGTTCCTTATAACGGGCAGCCTGTACCGCGCTCACAAGTGATCATCAATGAGCCAACTCAGCCGGTGAGTCCACCCGTGCGGCACAAGCCTACAACGCCGCCTGAGACAAAAACAGAGACGCGTTCTACACAACCAGCGCAGTCGTCACCTGCACAATCTGAAAGTAAGCCAGCCAATAATTTACAAAATATGCTCGTACAATGTGGCTCTTTCCGTACTGCCGAGCAGGCTGAATCTGTCCGAGCCACTCTCGCATTCTCAGGAATCGAGAGCAGAATCACTGTTGGTGGTGGTTGGCATCGTATTGTGCTTGGCCCTTATTCTAAGGCAACAGCAGAAAAAATGCGCGATCGAGCAAGTAGCGTCGGTGTTTCTGGTTGTATTCTTCGTGCCTCTGGGGGTTGAAAAATATAATCCCCTCCCCCATGTACTGTTGTAACGTACTATCAAGAGCGGCTATTACAGCATTTTGTTTATTTCCAGTTACCGATTTAAGAAGGTCGGTAATTGGGAAAATTAATACGCCGCATTTTTTCGTCATAAAACCAGGGGCTAACTCATGACAACAATCGTAAGTGTTCGCCGTAATGGCCAGGTCGTAATTGGTGGAGATGGGCAGGCGACGATGGGTAATACCGTCATGAAAGGCAATGTCCGCAAAGTTCGTCGCTTATATAACGACAAAGTTATTGCCGGATTTGCCGGTGGCACTGCTGACGCATTCACTCTTTTTGAGTTGTTTGAGCGCAAGCTTGAGCTACATCAAGGCCATTTAACTAAAGCTGCTGTTGAGCTAGCAAAAGATTGGCGTACTGACCGCATGCTACGCAAACTCGAAGCGCTACTTGCTGTTGCTGATGAACATACCTCCCTCATTATTACAGGGAATGGTGATGTCGTTCAGCCAGAGAATGATTTAATTGCTATAGGTTCAGGTGGCTCATATGCACAAGCCGCTGCACGCGCATTACTTGAAAATACCGACTTAAGTGCTCGTGAAATTGCTGAAAAAGCACTGTCTATCGCCGGTGATATCTGTATCTATACCAACCACAATGTCAACTTTGAAGAAATTTCTTCAAAATCATAAGGATTGCCTGTATGTCCGAAATGACTCCACGCGAAATAGTTAGCGAACTTGATAACCATATTATTGGTCAAAATAAGGCAAAACGTTCTGTCGCAATCGCCCTGCGTAACCGTTGGCGTCGTATGCAACTGAATGAAACGTTGCGCCATGAAGTCACGCCAAAAAATATTTTAATGATTGGACCAACTGGTGTTGGTAAAACGGAAATTGCACGCCGTCTGGCAAAGCTTGCTAATGCCCCCTTCATCAAAGTTGAAGCAACAAAATTCACTGAAGTTGGCTATGTTGGTAAAGAAGTAGACTCTATCATCCGTGACCTCGCAGACTCTGCTGTCAAAATGGTACGTCAGCAATCTATCGAAAAAAATCGGTATCGTGCAGAAGAATTAGCCGAAGAGCGTATTCTCGATGTCTTGATTCCACCAGCAAAAAATAACTGGGGCCAATCAGAGCCTGTTGATGGGCACTCACCAGCGCGTCAATCTTTCCGTAAAAAACTACGTGAAGGCCAGTTAGACGATAAAGAAATTGAAATTGAAGTTGCTGCCGCGCCAATGGGCGTTGAAATCATGGCTCCTCCAGGTATGGAAGAGATGACTAATCAGCTGCAATCTATGTTTCAAAACCTTGCGGGCCAAAAACAAAAAGCACGTAAGATGACGATAAAAGAAGCTTTTAAACTTTTGGTTGAAGAAGAAGCAGCCAAGTTAGTCAACCCTGAAGAGTTGAAAGAGCAGGCTATCGAAGCGGTTGAGCAACACGGCATCGTATTTATCGATGAGTTCGATAAAATCTGTAAACGAGGTGGACAAAGCTCCGGCCCTGATGTTTCCCGTGAAGGTGTCCAGCGTGACTTACTGCCATTGATCGAAGGGTGTACTGTTTCAACTAAGCATGGCATGGTCAAAACAGATCATATTCTGTTTATCGCTTCTGGGGCATTCCAAGTCTCTAGCCCTTCTGACCTGATCCCTGAATTACAGGGTCGTTTGCCAATTCGAGTTGAACTACAAGCACTGACGACAGAAGACTTTGTACGTATTCTGACGGAGCCAAATGCCTCGCTGACTGAACAATACAAAGCCTTAATGGCAACAGAAGGTGTCACAATTGAGTTCACAGAAGATGGTATTCGCCGCATTGCAGAAGCCGCATGGCAAGTGAATGAGTCGACTGAAAATATTGGTGCTCGTCGCTTACATACTGTTTTAGAGCGTCTAATGGAGGATATCTCCTATGATGCGAGTGAACGTAACGGTCAAACCATTCACATTGACGCGGCATACGTCAGACAACACCTAGATGAATTAGTGGCTGATGAAGATCTGAGTAGATTTATTTTATAAGCTTATTAATTATCAGGTTTTCATGTATCCTTAATATGCATCTAATAAAGTACAACGGTGATTCATCGTTGTACTTTATAATATGAGATTAAGCAGCAAATATTCAGCTTCTCACAAAACCATGACCTATGCTGTCCATGAGGACGCTCTCATGAAACGAGAGTCATAAGGTATGTCATGTGAGGGCTTATTAATGATATTGAACATAACAAACCTGTGAAATTATTGAATGAGCTCATCTACTTCTATTAGCCGTAAGCAGGCCTGGCTAGAAAGTTTACGCCCTAAAACCCTGCCTCTAGGGGTGATTGCGATTATCACTGGCTCTGCGTTAACCTATTTAATGGGCACGTTTAAGTGGCCAGTTGCCCTTTTAGCACTCATTACAGCAGGTTTACTGCAAATATTGTCTAACCTTGCTAATGATTACGGCGATGCCGTGAAAGGCTCTGACACTGCCGAACGTATAGGCCCTCTGCGTGGCATGCAAAAAGGGGTCATCACCCAAGCAGATATGAAAAAAGCGCTCAAAATTAATATTATCGCTGCCTGTATTTCAGGGCTGCTGTTAATTATAGTCGCTTGTGAAAAACCAGAAGACGCTATCGGCTTCTTAGTGTTAGGGTTAGTTGCAATTGTTGCGGCAATCACCTATACCGTTGGTAAAAAACCTTATGGTTACCTAGGCTTAGGGGATATTTCTGTTCTTATTTTCTTCGGCTGGCTCAGTGTTATTGGCACATATTATTTGCAATCCAACAGCTTTAATATGATCACGTTCTTACCTGCAACGGCATGTGGATTACTTTCAGTTGCAGTGCTCAATATTAACAATATGCGCGATATCGAAAATGATATTAAAGCGGGCAAAAATACCCTCGCGGTACGTTTAGGCCCTCAAGGTGCGAGGATCTATCACGCAGCTATCATTATTATCGCGATTTTATGCCTAGCTTTCTTTAATTTACTGTATCTGCACGGTTGGGCCGGCTGGTTATTTTTACTGGCGGTGCCTATGTTGATGAATCATATTCGCCGTGTACTCAGTGATCCGACACCCGAAGGCATGCGTCCGATGCTAGAAAACATGGTGAAAGCAGCACTATTCACTAACGTTCTCTTTTCTATCGGTGTAGTATTGAGTAAATAATTGCTTATTTTTTGACTCGACCCCCCTATTTTTAAGAGGTGAATTTTGCCAATCACCTCTTAAAAGGGATATACTTTATCTCTCTTGCAGCAAAAAAAGACCTATACACTATGAAATATGATACTTCCGAACTCTGTGATATCTACCAAGAAAGCGTCAATGTGGTAGAGCCTCTATTTTCCAATTTTGGTGGGCGTACTTCATTTGGCGGTCAAATCATTACGGTTAAGTGCTTTGAAGACAATGGCCTACTGTATGATTTGCTGGAAGAAGATGGCCATGGCCGTATTCTCCTCGTCGATGGGGGCGGTTCTGTGCGTAAAGCACTCATTGATGCAGAGCTCGCTAGATTAGCGGTCGATAACCACTGGGAAGGCATTGTGATATACGGTGCTGTACGCCAAGTGGATGCATTGATGGAGCTCGATCTGGGTATTCAAGCCATTGCTGCAATACCGAGCGGTTGCCCAGATGAAGGGATTGGGGAAAGTGATATCCGCGTTAATTTTGGCGGCGTTACCTTCTTCTCTGGTGACTACCTTTATGCCGATAATACAGGCATTATTCTGTCAGAAGAGCCTCTTGCAACGCAGGATAGTGCAGGTTTTGAAGTCATTGACGATGAAGACCTCTAGGCCTTAAATAAACAAATTCCATTAAAAAAGAAGGGCCGATGATGATATCGGCCCTTCTTTTCGGTAGAACACGTTTTGCTGTATCTATATCACAAAGGGTAGCGGTGTTAATCTCACTACCCCATCAAGCATGTCAGCTTTTAATGCCAATATGTCACCTACAAGTATCAGTAACAGCTATAAATGATTAAAGCCATTACTCTCCCAAATACTCTACACCGTTCGTATTGTAACTGGGTCGCCATCACAAGCTATGACGGCAAACATACACGGCGTCATAACGTCTTGAATGTATAACACTCTAACTAGCCTGTGTTGCCGTTAAACACCAAATTACTGTTATCTTGATGAATAAACATACCGCTCTAACGAATTGAAACTCGTTAACTGAATACCCTAAATTATTCGAGTTGCAGCTAGGCAGCGATTCGCAAGTGACCCCGATGAACATACACTAGATATGCATCAGGCAACCGAGAGATGCCAGCACTGCTGCGGCGCGAAACATAACGGGTATTTAAACTTCTTCCATTTTGCCGAGCAACCCACGCAACTTTTCTTGCCAAGTCTGCTGCTCTTGTTTCAGTTGTTCATTTTCACGTACGAGTGACTCAGTACCTGATTTCGCGTTATCGAGTTCTTGAACGAGTGCACTATTTTTATCTTTCAGTTCATCGATTTCCATTTGCAACAATGTGATTGTATCAATCGCTTGTTGGACTTTTGCTTCTAATTTCTCAAATACTTCAAATGACATTCTTCTAACCTCCCATGTAAGCTTTATTATCGATTGTAAGTAGCATGATCCCCTGTGTCTAGTAGCTTGACTCTGATTCCCTTAATCACTTATTTTAAAACACTGGTCGGATCACATTGCAAAGGTCGATTACGTCACTATTTTTGGTCGTTCTTTTTCGTTTTGGTGATGTAACACACATATTTCAATTTCGATATTTCTCGTTTGCGCTCATTAACGATAAATTTACACTATAGGTTTTCACTTTGAAGATCTTAATCTGAAAAACATTACAATAATTTTAATTTTCGTAGGATAGAAAGATATGAGCCAAACGACCACAACTACACTTACAGGTCAGTGCATATCAGAATTTTTAGGTACTGCACTCATCGTATTCTTCGGATTAGGCTGCGTTGCTGCCGTCCGTATCGCGGGAGCACAACTCGGTCTCTGGGAAATCAGTATTATTTGGGGCTTTGGTGTTGCTCTCGCTGTATATCTAACAGCCGGTATTTCCGGAGCTCACCTTAACCCAGCTGTAACCATCGCATTATGGTTATTCGCGAGTTTCGAAAGACATAAAGTTGCCCCTTATATTGTTGCGCAAATGTTAGGCGGCTTTTTTGCTGCTGCCTTAGTTTACGCCATGTACTCCCCTGTATTCATTGACTACGACCAAGTTCATCACATTGTTCGCGGCACACAAGAAAGTCTCTTTACTGCGGGTGTTTTCTCCACTTACCCAGCACCACAGCTAAGCGAAATGCATGCCTTCTTTATTGAAGTCGTTATCGCCGCGATTCTACTTTGCCTAATCTTGGCACTCACTGACGATGGTAATGGTATTCCACGCGGTCCTTTAGCACCTCTTCTAATTGGTATATTAATCGCTGTTATTGGTGGCTCTTTCGGACCACTGACAGGATTTGCCTTAAACCCAGCTCGTGATTTTGGCCCTAAAGTCGTCGCCTATTTTGCTGGTTGGGGAGACATTGCGCTCACGGGTGGCCGTGAAATTCCTTATTTTCTTGTCCCATTAATTGCTCCTATTGTAGGTGCGTTAATTGGTGCATTTGGTTATCGCATGCTGATTACTCGTCATTTACCCGGTTTCATTCATACGAAAAAAGACGAGCAATCAAAAACAGCGAGTAAAAACGTTTAATCATCACCGGAACAGGTTTAAATTATGACAACAGAAACAAATATCGAGAAAAAATATATTGTCGCTCTTGATCAGGGAACAACCAGTTCGCGGGCCGTTGTACTCGATCACGACGCCAACATTATCAGTATTTCTCAACGTGAATTCACCCAAATCTACCCTAAGCCAGGCTGGGTAGAACATGACCCGATGGAAATCTGGGCATCACAAAGCTCAACACTGATTGAAGTCTTGGCGAAAGCAGATATTCGTACCGACGAAGTTGCGGGTATCGGGATCACCAACCAACGTGAAACAACCATTGTTTGGGAAAAAGCGACAGGTAAGCCAATTTATAATGCCATTGTTTGGCAGTGCCGCCGTACCGCTGATTTTTGTACGCATCTCAAACAAAATGATCGGGAACTAGAAGAGTATATTCGTCAAAACACTGGGCTGGTTGTTGACCCATACTTCTCCGGCACCAAGGTCAAATGGATTTTGGACCATGTGGAAGGAGCACGTGAACGTGCTGAAAAAGGAGAACTGCTGTTTGGCACAGTCGATACTTGGCTTGTCTGGAAAATGACGCAAGGGCGTGTTCACGTAACAGATTATACCAATGCTTCCCGTACCATGATGTTCAATATCCGCAATCTGGAATGGGATGATAAGATTTTAAAAGCCTTAAATATTCCACGAGCAATGCTACCCGAGGTTCGTCCATCATCTGAGGTTTATGGGCAAACTAACATCGGTGGTAAAGGTGGAACACGTATTCCTATTTCAGGTATGGCTGGTGACCAACAAGCAGCACTCTATGGCCAATTATGCGTGAAACAGGGTATGGCAAAAAATACCTATGGCACCGGTTGTTTCTTATTGATGAATACGGGTGAAACTGCGGTTCGTTCAAACCATGGCCTACTTACCACAATCGCTTGTGGTCCAAGAGGTGAAGTCAATTATGCACTGGAAGGGGCTGTTTTCGTCGGTGGCGCATCCATTCAATGGCTACGAGATGAGTTGAAGCTGATCGATGAATCGACTGACTCCGAGTATTTCGCCACTAAAGTCAAAGACAGTAACGGTGTCTACGTTGTACCTGCTTTTACTGGCTTAGGGGCACCATACTGGGATCCGTATGCACGTGGGGCTATTTTTGGCTTAACACGTGGTGCAAACCGTAATCATATTATTCGTGCCACACTGGAGTCCATCGCTTACCAAACTCGTGATGTGTTGGATGCAATGCAAGCGGATGCTGAAACACGCCTTGCAGCGCTACGTGTTGATGGCGGTGCGGTCGCAAACAACTTCTTAATGCAATTCCAAGCGGATATTTTAGGGACTTCTGTTGAGCGTCCTCAAGTGCGTGAGAGCACCGCTTTAGGTGCCGCGTACCTAGCCGGCTTAGCCGTTGGTTTTTGGAATAGCCTTGATGAACTGCAATCAAAAGCAAGCATCGAACGCGTCTTCAAACCGGGGATTGAAACAACAGAACGTAATTATAAATATGAAGGATGGAAGAAAGCGGTTGCAAGAGCGCAAGAGTGGGAAGATCGCGCCTAGTTTTCACGCCACGTTTCACTAACCCATACAAAAAGGCAACACTTCGGTGTTGCCTTTTTTATATGACCGCGCCATCGATTAATTAAATAATTAGCTTATTAGTATATTAATAATAAATTAGACGCCACATTTTAATAACTTAAAATATCCAATTGATTTTATAGGGAATAAAAGCCACTGTTCAACAACGGAGATAGGTTATGGATAACCAAAAAGAGGCCGTATCTTTACCACAAGAAGAAAAAAATGAATCTGGTTTGTTAGCGTTTGTTTATGATATGGCAGATCCAAATCTCCCTGTTATGACACAATCTGTTGCCATTTCGGATTTAAGAAATAACACGACGCCTTTAACGGCAAGGCCCTCTCAAAGCCAGTGGGTTTATGAGGGAGTACTCAATGTGCCACGGGATGGAAAATATCTCTTCATGGTTGATCAGCATAACACACCGTTATCGCTTGAAATCAATCAGCAAAAAATCGACTTAAGCCAACAACAAATCGCTGATGGTATCACCGTCGACCATCTCAAATCAGGGGAACAATACCCCATCCGATTTACCGCCATTACAGATGGCTTAGTGCCACAATTTCGCTTTTATTGGGATGCTGGGAATGGGTTTGAAGTGGTGCCCGACCATGTACTTCACCACCCTCAGCATAGAGAAGCCTCTAATATAAACACAACACCTCTCGATCATCCGCAAAATGAAGCCATCAATACCATTATTGTGCATGAAGTTGAGCAAAAAAAACTACAGCTAGGCTATTACAAGAATCGTGGTCGTGTTGCGGTAATACGCGATGATTCGGCACTACTCGCTGCATTATCTCACCAAGGTCCAACCGATTCCAAGGTGGGCAATACGGCCTTTCAACTGATCAGTTGGTTAGCAGGAAAACCACGAATTGCTCATGAAAGCCGCAAAACTTACCTATTAAGTGCGGTCGATACCGAACAATTTTCTGGGTTTGATTTTCACACCAAACACAATCTATTTGTTGATAGCTTTAACTCGCCACACCATTGGCAAGATAACGACCATCGAGCCGCAGAGCAACTAGCAGATGCCCTACTCCCCAGTGGTGAATGGCATCGCCATTATGACATCGTCGTATTACCAGCAAATGCGAATCAACAACAAGTGGCGTTAATCCGCCATTGGATGGAGCTGACTGGCGGCAGTGTTTTTATTTTACACAGCCCAACTCATCATGTTCCCAGCCTAGCCATTCAACAATTAATCAGTGACATTCATCCTCAACAAAACCATGAAGAACATGTCACCATTCCAGCGGTCACCCTTAAGAGAAAGGGATTACAAGTGACCGTAAGTGACTGGGATCCGCTGACTAACGAAACAACGCGAGTTGCAGAATATATGCTCTCTGCAAACTCAAATGATCCCCTACCTGCTCGTAGCCGACCAACTCAATGGCTATTTAGTGGTGTAGTCACGGCACCTGAAGATGGTGACTTATGGTTAACCAGCAGAGGTTCAGAGCCCTTCTCTTATCAAATAAACTCAGTCAGCCACATTCAGGACCCTGAAAGCAATCAAGTTCATAATATAAAATCAAGTGAAAGCTACCCTATTCAAGCCACAATAATGACGCAGGGGGAAGTGCCTCACTTCGCACTTTATTGGCAATTAGCTTGTCATGGTGAAGACTATAAACCGGTTCCTGATGACGCCTTAGAGTATGACACCGCTGACGTTCAAGTGAGTTCAGACCCTATTCCGACAATAACCGAACCTTCATTAAGGCAATCTCATTATCAGCAAACCATTCAGTTGCCTTCAACATCAATAAATACGCTGAATTTAACGGAAGAAATGCTTGCTCAAACTGAGTACTTTTCACTCACGCTACACACGGCTGAAGCCACGACGCCCTTTATCTTAGAAGATATCCCTCTGTCATCTCACCCTTCATGGCAATCATTAGTACAAGAAATAGAACAACACATTAATCAGCGGATCACCGACCACGTGGACACAATGGTATCCGTCAGATATCAAAATAATCATATTATTATTCAAGGTGATGATGTTTATTTTACTCAATTTCAACTGAAACAAAATCGACCAACCGCCCATATATCCATCAATCCCACACACATAGCATCGACAGAGGATGAAAATGGCACGACACACACCTTCAAACTGTATGCGAATAGCCTGAAAGAATTAACACATCTTTCTTTATCACTGGCAGGCGAAACGGACAAGCGTGTACATTTGCTAAAGAGTGAATTTAAATCGCCTGACTTACCGATCACATCATCCGAGCAATTTGTTGCACAATTACAGCATTATCTACGGTCCCAAGCGCAGACCCAATCGCTGCATGTAAGCTATGATGAAAATCAGCAGGTGCTATCTCTCTTCGACCCATTAAAGCGTTCCCTTGAAAACTTCAATTTGGGTTTGCAACATCAGACATTGCCTTTTGTTATCGCTGAAAATCATAGAGAAGAAGCCGCCTCTTTGGTCATCGGAGCAATAACGGGAAAATTGCCTACTCACCCAGATGTTATTGAATACCGTTTACTTGAGGAGCCAACATTTGGCAAGGTCAGACTCAACCATCAAACAGGTGAATGGCTCTATCAGGCAAATAGCGATAGCCCTTTTTCAGGGAGCGATCAATTTGACTTTATGGCCATTTTGAAAAATGGCCAATATTCCGCCCCCATGTCGATTCAACTACAATCAGACGATGCCCCTGTGACAAACTACCCGGGGAAAAGAGTCTTTACACTACCTGATCCGATCTACCATGAGCCTGCTGCGCGTGGCAATCACGTACCGGTAGATATGCAAGTTCACACCATCCAGCTCGCACAGACCCATTTACAAAGCCCCGATGCCCCCTATTTCGTACTCACGGCCAATCGTTGGGCATTATTAAAAGTTGATATCACAAGCCCATCCTCCGCGAATGCGCCAGACATTACCGCAGTCGTGATGGATAAAGATGACCAAGAAATTGGGCGAATTCGTTTAACTGGACCAGAAAATTTACCTCAGCAATTACCTGTTATTCCAAATACGCCAACCATAAAAAGCCATGAGCTGCATCAGCAGAGTTATACGGCTCCGCTTCAAGGTCAATGGATACAACCGGGTATGAAATTGCAATTATTGGTAGGTGATACCCCGGTGGTGATGCCGTACACCGATCACCACGGTATCTTTACTCCCCAAATTAGCACAAGCAATGACATGGTTTCGCGTGTCACGAACCATAGCCTTTATCGTCATGGACAAGGTGTTTATGCCTATTCCCCCCTGAGCTGGGGGATGGAAGCCGCAGCCAAGCTGCCCACTAACGCATTTACCTTATATAGTTACCCAGCTTTGTCGCAGTTTTTACCTCTCGAGCCACAAATCACACATCGCGCAGCACTTTTTATGCCGACCTATGATAGGTTAAGCGGCCTTTATCCTCATCACAGCGAACAAATTTCTTGGGGTTCCCATCGCAGCATCGAAACCAGTCGAACAAATGGACTTGATAGTGACTTTAATTACTATTCACTGACTCCGACAGGCGTGAGTAGCCTACTTGGCTTAGCATGGAAAAACCAAGGTAGTGGTGTCGCTTATGCCAATGTCATGTGGCACGAAGTGTATGGACATGGATTTGGTCTGCACCATACTACGGAGCCTAGCACGGCTTACCCATTTGATAAGAAACACAACGGCTTCAACATCGCATTTGACCAACAGGCACAGTCATATATGACTTACAAGTACATCAATGCGTATACAGGCCAAGTGGCTGAAGTGTTGCCTATGTTATATCCTTACCTAAGTGATGCAGGCCATGATATTTTTAATGCATTCACTTCCCACTCCGATTATTTTACTCAGCGTATACAACAATTTCTGAGACAAAAATTACGCTGGCAGCCAAACGCTCTAGAAGGTGAAGATATTGAAGATCATGGTTTCGCTGGTGACGGTTATTATCAGCGTTGGTCAGATAATAGTCATCAATGGGAGACACTCACGGAAGATAATTTCGCGCAGTTTTACCCAACGAGTTCTCCCTATGAATTAGCCCATCAACGAGATGTCCCTGTCTATTGGATCAATGCTTCAATCTTAACCATGCCAAATGGTCAGCTTCACCCCTATAGCACGCTCAAGCCAATACGAACACGTGGTCACCTACCAGCGCCATACCATAATTTAATCACAGCAACAGGTCGGCCTTACAGTGACGACATGCACTATGCACTTAAAGTGACCTACGCGACTCAATATGGTCTATTGACCGAACATCTACAAGCGGTCACGGACTTAACAACAATCAACCTCAATCTTCCTGACAAAGGGGAACTCGTCAAACTTGAATTAGCCAAAATCAATACCGATAAACAACTCGATAAGCCCATTTATACCTACAACAACCCCAATGCTTTGGCAAACCGCCTATTTAGCCAGTGGGATAGCACATCCCCGACTCCTCAGCTGACGCTCGATGACTATTGGCAAGGCAGTAAACTATTTTGGTCAGCAACAGACACCGCGTTGATTGATATGTCCACTGGAAAAATCGACAAACAGAAAATAACTCAAGACAGTGTGTTATGTGCTATTTGGGTGAAAGATGGGCAGCGGCAAAAACAATATTTTTCATTACGTGATCCGTGGGGAGAACATGCCTTACCTCACGGTGTGCACACATTTTCACCCATCAATCACTTAGAGCAGGTTATCGATAAATATGTAACGCCAATAGCTTATGATGTTGAATCAGAGAGTTTACTGCTGTCTGATGCCTATATTAATCAAACCGTGGATATCTCAGCGATGCAACTGCCAGAAGGACAATACACTTATTGGCTAACCTTACTGCTGGATGATGGCTCAGGGCAAATTCAAGAGCAAGTTCCCCAAGAGCAATGGATGATATCACGACAGGGAGAGCAATTATCGATTATCGGCAATATCGACAGTACACCCAAATTAACTATCACAGGGCTTAAGGTTTATATCGATAGGCACTTACAAGACGATATTCATCCTAATACATTAATATTAAACCAAAATACATCCATACCGCTCAGTGAGAATACTCAGTGGCTAGATTACAATCGGCCCGTTGTTTTTAATCAGCGAGATCAACACATTGATTTGATTGCTGCGATGGATAACACACCGCTGCATATGCGTGTAGAAAACGACACACTGTGGTCAGCTAGCACCAAGAATTTTTCTGCGCCTTTAACTCTCTAAGCTAGAGCAGGCGGTATTGCGTACCGCCTGCAACTGAGGATTATACCGTATGTTCAGTCCTATCCATGCGATGTGCTAATGGCAGCCAACACAATAAAACAAGTACTGACATCAAGAACATTAATAACCCTAAACTAAACTGCCCATTTTGGGGTAATAACGCGGACACCCAAGTTGCTATGCCGGATCCCACATTTTGCATACCGCCGACTAAGGCGCCCGCCGCCCCCGCTAAATAGGGAAAAGGTTCCATGGCCCCCGTTGTAGCAAGCGGGAATAACATACCCGCACCAAAGAAAAAGACAGAAGCCGGTACCAGTAAAGTCCAGATATTCATTGTGCCAAACCAACCAGGGATCCACATCATTAAGCCAGCTATCAGACAGCAAATGACCGATTGCCACATTAACTGATAAAAACTTTTACCATCACGCCCTGCATACCAAGCCCCAAAGAACGCCGCTGGAATAGGAATAATGAATAAAATACTGACAGTAATACTGTTAAGGCCCAGTACGCCGCCCATCAACACTCCGCTACTCGCCTCGAAAACGGCAATACCCGCTAATGCGCCAATCAACATGATTAAATAAGACACAAAAGAACCCGTTGATAATAATTGACGGTATGAAGTGAGCATTTTGTGTTTTTCTGGTGAAACAGGTCTTGTTTCAGGCAACCAGCGATACATGCTTAACAGTACAGTGGCGCCTAATACAAATAAGAAAATATAACACGCATGCCAGCCCCAGAAGTGGGCTAATAAGCCCCCAAACATCGGTGCCACTAAAGGACTCACTAATACACCCATATTTAATAAGCTATTCGCATAGCGTAATGAAGTGCCTTTATAAAGATCGCGAGGCATGGTACGAACCATAACACCGGCGACGCCAGTTCCCAGACCTTGCAAACCACTCGCGAGCACTAAAATATCCAGTGTAGGCGCAAAAATAGCCAGTAACGTTGAGAGTAAAAAGATCACCATTCCCACTAAAATCACGGGACGGCGACCAATTCGGTCTGACAACGGCCCATAGATCAGCTGAGAAAAACCATAAGTAAAGAGATAGGCCGCCATGACGCGTTGCACAGAGCCGGACGGTTGTCCAAAATACACGGCAATATCCGCAATGACAGGTACATAAACCGTCTGCGTCATCTGCCCCACTGCCGCTAAAGCAATCAGCAAGATCAGTAAATTAAAATTTTCCAGTTTTCTCATTTTCTTCTCAAACTAATTTTATCATCCTGAGCGCACAGCCTAGCTGTGTCATTAGACACAAATAACATGAAAGCTTTATTTCAGGGGAACACCCCAGAGTGTTATCGATTGTTTTATTTGATAAAGCAGCCGTTATCCCATCGTTAGCTGCTGCGCGACTAAGATAACAAATTGAATTTTTTTTTCGAGATAGGATAGCATTTTAATTAGCATGCCAACGTCAGCAAAATTCGCCACATATGGCAATAAAACTGTACATTAAATTTAGCAGTGCACCATTTAAAAGAATAATTCACTGGAACACTTTATCGATAAGCGCAAATAGTAAACTGATTTAGTATGAAACTCTGATAAGTCGCAAAGCTGAAAAAAATTCAGAGGTGAAAATTTATGGCCAATTGGGTTAACGGAACTGTTATTGAAGCAAAATTTTGGACCGAGTCACTCTTTAGCTTAGTCATCAATGCCCCCATTAAACCTTTTATCGCTGGTCAATTTGCAAAACTTGCCTTGGAAATCGAGGGAGAACGTGTACAACGCGCCTACTCTTACGTCAATGCTCCCAGCGATGATCGACTTGAATTCTACTTTGTCGTCGTCCCTAACGGGAAATTAAGCCCTAAACTTGCCCAATTGCGTGTAGGAGATACACTGCAAGTCACTGATGAGGCGTCTGGTTTCTTTATTTTGGATGAGATCCCTGACTGCCAGCATCTTTGGATGCTCTCAACGGGCACAGCAATAGGTCCTTTTCTCTCTATCTTACAAGAAGGTAAGGATCTTGAGCGTTTTGAAAAAATTATCCTTTTACATGCCGTCCGCTATCAAAAAGACCTAAGTTATCTTCCTTTAATGAAACAGCTAGCCGAGCGCTACCCAGAAAAGCTCCATTTGGTGACCGTTGTCAGCCGCGAGCAGTGTGAAGGCGCTTTATATGGGCGAGTGCCTGCATTAATTGAAAACCAGATGCTCGAAAACGTTACAGGAGTTTCCCTTGATGCTGCTAGCAGCCACGTAATGCTATGTGGTAACCCTGAAATGGTTAAAGACACACGAGAAGTACTGATAAAAACCCGTGATATGCGCAAACATTTACGCCGTAAACCGGGTCATATCAGCAGTGAGCAATATTGGTAGTCATCCTAAGATCCCCTTAATGCGTGATATAGGGGATCAAGAAAGATAATCAACAGGTTGTGTTTTTTTGCCGTATTGATTTTCAGAATCCATCCCGACAAAAACACCACAGTCTAATAACATAATCATGGCGATTAAAAGAGGTAAAAAACGCCCAATTCCCCATTGCCAAACAGGTGCTAATTGGCTGACATCCATGGAAAACAAGGCAAATGCAAGAATAATTAATGCAAACCAGCCGCCGGGTTTTCCTCTATCATGTAGACGTTTGGTAAAAATTGCCGCTAACGGGTATAGCAACAATACAAACAACACGATCACTACGATTTCAGGTAAGCGCAATGCATTTTGCAAAAGCACAATAACCGTCATTAAAATAAAGCATAAGGCGATGCCCGCCCAAAAAGGTCGACGACCTATTCGCCCTTTGAAGGAGAAGGCCCATTGTTGTAATGTCATTACACCAGATCCTGATACACTATTAAAAACCCTAAAATGAGTGGCAAAACAAATGAAACAACCCGCACTCCGTTCAATCCCTATCATCATAACCGTTTTTCTACTTGGTTTGCCACAACTGACATTTGCACAAAAAGTACCGACACTGCCTAACACGGACTTTGAAGTGGCTTACTTAGCCCCTGACGCGCCCTCATTCGACCTCACTATCCCTCAGTTACGTAACCAGTTTAATCAAACCAATCCGACGTTACCGCTACATGAATACAAGGTGATAGCGAGCCAAGATATTTCGGCTCCCTATATTCGTGCCGCTTCTCGAATTAATGCTCACCTATATTCATCCGCTGTTCTTGAGCGTGGAAGCGAAAAGATTAAAAGTTTACAAGTCACTTTACTGCCAGAAGAGCGTCAAGATACTCAAGCGAATAGGCAATTAGCAGAGCGCTATATTATGGCGATTATCCATCAATTTGACCCAAACATTTCTGTCGATAAAGCGCCTGAATTAACCCTCGCATTAAATAAATTTATGGCGAATAAAGATGCCGTCCACGCCGAAGAGGTTCGTTTAGGCGGTCTACGCTACATTTTAGTAAAAAGTGAAAATAATGTGCTTACTTTTGCTGTTGAACCGATTAAGCTAGAAACAGAAGCGCCTTAAATAGATAAGGATCACAGCAATCGTCAGCAGCGTGATAAAAAGCAAAGCTATTGTTATGTATTCTCTTTATACTTAACACCTCAATTTTAGGCACAGTGACAGAAACATTTTTCTCGTTGCACAAAATGTAACAGCGCGGCGAGTCACTTATTGATAAATCAAACTCTCTGGTTGGAGGAAACAACATGCGACATCCATTGGTAATGGGTAACTGGAAACTGAACGGCAGCACCCATATGGTTAATGACCTGATCGCGGGTTTACGCAATGAACTGAGCAGTGTTGATGGCTGCGATGTAGCGATTGCCCCACCTGCTATCTACCTAGGTCAAGCAAAACATGCGCTTGCAGGTAGCCGTATCGCATTAGGTGCACAAAACGTTGACGTAAACCTTTCCGGCGCATTCACTGGTGAAACATCTGCGGAAATGCTCAAAGATATCGGTGCAAAATACATTATCATCGGTCACTCTGAGCGCCGCACATACCATAAAGAAAGCGATGAGTTTATTGCTAAAAAATTTGCGGTATTGAAAGAACAAGGTTTGATCCCTGTGCTGTGCATTGGTGAAACAGAAGCGGAAAACGAAGCGGGTAAAACAGAAGAAGTGTGTGCTCGCCAAATCGATGCGGTGCTCAATACACTCGGCGCGCAGGCATTCCAAGGAGCAGTGATTGCTTATGAGCCTATTTGGGCTATCGGTACAGGCAAATCAGCGACCCCAGCGCAAGCACAAGCTGTTCATAAATTCATTCGTGACCACATTGCGAAAAAAGATGCTGCCATCGCAGCACAAGTGATCATCCAATATGGTGGTTCTGTTAATGCAAGTAATGCGGCAGAGCTTTTCACTCAACCAGATATTGATGGTGCACTCGTCGGTGGCGCGTCATTAAAAGCTGACGCATTTGCTGTGATTGTTAAAGCGGCTGCTGAAGCGAAAAACGCGAAATAATTTATTTTTATTGAGAATAAACCGTCAATATTTATTGGCGGTTTTTTTATTTGCTGCCATAATAAAAGAATAATAACGCTAATAAAAAACAATATATTTCCACAATAAAGAAAATTCATTTTATTTATGTGAGTCACAAAAACAAAAACTCCCTAAAATAAATTATTCCTTTTCGCATTTTATCATCCCTAGAAAAATAAACTATAAATCATCAATATGATTTATTACTTATCCCACTAATAATCTTAAATATTCCTTTCATACCTCTTATCAAGAATACTCGACAAGGCGACTTTTTTTACATTAAATTCACATTGGCTTCGACCTTAAATTATTTACACGTTTTAAAAAAATGAATGTTAACGATAAATAACACCTTACTGTTAAATAAAAAATGATAACGGCTATTCGTCATCAACATTGCATTATTAATTTTCATCAAATAAAGCATTCACGATAAGGATGATTATGGAATATTTTAAAGGTTTAATTCTAAGCACAGTCATAATATTACCAACAACCGCTTTTTCCCAAGCCAGTAATGATTATTGGCATGTAGACACAGATGTTTATGTCGAAGTTGAAGAGTACCAAGGTCAACGAGACAGCTTTAATAACAAAGTATTCGACAAAGTCAGCATGGTAGGTAAGCTTGCACTGACTAACCCGCAATCATTATGGGGCTTTTATTTCGAACATCGTGAGTCATTAAAAAATTATGGGCATGACTTTTCGAGTTCCCGTGACTCCTCTATCCGTAATCGAACTCAAATTGGCGCGACCCGCCAGCTCTACCGAAGTGCGGTTGCAGCATTCAGTCTAAATGGAAGTTACCGAAAAGAATCCAATGATTCCGCACCAAATACCACCGCGCTTTCATCCAATAGCTTATATTGGTTAATGCCAGCAGGTAGCATTCAAATTAATAAAAAATGGTCTTTTGATTTTTGGGATGCGCTCTATTACTACAGTAACTTTTTAGCATCAAACTACTATGAGTGGGAAGCTGAACACGGCGTCACTTACAAACACTCGAATGCCGTTACAGCAAAATTCACTTTATATAACGATAGAGTGTGGGATAAAGATTTCAATCAAGTTTTTGCACGGGATCAAATAAGAGGCTACTTCCCTATTAAGATCAGTGAAAAATGGGCGATTACGCCTTATTTTCGCTATTTTTTGAATGACAGCAGTTATGATGGCCAGAAAAATTTAACTCAACGGATCAAAAACGGCTATCGTATTGGAACACAAATCGCTTATAACGTGACCCCCAAATTAACACTCTGGGGTGGCGCAGCGATTGAAGCGACACAGTGGAAATACCCCATAAACAATCATATGACATCAGGAAGGAGTCATAGTCAAACCTACTACTTGGGGCAAATTGGTATCAAATACTCTTGGCAATAATAAGCGGAACACAACACTTTATTTTAAAAGATAAAAAAGTCGTAATAACAGTAATACGGCTTTTTTATTAAACGCTATATTTTATATTAAAATTAATAATTAAAACATTTTTTACACATTAATCAGAATAAAAATTCAGTTTCAATTAATAGTTTAGATAATTAAATCTTTTCACGCAATTCACAGCCTAGATCACATAAGGGAATAATTCCAAAGTGGAATTATTCTATAGAAATATTAAGTATTCCACAAAATTAATCAAACAAAATCAATGCACTACTTAATATAGCACAATTTGTTAAATCGATAACTATTCTTCTTTCATAACAAATAAGAATAATCTTATCTGTGATTTATCTCACTTTATAATTAATTAACCCTACTTATTATTCATCGAAAAATAACTTAGGAATAACTCGATGAAAAATCTGACTCTACTTTCCCTCTGTTTATTGAGCGCCGTGTCGTTGGCTGAACCTATTTCACAAGCACAGCTTGATACTTTGTGGAAAAACAAACAAAAATCTGCTGAAGAAATTGTCAATAATATGTCTGAAGCCGAAAAAATTGGCCAACTATTTATGTTGGACTTCAGATATTGGAATCAGGATAGCAAAGGCGAGCCAGCTCCATTTCTGGTCATGAACGAGGAAGTTTCTAAAGTAATTAATCAATACCACTTAGGTTCTGTCATCTTGTTTCGTGAAAATTTAATTGATACCCCCCAAACGGTGGAATTAATTAACCAGCTACAAGCTTCCCGTAGTAATTTGCCACTCTTTATTGGTACTGACCAAGAAGGCGGCTATGTCACTCGCCTTCGTGTCGGAACCGAAATGCCCGGTAATATGGCCTTAGGCGCGACCCGTAATCCAGCTCTCGCAGAGCTAACCGGCATGATCCATGGCTATGAATTATCCAGCCTCGGCTTTAATATCAACTTTGGCCCTGTTGTCGATGTGAATAACAATCAAAATAACCCTGTCATTGGTGTGCGCTCCTATTCGGATAATAAAGAGCTGGTCGAACAGCTTTCGACCAATTACATCAAAGGCATCCATAAATACAATTTATTGACCTCACTAAAACACTTCCCTGGGCATGGTAATGTTTCCTCTGACTCTCACGTAGACTTACCTGTCGTGAATTCAAATGAACAAGAGTGGCGCTCTACAGAGTTACCGCCCTTCCAGTATGCACTCAACCATGGCGCAGACGCAGTAATGACGGCGCACATCATTGTGCCTGCCCTCGATAACAGCAAGATCAAAACGCTAACAGGGAAAGAGGTGGGAACACCCGCTACGCTGTCAAAACCTATCCTACACGGCATTTTACGTGATGAGCTAAATTATGATGGCCTCATCATCACTGACGCCATGGATATGGGAGCGATTGCGGATAATTTTGATATGAATTGGGCTGTAGAAACCTCTTTATTAGCAGGCTCGGATATCATCCTTATGCCAATCAAAATGTGGGACAGCGAATCAATTACTCGTCTAGACAATATGTATCGCTATCTTGAAAGTGAGGCTAAGAAAAACCCTGAATTACAAAAACGTATTGATGAGTCGGCTAAACGCGTCATACTGAAAAAATTACAGCAAGAGATCACCGCTCAACCGGTTGATTTAAAAAATGCTCAACAGATTGTCGCCTCTAAAGGCCATAAAGATCTGGAGAATATGGTTTCAGAGCAAGCGATTACGGTGATCAAAAATGATCATGTTCTGCCTTATATCTTGAAACCACAAAATAGAATACTCGTCATTTCCGATGAAAAACCACGTAATGAATTAATTCAAAAACACTTAAATGCTATTGCTAATGAAACGGGTGTCACTATTGATAGCCAAGAAATCGTGATCAAATTAGCGGAAAACACCCTCACTGAAAAAGATATTAAACCTCGATTAAAAAACCAAGATCTGATCTTATTGACCACCTATAACTTAAAAGATAATCCAACTAACGCTCAGATAATCATTGATGAAGCGAATAAAGCAAATATTCCGCTCGTCGTTATTTCCTCTCGTAACCCTTACGATATCGCCTATTTGAAAGACGTTAAAGCTAACATCGCTATCTACGGCATTACTGGATTTGATATTACGAATAATAACCGTAATTCACTGGAAACGAATATTCGTAGTGGATTACGCACATTATTTGCAGACCAACAGACACAACCTTTGAATATGCCTAAGGGGCAACTGCCGGTCAATATCAAGAACCCTCAAGGGGATAAAATCCTGTTTCCTTATGGTTACGGTGAAACCTACAACACAACACATTAACGCCTATTTTCACTCTGTACTTTCCAGCCTCTATATCTCCATCGGAAATATAAGGCTGGTTATTACACCTCAACAAAAACAAACACTGCTACCTCATAAACAATAATTAAAAATTAAAGGATCATCATGAAAATATCATTGAATGGTTTACTCTTTCTCTCTGTTACTAGCCTTGCTACCCCAGTATTAGCGGCTGAGCCTATAAATAACGACTACTGGCGAATTACGTCTAACGTTTATATGGAATTAGAAAAATTTGAAGGTCACCATAATACCAGTGGCGGCAAGGTATATGACAAAACAACGATGATAGGCCAGCTCTTCTTATCAAACCCTGAATCTAAATGGAGCTTCTTTCTTGAACACAAAGAGTCTTTAAGAAGCTATAACCATAATTTCTCTACATCAAAAGACTCTTTTATTCGTAACCGTACCCAAATTGGGGCAACACGTAAAATGTATTCGAGCGATGTAGGGCAATTCAACCTAAACGTGACCTACCGAAAAGAATCAAATGACTCGGCTCCCGGAACGATGGCGCGTCCATCGAACACACTATTTTGGTTGATGCCTAGCGGGACTTATAATTTCAACGATAAGTGGGCATTTAATTTCTGGGATGCGTTTTACCACTACGATAATTTCCACGCCCCCAATAGTTATGAGTGGGAATCCGAGCACGGTATCGTCTACAAGGTGAATGATTCGGCAACCGCTAAACTCTATATGTACACCGACTGGACATGGGATAAAGACTTCAATAAAACATGGGAACAAAACCAAATCCGTGGCTACTTCCCAGTTACCCTAAACCAAGAATGGAGTATTATGCCGTACTTCCGCTATTACCTAAATGAGCACAATTACGACAGCAACCAACGTACGACCCAGAAAGTGAAAGAGGGTTACCGAGTTGGCACACAAGTTTTCTATAATTTAACCCCCAAAATCACATTATGGGGTGGATTCGCTGTTGAACCGAGTACTTGGGAAAATCCGAAAGGTGCCGGCATTACCTCTGGTAGTCATAACCGCCAAACATTCTACTTAGGCCAATTAGGCGTGAAATACGTCTGGCAATAACAGAAAAAATATTGCTACCGCTCATCCCCTCATTGAGCGGTAGCAATCCACAAGCATCATAAAGCAACCCCTGTTTCTCCTATGTAACATGCCGTTCGGTGGCTAAAGAACCGGCCATTAGGTGCACAAAAATGATGTCGGCGACTCAAAATATGCCGTGTGTGTTAGGGGCGGCGACTAATCTCATCAAAAACGCCCCCATTGGCAAAATGCGTAGATTGCGCTTGAGTCCAACCGCCAAACACATCATCAACCGTCAATAGTTTCAGTTTAGGAAAGCGTTGCTGATATTTTTTAGCGACATCCGCATCACGGGGTCGATAATAATTTTTAGCGGCTATTTCTTGCCCTTCAGGGGAGTATAAATACTCCAAATAGGCTTGTGCGACTTCTCGGCGGTCACGTTTATCGACGGTTTTATCAACCACAGCCACAGTAGGCTCAGCTAAAATAGAGATGCTAGGCGTCACAATTTCAAATTCACCATTTTCACCAAGCTCATTAATCGCTAATAACGCCTCGTTTTCCCACGCAATTAATACATCTCCAATTCCACGTTCCACAAAGCTATTTGTTGCGCCGCGAGCACCAGAATCTAACACCTCAACATTTTGATAGAGTTGTTTAACAAATTGTTTGGCTTTCTCTGGGTCATGATGATTTTTTTCCAAAGCATATCCCCAAGCCCCAAGATAATTCCAACGCGCTCCGCCTGAGGTTTTGGGATTCGGCGTCACAATCGCAACATCTTGACGGATCAAATCATCCCAATCTTGGATATTTTTAGGATTGCCTTTACGGACAAGAAAGACAATTGTTGAAGTGTAAGGTGCGGAATTATCGGGGAGCCGTTTTATCCAATTTTTATCAATGCGCCCGCTGTCCGCTATGGCATCAACATCATAAGCTAACGCTAGCGTGACGACATCGGCTTCCAAGCCATTAATGACAGATGTTGCTTGTTTACCTGAACCACCATGAGACTGACGAATGGTTACCGTATCCCCAGTTTTTCCTTGCCAATACTGGCTAAAAGCTTGGTTATATTGCTGGTAAAATTCCCGAGTCGGATCATAAGAAACATTTAATAATTGAATGTTTTTCGCCCATGCTCCCGTCGTCAGTATTAATAACAATGCCGTTGCTGACTGCCATTTTCGTGCCATTCTTCCATACCTCATTCATTTAAATGTTAAGGCAGGCTGACAGATTTCATAGATAACATGAAATAATTAAAAATGACAATTTATGCAACAAAAGAATATACCGTGAATTCGATGAGAGAGAACAAACCTGTATCGTGCCGTTAATGCACGATACAGGAGAGATTTGCAATTGTAGAGGTAAAAATCAGTACAGTTTTTTCGCTGTATCGTACCAATCTTTCTTAAAGACGCGCTTCATGTTCATTACCGCATCAATAATGTCATGGTGAACCAATTTTTCGTTTTGGATCCCGACACAACGACCGCCATAGCCCTCTAAAAGGAGCTGAATAGAGTATGCCCCCATACGCGAGGCCAAAATACGGTCATAGGCAACAGGCGATCCACCACGTTGAATATGCCCCAGTACCGTTGCACGCGTTTCATGATGGGTTTCTGCTTCAATGTATTTAGCTAATTCATCAACATCGCAAACATGTTCTGTAATCGCAACGATAGCATGTCGCTTGCCTTTCTCAATACCTTGTTTGATTTCAGACAACAGCTCTTCACGATCATAAGCCATTTCATTTTCAGGCAAGACTAAGAACTCACACCCTCCCGCAATCGCCGCGGATAGCGTTAAATCACCACAGTAGCGTCCCATCACTTCAACAATAGAAATACGTTTGTGAGAAGTTGAGGTATCACGCAGACGGTCAATCGCTTCAACAACGGTTTCAAGGGCAGTGAAGTAACCAATGGTATAGTCTGTTCCTGCAACGTCATTATCGATAGTGCCGGGTAGACCAATACATGGGAAACCAGCTTCTGTTAATGCTTTAGCACCGAGATAAGAACCATCACCACCAATCACGACGAGAGCATCAATATGATTTTTTTTCAGATTTTCAATGGCAACAGCACGAACTTTTTCATCGCGGAATTGAGGAAAACGCGCAGATCCGAGGAAGGTACCACCGCGGTTAATCATGTCAGAAACACTATAACGGTCTAGCTGTTTCATGCGATTTTCATATAAACCTAGATATCCATCATAGATACCCATGACTTCTAACCCTTCGCTCAATGCAGCACGTACCACGCCGCGGATTGCAGCATTCATACCTGGTGCATCACCACCGCTTGTTAATACCCCAATTCTTTTAATCTGCTTGACCATGATGACCTCTGATTAATGAATATAAATTGCAAATCGATAAAAGACACAACACCTGCGCTTTTCTACATCAAATTCGATTATAAACCATCGTGCTGAATTGATTCACCTACCACTATAATACGGTAAAGGTACTGATATACCTGTTTTCCATCAAGTTTTGATACTTTATTGTGATCCAGTCTACACAATTTTAGTTCATAAAATGGATTACCGTAAAAACACAGGCTCACTATAGCGGTTGTTGCCTTACTTCGAAACAAAAATTAAGTCTCCATCATAGCATTGATATGAAATAGAAAGTTAACCTTGCGAGTTAAACATCAGCGGCAGTCACTCGCACGGTTATCTATATTCACATGATAAAGCGCCATTATTCACGGGTGTTAAGGAAGCCAAGGTGAACCTCCTTGCATCATTCCCCAGTAGCGTGAGGACGACAACATGCCGTCGTTGGGTTGCTAAACACACCAACTGTCGCGAGGTATAAAATTTGATAGGCTTTAGTTGAGTGCTTGACCCGCGCGGGTTCAAGCACTTTTTTCATTTTGGAGTTAATCGAACACAGAAGCCAAATTACGTATAAAAATAACGTGTTAAGTGAAAGAATATTGGCGCTGCGAAACATAACGAGTCGATACGGTCTAACATGCCACCATGCCCTTCAATAATTGCGCCGAAATCTTTAATACCACTATCACGTTTGATCGCCGACATACATAACCCCCCGACGAATCCCATTAAAGTGATCGCAAGAGACATCAATCCTGCAACCCACCAACTGAAAGGCGTTACCCAATATAAACAGATCCCGATAAGCACCGAAGAGAGTATGCCGCCGATAAAGCCTTCAATTGTTTTATTAGGACTTAATTTTGGCACTATCGGATGTTTGCCAAACAATTTCCCAAACACATACTGCAACACATCAGAAAGTTGGGTCACAACAATTAAAAACAGGAGTAATTTTACATTCTCGCCTTCATAACCTTGAATATCTAACATCAATAAAGCAGGAACATGACTTAAACAAAACACCGCAACTAACATGCCCCACTGAATTTTGGCTGTGCGTTCAAGAAAATGATAAGTATCCCCCGCTAAAGCGATACGTGTCGGTAGGAAAAGAAATACGAATACCGGTACAAAAATAGAAAACATGCCATACCACTGAATACCAACCAAAACATATTGCAACGGCAGGAATATAAAAAAGCACCAAAATAACGCTTCATGATCACTACGTCGAGTTGGCGTTAAAGTAATAAACTCTCTCAATGCGAAAAATGAAATTAGCGCAAATAAAATCACAACACCGATATTGCCTATCACAACGGCCAATACACACACGATACACATCAACCACCATGCACGTATTCTGGCATTTAAATTGTCGATTGTAGGATTGCTCTTTTCTCCTGAATAGCGATAAGCAAGGATCCCACCAATGATACTGGCTACCACGAGTATACTGAATACACCCGATAGCAATAACACGATCTCGCTATCCCAAAGGCTCATGGCATCAACTCCTCTAATGCAGATTTAGCGCGTTGTAAAAATTCAGCTTTAGATTCATCCTCGCCTAATGGCGAGAGAGGCGCTCCCACTACTGCGGAACAAATAACGGGAACCACGAGCTTGGAGCCTTTTGGCAACACACGGTTTAAATTTTCAAGATAAACAGGAACCACTTCGACATGAGGAAATTTTTTAGCTAGGTGGTAAATACCACTTTTGAAATGACTTAATTCTTCGCCATCGCCGCGAGTGCCTTCCGGAAAGAGGATCAATGATTGTTGCTGTACTAACACCGCTTCTAGCGGCGCTAATATATTGTCTTTGGCGGCCCCCTCCCCTTTTCGATCAACCAATACGGCTCGGAATACTTTATTAACCAAATAACGTCTAAACGGTGTTTTATCCCAATAATCTTTTGCTGCCACAGGATGGACGGTATGGCGCATTAAAGGAGGTAAGCCAGACCAAATAACAAGACCATCAAGGTGACTAGAGTGATTCGCATAATATATACGAGACGTCATCGTTGGTTGACAACCGACCCAACGCGTACGTACACCGGTTAATAAGCGGCAAGTAAATGATAATAACATCCCCATTCCTTTTGCCATCAAAGAAACTCTTTGAGCTTTTTCCATCTTTATTCCTTGCAAAGCGTTTTTCTATTTTTCTACCCAGTTCTTAGTCAGAAGGGATAAATATTTTTTAATTAACACATCAGAAATGAAAATTAAGACTTAAGCTAAACGGGTTTATTTATTAGCACAACAGGGAAGCTCTGAATTCCTCTTATTTGAGATTACACTCGCAGACACGCTGCAAATTCTCTGAAAAAACTCACAAAAAATGCAAAAAAAAGTGCAGCGATGGATTCACCATAGCTGCACTTCAATATGATTGTTGACTAACAAAAAGGCTTATTTATCAGCCGCAATACGGTCACGGATATGTTGAGCACGTTCAGCTGACGGTGGATGCGAGTCAAACATGCTGCTTTCGCTATCGCCCAGTTTTGCTAATTTCTCAAAACTGGTTGCCAGACCTTCGGTTTTAATTCCACGCTTTTTCAGCAGATCATAAGAGAAATCATCCGCCTGACTTTCTTGGTGTTGAGAGAACTGAGAGTTAACCAGTTTTTCACCCAATGCAGCAACCTGAGACGCGCTCAATTGCTCAACCACGCCACCTGCTGAAGCCGCTGCGGTGCGGGCAGCAACAGCGGCATAAGCAACTTGCATAGCTTTACGTGAGTGACCCAGTGCAACGTGGCCCATTTCGTGGCCTAATACACCTTCAACTTCATTATCATTCATCATATCCATCAAACCGCTATAAACACGCACACAGCCATTCGCCATTGCCCACGCATTTACTTCATCGGTCAGATAAACTTTATAGTTAACAGGAGTGCCATCGATTTCATTGCCTAATGCTTTAGCAATTTTATCTAAGCGCTTCGAGTATTTGCTAGAAGCAGGTGCAATTTTATTTTGTGCATCCATCTCTTTACATGACTGGTCACTTAATTGCTTCACGTCACCGTCAGTTAAAGTAGCAGCTTGCAGTAATTGCATACCCGAGTTTGTTAGCATGCCCTGATCTAAGTTTTTACATCCCGTCAAAATCACGGCTGAAACAGCGACTGCAACAAGCGCCTTCATCTTCATCATATTTTTTCCTTTGCAATACACATAACCATTCTTTTTAAGGTTTTAAAGACTATAAAGTCTGCAAAAAATAACAATAGGAATATAGTAAGAATCGACTTATAAAGTGAAGTTCATCTGTTTTTTATCTCAATAGTAGAATTTGCAGCAGAATAAATCACGATAGACTAAATAATATGATTAAAATTAAATAACAGGAAAGCTCTATCCCGATATTAACCTGTGCACAATTCAACTGTTCATATTCATTAAATCAGTCTTTTTTGGATTTATAAGGCCTATGATACATAGTAATAGGCAAAAAAATAGCCCCAAGAAGGGGCTGTAAAAGACAGGGATGGTGTCTATGGCAAGGAAAAACTTCACTTATTGCTACTTCACTACTACGATCAAGAGAATTTCGAATTAAACAACTTCAACAAAACTATTTACTGTAAAGCCTGAAATTGAGACATCTTCTGTTGATGGATCTGCTCAAGTTGGGCTTTCTGCTCAGGTGTTAATAGCTGGTACAACTCATGGTGAATACGCGCCATTTCAACACGCTGGGCCAATTCTTTTTGCATATGTTTTTCTAACTGGTCACGAACCGCTTTTTCATCAAAATCATCGGCGATGATTAAATTGTGCAGTGCTTCACGCTCTTGCATGGAAACTGGGTTATCAAATTGATAACGACGCTGTGTTGCCATTAAATCTCGCAATTGCTGACGCTGTTTTTCATTTAACGTGATACCATTAAACATAAATGTACTTGTGCGTTCTGCATTACCAAACAGCTCATGGTGCTGAAGCTGAGCAACTACTGATGGAGACTCCGGCTCATTTTGCATTTGTAACATTAGGGGAGTCGATGAATCACCAGTTTGAATAATATTTTCTGGTGTATCCCCAAAAGCCGTCACTGATCCGATAATAAATGCAGAGGTTAACGTCAACATAACTGTTGTTTGTGCTGTTCTTTGCATTCCCAACTCCTTGTTCTCGGACAGTGCTCGTGATTCAATGTAGACAACTATACGCTGGTGGCTGCAAACTAGCGTCAGAGCATGTAAAAGAACGTAAAGTCATGGAATCGTGAAGATTGTTATCGTATTTTGGCAGCTGGAGGACTTAAACACATGCATAAAATCCTATTAGTTGATGACGACCGTGAACTCACGTCGCTCTTAAAAGAACTGCTCGAAATGGAAGGTTTCAACGTTGTCATCGCCTATGATGGTGAACAGGCTTTACAACAACTTGATTCGTCCATTGACCTGTTATTACTCGATGTCATGATGCCAAAGAAAAATGGTATTGAGACATTAAAAGAGCTACGTCAAATCCACCAAACCCCCGTTATTATGTTGACTGCCCGCGGAAGCGAACTCGACAAAGTATTAGGGTTAGAATTAGGTGCTGACGACTATTTGCCTAAGCCTTTTAATGACCGTGAATTAGTCGCGCGTATCCGTGCATTATTGCGCCGCTCTAATTGGAGTGAACAAAACCAAGGAGATAACAGCAATACACCGGTATTACAGGTGGATAAACTACAATTGAATCCAGGCCGCCAAGAAGCTAGCTTTGACAATGAAATTCTTGACCTAACAGGTACCGAATTCACGTTACTGTATTTATTAGCACAGCACCTTGGTCAAGTTGTTTCAAGAGAACATTTAAGTCAAGAAGTGCTCGGTAAGCGGTTAACACCGTTTGACCGTGCAATTGATATGCACATATCTAACTTACGCCGTAAACTCCCAGAACGTACAGATGGTCAACCTTGGTTTAAAACCTTGCGTGGCCGTGGATACTTGATGGTTTCAGCAACATGATAAATAGCTTAACCGCGAGAATATTTGCGATTTTCTGGTTTACCCTCGCACTAGTTTTAATGCTAGTGCTGATGGTACCCAAGCTAGACTCTAGGCAGCTCACTTCCCTACTGGAAAGTGAGCAACGCCAAGGGGAGATGCTTGAGCAACACATCGAAGCCGAACTTGCACAGGCACCGATGAACGACCTACTTTGGTGGCGACGTATTTCTAACTCCATCAAAAAATGGGCTCCCCCGGGGCAACGTCTCATCATTGTGACCAGTGAAGGACGTGTTATCGGTGCGATGCCCAGTGAAATGCAAGTGATCCGTAACTTTATCGGGCAATCCGACAACGCCGATCACCCGAAAAAGAAAAAATACGGACGAGCCGAAATTCTTGGACCGTTTTCCATTCGCGACGGTGAAGATCACTATCAACTCTATTTAGTACGACCGGCAAATAGCCCGCAATCAGACTTTATTAACTTATTGTTTGATAGACCATTCCTGCTGTTAATTGCCACCATGTTAATCAGTGCTCCGTTACTACTTTGGCTATCATGGAGTCTGGCTCGCCCTGCTCGTAAATTAAAAATGGCAGCTGACGATGTCGCAAAAGGCAATTTACGTCCACACCCTGAACTTGAATCTGGACCTCAAGAATTTCTTTCTACAGGTAATAGTTTTAACCAGATGATCAGTGCGCTTGATGGCATGGTCACCGCCCAACAACGTTTAATTTCTGATATCTCACACGAATTACGAACGCCATTAACTCGATTGCAGTTGGCAACGGCACTATTACGTCGTCGCCACGGTGAAAGTAAAGAGTTAGAACGCATCGAAACCGAAACCCATCGCTTAGATAGCATGATCAACGACTTATTGGTGTTATCACGTAGCCAACACAAAAATGAAATCCTCAGGGAGAACATTAAAGCCGATGATTTATGGGGAGATATTTTAGAGGATGCTCGCTTTGAAGCAGAGCAAATGAATAAAACGTTGGATGTAACCGCACCGCCCGGCCCATGGCCTATCTACTGCAACCCATCGGCAATTGGCAGTGCATTTGAAAACATTGTTCGTAATGCCCTTCGTTACTCTAATACACACATTGCGGTGAATTTTAAAGAGGAAAACAACGGCATATTAATCACTGTTGATGATGATGGCCCTGGGGTTAGCCCAGCAGACCGTGAAAATATTTTCCGCCCGTTCTATCGCACTGATGAAGCTCGTGATAGAGAAACCGGAGGCACGGGGTTAGGTTTGGCGATTGTTGAAACAGCGATATCACAACATAAAGGTTGGGTAAAAGCTGACGATAGCCCACTTGGTGGTTTACGTTTACAGATTTGGTTACCCGAACATGGTCGATAATCTTATCCAGCCATAAGCTTTATTTTAAGCCCTTTAAATAAGATTATTTAAAGGGCTTACTTTTTATTTCGCAATATTGATACCTCACTCACGCCCACCTATTTACTTAAGCATTCTTGCTTATTTCAATATCAACACGTTTTATCATCATTTTTTGATAGGAATTAAAAGCCATTTAAAAACAATAAATAGGAAGTTCTCATATTAATAAAAATGAATACTCGATATTAATCCCTCAATTTCTATTTATCTCGTGATCTATAATCATAAACAGACAAAATACCGGATATATTGATAATCTGCTTTTTATTTACTCAAAGATTACCTATTATATTGATATAGAACGCAGCACGCATGTCTAATCAATACGACAAATATCCCTGTAATCTCAGCGTGGCAATTATCACTCTTAATTTGCGTTCAATTTGAATTATTTTATAGGCAATTGTTTGCATCAAGACACAAAAAATTAGACGACTCAACTCAACGGATTCATCAATGAAAAAAATTAAGCTTACCAAGTTGGCCATCCTAACGTTATTGAGTGCAATGAGTGGTAACGCTCTTGCTGGAGGACTCGTATTACCCGATAACAATCTACGTAACGACCTCGCCTGGTTATCAGAGCGTAATGTTATCCAAATTAGTCTTTCAACATGGCCTTTATCGGCAGAAGAAATAACCCGCTCACTAAATAATGCCAATATCACCAATAGTGAACAAGAAGCGATAGTACAACGTATTAAGCAGCAACTAAACCGCACGAAAAATAGTGTTCAATTACAAACCTATTTATCCACTGGTAAGCCTTCCATGCCACAAGGATTCGCCCAAAGCGAATACAGTGATTTCCGTTACACCGTTGAAGGCAACTATAGTACCGACGATGTTGACTTAAATCTAAAAGCCAACGCTGAACGAGCGCTACGTGTTGAAAATGGCTCTGATTACAACCTTAATGGTTCTTATGGTGGTGTAAAAATTTGGAACCAATGGGTAAGTTTCGGTGAAATCCCTCAATGGTGGGGACCTGGTCATGATGGTAGTTTGATTCGTACTGATGCAGCACGTCCAGTTACTGGTTTCCTTATGCAGCGTGCAGACCAAAGTCCATTTGAGACCCCTTGGCTGTCATGGATTGGTTCATGGCAATATCAGCTGACTGCTGGGCAAATTAAGCAATATCCTGTCCAATCAGGAGTGAAACTAATTGGCCTACGTGTAACAATGAATCCAACTGACTTTTTTGAATTAGGTGGGGCTAGAACAATTATGTGGGCTGGTGATGGTCGCCCTAGTTCAGCAAGCTCATTTTGGGATGCAATGACAGGCCATTCCAATACAACCGATAAATCCAAAGATCCAGGCAACCAATTAGCAGGATTTGATTTCAAACTTAAATTATACCCATTAATTAACTTACCACTTAGCGTATATGGGCAATATACAGGAGAAGATGAAGCTGGCTATCTCCCATCTCATAATGCTTATATGATGGGACTTGAAGGATACCATTCGTTGGCTGGTAACCCTCTTAGTTGGTACATAGAGGCAGCTAATACACGAACCGAATGGAATAACTACAATGTTATGTATATGCATTCAGTATATAAAGCAGGCTATTACCAGCAAGGATACCCTTTAGGGCATGCTATGGGGGGAGATGGAAGGATGCTGTCAACGAAAATAGAATATACTTTAGATGATAGTAACCGTATCAGTACTCGATTAATGTATGCAAAAGTAAATCCCAAAAACCAATGGCAAAATAAAGCATTCCCTGAGTCAGAAACGATTAAAGGTCTTGATTTAGGCTGGTGGCATAATTTTGACGACCGAGTTAGTACAGACGCTAAAGTCTGGGTTTCGAAAACCGATTACGATACCCGTGATGATATCGGTGCTTCCGTGATGGTGACACTGCCATTCAAGTGGTAATACTCCCCCTTATCTAAAAGACATACCCTAGCAGCCTTTCCATGCAGCTAGGGTATTATTCATTTTTTGACACCTTCTCATTCGCAATTAGTTAAGGCCACACTATAATTAACACGAGAAATCGCTTATTGAGTGTTCTTGAGTTATTACATCAAAAATTAATTATCTTAATTTATCAATTAAACGCCTTTTACGAATATTCATTGGCAACCAAAAAATAAAAATGATGTATATCTCAATTATTCAAGTTATCTTAACGCGATACTCTTGTAACGAGAGAGTTATTAGTTTAATTAAGATAATACCTCGACAAAAAATAGGGTTATTTTATCTCTCTTAAAATAAAATGTTGCCAATTATCAAACGTTATTTAGGAAAAATATAACCTTATAATTTAAAAGAATTTATATGATTTACAAAACCAATAAGACTATTCTTTAAGACTATCACATTAATAGTCATAACCTATATTTAGTGTTATTATTAGTGGCTTTCGCTTGACCGAGTCAGCGTAGAGGCATACCCTCTCGGGGGGTAAAAACGATAAGAAATGCTTATCAATTGAGCAGTTGCATAAAAATGTAATGTTATCAATTAATAAGCATAGATATAGAATTCAATGGTGCTCTGGGACCCGACAACCCAGTGCGGTAGCTATGGCTATATCTCATAATATACAACATGGCTTAGCCACTATAAATTTGTATGAAACTCAATCAACATGAATGACTATAACTATAAAAATTAAGATTTTAAATTAGTTTATAGTTCATCTTTATTCTATTAAATAATCTCATTATTAAAATTTGTAAGGTTAGATATGTCAATAATTGATAGCTTAGAAGCAAAGATAAACAATAACTCTGCAGTTGTTGCTATTGTAGGTCTTGGGTACGTAGGGTTACCCTTAATGCTTAGATATAATGAAATTGGTTATAAAGTAGTTGGTTTTGATATTGATGAAAATAAAGTTACTCAATTGAATAACGGTCAAAGCTATATAGAGCATATATCATCAAATAGAATTACATCTGCCATAAAAACAGGCTTTAAAGCTACAACAGATTTTTCTCATATTAGCGAATGCGATATTATCATTTTATGTGTTCCTACTCCTCTAAACAAATATAGAGAACCCGATATCAGTTTCATTATTGATACAACAGACATGCTTAAACCTTTTTTACGAAAAGGGCAATTATTATCTCTAGAAAGTACCACATATCCTGGAACAACTAACGAAGAGTTATTGCCGCGTATTGAAGAGAAAGGCTTTATCGTTGGTGAGGATATTTTTCTTGTTTATTCCCCTGAGCGAGAAGATCCCGGTAATCCAAATTTTGAAACGCGAACAATACCTAAAGTTATCGGTGGACACACCGATTCATGCTTGAGAGCAGGTAAAGCAATATATAGTAAAGCGATTGAGCAAATAGTCCCTGTTAGTTCAACTAAAGCAGCTGAAATGACTAAATTATTAGAGAATATTCACCGAGCGGTTAATATTGGATTAGTTAATGAAATGAAAATAGTTGCCGACAAAATGGGAATTGATATCTTTGAAGTTATTGATGCTGCTGCAACAAAACCATTCGGATTTACAGCATATTATCCAGGTCCGGGATTAGGAGGCCATTGCATACCAATTGATCCTTTCTATCTGACATGGAAAGCGCGCGAATACGGTGTAAATACTCGCTTTATAGAGCTGTCCGGAGAAATTAATCGTGCTATGCCAGAATATGTTTTAAATAAATTGATTGATGGTCTTAATCAGCAAGGGAAGGCACTAAGCCGCAGCAAAGTACTTATTTTAGGAATTGCATATAAGAAAAATGTTGATGATATGCGAGAGTCACCATCTGTTGAGTTGATGGAGATTATCCAAGAAAAAGGTGCGACTATCGCTTATAGCGATCCCCATGTTCCAGTTTTCCCAAAAATGCGAGAACATCATTTCAATCTATCAAGTGAGGAAATCTCAATTGATACTCTATCAAAATTTGATGCCATCATCCTTGCCACTAATCATGATAAATTTGACTATCCACTAATTAAAAAACATTCTAAATTACTGATCGATACGCGAGGTATTTATCGCGAACCGGCAGAAAATATAATTAAAGCGTAAAATTTATATTTAATGTTAAATTAAAGGATTATAAAATGAAAAAATTTGCCTTAATTGGTGCGGCTGGTTATATTGCCCCCCGCCATATGAAAGCTATTATAGAGACCAATAATGAACTATCTGTAGCTTATGATATTAATGACTCTGTTGGAATAATTGATAGTATTTCCCCCCAAAGTGAATTTTTTACAGAGTTTGAACGTTTTTCTGATTACTCATATCGCTTACAACGTAATGCTGAAACACGGTTAGATTACGTTTCAATCTGTACTCCAAACTATCTCCATTTATCTCATATTACTGCAGGCCTACGATTAGGTTGTGATGTTATTTGTGAGAAGCCTTTAGTACCAACTTCAGAACAACTTGATGAATTAGCTTTAGTAGAAAAAGAAACTGGAAAAAAAGTATATAACATTCTTCAGTTACGTCACCATCAAGCAATACTCGACTTAAAAGAAAAAGTTAATAATGCAAATAAAGCAGAAAAATATGACGTTGAGTTGACATATATAACATCTCGCGGTAAATGGTATATGGAAAGTTGGAAAGGTGATCCTCGAAAATCATTTGGTGTTGCAACAAATATAGGTGTGCATTTCTTCGATATGCTGCATTTTATTTTTGGTAAACTAGAAAAAAATCATCTGCATTATGCTGATGAACAGAAAGCCGCAGGCTATCTTGAATATGAAAATGCACGTGTACGTTGGTTTTTATCAATTGATGCAAACGACTTACCTGAATCAGTTAAAGGAAAACAAACAACTTATCGTTCGATAACAGTTGATAATGATGAAATAGAATTTTCAAAAGGGTTCACAGATTTACATACTATAAGTTATAAAGAAATTTTAGCTGGTCGTGGGTATGGCTTAGAAGATGCAAGACATTGTATTGAAACAGTCAATACAATAAGAGATTCTCAACCAACTACAGCAGCAGCTAATGAAGCTCACCCTTTCTTAAGCCAACTAATTAAATAGAGATGACGGTAGACACCATGAGTTATTATCAACATACTAGTGCAATCATTGATGAGGGAGCACAAATAGGATCTGGCTCTCGGGTATGGCATTTTGTCCATATATGTAGTGGAGCAAAAATTGGAGAAAATGTCTCATTAGGTCAAAATGTTTTTGTTGGTAATAAAGTTATTATTGGCAACAAATGCAAAATTCAAAATAATGTCTCAGTATACGATAATGTTATTCTTGAAGAAGGCGTGTTTTGTGGTCCAAGCATGGTGTTTACTAATGTCTACAACCCTCGCTCATTAATTGAACGTAAAGACCAATATAAAAATACGCTCGTAAAAAAAGGGGCAACTTTAGGTGCTAACTGTACAATAGTTTGTGGCGTGACTATTGGGGAATTTGCTTTTATTGGCGCAGGAGCAGTAGTTAATAAAGATGTTCCTAATTATGCTTTAATGGTAGGCGTACCTGCTAAGCAAATAGGTTGGATGAGCGAATTTGGTGAACAGCTAGATATACCATTAAATGGTAATGCCGAATCTATTTGTCCACATACTGGTGATAAGTATGTGCTAACAGGTAATCGCCTTCAAAAAATAAAAGCTTAAAAATTAATAACGAGAAAAATTATGCAATTTATCGACCTAATTACACAACAAGCACGTATAAAAGATAAAATTAATAAAGGTATTCAAAATGTTTTAACTCATGGGCAATACATCTTAGGCCCTGAAGTTAATGAGTTAGAAGAAAAATTAGCTATCTATACAGGTTCTAAATACTGTATTAGTGTTGCAAATGGTACAGACGCATTACAAATAGCTTTAATGGCCTTCAATATTAAACCAGGAGATGAGGTGATTACCCCTGGCTTTACTTATATTGCTACAGCTGAAACTGTTGCGCTATTAGGTGCAAAACCTGTTTATGTAGACATAAACCCAAAAACTTATAATTTGGATCCGACAAAACTTGAAGCTGCAATAACACCGAGAACAAAAGCCATCATACCTGTATCATTATATGGGCAATGTGCTGACTTTGATACAATAAACGCAATTGCTGCCAAGTATAAAATTCCTGTCATTGAAGATGCAGCCCAAAGCTTTGGAGCTTCATATAAAGGCAAAAAATCCTGCAACTTAAGTACAATTGCTTGTACTAGTTTTTTTCCAAGTAAGCCCTTAGGTTGTTATGGTGATGGTGGAGCTATTTTTACAAACGATGACCAACTAGCATTAATCATGAGACAAATTGCCCGTCATGGTCAAGATAAACGTTATCATCATATCAGAGTTGGTATCAATAGCCGTTTAGATACATTGCAAGCCGCTATTTTACTATCTAAACTAGAAATTTTTACGGAAGAAATTGAATTACGAAATAAAGTTGCACAAATGTATACTTTATTGCTGAATGATATAGGAATAATAACGACTCCTTATATTGAAGAGCATAATATCAGTGCATGGGCACAATATACTATTCGGGTCAAAGATCGAAATTTGATTCAAGAAAAATTAAAATCTCTAGGAATCCCTACTGCTGTACACTATCCTACTCCATTAAATAAACAACCAGCTGTTGCTGATCAAAATGTATTATTACCAATAGGGGATGAAATAGCAAAAGAAGTGATGAGCTTACCAATGCATCCTTATATGACTGAGGAAAATATAAAAAAAGTAGTATCGTCACTGAAAAATTAAATTTAAAATGGCATTATTCAATAAAGCAAAACTTCTTAAGAATCCATTTTTACGCCGTGTCAGCCTATTAGTAGGAGGCACGGCTATTGGACAATTTATTAGCGTAATATCTTTACCTATATTAACTCGACTATATTCCCCAGAAGCTTTTTCTAATCTCGCTATATATGTATCTATATTGTCATTACTTACGGCAATCTCCTGTATGAGGTTAGAAATTGCAATTCCACTACCTAAATCAAATAAAATAGCAGCTGCTCTTTGCACTCTTTCTATTATAAGTACAATTTCATTTAGTATATTAATAACTCTAGTAATCCTATATTTACCAGATTTATTTATTATATTAACTGATAATAAAATTAAAAATTTTATTTGGTTAATTCCTTTGGGTGTATTAGCGGTTGGTATATATAATGCACTACAATACTGGAGTACTAGAAATAAAAAATTCAACTTAATTTCAAAAACAAGGATCACACAATCAATAGGTGGAAATAGTATCAAATTAGGGTCCGGTTTTTTATTTAATGGTTCTATCACAGGACTAATTCTAGGTCAGTTTTTATCACAAAGCGTTGGTTTTATTAGTTTAGGCTTATCCTTAATAAAAAATGACTGGAATATATTTAAAAAACTTAAATTTAATCACTTAAAAATAGCATTAAAGCGTTATGATAAATTCCCTAAATATTCAATTTTAGAGGCTTTTGCTAATATAGGAAGTATACAAATTCCTATACTAATAATAGCATCTTATTACATAACCTCCGAAACTGGTTATTTAATGATTGCAATGCAAATACTTGCCATACCCATGACACTGATTGGAAGTGCGGTCTCACAAGTATATCTTGCTGATGCATCTCAATATTTTCACCAAGGAAAACTAAAACAATTTACACGACGTACCATAATTAATTTATCCAAGCTAGCATTTTTTCCATTACTACTCACCGCAATAATTTCTCCGTTTGCAATACCCTATATCCTAGGAGATGAATGGCAACGTACAGGAATTTTAATTAGCTGGATGGTTCCCTGGTTTTTCATGCAATTTATTACATCTCCAATATCTATGTCATTACATATAACAGGAAACCAGAAAATAGCTTTATTTTTACAAGTTTTTGGTTTAGCAATTAGAGTTGGTTTAGTATCATTTGCTTTAAAATTTCATAGTTCATATATAGGAGAATATTATGCGTTATCTGGTTTTATTTTCTATTTAATATATCAGTTCACTATTCTATCTATAATTAACAAAAAATAATCTTTTTAATTAAAAAATTAAAAACATAAATCATGTATATAATAATTTCAATATTTGTACTTATAATTTCTAGTTTTTTGTTTAAACGTGCTGCTGGAACCCTCAGCATATTTAAGCCTAATTTAATAAGTTATATTTTCTATTATAATATAATTATAGAGGTTTTCTTAGCATCTATACTCGTAATTTTATATTTTGATAATCACTACATTATAAATAGAGTGGGTGCTGATGTACGATTTAATGCTTGGCTATCAGTCATGTACATGATGATAGCATTTCCAATAGGAATGTTGCTCTCTAAATCGATTTTTTTAAAGAAAAAATCGATGAAATCCTTTTTAGAGCAATATGTATCTTCTCCTATTCTTATTACAGGATCATCAGGTAATGCCTTAAAGTATTCAATATGGTGTTTTACTATTATTTCAACTTTATCTTGTCTTTATACATTCTTACAAATTGGATATTATCCTTTTTTAAAAGCTATCACTAGTAGCTCATCTGAATTAGCTTCTATTCGTATATCTGTATCACGAAATTTTTCTGGAGATGTATATATCCGAAATTTCTTTGCATTAATAATGATGCCTATACTTTCTTATGTTTGGCTTTTTTATTATATCGCGAACAAAAAAACATTAGATCTTTTAATGACCCTTTTTACTGTCTTTCTTTCAGTCTCAATTTTATATTATAATTTTTCAAAAAGTCCATTACTTTGGTATATATTGAGTTTTATTTTTGTTTATTATTATGGATTAGGTAAATTTAAAATTTTGCATTTAATTATACTAATTACAATAGTTATAATTAGTATAATAATAATGTATTCTATTGGTGGCGTATCTTCAGATCATATTTTAAATTATAATACAGGTCCTATTGGGCGAGTAATTCTAAGTCAAGCAGCAGGTCTTTATATCATGTTTGACATATTCCCCAACCCACATGATTTTATTGGTTTCTCATCTATATCACAGTTTTTATCTGATTTATTTGATTATGAATATGTTGATCGAGCAGCACGTATAGCTATGACCTCATTTAATCCAAGAGGAGTTGAAGATGGCACCGCTGGGGTGATGAATTCTATATTTATAGCTGAAGCATGGGCTAATTTTGGTATTCTAGGTGTTTTATTATCTCCTCTCTGGGTTGGTTTTATTATACAAACTCTTTATATATTTTTTTTAAAACGCCCTAAGAATCCCCTATACTTGGCATTTTTTGTTAGTTTTTCATTTGGAGGTTCTATAACTGGCGGTTTTAATGATTATATCTATAATCCTGGGCTTTTGATGATGATTATTCTGTTTCTTCTGATAATAAGCTTAGCTGCTGTTTTTAAAAAATACTCTCGTTTTACATCGACCAGATAATAATCTATATGAATATAATTTTTCACACACCTTTGCCTTTAAATACAAAAGCAACATCAGCAAGTGGCATTCGTCCATTAAAAATGTTATCAGCCTTTCAAGAACTTGGTTACCATGTTGACCTAATAACAGGCTATTCAAATGAGCGAAGAAAGTGCATTAAACAAATAAAGAAAAACATTAGAAATGGCAAGAAATATGATTTTGTTTATTCCGAATCATCAACAATGCCAACTATATTAACTGATACTCATCATTTACCGCTACATCCTTTAACAGATTATTTTTTCTTCAAATTTTGTAATAAAAATAATATTCCTATAGGCTTATTCTATCGCGATATTTATTGGTTGTTTGATAGTTATGGTAAAAATCTTAGCCCTCTTAAGCGATTTATTGCTAAAACTTCCTACAAATTTGATCTCTGGGTTTACAAAAAAACATTAAAAACACTTTATCTTCCATCTACTGAGATGGGGAAATATATTCCTACAGTTCCAACTGAAATTTTCAAAACACTTCCACCAGGTCATTCTACCTCCAATATTAATTACTCTTCAAAGACTACACTTACAAACGGAAATTTAAGATTATTTTATGTTGGTGGTTTCTCTGATCATTACAAAATGCATAAATTGTTTGATGCTATCCAACAACTACCCAAGGTTGAATTAACAATTTGTACACGTGAGATAGAATGGCTTTCAGCAAAACGAGAATATCCCTATATTCCAGAAAATATAAAAATTGTTCACTTATCTGGAGAGGAAATGGAAAAAAAACTCAGTGCAAGTGATATAACAATGTTATTTGTAGAACCACATGAGTATTGGACTTTTGCATCTCCAGTGAAATTATATGAATACTTAGGATATCAAAAGCCTATTATATCCAGTAAAGGAACTTTAGCTGGAAGCTTTATTAAAAATAATAATATAGGTTGGGTCATTCCATATGATACAAATATATTAATTAATTTATTAACTAATATTATTAATGATCCTAGCCAATTAGATAGCATACATGAAAATTTAAAAAAACTAGCACCTAATCACTCTTGGCAATCAAGAGCTAAACAAGTATGTAAGGATCTAACCCAGTGAAAATTGTTCTTCTTTCTGCAGCTTCATCTATACATACGGTTCGATGGGCAAATGGCTTAGATTCAATCGGCCATGAGGTTCATGTAATTAGCCAGCACCCGGCTATAGATTCTTTTAATCCTACCGTTAAAGTACACCTTTTACCTTATCGTGGAGCGCTTGGCTATTTTACATCAGTTCTTTCTGTTAGAGCGTTACTAAACAAAATTAATCCTCATATTGTCAACGCTCATTATGCAAGTGGCTATGCGACTACAGCAAGATTAGCTGGCTACCATCCTTGGTTACTATCTGTTTGGGGAAGTGATATATATGATTTCCCTAATAAAACTTATATTCATAAATGGCTAGTCCAAAAAAACTTGCGTGCGGCTGATCATGTTGCTTCAACTAGTTATTGTATGGCTGATGAAACCCGTAAACTAGTACCTGAACTAAATGATATATCTATCACACCCTTTGGTGTTAATTTAAATGATTACTCTAATTTACCGCCTTTATCATCAAAACAAGAAGGGAAATTAGTTATAGGAACAGTCAAAACCATGAAACCTAAATATGGTATTGATACTCTTATAGAGGCTTATAGTATTTTAACGAAACGCTTTCAAAATAATCCTGAACTGATTCTTCCTCGGCTAGAATTAAGATTAGTTGGTGGTGGTGAGCAAACAAAACAATTACAATTATTAGCAGCTAACCTAGGTATCTCAGATAGCGTTAAATTTATTGGGCAAGTGCCTCACTCTTGTGTTCCTCAAGAATTAGCGAAACTAGATATATACGTAGCGTTGAGTCGATTAGATAGTGAAAGTTTTGGTGTTGCTATTGTAGAAGCAAGCGCATCAGCACGCCCAGTGATAGTTTCTGATGCAGGAGGTCTACCTGAAGTTACTGTTAATGGTGAAACTGGTATCATAGTACCTCGGGACGATCCTGAAGCGGCGGCGGATGCTCTTGAGAAATTAATATTAAATCCAGAGCTACGTCATAGTATGGGAATCAATGGGCGCTTACACGTATCTAAATATTATTCTTGGGATCAGTGTATTAGTACGATGCTTGATACTTATAAAAAAACAATACAAAATTATAAATAATGTATAATGATAAAACATTTTCCAAATTCAAATATTTTATTATTTTTCTTAACGAAGCCTAAATTAAACGTTTGAATTAATAGTTCAGCGTAAAGAATGAAAGTTACAATATTATTCTAGTCAGTAAAATTAAAAATATTTTATATTTTACTTAAAAGGCTTAATTTATAAAACATAAAAAATTAATAAATTTTCTATTAAAGGTAAGTTAATGAGTAAGACTATTTGGATAGTTCATCAGTATGCATCTACGCCGGAAACAGGTATGGGAGGTAGACATTACTATCTGGGAAGTGAATTAGCTAAACAAGGCTATACTGTTTATCTTATAGCGTCAGCCTCAAATCATTTATTAAGACATCCCCCTGAGATAAATACATCATATCAAATTCAGACTATTTCTAATAACTTTCATTTTGTTTGGGTTAAAATGCCTTTATATGATAATGCTCATAGTAAGCAACGAGCTATAAATTGGTTTTTATTCCCATTGCGTATACAAAAATTAGCTAAAGCTATCACTCAAAAACCTGATGCCATTCTATCATCATCTCCCTCTCCTTTTGCATTTTGGGGAGCTCGTAGACTAGCAAATAAATATACTGCTCGTTTAATATTTGAAGTTAGAGATATCTGGCCATTAACACTCACCGAAATAGGTGGATATTCTACTAGGAACCCCTTTATTCGACTGATGCAATGGACTGAAGATAAGGCTTATTATTATTCTTCTTCTGTGGTTTCAAATCTTCCTAATTCAATTGAACACATGGCTCAACATGGTATGGACAGAAAAAAATTCTCTTGGATTCCTAATGGATTTTCTTTAGATGAAGTGAATAAAAAAACTCCTTTGAATTTAATAGCCTGTAATCAATTACCTAAAAATAAATTTATTGTTGGCTATACAGGCACTATTGGTATAGCTAATGCTTTAGATAACCTCTTAGAAGCTGCATATAGATTACGAGACAATGCTGAAATATCTTTCGTTTTAGTTGGTGATGGTAAAGAAAAACAAACTTTACAAAGAAAAGCCCAAGAAATGAATCTAAATAATGTATTTTTCATAGACCCAATACCAAAGATTGAAATTCAATCTATGTTAAACTTATTTGATGTATGCTTTATTGGCTGGTTAGATGACCCCCTCTATAAGTTTGGGATTGGCGCAAATAAAATTCCGGAATACCTCTACTCAGGTAAACCAATTATACATGCATACTCCGGCTCCGATGATCCAATAAAAGAAGCTAAAGCAGGTATTCAAGTACCTGCCAATAATCCACAGCAACTTGTTGAAGCTATATTAAAACTTTATAATATGACTTCACAAGAAAGGAATATTATGGGAGCTAATGGTCGAAAAGCAGCCTTAGAATTATATGAGTATTCTCAACTATCTAAGAAACTAGCTGACATTGCATTTCGTTAGTCTATAAGCCTAATTATATTTTGACTACTACAGGTTTAACTATTCTCACACTACCTTTGGAATGTAAACCTTGGTCTAAAGATAATTTCTAATTAGAATAAAATCGTATAGTATTTAGTTTATACTTTTATAATTATAAACATATATAGGATAATTATGTGACCAGTAAACGCTTATCTATTTCATTCTTAGCCTTCAGTATATTACTCACTGGCTGTACCGTTACTCCCGGTGTCTATATGTCCACATCAGGCAAAAACGTCGTCGATACTGGCGATCGTGATATTTCTAAATTTGTGGATATCTACCCGATCTCACCAAAACTATTAGATGAGATGTATACCCCACAGGTTATTGCAAAACCTAACCCAACCTTAGAGAAGCAGCTTGCCACCTATGAATACCGTGTTGGTGTAGGTGATGTATTAACCATTACTGTCTGGGATCACCCTGAGCTCACCATCCCCGCCGGTTCTTACCGTAGCGCTGCGGACTCCGGTAACTGGGTACATTCAGACGGCACTATCTACTATCCGTATATTGGTAAAGTGAAAGTCATTGGTAAAACCGTCACTGAAATCCGTAATTTAGTGAGTAACCGCCTTGCAACTTATATTGAATCTCCGCAAGTGGATGTCAGTATCGCCGCCTTCCGCTCACAAAAAATGTATGTATCTGGCGAAGTTTCTAAACCAGGCACATTACCAATTACCAACGTACCATTAACGGTTTTAGAAGCCTTTAATAATGCCGGTGGTCTAACTGAAAAGGCCGATTGGGACAATGTCGTACTAACCCGTAATGGCAAAGAAATTAAAATCTCACTGCAAGCATTAGTTCAGTATGGCGACCTAACCCAGAACCATCTGATGCTACCGGGTGATGTGTTATACGTACCACGTAACGATGGGCAAAAAGTGTTTGTGATGGGGGAAGTCGGTCAGCCAAATACCCTAACCATTGACCGTGCCGGTATGAGTATCACCGAAGCTCTCAGTAAAGCAGGCGGTACAGATCAAACTACCGCTAATGCAACGGGTGTATTTGTTATCCGTCCAATTAAAAACCAAACCTCCGGTGATAAAGAATTAGACGCCCTACTGCCGAAGAAAATGGCAGCGGTTTATCAGTTAGATCTCTCTGATGCCACCTCCATGGTGATGGGAACAGAATTTAAGTTACAACCTTATGACCTGGTTTATGTCACTGCTGCCCCAGTGGTACGTTGGAACCGTCTAATCACTCAATTGTTACCAACCATCGCAACTTATAATCAATTAACCGAAGGGACTAAACGTATTCACGACTGGTAATCCGTATGTTTAACAATATTCTTGTTGTTTGTATGGGAAATATATGCCGCTCCCCCACTGGGGAGCGTTTATTACAAGCTCATTTTCCCAATAAAAAGATCCATTCCGCAGGCATTATCGCCAAAGAGGATCGCCCCGCGTATGATAGCGCTGTCCGTATTGCACAGAACCACAATCTCTCTTTAGATAATCACCAATCACGTCGTTTAACCAGTGAGTTATGTAAAGAAGCAGACTTAATCCTAGTGATGGAAAACGATCATATTGATAGAATCCATCAACAGTTCCCCGAAACACGTGGCAAAGTCATGTTGTTCGGCCAATGGCTAAATAAAACCGAGATCCCAGATCCGCATAAACGCAGTGATGAAATGTTTGAGCATGTTTATCAACTGATGGAAAAAGCCGTTATACAGTGGCAAGGGAAAATTTAATTTTACTATTTGAAGGCTTAACGTTAATTGATTATGAACACGACAAAAACCAGTTCCGCTGCCTCGGACGAAATCGATCTGCTGGCGCTGTTTAAGGTACTCAAATCCAGTTATCTTAAAATCGGCTTTTTTACCCTCTTTTTTATTGTCATTGGCGCCGCTTATAGCTTTTTAGCCACGCCTATTTATCAAGCCAATGCGACACTGCAATACGATAAAATGAGCCAAGTTTCATTGTTAGATCAAATGAGCGACGTGATGCCATTTGCTAATAGTAATAGCCAAGTAGATTCCGAGATCGAAGTAATTAAGTCTCGGATGGTGCTCGGCAAAACGGTTACGGACCTTAATTTAGATACCCAAATTGCACCGGCTGGTTTTTTCGATAAACTTTGGGGAGATAAATCCTCTGTTGCTATTTCCCTCTATTTTGTACCAGAATCTCTTATTGGTGAGCCTGCAATCCTCACTTATTTAGGTGAAAATCGTTATGCGCTTCACATTGATAACCAAACCGTTGAAGGTAAAGTGGGCGAGCTACTTAAGCAAAATGACATCAGCCTATTAATCTCTTCAATCAACGCAGAAGTTGGACAAGAATTTACCTTATCTAAAGATGCCCGTTATTCAACCATTGAAAACCTACGTAAAACCTTAGCTATAGCTGAAGTCGGTAAAGGAACTGGCATTATCAGCATGGAAATTAAAGGTACCGATAAAGTGGAAAATGTGCAAATTTTGAATAACATAATTCAAAATTATGTGGATCAAAATACCGAGCGCAAAAAAGAGGTTACCAATAATACCTTATTATTCTTAGATGAATATTTACCAAAAGTAAAAGCTAAATTGGATAACTATGAAAACCAATTGAATACTTTCCGTAAAAAGAATGAATCTATTGATCTGTCCTTAGAGGCTAAATCGGCTCTTGACAGCGCCTTACAAGTTGAAGAGAAACTCAATGAGTTAACCTTTAAAGAAGTTGAAATCCAGCAGCTCTATACCCGCAACCACCCCGCTTACCAATCATTGCTCGATAAGCGTCAGCAACTGTTACGTGAAAAAGAGAAAATCAGCAAAAATATTCAAAAACTCCCTAACACCCAACAGCAGATTGTACGTTTAACCCGTGATGTCGAGTCCGAACAAGCTATCTACAATCAATTGGTGGCCAAACAACAAGAACTCAGTGTACTCAACTCAGGTATTACAGCTGATGTGCGTATTATTGACTCCGCGGAATCTCAACCCAATGCAGTCGCCCCTAAAAAGGCGTTAATACTTGTTCTTGCCACTATCCTTGGCTTTATTGTGGGCTGTGCGTATGTGATTGCCCGTGAGTTCTTCAATAATAAAATTAAAGGTACTGAGGATATCGATGCGCTAGGCGTTAACGTCTATGCCACCATCCCATTCTCTACCTATGAGAAAAAACTGATTGCCGAGGGCAATAAACATCCTTTGGCGTTAGAAAACCCTGCCGATACGGCTGTAGAAGCCATTCGTTCTTTACGAACTAGCGTTTACTTCTCGGTGATGAACCAAGGGAATAACCTTGTGATGATTACCAGTGCTTCACCAGGTGTCGGTAAGAGCTTTGTCACCTCCAATATGGCGGTTGTATTGGCTAATGCTGGCAAAAAAGTCCTGTTAATTGATACCGACTTACGTAAAGGCCGTATCCATAAAGCATTTGGCTTAAGTAATAAAATGGGCTTATCTGATTACTTAGCTCAGCAAGATGCCAACCAGCCAAATATTCATCGTCATGTCATTGAAAACTTGGATGTGATTTGCCGAGGTAAAAATGTCACTCACTCCTCTGAGCTTTTAATGGGGGAACGCTTTAAGCATTTACTCGACACGATGAAAGGTCAATACGATATTGTGGTTATCGATACTGCCCCAATCTTAGCGATCACTGACGCTGCAATTATCGGTAAATATGTCGGTACCTCACTGCTTATTGCCTACTATGGTGTCAATACCGTAAAAGATGTTGAGCTATCACTAAAACGCTTTAAACAAAACGATATCGAAATTACTGGCGTGATCCTCAATGGTATCGATGCGAAATCAGACGACTATAACTATGTTTATGAATATTAATCGCATTTAAATGTAGATGAAGCAAACAAAAGTGTTAGTCACAGGCGGCCTTGGCTACATTGGTAGCCATACCTGTGTACAGATGATTGAACAAGGCATGCAACCCGTTATTTTGGATAATCTCTGCAATGCTAACCCTGAGGTTTTAAAACGTATTGAAACTATCACAGGTACAAAACCCGTGTTTTATGTCGGTGATGTTCGTGATGCCGCGATTCTGGATACGATTTTTGCTGAGCACCAGATCACATCGGTGATCCACTTTGCTGGGCTAAAAGCCGTTGGTGAGTCAGTTCAAAAGCCAATTGAGTATTATGATAACAACGTCAATGGCACCTTAGTGTTAGTCTCTTGTATGCAAAAAGCCGGTGTGAAGAGTCTTATTTTTAGCTCATCAGCCACTGTGTATGGCGAACCAGAACATATTCCATTAACGGAAGAAGCGTCTGTTGGTAATACTAATAGCCCCTATGGCACCAGTAAGTATATGGTTGAACGTATTTTATCTGACTTAGTCGTTTCCGATCCGACATGGTCAGCTGTGTTGCTTCGTTATTTCAATCCAGTCGGTGCACATAGCTCTGGTTTGATGGGAGAAGATCCTAATGGCATTCCAAATAATCTAACACCGTTTATTGCTCAGGTTGCGGTAGGCCGCCGACCAGAGCTCACTGTATTTGGGGGAGACTATCCAACCAAAGATGGTACAGGTGTGCGTGATTATATTCACGTCATGGATTTAGCCGATGGACATATTGCAGCCTTAAATTGTGTTAGTCAAAAAGCAGGTTTGCATATTTATAACTTAGGCACAGGTACAGGCACTAGCGTATTTGAAGTTATTGCTGCTTTTGAAAAGGCTGTAGGCAGACCCATTCCTTATAAAGTCGCAGAACGCCGCCCTGGTGATATTGCTGAGTATTGGTCAACCCCCGCTAAAGCACAGCATGATCTTAATTGGACTGCCAAATACTCTATTCAAGATATGGCTAACGACGTTTGGCGCTGGCAATCTCAAAACCCTAATGGCTATAAGCAATAGTCGTTAGCTAGCGTCGATTCACATAAAGCGGGTTCCATATCGAACCCGCTTTTTTATTGCGCTCATTTTAGTATTCACAATGACATGCAACTTGCATCATTTGCGCGTAAAATCCTTTACCACTGTTTCATTTAAATTTACTGTTTAACACAGTCATTCGTTATGCCACATATTGTTTTATTCGAACCTGAAATTCCGCCAAATACGGGCAATATCATTCGCCTTTGTGCTAACACAGGCTTTAGCTTACACCTGATCCATCCGTTAGGTTTTACTTGGGATGACAAGCGGCTACGCCGTGCGGGTTTAGACTATAGTGAATTTGCTGACATCAAACACCATCATGATTATTTTGCTTTCTTAGCAAGCGAAGGATTAAATCCAGATAATAATCAATCTGCTCGTGGTGCCCGTGTCTTTGCGTTAACCACTAAAGGTAAACCAAGCCACAGTAATGTGAGTTATCAACAAGATGATTATTTAATGTTTGGTCCTGAGACGCGGGGACTACCGCCATACGTCCTCGATAATATGCCAATGGAACAAAAAATTCGTATCCCGATGTTGGCAGATAGTCGTAGTATGAATCTATCAAACTCAGTCGCCGTGGTAGTGTTCGAGGCATGGCGACAATTGGGTTACGCAGGAGCATTATTACGCGACTAATTTAGCAGCATGCATACTGAACTTTCCTTATAACGCCATTATACTTGTACAGAATAAAGTACAAGTATAGCGCGGTAAATGAAAACAATTTCATTTAGTGAGGCTAGAAATAATCTAAAATCGGTATTAGATAGAGTTGTTGATGATACAGATACAACTATCATCACTCCTCGTGACTCAGAGGATGCTGGAGTTATGTCTTTAGAATATTACAATAGCCTAATGGAAACGGTTTATTTATTACACTCACCAGCAAATGCCGAACATTTAAATAAATCAATTGCTCAATTTAAAGCCGGAAAAGTAAAGAAAAGAGAGCTTATAAATGAGTAGATTTTTAATATGGACTGACCAAGGATGGGAAGGCTATCTATACCGGCAAATCCAAGACAAAAAAACGCTCAAACGCATTAATAAGCTCATTGACGAGACTAAAAGAACACCTTTTTATGGGATAGGAAAACCAGAACCACTAAAAGAAAACTTAGCTGGCTTCTGGTCTAGACGAATAGATGAAACAAATAGGCTCATTTATTCAATAGATGATGAGGGTTTAACTATTATTGCTTGTCGTTATTATTAATAAGGTTCAACAAATTGTGATACAGTAACATGAAATAACTCATCTGTATGGCTAGTGTATTCATCCATATCTTTTAGCCGTTTCAGCTCAGATACAATAATGACTCTTCTCAAATCCCATCACCGTCTTCAAAACCATAAATCGAGCCATTAAAGTTTTGGTCCATCTCTAACGATGGCTTATCACTATTTGGTTTACCGACGACACGAGCAGGTACACCCGCTACCGTAGTATGAGGAGGAACGGGGTGAAGGACAACTGAACCCGCGCCTATTTTTGCACCACGCCCAATCTCAATATTACCAAGGATCTTCGCTCCCGCACCGATCATCACGCCTTCACGAACTTTAGGGTGACGGTCACCGCAAGTCTTACCCGTACCGCCTAAAGTCACGGATTGCAGAATAGAAACATCGTTCTCAACAACCGCCGTTTCACCAATCACAATTCCTGTTGCATGGTCTAACATGATGCCACAACCAATGCGAGCGGCTGGGTGAATATCAACAGCAAAGGTGACTGAAATCTGATTTTGCAAATAAATGGCAAGTGCTTGACGACCTTCTTTCCATAGCCAATGCCCGATACGATAGGCTTGTAACGCATGGAAACCTTTCAGGTATAACAAGGGGGTAGAATATTTATCAACCGCCGGGTCACGCAGACGCACGGCGGATAAATCCATCGCAGCAGAAAAAATCATTTGTTCGTCATTACGATAGGCTTGTTCAACAATTTCTCTCACTTCCATGGCTGGCATGATAGGTGAACTGAGTTTGTTGGCTAGCATATAACTGAGTGCACTACCTAAGTTATCGTGCTTAAGCAAGGTTGCATTAAAGAAACTGGCTAACAGAGGCTCACAATCGGCAAGTGACTTTGCTTCATCTTTAATGAATCCCCAGATTCTATCCAATTCTTCTCGCGACATAATGACTCACTTAAAATTTGATTTTTTAGTCCTTCGATGTTGGCATGTCAGCAATTTCATCTTTAGTCGCTCGCCCTAATAGCGCTTGTGCTGCTTCTAGGACATTTTTTTGGCGATAAAGGATTTGATAAATTTGCTCCGTGATTGGCATCTCAACCCCTGCACGCTCAGCAAGTGCCTTCACTTCTTTGGTATTGCGATAACCTTCCACCACTTGGCCAATTTCTTTTTCAGCTTCGCTCACACTAATACCATCGCCAAGCATCATGCCAAAGCGACGGTTACGTGATTGATTATCGGTACAGGTTAACACTAAATCACCCAGTCCCGCCATGCCCATAAAGGTGGAGGGGTCAGCACCTAATGCAGCACCTAATCGACTCATTTCCGCTAGACCACGCGTGATCAAGGCTGTCCGTGCGTTAGCGCCAAAGCCCATACCATCCGAGATGCCCGCACCAATTGCAATCACATTTTTTACTGCCCCACCCAGCTGTACACCAACCATATCAGGGTTTTTGTACACACGGAAACTTTTGCCACAATGGAAAAGCTGTTGCAGTTCATCACCAAATTGGCTGTCAGTTGCGGCAACTGAAATTGCCGTTGGCATACCCGCAGCTAATTCTTTGGCAAACGTGGGGCCGGATAACACAGCAAGTGGAATTTCATTGCCTAATACTTCACGCGCCACATCTTGTAATAAACGCCCTGTATCTCTTTCTAAGCCTTTCGTTGCCCAGATAATACGTGAGTCAGCTCGGAGATAAGGTTGAATTTGTTTGAGCACATCACCAAAAACATGGCTTGGTACTACAATCAAGATATTTGGACTCGCTTCCACGGCACGTTTAAGGTCCGTTTCGAGAGATAAACTATCAGGGAAAGAAACGCCAGGCAAAAATGCCTGATTACTACGTTCTTGTTGTAATTTACGCACATGCTGAGGGTCATGTCCCCACAGCATAACCTGATGGCCATTACGTGCTAACGTAATCGCTAAAGCGGTGCCGTAAGAACCGGCACCGATGACTGTCATTGAAGCAGTTTTCATTAAGCGTCCTATTGAACTTCGCTATTCTGCGCTGGCTCGCCTTGCTGCTGTTGCAAATAATTCATGAACAGAGCATCAAAGTTAACTGGCGCTAGGTTCAGTTGAGGGAATGTACCGCGGCTCACCATGCTAGTGATTGCTTCACGTGCATATGGGAACAGAATATTTGGGCAGTATGCACCTAAACAATGTGCCATTTGAGTCCCATCAATACCTTCGATAGAGAATACGCCAGCTTGTTGAACTTCACACAGGAATGCGGTTTCTTCGCCCAGTTTTGCTGTTGTGGTAACACGCAAAACAACTTCATAAACACCTTCAGTCAATTGGGTAGATGAAGTATCCAAATCCAATTTAATTTCTGGCTGCCACTCGTGTTGGAAAATATGTGGTGCATTAGGTGCTTCGAATGAAACATCCTTTGTATAGATACGTTGGATCTGGAATACCATTTCAGAGTTGTTTTGTTCTGACATAATTTTAATACCTTTTAACTTCCATATGAATTTGACTGTATAGACCGGCAGACGTTCAAATAATGTGTTACCACACAAATGTTATCGTTAGGTTTATTACAATTTACATGTCGGATAAATTACTTCTTACCACGAGCTAACGGCAGATTCTCACCTGACCAGCCAGCAATCCCTTCTTTCAGGACAAAGACTTTTTCAAAACCGTGTTGCACTAAATGCTCAGCCGGTTTACCCGATTCCATGCCACTCGCCGAAACCACAATTATTGGTTTTTGCTTGTGTTTTTCTAGCTCACCTAAATTATTCTCTTTAATTTCAGATGGCGTTAAATTGATAGAATCAATAATATGCCCTTTGCGGAAGTCGTCACGTGTACGCAAATCCACAATGACGGCTTCTTCTTTATTAATCAGAGCAATCGCCTGTGCGCGCGTGATCACTTTTGATTTAGAGAACAGACCTTTAAAGGTCATTACGACCACCGCGACAAATAGCGCGATCCAAACCAGACTCAACAACATGTTCCGGCTGACGAATTGCATGATTTCTTGCATCATGGGGGGCAATCACTCCCGTTAGTTAAAAACGAATATCAAAGGGTTCAGAGTATACCTTTGTGTTGAGCTAATTACAGCCAGTTAGCGCAAACTAGATGGATTTTTTTGCGAAACAGTACGCAGAAATAATCTCTTTTCCCAACAAAATATCATTTGTCTATCAAGATAGACACTTTTGCTATTTTACCATAAGCCCTAGTCGTCACCAAAAATAGCCTATGTACAATCCGTATTCGCAAGATTAAAAAGCACCCTAAGCACTAACAGATCCTGATAATATTTGATTTAATGCTACAAAATGATGTAAGACACGATACAATCAATGGAATGACAAATGATTATGATTGCATCACTACCAAATCGTTTATCTTTCATAAGATAATTGAAACCGCTTGGTTGAATGTTATTTGTTACGATATTCAGAATAGGGTGCTGGTAACTATCGCTATCAGATGAAATAATCAGCTATCGCATTTATTCGAGGTTTTCTATCAGAATGGCCAATAAACATAACTGGATGAAAATAGCCGTTATTCGTCAAGCTATTACCTCAACGCTGTTCGCTTGTGGTTTCATCGCACTCTTGCCGATGCAAGCAATAGCGGCCAATCAGATCACAGAAAACAAAGATCAACTGCAAAATTTGCTGCAAAATATCGCTGAAAAAGAAAAAAGCGTAAAAGACCAGCAGGCCAAGCGATCCGCACTACTCAATCAGCTCCAACAACAAGAAAAAAGTATTTCAGCAGCAGGACGCGAACTGCATAACACACAAGCTCAGCTTAAACAATTAGACAAAGACATTGCTGAGTTAAATAGCAACATTAATCGATTACAAAAACAAAAAAGTGAGCATGAAAAATTACTGGCGGAACAACTCGATGCCGCATTTCGATTAGGTAAACACCAAGGTTTATCATTATTTTTAAAGGGTGAAGAAGGCCAGCGTGAAGAGCGCATTTTGGCTTACTACAGCTATCTCAACCAAGCACGCGAAAAAAATATTAAACAGCTTGAAGCCACGACTCTGGAACTTAATCAGCAAAAGCAACTTGAACAGAAAAAACAAGCTGAACAAAAAACAGCCTTAGCACGTCAGCAACAAGAAAAACGTAAATTAGATAATGCGCAAGCTGCACGTAAGCAAACACTCTCAGCGCTTGAAAGTACGTTGAAAGAAGATCAAAAAAATCTGGCTGTGATGAAACAAAACGAGTCAAGGCTAAGAGATAAGATAGCGCGTGCAGAACGTGAAGCCAAAGCGAGAGCAGAACGAGAAGCGCGTGAGGCGGCTCGTATCCGTGCGGAGGTTGCCGAAAAAGAACGTAAAGCGAAACAAACAGGTTCAACTTATAAGCCATCAGAGAGTGAGCGTTCACTAATGTCTCGAACCGGTGGCTTAGGTCGTCCTGCGGGGCAAGCTTTATGGCCAGTACGTGGACAGACGCTACATAATTATGGCGATGCCATTTCAGGTGAGCTGCGCTGGAAAGGTATGGTGATCGGAGCCAATGAAGGGACTCAAGTCAAAGCCATTGCAGATGGCCGCGTACTACTTGCTGACTGGTTACAAGGCTACGGCCTTGTTGTTGTCGTGGAGCATGGTAAAGGCGACATGAGTTTATATGGCTATAACCAAAGCGCACTCGTGAATGTTGGACAAGAAGTTCGGGCTGGGCAACCTATCGCACTTGTGGGAAGTAGTGGCGGGCAGGAACGCCCCGCGCTGTACTTCGAAATTCGCCGGCAGGGTAAAACTGTTAACCCTCGCCCTTGGTTAGGTAAATAACCAAGCAAACAGTTAGGAAGATAATTATGTTAAAACACCGGCCTTTTAAGCGACTCATTGGGTTATCTCTATTGATAATGAGTCTTCAGGCTAGTGCAGCACAATTGGCGATAGTCATTGATGATTTTGGCTATCGCACCAAAGAAGATAACCAAATATTGGCACTGCCAACGCCAATCACCATTGCCATCCTACCTGATTCACCTCATGGGCAGCTCGTTGCGAACAAAGCGCATCAACAAGGGCGAGAAATTTTGATCCACATGCCGATGAAGCCACTTAGTCAGCAACCTTTAGAAAAAAATACGCTTGCCCCCTCAATGAGCGCAGAAGAGGTTGACCGTATTATTCAACGGGCGATAAGTAAAGTTCCTCATGCCACAGGCATGAATAATCATATGGGCAGTGAGATGACTTCCAGCCTGCCAGGTATGCGTAATGTCATGCGTTCACTTTCCCGCTCAAATTTTTTCTTTTTAGACAGCGTGACGATTGGCAATACCCAAGTTGCGAAAGCCGCTAAAGAATTTGGCGTTCCCACCGTCCGACGTCATCTCTTTCTTGATAACCATCAATCTGAAGAAGAGACACGGACGCAGCTGAATAAAGCGGTTGCCTACGCGCGTAAACACGGTAATGCCATTGCAATTGGCCATCCACACCCATCCACCGTACGGGCATTGCAGAAATTTTTACCCCAACTACCCAGCGATATTGAGTTAGTTAACGTCAGCACCCTATTAAATCGTGCTCAGCAGCCTCAAGAGCAACAACCACTTAAAATGCAACCTGAAGAGCCTAAGCAGTTGTCAAAAGACTCACCTAACGGTACGCAAACCACGCCAACAACCCCTGTTGAAATTGGCATTTGTGAATTTGAGCTACCGAACAACACCTCAGCAACTCAACTTGAAGGCATCCATTTTTTGATGTTTGTTGTTGAATCCATTTATCAAGATAAAACGTTACGGCCTCTATTATCAAATAAAAAGCCGTCACTGTTTACCCAACAAAAACCTTAATCATCCTGCCAGTTGCTTACACACGCTAGCCACTGGCATTTTTATCATTTATCCCAATTCAATATCACTTTACCTGATTGCCCCGAACGCATGATATCAAAGCCTTGCTGGAAATCATCGATAGCAAATTGATGAGTAATCATTGGGGTGAGATCTAGGCCAGACTGTACTAACGTTGCCATCTTATACCAAGTTTCAAACATCTCTCGACCGTAGATGCCTTTGATAAAGAGTCCCTTAAAGATCACTTTTCCCCAGTCAATGGCCATTTCAGAAGAGGGAATACCTAATAATGCAATACGACCACCATGATTCATCGTATCTAACATCGTATGAAATGCCGCGGGAGAACCAGAAACCTCTAAAGCAACATCAAAGCCTTCTTGCATACCCAACTCTTTCATCACATCTTGTAGATTTTCTCGCCCGACATTCACGGCTCGAGTAACGCCCATTTTTTTCGCTAAATCCAGTCGATAGTCATTGATGTCAGTGATCACGACATGTCGAGCTCCAACATGTCGGCAGACGGCTGCGGCCATAATACCTATTGGCCCCGCCCCCGAAACCAGCACATCTTCCCCGACTAAATCAAACGATAATGCTGTATGCACTGCGTTGCCAAAAGGATCAAATATCGCGGCAATTTCATCCGGAATATTATCGGGGATTTTAAAGGCATTGAATGCCGGCAGTACAAGGTATTCAGCAAAACAGCCAGGGCGATTCACGCCGACACCTATCGTGTTACGGCATAAATGGGTACGCCCTCCCCGACAATTACGACAATGTCCACAAGTGATATGCCCTTCACCTGAAACGCGGTCACCAATTTTAAAGCCCTTAACCTCCTGTCCTATTTCAACAATTTCCCCAACATATTCATGACCGACGACCATAGGTACAGGAATGGTCTTTTGTGACCACTCATCCCAATTATAGATATGCACATCCGTACCACAGATTGCAGTTTTACGGATTTTAATCATCACATCATTGTGCCCGAGTTCCGGTTTTGGAACATCTGTCATCCATATACCTGGTTCTGCTTTTAATTTGGACAGTGCTTTCATAGAACGGCCTTATTTAGTTACCATTAAGAAATGACATTCAGTTTTTTACCAATACGTGTAAATGCATCAACAACTCGTAAAATATCGTCCTCTGTATGCGCCGCAGACATTTGTGTACGGATACGTGCTTGCCCTTGAGGAACAACAGGATAGAAGAATCCCGTAACATAAATCCCTTCTTCCAGTAGCTCATTCGCAAAAACTTGCGCCAGCGCCGCATCCCCTAACATCACAGGGATAATGGCATGATCCGCACCAGCAAGGGTGAAACCCGCTTCAGTCATTTTTTCACGAAATAGTGTCGCGTTGTGCCATAACCGCTCACGTAGCTCATCCCCCTCACTCATCATATCGATGACTTTAATCGAGGCTGCAACGATGGCGGGTGCTAATGAGTTGGAAAATAAGTAGGGACGAGAGCGTTGGCGTAACCACTCAACGACTTCTTTTTTTGCCGCGGTATAGCCGCCAGAAGCCCCGCCAAGTGCTTTCCCCAGCGTCCCTGTAATAATGTCTACTCGCCCCATCACATCACAATATTCATGGGTGCCTCGACCATTTTTACCAACAAAACCAACAGCATGGGAGTCATCTACCATGACAAGAGCTTGGAATTCATCAGCGAGGTCACAGATGGCTTTCAGATCAGCAATCACGCCATCCATTGAGAACACACCATCTGTCGCAATCAAGATATGGCGTGCCCCCGATGCTTTAGCTTCCTCTAGACAACGTCGTAGTTCCGCCATGTTATTATTAGAATAACGATAGCGTTTTGCCTTACACAGGCGTATTCCATCGATGATGGATGCGTGGTTTAACGCATCGGAAATGACAGCGTCTTCAGGGCCTAATAAGGTTTCAAACAATCCCCCATTCGCATCGAAACAAGAGGAATAGAGAATGGCATCCTCCATACCTAAGAAATCGGCTAATTTTTTCTCGAGTTGTTTATGACTATCTTGTGTTCCACAAATAAAGCGGACAGATGCCATACCGAAACCGTGGCTATCCATCCCCTGCTTTGCCGCTTCGATAAGTTCAGGATGATTAGCTAAGCCAAGGTAATTATTCGCACAAAAATTGATAACGTGTTGACCACCAACGATTTCAATGTCAGAACCTTGTGATGACGTTATTATCCGTTCATGCTTGAATAAACCTTCGGATTCCGTTTGCACTAATTGTTCTTTAATCTGCTGATAAAATAACTCTGACATAACTTATTCCTGTTATAATTCAATTTTTAGAGTTTAATCATAGATACTAGAACTCGCGACAGCTACAGCATAAATAAATCAAGTTTGTAGCCAAGATCACGCTCATTAGCCTATAAAAAATGTCACTTCTAGAATGTTTGTCTATTCGTTATGGTGTCGTCAGCGCAGAGAAATGCTATACTCGTCATACTTCAAGTTGCAGCGTTGTTGACTTCATTCATTCACACGAGTCGCATACTTATATATGCGCCTAGCGACCCATTCACTTATCGCCTAGCTGCACCTCGAAACATTTAGAGTAAATTATGGATAGATTCATGTTCCATATGTCATTAACCACTTGAGGTACACCCGATGATCATTGTCACTGGCGGAGCTGGTTTTATTGGTAGCAATATTGTAAAAGCATTAAACGATGCAGGTCGTACAGACATCCTAGTCGTAGATAACCTGAAAGATGGAACTAAATTCGCCAATCTTGTTGACCTCGATATTACTGATTATATTGATAAAGAAGATTTTATTGCCGGTATTATGGCTGGTGATGACTTTGGTGATATCGATGTGGTCTTCCATGAAGGTGCTTGCTCATCCACGACAGAGTGGGATGGTAAGTATATGATGGATAACAATTACCAATATTCAAAAGAGTTACTGCACTTTTGTCTAGAGCGTGAAATTCCTTTCCTTTATGCTTCCTCCGCAGCCACTTATGGCGGCCGCAGTGATAACTTCATCGAAGAACGTGAATTTGAGAAACCACTTAATGTTTATGGTTACTCTAAGTTCCTGTTTGACCAATATGTACGTGAAATTTTACCTGAAGCACAATCACAGATTTGTGGCTTTCGCTATTTCAACGTATATGGCCCCCGTGAAAACCATAAAGGCAGCATGGCAAGTGTTGCCTTCCATCTAAATAAACAGATTAATGAAGGGCAGCAACCAAAACTCTTTGAAGGTAGCGATGGTTTTCGCCGTGACTTTATTTATGTTGGTGATGTGGCAGCCGTTAATTTATGGTTCTGGCAGAATAATGTTTCTGGGATCTTTAACTGTGGAACAGGCCGTGCGGAATCATTCCAAGCGGTGGCAGATGCCGTAACACACTTCCATAATGACAAAAATGTTGCTATTGAATACATTGAATTCCCAGAAAAACTCAAAGGCCGCTATCAGAGCTTCACTCAAGCGGATATGACTAAATTACGTGCGGCTGGCTACAAAGCCCCCTTCAAAACGGTTGCTGAAGGTGTTGCCGAATATATGCAATGGCTGAATAAAGAAGACTAATACATACTTTATGAAAATATTGGTGATCGGCCCCTCTTGGGTAGGGGATATGATGATGTCACAGAGCCTATATCGCACAATCAAGGCTCAATATCCTCAAGCACAAATTGATGTGATGGCTCCGCAATGGTGCCGTCCACTATTAGCCAAAATGCCCGAGGTCAATGCAGCCATCCCAATGCCATTAGGTCATGGTGCGCTCGCTATCGGTGAGCGTCGCCAGCTTGGTCTTAGCTTACGCCATAATGGTTATGACCAAGCGATTGTTCTCCCTAATTCCTTTAAATCTGCGCTCGTGCCTTTCTTTGCTAAAATTGCTAAACGGACCGGCTGGCGTGGTGAGATGCGTTATGGATTACTCAATGACCTACGTATATTAGATAAGAGCGCATTTCCATTAATGGTACAGCGCTATGTGGCATTGGCTTATGATAAGCACACTATTCATAGTGCAGCAGATATTCCTGAGCCTATTTTATGGCCCAAACTTGTCGTTAACGAACAAGAAGTTACCGATGCGATGAATGTTTTTAGCATCGATACAACGCGCCCCATCATTGGCTTTTGCCCCGGCGCCGAATTTGGCCCGGCAAAACGCTGGCCCCATTATCATTATGCCGCCCTCGCTGAACAACTGATCAGTGAAAAAGGCTATCAAGTTCTCTTATTTGGCTCACAAAAAGATCATGATGTAGGCGAAGAAATTCGCGCAAGCCTAACAGACAGTGCCAACGAACATTGCAGTAACCTTGCGGGAAAAACATCTTTAGAGCAAGCTGTCAGCCTTATTGCCAGTTGCCAAGCGGTTATTAGTAATGATTCCGGATTAATGCATATCGCCGCTGCATTAGGTAAACCGCTTGTCGCACTCTATGGCCCGAGTAGCCCCGATTTTACACCTCCACTATCCCATCAAGCAGAAGTGATTCGTTTAATCAGTGGCTACCATAAAGTCCGTAAAGGTGATGGGGAAAGTGGCTATCACCAAAGCTTAATTGATATTCAACCGCAATTAGTGATTGAGGCATTAGCGCGATTACACATAGGTGTCGATTAATGCGTGTACTGTTAGTTAAAACCTCATCGATGGGCGATGTTTTACACTCCCTACCGGCATTAACGGATGCACAACTGGCCTTCCCAGAGATTCAATTTGGCTGGGTAGTAGAAGAAGGCTTTGCCCAGATCCCAACATGGCACAGCGCCGTTCATCAAGTGATCCCTGTCGCCATTCGTCGTTGGCGTAAGAATTGGTTCTCTGCGCCAATCCGAGCCGAACGTGCTCAATTTCGCCAGCAGCTTACCGCGACGCATTATGATGCCATTATTGATGCACAAGGCTTATTAAAAAGCGCATTTCTGGTCACTCGCCTCGCAGATGGTCCGAAACATGGCTATGATCGCCATAGTATTCGGGAACCAATTGCCAGTTTTTTTTACGACTATAAATATCAAATCAGTAAGCAACAACACGCAGTAGAGCGTATTCGCCAACTATTTGCCGCAAGCCTTGGCTATGATTGCCCCAACACACAAGGTGACTACGCAATCGCTCAACATTTTTTACATGCACCGACGGTCACAACAGATGATTACGTCGTATTTTTGCATTCAACGACCCGTGATGATAAACACTGGCCTGAAAGCCACTGGCGGGAACTTATTGCATTAATGGCGGAAAGTGGTTTAAGAATAAAGCTGCCATGGGGTGCTGAACATGAACGCCAAAGAGCATTACGCCTCGCGGATGGATTTAATTTTGTCGACGTTTTGCCTAAATTAACCTTAGCGGAAGTGGCTCTACAGATTGCTAATGCGAAGGCGGTCGTCTCTGTTGATACAGGTCTTAGCCATTTAACCGCGGCCTTAGATAAACCAAATTTCACCCTATTCGGCCCAACAGACCCTGGGTTAATTGGTGGCTACGGTTTAGAGCAACATGAAATTAAGTCGGATAAACACACGATGGACACTATCGAAGCGGCTACTGTCTTTGCTCAATTAAAAGACTCTCTTTAATCCGTTTACTGCTTATTATGAGCCATCATCGCTTAGTGTAAAAAAATAAGCGGCAATATCGCCGCTTATTGTCGTTTATTTGGACTTCTCAGGCGCGATAAAGCCAAAACACATGGTTTCAGGTTCGGCATCCGGCTCAGAGCGGTAAATAACATCTTCTTTTTCTATCCTGAACTGTGGCCAATATTTACGAACTTTATCAAAGTTTTCATGAGCACAGTCATCATACTTACGCCCCAATAAGATAGCGCCATGCTGGCGAATTTCTTCTTCGGTAATGCCACGGTTATACACATTTGGCGGCATATGATGCTCAAGAGTCCAAGGCTGGATCACATGTGGTCTATCTTTAGCATAAATAATAAACCATTGGTGTAAGTTATCTTCCCCTCCAACATATTTTAAGGGAACCCCATAACGTTGATACCAACGCTCTTCACCTTCTGCAATCAGCGTTTTTACACCAATAAACTTTTGGCCTGCCCCTCGGATATTTGCGGCCTGCACAATGCAGTAGCCTAACAAAACAACGACACCAAAAATGGCTAAGCCAATGAGTGGTTTTCTTAACGACTTCGTTGGCATAACCGTTATCGAACCAATAAATAACGGAGCACAGGCCGCCATAAAGGGTTGTAGCCACTCAGTAATACGACCACCATCATGGAAGGAAAACCAACCATAAATAACGATAAGAGGGAAAAGGACTAAAAAATTTGCCATTCGATTCGCCAGAGTTTTTGGCCAACCTAATTTCCCACCGCAACAATACAAAATAATTGCCGCAATAATTAAAGGATAAAATACGCTTAACGCGGCTTGGGTCGTATGTAAATTAAAACCTGGGTCGATCTGTGAATCTACCCACTTAAAGGCAGAAAAATCACTGGCCATTAGCCAAAAGAAGTTAGGTAGTACAATGGCGAACCAAAGGGCTATCGCTAAATAGAAAACAGGATAGCGATAACTTTGACGAACTTGCTTAACGAATAACGTCAAGAGAAATACTGAGCCTACAAGTGATAACGTGGAGTATTTACCCATTGTCGCTAACCCAGCACATAGCGCGAATAACAGCCACCATGTTGGGTTTTCATAAACAGCACGTAGGAAGAAATAGATTATCCAAGCCCAGAAAGTGACTAAAATATAGTTATCATTATAAGGGATGATATCAAAATTAATGACACCCGATAAATTCAACATGAGCATCGCGAACCACGCTAAATCACGACGTTCTGTTAAATAATAGGCTAATTTCCAAACGCCTAATAAACCGAAGGCAATACCGACAAAATGAATAAAGTACCAATAAAAGCTGTAGGATATACCTAAGTGGATAGCTGGCCACATAAGTGCACCAACAAACCAAGGATTTTTAGGTGATCCCCACTCCCCATTCATCCCCCAGTTAACGGCCTCTACCGTATCATAAGGTACAGTGGGGTCTAAATAGAAACTGGCTAAAATCCATGCAACCGCATAGCCAATGACCCATAAATAAACATATTTGTTTGATGTTGATTGATTGATTGTTGGCATACTGTCTTAAATAATCAAGTAAAGGTACCCACTATCTATTCAGCCCTTTTATAACTTACAGAAACATAAGGCGAATAGTCGTAATGGAAATTAAACGGCAGATTCTACTATAGTTTATAGTGAATAATAAGAAGAGTAGACAAATAGTCATTATCTATTGTCGTTTTATTCAAGTTAAAAAATTCTGAATTAAAGATAATGACTAAAATTATTGTTCTCTAGGAGGTAAATAAGGCTGTAACAGCTTGAGCAACCGTTGTAATGCGCCTTGATTTTCATGCAATACTTCTGCTGCATGACGCCCATAATACAAACGATAATCTTCATCTGATAAAAGACTTGTCACGGCTTGTGTCATCGAATCACTGTCAGTCACCGTGATTAGGCCATCCGCTTGCTTTAACTTTCCACAAATATCTTTAAAGTTAAATGTATGTGGCCCCATTAATACAGGTAATGCATGAGCGGCTGCCTCAAGGGGATTATGTCCACCGGTTTCCACAAGGCTGCCACCGACAAACGCCAAATCCGCAATTCCATACAGCAACATCAATTCGCCCATCGTATCGCCGATCACGACTTGTGTCTCTGCGGTAGGAACAATCCCCTCACTGCGCCGGATGAATTTTAGTCCTGCTTTACGTGTCAACTCTTCCGCTTTGCTAAAACGTTCAGGATGACGAGGCACTAAAATTAATAATAAATCAGGGAACTGGGTAAGTAGCTGTTGATGGGCATCTAAAACAATGGCTTCCTCACCTTCGTGAGTACTCGTTGCGATCCAAACGGGCCGATGTGCTGCCCATTGCCGACGCAATGTGACTGCACGAACAGCAAGTTCCGGTGTCACCGAAATATCAAACTTCAAGCTACCCGTCACATTCAATTGCACCCGTCTTAAACCAAGCTTAATGAAGCGTTCCCCATCTTCTTGATGTTGTGCTGCTACCATCGTGACATTCCGCAACATACGCTTCACGAAACTACCCAGTTTTTGGTAACCCGCGGCAGAACGTTCTGATAACCGTGCATTAGCAATCACTAATGGAATTTGTCGGCGATTAAGCTGATTAATCATATTAGGCCATAATTCCGTTTCCATAATGATGACCAGCTTAGGGTCAACGTGGTTGAGGAAACGGCGCATCGAGCCAGGAAGGTCATAAGGGAGATAAACATGATAAACATCATCACCAAATGCGGATACCACACGTTCAGAACCCGTTGGGGTCATCGTTGTCACTGTTATTGGTAATGATGGGTAGTGATGTCGTAGTGCTCTTACTAAAGGCACAGCAGCAAGTGTTTCACCAACAGAGACGGAATGTAACAGAATACCACCTGGCGCAACTTTACCGGCGCAAAAGCCATAGCGTTCTCCCCAGCGTTTACGATACGCGGGAGCCTTGCGACCTCGCACTAATAGACGAATCCAAATGAGTGGTTGGATAAGATAAAGCAGTACCTGATATAAACGCAATAACATTCGATCTGATTCACTTACTAAAATTGGCGCTATCTTAACATAAACCTTTTATGAAAGTGTGCAGAATATGCACCTAAAAATAGACTTGAAATTAACTTAAGCGGCTATTCGTGAGTTGCAACTCCCCTTAATAGTCGATAATGTTGATGATATGCACATATTACTTAATTTAAATTCATATAAATAAGTATTAATAAACAACGAGATAACAATTTATGAAACACAAAGCGATTTACCCTGGCACCTTTGACCCCATAACATCAGGCCATATTGATATTGTTTCTCGTGCAGCAGCAATGTTTGACCATGTGTTACTCGCCATCGCCAATAGCCAACGCAAAAGCCCTATGTTTACCCTTGAAGAACGCGTGGAACTTGCGCAAAACGTTACCGCACATTTAGATAACGTAGAAGTCGTTGGCTTCTCAGAGCTCATGGCTAACTTCGCACAAAAGCATGGTGCCAACATCTTGATCCGTGGCGTTCGCTCAGTCGCTGATTTCGAGTATGAATGGCAACTCGCCAATATGAACCGCCATTTTGTGCCTGAATTAGAAACGGTATTTCTACTTCCTTCACAAAGCTTGTCGTTCGTTTCATCATCACTGATCAAAGATGTTGCTCTTCATGATGGTGATATCTCTTCTTTCCTACCACCGATCGTTGCAGAAGCGATGCTAAAAAAACTCAATAAAATTTAAATTATTTTTGGCATTGAGGGCAATAAAAAGTAGTGCGTTGACCTTGTTTGATACTCATAATCGGCGTCCCGCACATCAAACAAGGTTCCCCTTTTTTACCATAAACAAATAATTCTTGAGCAAAGTAACCAGGCTTACCATCAGACTGTAAAAAGTCTTTCAACGTTGTTCCACCTTGTTCAATGGAACGCCGCAATACTTTCTTAATTTGTGTAACCAAACCCTCTGATTGCTCAAGCGTTAATGTATTCGTGATTTTTTCTGGCGAAATACCTGCCGCAAATAGCGCTTCATTCGCATAAATATTCCCCACCCCGACGACCACCTTGTTATCCATCAGCCAAGGCTTGATGGCAATTTTTCGTTTTGCTGCCTGCTCAAATAAATATTGAGCATTAAACTCATCCGAAAGAGGTTCAGGCCCTAAATGTGCCAAGACAGAGCTCGTCGCAAGGTCGTCACACCATAACCAAGCCCCGAAGCGTCTCGGGTCGGTATAACGCAAAACCTTGCCATCCTTTAATACTAAATCAATATGGTCATGCTTTTCTTCAGGCAACTCTTCTAACAAAATGCGTAAGCTGCCCGACATACCGAGATGAATGACTATCCAACCTTGTCGTAGTTCAATTAATAGATATTTCGCACGCCTTTGAACACTTAAAATAACCTCATCAGATAAACTTTTGATCTGTTCTGAAACAGGCCAACGTAACCGGCCATTACGCACTACGGCATATTGGATAATATTACCGACGAGATGAGGCTCTATGCCTCTGCGGCTGGTTTCAACCTCGGGTAGCTCTGGCATGAATAGATCCTTAAACAGCGATATGATTAATATCAAAATCAAAATACCTTAAACGAACTGGCCATGTTAACCCACTGATCAACTGGACATTCAAGTATATGATAAATACAATTCGCCTATTAGCAATCAAAGATCCGTTATCTAACACAATATCGTCACTTTTGATCACCGACAAAAATCTGACAGCAATCGATAGGCAAACTTGTGAATATAAAAAACTATATTATTAGTCAATTTCCTTTTTTATTAGTTTCCCTTGTCATATTGGGTATGTTTACAAATGATACTCAAGGCGTGTTAAATATTTCTGCTGTCTTACTCTTTCTCTATACTGTCTATACCATTATTAAAAATAAAATAAATATCAAAGATGACCTTATTCAGTTAGTTAGAGGACGAAAAGTATTCTTTTTATTTAGCTTATGGTGCATTTTATGCGCGATATTTTTTACTTACTCTCAATTTACACTAGAAGCGCTGAAAGAATTTTTCAATGACTGGCGCTATGTCATTATCATTACGTTATTTTTAATCGCATTCAAAAATAACGAATCAAAATCAATAAAAACAATAAGTTATGCCTTGATTGCCACTTTGGCATTTACTCTTTTTATATCTCCAATATTAAAACAATTTAAAGATAGTGACTTACCTCTATTTTTACAGCTTAGGTATGGTTTTGCTCACTATACAACATTGCTTTTTCCATTTACCTTCGCTGCCTTATTTATTTTTAAAAATAATCTATTAAAAGTAGCAATGTTTATTTTATCCATTTTTGCATTTTGTTTTTTACTTTATACTGGTAGTCGTGGAGGCGTACTTGCTGTAGTTATTGAAACATTAATTATTTTATTTTTGTTTTCTCAAAGTATTAAAAAATTTACTTTATACATTGTTATTTTTGCCATTGCCTCTTTAAGTGTTACAACCATCGCTTATACCACCATTCCTCAAGTAAAAAATAAGATAAACCAAACTCTATACGCAAAAAACATTTCATCAGGTAGAGACAAAATTGTGATGACACGTTTCCCTATTTTTATGAATCAAACTAAAAATATTCTATTTGGTGTTGGGTATGGTTCTGTCTCTTACAACCAGTATCTGAATGATAATAATGCAGAAAGATTTCGTGGTGGCGGAAAATTTTCACAACGCAAAAATGAATATGTACATAATAATGATGACCCATTTTTCTTAAACATCTTATATAATGTAGGTTTAGGTGGGTTGCTATTATTTATTATTGCTTATGTTATTAACTTAAAAGATTTAATGAGAAATATAAAATCGCAAAAAAATATTTTAAATGTGGGTATCTTTGCCTCCTCTATTGGCTATTTTTTAATCTACTGCCTCTTTGAATTTATATTTTTAGATATTTTCTTCCTATACAATATTCTCGTTGCTATCTTAATTAACCAAAAGCGCATCCATTAGTCATATTCATGCTGACAATGTCAGCATGATATCAATGAAATATTTTCTTGTTTATATATTCAACTGTTGCTAATAAAAATTGAAAAAACTTTCTATTTTTTCTTAGATGTGATTTTTTGCGAGATAATTGCTTGTAATTTTCGGCTTTGAGCAAGGGAATATTCTTCCAAGGCGAATTCTGTCGTGCAATATCAAAAAACTGATACTCTTTATAGAAAATAGCCCATTCATGAAATGGCTTAGTTAAACCAACAAAGTGAATAAAAACAACATCATTTGGTATATTATTAGTGCTTCTTTTGCTAGTAATATACCAATCTAAAGAAAACATAAAGTTGAAATTTTCACTTATATTAACCAGTTTATCATTTAATAAAATATTCAATGCATCCTGATCTGGATGAGTAAAATTATTATTTTTTACTAATTCAATAACTCTGTTGGGTATGTCTGCTTTCACCATTTCCTGAATCGACATATATAAAAACCCAGAGTTAAAGTATTTGCTCATATCCATAGGCAACTGTTTCTTTTCACTGCAAAATTTATCTTTTACAGCATAAAGGTAAACATGCTCATTAAATTCTAATGTTTTTAGATATTCGAGATTGCCTTTACAAATAATATCCGCATCTAAATACAATAATTTATCGATTGATTGAGACAGATAATCAATAATCACTAATCTAAAGTAGATGGCGTGGCTCCAAGCAGGTGATGGCAATGGTAAGCGTTTAAATTCTTGGATGTCGATCAGATAAACCGTGATTTTATGGTAACTATTTGCAATTAACTGCTGAAAAAGATTCTCGTCAACTAAGCTATCAACTAAAATATGGAAATGAAAATGCGTCTCTTTATTGTTAAGGAGTATCGAAGAGATTGATGTACCAACACCGTAGAGGAACTTTTCATCAACCCCATAAGCAATATGAAAATACGCTTTATCACCATCACTAGCTTTGCTACCACTTATTTCAACTAGAGATTTGATCATTTCATGGCTTAACATTTTGTTGACCTTACTGAATATTATTGTTCGATACCTGTTTTGTAACCGGAAGACTGTTTTTATTTTCAGTCCAAATCAAACAACTACAGAACATACAAAAATTCTATCATAACCTAGTATCTATTCATAATATTCTGAAAATATATAAATCGAAATGTTAACATCTACAATAATATTGATATACGATAAAAATCAAGACATTATGATGCTACCTTAACTCAATCGAACGCATTCAATATGCTTCCCTATCCAGCATATCAATTATTATCCCTTTCACAGAGGCAAAATTTGTGAACACTATGCATAAACAATGCCTATCATTCACTTTTGAGTAATAAGGGTACCCTTCATTCTCACGACAGACAGTGACTAAGGAAGGATTAATAAACTTCACAGTAAAAACCATTTATTTAGCATATTACTATTTTTTATTTCGAAAAACTTTCATCAACAAGTATTGGATTCCACACAGACAGCCAGCAACAATCTTTTTTTGTTTCAATAAGTGCTTATATTCTTTTTTTCTTTCAACAAATTTACTTGCTGATTTTAAATCATTTTTACACCATGGCGACTGCTCAAGAGCGATATAAAAAGGCTTAGCAGACGGGTAGTTTGCCCAAGTATGCCATGGCTTAGTGATCCCTGTATAATGTATCAACGTGGTATTATCCGTGATCACCTGTTGATATTTTTTATGGCTTCGATCATATAGCTCATTCTTTAAGGTATAAATAGTATTAAAACGCTGATTAAGCTGAACTTGGTTATCCACCAGAATCAAATTTAACACATCCTGGTCAGGGTATTTATAACGTTGCTTTGCATCCGGAGCAGATAATAGTGCTAAACAACGTTTAGTCACTTCATGTTCTTGCCATTTTTTTAAATTAATAAACATCACGCCTGAATTAAAGTACCGTGTACTTAATTCAGGTACACCCAACCTTGACCCACTTTTGCTTCTCACCATTTCACTATCAAGAACAACACCACAAATAACTTGGCTAAGAATATTGGCATCTAAATTTAGTTCACTATGACATACTACATCTGCATCGAGATATAGTGCATAATCATAATGAAAAGCTAAATAATCAAGCGCGATCAGCCTAAAATACATTGCTGATGACCAAACGTCACAGGCAGGTAATTTCTCTAAAAAATCGTGATTCAGTTTATACACAATTATTTGTGTTGAAAATTGTTCAGCAATCCATTTTAATTTATCAACAAAATTAGGATTTATCGTATCCAAAAAAAAGTGGAATCTAAAAGATGTACTAGGATTATTAATTAACAAAGATACTGCTGAAACTCCTGCTCCAAACTGGTAGTTTTCATCTGAGCCATAAACGATATTAAGGTATTTTTCATTTAAGTCTTCATCACTATCGTTTAAAACATATCTCTCAGTCACTATGTCATGGATATTAAAATTCATCATTTATCTCCAATAATAAAATATTGTTTTATGCTACTTTTCACTAAAACGTAAATGTTAATTATTTACTAAGCTTAGATAATAAGTACCTAAAATGGAGAAGAAATCCAAATAGATAGTGGCCTTGATTGATATTATGCTTCGCACAATAACGTAAATGGTTGCTACTTTTAGCCTTTAATAATGGTACTTTATTCCAAGGTGACGCTGATCGAGCATCAGAGAAAGGCTTGGCTGTTTCATAAGTAGCCCATTCGTGCCAAGGTTTCGTTGGTCCAACATAGTGAATAAAAATAGTGTTTTGAGTAACAGGATAGTGAAATTGATCTTTTAACTCATAATTTAAGCTAAATTGTGTATTATAAACAGCATCCAAATAAATGACTTTATCTGCTAATAATATATTTAATACATCTTGGTCAGGATAACTAATCTTATGATTAATATTCGTATCCATAAGCAATGACATTGATTTTTTTGTAACCTGATTTTCTTTCCAAGCGGCTAAATTTACATACATCACACCACTATTAAAATAGCCAGCGGATACTTCGGGGAAACCTAACGTTTGAGCCCGTTTTTTCCACCAATTTTCATCCCTTTCAGTGACAACCGCAGCCACTTTATTTTGTAAGTCTAACTGAGTCAGCCCTTCAATCGAATTATTACAAATAACATCAGCATCTAAATACAATAGATAATCTATTTTATTGATAAAGTATTCGGCAACAATAAATCGAAAATAGATGGCATGCGTCCAATTCTTAGTCGTCGGAAGTGTTTTTATACTACTAGAATTAATTATATAGAGGGTGATTTGTACATTATAGTCGTCACTGAGCTCCCTAAACAGAGCTAAATCCGCATCACTAATTGAATCGTCTATAAATACATGAAAAGAAAAATTGGTATGCTCATTGTGCATCAACAACGAGGCAATAGATACGCCACAGCCATATAAAAAATGATGATCAATGCCATAGGCGACATGAAAATAAGATGAAATATCTAAGTCTGACACACCGAGCGGGATAACTTGTTGTATCATTTTATCAAATTCAACGACCATATAAGACCCCAACAAATTGTTTATCTATAAACCACGGCGCTTTGTACGCTCTTGGATTTTTTTTGCTTTGCTTCCCGCTTTGAGTATCAAAGCCTGTTCTTCTTTTAAAATATCTCGTAAAGGCAAATCAAAGTAAACCTTCATAAAACGGAAAATATCTCTGCTTGTTAGGCCGATATTTAATGAAGAAAAGTATAACCCAATAAGGTCTTTATCACGCCAACGTATTGGAACCTTTTTTCTGAGTTGTGCTCGATGTAAATCTATCACCGAGATTTTCAAGTCCTGCTCTTCACCTGAAAAAGGCAAGTGTAGTAAAAAATGGCAAATATAACAGTCGCGGTGATTTATACCAACGGCGTGCATTTTACGTACCATTTGAGCAACACGGCGAATAATCAATTGTTTGACTGTAAAATCAGGCGCTAGGCTTGACCAATTGGCACAGTAATCTTCCAAACTGATCGTTGGCGTTAAATCTTTCGTAATAATAAAGGAATGTCGACGTAGCGGGTTCATCCCCTTTTGCCCAAATGCACGACCATCCATCGTATCCACACCCGCTTTTGTTAGCCGATGTATCGCGTTCCATTCCCTATCAGCACCCAATACTGGTAACCTTAATGAAAACAGGTTTTTTAACACCTCTTTTAAACTTGTACCATAATGGATTTTGATAAAATAGCTCTCTCCACCAAGCTCAAAGCGCAATGTTTTGCGGCTTTCTAGCTGACGAAACACCTCACCTTCTAACTGCTCAGTTTCCACAAAAGGATCTTTATTTTTCCATAGCTCACTAAAAGGTGTTTTAAGTTCAATCATCTAGATGTCCTAAAATAATATCAGCCGCTTTTTCAGGTAAACTATATAAGTCCTCTGTATCCGCAAAATGCCGCGCCTTTTCTGCCCAATTTTTTAATTGTTGTTTATTTTGCAGAGTTTCTGAAAGCGCGGAATCTAACGTTTTTTGCTCAAATGGTTCACGGATCACCATGCCGCATTGAGCATCAGCAATAAATGAGGCATAACCACAAACTTCCGTAACAATAATAGGTAAACCTGCTGTTATAGCCTCCAGTAACACAATACCCGCGGCTTCTTGGTATGCTGGATGCATTAAAATATCTGCCGCTGCCATTAGCTCAGCAACGTCATTACGCCCACTAAAAAAGGAGACTTGTTGACCTATGCCCAGTGTATTGGCTAGACGCTGATATTTTTCAGGTTTATCCTGCCCAACAACCATTAATCGCGTATTTTTCTTAATCTCTTCAGGCAATGCAGCCATTGCTCTTAAGGTTCTATCGACTCCTTTACGCTTAAAGTCGGAACCAACCTGCAATAACAAATACGCTGACGGAGGTATCTGATTTTTTTCTCGATAAATTTGCCGTGCATTGGGGATCTGCTTATCGTATTTTCTATCTTGCGCAATACCCGGCGGTAGCATATAAAAACGCGATGCTTCTGTAGCATAATGTTTTTTAAAATGTGCAATTTGATGAGGAGTCAGCATTAATAATTTGGTAGTTTTTCCTACTTGAAATACGGCCTTTTCAAACGTTGCATAATGCTTATAACGGGGAGTTAGCCTATAAAAAAAACCTTTTTCATTAGCGACTTTTTCTGCATAACAAACGTCCGCTGCATAATATACATCTAGGCCAGGCATTTTATTGAAACCAATAATACGGTCTACTGGATATTGTTTGATATGAGTGTGCACCCACTCACAATATTGTGCATTACGTCCATGATTGGTTTTCGATGTGACTGGTACAATCATAATTTCAAAACCAGCAGGTTTCTCACCATGCCAAGATTGAGTATAAACGCGGATATGATGCCCTCTTGCCTGACACGCTAACGCAATACGTAAGAAATCACGTTGTAAACCACCAAACGGAAAATACTTGTACAGACAAAATGCCAAAATCATATTAGAACCTTGTCATTATTGAACGAATATTCATCGGCAACATTTTTTCTGTTGCCTTGATAACGTCAGATGCAGGAATGATAGAAAGGTATTTTTTATTTCTATCGAGTTTCTCGCGTGGTGGCATAGCTTCATAGTCACCCGCCCAGAATTGCACTACGTTTTCACTCCACGGACGCCAGAATACATGGTTGGTTGCACCGAACAAACAAACTATGGGTGTTTTGACCGCTGCTGCAATGTGCATTGGGGCAGAATCTACACCGATAAATAACGCAGAATGGGCAATGAGTGCACCAAGTTCAGGAAATGTCGTTTTACCCGCCAACTCAGTGATGGGCCTAGTGTGGCAAAGGGATGCAATATTTTCAACACAATCAAGGTCATCTTGACTTGGCCCAGAAGTCAATACCACTTGGTAACCACGGGATTGCAACGCATCAATGACTTCCGCAAATTTTTCATCATCCCAACACTTAAATATCTGCCGTGCCGTTGGCTGGATGACGACATAGCTGCTATGAACACCAAGTTCCAATAGCTGCTGATCGATCTTTTTCCAATCTTGCTCTGCATATGACATCGTTAAATCTGTTTTAAGGTTATTGATTTTTAACGGTTCAAGAACAGAAAGATTGTTCATAACAACGTGTTCACCGTGAGGTGCAGTCAAATGAGTAAAGCTATTATGCCAAAACGTCGACTCTCGATGAGCAAATTTATGTGAAATTTTTACCTGAGCAGGGATAGCCCGCACAAGCACTGATATCATCCATTGGTCTGCAAGATTTACAACCAAATCATACTTATTACGACGTAATTTTAATAACAAATTGACAAAGTTACAGGCTTTACTGAGCCCATTAGCCTTCTTACCTTTAATTCCATACAAGGCATGGATTTCCCTATTTTCAGACAAAATAGGGATCGTATCTTGATAAAGTAACACGTCAATCTCGGCATCAGGATAGTTTTGCTTTAATGTACTGATCACAGGCGTAGTCAGTAGCATATCCCCATGAAACCGCATCTTGATAACAAGAATTTTTTTAAACTGTTTTTTCACCAGACACTCTTAATGATATCTATACGCAAAATGACATAGTTCTTTGACAAAAACTAACACTATTAATTCAATCAAGAACGAACATGTTACTACTTTAGGAATAATCGATATAGCCTTGAATGCGTATAAGTATAGTTTTTTGATTTTGAAAATAAAAAACCCAGCCAAAGCTGGGTTTTTTAATAAGAAAACAAAAATTATTTAATTTTCGCTTCTTTGTAGATCACATGCTTACGAACAACTGGATCGAATTTTTTCATTTCCAGTTTTTCAGGCATAGTGCGCTTGTTCTTCGTCGTGGTATAGAAGTGACCAGTACCTTCAGAAGAAACCAGCTTGATTTTCTCGCGAATACCTTTAGCCATTTTTTAGCTCCTTAGTACTTCTCACCGCGGGCACGCAGTTCAGCAAGAACAGCATCAATACCCTTTTTATCGATAATGCGCATGCCTTTAGCAGATACACGCAGCGTTACGAAACGTTTCTCAGACTCAACCCAGAAACGATGAGAGTGCAGGTTTGGCAAAAAACGACGCTTGGTCGCGTTTAATGCGTGTGAACGGTTGTTACCGCTCATTGGACGCTTGCCAGTAACTTGGCAGACTCGTGACATGTCTATTCTCCAAAAATCTAATCAGCTCGAGCTTTTTTGTTCTGGGTATGGCCGCCTCGTCAGGCTTAGGAGCCCATCTCAGCAAACTTTATTGACTGAAAAGAATGTTATCATCTTAGTAAAAAATTTACTGAGATAGGCTCTTCTCGCCAAACCCAAGATCCTCAAAGGTGGCGTAGTATACGCTTTCAATCGTTCTCACTCAAGCCCAATGCGGCAAAAGTTGTCATTTTTTAGTCAAAAAAATGCTTTTACAACCACCCTCGTTCAAGAAATGAAACACAATTTTTATGTCCAACAACAAAATGGTCAAGCAATTTAATTCCCACTAAGCTACAAGCATCTTTAATACGAAAAGTCACTTGTTTATCCGCTTCGCTAGGCTCTGCATTGCCTGATGGGTGATTATGCGCCAAGATGACCGCACTTGCATTCATTTTCATGGCATAACGAATAATTTCTCTAGGATGAACCTCTACCCGATTGATAGTGCCTTTAAAGAGTTCTTCATAACTAATAATTTGATGTTGATTGTTTAAAAAGAGTACCACAAAAACTTCTCTTTCTTGCCCAGCAAACAATTCAAGTAATCGTATTTTTAAATGGTTAGGTTCAGAGATCACATCTTCATATAAAAATTGTTCAGTAAAAAAACGCCGTGCGATCTCACTAATCGCCTGAAATTGAGAGAATTTACAAACACCGACACCTTTGCATTTTGCTAGCTTTGTGTAGTCAGACTGTAAGAGTAAGTATAAAGAGCCGAACTCTTTCAACAAACGCTCCGCAAGTTGTAAAACGGATTCGCCTTGGCTACCCGTTCGTAAAAAAATAGCCAATAACTCTGCATCCGTCAGAGTTGCGGCACCATACGCCAATATTTTCTCCCTTGGCTTTAAGCTCTCTTCATGCTCCATTATCACCCCCTTATGCCCCTTGCTGCTTCTCTTTCTATACATAGGCGGTAACGACAACAACACATCAATTGTTGATTTGCGTAACGCTTCGCAAAAAATAAAAGGGTGATGATATATACAGTACTCTCGCTGACACTTCTGATATGATAATATGCTCTTCACGATGATTAGATGGATAAAACGATGGCACAGCTATTAGGTAAAAAAATAGTCCTCGGCATAAGTGGTGGTATTGCCGCATATAAAATTCCTGAGCTCACTCGTCGCTTACGTGATGAGGGTGCTATAGTCCGCGTTGTTATGACTCATGGGGCAAAAGCCTTTATTACACCTTTAACATTGCAGGCGGTTTCTGGTCATCCCGTCTCTGACGATTTACTTGACCCAGCGGCGGAAGCAGCAATGGGCCATATTGAGCTCGCTAAATGGGCCGATATCATCATATTAGCGCCAGCTACAGCAGATTTAATTGCTCGAATAAGTGCTGGTATGGCGAATGATTTATTGACCACCATTTGTTTAGCTTCGGCTGCGCCGCTTGCGGTTGTTCCTGCCATGAATCAACAAATGTATCGAGCAACGGCGACACAAGAAAATTTAATCAAACTGAAACAACGTCAATGTATGATTTGGGGGCCAGATGATGGCAGCCAAGCCTGCGGTGACATCGGCCCAGGAAGAATGCTCGATCCATTAGAGATTGTACGTTTTACCTGTGAACACTTCCGTTCTCGAACTGACTTACAAAATCGAAAAATTATGATTACGGCAGGGCCTACCCGTGAAGATTTAGACCCAGTCCGCTTTATTAGTAATCACAGCTCAGGAAAAATGGGGTTCGCTATTGCTGAAGCAGCCAGTCAACGTGGTGCACAAGTGACTTTAATTGCAGGCCCAGTGACTTTAGCGACACCGGCAGGAGTCACGCGAATTGATGTTATCAGTGCTCTCGATATGTACGAAAAAGTGCACCAAACTATCACTGAGCAAGATATCTTTATCGGTTGTGCGGCTGTCGCTGACTACCGTGCAAAAACAATTGCTGAAAATAAAATTAAAAAACAGGGTGATGAAGTTGTCATTACATTAGTCAAAAATCCTGATATTGTTGCCAGTGTTGGCCAATTAGCACAACATCGCCCTTATGTGGTTGGATTTGCAGCCGAAACCCAGAATGTGGAAGAATACGCACGTCAGAAACGCCAACAAAAACAGTTAGACCTAATTTGTGCGAATGATGTTTCGCTCGCTGATAATGGTTTTAACAGTGATAACAATGCACTGCATATTTTTGATGCTTTTGGCGACACCCGTTTACCACACAGTAGTAAACTTGAATTAAGCCACCGTTTATTAGACGAGATACTTCAACGTTATGAAAAAAATTGATCTGAAAATTCTTGATCCCCGTATTGGTAACGAGTTTCCTTTACCAACTTATGCAACGACTGGCTCAGCGGGATTAGATCTGCGTGCTTGCCTTGATGCACCAATCGATTTAGCGCCGGGTCAAACAGAGTTAATCCCTACTGGCCTCGCGATTCATATCGCTGATGAGCAGCTAGCAGCAGTCATCCTACCGCGTTCCGGTCTTGGCCATAAACATGGTGTTGTACTTGGTAATCTAGTTGGATTGATTGACTCTGACTATCAAGGGCAATTGATGGTGTCTGTATGGAACAGAGGCAACCAGACATTTACCATTGAACCGGGCGAACGGATGGCCCAAATGGTTTTCGTTCCAGTCGTTCAAGCTGAATTTAATATTGTCGATGACTTTGATGCGACAGAACGAGGCGCTGGAGGCTTCGGACATTCAGGACGTCAATAAATTTGCTTACACCTAATTCTTAGCTTTACTGATAATACCAAATCCATATTTCATGATGGAATAACAAATAAACTTATCAGTGAGTTTAGCGAAAAATAGACGGTATCATTTTAGTACGACAGTTTAGTTGCTTTAAAGGGTATTTTGTTGGTAGCGATATGTTTATCTAAACGAGGTATACGTCCTAACAGACCCTATCTCGAAACTGACAACAATAGCAATTCGTGAAATATAGGCTGTTATTTTGTCAGCTTTTTAAGATAAATTGATGGCTTAGCCTACTAGCTCCCCTCTTTATGATTTAACTGAGGAGCTAATACGCTAAGTCGCGCAAGGGGCAAGTAAGGTTCCATTGATAAAAAGTTCGCGGGCAAGAAACTCGTCCCTCGAAGGCTGAAAATGGTCACTTTACATGCCACATGCAAGGTCACAAATATATACCATCTAACGATACAACAAGCATATGCCCTTTTAAGCCAGCCGAACTTCATCGATATCGTGCTCTTTTATCTACTTTTTGCCCTTTATTTTCTATTTACTCGGGGCAAAATTTTAGATAGTTTGTTTTGCTGTTTTAGCAGGGGTCTTATCAGACATGGCAGAAAAAGCGATAACAAAAAAACGCAACAGACGTGAAGAGATTTTGCAGTCTCTGGCGCTGATGTTAGAAAGTAGTGATGGTAGTCAACGAATTACAACTGCAAAGCTTGCAGCAACTGTAGGAGTATCTGAAGCTGCACTTTATCGTCATTTTCCGAGTAAAACGAAAATGTTCGATAGCTTAATTGAGTTTATCGAGGACTCTTTAGTTTCGCGCATCAATCTTATCCTAAGCGATGAGAAAGATACGCTAACTCGCATTAAACTGATTTTAGCCCTTATTTTAGGCTTTTCAGAGAAAAACCCGGGGCTGACCCGTATTATGACCGGCCACGCCCTGATGTTTGAGCAAGATAGGCTGCAAGGTCGTATAAACCAATTATTTGAACGAATAGAGTCACAATTACGCCAAGTATTAAAAGAGAAAAAAATACGAGATGGGCATGGTTTTCTGCATGATGAATCCCTTCTTGCAAGCCAACTGCTCGCATTTTGTGAAGGAATGTTGTCGCGTTTTGTACGTTCAGAATTCCGTTATCGACCCACAGTAGAATTTGAATCACGCTGGCCTTTAATTTTAGCTCAGTTACAATAACAGATTAAACAACTACTCACCCCGCCCACATTCTTTGGGCGAGGGCTTTTTTCTTTATTTACCTGTTTCTTGATTACCTTAGGGTAAACAAGCTCAAATCCAGGACATGATGAATGCCATTCATCTGTGCAGCTCCTCATCATTGTAGGATGACTAGCCCAAATCCCTCTTATCTGACTTTCATCTAAAAAGTGATTACCCTGAATAAGAAGACAACAGCTGATTAACCTCAAATACCATACTGCTGACGATAAGCTTGCATCGCGATGAGATGTTGTTGCATATCTTCTCGTTCAGCGAGGTAAGCAATCAAGTCGCTCATCGTAATAATTGAATAAACTTTGCAGTGATAATCGCGTTCAACTTCCTGTACCGCCGAGATCTCACCTTTGCCTTTTTCTTGACGATCAAGACAGAGAAGGACGCCATTAAGTGTCGCATTTTGCTGTTTAATAATTTCCATCGATTCACGAATTGCCGTACCCGCTGTAATAACATCATCGACAACCACCACACGCCCCTGTAGTGGAGAGCCCACTAATGTGCCACCTTCACCATGATCCTTGGCTTCTTTACGGTTAAAGCAGTATGGCATATCAATATTATGATGTTCAGCAAGTGCAACTGCTGTCGTCGTTGCTATTGGGATCCCCTTATAAGCAGGCCCAAACAAAACATCACATTCGATTGCACTTTCTTTGAGAGCTTGCGCGTAGAATCGACCAACCAGTGCCAGATCACGCCCCGTATTAAACAGCCCAGCATTAAAGAAATAGGGGCTTTTACGGCCTGATTTCAGCGTAAACTCACCAAATTTAAGCACCTGTTTTTTCATGGCAAGCTCTATAAATTCGCGCTGATAGGCTTTCATGGGTCAATCTCCTCAATATTTAATGTCAATATATTTAATACGATGATACACATACTGGTGAGCTCAAAAAAATCACCAGCCATAAAAAAGGCGACTATTTCAGCCGCCTATTAAAAATATTCTTATTTCAACGCTTCTCGTTGAGCTTCAAAAATAGATTCTAGTCCCGTTTTTGCTAATGCAAGTAACGACAATAGCTCTTCATGGCTAAATGGTTCGCCTTCGGCAGTTCCCTGAACCTCTATCATACGACCATCATCCATCATAACGACGTTCATATCGGTCTCAGCCGCAGAGTCCTCAACATATTCAAGGTCACATACAGCTTCATTATTCACAATTCCTACAGAGACTGCGGCTACCATCGATTTTAAAGGGCTCGCCGTCAATTTACCTTGTTCAACCATTTTATTAAGTGCATCGACTAACGCAACGCAAGCCCCTGAAATAGCTGCTGTACGAGTACCACCATCTGCTTGTATCACATCACAATCTAACGTAATGGTATATTCGCCTAACTTTTTCAAATCAACCGCTGCGCGTAAAGATCGTGCGATTAGACGTTGGATTTCCATTGTACGCCCAGTCTGCTTACCTTTTGCCGCTTCACGTTGATTACGCGAATTTGTTGCTCGAGGTAGCATGCCATATTCTGCTGTCACCCAGCCTTGGCCTTGACCTTTTAAAAAACGAGGCACTCCCTCTTCGACAGTTGCATTGCATAACACCTTAGTGTCGCCAAACTCAATAAGAACAGAGCCTTCCGCATGCTTAGTATAGTTGCGTGATATTTTAATCGGACGCATTTGGTCTGCCATTCTGCCTTCTGGACGCATGGTGTTATCTCCATTTTCAACTAAATTGCCGCGCATTATACGTCCTTAAAACGATAATGCCTATCATGACATCACTCATAGCGTTATAATCCCTCTTATATTCATTTTGATAGGAACGAATTATGATCCGTAGTATGACCGCTTTTGCCCGCCGTGATATCAAGGGTGAATGGGGGAGTGCGGCCTGGGAGCTGCGTTCCGTTAACCAACGCTATCTAGAAACCTATATCCGCTTACCAGAACAATTACGAAGTCTTGAGCCAGTGGTTCGTGAACGAATTCGTGCTCGCCTGACTCGAGGCAAAGTTGAATGTAATCTACGTTTTGAATTAGATGGAGCAAATCGAGGAGAATTAATCCTTAACGAAAATTTAGCTCGTCAAATTATTAGTGCGGCTAACTGGGTAAAAAATTACAGTCATGAAGGCGAAATTAATCCATTAGAAATTCTACGTTGGCCTGGTGTTATGTCAGCGGGCGAGCAGGATTTAGATGCGATCAGCGAGCAGCTGTTAGCAGGGCTTGATGAGACATTAGATGCATTTATTCAAAGCCGAGAAGCTGAAGGCGCTGCGTTACACGCTCTTATCGAACAACGTCTGGATGCAGTACTGGTTGAAGTTGCAAAAGTCCGTCAGCATATGCCCGAAATTTTGCAATGGCAGCGTGAGCGCCTACAAACCAAATTAGAAGAAGCTGATATTCAAGTAGATAGCAACCGTTTAGAGCAAGAACTCATTTTATTAGCTCAACGTGTCGATGTCGCCGAAGAACTGGATCGGCTGGAAGCACACGTGAAAGAAACGCGTAATATTCTCAAGAAAAAAGAAGCCAATGGTCGACGCCTAGACTTTATGATGCAAGAGTTTAATCGTGAATCAAATACTCTCGCATCAAAATCTATCAATAGTGAAGTGACCAATTCAGCCGTTGAGCTCAAAGTGTTGATAGAACAAATGAGAGAACAAATTCAAAATATTGAATAACGTAAACGTATTATAAAATATAAAGCCGGTTCATTCTCTATACCTAAATTTTTACTGGCTTTATATTTATCTTATATATGAATTCCAACCACTCTTTATCTGTCTTTCTATTAAGAATTTTAATACAGGGACAGCAAAAATAAAAATCATTAGAAAGCATACCGACGTATAACCTTATATTACTTTAATTCATTAATAACTAAAAAATATTTTAAGTGTGCTTTATTTTAAATATAGCTATTTTAATAATAGTCGCATTGCATTTTCCAGCTAAACGAGCAAAACACCCCATGCATTCACCATAAGAAAAAACCAATATAATCAATGCATTGATAGGGTTTCAATAATAGTCTAGGAGCATTATTTTTAACAATAATGGAATAATATCTGAAGACTAATTATCATTTTTTATTTATAATACAAAAAGGTTGCATAACGATACAGGATCCGCTGTTATGGAAAGTAACATCCCTATTTTCATAGTTTCATTAAAAAAAGATATTGAACGTCGAAAAAAAATTACTGATTCGCTATCAGCACAAAAGTTGTCTTGGGTAATGATCGATGCTGTCGAAGGCAAAGATTTGCCATCTGACTACCTTAACTCACTAAACTTTCAATATAATAAGCCCTCATGTGCTAATGAAGTTGCATGTAGTCTCAGCCACCAATTAATATATAAAAAAATTGTTAACAGCAATTATGAGTGGGCAATTATTCTAGAAGATGATGCTATTATTAGCGATAAATTATCAGATCTCGTTAAACAGTTAAATAATGAAAAAACATCCTTACTCAAAAAGAATAATATTTACTTACTAGGTGGTCAAGAAGGCTTAAATTCAAGAAAACGCCTTTCTCTCAGTTTTTTTAATAAAATTAAAATCGGTAATGTTGTTTTTAGAAAAGTCACTTACAAACCAAGTAAGTTATTTAGAACATGTTGTTACTTAATTCATAGAGATGAGTGTGAAAAATTAATTACTCTATTTGACAAAGCTTATTATGTTGCTGATTCATGGAATTTATTTTATAAGCTCAAAATTGTAGATGGTTACTTTTTGACTGAAATAATTGAGCATCCAATACTAACACTTGAAAATAGTAATATTGAGAAATATAGGATTACAGAAAAAAAAACCAGACGACAAAAAGGTTTCATTGAAAGTAAAATATCTTTATTTTTCTTGCAAATAAGAAAATTTTTCCGTTCACTAAAATACTAATAGGAATTCATTTTGATACCTAAAATAATACACTATGTTTGGGTTGGTAATAACCCTAAACCTCAATTTGTGTTAGATTGTATTGATACTTGGAAAAAACACCTTCCTGATTATGAGATTATGGAATGGGGAAATGACTGCCTAGACGAAATAAATAACACCTATGTTACCGAAGCAATAAAAAATAAAAAATGGGCCTTTGCTTCTGACTATATAAGGCTTTATGCTCTCTATAATTACGGAGGGATCTATCTTGATAGTGATGTAGAAGTAACACAAAGTTTTGACCGTTTTTTGAACCTTAGTTTTTTTAGCGGGTATGAACAATATGATGGTAAGTATCTACCTATTACAGCTGCTATGGGTTCTGTAAAAGGCTCATCAGTCATAAAAGGGCTACTTTCTGATTATGACAATCTGAATTTTGAAGTCAATGGAGAACTTGTTTTAGAACCCAATACATTCAAAATTAGCCGCTATTTCTCTAATGAATTTGGCCTTAATCCCCCCTACGATGGAAGCCAAGAATCCCATCTAGCAGAAGGGGTAGTCATTTATCCATCTTATTATTTTTGCAGTCCTGAATATAATAAGATTAACTATTCTATTCACCACTTCAGCGGCTCTTGGCTACCGTCACATAAAAGAAAAGATAAATTAAAAATTCTTAATAAATTTATTATTAGTCGATTTAAAAAGTCTAGAGATCAAGGTGATTATCCATTAAGCGATAGTGAAAAAATCTTATTAAAAATTAACTTTTCAAAAATTGTCTCTTATGTTTTGATCTCAAGAAATAAGTAAACACGCGATTACTACTTGATACACTTAGTTTTTTCGAGTGTATCAAGATTAAACATGATTTCTTTCCCTACTTAACCTAAGTTTTGTCTCTCTCCATTTTAGCCCTTCTAACCGTCACTATATTCGCAGATTAAATACCCTCTTTTCTTTTTCTGTAGGATTTACTCAAATGATTAAACGTGTAATGCATTGAATTTATTGTTAAAGACAGCAACTCACCGATAGGTAAATAAAAACTATCAGCGATTGGCTTAGAATACTTAAAATTGATAATGATAATTGTTATTATCAAGGCTCAATCAAAAAGGGTCTAAATATGAAGATAATTAATCACCTGCTATCAATAACATTCGTAACCTTATGCTCATCCTCGGCCTTAGCAACGACCTATCCCGTTACAGTGACCGATACCGATGGCCAAAAAATTACGTTACAACAAGAACCGAAACGAGTTGTATTGCAAGATGGTCGAGATATTTTAACGCTGGCTTTGCTTGATAGAGAGAATCCGTTTAATCGCCTCGTCGCATGGAATAATAATCTGCAAAAAACGGACCCTCAGACGGTAGAATTACTGGCAAAAAAATGGCAATCCGATCTACAGAAAATTCCCGATATGGGATTCAATGACAAAGGTGAAGTTAACACTGAAGTGGTAATTGCTCAAAAACCCGACCTCCTGATTGCGCAGTTACGTGCAAAACCTGCATTAGAAGGCTCTGGTGTTGTTAGCCGTTTAAAAGATGCTAATATTCCTATTCTATATATCGATACTTTTTTGCACCCAATCGAAAATACAACCACGAGCATCGACATGCTTGGATTGGTGTTAAATAAAGAAAAAGAAGCCAAAGAATATACTGACTTTTATCAAGCTCGCTTATCAGACATCCAACAAGCAACGGCAAAAATCCAGAATAAGCCGCGTGTTTTTATTGAAGCCAAGGCAGGAGCAAATGGTAGCGATAGCTGCTGTTTTACCCATAATAACGCCGGTTGGGGTGGTTTAGTGCAAGCAATTGGCGCCGATAATATTGGCAGTCAATTTTTACCGGGTGCTTCTGGCACTGTCTCTTTAGAACAAGTCATTACAACAACGCCTGACGTTTATATCGTCACCGGCTCTCGTTGGGTTAATAAAAACAATATTGCTGCTCCCTTTGGTTATGGCGTGACAAAAGAAGAAAACCAACGTGGTTTTGAACGACTAAAAAATAGAACGGGTTTTAGCCAAATTAGTGCCGTTAAAAATAATCGGTTATATGGCGTCTACCATAACTTCTATAACCATCCTTATAATATTGTCGGTATGGAATATCTTGCAAAATTTATCTATCCCGAACAATTTACATCACTTAAGCCTGAAGAAACGTATAATCAAATTATTAAAACATATACAACAATCCCTATTGCTGATGCACTTTGGGGGTCTCAAGCCGCACAATAATAAATTAATAGCCCTCAGAGTATGAGGGCTATCATGATGACTTTAATCGATTGAAATCGCATCTACACCTTAAGCCTTCCCCACTTAAGCTGATACCCATTCAAAACCAATTCAATACGAGGAGTATAATTACAGCTCAAACAATTGTTAGCTAATAATGAGTATGTTAATAGATAATTTGTCAAAAAATCTGGTGATACTCACATCACCAGATCCCATGAAATTTAATCTCAATCAGCTTTGACTTCACCTTCCCTCACATGATGATAGTGAAAAGTGAAATAGAAAATAATAGCAAGCACAACGGTATACGATGAAAAAACAAGCCAAATCGTCTGCCAATCTTTAACGCCATCCACACTAAAGTAATCAACCACGAGTCCACTTAATATCGCACCAAAATAAGCGCCAACGCCATTCACCATGGTCATAAATAATCCCTGAGCGCTTGCTCTCATTCGATGATCAACTTCTTTTTCAATGAAAATGGAGCCAGAAATATTAAAGAAATCAAAAGCACATCCATATACGATCATGGATAAAATCAGGAACATTAAACCAATTGCGGATGGATCGCCAAAAGCAAAAAAACCAAATCTTAATGTCCAAGCTAACATGCTCAATAGCATGACTGTTTTGATGCCATAGCGTTTTAAAAAGAATGGAATGGCTAAAATAAACACAACTTCTGCCATTTGTGAAACGGATAATAAGATAGCAGGATACTGAACGATTAAACTATCTTGGTACAATGGGTCACGAGCAAAGTCGTGTAAGAATGGGCTACCAAATGTATTAGTGATTTGTAAAACAGCCCCCAGTAGCATTGCGAATAAAAAGAAAACCGCCATTATCGGTTTTTTGAATAACACTAATGCATCAAGACCTAACTTACTAACCCAACTAGTAGAAATAGCTTTTTTGTTAACGGCAATATGCGGCAAAGTCAAAGAATATAGCGCCAACAACAATGAACAGCTACCCGCAATATAGAGTTGCATGCTACTTAATTCAAATTTTAATAGACTAATACTCCACATAGCGATAATAAAACCTACCGTGCCAAATACTCGAATAGGCGGAAAATTTGTCACTGAATCTAGATGAAATTGGCTTAATGAGGAGTAACTAATTGAGTTGGATAATGCAATCGTTGGCATAAATGCCATCGCATTAATCAGCATTACCCAGAACATCAATGTAGAGTCTGTTACGCTGGCGGCGTAGAATAACGAACCAGCACAGATAATATGACAAATCATATATAACCGATTAGCAGGGATATATTTATCTGCAATAATTCCGATAATACCCGGCATTAAAATAGCAGCAATCCCTTTCGAACTATAAACCATTCCAACTTCAGCGCCAGAGAAATTCAGTGTTTTCATCATGTAGGCACCTAGCGTGACTAACCAACTTCCCCAGACAAAATATTGTAGGAATAACATGGTTTTTAGACGGGTTTTAATATTCATATCAATCTCCGTTTGGAGTTATATTCGTCAATACTTCAAGTGATAGCATAGTTATTTCACTCATTTACGCTCATCACAGCGCAATTATCGACTCAGCTGTAACCCCGAATTGTTTAACGTGTTTGTTTATTTGTTTTTATTTTCACTTCAGCAATTGCGACACCAAATAAGATAATGGCGACACCGACAAACTGAATGAATTCAAGAGGTAAATGTAATACAGTTACGGACAATATGATGGTTACAGGCAATTGCATTGAACTGACTATTGTCGCTAAGCTCGTTCCAATCAATGGAGTACCTTTAGCAAACATCCACATCCCAAAGAAAGAACCAAAAAAGGCCAATGGTAATCCGTAAGAGAAAAACAAGGAGTTAAATGTGGTGAAGTCTAATAAAAAGGTTGGAGGCACAACAATCGAGGTCAAAATAGCCCCTCCTGTTACCATAATGGCTGAACGCATCATTGGTTCAGTTTTTACAGCAAGCGCGCCACTGACATAAACACGTACTGCATTTGATAGCGCTGCACATAAGCCAAATACAATACCTAACCAGTGGAATTGCACACTCGAACTGTTCAGTAGCCCTGTCGCTAGTAAGGTTCCAACTAAGATAAAGAGTACTGATAAGATCGTCATGACGGTAGGCATTCGGCGAGTCACAATAGAATTAATCGCGACTCCCATCCAAGTGAACTGCAAAAATAGCACAACCCCCAATGCCGGTGATAAATACTGTAATGAGGCGTAATAGAGTAGTCCCGTTAACCCAGTAGTGGTTCCCGTCAATAACATTAATGTTGATTGCTTTCCTGTTGGCCAGTTTAGCGTTTTTTTTCTCATCGCTGATCCAGCTAACACAAACACCCAAAGTAATGCCGCACCTAAAACAGTTTGACTACCAATCACATCATTTAAAGAGAATCCAGCCTGATAAGCCAATACAACCAATGTTGATAAAATGCCATAGCTACAAGCGCCAAGCGAAACTAAAACTAGCCCCTTTAATTTCATTGAATACCTACCTACTTGTTTCTATGACATTCTTTATATTATTTTGAGAATAAGTTAGAAGCGAGCAATCACGCCAGTGACTAATTGCAAGAAGGTGGCTTTCACTTTTTCAGCCGTTTCGATCACTTCATCATGGCTCAGAGGCTGTTCCAAAATACCGCAAGCCATATTCGTTAAGCAGGAAATACCAACCGTTTTAATTTGTGAATGATGGGCCACCAGTGCTTCAGGTACCGTTGACATACCAACAGCATCAGCGCCTAATGTTCTAATCATGCGGATTTCAGCAGGTGTTTCATACGTTGGGCCAGTCCACCACGCGTAAACGCCTTGACGCACGGAAACCCCTTGTTCTTTAGCAACATCCAAAATTATTTGACGTAGTTCTTTGTTATAAACTTCACTGACATCCAAGAAACGGACACCTAATTCAGGGTTATTTGGCCCAATCAATGGGTTATTTGCAGTGAGGTTAATATGGTCAGTAATCACCATCAGGTCGCCAGGGTTAAAGTCGGTATTCACTGCACCACATGCGTTAGTAATGATCAGTTTTTCTACCCCGAGTGCTTTCATCAATCGCACAGGAAAGGTCACTTGGTCGAGAGAAAAACCTTCGTAATAGTGGAAACGGCCTTTCATCGCGACCACATTTTTACCCGCGATAGTTCCGATCACCAATTCATTCGCGTGGCCAACAGCCTCAGATTTTGCAAAATGGGGGATTTCGCTATAAGGAATATGAACCGCGTTTTCTAATGTATCTGCGAATGGACCTAGACCTGACCCTAAAATGATACCAACGGTTGGTTTAATGTCGGTGTGAGTCTCAATGAAGCGTAAGCTTTCTAAAATATCATTGGTGTTATGCATGGAAATCTCCGAAATAGTACCAAAAGGATGAATAAGAGGGATGATAAAGCAATTTAAAAACTGTACAGCGATCTTAATCTCATTTTAAGAAAAAGATTCTCGCTATGATATCGACCAAAGAGCAGTACTTTCTGAGCAAATCTGCTAATCTTTGACGCGGTATCTCTTGATAAGAAAAGGGTGATGACTTGTTACTGACATTATTGAATGAATTTCGCACCTCTAAGAATTCCAAAACTCGTAAGCTGAAAATGCTTTATCGATTAATTTTGAATCATGGGCCGATTAGAGCGGAAGAGTTATCATCACTGGCGAGTATGAAACCTGCAACTTGTGCAAGACTGCTTGATGAGTTGAGTAAAAGCCAATTGATTTCTACGTCAGAGCTTGGCGAGTCAACGGGTGGACGTAAGCCAATACTGTACAGCATTAACTCTGATGATGGCTATGTTGTCGGTATTGAGATGAGTGATCTCTATTCAACGATTCTATTACTCAACTTAAAATTAGATATTTTAGGCATGCTCAAAATAAAAAATGAGCAATTAGAAACAGCGGAAAAGATGCTGGATAACCTATTAATAAAAGTTGAACAGTTATTATCTGAGCATCAACTCACCACAGAAAAAATATTGGGTATCGGCATTGCCATTGACCATATATTAGAACGCGATAAGGTCGAATTTAGTCAGTATGATGCAAGAATTACTGACTTATTCAGTTATATTAATGACAGAGTTCCCTGCTTTGTCACGCTAGGCAGCGGCATTACTTTCGCTGCACTTGCCGAATATCGGTTACGCTATCATTCAAAAAGCCAGCGCTTTTTATTTACAACCTGTGATACAGATATACGAAGTTGTACCGTCATTAATAATACATTTGCGCCTGCATCAATTAGCACCGCTCAAGCTTTCGGTCATATCACCATTGATATTCGGGGCCAGCGATGTGAATGTGGCTCATATGGTTGTTTGAAACAATACAGCTCATTATCAGCGATAAAAACACGCATTATTCAGCAAATTCGCTTAGGAAAATCTTCAGTAATAAATAAACTGGTTAGTACTGAAGCAGAAATTAATTACCATACTATTTTTCAAGCTCTCGCCATGGATGATCAGTTGTGTTTGGATGTGTTAGAAGAAGCTGCCTATTATTACGGCCTAGCGCTAGCAAATGCTATTTTGACATTACAGCCTGATGTTGTAGTGTGTGGTGGAACACTGACACCCAAAAATCATTTTTTTGCGATGACAAAGAAATCGATAGAAGAAAAAATGTCCGCATTCCCACATATTAAAACACGTATTTTTCCAGCAAATGACTCATATGAGGTGGTAGCACAAGGGGCTGGAGGGATGGTGTTGGAAAATTATTTATCTGACTAAATCATAGCCGTTAGTTTATGTAGACGAGGAGAGGAGAAAAAAATGCAATTTGAAACTGTTTCAGAAACTCAAATTTCAAAGACTAAACAGTTATTTACTGTGCACTCTCCATTGATCCATTGTATGACTAATGATGTTGTGCAAACCTTTACCGCCAATATTTTATTAGCGATAGGGTGTTCACCGGCCATGGTTATTGAGCCTGAAGAAGCAGAACAATTTGCGGCGATTGCTGATGGTGTGTTGATTAACGTGGGAACCTTAACTTCTGATCGCCAGTCTGCAATGCGTTTAGCCGTTTATAGCGCTCGACACGCCCAGAAACCATGGGTTTTAGATCCTGTTGCGGTGGGCGCTCTTCAGTTTCGAACACAGTTTTGTCGAGAACTGTTGAAGCTAACCCCCACAGCCATTCGCGGTAATGCTTCCGAAATCATGGCATTGGCGGGGTCGAGTCAAGGTGGGCGCGGGGTCGATTCATTAAATACCCCCAATGATGCCTTACCCGCAGCTCAAGCTCTTGCTCGTGAAGTCAACACCATGATTGTGATAAGTGGCGAGGTTGACTATGTCACTGATGGTCACAGAACGATTGCGATAACAGGCGGACACCCCATAATGACCCGTGTGGTTGGCACGGGTTGCGGGCTATCGGCCGCTGTTACCGCAGCTTGTGCCCTACCTGGTGACCGATTACTTAATATTGCAAATACCTGCGCCATCATGAAACAAGCTGGTGAAATTGCGAAGAGAAATTGCCGAGGAACGGGCAGCTTTATTCCTGAGTTTCTTGATGCCTTATCACAGTAGAATAACTAGCCATCATTAATAATTTTGTGATGGCTTTCCTTTATAAACGTGTTTTCTTACCGCGAATTTTACGTGACCAATGGCGAATATTATTTCGCAACATAATGAATCGGTACATAAAACTCTTTTTATCTGGTTCGATACCATAAAACCGTTTTAATGCGATTAAATCATTCGCTTTGCAAATCGCGAGGTTACCAAAATCTGATAAATCAATAATTTTCAGACCATGCTCAGTCAGTACCAAATTACCGGCATGAATATCATTTGATGATAAATTATAGGCGTGCAGTTGGCTAATTAATGCTGCTATTTCAGAATAATAAGGGGTGATATCGTTAATTTCAGAGAGTACCGTTCCCTCAACATATTCGGCAATAATCCAAGTTTCAATCGATTCTCGGCATCGCATTTTCTCTGCCACAAAATAAATATCATTGGTGATGGTACAACCTTGGTTTTGTGCTTGAACTAAACGAACAAGTAAGCGAGAAAAATAAGGGCCGTACATCATACGCATAATACGTTTTTCTAAACGACTATCACGCTCTTTTTCGCATTTAATAATGTAGTTTTTTCCATCAATATTAATACGAGCGACGCTACGCTCCATATTTCCACTATTGAGATTTTTACCGATAATTTTTCCTTGAATATAATCATCAATAACTTGCCAATAATCAATCTCACTTTCTTTTTGGTATACTTGATATCCATTTTTTTGTGTCTTTATTATTTTATTCATCGCCCGCCACTCAGCCCTACCCGCTATTAAAAGCTGATGCTAACAATTAGTGATATTTATTTCTTAGCGATTATTGCAGATTACTCGAGTGATTCAATTAAACTAGGCAGTAAAATGACAAAAAATAGTCAACTAGCCAGCGTGATAACTGGCTAGTGATAGAAGCAATATATTGGAAGGGATCTTAGTTTAATCGTTACCAAAAAGATCACGAGTATACACTTTATCCGCCACATCTTCGATTTCAGGTACCATCCGGTTAGCCAAAATAATGTCGCTGTCCGCTTTAAAGGCCTCAAGGTCACGATAGACTTTCGAGCGGAAGAACTCATCTTCTTTTAGCACTGGCTCATACACAATCACTTCGATACCTTTGGCCTTAATACGTTTCATCACGCCCTGCACCGCAGAGGCACGGAAATTATCAGAGCCTGCCTTCATCACCAAACGGTATACCCCCACTTTACGTGGCGCTTTGGCAATAATCGCATCGGAAATAAAGTCTTTACGTGTGCGGTTAGACTCCACAATGGCGTTAATCAGGTTATTCGGCACATCATCGTAGTTTGCCAACAACTGTTTGGTGTCTTTAGGGAGACAATACCCGCCGTAACCGAAAGAGGGGTTGTTGTAGTGGCTACCGATACGCGGGTCTAATGACACCCCTTCAATGATTTGTCGTGCGTTCAAACCACGGCTTTCTGCATAGGTATCTAATTCATTGAAATAAGCGACGCGCATCGCCAAATAGGTGTTTGCAAACAGTTTAATCGCTTCGGCTTCCGTGCCATCGGTAAACAGCACAGGAACGTCTTTTTTGATGGCACCTTCGAGCAATAAGTTCGCAAAAGTTTCCGCACGCTCAGAGCGCTCGCCCACCACAATACGAGAAGGGTGCAGGTTATCCCAAAGTGCGCGACCTTCGCGTAAAAACTCAGGCGAGAAAATGACATTGGTGTAGCCGAACTCTTCACGTAAACGCTCGGTGAAACCGACAGGAATAGTGGATTTGACGATAATCGTGGCATCGGGGTTAATTTTCTGCACGTCATGAATGACCGACTCAACCGATTTAGTATTAAAGTAGTTGGTTTTTGGGTCATAATCTGTCGGTGTTGCCACAATCACGTACTGGGCGCCAGTATAGGCTTCAACGATGTCTTGCGTGGCACGGAAATTGAGTGTTTTTTCCCGTAGAAACTGCTCGATTTCAGCATCAATAATTGGTGACTGTTTATTATTCAGCATCGCCACTTTTTCGGCAATGATATCGACTGCCACCACTTCATGGTGTTGTGACAGTAACATGGCATTAGACAGACCCACATAGCCTGTACCCGCAATTGCTATTTTCAAAACTGACCTCTCAAATCCATCTTAGTAGATTACAGGGTATCCTTCATCAATATCATAAGTTACAGGCGATAGTATGACTGATACCAATCAACAAACGCTTGTACACCCTGTTCAATAGAAACTTGTGGACGATATCCCGTCACCTTAAATAAGTCTTCGGTATCCGCCCAAGTGGTATACACATCCCCAGCCTGCATAGGTAAAAAGTTTTTGATCGCTTTTTTGCCTAAGGATTTTTCCAGTGCGGCAATAAAATCCGTTAACTGAACCGGTTGCCCATTACCAATATTGTATAACCGGTATGGGGCGCGACTCTGTGCAGGAGAAGGAGAACCATTTTCTGGGTCTGCTTGTGGGATTATATCGGAAATACGGATAACCCCTTCCACGATATCATCAATAAAAGTGAAATCACGACTGAGATTGCCGTTATTATAAACATCAATGGGTTCACCAGCTAAAATGGCTTTAGTAAATTTAAATAACGCCATGTCTGGACGACCCCATGGGCCATACACCGTGAAAAAACGTAAACCGGTCGTTGGCAACTGGTAAAGATGAGAGTAGGAGTGAGCCATTAACTCATTGGCTTTCTTCGTTGCTGCATACAGGGAAACCGGATGGTCGGTCGGCATATCAGTACTGAATGGTGTTTGATTGCTTATGCCATACACGGAGCTAGACGAGGCATACACTAGGTGTTTGACGTTTGCCTGTCGGCATCCTTCAAGGATCGCCAAATGGCCATTGAGATTACTGTCTGCATACGCAAAGGGATTTTGCAGTGAATAACGAACGCCAGCTTGAGCGGCAAGGTGGATCACACGGTCAAAATCTTCTTGCGTACAAAGTACAACCACTTTTTCTCGATCGGTAATATCAAGTGGGATAAAACGAAAATGAGGATAGTGTTCAAGAATATGTAGACGGGATTGTTTCAGCCCCTGATCGTAATAAGCGTTCATGTTGTCGATACCGACAACTTCATGCCCACTATCTAATAAACGCTGACATAGTCTAAAGCCAATAAAACCTGCACTGCCAGTAACTAAGTATTTCATATTAATGTTCTTCTAGCGTTAAGCCGTACTCAATAGTTCGAGACGAACCATTCATGGTAATTTAGAGTATAAGACCTATAAATGTAGCAATGGTTTTATTTGCCAGTAAATAAAAATGCGCTGAAGAACAATTAAGACGTTTCAGGTATGACTTTTTTCAGATTGGATTGCTGTATTTCCGTTATTGTTGGAGCGCCAGCTGGGCCTTGCTGACTCACCACAATCGCGGCAACATGGTTCCCAAGGTCAACACACTCTTTCAATGACAACCCGTGAGATAATCCAGCTAATACTCCAGCGGTATGTGCATCGCCAGCGCCTATCGTATCAACAACAGAAACTTGATACGCGGGTACAAACTGGGGTTGTTTATGTGGCTGACACAACCATGCCCCTTGACTATCTAAACGAACAATTAACGTGATGCCGTTATGGTTGGCATACTCCACCGCAAGTTGTATTAAGTCACCGTCTCCGCAAAGAAAACGGGCCTCATCGCGATTGACTGTCAAAATAGTTCTATTGGCAGGTAATTGGGCGATAAAATCACGGGGGAGAGCCGCAAGCCGTGGCCCTAAGTCCAAAACAATCGTTTGTGTGGGGCAATCATGGAGCAGCCATTCCTGCAACGCTTCCCCTTGTTGGCAACCTAATTCATAACCGCTAGCATAGATGATACCCTCTGTAGGTAGTGGAAGAGCCTGTAGTTCAGCTCTATTCCACTCTTCTTCACAGCCAGGAATTGAAATAAATGTCCTTTCGCCATCAGGTTCAGTGAGGGCGAAACACCAGCCATTATCTTGCGTATCACTCGTCAAAATAGGCTTTACACCCAGTTCCGATAATACGTGGCGAACACGCTCTCCCCATTGCCCCTTGCCTACTCGGATACCATTCACCAAGGGGATTTGTAGACGGCTTAAAGCACGCAGGACATTAAATGCACACCCACCAATCTGCCATCCATGGTCGCGAGCGGCAATGTCTTCACCGCGACGGGGCATTCTCGCGATACTCAATACACAATCACCCGCTGCTGCACCAATCACAATAACAGTGCGCATTAAACCTTCTCCGCTGAACGACTAAACAGTAGATATAAGCCGTAAAGTACAAAGCTTAATACGAATGAAAGAAGGATAGATAAGCTAGAACCCTCGAAAATACCGGTCGCCCATGGCCCTTTAATAAACTCATTATCACTGACTAATAGGCCCGCCAGTGCACCGAGTAACCAACATAACAGCGGGATCCAACGGATTCCAGCGTTAGATTGTCCAAACAGTTGCTCGAACGCATAGCCTTTTCGGCTCCGTAGTACGGCATAATCCAGCATAAATACCGCTTCCCATGAGGCTAAAAACACCCCGCAAAACAAAAGGAAAGCAATAAATGAGTTAATAAACTCTCCTGAAATAAATAGGATATAAATTGCCACTCCCATGACTAAAATAGCATCTAATGCAACGGCATAAACTTGGCGAATTTTGACACCGATAGTTAATAAATTCAGGCTTGCAGAGTAGAGGCTGAGTACGGCAATAGTGATAATCCCAGCTGTCGCCGTTAATAAGTAAGGGATCGACATCCAACTCGGTAATTCAGAACCTATCAATGCAATTGGGTTTTCCGCTGAGGCTAATTCAGGCAAACGAGCAGAAAGCAAAATACCCGTAAATAATAAAATAAATAGCGGTAATGTGGCCCCAAAGGTCACCGCATTGAAAATAGAGGATTTTGATGACCGTTCACTTTGGTAGCGGCTATAATCTGCTCCCGCTATCCCCCAGCCAATGCCTGTTCCAGCGGCAATAATGGATACCGCGGGTAAAAAACCCGTCAACCAACTACCAGAAGGCATTGATAAAACAGCATTCCAGTCTGTTTGCCAAATAATATACAGCGCAGCGATTAAGGTCATAGTACCAAAAATACGCGTGATCCAACTTTGCATCACAACGACGGTCGCTTGGCCGAGTAAGCTAATCGTAATTGCCAATCCACCAAATAACACCATGCAAACTACGGTTAATGCGACGGAGTCACTGAATCCAACTACTTGAAATAGGGCTTTTAGTGTCAACGTACCCGTGATCATATTGATGGATTCCCAACCCATCAGTGTTATCCAGCTAAAAAATGTGGGAGCGATGTTACCTGTTTTACCAAAAATCGTGCGCGACAGCGTCAACGTAGAGGTGCGGCCTTTCTGCCCTGATAAACTGATATAGCCCACCAGCGCGAAACTGGCTATACCAATAATGGTGGCGAGTAGAGATTGAAAGAAGGAGAGTCGGAAGGAAACAATAATCGCGCCATAAACGATACCTAGTATACCGATATTCGCGGCGGACCAAATCCAGAAGAGTTCCAGAGGGGTAGCTGTTCGCTCATGTTCGGGAACGATATCAATACCCGTGTTTTCAATTTTCCAAGCTTCATTTTTTTGCGGAGTGTCAGGTAATGCACTCATTCCACTCTCCTTAATGGCGTAAGGTACTGAGTATTTTTGCGTAGGGATAGAAATCTATATTATTAGAATTATTAATCAATGCAATCCATTCTTCAGGAAAAGCTTCAATACCTGACAGAGCTCCCGAAATCGCTCCGGCCATAGCACCAATGGTGTCCGTGTCTCCCCCCAGGTTGGCACAATACTTCGCACACATGACAGGATCACCATTTGTTAGCTCGACTATGGCCAGAGCGCAGGGAATAGATTCTATCGTGTCCATACCGGCTCCGATAAAATCGTACAGCTCTTTTAGTGTTGTCTGAGGCGAGCAGTTCTGTAGCGCGTTCGCCTTCTGAAAAGCCAGTGAGATTCGCTGTCCTAAAGAAGGGCTAAACGTTGAGGCATACAACTGCTGAACCTCTTCGGCAAGTATTGGAAGTTCTTTTTTTATTTGAGACCAAGGTGTTTGCTCAATGGCTCGACTAATTGCCCAAGCAATGACACAGGCACCTGCAATCGCAATATCCGACTTATGTGTCGGAATACAAGCCGCTTCAACGGTTTTTATAAATTGATTGCGATCCGCAGTTGAAGCAACGCAGCCCACAGGCGCTATCCGCATTGCCGCACCATTAGTGACCCCATTTGATACAATTTCATTAATGGGTATGCCTGCTTGAATAGCTAATAGAGATTGTTTTGAAGTCGGTCCAAAAATATTCTTATCGAAAGCATTAATGCGTCCCGCCCACGCTAAAATATTTTGTGCCACCACCTTCGGCTCTACCTGACCATTACAAGTAATAATTGCATCCATTAACGCAATTGCTTGATGAGTATCATCAGTCACTTCACCGGCACGAAACCCAATCGCCGCAACATTTTCGTCTGGCCCTGGCAAAAAATTATCTATCCAGCCGAAAAACTGTTGAACACGATCTTGTCGCCATAGCTCAGATGGCATGCCCATGGCATCCCCCGTCGCCTGACCATATAAACATCCAAGAATCGCTGATTGAATGTCGGGTTTACGCCCCATTTTTGCTCCCAATACTTTCCTTAACAACATTAATTATATTAGCAGCAATTAAGTCCAATACCAGTCCAATCAGTGAAAAAATAATGCCAATATAAGTCCATTAGATGATATTATGAATATATTAAAGTCTGTTATAAACTTAATTTGTTGAAAGCTTTATGGAAAAATATAATGCAAGCCCGCTTTCTTGAATGGATAAAAAATCAGCTAGATGTGAACTCAACGACACCTTTGTACCGTCAGCTACAGCATGCGATTGAGTCCGCTATTGAACATAAAATCGTCGATGCTGGGGATTATCTTCCTGCGGAGCGTTACCTTGCCCAACAGTTAAAGCTCTCTCGAGTGACAATCAGTAAAACAATGCAGGCTCTGGAAAAGAAAGGAACAGTGATCCGCCAACAAGGAGTGGGAACACAAGTCGCCAAATATTTAGGCTATTCACTATCCCATGAAAGTGGCTTTACTTCTCAAGTCATTAAAGCGGGAGGAACGGTGACCACTCAGTGGTTACTCCGCACCTTAACTGAGGCTACCGCGGATATTGCCGCTAAATTAGGTTTACCTGTTAATAGTCCAATAGCACAATTGAGGCGTATCCGCATCGCAAATGGGCAGCCTGTCTCTTTTGAAAATAACTATATTCCAGCTCAATACCTCCCTGAACCGGAAAAACTCACTGACTCCCTTTATGCATTATGGGGTAGCCAAGGCATTAACTTTAGCCGTGTCCAGCATAAAGTCAAAGCTATCAGCTGTAATGAAGAGTACGCCAATTGGTTAAACACGACGGTAGGGGCACCTCTCTTACTCGTGAGACAAACTAGCTCTATTCAAGCTGGCAGAATTATTGAGTACAGTGAAATTATTTGTCGTGGCGATATTTACGAACTTGAGTTTAATTCCCCCTAGTACCTTATTAATCTGAATGGCGTGATCTTAGGCACGAACGTGGCGCATATTTTAGCTAACTTCACCTTTTACATTTATTCTATGAAGAGTGATTTTTTATTATTAAATGGAATGAGGTAAATCATGCAAGTTTCTGCTCGAAATCAATTAGTCGGTACAGTTAGCGCAATAAAAGAAGGGGCGGTTAACAATGAGGTTGTTTTGTCATTGGGAAATGGTGAAGAGCTAACAACTGTCATTACATGCGAAAGCTGCAAAGCATTAGGTTTGGCTGTCGGCAAAGAAGCCGTTGCCATTATTAAAGCCCCGTGGGTAGTACTCGCAAAACCGGATTGCGGTTTACTATTTTCAGCACGTAATCAATTTAACGGTAAAGTCAGTAATATTATTGAAGGGGCTGTGAACAGTACAGTTCACCTAGTGACAAATAAAGGTGTTGAACTCACCGCGATCATTACCAATGAAAGTCTGCAAGACATGGCATTAACGAAAGGTGTCGATATCACTGCATTGGTCAAAGCATCAAGCGTAATCCTTGCCACACGCCGCTAATCCACAGTACAGAGAATATATCGCGGAGTAAAACTCCGCGATATATTGATTAACCTTATTCTTCCGCTTTTTTATTAGCAACTTGTAATGTTTGATAGATATAGTGGTGATAACTTTCTAATAATTGTTTGTCTTCACAATCATCCAACTTACCATCACACAAATGGCGCATTTTAATATTCGCTTCATAGAATGGCGAAATCTTTAGATTTGCACGTTCTAATAAGATACCGCCAAGGAAGGCGATATCGGTTAGCTTACCTGTTTGGATGCTATTACCTGATTTTAAATTATCACGTAACGTAAATTGGGTGATAAACGCAGGGTTAGCATAATCAGATTGATATTGATTCAAGCTAATACCCGGTTGATGATCACCAAAATACAAAAACATGAGTGGCCTTTCTCGTTTCGCCATAAAGTCAACAAAATCGCGGATCGCATTATCTGAAGCAACAATTTTCTCCATATAATGGCTAAATTCACCCGCTGAATCTGCATTTTTCACTTTACCTTTTAAGCCATAATCATCACTGTGACTATCTTTATAAGGACCGTGTTCATACATCGTTAGCGAAAAAATAAATACCGGTTTATCCGTTTCTTTCGCTAAAATTTCCTTGGCGTATTTCAGCATATCCTCAGTGCTGATCGTCCATAAGTTATCTTGTAATTTTCCAGGATAACCTAACTCTTGAGGTTGAATAATTCTATCTACACCCAGCGTCTGGTATGCATGGCCAGAATGGTAAGCTCCACGGTTAAAAGGTGTTAAAACAACCGTATAATAACCATTCGCTTTCATCTCTTTAAATAAACTATTGTTGAGATGGTCGACAATAAAATAGAAAACACCACTTTTCTGTGAACCGAAATCATCACTGTTTAGCCCTGTTAGTGCCGCAAACTCAGATAGCCAAGTCCCCCCACCAAACGTTTGTACACGCATATGACTATGTGCGATCAATTCGTTATCTTGTTGGAACATAAATAGATTTGGCAACTGTGTTCCATCAGGTAATCGATAGATGTTTGGATTGACTGTCGATTCTTGTAACAATAATAAAATGTCTGGTTTTTCTGTGGTTGCAGAAACAGGCAATGTGACAGAAGCTGCTCTTTGTAAAAAATAATCGGATGAACCTTTCACTTGTGGCGAGTGATAGCTCGAATTTTTCGCCGACATAACTAAATTGGTTACTGTGCCCTTCCCCTTAGGCAAGGTTTCAGTCCATTGCGTGTAATAGTGAGACGCTGCAAAACTGGCCCCAAAATATCCACCAATGCCGAGAACAATCGCCAATAAACGCCACACAAATGATCGTTTAGACGATAATAAACGCCAGCTCAGTACTGCATTCATCACGAATAAGATCAATAAGCCAATCAACGCAACACCAGCCAACCAATAATGAGCCAATGTTCCCATATTTGAGGTGTCTGTCATGACACTGATATCGGAATAAAATAACTGCTCTTTATAATAATGGACTTTGAGTTGGTTAAGGAATTTAATAATAATAAATAGCGTACTCGTGACAACCGCCGAAAATAGCCATCTTGCAGAAAGAAAATAGAGTCCCCCAAAGATCACGGCGTAAACACTGATCGAAATCAATGCTGGGTAAATCACACCACTTTTTTCAAAAACAAGGAAAAGGGAGGCAATTAAAATCAGTGTGAGATAAATGGCAGAAAATACGCTTTTTTTCATCGAGCTTACCACAAAATATGTGAGTACCGACGGCCTTCAATAGGCAGAGACCGCCACGAATTGACTGGCTATTCTAACTAATTTAGACGATAAATCTATTCGGCAAAAATGCCTTTATCACGTAAAAAATGTCCATCACCTTTACGCCGCGTAAAGCCACTTTTATCAAAAAATTCGAGTATCTGAATCGCTAACTTACGACCAATCCCTAATTCACTCCGAAAATCAGCAGCGCAAATTTCTTCTTTTTCAAGACAATATCGTAAGATTAACTCAGCAAATTGTTTGATTTCATCACTACTATAATAGCGATCACGTACAATTGCCGTCACGAATCCCATCTGTGCTGCTTTTTTCATCACACCTCGTATCAGGTTTTCATCCTGGTTAAGCTCTGCTGCAATATCGCGAACCCACCATGCATCTATACAAGGAAATAACGGAACTATTTGTTGCCAAATGCGTTGTTGTTCTGCATCGAATACCAGACCATGTTGCGGCATATGCAGCCAACCACGCGTTTGCTTAATACGTTCATCAACAATCAGCTCATTAATTAATTTAAAAACTAATGATTCACTCATTGTTGGTAATGCCATCCGCTTTAATCTCGCTTTACTGACACCGATTTGGTCACTGTGAACCTCATGGAAATCTTCTAACGTTTGCACTAATCGCTCTTTCGCGACTTGAGCCTTAAAAGCGGATAGCACTAAATCACCGACACGAACTAATTCCACCTGAGTTAACAACGGCTCCAGTGCGCTAGGTGTTAACTGACGAGACCACCCATAGCTCTTTAAATTTAATTCACCATTCGGCAGCTGTAATTTCAAATGGGTGAGTTCATCGTTCGCCGAACAAAGACGTTGTAGCCAGTCAATAAATTCAGGTAATCTTTTCCCTCTGCGTGGAGAAGTTAATCGGATCACTCTTGCGGCTGCCAAGGTTTCACGGGCGCTAATATCGCGCACAATGAGACGATCATTATCTGCTAACCACAAAGGCGTATCGAGGATAAGTTCCGCCAGCAAAGGCGTTGTTGCGAATTCGGTCAATAAGGATACTCGCCCCGTGATATGGCTGGCACCATGATACAAATGCACAGGCTGCCAATGTTTAATCACTGAATCACATTTTAATTCAACAATCACTCGGGTTGCCGCTGCAAATGGCTTTTCAGAGAGTAACCAATCACCACGGGTGATCTCTGCTTTATCGACGTCACCAGTAAGATTTAATGCAACACGATCCCCCGCTTGCGCGAATTCTGCGGGTTGGTTTTGCCTATGAATTCCTCTGACACGAACGGAGGTGTCCACTCCCGTCAGCCATAAACTCTCACCTAGCTGAACTTGCCCTGCCAAAGCGGTACCGGTGACCACTATCCCTGCGCCTTTGACATGAAATACACGGTCAATAGCTAATCGAAAACGTTGTTGGGGGTTTTGATGATCGGTTGCTTCTAGATGTAATTGTTGCAGATATGCTTGTAACTCAGCAATACCACAACCATTATTAGCTGAAGTCACAAATAGAACGGGGTCAGACCAACCTTGTTGATGAAGTTCATCCTGTACTTGTTGAATAACTTGAGTGATCCGCTTTTCATCAACTCTGTCTGCTTTGGTTAAAATAGCCGTTATTTTCTGGCAGCCCGCTAAGCGCAAAATGGCTAAGTGTTCTCGTGTTTGCGCCATAACACCATCATCACACGCCACCACCAACAGAGCATGTTGAATACCACCAACGCCTGCCAGCATATTACCTAAAAATTTTTCATGCCCAGGAACATCAATAAAGCCAATTGAGCTGCCATCTTGTTGAGGCCAATACGCATAACCAAGATCGATGGTCATGCCGCGCTTTTTCTCTTCGGGTAAATGGGCGGTATTCACCCCAGTAATCGCTTGAATTAATGAAGTTTTACCATGGTCAACATGGCCAGCGGTAGCAAAAATCATGAAAGCAGTACCTGCAATAATGCATGTTCATCATCTAAACAACGGAGATCCAGCCATAATTTACCCTCTTTCAATCGGCCTATCACAGGCTGGGTAGAGTGACGCCAACGTGCCATAAGTAAGGCCAATGTATTTCCTCGCCCATCAAATGGCGTAAATGTCACAGCATAGCTTGGCAACCTATCAACCGGTAAAGACCCACTACCGATTTGGGATAAACAAGGTTCGATTTCAACCACAAATTTATCACCATAAAAAGCCTGCAAGGGAACAATCAAACGCTGCGCACGCGCTTTAATTTCATCGGCACTACGGGTTAACCAACGTAATGTCGGTAGCTCAGTAACCAGTTTTTCTGGCGTGCAATACAGTTTTAATGTCGCTTCTAATGCCGCTAATGTCATTTTATCGGCACGTAATGCACGTTTAAGCGGATGCTTTTGAATGGCTTCAATCCATTTTTTCTTGCCGAGAATGATCCCTGCTTGCGGCCCTCCCAGCAGTTTGTCACCCGAAATCGACACCAAATCAATCCCTTGCGAAAGATACGTTTGTGGCATTGGCTCAGCAGGTAAACCATACGCTGTCATATCTATCATTGATCCACTGCCCAAATCAATTGCTGTCGGCAATTGATACTGCTTACCTAACTCAGCCAGCTCGGCACCTTCAACTTCTGCGGTGAAACCTTCAATGCTGTAGTTACTGGTATGCACCTTCATCAATAATGCAGTGTGTTCATTGATAGCATTAACATAATCACGTAAATGAGTTCGATTGGTTGTTCCGACTTCCACGAGTTGGCAACCTGCTTGTGCCATCACATCAGGCACTCGAAAAGCCCCGCCAATCTCAACGAGCTCGCCGCGCGAAACAATCACTTGTTTACCTTGCGCGACAGTCGCTAATAACAATAAAACAGCTGCCGCATTATTATTAACAATGCAGGCATCTTCTGCGCCAGTTAATTGACAAAATAAGTCAGCCAAAGCGCGATCACGATGCCCTCGCGTGGCACCATCAAGAGAGTACTCCAACGTTACAGGTGAACTCATCACCTTATTCACCGCCTCAACGGCAGATTGCGCCATTACCGCACGACCTAAATTCGTGTGTAGTACCGTGCCCGTTAAGTTAAAAACGGGTTTTATCGCACTTTCCTGTAACCTGTTATGACGTTTAGTCAGCTCTGTCACCCAGTCAGCGTGCCATGCAGGCAATTGCTCATATTGCTGGATAAACTCACGGGCTTGCTGCTGCATATCTCGTAACTGCTCAGTCACCCAATGATGCCCTGATTCAATGACGAGGGTTTGTACCTCGTCGAGTTGCAGTAACTTATCAATAGCAGGAAGCTGGCGGTATAGCGCGGCAGTGGAGTCTGACATCATGGTTACTCTCTTTTAGTGACTATTTTTCGCCGGGAAACAAGAATGGATTAAGGCTACTACGAGCAAAGCCTTCTTCTTCCATACGTGCATCGAGAATAATAGACGCTAAATCATCAGCAACAGCTTCAACTTTTGCGTCTTTTTCTTGATAAAGAATTTTGAGGTAGCTGCCACAATCACCACAACTTTCTGCTTTAACGGCCGCGTTTTCATCATCAAGAGACCAATAGTTCAGCTTACCTGTTTGTTCACAATTACTGCATTTCACTCTAACCATATGCCAATCGGTTTCACATAAATTACAGTGTAAATAACGTAAGCCTTGTGTTGTCCCAATTTGGACAATACTTGATACTGGCATGCTATTACAAACCGGACATAAATGACGATGATCGCCATGTTCCGCACGAGCTTTACCCGGAATTTGCGCTGCCATTTGAGCCCAATAAACAGAGAGTGCCGCCCAAATAAACATTGATTTATCCGCCGGTACTTTTTCGAACTGTTCATTCAGCAATGCGGAGGCCATCTCTTCAAGCTCATTGGCCGAGGCTTTATCGAGATTTTCCAGTGCAGGACGCACAGACTCAGGCACTACAGGTAATAATTCCGCAATAATCGAATGCAGAAGCTTGTGCCAATGTGCTGTACGCGGAAATGTTTTCACATCAAGAGGCGAATTATGACTCGCTGTCGCTCGCTCTAATACCGCATTCATATCCATTTCTAATGGATTATCATGCTGTGCATTATTCTGTGCAGTGGCCACTTCAGCGGCAAAATTAAGATAACCTGCAAAAGGATGTTCTCCAGCGCCGAGTTCTTTTAATCTTTCAGCACGACGCTGATATAGACTCTTCAAATTCGGAAATAGGACAGGAGGAATAAAACCAATACCTTTTTCTTTCAGTCTTTCTTGCCCTAATTCTTCTTTAGGGACGATACGAATACCCATCGCATTGCTCTCTTTTAAATTTTTTAAACGACTTATCCGAGGGAATGCTAGCCATATCCTCGGATTTATTGTTCGTATTTTATGCTTATTCAGCGAAAATTGCTGTTATCTACTGCTCAGGATAAAACAAAAGTCGCTAGGTAGCTACCTTGTTGCCTTGGTATCAGCAAGTTTCCTTTTAAGGAGCTAAGTAAAAATCCATCTAATAAAGCGACTTCATCACTTAACCTTGTACCTTTAGCGGTTTATACTCTGAGAAATAGCCACTATTCGCTCTCTTCTTTGAAGTTAATCACTTTACGCTAACGAAATTTTTTGACCTGCCAAAGTGATGAAATGATCTTCGATTAAGTGTTATTCAATCGCAATGATGGGAAATGAGCGCAGTGCAACAGTATGACCCAACGTAGAGTGGGCGCATGGTGATTGCCTTTAAGATAATGTTGGTGTTTCCCCATGAGATACTATCGGAAACCGTGATCAATGAGGCCATGAAAATGAATGAATAGCACATTCGCTTATTATCGAGACGTTATTTAGCGGCGAAAGCGTCATGCTATGACATGGATAGTAAGATGAGAAAGTACAATGGTCATCAAACAATAATATTTGCTTTAATCACAGGCGAGTTAACTCGCCTGTGATTCTTTATTTCAAGTAAAGTGAGTTGACTCAATATCACTACAATAGACTCAATACCTTCCGGATATTCTACTTAGTTAGAGTCGATAGATTGTCCACTATTTTCTCTTGAGAAATGCCGCCCCAGGGTAAAAATCAAACATAATGGGATTAGGGTAATTAATAATGCGTACTCTCTCGCATAGTCAGCTAACATGGCCATCATAAAAGCCCCACCCGCAAAGCCAAATAAAGTTAAAAAGTAGCAATAACTTTTATAAAGCGCCTCTTTTCTTTCTGGTCCTTTAAACGCAACGGATTCTGCTAATGAACTAAACCCGAGTTGAACATTCAGTGTCACGGCAATATTACCGTATAGCATGCCATTAATTTTATGGAATGCATTACCTTGCATACCCGCAATAAAGGACAGCGCCCAAACGGCATGGAAACCACTCGCGGCAACATTAAAAAAGTAAATATAAGCGATAAGCAGCAGTAACAACATGATTTCTAATGATAATAGGGTAAATGTCCATGTTTTCTCATTGGTGTTGTATTTATAACGTAATAGCGCCAGTAGCATGGCACCAGCACCAAATGAAAAAATCGCAATAATGTAGGGAACGGTTGCCATCATGCCGTGTTTAGCAAATTCATAGCCTAACATGATGATGTTACCCGACTGAAAAGTGGCAAATGATTTAGTCGTAAAAAAAGCATAGCCATCAAGCATGCCCGAGGTTATTGCCAATAAAAAGGCAATGGTTGGCAATTGCATAAAAGGAATTTTCGATGTTGATGTTGTCATTATGATTAAACCTATCAAGTATGGTTATTTTGTGTGATTACAGTGCATCAGGATTTCCTGATAATACTTTTTTAGATTGGCTTAGTCGGCTGATCACCGAGGTAATATAAACAGTAAATATTGGAAATACCGTCATGCCTGTCGCCGCTAATAGTGTAGTCACCACTTTTCCTGCGGTTGTGACGGGAATAATATTGGAACCAAGTGTTGTTACTGTCATCGCAGCCCACCAAATCGCATCACCATAATTTTTAACGTCTGCATTATTGCCTCGCTCAAAAATAAAGAAAATTAGGCTAATAAAATACACCGTTGAAAAAAGTAGGATGATGTAAGAAACAAATAAGGCAGTGGTATTTCGTTTTACGACCATCATCATAAGCATGACAAAAGCGGCACCACCTCGAAAAAGAGGAATAAAACGAATTAGGTAAATTTGTTCTTCCGTAAATTGAATCGACGTATAATCTAAGATGGTTAAATACGGGATAGAGAGAAAAATAATAATAAAATACTTAGCAATAAATTTTTTTCTCTCTTTCGAAAGAAATAAAAAGATAAAAAAGTCGAGAGTAAAATAGATGCAAATCCAGAACTGGATATCAAAATAAATCGAGTGCGCTAAGAAAGGATCATGTCTGAAGGTTTCAAGTGAAATACTCGCAATTAAAAATAACGAAGCGACGACCCCAAAAAAATGTAATGTTTTGATCAGGGTTTGCTTTGTATAAAAAGTTTGAGCGGCTGTTATATTCATTTTTATCTTTGTCATCAAATAGGTAGGCAATCCGCTGGATGCCTACCTAACCACATGAATAAATTGAGATTAATTAAGATACAAGAGGGGGAAACCAAATCGCTTGTTGCCCACTAATAAGACGCTCTTGGTTAATCCAAGTATAGGGTGCTGGTACCTGTGCTTGTAATCTAACATCTGCTGCACCGCGTTCTGCGGTCAGTGTTGGTGTTAACACGACGGGTTCAGGCCCATAGATTGCTGCTGACGTGAAATCTCTTTCACTTCGTCCTCCGCACACTACCCATAGCTGATTTAACGTTGCGATAGCATACGGAATAAAGTCGGCTCGACCTGTTGGCGGATTGTCAACAGAATAAAGATGGCTGTCGATCTCAACACGTAAATCACTTGGCAGGCCGGCAGGAGCTGCAATAATATCTGCTCGTAAAGTACTATATAGCCCACCTAGCTCGGGCACTTCTAATTCGTGCGCAGCGGCGAGCGCGATACGTCCAATCGGTGTTGTGGTCACGCTGACAGAGTGACCCGCGCTTGCCCAACCTTTATCACGCTCATTGAGATGAGTGACACGATATCTTGCTAAGATATCTCCCGCAGGGCCAGCTAATACGACCGTATGATATAATTTATCAACATCAATTTCAGGATAGCTTCCAACGACATAGCCTTTCCCTTCAGAAGCGATCTGACCTAATGCTTGCTCAAAAGCGCCACCTTGTTTCTCTGCATGGGTTAGTAGGACATTCGGATCATTGGTATAAGGCAATGCAGACAACTCAGGCAGTACTAATAACGCATTTTCCTCCACTTTGACCGACGATAAATCAGACACGGATTTCTCCCATTGTGCTGCAATCAACGTTGCTTGCGTTTTTGTAGTCGTTGCATTTGCATCTGTTGGGCTACGATGAAAAGCTAATGTTGGGAAATATAATTCAGGGCGACGTTTTGCTAATAATGCATTGCGCTGTTTATCTGCTTCATCAAGGTCAATCGTTGCGCTGTATATTCCATTAAGGCCTGGCTCTAATTCAAGTGGGCTTAGAACCGGAGATTGCGCCACTTTATGCCCTGAAGGTGCCCATACACTCGACCCTCCATTGTAATAAAGCTGACCATGTGTGATAGGGTTAGTTTCAATGCCACTACGGGTGGCACAAATCACCCACATGCCATTAAACGCACTCATATGCTGAACATGCGCCACGGTTGAGTGATCTCCAAGCATTTCAGCTGGTGTAGCATTAGGCATCATACGATCTGATACTGAATGCCACCCTAAAATTTGCGCACCTTCTAAGGCTGCTAAACGCACATATTGCCAATAGGTATCATCATAACAAATCAACAAAGCAATACGACCAATCGGAGTATCAAAGGTATTCACGCCTGTATTTCCGGGGGCGAACACTTTTTGATCCTGTGAATTTAGGCCTATTTTTCGATACTTACCAATAATGCCTTCTGGCCCCATTAATACTGCCGAGTTATAGGCGATCCCTGTATCCGTATCACGTTCCGCAATACCAACACTCATATACATACCTGTACGCGCCAATACAGGCAAGATTGCCTCTGTCGTTTTACCCGGAATCGTATCTAAATAAGGCGCTAACTCTGCTGAATCTGAAAATAAATAGCCACTCACCGCTGTTTCTGGGAATACCGCATAATCAACGCCTTGTGCAGCAACCTTTTCTGCGGCTTCCACTAGGCGGCGAATATTGCCCTCTAGATCGCCCCAAGCAGGAACAAAATCAACAGCAGCCACTTTACTGCTTTTCTTGACGGTTAAATTATTCATATTATTAATCCTTATTTAATAACAAAAGTTATTGTCAAAAATAAAATAGTGTCGTCTCGCTATAAGCCGCGATAACAAATAATGAGTATTTAAATAATTGGCGAATAAAACCGCCTCACCCTAATGGGTGAGGTAAAAAACCTTTAATTTGAGCTATTAACCTTTTTCAGTTAATAATGGATTTTCTTATTTTGAGCATTTTGAATGCCATTATTTCATTACCGCCCAATTAACCTATTTATAATTAATTGGGCTGAATACGTTAAATAACGTTTTTAGTTTTCATTAACGCTATTTGTTGGTCGCTATAACCTAACTCTTTTAAGATTTCATTATTATGCTCACCTAAAAGTGGGGCGCTTTTAATCTCTGGCGTAAAAGCTGAAAACTTCATTGGGCAACCAACCGTTAAATAGTGACCTCTTAATGGCTGTTTGACTTCAACAATAGAACCACTAGCGCGCAAAGCGGGGTCATACATAATCTCTTTCATGCTCAATACCGCAGAGCAAGGCACACCAAACTGATCAAAATAATCCGTCAGCTCATGTTTATCTTTGTCTTTAGCGACCTCTTCAATCGCATCCCAAACGTCTTGAATATGGCTCATTCTCGCTTCTGTCGTCGCAAAAGCAGGATCCGTTTTCCATTCCGGCTTACCAATTGCATCGCACGTATTTTCCCAGTTATGATCCTGATTAATAAAATAGATATAAGCATTTGGATCAGTATCACTGCCTTTGCATTTCAGCATCGTACCGGGCTGACCACCACCACTTGCGTTGCCGCCTCGTGGAACTGCATCACCAAATGACCCATTCGGGTATTGTGGATACTCTTCTAAAAAGCCAAGCTTTTCCAAGCGCTGTTGATCACGCACTTTGACACGGCATAAATTGAGTACCGCATCTTGCATCGACATGGTTACGCGCTGCCCTTTCCCCGTTTTTTCACGTTGTAGTAATGCCGCTAATAAACCAATTAAGAGATGCATCCCTGTGTTACTATCACCTAACGCTGCGGAACTAACGACTGGAGGCCCATCAGGAAAACCTGTCGTGGATGCAGATCCCCCCGCCGCTTGCGCAACATTTTCATAGGCTTTCACATCCGCATATGGCGAATTTTCATTAAAACCTTTGATTGAACCAAAAATCAAACGTGGATTGAGCTGCTGAATGACTTCCCAGGTAAACCCCATATGGTCAATAGCGCCGGGATGGAAATTTTCAACCAAAATATCGGCTTGGCGGATCAGCTTCTCCATCACTTCTTTGCCTTCTGGCGTCTTCGTGTTTAATTCTAGTGAGCGTTTATTACTATTGAGCATAGTGAAATAGAGTGCATCAATATCAGGAATATCCCTGAGCTGATGACGGGTAACATCTCCAATACCCGGTCGCTCAATTTTAATAACGTCCGCCCCAAACCATGCCAACATTTGAGTACATGATGGGCCAGACTGTACGCCAGTAAAATCGAGAACACGAATCCCTTCAAGTGGAAGTGGAAAAGCCATAATCACTCCTTTATGTCATAACAGAGGTGAGACCGCCAGCGGCGACCTCACCTCCATTTATTTATGCAACTAAACGTGCGATGTAAATCCACAACGGTGCGGCGATGATAAAACCAAGCACACTCACGGCCAGAGAGGCGGTTCCTGTACGAGTGTACAAGTTAAAGCGACTCGCAATAATAATACCTGAGAATGCCGGAGGTAATGCTCCCGCTAATACCATCATTTGTAACTGCTCTGAACTCATATTAAAGGTCATACCCACCAGTAATAATAGGCCTGGCATTAAGACTAATTTAAGTAAGGTGTTGTAGATAATCTCACCGTCAAACTCGAACTTATTCGCAGCCAGAGTCAGGCCCGCAGCAAAGACCGCCACTCCCGAGTTAGCTTTGGCAATCAAATCAAAAGTGGGATCCCACATATCTGGGATTTTAATGCCAATTAATACCAAAACGGTTGCTAAGACTGGTGACCAAACAACCGGCTCCTTGAACGCCGAAATCAAGGCATCCATTCCACCGCCACCTTTTTTGCCATCTGCATTAGAAGGATTCAGTAAGAACAACCCAATTGGGATAGTAATAGCATTAACAATAATCGAGATAATGGCGACCACTAAACCTGTAGAGACAGTTTGGCCATAAATAGGGTCCAGTACGGCGAAACCCAAGAAACCGATAGTAGGAGAACCGGCGATCAGTGCGCACACCGCGGCTTCACCACGACTATGTTTAAAAATGTATTTACAGCTAAAGAAAGAGAAGAAAAAACAGACCAACAGGACGACAAAAGAAATAATGGTTAGCTTAGTATCAGCAAAAATCATTTCGCGGTTTGCACGTACAATCGAGACAAATAACGCGGCTGGTAACGCATAGTTTAATACCAGTTTATTAAATGCTTTGGCTTGATCGTTGGTAAATACGTTACGTTTACCGCTCGCGTATCCCAAAATCATAATGATAATTATGGGCAATAGATCACTCATAAATATCTTAAACATAAAATCGGCCATTAGACTCACCTTTTTTTGGCAAAAAGCAGCCCTGTGCCATTTAATATATAAATGGCACAGATGTAATGCTTACTTTTATTTAATTAAGTAATAACTAGTTTTTCACCACAGATTTCGGGTTTAAGTTTCCAATATGGCCACTTTCAGTTCCCACCGCTGGGTCAATAACTACATTAATTAATGTTGGCTTACCGGACTCAAGACCTGCTTTTAACGCTTGTTGAATCTCATCCGGTGTTGTTGCGTTATAACCGATGCCACCGAAAGCCTCGATCATCTTGTCATAACGAGCACCTGCCATTAATACAGTAGGGCAAGGATCTGCATCACCATGCAAGTTCACGCCGTCTCCACGGTAAATGCCCCCATTGTTAAAAATCAAAATGGTGACAGGGAGTTTGTAGCGGCAGATAGTTTCAATTTCCATGCCACTGAAACCGAAAGCACTATCGCCTTCAATGGCAACAACAGGTTTTCCGCTCGTCACGGCGGCGCCTACCGCATACCCCATACCAATGCCCATAACTCCCCAAGTACCACAGTCTAAACGCTGACGAGGTTTGTACATATCGATGATGTTACGTGCGTTATCGAGCGTATTAGCGCCTTCATTCACCACATAGACATCTTTATGATCAACTAATACATCGCGAATGGCGCGTAACGCGTTGAAATAATTCATCGGTGAAGTATCAGTGTTTAACTTAACCGCCATTTTCTCACTATTGGCTTTTTTGATATCATCAATACCCGCCATCCAATCACTTGGGGATTTCACAGGCGTTGAGGCCAACCCAGCCAGTAATAACTCAATACTCGAATAGATATCACCCACCACAGGTGCCGTAATACGGCGATTACTATCAATTTCAGACGGTTCAATATCCAGCTGAATGAACTGTGTATCCGGAGACCAATGTTTACCTTTTCCATGGTCTAACAACCAGTTCAAGCGAGCTCCCATCAATACGATAACATCTGCGTTAGATAAGGCATGCGAGCGTGCTGCTGCCGCTGATTGAGGGTGATCATCCGGTAATAACCCTTTCGCCATTGACATCGGTAAATAAGGAATACCTGTTGTTTCAATGAATTTACGAATATTTTCGTCTGCTTGTGCGTAAGCTGCACCTTTACCCAAAATAATTAACGGTCGTTTAGCTGACGCCAGCAATTTAAGGGCTTTATCAACAGACTCAGGGGCTGGCAGTTGGCGAGGAGCAGGATCTTCAACAGTAAAAATGGTTTTATCTGCTTCATCTTTATCCATCACAGCAGCCAGTACTTCTGTGGTTAAATCCAGATAAACGCCTCCCGGACGACCTGAAACAGCAGCACGGATTGCACGTGCTAGCGCGATCCCCAAGTCTTCAGGCTTATTGACACGGTAAGCAGCTTTAACAAAGGGTTTCGCTGTATTCATTTGGTCCAGTTCTTCATAGTCGCCCTGTTGTAGGTCGATAATCGCTCTATCACTGGAACCACTGATTTGAATCATGGGAAAACCATTCGTCGTCGCATTGGCGAGAGCCACCATACCATTTAGGAATCCTGGTGCAGATACGGTTAAACAAATACCTGGTTTTTGCGTTAAAAAACCGCTGATTGCCGCAGCATTACCCGCAGATTGTTCGTGACGAAAACCGATGTAACGAATACCTTCGGCTTGAGCGTGACGAGCCATATCTGTCACAGGAATACCAACAACACCATAAATGGTATCAATGCCATTTTTTTTCAGAGCATCGACGATAATATGCATACCATCGGTTAAGTTTTGGGTTTGTTCAGTCGACATGTCCACCTCATAAAATACAGAAAAGTGCGTAGGGAACTTTCAGCAACGTTCCCTAATTTAAGATTAAATCGCTTTGTTAGTCCGCATTGACGCAATTTGTTCCGCGCTATAACCCAATTCAGTTAACACTTCCTCGGTATGCTCGCCTAACAGTGGTGCACTTTTAATTTCAGGGGTGAAAGAGGAGAACTTCATAGGGCAACCAACGGTTAAGTAAGTACCGCGTTTTGGTTGCTCAACTTCAACAATACTGCCGCTATCACGCAGTGATTGATCACGTGCTATCTCACGCATGCTAAGTACTGGTGCACATGGCACACCGTATTGACTAAGATATTCAACCGCTTCATGCTTGTCTTTATCCGCTAAGAATTTCTCAATCTCAGCAAAGATATCAAAAATATGCGGCTGACGAGCTTGCGGTGTGCTGTAAGCGGGGTCTTTTGCCCACTCAGGTTTACCAATAGCAATACAGGTTTGCTCCCAATCCTGCTCTTGAATTGTGAAGTAAATATACGCATTTGGGTCAGTTTCCCAACCTTTACATTTTAAAATCCAACCGGGTTGGCCACCGCCCCCCGCATTACCTCCACGAGGTACCGCATCACCAAACTTACCGTTCGGATATTGAGGATACTCTTCGAGGTAACCCACTTTTTCTAAACGCTGTTGGTCACGCAACTTAACACGACACAGGTTCAATACTGCATCTTGCATTGACATCGTCACTCGTTGCCCTTTGCCTGTTTTTTCACGGTGCAACAATGCGGCGAGTAAGCCGATTAATAAGTGCATGCCCGTATTACTGTCACCTAATGCCGCCGCACTCACTAACGGTGGGCCATCCCAAAAACCTGTCGTTGAAGCCGCACCACCCGCAGCTTGTGCAACGTTTTCATAGGCTTTTACATCTGCATAAGGTGAATTTTCATTAAAACCTTTGATTGAACCAAAAATTAAACGAGGGTTAAGTTCTTGAATATGTTCCCAAGTAAAACCCATATGGTCGATAGCACCTGGATGGAAATTCTCAACCAAAACATCGGCCTGCTTAATCAGGCGTTCCATCACTTCTTTACCTTCTGGTGTTTTGGTATTTAATTCAACTGAACGTTTATTACTGTTTAGCATGGTGAAATACAGCGCATCGACATCAGGAATATCTCTCAACTGATTACGCGTCACATCCCCCACACCAGGGCGTTCAATTTTAATTACATCAGCACCGAACCACGCTAACATTTGAGTACAAGATGGCCCAGACTGTACACCTGTAAAATCGAGTACTTTGATACCTTGTAAAGGAAGATCCATGAATTACCTCATTATTTAGCTGTCGTAAATGGAATTAAATGATTTATTTAGCTGTGGTGAATGTCATTTCAAAAAACAATGATTATATTTAGATGAATTCTTATTAAGAAATAATGATTTACACCGTTATAATAAATATTTCATCTAATGTCTAGGCAATCAAAATAATATCGGCCAATGGTTTTATTATTCTATCTTGTTAATAATAAACAGTTATTAATCTCTTAATTTTTCAATAACTGAATGAATTGCTATTTATAAATACTAAAATGTACAGTATTGATTATTATAATACGTCATTAATCACTCCTATTATGATTATCTTATTTGATATTATTAATTTGAGCATCTTAATTAAGCTAACCATAAAGGATAAACAAAAGAGATAAAAGTGTTATAAATCAATGATGGAAATAAAAACACAACTTTATTATCAAAATAAAATCAACAATCAGAGTACTATTATTGAATGCGCTTTAATTATTATTTATTTGATATAACCCTTATTATGATTAATCCAGATCATCATAATATGAAGGGTATTAATAATATTTTTCGTTTTGTACGCTTATTGTTTTTATTTTTCTTAAATTATAAATTTATTTATATTACGATAATAATGAAATAAATTATTACATTATTTATATTACTGAATAGCTTTAGTTATATTATACGTCTAATATGAATATATTGACTGCTTGTGAAGCCAATTTATTCAATACATTGAATATTGTTTTTATCAAAAAAAACCCACAAACAATAAACGTTTGTGGGTTTTTGATCAGAACAACAATAGAAGCTTAGTTTTTCTCTTGTTGCTGCTGTTTCTCTTTTTCGACAATTTCACGATACCAACGTGTGTGATGCTTCTTCGCCCAACCACGTGTTACCCAACCTTCAACCATTGCACGTACTGAGCCTTTGACCCAGATAGCAGCATAAGCATGCACCACAATCATAATGATCAAGGCAATCGCTGAAATGGAGTGCACGATAATGGCTGCACGATAAATTGGGATTGAGAAAAAGTCTGCGAAGTAAGGACGCCACATGATCACACCGCTTACCGCTAGCAGCAGTAAACAGATAGTCACCACCCAATATACCCCTTTTTGACCAAGGTTATATTGACCAACGTCCCCAGCCTCTTCATTCTTCAATACCTTACCGATATTTTTCGCCCACTTAATATCTTCTTTATTGATAAAGTTATGGTGAAAATAGCGGAAGAACATAAAGACGAACAATAAGAACATCGCTGTACCGACAAAAGGATGCAGGATCCTAGCCAGCTGTGGCGTGCCTAGAATGTTCATAAACCAGTTCAGGGATGGGAAGAAAAATCCCAATCCACTGATAGCCGTGAACAAAAAGCAAATCACAACCGCCCAGTGATTGATCCTCTCAATCGGTTTATGGCGAATAATCTTTTCATTATCCTGCGGCATCATTTGTGATCCTCCCCTTCAACTGATTTTGAAGTCTCAGAAGATGTTGAGTCCTGAATGTCCTTCAGTGCCTCTTCCTCTTCTTTCTTGGAGACGCGGTTCGGACCAATACCCACATAGTGGAAGATGGCCGCCGCAAACGTTGCAGCAAAACCAACCGCTGCTAACGGCTTCCAGATACCTTTCCAGAAAGTGACTGTTGGGCTAATTGTCGGATTGTCCGGCAGACCATGATATAGCTGAGGCTTATCTGCATGATGTAATACATACATTACGTGGGTACCACCAACACCTTCCGGATCATACAGACCCGCGTTGTTGTAACCACGTGTTTTCAGTTCAGCAACACGGTCTGACGCCAATGCGGTCATGTCCTCTTTGCTACCAAAATGGATAGCACCGGTTGGACAGGTTTTCACGCAGGCAGGTTCTTGCCCAACTTCCACACGGTCGACACATAGCGTACATTTATATGCACGGTTATCTTCCTGATTAATACGTGGAATATTGAACGGACAGCCTGCAATACAGTAGCCACAACCAATACAATGTTCTGATTGGAAATCGACAATACCGTTTTTATACTGAACAATCGCGCCTTCTGATGGACAAGCCTTTAAACAGCCTGGATCATAGCAGTGCATACAGCCATCTTTACGAATCAGCCATTCAAACTTGCCATTCTCTTCCACTTCAGAAAAACGCATCACGGTCCATGACTTAGCGGTTAAATCGGTTGGGTTATCATATACCCCAACGTTTGTACCGATTTTGTCACGGATATCGTTCCACTCTGAACAGGCTACCTGACAAGCTTTACAGCCAATACAGGTAGTCACGTCAATCAGCTTCGCCACTTCTTCCTTAAAGTCCCTCACTTGCGCTGGGGGCGTCAGGGAATTGGTGGCAGAGCGACGAATAATGTCTTGTGATTGCATTGACATAATTTATCTCCTTACACCTTTTCCACATTGACAAGGAATGATTTAAATTCCGGCGTTTGCGTATTGGCATCACCCACATATGGCGTCAGTGTATTTGCAATGAAGCCTTTCACCGCTAAACCTTCAAAGCCCCAGTGGATAGGAATACCTATGGTATCCACATCTTTGCCGTTGACTTTCAACGTATGAATACGTTTTGTGACAACCGCTTTCGCTTTAATATAGCCGCGTTTAGAGCTGACTTTCACCATATCGCCTTGTTTAATCCCTTTTTCTTTCGCCAAGCGATCACCAATTTCAATGAATTGCTGTGGCTGAATAATGGCATTCAACAACGCATGTTTTGTCCAATAGTGGAAATGCTCAGTTAAGCGATAGGTTGTTCCAACATAAGGGAATTCTGTCGCTTTACCCATTTGCGCCCAGTCGTCTTTAAATACACGAGCAGCAGGGTTAGACACCACATTAGGGTGTAATGGGTTGGTATCGAGCGGTGTTTCAATCGGTTCATAATGCTCTGGGAATGGACCTTCCGCCATTTTATCCAGTGCAAACAAACGTCCCATACCTTCTGGTTGCATAATGAATGGGTGTACACCACTGCCCGGAGGCGCATTACTGTAGTCCGGTACGTCCATACCTATCCACTTGCTGCCATCCCATTCTAGAATTTGACGGCGTGGATCCCATGGTTTGCCCATTGGGTCAGCAGATGCACGGTTATAAATAACACGGCGGTTTAACGGCCATGCCCATGCCCAGCCAAGAGTATTACCCAGACCTGTTGGGTCAGAGTTATCACGACGCGCCATCTGGTTACCTTTCGGTGTCCAGCTACCCGTAAAGATCCAGCAACCACTCGATGTAGTCCCATCATCACGTAATTGGGCGAACGAACTTAACAGTTCACCTTTCTTCACAATGATGTTGCCATCAGCATCTTTTAGATCGACCAGCGCATAACCATTACTTTCTTGTGCCACTTCTTCCGGAGTTGGATTATCACGGTCAAAGTAGTTCCAAGTCATGTTTAATACTGGCTCTGGTGACTCACCACCTTCGGTTTCATAGAGCTGGCGTATACGGTGATAAATACCTGACAGAATTTCACCATCACTGATGGCTTCACCTGGGGCATCTGCACCTTTCCAGTGCCATTGCAACCAACGAGCAGAGTTTACAATCGAACCATTCTCTTCAGCAAAACAGCAAGATGGCAGACGGAAAACCGTTGTTTGAATAGTCGATGGGTCGACATCATTCATTTCGCCATGATTTTGCCAGAAGTTTGACGTTTCTGTATTTAATGGGTCAATCGTGACTAAGAATTTCAACTTAGATAGCGATTTGATGATTTTGTTTTTGTTCGGGAATGAGGCTAATGGGTTAAAGCCTTGGCAAATATAACCATTGACTTCACCTTTATCCATCATTTCGAAATAACGTAACACATCATAGCCTTGGTCCCATTTAGGTAACCAATCAAAGCCCCAGCTATTCTCTTTTTGCGCTTTATCACCGTAGAAAGTCTTCATCATACTGACAAAGAATTTCGGGTAATTGCCCCAATAGTTCACCTGACCAGGTTGGGTCATTTTAGGGGTATTCGCTTCTAAATAGCTCTCTAGCGTGGTTTGTTTTTCTGACGGTAAAGTCAGATAACCCGGTAAGCTTTGAGATAACAAGCCTAAGTCAGTCAGACCTTGGATATTCGAGTGACCACGCAGTGCGTTAACCCCACCGCCTAGCATACCCATATTACCCAACAGTAACTGGATCATCGCCATGGTACGAATGTTTTGTGCACCGATGGTATGTTGCGTCCAGCCAAGTGCATACAGGAAAGAGGCCGTTTTATCTTTTGCACTCGTCTCTGCAATGTACTCACAGACTTTCAAGAAGTCTTCAATCGGCGTACCGCAGATGTTATTCACCACTTCAGGTGTATAACGGCTAACGTGATCTTTCAGCAGATTCAAGACACAACGAGGGTGAGTTAACGTAGGATCGCGTCGTGCGAAACCATTCTCATCCATCTCGTAGTTCCACGTCGTTTTATCATACTGACGTTTTTCTGCATCATAGCCTGTGAATAAACCATCATCAAAACCGTAGTCTTCACGAATGATAAGGCTAGCGTTGGTATAAGCTTCAACGTATTCCTGCTGAATTTTTTTGTTATCCAGTAGGTATTTAATCACACCTGACAAAAATGCAATGTCAGTACCAGAACGGATAGGCGTATAGAAATCCGCCACAGCCGCTGTACGGGTAAAGCGTGGATCAATAACAATGAGTTTAGCTTTATTATGGATTTTGGCTTCCATCGCCCAGCGAAAACCGACTGGGTGAGCTTCTGCCGCATTACCGCCCATAACAACAACAAGGTTTGCGTTTTTAATATCAACCCAGTGGTTGGTCATCGCACCGCGACCAAATGTTGGAGCAAGACTTGCTACCGTTGGTCCGTGTCAGACACGCGCTTGGTTATCCACGGCAAGCATGCCGAGGGCGCGACTAAATTTTTGGGTGACAAAACCTGTTTCGTTACTAGCGGCTGAAGCACAGAGCATACCTGTTGTCAGCCAACGGTTAACCGTTACACCATCTTTATTCTGCTTGATGAAATTGGCATCACGGTCTTCTTTCATCAACTTGGCAATACGATCAAAAGCGTCGTTCCAAGTGATGCGTTTCCACTCATTGGTTCCAGGTTCGCGTACTTCAGGATATTTGAGTCGACTTTCACTGTGGATAAAGTCGATAAGTCCTGCACCTTTCGGGCAGAGTGCGCCGCGGTTAACCGGATGATCCGGGTCACCTTCAATATGAAAAATGCTTTCTTTGGCATTTTTCGCTCCATCGCCTAAGCTATACATCAATAGCCCACAACCGACAGAACAGTACGTGCAGGTATTTCGGGTTTCTTTCGCACGCAGTAATTTATACTGACGTGTCGACGCTAACGCAGTTGAGGGTGCAAAACCCAACGCTGCTGCCGTCGTACCCGCCATACCGCCAGCGCAGATCTTAAAGAACTGCCTTCTGCTGACTTGCATGGGGATCTCCTCATTTACATTGCTCTTGTTTACCTAAGAAATGTTTTAAATCGCGATATTCAGGTAAACTGTTCTTATTCAACGTCTTCCGTATCGTATTCAGGTTCATTGCCTGAGAAATGGTGTAAATTCTTTTTACCCATAATTAATATTATGTATCATTAGTGCTAGGAATTCATCTAATGTATGAAACAAATAACACGAAACTGTCAAAATCTTTGAAAATGATTGGCGCAAACCATACAAGTGTGCAACAAAAAGGCAACCTTGATCAGTCTGTAACTGATTGGGTAGCCGAAGAATTACCTGTTGCTTTAGTTTATAACGGCATATCACATGTCGTGATGATGGCGACACCAAAAGATTTAGAAGATTTTGCTATCGGGTTCTCATTATCGGAAGGGATCATACAATCAAAACAAGAAATCCGAGGAATTGATATCATTCAAGGCTGTCATCGTGGCCTTGAAGTGCATGTTGAGTTATCTAACCGCCGTTTTATGGGGTTAAAAGAGCGTAGACGTAACCTAGCTGGGCGAACTGGCTGTGGTATTTGTGGTACTGAACAACTTGATGAGATATTCAAACCGATTCCTCCACTGCCTTTCACTCAAACGTTCTCACTATCTCACCTTGATCACGCATTAACTGAACTGAAGAAAGTGCAAGAAATCGGTGCATTAACGGGCTGTACCCATGCCGCTGCATGGATTTCCCCAGAAGGCCTGCTTGTGGGGGGATGTGAGGATGTCGGCCGCCATGTTGCGCTTGATAAGCTATTAGGCATGAAACATCGCCATCATTGGCAACAAGGCGCTGTCTTGGTCTCTAGCCGTGCCAGTTATGAAATGGTACAAAAAGCAGCAAGTTGTGGAGCAGAAATCTTGTTTGCCGTTTCAGCAGCCACCTCCCTTGCCATCGAAGTGGCTGATAAAGCCAATCTAACCTTAGTGGGTTTTTGCCGCCAAGGGAAAGCAACTGTCTTTACTCACCCAAGCCGCATAACGAACTAATGGTTATGCCTTCTCCAGAGAGTGCAACATCCACAAATTCGGCTCAATATATTCAATCGATTGTTTTTCTATATCAACAGTGACAGGGACTAACGCGTTCGGTACGACGTATTGTCCTGACTGTATAAAACGCATGCCTGTCCATGACTCCCACTGCTCGACCGTGCCTTTAATCGACATTGAGCGGTGTATAGGTTTTAATATTTTGCCACCTAAGCGCCAATGTGTGCGTATCCAAGGGTCAAAAGGTTCTCCCTGCTCGTTGGTCCATCGGCAATAATCATCGAAGGGTTGTAATGGATAACGATGCTTTAAAGTTGGGCGAACAGGTACTACGACGGCCTTTGCACCATACGCTACCGCTGCTTTTTTCAACGCGTTGATCAGCAGAGCTGGTATTTGATAGCCGCGATATTCAGGCTCAACAGTGACAGAGAGTGCAGAAATATAGCGATCCTCACCGTTTTTGTTTTCAATCGCAAAATTGAAAATGTCATCCCAGCCTAAATCCACTAATTTTGTGAGGTTGTGATCAGGCCATTGGAAGAGGACGGATTTAATCACCCCGACCACTTTTTCAGTACCTTGAATATCCGCTACCGCTAAAAATTGAAATTGGTTCATAGGCTCTTCATAAAGTTTTTCCCAATATTCATCACAGACGGCCGTTTCACACATAAATTGTGGCCATAACTTGTCTAGCAGTTCATCAGACTGTTCAATAAGATCAGGGCGTTGGACAAAACTGTGGATGTTTATCGTAATAGAAGGCTTGATACTCATAAATATAACCTATGACGAAAATGAGCTCGGTAGTATAAAAGGAAAATAAAAAGAAGGATTAAGATAAAATTAACGTTAAGCAGGCACCATCCGAATAATAAGTATTTCTTAATGATGTTAGCACTATCACTGCCCTTTGCCATACATTGCGATATTCTCTTGATAATAAAATGGAATAATTAAACTAACACTCTAATTATATTATTTTTATAATAATCAAAGGAATATTAGATGAATGATATCAAAACAAAAAAGCTAATTTATCATCTTACTAGTTTGAAAAATATAAGAAATATATTGATTGAGGGGTTAAAACCAAGAGTAGATATTAATAAATTTCATGATATTGCAGACAAAGAGATCATCGAAGGAAGAAAAAAACATCAACTAGATAGCTATGTTCCATTTCATTGGTTTTCACGTAATCCCTTTGATGGCAGAGTGCAAAAAAATTTTCCTGATGAAAAATTTGTCCTCATTACGATTAAAAGAGCGTTAGCTCAAAAAGAAAACTGGAAAATTATCCTAAGGCACCCTTTGGCTGAAGCCAATATTAAAATTTATGACTACAATGAAGGCTTTGCTCTTATTAACTGGGATATAATGAATCTACGTGATTACCATGATCCTGACAGCAAAAGCATTTGTATAGCAGAATGTCTTTCACCAACGGTTGTTGAGGTATCAAAGTTTTTCAAGATTTATGTTCCCACACCGGAAGTTTCAAAAATCGTTAATAGAGAGTTAAAGACCCTTAATTTAAACCTTGAAATTGCTATCAATGAAGGAATGTTTTGTTAATGGCGTATATGAACCTAAACCCAGAAAAAGCACTTATCTGGAGAATAACCCATCGTCAGAATATTCCTTGGCTTTTTGCCAATGGCTTATATGCAGGAAATAGTGAACATTATTCACCTAATTGGGTGACTATTGGCAATACAGACCTGATTAACCGCCGCAATCAACGTCATGTACCTATTCAGCCGAATGGGGTACTTAATGATTATGTACCTTTCTATTTCACCCCTTTCTCGCCAATGATGTATAATATTTATACAGGCCGTGGTGGGGTGCGAAAAGTTCCCAATGATGATATTATCATCTTGGTTTCCAGCATGTATAAAATAGCCGCTCTAAAGATACCTTTTGTTTTCACCGATCGTCATGCGTATCCTGTAACATCTCAGTTCTATAACCAGCTAACAGATCTCGCGGAGATAGATTGGGCTTTACTACAGCAGCGCAATTTTCACCGTGACCCTGATGACCCTGAAAAAGTTGAAAGGTATCAAGCAGAAGCGTTAATTTATAAACATGTTCCTATGGAAGCCCTATTAGGTGCTGTTTGTTACACAAAAGAAACCCAGCTAGAACTTCAAGCAAAAGCCAGCCAACTTGAGATTCATTTAGATATCCATTGCATTCCAAACTGGTACTTTTAAGGAGGCTGATAATGATAGAATTTACCCAAGGTAATTTGTTAGAAGCTGACGTAGAAGCGCTCGTTAATACCGTCAATACCGTTGGTGTTATGGGTAAAGGGATCGCATTAATGTTTAAAGAGCGTTTTCCCGCCAATATGGCTGCATATGCTAAAGCATGTAAAACACATGAAGTGCAGACTGGAAAAATGTTTGTTACTGAAACCGGGGAGCTCATGGGCCCTCGTTGGATTGTTAATTTCCCAACAAAGCAGCATTGGCGAGCAAAATCTCAAATTCAGTGGATTATTGATGGCTTATTGGACCTACGTAACTTCATTGAAGAGAATCATGTTAAATCTATTGCTATCCCGCCATTAGGGGCTGGTAATGGCGGTCTCAATTGGGATGATGTCAAGCCTCATATTGTGGAAATATTAGGTGATATTCAAAACGTAAAAATTATTGTTTATGAGCCAATAGCAAAATATCAAAATGTTGCTAAGCCAAAGGGTGTTGAAAAACTGACGCCGGCCCGCGCCTTAATTGCAGAACTTATCCGTCGTTATTGGGTTATGGGGATGGATTGTAGCCTATTGGAAATACAAAAGTTAGCTTGGTTTTTAGAGCGTACAATAGAGGCTGAAGGGCTGAGAAATCCATTAAACCTAAGGTTTGAAGCCAGAAACTATGGTCCCTACGCCGATAAGTTACGACACTTATTAAACGGGCTAGATGGAAGCTACCTCAAGAGTGAAAAACGGATTAGTGATTGTAGTCCATTAGACGTAATTTGGTTTAATGATGATAAACGCGCTACGATTGAGCTGTATTTAAAAACCGAAGCAAAAGACTATTTATCCGCGCTAGAGAAGACAACGAAGCTTATTGATGGATTCGAATCTCCTTTCGGGATAGAACTTCTCTCCACTGTAGACTGGTTGCTATACAAAAAGCAATCTTCACCTAATATTGAGTCCTTACTTGAAGGAATGCGCCAATGGCCAGCAGGGGATAGATGGGCACAACGTAAACTTAGGTTATTTGACTCAAATAAGTTAGAACTTGCATTAAATCATTTGAAACAAATACCGTTCTATAGCTAATTAACCAATAAACCTTTTCTAAGCCTATAAAGAGCCATTCCGTTTTACAGCAGCTTGCTGATTAGATAGCAAGCTGCTACCACACTGAGTTAAATCAGTTTTTACTTCCCGATACAGAAACTTGAGAAAATGCGGCCGAGCAAATCATCTGATGTGAATTCCCCCGTGATTTCACTGAGCTCTTGTTGCGCTAAACGTAATTCTTCGGCTAATAGCTCTCCTGAACGGGCAACGACCAATTGCTCATGCCCCTGAGCTAAATGCACAGCAGCAGCATCTAATGCCTGTAAATGGCGGCGGCGAGCCAAAAACCCCCCCTCCGTGTTACTATTAAAACCCATGGTTTCTTTGAGATGATCGCGCAGCAAATCTATACCCAGTTCTTCACGCGCCGATAAACGAATCAATGGGTAACGCACATCCCCTACAAATTCTATTTTCTCACCCGTTTTATCGGCTTTATTACGGATGACCGTTACGGGTAAAGTTTCAGGTAAACGCGCCATAAACTCAGGCCAGATGGCTTGTGGTTCTGTCGCATCTGTCGTGGTGCTATCAAGCATAAAGAGAACACGGTCAGCTTGTTCGATCTCTGCCCAGGCACGCTCAATACCAATGCGCTCTACTTCATCACTTGCCTCACGTAAACCGGCTGTATCAATAATATGTAGCGGCATGCCGTCAATATGAATATGTTCACGTAATACGTCTCGTGTGGTACCCGCAATATCCGTAACGATGGCAGCTTCACGCCCTGCTAATGCATTTAACAGACTCGATTTACCTGCATTAGGACGCCCAGCAATAACCACTTTCATTCCTTCACGCAATAAACTCCCTTGGCGTGCTTCAGAGCGAACTCGGGCTAAATCGGCAATCACCTCATTCAACTTCGCTTCAATTTTTCCGTCAGAGAGAAAATCAATTTCTTCATCGGGGAAATCGATAGCCGCTTCTACATAGATACGCAGAGTCGTTAGTGCTTCAACCATTTGATGAATTTGAGCAGAAAACGCGCCTTGTAAAGAGTTCATTGCCGAACGAGCAGCTTGTTCTGAACTTGCATCAATAAGGTCTGCAATCGCTTCTGCTTGCGCTAAATCTAGCTTATCGTTCAAAAAAGCGCGTTCAGAAAATTCACCCGGATTGGCAATACGAACGCCTTCAATCGTAAGAATCCGTTTCAGTAATAAATCTAGAATGACAGGGCCACCATGCCCTTGCAGTTCTAAAACATCTTCCCCTGTAAATGAATTTGGGCTAGGAAAGAAGATAGCAATACCTTGATCAAGTACGCTGTCATTAACGTCTCGGAAAGGTAAATAATCCGCATAACGTGGTTTTGGCAGTTTACCCAATACCGTTTGAGCAACAAAAGCCGCTTTCGGGCCTGATACTCGTAAAATACCGACTCCACCACGACCTGGAGGCGTTGCTTGGGCAACAATCGTATCGTTGGTTTGCATGATGTTTCTCTGTCATAGCTATAAAAAATTAAGGCGGTCCGTAATGGCCGCCTTAATACTATATCCTTAAGTGGCCTTTCGGCTCACCTAAGATTGAGATTATTTTTTCTCTTTTTTATCGCGACTATGTAGACCACGTTTTTCCAGACCACGATAAATAATCTGTTGCTGGATGATGGTCACTAAGTTACTCACGATATAGTACAGTACCAGACCTGATGGGAACCACAGGAAGAAGATAGTGAATACGACCGGCATATAGGTCATAATCTTCTGCTGCATTGGGTCTGTCACCGCCGTTGGCGACATTTTCTGAATAACGAACATCGTCACACCCATTAATACTGGCAGGATGTAGTATGGGTCTTGTGCTGACAAGTCCTGAATCCAACCAAAGAATGGGGCATGACGTAGCTCAACAGAGCCCATCAACATGTAATAAAGTGCAAGGAAGATTGGCATTTGGATAAGTAGCGGTAAACAACCACCTAGTGGGTTTACTTTTTCTGCCTTATACAACGCCATCATTTCTTGGCTCATACGCTGTTTATCATCACCAATACGCTCACGCATCGCAGCCAGTTTTGGTTGCAGTAAACGCATTTTCGCCATTGATGTGTACTGAGCTTTTGTCAGCGGGTACATGATACCACGGACGATAAAGGTAATAACGATGATAGCAATACCCCAGTTACCGACAAAACCGTGAATGAATTTCAACAGCTTGAACAGTGGCTGAGAGATAAACCATAACCAACCGTAATCAACAGTTAAATCTAAGTGAGGAGCAACTTCAGCCATCTCTGATTGGATTTCAGGACCAACCCATAATGTAGATGAATAAGTTCCAGCACCATTAGCCGCAATAGTCATTGGCTCACTCTTATAACCAATGATGGCTGACTGTTTATCAAGGTCAATGGTATAGAAAGTGCTTTTTTCGTTGCTAGCAGGGATCCATGCGGTTGCAAAATATTGTTGCAACATCGCTATCCAGCCACCTTTCGTTGTGATATTCAGGTTTTTATCTTCAATATCACTAAAGCTATATTTTTTATAGTTAGTTTCATCTGAAGAATAAGCAGCACCGCGATAAGTATGTAAGGCGAAGTTGCTACTACCTGTATCACGTTCTTTTGGTAATTGAATTGTTTGTTTCAATTGACCAAAGAAGGCGAGATTTAAAGGTTGTGCTGTTGGGTTTTGAATATTGTATTCAACATCAACAGTATACTGGCCGCGTTTCAAGACATAGGTTTTTTGATAAACCACACCGTCTTTATCGGTGAATGTCATTGGCACACGCAGCTCATTTTGGCCATCTTGTAATACGAAGCTTGATTCAGCCGTGGTATACACAGGACGTTGACCATTATTATTCGCTGGGTTGTCTGGACCGTGTTGGCCAATCAGACCACTTTGAGCCTGATAAAGAAAGTCAGGCGCCGTTTCCAATAGACGGAAAGGGTCTTCTGAATGAAGGGTTGCAGGATAGGCTAACAAGTCAGCCTCATCGATATCACCACCACGAGTATTGATGCGTAAATCTAACACATCTGTTTTCACTGTGATCAGCTTACCTTGCCCACTGCTCGTCACAGTTTGGGAATCACTGCTTGGCATATCTGTTCGTTGTGCCGTTTGGACAGTTTTTATATCCTGAGCAGCTTTATCGCTCTCCCAGGCCTGCCATACTAAGAACGAAACAAATAGCAAAGCGATGAGTAGAAGATTGCGTTGCGAATCCATCGTTATAATTCTCTATTATCATCGTTTTTTTTAGGCGGAACAGGATCGTCTCCACCAGCGTGTAAAGGGTGGCATTTTAATACGCGTTTCGCCGTTAACCAACTACCTTTTAACATTCCAAACCTGCGCAATGCCTCAATTCCATAATTTGAACAAGTTGGATTGAAACGGCAACGTGGCCCTAACAGCGGGCTAATTGCCAATTGGTATCCCCTAATCAAGCCAATCAGGAGTTTTGAGCCAAGCGACAGTGTCGACGCCATAATTTACCCAATGCTTCCGTGATTTGTTGATTATCGAGATTAGAAACCCCTTTTCTTACCAATACCACAAAATCCATTGGCGGTAACTCGTGTTGATGCAAACGAAAATATTCACGCGCTAATCGTTTAATTCGATTTCGCTCATGAGCTCGTTTAACATTTTTTTTAGCGATGGTAAGACCGATGCGGGGATGCCCCAGCTCGTTTAGGCGACCAAGGATTGTTATCTCTGGGGAACTCGCCCTCTGCGGCTGCTTAAAGACATTATCGAAATGCCTGGGAGTTAGCAAACGTAACTCCCGGGTAAAAGCGAGCTTAACCACTGGAATAGAGGGCTAGCTTTATTACTTAGATGAAACGGTCAGACGAGCGCGGCCTTTAGCACGACGGCGAGCCAGAACCTGACGACCATTTTTAGTGGCCATACGAGCACGGAAACCGTGTGAACGGTTGCGTTTCAGTACGGACGGTTGAAAAGTGCGTTTCATAACGATTTCTACCTAACTTTAAAATTTATTACTGATTCAGTAAACGCGTTGGCAACCAGTGGAAACTGATTTACACCTGTGCCTCTATCGCAACAATATAGAAAGAGGCAGGATTGTAATAAAACATAGGGGGTCACGTCAATGAAATGACGCAATCAAACCACTTTTATTTATAGCCTGGCTGACAGGTTTGCTGACATATGCTGCAACAGCGAATGAAGCTTAAAGCCCATAATTTACTTTAAATTAGTTCATTATGAAAACAACTTCAATGCGCTATACAGGGTGGGAGATTATACGGACTCCACCTCAAAGCGCAAGGATCATCGAGCGATCTAAAAATATTTTTTGATCCTTAGAGAATATTTTCCATAAATCGTCTAAAGTTATCCCCAGCTTTGTGGAAAAAATATCGCGGATCGAGATCAAAGTGCGCGTTACTCCTATAACCGCATTGTCTTACCACATTTACCTGTGGATAAAAAGCATAAAAACTGTGTAAAAGAATGAAGATCTCTTGCCAATTTTACGGTATGATCTCCGGTCACATTTCCGATCTGAGGATCGGGAAAATACGTTGAGTAAAAATGAATCACATGAGCTTCGCTGGGACTTGTATAAAGCGCCAGTAAAAATTCTTTGCTTAATCTGTACTTCTTTTGTTTCATTGATCTTGTTTAGGGGAGTCCACC